>CAWCJI010000005.1:0-503774 GCA_963795885.1 uncultured beta proteobacterium | reverse complement strand
TAGTCGGCGATCACCGTGACGATGCCCTTCGACGTCAATGCGTCGGCGATGAACGGATAGTCGGCCTTGCTGCCGTCGCGCCAGCTGCCTCCGTAGATGAAGACCACGACCGGGGCTTTCGCGTTCGGGGCGAGCGACGCCGGTCGGTAGACGTCCAGCTTCCGACGCGGGCCTTCGCCGTACGCGATGTCCTTCGTCACCGTGTAGCCGCCGGTCGGCGACAGCGTGTTGATGATCCGGATGCCGGAGCAGCCGCTCAACGCGGCGACGAGCGCGGTCAGCGGCGCGAAGCGCTTGCCGAGGCGGCTCAGGAAGGGCAACCGCGGGTCGAGCCGCGGCGGACGAACGTCGTCGAAGGGCATGCAGGGACGGGAGGAAGACGCAAGACGCGTCGACGACGGATACGCAGAGGCTGCCCGATCGGTTGCAACGACCGGCCTCGCGCCGGCCGTTCGTCGGCGGCCGCCCGGCTCCTCGTCAGCCGTTCGCCTCGCGCAGCCAGCGCGCCACGTCGCGCGCGAAGTACGTGAGGATGCCGTCGGCACCTGCGCGCTTGAACGCGAGCATCGACTCGAGGACGACCTTCTTTTCGTCGAGCCAGCCGTTCAGCGCGGCGGCCTTCAGCATCGCGTACTCGCCGCTGACCTGGTAGACGTACGTCGGCATCCGGAACTCGTCCTTCACGCGATGCAGGATGTCGAGGTACGGCATTCCCGGCTTGACCATCACCATGTCGGCGCCTTCGGCGATGTCGGACGCGACCTCGCGCAGCGCCTCGTCGCGTTCGACGGGTCCATCTGGTACGTCATCTTGTCGCTGCGGCCGAGGTTCGCGGCCGAGCCCGACCGCGTCGCGGAACGGCCCGTAGAACGCGCTCGCGTACTTCGCCGAGTACGCGAGGATGCGCGTATGGATGAGCCGCGCCTCTTCGAGCGCGACGCGGACCGCGCCGATGCGGCCGTCCATCATGTCCGACGGCGCGACAATGTCGACGCCGGCCTCGGCCTGCACGATCGCCTGCCGCGTCAGCATGCTCGACGGTCTCGTCGTTGATCACGTAGCCCTGCTCGTCGATGACGCCGTCCTGTCCGTGGCTCGTGTACGGATCGAGCGCGACGTCGGTCATCAACCCGAGGCCCGGGAACTCCTCCTTCAGCGCGGCGACGACGCGCGGGATCAGGCCGGCCGCGTTCGTCGCCTCGCGGCCGTCCGGCGTCTTCAGCGACGGGTCGATCGACGGGGAACAGCGCGAGCACCGGGATGCCGAGTCGCATCGTCTCTTCGGCGACCGGCAGCAGCAGGTCGAGCGACAGCCGCTCGACGCCCGGCATCGACGCGACGGCGTAGCGCGCTTGCGTGCCCTCCTGTCACGAAGACCGGATAGATCAGGTCGTCGGCCGTGACGCGATGCTCGCGCATCAGACGGCGCGAGAAGTCGTCGCGGCGCATGCGGCGAGGACGATGCGTCATCGTCGTCGGCGCGGTCGTCGCATCGCGGCGCGAACGCCGGCGAGGTCGGGGTGCTCGTGCGGTTTCATGGTGCGTTCCGATTTTGTTACAGCGTCGGCGCGAACGGCGCGCGAACTTTCGCGCGGCGTCGCGCTCATAACGGACGGATGGCTCACGCCATCCCCCGCTTCTCCTCCCTGAGCGGGTGCCTTTACTATAAGGCGTTATCACCCCGGTGTCATTCCCCTTGCGCCGGGGTTTTTTTTGTCCGCTCGACGCGCAGTTCGGGCTGGCCGGACTCCGCATCGGGAGCGAGGCCGAGCAGGTCGAGCACGCGTCGATCCGCTTCGTCGACGCCGGTCCTGTCGAGCGCGGAGAACAGTTGCGCCGTATGGAACGGCGAGATCGCGGCGAGCCGCTCGCGCGTCGAGCGCAGTGCGCTGGTCTTGTCGCTGCGGTTGAGCTTGTCCGACTTCGTCAGCAGCACGTGCAGCGGCTTGCCCGTCTCGGCGAACCACGCGATCAGTCCTTCGTCGAGATCGGTGAACGGCCGGCGCGCATCCATCATCAGCACGAGGCCGACGAGTTCGTTGCGCTTGCGGATGTACGTGCCGAGCGTCTGCTCCCAATGCGCGCGTGAGTCGCGCGGCACCTCCGCGTAGCCGTAGCCCGGCAGGTCCACGAGGAACGCGGCCGGCAGCGACGGATCGTCGGCATGCTTGCCGACGGCGAAGAAGTTGATGTGCTGCGTGCGCCCCGGCGTCTTGCTCGCGAACGCGAGGCGCTTCTGATGCGCGAGCGTATTGATCGCGGTCGACTTGCCGGCGTTCGAGCGGCCGGCGAACGCGAGCTCCGGCAGCCCGAGAAGCGGCAGCTGATGCAGTCGGTCGACCGTCGTGAAAAAACTGGCCTGATGAAGCGCGGACATGAGGACGCGAAGATCGCGGAGGGGAGGAGGCGGCGGGCGGTGGGTCCGCCGCGCAGTGCCGCTCGAGACCTCGTCGCGGCCTGAAGCTCGGGCACTGCTCTGTATAATACGGCGGTTTGTCGGCAGGCCTCGACGCGCTCGATGGCGTCATGCGGCCGGCATCGCGACTCGCCCGACGCTTCGTTGCATCGCTTCGCCGCAGCCGAGAGCAGCAGGGCATTCCACATCCGATCGCTCGCTTCACAGAGGTAGAAATGGCTCGTGCTTTCGCATTGTCCGCCGCGTTGACGCTCGTGCTCGCCATGGCATCGGGGCCGATCCCGGCGGCGGAAGAGGCGGCCGGCAAGGGAGCGGACACGAAGGACGCCAAGGCCGACGTGTCGAAGGGCCAGGCGATCGCGCAGGCCGTCTGTGCGGCCTGCCATGGACCGGACGGCAACGCGACCGGCAACGCCTACCCGAAGCTGGCCGGTCAGAACGAGGCGTACCTCGAGAAGCAGCTGCACAACTTCAAGGCGGAGGCGGGCACGACCGTCCCGACGCGGCCGAACCCGATCATGTCGCCGTACGCGGCCGCGCTGTCGGACACCGACATCCGCAACGTCGCGGCCTACTTCGCGACGCAGGCGTACAAGCCGGCGAGCGCGAAGGGTAAAGCCACGGTCGAGCACGGTCAGAAGATCTGGCGTGCGGGCATCGCCGAGCGCGGCGTTCCGGCCTGTGCGGCGTGTCACGGCCCGAGCGGCGCCGGCATCCCGATCCAGTATCCGCGGCTCGCGGGTCAATGGGGCGAGTACAACGAGGCGGAGTTGACCGCCTTCAAGACCGGTACCCGCAAGAACAACGCGGCGATGGCCACGATCGCGTCGCGGTTGTCCGACGACGACATCAAGGCCGTCGCCGACTACGCCGCCGGGCTGCGCTGAGTCTTCGACGCGGCGGGTTCGTCAACCCACGTTGTCAATCAGGCCGCGCCAACAGCGCGGCCGCGGCGCGCGACATGCCGCTGTTCTGATGCGCGACGCCCGGCACGATCTGGAGCCGCCAGGCGAACATGTCGCCGCGCGACTGCCGCCCGAGCGGACGCGTCGCTGAAGAAGCGCTGGCCCCGTTCGAATCGGTTGCTCCCTTCGGCCATCGCCGGCGGCGTGCGGTTCAACTGCCGTGGTTCGGGTCCACGTCGCGATCGCCGAGCAGCACCGTCAGCTTCTGTCGGAAGCTTCGCGCGAGCGTCGCATCGTCGATCGGCGAACCGCCGATCCCGAACGGATAGCGCACGTCGGCGTCGGGCATCGTGTACCAGCCGGCGTTCGCCGCGATCGCCTTGTCGATCCGCGCGTCGGGCAGCATCAGCACAAGCCGGTGGACGAACTGCGCGCCTTCCGAGTGGCCGTAGATGGAGTAGCGCGGCGCCGCGTTGCCGGTCGCCTGCTCGATCGCGTCGAACAGATGCTCGACGACGCTGAACGACCAGCGGGACCGGTCGCGCTCGATGACGCCGCCGGACGCGTAGTCGACATTGCGCCACTGCCCGGCGTCGAAGAGCGGTGCCACGATCATCCATCGTTCGCGGTCGGCGTACGGGATCCAGGCGTCGCGATAGCCGTCGGCATTCTTCGAGACGCCGTGCATCACGAACACGATGCGCGCGGTCGCCGCGTCGACGCCGGGCGGCAGATAGGTGTAGACCGTCATCCGCTTCGACGGGTCGCCGGCGGCATCGACGAAGACGAACGAGCCCTTGCCTTCGGCGATGACGATCGGCGCCACTGCGACGGCGGCGACGAAGCGCGGCGCGATCGCCAGCGCGGCGAGGAGCGTCCACAACGTCGCGATCCGCCGCATGAAGAACGTCGGACGCGGCCATCGACGAGACGACCGACGCGGCGGACGTCATCGTCCGGAAGGCTTGCGGATGGACGGCTTCTTCTTCGTCGCTGCCTTCGATGCGGCCCGCGCTTTCGGCACGGACGGCGCCGGCAACGCCCGCGCCGTGACGTCGAACAGGCGTTGGATCAAGTCGCGGTCGTCGAGCGCCGCATCGATCCGCAGATACGACTTCGCGCCGGGGAAGGGCGGCTGTTCGTCGACCGTGCCGAGGAGGCTTCGCCCCTCGGCGGTCGGCTTGACGAACAACTGGTTGTCGCAGACCAGCCCGATCACCTTGCCGTCGAGATAGAGCGCGTACTCGCCGAACATCTTCCGGCTCGTCACCGGCCGCGACGCGCTCGCGAGCTCGCAGACGTGATCGACGAAGCCCTGGTCGCTTGCCATCGCTGCTGTCCGCTCAGGATGCCGGCCGCGCGGGCGGCTGCGGTCCTGCCGACACGACGTCGCCGACGACGATCGACAGATCCCGCGTTCCCGGCGCGACCGGCCCGCTCTCGCCGGCGAGGTCGCCCGGCTGCGTGATCGCGTTGCCGCTCTTCGAGACGCGCGCCGCGACGACCACCTGCTTCTGGCCGGACATCTTCATCGTCGGCGCCATCGCCATGCTGTCGTCGAGGCGGAACCGCAGCGGCAGGTCCTTGACCGTCGCGCGGATCACGGCGAGCGGCATGCGGCCGACAACGGACGCGCGAGCACGAACACCGTGTCGTCCGGCGCGACGCGCGACGCGAGCGACGGCGCGAGCGTCACGATGCCCGTCAACGCCTCGCGCCGCGACGCGGCCGCCGGCTCTCGCGGGCGCCGCGAGGCGCGCGGAGCCCGCCTCGCCGGCGCGCCTCGTCGATGTTCGCCATCACCTGCTGATGGAATTCGCTGTCCGGCGGCAGCGCGTCGGCGATCTTCTGCCACTGCGACGCGGCGGTCGCGTAGTCGCCGCGGTCGAACGCGACCGTGCCGGCGAGCGCGAGCGCCTTCGGCTGCGACGGATCGATCGCGAGCGCACGGTCGATCAGCGCGAGCGACTGCTCGTTCTGGCGTGCCGTCGTTCGCGGCAGCGACGGCGTCGGCGTAGTCGGCGAGCAGGCCCGCGTCGCGCGGCAGCAGCGCGACGGCCCGCCGGTACGCGGGCAGCGCCTCCGCGTAACGACCGAGGACGGAATACGAGCGGGCGAGCATCGTCCAGCCCTCGGCATCGTCGGGACGCTGCTTCGAGCCGTGCGGCCAGCTTGTCGACCATCTCCGGCGATCTGCTTGCAGGCCGGCCTCGCGATCGGCGCCGTTCGCGGCCGCGCGCGGCGCCGGTGCGACACGCCGAGCCGCCGAGCGCGGCGAACCGGTGAATGCGTAGCCCGCCGATCGCGATGCCGACGACGACCGCCGCGACGCGTCGCGATCAGCCGGCGCGACGGCCTGTCGCGGGTTCGAAGGCGCGCGCGGTACTGCCGGCGCCGGCATCGCCAGCACGGCGTCGCTCAGCGCCCGATCCGCGTCGCGCCGCGCGTCTTCGTAGGCCGCGTCGTCGAGCGTCGCCGCGCGCGTGCGCGTCGCCGAGCGCCACGAGCCGC
Organism: uncultured beta proteobacterium; assembly: GCA_963795885.1. Classification (GTDB taxonomy): domain Bacteria; phylum Pseudomonadota; class Gammaproteobacteria; order Burkholderiales; family Burkholderiaceae_D; genus CAHJXF01. The sequence continues at coordinate 497,942 of CAWCJI010000005.1, read as the reverse complement.
GCGCGCAGCGACGCGATGCGCGCGTCGACCGCGACGGTCAGGCATGGCGGACATGGGACGAGGCCGCGGCGGTCGACGCGTTGTCATCGTCGTCGTCCGACGTCGAACGCGTCCGGCGCGAGGCGGCGCGGCGGCGCAGCACGATCGCGAGCGCGGCGGCGCCGCCGGCCAGCATCAACGCGGGCCCGAGCCACAGCAGCGCGGTCGTCGCCTTGAACGGCGGCCGATACAGCACGAAGTCGCCGTAGCGGGCGGTCATGTAGTCGACGATCTCGGCGTCGCTGCGGCCGGCGCGCAGCTGCTCGCGAACCTGGTTCCGCAGGTCGACCGCGAGGTCGGCGTGCGAGTCGGCGATCGTCTGGTTCTGGCAGACGAGGCAGCGCAGCTCCGACGTGATGCGCGACCATCCGCGCCTCGAGCGCGGGATCGGCGGCTTCGGGGACGGCTTCCTTCGCGCTCACGATCGTCGACGCGAACGACATCGCCATCGCGACCGACGTGCACAGCACGAGCAACGACCACCGCAGCGCGCTCAGCCATCGAGCTGCTTCACCAGCGGCACGATCTCGGTCGCGATCACGTCCGGCGTCAGCGGACCGATGTGCTTCATGCGGATCGTGCCGGTCTTGTCGATGATGAACGTCTCGGGCACGCCGTACACGCCGAAGTCGATGCCGACGCGGCCCTCGATCGTCGAACAGCGACGCCTGGTACGGATCGCCCATCCGCGCGAGCCAGCGATTGCGCGTCGTCGCGCTGGTCCTTGTAGTCGAGGCCGTAGATCGGCAGCACGCCCTTCTTCGCGAAGTCGACGAGCAGCGGATGCTCCTCGCGACACGCGACGCACCACGACGCCCACACGTTCAGCATCCAGACCTTGCCGCGCAGGTCGGCGAGCGCGATCGTGCGCGCGGGATCGTCGAGCCGCGCCAGCGTGAAGCGCCGGCGCCGGCTTGCCGATCAGCGGCGACGGCACCTCGCGCGGATCGCGGTTCAGGCCGATCGCGAGCACGATCGCCAGCGCGACGAACACGCCGAGCGGCAGCAGGAAGCCGAGCCGCTTCACGTCGCGACCGCGTCGCGCGGCGCGATCGGCATCGACGGCGGCATCGACGTCGTCGCCTTCGAAGCCGACTTGCGCGAGCGATAGCGGCGGTCGGTGGCCGCGAGCAGGCCGCCGAGCGCCATGACGCCGCAGCCGCCCCAGATCCAGTCGACGAACGGCTTGTAGTAGATGCGCACGATCCAGGCGGTCGGGCGATGCGTGGCGTCGTCGACGATCGGCTCGCCGAGCGACACGTAGAGGTCGCGGCGGAAGCCCGGATCGATCGCGGCGTCGGTCATCACGGCTTGCGTCGCCGTGTAGATGCGCTTCTCGGGGTGCAGCGTCGTGACGGCCTTGCCGCCGTTCGTGACCTCGATCGTGCCCTGCGCCGCGCGGTAGTTCGGACCCGTCGACGTCGCGCACGCCGCGGAACGCGAAGACGTAGTCGCCGATCGTCGGTCGTGTCGCCGACCTCCATCTTCACGTCGCGCTCGACCTCGCCGGTCTTCACCAGCGTCACGCCGACGATGAAGACCGCGACGCCGAGATGCGCGACGAACATGCCGACCATCGAGCGCGGGATCAGCCGCGCGCGCGCGATCAGGTCGACGCGCTCGCCGGCGACGGGCGACAGGCGCTCGACGACGTCGGTCGCGACCGACGCCACGATCCAGAACGCCATCAGCAGTCCGAGCGCGCCGACGAAGCCGATGCCGCCGTGCGACGAAGACCGCGACGATCGTCGCGACGACGGCCGTGCCCGCGGCCCATCGCAGCCGCGTCGCGAGCTCCGGCAGCCGCGCCTCCTTCCAGCGCGCGAGCGGACCGATGCCCATCAGGAACACGAGCGGCGTCAGCAGCGGCACGAACACCGTGTCGAAGTACGGCGGCCCGACCGAGATCTTGCCGAGGTTCAGCGCGTCGAGCGCGAGCGGATAGAGCGTGCCGAGCAGCACGGCGCCGCACGCGACGACGAGCAGCACGTTGTTCGCGAGCAGCAACGTCTCGCGCGACAGCAACGCGAAGCGCGCGCCGAGACCGACGTTCGCCGCGCGCCATGCGTACAGCGCGAGCGACGAGCCGATCACGATCACGAGGAACGCGAGGATGAACAGGCCGCGACGCGGATCGGTCGCGAACGCGTGGACCGACGACAGCACGCCGGACCGTACGAGGAACGTGCCGAGCAGCGACAGCGAGAACGCGAGGATCGCGAGCAGCACGGTCCACGACTTGAAGCTGCCGCGCTTCTCGGTGACCGCGAGCGAATGGATCAGCGCGGTCGCGACCAGCCACGGCATGAACGACGCGTTCTCGACCGGATCCCAGAACCACCAGCCGCCCCAGCCGAGTTCGTAGTAGGCCCAGCCGCTGCCGAGCGCGATGCCGATCGTGAGGAAGATCCACGCGGCGGTCGTCCACGGCCGCGTCCAGCGCGCCCATGCCGCGTCGAGGTCGCCGCCGATCAGCGCCGCGACCGCGAACGCGAACGCGACGGACAGGCCGACGTAGCCCATGTACAGCATCGGCGGATGGATCACCATCCCGGGGTCCTGCAGCAGCGGGTTGAGGTCGCGGCCCTCCGGCGCGGCCGGGAACAGTCGATCGAACGGGTTCGACGTCACGAGCAGGAACAGCAGGAAGCCGAACGACAGCCACGCCATCACCGCGAGGATCCGCGCCGCGAGCGTCTCGGGCAGATGCCGGCTGAACTGCGCGACTGCGGCCGCCCAGAACGTCAGCATCAGCAGCCACAGCAGGATCGACCCTTCGTGGCCGCCCCACACGGCCGCGATCCGGTAGTGAAGCGGCAGCAGGCGGTTCGAGTTCGTCGCGACGTACGCGACCGAGAAGTCGTTCGTCGCGAACGAGACCGCGAGACAGACGAAGCTGAACGCGACGAGTGCGAAGACGATCCGCGCCGATGGCCGCGCGAGCGCCATCCAGTCGCCGCGATCGCGCGCGGCGCCGAGCATCGGCACGATGCCGGCGACGAGCGACGCGCCGAGCGCGAGCCAGAGTGCGAAGTGGCCGAGTTCGGGGATCATCGATGAACGTCGATGCTCTTGTGTGTCGCCCCGGCGAAGGCCGGAGCCCGATCATCCATTCGCAACGCCACTGGCTCCTCGCCTTCGCGGGGACGACGAGATCGTCGTGCGTGAGCCGAATCGAGTCGCGGCCTACGCCGGGACGACGACGTCCGAATGCGAGCCGAGTGCATCAGTTGACGACCTTCGGCCGGATGTCCGGCGCGCTCGGCGACGGCACGACCGTCTCCGCGAGCTTCTGGTCGCGACCCTCCTGCGCACGCTTCATCGCGTCGGCCGCCTCGGGCGGCACGTAGTTCTCGTCGTGCTTCGCGAGGATCTCGCGCGCGACGAATACGCCGCCTTCGAGCGTGCCCTGCGCGACGACGCCCTTGCCCTCCTTGAACAGGTCCGGAAGGATGCCGACGTAGTGGACCGGCACGCTCTTCGCGGTGTCGGTCACGACGAAGCGGACGTCGGTCCCGTCGCGCTTCAGCGTGCCTTTCTCGACCATGCCGCCGATGCGGAACGCGCGTCCCGCCGGCGCCTCGTGCTGCGCGACCTGGCTCGGCGAATAGAAGAACACGAGGTTGCTGCGGAACGCGTCCAGGATCAGCCCGACGACCAGCACGCACGCGACCAGCACGCCGGCCACGATCGCGAAGCGCTTGCGTCGCGGGGTCATCCGGGTGCTCGCGGCGCGCGTCACGCGACCACCTCGTCGTCCGCGTCGGCCAGCGCTTGCCGATGGCGTCGCGCCGCGAGGATCGGATCGACCAGCATGCACGCGAGCGTGACGCCGTACGCGCCCCACACGTAGAGGCCGTAGCCGCCCATCGCGAAGAAGTCGGACGGGCTCGACCAGTTCACGACGCGTACTCCGGCGACAGCCATCGCGCATGCCGTTCGCGCTCCGCGACGATCGCCTGCGTGCGCTTGAAGACGACGGCGAACGCGTACGCCCAGAACGCGAACGTCATCAGCAGCATCGCGACGACCATCGAGCTCGCCATCGTCGGCGCCGACGTCAGCGTGATCGACGCGCCCTGATGCAGCGTGTTCCACCACTTCACCGAGAAATAGATGATCGGCACGTTGACGCTGCCGACGATCGCGACGAGCGCACCGACGCGATCGGCACGTCGCGGGTCGTCGATCGACTGCACGATCGCGATGTAGCCGAGGTACAGGAACAGCAGGATCAGCTCGGACGTCAGTCGCGCGTCCCAGACCCACCACGCGCCCCAGGTCGGCCGGCCCCACAGCGCGCCGGTCCACAGCGCGAGGAACGTGAACATCGCGCCGGTCGGGGCGATCGCGCGCGCGAACATCGATGCGAGCCGCGCGTTCAGCGCCCAGCCGAGCGCGGCCCACGCGGCCATCGCGAGGTACAGGACCATCGACATCCACGCGGCCGGCACGTGGATGAAGACGATGCGATACGCGTCGCCCTGCACGGCGTCGGTCGGCGCGACGAAGAAGCCGACGTAGAGCGCGGCGATCGCGAGCACGCCGGCCGCGATCCACAGCGGCGGCGACGAACGCGTGGCGAGCGAATAGAAGCGTGCCGGGGACGCGAAGTGGAACAGGCGGAACGAGCGGGCCAAAACGGGTTACTCCGTCGCGATCCTGAGCGCCGCCGCGGTGGCGACGGGCGCGAGCAGCGCCGTCAGGATCAGCAGGGCGCCGAGCAGCGAGAAGTGACCGTGCGCCGAAACCCCGGAGTTTATCGCGACGACGGCCCCGGCGCCGAAGATCAGCGTGGGAATGCAGAGCGGCACGACGATCACGATCAGCAGCACCGCGGCGCTGCGGGCGCCGAGCGTCAGCGCGGCGCCGAGGCCCGCGAGCAGGCTCAGGATCGGCGTGCCGAGCGCGAGCGAGGCCGTCAGGGCGCCGATCGCGTCCAGCGGCAGCCCGAACAGCACGCCGAACAGCGGCGCGATGATCGTCAGCGGCAGCCCGGTCGACAGCCAGTGGGCCGTCGTCTTCGCGACCGCGATCGTCCACGCGGAGCGCCGACGCGAGCAGCATCTGGTCGAGCGAGCCGTCCGCAAGGTCGGTCGCATACAGATTGGCGACCGACAGCATCGCCGCGAGCAGCGCCGAGACCCAGACGACGCCCGGCGCGATCTGCCGCAACGTGTCGGGCTCGGGACCGACGCCGAGCGGGAACAGGCTGGCCGCGACCGCGAAGAACGCGAGCGGCAGCAGCGCATCCGCGGGCCGTCGGGCCGCGACGACGCAGCTCGCGCGCGAGGACGGTCGCGAAGACGCGACTCATCGCGCGCCGTCGAGCTGCACGACGCGGGCCGTCGTCTCGATCGTGCCCGGCGCGACGTGGCTCGTGAACAGGACGCTGCCGCCGCTCGACGCATGCGCCGCGATCAGCGCGGCGACGCGCGCGACGCCGTCGGCATCGAGCGCTTCGAACGGCTCGTCGAGGATCCACGGCGCGTCAGGCCGCGACAGCGCGAGCCGCGTCAATGCCACGCGCCGCCGCTGTCCCTGCGACAGCGTGCGGATCGGTGCCCGGCGACGTGCGAAGAGGCCGAAGTCGCGCAGCGCTGCGCCGATCGCGTCCGGTGACTTGACGATGCCTTGCAGCGCGAGCAGATGCCGCACCGACTCGGCCACGCCGAGGTCGTCCTTCAACGCGTTCGCGTGCCCGAGGTAGAGCGGGGCCGGGTCGTCGCTCGACCAGTCCACCGTCCCGCGCTCGGGCTTCGACAGCCCGACGATCGTTCGCAGCAGCGTGGTCTTGCCGAATCCGTTCGGCGCGCGCAGCCAGACGATGTCGCCGGCCGCGAGGTCGAGGTCGAGCGCTTCGAACAGAAGACGGTCGCCGCGGGCGCACGCGACGCCTCGCAGCGTCAGCCGCGGCGTCGCGCCGTCAGCCATCGGCGCATCGTCGTGCCGCCGTGCAGGCGTCATCGATCCGGTCGGTTGTCGGCGTCATCGCCGAGCATTGTGATGCGTCTGCGGCGCGGCGCGCCGGACGCATCGCACCGACGTTCACAGATACGCGGCGGCGGCTTCGGTCTCGAAGCGGGCGGGCGACCCTTCCCAGACGATCCGCGCATGGTCGAGCACGTATACGCGATCGGCATGCGGCAGCGCGAACGTGACGTTCTGCTCGCCGAGCAGGACGCTGATCGTCGTCGTCGTGCGCAACTTCTCGAGCGCCTTCGACAGCGTCTCGAGGATCACCGGCGCGAGGCCGAGCGTCGGCTCGTCGAGGATCAGCAGCTTGGGCTTCATCATCAACGCACGCGCGATCGCGAGCATCTGCTGCTCGCCGCCCGACAGCGTGCGGGCGATCTGCGGCTGGCGCGACTCGAGGATCGGGAACAGCTCGAACAGCCACGCGATGCGCGTGTCGCGTTCGGCGCGGTCGAGGTGGATGCCGCCGAGGTCGAGGTGCTCGCGCACGCTCATCTCGCCGAACAGCTCGCGCGTCTCCGGACACTGGACGATGCCGCCGCGCGCGATCGCCGCGGGCGTCGAGCCGCACAGCGCGCCGCCGCACCAGCGGACGATGCCTGAATGCGGCACGAGTCCGGAGATCGCGTTGAAGAGCGTCGTCTTGCCGGCGCCGTTGAGACCGACGACCGACACGAACTCCGACTCGCCGACATGCATCGAGACGCGGTCGAGCGCGAGCGCCTTGCCGTACAGCACGCCGACGTCCTCGACCTTCAGCACGGGCTGGCTGCCGGCCGCGGCGGTGACCGGATGCTCGACCCGCGTCAGCGCGCCGCCGAGATAGACGCGACGCACGGTCTCGTCGTTCATCACGTCGGTCGCCGAGCCTTCGGCGATCCGCTCGCCGAGGTACATCGCGAGCACGCGATCGACGAGCGCCGACACGCCCTTCACGTTGTGGTCGACGAGCAGCACCGCGCGGCCCTCGGCGCGGAACTCGCGGATCAGCTCGGAGAACGCGGCGACCTCGGACGCCGTCAGTCCCGCGAACGGCTCGTCGACGAGCACGACGGTCGGATGGCGCGCGATGGCCTTCGCGAGCTCGAGCCGGCGCAGGTCGGCGAACGCGAGCGTCGGCGGCTTGCGATCGATGACGCCGGCGAGGCCGACGCGCTCGGCGATCGCGCGCGCCTGCGACTCGACGTCGGCGCCCGCGAAGAGCTGCGTCAGCTTGTCGGGCAGCAGCGCGACCTCGATGTTCTCGAGGACCGTCTGGCGCGCCAGCGGCCGCGAATGCTGGAACACGAGCCCGACGCCGCGCCGCGCGACCTTGTGCGACGGAAGCCCCGCGACCTCGACGCCGCCGATCCGGACCGAGCCCGACGTCGGGCGCTCGACGCCGATCACGCACTTCATCGCGGTCGACTTGCCCGAGCCGTTCGGGCCGATCAGGCCGAGGATCTCGCCGGGCCGGATCGAGAACGACAGGTCCTTCACCGCGACGAGACCGCCGAAGCGCTTCGTGAGGTTCGACACCTCGAGGAGCGGCGCGTCGGTCGTCGCTGCGTTCATCGTCGCCGCTTCGGTCGCAAGGACGTCAGCCACGTCGGGTCGCTCCGCGCAGGATGCCGAGGAAGCCGTCGGGGAAGAACAGGATCACGGCCAGCGCGATGACCGACACGATCAGCGTCGCGAGCTCGCCGAGCGGCCGTAGCAGCTCGCCGAAGCCGATCAGGAAGATCGCGCCGATCGCGGCGCCGATGACGGTGCGACGTCCGCCGAGGACCGCCGCGATGATGATCTGCACGCCGACCGCGATGTCGACGAAGGTCCCGACCGATGCGGTGCCGAGATAGAACACCATCAGCGAGCCGGCGAGGCCCGAGAAGAACGCGCTGACGATGAACGCGGCCAGCTTGTGCTTCGCGACGTTGAAGCCGAGCGCGCCGGCCTGCACCGCGTCCTGTCCGCTCGCCTGGAGGATCAGCCCGGCCGACGAGCGAGACAGGCCGTACAGGATCGCGCCGCTCACGATCATGAAGCCGAGCGCGAGCCAGTAGTTCGTGCTCGCGCTCACCGAGATGACGTCCGGCACGGACAGCCCGATCTCGCCGCCGGTGAGGTCCGCGAACACGACGACGAAGTTCTGCAGCATCAGCACCGCGACCAGCGTCACGAGCCCGAAGTACGGGCCGCGCAGCCGCAGCGCCGGCAGCGCGAGCGCCACGCCGGCCACGACCGCGGCCGCGGCGCCGGCCGCGACGCACAGCCAGATCGAGATGTCGGGCGACCAGCGTGCATCGAGGATGCCGGCCGTGTACGCGCCGACGCCGATCAGGAACGTCGGTCCGAAGTTGACTTCGCCGGCGAAGCCGAACAACAGGTCCCACGACATCGCGAAGACCGCGGTGAAGTACGCGACCGTCAGCAGGCCGAGCACGTAGCCCGACGCGAACATCGGAAGCGTCGCGGCGCCGGCCAGCACGGCGATCGTGATCCAGAACGGGCGCGACGCGAGCGTGGTCCGCATGGTCAACGTTCTCGCGATGCGCCGACGGCCAGGCGGCGCCGCATCGACGGTCGGTCCGGACGCACGGAGCGGCTCATCGCAGCACCACGTCGAGGGGCCGCAACGGCGCGTCGAACGCCGCGCGCCAGGTCGTTCCCGGCACGACCGGCTGTGCATCCGTCCACGTTCCGGTGGTGACGACGTCGCCCGCGGCGAGCGCCGGCGCATCCGGGATTCGCGCCCGTTCGTGCACGAAGTGCAGCAACGCATGGAGCGGCCCGTCGAGGACGTTGGCGCCGACGCCTTCGTCGCGCACGACGCCGTCCTCGGACAGCACGACGCGCGTCCGCGCGAGCAGGGCGTCGAACGCGGTGCCGCTCGACGCGACGTCGCGGACCGGACGTCTCGTCCCGACCAGCAGGCGCGCATGAAGCCCGCCGTCGGCCATCGTCTGCGGCGCGGTGAAGCGCCAGCCTCTCGCATGCGACTGCACGATCTCGAAGCCCGGCGCGAACCAGTCAATGCAGTCGAACAGCGCATCGAGCGTGACGTCGGGCGCGGGGGTGCGCGCGATGCCGAAGACGCACTCGGGCTCGATGCGCGGCTCGGCGGTGGCGTCGAGGTCGAGCGTCCCGCGATCGTCGACGGCCTGGACGAACGTCGTGTCGTAGACCGGCCCCCAGATCGGTCCGAAGACCGCGTAGCGCGACCAGATCGTCCGGTTCGTGAAGCCGATCTTGTAGCCGACGACGCGCTCGCCGCGTCGCTCGCGCAGCGCACGCACGGCCGCGGACAGCGCGTAGGCCTCGGTCGCGTCCACAGGCGGCGCGAGGTCGTCGGGCCACGACACACCGTGGTCGGCGTGATCGAGCAGCAGTTCCGGCGTCGCTGCCATCATCGTCGCCCGAACAGGCCCTGCGGCCGCACGTACATCACGACGATCAGCAGAACGAGCGCGGGAATCGTCCGATACGCCGGCGAGACCAGGTACGCGGTTAGCGTCTCGAGATAGCCGACGACGTAGGCCGCGATCAGCGAGCCGGTCACGCTGCCGAGGCCGCCGAGGACGACGATCGAGAACGCGCTCGCGGTCAGCGGGCCGACGCTGTACGAGCTGACGCCGAGGAACATCCCGAGCAGGATGCCGGCGATGCCCGACAGCACGCCGTAGATCGCCCACACCGTCAGGTGGATGCTCGACAGTTCGATGCCGAGCAGCGTCACGCCGCGCGGGTTCATCGACGCGGCGAGCACCGCCTTGCCGCGCCGCGTGCGGTTGACGAGCAGCCACAGCAGGCCGATCGCGACCCAGCAGACGACGGCGGTGAACAGCTCGTTGGCCGGCGTGCGCACGCCGGCGATCGTGACGACGCCCTCGACGATCGGCAGCACCGTCTTCGCGTTGTTCGTGAAGAGATACGCGATCGCCTCCTGGATGATGATGCCCCACAGCAGCGTCGCGGTCAGGATGAAGATCTCCTTCTCGCTTTCGGCGATGCGGTGCGAGCGCTGGATCGGTCGCACCGTGACGAAGTAGGTCGCGAACGCGAGCACGACCGCGACGGCGATGCCGACCAGCGCCGCGACCGGCGCGCCGGCATGCATCAGGCTGCCCGTCGCCCAGGCGGCGACCGCGGCGGCCACCATCAGCGCGCCGTGCGACAGGTTGAGGACGCCCGAGACGCCGAAGATCAGCGTGAAGCCGGTCGCGCCGAGCGCATAGAGGGCACTGATCGCGAAGCCGTCGATCAGGATCTGCCAGAACTGCATGCGCCGCAGTTCAGGACGTCGGTGCCATCGTCCGTCCCGAACGCGGAGACGTCACTTGCTCGTCAGCCGGATGAACGCCGGGAACTTGACTGGCGCGGCCGCGAGCTCCTTCGGCCAGACGTTGACCTGCTTGCCGTCCTGCCACTGCAGCATCAGGCCCGTGACATAGCCGGGACCGGTCCGCAGGCCGTGGACGTGCGCGTCGCCCTTCGGCAGGAAGACCACGCGACCGATCGTGCCGACGTAGTCGGTCTTCTCCATCGCGTCGACGAGCTTGTCGGAGTCGAGCGAGCCGGCGCGATGGACCGCCTCCGCGATCATGTAGACCTCGTCGTACGCGGTATAGCCCGAGTAGGCCGGCTGGTTGCCGTTCTTCTTCACGAACGCGTCGACGAACGGCAGCGTCTTCGGCGTCACCGCGACGCCCGGGCCCGAGACGCCCTGGAACAGCACGCCGTCGGTCGCGCCGTTCGTGTCCTTCCAGAAGTCCGAGTTCGTCGCCTGCGACGAGATGCCGATCATCGCGATCGGCACCTGCTGGCTCTTCCACTGCACGGTCGGCTGCGTGCCGACGTGGGAGATGCCGGTCACCATCACGTCGGGCTTCTCGCCTTCGATCTTGTTGAAGATCGGCGTGAAGTCGGTCGTGTCGGGCGAGAAGCGGATGTGGTCCAGGACCTGCAGCCCCGCCTTCGGGAGGCAGGCCGCGTAACCGGCGTCGAGCGGTCCGGTCCAGGCCGCGTCCTCGCTGACGATGACCGCAGTCTTCGCCTTGCCGGTCGCGACCAGCAGGTCGTGCGCCGCTTCGCAGACCTCTCCGGCCAGCGCGGTCGACGTCAGGTAGCCGTGGAACGTGTACTTGTTGTGTTCGTAGTCCTTCGCGATGTTCGCGGTGATGACGTCCGACGCGGCGCCCGGCGTGATCATCACCGTCTTCAGCCGAGCGGACCACGGCTCGAGCGCCAGGACGACCTCCGAGATGTAGCTCGCGATGACGGCGTTGACCTTGTCTTCGCTGACCGCGCGCTGGAACGCGCGGACCGCCTCGGCGGACGACGAGTGATCGTCGTACGCGACGATCTCGATCTTCCGGCCGTCGACCCCGCCCTTCGCGTTGATCTCGTCGGCGGCGAGCTGCGCGGCCGGTGCGATCGACGAGCCGGCGACCGCCTGCGCCTCCGAGATGACGCCGATGCGGATCGGGTCGGCCGCGAGCGCGGCGTGCATCGGGGCGCATGCGAGGACCGCGAGTGCGGCGGCCAGCAGCGTGCGACGGGGGAGTCTGTCGTTCATCTCGTCTCCTGTGGGCCGGTCTGGTTGCCGGGTGGACGATGGTGTGCCGGCTCGCGTTGGTTGGCAAGCACGACGACGGCCGAAGCGGTCGCCATTTCCCCTGATCGACAGCAGGGCGGATGCCTGCTACGCGACCGGCGCCGTTCGCCCCGGAGCGGACCTTAGTCGGCGATCGAGCGACCGATCGAGCGGTCGTCAGCCGCCGTTGGTGCCGGAAGACGGGACGTCGTTCGGCACGCCGATGCGCTCGGTGTCCTGCACGCCGCGCTCGACGTCGTCGTGCGCCTGCGCGATCGGCCGGCGGTTGCCTTCGCGCTGGCGTCCGCCGTGCTGCTTCTCCTTGCCTTCGTCCCGGTCGTGCGGCAGCGGCGCGTCGGTATTGGTGGGCTCCCCGCTCGCGGGCGTGTCGATCTGTTTGGATGCGGTCATGGCGATCTCCTTCGTCGTTGATCGGGCGGCTCGCGAAAAATTCCGTATTTCCACCGCCACGGCCTGTGGACAAAATTGTGAGAAGTGACATGCAGAGGCCACGCTAACTGCTTCTTTTTGCGGTGTTTCATCGGCATCTGTAGGTGAACGATGTCTCGCAAGCCCTTGTAATGTCGATGCTTTCGCGCGTCTTTCCTTGACGGGCCCGAACCGCCCCTTTACAGTCGCGGCTGTGTGGAAAAGTGGGAAATTCTGGTGAATTCACCCACGAAGTGCGGCCGCCGTTCCGGACGGTCGCGAGGGGGCCGTCCGCGTGTTCCAGGGAGCATCCAAGCTGAGTCTCGACAATCGCGGGCGCATGGTCGTGCCCGCGAGGCACCGGGACGCGATCGCCGTGCGGGCGGAGGGCCGGCTGACGCTCACCCGGCATCCGGACGGCTGCCTGCTGATGGTGCCGCGACCGGTCTGGGAGAAGAGGCGCGAGGAAATCGCCGCGTGGCCGATGTCGCTGAAGCGCTGGCAACGGATGTTCCTCGGCAACGCCAGCGACGTGGAGATGGACAATGCGGGTCGGGTGCTGATCGCGCCCGAGCTGCGCGACGCGGTCGGCCTTGGGCTCGACTCGAAGGTCATGTTGCTCGGCATGGGTTCGCATTTCGAGATCTGGGAAGCGGCCGCGCACGAGCAGAACGAGGCGACGACGGCCGCGGCGCAGCTGCCGGAAGACCTGCGGCACTTCAGCTTCTGACGATGCCGCTTCCGATCGCCCGCCCGCGTGACGCCGCTAGGTCCGTGCCCGTTCCGCCGGTCATCCTGAGCCTCTACTCCCCTTGTCCGTCGACCCGTCCCGCTTCGCTCATCGTACGGTCCTCCTCGACGAGGCGGTCGACGGCCTCGCCGTCGACGGCGCGCGTCGGGATGGACGCTATGTCGATGGCACGTTCGGTCGCGGCGGACACAGCCGGCTCATCCTCGATCGTCTGTCGCCCGCGGGCTCACTCCTCGCGTTCGACCGCGACCCCGAGGCCGTCGACGAGGCCGGCCGCATCGACGATGCGCGCTTCGCGATCGTCCACCGAGCGTTCACCGCACTGCGCGACGAGCTCGACACGCGCGGCTGGGCGACCGTCGACGGCGTGCTGTTCGATCTCGGCATCTCGTCGCCGCAGATCGACGACCCGGCCCGCGGCTTCTCGTTTCGCCACGACGGTCCGCTCGACATGCGGATGGACCCGTCGCGCGGATCGTCGGCCGCCGACTGGCTCAATACGGCGGCCGCGATCGACATCGAAAGGGTGATCCGCGACTATGGGGAAGAACGGTTTGCTTTTCCGATTGCACAGGCGATTGCAGCTCGCCGCGCAGAGCGGCCTCTTTCGCGCACACGCGAGCTTGCCGATCTCGTGGCAGCCGCCGTTCCGCGCGGCGGCAAATCGCGCAAGGACGCGACGCAGGATCCCGCCACGCGGACCTTTCAGGCCGTACGGATTCACGTCAATCAAGAGCTTGAAGAGCTCGAAGCGGGGCTGAGCCAGGCGATGGATCTCCTCGCACCCGGCGGCCGCCTCGCGGTGATCGCGTTCCATTCGCTCGAGGACCGCATCGTCAAGCGTTTCATCGCGCATCAGGCCGACCCCGCGGCCGCCGTGTCCCGGCGGCTGCCGCTGCGCGCGTCGGAGTTGCCGCGCCCGGCGCTCGTCGCTGTCGCGCGCATCAAGCCGGGCGACCGGGAGATCGCGAACAACCCGCGCGCGCGATCGGCGGTGCTGCGCGTCGCCGAACGGACCGATGCGCCGCGCGTCGCGGGGGCCCCGCGATGACCCGCATCGCGATCCTCTGCACCGTGCTGCTGGTGCTGTCGGCGCTGTCGCTCGTGTCGGCGCAGTATCGGGCGCGACAGTTGTTCATCGACCTCGATCGCGCGCGTGCGGTGAGCCGCAAGCTCGACGTCGAATGGCGCACGCTGCAGCTCGAGCAGACCAACGACTCGAAGAACAGCCTGATCGAGGCGGCCGCGTTGCGGGACCTCAAGATGCAGCGCGCGACGCCGGCGCGTACCGAGTTCATCACGCTGTCCGGCCACGCGGCGCCGCGCGACCTCCAGCCGTCGAAGGGCACGCCGTGAAGAGCGTCCGATTCCATGCGAGTCCCGTCCTGGCGGTCAGGCTGCCGGCCTGGCGGTCGCGCGCGGTGCTGTGCACGCTGTTCCTCGCGTTCATCGCGCTGCTGGTCCGCGCGATCTGGCTGCAGGCGTTCTCGACCGGCTTCCTGCAGAGCCAGGGCGAGCAGCGCTACGCGGTCAATCTCGACATGCCGGCCACGCGCGGCAAGATCACCGACCGCAACGGCGACGTGCTGGCGTCGTCGATCCCGGCGTATTCGATCGGGGTCGAGATCGAGGAGCTCGATGCGACGCCGGCCGAGCTCGCGCAGGTCGCGCAGCTGCTCGGCATGCCGCTCGCGGAGGTCAAGAAGAAGGTCGCCGATCCGGTCCACAAGTTCGTGTACCTGAAGCGGCAGGTGCCGGCGCAGGCCGCGCAGGCGATCGGCAAGCTCGGCATCCCCGGCGTGCGACAGAACAAGGAGTTCCATCGCGAGTACCCGCAGGGCGAGATGATGGCGCACGTCGTCGGCTACACGAACGTCGACGACAGCGGGCAGGAGGGCATCGAGCTCGCCTGGCAGAAGTCGCTCGCGGGCCAGGACGGCAGCCGGCGCGTGATCCGCAACCGCCTCGGCCAGCCGATCGAGGACGTCGCGAGCATCCGCGTGGCCCACGACGGGACCGACCTCACGCTCGCCGTCGACAGCCGCATCCAGTACCTCGCGTTCACCGAGCTCAAGAAGGCCGTCGAGTCGCAGCACGCGAAGGCCGGTGCGATCGTCGTCCTCGACGTGCGCACCGGCGAGGTCCTCGCGCTCGCGAACCTGCCGACCTACGACCCGAACGATCGTCGCAAGCTGACCGGCGAGCAGCTGCGCAACCGCGTGCTGACCGACACCTACGAGCCGGGCTCGACGCTGAAGCCGTTCACGATCGCGCTCGCGCTCGACCACGGCATCGTCAAGCCGGACACGATCATCCAGACCGGCGGGGGCAAGCTCGCGATCGGACCGAACACGATCAGCGACACGCATGCGCACGGCAACATCTCGGTCGAGGAGGTCATCAAGTACTCGTCGAACATCGGCGCCGCGAAGATCGCGTTGCGGATGCAGCCGAAGGAGATGTGGGAGCTCTACACGGCGACCGGCCTCGGGCAGGCGCCGAAGTGGGGCTTCCCCGGTGCCGCGTCGGGCCGCGTGCGGCCGTTCGCGAAGTGGGTCACGATCGACCAGGCGACGATGGGATACGGCTATGGACTGTCGGTCTCGCTGATCCAGATCGCACGTGCGTACACGATGTTCGCGCGCGACGGCGAGATCGTTCCGCTGACCTTCTTCCGCAACGACGCCTCAAGCGCCGCGTCGCCGGTCAAGGGCACGCAGGTGATCTCGTCCGCGACCGCGCGCGAGATGCGCCACATGCTCGAGATGGCGGCCGGCCCCGGCGGCACGGCGCCGAAGGCGCAGGTGATGGGCTATCGCGTCGCCGGCAAGACCGGCACCGCGCACAAGCTCACGAATCACGGCACCTACGACCCGAACCGCTACGTCGGTTCGTTCGTCGGATTCGCGCCGGTGTCGAATCCGCGCATCGTCGTGGCGGTGATGATCGACGAGCCGTCGGCCGGCGTCTATTACGGCGGCGACGTCGCGGCGCCGGTGTTCTCGGCCGTGGTCGGGGGCGCGCTGCGCACGCTGAACGTCGAGCCCGACTCGCCGATCAAGTCGCTGATCATTCCCGCCGATTCGCCGAAGGAAGCGTTGTGATGTCGATGCAGCGAGGCGTTCGCTTCGCGAACAAACGGAACCGGGCGCCGTTGCGCCCGTCGCATCCGGCGGCGCACTGGCTCGCGCAGGTCGTGTCGCCGCGCGCGCATCTGACCTGCGACTCGCGCGCGATCGAGCCGGGCGACGTCTTCATCGCGCTCAAGGGCGCGCAGCTCGACGGTCGCCGCTTCATCCCCGATGCGATCGCGCGGGGAGCGGCCGCCGTGATCTACGACGCGACCGCGTTCGCATGGCAGGAGTCGTGGGCGGTCCCGAACCGTCCCGAGCGCGAGCTGCGCCGTCACGCCGGCTCGATCGCGGCCGACTGGTATCGACGGCCGGCCGACGAGCTGCTGACGATCGGCGTGACCGGCACCAGCGGCAAGACGTCGACCGCGCTGTGGCTCGCGCAGGCGCTCGACTCGCTCGGGCATCGAACGGTGATGGTCGGCACGCTCGGCATCGGCTTCGCCGACGAGTTCGCCGACAGCGGCAACACCACGCCCGACGCGGTGATGCTGCACCGGCGCTTGCGCACGCTGGTCGACGCGGGCGCCGACACGCTGACGATCGAGGTGACGTCGATCGGGCTCGAACAGGGCCGCGTCGACGACATGCGTTTCGACGCCGCGGTCTTCACGAACCTGTCGCGCGACCATCTCGACTACCACCGCACGATGGAGGCGTACGAGGCGGCGAAGTCGCGACTGTTCCGTTGGCCGGGCCTCGCGCATGCGATCGTGAACGTCGACGACGCGGCCGGCGCGCGCATGGCCGCGATCGCGGCCGCGCACGGCGCCGACGTGGTCCGCACGTCGGCGAGCGGCGGGTCCGAGGCCGAGCTGCGCGCGCGCAAGGTGTCGGTGCGCGCCGACGGGCTCGGCTTCGAGATCTTCGGCGCATTCGGCGTGCGCCAGGTGTACACGGAGTTCATCGGCAACTTCAACGTCGCGAACCTGCTCGGCGTGCTCGGGACGCTGCTCGCGATGGGCGCGACGATCGACGCGGCGTTGAACGCGCTGCAGGCGCTCGAGCCGGTGCCGGGCCGTCTCGAACGCGTCGACGTCGCGCCCGGCGAGCGCCCCGGCGGCATCGCCGCGCCGATGGTGCTGGTCGACTACGCGCACAAGCCGGACGCGCTCGAGAAGGCGCTCAACGCGTGCCGCCCGATCGTCGACGCGCGAGGCGGCGAGCTGATCGTGATCTTCGGATGCGGCGGCGATCGCGATACCGGCAAGCGGCCGATCATGGGCGAGATCGCCGCACGCATCGCCGATCGCGTCGTCGTGACGAGCGACAACCCGCGGACCGAGGAGCCGGACGCGATCATCGAGCAGATCGTCGCGGGCATCGGCAACCTCGGCTTCAACCCGCTGTCGTCCGGGTACACCGGCCTGTCGCTCGACGAGCGCGTACGCGTCGAGCCGGATCGACGCACGGCGATCTACGAGACGATCGCGCACGCGCGGCCCGAGGACGTCGTCGTCATCGCCGGCAAGGGACACGAGAGCTACCAGGAGGTCGGCCGCGCCAAGCTGCCGTTCTCGGACGTGACGGTCGCGATCGAGGCGCTGCGCCGTGAACGACGTCGCGGCGAACGCGCGACGGAGCCGCGCGCGTGCTGACGCTGAACGAGGTCGCGACGCTGACCGGCGGCCGGCTCGTTGCCGCGCGCGGCTCGACCGTCGACGCGTCCGACGTCGGCGTCCGCTGCGTCGGCTCGGTCTCGACCGACAGCCGCTCGGTCGCGAACGACGCGCTGTTCGTCGCGCTGCCCGGCGACCGCTTCGACGGCCACGCGTTCGTCGACGACGTCGACGCGACGGCGGTCGTCGTGCGCGACACGCACGGCCCGTGCGCGCTGCCGTCGATCGCGGTCGCCGATCCGCGCCGCGCGCTCGGCGATCTCGCCGCCGGATGGCGCGCGCGCTTCGACGTGCCGCTCATCGCCGTCGTCGGCAGCAACGGCAAGACGACGACGAAGGAGATGATCGCCGCGATCCTCGCGGCGGCGTTCGGCGAGGCCGACCGTCTCGCGACGCGCGGCAACCTCAACAACGACATCGGCGTGCCGCTGACGCTGCTCCGCCTGCGCACGCATCATCGTGCCGCCGTCGTCGAGCTCGGCATGAATCATCCGGGCGAGACCGCGCGACTCGCGCAGATCGCGCAGCCGACGATCGCGCTGGTCGTCAATGCACAGCGCGAGCACCAGGCGTTCATGCAGACGGTCGCGGCGGTCGCCGACGAGCATGCGCTCGCGATCGACGCGCTGCCCGACGACGGCGTCGCGGTGTTCCCGGCCGACGACGCGCATGCGGACGTCTGGCGACGCGTGGCCGGCGGCCGGCGCGTGATCGACTTCGTCTGCGCGACTGCGCGCGACGACGAGGCGACGTTCGAACACGCGGCGGCGGTCGTCGGCCGTGCGTACCTCGAGCCGGACGGCAGCGTGCTGCACGTCGACACGCCGGACGACGCGCTGACCGCGCGCGTGGCGGTCGCCGGCCTGCACAACGCGCGCAACGCGACGGCGGCGGCCGCCGCCTGCGTCGCGGCCGGCGTCGAGCTCGGCGCGATCCGTCGCGGGCTCGAGGCGTTCCGTCCGGCCGACGGCCGTTCGCGACGCCTCGTGCTCGACGACGGCACGATCGTCATCGACGACAGCTACAACGCGAATCCGGACTCGATGCGCGCTGTCATCGACCTGCTCGCGACGCATGCGCCGCCGCGGCTGCTGGTCGTCGGCGACATGGGCGAGGTCGGCGCGGCCGGCCCGCGCATTCCACGCGGAGATCGGCGCGCATGCGCAGGCCCGCGGCATCGAGACGATGTATGCGACCGGCGCCGCGAGTGCGGACGCGGTGTCGGCGTTCGGCGCCGGCGCGACGCACTTCGACGCGATCGAGCCGCTGATCGACACGGTGCGCGACTGGACGCGGACGCATGCGCACGGCGCGATCGCGATCAAGGGATCGCGCTTCATGCGGATGGAGCGCGTCGTCGCCGCGCTGGCCGCGAGGGACGCGGACGCCGAGGCGATGCACTGATGCTCTACGCCCTCGCGCAATGGTTCTCGGCCAGGAGTTCCGCTTCCTCAACGTGTTCACGTACATCACGCTGCGCGCGGTGCTCGCGACGCTGACCGTCGCTGTCGATCGGCCTGCTGTTCGGCCCGATGGTGATCCGTCGACTGACGTCGTTGAAGATCGGCCAGGCCGTGCGCGACGACGGTCCGCAGACGCACCTCGTCAAGACCGGCACGCCGACGATGGGCGGCGCGTTGATCCTGATCTCGATCGGCGTCGCGACGCTGCTGTGGTCGGACCTCAGCAATCGCTTCATGTGGGTCGTGATGCTCGTCACGTTCGGCTTCGGATGGATCGGCTGGATCGACGACTATCGCAAGGTGGTGCGGCGCGATCCGAAGGGGATGAGCGCGAAGGAGAAGTACTTCTGGCAGTCGCTGATCGGCATCGTCGCCGCGATGTACCTCGCGTTCGCCGTCTCGGCGCAGAGCAATGCCGAGGTGGCGCAGCTGTTCTTCTCACTGGATCAGCAGCGGCTTCGACATGGCGTTGCCGCCGAAGGCCGACTTCATCGTGCCGTTCTTCAAGAACGTCGCGTATCCGCTCGGCGCGTTCGGCTTCATGGTGATCACGTACTGCGTGATCGTCGGCACCAGCAACGCGGTCAACTTCACCGACGGCCTCGACGGCCTCGCGATCATGCCGACGATCCTGGTCGGCGCCGCGCTCGGCATCTTCGCGTACGTCATCGGCCGCGCCGACTACTCGCGCTACCTGCTGTTCCCGCACATCCCGGGCGCGTCGGAACTGATGGTGTTCTGCGCGGCGATCGCCGGCTCCGGCCTCGCGTTCCTCTGGTTCAACACCTACCCCGCGCAGGTCTTCATGGGCGACGTCGGCGCGCTCGCGCTCGGCGGCGCGCTCGGCACGATCGCCGTCATCGTCCGCCAGGAGATCGTGCTCTTCATCATGGGTGGCGTCTTCGTCGCCGAGACGATCTCGGTGATGGTCCAGGTGCTGTACTTCAAGTACACGAGGCGTCGATACGGCACCGGCCGACGGATCTTCCGGATGGCGCCGCTCCATCACCACTTCGAGGAAGGCGGCTGGAAGGAAACGCAGGTCGTCGTGCGATTCTGGATCGTCACGATGATGCTGGTGCTGGTGGGCCTGTCGACGTTGAAGACTGCGACGATGAACGACAGCCCGGTCCGACACCTTCGACCTCGCGCGACGCACGATCCTCGTGCTCGGCCTCGGCGAGTCCGGGCCGCGATGGCGCGCTGGTGCCGGCCGCGGCGGCGCGCGCGTCCGCGTCGCCGACACGCGCGCCGTCGCCGCCGCAGCGGGCGCGCTCGACGCCGACGTCGACGTTCGTCTCGGCGCCTTCGACGACGCGCTGCTCGACGGCGTCGACCTGTCGCCTCAGCCCCGGCCTCGCTCCGAAGGCGCGCGCCGCACGCGCCCTGTTGCTCGCGACGGCGCGTCGCGCGCATCGAGGTCGCGGCGAGATCGAGCTGTTCGCGCGCGCGCTGGCCGCGCTGGAAGCCGAACGCGGCTACGCGCCGAAGGTCGTCGCGATCACGGGCACGAACGGCAAGACGACCGTCACGCAGCTCGTCGGCCGGCTGTGCGCGAGCGCAGGCCGCCGCGTCGCGGTCGCCGGCAACGTGTCGCCGCCCGCGCTCGATGCGCTGCCGACGCGCTCGATCGCGGCCCGCTGCCCGACGTCTGGGTGCTCGAATTGTCGAGCTTCCAGCTGGAGACGACGAAGTCGCTCGTGCCGCAGCGCCACGGTGCTCAACGTCACGCAGGACCACCTCGACCGGCACGGCGACCTGGAGTCTTATGCGCGCATCGAAGGCGTCGATCTTCGCGGCCGGCGTCGATCCGCGTGCTCAATCGCGACGACGCGCGCGTGATCGCGATGGACGCGCCCGACGCACCGTCGGTCCGCTTCGGGCTCGATGCGCCGACGCTGCCGGGCGACCTCGGCATCGTCGTCGACCGCGACGGCGACGAGACGCGCGCGGCGCTGCGCTGGCTCGCGCTCGCGGAAGGCGACGACCCCGATGCCGAGGCGCGCGGCTTCGGATCGAAGCGCGTGATCGCGAAGCGGCGCGCGGCGAAGGTCGTGCCGCTCGCGTCGATCGCGCCGGTCCGCGTCAAGCAGCTGATGCCGGTCGACGCACTGCGTCTGCGCGGCGACCACAACGTCGCGAACGTGCTCGCGGCGCTCGCGCTCGGCCGCGCGATCGGGTTGCCGATGGCGCCGATGCTGCGCGCGGCCGCCGCGTACGAAGGCGAGCCGCACCGCATGGCGTTCGTCCGCGCGCACGACGGCGTCGACTGGATCGAAGACAGCAAGGGCACGAACGTCGGCGCGACGGTCGCGGCGCTGCGCGGCCTCGGACGCAAGGTCGTGTTGATCGCCGGCGGCCTCGGCAAGGGCCAGGACTTCTCGCCGCTCGCCGCGCCGGTCGCCGAGCATGCGCGCGCCGTGCTGCTGATCGGCCGGGATCGCGCCGCGATCGGCGCCGCGCTCGAGGACACCGGCGTGACGCTGGTCGACTGCGACTCCCTCGACGACGCGGTCGTCGCGGCGGCCGGCATCGCACGCGCCGGCGACGTCGTGCTGCTGTCGCCGGCCTGCGCGAGCCTCGACATGTTCCGCGACTACGCGCATCGCGCCGAGGTCTTCGTCGCGGCCGTCGAACGGGTCGTCGCGCGCGAGACGCAGACGGAGGAGGCGCCGTGCTGAACGGCCTGTTCGGCGCCGCCGCGCGCGATCGGACGCCGACGCGCGCGCGTCACGCGATCGACCCGCTGCGTCCGCCGCGCTCGACGCTGACCGAATGGGACCAGCCGCTGTTCGTCGTCTGCGTGGCCCTGCTGCTGCTCGGCCTCGTGATGATCTATTCGGCGTCGATCGCGCTGCCCGAGTCGCCGCGCTACAAGGCGATCAAGCCGACGCAGACCTACTTCCTCGTGCGTCAGGCGATCTTCATCGTGATCGGTGGCGTCGCCGGCCTCGTCACGTTCCGCATCCCGTTGTCGAAGTGGCAGCGCTGGTCGCCGTACCTGTTCGTCGCGACGATCGTGCTGCTGGTCGCGGTGCTCGTGCCGGGCCTCGGCCGCGGTGCGAACGGCGCGAAGCGCTGGATCTCGCTGTACATGCTGAACCTGCAGCCGTCCGAGGTGATGAAGCTGATGGTCGCGATGTACGCGGCCGACTACACGGTCCGCAAGCAGGCGCTGATGCATCGCTTCAGCAAGGGCTTCCTGCCGATGGCGTTCGTCGTCGTGCTGGTCGGCGCGCTGCTGCAGCTCGAGCCCGACCTCGGCGCGTTCATGGTGATCGCGGCGGTCGCGTTCGGCATCCTGTTCCTCGGCGGCGTCAACGCGAAGATGTTCCTCGGGCTGTCGGGCGCGATGGCGGCCGGCTTCGTCGCGCTCGTGATGCTGAACCCGTGGCGGCGCGCGCGCTTCTTCGCGTACCTCGATCCGTTCGAGGAAGACAACGCGGCGGGCAAGGCGTACCAGCTGACGCATTCGCTGATCGCGTTCGGCCGCGGCGAATGGCTCGGCGTCGGACTCGGCGGCAGCGTCGAGAAGCTGCACTACCTGCCGGAGGCGCACACCGACTTCCTGCTCGCGGTGATCGGCGAGGAGCTCGGTCTGGTCGGCGTCGCGATCGTCGTCGCGCTGTTCTTCTGGCTCGTGCAGCGCTGCTTCTACATCGGCCGCCAGGCGATCGCGCTCGAACGCACCTACGCGGGTCTGGTCGCGAAGGGCATCGGCATCTGGATCGGCGTGCAGGCGTTCATCAACATGGGCGTCAACCTCGGCCTCCTGCCGACGAAGGGCCTGACGCTGCCGCTGATGAGCTACGGCGGCAGCGGGATCCTCGTCAACTGCGTGGCGTTCGCGCTGGTGATGCGGGTGGATTACGAGAGCCGGGTGCTGATGCGCGGGGGACGCGTATGAGCGGCGCGCTCGATCCCCTGTTCGTCGGCCCGGCGAACCTCCCGGCCCGTTCTTCGCACGCATCCGCGATCGGCTCCGCTCCACGCGAGGTGCGCGCATGACCCGCACGCTCCTCATCATGGCCGGCGGGACCGGCGGCCACATCATGCCGGGCCTCGCGATCGCCGAGACGATGCGGGCGCGCGGCTGGGCGATCCGCTGGCTCGGCACCGCGCACGGGATGGAGAACCGGCTCGTCCCCGAGGCCGGCATCGCGCTCGACACGATCGCGTTCGCCGGGCTGCGCGGCAAGGGCTTCGGCCATGCGCTGCGCGGCGTCGGGCAGTTCGTCGCCGGCGTCGTTTCGAAGCCTGCGCTTCTTCCGGACGCTGAAGCCGCACGCGGTGCTCGGCATGGGCGGCTACGTCACGGTACCCGGCGGCCTCGCGGCCGCGTGGATCCGCATCCCGCTGCTGCTGATGAACAGCGACTCCGCGCTGCTGCTGTCGAATCGCGCGCTGAAGCCGTTCGCCGACCGCCTGCTGTTCGGACTGCCCGGACCGAAGGACGGCACGGACGGCAAGGCCGTGTGGACCGGCAGCCCGGTGCGCGCATCGATCGCGCTGCTGCCGCCGCCGTCCGGGCGCTACGCGGCGCGCACGGGTCCGCTGCGGTTGCTCGTGCTCGGCGGCAGCCTCGGCGCGGCCGTCATCAATCGTCACGTGCCGCTCGCGCTGGCCGCGATGCCGGTCGACGCGCGGCCGGTCGTCGTCCATCAGGCCGGCGCACAGCATGCCGATGCGCTCGCGGCAGCGTATCGCGACCTCGGCGTCGCCGCGGCGGTCGAGCCGTTCATCGACGACATGGCCGCGCACTACCGCGAGGCCGACCTCGTGATCTGCCGCGCCGGCGCGATCACCGTCAGCGAACTGACGGCCGCCGGCGTCGCGAGCGTGCTCGTGCCGCTGATCGCGTCGACGACCTCGCATCAGCGCGACAACGCGGTCTATCTCGCGGCGGCCGGCGCCGCGATCCACATGCCGCAGGCGGAGCTGACCGCGGCTTCGCTCGCCGCGTTGCTCGGCTCGTTCACGCGAGATCGCCTGCAGACGATGGCCGAGTGCGCCCGTGCGCTCGGCAAGCCGCATGCGACCGAGACGGTCGCCGACGAGATCGAGGCGCACGCCCGGAAGGACGAGGCGTGAAGCACAAGATCAAGAATATCCACTTCGTCGGCATCGGTGGCAGCGGCATGAGCGGCATCGCCGAGGTGCTGCTGAACCTCGGCTACACGATCAGCGGCTCCGACGTCACCAGCAACGCCGCGACGCAACGGCTCGTCCACTTCGGCGCGGACGTCAAGCGCGGCCACGATCGCGCGCACGTCGCGAACGCCGATGCCATCGTCGTGTCGAGCGCGGTGCAGCCCGACAATCCCGAGGTGATCGAGGCGCGCCGGCGCCGCATCCCGGTCGTGCCGCGCGCCGTGATGCTGTCGGAGCTGATGCGCCTCAAGCGCGGCATCGCGATCGCCGGCGCGCACGGCAAGACCACGACGACGAGCCTCGTTGCGTCGGTCCTCGCGCAGGGCGGGCTCGATCCGACGTTCGTGATCGGCGGGCGACTCAACAGCGCGGGCGCGAACGCGAAGCTCGGGCAGGGCGACTACATCGTCGTCGAGGCCGACGAGTCCGACGCGTCGTTCCTGAACCTGACGCCGGTGATGGCGGTGATCACGAACATCGACGCCGACCACATGGAGACGTACGGCCACGACTTCGCGCGGCTCAAGCAGGCGTTCATCGAGTTCACGCAGCGGCTGCCGTTCTACGGCACCGCAGTGGTCTGCATCGACGACGCGAACGTCCGCGAGATCATGCCGCTGATCTCGAAGCCGTTGACGACCTACGGCTTCTCGGCCGACGCGCAGATCCGCGCGCACGACGTGCGCGCCGACGACGGCCGCATGCGCTTCACGGTGACGCGGCAGAACGGCGTGACGCTGCCGCCGCTCGACGTCGTGCTGAACCTGCCCGGCGAGCACAACGTGCTGAACGCGCTCGCGGCGATCGCGGTCGCGACCGAACTCAACGTCGCCGACGACGCGATCCGCGAGGCGCTGGCGAGCTTCACCGGCGTCGGCCGGCGCTTCCAGCAGCTGGGCGACGTCTCGATCGCGCAGGCGGACGGCAGCGCCGGATCGTTCACGCTGATCGACGACTACGGCCATCATCCGGTCGAGATGACCGCGACGCTCGCCGCGTCGCGCGGCGCGTATCCGGGCCGCCGCGTCGTGCTCGCGTTTCAGCCGCATCGCTACACGCGCACGCGCGACCTGTTCGAGGACTTCGCGCGCGTGCTGTCGTCGGCCGACGCGGTGGTGCTCGGCGAGGTCTACCCGGCCGGCGAGCAGCCGATCGTCGCGGCCGACGGGCGCTCGCTCGCGCGCGCGGTCCGCGTGGCCGGCCGCATCGAGCCGCTGTTCGTCGAGGACATCGACGCGATGCCCGACGCGATCCTGTCGGTCGCGCGCGACGGCGACGTCGTCATCACGATGGGCGCGGGCTCGATCGGCGGCGTGCCGGGCCGGCTGCTGGAGAAGACGCGATGACGCGCGACTTCGGCCGCGTGGGCGTGCTGATGGGTGGCCTTTCCGCCGAGCACGACATCTCGATCATGTCGGGCACCGGCGTGCTCGCCGCGCTGCGCGGAAAGGGCATCGACGCGCATCCGTTCGATCCGTCGCTGCGGCCGCTCGGCGAGCTCGCGACCGAACGCTTCGACCGCGTCTTCATCGCGCTGCATGGCCGCTTCGGCGAGGACGGCGCGATCCAGGGCGCGCTCGAGCTGCTCGGCATCCCGTACACCGGCAGCGGCGTGCTGGCGTCGGCGATCGCGATGGACAAGATCTTCACGAAGCGCGTCTGGCTGAGCCAGCACCTGCCGACGCCGCGCCACGTGGTGCTCGATGCCACCACCGACCTGCGCCAGGTCCCCGACATCCTCGGGCTGCCGCTGATCGTCAAGCCGCCGCACGAGGGCTCGACGATCGGCATCACGAAGGTCGCCGGTTACTCGCAGATGGGCGAGGGCTTCGAGCTCGCGGCACGCTTCGACGACGTCGTCCTCGCGGAGGAGTTCATCGCCGGTCGCGAGCTGACGGTGTCCATCGTCGAGCGCCGCGGCAAGCTCGAAGCGCTGCCGATCATCGAGATCGTCGCGCCCGACGGCAACTACGATTACCAGAACAAGTATTTCACCGACGACACGCGCTACCTGTGTCCGGCGCCGATCGACGACGCGCTGTCGCATCGCATCCGCGAACTCGCGCTCGAAGCGTTCGCCGCGATCGGGTGCGAAGGCTGGGGCCGCGTCGACTTCATGCTGCGCCACGCCGACGACGAGCCGTTCCTGCTCGAGGTCAACACGTCGCCCGGCATGACGACGCATTCGCTGGTGCCGATGGCGGCGCGCGCGATCGACGTGAGCTACGAGGACCTGTGCGTCGAGGTGCTCGCGAGCGCGCGGCTGAAGACGCGCCGCGCCGCGCTGGCCGATCGCGGCGACGACGGCGCATCCGTCCACCATCGCGGGGAACGACGATGTGGGATAGCCCGCGCCTCCTGAATACGGCCGCGCTCGCGATCGCCGTCGTCGCGGCGGCCGCGCTCATCGCCGGCGCGGCGCTGTGGGCGTCGCGGCGCCCGATGTTCGCGCTGCGCGCGATCCGCATCGAGTCGCTGCCGATCGCGTCCGAGCCGGCCGTGCCGCTGCGGCACGTCAGCGCCGCGACGGTCCGCTCCGACGCGCTGCCGCTGATCCGCACGACGACGACCGGCAACTTCTTCACCGTCGACCTCGAGGCGGTGCGTCGCGCGTTCGAGGCCGTGCCGTGGGTGCGTCGCGTGCAGGTCCGCCGCGAATGGCCGGACCGGCTCGTCGTCGGCGTCGAGGAGCATCAGCTGCTCGGCACCTGGGACGACGGCCGCTACGTCGACACCTTCGGCGACCTGTTCTCGGCGAACGCGGCGGAGGCCGAGGAGGACAACAAGGACCTGCCGGAACTCGCCGGTCCGGCTGGCACCGAGCGCGACGTCGCGTCCCGCTACGTCGACTTCAAGAGCTGGTTCGCGAAGCTGTCGCTCGTGCCGGACCAGGTCACGCTGTCGCCGCGTTATGCGTGGACCGTCCACTTCGAGAACGGGACCGAGAACGGCCTGACCGTCGACCTCGGCCGCGAGAGCGACGGCAGCACCGTGCCGACCCGCGTGCTGCGGATGATCAACGTGTGGCCGAGCCTGATGTCGCGCTGGCCGAAGCCGACGCTGATCGACCTGCGCTATCCGAACGGCTTCGCGCTGCGGGCCGAGGGGCTGCGGCTCGCCGAGGACAAGACCGCCGCGCGACCGGCCGTCGTCAGGAAGCCCGCGACCGCCGCGCGTCGACCGACCACCACCCACTGAACGAGAGCACGCGATGCGACCACCGCCCGAGGACCAGACGTGACGAAAGAGACGAAGGACCTGATCGTCGGCCTCGACATCGGCACGTCGAAGGTCGTCGCCGTGGTGGCCGAATTGCAGGCCGACGGTCGCTTCGACGTGATCGGGATGGGGCAGCACGAGTCGAAGGGACTCAAGAAGGGCGTGGTCGTCAACATCGAGACGACGGTCTCGTCGATCCAGCGCGCGCTCGAAGAGGCCGAGCTGATGGCCGACTGCAAGATCCGCGACGTCTACACCGGCATCGCCGGCAGCCACATCAAGAGCTTCAACTCGAGCGGCATGGTGGCGATCAAGGACAAGGAGGTCACGTCGACCGACGTCGCGCGCGTGATCGAGACCGCGAAGGCCGTCAGCATCCCCGGCGACCAGCAGATGCTGCACGTGCTGACGCAGGAGTTCATCGTCGACGGGCAGGAGGACGTCCGCGAGCCGCTCGGCATGAGCGGCATGCGGCTCGAGGTCAAGGTCCACATCGTGACCGGCGCCGTCAGCGCGGCGCAGAACATCGTCAAGTGCGTGCGCCGCTGCGGGCTCGAGGTGCAGGACCTGATCCTGCAGCCGCTCGCGTCGAGCCTCGCGGTGCTGACCGACGACGAGAAGGAGCTCGGCGTCGTGCTCGTCGACATCGGCGGCGGCACGACCGACATCGCGATCTTCACCGGCGGCGCGATCCGCCACACGGCCGTCATCCCGATCGCCGGCGACCAGATCACGAACGACATCGCGATGGCGTTGCGCACGCCGACCGCGGACGCCGAGGACATCAAGGTCTCGCACGGCACCGCGAAGCAGGTGCTCGCGAACGCCGACGACCTGATCGAGGTGCCGGGCATCGGCGAGCGCGGCCCGCGGATGCTGAGCCGGCAGGCACTCGCGGCCGTGATCGAGCCGCGCGTCGAGGAGCTGTTCTCGCTGGTGCAGCAGGTGGTCCGGGAGTCTGGCTACGAGGAGCTGCTGTCGTCGGGCGTCGTCATCACCGGCGGCACCGCGCTGATGGACGGCATCGTCGAGCTCGGCGAGGACATCTTCCTGAAGCCGGTGCGCCTCGGCGTGCCCGACTACAACGGCAACCTGTCGGACGTCGTCCGCAACCCGCGCTTCTCGACGTCGATGGGCCTCTTGCAGGAAGCGCGCGTGCAGCGTCTGCGCGGTCGCCGCGTCGCGTCGTCGCGCGGCGGCGTGAAGGACATCTTCCAGCGGATGAAGGAATGGTTCGTGGGGAATTTTTGACAACGCTTTGAACGACTCACGGACGAGACGCGCATGCGCGTCCCGTGGATGAGTGCTTGCAAGTCGTTTGTTTTGAGCAGTACGGAAAGGCACAAGGCCTTCGGATACGGACCACCCGAATCCCAAGTCCTGGTTCCTGAATCGTGGAACGAAGTCTTGATCTTGAATCGGAGAAACATCATGACGTTTGAAATGCTGGACAACGAAACGACGGGCGCGGTCATCAAGGTGATCGGCGTCGGGGGCGCCGGCGGCAACGCCGTGCAGCACATGATCAACCGCGGCGTGCAGGGGGTCGACTTCATCTGCGCGAACACCGACGCGCAGGCGCTCGCGCGCTCGAAGGCCGAGAGCGTGATCCAGCTCGGCAAGTCGGGCCTCGGCGCCGGCGCGAAGCCCGAGAGCCGGGCGCGCCGCCGCCGAGGAGGCGCGCGAACGCATCGCCGACGAGTTGCGCGACGCGCACATGGTGTTCATCACGGCCGGCATGGGCGGCGGCACCGGCACCGGCGCGGCGCCGATCGTCGCGCAGGTCGCGAAGGAGCTCGGCATCCTGACGGTCGGCGTCGTCTCGAAGCCGTTCGGCTTCGAAGGCAGCCGCAAGATGCGCACCGCCGAGGACGGGCTCGACAGCCTCGCGACGCACGTCGATTCGCTGATCGTCGTGCTGAACGAGAAGCTCGAGGAGGTGATGGGCGAGGACGCGGAGATGGACGCGTGCTTCAAGTGCGCCGACGACGTGCTGCACAACGCGGTCGCCGGCATCGCGGAGATCATCAAGGTCGACGGCCTGATCAACGTCGACTTCGAGGACGTCAAGACGGTGATGAGCGAGCAGGGCAAGGCGATGATGGGCACCGCGATGGCGGCCGGCATCGACCGCGCGCGGCTGGCTGCCGAACAGGCCGTCACGAGCCCGCTGCTCGAAGGCGTCGACCTGTCGGGCGCGCGCGGCGTGCTCGTGAACATCACGGCGAGCCGGACGCTGAAGCTGCGCGAGACCCGCACGGTGATGGAGACGATCAGCGCGTTCGCCGCCGAGGACGCGACCGTCATCATGGGCGCCGTGTACGACGACACGATGGGCGACAACCTGCGCGTGACCGTCGTGGCCACCGGCCTCGGTCGTCAGAAGCAGCGTCCGCAGCTCGTGCCGCAACCGCAGGTGATGAAGGGCGCCGTCGAGCACGGCTTCGCGGCCGCGGTCGCGCAGCCGCTCGCCGCGACCGGCACGAACGGCTACGAGCAGTACGACCAGCCGGCGGTGTGGCGTACGCGCGAGCACGCGGCGGCGCGCGTCACGGCGCTCGAGGAGAGCGGGATGGATCGCCTCGAGATCCCGGCGTTCCTGCGCAAGCAGGCGGACTGATGCGCGACGATGGGCGGCGGCGCCCGCTGCGGCGGGCTCGCCGTCCATCGACCGCGTCTCGCGACCCTGCGCCTTCGCGGGGTCGATCGTGTGCGCGGGTAAAATCGCGGCCGTGCCCAACGACCCGTGTCCGGACCTGCCTTCGTCGACCGTCCCCAATCCTCGAGCGCGACGTCGACGTGACGATCGAATGATTCGCGCCCGTCATGTCGCGGCAGCGGTGTTGTTCGCGCTGTCGCTGGTCGGCCCGGCCGACGCCGCGCCGCGCCGCAAGACGGCGCCCGCCGCGCCGACGCCGCCGGCGATGCGGCTCGGCGACGCCGTGAAGCCGCTCGCGTACGAGGCCGAGCTGACGATCGTCCCGACGAAGGAGACCTTCGCCGGCCATCTGATCATCCACGTCGACGTCTCGAGGGCGACCGACTTCTTCTGGATCAATGCGACGCGGCTCGACATCCGGTCCGCGAACGTCCAGGCCGGTGGCAAGACGCTGGTCGCGAAGACGGTGCCGGGCGGCCGCGACTTCGTCGGCCTCCGGTTCGCGTCGCCGATTCCTGCGGGCCGCGCGGTGATCACGTTCGACTACGACGGCACGATCGATCGCACCGAGACCGACGGCGTGTTCAAGCAGCAGGACGGCGGCCAGTGGTACGCGTTCACGCAGTTCGAGGACACCGACGCGCGCCGCGCCTTTCCCTGCTTCGACGAGCCGGGCTGGAAGACGCCATGGCATCTGTCGCTGATCGTGCCGAGCGACGACGTCGCGGCGTCGAACACGCCGATCGCGAGCGAGGAGCCGTTCGTCGCCCCGCCGCCGGAGCCGAAGACGTCGTCGCGCAAGCCGGCCCCCGTCGAGCCCGCGATCGCGATGAAGCGCGTCCGCTTCAATCCGACGCCGCCGCTGCCGAGCTATCTCGTCGCGTTCGCGGTCGGTCCGTTCGACGTCGTCGACGGTGGCCGTGCCGGCAAGAAGGGCACGCCGTTGCGTTATCTCGTGCCGAAGGGCCACGCGGGCGAGGTCGGATGGGCGAAGGAGTCGACGCCGAAGATTCTCGACGCGCTCGAGGACTACTTCGGGCAGCCGTATCCGTTCGACAAGCTCGACTCGGTCGCGATCCCGATCACCGTCGGCTTCGGCGCGATGGAGAACGTCGGTCTCATCACCTATCAGATGTCGCTGATGGCGGCGCGGTCCGAGCAGGACGGCGAGCGCTTCCGGCGGCGCTGGGCCGATACCGCCGCGCACGAGATGGCGCACCAGTGGTTCGGCGACCTCGTCACGATGCAATGGTGGAACGACACGTGGCTCAACGAGTCGTTCGCGACGTGGATGAGTGCGAAGGTCCTGGAGCGTGCGTTCCCGGTCTGGCAGACGCGACTGTCGGGCGACGAGCGCCGCATGCAGGCGATCCTCGTCGACCGGCTCGCGTCGACGAGGCAGGTGCGCCAGCCGGTCAACACGCCCGACGACCTGCGCAACGCGTTCGACGCGATCACGTACGAGAAGGGCGCGGCCGTGCTGTCGATGTTCGAGGCGGCGATCGGCGAGGAACGCTTTCGCAACGGCGTGCGCCGCTATCTGTCCGAGCATGCGAACGGCAGCGCGCGCGCCGAGGACTTCTTCGCGGCCCAGACCACCGAGGCCGGCCCCGAGAACGCGACGATGATCGCCGGCCTGCGGACGTTCATCGAGCAGCCCGGCGTGCCGAGGCTCGCGGTGTCGCTCGACTGCGGCGCCGACGGCAAGAGTCCGCCGAAGCTGGTCCTGAACCAGTCGCGCTACGTGCCATCGCGGCCGATCGGCGACCCGAGCTTCAACCAGCGCTGGATCTTCCCGGCCTGCTTCCAGTTCGGCCGCGGCGGCGACTTCAACGAGCTCTGCACCGTCGTGCAGGACGCGCGAACGTCGCTGCCGTTGCCGAGCGGCGAGTCCTGTCCGGCCTGGGTGCTGCCGAACCGCGGCGGCAGCGGCTACTTCGTGTCGTCGCTGACCCCCGAGCTGAGCCAGCAGCTGGCGCGCACGCCGCTGCTGCCGTCCGAGGCGATCCCTGCGCTCGACGACGCGGCGATCCTAGTCGCGAGCGGCGAATGGCCGATCGACGTCGCGCTGGAGTTCGCGGCGCGCTTCGCGAACCATCGGCAGGAGACGGTCGACGAGGCCGCGACCCGGCTCGCATCGGAGGTCCGCGTGTCCTGGCTCGAGGACGCGGTCGATCGCGACGGCTTCGCGCGCTACGTGCAGAAGTACTTCGCCCCCAAGGCACGGCAACTCGGCTGGACCGCGCGCCCGTCCGATCGCGAGGGCGACGCGACGCTGCGGCAGCAGCTGCTGCCATGGGTCGCCGACCTCGGCAACGATGCGCCGCTGCAGCGCGACGCGACGCGGCTCGCGCGCGAATGGCTCGGATCGAGGAACCCGTTGCCGAGCGCGGCCGGTGCGGTGCTCGTCACGGCCGCCCGCGTCGCACAGGGCTCGTCGGGCCGCGAGCTGCTCGATGCGATGCTCGACGCGCAGTCGCGATCGACCGGCGTCGACCGCTCGGTGCTGCTGCCGGCGCTCGGATCGTTTCGCGATCCGGCGCTCGCGGAGGCGGCCTACGACGCGTTGTTCGCGGAGCGGTCCGACGCCCGCGACGGGCTGGCGGCGATGATGCAGGGCGCAGGCCGCGATGAACTCGCGGCCGCGCAGGCGGTCCGCTACCTGCGCGGCCATTACGACGCGGTCGTGCGACGGTTGCCCGAGTATTCCGCCGGTTACCTGCCGGTGGTCGGGCGGCGGCTCTGCGATGCCGGCGCGAAGGGCGATTTCGACGCCACGTTCGGCGATCGCGCGGGGCGAATCCCGGGCGGCACCCGCAACTACGCGCAGGCCTCGGAAGAAATCGGGATCTGTCTCGCGGCACGCCAATTACAACGCGCAACATTAAAAGCCTATGTTGCGAAGCAATGAATTCTTATAATCGCGCGATGCTGACAAGAACAACGACAACCATTGCGCCGGCCAACGGCATGCTGCGGCAACGAACCATCCAGGAAGTCACGAAGGCGACCGGCATCGGCCTGCACTCGGGCACGCGCGTCGTGCTGACGATGCGGCCCGCGCCGGTCGACACCGGCATCGTGTTCCGCCGCATCGACCTCGACCCGCCGGTCGACCTGCCCGCCAACGCGATGGCGATCGGCGACACGCGGCTCGCGTCGACGTTGCAGGTCGGCCGTGCGAAGGTGTCGACGATCGAGCACCTGATGTCCGCCTGCGCCGGGCTCGGCATCGACAACCTGTATGTCGATGTCACGGCCGAAGAGATTCCGATCATGGACGGCAGCGCCGCGTCGTTCGTGTTCCTGCTGCAGTCGGCCGGCATCGACGAGCAGCCGGCGGCGAAGAAGTTCATCCGCGTGAAGAAGCCGGTCGAGATCCGCGTGCCGGCGGCGCCGAACGGCGGCGACGATGCATGGGTGCGACTCGAGCCGTATGCCGGGTTCAAGCTCGACTTCTCGATCGACTTCCGCCATCCGGCCATCAACGCGACCGGTCAGCGCTATGCGATCGACTTCGCCGACCGGTCGTACATCCGCGAGATCGCGCGCGCCCGCACGTTCGGCTTCATGCACGAGGCCGAGGCGCTCAGACAGATGGGCCTCGCGCGGGGCGGCAGCTTCGACAACACGATCGTGATGGACGAATACCGCGTGCTGAACGGCGAGGGGCTGCGCGACGCGTCGGAGTTCGTCAAGCACAAGATCCTCGACGCGATCGGCGACCTGTACGTGATCGGCCATCCGCTGATCGCGTCGTATCGCGCCCACAAGTCCGGCCATGCGATGAACAACCAGCTGCTGCGGGCGCTGCTGGCCGACGCGTCGGCCTACGAGATCGTCACGTTCGACGACGAGGCGAAGGCGCCCCGCGCGTTCACGTTCGGCCTCGTCAGCGAGACCGTGCCGGCCTGATCAACCGCGCGTCGGCCGACGCCGGCGCACCAGCCGGTCGATGGCCGCCCGCAGCGGCGTGTCCTCCAGCCCTTGGCCGAGCGACTCGAACGCGTCGAGGCCGGTTGCAGAGATCGACGGCTGAACCGGCGACTTCCAGCCGGGCGCATCGTCCGCCAGCGACGGTCTCGGCTTGACGCGCACGCGGATGCCGTCGACGTGCCATCCGCGTGCGACCAGCGCGTCGCGCAGTCGCGGCAACGTCTGGCGCAGCTTCGCGGCGACGCTGGCCGACGCGACCCGCAGCACGACGGTCGCGTCGTCGACGTCGGTCACCGCGCAGTCCGCACGCAGCGACGCCGGCATCGCGGCGAACAGGTCGGACTCGAGGCGCGCGATCCGCTCGGCGGCCGGCAGCAGCCCGGCCGCGCCCTCGTGGCGCTTCAGGAAATCGATCACCGACGCCGGACGTTGCGGCTCGAAACGCATGGTTCGCATCTTCGCATGCACGGCCGGCCGTGGCGTGACGCTTGATTTCGTCGTCGGCAACGCCATGTCCACGTCTGGTCGGTCTTCAGCCATCGTCGCCGCGCGAGGCGGCCGGTCGCGAAGGGGCCGCATGATAAAATCCCGCGCTTTCGCCGCCGCGTACGCCGTGCGTCGTCGGGTTCGGCTGCCGTCGCGATCTCATGCCCGCGGCCGTCCGTCCCTCCGTTCGGATCCGGTTCGCGTGCTCGTTCGCTCGGTGCCGCGCACGAACCGCGGCACCGCCGCACCGGCGATCCACGTT
This sequence comes from uncultured beta proteobacterium, assembly GCA_963795885.1. GTDB lineage: Bacteria > Pseudomonadota > Gammaproteobacteria > Burkholderiales > Burkholderiaceae_D > CAHJXF01. Next base: position 463,249 of record CAWCJI010000005.1, on the reverse strand, counting down.
CCCTTCCCATGCTGACTGGCGTTCTGAAGAAGCTCTTCGGCAGCCGCAACGAGCGGCTGCTCAAGCAATACCGGCGGCCGGTCCTCGCGATCAACGCGCTCGAACCGTCGATCGCGGCGCTGTCGGACGACGCGCTGCGCGGCAAGACCGCAGAGCTGAAGGCCCGTCACGCGGCCGGTGAATCGCTCGACGACCTGCTGCCCGAGGCGTTCGCGGTCGTCCGCGAGGCGTCGAAGCGCTCGCTCGGCATGCGGCACTTCGACGTGCAGCTGCATCGGCGGCATCGCGCTGCACGAAGGCAAGATCGCGGAGATGCGGACCGGCGAGGGCAAGACGCTGACGGCGACGCTGCCGGTGTACCTCAATGCGCTGACCGGCAACGGCGTGCACCTCGTCACGGTCAACGACTACCTCGCGCAGCGCGACGCGGAGTGGATGGGCCGGCTGTACGACTTCCTCGGCCTGACCGTCGGCATCAACCTGTCGCAGATGCCGCACGACCTGAAGCAGCAGGCGTACGCGGCCGACATCACGTACGGCACGAACAACGAGTTCGGCTTCGACTACCTGCGCGACAACATGGTGTACGACACCGGCGACCGCGTGCAGCGGGGGCTGGCGTACGCGATCGTCGACGAGGTCGACTCGATCCTGATCGACGAGGCTCGCACGCCGCTGATCATCAGCGGCCAGGCCGAGGATCACACCGAGCTGTACGTGCGGCTCAACACGGTCCCGCCGCTGCTGGATCGCATGAAGGAAGAGGCGAAGCCGAACGAGCCGGAGCCGGAAGGCGACTTCTGGGTCGACGAGAAGGGTCATCAGATCCAGCTGTCCGAGGCGGGCCACGAGAAGGCCGAGAAGATCCTCGAGAACATGGGCCTGCTGCCCGAGGGCGCGTCGCTGTACGACCCGGCCAACATCCTGCTGGTCCATCACCTGATGGCCGCGCTGCGCGCGCACAACCTCTATCACCGCGACCAGCAGTACGTCGTGCAGCCGGGCGACGGCCAGGGCGAGGTCGTCATCGTCGACGAGTTCACCGGCCGGCTGATGGTCGGGCGGCGCTGGTCCGACGGCCTGCATCAGGCCGTCGAGGCGAAGGAAGGCGTCAAGATCCAGAACGAGAACCAGACGCTCGCGTCGATCACGTTCCAGAACTACTTCCGCATGTACGGCAAGCTCGCCGGCATGACCGGCACGGCCGACACCGAGGCGTACGAGTTCCAGGAGATCTACAACCTCGAGACGGTCGTCATCCCGCCGAACAAGCCGTCGCGTCGCGAGGACAAGCTCGACCAGGTCTACAAGACCGCCGGCGAGAAGTACAACGCGATCATCATGGACATCGAGGACTGCCGGCAGCGCGGGCAGCCGGTGCTCGTGGGCACGACGTCGATCGAGAACTCCGAGCTGCTGTCGGGGCTGCTGAAGCGCAAGAAGTTTCCGCACGAGGTGCTGAACGCGAAGCAGCACGCGCGCGAGGCCGAGATCATCGTGCAGGCCGGCAAGCCGGGCGCCGTCACGATCGCGACCAACATGGCCGGCCGCGGGACCGACATCGTGCTCGGCGGCAACGTCGAGAAGCAGATCGACTTCGTCCGCGCCGACGATTCCAAGTCCGACGAGCAGAAGGCCGCCGAGGTCGAGAAGCTCAAGAGCGCGTGGCAGGGGCTGCACGACCAGGTCGTCGCCGCCGGCGGGCTGCACATCATCGGCACCGAGCGTCACGAGTCGCGGCGCGTCGACAACCAGCTGCGCGGCCGCAGCGGTCGGCAGGGCGACCCGGGCTCGTCGCGCTTCTACCTGTCGCTCGACGATCCGCTGCTGCGCATCTTCGCCGGCGACCGGGTGCGCGCGATCATGGACCGGCTGAAGATGCCGGAGGGCGAGCCGATCGAGGCCGGCATCGTGATGCGGTCGATCGAGACCGCGCAACGCAAGGTCGAGGCGCGCAACTTCGACATCCGCAAGCAGCTGCTCGAGTACGACGACGTCGCGAACGATCAGCGCAAGGTGATCTACCAGCAGCGCAACGAGCTGCTCGAATCGCGCGACATCTCCGAGACGATCGCGTCGCTGCGTCACGGCGTGTTCACGGCCGTGGTCCGCAACTACGTGCCCGAAGGCGCGATCGAGGAGCAGTGGGACGTGCCGGGCCTCGAACGCACGCTCGCGAGCGAGTGGCAGCTCGACGTGCCGCTCGTGTCGATGCTCGAAGGCGAGGAGACGATCAGCGACGAGGACATCGTCGAGCGCGTCGTGCAGGCGGCCGACGCGACCTACGACGCGAAGATCGCGATCGCGGGCAAGGAGGCGTTCGGCGGGTTCGAGCGGTCGATCATGCTGCAGAGCCTCGACACGCACTGGCGCGAGCACCTCGCCGCGCTCGATCACCTGCGCCAGGGCATCCATCTGCGCGGCTACGCGCAGAAGAATCCGAAGCAGGAATACAAGCGCGAGGCGTTCGAGCTGTTCAGCGCGCTGCTCGACGCGATCGGCAACCAGGTCACGCGAACGATCTCGACGGTCCACATCCAGACGGCCGAGCAGGTCGAGGCGGCCGAGGCGCAGATGGCGGCGCAGATGGCGAACAGCGCGCCGGCGCTCGAGAACGTCCGCTACCAGCACGCCGACTTCGACGAAGCACTCGCGACGGTCGCCGACGGCGCCGAGGTCGAGACCGAAGTCGCGGCGGCGGCCGTGTCGGCGCCTGCGCGGGCCGCGTCGCCGTCGACGTCACAGGCGCCGCGCGTGCGGCAGGTCCAGCGCTTCGGCGAGAAGGTCGGCCGCAACGATCCCTGTCCGTGCGGCAGCGGCAAGAAGTACAAGAACTGCCACGGCAAGCTGGCTTGAGCGCGACGATGCCGGTTCGTGATCCGGTCGTCGCGCCGCCGGCCCTGCGGGCGAACGACGCCGCGATCGACCTGCGCAGCGACACGGTCACGCGTCCGACGGCCGGCATGATCGCCGCGATGATGAGTGCGGACGTCGGCGACGACGTCTACGGCGACGACCCGACCGTCAACCGGCTGCAGGCGCGTCTCGCCGAGATGGCCGGCATGGAGGCCGGCCTCTTCATGCCGTCGGGCACGCAGAGCAACCTCGCCGCGCTGATGGCGCATTGCGCGCGCGGCGACGAGTATCTCGTCGGACAGAAGGCGCACACCTATCGCTACGAAGGCGGCGGCGCGGCGGTGCTCGGCAGCATCCAGCCGCAGCCGATCGAGAACGCGGCCGACGGCACGATCCCGCTCGACCAGCTGCGCGCGGCCGTCAAGCCGCACGACGACCACTTCGCGCGGACCCGACTCGTCGCGCTCGAGAACACGATCGGCGGCAAGGTCATCGCGCAGTCGTACGTCGACGACGTCGCCGCGTTCGCGCGCGACGCCGGGCTCGCGATGCATCTCGACGGCGCACGCGTCTTCAACGCCGTGGTCGCGACCGGCTCGTCGCTCGAGACGCTGTGCGCGCCGTTCGAGTCGGTGTCGATCTGCCTGTCGAAGGGGCTCGGCACGCCGGTCGGCTCGGTGCTGTGCGGCCCGCGCCCGCTGCTCGAACAGGCGCATCGCTGGCGCAAGATGCTCGGCGGCGGCCTGCGCCAGGCCGGCATCCTCGCGGCGGCCGGCCTGTATGCGCTCGACCATCACGTCGAGCGGCTCGCGGACGATCATGCGAACGCGGCTCGCCTCGCCGACGGCCTGCGCACGATCGACGCGCTGACCGTCGACGGTCCGTTCACGAACATGGTGTTCGTCGACGTCCCGGCGTCCGACGTCGCCGCGCTCGCGCAGCACCTGCGCGACGCCGGCATCGTCGCGAGCGTCGGTGCGCACACGCGCTTCGTCACGCATCTCGACATCGACCAGGCGAAGGTCGATCGCGTCGTCGCATCGATCCGGGCGTTCTACGCGCGTTGACGCGCGTCGCGCCGTCCCGGGGTTGAGCCGCATCGCCGGCCCCGTCGATTCGACGGCATAATCGCCGTCCTCTTCGTCCGGCCGCGGGCGAAGCGCGTCGCGAGGACCGCATGCTGCTGATGATCGACAACTACGACAGCTTCACCTACAACCTCGTGCAGTACTTCGGCGAGCTCGGTGAGGACGTCGAGGTCGTCCGCAACGACGCCGTCACGCTCGACGACGTCGAGGCGCTCGGCGCCGATCGCATCTGCCTGTCGCCGGGACCGTCGACGCCGGCCGAAGCGGGCATCTGCGTGCCGCTGATCCGACCGCTTCGCCGGTCGATTGCCGATCCTCGGCGTCTGCCTCGGGCACCAGGCGATCGGCGAGGCGTTCGGCGGCCGCGTGATCCGGGCGGCCCGCGTGATGCACGGCAAGACCGACGCGGTCACGCACATCGACGCAGGCGTCTTCGCCGACGTGCCGTCGCCGTTCACCGTGACGCGCTACCACTCGCTCGCGATCGAGCGCGCCTCGTTGCCCGATTGCCTCGAGGTCACGGCCTGGACCGACGACGGCGAGATCATGGGCGTCCGCCATCGCACGCTCGACGTCGAGGGGGTGCAGTTCCATCCCGAGTCGATCCTGACCGAGCACGGTCATCGGCTGCTGCAGAACTTCCTCGCGCACTGACACCGATTCGCGACCGCGGGCATCACGATCGAACGCATGGCCATCACCCCGACCGAGGCGCTGACGCGCTGCATCGAGCACCGCGAGATCTTCCACGACGAGATGCTGTCGTTGATGCGGATGCTGATGAAGCGGCGAGATGTCGCCGTCGCTCGCCTCGGCGCTGCTGCTCGGGCTGCGCGTGAAGAAGGAGACGATCGGCGAGATCGCGGCGGCGGCGCAGGTCATGCGCGAGTTCGCGACGCCGGTCGAGGTCGCGGACCGCACGCATCTCGTCGACCTGTGCGGGACCGGCGGCGACGGCGCGCACACGTTCAACATCTCGACGGCCGCGATGTTCGTCGCGGCGGCCGGCGGCGCGCGCGTCGCGAAGCACGGCAACCGCGGCGTGTCGTCGAGCTCGGGCAGCGCGGACGTCCTCGAAGCGTTGGGCGCGAACGTGCTGCTGACGCCCGCGCAGGTCGCGGCGTGCATCGACGAGACCGGCATCGGCTTCATGTTCGCGCCGAACCATCACAGCGCGATGAAGAACGTCGCGCCGGTCCGTCGCGAGCTCGGCGTGCGGACGATCTTCAACATCCTCGGTCCGCTGACGAATCCGGCCGGCGCGGTCCATCAGCTGATGGGCGTGTTCCATCCGGACCTCGTCGGCATCCAGGTCCGCGTGCTGCAGCGGCTCGGCGCCGGTCCACGCGCTGGTCGTCTACGGCAAGGACGGCATGGACGAGGCGTCGCTCGGCGCCGCGACGCTGGTCGGCGAGCTGAAGGACGGCGAGGTCCGCGAGTACGAGATCCATCCCGAGGACTACGGCCTCGCGATGAAGTCGAATCGCGGACTGAAGGTCACCGATGCCGCCGAGTCGAAGACGATGATCGACGAGGCGCTCGCGAACGTCGACGGGACGCCGCGCGAGATCGTCGTGCTGAACGCCGGGCCTCGCGCTGTACGCGGCCGACGTCTGCGACTCGATCGAGGCCGGCGTCGCGAAGGCGCGCGACGTGATCGCGAGCGGCGCGGCGCGAGCGAAGCTCGATGCGTTCGTCGCGGCGACGAAGCGCGCGCGATGACGACGGTCGTGCGCCGCTGGCGATGACGATGGCCTCACCACGTCACACGACGTGCCGGACGTCCTCGACCGCATCCTCGCGACGAAGGTCGACGAGGTCGCGCAAGCGCGCGCGGACACGCCGCTCGCGACGCTCGAGGCGGCCGCTCGCGCAGCCGATCGCCCGCGCGGCTTCGCCGCGGCGCTGCGCCGGCGCATCGAAGCCGGAGCCGCGGCCGTCATCGCCGAGGTCAAGAAGGCGTCGCCGTCGAAGGGGCTGCTGCGGCCGGACTTCGACCCCGCCGCGATCGCGCGATCGTACGAAGCCGGCGGCGCGACGTGCCTCTCGGTGCTCACCGACGCGCCGTATTTCCAGGGCTCGGCGGACGCGTTGTCGCCGCACGCGTCGGCCTGCGGCCTGCCGGTGCTGCGCAAGGACTTCATCGTCGACGCGTACCAGTTGAGCGAATCGCGCGCGATGGGCGCCGACTGCATCCTGCTGATCGTCGCCGCGCTCGACGACGCGCGCCTCGCGTCGCTTCGCGGCCGCTGCCGTCGCGCTCGGCATGGACGTGCTGATCGAGGCGCACGACGCGGCCGAGCTCGACCGCGCGCTGCGCGTCGACCGCCGATCCCGCGCGCGTCGCTGATCGGCATCAACAATCGCGACCTGCGGACGTTCGAGACGCGGCTCGAGACGACGCTCGAGCTGCTCGTCGCGGATGCCGGCCGATCGACTGCTCGTCACCGAGTCGGGCATCGCGACGCGGGCCGACGTCGGCGCGGATGCGCGGCGCGGGCGTCCATGGCTTCCTGATCGGCGAGACCTTCATGCGCGCGGCCGATCCGGGCGCGCGCTGCCGCTGTTCGCGACCTGTCGCTTCGCCGACCCGGCGCGACCGCGATCACTCTCGCCGCCATGGCGATGATGACGCCTCACCCGCGTTCGCGCGCGCCTCGCCGTCGCGCCGTCGTCGCGACGCTCGTCGTCGTCTGGCTCGTCCTCAACCTCGACGACCGGCGAGAAGCTGGTCGAGCATCGCATCGAGCACCTCTTCGGCATCCGCGACGCGCTTCCTGCACCGGATGGGCGTGCTGCTCGGCCCGCCGGTGTCGCCGGCAACCGCTACAGCGTCCTCGTCAACGGCGACCGCATCTTCCCCGCGATGCTCGACGGCGATCCGCGGCGCGACGAAGACGGTCGACTTCGAGACGTACATCTACTGGTCCGGCGACATCGGCACGCGCGTTCGCGGACGCGCTGTCGGAGCGGGCGAAGCGCCGGCGTGCAGGTGCACGTGATGCTCGACTGGGTCGGCACCGAGAGGATGAGCAAGCGCATCGTCGACGAGATGAACAGGCCGGCGTCGAGGTCGAGCGCTATCAACAAGCCGAGCTGGACCGGCATCGGCAAGCTCAACCACCGCACGCACCGCAAGCTGCTGATCGTCGACGGCGCCATCGGCTTCACCGGTGGCGTCGGCATCGCGCCCGAGTGGACCGGCGACGCGCAGGATCCCGGACCACTGGCGCGACTCGCACTTCCGATCGAAGGGCCGGCCGTCGCGCAGATGCAGGCCGTCTTCATGGACAACTGGATCAAGACGACCGGCTGCGTGCTGTACGACGACGGCTACTTCCCGGACCTCGAACCGGTCGGCGACGTCCATGCGCAGGTCTTCATGAGCTCGTCGAGCGGCGGCATCGCGAGCATGGAGCTGATGTACCTGATGGCGATCACCGTCGGCGAAGCAGACGATCCGGCTGTCGAGCTCGTACTTCGTGCCGAACCGCATCACCATCGGCGCCTTCCTCGCGGCGATCCGTCGCGGCGTGAAGGTGCAGATCGTCACGCCCGGGAAGCACATCGACTCGATGATCGTCCGCGAGGCGTCGCGCGGCACGTGGGGCGCGTTGCTGCAGGCCGGCGCCGAGATCTATCAATACGGGCCGACGATGTACCACGTGAAGGTCTTGATCGTCGACGACTACATGGTGTCGGTCGGCTCGACCAACTTCGACGATCGCTCGTTCCGCCTCAACGACGAGGCGAACCTGAACGTCTACGACGACGGGTTCGCACGGGAGCAGATCGCCGTGTTCGACGCCGACATCGCGCGATCGGCGCGCATCACGTTCGAGGAGTGGCAGGCGCGCGGTTGGCGCGAGAAGGCGATCGAGAAGATCGTCGGCATCCTCGACCCGCAGCTCTGAGCGGTCGGGCTGCCATCGGCGTGCGGGACCGCGACAAGCTAAGACGCCGTCGTTCTCGCGCGCGCTGGAACCGAGCGTCGTTGCACGCCGCACGGACCATCGAAGCTACCGGATTCCGCTTGGCGGGAACGACGCGCTCGGTGTCGTGTGCGAAGCGCTGCGACCACACGCACGAACGCGGACAGTCACATCCCCGGCATCATCCCGCGCATGCCGCGCATCAGCTTCTGCATGCCGCCCTTCTGCATCGTCTTCATCACGCCCTGCATCTGGTCGAACTGCTTCAGCAGCCGATTGACCTCCTGGACCTGCACGCCCGCGCCGGTCGCGATGCGGCGCTTGCGGCTCGCCTTGATCAGCTCCGGCTTCGCGCGCTCGGCCGGGCGTCATCGAGTTGATGATGCCTTCCATCCGCCGCACCTCGCGTTCGGCCTTGCCCATGTCGGTCTTGCCGGCCGCGGCCTGGAACTGCGCCGGCAGCTTCTCGAGCAGGCCGCCGAGGCCGCCCATCTTGTTCATCTGCTGCAGCTGGCTCCTGAAGTCGTCGAGGTCGAAGCGCGCGCCCGACTTGACCTTCTTCGCGAGCTTCTCGGCCTCGGCGACGTCGACGCCGCGCTGCGCCTCCTCGACCAGCGCGACGATGTCGCCCATGCCGAGGATGCGGCTCGCCATGCGATCGGGATGGAACACCTCGAGCGCCTGCAGCTTCTCGCCGACGCCGACGAACTTGATCGGCTTGCCGGTGATCTGCCGCACCGAGAGCGCCGCGCCGCCGCGCGCATCGCCGTCGAGCTTCGTCAGCACGACGCCGGTCAGCGGCAGCGCGTCGCCGAAGCGCCTTCGCGGTGTTGACCGCGTCCTGGCCGACCATCGCGTCGACGACGAACAGCGTCTCGACCGGTCGCAGCGCCGCGTGCAGCGCCTTGATCTCGTCCATCATCGCCTCGTCGATCGCGAGGCGGCCGGCGGTGTCGACGATCAGCACGTCGTGGTAGTGCTTCTTCGCCCAGTCGACCGCGGCCGTCGCGATCGCGACCGGCTGGTCTGTCGGGCGACGACGGGAAGAAGTCGACGCCGACCTGGCCGGCGACCGTCTTCAGCTGCTCGATCGCGGCCGGACGATAGACGTCGGCCGACACCACGAGCACCTTCTTCTTCTGCTGTTCGCGCAGATGACGCGCGAGCTTGCCGACGGTCGTCGTCTTGCCGGCGCCCTGCAGGCCGGCCATCAGGATGATCGCCGGCGGCGCGACCGCGAGCTTCGAGCGCGGCCGCGTCCGGACCGAGGTCGCCGCCGATGATCGACGTCAGTTCGCTTCTGCACGACGCCGACCAGCGCCTGGCCGGGCGACAGGCTGCCGACGACGTCCTCGCCGAGCGCCCTCGCCTTGACGCGCGCGATGAACTCGCGCACGACCGGCAGCGCGACGTCGGCCTCGAGCAGCGCGACGCGAACCTCGCGCAGCATCTCCTGCGTGTTGGCCTCGGTCAGGCGGGCCTCGCCGCGCATCGTCTTGACGACGCGCGCCAGGCGTTGCGATAGGTTTTCGAGCATCGTCGCGGCGTCGTCGGAAGGTCGCGGGGAGTGTGGCGGGCCGTGGTGTTTCCGGCGTGAAAGCCGGGTCGGCGCGCAGAGGTGTTCGGCTAAACTGGATCGATGCCGATCTTACTCCATGGCCTCGTCGCGGCGGGCTACGCGGCGGTCGCGCTGGCGATCTGGCGCGGGGCGTCTCGCGCATCGTCGCGCCCTGCCGCGAACGGCGGCGCGACCTATCGGCTCACCGCTTCGTTGCGGGTCGCGCTGGTGCTCGCGTGGATGCTGCACGCATGGCTGCTGCGCGACGCGGCGATCGTCGACGGCGTGTGGCGCTTCGGCTTCGCGCTCGGCCTGTCGGCGACGATGTGGGTCGTCGTCGGCCTGTTCTGGTTCGAGAGCTTCATCGTGCCGGTCGCGAGCGTGTGGCTCGTCGTGCTGCCGCTCGCCGCGCTGTGCGCGCTGCTGCCGCTTTCCTTTCCCGGCAGCGTCACGCTCGGCCGACTGAGCGGCGCCGACAGCGGCAGCTACAGCCCGTGGCTGCCGGTCCACCTGGCCGTCGCGCTGGCGGCGTACGGACTGCTGACGATCGCGGCGGTCCATGCGATCTACATGGCCGCGCTCGACCGCTGGCTGCATCGTTCGCACGTCGAGGCGGTCGCGCGCGACGACGATGGCGGCGATGGTCGCGGGCGTGTCGAGCAGACGATGCTCGGCGGCCTGCCGCCGCTGCTGACGATGGAGCGCATCCTGTTCCGGCTGATCGGCGCCGGCTTCGTGCTGTTGACGCTGACCGTGCTGAGCGGCGCCCTCTTCTCGGAGTCGTTGTTCGGCAAGCCGCTGCGCTTCGACCACAAGACGGTGTTCACGCTGATCGCGTGGGTCACGTTCGGCGCACTGTTGATCGGCCGGCTCACGCGCGGCTGGCGCGGCCGGCTCGCGTTGTCGTGGACGCTCGGCGGATTCGCGATGCTGTTCCTCGCGTACGCGGGCAGCCGCTTCGTGCTCGAAGTCATCCTGCATCGCGTGTAGTCGCGACATGGCCCGCATCCTCCTCTTCGTCTTCCTCGCGTTCCTCGCGTGGCTCGCGATCCGCGTCGTCGGTGGACGTCGCCGCGACGACGGTCGCGAGCAGCCGACGGCTGAACCGCCGTCGACCGCATCGATCGAAGCGGTCGCGCAGTGCGCGTGGTGCGGCGTGCACGTGCCGTCGGCCGATGCCCGCGCGCTGCCCGACGGCCGCATCTATTGCGGCGACGCGCATCGCGAAGCCGCACGCGCGATCGCTTCGTCCGATGACCGGCGTGGCTGAAGCGCGCACGGGTGGCCCATGCCGGCATCGATGCAGCGGTCGATGCCGCCGTTGATCCCGCGAGTCCTGATCCCGCGACGCGCACTCGCGGATCCGGGCGCATCGTTCTGGACGTCGCTCCGCTACTTCTGCGTCACGCGACTCGTGATCGCGGCGGTGCTGCTCGGCGCGTCGCTGTACGGCGGCGAGCGGGTCGCCATCGGCATGCAGGATCCCGCGCTGTTCGCACGCACGGCCGTGACCTACGCGGTCCTCGCGGCGACGTTCGGCTACCTCGCCGCGACGCGTCAGCAGCACTTCTACCTGCAGCTCGGCGCGCAGCTGTTGATCGACGTCGTCGGCCTCACGCTGTTGATGAGCGCGTCGGGCGGCACGCGCAGCGGCCTCGCGCTGCTGATGCTGCTGCCGATCGCCGGGTCCGCGATCCTCAGCCCGGCGCTGCTCGCGATCGCGTTCGCCGCGATCTGCTCGCTCGCGATCCTCGCCGAGACGATCTGGCGCGAGCTCCACTACGACGAGCCGTCGTCGAACCTGATCCTCGCCGGCCTGTTCGGCGCCGCCAGCTTCGCGATCGCGATCGTGATGAACCGGCTCGCGGCGCGGCTGATCGTGCAGGAGCGGATCGCGCGGCAGCGCGGCTACGACCTGCGCGCGCAGATCGAGATCAACCGGCTCGTCGTCGCCGACATGCAGGACGGCGTGCTGATCCTCGCGGCCGACGGCACGCCGCGCGCCGCGAACCCGGCCGCGCTGCGCATGCTCGGCCTCGACGATGCACGGGCGCTCGTCCTCGACGGATGGCGCGGCCACGTCGGCGGCACGGCGATCAGCCGCCAGTTCGTCGCGTGGCGCTCGTCGGCGGGAACGATCGGCGGCAGCTTCGACCTGACGTCGCATGCGGCGAGCGGCCGCGAGAGCGGCAACACGGTGATCGGCGACGCCGACCACGAGGACGGCTCCGGCCGTCGACTGCGGGTGCGCTTCGTCGCGCCCGAAGGCGACGCGCTCGCGTCGGGTCGCTACGTCGTGTTCCTCGAGGACCTGCTGCGCGTCGAGCAGCGCGCGCAGCAGCTGAAGCTCGCCGCGATGGGTCGGCTGACCGCGAGCATCGCGCACGAGATCCGCAACCCGCTCGCTGCGATCGCCCATGCCGGCGCGCTGCTCGAGGAGGAGACCGGCGAGCAACTCGGCCTGCCGTTCGGATCGCGCGACATGGCCGGCGCGCAGCGGATGGTGACGATCGTCCGTGAGAACGCGCAGCGGCTGAACCGGATCGTCGAGGAGATCCTGCAGCTGTCGCGCCGGGCGCCGGTCAACGTCGAGCCGATCGCGCTCGATCCATGGCTGATGCAGATGATCGACGAGTTCTGCCGCACGCAGGGATGCGCGCGCAGCACCGTCGATCTCACGATGAAGGCCGCACCGACGATCTACTTCAACAGCGAGCACCTGCGACAGGTGCTCGTCAACCTGCTGTCGAACGCGGTGCGCTATTCCAGCGGACGCGAAGCGAGCGTCGCGATCGTCGTCCATGTGCTGACGACGGCGCGCTCGCTGAACGCGACGGCGCTCGCGCTCGACGCGGCGAATCTCGAGCGCGGCGACGATGGGCAGCCCCTCATCGAACGGATAGAATTGGTCGTCCAGGACGACGGGCCGGGGATCGACAAGGCCACCCGGGCCAACCTGTTCGAGCCGTTCTTCACGACGCATCATCGCGGCACCGGCCTCGGCCTTTACCTCGCACGCGAGCTCTGCCTGGCCAACGACGCGACGCTGGACTATTCGGCCAACGCCGGCGGCACGCGGCGCGGCGGCTTCGTGATCCGGGCCGCCGGGACGACCGGATGACGCGCGACCGAACGACTCCCATGGCGCACTGAAGAAGCGACGATGCAGACGACGAGCGACGAACCGGGCACGTCCCAGGGCGGCAGCAGGCCGACCCCGCAGAGCGCGGCGAGCAGCGCCAACATCGCCCGCGTGCTGGTCGTCGACGACGAGCCCGACCTGCTGGAGTTGCTCGAACTCACGCTGGTCCGCATGGGACTCGACGTCGATCGCGCGCAGACGGTCGCCGCCGCGCGCGAGCGCCTCGCGCAACGCAGCTACGCGCTGTGCCTCACCGACATGCGGCTGCCCGACGCGACCGGCATGGACCTCGTCGCGCTGATCTCGCGCGACTACCCGGCGACGCCGGTCGCGGTGATCACGGCGTTCGGCAGCACCGAGAACGCGGTCGCCGCGCTGAAGGCCGGCGCGTTCGACTACCTCAGCAAGCCGGTCGCGCTCGACCAGTTGCGCAGCCTCGTGCAGTCGGCCGTGCGCGCCTACGGCAAGGAGGCGCCCGATCGCGCGCGCGCCGGCGGCAAGACGAGCGGCGGCAGCGGCAACGCGCGCGCCGCGAGCGGCGCCGACGATCCGCCGTATCTCGCGCGGCTGCTCGGCGACTCGTCGACGATGGCCGACGTGCGCGCGATGATCAAGCGCGTCGCGCGTTCGCAGGCGCCGGTCGCGATCACCGGCGAGTCGGGCAGCGGCAAGGAGCTCGCGGCGCGCGCGGTCCACGACTGCAGCGGCCGTCGCGACGGCCCGTTCGTCGCGGTCAACTGCGGCGCCATCCCGGAGCAACTCGTCGAGGCCGAGTTCTTCGGCTATCGAAAGGGCGCGTTCACCGGCGCCGACAACGACCGCGACGGCTTCTTCCAGACGGCCAAGGGCGGCACGCTGTTCCTCGACGAGGTGGCCGACCTGCCGCTCGCGATGCAGGTCAAGCTGCTGCGCGCGATCCAGGAGCGATCGGTGCGCCGCGTCGGCGGCATGAACGAGGAATCGGTCGACGTGCGGCTGATCAGCGCGACGCATCAGAACCTCGCGCAATGCGTGATGCAGGGCCGCTTCCGCCAGGACCTGTTCTATCGGCTCAACGTGATCGACATCCGCATCCCGCCGCTGCGCGAACGGCGCGAGGACATCCCGCTGCTCGCGCGGCATCTGCTCGGCGCGCTCGCGCCGGACCTCAAGCTGTCGCAGGCGGCGGTCGACCGGCTCGCGAGCTACGACTTTCCCGGCAATGTCCGCGAGCTCGGCAACATCCTCGAACGCTCGGCCGCGCTCGCCGAGGGCGAGGAGATCGGCCCGCACGACCTCAACGTCGTCGGCGGCGGCGCCGCGTCGCCGTTCGCGCCGAACGGCGCGCAGGCCGCTCCTGCGAGCCGCGCCGACGAGCGCGGCGAGTCGCCGCCCGCCGCGGCTGCGGCCGCCGCCGGCACAGCGATCCCGAACGCGATCGGGCTCGTCGGCACGCTCGGCGACTTCCTCGACAACATCGAGCGCGACCTGATCGAGAAGGCGCTCGCGCAGACGCGCTACAACCGCACGGCGGCCGCCGACCTGCTCGGCATCACGTTCCGCCAGTTGCGCTACCGGATGCAGCGGCTGAACATCCAGTGACGACACGCGTGGCGTCGTCGGGCCGTCACGACGTGAGCGACCCCGACGTCGATCTCGTCGTCGACGGCGACGGCTGGGCATCGTCGACGGCGCGACCGGTCGAGCGCATCGCGTCGCCGAATCACGACGCGCGACCGGACGGCGTCGCGGTGTCGCTGATCGTGATCCACAACATCAGCCTGCCGCCCGGCGTGTTCGGCGGTCGCGCGATCGATGCGCTGTTCACGAACACGCTCGACGGCGATGCGCATCCGTACTACCGCGGGCTCGTCGATCTGACGGTGTCCGCGCACTTCCTCGTGCGGCGCGACGGCGCGCTCGCGCAGTTCGTGTCGTGCGACGCGCGGGCGTGGCATGCCGGCGTCTCGAGCTTTCGAGGACGCGAACGCTGCAACGATTTCTCGATCGGCATCGAGCTCGAAGGCGACGACTTCAGCGACTTCGAGGACGCCCAATACGAGCGGCTGCACACGCTCGTCGCCGCGCTGTGCCGTCGCTATCCGATCGATGCGGTGACCGGACACAGCGACATCGCACCGGGCCGCAAGAGCGATCCCGGTCCGCACTTCGACTGGTCGAGAAGCGTCCCCGACGTGCTCGTCGCACGCGACGTGGCGGTGCGTTGACGCACGTTCGGAGGCCCGGCTGTGCATGGCCTTGTGGATAGCTTGTGCAAAGGATGTGCATGCGATCTGGACAAGCATGCAGGCAACTGCCGCGGACGCAACGATCGTGAAATTTCATCGCTCGCGGAGCTTGCGCGAATCGATGCCGGGCTCCTACACTTAGTGGTCGCTGGCCCTTCCGACCACTACCGGTAGTGGTTTCGATGCTGTCGGTCGGATCGACGATGTCGGGCTCGGCGGCACGCTTTTTGGTAATCTGCGTGCATCGGAATCCGCCGGGAGGAGCGACGATGCAGCGACGTTTCTGGCGGATCCATCGCGTGCGCGGGCGCCCCGCGAGCGTCGGCGGCTCGTTCCGCGTCGGCCCGTCGTCGGACGTTTCGCAGCCATCGTCGTCGCGGCGATCGTCCGGACCGCGCTGACGCTTCGGGACCCCGCACGCGTCGCTCGTATTGCAGGTTCGAACAGAACAACAAGAGAACCAACGAACGAGAGAACGACGAACAAGAAAGCCGCGGCCGCGCCGCGATGAAGATCATTCGCCGGCGGGCGGTCAGTGCCTCGCCGCACCACGTTCTGGAGAGAAGCACATGCAACGGATCGAATCAGCCGTCCCAAGCCAACCGTCCGCGCCGCGGTTCCATGCGGTGTCGTCCGGAGAGCGGCGCCGCGCCGCGCTCCGAGCTTGCCGACTACAAGATCATCCGTCGCAACGGTGCCGTGGTCGGCTTCGAGCCGTCGAAGATCTCGATCGCGATGACGAAGGCGTTCCTCGCCGTCAACGGCGGCCAGGGCGCGAACTCGGCGCGCGTCCGCGAGCTCGTCGAGACGCTGACCGGCATGGTCGTCACGTCGCTGATGCGCCGCATGCCGTCGGGCGGCATGTTCCACATCGAGGACATCCAGGACCAGGTCGAGCTCGCGCTGATGCGGTCCGGCGAGCACGAGGTCGCGCGCGCGTACGTGCTGTACCGCGAGAAGCGCGCGGCCGATCGCGCCGAGGCGCGGAAGAACCGGCCGTCGCCCGAGTCGGCGCTGCACGTGACCGAGAACGGCGTGCGGATCCTGTTCGATCCGGGCCGCATCCGCGCGCTCGTCGAGGCCGCCTGCGACGGATTGAACGTCGGAGGCGCCAGGATCGTCGACCCCGACGTGATCGTCACCCAGACCATCAAGAATCTCTACGACGGCGTGCCGATCGAGGAGGTCCACAAGTCGGCGATCCTCGCCGCGCGCTCGCAGCTCGAGAAGGACCCGGGCTACAGCATCGTCACCGCGCGGCTGCTGCTGCACACGATCCGCAAGGAGGTCCTCGATGTCGAGGTCGATCCGGTCGCGATGGCCGAGCGCTACGTCGACTACTTCCCGCAGTTCATCAAGCGCGGCATCGACGTCGAGCTGCTCGACGAACGCCTCGGGCAGTACGACCTGAAGCGCCTCGGAGAGGCGATCGACGCGAAGCGCGACCTGCAATTCGGCTATCTCGGCCTGCAGACGCTGTACGACCGCTACTTCCTGATCGACCGCGCCGACGCGTATTCGCCGGAAGGCCGTCGCATCGAGCTGCCGCAGGCGTTCTTCATGCGGGTCGCGATGGGGCTCGCGCTGAACGAGATCGATCGCGAGTCGCGCGCGATCGAGTTCTACGAGCTGCTGTCGAGCTTCGACTTCATGAGCTCGACGCCGACGCTGTTCAACGCCGGCACGCGCCATTCGCAGCTGTCGTCGTGCTACCTGTCGACGGTCGACGACGACCTGAACGGCATCTACGAGGCGATCAAGGAGAACGCGCTGCTCGCGAAGTACGCCGGCGGCCTCGGCAACGACTGGACGCCGGTCCGCGCGATGGGTTCGCACATCAAGGGAACCAACGGCGAGTCGCAGGGCGTCGTGCCGTTCCTGAAGGTCGTCAACGACACGGCCGTCGCGGTCAACCAGGGCGGCAAGCGCAAGGGCGCGGTCTGCACGTACCTCGAGACGTGGCACCTCGACATCGAGGAGTTCCTCGACCTGCGCAAGAACACCGGCGACGATCGCCGCCGCACGCACGACATGAACACGGCGAACTGGATTCCCGACCTGTTCATGAAGCGCGTGATGGAGAACGGCGACTGGACGCTGTTCTCGCCGTCCGACGTCCCGGACCTGCACGACAAGGTCGGCCGCGCGTTCGAGGAGGCGTACGTCCGCTACGAGGACCGGGCGAAGCGCGGCGACCTGAAGCTGTTCAAGACGCTGCCGGCCACGACGCTGTGGCGAAAGATGCTGTCGATGCTGTTCGAGACGGGCCATCCGTGGATCACGTTCAAGGACCCGTGCAACATCCGTTCGCCGCAGTCGCACGTCGGCGTCGTGCACTCGTCGAACCTGTGCACCGAGATCACGCTGAACACGAGCGACACCGAGATCGCCGTCTGCAACCTCGGCTCGGTCAACCTCGTCGCGCACATGGTCGAAGGGACGGACGGCGGCTGGACGCTCGACCTCGACAAGCTCAAGCGCACGACGCACACCGCGATGCGGATGCTCGACAACGTGATCGACATCAATTACTACGCGGTCAAGAAGGCGCGCGACTCGAACCTGCGGCATCGTCCGGTCGGCCTCGGCATCATGGGCTTCCAGGACTGCCTGCACCTGCAGCGCATCCCGTACGCGTCCGACGCGGCCGTCGACTTCGCCGACCGCTCGATGGAAGCCGTCTGCTATCACGCGTACTGGGCCTCGACCGAGCTCGCCGAGGAACGCGGCCGCTATTCGAGCTACCGCGGCTCGCTGTGGGACCGCGGCATCCTGCCGCAGGACTCGGTCGCGCTGCTCGCGGCCGAGCGCGGCGGCTACGTCGAGGTCGACGACTCGGCCACGATGGACTGGGACGTGCTGCGCGCCCGCATCGCAAAGGTCGGCATGCGCAACTCGAACTGCGTCGCGATCGCGCCGACGGCGACGATCTCGAACATCATCGGCGTGTCCGCGTGCATCGAGCCGACGTTCCAGAACGTCTACGTCAAGTCGAACCTGTCCGGCGAGTTCACGATCGTCAACGACTACCTCGTCCGCGACCTGAAGAAGCTCAACCTGTGGGACGAGGTGATGGTCGCCGACCTGAAGTTCTTCGACGGCGGCGTCGCGAAGATCGATCGCATTCCGGCCGACCTGCGCGCGATCTATGCGACGGCGTTCGAGGTCGAACCTTCGTGGCTCGTCGAGGCCGCGTCGCGGCGCCAGAAGTGGATCGACCAGGCGCAGTCGCTGAACATCTACATGGCCGGCGCGTCGGGCAAGAAACTCGACGAGACCTACAAGCTCGCGTGGCTGCGCGGGCTCAAGACGACCTACTACCTGCGCACGATGTCGGCGTCGAGCGCCGAGAAGTCCACGGGTCGCGGCGGCGAGCTGAACGCGGTCACGGTCGACGGCGGGCAGCGCACGGCGGGGGCATCGGCCGCGCCGTTCCTGCACGCGACGCCGGTGTTGCCGGAACCCGAGGTGCTCGGCACGGTCTGTCTGTTGAAGCCCGGCGACACCGGCTTCGACGAATGCGAAGCCTGCCAATAACGAAGAACGCGAAGAACGAAGACCGATCGAGGACGAAACCGAATGTCGATGCTTTCATGGGATGACGAACCGAGGATGCCCGCCGTCGCACGTGCGACGGACCTCGACGATCGGCCGCAGCCGCCGCAGGCGACGCGACCGGCCGTGCAGCAACCGGTGCCGCAGCCGATGCCGGCGAACGACCCTGCGCATTCGACCGAAGGGCGTGTGCGTGCGTCCGACAAGCGGATCATCAACGGCGCGACCGACGTCAACCAGCTCGTGCCGTTCAAGTACAAGTGGGCGTGGGAGAAGTATCTCGCCGGCTGCGCCAATCACTGGATGCCGCAAGAGATCAACATGTCGCGCGACATCGCGCTGTGGAAGAACCCGAATGGCCTGACCGAAGACGAGCGTCGGGTCGTCAAGCGCAACCTCGGCTTCTTCGTGACGGCCGATTCGTTGGCCGCCAACAACATCGTGCTCGGCACGTATCGTCACATCACGGCGCCCGAATGCCGGCAGTACCTGCTGCGCCAGGCGTTCGAGGAAGCGATCCACACGCACGCGTATCAATACATCGTCGAGTCGCTCGGCCTCGAGGAAGGCGAGATCTTCAACGCGTATCACGAGGTGCCGTCGATCCGCGCGAAGGACGAGTTCCTGATCCCGTTCATCAACACGCTGACCGACCCGGCGTTCCATACCGGCACGGTCGAGAACGACCAGGCGCTGCTGAAGTCGCTGATCGTCTTCTCGTGCCTGATGGAGGGGCTGTTCTTCTATGTCGGCTTCACGCAGATCCTCGCGCTCGGCCGGCAGAACAAGATGACCGGCGCGGCCGAGCAGTATCAATACATCCTGCGCGACGAGTCGATGCATTGCAGCTTCGGCATCGACCTCGTCAACACGATCAAGCTCGAGAACCCGCAGCTGTGGACGCCGGCGTTCCGCGACGAGATCCGCGCGCTGTTCAAGAAGGGCGTCGATCTCGAATACGCGTATGCCGAAGACACGATGCCGCGCGGCGTGCTCGGATTGAACGCGCCGATGTTCAAGGGCTATTTGCGCTTCATCGCCAATCGTCGTTGTCAGCAAATAGGTATTGACCCGCTGTTCGCGCAAGAAGACAATCCGTTCCCGTGGATGGCCGAGATGATCGACTTGAAGAAGGAAAGAAACTTCTTCGAAACGCGCGTCATCGAATACCAGACCGGTGGTGCCCTCAGTTGGGAATAGCGAGGGAATAAAAATCCAACGACTCGGCGCAGGCGTCTTCGATGCCGCGATCGAGGGTTTCTCGAATCGGGAACATCAGCGGGTAATGGTCGCTTCGAACATCGTTCATTCGTCCCACGTCTTCTTCGAATCGCCGGTTCACAGCCGGCGGTTCGCTGCCAAGTCTTCCGTTTCACCGATCCATGCCGGCCTCGTCGCCGGCGTTTTTTTTGGCCGATTGACTCGTCGGTTTGGTGTCGTGCCGAGCCGTCGAATCAGCGGGCCAAGTGCCGAATTCATTAGCGTAAACAGGTCGACGGTGACGCATGCGACACCGCGACGCCGCTGTTTGCGCCGATGAATAATCCGTACCGTCGACTGCGCCGCGGCGCGACTTGCCGGACGGGTTTCTTCAACCGGTCTTGACTCAGTAAAGGAGTTTCAAATGGCAACAGCAAAGAAGGCGGCCAAGAAAGCCCCGGCCAAGAAGGCCGCGACCAAGAAGGTCGCCAAGAAGACGACGGCGAAGAAGGTCGCCAAGAAGACGCCAGCGAAGAAGGTCGCCAAGAAGACCGCGACCAAGAAGGTAGCGAAGAAGGCCGCGAAGAAGGTCGCCAAGAAGTGCGCCTGCGAAGAAGGCCGCGCAAGAAGTGCTGCAAGAAGGGCCAAGAAGGTCGCCAAGAAGGCGCCTGCGAAGAAGTCGTCGCCAAGAAGGCTCCGACCAAGAAGGCGGCGGCGAAGAAGACGGCTGCGCCGACCGCGTCGACGACCGCACCTGCGGTCAAGACGGCGCTCAATCCGGCCGCGGCCTGGCCGTTCCCGACCGGCAGCCGTCCGTAACGGGCTGTAAGGCGGCTCGCGCGTCCTGGCGAGCCGGAAAATCCCGCGAGTCCTCTCGCGGGATTTTTTTTCGTCCGGTGTCGGCAAGCCATCGCCGAAGGGCGCACCGCTAGAATGGCCGTCCTTCGACACGGCCGATTCGCCCCGGCACTCGCATGCTCTACGACATCGTCCACCTGATCGTCGATTTCGCCGGCGGCCTCTTCGTCGGCGCGTGTCTGTTGCGTGCGTGGATGCAGGCGCGCCGCATCGGCGGGGCCAATGCGGTGGGGTCATTCGTGATGGGACTGACGGACTGGATCGTCCGCCCGCTGCGCCGCGTCCTTCCGGCCTATGCCGGCATCGACTGGGCCAGCATCGTCGCCGCGATCGTCATCACGCTGATCGCCGTGATCGTCGACGTCGGCGTGCGATTCGGGCAGCTGCCGCCGGAGCTGATCGTCGGCATGACGATCGCTGTGGCTGATCAAGTGGACGCTGTACCTGATGCAGCTGATGATCCTGATCGCGGCCGTGCTGAGCTGGGTCAATCCGTTCTCGCCGCTGCTGCCGGTGTTCGATGCATTGACCGCTCCGCTGCTCGCACCGCTGCGGCGACTGCTGCCGCGCAGCGGCCGCCTCGACTTCTCGCCGCTCGTCGCGCTGCTGCTGATCCAGATCGCGCTGATCGTTCTCGGTCGCCTCGCATTCCAGATCGTCGGCGTGATGTGACGCGAAAGCGAAGAAGCGCCGCAGCGGCCTCGCGAGCGCACATGAAAAAAGCCGCTGCCCTCGCGGTCAGCGGCTTCGACATCCGGATCGCGGACCGTCAGTGCGTCACGCGACTCACGCCGTTGCGGGACAGGATGCGAACGCGCTCGCCGGGCGCGAACGGCTCGTCCGCGTCCTGCACGATCGCCCGCATCTCGCCGTCGTCGAGACGGACGGTAAGTTCGTAACCGGGCCTGCGATCCGCCGAGTTCTCGATCGCGTTGCCAGCGACGCCGCCCGCGACCGCGCCCACGATGGCGCCGACGATGCTGCCGCGGCCCGCACCGATCGCGCTGCCGGCCACGCCGCCGAGTGCGGCGCCGCCGACCGTGCCGACGCCGCTATCGGGATGCTGGATCGCGACCTGCCGCACCGACTCGATCGTGCCGAACCGGACGATCTGTTCGCGCTGGACCTGACCGCCGTAGTAGACCTGGCTCGACGTGCTCGGCGTCGCGCAGCCGGCCATCGTCGCCACCGCCGATGCGGCGATCAGCATCGCCGCGAGTTGCCTGTTCCTCTTCATGACCATTCTCCGTGACTGTCGTGTAACCTCTTGTTACACAACAAGAATTACCAGGGATTATAGCCGAACACCCTGACGAAGACTTCGGCAACGTGGTCGCGGGAAGGTTCATGGTTCTGCGTGCCCTGGTGCGCGATCTTCAGCGCGCCCATCGTACTCGCGAGGTGGCCGGTCGCCTCCCAACTCATGCCGTTCGCGAGGCCGTACAGCAGGCCGCCGCGATACGCATCGCCGCATCCGGTCGGGTCGGCGATGCGCTCCGGACGCACGCTCGGAATGATGAACGTCCGGTTCTCCGCATAGATCGTCGAGCCGAGCCCGCCCTGCGTGACGACGAGGCCCTCGACCGATCGCGCCAGCTCCTCGAAGCTGCGCTGCGTGCGCTCGGCCAGCATCTGCGCCTCGTAGTCGTTGACCGTCACGTAGTCGGCGATGTCGATCAGCTCCATCAGCTCGCTGCCGCTGAACAGCGGCAGCCCCTGGCCCGGATCGAAGACGAACGGGATGCGCGCGTCGGCGAACTCGCGCGCGTGCTGGACCATCGCGTCGCGACTGTCCGGCGCCACGATGCCGAGGCCGATGTCGGACGCGTCGCCGACGTGGTTGACGGCCGCGTCGCTCATTGCGCCCGGATGGAACGCGGTGATCTGGTTGTCGTCGAGATCGGTCGTGATGAAGCACTGCGCGGTGAACGCGTCCCGCTCCACGACGATGTGGCGGGCGTCGATGCCGAGCGTGCGGATCCGTTCGAGATACGGCGTCGCGTCGCCGCCGACGGTCGCCATCATGACCGGCTCGCCGCCGAGCAGCTTCAGGTTGTATGCGATGTTGCCGGCGGTCCCGCCGAATTCGCGTCGCATCGCGGGAACGAGGAACGAGACATTGAGGATGTGGACCTTGTCGGGAAGGATCTGATCCTTGAAGCGGCCTTCGAACACCATGATGGTGTCGTAGGCGAGCGACCCGCAGATCAGCGTGCGCATCGGGCGAGGTGGCGGAAGGAGTCGGTCATGGATAGAACTGGGCGAGCCGATAGCCGGCGAAACGCAGGTCGTCGAGCTCGAAGGTGATGCGGACGGGCAGTTCGCTCTGTGCGGCGAAGCCCGCTGCGGGCGTGCGGCCGGGGACGCCGACGAGATAGTCCGCCGGCCTGAAGTCGCGGCGCAAGATAGGCCGATCCTGGAAGTCGGTCAAGACGAGCTCCAGCGTCGGATAGCGCAGATCGACCGCATCGCGATTGCGAAGCAGCGCGGTCATCACGTAGACGTTCGCATTGGCCGCGACGCTCTGCACGGCGGCCGATTCGATCGTGATCGAGTCGGGATGCGATCGGGTAGTCGACCGTGCAGCGCAGGGCATCGCATGCGCCCGTCAGCCAGGGCCGGGCGGGCGGCCAGCGCGCCGCGAGCTCGTCGCGCCAGAGGTACGCGAGCTGCGCCGAGCAGCGCGACGGCGGCGATCAGCGACAGCACGCCGAGCAGCAGACGCCACGCGCGATTCGCGGGCTCTTCGGGCGGCGTCGGCCGCATGAAGACCGGGTTCGTGCCGTCGATCGCCGCGGCTCCGGGCCGCGTCTCGCCGCGCCGACCGGTTTTCGACGGCGCCAGCACGTCCGCCTCGACGGCCGCATAGCCGACGCCGTCGAGGGCCTCGCCCGAACCGCTCGTGACCGGCTCTTCGACCGGCATCCACCATTCGCGGATGATCAGCTGCTCGTCCGCGACCTCGGGAGGCGCCGGAGGCGGCGCGGCGACCGTCTCCGGTTCGGCCGGCGGCGGCGGAAGGTCGGGCAGCGTGGCTGAATCGTCGCTCGAAGGCGGCGTCGCCGAAGGTTCGGCGGCCGTCGACGGCGGCTGCGGCTCGTCCTCGACCGGCGACTGCGGCGACACATCCGCTTGCGTCGGCGACACCGCGTCGAGATGGTCGATCGGTGCGGCCTCGGGTGGTTGCGGCTGCACGGCCGGCGACGACACCGCGACCTGCAACACCACCTCTTCGACGACGTCGAGGTCTTCGACGCGGACCAGCGCGTCGAGCGCATTGAAGACGTTGCGGCAGACGCCGCAGCGGACCGCGCCGCCCTTCGCGGCGGCTTGCGCGGTGCCGATCCGAAAGACGGTCTGGCAGGCGGGGCAGCGGGTCGCGAGCGCCATCGTCCGGTCGTCCGCTCAGCGGTCCTGCGACGCGGCGCGATCACCGACGAGGCACACCCAACCCGAGTCGGTCGCCCATCGATCGAGTGCGATCGACGGGGTGGCCGCGGCATACGCGGCCGCGACCTCCGGCCACTGTCGCTCGAGGACCCCGGACAGCACGAGCCGTCCGGTCGGCTTGACCAGCGACGTCAGCAGCGGCGCGAGAACCTTCAACGGATTCGACAGGATGTTGGCGACGACGAGATCGGCGGGTTCCGCGGCGAACGATCGCGACGACGTGAAGCGGACGTCGACCGTCGTTCGTCGACCGCGTTCGACACGGCGGCCGCGACCGCCTGGTCGTCGATGTCGGTGCCGACGACGTCGCCGGCACCGAGCTTCTTCGCAGCGATCGCAAGGATGCCAGACCCGCAGCCGTAGTCGATCATGCGTTCGCCGCCCACGACATGTTCGACGAGCCAGGCGAGGCACAGCCGCGTCGTCGGATGGTCGCCGGTACCGAACGCCATCCCGGGATCGAGCTTCAGCACGACCGCGCCGTTTGTCGACGCCTCGGGCGGCGGCTCGTGCCACGACGGTACGATCCACAAGCGATCGCCGATCGCGATCGGATCGAACTGCGACTGCGTGAGCCGGACCCAGTCCGCGTCGGCGACGTCGCGCCGTTCGATGCCCGGCCGGTCGTCGATCCCGCATGCGCGGAGGGCCTGAACGAGCGCCTCGTCGATGTCGGCATCCGCGTCGAACAGCGCGACGACGCGGCTGCGTCGCCACGCGGCCGCGTGCGGTCCGGACCCGGGCTCGCCGTACAACGCGTCCTCGTCGATGCTTCCGGCGTCGGCGTCCTCGATCGCCGCCGACAGCGCGCCGGCGTCGAGCAGCGCATCCGACAGCGACTCGGCGCGGCCGCGCTCCTCGGTGATGACGACCTCGACGAACATCGTCGTCCGATGGCGGGTCGTCAGGCCCGCTTCTCGGCGAGCCGCTGCTCGAGGTAGTGGATGCTGGTGCCGCCCTTGATGAAGCGCGCGTCGGTCATCAGGTCGCGATGCAGCGGGATGTTCGTCTCGATGCCTTCGACGATCATCTCGGACAAGGCGACGCGCATCCGCGCGAGCGCCTGGTTGCGATCGGCGCCGTACGCGATGACCTTGCCGACCATCGAGTCGTAATAGGGCGGCACGAAGTAGCCGGTGTAGGCATGCGAGTCGACGCGGATGCCGGGGCCGCCCGGCGGATGCCACGCCGTGATGCGACCCGGCGACGGGACGAACTTCACCGGATCCTCGGCATTGATGCGGCACTCGATGGCATGGCCCTTCAGCACGATGTCCTTCTGTCGGAAGCGCAGGCGCTCGCCGGCCGCGACGTGGATCTGCTCCTGCACGAGGTCGATGCCGGTGATCGCCTCGGTGACCGGATGCTCGACCTGGATGCGCGTGTTCATCTCGATGAAGTAGAACTCGCCGTTCTCGAACAGGAACTCGAACGTACCCGCGCCGCGATAGCCGATCTTCCTGCACGCCTCGGCGCAGCGATCGCCGATGCGGTCCACGAGCCGTCGCGCGATGCCCGGTGCGGGCGCCTCCTCGATGACCTTCTGATGGCGACGCTGCATCGAGCAGTCGCGCTCGCCGAGCCACACCGCGTTGCGGAAGCTGTCGGCGAGCACCTGGATCTCGATGTGACGCGGGTTCTCGAGGAACTTCTCCATGTAGACGACCGGATTGCCGAAGGCGGCCTGCGCCTCGCTGCTTCGTCATCTGCACCGCATTGAGCAGCGCGGCCTCGGTGTGCACGACGCGCATGCCGCGGCCGCCGCCGCCGCCGGCCGCCTTGATGATGACCGGATAGCCGACCTGGCGGCCGATGCGGACGATCTCCTTCGGATCGTCGGGCAGCGCGCCCTCGGAGCCGGGCACGCACGGGACGCCGGTCGCGATCATCGCGTTCTTCGCGCTGACCTTGTCGCCCATCAGGCGGATCGAGTCGGGCGTCGGACCGATGAACGCGAAGCCCGAGCGCTCGACCCGCTCGGCGAAGTCGGCGTTCTCGGACAGGAAGCCGTAGCCCGGATGGATGGCCTCGGCGTCGGTGACCTCGGCCGCGCTGATGATCGCCGGCATGTTCAGGTAGCTCAACGCCGACGGTGCCGGGCCGATGCAGACCGACTCGTCCGCGAGACGCACGTACTTCGCGTCGCGGTCGGCTTCCGAGTGGACGACGACCGTGCAGATCCCCATCTCGCGACAGGCGCGCTGCACCCGCAGCGCGATCTCTCCGCGGTTGGCGATCAGGATTTTTCCGAACATGGCAGTGGGTCTGGCGTTGCGCGAGCGGCTCGCGCCGGGCGCGTCAGGCGATGATGAACAGTGGCTGACCGAACTCGACCGGCTGCCCGTTCTCGACCAGGATCTCCTTGATCACGCCGTCGAAGCCCGCCTCGATCTCGTTGAGCAACTTCATCGCCTCGATGATGCAGACCGGCTCCGCCGCCTTGACGGTCGCGCCGACCTCGACGTAGGCCGGCTTGTCGGGGCCCGACGCGCGATAGAACGTCCCGACCATCGGCGACTTGACGACGTTGCCGACGATCTCCTCCGGCGCGCCGATTCCGGCTGCCGCCGTCGGAGCCGCCGGGGGTGCCGCGAGCGCCGGCGCCGGCGCCTGCGGCTGCATCATCGGCATGTACTGGACCTGCGGCGGCGCGGCGGTCTTGACGATGCGGACCTTGCTGTCGCCCTCCGTCACCTCGAGCTCGGCAATCGTCGAGTCGGCGACGAGATCGATCAACGTCTTGAGCTTGCGCAGATCCATGAACACTCCATCAACAACGGCGAAAGGCGCGGCAAGTTAAACGAAGTTGCGCGACGGATCAAGCATGATCGAGCGCATAGGCGACCGCGCATCGATAGCCGGCGCGTCCGAGTCCGCACACGACGCCGATCGCGAGGTCCGACAGGTACGACTGCCGACGAAACTCCTCGCGACGATGCACGTTCGACAGATGGACCTCGATGAACGGAATCGCGACGCCGGCCAACGCATCGCGCAGCGCGACGCTGGTATGCGTCAGCGCGGCAGGGTTGACGACGATGAAGTCGGTGCCGTCGTCGGCCGCGGCCTGTACGCGATCGACCAGCGCGCCTTCATGGTTGGTCTGGAACGATTGCAGCGCGGCACCGCGCTCCGACGCAAGCGCCTGCAACTCGGCGTCGATGTCCGCGAGCGTCGCGTGGCCGTAGATCTCGGGCTCGCGCCGACCGAGCAGATTCAAGTTCGGACCATGAAGGATCAACAGCGATTTGGCCATGCGTGTCGCCCGGACGGGCAGCGGCCGGTCGGCGCGCTGAGCGGGCGGCGAGGGTAACACGGCGACGAACGACGCCGATCGGTCGCGTTCGTGCCGGGTACGAGCGCCATCTCACGATGCCGGCGTTGCGCCTGTGTCGATCCAGCCGCGCAATGTGGCCGCGTCGACCTGACCCAGATGTGACGCGACGACTCGTCCGTCGGGGCCGAGCACGACCGTGAACGGCAGCGCGCCGCTCTCGTCGCCGAACGCGCGCGCGAGGTCGGTCCCGGTCGCGCCGGCAGCAAGGAGCGGATAGCTCGGACGGAAACGTCGATCGAAGCTCGCGATGTTCTCGACGCTGTCGATGCCGAGACCGACGAAGACGGCACGGTCGCCATGGGCTGCGTGCTCGGCCGAAAAGGCCGGGATCTCCTGGACGCAGGGGACGCACCAGGTCGCCCAGAAGTTGACGACGACGAGCTTGCCGCGCTGCTCGCTCATCGCATGCGGCACGCCGTTGGCGTCGACGAGCGTCTGTCGATAGAACAGATCGGCCGCCGCGGCCTCGGCGCGGCGCGTCCCGTCGCGTTGCCACGAGACGACCGCACCCGCCGCCGCGGCTACGACGGCGACGATCGCGATCGCGAGGATCGAGCGGCGTCGGCTCATGCGGGGGGATCGTCGATCAGTCGTTCGAGCGCGGCCAGTCCGGCGCGCTCGACATTCGATGCCACGCGCTGGTCGCGCGGGTCGAGCACCGTGACGTGGACGACTTCCGACGCCGCGTCGCCGTGGTCGCGCGGTTTCATCGCACCGCGCCGCGGCCACAGGAAGCTGAGCGTTTCGCCGTGCCGTCGGCTGGTGGCCTCGGCGACCTCGAACTCGATGCCCGCATTCAACAGGAAGATCTCGATGTCCTTGGCGTTGTCGTTGAAGATCGTCAGGTGGACGTCGCTGTGCTCGCCGGCCGTGCCGTTGACGATCGCGCCGTTGACGAACGGCTCGAGTTCGAGGCCCGCGTCGACGAGGAAGCGCATCACGTCGCGCGCGACGATGCGCAGGCGCGCCAGACGAGCGGGCTGCGTGTCGGCCATGAACAACGCCTGGTGCTCGCGGACCGCGGCCTCGACGCGCGCGTTGTCGGGCATGCAGTCGAGATGACGGCGTTGACCCTTTCCGCCGACGACCTCGCGCACCGCGCGTTCCTTCGCCCCTGCGTAGTCGAGCCCGTCCTCGGCGATGAAGCGCGCCGCGACGGCCGCGATCTCGTCGCGCAGGTCCGGGTCGCCTGACGAATGCATCGGCTTATTGTGCACTCGTGGCCGCGGCCCGTTCGCCGCGCAACGCGAGTGCCGCGCGTCGGCTGCAGACCAGCATCAGCTTGTGCGTGGCGCGCGTGACACCGACGAACAGCTTGCGCACCGCGCGCTCGTCGAGCGTCTCGAAGTCGATCTCCGTGAAGATGACGCACGGCGCGGACTGACCCTTGAAGCGATAGATCGTCTCGGCGAGCACCTCGCCCGCGGAGTACACCGGATTGCCGAACAGGTCGTAGCTGCCGTCGAAGCGTCGCAGCGCATGCGGGCCGAGCGCCGGCTTGCCGTCGACCTCGGCGGCGAGCAGTGCCGAATGGTCGCGGCCCGCGAACGTCAGCAGCACGATGTCGTGGCGACGGAAGCCGGCCGACAGCGCCTTCGTGATCGCGCGCATCGTGACGTCGAGCATCGCCCGCGTCGCGTCGTCGTCGTCGTCCGACCACGTCGCGATCTCGACGTCGGACCCGCTCAACGGGCTCGCCGTCTCGATCGCGAGCAGCGCGGACGCGTCGCGGGCGTCGATCCCTCGGACCAGCATCGGCACGATCGCGTCGATGATGTCGCGGGGACTGCGGTAATTCACGGTCGCGTTCAGCGTGACCCAGCCGTCGAGCGCGACCGGTTCGCGGCCGTAGAGGTTCTGCAGCGGGTCTTCGAGCCAGTAGGCGCGGCCGTCGTCCTTCACGAAGCGCAACGCGGCGTCGCGCCAAGCCGGGCGTGAAGTCCTGTCCCTCGTCGACGATCAGCACGTCGTGGCGCTCGGCGTCGGCCGGGCGCGCGTTCGCGACGGCCGCCTCGAGCTGCGCATAGCGGTCCGGCACGCCGAAGTCCGGCTCCGCGCCGCTCGCGCGAAGCAGCCGGTCGCCGAAGCCGTGGAACGTCGCGACAGTCGTGCCTTCGGGCGCGATCGCGGCGATGTGGTCGGCCAGCGGGCGGTTGTAGCAGAGGTAGAGCGCCGACCTGCCGTGCTCGGCCGCGTCGGCGAGGACGCGCAGCGCGAGCTGCGTCTTGCCGGAGCCGGCCGTGCCGCGCACGCGCAGCCGGAACGGATCGAAGTCGAGTTGCATCGCCGCCTGCGCGAGTCCACCGGAGAGTCGCGTGACCCAGCGATCGGTGCGGCCGATCAGCGTCGCGACGTCCGCGACCAGCGACAGCTCGTTCGAGAAGAAGCGGAGGACGGACGCCGCATCGACGCTGTCGGCCGGCGGCGTCGGCGTCAGCAGGTCGACGACGATGCCCACGAGCGCGGACGCCCGCGACGCGTCGACGACGCGCTCCTCGGCGATGCCGGCGCGGCTCGCGTCCTTCACGCGATGGTCGGGGCAGTACAGCAGGTAGTCGATCGACAGTCGCTCGACGGGACCGCCGGATCGAGTGCGTCGCGACTGCGCGAAGCGCGTCTCGAGCGTCTCGATCGAATGCAGGATCTGCGACGCGACCCGATGTCGCACGCTCCCTTGCGCCTTCACGAGCCCGTCGGGCGTCTCCTCGAGGAAGCCGGAGCGCTGCTCGATCAGCAGCACGCGTCCGTTCGACGCGACGACGACGAAGTCGACGTCGCCGTAGACCGAGCACCCGTGCTCGATGCGCGTCCAGTGGACGCCGTGCAGCACCGTGCAGTCGTCGGGCAACGCGGCGAGCCGACGCAGCGTCTCGATCTCGCGCTCGGCCGCGCCGTTGAAATCGAGGGCTTCCCAACCGTCGGGAAGGATGCGCGCCATGAGTCGCCGTCGGCTTGGGGTCCGTGCGATTGTAGACGGCCGCCCGCGTCCGATCGCGACGAGCGACCCGCTACAATCGCGGCCCTTCGATCCGGCCGCCGCGCCATGCACATCCACATCCTCGGCATCTGCGGCACGTTCATGGGCGGCCTCGCGGTACTCGCACGCGCCGCCGGTCATCGCGTGACCGGTTGCGACGCCGGCGTCTATCCGCCGATGAGCACGCAGCTCGAAGCCGAGGGGATCGAGCTGATCGAAGGCTGGGACCCGGCACAGCTCGCGCTCGCGCCCGACCTGTTCGTGGTCGGCAACGTCGTCTCGCGCGGCAACGAGCTGATGGAGGCGATCCTCGACGCCGGGCTGCCGTACGTGTCGGGCCCGCAGTGGCTCGCCGATCACGTGCTCGCGAACAAGACCGTGCTCGCGGTCGCCGGCACGCACGGCAAGACGACGACCACGTCGATGCTCGCGTGGATCCTCGAGCGGACCGGCCGCTCGCCGGGCTTCCTGATCGGCGGCGTGCCGCACGGCTTCGGTATCTCGGCCCGTCTGACCGACGCGCCGTGGTTCGTGATCGAGGCCGACGAGTACGACACCGCGTTCTTCGACAAGCGCTCGAAGTTCGTCCACTACCGGCCGCGCGTCGCGGTGCTGAACAACCTCGAGTTCGATCACGCGGACATCTTTCCGGACCTCGCGGCGATCGAGACGCAGTTCCATCACTTCGTGCGGACGGTTCCTTCGAAGGGCTTGCTCGTCGTCAACGGCCAGAGCGATGCGTTGGCGCGCGTGCTCGCGCGCGGCTGCTGGTCGCATGTCGAGCGCTTCGGCGACACGGTCGACTGGAAGACGCGACCGCACGACGACCCGTCGACGTTCGACGTGCTGCTCGAAGGCGCCGTCGTCGGCACCGTGCACTGGTCGCTGCAGGGTGCGCACAACCGATTGAACGCGCTCGCGGCGATGCTGGCCGCCCGGCACGCGGGCGTCACGATCGAACAGGCGTGCGTCGCGCTCGGTACGTTCGAAGGCGTGAAGCGACGGATGGAGGTGCGCGGCACGGTCGACGGCGTGACGGTGTACGACGACTTCGCGCATCACCCGACGGCCATCGAGACGACGATCGCGGGCCTCAGGCAACGGCTGGTCGCGGCCGACGAGGAACGCGTGTCGCGCATCGTCGCCGTCGTCGAACCGCGGTCGAACACGATGAAGCTCGGCACGATGAAGGCGCTGCTGGCCGACAGCCTCGCGGGCGCGGACCGCGTGTTCGGCTTCGGCGCGAAGTCGGGGCGCGACGCGCTCGGCTGGAATCTCGAGGACGCGCTCGCGCCGCTCAACGACGCGCTCGACCCGCGCGAGCGCGAACGCGACGGCTCGAAGGCCGTCGTCTTCGACGACGTCGATCAACTGGTCGCCGCGATCGTGCTGGCCGCGCAGCCGGGCGATCAGGTCGTCGTGATGAGCAACGGCGGCTTCGGCGGCATCCACGACAAGCTGCTGAACGCGCTGCAGTCGCGCGAGGCACGCAAGGCGACTGGCTGAGGCCCCGTGCGGCGATGATCGTCTACCTCCACGGCTTTCGTTCGTCGCCTCGCTCGACGAAGGCGCGACGGCTCGAGACGCGACTGCGCGAACGGGGGCTCGGTGCGCGCTATCGCTGTCCGCAGCTGCCGGTGTCGCCGCGCGAGGCGGCGGCCGTAATCGAGGGCGTCGTCGCGTCGATCGGCGACGAGCCGCTCGCATTCGTCGGCTCGTCGCTCGGCGGCTACTACGCGACGTGGATCGGCGAGCGCGTCGACAGCCGCGTCGTGCTGATCAATCCGGCGACGCATCCGGATCGGGACCTCGTCGCGCATCTCGGCACGCAGACCGTCTATCACGCCGACGAGACCGTCGACGTCCGCCCCGAGCATCTCGACGAACTGAAGGCGCTGCGCACCGCGGCCATCACGCGACCGGACCGCTACTTCCTGGTCGCCGCGACCGGCGACGAGCTGCTCGACTGGCGCGAGATGGTCGCGGCGTATCCCGGGGCGCGCCAGCGCATCGTCGATGGCGGCGATCACGCGCTGTCGGACTTCGATCGTCACGTCGACGACGTCATCGACTTCGCGCTCGGCACGGAGGCCTGACATGCAGAGTTCGTTCGTGTCGGCGACGATCCTGCTGCTGCTCGTCACCGATCCGCTCGGCAACATCCCGATCTTCGTCGCCGCGTTGCGCGCGGTCCCGCCGCGACGCAAGGCCTACGTGATCCTGCGCGAATGCCTGATCGCGTTCACGATCCTGTTGCTCTTCATGTTCTTCGGCAAGAGCTTCATGGATGCCCTCGGCCTGTCCGACGTGTCGCTGACGATCGGCGGCGGCGTGATCCTGTTCCTGATCGCGCTGCGGATGGTGTTCCCGGTGCCCGAAGGCATCTTCGGCAACGCGCCGGGCGGCGAGCCGTTCATCGTGCCGCTCGCGATCCCCGCGATCGCCGGGCCGTCGGCGCTCGCGACCGTGCTGCTGCTGGTCTCGCGCGACCCGGAGCGGATCTTCGAATGGATCGGCGCGCTGACGGTCGCGCTCGCGACGTCGGCGATCGTGCTCGTCTTCGCGGACCGGCTGCAGCGGCGCCTCGGCGAGCGCGCGGTGATTGCGTTCGAGCGGCTGATGGGCCTCGTGCTGATCGCGATCGCGGTCGAGATGGTGCTGAAGGGCATCCGCGCGTTCATCCTGCAATTGCCGGGATGACGCGCGACAGTCGTCGCGAATACGCGCGACGAATGCATCGCGTGGTGGCGCACATCGATTCCCATCTCGGCGAGGAGCTGTCGCTCGCAGCGCTCGCCGACGTCGCGCATTTCTCGCCGTTCCATTTCCATCGACTGTTCACCGCGTGGATGGGCGAGACGGTCGGCGACTACGTCCGGCGACGCAGGCTCGAGGTCGCGGCGACGCGACTCGCGGCGCAGCCGCGAACGCCGGTCCTCGACATCGCGCTGACGGTCGGCTTCGGTTCCGCCGAGGCGTTCGCGCACGCGTTCAAGGCCCGCTTCGGAATGTCGGCGACCACGTGGCGCGCGGAACGGTCGAGCAAGCGCGATCAGGTGCTCCGCAAGCACGATCAGGCGG
Source organism: uncultured beta proteobacterium (assembly GCA_963795885.1). Taxonomy (GTDB): domain Bacteria; phylum Pseudomonadota; class Gammaproteobacteria; order Burkholderiales; family Burkholderiaceae_D; genus CAHJXF01. Next base: position 429,987 of record CAWCJI010000005.1, on the reverse strand, counting down.
CCGCCGCCGCGCTCGGCCACGATGCCGCATCGACATCGACCGGGACATCGGACATGGACGTGAAGCTCGTGGACCGCGAACCGGTCCGCCTCGTCTGCCTGCGCTACGTCGGACCGTACGGATTGCCGCTGGCGCGCTACTGGGAGGCGACGGTGATGCCGTGGATAGGACGGCGCGGCTTCCGCGGCCGTGCGATGTACGCGATCTCGCACGACAACCCGAACGTGACGGCGCCGGACCGCTGTCGCTGCGACATCGGCGTCGAGATCGGCGCCGAGTCAGGCTTCGTCGCGACCGGCGACGAACATGTCGTCGACGTGCCCGGCGGCCGTTACGCCGTGATGCCGTTCTTCGGCAACGTCGACCGCATCGGGCCGGCTTGGACCTCGCTGATGCGCGACTGGTTGCCCGATAGCGGCCTGCAGCTCGACGCACGCCCGACGTTCGAGTACTACCCGGCGAACATGAAGACCGGGCCGGACCGATCGTTCGAATGCGAGATCACGATCCCGGTCGCGCCGCTGCGCTGACCTACGAACGGATCGCGCCCCAGATCAGCGCGAGGCCGGAGACGAGCATCACCGCATCGAGTACGTGCCGGAACATGTCCGGGCTCATCCGCACGACGACCGCCTTGCCGCCGTACGTGCCGGCCATCAGCGACGCGCCGACGATCAGGCCCTTCGCGAACGTGGTCGCGGGCATCGCGCCGGCCGTCCGGAAGGCGATGACCTTGCTGACGTAGAGCGTCATCGAGCTGGCCGCCTCGGTCGACAGGAACGCGCCGCCGACGAGGCCGTAGGCCGCGAACACCGGCACGCTGAGCGGCCCGGTCGACAGCACGATGCCGGTGATGTAGCCGATCGTCGCGCCGGCGATCGCGAGGTGCCACGGCGCGAGGCGGCCCTCGTGGCCGCCGCGCCAGCGTCGCAGCGGGATCATCGCGAGGAAGAACACGCCGAGCGCGAGGTCGATCGCCGCCGGCGGCAGCACGAGCAGCGTGCGGGCGCCGAGCGCCGCGGCCGGTGCGCCGGGGATCGCGTACCAGGCGACGGCGCGCCAGTCGACCTCGCGCCGCCATGCGACCACGCGCGCGAGGTTGCCCATCACCGACGCGACGGCCATGATCGGCACGGCCTCCTTCGGCCCGAACACGTAGACCAGCACCGGCAGCAGGATGATCGACGAGCCGGTCCCGAGGATGCCGCCGACGGCGCCGGCGACGAGCCCCAGCGCGAGGATCAGCAGATACGCATACGGAACGACGCCGTCCATCGGACGGCCATTGTCTCCGAAGCGCCGGCCCGTCCGCTCAGCGGTTCGTCTGCAGCAGGTGCTCGCTGAAATACGCGACGACGGCATCGTCGATCCGGCGCGTACCCGTCGCGCGGTCATAGTCGGGCGGATCGTTCAGCAGCGCGGCCTCGATGCCGGCGAGCCGCGTCGGCATCGGCGACAGGTACGCCCCGTGGCCGCCGCTGCGCACGTCGACGAGGTGTTCGCAGCGACCGCACGCGGCCAGCACGCGCCCGGCGTGGAAGCGCGGGATCAACCAGCGATCGTCGCCGGCCGTCGCGATCGCGAGCGGCACCGATGGCTCCGCGAGCGACTGCGGATCGAAGTCGGCCGCGAGCGGCACCGCGGCCACGATCGCAGCGATCCGCGGATCGTGCGCCGTGCGATCGGCGTCGTCGTCGAAGAGATGGCGGATCACGATCATCGCGATCCACCGTCGCAGGCCGTCGAACGGACCGCCGGTCTGCGACGTCGCGAGCCCGACACAGGTCTGGAAGTCCTCGGCGATGTGCTGCTCGCAATGATCGCGGAATCGCGCGGGCGACCAGCGTCCGCCGGCGAGCACGAGGGCCGTATGACCGCCCGCCGACATGCCGTACAAGCCGACGTGCTCGACGTCGAGTCGCCCTGCGAAGCGCGGATCGCGCGAGACGGCGTCGATCGCGCGCGAGACCTCGCCGGGCCGCAGCGTCCAGCTGACCGGACCCGCCCGGCTCGGGTCGCGCGTGTTGTCGCCGCGATGCTCGGGGACGGCGACGACAAAGCCGGCGTCCACGAGCGCCGTCGCGAGGTCCGCATGGACCCACGCCGAGCCGCCGGAGCCGTGCGAGACGACGACCAGATGGCCGTTGGCCGCGATCGGTCGTGCGTTCGATGCGAGCGTCAGCGTGAACGGGCCGCGCTTCACCGGACCCGGCTCGGCATCGGTCGGATAGAACAGCGTCACGGGACCGTCCGTGTCGGTCGCGGCGATGGTGCTGGTCGCGACCGCGGCGTGTGCGGTCGCGTGGACGGATGCCAGCAGCAGGCATGCGAGCAAGTGGCGGATGACGGAATGCATCGATGGATCTCCTCGTCGCGGGGCCCATCCCCGCGGTGCCACGACGATCGCCGACGCGTCGCGGTCCGTCTCGCCGACTTCCGCGAATCACGGGATTCGGCCAGCCGCTTTCACGAATCGGCGCGATGTCGTTGCCTGAACTCCGTCGGCGTGACGCCGGTGGCGATCTTGAACGCGCGGTTGAACGGGCCGATCGACTGGAAGCCGGCGGTCAACGCGATCGTCAGCACCGGCAGCGTCCGTCGCGCGGGGTCGGCCAGCGCGACGCGCGCCTCGTCGAGCCGGTACGCGTTGATGAACGCGTTGAAGTTGCGATGGCCGAGATGCCGGTTGATCACGCGCCGCAGGCGGTACTCGGGCACGGCGAGCCGCGCTCGCGAGGGCCGGCAGCGTCATGCCTTCCTGCCGATAGGCGTGCTCGTCGCGCATGACGCGCTCGAGCGCTTCGGCGAGCCGCGCGTCGGCCGGATCGGGTCGAGGTTCCGGTTCGGGCCGTGCCGGCCCGACCGGGGTCGGGGTCGTCTCGTCGACGCGGGACGGCGACAGCGGCGCGATCAGGTCGGACGAAGCGGGCCGCAGCATCGCCGCCGCGGCGACGCCGACCAGGAACGTCAGCGCCGCAGCGTCGACCGTCGCGCTCGCGGTGTCGAGACGCCCGTCCGGCGACGCGAATCGCAACGCGAGCAGGCCGACGGTGTAGCACGAGCCGATCGCGACGATGAAGACGCGCAAGCGGCGTCGGCGCTCGACCAGGTCGGCCCGCCAGGTCGATGCGGACGCGAAGACGGCGAGTGCGGCGAAGACGAGCGGTGCCGCGCGCTGCGCGTCGATCGCGACCGTGCCAGCGAGCGAATCGGCGTGCCAGCCGACGGCACAGTTGCGTGCGCTGACGGCGACGATCGCGAGCCACACGATGCCGTGCCAGGCCTTCGGCACGAAGTCGTCGTCGAACAACGCCTGCGCGAACAGCCAGAACAGCACCGCGTTGCCGACCGACACGCCGACGAACGGGGCCTGCCACAGACGGGGGACCGATGCTTCGAACGTCGGCGCCGACGAGACCAGCTGCACGACGAGGCCGATCGCGAAGACGATGCCGATGCGCACGGTCGTCGAGGCCCGGTCTCCTCGCGCGAACGCGGCCGCGAGGATCAGCAGCAGCGCGACGGCCGCGCCGCGCAACGCGGCGTCGAGGAGCATCGGGACGGCGATCAGGCGAGCGCGTCGCGACTCAACTCGCGAGCGCCTTCATCTCCGCATACAGGTCGGCCTTGCCTTCGAAGCCGATGCCCGGCAGCTCCGGCAGCGTCACGTACCCGTCGACGACCTTGACGCCGTCGGGGAAGCCGCCGTACGGCTGGAACAGGTCGGGATACGACTCGTTGCCGCCGAGCCCGAGGCCGGCCGCGATCGCGAGCGACATCTGGTGGCCGCCGTGCGGGATGCAGCGCGACGGCGACCAGCCGTGTTCCTTCAGCATGTCGAGCGTGCGCAGGTATTCGACGCAGCCCGTACGACAGCGCGCAGTCGAACTGCAGCCAGTCGCGATCGGGCCGCATGCCGCCGTAGCGGATCAGGTTGCGCGCGTCCTGCATCGAGAACAGGTTCTCGCCGGTCGCCATCGGCTTCGCGTAGTGCTTCGCCATGCTCGGCCTGCAGCGCGTAGTCGAGCGGGTCGCCGATCTCCTCGTACCAGAACAGGTCGTAGTCGGACAGCATCTTCGCGTACGCGATCGCGGTCGGCAGATCGAAGCGTCCGTTCGCATCGACCGCGAGCCGGCGGTCGGGACCGATCAGCTTCAGCACGGCCTCGATGCGCTCGCGGTCCTCGTCGATCGATGCGCCGCCGATCTTCTTCTTGACGACGGTGTAGCCGCGATCGAGATAGCTCTGCATCTCGCGCGTCAGGCCCTCGATTCCCTGGCCGGGCCAGTAATAGCCGCCGGCCGCGTAGACGAACACCTTGCGGTTCGGCGTGCCGGTTCCGTAGCGCTCGGCGAGCAGCTGGAACAGCGGCTGGTCCGCGATCTTCGCGACCGCGTCCCACACGGCCATGTCGATCGTGCCGACCGCGACCGAACGCTCGCCGTGTCCGCCCGGCTTCTCGTTCGTCATCATCGTCGCCCAGACCTTGTGCGGGTCGAGGTTGTCGCGGGCTTCATCGACGTACGTCGATGGATCGGCCTCGAGCAGGCGCGGGATGAAGCGCTCGCGCATCAGGCTGCCCTGGCCGTAGCGGCCGTTCGAGTTGAAGCCGTAGCCGATCACCGGCCGCCCGTCGCGCACGACGTCGGTCACGACCGCGACCAGCGACAGCGTCATCTTCGAGAAGTCGATGTACGCGTTGCGGATGTTCGACTTGATGGGCTTCGTGATTTCGCGGATGTCGACGATCTTCATGGTGGATCGGTGCTTCGACACCGTCCTCGGATGCGAACTCGGGAAAACTCCGAGACGATTCTAGCAACCGACCCTCATGCCCTGTCGCATCGACGTCGCGACCCTGCTCGATCCTGCGTGCATCGATGAGGCTCTGCCTATAATCGACCGATGAACGTGTTCTACGAAGAAGACGGCGGTTTCAAGGCCGGCAACGTGCTCGCCGACCACGGCGCGTCGATGCAGGTCGAGGCCGCGAGCGGCAAGCGCACGAAGGTCAAGAGCGCGCATGTGCTGTTCGACTTCAAGGAGCCCGATGCCGAGACGCTGATGCGCGACGCGCACGCGCTCGCCGATTCGATCGATCTCGCGTTCCTGTGGGAATGCGCGCCGCAAGGCGAGTTCTCGTTCAAGGATCTTGCCGCCGACTACTTCGGTCGCGCGGCGACGCCGGTCGAGTCGGCCGCGCTCGTCACGCGGCTGCATTCCGCGCCGATGTATTTCTACCGCAAGGGCCGCGGCCACTACCGGTCGGCGCCGCCCGATGCGTTGAAGGCGGCGCTCGCCGGCATCGAACGCAAGCAGCGCGAGGCCGCGCAGCAGGAAACGTGGCGCGACGAGCTCGTCGAAGGCCGACTGCCGGAGCCGATCCGCATCGCCGCGCGGGACCTGCTGTTCCGCCCCGATCGCAACCGCACCGAGTTCAAGGCATTGATGGACGCCGCGAGCGCGCGTCGGACGACGCCGGAGCGGCTGCTGCTCGACGTCGGCGCGATCGCGTCGCCGGGCGCGCTGCATCGCGAGCGCTTCCTGTTCGCGCAGTTCCCGCGCGGCGCCGGCTTCCCGGACGTCACCATTCCCGCGCTCGATGAGGAGCTGCCGCTCGCCGACGTCGCGGCCTTCAGCATCGACGACTCGGCGACGACGGAGATCGACGATGCGCTGTCGGTCACGCCGCTCGATGCGACCGTGCCGTCGTGGCGCATCGGCATCCACATCGCCGCACCCGGGCTCGCGATTGCGCGCGGCGATCCGATCGACTCGATCGCGCGCGAGCGGATGTCGACGGTCTACGCGCCGGGCGAGAAGATCACGATGCTGCCCGACGCGGTCGTCGAGGCGTTCACGCTCGCGGCCGGTCGCGCATGCCCGGTGCTGTCGCTGTACGTCGACGTCGTCGACGACGAACAGGGCGACGAACCGTGGCGGGTCGTCGCGTCGCAGTCGCGGATCGAACGCGTCCCGATCGTCGACAACCTGCGCTACGACACGCTCGACGCCGTCGTGACCGAAGACAACCTCGCGAGCGGCGCCGGCGACTATCCGAGGAAGGCGGAGCTGACGGTGCTGTGGCGCTTCGCGCGTGCGCTGCATGCGCGTCGCCAGCAGGCGCGCGTCGCATCGGGCCTCCGACCCGAATCGCACCAGCGTCCCGACTACGCCTTCCGCGTGACGACGACCGACGGCGTCGAACGCATCGAGATCGGCGAACGCCGCCGCGGCGCGCCGCTCGACACCATCGTCGCGGAGCTGATGATCCTCGCGAACGCGACGTGGGGCCGACTGCTGGCCGATCGCGGCGTCGCCGGCATCTATCGCGCGCAGAACGCGGCGTTCGGACCGGCGGGTCGCGTGCGGATGGTCACGCATCCGGCGCCGCACGTGGGACTCGGCGTCGCGCAGTACGCGTGGAGCACGTCGCCGCTGCGGCGCTACGTCGACCTCGTCAACCAGCGTCAGATCGCCGCTTGCATCCGCGAAGCCGCGGGCGTCGATGCTGCATCGTCGGCGCCGTATCCGCCGAAGGATGCCGACCTGTTCGCGATCGTGTCGGCGTTCGACGCGGCGTATGCAGCGTATGCCGACTATCAGTCGAAGATGGAGCGCTACTGGTGCCTGCGCTGGCTGCAGCAGGAAGGCCGCACGCTGGTCGAGGCGCGTGCGACCGGACGCGACGACCACGCGATGCTGCTCGAGATCCCGCTGCTGATCCGTGTCCCCGGGCTCGTCGTCGGACCGGGCGGCGGCGACGCGGCCGACGGGATCGTCGCGCGCGGCCAGCGGATCGAGGTCGAGATCCTGTCGACCGACCTCGTCGAGCTGACCGTGCAATGCCGGCTGTTCGCGATCATCGAAGAGGTCGACGAGGCGGATCTCGACGCGGCGACGCTCGACGAAGCGGATCCCGGACCCGAGGCCGACGTCGATCACCACGCGGCCGATGCCGAAACGGCCGCCGCCGAGGCCGTGCTCCAACCGGCCGCATCGAACTGACGATCGACGATGCAACGGATGCCGCTCGCCACGTCGACGCTGATCCCGCTGCGCGGGCATACGCTGCCGGCCGACGACGGCCGGCCGATGCGTCCGCTGGCGCGCGGCACGCGGGCACGTGCGGCATCGAAGCGCGGCACGCATTCGATCGGCCTTGCGATCGCGATTGCGGTGTCGATCGCGCTGCACGCGATCCTGCTCGCGATGCGCTTCGTGATGCCGCAGGCCTCGCTGTTCAAGCCGCCCGACAGCCCGCTCGAGGTCATCCTCGTCAACGCGCGGTCCGCGGACAAGCCGGTCAAGCCGGATGCGATCGCGCAGGTCGACCTCAATGGCGGCGGCGACAACGACGCGGGCCGCGCGACGTCGTTCCTGCCGCGCGCTTCCGAGGTCAGCGACGGCGACGTCGTGAAGGAGACGCAGGCCGCGATGCAGCAGCTCGAGGCGCAGCAGCGTCACCTGATCACGCAGTCCAGCACGTCGCCGGCGGTCGTCGCGCCGGAGGCGCCGAAGCAGGTCGACACGAACGATGTCGCGCCGACGGTCGACGTCGCGACGTCGATGAAGGCGATCGCGCGACTCGAGGCACAGATCGACAAGGAGACGCGCGACTACAACGTGCGTCCGCGACGCGGCTTCATCGGACCGACGACGCGCGGCGCGAGCTACGCGATGTACTACGCGCAATGGAAGGACCGCGTCGAGCGCATCGGCACCGTCAACTACCCGAGCGAGGCGCGCGGGCGACTCTACGGCGAACTCACGCTGCGCGTCACGCTGAACCCGGACGGCACCATCTACAACGACGAGGTCGAGGTCACGCGCTCGTCCGGATCGCCGGTCCTCGACCGCGCGGCGCGTCGGATCGTGCTGCTCGGCGCACCCTACGCCCGCTTCTCCGAAGAGCTGCGGCGCGAGTACGACATCTTCGAGATCTTCAGCACGTTCCGGTTCACCAGAGGCGACGCGCTCGAAATGCGCGCTGATCATCGATGAAAGCGACCGCTGCGATCCTGCTCGTCATGGCTGCGATCGCGATGACCGCGTCCGGATCGATCGCCGCGCCGGTCGACCAGACGCCTTCGAAACAGACGCTCGAGGAATCGTCGAAGGACGACTGCGAAGGGGTGTCGTCGGTCGTGCAGCGCTGTGCGCCGAAGGTCAACGCCGACGTCGCGGCGCCGAAGGCCGACGATGCGCTGACCAGGTCGCGCGCGAAGACGAAGGCGGGGTTCGACCGCATCGATCGACAGAACCGCAACGACGCGCTGAAGGGCGCGCCGCCGTCCGTCAACACGCCGGTCGGCGATGCCCAGCAGCTCGGCGGCGTGACCGTGACCGGCAAGGCGGCCGACGACAAGCCGTCGGTCGAGGACGTGCTCCAGCGGGCGATCGGGCCGACCGGCGGCGTGCCGAACGGCAACGGCACCGTGACGAAGTACACGCCGAACGGCACGCGCTACGAGTGCGTCGAGAAGTGCGTCGGGCCTGCCTGCTGCATCGAGCTGCGGGCCACTCCGAATCCTGCGCGCGAAGTCAATTCGATCGGTCGCTGATGTCGCACGGTCGGGCTCGCGCGCCGCGCGGTCGGCGACGTCGGTGACGGCGTCGGCGGTCGACGACCGGCTGCCGCGCTACGGCGTCGTCGGGCATCCGGTCGCACACAGCCTGTCTCCGGAGATCCATCGCGCGTTCGCAGAGGCCGCGGGCATCGCGCTCGACTACGGCCGCGTGGAGGCGCCGCTCGACGGCTTCGTCGCTGTCGCGGACCGCTTCTTCGCCGACGGCGGACGCGGCCTCAACGTCACCGTGCCGTTCAAGCTCGACGCGTTCGCGCGTTGCGACGGCCGCGTGAGCGAGCGCGCATCGCTCGCCGGTGCGGTCAACACGCTGCGCTGCGTCGACGGCGTCGTCGACGGCGACAACACCGACGGCATCGGTCTCGCGGCCGACCTCGCGCGATTGCTGTCGATGGCGGGTCGATCGCTCGCGGGCACGAACGTGTTGCTGATCGGTGCCGGCGGGTCGGCCCGAGGGGTCGTCGCGCCGCTGTTCGACGCCGGCGTCGAGCGGATGACGATCGTCGCGCGTGACGGCGCGAAGGCCCGGGCGCTCGCGGTCGCGTGCGCGCCTCGGCGCATCGACGTCGCGCGCTTCGACACGCTCGGCAACGAGGCATTCGACCTCGTGATCAACGCGACGTCGGCGAGCCTGGCCGGCGCCTCGCTGCCGATCGCGCCGCGCACGTACGCGAGCGCCGCGCTCGCCTACGACCTGATGTACGGCGCAGAACCGACGCGCTTCATGATCGACGCGCGTGCGGGCGGCGCCGCGACGGTCGTCGACGGGCTCGGCATGCTGGTCGAGCAGGCGGCCGAGTCCTTCCTCGTGTGGCACGGCGTGCGTCCGGCGACCGGCCCGGTTCGCGACGCGCTGCGCGCGAAGCTCGACGCGCGATGACGACCGTGTTGCGCTGGTCGTTCCGCATCGTCGGTGTCCTGCTCGCGCTCGTCGTCGCAATCGAGCTGTACTTTTTCGCGATGACCGGCTGGTACGCGCACGTCGATCCGGGGTCGACGTCGTTCATGCGCAGCCAGATGGCGATCGCGCGCGCGCACGACCCGAACGCGCGGATGCAGCATGCGTGGGTGCCGTACGCGCGCATCTCGGACGACCTGAAGCGCGCGGTCATCACGTCCGAGGACGCGCGCTTCGCCGAGCACGAAGGCGTCGACTGGGACGCGATCTCGAAGGCCTACGAGAATAACGAGAAGGTCGGCAACGAGAAGACCGCGAAGGGAAATCGTCGCAACCGGGCGCGAATCAAGGGCGGCTCGACGATCACGCAGCAGCTCGCGAAGAACCTGTTCCTGTCCGGCGAACGCAGCTACCTCCGCAAGGCGCAGGAGCTCGTGATCGCGTACATGCTCGAGTTCTGGATGACGAAGCAGCGCATCCTCGAGATCTATCTCAACGTGATCGAATGGGGCGACGGCGTGTTCGGCGCCGAGGCCGCGGCCCGTCACTACTTCAACGTGTCGGCCGCGCAGCTCGACGCCGCTCAGTCCGCCGAGCTGGCCGTGATGCTGCCGAACCCGCGCTATTACGACGCGCATCGCGGCTCGAACTATCTCGTGCGTCGTAGCGCCGTGATCCAGCGCTGGATGGGCGACGCGGACCTGCCGTGAGCGACGCGACCGTCGAAGGACAGGCCGGTTCGTCGAAGCCGCCGCTGTCGGCCTATTTCTATCTGATCGCGGGGATGTCCGTGGTCGGCGCGTACGTCGGCTTCTCGAAGGTGATCGTCGCGACCGTGCCGGTCTTCCTGCTCGCGACGATCCGCTTCGGCATCGCCGCCGTCGCGATGCTGCCGTGGACGTTCCCGCGCGGCGGTCGTTCGCAGGTCCGACAGCACTACGGCACGCTGATCGCCGAGTCGGTCTTCGGCAACTTCCTGTTCTCGATCTGCATGCTGTCCGGCGTCGCACGGACCTCGGCCACGGCCGCCGGCCTGATCATGAGCATGCTGCCGGCGGCCGTGGCCGTGTTCTCGCTGGTCGCGCTGCGCGAGCGCCTCGACGCGCGGACGTCGGCGGCCGTCGCGCTCGCGGTCGCGGGCGTCGGATCGTTGACGCTCGCGCGGACCGGCTTCGGCGCGAATGCCGACGTCGTCGCGACGGCGCTCGCCGGCGACGGGCTGATGGTCGGCGCCGTGTGCTGCGAGGCGATCTACGTCGTGCTCGGCAAGCGACTGACGAACGCGGCGCTCGGGCCGATGCAGATCTCGGCGTGGATCAACCTCGTCGGCTTCGTGCTGATGTTGCCGCTCGGCATCCGGCAAGGGCTGCACTTCGACTTCGCGCGCATCACGCCCGCGTTGTGGACGCTGATCGTCGTCTATGCGATCGCGGCGAGCGTGCTGTCGACGTGGCTGTGGCTGTCCGGCCTGCGCCACGTGCCGGCGGGCCGTGCCGGCGTGTTCACGACTGCGCTGCCGATCACGTCGGCGCTGGTGGGCATCGCGTTCCTCGGCGAGCGATTGACGATCGCGCACGGCATCGCATTCGTCTGCGCCATCGGCGGCATCTGGCTCGTGACGCGCACCGCGCGCGAACGGTGACCTAGGCCGCGTGCGCGGCCACGAGCTTGCAGGGACTCGGGCCGTCGGACGTCTCGATCTGCGTCGTGACGTGGCCGATCCGGAAGCGCGATTCGATCGTCTCGGCGACATCGCAGAGGAACGCGTCGCCCGGATGGCCGGCCGGCATCACGAGGTGGGCCGTCAGCGCGTTGTCCGACGTGCTCATCGCCCAGATGTGCAGGTCGTGCACGGCGGCCACGCCGGGCAGCGCTTCGAGGTAGCCGCGTACCGCGTCGGCGTCGATGTGCTCGGGAACTGCGCCGAGTGCGAGGCGCATCGAGTCGCGCATCAGCGACCACGTGCCGACGAGGATGACGAGCGCGACGACGAGGCCCATCGCGGGATCGATCCACGCGAGACCGGTGTAGCGGATGACCAGCGCCGCGACGACGACCGCGGCCGACACCGCGGCGTCCGCGACCATGTGCCAGTAAGCGCCGCGCACGTTGAGGTCGTCCTTGCGGCGCGACAGGAACAGCAGCGCGGTGCCGGCGTTGACGACGATGCCGATCGACGCGACCCAGATCACGATCGCGTCGTCGATCGGCCGCGGCGCGACGAGCCGCTGGACCGCCGCATAGACGATGCCGCCGACCGCGATCAGCAGCAGCATCGCGTTCGCGAGCGCGGCGAGGATCGTCGTGCCGCCGAGGCCGTACGTGAAGCGGTCCGACGCGCGTCGACGTCCGAGCATCGCGGCGCCCCACGCGAGCGCGAGGCCGATCACGTCGCCGAAGTTGTGGCCGGCGTCGGCGAGCAGCGCGAGCGAACCGGCGTACCAGCCCATGCCGGCCTCGACGACGACGAAGCCGAGGTTGACCGCGATGCCGATCGCGAACATCCGCAGTGTCGCGGCGGTGGCGTCGACGGGCAGCTCGTGCGCATGCGAATGACCGTGCGCGTGACCATGCGCATGGTCGTGCGCGTGATCGTGACGGGAATGGTCGGCCATCGCAGTCGAATCGCGCGCTTCAGTCGTCGACCGCGACGGTGTAATTGAGCGCGAGCCGACCGCCGTCGGGGAACAGCGTCTGCCCGGTCAGGTACGACGCGTCGTCGCTCGCGAGGAAGGCCGCGATCGCGGCGATCTCCTCGGGCTCGCCGAGCCGCTTCAGCGGCGTGCGCGCCATCACGCGCCTGCGCGCCGCGTCGTCGCCGAGGACCGCCTGCCTGGCGAGCTCGGTCGCGATGGTGCCGGGGCCGATCGCGTTGACGCGGATGCCGTGCGGCGCGAGCGCCAGCGCCATCACCTTCGTCAACTGCCCGACGCCGCCCTTGCTGACGACGTACGGCACCTGGTTCGGGATCGCGAGCACCGCGTTCACGCTCGACATGTTGACGATCGCGCCGCGTTCACGACCATCCGACGTCGGCGTCGCGACCATGTGACGTGCGACCGCCTGCCCCGTCAGGAAATACGACTTCAGGTTGACCGCGAGCACGCGGTCGAACGCTTCCTCGGTGACGTCGAGGAAGTCGGCGGCGTGCGTGATGCCGGCGTTGTTGACGAGGATGTCGACGCGACCGGCGCGGTCGATGCACGCGGCGACCGCGGCATCGACCGCCGCCTTCGACGCGACGTCGGCCTCGATGAACGTCGCGCCGATCGCGGCGGCGGAGGCCGCTCCGTCGACATCGCGATCGACGATCGTGACGGTCGCGCCCTCGTTCGCGAAACGCGTCGCGCAGGCGAGACCGATGCCGCGCGCGCCGCCGGTGACGAGCACGCTGCGCCCGTCAAACCGCATCCGTGAACCCTTGGCGCCGCGACGCCCGATCGGTGCGATGCGACGTGCTCATGACACGCGCGAAGTTTGCGGTGTCGGCCGGCCTGCCCCTTCCGGAACCGCCGAGAAGCGGTCTTGCACGCCGCCTACAAGTCGATCCACGGCGCGCCGAAGCGTCGCGCGAGCCGCCCGCCGTACGGTGCAGTCCGGACCGCAGCATTGCGCGAGTCCGCGGATTGTCCCGACCAGAACGGCAGACCGACCACGAGGAGCCACCATGACCACGATCTCCAACGATCCGGCGACGGATCGCACGTACGACCAGTACGACTCGGGCAGCGACTACATGAGCCGCGACCGCTACGGCATGTACGGCGGAGCCGACGACTCGGACGCGGACGACGATCGGGGCCCGGGGCCGCGTCTGATGGGCGCCGACACGCTGCTCGGCAACGACGTCTACAACAGCCAGGACGAGGACCTCGGCGACATCAAGGAGATTATGCTCGACATGCAATCGGGCAAGGTCGCGTACGCCGTGCTGTCGTTCGGCGGTTTCCTCGGCATGGGTAACAAGCTGTTCGCGGTGCCGTGGAACGCATTGAAGCTCGACACCGAGAACCATCGCTTCCTGCTCGACGTCGACAAGGACCGGCTGCGCGACGCACCCGGCTTCGACCCGGATCACTGGCCGGACATGGCGGACCAGACGTGGGCATCGGACGTCCATTCGTTCTACGGCACGCGCTACGAGGCCGGCTCGACCGAGGACCGCTTCAGCGCCGTGTCGTCCGGCGAGGGCAGCTTCCGCGGCACGTCGTCGAACGCGACGTCGGGCAGCAACTACGACACGACGCAGCCGAACGATCGCATCCCGACGAACACGACCGGCGTGACGCCCGGCTCGATGCCGATCGCGTAAGCGATCGGCGGACCGCGACGATTCACCGGATCCCGAGCGACGTCCAGATCGCATCGATCCGTTCGACGACCGCCCGATCCATCGCGATCGGGCGGCCCCACTCGCGCGTCGTCTCGCCGGGCCACTTGTTGGTCGCGTCGAGACCCATCTTCGAGCCCAGCCCCGACACCGGCGACGCGAAGTCGAGGTAGTCGATCGGCGTGTGTTCGACGAGCGTCGTGTCGCGCGCCGGATCGACGCGCGTCGTGATCGCCCAGATCACTTCCTTCCAGTCGCGGATGTCGACGTCGTCGTCGACGACGACGATGAACTTCGTGTACATGAATTGCCGAAGGAAACTCCAGATGCCGAACATCACGCGCTTCGCGTGGCCCGGATAGGTCTTCCTGATGCTGACGACGGCCATCCGGTAGCTGCAGCCTTCGGGCGGCAGATAGAAGTCGACGATCTCGGCGAACTGCTTCTGCAGGATCGGCACGAACACCTCGTTCAATGCGACGCCGAGGATCGCGGGCTCGTCGGGCGGCTTGCCGGTGTAGGTCGAGTGGTAGATCGGGTCGTCTCGCATCGTGATGCGATCGATCGCGAAGACCGGGAACCAGTCGCGCTCGTTGTAGTAGCCGGTGTGGTCGCCGAACGGTCCCTCGAGCGCATGCAGATAGCCGCCGCGTTCGGCGAGCTCGACGCCGTGTGCGCTCGTCCCGGTGAAGCCGGCCGCGGCGACCGGGATCGTGCCTTCGAGAACGATCTCCGCACGCGCCGGCACCTGCAGCGTCGAGCCGATGCAGCCTGCGACCTCGGTCGGACCGCCGCGCAGCAGGCCGGCGAACTGATACTCCGACAGCGAGTCCGGCACCGGCGTCACGGCGCCGAGCATGGTCGCCGGATCGGCGCCGAGCGCGACGGCGATCGGGAACGGCTTGCCCGGCTCCGCGCGCGCGATGTTCGCGGAAGTCGAGCGCGCCGCCGCGATGCGCGAGCCAGCGCATCATGACCTGGTCGGGCGCGATCACCTGCTGTCGATAGATGCCGAGGTTCTGCCGCGTGCGCGGATGCGGCACGTGTTGCGGGCCTCGCGTGACGACGAGGCCCCACGTGATCAGCGGTCCCGCGTCGTCGGGCCAGCAGGTCTGGATCGGCAGCGTCGACAGGTCGACGTCGCGCCCTTCGACGACCACCCGCTGACACGGCGGCTTGCGGACGACGCGCGGCGCCATGTCGCGCAGCGACTTCAGCATCCCGAGCAGGCGGCCCGCGTCCTTCAAGCCGCGCGGCGGCTCGGGCTCCTTCAGTCGCGACAGCAGCGTGCCGATGTCGCGCAACGCGCCGATCGAGTCCTGCCCCATGCCGGCCGCGACCCGCTCGACGGTGCCGAACAGGTTCGCGAGCAGCGGCATCGACGAGCCGGTCGGATGCTCGAACAGCAGCGCGGGTCCGCCGGCCCGCAAGGTACGGTCGCAGATCTCCGTGATCTCGAGCTTCGGCGACACCGTCGCATCGACTCGCGTCAGCAGCCCGCGGCGTTCGAGTTGCGCCGTGAAGTCGCGCAGGTCTTCGTACTTCGGGCTCATCGACACGGTCGATGACCGCCTGCGAACGCGTGGCGATCATCGATCCCGGCTCGCACGAGACGGAGCAGCGGCCGTCGACTAGTTAACATTTCCCTGATTGACCACCCGAAACGGGCTGAGTACCTTGCGCGCTCTCCTTGTCAACGGTCGGACCTGACCGTCGTCGTAGCGGCCACGCAGCATAGCCGACGCTCATGCTGGTGGTACGACGTGACCTTGCGCTCGCACACTCGCGGCGCTTGCGT
This sequence comes from uncultured beta proteobacterium, assembly GCA_963795885.1. GTDB lineage: Bacteria > Pseudomonadota > Gammaproteobacteria > Burkholderiales > Burkholderiaceae_D > CAHJXF01. The sequence continues at coordinate 414,372 of CAWCJI010000005.1, read as the reverse complement.
CGCGAAGCGGGCTTGCCGGACGCCCATCTGTTCAACAAACGAGCTTTGCCTCGTCCGGTTCGACCTGCGACGGTCGATGCGATGGGCAGTCGGTGACGGTCGAGCCGTCGTCCTGCGGATCGCGCCGATTTGTCGCCGGCCTCAGCGAAGGCTGTCTCCTTCGCGCATGGCGTCATTCCCTTCCGATGGAATCGGCCTGTCGCGGCATCGCCGGATGGATCGACGCGTTGAACCGAACGCCCCGCGCTGGATTGCGGCCGGGGCAGGAGTCACCATGAACTTGAAGTTGTTGCGCGCGGAAGTTCGCGCCGTGAGACGGGCGTCGCTGAAACTCGCCCAACACAGCCTGTCGATGGTCGGTCTGCTCGCATTGGGCGGCGCGGCCGTCGTCGCCACGCATCCGCAGGCCCTGCATGCGGTGACCCGCTTCGTGCTGCCGGAGCAGGCGCCGGCCACGACGCCGGCGGCACCGAACGCCGATCCGGTGGGCACCGCGATCGCGATGCCCGGAGGTCCGGCCAGCCACCTGCTCGGCCTCGACTCGGCCGCCGCGATGTCCGGTGCCTCGGAAGCCGATCAGCATGCGGTGTCGACGCGCGATGCGACCCGCGAGAAGCGCGTCGCGATCGTCTACCTGTCGAAGAAGTACCACGTCAATCCGGACGCGATCGCGATGCTCGTCGACGCCGCGTTCACGACCGGCCGCGAGTTGGACCTCGATCCGCTGTTGTTGCTGTCGGTGATGGCGGTCGAGTCCGGCTTCAATCCGTTCGCCGAGAGCACCGCCGGCGCGTCCGGGCTGATGCAACTGATGTCGAAGGTGCATGCCGACAAGCTCGCGGACTTCGGCGGCGCGCACATCGCGCTGAACCCGGTCGTCAACCTGCGGGTCGGCGCGGCGGTGCTGAAGGACTGCATTCGTCGCGGCGGCTCCGTCGCCGACGGCCTGCGCCTGTATGTCGGCGCCGGCAGCGGCGACGACGCCGGCTATGGCGCGCGGGTGCTGCAGGAGAAGGATCGCCTCGCGCAGGCCGTTCGCGGCGGTCGTCCGCTGATCGAGCCGATCCCGGCGACGGTCGCGAAGGTGCGGGCGCGCCAGCCCGAGATCGATCACAGCATGGACAGCGTCGATCCGAACGACCCGAAGGTCGACGCCGCAGCGGGCAGCATCGCGGCCCTCTGACGATCGCGCTCGACGATGGCTGCGCGGCGCAGGCCGCCGCCATTCAACGCAAGAGCGAGCGCCCGAGCCGCGCGACCGCTTCGCGCAGGTTGTCCATCGACGTCGCGTACGACACGCGCAGCCATCGCGCGGTCTCGTGGTTCCCGAAGTCCTTGCCGGGAACGAGCGCCACGCCGGCGTCCTCGAGCAGGTGCTTCGCGAGCGCGTCGCTGTCGGGCATCGCATCGGACAGGAAGCGGCTGCAGTCCGCATAGACGTAGAACGCGCCGTCGGGCATCACCGGCACGCCGAAGCCGAGGTCGCGCAGCGCCGGCACGAGGTAGTCGCGGCGTCGCCTGAACTCGGCCTTGCGTTCCTCGAAGATCGCGATCGACTCGGGCTCGAAGCATGCGAGCGCCGCGTACTGCGCGGGCGTCGGCGCGCAGATGAAGAGGTTCTGCGCGAGCTTCTCGAACGTCGGCACGAGCGCTTCGGGCACGACGAGCCAGCCGAGCCGCCAGCCGGTCATGTGGAAGTACTTCGAGAAGCTGTTGATGACGATCACGTCGTCGCTCAGCTCGAGCGCCGAGCGATGCACGAGCTCGCCCGGGCCCTGGTACGACAGCTCGAGATAGATCTCGTCGACGATCGTCGTGCCGCCGCGCGCAGCGACCGCATCGACGATGCGACGCAGCTCCGGCGGCGCGATCGACGTGCCGGTGGGATTCGACGGCGACGCGATCAGCACGCCGCGCGTGCGCGGGGTCCAGTGCGCTTCGACCATCGCGGCGCTGAGCTGGAAGCGGTCGTCGGCTCCCGCGGGGATCAGCGTCGCGACGCCGTCGAACGCCGCGACGAAGTGCCGGTTGCACGGATACGAAGGGTCGGGCATCAGGATCTCGTCGCCGGCATCGACGAGGGCCGCCATCGTCAGCAGCAGCGCGCCCGACGCGCCGGCCGTGATCAGGATGCGTTCGCAGTCGACGTCGACGCCGTGACGCGCCTTCAGGAACGCCGCGATCTTCTGCCGCAGCGGGCGGATGCCCTGCGCGGCCGTGTAGTGCGTGTGGCCTCGCGCGATCGCATCCGCGAGCGCATCGACCACGCGCTTCGGCGCTGTGAAGTCGGGCTCGCCGACGCTCATGTGGACGATCGAACGTCCCGCCTGCTCGAGCCGATGCGCCTGCTTCATCAGCTCCATCGCATAGAACGGCTGGATGCGTGCGGTCCGCGCGGCGAGCGCGAGTCCGGGTGTCGGCTTCTTGTCTCGATCGAACATGTCGGTGCTCTGGCGCGAAGCCCCGATGATAGAGGTCCGCGCGCCACTTGGTCGCCGACGCGCGCGGCGCGATAATCGCGACCCCCGATACGCAACGAGGAAGGCCGCGATGAACGATCTTTCGGACCTGTCCAGCGCTGGTCCCGCCGCCACCGCAGCCAGTGCCGCGACCGCCGCCGAGAAGCAGGCCGAACTCCGCCAGGCCGCGCTCGAGTACCACGAGTTCCCGACGCCCGGGAAGATCTCGATCGCGCCGACGAAGAACCTCACGAATCAGCGCGACCTCGCGCTGGCCTATTCGCCGGGGGTCGCGTCGGCCTGCGAGGAGATCGCGGCCGATCCCGCGTGCGCGTTCCGCTACACCGCGCGCGGCAACATGGTCGGCGTCATCACGAACGGCACCGCGGTGCTCGGCCTCGGCGCGATCGGTCCGCTGGCGGCGAAGCCGGTCATGGAAGGCAAGGCCGTCCTGTTCAAGAAGTTCGCCGGCATCGACGTCTTCGACATCGAGATCGCCGAGCGCGATCCGGCGAAGCTGATCGAGGTCATCGCGGCGCTCGAGCCGACGTTCGGCGGCATCAACCTCGAGGACATCAAGGCGCCCGAGTGCTTCGAGATCGAGCGTGCGCTGCGCAAGCGGATGAAGATCCCCGTCTTCCACGACGACCAGCACGGCACCGCGATCATCGTGGCGGCCGCGATGACGAACGCGCTGATCGTCGCCGGCAAGAAGATCCAGGACGTGAAGCTGGTCGTGTCGGGCGCCGGTGCCGCAGCGCTCGCGTGCGTCGACCTGCTCGTCGACCTCGGCCTGCCGATCACGAACGTCTGGCTGACCGACCTCGCCGGCGTCGTCTACAAGGGCCGCACCGAGCTGATGGACGAGGACAAGGAGCGCTTCGCGCACGAGACGTCGGCGCGCACGCTGGCCGAAGTGATCGACGGCGCCGACGTGTTCCTCGGGCTGTCGGCCGGCGGCGTGCTGAAGCAGGAGATGGTCGCGAAGATGGTCGACAAGCCGATCATCTTTGCGCTCGCGAACCCGATCCCCGAGATCCTGCCGGAGCTCGCGAAGTCGGTGCGTCCCGAACGCGTTGATCGCCACCGGCCGCACCGACTATCCGAACCAGGTCAACAACGTCCTGTGCTTCCCGTTCATCTTCCGCGGCGCGCTCGACGTCGGCGCGACGACGATCACGCGCGAGATGGAGATCGCGACCGTCAACGCGATCGCGGAGCTCGCGCGCCAGGAGCAGAGCGACATCGTCGCGACCGCATACGGCATCGAGGACTTGTCGTTCGGTCCCGAGTACCTGATCCCGAAGCCGTTCGATCCGCGACTGATCGTCAAGATCGCGCCGGCCGTCGCGAAGGCCGCGATGGACTCCGGCGTGGCCGCGCGACCGATCGACGACATGGACGCGTATCGCGAGCGGCTCGTCGCAGTTCGTCTATCAGAGCGGCACGATGATGAAGCCGATCTTCACGAGCGCGCGCCTCGTCGCGCCGGAGAAGAAGCGGCTGATCTTCGCGGAGGGCGAGGAGGAGCGCGTGCTGCGCGCGGTGCAGGTCGTCGTCGACGAGAAGATCGCGACGCCGATCCTGATCGGCCGGCCGACCGTCATCGAGCAGCGCATCGCGCGTTACGGCCTCAGGCTGCGCGTCGGCGAGGACATCACGGTCGTCAACACCGACCAGGACGAGCGCTATCGCGACTACTGGCAGACCTATCACGCGCTGATGATGCGGCAGTGGCGTCGACCAGCAGATGGCGCGCCTCGAGATGCGCCGTCGCACGACGCTGATCGGCGCGATGATGATCAAGAAGGGCGAGGCCGACGGCATGGTCTGCGGCACCGTCAGCAGCGTGCATCGCCATCTCGTCTACATCGACGCGGTGCTCGGCCATGCCGAGGGTGCGAACGTCTACGCCGCGATGAACGGGCTGATCCTGCCGGGCCGGCAGGTGTTCCTCGTCGACACGCACATCAACGCCGACCCGACGCCGCAGCAGCTTTGCGAGATCACGATCATGGCGGCCGCGGCGATGCGTCGGGCCGGCATCGTGCCGAAGGCGGCGCTGCTGTCGCACTCGAACTTCGGCTCGTCCGACCTGCCGTCGGCGGTCAAGATGCGCGAGACGCTCGCGTTGCTGCGCGAGGCCTCGCCCGAGCTCGAGGTCGACGGCGAGATGCATGGCGACTGCGCGCTCGACGAGCACCTGCGGCGCGCCGTCGTCACCGACACGACCCTGTCGGGCGAGGCGAACCTGCTGGTGCTGCCGAACATCGACGCGGCCAACATCGCGTACAACCTGCTGAAGACGGCCGCCGGCAAGAACGTCGCGATCGGCCCGATCCTTCTCGGCTGCGCGGCGCCGGTCAACATCCTGACGCCGTCGGCGACGGTACGGCGGATCGTCAACCTCGCCGCGCTGACCGTCGTCGAGGCGAACGCGGGACGCTGAGTTGAACCGGCGAGCCGTCCGGCTGCTGCTGGCGATCCTGCTGGCGGCAACTGGCGCCGCTCGCGCGCAGACGATCGCGCTGTCGTTCGACGACGGCTTCGATCCGCGCGAGCAGCCGCATGCGGCGGCGTGGAACGCGGCGATCCTCGACGCGCTCGCCTACGCCGAAGTAAGGGCGATCCTCTTTCCCGCGGGCGTGCGCGTCGACACGCCGCAGGGACTCGCGCTCGTCCATGCATGGGGCGACGCGGGCCATGCGATCGGCAACCACACGTATTCGCATGCGAGCCTCGCGTCGGCGACGTCCACGGTCGACGGATTCGCGGCGGACGTCGATCGCGACGATGCGCTTCTGCGAGCGATGCCGGGCTATACGCGGCGCCTTCGCTTCCCGTACCTCAAGGAGGGCGACATCGCGCAGAAACGAGACGGCGTCCGCGACTGGCTCGCGTCTCACGCGTATCGCTCCGGCGCGGTCACGATCGACACCAGCGACTGGTACTACGACGAACGCTTCCGCGCGTGGCGAGCGCTCCATCCCGCCGATGATCCGGCGCCGTTCCGGCAGGCCTATCTCGCGCATCTCGCGAGTCGCATCGCGTACTACGACGGTCTGTCGCAACGCGTGCTGCATCGCTCGGTCAAGCACGTGATGCTGCTGCATGCGAACGCGATCAACGCGGCCTTCCTGCCCGACGTCATCGACATGTTGCGGGCGAACGGCTGGACGATCGTGCGGCCTGGCGAGGCCTATGCCGATCCCGTCTACGCGATGCAGCCGAACACGCTGCCGGCCGGCGAGAGCCTGCTGTGGTCGATCGCGAAGGAGGGCGGCGTCGACGGGTTGCGCTACCCGGCCGAAGACGACCGCTACGAGAAGCCGCTGCTCGACGCGCTCGGGTTGTGAGTCTCCGGCTGCACGCGATGCGTGAACAGCCGCGCGATCTCGAACAGCGTCGTCGGCCGCAACAGGTGCGCGGGCTTCGCACGGCCGAAGAGACCGTCGACGACGAGCCGCTGCAGCGCGGGCGCCTGCGCGACCTGCGACAGCAGCGACGGCGTGCGCGCGGGCGCGAGCGCATGCCGCTGCACCGCGCGATAGAGTCCGAAGCGTCGCGTGAAGCGGCGTGAGAGCCGCTGTCGATACGCCTCGGTGATGCGGGCCGCGGCCGCGACGTCGAGGGACCCGGCAACCGTCCGCTTCGACCAGTGTCGCGCGAACGCGGCCGCGAGGAACTCCGCCGATTCGAGCGCGTAGTCGATGCCCTCGCCGGTGATCGGGTTGACGAGGCCGGCCGCCTCGCCGATCACGAGCAGCCGGTCGCGGCCGGCGAAGTCGCGATGGAAGTCGGTGCGCAGCGGATACGCGCGCAACGGGGCGCTGCGGACCGCCCGCAGCAGCATCCGCGTCAGCATCGGATGCGTCGCGATCAGCGTCTCGAGTCGCTGCGCCTGCGGCATCGCGCGACCGACGAGGCCGGGCTGGTTCTGCGCGAACGCGCCGCAGCCGATGTTCGCGGACGTCGGCGACGTCGGGAAGATCCAGCCGTAGCCGGGCAGGTCGACGCCGTCGAAGAACAGCACCACGCGATCGGTGAGGCCTTCGACGCCATCGAAGTACACGCGCGCCGCGTGCTCGACCGGCGGCTTCTGCGCGAGCAGCCCGCAGGCGCGCAGCAGCTGCGACTCGGCGCCGGTCGCGAGCACGACGGTCGCGGCGTCGACGACGAGCGGCGAGTCGGTCAGCACGCGCGCATGCGTGTCGTGCGTCTCGACGCCGACGACCTTCGTCGCCTCGAAGTAGGTCGGGCCGGCGCCGAGCGCGTGCTCGAGCAGCAGCTGGTCGAGTTCGAGCCGCGGCAGCACGATCAGGTCGGACGGACCGTTCGACCGATCGCGTCCGAAGCGCATCGTGAACTCGACGGTCTCGCCATGGACGCCGACGCCGCGGATGTCGACGCCGCGGCACGCGAAGCCGGCCGAAGCCACGCGGTCGAGCACGCCGATCCGCGCGAGCACCCGCGCGCCGCGCGGCGTGATGCCGTCGCCGCAGGTCTTGTCGCGCGGGAAGCGCGCCCGATCGATCAGCGCGACGGACAGGCCCAGCCGTGCGAGCAGGAAGGCGGCGGTCGATCCTGCCGGACCCGCGCCGACGATGCAGACGTCGAAGGCGCGCGACCGGACGGGCGGCGTGGAAGGCATCGCCTGATTCTAGCGATTCGACACGACGAGGCGGCCGCCCCGTCGGGTCGCCGAACACAATCGGTCACCGCACGCGCCCGATCCGTTGCGGATGCGCGAAGTTCATCCAGACGAAGGTCGCGCGGCCGATCAGGTTTCCGGCCGGGACGAATCCCCAATAGCGGCTGTCCGAGCTGTTGTCGCGGTTGTCGCCCATCACGAAGTAGCGGTCGGCCGGCACCGTGCACGTGATGCCGCCGTCGCCGTAACGGCACTGGTCGATGAACGGGAAGCGGGTGATCGGGCCGGTCGTCTCGCCGCGTCGTGCGTCGAGCAGCACGTCGTGGACGACGGTGCCGGTGGCACGCGGCAGCGTCTCGATCGAACGCCGCACGAAGCCGGCGACCGAGGCGTCGAACGTGTCGGTTCCGCCGCTGATCGCGACCGGCACGCCGTCGATGGTCAGTCGCTTGTCGCGATAGACGATCGTGTCGCCCGGCAGGCCGATGACGCGCTTGACGTAGTCGACCGACGGATCGGGCGGATATCGGAACACGGCGATGTCACCCCGTTGCGGCGAGCCGATCGACACGATCTCGCGATCGACGACCGGCAGGCGCAGTCCGTACGCGAACTTGTCGACGACGATTAGGTCGCCGTCCTCGAGCGTCGGCCGCATCGAGCCCGACGGGATGCGGAACGGCTCGACGACGAACGAGCGGACGACGAAGACCGCCAGCACGACCCAGAAGAAGCCGGCCGGCAGCTCGATCCGACGGCGGTACGCGCGACGCGGTGGCGCCGGCCCCCGCGCGGCGGCCGCGTCGCATCGACGAACGTGCCGCGATCCAGGCGACCCCGGTCACGACGGTCAGCAGGAAGAGCATCGATGGAAGGTCGAGGTGCATCGTCGGATGGTCGAGTGATCGAGTCGCCAGCGTAGGCATCGCGCCGGCGCGTCGCCAGCGCCGCGCGACGAAGCGCGGAAAGGGCGCCGTGCGATGCGCGGTTCGCGCATCGTGCGACGGCGCGATCCGGGCCGTCGGTAGAATGCGCCGCAATCCCGCCGTCACGCCCGCCGCCACCTCGACGCCGATGTCTCCCGCACGCGCACGCGCGGCCATCCTGTCGTTGCTCGTGCTCGCGGCGCTCGGATCGATCGCGTACTGGGTCTCGCTCGGCGTGCCGGTCGAGATGGCCGCGGCGCCGGGCGGACGCATCGCATGCGTCTCGTACGCGCCCTATCGCAAGCCGGGCGAGTCGCCGTTCATCGCCGGCTACAGCGTCTCCGCGGCGCGCATCGACGAAGACCTGAAGGCGCTGTCGCGACGCTTCGACTGCGTGCGCACCTATTCGGTCGGCCAGGGACTCGACCAGGTGCCGGCGATCGCGCGCCGCTACGGGATGAAGGTGTTGCTGGGCGCGTGGCTGTCGCGCAATGCGGTCGAGAACGCCGAGGAGCTCGCGCTCGCGATCCAGGTCGCGAACCGCGAGCGCGACGTGATCCGCGCGATCGTCGTCGGCAACGAGGTGCTGCTGCGCGGCGAGTTGCCGCAGCGGACGATCGCGGAGCACATCCGGCTCGTGAAGGCGGCGACCGGGCTGCCCGTCACGTACGCCGACGTGTGGGAGTTCTGGCTCAAGTACCGCGAGGTCGCGCCGGCCGTCGATTTCATCACGATCCACATCCTGCCGTACTGGGAGGACGAGCCGATCGCGATCGACCATGCGATCGACCACGTCGACGCGATCTACCGACGGATGCAGGCGGCGTTCCCCGGCCGCGAGTTCCTGATCGGCGAGACCGGATGGCCGAGCGAGGGGCGCCAGCGCTGGCGGGCGGTGCCGAGCCGCGTCAACGAGGCGCGCTTCTTTCGCGAGTTCATGACGTTCGTCGAGCGAAGCCATCTGCCGTACAACGTCATCGAGGCATTCGACCAGCCGTGGAAGCGCTGGCTCGAAGGCACCGTCGGCGGCTATTGGGGGCTCTACGACGACGCGCTGCGCGACAAGTTCGCGCTGGTCGGACCGGTCGTCGAGGAGCCACGCTGGTGGATGGGCCTGGTGGCCGGCGTCGTCGGCGCGGTCGCGTTCGCGGCCTACGGGCTCGTCGGCACGCGAAGCCGCCCGATCGCGGCGACGGTCGCGCGCGCATCGATCGGCTTCGTGATCGGCGCGGTCGGCGCGGCCGAGCTGCGGCATCTCGTGTTCGCGAACCGCGACCTGTTCGAGTGGGCGCTGACCTCGACAGCGGCACTGGTCTCGATCGCGACGACCGCGGTGGTCGGCGAGCGCGTCGCCTGCTGGCTCGTCGACGAGCGGGTCGCGGTCGGATGCGCGCCGATGGCGCTGGCGTTCGCGCGCCGCGGGGTCGTCGGTAACGCCGGCCGGCTCGCCGGTGCGCTGCAGGCGTTCTGGCTCGTCGCGGCGACCATCGTCGACCTGCTGCTCGTCTACGACTCGCGCTATCGCGACTTCCCGTCGCTGCTGTTCGCGCCGGTCGTCGTCGGCGTTCGTCGCGCTCGCGCTGGCGCGCGGCGTCGGTGGCCGTGCGGACGCGCTGCGAGGTCGAGGAACGGATGCTGGTCGGCGCGCTGATCGTCGGCGCGGCGTTGATCGTCGCGATGGAGCTGCCCATCAATGCGAGCGCGGACTGGTGGGGCGTGCTGTGCGTCGCGCTCGCGGTCGCGACGCTGTTCAACGCGTCGGCAGCGGGTCGACCTGACGGCGCGCCAGCACCAGTGCGCCGATCGTGATCGCGACGGCGCCGGCCTCGTACGTGTACCAGACGATCGCGACGAGACCGACCGTCAGCGTCGCGACCGCGAGCCAGCGACGCCGCCACGCGAGCGTCGCGAGCGACAGCACCGGCGCCGCGTAGAGCAGGCCGTTCCACGCGTACGTCATGATCGCCGCCGCGCGCAGCGAGCACCACCACGGCCCGGGCGTGAACAGCGTCAGCGTGGCGGTCTCGCAGCGATGCGCGATGTCCACCGGCTGGATCAGGAACTGACGGACCAGGATCGCGACGAGACAGGCCGCAGCGGCCGCGAACCACGGCGCGTGCCGCGCGAACGCGGGCCGGATCGGGGTCGTCGGGGTCGCCGGCATCGTCATTCGCGCGAGTATCGTCGAAACGTCATCTCGGGGTTTCATTCATCCGGTATTGATCTGGCAGGCCCGCGTCCGATACGATGGAAAGCTATGGCTCGTGTCGTGACGGCAATGCCCGTGTCTCGCAATCGCATGGGCTTCCTGCCCGATGACGCGCCCCGTGGCCGGCGGCGAGGCCCGGTCGGCGCCGGCGTGACGGCGTTCGCGACGGCGTTGCTGCGGGTCGTCTTCGCGATCGCGCTCGGCCTCGTGGCAACGAATGGCGCCGTCGCGAGAAGTTCGCTCGGGGCCGGGTCGGTCGGGACGATCGCCGCGGCCGATCTGCCGGCGCAGGGGCGACAGGTGCTCGCGGAGATCCGGGCCGGCGGGCCGTTCGAGTTCAAGCGCGACGGCATCGTCTTCGCCAATCGCGAGGGCCTGTTGCCGAGCCGGCCGCGCGGGTATTACGCCGAGTACACGGTGCCGACGCCCGGCGAGCGGACGCGCGGCGCGCGGCGGATCATCGCGGGCCGCGGAACGACCGGCGACTTCCGCACGTCGGACGAGTACTACTACACCAACGATCACTACGAGAGCTTTCGCCGCATCGTGCAATGAACGACGTCGCACATCCCTTCCAGCGCATCAAGCCGCAGAGCGTCCAGGCGGTCAAGAGCTTCACGGCCGAGCAGTTGCGCGAGGCCGCGGAGTCGCTCGGCGACCGCTTCGCCCACGTGCGCTTCGCGGAGCGCGAGCCGGCGGTCGGTGGTCGCGCCACGCTGAAGACGGAGGTGCTGCAGACCATCGGCCGCACGCTCGACTTCGCGGGGCACTACGGCGCCAACCTCGATGCGCTGTTCGATGCGCTCGTCGACATGGGCGATTCGCACGACAACGGCATCGTCATCCTGCTCGACCGCATTCCGACCGGGCCGGGCTTCGATGCCGACGCGCGCGAGTCGCTGCTGGAGACGTTCCGCGACGCGGCCGACACGCTGGCCGACAGCAGCAAGCGCTTCCGCGTCTTCTACTCGTTCGCCTGAGCCGCGAGGCGGTCGGCCGTCAGGCCGGGCGGCCGGTGAACAGGTGGCTGAACGATTCGATCGCGCCGGCCAGATGGTCCTCGGCGACCGGCGTCGTCGGCACCTGACCGCTCGGCGTCAGCCGGTCGATGATCTGCGGCAGGATGCTCGTCAGGTGCGTGGCGGCCGTGCTCTCGTCGACGCCCGCATGCTCGGCCAGCGTCCGTAGCGGCCCGTCGCCGAGCGCCGCACGAACCTGATCGGCGGTGACCGGCGCGTTCGGGCCGGCGCCGATCCAGGACGCGACCTGCGCGCCGAGACCCGCGGTCTCGAACCGCTGCAGCAGCCCGCTCAGGCCGCCGAGGCCGCCCGAGCCGCCGAGGCCGCCCGGTTCGTTGCCGTGCACGAGCATGCCGAGCACCGATTGCACCAGCGCCGCCTTCGGGTCGGCGCCGTCGTTGCCGGCGCTTCGCCCGGCGAGCCCTTCGATCTGGTCGAGCAGTCCCATCGTCTTCCTCGTGATGTCGATGTTCCCGCGATGCTTCAGGCCGTGTCGTCGGCGTCCCACAACGCGGACAGCATCGCGAGCGCGGTCGGTGCCGCGGTCTCGGTGCGCAGGATACGCGGTCCGAGCGACGCGGCGTGGAAGCCGGCGGCGTCGACCGCCTGCAATTCGTTGTCGGCGAAGCCGCCTTCGGGACCGACGAGCAGCACGATGCGGCGGCCGTGCGGCGGCCGTCGCAACGTTCGCAACGGCGCGCCGTCCGGCGACAGGACGAGCCGCAGCGTCGCCTCGGGCAGCGTCGCGAGCCAGTCGTCGAGCGGCATCACCTCGTCGACGGTCGCGACGCGATTGCGGCCGCACTGTTCGCAGGCGGAGACGGCGAGCGACTGCCAGTGCGCGCGGCGCGTGCGCGCGCGTTCGGGCGACAGCCGCACGACGCTGCGGGTCATCGCGATCGGCGCGATGGTCGCGGCGCCGAGCTCGACCGACTTCTCGACGGTCCAGTCCATCAGGTCGCCCGACGACAGTCCCTGCGCGACGGTGAACGCCCACGGCGACTCGGCCTCGCGGTCGTCGAAGCGCACGACCTGCACCTCGGCCTCGGGCTCGCGCGCGTGGACCAGTTGCGCGACGAACTCGCCGCCGCGACCGTTGAACAGCGTCACGAAGTCGCCTTGCCGCAGACGCAGCGCGCGCAGCGCGTGGCGGGTCACCGGGTGAGAAAGCGTCGCCGGCTCGCCGATCGCGAGCGGTGCGTCGAGGTAGAAGCGTGGCAGGGTCATGGAAACGGATCGACAGGTCCCGCCGGCAGAGGCGGCCGGTGACCGTCTGTTAAAATCGCCGTCTCGATCCGCAAAGTCCGGGCGAAGTTCGCGGCTCGCTTCGGCGCCGACGCCTGCCTCGATCGATCGGCCACCGCAGGCGTCGGCGAGCCGGGATTGTCCCACTTCGAAGTCGTCACGCGAACAGGCCCCCGATTCCCATGGCTACCTCCACCGTTCCCGCGGCCCAGGCCGATCCGACCCGGATGGCCAACGCGATCCGCGCGCTGGCGATGGACGCCGTGCAGAAGGCCGATTCGGGCCACCCCGGCATGCCGATGGGGATGGCCGACATCGCCGTCGCGCTGTGGAAGCACCACCTGCGGCACAACCCGGCCAATCCGCTGTGGCCGGATCGCGACCGCTTCATGCTGTCGAACGGCCACGGCTCGATGCTGCAGTACTCGCTGCTGCACCTGACCGGCTACGACCTGCCGATGAAGGAGCTCAAGAACTTCCGGCAGCTGCACTCGAAGACGCCGGGCCATCCGGAATTCGGCATCACGCCCGGCGTCGAGACGACCACCGGCCCGCTCGGCCAGGGCTTCGCGAACGCGGTCGGCATGGCGCTCGCCGAGCCGCTGCTCGCGACGGAATTCAACAAGCCCGACGGCAAGATCGTCGACCATCGCACGTACGTGTTCGTCGGCGACGGCTGCCTGATGGAAGGCATCTCGCACGAAGCCTGCTCGCTCGCGGGCGTGCTGGAAGCTCGGACAAGCTGATCGCGTTCTACGACGACAACGGCATCTCGATCGACGGCGACGTCGCGGCTGGTTCCACGACGACACGCCGAAGCGCTTCGAAGCGTACGGCTGGAACGTGATCGCGGCGCGGACGGCATCGACGGCCACGACGTCGAGGCGGTCGACGCGGCCATCAACGAGGCGCTCGCGCAAGACTCGGCCGAGCAAGCCGACGCTGATCTGCTGCCGCACGTCATCGGCGCGGCTCGCCGCACGCAAGGCACGGCAGCCACGATTCGCACGGCGCGGCGCTCGGCGACAAGGAAATCGCGGCGCGCGCGCGAGAAGATCGGCTGGAAATAGGAGCCGTTCGTGATCCCGCAGGAAGTCTATGCAGCGTGGGACGCGAAGGAAGCAGGCGCGCGCATCGAATCCGAATGGAACAAGTCGCTTCGCGGCATACGCAAGGCGAAATATCCGCGACGACGCCGCCGAATTCATGCGCCGCATGGCCAAGCAACTGCCGGCCGACCTGGGCGGAAACGGCGACAGGCATCGTGGCCGAGCGCGAACAGAAGCGCGGAAACGGTCGCACGCGCAAGGCATCGCAGCAGGCTATCGAAGGCTCGTCGGCCGTGCTGCCCGAACTGCTCGGCGGTTCGGCCGACCTGACGGGTTCGAACCTCACCAACTGGAAGGCTGCCAAGCCGGTGCGCGTGAATGCCGACGGCCGAGCGGCGGGCAACTACATCAACTACGGCGTGCGCGAGTTCGGCATGGCCGCGATCATGAACGGCATCGCGCCGCATGGCGGCTTCCTGGCCTTCGGCGGCACGTTCCTGACGTTCTCCGACTACATGCGCAACGCGATGCGCATGGCGGCGATGATGAAGCTGCAGTCGGTCTTCGTGTTCACGCACGACTCGATCGGCCTCGGCGAAGACGGGCCGACGCACCAGTCGATCGAGCACACGTCGTCGCTGCGTCTGATCCCGCACCTCGACGTCTGGCGTCCGTGCTGATACCGACGAGACCGCGGTGGCGTGGACGTGCGCGATCAATCGCAACCACGAGGACAAGCGCGGCCCGATCGCTGATCTTCAGCCGTCAGAACCTGCCGTTCTCAGGAACGCACCGACGCAGCAGATCGCCAACATCGCGAAGCGGCGGCTACGTGCTGCGCGACTGGAACGCCGGATCCGCCGCAAGTCATCCTGATCGCGACCGGCTCGGAAGTCGAGCTCGCGATGGACGGCGCGAGGCGCTCGAAGCCGAAGGCATCGCCGCGCGCGTCGTGTCGATGCCGTCGACGACGGTCTTCGACCGCCAGGACGCCGGACTACAAGGCGTCGCGTGCTGCCGCACGGCGTGCCCGCGCGTCGCGATCGAGGCGGGCGTCACGGACTTCTGGCGCAAGTACGTGGGGCCGAAGGCGGCGTGATCGGCATCGACACGTTCGGCGAGTCGGCACCCGCGAAGGACGTGTTCAAGTTCTTCAACTTCACGGTGGACAACGTCGTGGCGACGGCGAAGAAGCGTCGTCGACTGGCATGCGCGCATGAGCGATCGACGCCTGCGCCCGGCTTCCGCAAACTCGCAGTCAACAACTCGACCATCAGTGACCATACGATTAGTCGCCATCAACGGCTATGGCCGCATCGGCCGCAACATCCTTCGCGCACATTACGAAGGCGGCAAGAAGCACGACCTCGAGATCGTCGCGATCAACGATCTCGGCGACTCGAAGACGAACGCGCACCTGACGCAGTACGACACCGCGCACGGCCGTTTCCCGGGCACCGTCGTGGCCGACGGCGACGCGATCGTCGTATCGGTCGATGGAGGCAGCGGCGACCGCGTCAAGGTGCTCGCCGAGCGCAACCCGTCGAAGCTGCCGTGGTCGTCGACTGAACGTCGACGTCGTGCTCGAATGCACGGGCTTCTTCACGACGAAGGAGAAAGCGTCGGCGCACCTGAAGGGCGGCGCGAAGAAGGTCATCATCTCGGCGCCGGGCGGCAAGGACGTCGACGCGACGATCGTGCTACGGCGTGAACCACGGCGTGCTGAAGGCGAGCGACACGGTGATCTCGAACGGCATCGTGCACGACGAACTGCCTCGCGCCGCTCGTCAAGCCGCTGAACGACAAGATCGGCATCGTCAACGGCCTGATGACGACGGTGCACTCGTACACGAACGACCAGGTGCTGACCGACGTCTATCACGAGGACCTGCGCCGCGCGCGGTCGGCGACGATGTCGAGATCCCGACGAAGACGGGCGCCGCGGCGGCGATCGGGCTCGTGCTGCCGGAGATGAAGGGCAAGCTCGACGGCTACGCGATCCGCGTGCCGACGATCAACGTGTCGATCGTCGACCTGTCGTTCATCGCGGCACGCGACACGACGGTCGAGGAAGTCAACGCGATCATGAAGGCAGCGGCCGAAGGCGAGCTGAAGGGCGTCCTCGACTACAACGAGGAACCGCTGGTGTCGCATCGACTTCAACCACAACCCGGCTTCGTCGACGTTCGATGCGACGCTGACCAAGGTCTCGGGCCGCCTCGTCAAGGTCTCGAGCTGGTACGACAACGAATGGGGCTTCTAGCAACCGCATGCTCGACGCGACCGTCGACCTGATGAACGCGACATGAGCCCGTCCGCGTGCCCGCCGAAGTTTCGTGTCGGCGGCACGCTCGCTTCGCTGTCGCTGTGCTCGCTGTTGTCCGCATGCGCGCTGGCGCCGCTGACGAAGATCGACGATCTCGGAGGCGGCCTCCATGTGGCCACCGTGCGCAGCGGCTTCTTTCCTCGCCGTTCCGTCGACCTGAAGGCCGATGCCGAGAAGGACGCGCTCGCGTTTTGCCAGCGCGAGGGCAGGGCGCTGTCCGTGCTCGACACGCGGATGGACGACCCCGGCCCTCCCGCGTTCTCGACGGCGACCGTGCAGTTCCGCTGCGTCGCCGTCTGAACCTTCGATTCATCCGACTCGCCCGTCCATGAACTTCATCCGCATGTCCGACGTCGACCTCGAAGGCAAGCGCGTCTTCATTCGCGCCGACCTCAACGTCCCGCTCGACGACGACGGCCGCATCACCGACGACACGCGCATCCGCGCGTCGGTCCCGGCGATCGATGCCGCGCTGAAGGCCGGTGCGGCCGTGATGGTCACGTCGCATCTCGGTCGTCCGACCGAAGGCACGCTGAAGCCGGAGGACTCGCTGAAGCCGGTCGCCGAACGCCTGGGCCAGCTGCTCGGCCGCGACGTGCCGCTGGTCGCGAACTGGGTCGACGATCCGTCGTGGCAATCGAGCCTCGACACCGACGAGCTCGTGATGCTCGAGAACTGTCGCGTCAACAAGGGCGAGAAGAAGGACGACGACGCGCTCGCGCGGAAGCTGGCGTCGTTCTGCGACGTCTACGTGAACGACGCGTTCGGCACCGCGCATCGCGCCGAGGCCACGACGCACGGCATCGCGAAGTACGCGCCGGTCGCCTGCGCGGGGCCGCTGCTCGCGCAGGAGCTCGATGCGCTCCAGAAAGCGCTGAAGAGCCCCAGGCGTCCGTTGCTCGCTATCGTCGCGGGCTCGAAGGTCTCGACGAAGCTGACGATCCTCGAATCGCTCGCCGACAAGGTCGACCAGCTGATCGTCGGCGGCGGCATCGCGAACACGTTCCTCGCGGCGACCGGCAAGCCGATCGGCAAGTCGCTGTCGGAGCCTGACCTCGTCGCCGATGCGAAGACGATCATCGACAAGATGAAGGCGCGCGGCGCGGACGTGCCGCTGCCGACGGACGTCGTCGTCGGCAAGAAGTTCGACGCGAACACCGAGGCGCGGACGATCGGCGTCGACGACGTGAAGGACGACGACATGATCTTCGACGTCGGCCCGAAGTCGAGCGACGAGATCGCCGCGATCGTGGCGAAGGCCGGCACGATCGTCTGGAACGGACCGGTCGGCGTGTTCGAGTTCGCAAAGTTCGCCGGCGGCACCGAGCGGCTCGCGAAGGCGATCGCCGCGAGCCCCGGCTTCTCGATCGCCGGCGGCGGCGACACGCTCGCCGCGATCTCGAAGTTCGGCATCGAGAAGGACGTCGATTACATCTCGACCGGCGGCGGCGCGTTCCTCGAGTTCCTCGAAGGCAAGACGCTGCCGGCGGTCGAGATCCTGGAAGCGCGCGCCCGCCGCTGAGCGCGCCGATTCGCGCCGACCTCCGGCGTCGCGGACGGCAAGGCGTCCACACCGACTGATCCGCGTCCCCGCGTCCGCTTCCCAGCGCGACGCAAGCGCCTTCGTATGGCCCGCATCCGTGCCCGCGCGACGGGAAGGCCGGCCGGGCGAACTCCTCTGCGGCACCCGCGATGCGCGCGAAGGCGAGCCTGCGACGGACCTTCCGTGCGCGGTCGCGCCCGAAAACGTCGTCGGCTGTTCGCCTCACGACGATTTGACGCGCGATTCACGTCGAATTCGCGAAGCGCTGATGGGCGGTCCCGATGATGACCTCGGTCGACGGTCACTGCGACGCCGACGAGAGAGCCATCCAAGGCCCCGGTTTGTGACGAAGCGCCCACGACGACCCTCGGCCGCGGCCGACTGCCGAATCTCATCTCGACGAAGGAAGAACCATGATGCGCCTCGCCTCCCCCACACTCGCCGCGCTGTTCGCCTGCATGGCCGTTCCCGTCCACGCGGCGTCCACGACATTCGAGTACACCGGCGTCGTCGGCAAGCTGTACGGCACGTCCGGCCCATCGGATCCGACGGACGTCACCGTCGGCACGCCGGTGACGTTCTCCGTCACCTATGATCCTTCCCAGGTGACGGCATTCGGGTCGCTGACCCTGCCGAACGGGGTGACCGGCGCGCCGGAGACACTGGAGCCCGCCCTTGCGAGCCTCTACAAGCCACAGGCGTCCTACACGATCACGGTCAGTCCGGCCGATGGCAGCGCGTACACCTTCAAGTTGGCCGACGACGCCTACGACGGCTATTTCACGCCCACCGGCATCGGGCCCTATCCGGCCCTGGCGTTCAACGGCACCCAGATCATCGGCCTCGAGAGCGACGCGTACGTCGGCGATCTCGAGTTCTACTCGGACCCGGCGGAATTGCTGCTGCAGAACGCCCGCCACGCCGCGTACGTCTACAGCACCGATCCGAACAGCGACTATGCGTTCGCCGTCGACACCTCGCTGGATGCAGAGATCGCCACGATTCGCGACCAGGCTCTCGCAGCGGCGCAGGTGCCGGAGCCCGCGACGATCGCCCTGCTGTTCGGCGGGCTGGCGGTCGCTACCCGGTCGCGGTACAAGCGCCGGCCGGATTCGGCACTGGTCGGCGAGCCGGCGTGACCGTGCCGGGTTGACAATCGATCGAGCGTCAGTGTCTGGCGACCAGCGGTCGCGCGTCGCCGGACAGCGCCCGCTCGGCCTCGATGCGGCAATCGTACCGAACCGAGCGGTCGTTGCAGAAGTCCGGCCAGCGATCGGCGTCCTTCCAGACCTTGACGAGTCCGACGCGCGCGGCCAGCGTCATGAAGCGCGGATCGGCGCGTAGCGGTTGCGTCACGTTCTCGAACAGGACCTCCGTCCCACCGTCGCTCGACAGTCGTTCGGCATAGGCATAGGCGTCGTCGACACGATGCAGTTCGGCCAACGTCTCGAGCGCCGTGAAGGAGACCTCCGGATAGGCGCGCATCGCGGCTTCGAGCGCGCGAAAGGCCGCAGCATCGTGCTCGGTCGACGGCGCGGCGCGTGACGCGAGCAGTGCCCGCCACATCGCGGCGCGTTCGGGCTGCACGTGGAACCCGCGTTCCGGATCGTCGAGCATCGCCTCGGCCCGTCGATGGTCGCCGACCAACGCCTGGAACCGGAACTCCGCCAGCGCGACGGTCGACTCGTTGTAGAAGCGGCGCGACGCATCCCGGAAGGCGGCAGTGGCGGACGGCCCGTCGTCGCTCATGCCCATCAGGGTGGCGTGAAGCGCGACCTTGCGCGGACTGAACGGGTCGGCCTGAACGGCTCGACTGCTCGCCGCGCGCGCTTCGGCGACATAGCCGACGTCGCCCAGATTCTCGGCCAGTGCGGCGGCGACATCGGCGTTGCCGGGATCCTTCGCCGCGCCCTCGCGCAGGATCGCCATCCGGTCGGCCCACGACGCGATACCGGACCTGGCGACCGCGCGACCGACATAGGCGTCGCCTTCGTACGGGTCGAGCGCGATGGCCCGTTGCGCGTAGGTCTCCGTCCTCGCCGCGTCGTCCGGCCCGGTCGGCTCGTCGCCGGCGCTCGCCTCCGCCAGAAGGGCCCAGGCGTGCGCGGAGTCTGGAACCTGCGCGGTCAGTCGCACGAGCAGTCGCGTCGCCTCCAGCGGGTCGGTGCGTCGCAGGTCGCACGCGCCGAGCAACAGCCGAAGCGCATCCGGGCCGGCCTCGTCGACCGGCGCGCTGCGGCGCGCCATCGCACAGGTCACGACGTCGGCCACCTTGGTCGCCATCTGCTCGGGCAACGCGTCGAGCTGGTCCAGCGGCCGCGCGAAGGTCTTCGACCACAGGATCGGACCGCCGTCCGGGGCAAACAGACGCAGGTCGACACGAACGCCGCGTGCGTTGGTCGCGGCGTTCGCGGCGACCACGTAACCGTGTGCCGCGGCGCTGTCGCCGGTGTGTTCCGGGTCGTGGACGACGAAGCTCGCGTCCTCGCCGACGACCAGCCGGGCGACCTCCGCGGCGAACCCGACGCGCAACGCGGCCGCGGGATCATCCGCCGCGACGTGGATCGGCTCGACCGACAGGCGGCGCGGGTCGCTCGGGGCGATCTGCTGCCCGCGATGGAACGCGACGGCGGCGACGCCGACGAGTCCGAGCGACAGGGCCGCGATGACGCTCAGCGATCGCCGGGGATGTCGTGTCGCGGACGTCGCCGCGGCCCTCTGCGCCGCCGCCGGCGGGACCGGCCTCTCGCCGATTGCGACGGCGTCCGGCGCCGGCAACTCGGCGATGGTCGCCGCACTCGACGCGGCGTCGTCCGCGGGTGCGCGTTCGACGGGCGACGCCATCATGCGTCGATAGGCCGCCTCGCTCTCGCGCGAGACGTCGACGCCGATCTGGCGCCGCAACGCGGACTGCAAGCCTGCGAACGTTCGGCGCACGCCATCGGGGTCGCCGCGTCGATGGCTCGCTTCCATCGCAACGCGCGCGGCTGCCTCGTCGGCCGCATCGCTCGCAATCAGTCGCTCCGCGAGCCGTTGGGCGATGTCGGCGTCGCCTGCCGCGAGCCGACGCTCCGCCATCGCGATCAGCTCGCGCCGACGCGCGTCGCGCCGGCGCGTCCGCTCGACCGACAGCCACTCGTCGAAAGCCGGATCGATCCCGTCGAGGTCCGCAAGGAATTCGGCAGGTCGTTCGCCGACGAGTGCGACGACGGCGGCGGCATCGTCCGCCATCACCGCGACATCGAGCCGCGCGACATCCGTCGTCACGCGCGACCGATCGATCGACACGCGCGTCCGATCGGCCGCGATCAGCGCCGCGCCGCCCGCGGTGAGCGCACGGATCTCGAGCAACGTCTGGCGCAGGCTCGCGCGTGCTTGGTCTTCGCCCCGCTCGCTCCACAGCAGTCCCGCGAGTCGCTCGCGCGGCGCACCGTCGTCGCCCGACGCGAGGAGGTAGGCCAACAATGCGCGCGCCTTGCGGCCGGACGGCGTGGCGTCGAGGCGGTCCGGCGCGCGCAGCCGGAACGCGTCGAAGAGTCGGGCTTCCCACCGGGGCGCGTCGACCGATTCATCCGGATGGGGCGTGGAAGGAACCAGGTCGGACGAAGGAGCCATCGATCGAGGAAGCCGCGGAACGCGGTGCGCGGCGGCATTGTATGTCGCGGCATCGGGCGCGGCCGGACGCGTCGGGCGATGCGGCGACTCGCAGGCAGCCGGCATCCGTGACGGCCGGTTCCGCGACGGCGAGGCAATGCCGGAGCCGGACGCGCGGCTATCGTCGAGACGCTCGCTGCGGCGCCGATGCGAAAGGAACGGCGGCAGACGCAGCATTCGCTCTTCTGCGCGGACAACCTGCCGCTGCACGAACCTCGTCGCCGGCACGACCCGGGTCGGACGCGCACTCAGCCGATCCGAGCGCCCCCCGATCGGCACGGCCGGCTCGACGACGAAGACCGCCGCACCGCGGTCGATCGCGTGTCGGAGCGCGCGCATAGAATGCGCGAATGCCTCGCGCCACCAAGATCGTCGCCACCCTCGGCCCCGCCTCCACCGAGCCGGACGTCCTGTCGAAGCTGATCCAGGCCGGCGTCGACGTCGTCCGCTTCAACTTCTCGCACGGCACCGCGCAGGACCACATGCTGCGTGCCGACCGCGTCCGCGCGGCCGCGCGCAACGCCGGTCGCGAGGTCGCGATCATGGCCGACCTGCAGGGGCCGAAGATCCGCGTCGGCAAGTTCGTCGACGGCAAGGCGATGCTCGTGCCGGCGCCACGTTCACGCTGGACGCGACGTTCGACGGGCTCGGCGACGCCGATCATGTCGGCCTCGACTACAAGGAGCTGCCGCGGGACGTGCGGCCGCGCGACCTGCTGCTGCTGGCCGACGGCCTGATCGAGCTCGTCGTCGACCGCGTCGAGGGTCCGCGCGTGATCACGACGGTCGCCGTCGGCGGCGAGCTGTCGAACAACAAGGGCATCAATCGTCAGGGAGGCGGGCTCACGGCGCCGGCGCTGACGATGAAGGACATGGACGACATCAAGACGGCGATGAAGCTCGGCGCCGACTACGTCGCCGTGTCGTTCCCGAAGAACCGCACCGACATGGAGATGGCGCGGCTGCTCGCGAACGCGGCCGCCGACGAGGCGAAGGCGCCCCATCCGTACATGATCGCGAAGATCGAGCGCGCGGAGGCGATCCCGGCGCTGCAGGAGATCCTCGACGCGTCCGACGGCATCATGGTGGCGCGCGGCGATCTCGCGATCGAGGTCGGCAACGCTGCGGTCCCGGCGCTGCAGAAGCGGATGATCAAGATGGCGCGCGCGTCGAACAAGCTCGCGATCACCGCGACCCAGATGATGGAGTCGATGATCGTCAACTCGGTGCCGACGCGGGCCGAGGTGTCGGACGTCGCGAACGCCGTGCTCGACGGCACGGACGCGGTGATGACGTCGGCCGAGACCGCGTCGGGTCGCCACCCGGTGCTGGTCGTGCAGGCGATGGCATCGATCTGCGCGGCGGCCGACGAGTCGGAGTACGCCGGCATCGACAACGACTTCCTGAATCAGACCTTCGCCCGGGTCGACCAGTCGATCGCATACGGCGCGCTGTTCACCGCCTATCACCTGCGCTGCAAGGCGATCGTCGCGCTGACCGACTCCGGGTCGACCGCGTTGTGGATGAGCAGGCACGACATCGACATCCCGATCTACGCGCTGACGCCGCGCCTGCACACGCAGCGCAAGCTCTCGCTGTTCCGCAACGTGCGCACGTACGAGCTCGAGGAGAACGCGGACCGCGACGCCGCGTCGGCCGAGGCCGTCCAGCTGCTGCTGCGCAAGGGAGCGGTCACGTCGGGCGACCTGATCGTCATCACGACCGGCGAGCCGATGGGCCAGCCCGGCGGCACGAACACGTTGAAGATCGTGCGCGCCGGCGAGCTGCTCGCGAGAGTCGAAGCCGCCTGACCGTACGGCGCCGCACCGCCACGCGTCGCGACGAGGGGACGGGATCATGGATCGATGGACGCGCCCGATCGCGAGGCGGCTGCTGGTCGCCGCGAGCGTCGCGGGGTTCCTCATGGCCGGAGCGGCGTGCGCCGCCGACTGCGACCGCGACTGCCTCCTCGACATCGCGACCCGCTACGCGGATGGCCTGACCGCGCACACCTTCGAGGACGTCCGCTTCGCGCCGACGCTGCGCGCCACCGAGAACGCGGCCGTCGTGCCGGTCGACGGCGGCGTGTTCGCGACCGCGCAGGGCTGGCGTTATCGGCACACGGTCGTCGACGCCGCGGCCGGCCAGATCGTCATCTTCGGCACCGTCTCCGAAGGCGAGCCCGACGCGATGGTCGCGATCCGCCTCAGGGTCGCGGACCGGCTGATCGTCGAGAGCGAACGAATGGTCGTGCGGGCACCGGACACGCGCTTCTTCGAGCCTCGCGCGGTGAGCGAGGCGCGCCCCGTGTTCGAGATGTCGGTGCCGGCCGACCAGCGGCTGCCGCGCGACGCGCTGGTCGCGATCGCGAACCGCTACTTCGACGCGATCAGCGCGGGCGACCCGGCGGCCGTGCCGCTTCACCCCGACTGCAACCGCTACGAGAACGGCATTCGCACGACGAACAGTCCGCCGCGTTTCGCGAGCTGCTCCGAGGGCATCCGCCGGCTGATCTACATGACGAAGGGTCGTGAGCGCCGGTTCCCGCTGGTCGACCCGGTCCGCGGGCTCGTGCTCGGCATCGTCGCGTTCGACCTGCCGCCGATGCACGAGACGCGCACGATCCGCGGCAAGGCGGTCGAGTTTTCCCCCGAACGGCAAAAGCTGCCGCGCACGTTGTTCCTCTACGAACTGTTCCGCATCGACGACGGGCGCATCCGCGCGATCGAGGCAGTCATGATGGACCGGCCTCTCGGCGACACGCTCGGCTGGCCCGCGCCGGCACGATAGAATCGGGCTTCCCGCCACGCGGTGCGCTTCTTGCGTCGCTGGTTGCATCGGTCTCGCGCCGCTCGATCGGTCGACGGGTCCGCCGTACGCCGCGTTCGGCGCCGATGCGCGCCTCACTTCGTCCCGGAGCCCCGTCATGCCCCTCGTATCGATGCGCCAGCTTCTCGACCATGCGGCCGAGCACGGCTACGGCCTGCCCGCGTTCAACGTCAACAATCTCGAGCAGGTGCAGGCCATCATGGCCGCCGCCGACGAGACGGACAGCCCGGTGATCATGCAGGCGTCGGCCGGCGCGCGGAAGTACGCCGGCGAGTTCTTCCTGCGCAACCTGATCGACGCGGCGATCGACTCGTATCCGCACATCCCGATCGTCATGCACCAGGACCACGGCCAGTCGCCGGCGATCTGCATCCAGGCGATGCGCCTCGGCTTCTCGTCGGTGATGATGGACGGCTCGCTGAAGGCCGACGGCAAGACCATCGCCGACTACGACTACAACGCGTCGGTCACGCGGCAGGTCGTCGACGTCGCACATGCGATCGGCGTCACCGTCGAAGGCGAGCTGGGCGCGCTCGGCTCGCTCGAGACGATGAAGGGCGACAAGGAAGACGGTCACGGCGCCGAGGGCACGATGACGCGCGAGCAGCTGCTGACCGATCCCGGCGAGGCCGCGCAGTTCGTCAAGGACACGCAGCTCGATGCGCTCGCGATCGCGATCGGCACGTCGCACGGCGCGTACAAGTTCACGCGCAAGCCGACCGGCGACATCCTCGCGATCGACCGCATCAAGGAGATCCACAAGCGCATCCCGAACACGCACCTCGTGATGCACGGCTCGTCGTCGGTGCCACAGGACCTGCTCGCGGTGATCCGCGACTACGGCGGCGACATGCGCGAGACCTACGGCGTGCCGGTCGAGGAGATCCAGGAGGGCATCAAGCACGGCGTCCGCAAGATCAACATCGACACCGACATCCGTCTCGCGATGACCGGTGCGATCCGCAAGTTCTTCGGCGACCATCCCGAGAAGTTCGATCCGCGCGAATACCTGAAGCCGGCGATGCTGGCGGCGAAAGAGATCTGCAAGCAGCGCTACGAGGAGTTCGGCTGCGCCGGCATGGCATCGAAGATCAAGCCGGTCGAGCTCGGGGTCATCGCCGAGAAGTACAAGAAGGGCGAGCTGGCGCAGGTCGTGCAGTAACACGCTTCGCGGCGATCGCCTCGCGGCGCGTGACAGCGACGACGCAGCCTGCCGCGGACGACCCCGGCGCGTCGTCGTCGCCGGCGATTCTCGCGGCTCATGTGCAGCGACCCGCCGACGCCCGCTGCCGCAACTGCGGTGCGGTCGCGACTGCGCGCTTCTGTCCGGAATGCGGCCAGACGACCGCGCTGCATCCGCCCACCGTTCGCGAATTCGTCCACGAGTTCGTCGCGCACAACGTCGCGCTCGAAGGAGCGCTCTGGCGCACGCTGGTAGCGCTGCTGGTCCGTCCCGGGCGACTGACGACCGACTACTTCGCCGGACGCCGCGCGTATTACATCGCGCCGCTGCGGCTGTACCTGACCTTCAGCCTGGTCTTCTTCGCGGTCAGCAACTTCGGCGGCGGCGACATCAACTTCCTGAACCAGGACATCCGCTTCTCGACGAAGCCGCCGAAGACCGGTGACCTCGTCGTCGCGCCGATCCACTCCACCTTCAAGACCGGTATCGGCGCGCTCGACCGCGCGCTCGACCGCGGGCGCTCGATGAGCCAGGAGGAGACCACCGCGCGCTTGCGTGCGGGCATTCACGCCTATCTGCCGTACGTGCTGATCGTGATGGTGCCGGTGCTCGCGCTGCTGTTCAAGCTCGTGTACTGGGACCGGCACCGGCTCTACGGCGAGCACCTCGTGATCGCGGTGCATGCGCAGACCGCGGCGCTGATCTTCGGACTCGTGTCCGCGATCCCGTTCGGCGACTTCTACGGCCTGTTCGTCTTCATGCTGTTCTTCGCGCAGGGCGCGATCGCGCTGCGCCGCGTGTACGGCGGTCGCAAGCTGACGACCGTGTTGCGGGAACTCGCGTTGCTGATGGTCTACGGCTTCCTGCTGCTGATGGCGGTCAGCACGCTCGCGATCCTGTCGATCTTCCTGTCGTGATCGTCGGGCGATAGACTGCAAGACCATGGCCGAACAACCGCGCAGCCCGGAAGCACCCGAGACGAAGAGCGGCGGCAGCTGGTGGTCGACGCTGCCCGGCATCCTGACGGCGACGGCCGCCGTCATCACCGCCGCGACCGGCCTGCTCGCGATCCTCGCGCAGAACGGTGTCTTCGGCGAGCAGAACAAGCCGATCGCGACGTCGTCCGTCGAGGCACCGGCGGCGGTGAAGACGGGCGTCGGCGACAAGCCGGCCGAGGCGAAGGCATCGTCGCCGGCCGTGCCGAAGCCGGCCGTCGCGACGGCCGCCGAAAGCGACGGCGCCGCATCCGGCATCGCCGCGTCGCCGCTGCACTCGATGCCGTTCGCCGGCGCGATCATCACACGGACCGACGGGTCGATCGTGAAGCTGAACGACGACATCAAGGAGTTCTGCCAGGGAGCACCGGTCTTGAAGACACCCGACGGGCAGCTGATCGAGATGAAGCGGATGGCGCGCTTCGACGTGCTCGACTGGACCGTCCGCAGCGGCGTCCAGACCGGCACCGTGAAGATCACGCTCAACAACGGCGAGATCATCGAGACGAAGATCGACGCGTGTGCGATGCGGGGCACGAACGACCTCGGCGACTATCACGGCGACTTCGAGAAGATCCGGTCGGTCGTCTTCGTTCGATGAATCGTCGAGGCCAGCGATGAACGAGACGGGCTCGCCGTCGTCGATGACGACGCTCTACGAGTCGCATCTGCGATCGCTTCCGCTGCTCGGTCGCGGCAAGGTCCGCGAGAACTACGCGGTCGGCGACGATCGCATCCTGATGGTCACGAGCGATCGCATCTCGGCGTTCGACGTGGTGATGAAGGAGCCGATCCCCGGCAAGGGCGGAGTCCTCACGCGGATGGCCGCGTTCTGGTTCGACCGCCTTGGCGACATCGTGCCGAATCACCTGACGCACGCGTCGCCCGAGTCGGTCGTCGACGCCGACGAGGCCGAGCAGGTCCGCGGCCGGTCGATGGTCGTCCGACGTCTCGAGCCGCTGCCGGTCGAGGCGGTGGTGCGCGGCTATCTCGCCGGCTCCGGCTGGAAGGACTATCGCGCGAACGGCTCGATCTGCGGCGTCCGCCTGCCGCCGGGCCTCGGCAATGCCGAGAAGCTCGCCGCGCCGATCTTCACGCCCGCGACGAAGGCGGCGGCCGGCGAGCACGACGAGAACGTCGACTTCGACACGATCGCGACGGCCATCGGCGGTGAGCTCGCGGAGCGCGTCCGCGAGCTCAGCCTCGCGCTCTACGCACGCGCGAGCGCGCATGCGGCCACGCGCGGCATCCTGATCGCCGACACGAAGTTCGAGTTCGGCCTCGACGCGGACGGCAGGCTGACGTTGATGGACGAGGTGCTGACGGCCGACTCGTCGCGCTTCTGGCCGGCCGAGTCTTACGAAGCGGCGTTGCGGGCCGGCACCAACCCGCCGAGCTTCGACAAGCAGTTCCTGCGCGACTACCTCGAGTCGGTGCCGCAATGGAACAAGCGCGCGCCGCCGCCGCCGTTGCCCGACGCGATCGTCGCGCGCACGTCCGACAAATACCGCGAGGCGCTCGAACGATTGACCGGTTCGCCGGGCGTGCGGTCGACCGACCTGACGAGCGGCTGACCGGCCGACAGGGCCGACCGACCGGCTGTCACGCGCTGTCGCATCGCTGTCTCGTTTTTGCCGCCGCCGACACTCCGTTCGACGTCGCGCCGTTAGAATCGCGAGCAGTTCCGCCAGGGCGGTGCGCGCGGACTCGGCGCGCCCACCGCGTGCCCGTTCTCGCAAAGGGTCGATGACCGTCTACACCGCTTCCATTTCCTCGCGCGCGTCGGTGCGACGCGCCTGCGGCATGGTCGCGTGGTCGGTCGCCATGCAGGCGTTCGCGGAGCAGTTGCCACGGGCGCCGGGATCGCCCGTCGCCGGGACGACCGCGCCGCGCGGTGGGTTCCTGCAGGTCTTCGATCGACTCGACACGAACGGCGTCGTCCTGCTGATCGCGGCCGGCGTCATCCTGTTGCTGCTGGTGCTGCGCATCTGGGCGATGGTCCGGCGCGAGCGTCGACCGATTCGCGTGCCGCAGCGACCGCGCGTCGCACCGAAGCTCGACGACGAGCCCGCGCTCGATCGCGCGACGATGCGCTCGACGACCGACTGGGGTCACGACGAGAACGTCCGCGGCGCGCCGACGCGTGCGCCGGTGGCGCTCGAGAGCGCGACCACCGAGCTGCCGTCGCTCGACCAGGCCGTCACGCAGTGGACCATTTCGGAAGTGCAGCGTGCCGCGGTCGCGAGCAAGCAACCGCTCGAGGTGCTCGGCAAGCCGACGCACTTGCCGGCGAGCCCCTATCGGACCGCGTTCAATCCGTATTTTCGCGGCGACGCGACCCACTCGATCGAGGTCGTCGAGGTCGCCGACACGCTGCTGCAGGCAGAGCTGCTGGTGCAGCTCGGCGATCCGAAGCAGGCGATGACGCTGCTGTCGAACCACATCCGCGAGACCGAGAAGCCGGGACCCGCGGTCTGGCTGATGCTGCTGAACCTCTATCAGGCGACGGGACGCAAGTCGCAGTACGAAGCGCTGTCCGTCGGCTTCGGCACGCTGTTCAACGCGGCGGTGCCACCATGGCCGGCGCGCAGCGAGGACGCGGCGCACGACATCGAGAACTACCCGCAGGTCATGATGAAGCTGCACACGACCTGGGGCACGCCCGCGGCGCGGCCGTTGATCGAGGGACTGCTGAACGACGATCGCGGCGGCAGCCGCCAGGGCTTCTCGCTGACCGCGTATCGCGACCTGCTGTTCCTCGTCGAGATCCTCAACGAGATCGACAAGATGGCGCACGAGGACGAAGAGCGCGAAGGAATCCAGCGCAAGCTCGGCCGCACGGCCTGAGTCGCCGCGGTCCATCGCTTCGGTGGTGCCAGCGGTCACGGCGGCGATCGCGCGGTCGCATTTCGCTTGTCGAGGGGCATCGAGCCCCTCGACAAGCGGACCCGCTGCGGGAGCGGCGATCCCCGCCTGCGGCGGGGCCCCTCGACGGGCCCTTCGCGGGTCTACTTCGTCCCGAACAACCGATCTCCCGCGTCGCCCAGCCCCGGCACGATGTAGCCGTGGTCGTTCAACTCGCGGTCGATCGCGGCCGTGTAGACCGGCACGTCGGGATGCGCCTCGCCGAACTGCTTCAGCCCTTCGGGCGCGGCCAGCAGGCACACGAAGCGGATCGAGCGCGGGTTGGTCTCCTTCAACCGGTCGACCGCGGCGATCGCCGAGTTGCCGGTCGCGAGCATCGGGTCGAGCACGATCGCGTCGCGCTCGTGCATGTCGGCCGGGACCTTGAAGTAGTACTCGATCGCGCCGAGCGTGCGCGGGTCGCGATACAGACCGACGTGGCCGACGCGCGCGCCCGGCACGACCGACAGCATGCCGTCGAGGAAGCCGTTGCCGGCGCGCAGGATCGACACGAAGACCGTCTTCTTGCCGTCGATCACCGGCGACTGCATCGCCTCGAGCGGCGTCTCGATGTCGATCAGCTGCGTCGGCATGTCGCGCGTGACCTCGTACGCGATCAGCATCGCGATCTCGTTCATCAGCGTGCGGAAGCTGTACGTGCTGCGCTCCTTCTCGCGCATCAACGTGAGCTTGTGCTGGATCAGCGGGTGCGACAGGTGATGGACTTGTGCGGCGACGTCGGCCATGGCTCGATGGTCGATCCGAGGGTTCAGAAAACGGTGCCGTCGGACTCGACGAGCACGGGCGGCGCGCCGCCGTTGCGACGCTCGGCCGCGATCGCGCGACCCGCGGCCCACGTGCCGCCTTCGAGGATGCGCGCGAGCGGCAGCGCGTCGGGGGTGACCCCGAGCGCCTGCCGGACCAGCGGCGCGAGCTCGTCGAGCAACGCGACCGTCAACGCGCGCCACTCGACGATCCACGGATCCGCCGGCGTCATCGGACGCATCGCGACGCGCGGCTTGTTCGCGAGCAGGAGGCCCGAGTCGAGCAGCAGCCCGCCGTTGCGGTATTCGGGCAGCCCGGTCAACGCATCGAGTCCCTCGACGGCGATGCCCGCCCATTCGAACGGCTCGAGCAGCGAATACGTGAGCCATTGCGACAGCTTGTGGAACGGCACGTAGCCGGCACTCGCGAAGTGATCGGTCTCGTCGCCGCCGGCATCCGGATGCAGCCACACGTCGCCGATCGGACGCCCGCAATACATCTGTCCGCTCGGCCAGATCGACGAGAACGCGTCGAGCAGGACGCCGAGGATGTCGGCCGCCTGCAGCGTCTTTCGCATCGAGCCCGGCGAGCCGGTCGCGCGCGCCGCGAGCGCATCGAACATCATGCCGGGCCGGCCGTCGAGCCCGAACAGTTGCGGCTGCTCGTGCAACGCCTCGCCGAGTCGGCGCAACAGCGCGACGCGACCGTCGAGGCCGACCAGCGGATTGCCGGGACCGGCCTGGAACATCGTCGCGAGCGCGGCCGTGTCGATCGACATCAACGCCTTCGCGTCGACACGACACGGATCGTCGGCGTCCGACGAGAAGCGCCCGAGCGTGAACGCGCGGAAGCTCGCGACGGCGAGCCCTTCGGAGCGCGCGTAACGCTGCGCGACCATCGGATACTCGATGTAGCGCCACTGCGGGCCGGCGCCGGCGTCGAGCAGCACGCTGATCAGCGTCAGCTCGATCCGCGAGCGCGCGACCTCTTCGACACTGCGATCCGCAAGCAGCTCGTCGAGGCGCTCCTTGCGGTCGACGCCGCCGGCTTCGAAGTGCCGCCAGCGGCTGTGGTACGGGATGTCGAGGTCCGGGAAGCGCGAGCGCGTCAGCGTCGCGACGCGCTCGGCGACCGGTTCGAGCTGGGTGCGGTCGATCGTGAAGTGCGGCGACTGGTTGGCGTCGACCGCGGCCGCGATCGCATGGCAGCGTCGACGGATCGTCGCGGGATCGCGAAGCACGCGGACCGCCGCATCGATCTGCGCGTCGCTGGCCGCCATCGCGGCCGCGTCGCGCCCCGCAGGCAACGCGCCGGCGCGGCCGGTCTTCGCGGCAGGCTTCGACGCGCGGCTGCTGGTCTCAGACAAGCCCGCGTCCCTTCGTCTCGGCCAGCCCGACCGCGTCGGGCACCGCGCCGTCGGTGAAGTAGCCCGCCGCGATCTTCGCCTGGATCTCGACGTTCGCGTCGGCCGGCACCAGCGCGTCCGGGATCTTGACGCGCTCGCCGACCTCGATGCCACTGCCGGTGATCGCGTCGTACTTGTCGTTGCTCATCGACACGAGCCGATGGATCTTCCGGATGCCGAGCCAGTGCAGCACGTCGGGCATCAGCTCCTGGAAGCGCATGTCCTGCACGCCAGCCACGCACTCGGTGCGCAGGAAGTAGGTCGATGCGCTGTCGCCGCCGACCTGCCGCTTGCGCGCGTTGTAGACGAGGAACTTCGTGACCTCGCCGAGCGCGCGGCCTTCCTTGCGGCTGTACGCGATCAGGCCGACGCCGCCGACGCCGTTTCGTTGTTGCGCGCCGCGGATGCATTCCTCGATCGCATGCGTGAGGTACGGCCGGCAGGTGCAGATGTCGGAGCCGAACACGTCGGAGCCGTTGCACTCGTCGTGCACGCGCGCGGTCAGCGTGACGCTCGGATCGGCGAGCGCGCGCGGGTCGCCGAAGATGTAGAGCGTCTGGCCGCCGATCGGCGGCAGGAAGACCTCGAGGTCGCTGCGCGTGACGAGCTCGGGATACATGCCGCCCGTCTCCTCGAACAGGTTGCGGCGCATGTCGACCTCGTCGACACCGAAGCGCGCGGCGACGCCGGGCAACCACCAGACCGGCTCGATCGCGACCTTCGTCACGACGGCCGAGCCGTTCTCGAGCAGCACGCGGTTGTCGGGCACGAGCCGGCCGAACGTCATCGCATGACGGATCTCGGGCAGGTCGATGTGCGCCTTCGTGACCGCGATCGTCGGACGGATGTCGTAGCCCTGCGCGATGCGATCGGCGAACACGTCGGCCACCGACGCGCCCCACGGATCGATCGACACGATCTTCGATGCGTCGCCCCATGGCGCGTAGGGACCGATGAGGTCGGTGGGCGACGTGTTCGTCAGGTCGGCGCGATGACCGCGGGTGAGATTGCCGGCCGCGACCGCGAGCGCGCGGTACACGCCGTACGACCCGGAGTGCGTGCCGATGACGTTGCGCTGGCTGCGGTTCGTCGTCGAGCCGACGATCGGGCCGCGCTCGACCGCCGTCGCCGCGCCCCACTTGATCGGCAGCGAGCCGCCTGCCGCGCCGTGCTGCGTCGGATGCGACGTCAGCCGGATGTGGCGCGACGGGCCTTTGGAAACGTGAGGATCTGAAGCCATGTCTTCGGTGCCGTCGTCGCGACGGCGGTCATGCGGACGATGTCCACGACCCGGGACGAAGTCGACGAGGACGGAACGATCGAACGATGCCCGATCGCCGCACGAATCACTTCATCATCAGGGCTGTACGAGCAAGTCATTACAATACGCGATTCTTCTCGCGACCCGCGCGAAACGGACCGTGCCTCGCAAATCTCCCGCGTCTTCGAGCGACCTGTTGCATGGACGAAACGACGCGCGCGGTGCGGCGCCCGGTTCCGGCTCCGGGCGGGCGTCGATCGAGATCCCCGCGGACGCGCGCGTCGGCATCGTCATGGGCAGCGCGAGCGACTGGGAGACGATGCGGATCGCCGCCGAGACGTTGCGCGAGTTCGGCATCGGCTTCGACGCTCGCGTGATGTCGGCGCACCGCATGCCCGACGCGATGTTCGCGTATGCCGAGGCGGCGACCCGCGCCGCGGCACGCGACGCCGACCCGCTGGTCGCGTTGATCGCCGGGGCCGGCGGCGCCGCGCATCTGCCCGGCATGCTCGCCGCCAAGACGATCGTGCCGGTGCTCGGGGTGCCGATCCCGTCGCGACACCTGCACGGCCTCGACTCGCTGTACTCGATCGTGCAGATGCCGCGCGGCGTTCCGGTCGCGACGTTCGCGATCGGCACGGCCGGCGCGGCGAACGCGGCGTTGTTCGCGGTCGCGATGCTCGCGTCGGCCGATCGTGCCCTGGCATCGAAGCTCGACGCATGGCGCGACGCGCAGACGCGCGCGGCGGCCGAGACGCCGCTCGAGCCGTGATCGCGAGTCCCCGATTACCCGACCTGTGACTTC
This sequence comes from uncultured beta proteobacterium, assembly GCA_963795885.1. Lineage (GTDB taxonomy): Bacteria > Pseudomonadota > Gammaproteobacteria > Burkholderiales > Burkholderiaceae_D > CAHJXF01. The sequence continues at coordinate 381,145 of CAWCJI010000005.1, read as the reverse complement.
GAGACCTCGATGACGCGCGAGCGCCTCACGGTCGCGCCCGGCGGCTGGCTCGGCCTCCTCGGCGGCGGCCAGCTCGGACGGATGTTCGCGATGGCCGCGCAGAGTCTCGGCTATCGCGTCGCGGTGCTCGACCCCGACCGCGACGGCCCGGCCGCGTCGGTCTGCGACGAGCACTTCGAGGCCGGCTATCTCGATGCACCCGCGCTCGAGAACCTCGCGCTGCAATGCGCAGCCGTGACGACCGAGTTCGAGAACGTTCCGGCGCAGAGCCTCGCGTTCCTCGCCGAGCACTGCTTCACGACGCCGTCGGCCGAGAGCGTCGCCGTCGCGCAGGACCGCATCGCGGAGAAGCGCTTCATCGCGTCGTGCGGGATCGCGGTCGTGCCGCATGCGGTGATCGAGGAGCAGGCCGACTTCGACGCGGTCGACGACGGGCTCTTCCCCGCGATCCTGAAGACGAGCCGCATGGGTTACGACGGCAAGGGCCAGGTGCGCGTCGCGAGCCGCGCGGAGGCGATCGAGGCGTTCGCGACGCTCGACGGTCGCGCCGCGGTGCTCGAGAAGCGGCTCGAGCTCGCGTTCGAGGCCTCGGTGATCGTCGCGCGCGGCGGCGACGGCGGCACCGCTATCTACGCGCCGGCCGAGAACATCCATCGCGCCGGCATCCTCGCGGTAACGACGGTGCCGTCGCCGCACGTGACGCCGACGCTCGAGACCGACCTCGTCGCCGCGACGCTGCGGATCGCACATGCGCTCGACTACGTCGGCGTGCTGTGCGTCGAGTTCTTCGTCGTTCGCGACGGCGACGCGCTCGCGCTGTATGTCAACGAGATCGCGCCGCGGCCGCACAACAGCGGCCACTACACGATCGACGCCTGCATCACGAGCCAGTTCGCGCAGCAGGCGCGGATCGCGGCGGGCCTGCCGCTCGGCGAGACGCGACGCCACAGCGCGGCCGTGATGCTGAACCTGCTCGGCGACCTGTGGTTCGCGGACGGCGACGACCCGGCCGACGCGGAGCCGACGGAGCCCGACTGGTCGGCCGTCTGCAAGCACGCGGGCGCCTGCCTGCATCTGTACGCGAAGCGCGAGGCGCGGCGTGGCCGGAAGATGGGCCACGTGACGATCGTGGCGGACGATCGCGAGGAGGCGACGCGCATCGCGCTCGAGATCGCCGACCTGCTCGGCATCGAGCGCTGGTGACGGGCGACTGTTCGTCGCGATGAGCGACGCGACAGGCGCGGTCGCCGATGCCATCCTCGACGCGGCGGTCGCGCGGCTTGCACGCGGACTGCTGGTCGCGTTCCCGACGGAGACGGTCTACGGACTCGGCGCCGACGCGGCGGACGCGGGCGCGGTCGCCCGCATCTTCGCGGCGAAGGGAAGACCGAGCGACCATCCGCTGATCGTGCACGTGCCGATCGATTCGGAACTCGAACGATGGGCGAGCGCAGTGCCGCCGCTCGCGCGACGACTGATCGATCGCTTCTGGCCCGGACCGTTGACGGTGATCCTGCCGCGTCGCGCCGGCGTCGGCGAGGCCGCGGCCGGCGGCCAGGACTCGGTCGGATTGCGATCGCCGTCACACCCCGTCGCGCAGGCGTTGCTCGATCGTTATGCAGCGAGAACGATCGGGACCGGTCGGCATCGCGGCGCCGTCGGCGAACCGTTTCGGCCGCGTCAGCCCGACGCGTGCGCAGCACGTGCTCGACGAATTCGACGACGCGAGCACGACGGACGTCGACGCCGCGATCTTCGTCGTCGACGGCGGCGACTGCCCGGTCGGCATCGAGTCGACGATCGTCGACTGCTCGCGGCTGTCGACGGTCGGACCGGTGCTGCTGCGGCCGGGCAGCGTGACCGCGGCGATGCTCGCGGAGGTCATCGGCGCGATGCCGGCGGCCGCGGATCGCGACGCCCCGCGGGCATCGGGCACGCTCGAGTCGCACTACGCGCCGTCGACGCCGGTGCGGCTGGTCGATGCCGCGGCGCTCGCCGCGGTGCCGGACGGCATCGCGGTTTGGTCGTATTCGGTTCGAAGCCCGCGCGGGCGTGACGATTGGCGACAGGCGCCCTCCGACGCGGGCACCTATGCGCACGATCTCTACGCGGTCCTGCGTGCGCTCGATGCGCGAGGCGCCGCGGCCATCTGGATCGAGCGACCGCCGACGACGCCCGAGTGGGCCGGCGTCGCCGATCGCCTGAGCAGGGCAGCGGTCGATTCAGGAACGGGTTGACGGTCGCTTGCGGCCGAGTGGTCAATGCCGAGACACGGCATGAAGCCGTCAGTGATACGCGGCGTCTCCGTCGCCCTCGCAGCGTCGGCCGAGCGACCCGGCGCATCGCTGCATTCGCGGAGTCTCTACTCCGCGTCCGAGCGACTCTCGGAAGGCGCCCGCTCGCGCAGGTAGTCGCCGAGGTTCTTCGCGACCGTCACGAAGTCGGACGGGATCATCAGGATCGTCGTGCTGTTGTTCTCGGCTCCGACCTCCGAGACCATCTGCATCCGTCGCAACTCGATCGCGACCGGGTTGTTCGCCATCTGCTGGGCCGCGTCGGCGAGCTTCTTCGACGCCTCGAGCTCCGCTTCCGCCTTGATGATGCGGGCGCGCTTCTCGCGAACGGCCTGTGCCTGCATCGCCATCACCTCCTGCATCGCGCCCGGAAGCTCGACGTCCTTCATCTCGAAGCGCTCGACTTCGATTCCCCACTGCCCGGTGAGGCCCTCGATGTTCTTGCGCAGCAGCTCGTTGATCTTGTCGCGCTCCTGCAGCACCTCGTCGAGGTCGTGCCGGCCGATCGAGTTCCGCAGGCTCGTCATGGCGAGTTGATAGACCGCGCCGGGCGCGTCCTCCACGGCGATGACGGACTTCGCCGCATCGGTGATGCGGTACCACAGCACCGCATTGAGCTTGACCGTCACGCTGTCGCGGGTGATCGTCTCCTGCTGCTCCGCCGACACCGTGCGCGTCCGGATATCGACGGACACGGTCCGCTCGACACGAAGCGGAACGATCCAGTAGAGGCCGGGCCCGCGCAGACCCGCGAAGCGCCCGAGCCGAAACACGACGCCCCGCTCGTATTCCTGCGCGACGCGCAAGCCGCTCAACAGCACGACGACGATGACGACGACGATCAGCAGGGCCATGAGACGCCTCGGTTTGCTCGCACGGTGGCGCAATGGCCGGACGCCGAATGGCGCAAGCCGGCGAGTATGGTCGAAGGAGCGGACGCCGCGAGCGCTTCGTGAGCGCTCGCGGGTGTTTCGCTGCCGTCAGCCGAGATCGAACCGATCGAGGTTCATCACCTTGACCCACGCCGCCACGAAGTCGTCGACCAGCTTTCGCGACGCGTCCGCGCTCGCATAGACCTCGGCGATGGCACGCAGCTGCGCGTTCGATCCGAAGATCAGGTCGACGCGTGTCGCGGTCCACTTGCGCTCGCCGGTCCTGCGATCACGCCCCTCGAACTGTTCGGCGGCATCGGAGACGGCCCGCCACTCGACGCCCATGTCGAGCAGGTTGACGAAGAACTCGTTGCTCAACACACCGGGCTTCGTCGTGAAGACGCCGTCCCCCGACTGGCCGACGGTCGCGCCGAGCACGCGCAACCCGCCGACCAGCACCGTCATCTCCGGAGCCGTCAACGTCAGCTGCTGCGCCTTGTCGATCAGCAGCACCTCGGCCGGCACGCTGTAGCGCGTCTTCTGGTAGTTGCGAAAGCCGTCCGCGACCGGTTCGAGCGGCGTGAACGAGGGCACGTCGGTCTGGTCCTGCGACGCGTCGGTGCGACCGGGCGCGAACGGCACGACGACCTCGTGGCCCGCCTCGCGCGCCGCCTGCTCGACGGCCGCGCTGCCGGCCAGCACGATCAGGTCGGCCAGCGAGACCTTCTTGCCGCCGGTCTGCGTGGCATCGAAGTCGTTGCGAATGCCGTCGAGCACCGACAGCACGTGCGCGAGCTGCTCCGGCTGGTTGACGGCCCAGTCCTTCTGCGGCTCGAGACGCACGCGCGCGCCGTTCGCGCCGCCCCGCTTGTCGCCGCCGCGGAACGTCGACGCCGACGCCCATGCGGTCGAGACGAGTTGCGGGACGGTCAGGCCGGACGCGAGCACCTTGGTCTTCAGCGCGGCGATGTCCTGCTCGTCGATCGACGGGTGGTCCGCGGCCGGGACCGGGTCCTGCCAGATCAGCACTTCGGCCGGCACGTCGGGCCCAAGATAGCGCGCACGCGGCCCCATGTCGCGATGGGTCAGCTTGAACCACGCCCGCGCGAAGGCATCGGCGAACTGGTCGGGATGCTCGAGGAAGCGCCGCGAGATCTTCTCGTAGGCCGGGTCCATGCGGAGCGCGAGGTCCGTCGTCAGCATCGTCGGCGCGAGGCGCTTCGAAGCGTCGTAGGCATGCGGGATGTCGCCCGCGCCGGCGCCGCCCTTCGCCGTCCACTGCTGCGCGCCCGCCGGACTCTTCGTCAGCTCCCACTCGAAGCCGAACAGGTGCTCGAAGAAGTCGTTGCTCCACTTCGTCGGCGTCGACGTCCACGTGACCTCGAGGCCGCTCGTGATCGTGTCGGCGCCCTTGCCGCTGCCGAAGCTGTTCTTCCATCCGAAGCCCTGCGCCTCGATGCCGGCCGCCTCGGGCTCGTCGGCGACGTGGTCGGCCGGTGCGGCGCCGTGCGTCTTGCCGAACGTATGGCCGCCGGCGATCAGCGCCACGGTCTCCTCGTCGTTCATCGCCATGCGTCCGAACGTGTCGCGGATGTCGTTCGCCGCGGCGATCGGATCGGGATTGCCGTCGGGGCCTTCGGGATTGACGTAGATCAGTCCCATCTGCACGGCGGCCAGCGGGTTCTCGAGGTCGCGCGTGTGCGGCACCTCGCTGTCGTCGTCCTTCACGAGCACGCCGTGGTTCTCCACGACGCCGGGCGAGCCCTGCGAATAACGCAGGTCGCCGCCGAGCCACTTCGTCTCGCGACCCCAGTACACGTCGAGGTCCGGCTCCCACACGTCCGGGCGGCCGCCGGCGAAACCGAACGTCTTGAAGCCCATCGTCTCGAGCGCGACGTTGCCGGTGAGGACCATCAGGTCGGCCCACGACAGCTTGTTGCCGTACTTCTGCTTGATCGGCCACAGCAGGCGACGCGCCTTGTCGAGGCTGACGTTGTCGGGCCAGCTGTTGAGCGGCGCGAAGCGCTGCTGACCGCGACCCGCACCGCCGCGGCCGTCGCCGATGCGATAGGTGCCCGCGCTGTGCCACGCCATGCGGATGAAGAACGGCCCGTAGTGTCCGAAGTCGGCCGGCCACCAGTCCTGCGAATCCGTCATCAACGCCGCGAGGTCCTGCTTCACCGCGGCCAGGTCGAGCGTCTTGAACGCCTCGACGTAGTCGAAGTCGTCGCCCATCGGGTCGGACTTCGACGAATGCTGATGAAGCAGGTCCAGCCGCAGCTGCTTCGGCCACCAGTCGCGGTTGGTCGTGCCGCCGCCCGGGCCTTGGCCGAACGGGCATTTCGGTTCGTTGGTTTCTCTGGGCATCGTCGTCTCCTCGGATCGGCCGACATCGTGCGTCGGCGGATGGCGATTCTTGCCCAAAGGCCGCCCATGCGCGAGGCAAAACGATCAATCCCGGCGATAGCCGACTCGCGACCGCTTCAGCGCGATGGCGTCGTGGAAAGAGCCCCGGAGCGGCGCGATCGCCGCCCGATCTCAGCGCACGATCAGCGTCGGCGTGCCGCTCGGGTCCGCGATCCGTCCGATCACCGCCGCAGCATCGAAGCCCTGCCGCGCGAAGATCGCGAGCACGTCGTCGCGTGCGTCGGGCGCGCAGGCGACGAGCAGCCCGCCGCTCGTCTGCGGGTCGGTCAACAGCGCATGGTCTTCGGCCGGCATGTCCGGCGGCAGCCGGACATCGACGCCGTAGCCGGCCCAGTTGCGACCCGACGCACCGGTCACGAAGCCCTGTGCCGCGAGCGTGCGGGCGCCGTGCAGCAACGGCACCGACGACCAGTCGATCGCGACGTCGCAATGCGCGCCGCGCGCCATCTCGAGCGCATGCCCCGCGAGGCCGAAGCCGGTCACGTCGGTCAGCGCATGCACGCCGGGCAACGCAGCGAGCTCCGGACCTGGCGTGTTGAGCCGCGTCGTGCACTCGATCATTCGCGCGTAGCCCGCGTCGTCGAGCGCTTCCTTCTTCAGCGCCGCGGACAGCACACCGACGCCGATCGGCTTGCCGAGGATCAGCAGGTCGCCGGCCTGCGCGTCCGCGTTGCGCTTGACGTGGTCCGGATGCACGAGGCCGAGTGCGACGAGCCCGTAGATCGCTTCCACTGAATCGATCGTGTGGCCGCCTGCGATCGGGATGCCGGCCGTGCGGCACACCGACGCGCCGCCTTCGAGGATGCGGCCGATCGTCTTCGTCGACAGCACGTCGATCGGCATGCCCACCAGCGCGAGCGCGAGGATCGGCCGGCCGCCCATCGCGTACACGTCGCTGATCGCGTTGGTCGCCGCGATGCGGCCGAAGTCGTACGGATCGTCGACGATCGGCATGAAGAAGTCGGTCGTCGCGATCAACGCCTGCTCGTCGTTGAGCCGATAGACCGCGGCGTCGTCGGCGGTCTCGATGCCGACCATCAGCGCCGCGGGAATGGGCATCGCGGCGGTCCCCTTCAGGATCTCCGACAGGACGCCCGGGGCGATCTTGCAGCCGCAGCCGCCGCCGTGCGACAGCGACGTCAGGCGCGGTTCGATCGGGTCGGCAAGGGGTGCGTTCATCGGTTCGCTCGAAGGTCGGGTTGCCGGATCGCGCGCGCGACCAGCGCATGCAGCGTCGCGGCCTCGCGGGCCGGATCGAACGCCGCACTCGATGCGGCGCACTGACGTTGCAGACGCGCGAGCATAGCCGGCTCGTCGCGCAGCCGCGCGAGCATCGCGGACAAGGCGGCCGCATCGCCGACCGGGAAGTATCCCGCGTAGTCGTCGCCGAGCAGCCCGACGTTGCCGTCGATGCGCGACGCGAGTACCGCGGTCCCGCTGCGGATGGCCTCGACGACCACGTGCGCGCCGCCTTCCATCGTGCTCGGATGCACGAGCACGTGCGCTCGCTGGATGCGGGCGCGGACCTCCGCATGCGGTCGTTCGCCGAGCCATCGATAGCACGGGCACGCGGCCATCAGCGCGGTCGCCTCCGCACCGAGCGTCCGATCGAGCGCGGCGCCGACGTGGTCGACGCGGATGTCGACGCGAGCGGTGAGCGCGCGGACTGCATCGAACAGCGTCCGCGGCGACTTCTCGTCGCGTAGATGGCCCACGGTCACGACGCAGAGCCGGCGCCGGGTCTTGTCGAGCGTGCGCCGCGTCGTCGACGATTGCAGCACCACGTCGACCTTCGACTGCAGCGCGGATGGCAGCGTCCGCGCGCCGAGCGCGTTCAGCACCACGAGCCGATCGGCCGATTCGAGCGACGCGCGCGCGTCTCGGTCGAACGCGATGTCGCGATACAGGTCGGTCCCGGTGAGCACCACGATCACCGGTGCGGCGCGGCGCTGCTCCTTCCATCGCGCGATCGACGCCGCGGATCGCCGCGCATGCAGCGCGATCATCACGTCGTCGTCGTCGCGCTCGTCCCAGTCGGTCGCGAGACGCACGCGGTAAGCTGTCGCCAGCATCCGCGCCCATCGCTGCGCGGTCTGCCAGTTGCCGTTGTTGGCGTCGGCCAGCGCCGGCGTCACGATCACGATTCGGAGGCGGTTCACGGTGCGAGCGTATCGCGACGTCACGCCGGTCCGCGGCGATGCGAGCTGGCGCGACGCCGGCCCATCGGTCCTCGCGACCGCGTTGCAGGCGAGTCGCGCCGACACGCTCGCGACGTTCGAGGTCATCGAGCGATCGGCCGCCGGCTTGCAGGTCCCACGTCGCCAGACGCTCAACCCGCCGCTCTGGGAGCTCGGGCACGTCGGGTGGTTCCAGGACTACTGGGTCGCGCGCAATCCGGAGCGAGCGCGCGGGGCGGCAGCCGATCCCGATGCGCCGCGCCTCGCCGCGCTACGCGCCGATGCCGACGCGCTCTACGACTCGAGCCGCGTCGCGCACACGACCCGCTGGTCGCTGCCGCTGCCGAATGCAGAGGCGACGCGCGGCGACCTCGCGCGCGAGCTCGATCGCACGCTCGCGCTACTCGACGATGCCGACGACGACGATGCGTCGCTGTACTTCTTCCGGCTCGTCCTCGCGCACGAGGACATGCATCACGAGGCGGCGTTGTACATGGCGCAGTCGCTCGGCTTCGCGATCGACGATCCGCGCTGGCAGTCGCGACCGATGGCGGCCGCGGACGGGCGGCTGACCTTCGATGCCGGCACCTGGACGCTCGGTCGCGACAGCCGCGGCTTCGCGTTCGACAACGAGCGCGGCGCGCACGACGTCGGGATGCCGTCGACCGACATCGATCGTCGTGTTTTGCGCTGGGCCGACTTCCTGCCGTTCGTCGACGACGGCGGTTATCGCGACGCCGATGCGTGGAGCGACGACGGCCGCGCGTGGCTTGCGTCGACGCGGCCCGCGACGCCGCGCTACCTGCGTCGTGGCGACGGCGGATGGCAGCAGTGGCGCCATGGCGTGTGGCGCGACCTCGACGTCGACGAGCCTGCCTGCCATCTGACGCGCTTCGAAGCCGAAGCGTGGTGCCGCTGGGCCGGCCGGCGGCTGCCGACCGAGGCCGAATGGGAGCGCGCGGCGGTCGAGCGGCCCGACGCGTTCGCGTGGGGCGACGTCTGGGAATGGACGTCGAGCGCGTTCGAGCCGTACCCGGGCTTCGTCGCGCATCCGTATCGCGACTATTCGCAGCCGTGGTTCGGCAGCCGCGCGGTGCTGCGCGGCGCCTCGTTCATGACGCAGCCGCGGATGCGGGATCCGCGCTACCGCAACTTCTTCGAGCCGTCGCGAAACGACGTCCCGGCCGGCTTCCGAAGCTGCCGCGCGTAGCGCGACGGACGTCAATCCATCCGCGTCAACACCTGTTCCAGCGCGCCGAGGAACTGCTGCCAGCCGTGCTGCGCGCCGTGGTACGCCTGCGGCTGGTCGGGCCGGAAGCCGCGATGCTCCATCCGCAGGTGCGTGCCGGTACTCGTCGCGTCCAGGGTCCACGTCACGACGCTCTCGACACCGAATGCCGCCCACGTGTACGACAGCAGGCGGGTCGGTTCGATCGCGAGGACCCGGCAGTCGACCGAGCCCCAGTCGGCGCGAAAGCGGAAGCGATGATCCGCGACCGGCTCGAAGTCGTTCTGCATCAGCCATTCCTCGATGAGGTGCGGCTGCGTGAGGGCACGCCAGATCTTCTCGGGCGGATACGGAAAGTCGCGATCGATGGCGACGGTGAGCGTCTCGCTCGCGGGCTCGTCGCCGGGGTTCATCATCGGTTGGTTCATTGGTCCATCCTCCTCAGCAGCTCTTCGAGACGATCGAACCGGCTCTGCCAGAAGCCGGTCATGCGGCTCGTCCAGTCGATCAACGGGGCCAGCGCGCTGAGTTGCGCGCTGTAGTGCGTCTGGCGTCCGTCGGGGCGGTCGCGGACCAGGCCGGCCCGCTTCAGCACGCCGAGATGCTTCGAGACGGCCGGCTGCGAGACGCCGGCGCGCGCCGTCAGCGCGACGACCGTCGTCTCGCCTTCGCGGCACAGGCGCTCGAAGATCGCCCGCCGCGTCGGATCGGCGAGCGTTCTGAAGAGCACGTCATGAGCGTTGCGCATCGGTGAATGCATAACCCAAGGGATATGAGTCAAAACATTACCGTGCGGCTATGAATCCGTCAAGACGCGGCTGCGTCTGCGAATGACGTCGAGGCCGGGGTAAAGTTGCCTCCCCGTATCGACCGGCGCGTCACGCGTCCATTCCCATGCTCGAGTCGATTGCACGCATCGCCCGTTCGTTCGTCGCCCGCTCGCTCGTCTTCGTCGCGCTGCTCGCCTGCGGCGCGTCGGCCGTCGCCCAGCAATCCGTCCTGCGCGTCACCGCGATCCCCGACGAGTCGCCGACCGAGCTCGCGCGAAAGGCCGCGCCGCTCGTCAAGTACCTCGAATCGAAGCTCGGGATGACGGTGGAGTTCACGCCGGTCACCGACTACGCGGCGGCGGTCGAGACCATCGTCAATCGCAAGGTCGACCTCGCGTGGTTCGGCGGCTTCACGTTCGTGCAGGCGAACGTGCGCTCGAACGGCAAGGTCATCCCGCTCGTCCAGCGCGTCGAGGACGAGACGTTCCGCTCGGTCTTCATCACGACCGACCCGTCGATCCGGCAGCTGTCGGACTTGAAGGGCAAGGACTTCACGTTCGGCGCGCAGAGCTCGACGTCCGGCCACCTGATGCCGCGCGACGCGCTGCTGAAGGCGGGGCTCGATCCCGAGCGCGACCTGCATCGCATCGCGTACAGCGGCGCGCACGACGCGACGATCGCTGCGGTCGCCGGCGGCAAGGTGCAGGCGGGCGCGCTCAACATCTCGGTCTGGCAGAAGTTCGTCGACGAGCACAAGGTCGACACGTCGAAGGTCCGCGTGTTCTACACGACGCCGCCGTATCACGACTACAACTGGACCGTGCATGCCGACATGCCGGCCGCGCTGCGCGAGAAGTTGACGCAGGCGTTCCTCGACCTGCGTCCCGACGATCCCGTGGGCCGCGAGGTGCTCGAGCTGCAGCGGGCGACGCGCTTCATCCCGACGCAGCCGCAGAACTATCGCGACATCGAGTCGGCGGCGCGCAGCGCGGGGCTGCTCTGAACGGCGTGTCGCAGACCGCGCGCTCGCATCCACCGTGACCCTGCGTCTCGGCGCCGTCAGTGCGCGGCATCCCGCCTCGGCAGGCGCCTCGCGCGCGTTGCGTGCGGTCGACCTCCGGATCGACGATGGCGAGCAGGTCGCGATCATCGGTCCGTCGGGCGCCGGCAAGACGACGCTGCTCCAGGTGCTCGCCTGCGCATTGCCGCCGACCACCGGCGAGCTGTCATTCGACGGCGTCGACCCGTGGCAGCTGTCGACGCGGGCGCTGCAGCGTCTGCGCGGCCGGCTCTTCCTCGCGCCGCAGGTCCCGCCGCTGCCGCCTCGCCAGCGCGTCGTCACGGCCGTGCTGGCCGGCCGCCTGCCGGCGATGGGCGTGTGGTCCAGCCTGCGGTCCCTGTTCCATCCGAGCGACATCCCCGCGGCGCACGACGCGCTCGAGCGCTTCGATCTCGACGACAAGCTGTTCGAACGCGTCGATCGACTGTCGGGCGGCGAACGTCAGCGCGTCGGACTCGCACGCGCGCTGGTGGCGCCGGCGGAGCTCTGGCTGATCGACGAGCCGTTGTCGTCGCTCGATCCGACGCGCGCACGACAGGCGCTCGCGACGCTGACCGACTGCGCGCGCGAGCGCGGCGTCACGCTCGTGACGACGTTGCATCAGGTCGACGCGGCGCTCGCGACGTTCCCGCGCGTCGTCGGTCTGCGCGACGGGCACGTGGCGTTCGATGCTCGATCGTCCGAGGTCACGACCGACGACCTCGAGCGGCTCTACGCCGATCGCGACGACGAGCGACCGACCCCTGCGCCGCAGCACGCGCAGAGCCCGTTCGCGATGCCGTTGCCGGTCGCGCATTGCCGATGACGGCGCTCGCCGGCGGCCGACGTCCGCCCCTGGATCGGGATCCCGCGTGGCTCGGACGCGTCTTCTGGACCGCCGCCGCGCTCGCGCTGCTGTGGCCGCTGGTCGTGGCGACCGAGTTCGATCCGGTGGCCGCCTTCGACGCGCGCAGCCTCGCCGTCACGCGCGACTTCCTCGCGACGTTCGTGCCGCCGGCGCTGTCGCCGGACTTCCTGCGCATCGTCGCGCGCGAGACGTGGCGCACGGTCGCGATGGCGACCGCCGGCATGACGCTCGCCTTCGTGTTCGCGTTGCCGATGACGTTCGTGTCCGCGCGCGTGCTGTCGGTCTCGTCGCTGCGCGGATCGATGGCGCGGCTGCCGTTCGTCGTGCGGCAGATCGTGCGCGCGTCGCTGGTCGCGCTGCGCTCGATCCCCGAGCTCGTCTGGGCGCTGATCTTCGTGCGCGTCGTCGGCCTCGGACCGACCGCGGGCGTCCTCGCGATCGGGCTGACGTACGGCGGCATGCTCGGCAAGGTGTACGGCGAGATCCTCGAGAGCGGCGAGTCGCATCTGTCGCAGGCGCTGCTGCGCAACGGCTGCGGCCGCCTGCAGGCCTTCTGCTTCGGCCTGCTGCCGCAGCATGCGGGCGAGCTCGTCTCGTACACCGCCTATCGATGGGAATGCGCGGTGCGCTCGTCGGTGGTCCTCGGCTTCGTCGGCGCGGGCGGGCTGGGCCAGTTGCTCGACGGCTCGCTGAAGACGTTCGCCGGCGGCGAGGTCGCGACGGTGCTGATGGTCTTCTTCGCGCTGGTCGCCGTCGCCGATCGAGCGAGCACGTTCCTGCGCAGGACGATCGCATGACGGTGCCGGCATGACGGCGGCCGACTCGCCATACGAGCGACCGACGCCGTTCGACGTGCGCTGTCGCGCGTGCTGGTTCGCGCTCGCCGTGATGGCGCTCGTGATCGCGAGCTTCGTGTCGCTGGACCTGCAATGGGCGCAGTTCTTCTCGCTCGATGCGATGGTCGCGATGGCGCGGTTCGTCGCGGAGTTTTTCCCGCCGGAGACACGCGGCCGGCTTCGTCGCACAGGTCGTCGCCGCGACCTGGCAGACGCTCGCGATGTCGGCGCTCGGCACCGCGCTCGCGGCGTTCGCCGGCCTCGCGTTGGCGCTGCCCGCGAGCGGACTCCGCGCCGGTCGGCCGAGCCGCATGCGCACGCCGGTGCGGCTGCTGCTGAACGCGTTGCGCGCCATCCCCGAGCTGGTCTGGGCCGCGATGCTGCTGATCGCCGTGGGACTCGGTCCGTTCGCCGGCACGTTGGCGCTCGCGGCGCACACGACCGGCGTGCTCGGCCGACTGTTCGCCGAAGCGATCGAGAACGCGCCGACGGGTCCGGCGACCGCGTTGCGCGTGCAGGGCGTCGGCGAAGGGCCGGTGTTCTTCTACGCCACGCTGCCGCAGGTCCTGCCGCAGCTGACGAGCTACACGCTCTATCGCTGGGAGAACAACATCCGCGCGGCCGCGGTGCTCGGCATCGTCGGCGCCGGCGGACTCGGGCAACTGCTCGCGTTCCACATGGCGCTGTTCCAGATGACGCGAACCGCGACGGTCCTCGTGGCGATGATCGTGCTCGTCGCGATCGTCGACGCCTGCAGCTACGCGCTGCGGCGGCTGTTGACGCGCTAGCCGCGGGGCCGTGCCCGCGGCTCGTCGACCGACTCGAGCCGGCCGGGTCAACGCGCGATCGCGTCTCCGACCGCCACGCCTTCACGACGCGGGTCGGCCCCGCCGCTCCACGCCGGCCGGCCATCGACCGACGTGCGCCTCAGCATCGTCAGCCCGCTCGACTGCGGCGCGATCGAGACCGTGTGGCCCATCGCGCGCAGCCGCGTCACCAGCGCGTCGCGGCGTCCGTCGTCGCGCGCGTCGACGTCGGGATGCTCGCCACCGACCCACGTCGTCGGCGAGTTCGCCGCGCCGAAGTCGATCATCGACACGGCCTGCTGCGGATCGAGTCCCCAGTCGAGCGCGGCGACGAGGCTCTTGACGACGTACTGGATGATGAAGAAGCCGCCGGCCGATCCGGTCGCGAGCACGAGGTCGCCACGACTGCCGTCGGGGTTGCGATCGAACACGAGCGTCGGCGCCATCGCGCTGCGCGGCCGCTTGCCGCCTTCGACCCGGTTCGCGATCGGCAGGCCGTTCGCGTCGACGGGCGTACGCGAGAAATCGGTCAGCTGGTTGTTCAGCGCGAAGCCGCGCACGAAGTGGAACGAGCCGAAGCCGGACTCCACCGTCGTCGTCATCGTCACGACGTCGCCGTCGGCATCGGCGATGACGAGATGCGTGGTGCCGTGCTCGGTCGTCGACGCGACGCCGAGCGATGCCGCGTCGAAGTCGCCGGCCTGCGCGCGGCCCATGCTGCGTGCGGGATCGATGAGCCCGGCGCGCGATGCGAGATAGGTCGGGTCGAGCAGGCGGGCCGGCGAGCCGCCCGGCAGCGGCACGAAGTCCGTGTCGGCGACGTACTTGTCGCGATCGGCGTACGCGAGCCGCTCGGCCTCGGCGATGAGGTGCACGGCCCTCGTGTCCGGATGGCCGCCGTCGCGGTCGAGCGGGTCCGGCTTCATCGACGCGAGGTCGAACCGCGACAGGATGCCGAGCGTCGATTCGACCGCGATGCCGCCCGACGACGGCGGCCCGACGCTGCAGACGACGTACGCGCGATACGGCGAGCACACCGGCTCGCGATGCTTCGCGCGGTAGCCTGCGAGGTCGTCGAGCGTCATCCTTCCCGGCGTCGTGCCGTTCGCCGCACTCGCGACGCGGTCGACGATCGCGTGCGCGATCTCGCCGCGGTAGAACGCGGTCGCGCCGTCGCGCGCGATCGCATCGAACGTGCGTGCGAGCGCGGGACTCTTCAGCAACACGCCGGCGGGCTTCGCGGCGCCGTTCGCGTCGAGGAAGTAGGCCGCGGCCTCCGGGTCGCGCGCGAGGCCCGTCTTGTCGCCGTCGATCGATGCGCTCATCCGCGGACTGATGCGAAAGCCGTTCGTCGCGATCGCGATCGCCGGATCGAACAGCGACTTCCACGGCAGGCGGCCGTGCTCGCGATGCGCGAGCTCGAGCATCGCGAGCGCGCCGGGCACGCCGATCGAGCGGCCGCTCGCACGAGCGCTCGGCCGCGGCGTCGTGCGATCGGTCGTCTCGTCGATCCAGCGGAGGTCGTTGCCGGTCGCCGCGGCGGGCGCGGTCTCGCGACCGTCGTACGACTCGATCGCCCGCGTCTTCGCGTCGTAGAACAACAGGAACGCGCCGCCGCCGATGCCCGACGATTGCGGCTCGACGAGGTTCAGGGCCATCTGCGCCGCGACCGCCGCGTCGACCGCGTTGCCGCCGCGCACGAGGATGTCGCACGCGACCCGCGACGCGACCGGATTGGCCGTGACGGCCATGATGGTCCGCGTGATCGCGACCGGCTTGCTCGCGAAGCCGGTCGCGATCTCCGGACTGTCGACGTCGCTGCCCGCGAGCCGCCGGCCGCCGCCGGCGATCGGGTCGCCCGCGCAGCGGAGCGACGATGTCGATGCGGGCGTCGCTCGTCGTGCCGCATGCGCCGCGCCGAGCGACGCCGGCAGCACGACGGACGCGACGATGGCCAGCGTCGCGAGCGTGCGTATCAAGACGACCGTGGCGATCGGTGTCCGCCCCGGGACCACGGCGACCGCGCGTGGTGTCGTCGGTCGCACACGATGCGACCGCTCAGGCGGTCGCATCGTCGGTCGCATGAAGCGGCCCGGTCGTGCGGGCCGCCGCCTCGTCCACCGCCTGGAGTCGCGCGGCGAACGCGAGGACGTGGCGCCGCGTGAACGTGCGCGCCTCGATCTCGTAGCGGTTGTGGCGATAGCCGCGGCGCAGCGACTCGCGCAGGTAGCGCCAGACGGTCAACGCGCCGCTGTTCCACTGCCGCAGCACGTGGAAGTATTCGTGCAGGACGAGTTCGGGATCGGCGAAGAAGCGCCGCGCGGAGCCGGCGACATAGACGACATCGCGGCGCGTCGTCGCCGCCACGCGCCGGCCGTGCAGCCGTGCGAAGCGCGACTGCTCGACGATGCGGACGCGATCGACGACCTCGGGCGCGACGCCGAAGACGTCGGCGAGGGCGTCGCGCAGCGAGGCGGGGAGGGGCACGCCGGTCTTCGTTCGCACGCTTCCTCTGTCACCCTGGCAAGCCCAAGGCCCAAGTATCCGTCGTCGAAACGAATCGGACCCCGGCCTTCGCCGGGACGACTGACAGGAGACGCTGACCCCGAAGCCGTGGAAGGAACGCCGCGCTACTGGAACGCCTGGATCCCCGTGATCGCCCGGCCCAGGATCAACGCGTGGATGTCGTGCGTCCCCTCGTACGTGTTGACCACCTCGAGGTTGACGAGGTGTCGTGCGACGCCGAACTCGTCGGAGATGCCGTTGCCGCCCATCATGTCGCGCGCCATCCGCACGATGTCGAGCGCCTTGCCGCACGAGTTGCGCTTCATGATCGACGTGATCTCGACCGACGCGGTCCCTTCGTCCTTCATGCGACCGAGCCGCAGGCAGCCCTGCAACCCGAGCGTGATCTCGGTCTGCATGTCGGCGAGCTTCTTCTGGATCAGCTGATTGGCCGCGAGCGGCCGGCCGAACTGCTTCCGGTCGAGCACGTACTGCCGCGCGCGGAACCAGCAGTCCTCGGCGGCGCCGAGCGCGCCCCAGGCGATGCCGTACCGCGCCGAGTTCAGGCACGTGAACGGCCCCTTCAGGCCGCGCACGTCGGGGAATGCGTTCTCCTCCGGGCAGAACACGTCGTCCATCACGATCTCGCCGGTGATCGACGCGCGCAGCCCGACCTTGCCTTCGATCTTCGGCGCGGACAGGCCCTTCATGCCCTTCTCGAGGACGAAGCCGCGGATCGCACCGGCGTCGTCCTTGGCCCAGACGACGAAGACGTCGGCGATCGGCGAGTTCGAGATCCACATCTTCGAGCCGGAGATCGAGTACCCGCCGTCGACCTGCTTCGCGCGCGTGATCATCGACGCCGGGTCCGAGCCGTGATTGGGTTCGGTCAGGCCGAAGCAGCCGATCCATTCGCCGGTCGCGAGCTTCGGCAGGTACTTGCGACGCTGCGCCTCGGTGCCGAATTCGAAGATCGGGACCATCACGAGCGACGACTGCACGCTCATCATCGATCGATAGCCGGAGTCGACGCGCTCGACCTCGCGCGCGATCAGCCCGTACGCGACGTAGTTGAGCCCCGGGCCGCCGTATTCCTCGGGGATGGTCGGGCCGAGCAGCCCGAGCTCGCCCATCTCGCGAAAGATCGCCGGGTCCGTCGTCTCGTGGCGGAATGCCGCGACCACGCGCGGCTGCAGCTTGTCTTCGCAGTAGCGCTTGGCGGCGTCGCGGATCATCCGCTCCTCGTCCGACAGCTGGGCGTCGAGCAGCAGCGGATCGTCCCAGTGGAAGCGGGCCTTCAGGCGTTGTGCGGTGTCGGGCGCGTTCATGGCGTCTCCTCGTCGTGATGGACGGATTCTAGTCTTGGCGACGGCACGCGACGGCGCAACTTCCGACGAGCGACGCCATGCTCGACGTCACAACTGCGCGAAGATCGTGACCATCGCCGAGTCGTCGCGCTGGTCGTTCGGCCCCGGTCGCGGGAAGGTGTCCGTCGAGCAGGACGATCTCCCGGATCTTCGCGACGTCGAACAGCGGTTCGCGTTGCGTTCCGCCCGCGATCTGATGTGCGCGCAGCAGTTCGGTGCCCTTCGTGCCGATGCCGTAGCACGGCGGCTCGACGACCCGCGGCCGGTCGTCGTAACGAAAGACCAGACGCCGCTTCGCGTCGATCGCCCGGAGGATGGTTTCGTTCATCGCGACTCGCATGCATGATGGCGGCATGAACGACTGCGATGCCATCGTCGCCGCCACGTCCGAAGCGTACCGCGCCGCGGTGTTCGCGAAGGACGTCGACGCCTTCATCGCGCTCTACGACGCCGACGTCCGGGTCTTCGACCTCTGGGACGACTGGTCGCACGACGACGCGAGCTCGTGGTGCGACACGGTCGACGGCTGGTTCGGATCGCTCGGCAACGAGCGGGTCGCGGTCGCGTTCGAGTCGATCGTCGCGACCGGCAGCGATGCGCTGATCGTCGCGCATGCGTTCGTCGTCTACTCGAGCATCGACGCGAACGACCGCCCGCTGCGATCGATGCGCAACCGGCTGACCTGGATCCTGCGACGCGACGACGGGCGTGACGGTCCGTGGAAGATCGCCCACGAACACACCTCGGCGCCGGTCGACGGCGCGACGTTCAAGGTGCGCTTCGGCCCGTGATCGGATCGACCTTCGTCGACCAGATCAGGCCGGGACGACGGCCGTCGCCTCGATCTCGACCTTCGCGCGATCCTCGATCAGCGCGACGACCTGAACGGCCGTCATCGCGGGGAAGTGTCGGCCGATGATCTCGCGATAGGCCGCGCCGATCGCCGGATAGGCCGCGACGTACTCGCGCTTGTCGACCACGTACCACGTCATCCGCACGAGGTGCTCGGGCCGTCCGCCGGCCTCGGCGAGCACCGCCACGATGTTCGCGAGCGCCTGCCGCGCCTGCGCCGCGAAGTCGTCGCTCTCGAATTCGCAGGCGGCGTTCCAGCCGATCTGTCCGGCGATCGAGACGACCGTGCCTTCGGCCGCGATGCCGTTCGCATAGCCGCGCGGTTTCGCCCAGCCGCCCGGTTGCAGGACCTTCATCGTCACAGGTCCGTCCGCACTTGCCACAGCTCGGGGAACAGCACGATGTCGAGCATCTTGCGCAGGTAGCTGACGCCGCCGGTGCCGCCGGTGCCCGGCTTGAAGCCGATGATCCGCTCGACCGTCGTCACGTGCCGGAAGCGCCATTGCCGGAACGCGTCCTCGAGGTCGATCAGTTCCTCGGCCATCTCGTAGAGCCGCCAGTGACGCTCCGGGTCGCGATAGACGACGAGCCAGGCCGCCTCGACGGCCGGGTCGAACGGCCGCACGCCGTCCGCGCTCGACGGCGTCGGGTCGACGTCGAAGCCGCTGCGCGCGAGCAGGCCGATCGCCTCGTCGTAGATGCTCGGCTTCGCGAGCAGGCCCTGCAGATGGTCGCGCTGCTCGCCTTCGTGCGACTGCACGTGCGACGCGATCTTGTTGCCGAGCAGGAACTCGATCTCGCGGTACTGCGGCGACTGGAAGCCCGACGACGAGCCGAGGTAGGGCCGCACGTGGCTGTACTCGGTCGGCGTCAGCGTCGACAGCACCGTCCACGCGGACACGAGCTGCTCCATGATCCGCGTGACGCGCGCGAGCATCTTGAAGGCCGGCGGCAGGTCGTCGTCGTGCAGCTTCGCGATCGCCGCGCGCAGCTCGTGCAGCATCAGCTTCATCCAGAGCTCGCTGGTCTGGTGCTGGATGATGAACAGCATCTCGTTGTGGTCCGGCGAGCGCGGATGCTGCGAGGTCAGCAGCGTGTCGAGCGACAGGTAGTCGCCGTACGTGAGCTTGCGTGGTTCCTGTTCGGCCATGTCAGGTCACGGCGGCGCGCACGTCGAAGCGCGCGTCGCGAAAGGTGCCGCGTTCGACGACGTCGGCGATGATCTCCGCGGCGTCGAACGCGTCGACGAAGCGCAGGTAGGCCGGCGTGAAGCCGAAGCGCAGGATGTCGTCGTCGTTCGTGCCCCCCTTGCGGAAGTCCCCGACCACGCCGCGCTCGATCAGCGCCTGCATCGTCGCGTAGCCGCGCCCGGCGATCGGGCCGCGCGCGTGGAACGAGACCTGGCTGCCGCGCCTCGATGGATCGCGCGGCGTGACGAGCATCAGCGCGTCGCCGCACCGCGCATCGATGCGTTCGATGAAGAGGTCGGTCAGCGCGATCGACTTCGCGCGCAGCGCCGGCATCGGGTCGCGGCCGTCGGCATCCGTCAGCGACGCGATCCCGCACTCGAGCGCCGTCATCGACAGCATCGGCGGCGTGCCGCACAGGAAGCGCGCGATGCCGTCGGCCGGCGCGTAGCGCTCGGTGAATGCGAACGGCGACGCGTGACCCATCCAGCCGGACAGCGGCTGCCAGATGTTCGATGACGACAGGCGATCGACGTGGCGCGGGTGGACCCACAGGAATGCCGGCGCGCCCGGTCCGCCGTTCAAGTACTTGTAGCCGCATCCGATCGCGAAGTCCGCGTCGGCCGCATGCAGGTCGACCGGCACGGCCCCGGCCGAATGCGCGAGGTCCCAGATCACCAGCGCGCCGGCCGCCTGCGCCGCCTTCGTCAGCGCGGCCATGTCGTGCATCGCGCCGGTCCGGTAGTTGACGTGCGTCAGCATCAGCACGGCCGTCGTCGGGCCGAGCGCCGAGACGATCGTGTCGAAGCGCTCGTCGCTCGACGTCGACGGGACCAGCGTCAGCGACCCGTCGCGATCGCGCACGACGCCTTCGGCGATGTAGAGGTCGGTCGGGAAGTTGTCGGTCTCGCTGACGACCACGCTGCGCGACGGGTCGCGATCTCGCACGATCGCCGTCGCGACGGTCAGGACCTTGAACAGGTTGACCGACGTCGAGTCCGCGACGACGACCTCGCCGGGACGCGCGCCGATCAGCGGCGCGATCGCGTCGCCGACGCGTCGCGGGGCGTCGATCCAGCCGGCCGTGTTCCAGCTCGCGATCAGGTCGCGGCCCCATTCGCGCGTGACGACGTCGACGATGCGCGCAGCGGTCGCGCGCGGCAACGCGCCGAGCGAGTTGCCGTCGAGATAGATCGTGCCGTCGGGCAGCGCGAAGCGCGCGCGCTGGTGCGCGAGCGGATCGGCCGCGTCGAGCGCGACAGCGTCGGCACGCGACGTCTCGCGCGCTCGCGCACTCGTGTTCGCTCTGGATTGCGGGCTCGTTTGCGCGCTCATCGATTTATTTTAGACTTAAAGCAATTCCCACCCAACGGCAGCGCGGCCTCCGCCGGCGCGACGGCAATGAAGATCGACATCATCGGCGCCGGTCCTGCGGGACTCTACTTCGCGATCCTCGCGAAGAAGTCCTTTCCCGACGCGACGATCGACGTCGTCGAACGCAACGGCGCCGACGACACGTTCGGCTTCGGCATCGTGCTGTCCGATGAGACGTTGCGCAACCTCGAGCGCGCAGACGAGCCGACCTACCGCGAGATCGCCGCCGCGTTCGCGTACTGGGACGACATCCACACGCACTTCAAGGGGACCGTCAGCCGGTCGAGCGGGCACGCGTTCTCCGGCATCCGTCGACTCGCGTTGTTGCAGATCCTGCAGCGGCGCGCCGAGGCGCTCGGCGTCCGCGTCCGCTACGGCGTCGCGGACGCGGGTATCGACGCGCACGCCGACGCCGACCTGATCGTCGCGGCCGACGGCATCAACAGCGGCGTCCGCGACGCGCTGAAGGCCGACTTCGCACCCGAGGTCGACCTGCGCAGCAACCGCTTCACGTGGCTCGGCGCGCGGATGCGGCTGCCGGGGTTCACCTACGCGTTCCGCGAGGACCGGATCAGCCCGCGCGAAGGCCATCGTCCGCCGGGCATCTGGAACCTGCACGCGTACGAATTCACGCAGCCCGACGCGACCGAGCCCGAATGCACGATCGTCATCGAGACCACCGACGAGGCGTTTCGCGCATCGGGTCTCGGCGAGACCGACGAGGCCGCGACGGCTCGCTTCGTCGAGCGCCTGTTCGGCGACCTGCTCGACGGCCACGAGGTTCTGACCAACCGCTCGCACTGGCGGCGGTTCCCGACGATCACCTGCAAGACCTGGCATCACGCGGTCGCGCACGCGAACGGCCGGCAGTCGTTCGTCGTGCTGCTCGGCGATGCGGCCCACACCGCGCACTTCTCGATCGGCTCGGGGACGAAGCTCGCGCTCGAGGACGCGATCGCGTTGCATGCCGCGGTCGCGGCGCAGCCCGACGACCTGAAGCGCGCGCTTGCCCGCTACGAGGCCGATCGTCGCGACGAGGTCGGGCGCATCCAGCACTCGGCGAACGTCAGCCTCGTGTGGTTCGAGAACGTGCGCCGCTTCTGGGACATGGAGCCGATCCAGTTCAACTACTCGCTGCTGTCGCGCTCGAAGCAGATCACGCACGAGAACCTGCGGATGCGCGACCCGGGCCTCGTCGACGAGGTCGAGCACTGGTGGAACCGCAAGGTCGCGTCCGAGCTCGGCGTCGCGCTGCCCGACGGCTTCGCCGCACCGCCGATGTTCGCGCCGTTCGCGATGCGCGACCTCGACCTCGCGAACCGCGTCGTCGTCTCGCCGATGGCGCAGTACTCGGCCATCGACGGCATGCCGAACGACTGGCACTTCACGCACTACACGACGCGCGCGCTCGGCGGCGCGGGGCTGGTCTTCATCGAGATGACGTGTCCGTCGCCGGACGCGCGGATCACGCCCGGCTGCACCGGACTCTGGTCGGGTGCGCAGGCGGTCGAGTGGCGGCGCATCGTCGACTTCACGCATCGGCACAGCGACGCGAAGCTTTGCATGCAGCTCGGCCACGCGGGTCGCAAGGGATCGACGCAGGTCGGCTGGGAGAAGATGGACAACCCGCTCGACGAGGTGCTGCACGGACCGAACTGGGATCTCGTCGCGCCGTCGGCGATCGCGTATCGCGAAGGCGTCAACGCGACGCCGCGCGTGATGACGATGGCCGACATGGGTCGCATCCGCGACCAGTTCGTCGCGTCGACCCGGCTCGCCGACGGCGCCGGCTTCGACATGCTCGAGCTGCACATGGCCCACGGCTATCTGCTCGCGAGCTTCATCTCGCCGATCACGAACCGGCGCGACGACGCGTACGGCGGCAACCTCGCGAACCGCCTGCGCTTCCCGCTCGAGGTCTGGGACGCGGTGCGCGCGGCCTGGCCGCGGACGAAGCCGATGAGCGTGCGCGTGTCGGCGACCGACTGGATCGTCGGCGGCACGACCGGCGCCGAGACGGTCGAGATCGCGAAGACGTTCAAGGCGCATGGCTGCGACCTGATCGACGTGTCGACGGGCCAGACCGACCCCGCGTCGAAGCCGGTCTACGGCCGCATGTACCAGGCGACGTTCGCCGAGCAGGTGCGGCTCGAGGCCGACATCGCGACGATGGCGGTCGGCGCGGTCACCACCGCGGACCAGGTCAACACGCTGCTCGCCTCGGGCCGGGCCGACCTCGTCGCGCTCGCGCGCCCGCACCTCGCCGATCCGTACTTCACGCTGCATGCCGCGGCCGACGCGTGCTTCGAAGGCACGACATGGCCGGCGCAGTACCTGCCCGGGGCGTTTCAGGCCTACACGCTGGCCCGTCGCGCCCGGGAGGACGCGGCGCGGCGTGCAACGGCCTAGCGTCGTCCGCGCCGATTCACTCGTCGTTGCAGCGCGCGCGCCGAAGTCACGCTTCGTTGCAACGACGCGGCGCAGGGCCGGCCGAGCGGGAGGGATCGGCTAAGATGATGCGCGTTCGATCCCGCAAGACGCCGGGCGCGTCAACATCATGCCGACCCCGGCGCGCCGCGCGCGAACGACACGTCAGGGCCGCGCGCCGGTGAACGGTTCGTCGGGTCCGGCGCGCCGCTCGAGAGCGGTCCGTCCAGCCGGCGCGACGCGCGGCGATAGCTGAACGAGCGATCCCTTGAAAGTCCTCGCGTTCCCCGGCCCGAAGCAGCGCCTGCCCGACGAACGGGTCGAGGAAGCGGCCGCCCCGCCGGAACCGCCGCGGGCGTCGTTCGGCGGCGAGGAGCCACCTCCGAAGTACGACCGCATCACGGTCCGCGCGATCACCGTCGCGGTCGTGCTGTCGCTGTTCGTCCACCTGCTGCTGCTGGTGGTCCCCTGGTACCACGAGAAGGTCGACCAGGAGATGAAGGCGCCGGCCGACGAGATCGGTCCGCTGTCCGTCTCGATCGCATCGCAGCCCGCACCGTCGCCGCTGCCGAAGCCCGAGCCGCCGCCGGTCGAGAAGCCGTCGCCCACGCCGACGCCGCCGAAGCAGGTCGCGCGGACGAAGCCGACGCCACCACGGCCGCAGCCGCAGATCGCCGTCAACAGCGGCAGCCGGCCTCCGTTCGTCGTGCCGCCGCCGCAGCAGGTCCAGCCGCCGCCGCAGCCGGTCCAGCCGACGCCGCAACCGGTGCAGCCGACGACCGAGGACTTCAGCGACGTGCTCGCGGCTCGACAGCGTGCGCGTCGCGCCGCGAACGGCGGGGCGCCCGACGAGGTCGTCGAGAGCGACGACGAGCGCGCGAACCGCATCGCGAAAGCGAACGTGATGGCGCAGCAGCGTTCGGCCAGCCCCGGCCAGGACCCGGATCAGGCCGGCGGCATCTTCGACCTTCGCCACACCGGGCTGAACGACGCCGAGTTCGTCTTCAACGGCTGGAATCGCAACTTCCAGCGCAAGCTCGGCCAGACCTTCGAGGTCCGCACCGGCAACAACCCGGACATCCGGATCGCGGTCGTGCGCAAGATGATCGAGATCATCCGCGAGCAGAAGCCGGGCGACTTCGAGTGGTACAACTACCGCACCGGCAAGTCGGCGATCATGTCGGCGCGCGTGAAGGATCAGCCGGAGCTCGAGATGTTCCTGCTGAAGGAGTTCTATCCCGAGGATCCGCGCGTCAATCCGCGGGCGCAGCTGCGCTGAGGCGCGGCGCGCGGCAGCGACTACTCCGGCTCGACGCCGAGCGCGACGAGAAAGCGCGACACCATGTTGTAGGTCGCGACGACGCCGACCAGCTCGACCGTGGGCGTGGGGCCGAGATGCTCGACGAGCGTCGCGAAGGTCGCGTCGTCGACGTGCACCTGCGTCGTCATCTGGAACGACAGCGCGATCGTCGCGTTCGCGATGTCGTCGAACAGCGCGTGGTCGATCGGCCTCGTCTTCATCGCACGGATCGCATCGACCTGCCCGTCGTTGCCGCCGGCCTTCACGAACTCCGGCGCGTGATGGATGAACTCGTAGTCGGCATCGTTCAGCACCGCGACGACGCACATCGCGAGCTCGCGCAGCCGCGCGTCGACCGACAGCTTCGTGCGGACCGCGCCGAGCAACGCGTTCCAGCCTTCGGCGAACGGCGGGCTGTAGCAGCAGCTGGCGGTCGAGGTTCAGCAGAGCGCCGCCGCGACGGCGGCGGATCGCGTCGACGAGCGGCGTCGAGCCGGCCTCGTCGTCGGTCACGTAGGGAATGCGGGGCATGTCGTCCTCTCGTCAGCGGTCGGGATGGGGCTGCGTCATGTGATAGTCGCCTCCCTGGAAGATCAGCGGCTCGCGCGGCGCGAAGCCGCAGCGTTCGACCTCGCCGACGAAGATCACGTGGTCGCCTTCCTCGTAGCGGCTGCGGTTGAAGCATTCGAACCACGCACAGCAGCCGTCGACGATCGGCGCGCCGTGCGAGCCGGCATGCCATGCGATGCCTTCGAAGCGGTCGACGACCGCCGCCGCGTCGCTCCTCGCGCCGAAGCGGCGGGACAGCGCGATCTGGTCGGACGCGAGCACGTTGACCGCGTAGTGCGACATGTCGAGGAACGCCGGCAGGCTCGACGCGCTGCGCGCCAGGCTCCACAACACGAGCGGCGGCTCGAGCGAGACGGAGTTGAACGAGTTGGCCGTGAAGCCGATCGGCCGCGTCGCGCCGTCCGGTTCGACGACGCGCGCGGTGATGATCGTGACGCCGGTCGCGAACTGACCGAGCGCGGCGCGAAAGTAGCCGGTGTCGAAGTCCGGCGCGCGCGCGTAGACCTCGGGCGCCTCGATGGACGGCGACGTCATGCGGTGCGGCTCCGTCGTGCCGCAGGCGTCGTCGCGAATGAGGGAACGTGTTTCATCGGTGCGGGTGGGCGGCACGCGGCCGCGATCGGGCAGGATATACGACACCGCGGCTTGAACCGCGTCGAGCCGACGGCATATCGCACTGATGCCGCGGCGCATCCGTCGCGCGATCGTCCCTTCAGGAGCCTGCATGTCCATCGCCCACCCGCTCGCCGACGTCCCTCGTCCCGGCCATGAATTCGCCACCCTCGGTGGCGGCTGCTTCTGGTGCACCGAGGCGGTCTACATGGATATCCGCGGCGTCGTCGACGTCGAGTCGGGCTACAGCGGCGGCACGAGCGCGAACCCGGGCTACAACGCGGTCTGCTCCGGCACGACCGGCCACGCCGAGGTCGTGCGCATCGAATTCGATCCGGCCGTGATCTCGTATCGTCAGATCCTCGAGATCTTCTTCACGATCCACGATCCGACGACGCTCAACCGGCAGGGCAACGACGCCGGCACGCAGTACCGCTCGGTGATCTTCTATCACTCGCCGGAGCAGGAAAGCGTCGCGAAGGACGTGATCGCCGAAGTCGCGCAGGCCTGGCCGTCGAAGGTCGTGACGCAACTCGAGCCGGCGCCCGCGTACTACCGCGCCGAGACCTATCACCAGGAATACTTCCCGAACAATCCGAATCAGGGTTACTGCGCGGCCGTGGTCGGACCGAAGGTCGCGAAGTTCCGCAAGACCTGGGCCGAGTTGCGGAAGTAGCGGGAGCGCCGGACCGCGCTCCCGCAGGAAGCGATCGCGGGACCGGCGGGCGCCGGTCCCGGCCGGTCGTCAGAAGAACGCGAACACGTCCTCGGTCGGCTGCTGCTCGACGCCCGGGAGGCTGTAGTCGCAGACGCCGCCGGCGAAGATGTTCTTCAGCGTCTTCTCCTGCGCCGCCGTGAAGCGCGGCGTGTAGTCCTTCATGTCGACGCGCTTGAGCTGGCACTTCAGCACGTTGTTCGCGAGCGGTTCGCCGGCGACCATCCGCGGCGTCGAGAACGCCGGGTACAGCTGGTTGCAGGTCGTGTTGCCCTGATAGACCTGCTGCTCCGCGATCTTCGTCGCACCGCCGTTCGTGAAGCAGGCGTCGACGAGGTCGGCCGGCTTGGCGCGACGAAGCTTCTGCACGGCCGTGCGGTTCGAGCTGTCGTTGACGATGCCGGTCAGCCACTGGTCCATCTGGTTGACCGCATGCGACAGCACGAGGCTCGCGTCGTTGAACAGCCCGACCGATCCCGGCGAGACGCCGTCCTCGACCAGCATCACCTGGTTGTCGAAGTTGCCGTTCGCCTCGAGCAGCCGCTGCCGGACCGAGAACGAGTGGAAGCGCGCGTGCACCTCGTTGCCGTTCTCGGGCTGGTCGACATAACCGCGGTAGTCGATGATCGGCGTCGTGCGCATGCCGCGACCGGTGTACAGGATCTGTCCGGTCTCGTAGGCCGTGTGGATCGCCTGCAGGTCACCGACGGTGCGCGTCGCGACGTAGTTGCCGTTGACGTCGTACCCGCCGATGTTCTGGTTCAGATCGAGGAACTGCTGGACCGTGATCGCGCCGTCGTTGAGCGCCTGCAATCCGTACTGCACGCCGACGTTGTCGAGCGGCCGGCGCGCGTAGCCCGTCGTCGGATCGCGACCCCAGATGTTGACCATGTGGTCGTAGATGTCGCATCGCACGCCGTGCGGGTTGGTCGTCTGGTCGAAGCGTTGCGCGACCGGGATCGCCGCGTTGCAGGCGCCGCCCTGCGCCTTCGTGCGGACCGCGTTGCCCGGGCCGATGGTGGCCGGCGTCGTGGTCGTCGGATAGCCGGTCGCGGCGTTCTGCGAGACCGCCGACCAGGTCAGCGTCGTGTTCTGAAGGTAGTGATAGAACAGGTCGGCGTCCGTGATGTCGAGCACGATGCCCGCGGTCAGCTCGGGGAAGCTGCAGCCGACGATGATGCCGTCGACGAGGCTCGGGTATTCGTCGCTGATCGGTTGCGCCTGTTCGGATCCGCCCGAGCAGCCATAGCCGATGGTGTAGACGATCGGGCCGAAGTTCTCGATGAAGCGCTCGCGCACCATCGACATCGTCTCGGCCGCGAGGACCTGCTGGCAGTTGTTGCCGAAGACGTTCAGCGTCGACGACGCGACGCCGAAGCCCTGCCGCAGCAGCAGGTCCTCGAGGATGCCGCCGTTGCCGATGCTGCGGCCCTGGATGTAATAGCCGCCGACGCAGCCGCCGCCGAGCGTGTAGACGAGGCGCTTGTTCCACGACGGCGGCGGCGCGAACGGCGTCGGCGCCGGATCGTTCGTCGGATCGTGCAGCACCGCGGTCTGGTAGATCGCGCGGTTGATCGTGCCGGTCTCGACGCGGACGATGTACGGCACGGTCTTGCCGAGCGTCGTCGTCGTCGTCACGAGATCGATCGGATGGCCTCCGCCGACCGGCAGCGGCTTGAACGTGCCGTTGCCCGCGCGATAGACGTAGTCGACCCTTGTCGTGGTCGAGCAGTCGGTGTCGAGCGCCGGGCCGAGCGTGGCGGTCGAGGCCGGCAGCGTGAACTGGTCGGTCATGCAGAAGAACGGCGACTCGTGCGGACCCGAGAAGATCGGTCCGGTGATCGGATAGTTCGTCACGGCGAGCTCTGCGTGCGCGCGCGGCGTCCCGTTCTTCTTGAGCGCGTCCGCGGTGATCTCGTTGCGGCCGAGCTGCAGGCCGGTCACGAGTCCGAGCAACGATCCGTCCGGCTGCAACTGGAACTGGCTGCTGATGTCGAGATGGTTCGCCTCGACATGGACGGTCTGCAACGGCGTCCCGGCGGCGTCGTCGATCCGCACGAGCACGTTGCCGCCGCTGACGGTGTCCGGCCGCGTCGACACGGTCGTGATCGTGAGATTGATCGGGTTGGGCGCCGTGTCGGCGGCGGTGGCGCCGCCGCAGGCGACGCCGAACAGCGCCGCCGACAACCAGTGGGTGAGTCGCTTCATGATGCTTCCTCGTTCGTGATCGCGCCGAGCAATCGTGCGAGCCGTGCGGCCGGCGCTGCCGGCGGCTCCTGAATGCGGCGACGTGCGACGCGCGCGGAGGGCGCGCCGGCGTCGTGACGCCATCGCCTGAACGGCGACGGCGGACCCCGATCCATGGACGGCGATGGATGCGACGAGGCACGACCGGCCGGCTGCGCGACAGGGCCGCGACGAACGTGCGGCCATGCGAGGACAGGAACGACGTGCGAACACGCGCCGTTGTGCATCGGGTGTCTCCATCGCCCTCTGACGGGGCTTCCGGCGTGCTGTTGCGACTGCCGGATCGCGAGACTAGGCGCGCTGTTCTGGCGTCGCAACGCCTTTATTTTTCGCGGTGATGCTTGCCTTCGTCAGGGTGCTAATCGTCCGACCGACCAGCGTTCGTCGCGGATGCGATAGACGAGCCGGTCGTGCAATCGGGACGGCCGTCCCTGCCAGAACTCGATCGCCGTCGGCACCAGTCGATAGCCGCCCCAGTGCGGAGGCCGCTCCATCGCGATGACCTCATCGTGGTCGTCGCCGATGCCGAAGCGTTCGCGGATCGCCGCCTCGCTCGTCTCGATGACCGCGCGCGATGCGATCACCTCGCTCTGCGGCGAGGCCCATGCGCCGATCCGCGACCCGAGCGGTCGCGACGCGAAGTAGCGGTCCGATTCGTCTGCGTTCGTCTTCTCGACCCGCCCCTCGACGCGCACCTGCCGCTCGAGTTCCGGCCAGAAGAACACCAGCGCCGCCATCGCATCGGCCGCGAGTTCGCGGCCCTTGCGGCTGTCGTAGTTCGTGAACCAGACGAAGCCGCGGCCCGACGCGGTCGGCGGCGCCGCGTCGACGTCGAGTGCCTTCAGCAGCACGATGCGCGCCGACGGCTGCATGCCGTCGACGGTCGCGAGCGTCATCGCGGTCGGCTCGGCGACCGCGGCGGCGATCGCCTGATCGAGCCACGTCGCGAACTGCCGGATCGGGTCCGCGTCGACGTCGCCTTCGGTCAGCGTCGCGCGGCGATAGACGGTGCGGAGGTCGGCGATGTTCATCGAAGCGGGTGGCGCGGCGGCGAGGCCGCCACTCTGCCACGCTTCGCGTCGTCGACCGGTCATGCCTCGCACGACGGCCGATCGAGTCGTGCGGGAGGCGCTCGCCTAACGCTGCAACAGCATGTTGAGGCCGACGAGGTCGTTCTCCGTCAGCGTGCCCGCCGACGACTTCAACCGGAGGCTGTTGAGCAGCGTGTCGTAGCGGGCGCGAGCCAGGTCGCGCTGGGTCGAGAACAGTTGCTGCTGCGCGTTCAGCACGTCGATGTTGGTCCGCACGCCGACCTGGTAGCCGAGCTTGTTCGAGTCGAGCGCGCTCTGGCTCGACGTCTCCGCCGCGCGCAACGCGCGGATCTGCGCGAGCCCGCTCGTCACGTTGAAGTACGCCTGCCGCGCACCCTGCGCGGCGTTGCGCCGCGCGAAGTCGAGATCGTTCTCGGCCTTGTCGGCGAGCGCGATCGTCTCGCGCACCCGCGACGATGTGTAGCCGCCGGTGAAGATCGGGATCGCGACCTGTACGCCGATCGAGTTGGTGGTCTGCGCATTGATGCCGCTGAGCGCCGGGTTGCTGTAGTTGTTGTAGGCCCGCTGCGCGACGAGGTCGACCGTCGGATAGTGGCCCGAGCGCGCGACCTGGATCTCGCGCTGTGCGATCTCGAAGCCGGCGAGGTTCTGCGCGACGACGTAGTTCTGCTTCTCGGCCGACGCGACCCACGGCTCGAGCTCGAGCGGCTGCGGCTGCGACAGCTCGAGGTCGCGGATCATCGGCGCCAGCGTGCCCGGCTCGTGCCCGATGATCTGCTGGAGCGCCGCGCGTGCGACGTCCAGCGTGCTGCGGGCGAGGATCTCCTGCGAGACCGCGAGCGCGTAGCGGGCCTCGGCCTCGTTGGTGTCGGTGATGGTCGTCGTGCCGACCTCGAAGCTGCGCCTGGCCGACGCGAGCTGCTCGGAGATCGCGGCCTTCTGCGCGACCGCGTATTCGATGCTGTCCTGCGCGTACAGCACGTCGGTATAGG
This sequence comes from uncultured beta proteobacterium, assembly GCA_963795885.1. Classification (GTDB taxonomy): domain Bacteria; phylum Pseudomonadota; class Gammaproteobacteria; order Burkholderiales; family Burkholderiaceae_D; genus CAHJXF01. Next base: position 350,628 of record CAWCJI010000005.1, on the reverse strand, counting down.
CCTGCACGACGCGCACGATCAGGTCGAGCTGCGCCTGTGCGAACTGCGCCTCGGACTGCATCACCAGCAGCTTGCCTTCCTGGTACTGCTGGAAGTTGGCCCAGCGGAAGAGCGGCTGCGTCAGCGTGATCGCATAAGTCTTCTGGTTGAAGGTCGACGTGAAGTTGCCGAACGGCTGCGGCTCGCCGACGATCGCGTTGGTGCGCGTCCCGGACGCGCTGCCGCTGATCTGCGGCAGCAGCAGCGACAGCCCTTGCGGCTCCTTCTCGCGGCCGGCCGTCAACTGGTTGCGGGCCGACGAGAACTGCGCGTCGTTCATCAGCGCGTCGTGATAGGTCTGCAACAGGTCGGCCGCGGCGACGCGGCTCGCCGCGACCGCGATAGCGACCGCCGCGACGGCTCGCATCACGGATCGCGAGCGCCCGGCGCGGCGCTGCTTGCGGCGGACGGGCGAGCCGGAGCCCGCGACACGACGAGAGTCGGCGTTCATCGAGACCGCGGGCTAGTAGGTCGGGAACGCGGCATCGACCTGCCGCGCCCAGGCGGCCACGCCGCCGGTCAGGTTGTAGACGTCCGACGCGCCACGCGTCGCGAGGAATGCGGCGACCTGCATGCTGCGGGCGCCGTGATGGCAGATGCAGACGATCGGCTGGTCGAGATCGACTTCGTCGAATCGCTTCGGCACCTCGTTCATCGGCATCGGCAGCGAGCCGTCGAGACGACAGGTGGCGAATTCCCACGGTTCGCGGACGTCGAGCAGCAGCGGCCGCTCGCGCGAACCGTCTGCGAGCCACGCGGCGAGCGCCGGTGCATCGAGAGGCTGGACCATCAGCGCGCCTTCGCGAGCGACGCCATCAGAACTCGAAGTGCGAGACGCGCGGCGCCTCGCGCAGCGGGCTCACGACGGTCTCGAAGAGCTTGACGGTGTCCCACGTGTCGTCGCCGGTGCGATGGCAGATCTCGGCCGACATGGCTGGCGCTTCGCCGACGACGACCGCGATGCGGCCGCCGATGCGCACCTGCCGCTTCATCGCCTCGGGCACGTACGGCAGCGAGCCGGACACGACGATCACGTCGACCTCGCCGGCGGCGGGCCAGCCGGCCGCGCCGTTGCCGAGCTCGACGCGGACGTTGGCGATGCCCGCGTTGCGGATGTTGTGCTCCGCGAACGCCTTGAGGCGCGGATGGATCTCGACGGTCACGACGCGCTCGGCGCGGCTCGCAAGCAGCGCGGCCATGTAGCCGGAGCCGCTGCCGATCTCGAGGATCGTCTCGTGCGGCTTCGGCGCGATCTCCTGCAGCATCCGGGCCTCGAACTTCGGCGGCAGCATCGTCTCGCCGGTCTCCTCGCCGTCCACGACGAGCGGGATCTCGGTGTCGACGAACGCCAGCGTGCGATGGACCGGCGGCACGAAGTCCTCGCGATGCAGGACCTGAAGCAGGTCGAGCACGTCCTGCGACAGCACGTCCCACGTGCGGATCTGCTGCGCGATCATGTTCGCGCGGGCGCGCTCGACGGCGACAGCGGAGGGTGCGAGTGCATTCATGGATGGTGTTCGGTCATCGAGACATTGCGCCGCGATCGGATCGATCTTGCGGCGGCACGGATTGTCGCCTCGGGGCGCTTCGTCGGGCAAGCCGGCAGCGACGAAACGCATCAGCGACGGACGAAACGCGCGCGGCGCGGAATCGCATGCCGAACGACGGTCGCAGTCGAACACGGCCGCCGACGTCATGCATCGTCGGGACGAAGGATAGGCGTCGTCGCGTCGCATGGCCAATCGCTGACGCGCAGCGACAACGGTCCGCGTCCGGCTCTTCGCGCGGCCGACGCCGAGGCTTGCGCTTGATCTTTCGACGCTGAACGCATACCGTGCGGGCGTCACGCAGGGGTCTTTGTCCGGGATCGGCGACGTCGTCGACGCGCCGCGGGCATCGCGAGAAACACCCTTCGAACCTGGGCCGAAGCGCCGTCGCGCCATCCGACGAACGCATACGCCGTAGGGAGCCGTGGAGACCTCGTTCTCGGCTCCCATCTCCGGAGCTTTCATGAACGCAGCCGTCCTCGACACCACCCATCACGTCCCCGCGGAACCGCCCGTCAAGGCGTCGCCGTTCTCGGCGGCCACGGCGGAGGTCGACTCCGCGGCGATCGCGCCGCTGCCGCGTTCGACGAAGGTCTACGTCACCGGCTCGCGACCCGACCTGCGGGTGCCGATGCGGCGCATCGAGCAGTCCGACACGCCGGTGTTCGGCAGCCCGGCCGCGCACGGGACCGCGACGGCGATCGTCGAGCCGAACCCGCCGATCTTCGTCTACGACACGAGCGGGCCGTACACCGACCCGGACGCCCGCATCGACATCCGTTCGGGCCTGCCCGCGGTTCGAGCGCCGTGGATCGCCGAGCGCGGCGACACCGAGGAGCTCGCCGGCCCGACGTCGCGCTACGGGCAGCAGCGGCTCGCCGACCCCAAGCTGACGCAGCTGCGCTTCGATCTGCATCGCGCGCCGAAGCGGGCGGTCGCCGGACGCAACGTCAGCCAGATGCACTACGCGCGGCAGGGCATCGTCACGCCCGAGATGGAATTCATCGCGATCCGCGAGAACCTGCAGCGCGAGCAGTACGTCGAGAGCCTGAAGAATGCCGGCCCGACCGGCGCGAAGATGGCGGAGCTCCTGATGCGCCAGCATCCGGGCCAGTCGTTCGGCGCGGCCATCCCGGCGCGCATCACGCCCGAGTTCGTCCGCGACGAGGTCGCCCGCGGCCGCGCCATCATTCCCGCGAACATCAATCACCCGGAGAGCGAGCCGATGATCATCGGCCGCAACTTCCTCGTGAAGATCAACGCGAACATCGGCAACTCGGCGACGACTTCGTCGATCGGCGAAGAGGTCGACAAGATGACGTGGTCGATCCGCTGGGGCGGCGACACCGTGATGGACCTGTCGACCGGCAAGCACATCCACGAGACGCGCGAGTGGATCATCCGCAACTCGCCGGTGCCGATCGGGACCGTGCCGATCTATCAGGCGCTCGAGAAGGTCGACGGCAAGGCCGAGGACCTGACCTGGGAGATCTTCAAGGACACGCTGATCGAGCAGGCGGAGCAGGGCGTCGACTACTTCACGATCCACGCCGGCGTGCTGCTGCGCTACATCCCGATGACCGCGAAGCGGATGACCGGCATCGTGTCGCGCGGCGGCTCGATCATGGCGAAGTGGTGCCTGTCGCATCACAAGGAGTCGTTCCTCTACACGCACTTCGAGGACATCTGCGAGATCATGAAGGCGTATGACGTCAGCTTCTCGCTCGGCGATGGCCTGCGTCCCGGGCTCGATCTACGACGCGAACGACGAGGCGCAGCTCTCGGAGTTGAAGACGCTCGGCGAGCTCACGCAGGTCGCGTGGAAGCACGACGTGCAGACGATGATCGAGGGCCCGGGCCACGTCCCGATGCACCTCATCAAGGAAAACATGGACCTGCAGCTCGACCAGTGCGGCGAGGCGCCGTTCTACACGCTCGGGCCGCTGACGACCGACATCGCGCCGGGCTACGACCACATCACGTCGGGCATCGGCGCCGCGATGATCGGCTGGTACGGCACCGCGATGCTGTGCTACGTGACGCCGAAGGAACACCTCGGCCTGCCGAACAAGGACGACGTCAAGGACGGCATCATCACGTACAAGCTCGCGGCGCACGCGGCCGACCTCGCGAAGGGTCATCCCGGCGCGCAGATCCGCGACAACGCGCTTTCCAAGGCGCGCTTCGAGTTCCGCTGGGACGACCAGTTCAACCTCGGCCTCGATCCCGACAAGGCGCGCGAATTCCACGACGAGACGCTGCCGAAGGAAGCGATGAAGACCGCGCACTTCTGCTCGATGTGCGGTCCGCACTTCTGCTCGATGAAGATCACGCAGGACGTGCGCGACTACGCGGAACAGCAGGGTCTCGAGGCGGAGGCCGCGCTCGCGGCCGGGATGCGCGAGAAGACCGTCGAGTTCATCCGCGGCGGGCGTCGGATCAATCACGACGGCTGAACCCGCGGCGAACACGAGGGCCGCTCGCGGCCCGAGTGAGCCGCCATGAGGCCGACCGGTCCGGCGCCGAAGATGACGACCGACTCGCCGGGACACACGCCTGCGAGCTCGGTGCCGTGCCAGCCGGTCGGGAAGATGTCGGCCAGCATGACGTAGTCGTTCTGCCGTTCTTCGGCGTCCGGTGGCAGCTTGAGGCCTGACCGAGGTTCTCGTGGCCGAAGACGCCGCCTTGCGGGAAGTCCGTCCGGCCCTCGTACCTGTGCAGGTCCGACCCGCAGATGTTGGTGCTCATGATCCGGACCAGGACGTCGGTGGGCTTTTTCGATCTTCGCGTCCGGCACCTTCTGCACGGCGACGTCGCGTGGTCCGTTGTAGACGACTGCTCTCATCGTGTTCTCCTTCGGTGATCGCATACCCGGTCAGAGAATCTCAGTCGGCCTGCTGTCGAACCACCCGGTCGATTCCTAGGGGCAGCGTGGGATTCGTCGCAATGTCGAGCAACCTCACGACGCAACGCACGGAATGGTCGCGCCGAAGTCCGGTTCGCGCGCCCACGCGGCAGACGCCCGATGGTCCACGAGGTCGCGCTCGAGGATCCTGACGCGCGGCAGTGAAGGCGCGTCGCCATGCGTGCTTGGCTCTCCGCGACCGTCTGATCGGTCGGTGTTCCTTACACATCGGTCCCGCGCTCGTCCAGCGCCCGGCGCCAACTGCCTGTAATCGCGGACCCTTCGACAAGCGGCACGCAAGCTGCTTCGCGGGGTCCCTCCCGTCGACACGGGAGACCCACCCGAGGAGGAGCGAACATGAAGCAGCCGCACCGCATCACCTGCGCATTCGCAACGCTGGCCGCGTCCGTCCTGCTGAGTTCGCCCGCGCGAGCGACGCCTTACCTGCAGACCGACCTCGTCTCCGACGTGCCGGGGCTCGCGCAGCTCACCGACGCCAGCCTGAAGAATCCGTGGGGCATGTCGTTCACCGCGACGAGCCCGTTCTGGATCTCGGACCAGGCCACAAGTTCGTCGACCCTGTACCGCGTGACGAACGGCATCGCATCGAAGGTCGCGTTGACCGTGTCGATCCCGACGACCGGCTCGCTTGGACAGGGGCCGACCGGACAGGTCGCGAATACGGCGGGTGCGGCCTTCTTCGTCAACGGAACGCCGTCGTCGTTCATCTTCGCGAACCTCAACGGAACGATCTCGGCCTGGACAGGGTCGCTCGGCACGACGGCAGCCGCCGTCGTCACCAGCAACAACGTCTACACGGGTCTCGCCCTCTCGGGGACCGGCGCGAACGCGAAGCTCTACGCGGCCAGCAGCAACGGGATCGACGTGTTCAACAGCAGCTTCAACCCGCTCCTGCCGGCCTTCGTGAACAACGACCCGGCGATCGCCGGGCTCGTTCCGTTCAACGTGCAGACCATCGGGAGCAGCGTCTACGTGACCTATGCGCCGCCCGGGCGGGCTGCGCAGACCGGTGCAGCCGAAGGGTCCGGTGCCGTGGCGGTCTTCGACACGAACGGGACGCTGATCCGGACGCTCGTCAGCGGCGGCAAGCTGGCGGCGCCGTGGGGCGTGACGCTGGCGCCGAGCACGTTCGGCAGCTTCGGTGGTGACCTGCTGGTGGGCAACTTCAGCTACGCGGTCGCGGAGATCAACGCCTTCGATCCGGTCTCGGGCGCGTATCTCGGGACCATCGGCGACCAGCTCGGCGACCCGCTGATCAATGCCGGCCTGTGGGGCATCGCATTCGGCAACGGCGCCAGTGGCGACGCGAACACGCTGTACTTCAACGCCGGCATCAACAACGAAGCCGATGGCCTGTTCGGTTCGATCAAGGCGATCCCCGAGCCGGAGAGCGTGCTGTTGATGATCGGCGGGCTGGGAGCCGCGCTGGTCGCGCATCGGCGACGCCGGCCGGCGTGAGTTGTCGACGGTCCGGCTCTTCATCGCGCTCTGGCCTGATCCGTCGACGCGCCGGCGGCTCGCCGCCGAGCGCGATCGCTGGCGCTGGTCGCCGGTCGCGCGTCCGACGCCCGACGCGAAGCTGCACCTGACGATGCACTTCATCGGCCGCGTCGAGCACGACCGGCTCGAGGCCGTCGCGCTCGGCCTGATCGTCCCGTTCGCGCCGTTCCGCCTCGCACTCGGCCGCCATGCGCTGTGGACGAACGGGATCGCCGCGCTCGAGCCGGCCGCGGTCCCGGATCGCCTCACGGCGCTGCATCGTTCGCTGGGATCGCGCCTTGGCGCGCTCGAGCTTCCGGTCGAAGCGCGCGGTTTTCGGCCACACGTCACGCTGGCGCGAGACGCTCGACGCTCGGAAGCGCCGGCGTCGGACGCGGCGATCGCGTGGCGCGTGAACGGCTACGCGCTGGTGGCGTCCCGGTCCGACGGCAGGTACGACGTGATCGCCGCGTATCCGCCGCGCTAGATCCAGCCCTGCTTCCGCAGCCGCGTGTACATGATCACGCAGGCAGCGACGGTGAAGCCGACCGCGGTCGGATAACCCCACTGCCAGTTCAGCTCGGGCATCCACTTGAAGTTCATCCCGTAGAGGCTGAACACGACCGTCGGGATCGCGAGGATGGCGCCCCAGCCGGCGAGGCGCTTGACGATCTCGTTCTGCGCCATGCCGACCATCGCGAGATTGACCTGCATCGCCGAGTTCAGCATCTCGCGCATGTTGTCGGCCATGCCGACGAGCCGCGCGACGTGGTCCTTCACGTCGCGGAAGTACGCGCGCAATTCCTTCGGGATCAGGTCGTCGTGGAAACGCATCAGCTCGTTCGCGATGTCGCCCACCGGCAGCGCCGCGTTGCGCAGCTCGAGCAGCTGCCGCTTCAGTTCGTAGATGCGACCGACGACGAGCCGGTCGAACTCGCTCCTGAAGATGCCTTCCTCGAGCCCGTCGAACTCCTCCTCGAGCCGCTCGATGATCGGTTGATAGTTGTCGACGACGAAGTCGAGGATCGCGTAGACCGCGAAGCCCGGCCCCTTCGCGAGCAGACCCGACGTCTTCTCGCAGCGCTCGCGCACGACCGAATAGCCGGCGGTCTCGCCGTGACGCACCGAGACGAGGAAGTTCGTACCGACGAACAGGTGCGTCTCGCCGTAGGCGACCTTGCCGTCCGTCAGGTTCGCCGTCTTCAGCACGATGAAGAGCTGCGACGTGCCGTAGGTCTCGATCTTCGGGCGCTGATGCGCGGTGCGCGCGTCCTCGACCGCGAGCTCGTGCAGCCCGAACTCCTCCTGCATCTTCGCGAGCAGCGCGTCGTCCGGCTCGTAGAGGCCGACCCAGACGAATGCCTGCGGCTTCGCGATGACCTCGCTGATGTCGTCGATCGAGACGTCACCGATACGCTTGCCCGCTTCGTACGCACTGACGTTGACGATCATGTGTCGCTCGCGATGCTTCGCCTCATGAGGGCAGGCTCACTGCAGCAGGAATTGCCGCATGAACAGGACCTGCGCATAGAACTGATAGTCGGCGTTCGGCTTTCGCGCGAAGCCGTGGCCTTCGTTGTCGGCGACGAGATGCCAGACCGGCACCCCGTTCGACCGGACCTTCGCCACGATCTGCTCGCCTTCCTGGTACGGCACGCGCGGATCGTTCAATCCCGCGACGACGAACAGCGGCTTGCGGATGCGGTCGGCGTTCGCGAGCGGCGAGATGCGATCGAAGAACGCGCGCATCGCCGGGTCGCGCTCGTCGCCGTACTCGACGCGGCGCAGGTCGCGGCGATAGGTCTCGGTCCGCTGCAGGAACGTCGTGAAGCTCGAGATGCCGACGACGTCGATCGACGCGGCGATGCGGTCCGAGTAATTCGTCGCGACCGCGAGGCTCATGTAGCCGCCGTAGCTGCCGCCGGCGACCATCACGCGGCTCGCGTCGAGGTCGGGTTGCGCGGCGATCCAGTCGAGTAGCGCACCGATGTCCTTGACCGAGTCCTCGCGCTTCATGCCGTCGTCGAGCGACACGAACGTCTTGCCGTAGCCGCTCGACCCGCGCACGTTCGGCTGGATGAACGCGATGCCGAGTTCGTCGACGAAGTATTCGTTGCGGCCGATGAAGCCGATCCTGGCCTGGCTTTCGGGGCCGCCGTGGATGTTGACGAGCACCGGTCGCTTGCCGGTGAAGCGCGTGGGAGGCCGGCTGATCAGGCCGGTGATCTCGCGACCGTCGAAGCTGTTCCAGCGGACGATCTCGGCCTCGCGGAACGACGTCGTGTCGACGCCGTCGACGGTGGCCTTCGTCCATTGCACGACGTTCGCCGATGCGCCCGCGCGGGTGTCGAACGAGTAGACGTCGCCCGGGCTCTTCGCGGAGTTGACGGTGAACGCGATCTCGTCGCGGTTGCCGTTCTTCGCGAAGCGCAGCCGCGAGATGCTGCCGGCGCGCGCGGCGTCGGGCAGGGCGGGCATCGGCAGCGCCCGCCCGGTCGCGAGGTCGAACAGGCGCAGCTCGTTGCGACCGGCGACGTCGATCAACGCGCAGGCGACTTCGCGGCGCGCGGACGATTCGTCGCCGCCGTCCTCGCCATGCATCACGACCTCGTCGACGTCCCACGGGATGTCGCGCGTCAGGACCCGCCGCCTGCCGGTCGCGACGTCCAGCACGCTCAGCTGCTGGAACTCGCCGTCCTCGTCGCTCGTGTAGACGAGGCGCCGGCCGTCGGGCGTGAGATGCAGGTTGCCGTACGACACGGTGCCGACGCGCTTCGTCTTCGGCCTCGGCAGCAGCTGCGTCTTCGCGCCGGTCGCGACGTCGATCTTCCAGATCGCGCCCTCGGTCGCGGAACGGTATTCGAGTGCGTAGAGGACCTTGTCGCCGCGCGCCCAACGAAAGTCGCCCCAGCCGCCGCCCGGCAGGCTCGCGATCGGGCGAATCGCCTCCGGATGCCGCGGGTCCAGCCGCGCGACCTCGGTCGTCACCGCGTCGCGCCCGGCAGGTCCGGCGGTCTTGTCGAGCTGTGTCGAGATCAGCAGCAGCGCATCGCGCGAATGGTTCCAGTCGCCGATCGCGTGCTTCTCCGCGGGATCGGTCAACAGCGTCGTCGTCGCGCTCGCGAAGTCGTAGCGATAGAGCTGCGACGCCTCGTTGCCGCCGGAGTCGCGCGCGTACACGAGATAGTCGCCGCGCTTCGGCTCGAACGTCGCGTAGCCGACCGGGTCGGGGAAGTCCGTCAGCGGCGTCAGCGTGCCCATCGGCTCGTCGAGCAGATGCAGCTGCGTCGTCGCGCCGCGTCGGGACGCGACCAGCAGTTCGTGCTTGCGCGGATGCCACGCGACGACGCCGACCGGCTTGAACTCGGTGTACTTGCCGACGCGCTCGGCCAGCGACTTCGGCACCGGCGGAATGCCGGCGATCCGCAGATGCTCGTTCGGTACCAGCACGTCTTCCGCGGGGGCGGCGGGGGCTGGCGACGGTGCCGGTTCGGGACCGGCGCAGCCGACCAGGGCGGCGAATGCGAGCGTCGGCAGGACGAGACGGAATGGCACGCGCGACGAAGGCATGGCAAGGTGGCGGAAGAAGTCGCGCGATTCTACAAGCAGCCGCTCGGCGCCGACCGCTCGCGCGAACACCTCGATCCATGCCCGAATCAGAGATGCAGTCCCGGCCGCCGCAGCAGCCGACGCCGTTCCGCCATCCCCTCGCATTCCTGTGGGAAGCGGTCAAGCAGTTTCGCGCCGCGCAGGGTCTGCTGCTGGCCGGCGCCGTCGCGTACTACGCGCTGCTGTCGATCGTGCCGCTGCTGATCGTCTCGGTGATCGTTCTGTCGCACTGGGTCGACGAGCATGCGCTGCTCGACACCATCGGCCACTATCTCGAGTGGCTGCTGCCCGGGCAGTCGAAGGCGATCGTCGCGGAGCTCGCGAACTTCCTCTCGCACACGAGCGTGCTCGGCCCGGTGCTCATCGTGACGATGATCTTCTTCAGCTCGCTCGCGTTCACGGTGCTCGAGAGCGCGATGGCCGTGCTGTTCCACCATCGCAAGTCCGGGCGGAGCCGCCACTTCGTCGTGTCCGCGCTGATGCCGTACGTCTACATCTTCTGCCTGTGCTCCGGCCTGCTCCTCGTGACGCTGATCGCCGGCGCGCTGCAGGTCGTCAGCCAGGAATCGGTCGACCTGTTCGGACACGTGTGGTCGCTGTCGGGCTTCTCCGGTTTCCTGCTGTATCTGCTCGGCCTGGCCGGCGAGATCTTCATGCTGACGTCGCTTTACATGGTGATGCCGGTCGGACGTCTGTCGCTGCGTCATGCGCTGCCGGGCGGCATCGTCGCGGCGCTGCTGTGGGAGATCACGCGACGCCTGCTCGTGTGGTACTTCGAGACGCTGTCGCAGGTGAGCGTGGTCTACGGCTCGCTGACGACCGCGATCGTCGTGCTGCTGAGCCTCGAGATCGCCGCGACGCTGGTGCTGTTCGGCGCGCAGGTGATCGCGCAGTACGAACGGCTCGACCGCACCGGCCGGCTCAAGGCGCCGGGGCCGGCGACGCTGTAGCCGCTTCGCTCCGGTCCGCATCGAGCAGCCAGCGCTCGACGAACAGCGCCTGCGCACAGGCGACGTAGTCGATGTTCGGCTTCTTCTGGAACACGTGGCCTTCGTCGTCGGCGACGAGATGCCACACCGGAACGCCGTTCGCGCGGACCTTCGCGACGATCTGTTCGCTCTCCTGATACGGCACACGCGGATCGTTCTGACCGGCCACGACGAACAGCGGCTTCCGCGATGCGGTCGGCGTTGGACAGCGGCGAGATGCGATCGAAGAACGCGCGCATCGCGGGGTCGCGCTCGTCGCCGTACTCGACGCGGCGCAGGTCGCGGCGATAGCTCTCGGTCCGTTCGAGGAACGTCGTGAAGTGCGAGATGCCGACGATCGCGATCGATGCGACGAGGCGATGCGCGTAATGGGTCGCGACGGCGAGGCTCATGTAGCCGCCGTAACTGCGGCCCGCGACGAGGACGCGGCTCGCGTCGAGGTCCGGCTGCGTCGCGATCCAGTCGAACAGCGCGCCGATGTCTGCGACCGAGTCCTCGCGCTTCTCGCGATCGTCGAGCGAGATGAACGTCTTGCCGTAGCCGGCCGAGCCGCGCACGTTCGGCTGGATGTACGCGATGCCGAGGTCGTCGACGAAGTGGCGATTGATGCCGAGGAAGCCGATCGTCGCCTGGCTTTCCGGGCCACCGTGGATGTGGATCATCACCGGTCGCGGGCCGGCGAAGCGCGCCGGCGGCCGGTTGATCAGGCCGCTGATGGTGCGACCGTCGAAGCTCGGCCAGCGGATCAGGTCGGCCTCGCGCCATCCGGTCGCATCGATCCCTTCCACGTCGTTGCGCGTCCACTGTTCGGCCGGGCCGCCGCCGAGCAGATCGATCGAGTACACGTCGCCCGGACTCTTCGCCGAGTTGACGGTGAACGCGATCTCGCTGGTGCCGGTCCTCGCGAAGCGGACGTGCGCGACGCTGCCGGCGCGCGCGGCGTCGGGCAACGCGGGAAGCGGATGCTCGCGGCCCGTCGCGAGGTCGAAGACGCGCAGCGCATGGCGCCCGTCGACGTTGATGACGATCGCCGCGAGTTCGGCCGTCGATGCATCGGCCGGTCCGTCCTGCAGCGCGACCGACACGACGTCCCAGTCGATGCCGGCGGTCAGCGTGCGGCATTCGCCGGTCGCGAGGTCCATCGTCGTCAGGCGCCTGAACTCGCTGTCGTCGTCGCTGGTGAAGACGAGCCGGCGGCCGTCGCGAGTCACGTGCAGCTCGGCGTACGAGACTGCACCGACGCGGTCGGCCTTCGGCAGCAGCCGCATGCGGTCGCCGCTCGCGACGTCGATCGTCCAGATCGCGCTGTCGGTGACCGAGCGATAGTCGAGCGCGTAGATCGTGCGGTCGTCGGGCGACCATGCGAACGACTGCCAGCCGCCGCCCGGCAGCACGGCCACACGACCGATCGTCGACGGGTCGTGCGGGTCGACGATCGACAGTTCGGTATCGACGTGTTCGCGCCCGCCCGCGGTGCGATCGAGCGCTATCGACCCGAACGCGATCGCGTTGCCGGCGTGATTCCATGCCGCCTCGCCATGCTTCTTCGACGGGTCGGTGAGCCGCGTCGTGCGGCCGTCGACGGCATCGAGCGCGTACAGCTGCGCCGCCTCGTCGCCGCCGCTGTCGCGCGCGAACACGAGCAGCTCGCCGCGCGTCGGCTCGAAGCCGGCCTCGCGAACCGGATCCGGGCCGTCGGTCAGACGTTCGAGCGGACCCATCGGGCCGTCGAGCCGATGAAGCTGCGTCGTCGAGCCGTGGCGTCGGGCGACCAGCAGCGCGCGTCGTGCGGGATGCCATTCGACGACGTCGACCGGCGCGAAGGCCGTGTAGCGGCCGATCCGTTCGGCCAGCGACCGCGGCACCGGCGGCATGCCGGACAGCCGCAGGTGCTCGTTCGGGACGAGCGTCGTCGCGGGGTCGATCGCGTCCGGCCCGTTCAGGGCGTGTCCCACAGTTCCGCGTTGTTCGAACGGGCCGGCGCCGCGAGACCGAAGTGCCGGTACGCGGTGGTGGTCGCGACGCGGCCGCGCGGCGTGCGATGCAGGAAGCCCTGCTGGATCAGGAACGGCTCGATCACGTCCTCGATCGTGTCGCGCTCCTCGCCGATCGCCGCGGCGAGGTTGTCGAGGCCGACCGGGCCGCCGTCGAACTTGTGCAGCACGGCCTCGAGCAGCTTGCGGTCCATCACGTCGAGGCCGAGCGCGTCGACGTCGAGCATCTTCAGCGCGGTGTCCGCGACGGCCGACGTGACGCGTCCGTCGGCGCGCATGTCGGCATAGTCGCGCACGCGACGGAGCAGACGATTGGCGATGCGCGGCGTTCCGCGCGAACGCTTTGCGAGTTCCATCGCGCCGTCGTCGTCGATCGGCGTGTCGAGCAGCGCGGCCGAACGCTTGACGATGCGCTGCACCTCGGCCGGCGTGTAGAACTCGAGGCGCGCGACGATGCCGAAGCGGTCGCGCAGCGGGTTCGTGAGCATGCCGGCGCGCGTCGTCGCGCCGACCAGCGTGAACGGCTGCAGGTCGAGCTTGACGCTGCGCGCGGCCGGCCCCTCGCCGATCATGATGTCGATCTGGAAGTCCTCGAGCGCCGGATAGAGGATCTCCTCGACGATCGGGCTCAGCCGATGGATCTCGTCGATGAACAGCACGTCGTTCTTCTCGAGGTTCGTCAGCAATGCGGCGAGGTCGCCCGGTCGCTCGAGGACCGGCCCGGAGGTCTGCCGCAGATGGACGCCCATCTCGCGCGCCACGATGTGCGCGAGCGTCGTCTTGCCGAGGCCCGGCGGCCCGAACAGCAGCACGTGGTCGAGCGACTCGCCGCGCTTGCGGGCGGCGCCGATGAAGATCTCGAGCTGCTCGCGGATCTTCGTCTGCCCGATGTATTCGTCGAGCGCCTTCGGCCGCAACGCGCGCTCGAAGACCTCCTCGTTCGGCGACGTGGCGGCGGCGGACACGACGCGGGCGGCGGCGGGGTCGACGCGGATGTCGGCGGTAAGGCGGTCAGACTCGATCACGATTGCTCCTCACCACGCCAACTGCACGTCGTAGCGCTTGAACTGCGCATCAGCCGAGAGCAGGACGAGGCCCTCCACGCGCGCCTGCGCGACCAGCATGCGATCGAACGGATCGCGGTGATGCATCGGCAACCGCTCGTGTTCGACGACGTGAGGGACGTTGATCGCGAGCAGCCTCAATCCGTTCTCGTCGCGCTGCGTCGCGATCAATCGGTCGATCGGCATGTCGAGCGCAAGCTTGCCGAGCAGCGTCTTGATCTGGATTTCCCAGACGCTCGCGATGCTGACATGGAGCTCGTTGCGTCCGTCCTCGATAAGGGACCGCAGTCGTCGCGGCAGTCTTTCCGGATGCTGAGCGAGGTAGACGAGCACATGCGAGTCGAGCAGGTAGGACGGCCGTCGGCGCGTGCTCATCGGCGCGGCAACCGCGCTTTCTTCGCCGGTGCTCGCGGCGTCTCGTCGTCTCCGTACCACAACGCTTCGTCGGCCATCGGCGCGTCGAAGTCGTCGGCGATCCAGGCGCCGGGACTCGCATTCAGGCCGAGGACACGCTTTTGCGGCCTGCTGTCCACAGGGACCAGTCGCACGACCGGCTTGTTCGCGCGTGCGATGACCACCTCTTCGCCCGCCTCGACGCGCGCGATGAGTTCGGAAAGGGTGGTCTTCGCTTCGTGGACGTTGACCGTCGTCATGGCCGTGCAATCAAGGTTGGTCCACATGTTAGCTAAGCAGGCTCGAGCGCGCAAGACGCACGGTCACGGCGCCGTGAGCAATGCGCCGAGCACGTTCGGCACCTGCGCCATCGCCGCGTTCAGCAGACGTTGCGACAGCCGATCGACGATGCGCTGGCCGATCGCGTCAGACGGCGCGAGCGTCACGCCCTCGACGAGCCGCTGCAACCGTCGCGCACGCGGCGGATCGGTGCCCTTCAACGCGATCAGCATCAGCGACGCATCGCCGAACTGCGTCTGCGCGCGCTGGTCGAGGTCGGCGAACGACGCGGCGACGCGACCCGCGTCGTCGGGCGCCACGCGGCGCTTCAGTGTCGCGATCGTCTGTCGCGCTGCCTGCGCGTCGATCGCCCGTTCGGCCTCGTGGCCGAGCGGCGTGTCGAGCGTCTCGTCGACGAACGCGATGTCGTCGCGCGTCCACGGCACCTGCACGGCGTACAGCAGGTCGCCGCGGTCGAGCTTCACGAGCGGTCCGTTGCGCGCTTCCTCTTCGGCGAGGGCGGCGTCGATGCGACGCACGGCCTCGTCGTACGCCGGCAGCCCGCGGCGCCACTGCGGACCGAGGCCGACCTGCCGCCCGATCGACTCGACGAAGTACGCCGGCAACGTGCGCCGCAGCTGCGTGGAGAAGACCGACACGGTCTCGTCGAGCAACGGCAGGTCGAGCCGGGACGCGAGCGCGCGCAACGCGGCGTCGCGGATCGCCGCCGACGACGGCGCGGCGTTCGGCGTCGCGGCCGGCGACGTCCTGCCGACCCCTTGCCCATGCGCGTGCGTCGACGCGAGCGCGACGATCAGGCACGCGGTCGTCGCGACGGCGGCCCGGACACGTCGCATGCGACTCAGGACTTCGACAGCGCCTTCAGCGCCTGCCGGATGCCGTCGGACACGCTGCTGCCGGCCGCGACCTGCTTGATCGCAAACAGCGACTCCTTGTCGGAATAGCCGAGCGCCTGCAGCGCCTTCAGGATGTCCGGCGCCGCGTCGCCGGCATCCGTCGACGCGATGCCCGGGCTCGATCCGAGCTCCGCGCCGAGCTTGCCCTTGAGCTCCAGCAGCAGCCGCTCCGCGGTCTTCTTGCCGATGCCGGGAATCTGCGTCAGCCGTGCGGCGTCCTGCCGCGTCACGACCTGCGCGAGGTCGTCGATCGAGAGTCCCGACAGCACCGCGAGCGCGATGCGCGGACCGATGCCGGAGATCCTGATCAGCTCGCGGAACGCGGCGCGCTCGGCCTGCGTGCCGAAGCCGTACAGCAGCTGCGCGTCCTCGCGGACGACGAGGTGCGCGAACAGCGTGACGCGTTCGCCGACCGCCGGCAGGTTGTACAGCGTGCTCATCGGCACGTCGATCTCGTAGCCGACGCCGCCGCAATCGACCAGCACCTGCGGCGGGGTCTTCTCGACGAGCGTGCCCGCGATGCGGCCGATCACGCGGGCGCCGTCGGCCGAGTCACGCGAACCGGGTCAACCGAGCTGCTTGAGCAGCGTGCCGGCGTCGCTGACCTCGAACTTGCCGCCCATGTCGACGTTGAGCTGCTTGACGACGCCGTCGTCGACCAGCATCGAATAACGCTGCGACCGCACGCCCATGCCGCGCGCCGTCAGGTCGAGCTCGAGACCGGCCTTCTTCGTGAACTCGGCCGAGCCGTCGGCCATCATGCGGACCTTGCCGGCGGTGTGCTGGTCGCGGCCCCACGCGCCCATCACGAACGGGTCGTTGACCGAGATGCACCAGACCTCGTCGATGCCTTTCGCCTTCAGCGCGTCGTACTGCTCGACGTAGCCGGGCACGTGCTTGGCCGAGCAGGTCGGCGTGAACGCGCCGGGCAGGCCGAAGATCGCGAGCTTCTTGCCGCGGACCGCTTCCTCGACGTGGAACTTGTTCGGACCGATGCTGCAGCCGTTGCCCTCGATCTCGATGTATTCCTGGAGCGTCGCGTCGGGCAGGCGTTCGCCGATGGCAATCGTCATGATCGTGGCCGGTCGGTGGATGGGACGCCGATGATACGTGACCGGTCAGCCGCGCGCGCCGACGCGGCCGCGTCGGATGCGCAGCACGCCGACGGTCAGGTCCGGCGCTGCGACCGCGAGCGCCGCGACGCTCGCGCCGACGTGCGCGTGGCAGATCGCGCAGGCCAGCGCGTCGGCCGCGTCGGTCGCGAGATCGCCCGACATGCGCAGCAACCGGAGGACCATCTGCTGGACCTGCGACTTCGTCGCGCGACCGTAGCCGACGGTCGCCTGCTTCGTCTGCAGGGCGGTGTATTCGTGCACGTCGATGCCGGCCGTCGTCAGCCCGCAGATCGCGGCGCCGCGCGCCTGTCCGAGCAGCAGCGTCGACTGCGGGTTGACGTTGACGAAGACCTTCTCGATCGCGGCGCACGTCGGTCGATGCAGCGCGACGATCTCGCGGACGCCTTCGAAGATGACGGTCAGCCGCGCCGGCAAATCGGCGTCGGGCGTGCGCACGACGCCCGACGCGACATACGTCAGCCGCGGGCCGTCGACGTCGACGACGCCGAAGCCGGTGATCCGCAGGCCGGGATCGATGCCGAGGATGCGCATGTCAGGCGAACCCGCTCGCCGCCCGGGCAACGGGAGGTCGCGCCGGCACGGCCGGGACCGCGGCGACCGAGTTCATCACAGGGCTCCGGACGATCGGAAACACGCAGCTTCGCCGACCTGCGGTGGGACGGCAAGGCCGACCATCAATGCCGGAAGTGCCTGACGCCCGTGAACACCATCGCGACGCCGCGCTCGTTCGCCGCGGCGATGACCTCGTCGTCGCGCACGCTGCCGCCGGGCTGGATCACGCAGGTCGCGCCGGCGTCGGCGACGACGTCGAGGCCGTCGCGAAACGGGAAGAACGCGTCCGACGCGACGACCGAGCCCGCGAGCGACAGGCCCGCGTTCGTCGCCTTGATCGACGCGATCCGCGCCGAGTCGACGCGACTCATCTGGCCCGCGCCGATGCCGAGCGTGCGGCCCGCGCCGCAGAACACGATCGCGTTCGACTTCACGAAGCGCGCGACGCGCCACGCGAACAGCAGGTCGTCGAGCTGTGCGTCGGTCGGCCGCTTCGTCGTGACGACGCGCAGGTCGTCGCGCGCGAGACGGTCGTCGTCCCCGGTCTGCACGAGCAGCCCCGAGCCGATCCGCTTGACGTCGTGGCCGGACCACGCCGATGACGAGCCCGCGTCGCCGTCCATCGGCACGGCCAGCACGCGCAGGTTCGCCTTCTTCGCCAGCAGCGCGAGCGCATCGTCGTCGTAGCCGGGCGCGATCAGCACTTCGACGAACTGCTTCGAGACCGCTTCCACCGCGGCGACGTCGAGCGGCCGGTTGAACGCGATGATGCCGCCGAACGCCGACGTCGGATCCGTCTCGAACGCACGCGCGTAGGCGTCGGCCGGCGTCGCGCCGAGCGCGACCCCGCACGGGTTCGCATGCTTGACGATCACGCAGCATGTCGCGTCGAACGTCTTCACGCATTCCCACGCCGCGTCGCCGTCGGCGAGATTGTTGTACGACAGCTCCTTGCCCTGCAGCTGACGCGCGGTCACGAGCGAGCCGAGGCGCGGCGACGGGTCGCGATACAGCGCTGCCTGCTGATGCGGATTCTCGCCGTAGCGCAGATCCTGCAGCTTCACGAACGTCGCGTTCATCTGCGCCGGGAAGCGATGGCGCGCGACCGGACCATCGGCCTCGGGGATCGTCGCGACCGACGACAGGTAGTCGCTGATCGCGGCGTCGTAGCGCGCGATGCGATCGAACGCCGCGACGGCGAGCGCGAAGCGCGTCTGCCGTGACACGTCGCCGTCGCGCGTCAGCTCGTCGGTGACGGCGGTGTACTGCGCGGCATCGGTCACGACGACGACGTGCTGCCAGTTCTTCGCGGCGGAGCGGACCATCGCCGGTCCGCCGATGTCGATGTTCTCGATCGCATCGTCGAGCGTGCAGCCGGGCGCGGCGACCGTCGCCTCGAACGGATAGAGGTTGACGACGAGCAGGTCGATCGCGCCGATGCCGTGCTTGTCGATCGACGCGATGTGCGCCGCGACGTCGCGGCGCGCGAGCAGGCCGCCGTGGATCTTCGGATGCAGCGTCTTGACTCGTCCGTCGAGCATCTCGGGAAAGCCGGTGTAGTCGGCGACCTCGACGACCGCGAGGCCGGCATCGGCGAGCAGCTTCGCGGTGCCGCCGGTCGACAGCAGCTCGACGCCCGCCGCCGCGAGCGTCCGCGCGAAGTCGACGACGCCGCTCTTGTCGGAGACCGACAGCAGGGCACGGCGGATCATGGCGCGACGCCCGTCAAAGCAGGCCGTGGTCGCCGAGCTTCTTGCGCAGCGTGTTGCGGTTGATGCCGAGGATCGCCGCCGCCTGCGACTGGTTGTCGCCGGCATGCCGCATCACGACCTCCAGCACCGGCTTCTCGACGGTCTTCATCACGAGATCGTAGACGTTCGTGACCGACGCGCCGTCGAGGTCCTTGAAGAACTTCTCGAGGCTCGTGCGAACGCAGTCCTCGATCAGCTGACGGCTCATCGATCCCGGTCCTCAGGCGGCCGCGAGCAGCGGGCCGGATGCGAACGGCAACGCGTCGGCGTCGTCGCCGAGGTCCGCGAGGAAACGGTCGACGGCCGCGCGCTGCAGATCGCAGTCCTCGAGCGCGTTGATGCGCGCGCGGAACAGCTCGCCGCCCGGCAGCGAGCCGACATACCAGCCGATGTGCTTGCGTGCGGTCCGCACGCCGGTCCACGCGCCGTAGAACGCGTAGTGGTCCTCGAGATGCGTCGCGAGCAGTGCCCGGACCTCGCCGATCGTCGGCGCCGCGCGATGCGAGCCGTGTCTCAGGTAGTGATCGACCTCGCGGAAGATCCACGGCCGCCCCTGCGCGGCACGGCCGATCATCACGGCGTCGGCCTTCGTCTCGCGCAGGACGGCCGACGCGCGCTCCGGCGAGTCGATGTCGCCGTTCGCGACGACGGGGATGCGCACCGATGCCTTGACCGCCGCGATCGTCGTGTATTCGGCATCGCCGTCGAAGCGGTCCGCGCGCGTGCGGCCGTGCAGCGTCAGCATCGCGACGCCGGCCCGTTCGGCGATCGCCGCGATCGACAGCGCGTTGCGCGACGCCGCGATGCGGGCCGGTCCGGAACTTCAGCGTGACCGGGACGCCGGACTTCGCGGTGACCTCTTCGACGACCGCGTCGAGGATGCGCGCGACGAGGTCCTCGTCTGCGAGCAGCGCCGAGCCCGCGGCCGCGTTGCAGACCTTCTTGGCCGGGCAGCCCATGTTGATGTCGACGATCTCGGCGCCGCGATCGACGTTGAAGCGCGCGCAGTCGGCCAGCATCGCGGGATCGGCCCCCGCGATCTGGACGGTCTTCGGCGCCGCCTCGCCTTCATGATCGAGCCGACGTGCGCTCTTGACGGTCGCCCACAACAACGGGTTCGACGCGGCCATCTCGCAGGTCGCATGGCCCGCGCCGAGCCGCTTCACGAGCTTGCGGAACGGACGATCGGTCACGCCCGCCATCGGGGCCGCGAAGACGCGATTCGGCAGCCGGTACGGACCGACCCGCGGGCCGTCGGCGAGCGGCGCAGCGAGCGGATGTGCGCGTGTTGCCTCGGCCATGCCTGCGGTCCGGATGAAGAGCGAGCCGCGGATTTTATCTGCATCGATCGCGCACGAGCACGCGGTCGATCGCAAAAAAAAAGTTGTGGCGCCGACTTGCGGACGCTTGCCTTTAGTGGCAGCCGCCAAGCATCGACGACGTCTTCAGCGTCGCCCGTTCATCATCTGACGCGCGAACATGCCGCGCAGCGGCTTGACCACGTCGAGCAGCGCGAGCGTCAGGCCGCGCGCCTGCACGACCGGCGACCAGGTGCTCGCGAACACGCGCGGCATGAAGTCGGTGAGGTTGACGGTCGCCGCGCGGTCGGCTCGTCGCGATGCGATGAAGCGTGCGACCCGTTCGTCCGCGCCGCCGGGCTCCGGTCGGGCGAGCAACGCCGCGAGCGCGTGTGCATCGCGCAGCCCGAGGTTCAGTCCCTGTCCGGCCACCGGATGCAGCGTCTGCGCGGCGTTGCCGATCGCGAATTCGGCGGCGCTCGTCGACAGCGCGCGGGCCGGACGGTCGACCGCGTTGAGGCCGAGCGGATAGCTGCGTCGCGGCGCGGTCGCAGCGAAGCGTCCGAGCCGATCGCCGAACGCCGCGTGCAGCGCAGCGACGAACGCGGCGTCCGGCAACGCGGCTCGCGCGGCGCTGTCGTCCGGCGTGCCGCACCAGACGACCGCATACCCGCGGCGCTGCCCGTCGAACGCCGGCAGCAGCGCGATCGGCCCGTGCTCGGTGAAGCGCTCGAACGCGGTCGCGGCGAGCGCGTCGGACGCGGGCTCGATCAGCGTCACGAACGTCGTCACGGCGGTCTGTCCGTAGTCACGATGGATCGCCCGGCGCTGCTGCGCATCGAACAGTCCGCCTTCGGCGTGCACGACGTCGCGCGCGGTGATCACGGCGCCGTCGTCGACGATCGCACGCGCGTGGTCGTCGATCGCTTCGACAACCGCGACGCGTGCCGGACGTCGGACCCGGATGCCGCTTCGCGCGAGCGCGGCGTCGAGCGCCCGCGTCAGGTCGCCGTGGCGGATCACGTGGCCGAGCGCCGCGACGCCGTAGTCGGCCGCGTCGATCACCGTGCGGCCGAAGCGGCCGCGATGCGAGACGTGGATCGTGCGGATCGCCGCGGCGCGCGGGTCCTCGCCGTCGCGCCACGCGCCGATCCGCGCCAGCAGCACGGCGCTCCCCTGCGAGATCGCGATCAGGCGGTCGTCGGCGACGGCGGCGTCGGCGTCGCGTGCATCGAGGATCGCGATGCGATCGGCCGGCACGCCGCGTTCACGCAGGAACAACGCGAACGCCGCGCCGACGGGACCGGCGCCGGCGATCGCGACGTCGACGTCGACGTCACTCATGCGAGAAATCCGATGCGAGCCGCGCGTCGAGGGCTGCGAGTTGCTCCGGCGTGCCGACGTTGTCCCACGCGCCGTCGAAGCGGCTGCCGGTCATGCGTCCGGCGTCGGCCAGCGTGAAGGCCCACGGGAACAGCTTCGACGGACGACGAGGCGGCACGTCGTCGAACACGCGCGGATGGAACACGCCGATGTTCGCGTACGTGAAGAGCGTCGCGCCGGCCGCCTGCATCGGTCGCAAGATGCGCCCGTCGACGAGCGCCATGTCGCCGTGCGGATGCCACGGCGGATTGTCGACGACGACGAGATGCGCGGCGCGCAGCGGATGGCGCGCGCGAATGTTCGCGACGACCGGCGCGAGCTCGCGGAAGTCGAAGTCGCTGCAGATGTCGGCGCTGACGACGGCGAACGGCTCGTTGCCGTCGGTGCCCGCCTCGAGCAGCGGCAGCGCGGTCGCGATGCCTCCGGCGGTCTCGAGCGCCTCGCCTTCGCGCGACCACGCGATCGACGCGCCCCAGCGCGACCCGTCGCCGAGCGCGGCTTCGAGTCGATCGCCGAGCCACGCGTGATTGATCACGAGTTCGTCGAAGCCGCCTCGCACCAGCGCCTCGACCATGCGGACGATCAGCGGCTTGCCGCCGACCTCGAGCAGCGGCTTCGGCACGGTGTCGGTCAGCGGCCGCATCCGCGCGCCGCGACCGGCGGCGAGGACCATCGCCCTCACGCGCGCGTCCCGGCGCGCGGATGCAGCGCACTCGCGAGTCGGCACCTGCGGCGTCCGCCGCTGCGAGGTCGATGCATCCGGCGGACCGCGTTCAGAACGTGTAGCCGACCTCGACCGGACGACCCTCGAGCGTCTCGATCAGCTTGAGCAGCGGACCGAAGGCGCGGTAGCGGTTCGCGGTCGCGCGGACGTAGCCGAGGAAGCGCGGCGTGTCCGCGAGGTAGTGCGGCTTGCCGTCGCGATAGTTGATGCGCGCGAAGATGCCGAGCACCTTCAGGTGCCGCTGCAGCCCCATCCATTCGACGTCGCGATAGAACGTGCCGAAGTCGTCCGGCACCGGCAGCCCGGCCTTCTTCGCGCGCTCCCAGTAGCGCACCGTCGTGTCGAGCACGAACTCCTCGTCCCACGACAGGAACGCGTCCTTCATCAGGCAGGCGATGTCGTAGCTGATCGGGCCGTACACGGCGTCCTGGAAGTCGAGCACGCCGGGGTTGCGGCCGGGCTCGCAGACCATCAGGTTGCGCGGCATGAAGTCGCGATGGACGTAGACGCGCGCCTCCGCCAGGTTGTTCGCGACGATCGCGTCGAACGCCGTGTCGAGCACGCGCCGCTGCGACGCGTCGAGCGTCCGGCCGAGATGCCTCGCGACGTACCAGTCCGGGAACAGCGCGAGCTCGCGGCGCAACAGCGCCTCGTCGTACGCGGGCAGCACGTCGGGTCGCGACGCGGACTGCCACGCGATCAGCGCATCGATCGCATCGGACATCAGCGGAGCGGCGGCGACCGCGTCCGCGTCGTCGAGCGCCGACAGGTAGGTCGTCGTGCCGAGGTCGGTCAGCAGCAGGAAGCCCTGCGACAGGTCCTGCTCGACGACGTGCGGCACGTGCACGCCGGCGTCGGCCATCAGGTGCGCGACGCGGACGAACGCGGTCGAGTCCTCGCGATCGGGCGGCGCGTCCATCACGATCAGCGTGCCGTCGCCGGCACGGACGCGGAAGTAGCGGCGAAAGCTCGCGTCGGCCGACGCGGGCACGACGCTGTCGACGTCGATCGCATGACGCGGCGCCAACGCTCGCAGCCAGGCATCGAGCGCCGCACGTCGCGGATCCGGCGACGGCGCCGATGCGGGCGACGGCTGCGCGGACGATTGTGCGGACGACACTGAAACGGGCGGGGTCGCGGCGACATCCATCGCGGCGGAAGAGGGGACGGACATCGGCTGTGACGATCGGAACGCGCGTCGATACATTTCAGCGCGGTTCGAGTGGCCTCGGCACCGGATCGGCGCGAAGGGTGCCCCTATAATACGCGACCCTTTTGCGGGGTCGCGTGCGACGGCGGCGATCCCGAATCTCAATTTGCCCCGGCCTCAGTCCTCCCTCGCACGGCGCCTGATCGTCGCGAACGTCGCGGCGCTCGCTTCGGCGTTCCTGATCGTGCAGACCGTGCGGGCGCAGGACGCACCGGAGTCGCTGCAGCTGAAGCTGCGGCTCGACCTGATCGACCCGTCGAAGAAAGCGCGACAGGGCGCCGTCTCGTTCGCGAGCGCCGACCACATCGAGGGGACGACCGACAGCGAGGTGGTGCTGACCGGACATGCCGAGCTCCGGCGGCCGGGCGGCGAAGTGCTGCTCGCGGACCACATGCGCTACGTCGAGGTCGACGACGAGCTGTTCGCGAACGGTGCCGTCAAGGTCATCCGCGACGGCAACGTCTTCACCGGACCCGAGCTGCAGATGAAGCTCGACGACTTCAGCGGCTTCTTCGTCCAGCCCGACTACACGCTGACCGGGGCGTCGCGCCAGCGCCAGGCGGCGCTCGCGAACCAGATCATCACGTCCGCAACCGATCCGCTGAACCCGTATCGCAACCCGACCGTGTCGAACCGCTCGGGCTTCCCGGGCCGCGGACATGCGGACCGCGCGATCTTCATCGATCGGGATCACGTCGACCTCGACAGCCCGCTCTACACGACCTGTCGCGCCGACAACTACGACTGGTACATCCAGGCGGAGACGATGTCGCTCGACCAGACGACGCAGATCGGCGTCGCGCGCAACGCGAAGATCGTGTTCAAGGGCACGCCGATCCTGTACTCGCCGTACATCAGCTTTCCGCTCGACGACAGCCGCAAGTCGGGCCTGCTGCCGCCGACCGTGTCGGTCACGTCGCACAACGGCCTCGAGTACCTGCAGCCGTATTACTTCAACCTCGCGCCGAACTACGACTTCACGTTCTACCCGAAGATCATCTCGGCGCGCGGGCTGCAGCTCGGCGGCGACGCGCGCTACCTGTTCCCGGGCTTGAACGGGGACACGCGCTTCGAGGGTCTCGCCAACGACCGGCTCGATCAGGGCCGCAACCGCTACGACTTCTCGACGCTGACCAACTTCTCGCAGGGATCGTTCAGCGGCTACCTGAACTACAACAAGGTCTCCGACGACAACTACTTCGTCGACTATTCGCGGACGATCGCGCTGTCGTCGCAGCGCGTGCTGCCGCGCGACATGGCCGTCACGTACAACCAGCCGTACTGGACGCTGACGCTCCACTCGTTGCGCTACCAGACGCTGCAGGACCCGGCGAGCCCCATCACGCCGCCGTACGAGAAGTCGCCGGAGATCGCGTTCCACGGCGCGCGCCTCGACGTGCTCGGCGGCTTCGACTTCAACCTCGACATCAACGCGACGCGCTTCATCCATCCGACGCTTCCCAGCGGCGACCGCTTCGTGTTCAACCCGAGCGTGTCGTATCCGATCCTGCGTCCGGGCTGGTTCATCACGCCGACGGTGTCGTACAACGTGACGCACTACAACGTCTCGGACCAGCCGGCTGGCACGCCGAGCCAGTTCACGCGCAGCCTGCCGACCGGCACCATCGACTCGGGGCTCGTGTTCGAACGCGAGACGTCGCTGTTCGGACAGGCGCTGCAGCAGACGCTGGAGCCCCGCCTGTTCTACGTGCGGACGCCGTATCGCAACCAGGACGCGCTGCCGAACTACGACAGCGGCATCACCGACTTCAACTTCGCGCAGCTGTTCGCGGCGAACCCGTTCGGCGGCTACGACCGCATCGCCGACACCAACGCGGTGACCGCGGCCGTGTCGACGCGCTTCATCAACAACGCCGACGGCGCCGAGATCTTTCGCGCGTCGCTCGGCCAGCGCTATTACTTCTCGCCGCAGCGCGTGACGCTGCCGGGCGGCACGCCGATCGACAGCCGGACTTCCGACGTGCTCGCCGAGATCCAGGGGCAGGTCACGAAGACGTTCTCGGTCGACGCCGGCGTGCAATACAGCCCGGCGGTCAGCGGCGTGATCCGCTCGAACTTCGGCGTGTCGTGGCGGCCCGAGCCCACGAAGGTCATCAACGCCGAGTACCGCTATCAGCAGGCGGTCAACCAGCCCGGCATCGCCACGTTGACGACGCTCGAGGAGGTGGACGTCTCGGCGCAGTGGCCGATCTTTCGCAACGTTTACGCCGTCGGACGGGTAAACTACTCGACCCGCGACCACAAGCCGATCGAGGCGCTGGCCGGGTTCGAGTACAGCGGCTGCTGCTGGGTCGCGCGGGCGTTCGCGAGTCGCTACGTCACGGGTCTCACGACGGCGACCAGCACGCTGTTCCTGCAACTCGAATTGAACGGTCTCGCGAGGCTCGGCTCCAATCCGCTCGAATCGCTGAAGCGCAACGTGCCGGGTTACCAGCTGATCAACCCGCCGCCGCCGGTCGGATCGCCTTACCGCAACTACCAATAGCCGCGGCGCGCGCGTCTCGGCTCCGCGCCGTCGCCCAGCGACGGTGCGGATCGATGATGGGATGAAACGATGGATGTTCGAAGCCTGCGCCCGAGTCGATGGGCGCTCCCGCTCGTCGGCGCCTCGCTGGCGTATTTCGTGATCGCGTCGACCGCTTCGGCGCAGGGCCTCGATCCGACGAGGATCCGGCAGCCGGGCAACGGCCGCGGCGCGCCCGCCTCGAAGCCGGCGCAGAAGCCGCCCGTGACTCCCGCGGACACGACCCCCGTGCCGGCGCCGACGCCCGCGTCCCCGGACGAGAAGAGCCTCGACCAGATCGCCGCCGTCGTGAACAACGACATCATCACGCGGCTCGAACTCGACGAGCGCGTCGCGACGACGGTCAAGGTCATGGCGCGCCAGGGACTGCAGATGCCGCCGCGGAGCGTCATCGAGCGACAGGTCCTGGAACGGATGGTCGTCGAGAAGGCCGAGCTGCAGACCGCGATCGACAACGGCGTGCGCGTCGACGACACGCAGCTCGATCGCGCGGTGCAGCGGGTCGCCGAGCAGAACAACATGTCGGTCCAGCAGTTCCGCGACCGGCTCGAAGCCGAAGGCACGCCGTTCGCCTCGTTCCGCGACGACCTCCGCCAGCAGATCATGATCGAGCGTGCGCGCTCGCACGAGGTCGACGACAAGATCCAGGTCGGCGAAGGCGAGGTCGACGCGTTCCTCGCCGCGCAGAACGGATCGTCGCCGGATGCGTCGCCCAACGTCGACGTCGCGCAGATCCTCGTGCGCGTGCCGGAGAACGCGACGCCGGAGCAGATCGAACGGCAGCGCGCGAAGGCCGACGAGGTCTACGAGAAGGCCAAGGGCGGCGCCGACTTCGGCCAGCTCGCGGCCACCTACTCGGAGGCGCCCGAGGCGCTCGCCGGCGGCGACCTCGGGTTCCGGACGCTCGATCGGCTGCCGCAGCTGTTCGTCGATGCGATCGGGCCGTTGTCCGTCGGTCAGATCGCGCCGCCGGTCAAGAGCGGCGTCGGCTTCCACATCCTCAAGCTCGTCGCGAAGCGCAATGCCGGCGCGAACGCGGCCGTCGCATCGGCCCAGGCCGCGCCCGTCGAGCAGACGCACGCGCGCCACATCCTGATCAAGGTCAACGAGGTGGTGTCGGCCGACCAGGCGAAGGCGCGTCTCGAGGACATCCGCAACCGCATCGTCAACAAGACGGCGAGCTTCGAGGACATGGCGCGCGCGTACTCGAACGACGCGTCGGCGAGCCGCGGCGGCGACCTCGGCACGCTGTATCCGGGCGACACGGTGCCGGAGTTCGAGAAGGCAATGAACGCGCTCGCACCCGGCGAGCTCAGCGAGCCGGTCCAGTCGCCGTTCGGCTATCACCTGATCCAGGTCGTCGAACGGAAGAAGCAGGACGTCGCGCAGGATCGGTTGCGTCTGATCGCGCGGCAGGCGATCCGCGAACGCAAGATCGACGAAGCCGCCGAGGCGTGGGCGCACGAGCTGCGGGACCGCGCGTACGTCGAGATGCGCATCGACGACAAGTAGACCCACGATGTCCGACCGGCCGCCGAGGATCGCGATCACCGTCGGCGAACCGGCCGGCGTCGGCCCCGAGATCTCGCTCGACGCGACGCGTGCGATTGCCGCGGCGGGTCGCGTTCGCCCGATCCTGATCGGCGACGGTCGCATGCTCGCGGCCCGCGCGCGGCGCGCGAACATCGCGATCGCGCTGGTCGCCTACGACGCCGACGCGACGCCGGCGGCCGGTGCCGTCGAGGTCGTCGACCTCGCGCTCGCGGTCCCGTGCGAACCCGGCGTGATCGATGCCGCGAACGGACGTCGGGTGCTCGCGTGGATCGATCGCGCGATCGACGGCGCGATGGCCGGCGAGTTCGACGCGATCGTCACGGCGCCGGTGCAGAAGAGCGCGATCAACGACGCCGGCGTCGCGTTCACCGGCCACACCGAATATCTCGCCGAGCGCACCGGCACGCCGCGCGTCGTGATGATGCTCGCGGGCGCGATGCACGATCGCGCCGACGCGATGCTGCGGGTCGCGCTCGTGACGACGCATCTCGCGCTGAAGGACGTGCCGGCGGCCGTCACGCGTCGCGTCGTGCTCGAGACGCTGGCCATCGTCGACCGCGACCTGCGCGCGCGCTTCGGCATCGCGGCGCCGCGCATCCTCGTCACCGGCCTCAACCCGCATGCGGGCGAGGGCGGCTATCTCGGCCGGGAGGAGATCGACGCGGTGACGCCCGCGATCGACGACGCGCGGGCCGCGGGCATCGACGCGCGCGGCCCCTATCCGGCAGACACGCTGTTCCAGCCGCGCTACCTCGACGACTGCGACGCGGTCGTCGCCATGTATCACGACCAGGGCCTGCCGGTCCTGAAGTTCGCGACGTTCGGCCATGGCGTCAACGTGACGCTCGGGCTGCCGATCGTGCGGACGTCGGTCGATCACGGCACCGCGATCGATCTCGCGAAGCGGTCCGACGTGATGAGCCGCGTCGACACCGGCAGCATGAAGACCGCGATCGACGTCGCGGCCGCCATGGCGCGTGCGTCGTCGCGGCGCGCATCGCCGCTCGCCGCCGCGTGAGCGGGCACGTCGCGCGCAAGCGCTTCGGCCAGAACTTCCTCGTCGACCGCGCGGTCATCGCCGCGATCGTGAAGGCGATCGCGCCGCGGCCCGACGACACGATGGTCGAGATCGGACCGGGGCTCGCGGCGCTGACGGCGCCGCTGCTCGATGCGCGCGACGCGCACCAGTCCGCGGTCGCAGGCACGCGGCGGCCGCTGCATGCGATCGAGCTCGACCGCGACCTCGCGTCCCGTCTCGAGCGGCGCTTCGACGCGTCGCGGCTGATCGTCCACCAGGCCGACGCGCTGCGCTTCGACTTCGCGTCGCTGGTCGCGCCCGGCGAACGGCTGCGCGTCGTCGGCAACCTGCCGTACAACATCTCGACGCCGCTGCTGTTCCATCTGCTCGAATCCGCCGACCGCATCGTCGACCAGCACTTCATGCTGCAGCGGGAGGTGGTCGCGCGGATGGTCGCGTCGCCCGGCACGTCGGACTACGGCCGGCTGTCGGTGATGCTGCAGGTCCGCTACGCGATGGAGTCGTTGTTCGACGTGCCGCCCGACGCGTTCGACCCGCCGCCGGCGGTCACGTCGGCGATCGTGCGGATGATCCCGTTGCCCCGCGATGCGATGGCGATCCGCGACGAGGATCGCTTCGCGAGGCTCGTTTCGCTCGCGTTCTCGCAGCGTCGCAAGATGCTGCGCAACACGCTGGCCGCGCATGCCGAAGCGATGGAGGCCGTCGGCATCGCGCCGACGTCGCGTGCCGAGGAGGTCCCGGTCGAGACCTACGTCGCGCTGTCGAACCACGCCGCTGCCGGGGAATGACGATGCACGTGCCGACGCTCGAAGGAACGCCCGACCCGGACGACGTGAGGGTCATCGTCGCCGGCCTGACCGCGTACAACGCGGCCCACACCGGCGGCGACACGCCGCACCATCTGCTCGTCACGTTGCGCGACGACGCCGGCGCCGTCGTGGGCGGCCTCTTCGGCGCCACCTACCTCGGCTGGCTGCAGGTGCAGATGCTGTGGGTTCCCGACGCGCTGCGCGGCCACGGCCACGGCACGGCGCTGCTGCGGCTCGCCGAGGACGAAGCGCTGCGACGCGGTGCCCCGCGCGTCTTCCTCGAGACGCTCGGCTTCCAGGCGCCGGGCTTCTACGAGAAGCTCGGCTACACGCTCGCCGCGACGATTCCCGACTTCCCGCCGGGCGGGATGCGCTACGCGTTCACGAAGCGGCTCGTGGCCGCGTGACCATCAGGCGACGACGCGCACCGAGATATCCGTCAGCCCGTCGATGTGGCCGAGCATCAGGTCTCCGGGCACGACCGGACCGACATGATCGGGCGTCCCGGAGTAGATGAGGTCGCCGGGGAAGAGCTCGAACGCTTCCGACAGGTTGGCGATCTGCTCGGCCACGCTCCAGGTCATCTCCGACAGGTCGGCACTCTGCTTCACCGTGCCGTTGACCCTGAGGACGATCGCGCCCTTCGTGAGATTGCCGACGTCCGTCGCAGGATGGATCGGGCCGAGCACCGCCGCGTGGTCGAAGCTCTTGCCGATCTCCCACGGCTTCTCCTGCTTCTTCATGTCGTTCTGCAGGTCGCGACGCGTCATGTCGAGGCCCACGGTGTAGCCATACACGTGCTCGAGCGCACGCTCGGGCCTGATGTTGCTGCCGCCGACGCTGATCGCCGCGACGAGTTCGAGCTCGTAGTGGAAGTTCTTCGTCAACGTCGGGTAGGGCAGAGCGAGCGTCTTGCCGAGCGGCACGACGTCGATGGCGTCCGGCGGCTTCTGGAAGAAGAACGGCGGCTCGCGCGTCGGGTCGCTGCCCATCTCGCGCGCATGCGCGGCGTAGTTGCGGCCGATGCAGTAGATGCGCCGCACCGGGAACACCACGGTCGATCCGACGATCGGCACGAAGGGCCGCGGCACGTCGAACAGCACGTTGTCGCTGGTGGCACGGGTCGGGGCGGCGGGGCTGCCGTCGGTTCTCGGCGTCGCGCAGGCGGCGAGTCCCGACGCGGCGAGCGCGGCGCCGGCCTGCAACGCGGTGCGTCGATCGAATCGCTTCATCGTCCTCTCCTCGTCGTCGAGCGCCGATCAGCGTTCGATCAGTTCGATCTTGTAGCCGTCCGGATCCTCGACGAACGCGATCACCGTCGTGCCGCCCTTGACCGGACCCGCGTCGCGCGTGACGTTGCCGCCGGCTTCGCGGATGCGGTCGCAGGCTTCCTTCGCGTTCGGAACCTGCAACGCGATGTGGCCGTACGCGGTCCCGAGCTCGTACCGGTCGACGCCGTAGTTGTAGGTCAGCTCGAGCTCGGCCTGATCGGGGTTCGCCTCGAAGCCGAGGAACGCGAGCGAGTATTGGTTCGACGGGTTGTCGCGCTGTCGCAGCAGCTTCATGCCGATGACGCGCGTGTAGAAGTCGATCGATCGCTCGAGGTCACCGACCCGGAGCATGGTGTGCAGCAGTCTCATCGCGGTTCCATCGCGTTCGTCAAAGGGTCGGGATCCATTCCGGCTTCGGGTTCTTCACTTGCGCCCGCGCCGTCTCGTAGTCGGGCAGCAGCGATGCGACCGTCGCCCAGAAGCGCGGTCCGTGATTCATTTCCTTCAGGTGCGCGAGCTCGTGCGCCACGACGTAGTCGATCGACGACAGCGGGAAATGGATCAGCCGCCAGTTCAGCAGGATGCGGCCGTCCGCGCTGCAGCTGCCCCAACGCGTCTTCGCCGACGACAGCCGCAGCACGCGATGGGTCACGCCGAGCCTCGCCTCGTAGAACGCGAGGCGCTCGCGGAACAGCGCGCGCGCCTCGCTCTGCAGCCACGCCTCGACGCGATCCTTGATCTGCGATGGCGTCGGGCCCGGCGGCAACGAGACGGTCAGCGTGCGACGTTCGTCGTCGAACTGCGTGCGCGAGGCGCGCACGCCGCGTGCGGTCGCGACGCGAATGACGATCGGCGCGCCGCGGTAGGGCACCTCGCCGCCGTCCTCCCAGCGGACCTTCGGGATCGAGGCCTGATGGCGCTGCATGTCGGCGAGCTTCTGCAGCACCCACGCTTCGCGCTCGCGGATCGCCGCCTCGATCTGGCCCATGCCGACCCATCGCGGCGCGGCGACGGTCAGCCCGCCCGCGGTGATCGACAGGCCGATCGTCTTGCGCCGCGCGCGGCGGAACACGTAGTCGAGCGTGCCGTTGCCGAGTGCGATGCGGCGTCGACGCGGGTCGGCTGCGCGCGGCGGCGGACCGGCCTCGACGAGCGTCGGTCCGCCGCCGAGGAACGGCAGCTCGAGCTGGCGCGCGAGCCCCGACACGAATCGGCCGACGCGTCCGCCGCGGGCGCGCGGCTCGCTAGGCCGGGACCCGCGCGTCGTCATGGTGATACACGGTCGGACTCAGACGACGCATCTCGGTTTCGATCCATTGTTCGACCTCGGCCATCAGCGTCTCCGAGCTCTTGCCGGTGGACGGAATCGCGGGACCGATCGAGACGGTCACGAGACCCGGCTTCTTGATGAAGCTGTTGCGCGGCCAGCATTCGCCGGCATTGTGCGCGATCGGCACGACCGGCACGTCGAGCCGCGTCGCGAGCTTCGTGCCGCCCTGCTTGTAGGGACGGTGCTGGCCGACCGGCACGCGCGTGCCCTCGGGGAACATGATGATCCAGCGTCCTTCGGCGAGCCGCTGCGAACCCTGCAGCACCACCGACTCGAACGCGTCGCGGCCCTGCTTGCGATCGATGTGGATCATCCGCAGCGACGCGATCCCCCAGCCGAAGAACGGCACGTAGTGCAACTCGCGCTTGTAGACGAAGCACACCTCGCGCGGCATGTGGCTCGGGATCCACATCGTCTCCCACGCCGACTGATGCTTGGAGAGCAGCACGCACGGACCGTCGGGCAGGTTCTCGAAGCCCTTCGACGTCCATCGGATGCCGCAGAAGAAGCGGGCCCCCCACACGACCAGCGCCGTCCACTTGATGATCAGGTAGTAACGCAGATGCAGCGGGAAAGGCAGGATCAGCAGACTCAGGAACGCGAACGGGATCACGGTCAGCGTGTTGAAGGCCAGGAACAGCAGCGAGCGCAGGGCCAGCATGTGCGGGACGTCAGGCGCGCTTCTTCTTCGCGGGCTGCGCGATCAGGTGCGCCGCCGCGGCCGCGAGGTCGTCGAAGACGAGCGTGCCGTCGGGCAACCCGCCGCGCGTCAACGTCGCCTCGCCCTTGCCGGTCTTCACGAGGATCGTCGGGCAGCCGGCGGCCGCGCCGGCCTCGAGGTCGCGATGCGAGTCGCCGATCATCGGCACGTCCGACATCGGCAGCCCGAAGCGCTCGGCGATGCCGATGAAGAGGCCGGGCTTCGGCTTGCGGCAGTCGCAGTCGTCGTCGGGCACGTGCGGGCAGAAGAACACCGCGTCGATGCGCCCGCCGACGGCCGCCAACGCCTTGTGCATCTTCGCGTGCATCGCATTGAGCGCCTGCATGTCGAAGAGCCCGCGTCCGAGGCCGGACTGGTTCGTCGCGACGGCCACGCGCCAGCCGTTCTGGTTCAGCGACGCGATCGCGCCGAGGCTGCCCGGCAGCGGCGTCCATTCGTCCGGCGACTTGATGAAGTGATCGCTGTCGTGATTGATCACGCCGTCGCGGTCGAGGATGACGAGCTTCATCGCGTCAGGCGGCCAGCTTCGAGAGGTCGGCGACGCGA
Source organism: uncultured beta proteobacterium (assembly GCA_963795885.1). Taxonomy (GTDB): domain Bacteria; phylum Pseudomonadota; class Gammaproteobacteria; order Burkholderiales; family Burkholderiaceae_D; genus CAHJXF01. The sequence continues at coordinate 317,523 of CAWCJI010000005.1, read as the reverse complement.
TTCATCGGCACGTGGAGCGTCGTCAGCAGGCCGAGCCGGTTCGAGCGGATCGCGGGATCGTCCGCGTTGACCATGACCTCGTCGAAGAAGCGATCGACCGGTTCCTTCAGCGAGGCGAGCGCGAGCAGCGCCGACGTGAAGTCCCCTGCGTCGTAGGCCTGCTCGGCACGCGGCCCGACGACGCCGAGCGCCTCGAACAGCGCGACTTCCGCAGCGGCGGTCAGCAGTTGCGGCTTGAGCTCGTGACCGTGCGCGGCCACCGACTTCGCGAGGATGTTGCGCACGCGCTTGTCGGCCGACGCGAGGCTCGCCGATTCGGGCAGGCCCGCGAACGCGCGGACCGCCTGCAGCAACAGCGGCACGTCGGCGACCGCGTCGAAGCTGTACAGCACGGCCTCGACCTCGTTCGTCGAATAGCCGAGGTCGCGGCAGTAGCCGGCCAGTCGCACGCGAACGAACTCGATCACTTCGCGAAGCACGTCCGCACGCTCGAGGCCTTGCGGCGGCACGACGTCGAGCGTCGCGTCGATCAGCGACACGAGATCGAGCCGCAGCTTCTTCTCGATCAGGATGCGCACGATGCCGAGCGCGTGACGCCGCAGCGCGAACGGATCCTTGTCGCCGGTCGGGACCGCGCCGATGCCGAACAGCCCGACCAGCGTCTCGAGCTTGTCGGCGAGCGCGAGCGCCGTGCCGGTCGGCGTCGCGGGCAGCGCGTCGCCGGCAAAGCGCGGCCGGTACTGCTCCTCGATCGCGGCCGCGACCTCGGGCTTCTCGCCGTCGTGCAACGCGTAATAGCGGCCCATCGATCCCTGCAGCTCGGGAAACTCGCCGACCATGTCGGTCACGAGGTCGGCCTTCGCGAGACGTGCCGCGCGCGCGGCGTCGATCGGGTCGGCGCCGATCATCGTCGCGATCCGCGTCGCGAGGCGCTCCACGCGTTCCATCCGCTCGTACTGCGTGCCGAGCTTGTTGTGATAGACGACCGTCTTCAGTTGCTCGATGCGCGACGCGAGCGGCCGCTTGCGGTCCTGGTCGAAGAAGAACTTCGCATCCGCGAGCCGCGCGCGCAGCACGCGCTCGTTGCCGCCGACGATGCGCTCCGGCTCGTCGGTCGCGATGTTCGACACGACCAGGAAGCGATCGACGAGCCTTCCTTCGTCGTCGGTGAGCGCGAAGTACTTCTGGTTCTGCTGCATCGTCAGGATCAGGCACTCCTGCGGCACGTCGAGGAACGACGCGTCGAATGTGCCGCGATACACCGCCGGCCATTCGACCAGCGCCGTCACCTCGTCGAGCAGCGCGTCGGGCATCACGACGCGATCGGTGCCGGCGACGGCCGCGAGCTCGCTCATGATCGCCGTGCGTCGCTCGGCGAAGCCCGCGACGACCTTGCCGTCGTCGAGCAGCGTCGACGCGTAGCGATCGGCCGACGGGATCGTGACGTGGCGCATCCCGAGGAAGCGATGGCCGCCGGTGACGCGGCCCGCTCGCAGGCCGAGCGCGGTCACGTCGACGACCTCGTGACCGAACAGCGCGACGAGGCCGTGCGCGGGCCGCACGAACTGGACCGTCGACTCGACGCCGTCGTCGTCGACGCGTTGATAGCTCATCCGCTTCGGGATCGGCAGCTTCGCGATCGCGTCGTCGAGCGCGAGCTGCAGCCCGGCGGCGAGCGCGAGGCCGGGGCGCGCGAGATCGATCCAGACCTGGTCGTCGCGCACCTCGATCTCGTCGAGCGCCGCGCCTTCCTTCTCGAGCCGCTTCGCGAGCGCGGGTGTCGGGACGCCGCTCGCGTCGTATGCGACCTTGGCCGGCATCAGCTTCTTCGACTCGACACGATCGGCCGCGCGATCGACGACGCCGGCGATCGACACGCCGAGGCGGCGCGGGGTCGCGTACGTCGTGACGTCGGCGTCGGTCGACGCGAGCCCCGCTTGCACGAGGCCCTGCGCGACGCGTTCGGCGAACGCGGCGCCGAGTGTCTTCAGCGCCTTCGGCGGCAGCTCCTCGGTGAACAGCTCGACCGTCAGCGTCGCCGTCGTCATCACGCGGCCTCGCGCAGCGAGGCGGCCATCGGAAACCCCAGCCGCTCGCGCGACGCGTAGTACGACTCGGCGACCGCACGCGACAGCTTGCGGATGCGGCCCATGTACGCGGCGCGCTCGGTGACCGAGATCGCACCGCGCGCGTCGAGCAGGTTGAATGTGTGCGCGGCCTTCAGGACCATCTCGTAGGCGGGCAGCGCGAGGTCGGCGGCCATCAGCGCCGCGGCCTGCTGCTCATAGTCGGCGAAGTGCGCGAGCAGCATCGCGACGTCGCTCTTCTCGAAGTTGTACGTCGACTGCTCGACCTCGTTCTGGTGGTAGACGTCGCCATAGGTCAGCGTGGTCCGGACGCCGCGCTCGTCGCGTTCGGTCCACACGAGGTCGTACACGTTGTCCTTGCCCTGCAGGTACATCGCGAGTCGTTCCAGCCCGTACGTGATCTCGCCGGTGATCGGCTTGCAGTCGAGCCCGCCGACCTGCTGGAAGTACGTGAACTGCGTGATCTCCATGCCGTTCATCCACACTTCCCAGCCGAGGCCCCATGCGCCGAGCGTCGGGTTCTCCCAGTCGTCCTCGACGAAGCGGACGTCGTTGGCCTGCAGGTCGAAGCCGAGCGCCTCGAGCGAGCCGAGGTAGAGGTCGAGGATGTCCGGCGGCGACGGCTTCAGCACGACCTGATATTGGTAGTAGTGCTGCAGGCGATTCGGGTTCTCGCCGTAGCGGCCGTCCTTCGGCCGTCGCGACGGCTGCACGTACGCGGCGCGCCATGGCTCCGGTCCGAGCGCGCGCAGGAACGTCGCCGGATGCGACGTGCCGGCGCCGACCTCCAGGTCGAACGGCTGCAGCAGCGCGCAGCCGCGTTCGGCCCAGTAGCTCTGCAGCGTGAGGATGATCTGCTGGAAGGTCTTCATCGCGGGTGTGGCGAAGAACGCGCTCGCGCGACATTCGCAGCGTCGCAGTTTAACGGGTCATGCGCGCGCTTCGCGTCGCGTGGTTCGCGTTCGTCACCGACGATCGCGTCGTGCGACCGGTTGCATGCGCCGACCCGGGATCAGCGCGACGACGAGGCACAGCGCGATGGCCGCGAGCGACGCGAGGTTGCCGAAGCGGACGTACGGCGTCGTTCCGGTCGTTCCCTGGACCGACACGTCGAGCGAGCCGACCGTGAACGGCTTCAGCGACGCGAGCACGCGGCCGTGCGGATCGATCGACGCCGTCATGCCGGTGTTGGTCGCACGCAGCATCGGCCGTCCGGTCTCGATCGATCGCATGCGGCTGATGTCGAGGTGCTGCGGCAGCGCCATCGAGTCGCCGAACCACGCGACGTTGCTGACGTTGACGAGCACGTTCGCCGTGCCGGCCTGGCGGATGATCTCCTCGCCGAACAGGTCCTCGTAGCAGATGTTGAACGCGACCCGCAGGCCGGCGAGCTTCATCGGCTGCTGGTCGATCGAGCCGCGCGTGAAGTCGCCGAGCGGCATGTTGATCATCCGCATGAACCAGTGGAAGCCGGTCGGCACGAACTCGCCGAACGGCACGATGTGCGACTTGTCGTAGCGCTGCGCCGGCGGAGTGCCGGAGTCGCGCGACGACGACGCGTCGATCGCGAGCACGCTGTTGAAGTAGCGGTCGCCTTCCTCCTCGATCGGGATGCCGAACGCGATCGCCGCCGGCAGATCGTGCGCGTCCTGCGCGAGCCGCTTCGCGATCGCTTGCGGCAGGTCGGCGACGAAGACCGGGAACGCGGTCTCGGGCAGCACGATCAGGTCCGCGGGCTTCGCCTCGATCGCGTCGAGATAGCCGTCCGCGATGCCGCCGAAGCTCGACTCGTCGAACTTGATGTCCTGGGCGACGTTGCCTTGCAGGAGCCGGATGGAGATCGGCCGGCCGGTCGGCTGCGTCCAGTCGATGCGGGTGAGCACATTGCCGGCGATCACCGACAGCACGACGATCGCGAGCAGCACCGGAGCCGATCCGCCGCGCAGGCGGACGTCGCGCCTCGCGGCCGTCGCGAGCGCCGCCGCGATCAGCGCCGCGACCAGCGACACGCCGTACACGCCGATCATCGGCGCGTATCCGGCTAGGGGTCCGCCGACGTGCGCGTAACCGGCCGCGAGCCACGGGAAGCCGGTGAAGAGATATCCGCGCGCCATCTCCGACAGCGCCCAGATCGCGGCGAACAGCCAGACCGGCGTGATCGCGCCGCGCCGTGCGAACGGTCGCGTCGTCGACCACGCGAACGCGCCGCATGCGAGCGCGGGGAACAGCGCGAGGTAGGCACAGAACAGGAAGACCGCACCGGCCGCGAGCGGCGCCGCGAGCTCGCCGTACGTGTGCAGGCTGATGTAGATCCACGACACGCCGACGCCGAACCAGCCGAGGCCGAACGCGAAGCCGAGCCGCATCGCCGCGAGCACGACGCGCCGCGGCCGATCGTCGGCACGCACGGCGCGCATCGTCAGCGCGACGAGGCCCGCGAGCGCGGCGATCTCGAGCGGCCACGCCGCGTCGTCGACGAACGAGGCGGCGTGCAGCGCGCCGAGCGCCAGCGCGATCAGGAAGCGCAGCGGGAACCGCGCAGGCAGCTTGACGACGAGCATGCGGTCGGACGGCTTACGCCGCGAGGGCCATCGCTAGCCCGCGTCGTCGTTGCGCTCGTCGACCGGCAGCTTCTCGACGCGCAGCACGTCCAGCCGCCGCGCGTCGGCGCGCAGCACCGTGAAGCGGATGTTGTCGATGATCGCTTCCTCGCCGCGTCGTGGCACGCGGCCGAGGTGCTCGGTGACGACGCCGCCGATCGTGTCGGCCTGCTCGTTCGCGAACGACGTCTCGAAGTACTCGTCGAACTGCTCGACCTCGGTCAGCGCGCGCACGCGCCAGCGCGGGCCGATCGGGCCGGCCTCGATCGGCACGATGTTGTCGTCGGCCTCGTCGAAGTCGAACTCGTCCTCGATGTCGCCGACGATCTGCTCGAGCACGTCCTCGATCGTCACGAGGCCGGCGACGCCGCCGTATTCGTCGACGACGATCGCGACGTGGTTGCGGTTCGCGCGGAAGTCGCGCAACAGCACGTTGAGCCGCTTCGATTCGGGGATGAACGTCGCCGGCCGGAGCATGCGGCGGATGTCGAACTCGCCGTTGCCGTTGCCTTGCATCGGACCGTAACGCAGCAGGTCCTTCGCGAGCAGGATGCCGATCACGTGGTCGCGATCCTCCTCGATCACCGGGAAGCGCGAATGCGCCGTCTCGATGACGAACGGGATCAGGTCCTCGGGCTTCTCGCGGATGTCGATCATGTCGATCTGCGAGCGCGGCACCATGATGTCGCGCGCCGACAGCTCGGACACCAGCATCACGCCTTCGATCATCGACATCGCGTCGGCATCGAGCAACTCGCGCTCGTGCGCGTGATGCAGCATCGACAGCAGCTGTTCTCGATCCTCGGGCTCGCGCATCAGCAGCGCGGATAGGCGCGCCAGCAGAGTCGGATGCGTGGACGACGGCATCTCTCGCTGGCGCGAAGGAGGCTGCGGGTCAGCCATTCTTGCGAATGCGAAATGTCGGGCCGATGAGGATACACGACCGTTCGCGGCCGCGCCGTTGCCGAAAAGCGGTGCGTGCGCGCGTCAGCCGCGCGGCCACAGCCAGGCCGCGCCGCGCACACCCGACGCGTCGCCATGCCGGTTACGGACGATCGGCGTGTCGGCGACGTCCGCGAACACGGAGGCGGGCAGCAGACCCGGCAGCGAGTCGTACAGCGAGTCGATGTTCGACAGTCCACCGCCGAGCACGACGACGTCCGGATCGACGACGTTGACGACCGACGCGAGCGCCTTCGCGAGGCGTCGACGATGACGCGTCAGCGTCGCGACCGCGAGCGCGTCTCCGGCAGCGGCCTGCCGCGCGACGTCGGCCGCGTCGACCGCATGGCCGCCGTGCGCGCGGTGGTCGGCCGCGAGGGCGGGTCCGGACAGGTAGGTCTCGATGCAGCCGCTGCGGCCGCACCAGCAGTGCGGCACCGGCCGGTCGTCGTCGTCGACGCGCGGCAGCGCGTTGTGGCCCCATTCGCCGGCAATGCCGTTGCGGCCGCTCCAGACGACACCGTCGACGACGAGGCCGCCGCCGACGCCGGTGCCGAGGATCACGCCGAACACGACGCGGCGTCCGGCACCGGCGCCATCGATCGCCTCCGACAGCGCGAAGCAGTTCGCGTCGTTCTCGATGCGCACCGGCCGGGCGAGCGCGGCCGCGAGGTCGTCGGCGAGCGGCCTGCCGTTCAGCCACGTCGAGTTGGCGTTGCGCACGACGCCGCTCGATGGCGACAGCGAACCCGGGATGCCGACGCCGACCGTGCCGCGCGACGCGGCCTCGCGCTCGATCGCGTCGACGAGGTCGCGAACCGCGCCGACCGTCGCCGCGTAGTCGCCGGCCGGCGTCGCGATCCGGACGCGGGCGCGCACCGCACCGTCGTCGTCGAGCGCGACCGCCTCGATCTTCGTGCCGCCGAGGTCGACGCCGATCCGCATCAACGCGAACCGGCGAGCTCGCCCGGCTCGGTCATCCAGAGCCCTTCGGTCGCGAGTAGTCGAGCGCGTCCTCGATCGTGAACCGCGTCGCGGTCCCGTTGTTCCCGCCGAAGACGCGCGCGGCGACGCGCCGTCGGGTCGGACCGTTGTCGTGCGCGCAACGCAACCAGGCGACCGTCGCGTAAGGCGATGCGTCGGACGCGAAGGGGATCGGACCGCAGGCGCGGACCGTCGGCTCGACGAGCGCGGCGAGCATTCCGGCGAGCCCCGGCCGACGCACGACGCGCTCGCTTCCGAGTGCGCACCAGGCCGCCGAGTCGAAGCCGAGTTGCGCGGGACGCGGGTCGGCTCGCGGAGGCAGCTTGCCCTTGACGGTCGTGCAGTTGCCGACGCGCTGATCGACCATGGCCAGACGCCCGACGGCCTCGGCGAGCGGGACGATCTGGTCGGTCGGCGTCTCCGATGCGAGGAAGGCGTCGACCGTGGTCGCGAGATCGTCTTGCGCATTGCGAAAGTCGCCGACGGCCAGGCTCGCGTCGCCGAGCGCGGCGCCCAGGGCGACGTCGGTCGGCGCGCCTTCGATCGCAGGACCGCTCTCGGCGGCGAGCGCGTTCTGGAAGTCGACGCGCGCCTCCGCGAGCCGGTTCCCCACCTCGGCGCGCAGGGCGGCCTCGTTCGAGGTGTCGTCGAGCGCCGTGCCGCCGACGTCGGCTAGAAAGCGCGCCCGTGCTGGCGCATCGAGCTCGAGCGTGTCGATCGCCGCATAAGCGAGCTCCGTCGCCAGGCGTCCGCGCACGGCGTACAAGCGTCGAGGCAGCGGCGTCGTCGGCAGATATCGATCCACCGCGTCCATCGTCGCGAGCGCCGTGCGAAAACGGCCGGCGACGTCGTCGCGCGGGATGCCGAACTCGGCGAGCCAGGCGAGGCGCTCGAGGACGCCGTCTGCGACATATTGGCCCGGTCGGGGTGGCAGCGCGACTTCGAGCCGCGACAGCGTCGTCTGAACGTAGGTCGGGACGCCGTTTTGCGCGCCGACGACCCGCGTCTCGCTGCAGAGGGCGGCGCGTACCGGCTCGGCGTCCGGGGCCAGCAGGAACTGCATGTCGGCCAGCCACAACGCGGCCATCGGAATGCGGTCCGCCACCAGCGGGTCCAGGCCGGCTGTTCCGCGCAGGCGGACCGATGACTCCTCGGTCGTGGCGGACGTGAGCGCGAAGGCACGCACCCGGGGGTCGTCGTTGCAGAGGTAGGACGTCATGTAGTAGACGACGTTGCTCGCGGCGTGGACGGCGCACACGGGGTCGCCCGACGCTTCCGCGCGTTGATTCAGCTTGAGGCCATCGGCCCAACTGCCGCGCATCAGCAGGCTGCCGCCGATGACGAGGTCGACGATGCACGACGGCTTCTTCGAGCCGTCTCGCAACTTCAATGCGGACGAGATCGCGTGTTGCCAGTCGCGCGACCGGTCGTCATCGAACGGATGCAACGACGCGGCGTTGAGGTCGTAGACCGCCGCGATCAGTGGTTCATTGCGTTCCAGCAGCAGATGCGCGGCGCGGTCGAGCGCCGATCGCACGCGGCGTTGGAGGCCGTCGCGCGACCCGCCGACGGGGACGGCGCGACGTTCGCTTCCGGTCGCATCGGACACCGTGGCGACCAGGACGACATCGCCCCGGACGTCGTCGCACTTCGCGGCCGCGCAGGCGAGTTCGATCCGCACCGACACCGGCATGTCGCCGCCGAGCAGCGTGCGCACGATCCTCTCGATCTCGCCGGTCGACGCGTCGAGACCGAACGGCTTGAACGAGACGTCGGGCGCATCGCGCGTGTCGAGCAACTGCCCGTACGACAGCGCGAAGACGTGCTCGACGCCGCGAATGCGTTCGTTGAGGGTGTCGATGAACGTCTGGCGCAGATCGATGCGCGAACCCATCGCCCGAAGCGCGTGCTCGGCTTCAGGATCGACGACGACCACGACGCGATGCGCATGCCGCTCGCGCCACAGCGTGACCGAGACGACGGCGACGACGATCGCGATCGCGCCGAAGAAGAGCAGCGCCTTCGCGACCGCGGTCGCAGCCTCGGCGGCTTCCTTCACGGTGGTACCGCGTTTTTCCGCAGCCGGCCGCAAGGCGGGTCCCGCGTTCTGTCTGGACGCGAGTCGCGAACGCTGGCTACGGAGCGGCAGCATCCCGCGACGATAACGCAGCACGACTTCGTGCGGCTACCGCATCGCGCTCAGGCCTACGCCGAACAGTGTCGTCGCTCACAGCGACATGCAGGCACGCTTGCGCACGCGCAGCACCGCGTCCTGCGCGAAGCGGCGCTCGTAGGCGCCGACGATGAAGCGGATCGATGCGTCGGCGTCCGCATCGTCGGGATGGACGATCGCGAGCGCGATCGAGTCCTCGCGGACGATCGTGCCGTCGTCGGCGCGCCACTGCCCAGCGACCGGCCAGGTCGACAGGCCGGCCGGGAAGCGGGGCGTCACGACGTCGCGCAGGAACGCCTGCCATTCGTCCGCGTCGACGCGGCCGCCGGGTCGTTGCATTCCGAAGTACAGCAGGTCGTCGATCGCCGGAGATTCGCCGGGCCCGCAGTGCAGGGCGTCGATCCCGGTGCAGCCGGCGATGGCGACCGTGAAGGCGAGCACGCCCGACCGGGCAGCGCGACGGATCGCGACGATCCATGCGTGGGAGGCCGGGCGGTCCGATCGAAGGCTCATCGCGCGACGAGGATACCGCAACGTCCGCCCCGCATCACAAAGGCATTGACCTGAGTATTGACGCGCTGTATGGTCAGGCATATGCCTAACCGATCGGAAGCCCTCGACGTCGTCTTCCGCGCGCTCGCCGATCCGACGCGCCGGGCCGTCATCGAGCGACTCGCGCGCGGGCCGGCGTCGACGACCGAGCTCGCACGGCCGTTCGGGATGGCGCTGCCGTCGTTCTCGCAGCATCTCGACCGCCTCGAGGAATGCGGCATCGTCGTCTCGGCGAAGTCCGGTCGCGTCCGGACCTACAAGCTGGCGCCGAAGCGGCTGAATGGCGCGACGCGCTGGCTCGACGCGCAGCGTGCGCACTGGGAAACGCGGCTCGACCAGCTCGACGCGGTGCTCATCGACATGAAGAAGAAGGGAAGCCCGTGACGTTCGCCATCGATCCTGCGCTCGACCTCGTCCTCACGCGGACCGTCGACGTGCCGCCGCAGTTCGTCTGGGACGGCTGGACGAAGCCCGAGATCCTCAAACGCTGGTTCTGTCCGAAGCCGTGGCAGACGATCGAGGCGGAGATGGACCTGCGGCCCGGCGGCATCTTCCACACGGTGATGCAGGGGCCGGACGGCACGAGGATCGACAACGTCGGCTGCTTCCTGGAGGTCGTGCCGATCTCGCGGCTGGTGTGGACCGGCGCACTGCTGCCGGGTTTTCGGCCGCAACGGCCCGGGCCGAACATTCCGTTCGTGATGACGGCGATCATCGCGATCGAGCCGACGCCGTCCGGCGGCACGACCTACACCGCGACGGTGCTGCACGGCGACGCGGACAGCCGCGTCAGGCACGAGGCGATGGGATTCCATCAGGGATGGGGCGCGGCGTTCGATCAGCTGGTCGCCCTCGCGTGACGACCGAGCCCGGGCGACGTCACGCGTACGGGTCGGCGATCCGGAAGCGCTTCAGCACGCGCCGCTCGATGGCTTCCATCCGCTCGGCCTCGTCCGGCGCCTCGTGGTCGAAGCCGGCGGCATGCAGCGTGCCGTGCACGACGAGGTGCGCGCAGTGGGCCATGACATCCTTGCGCTGCTCGCCCGCCTCGCGCTCGACGACCGGCAGGCAGACGACGATGTCGGCCGCGACCCCGGCGCGGGCCGCGTCATCGTGCGCGCCGTCGTCCGCGTCGTCGTCCGAATACGCGAACGTCAGCACGTTCGTCGCGTAGTCGCGGCCGCGGAAGTCGCGGTTGAGCGCACGGGCTTCGTCGACGTCGACGAAGCGCAACGTGATCGCGTAGCGGTCCGCGGGCTCGTCGAGGCTCGCGAGCGCCGCCCGCACCCATCGTCGCACGCGCTCGCGCGTCGGCACCGGCCGCGTGGACGCGAACTGCACGACCAGCGCCAGCGACGGCGCTTCACGCGCCGGCTTCACGGCCTCGCGTCGTGGTCCGCGTCGTGGTTCGTCGCGCGGTCGCCGCGCGACGGCCCGACCTCGCGGTCCCGCGTCACGGCCGCTCGTCGCCGCTCTTCGGCCGCGACTCGGCGTGCGCCTCGTACGCCTCGACGATCCGCGCGACGAGCGGATGGCGAACGACGTCGGCGCTCGTGAAGCGCGTGAAGCCGATGCCGCGGACCTTCGCGAGCACTTCGCTCGCCTCGACGAGCCCGCTGGTCTGGCCGCGCGGCAGGTCGACCTGCGTGATGTCGCCGGTGATGACCGCGCGACTGCCGAAGCCGATCCGCGTCAGGAACATCTTGATCTGCTCGGGCGTCGTGTTCTGCGCCTCGTCGAGGATGATGAACGCGTTGTTCAGCGTGCGGCCGCGCATGTACGCGAGCGGCGCGACCTCGATCGCCTGCCGCTCGAACATCTTCTGGACGCGGTCGAAACCCATCAGGTCGTAGAGCGCGTCGTACAGCGGTCGCAGGTATGGATCGATCTTCTGCGCGAGGTCGCCGGGCAGGAAGCCGAGCCGCTCGCCGGCCTCGACCGCCGGTCGCGTCAGCACGATCCGCTGGACCGCATCGCGCTCGAGCGCGTCGACGGCCGCGGCGACCGCGAGATAGGTCTTGCCGGTGCCGGCCGGCCCGATGCCGAACGTGATGTCGTGTCCGGCGATCGCCGCGAGGTACGCGCGCTGGTTCGGCGTGCGGCCGTGCAGGTCGGCGCGTCGCGTGCGCAGTCCGGCGCCAGCCGTGGCCGACGGCTCGGCCTCGGCGTCGTTCGCGGCCGACGTCGCGCGCGGCTTCTTCTTCAGCTCGACGAGTCCGAGCTGCACGTCCTCGACGGACAACGCGCGATCGCTCATCGTCGCGAAGTATTCGAGCGCGGCACGCGCCTGCTGACGCGACTTCACCTGCCCGTTGCCGCCGATCGTGAAGCGGGCGCCGCGCCGCTTGATGGTGACGTCGAACGCGGCCTCGATCTGCCGCAGGTTCTCGTCGAGCACGCCGGCGAGGTTCGCGAGGCGCGCGTTGTCGAGGTCGGCGAGGTAATCGATGACGCGACCTCAGGCGGCGACGGCGAGCGTCGCGCGATCGGCGACCAGCACGCCGCGCAGCGAATGCGGATACGCGAGCGCGATGTCGACGTCGACGAACGCACCGACCGGCGACGGCACGTCGGGCCTCGGCACGAAGTTGACGACGCGGTTGTTGTCGGTGCGGCCCATCCGCTCGGTCGCGTCCTTGCGTGCCGCGCCTTCGACGAGGACGCGCTGACGCGTGCCGACCATCGACTCGCTGACGCGACGCGCGAAGCCGTCGGTCGCGGCCTGCACGCGCGCGAGCCTGGCGAGCTTGGTCGTCGCGTCGACGTCGTCGGGCAGCGATGCGGCCGGCGTGCCGGGCCGCGGGCTGTAGACGAACGAGAACGCGCCGTCGTAGCCGACGTCGTCGATCAGCTTCATCGTGGCGTCGAAGTCGGCGTCGGTCTCGCCGGGGAAGCCGACGATGATGTCGGTCGACAGCGACAGGTCGGGCCGCACCGCGCGCAGACGACGCACGATCGACTTGTATTCGAGCGTCGTGTAGCCGCGCTTCATCGCCATCAGGATGCGGTCGGAGCCCGACTGCACCGGCAGATGAAGCTGCGACACCAGCTTCGGGATCCGCGCGTAGGCGTCGACGAGCCGCTGCGTGAACTCCTTCGGATGGGACGTCGTGTAGCGGATGCGTTCGATGCCGGGGATCTCGGCGACGTATTCGAGCAAGGTCGCGAAGTCGGCGAAATCCGCGGTGTCGTCGTCGGCATCGGGCATCCGCGCGCGATACGCGTTGACGTTCTGCCCGAGCAGCGTGACTTCCTTCACGCCCTGCGCCGCGAGCCCGGCGACCTCGGTCAGCACGTCGTCGAAGCCGCGCGACACCTCCTCGCCGCGCGTGTACGGCACGACGCAGAAGCTGCAGTACTTCGAGCAGCCTTCCATGATCGACACGAACGCGGTGGCGCCGTCCACGGTCGCGGGCGGCAGATGATCGAACTTCTCGATCTCCGGGAAGCGGATGTCGACCTGCGGCACGCCGCTCGCGCGTCGCGCCGCGATCAGCTGCGGCAACCGGTGCAGCGTCTGCGGGCCGAACACGACGTCGACGTACGGCGCGCGCTTCGTGATCGCCGCGCCTTCCTGGCTCGCGACGCAGCCACCGACGCCGATCACGAGGCCGGGCTTCGCGCGCTTCAGTTCCTTCACGCGGCCGAGGTCCGAGAACACCTTCTCCTGCGCCTTCTCGCGCACCGAGCACGTGTTGAACAGGATGACGTCGGCGTCATCGGGCGTGTCGGTCGCGACGAGGTCGTCGCCGTCGGCGAGGGCCGCCTCGCGCAGCACGTCGGCCATCTTGTCCGAGTCGTACTCGTTCATCTGGCAGCCGAACGTCTTGATGTAGAGCTTCTTCATCGCGTCGTCATGGTCGCGTCGTCACGGCGCGTCGTCACTGATCGGTCGCCGGGATCACCGGTTCGCTCTGCGGCTGACCGCGTCGCCAGAACTGCCACCACGGCCGCCTGAGGATCTCGTCGTCGGCGAGCAGCCAGATGCGACGCACGTCGCCGTTGAGGTCGAACTGCACGCGGGCGATGACGCCGCTCGGCAACGCGCTGTGGACGATCGTCGTGCCGGTCGTCGAATAGATCAGCACGCCCGGCCCGAGGTGCAGCGTGTCGCCGTCCGCGACGATCGAGTCGCCGGTGACCGCGGTGATGTTCACCTGGCGGCTGTTCTGCGGAAACGTGCGGGCGGCGTGGGCGCTCGCGGACGCCAGCAACGCGATCACGACGATCGCGAGATGCACGCTTCGGAGGAAGACGATCGGCATGCGCAACGGCTCGGCAAAAGGGCCATGGTACCAAGAGGGATGTCGCGGAGCGGTCCGTGCGTCGACGATCTGTGCCCGGGTCGGTCCGGTCCGCTGCACTCGAACGGACGATGACGCGCGCGCCACCGACGCCTAACGTGGCGCGACTGTCGTATCGCAAGGTCGATGCCGCAGCCACTCAACTTCTTTGGAGCAGCGCACATGCAACAACTGACGATGGTCGAAGTGGACGCGGTGTCGGGCGCCGTGTCGGAGGATGCCGGCGCAGGTCGGGTGGGCGCCCTCGCCGTCACGGTGCCGATCTGGGGCAGTGCCGCATCGCTCGTCGGTGGCTCGATCGCGGCCTTCGGCGTCGCGATGTACGCGTCGTACTGACGTCGGCCGACCGGGGTGGCACGTTCGCCGGCATCGGTGCATGCCGGCGGGTCGGTCGACGCGCGCCCACCGGTGCGCCATATCCCGAAAAGCCTGCGGAACGCGCGCCCCGATGTCGCTGGATTGCTGAATCGGCTCCGTGCGGCGACGCAGCAGGGCGGCGATGCGACGTCTCCGTGATCGACACTTGATTTTCAGCGAGTGCCACCGTCCAATGGGCTGGCCTCGCCACGCGACATCCGCGCCGCGTATCGAGGCCAACGACAATCACGGAGACTCCATGACTCACCCGCGCCGGTTGCGCCGCTCGATCGCGGCCGCCTCGTTCACGCTGCTGTTCGCGAATGCCGCGAGCGCGCACGTCTTCAACGACCTGTTCCTGTTCGGCGACAGCTATACCGACACCGGCGCTTACGTGCCGCTGACGAACGGAACGACGGCGGGCGCGTACCTCGGGCAGTTGCTCGGCGTCACGATGACGACGCCGCAGAACACGCATCCCGGAACGAACGGCGTCAACTTCGCGGAGAGTGGCGCGCGGATCTCGGTCGGGCCGACGCCGCCGGCCGTCCATCCGCTCAGCCTCACGCAGCAGGTCGGCGAGTTCCAGAACTACGTGACGTCCGGCAACGTGACGTTTCAGTCGTCGTCGACGCTGTTCTTCCTGCTCGGCGGCCTGAACGACCACAACAAGCTGACGACGGCGCAGATCCAGGACGCGACGACGTCGCAGGTCGCGACGCTGTACTCGCTCGGCGCCCGCTACTTCGAGATCGCCGACATCCCGTCGCTGGTGCCGGCGTTCGCCGACAGCGCGGCCGCGGTGAACCCGGCGATCGTCTCGCTGATCCCGACGCTGAAGGCCGAATTCCCCGACGCGGTGATCAACCTCAGCAACTGGGGCAAGGACTTCGACGACATCCTCGCGAACCCGGGGAAGTACGGCATCACGAACACGACGGATCCTTGCCTGAACGGGTTCGGCGCCGGTGCGACCGTGTGTGCGACCCCCAACACGTACTTCTATTACTACAACTCGCATCCGTCGGACGCGTCGCATCGCATCGTCGGTGCGGAGCTGTTCGCCGAGGCGACGGCGATCCCGGAACCGATGGTGACGAGCTTGTTCGGCATCGGCGCGATCGGGCTGCTGCTCGCACGACGTCGGCGGACCTCGACCGGTCCGGCCGCGGTCGCCTAGTCGACCGTCGCGTCGCCCTGGAAGCCGCCGGCGCGATACGTCAGCACCAGCGTATCGCGACGGCCGTCGGCCGCGACCGCATCGTCGAGCGGCTGGACGGGCGTGGTCTCGTGGATCACGCGCGCGTCGTCGAGTAGCAGCGTCGTCCACGGATCGATCATCGTGAAGCGTTGACCGCGCGGACCGTTCGCATCGAACACGCGCGTCTCGCCGCCCTTGACGTGATGACGGCCGATCAGGATCACCGCGACGAAGTCGACGCCGTCGCGATGCGCGCCCTCGGGCGTCGGACGGCCGATGCCGTTCGCGGTATCGATGCGGAACTGATGCGCCTCGACGAACCAGCGGTCGACGGGCCGGACCGTCGCGAACACGCGGCCGAGACCGACCAGGAGCCGCGACCAGTCGTCGTCGGCGATCACGCGATCCGCGATCGGCTCGAACCAGCGCCGCATGCCACCGTGCAGCGCGTTGTACTCGACCGGCTGCCAATGCGCGCGATGGGGAGCGAGCATCATCCGCTCCCCGTCGACGATCAGGCTCGCGTGCCGTCGCTGGCGATAGGCGCCACCGTCCTTCAAGTAGCGATCGGGCGGCAGGTCCTCCCAGGTCGCGGCGAGCGCGTCGAGCGCGCGGCGCGCGGCGCCGGTCAGCATCTCGACGCCGTCGCCGTCGAGCAGCGCGAAGCCGTCGGTGACGAGCGCCGCGTTCGCGTCGCCCGACGCGACGATCGGCGGGCCGAACGTGGGCGGCTTCACGAGCGGCGGGGCGGATTGCGGAGAGGTTGCGAACGACTCCATCGTCTGAAACGCGGCACCGAAGGCCGGGGCCGCCGTCGAAAGCAAAAAGGCTTGCATCGCTGCAAGCCTTCGAAAGGGATGGTGGCGGATCAGGGACTCGAACCCCGGACCTGCGGATTATGATTCCGTCGCTCTAACCGACTGAGCTAATCCGCCACGCGAACCGCGAATTATGGCGGTGGCGCCGGAGAGCGTCAAACGCGGAACGGCAGGCGAGGCCGGCCGATCGATGTCGATGCCTTGCGTCCGGCCTCGGTCATCGACGACGCCGACGAGGTGGTGTGGCATCGCGAAGCGTCGATCAGGATGCCCGGCCGACGACGAGCTGCACGACGCTCGAGAAGTCGAGGCCACCGCGCCCGGCCTGCTTGTTGAGCGCGTACAGGTTCCGCGCGAGTTCGCCGAGCGGGATCGTCGCGCCGGTCCGCATCGCGGCTTCGACGGCCAGTCCGAGGTCCTTCAGCATCAGGTCGTTGCCGAAGCCGCCGGTGTAGCCGCGCGACGACGGCGCGTTCGGCAGCACGTCGGGCCACGGATTGCAGACCTCGGTCGCCCAGCTTCGGCCGGTGCTGACGGCCATCATGTTCGACAGCGCCGTCGGGTCGAGTCCGTGCGCGACACCGAGCGCGATCGCTTCGCCGGTCACGGCCATGATCACGCCGAGCGCCATGTTGTTGCACAGCTTCGCGACCTGGCCGGCGCCCGACTGCCCCATGTGGAAGATGTTCTTGCCCATCATCTGCAGCACGGGCCTCGCGCGTTCGAGATCGCCCGGCTCGCCGCCGACGATGAAGGTCAACGTCCCCGCCGACGCGCCGGCCGTGCCGCCCGACACCGGCGCGTCGAGCATCGCGATGCCGACTTGCGCCGCTGCTGCGGCGACCTTCGACGAGACCGCAGGCGCGATCGTGCTGCAGTCGATGACCAGCGCACCGCGCTCGATGACGCCGAGCAGTCCGCGCTCGCCGAGATAGAGCGCCTCGACGTGCGCGCTCGCCGGCAGCATCGAGATCACGACCTCGGCGCCGCGCACGGCGTCGGCCGCCGACGCCGCGAGCTCGAGCGACTGCGCGCGCGCGGCATCGCAGGCCGACGAACTCAGGTCGAACGCGACGACCCGGCAACCCGCCTTCCGAAGGTTGGCGGCCATCGGCAGGCCCATGTTGCCGAGCCCGATGAAAGCGACAGTGCGTTGGTCGGACACGGGTTGCTCCTGAAGTCAGTGAAGGTCGTCGAGCGGATGGTCGCCGGCGAAACGAGGGACGAGATGCGCGTCGATGTCGGCGGCGCGGACGTCGTCGAGGGTGGCCGGTTGCCAACGGGGGCGCTTGTCCTTGTCGACGAGCAGCGCACGGATGCCTTCCGCGAAGTCGTGGCGCCATCGCGCAGCCGATGCTGGCGACGTATTCGAGGCGGAACGCGTCCGCCAGCGACAGGTGCCGTGCCTTCTGCTGCATGCGGAAGCACAGCATCGCGGACGTCGGCGAGCCGCTCGCGAACGCACGAGCCGCCGAGGCGACCCACGGATCGGCGTGGTCGACGAGGGTCGACAAGCGGAGCGCGACGTCGGCGAGCGAATCGTTGCCCATCGTCCGGTCGATCAGGTCGGCGTGCGTGCGAAACGGCGATGCGCGTGCTTCGTCGGACACGGCCAGTCGATCGAGCGAGTGGCTCAGTTGCGCATGATCGCGTTCGGCGTCGCCGGTCCATCGCGCGGCCGCGATCGCGTCGTACGCGTCCTGCCGATGCTCGTGCGGGACCGTGTAGTCGGCGAGCCCGGCGTAGCGCAGGTCGGCCGCGTCGAGCGGCGCGCCGGTCAACGCGAGGAACAGGCCGCTACGGGCGCGCATCCGCGCGAGGAACCAGCTGCCGCCGACGTCGGGATACAGCCCGATCGTGATCTCCGGCATCGCGAACCTCGTGCGCGTGGTGACGACGCGATGCGACGCGCCGACGAACAGGCCGACACCGCCGCCCATGATGATGCCGTGACCCCAGCAGAGGACCGGCTTCGGATACGTGTGGATGCGATGGTCGAGTCGATACTCGCGCTCGAAGAAGGTCGCGGCCTCGACCGGCACCTGTCCGTTCGCCGATCGCATCGACCGGTACAGCGCGATGACGTCGCCCCCCGCACAGAACGCCTTGTCGCTGCTCGCGTCGATGATGACGCCGGCGATCGCCGGGTCGCGCGCCCACGCAACGAGCTGCGCGTTCAAAGCATCGACCATGTCCAGCGTCAACGCGTTCAGGCTCTCGACGGCCGTGAGCGTCGCCCGGCCGAAGCGGTGATCGGAGCCTGTCGGGATCTCGTCGAACCGCACGCGCACGTCGCGGTCCGGCCCTTCACCCATTGACCCACCCGGGCTTGCGCTTGCCGAGGAAGGCCGCGACGCCTTCGCGCTGGTCCTTCGTGTCGAACAGGTCGACGAACGCTTCGCGCTCGCGGACGAGCGCGTCGACGGGACTGCCGTCGCGCGCCGCCTGGATCAGCGCCTTGCACGCGGTGACGCTGACGGGGCTCTGGCGTTCCGCAGCCAGCGCCATCTCGCGAGCGCGCGCCAAGGCGCCGCCGCTCGCGACGACCTCGTCGACGAGGCCGATCCGCAGCGCCGTCGCGGCATCGACGCGCTCGCCGAGCAGCACCATGCGCTTCGCCCAGCTCTCGCCGACATTCCATGCGAGCCATTGCGTGCCGCCGGCGCACGGAAGCAGGCCGACGGCCGCCTCGGGCAACGCCATGACCGCATGCGACTCGGCGATGCGAAAGTCGCAGGCGAGCGCGCATTCGAGTCCGCCGCCCATCGCATAGCCGTTGATCGCCGCGATGGTGATGCCGCGGAATCGCGACAGCGCCTCGAAGGCCTCGCCGAAGCGGCGCGCCATCGCGCGCGCGAGCCCGCGGTCGCCGTCGGCGAACAGCTTGAGGTCGGCGCCGGCGCTGAAGAACTTCTCGCCGTCGCCGGTCAGCACGAGGCTGTAGACGTCGCGATCGGCCTCGAGCTCGTGCACCAGCGCCTCGAGCGCGGCGAGGCTCTCGACGGTCCACGTATGGGCGGGCGGGTTGCGGAACGTGACCGTCGCGACGTGAGCGTCGCGCTCGACGTGAAGGCCCGCGCGATCGGACGTCGTCATCGGATGTTCTCCATGCCGTGGCCGTCGAGCAGCCGCCGCGCGACGATCACCCGCATGATCTCGTTGGTGCCTTCGACGATCTGGTGCACGCGGGCGTCGCGCAGGAAACGTTCGAGCGGATATTCGCGGATCACGCCGTAGCCGCCGTGCAGCTGCAGCGCCTCGTTGCAGACCGCGAAGCCGACGTCGGTCGCGAAGCGCTTCGCCATCGCGCTGTAGACGGTCGCGTCGGGCGCGTTCGCGTCGACCTTCGATGCGGCGAGCCGCACGAAATGACGCGCGGCGACGAGCTCCGTCGCCATGTCGGCGAGCTTGAAGCGCAGCGCCTGGAAGTCGGCGAGCCGCGTGTCGAACTGCCGCCGCTCCTGCACGTAGCGCTGGCTCGTGTCGAGCGCACCCTGCGCGGCGCCGACCGAGCAGCTCGCGATGTTGATGCGGCCGCCGTCGAGCCCCTTCATCGCGATCTTGAATCCTTCGCCCTCGCGGCCGAGCAGCTGCGCCGCCGGGACGCGGACGTCGTCGAAGTTGATCGCGCGCGTCGGGTGATTGCACCAGCCGAGCTTCTCCTCGCGCCGGCCGTAGCGGATGCCGTCGGCGTTGGCCTGGACGAGGAACGCCGAGACGCCGGCGGCGCCCTTGGCCCCGGTCCTCGCCATCACGACGAGCACGTCGGTCGCGCCGGCGCCGGAGATGAACGCCTTGCTGCCGTTCAGGACGTAGTGGTCGCCGTCGAGCCGCGCGGTCGTTCGCAGCGACGCCGCGTCCGATCCCGCGCCCGGCTCGGTGAGGCAGTACGACGCCAGCAGCTCGCCGCTGATCAGCGCCGGTGCCCATCGCGCGGCGGTGTCCGGCTGCGCGAAGCGCGTGACCATCCACGTCGCCATGTTGTGGATGGTGAGGAACGCGGTGGTCGACGGGCAGGCCGCCGCGAGCTCCTCGAAGACCAGCGTCGCGTCGAGCCTCGGCAGGCCGAGTCCGCCGTGCTCGGTGTCGGCGTAGAGCCCGCAGAAGCCGAGCTCGCCGGCCTTGCGAAGGGCCTCGCGCGGAAAGAAGTCCTCCGCGTCCCACTGCCCGGCGTGCGGTGCGATCTCGCTCGCTCGCGAACGTCCGGGCCGCCTGCTGGAACGCGCGCTGCTCGTCGGAGAGTTCGAAGTCCACCGCGGGCTCAGCGCAGGCTGATCGTCGTGTTGACGCCGGCCGAGAGTCGTCGTCGAACCAGCGCGCGGTGATCGTCTTCGTCTGCGTGTAGAACAGGATGACCTGCTTGCCGTAGGGACCGAGGTCGCCCAGCTTCGACGCGCGCGATCCGCTGAACGAGAACAGCGGCACCGGCACCGGGATCGGCACGTTGATGCCGACCTGGCCGACGTCGATCTCCTCCTGGAACTTGCGCGGCGACGGCGCCCGACTGCGTGAAGATGGCGACGCCGTTGCCGTTCGGGTTGGCGATTGATCAGCGCGATCGCGTCGTCGAGCGTCTCGGCGCTCGGCCACGCAGAGCACCGGGCCGAAGATCTCCTGGTCGTAGATCGTCATGCCGGGCTTGACGCCCGAGAAGATCGTCGGGCCGACGAAGTTGCCTTCGCTCAGCGGACCGCCGTCGACGGCGGCAGGCGCCCGTCGAGCTCGAGCTTCGCGCCTTCCTCGACGCCGCGCGCGATCAACCGCCTCGACGCGCTCCTTGGCCGCGCACGAGATCAGCGGACCGACGTCGGTGCCGGGCGTCGCGCCGTCGCCGACCTTCAGCGTCTGCGCGCGTCGAACCAGCTCCGGAATCCACTCGCGCGCGGCGCCGACGAGCACGGCCACGGACACCGCCATGCATCGTTGCCCCGCCGCGCCGAACGACGCGCCGGCAGCGAATCGAGCGTCTGCTGCCGGTGCGCGTCGGGCATGACGATCGCGTGATTCTTCGCGCCCATCATGCATTGCACGCGCTTGCCGGCGAGCGACGCGCGGTTGTAGACGTGCGTGCCGACCTTGGTCGACCCGACGAACGAGATCGCCTTGATGTCGGGGTGGTCGCAGATCGCGTTGACGACTTCCTCGGCGCCGTGGACGACATTGAGCACGCCCGGCGGGACGCCGGCCTCGTGCGCCAGCTCGACGAGACGCATCGTCACCATCGGGTCCTGCTCCGACGGCTTCAGCACGAACGTGTTGCCGCACGCGATCGCCATCGGGAACATCCACAGCGGGATCATCGCGGGGAAGTTGAACGGCGTGATCCCCGCGCAGACGCCGAGCGGTTGCAGCAGCGTGTACGTGTCGACGCCGTTCGCTACGTTGTTCGCGAGCTCGCCGAGCTGGAGATTGCCGATGTTCGCGGCGTGCTCCACGACCTCGAGGCCGCGGAAGACATCGCCCTCCGCGTCGGCGAGCGTCTTGCCCTGCTCGGCGGTGAGGATCGCGGCGAGCTCCTTCATGTGCTCGCGGATCAGCTGCTGATACTTCAGGAAGATGCGGGCGCGCTGGCCGATCGGCGTCTTCCGCCACGTCCTGAACGCCTCGCTCGCCGCGGCGACTGCCGCATCGACTTCGGCGGCGGTGGCCATCGGGACCCGCGACAGGACTTCCTGCGTTGCCGGGTTGATGTTGTCGCACCAGCGGCCGCTCGTTGACTCGACGTGCTTGCCACCGATCAACAGGGGCAGCGACTTGATCGACGATCCATCGGGCATGAGGTTCTCCACGTAGGCACACGGACAGTGCGCATTATGGACCGCGTCGATGGGCCGGGCGCACCGCTCCGATGGCCGACCGACGCGCCGCCGTGGCTGTGCGCGTGCGCGTCAGACGTCGGCCGCGACCGCCGATCGGGCGGGCTCGAGGCGGACGATCTTGTGGTTCGACCCCGTGAACCAGCCGGTCAGCGCCGCCGACAGCAACGCGCCGAGCAGCGCGAGGATCAGGATCGCCGGGATCGCGGCGATCGCCCACTTGACCATGAAGCGGACCATCGACCAGAACGGCATGCGGATGTCGGTGACGACGACCCGGGTGCTGTTTTCGTTGTTCATGCGCCTCCTCGATGGATCGGTCGATGCGACCGTGTCCGGGCGAGGGTAGTTCGATCGACGCGACCGATGCAAGTCGGTGGCGTCGCGGGGGCCGGGGCGATCGGTCAGGCCGCCTGGCGCCCTTCGTCTGCTTCGGCACCGCGCAGCATCGCCGCGAACAGCGGCTGGCGCGCGGCCAGGTCCGCGACGGGCCCGCTGTCGACGACTTCGCCATCGACCATCAGCACGACGCGATCGAAATGTTCGAGCGCGCTCATGCGATGGACCGATGCGATCACGGCCGCATCGCGATAGCGCTCGCCGAGCGACCGGAAGACGTGCGCCTCGGTCAACGGGTCGAGCGCGCTGGTCGGTTCGTCGAGCAGGATCACCGAACGGTCGTGCGCCGCGAGCAACCCGCGCGCGAGCCCGAGCCGCTGGCGCTGGCCGCCCGACAGGTTCACGCCGCGCTCGGCGATCGGCGTCGCGACGCCTTGCGGCAGCGTCGCGAGCACCGCGTCGAACGCGCTGACGCGCAACGCGTCGTTGAAGGCGCGTCCGTCGGCGATGCCGTCGGGCGCGATGTTCTCGAGCACGTTCGCCTCGAAGATGTCGGCGTCCTGCGGGATGAACGTCGCGATCGACGCGAGCGGATTCGCGCCGAGGTACGCGACGCCGTCGACGGTCACGTGGCCCGCCGTCGCCGGGTAGAGGCCCGCCATCACGCGCATCAGCGTGCTCTTGCCGGATCCGCTCGGACCGACCAGCGCGATGCGCTCGCCGCGCCGGATCGCGAGATGGACATCGTGGATGCCGTGGCCGCGCGCACCTTCCGCGTCGGTCTCGTGCACGAAGCCGAGGCGATGCAGCTCGATCGTCTGCCAGTCGTCCGCGACGACGACGCCGGCCTCTGGTTTCGTCGGCGCGTTCCAGATCACGTCGGCGCTCGCGAAGTTGACCTTGAAGCGCGCGAAGCTCTGGAAGTGCGCCGCGGCCTGGCCCACGACCGCGCCCGCCTGCTCGGCATACTTGTAGATCACGAAGACGCCGCCGATCATCACCGCGCTGCCGATGCGCGCCGACTGCCACACGTACAGCGCGACGACGCCGCACGTGAGGGCCGTCGTCACGAGGTCGACGCAGCACCACTTCACCTCGTTGAGCCGGATGCTGCGTTTCAGCGGCACGAAGATGTCCTCGAGGCGCTCGCCGAGTCGGCGCTTCGACACCGCCTCGAGGCGCAGCGCCGTGATCGTCACGATGCCGCCGACGAACCCGAGCAGGCCCGACGAGAAGCGGCGCGACGCCTCGTTCTCATCGTCGGCCAGACGCATCATCGAACGGTCGAAGCGAAGGCCGATGAAGACGAGCAGCGCGTAGCCGGCGACCGCGACCAGCCCGGTCGACGGCGCGAACAGCACGAGCGCGATCAGCGTGCCGACGAAGGTCACGAGGCCCTGCAGCACGACGTACTGGTTCTGCGTGAATTCGTCGAGCGCACCGGACGCCTGGCTCATCCGCTGCTGCAGGTCGCTCGCCGCATGACCGTCGTGCCACTTGAGCGGCGCGCCCGCCAGCTTGTCGAACAGCGCGCCGGTGATCGAGCGTCGCACGCGCACGCCGACCGCGCGCTCGAGCACGCGGCCCGGCCCATGCAGCGCCCAAGCCGCGACCGATACGGCGAACAGCGCGAGCGCCCAGAGGCCGGCATGCGCCGCGGCCTCGGGAGCGCCGGCCTGCAGGACGTCGATCGCACGGCCCGCGAGCCACGGCACCGTCAGCCGCAGCAGCTGCGAGCCGACGAGGAGCGCGACGGCGCCGACCAGCGACAGTCGCGCCCCTTCGGCGAAGCGCCACAGATGACGGTAGAGACCGCCGCCGGCGAGGCCGGCGGCGGCAGGACACGATGCGTTCATGGGAAACGGGACGGTGGCGACTCGCGCCGCGCCCGGCTCGTCGCAAAAGGATTCTTTGTCGGTCCCGTCGGCGAAAGCTTGATGCGCATCGTCGTCCGGAAGGCACTGCCACAACGTCGGATCGATCGCGACGGATGACGTCTCGTCCGAGATTCTTGACGGGCCCCGATCGAAGTTCTAGCTGCCGGTCGGTCGCCGCCCGATGCCGTCGTGGGCAAAAAAAAAGCCCCGCGGTCGCGGGGCTTTCGTCGAAGCGCAAACGGTCAGACGTTCGCGTAGATGTCCACGTCCTTGGTCTCGCGGATGAAGAGCGTACCGACGATCAGCGTGATCACCGCGATGATGATCGGGTACCACAGGCCGTAGTAGATGTCGCCCTTGAACGCGACCAGCGCGAACGCGATTGGCGGCAGGAACCCGCCGAACCAGCCGTTGCCGATGTGATACGGCAACGACATGGACGTGTAGCGGATGTGGGTCGGGAAGAGCTCGACCAGCATCGCGGCGATCGGTCCGTAGACCATCGTCACGTAGATCACGAGCACCGTCAGCAGCAGCCACACCATCGGCTTGTTCATCGCCGCGTCGTCGGCCTTCGACGGGTAGCCCGCCTCCTTGATCGCGCCGCCCATCGCGGTGTTGAACGTGCCCGACTGCGTCTTGAACGCCGCCGCGTCGAGCGCGCTGCCTTCGAAGCTCGGAATCGTCTTGTCGCCGATCTTCACTTGCGGCGACGGAGCCCGCCGGGGCCGGCTGCACGGTATACGACACCGACGCCTTCGCGAGCACGGCGGTCGCGAGGTCGCACGAGTCGGCGAACTTCGGCTTGCCGGGTGCGGCGAAGAACTCGAACTGGAAGTGACAGGTCGACGGATCGGCGACGACGACGACCGGCGACTTCGCCTGCGCAGCCTCGAGCGCCGGATTCGCGTAGTGCGTGATGCCGGCGAAGATCGGGAAGTACGTCAGCGCCGCCAGCAGGCAGCCGCCCATGATGATCGGCTTGCGGCCGATCTTGTCGGACAGGATGCCGAAGACGACGAAGAACGGCGAGCCGGCGAGCAACGCGAGCGCCAGCAGCACGTTCGCGGTCGTGGCATCGACCTTCAGCGTCGCGGTCAGGAAGAAGAGCGCATAGAACTGTCCGGTGTACCAGACGACCGCCTGTCCGGCCGTGAGCCCGACGAGCGCCAGGATGACGATCTTCAGGTTCTTCCACTGCGCGAAGGCCTCGGTCAGCGGCGCCTTCGACAGCTTGCCTTCGGACTTCATCTTCCGGAACGCCGGCGATTCGTTGAGCGACAGCCGGATCCACACCGAGATCGCGAGCAGGACGATCGACACGAGGAACGGGATCCGCCATCCCCAGGTTTCCCACGCCGTGTCCTGCTGGCCCGCGGGAGCGGAGGAATCGTGCAGCGACAGGCGGACCGCGAGGATGATCAGCAGCGACAGGAAGAGGCCGAGCGTCGCCGTCGTCTGGATCCAGCTGGTGTAGGCGCCCCGCTTGCCCTGCGGCGCATGTTCGGCGACGTAGGTCGCCGCGCCGCCGTATTCGCCGCCGAGCGCGAGCCCCTGCACCAGCCGCAACGTGATGAGGATGACCGGCGCCGCGATCCCGATCGATGCATACGACGGCAGCAGGCCGACGACGAACGTCGAGAAGCCCATCAGCAGGATCGTGATCAGGAACGTGTACTTGCGGCCGACGAGGTCGCCGATCCGACCGAACACGATCGCGCCGAACGGCCGGACCGCGAAGCCGGCGGAGAACGCGAGCAGTGCGAACAGGAAGCCGGAGGTCTCGTTCAGGCCCGAGAAGAACTGCTTCGCGATGATGGCCGCGAGCGAGCCGTACAGATAGAAGTCGTACCACTCGAAGACGGTGCCGAGCGACGACGCGAAGATGACCTTGCGCTCTTCGGCCGTCATCGCTGACGACGCTGCTGGATATCCCGCGATGTTTGCCGCCATGACCCCTCCGGTTGATGGCCGTCCGCTTCTCTCGGCGGGACGATCGCGGGCAAGCATAGCTTCAGTCGTCGCTAAAAACCACGATTTGTCGCGCAGAAATCAGCGGCTTGCCGTCGACTGTGGGTTCGTCGTCTCACGGCTTGCGGGAAAACCCGTAAAGGGGAAGCCATCGACGCGGAGTTGTGCGTCTTCCCGAGCTGCGCCGAACGGAGGATCGAGGCGGTGGACGTCGTCCGACGAAGCGGCTTTCGCCCCTTCGTCCATTCGGTCGATGCGGCCGTCGGACGGGGTCGGTAGAGTATATTGGCGCTTGCACGAAGGCACCTCCGGACGGGGGTTTTCACACGCCGCGGAGTGCCGATCGGCCATCAAGAGGACTTCATGGAAGAAAGAGCGGTCAAGGGTTCGCCGAGCGACAAGAACGGCGCCGGAAGCGACAAGAGCAGGGCGCTCACGGCGAGCCTCTCGCCCAGCGACAAGAGCGCCGGCAGCGACAAGAGCAAGGCGCTCGCGGCCGCGCTGTCGCAGATCGAGAAGCAGTTCGGCAAGGGGTCGATCATGCGGCTCGGCGTCGGCGAGGTCTTCGACGATATCGACGTCGTATCGACCGGCTCGCTCGGGCTCGACATCGCGCTCGGCATCGGCGGCCTGCCGCGCGGCCGCGTCGTCGAGATCTACGGGCCCGAGTCGTCGGGCAAGACCACGCTGACGCTGCAGGTCATCGCCGAGATGCAGAAGCTGGGCGGCGTCGCGGCATTCATCGACGCCGAACATGCGCTCGACCCGCAGTACGCGGCCAAGCTCGGCGTCGAACTCACCGACCTGCTGATCTCGCAGCCCGACACCGGCGAGCAGGCGCTCGAGATCTGCGACGCGCTGGTGCGCTCCGGGTCGGTCGACCTGATCGTCATCGACTCCGTCGCGGCGCTGACGCCGAAGGCCGAGATCGAAGGCGAGATGGGCGACTCGCTGCCGGGCCTGCAGGCGCGGCTGATGAGCCAGGCGCTTCGCAAGCTGACCGGCACGATCAAGCGCACCAACACGCTGGTCATCTTCATCAACCAGATCCGCATGAAGATCGGCGTGATGTTCGGCAACCCGGAGACCACGACCGGCGGCAACGCGCTGAAGTTCTACGCATCGGTGCGCCTCGACATCCGCCGCACCGGCTCGATCAAGAAGGGCGAAGAGGTGATCGGCTCGGAGACCAAGGTCAAGGTCGTCAAGAACAAGGTCTCGCCGCCGTTCAAGGTCGCGCAGTTCGACATCCTGTACGGCGAAGGCATCTCGCGCGAGGGCGAGGTCGTCGACCTCGGCGCCGAGCTCGACATCGTCGACAAGTCCGGCAGCTGGTACAGCTACGGCAGCGATCGCATCGGCCAGGGCAAGGACAACGCGCGCGAGTACCTGCGCGCGAACCCCGAAGTCGCACTCGAGATCGAGAACAAGATCCGCGAGGCGAAAGGCGTCGCGATCCGCGGCGCCGTCGCCGAAGCGGAGGCCTGACGACGTCGTCGCCGCGTCTTCAACGGCGACGGCGACCATCGCCGCGATTCGCGCTGATGTCGGTGGCGCATGCGGCAGGGCGATCAGCGAAGCGCGTCGGCGGCGTGCGCGATGCCGGCGGGAGCGATGCGAGCGTGGCGATGCGGCGTCGACGATGCGGCGTGGCAACGCCGACGCGAGTGTGCCGTGATCGATGCCGCGCGGACGCTGCGGGACGCGAACGTAGCCGACGTGAAACGTGGACGTAGCCCGGCGTGAGTGTCGGCAGCGCGAGCGCTGTTGACCGGAGCGGTGTTGACATGACCGCTGACGACGCGAGTGCCGATGCTGTGGACGCCGATCGAGAGGTCGACGAACGAGGCGCCGGCCTTCGCACGAAGCGGGGCCCTGGCCGCAGCCTCATGTCCCGTGCGATCGGATTGCTGGCGCGTCGCGAGCACAGCCGGATCGAGCTCGTCCGCAAGCTGCAACGCCATCTCACGCCCGACGAGACGGCCGCCGATCTCGATCGCGTGCTCGACCACCTGCAGCAGCAGGACCTGTTGTCCGACGCTCGCTTCGCCGCGTCGGTGGTCCGGCAACGATCGTCGCGCTACGGCGACCGCCGGGTCGCGCAAGACCTGCGCCAACGAGGCGTCGCGCCGGCGGACGCCGACGCCGCGATGGCCACGCTTGCGGGCACCGAGGCACAACGCGCGCTAGCCGCCTGGTCGCGCCGCTTCGATGCCACGCCGACCAGTGCGGAGGAGCGCGGCCGGCAGGGACGCTACCTGCAGGCACGCGGCTTCTCGATGGACGCGATTCGCGCGGTCCTGGCCGGCAAGGTCGACGAGTCGTAACGGCTCTCACGCGCACACCCGGTCGCGGGCCTCCACGACGAGGCTGGGACCATCGCCCGCTCATCGCCCACCGCGCGATAGTCGGTCAGCCAAACACCGCCATCCCCATGGCGCCAAGGCCGCTCAGCCCAACACCACCATTCCCGCCGCGCGAGGGCCGGTCAGCCCAATACCGCCATCCCCGCCGCTGCGCATTGCATCGCGTGCGGAAAGTTGTGCGGATTCTCGGCGTAGTAGTCGGTTGCCTGCAGATAGGTTTCCATCGCCGGTCCGTCGACGACCGGGCCCGCGGGGCCGATCGGCTTCGCGAGGGAGACCGGACGGCCGGATAGCCACTGGACGACGGTCGTCGGCGGTCCGGTCATGTTGATCCACATCGCGAGGTACAGCAGCGCCTTCGTCTCGATGGTGCGGCCTGCCGCGCCGGCCGCGTCGAGGCACTTCTCGAGTCCGGCATAGACGCCGCCGAGGATCGTCTCGTCCATCGCGTCCACCAGCGGTCGGCCACGATCCGACGCGAGTGCCGCGTTCACCATCTGCGTGTCGGCGACGTCGAGCGGATTCGCGATGCAGTGGACGCACAACGATCCTTCGATCGTCTGCACGACGCCGGGCGAGGCGCCGGCCGCGGCCATCACCGCCTTGAAGGTCGCGACGACGTTCGGCTGGCCCGCCGCGAGGTCGCCCTGCATGAAGCCGAAGCTGCCGCCGCTCTTGCCCTTGGCGGCGAACGACAACTTGTACGGCGTGGCGTCCCCGATCTCGTGGAGCCGGAGCGCGGTGCGGATGCCGGGCTTGATCGCGTCGTCGAGCATGGGTCCTCGCGCTCCTGAACGTTTCGGGACGAAGGTTCTTCGCGCTGTCGTTGGGCGTCGCGTGCACGGGAGTGTGCGCGCGGCGCCGGCCGGCTCGTCCAGCATCGTCGATTTCCTCAGGCCGTGAGGCGACGACGGCATGCTCGGGCGACGTCGTCGTTCGCGGTGCGTCGAGGGCAAATGCCGTGCGGACGTGCGTTAGCGCCGACATCGGCGCCCGTGGCGTGGCCGCTTTCCCGTCGATCGACCGCTGGATGCCGCCCGCGCAATGCCGGACGCACGCACGTCCGCTTGGCACAACTCGTGCGTCAATCGAGCAAGTTTGCTCAGGGAGTGCTCATGAAAGTTTCCATTCGTGCGCTGGTCGCGCCTTTGCTCGCCGGCATCGCGCTCGTCGTCGCGGTCGGCGGCGCGCGGGCCGACGGGCTCGATACCGTCAAGAAGAACGGCGTGCTGCGCGTCGCGGTCCCGCAGGACTTCCCGCCGTTCGGCACTGTCGGTCCGGACCTGAAGCCACGCGGCTACGACATCGACATGGCCGGCCTCCTCGCCAAGGAGATGGGCGTCAAGCTCGAGCTCGTGCCGGTCACGAGCACGAACCGCATCCCGTATCTGACGACCGGCAAGGTCGACCTCGTGATCTCGAGCCTCGGCAAGAACCCGGATCGCGAGAAGGTGATCGACTTCTCGAGCGCGTACGCGCCGTTCTTCAACGGTGTCTTCGGACCGGCCGACGCCGCGGTCTCGAAGCCCGCGGATCTCGCCGGCAAGGTCGTCGGCGTGACGCGCGGGGCCGTCGAGGATCTCGAGCTGACGAAGATCGCGCCGCCGTCCACGACGATCAAGCGCTTCGAGGACAACAACTCGACGATCCAGGCGTACCTGACCGGCCAGGTCGCGCTGGTCGCGACCGGCAACGTCGTCGCCGCATCGGTCAACGAACGTACGCGGCTGCGCCGCCTCGAGACGCGCTTCCTGATGCAGAACTCGCCGTGCTTCGTCGGCATCAACAAGGGCGAGCCGGCGCTCGTGGCCGAGGTCAACCGGATCATCGACAAGTCGAAGAAGAACGGATCGCTGGACGACGTCTCGAAGAAGTGGCTGCAGGCGCCGCTGCCGAAGGATCTGTGACGCGGCCTGCGTCGTCATTCCCGCGAAGGCCGGAACCCGGCGTCGTTCGCCGGTGAGCGGTCGATATCCAGGCGACCTCGGGTCCCCGCATTCGCCGGGACGACGGACGGAAGTGCCGAGCATGTCTGACTGCCGCGATGCTTGCGTCCCGGCCTTCGCGGGGACGTCGACGTGACCGAGCGATGAATCGAAGGTCGTGGATGACATTCCGGATGCGAAGACGCAGCAAGCCTGGCTGAACGACCAGTACGACATCGCCGCGAACCTCGAGCCTGCATGACGCACCACTTCAACATCGCCGCGAACTTCGAGCCGGCATGAACGACCACTCCCGCGTCGCCGCGATCCTCGACCCTGCATGAACTACCACTTCGACTTCGCCGCGATCCTCGCCGACGGGTTTCCCGCGCTGCTGGTGCGCGGCGTGCTGTTCACGCTCGCGTTGACCGCGGTCGGCGCGATCTTCGGCATCGGTATCGGCATCGTCGGCGCGGTCTGCCGCGGCTGGAAGCTGAAGCCGTTCAACTACGTCTTCGCGATCTACGTCGAGGCGATCCGCAACACGCCGTTCCTCGTCCAGCTGTTCTTCATCTTCTTCGGGTTGCCGGCGCTCGGCATCCAGCTGTCCGACTGGCAGGCCGCGTCGCTGACGATGATCGTCAACCTCGGCGCGTACTGCACCGAGATCATCCGGGCCGGCGTGCAGGCCACGCCGCGCGGTCAGATCGAGGCCGCCTCGGCGCTCGCGATGAGTCGCGCGCAGATCTTCCGGCACGTCGTGATGCGGCCCGCGTTGCAGCGCGTGTGGCCGGCGATCGCGAGCCAGGTCGTGATCGTGATGCTCGGCTCGTCGGTCTGCTCGCAGATCGGCGCCGAGGAGCTGACGTTCGCGGCCAACTTCATCCAGTCGCGCAATTTCCGCGCGTTCGAGACCTACTTCGTCACGGCCGCGATCTATCTCGCGATGGCGATCGTCCTGCGCCGCGTGCTGCTGATGTATGGCCAGCGCTTCATCGTCGGCCGCCCCGCGCGATCGATGTCGGCGCGCTGACGGAGCGGCGCGATGCTCGACGAGTTCTCGCTGTGGGACATCGCGCGCAACCTGATCGCCGCCGGCGAGTGGACGCTGATCCTCGCGATCGCGGCGTTCGTGCTCGGCGGCAGCGTCGGCCTGATCGTGCTGTTCGCGCGGATCGCGCACAACCCGTGGATCCAGGCCGCCGCGAAGACGTGGATCTCGGTCTTCCAGGGCACGCCGCTGCTGATGCAGCTGTTCATCGTCTTCTTCGGCCTCGCGCTGGCCGGCGTCGAGGTGCCGCCGTGGCTCGCGGCCGCGACGGCGCTCACGTGCTTCACGAGCGCGTTCCTCGCCGAGATCTGGCGCGGCTGCGTCGAAGCCGATCCCGCGCGGGCAATGGGAGGCGTCGTCGTCGCTCGCGATGACGTGGTTCGAGCAGATGCGGCACGTCATCCTGCCGCAGGCGTTCCGCATCGCGATCCCGCCGACCGTGGGCTTCGCGGTGCAGGTCGTGAAGGCGACGGCGGTCACGTCGATCATCGGCTTCACCGAGCTCACGAAGACCGGCAGCATGCTGTCGAACGCGACGTTCCGGCCGTTCGCGGTCTACGGCTTCGTCGCGCTCGGGTACTTCGTCCTCTGCTACCCGCTGTCCGCGTACGCGCGATTCCTCGAAAGGAAGTTCGATGTCGCTGGTGGCCATTGAAGGACTGCAGAAGCACTTCGGCACGAACCACGTCCTGAAGGGCATCGACCTCTCGATCGAGGAGGGTGAGGTCGTCGCGATCATCGGCCGCAGCGGGTCCGGCAAGAGCACGCTGCTGCGGACCATCAACGGCCTCGAGACGTTCGACGGCGGCACGATCGCGATCGAAGGATCGGTCGTCAACGGCAGCGCGTCGCAGATGCGCGAGTTGCGTCAGAAGGTCGGCATGGTGTTCCAGCAGTTCAATCTCTTCCCGCACCTGACCGCCGGTCGCAACGTGATGCTGGCGCCGGCGATCGTCAAGAAGACGTCGAAGGCCGAAGGCGAGCGCATCGCGCGCGAGATGCTCGCGAAGGTCGGACTCGCCGAGAAGTTCGACGCGTTCCCGGACCAGCTGTCGGGCGGACAGCAGCAGCGCGTGGCGATCGCGCGCGCTCTCGCGATGCAGCCGCGCGTGCTGCTGTGCGACGAGATCACGTCGGCGCTCGATCCCGAGCTCGTCAACGAAGTGCTCGCGGTGGTCAAGACGCTCGCGTCCGAAGGGATGACGCTCGTGATGGTCACGCACGAGATGCGCTTCGCGCGCGAGGTCGGCGACAAGCTCGTGTTCATGCATCACGGCCGCGTCCACGAAGTGGGCCATCCGGCGACGCTGATGGCGAACCCGCAGACGCCCGAGCTCGCGAACTTCGTCGGCTCGTCGCACTGACGGCCGTCGCCAACGAACACGGGCTCGAGCGGGCCCGCGTTGGGAACGTCGCTTGCTGCCCGCGAGGTCCCAACCTCGCGAGGCCGCCATGTCCAGTTCCTTTCGCAACGTGCTCGCGACCGCATCGGCCACCGCGCTGCTCGCCGCCTGCGCGTCGCCGCCGGCGAACGCTCCGGCGCCCGATGCGTCGGCACGCCCGCTGACGCTGTTCGCGTCGTTCGCGCACCAGGTCACCGGGGTCGCCGTCGCGGACGACGGGCGCGTCTTCGTCAGCTTCCCGCGCTGGACCGAGGACACGGCCACGTCCGTCGCCGAGTCGGAAGGCGGCGCGCTCGTGCAGTACCCGAACGCCGAGTGGAACACGTGGCGCAACGCACGCAAGGACGAGGTCAGCGCGGCGGACCACTGGGTCTGCGTGCAGGCGATCGTCGCGGACCATCGCGGCAACCTGTGGGTCGTCGATGCCGCGGCGCCGGCGATGGCTGCGGTCGTGAAGCGCGGGCCGAAGCTCGTACGCATCGACCTGTCGACGAACAAGGTCGCGCAGGTGATCGCGTTCGACGAGACCGTCGCGCCGCAGGGCTCGTACATGAACGACGTGCGGATCTCGCCCGACGGTCGCACGGCCTACCTGACCGACTCCGGCGCGCGGGGCGCGCTGGTCGTCGTCGACATCGCGAGCGGTCGTGCCCGTCGCGTGCTCGACGGCCATCCTTCGACACAGCCCGATCCGTCGGTGACGGTGATGTACGACGGTCGACCGCTACGGCGCCCCGACGGACGCGGCGTGGAGTTCGCAGCCGACGGCATCGCGCTGTCGAGGGACGGCTCGACGCTGTACTGGCAGGCGATCAAGGGTACGACGCTGTACAGCATCCCGACTGCCGCGCTGCTGGCCGGCGGCGATCCGTCCGCGAGCATCGCGATCGTCGGCAACAACGGACCCGCGGACGGCCTGATGATCGGGCGCGACGGCCTGATGTACGTGACGTCGCCGCAGGACGACTCGGTCAAGACGCGCGACCTGTCGGGCCGACAGAGCGGCCTGACGACGATCGTCCGCGATCGGCGTCTGCGCTGGCCCGACACGTTCGCCGAGGGGACCGACGGCGAGATCTACGTGACCACGTCGCACATCCAGGATTCGGCGTTCTTCGATCCGACCGCGCCGGCTGCGCTGCCGACGCAACTGTGGCGGATCGGGCCGGCCCCGAGCCGATGAGTCGGGCCGCGTCGGCGGCCTGAATTGCCGAAGCGTCCGCGAACGGCCATGCTGCGCGGATGGATGCATCCGAGCGCGGACCCGTCGACATCATCGACCGCTGGATCGACGAGCACTTCGACGACGAGGTCGCGTTCCTTCGCGAGCTCGTCCGCGTGCCGACCGACACGCCGCCCGGCGACAACCGTCGCCACGCCGAGCGAAGCGCCGAGCTGCTCGAGGCGATGGGCTTCGCGGTCGAGCGGCATGCGCCGCCGCAGCAGGCGGTCGACGACGCGGGGCTGACGTCGGTCGAGAACCTCGTCGTGCGTCATCGCTTCGGCGACGCGTCGATGCGCGACGGCCCGGTCATCGCACTGAACGCGCACGGCGACGTCGTGCCGCCGGGCGGCGGCTGGACGACCGATCCGTACGGCGGCGACGTCATCGACGGGCGCATGTACGGTCGCGGCGTCGCCGTGTCGAAGTCCGACTTCGCGACGTACACGTTCGCGCTGCGCGCGTTGATCGCGAGCGGCCTGCCGCTGACGGGCGCGGTCGAGCTGCACTTCACGTACGACGAGGAATTCGGCGGCCTGCTCGGTCCGGCCTGGCTGCTCGCCGAAGGCATCGTCGAGCCCGACCTCGCGCTCGGCCCCGGCTTCTCGTACGCGGTCGTCACCGCGCACAACGGCTGCCTGCAACTCGCGGTGACGGTCAGCGGCCGGTCGGCACATGCGGCGATGCCCGAGACCGGCGTCGATGCGCTGCGCGGCGCGGTCGCGGTGATCGACGCGCTGTACGCCTATGGCGACGGCCTCTCGCGCCGCAAGTCGGATGTCGCCGGCATCGGCAGCCCGACGCTCAACATCGGCCGCATCGAAGGCGGCACGAACACGAACGTCGTGCCGGACCGCGTCACGCTCCGCCTCGATCGACGGATGATCCCCGAGGAGGACCCGGTCGAGGTCGAGCGCGAGATGCGCGACCTGATCGCAGGCGCGCTGCCGCAGGTCGACGGACTGACGATCGACGTCAAACGCCTGCTGTTCGCACGCGCGCTGCGTCCGCTGCCCGGTCACGAGCGCCTCGTCGACGCGCTCGTCGCGGCGACTGCGGCCGTGACCGGCGAGACGCTCGACGTCACCGCGACGCCGCTCTACACCGACGCGCGTTTGTACGGCGAGGCAGGCGTGCCGATCGTGCTGTACGGCGCCGGGCCGCGGTCGATCCTCGAGGCGAACGCGAAGCGCGCGGACGAGAACCTGGCGCTCGACGATCTGCGGCGTGCCACGCGCGTCGTCGCGCATGCGCTCGCGACGCTGCTCGACGGACGGACCGCGCGCTAGACGTTCGGCCGACGGCGGCGTCGTCCGACCGAGCGGCACTGCGCCGACACGACGCATCGCGTCGGCGTCATCGTTCCGTCACCTCCGTCGTCCGCTGCTTCGACCTTCCGGTGCGCTTGCCAACGTCGAATGTGCGACGTCATAGTCGGCACGCCGGCTGAGCGACGAATCGATCGCAGGTCGGCTGCACGAGACGGGCAGCAACGGGAGTCGGCAGACGACCGTCACGGTCGTCGTCCCGATAACGGACGAAGCGGCCGGCGCTTCGCCCGCAATACGAGGAGACATCCACATGAAGGCAACCCAACCCTGGGGACCGTTCGCGCGCGCGATCGGAACCCTCGTCGTATCCGTGTCCACCTGGGCCGTCGTCGGAGCTGCACAGGCCGGCGGCGTGTCGGCTTCCACGATCGCCGACATCAACGCGCTGGCCAATTCCGGGCAGGGCGGCGCGCCGAAGTACGTCGTCGATCCGAGCTGGCCGAAGGAGCTGCCGAACGACTGGATCATCGGTCAGGTCGGCGGCATGGCGATCGACAAGCACAACCACATCTGGATCAACCAGCGTCCGCGTTCCGACACGGCCGACGAGCTCGGCGCCGAACCGGTGAACGGTCCGCGCTCGGACTGCTGCATCGCCGCGCCGTCGGTGATGGAGTTCGACCAGAAGGGCAACCTGCTGCAGGCCTGGGGCGGACCGGGCTACGTCGCGCAGTGGCCGAACAGCGAACACGGCATCTGGGTCGACAACGACGACAACGTCTGGATCGGCGGCAACGCGGCCGGCGACCGCGCCATCCTGAAGTTCACCAACAGCGGCCAGCTGCTGCTCGTGATCGGCAAGGCGAACGACACGTCGCCCGAGAACAACCAGGATGTCACGCGCCTCGGGCAGCCGGCCGGCGTCGAGGTCGACGACCAGGCGCACGAGGTCTACATCGCGGACGGCTACCTCAACAAGCGCGTCGTGGTGTACGACTCGCGCACCGGCGCGTTCAAGCGCGGCTGGGGCGCGTACGGCCAGGCGCTCTCGTCGATCGACAACGCGACGCCGCCGGCATACGCGAACAGCGGCAATCTCGATCCGCAGTTCCGCAACCCGGTGCACTGCGCGCATCTGTCGGTGGACGGCTACGTGTACGTCTGCGACCGTGTCAACGATCGCATCCAGGTGTTCACGAAGCAGGGGACCTTCGTCAAGGAGTTCTTCGTTCGTCCGGCGACGCTCGGCAACGGCTCGGTCTGGACGATCAACTTCTCCGCCGACCCGCAGCAGAAGTTCCTGCTGGT
This sequence comes from uncultured beta proteobacterium, assembly GCA_963795885.1. Lineage (GTDB taxonomy): Bacteria > Pseudomonadota > Gammaproteobacteria > Burkholderiales > Burkholderiaceae_D > CAHJXF01. Next base: position 280,956 of record CAWCJI010000005.1, on the reverse strand, counting down.
CGCCGACGGCGAGAACAACGTCGTGTGGGTGCTCCGCCGCAGCGACGGCCTGCTGCTGTCGACGTTCGGTCACAACGGGCGCAACGCCGGCCAGTTCCACTGGGTGCATCAGGCCGGCATCACGACCGACGGCAACTACTACACCGGTGAAGTCGACACCGGCAAGCGCATCCAGAAGTTCGTGCTCAAGGGCGGTCCGGACGACCCGAACCGTTGACGCTCGATGACGTGCCGCCTGGCCGGAGGGCGGCACGTGCGACGGCACACGCACGAGGCTCGGCCGCACGGCCGTCGCCTCGGTGCTGTGTTAAATTCATGCTGCGATGCGGCGCCGATTTGCATCGAGCGCGGCATCGCCGTCCGCGTTCGACCCATCGCGCTCGGCCTTCCGTTCATGCACGTTCGAACGATCGTGCACGGGCTCGCTTCCCGCGCGTTCAACCATGCCCGCCCGCCGTCACGTCCATACCCGATCGATCAGCGCGAACGTCTATGTGCGCGACGATGGACTATGGGACGTCGAGGCCGAGATGATCGACACGAAGCCGCGCGACCTGGCGTTGCAGAGCGGCGTGCGACCGGCCGGCGTGCCGATCCATCGGATGCAGCTGACCGTCACGATCGACACGCGCTTCGAGATCGTCGCGGCGACGGCGCGCTCGCTCGACCATCCGTATCCCGGTCATTGCGCCGAGATCGAACCGGCGTATCGCGAGCTGGTCGGCCTGAACCTGATGCGCGGCTTCAAGCGGGCGGTCCGCGAGCGCCTCGGCGGCGTCGCCGGCTGCACGCACATGACCGAGCTGACCGACGTGTTGCCGACCGCGGCCGTGCAGGCGTTCGCCGGCGAGGTCGATCTCAACGCGCCGAACGGCGATGGCGAGCGCATGCCGTTCCAGCTCGACCGCTGCCACGCGCTGCGGACCGACGGGCCTGCCGTCGCACGCTTCTATCCGCGCTGGCACCGGCGCACCGCCGAGCACGAATCCCCCGAGACCACGATGGACGGACCCCGATGAAGATCCACGAGTATCAGGGCAAGGAAATCCTGAAGAAGTACGGCGTGACCGTGCCGCGCAGCATCCCGGCATTCAGCGTCGACGAAGCGGTCGCGGCGGCCGAGAAGCTCGGCGGCAAGGTCTGGGTCGTCAAGGCGCAGATCCACGCCGGCGGTCGCGGCAAGGGCGGCGGCGTGAAGGTCGCGAAGTCGATCGACGAGGTCCGCGAGAAGGCCGAGCAGATCCTCGGCATGCAACTCGTCACGCATCAGACGTCCGCGTCGGGCCAGAAGGTGCGGCGCCTGCTGATCGAGGAAGGTGCGGACATCAAGAAGGAGCTGTACGTCGGCATGGTGACCGACCGCGGCACGCAGCGTGTCGCGCTGATGGCGTCGTCCGAAGGCGGCATGGACATCGAGGAGGTCGCGGCGCACACGCCGGAACTGATCCACAAGGTCTTCGTCGATCCCGACACCGGGCTCTCCGACGCCGACGCCGACGAGGTCGCGAAGAAGATCGGCGTGCCCGACGCGTCGGTCCCGCAGGCGCGCGCGATCTTCCAGGCGCTCTACCAGGCGTACTGGGACACCGACGCGTCGCTGGCCGAGATCAACCCGCTGATCCTGACCGGCGACGGCCAGGTGATCGCGCTCGACGCGAAGCTCAACTTCGATCCGAACGCGCTGTTCCGCCATCCGGACATCGTCGCGCTGCGCGACCTCGACGAGGAAGATCCGGCCGAGATCGAGGCGTCGAAGTTCGACCTCGCGTACATCTCGCTCGACGGCGATATCGGCTGCCTCGTCAACGGCGCGGGCCTGGCGATGGCGACGATGGACACGATCAAGCTGTTCGGCGGCGAGCCCGCCAACTTCCTCGACGTCGGTGGCGGCGCGACCACCGAGAAGGTCACCGAGGCATTCAAGATCATGCTGAAGAACCCGGACCTGAAGGCGATCCTGGTCAACATCTTCGGCGGCATCATGAAGTGCGACACGATCGCCGAAGGCGTGATCGCGGCGTCGAAGGCGACGTCGCTGAAGGTTCCGCTGGTCGTGCGGATGAAGGGGACGAATGAAGAGCTCGGCCGTCAGATGCTGAAGGACTCGGGCCTGCCGATCATCTCGGCGGCGAACATGACGGAAGCGGGCGAGAAGGTGGTGGCGGCGGCGCGGGGGGGTTGAAGCGCGGCGTTGCTCCGTTGTCCGTCGTTCCCGCGAAGGCGAGAGCCCAGCGCGTTAGACGGACGTGGCGAAGCATTGAGGTCGCGAAGTGAACGACACGGGGTTCCCCTCTTCGCGGGGAACGACGATCAAAGAGCGGCACGCATTCGAGAGCTTATGAGCATCCTCATCGACAAGAACACCAAGGTCGTCACTCAGGGCATCACCGGCAAGACCGGTCAGTTCCATACCCGCATGTGCCGCGACTACGCGAACGGTCGCAACTGCTTCGTCGCCGGCGTCAACCCGAAGAAGGCGGGCGAGGACTTCGAGGGCATTCCGATCTTCGCGAGCGTCGCCGATGCGAAGCGCGAGACGGGCGTCAACGTGTCCGTCATCTACGTGCCGCCGCCCGGGGCGGCCGCCGCGATCTGGGAGGCCGTCGAGGCCGACCTCGACCTCGTCATCTGCATCACCGAAGGCATCCCGGTGCGCGACATGGTCGAAGTCCGCGACCGCATGCGCAAGCAGAACCGCAAGACGCTGCTGCTCGGGCCGAACTGTCCCGGCACGATCACGCCCGACGAGATCAAGGTCGGCATCATGCCGGGCCACATCCACATGAAGGGCCGCATCGGCGTCGTGTCGCGGTCCGGCACGCTGACGTACGAGGCCGTCGGGCAATTGACCGAGCTCGGGCTCGGCCAATCGAGCGCGGTCGGCATCGGCGGCGATCCGGTCAACGGGCTCAAGCACATCGACGTGATGAAGCTGTTCAACGACGATCCCGGGACCGACGCCGTCATCATGATCGGCGAGATCGGCGGCGGCGACGAGGAAGAGGCCGCGTACTGGATCCGCGACCACATGAAGAAGCCCGTCGTCGGCTTCATCGCCGGCGTGACCGCGCCGCCGGGCAAGCGAATGGGCCACGCCGGCGCAATCATCTCCGGCGGCAAGGGCACCGCGCAGGAGAAGCTCGCAGTGATGGAAGCCTGCGGGATCAAGGTCACGAAGAATCCCGGCGAGATGGGCAAGCTGCTGAAGTCGATCCTCTGACCGAACCCTTCGTCCGCGCCGGGGTCGATCACCCCATGAGCCAGACGACGCGGACCACGCGACTCTCGACGGCCGCCATGCGTCGACGCCTCGACCGACAGGCGGCCACAGCCGTCGCTTCGGCGGACGGCGCAGCGACCAACGATCCGCGGCCGCGTTCCGCGGGGGCGTGATGATCGACGAGCTGCTGACCGCGCCGTTCTGGCTCGCGATCGGGAAGATCGCGTGGATCGACGTCCTGCTGTCGGGCGACAACGCGATCGTCATCGCGCTCGCTTCACGAAACCTGCCGCCCGAGCGCCAGCGCCAGGCGATCCTGCTCGGCAGCGCCGGCGCGATCGTGCTGCGTCTCGTCCTCGTGTTCTTCGCGGTCGCGCTGCTCGAGCTGCCGTACGTCAAGCTGGTCGGCGCCGCGCTGCTGGTCTGGATCGGCATCCAGCTGCTCGACGGCGGCGAGAAGAACCGCAACGTCGATCCGGCCCGCAACCTGTTCTCGGCCGTCCGGACGATCCTCACGGCCGACTTCGTGATGAGCCTCGACAACGTGCTCGCCGTCGCGGCGATCGCGGCGGCCGCGCCGCCCGGATCGCGCTTCGTCGTGCTCGCGATCGGCCTCGGGCTGACCGTGCCGCTGATCATGTTCGGCAGCACGCTTCTACTGCGGCTGATCCGGCGCTTCCCGATGATCGTGATGGCCGGCGCCGCGCTGCTCGGCTTCGTCGCCGGCGAGATGGCGGCCGCGGATCCGGCGCTCGTCGTCGTCTCGGACTCGACCCCGATCGGTGGTCCACGGTGGCCGGCATCGTCGGCGCGATCGTGGTCGTCGCCGTCGGGACGCTCGTCGGACGCGCGGCGCGGCGCGCCGCCTAGCCGGACCGACCGCGAGCCGCACCGACGCGCCGCGCCACCGGCTGATCGCAAGTCGCACCGGACGCACCGTGCCGCGGGGCGCACGACACCGCGTCGACGGACGGACCGATGCGTCGCGGTCGTCGGGTCGCGCCTACGCTGCACGACCCGGGCCGCTCGTGCGTGACGCTCGAAGGCGCCCGATCCTCTCGCCGCGACTCCGGAAAAGTCCCGTGAATCGCCTGCGACAGCTAGGGTTAACGGTTGATTGACGGGCTTCGACGGGCACTGTCATCATCAAGCGTCAGTCGTCACGACCGCGCTCGACGGTCCGGCCGCAATGCTTGCTGCACGCTTCGTCCTTCGCATCCTCCCGATCGAGGCGCGCCTTCGCGTGGCCGGTCGACCGTCGTTCCGCCCGGACGAACGCGACGCGAGTGCGAACGAAGCGCGCTCGCGACACGCGAGCGCGCCGGGCGCGAGTTCGACGTGAACCTCTCCCCATGAGCGCCAAGCCGCTTGCGACCGGCCGGCAGCCGGTCGTCTATCGTTTCGCCGCGGCCACCGACCGCGGCCTCGTGCGCGAGCAGAACGAGGACACGATCGCCATCGCCGAGAACGAGGGGCTCGCGCTGATCGCCGACGGGATGGGCGGCTATGCGGCGGGCGAGGTCGCGAGCGGGCTCGCGGCCGACTTCCTCGTGCGCCATGTCGTCGGCGATCTCGGCGAGTGGCGCGCGCGCGGCGACAGCGTCGCGCCGGCGCAAGCGCGACGGATGCTGCACAAGCTGCTGCGCACGCGGGTCGACGGCGCGAACGACGCGATCATCGAGGCCGCGGCCCGTGAGCCGGCGCTGTCCGGCATGGGGACGACGCTCGCGCTGCTGTTGCTGCGCGACGACGCCGCGACCACGCTGCATCTCGGCGACTCGCGGATCTACCGCATGCGCGACGGCGTCTTCAGCCTGTTGACGCGCGACCATTCGCTGCTGCAGGAACAGATCGACGCGGGCGTGCTGACGCCGGGTGAGGCGCGCGACTCGATCAACCGCAACTTCGTCACGCGCGCGCTCGGCGTCGACCCGGTCGCCGAGCCGGAGATCAACGAGTACGACCTCGTCCCCGGCGACCTCTATCTGATCTGCTCCGACGGCCTGCCCGACATGCTGAGCGACGAGGAGATCTTCGACCTGCTGATCGGCGACGCGGCCGACGACGAACAGGACGCGGACCGGCCGATCGACAGTCGTGTCGCCGACGCCGCGCTGTTGCAGGCCGTCGCCGGCAATCTCGTCGACGCGGCCAACGAGCGCGGTGGCCGTGATAACGTATCTGTCGTCCTCGCCAGCGTCGGCTTCGCACGTGATCCCGACGCTGGAGGCGGCGATGCGTCCGGCGGCCGAGGTCAGGCCCGCGAAGAGATCCGTGCGCGACGCAACCCGCGTCGCGCGTGAAACGGCCGTGGACGACGCTGTGGACGACCAAGAGGCCTGCCTCGCCGTAGAGGCGACGGGCCGACCTGCGGAGTAGCGGATGCCGAAGTTGATCCTTTCGATGGACGGGCTCGTCCTGAAGGAAGTCGAGCTCACGAAGGAGCGGACCACGATCGGTCGGCGCCCGCACAACGACATCGTCATCGACAACCTGGCCGTCAGCGGCGAACACGCCGTCCTGATCACCGTGCTCAGCGACTCGTTCATCGAGGATCTCGGCAGCACCAACGGCACCACGGTCAACGGCCAGCCGATCAAGAAGCACTTCCTGCAGGCGAACGACACGGTCGAGCTCGGCAAGTACAAGCTGAAGTTCGTCGCGGACGCCAAGCCGTCCGGCCACGAGTACCCGGCGGCATCGCGCAGCGCCGACGAAGGCCAGCGGTCGAGCGTCGTGTCGCGGAGCCACGCGTCGTCGTCGCATACGCCGAGCACGCCGGGCGCGAACGACTCGCACGTCGGCGTGACGCAGCCGCCCGAGAGCCGCGGTCGACAGCGGCAACGGCCTGTCGCGATCGGGGACCGGCGTCGGGCAGTCGTCGGCGACGACGTCCACGCCGGCCGCGGCCCCGGCAGGACCGGCCGCGACGATCCAGATCCTGAACGGTCCGAACGCAGGCAAGGAGCTGATGTTGTCGAAGGCGCTGACGACGCTCGGCCGCCCCGGCGTGCAGGTCGCGGTCATCACACGCCGCCAGCAGGGCTACTACATCACCCACGTCGAGGGCACGTCGTTTCCGGTCGTCAACGGCAAGGCGCTCGGCCTCGACGCGACGGCCCTGACGAATCACGACATCATCGAACTGTCGGGGACCAAGATGGAGTTCTTCTACCGCTGACGCGCGACGCGCGAGCAGGCGAGCACCGATGAAGCAAGCGACGATCCCGGGCCGGCAGGCGCGCCCGGACGACAACCCGGCCGCACGCGGGACGCCCGAGCGCGGAGCCACGGCCGACCTCGGCGCGCGGCTGCTGTTCTCGCGCAACCTGCAGCACGTCGCCAATCGCATCCATGCGATGCCGTCGATCGACGACATCCTGCTCGACGCGGGCACCGACATCCGCCGCGTCTTCAACGCCGAACGGCTGTACCTCTACGTCGTCAGCGAGGACGGCCGGTTGCTGCACTCGAAGATGCGCGCGGCGGACGGGACCGTCAGCGACTTCCGGCGTCCGATCAAGGCGAACAGCGTCGTCGGCGTCGTCGTCAGCCAGCAGACGGTCGTCAACGTCAAGGACGCCGCCGACGAGCGCGAGCTGGCGGCGATCCATCCGGGCCTGCAGCCATCGAACGCGTTCGGCATCGAGGCCGGTGACTCGCCTCGCCAGGTGTTGGCGGCGCCGATCGTCTATCAGGGCAAGCGCGGGCAGTCGCCCGAGCTGCTCGGCGTCGCGCAGCTGATCAACAGCCGCTCGGGACAGGCGTTCGGCGCGAGCGAGATCGAAGGCTTCCGCGAGCTTTGCGACACGCTCGCGGTCGCGATCCGCAATCGTCGCAAGGAGGCCGACCTCGCGCAGCGGGCGTCGCGGCCGGTGCGCACGAAGTACGACGCGCTCGTGGCGGAAGGCTTCATCTCGGCCGAGGAGGTCAAGCTCGCCGGCACGTCGGCGCGCCGCAAGGGCATCGACATCGAAGAGGTCCTGCAGGTCGACTTCCAGGTCGATCGACGCGAGATCGGCAGGGCACTGTCGACCTTCTTCGGCGTTCCGTACGAGCCGTTCAAGGCCGACCGTCCGAAGCCGATCGACCTGCTGAAGCAGATCAAGCGCGACTACGCGCAGACGGCCGACTGGCTGCCGATCGAGGACGCGGCCGACGGATTGATCGTGCTGACGACCGATCCCGAGCGCATCCAGTCGTCGCGGGTGGTCTCGAACATCTTTCCGCGCGCACCGAAGGTCGTCTATCGCGTCACGACGGTCGACGAGTTCGAGCGCACGCTCGACCAGTTCTTCGGCGAGGACTTCACCGGCACGAGCGCGCAGGCATTCCTGCGCGACGGCGAGGGGCTCGAGGAGTTCGATGCGACCGACGAGGCGACGGCCGCGGCGGACAACGAGCTCGTCAAGTTCGTCAACAAGGTCATCATCGACGCGGCACAGCAAGGCGTGTCCGACATCCACATCGAGCCGTACCCCGGACGTCAGAAGACCGCGATCCGCTTCCGCAAGGACGGCACGCTGGTGCCGTACATCGAGGTGCCGCCGAGCTATCGCGCGCCGCTGATCGCACGCATCAAGATCATGTGCGACCTCGACATCTCCGAGAAGCGCAGGCCGCAGGACGGCAAGATCAAGTTCAAGCGCTTCGGGCCGCTCGACATCGAGCTGCGCGTCGCGACGATCCCTTCGGCCGGCGGCGTCGAGGACATCGTGATGCGGATCCTGTCGGCCGGCAAGCCGCTGCCGCTCGATCATCTCGGCCTCACGCCGCACAACTACGAGCGCCTGAAGCCGGTCATCGCCAAGCCCTACGGCATCTTCTTCGTCTGCGGGCCGACCGGCTCCGGCAAGACCACGACGCTTCATTCGGTGCTCGGCAATCTCAACACGCCGGAGACGAAGATCTGGACCGCCGAGGACCCGGTCGAGATCACGCAGAAGGGACTGCGGCAGGTGCAGGTCAACCGCAAGGCCGGCCTCGACTTCGCGACGGTGATGAAGTCGTTCCTGCGCGCCGACCCGGACATCATCATGGTCGGCGAGATGCGCGACAAGGAGACGGTCGCGATCGGCATCGAGGCGTCGTTGACCGGTCACCTCGTGTTCGCGACGCTGCACACGAACTCGGCGCCGGAGTCCGTCGTCCGCCTGCTCGACATGGGCATGGACCCGTTCAACTTCGCGGACGCGCTGCTCGGCATCCTCGCGCAGCGGCTCGCGAAGAAGCTGTGCGACTGCAAGGAGGCGTACGTTCCCGACTCGAACGAGGTCCGCGGCTTCGTCACCGAGTACGCCGAAGACCTCCATCACATCCCGGCCTGGCAGTCCGACCCGCAAGGCGAAGCGAAGCGCCTCTACGACGGCTGGATCAGGCAGTACGGCGTCGACGGCAAGTTGCGGTTCCATCGCGCGAAAGGCTGCGACCGCTGCAGCAACACCGGCTACAAGGGCCGCATCGGCCTGCACGAGCTGATGATCGGCACCGACGCCATCAAGAAGAACATCCAGGAGCACGCACGCGTCGCCGACATGTTCATCACCGCGATCGGCGAAGGGATGCGCACGCTGCGGATGGACGGGATGGAGAAGGTCCTGTCCGGGCTGACCGACCTGAAGCAGGTGCGGGCGGTCTGCAGTCGCTGACGTCGACGCGACGGTCGTGAAGTCGTCGCCGTCGCGCCGACGATGACGAACGTGCCAAGCGCTGAGCGGTATCGGTCATCGACGATGAAGGGCTGATCGCCGAATCGACGAGACACCGCGTCTGCGCTCGATCGCGAGCGCCTCGCGTCGCGTTCATCCCCGCCCTCCCGCCGTTCATCGGCAAGTCCTCACGAACGGCGGTTCGCGACCGAAAGACCGGCTTTGTCGCTGCGGACCGCGGCGGCGCTGCGCGACGGAGCCTTCCGACGATGAACCAGCGAACCCTCACCCGGCATCAGGCGGGATTCACCCTGATCGAACTGATGATCGTGGTCGCGATCATCGGCATTCTCACGTCGATCGCGTTGCCTGCCTATCAGGACTACACGAAGCGGGCGCGGATGTCGGAGGTCATCCTCGCCGCGTCGAGTTGTCGTGCGACCGTCACCGAGGTGTACCAGAGCACGCACGAGCGGACTGCCTGGTCCGAATCAATGGGGCTGCGAGTCGTCGATTCGACGATCGCAATACGTCGCGTGGTATCTGACCAGCGCCACCGGCGTCGTCACGGTGAATGTCCAGAACATTCCGAGACGTGACCACGGCCATCCAGTTGTCGCCGTTCAATGCAGCGGGCGTTGCGATGAGCGCCGCGGACATCGGTTCGTCGATCGCATTCTGGCGTTGCGGGCCGACGATCGCCAGCCAACAGAATTTCCTCCCGGCGTCGTGCCGCGGGTGAGATGACCAGCTCAACGATAAGTGGCGAGAAATGACAATTTACGTCGCTAACTGTCGTGAGATGCAAGGACTGACGGGGCAAGGCGCTCGACCGGCGGTCGTTACGGAGACATGAGCGGTCTGGCATAACGGTTGCTTAGCGACCCCCTGCGGTCGGTCTTTTCCCCCCTTGGAGAATTTCATGAGCAAGATGCAAAAGGGCTTTACCTTGATCGAATTGATGATCGTCGTCGCGATCATCGGTATCCTGGCTGCCATCGCGCTGCCGGCCTACCAGGACTACACGAAGCGCGCAAAGATGTCGGAAGCGATTCTCGCGGCCAGCGCGTGCCGGACGACGATCACCGAGGTCTATCAGTCGGCGACGTCGCTGCCGGCCGCCGGATCGTGGGGTTGTGAAAGCAGCGGGTCGAGCGAAGTACGTGACGAGCGTCGTGACTGACGCCGCCGGCAAGGTGACGGTCACCGTTCAGAACATCGATCCGACGAATATCGATGGCAAGACCCTCGATCTCGCGCCGTACGTCGGCACGAGCACCGGCCTCGTCGACGAACATCGGACAAGCCATCACCGAGTGGAAGTGCGGCCCCGGCGCCACGAACCCGGTTCCGGCCAAGTTCCTGCCTGGCTCCTGCCGCGGCTGATCATCGCTGCTGCAATCCCTTCGAAAGAAGGTGCCCTCTCGGGGGCACCTTTTTTTTCGACCACCATGCAAACGACCTCGACCCGGATCGTCGCGCTGCTGCTGGTCGTTGCGGCGTTCATCCTGTCGCATCCGTACGGCGGCATCCGTCACGACGGCATCCTCTATCTCGGTCAGGCGCTCAACGATCTCGACCCGGGCCGGATGTCCGACGACCTGTTCTTCCTTTACGGGTCGCAAGCGTCGTTCACGGTTGTTCCGCATCTCTATTCCGTCGCGATCGAATGGCTCGGGATCGGCCATGCGTCGCTTGCCCTGCTCGCGCTGTCGCTCGCGCTGTACTTCGCTGCCGTCGCGTGGGTCGTATGGCCGCTGATCGAAGACCGGCTGCGCCCATGGGCGATGCTCGGCGTCTTCGTGGCCGCGCCCCTCTACGGCGGTCATCGCGTCTTCGCGTACGGTGAACCGTTCTTCACCGCGCGCAGCGTCGCCGAGCCGATCGTCCTGTTCGGCATCGGGTTGTTGTTGCGCCGGCGTCCGATCGTCGGTGTCCTGTGCATCGGTGCGGCGCTCTTCGTTCATCCGCTGATCGCGATTCCCGGCCTGCTCGTCGCCTGGTGCTGGCTCGTCTCGACCGATCGCCGCTGGTTGTGGGCGGCGTCGCTCGCGCTGGTTCCGCTGGCGCTCGCCGCCTTGAAGGTCGCGCCGTTCGACGGTCTCTTCAGGCAGTACGACGACGCATGGATGGCCGTCGTCCAGGATGCGAATCCGTTCGTGTTCGTCACGAATTGGTATTCGTCGGACTGGGCATTGATCGTCCTCGACGTCGTGGTGCTCGCATGGACCGTCCGTTGCCGGCGCGAACTGGGTCCCCTGCTCTCGAAGATGGCCGGCGTGACGCTGGTCGTCGGCGTCGGCGGAATTCTCGCCAGCTGGATCGCGGCGGATCTGCTGTCGAACGTCCTGCTGACCGGGCTGCAGCTGTGGCGGACCCATTGGTTGATGCATTGGACGGCGATGATCGCGTTGCCGCCGCTGCTGGTTCTGCTTTGGAAGCGGGAGACCGCGAACGATCGCTCGGCCGCGTTGCTGCTGCTCGCGTCGATCTTCTCGGTCACGACGTTCGGTCCGTTGATCATGGCGCCGGGCGCGATCGTGCTTGTCGCGCTCAGGCGCAAGGTTCCCGTGACGCGACCGATCGTCTTCGCGATGGGGGCGTTGGTGCTCGGCCTCGCGGCCATCCTCTCGATCCGCCAGGTCGCGCTGTTGAGCGCCTTCTGGCAGATCCTCGGCGGGTCGCTCCTCGTACAGATCGCGCGCTGGACGTCGGTCACGCTCGTCATGGTGGGCCTCGTCTGGATCGGAATGCGCTATCTGCCCCGTCGGTCGATGCTTGGAGTCGCTGTCAGCGCTGTCTTCCTGGGTATCGCGATGTTCGGCTGGGATCAGCGTGAGGATTGGACCCGCTATCAGGAGGATTACTCGAGCAGCCACGGTCTGCTTTGGCAGAGCGTGGTCGCGCCGTCGGATCGCCTGTACTGGTTCCACGAGGTGCTCGCGCCATGGCTCACGATGCATCACGCGAACTATTACTCGCCCAATCAGGCGTCCGGGGCGCTGTTCAACCGGCGTACGGCCCTTGAACTGAAGAAGCGCCGCGAGACGACCGCGCCGCTCGAATTTCAGGAAACGGTCTGCCGCATGATGAACAGCCTCAACAAGAAGGAGGCGTCGTGCGAACCGGACATCGAAGCGATCAAGGATCTGTGCACGAGCGCCGATAACCTCTCGTTCGTCGTGTTGCAGAGCATCCTGCCGATGAAGCTCGCGGGCGAGTTCCGCACCGGGTTCATCGAGCACGACTTCGAGAAGACGTTCTATCTGTATCGGTGCAGCGACGCGATGGCGCGATAGGAGCGGGTTCGCAAGAGGCGGAGCAGGACCGGATTTTCGAAGCTTTCCGGCAGTTCGAATCGGCAGCGCGCGAGGAAGATCGGCGACATGAGCACTCCTGACCTGACCATTTCCGATGACGGCGCCGGCTCGAACCGATCAGCTGTCGCGAGCGGCTCGAGGAACAGCGGCCGCGAAGCCATCCGTTACCTCGTGGCATCCATTGCCGCACTCGGCCTCGACGCGACGATCCTGTCGATCGGCGTCTCGCGCCTCGACCTTCCGGTCTGGTTCGCCGGAGCGATCGCGTACTTCGGAGGACTCGTCCTCGTCTACCTGCTGTCGATCCATTGGGTGTTCGCGCAACGGGCGGTCCACAAGGCTTCGAGCGAATTCCTGATCTTCGCGGCGCTCGGGCTCCTGGGGCTGTTCCTGAACTCCGTCACCCTCTACGTCGGCACGGCTTTGGGACTCGGACTGGTGGTCGCAAAAGGACTGTCGGCCGGCATCGGGTTTGCCGCAAACTTCGTGACACGCAAGGTCCTGTTGTTCTCCAGGGGAGGTTGACGGCGTGTCGACAACCACCATCGTCATCGGTGCGGGCCCTGCGGGACTGACTGCCGCGCATGAACTGATCGCAGCCGGCCGATCGGACGTCCGCGTGTTCGACGCCGACTCGCAGGTCGGCGGCATCTCGAAGACGGCGGTCCATCGCGGCAATCGCATCGACATCGGCGGCCATCGCTTCTTCTCGAAGTCCGATTGGGTCATGCGCTGGTGGCTCGACAAGCTGCCGATGGCGGATGCCTCGGAGCCGGCGACGTTCAAGTCGGAGTCGGGCCACGCGTTCCTCGCATACCAGGGCAGGCGCTCGACCGTCTCGACGCACGACCTGCCAAGCAGCAGCGGCGACGCGACGATGCTCGTACGCGACCGGCTCTCGCGCATCCTGTTCGACGGCAAGCTGTTCGCCTATCCGCTCAAGATCGACGTTGCGACGGCTTGGAAGCTGGGACCGTTCGCCTGCGCGCTCTTCGGGCTCAGCTACATCCGCGCTCGGCTGTCGCCGATCCGCCCCGAGGAGACGCTCGAGGACTTCTTCATCAATCGCTTCGGGCGTCGCCTCTACAAGCGCTTCTTCAAGAGCTACACCGAGAAGGTCTGGGTCGGCGTTGCGACGAGATCAGCGCGGCATGGGGTGCGCAGCGCGTCAAGGGGCTGTCGATCTCGCGTGCGATCGCTCATGCGTTGCGCCAACTGGTTTCGCCCCGGTCGGCCGCCCGCGAGACGTCGCTGATCGAGCACTTCCTGTATCCGCGGTTGGGGCCCGGGCAGATGTGGGAGACGGTCGCTGCCCGCGTGTCGGGGGCCGGCGTTCCGATCACGATGTCCACCCGCGTCACCGGACTGAAGCTCGTGGCCAAGCGCATCACCGAGGTCGAGACCGAAGAGATCTCCACGGGCACGCGCGCCTGGCAACCGGCCGGGCAGGTCATCTCGACGATGCCGATCCGCGAACTCGTCGCGGCGATCGACGGCGACGTCCCGCCGCGCGTGAAGGAGATTGCCGGTGCCCTCGAGTATCGCGATTTCATGACGGTCGGACTGCTGTATCGCAAGCTCGCACGCGACGACGGCGAAGGCGCGCGAGATGACGGCCGCGCATCGGTGCGCGACAACTGGATCTACGTGCAGGAGCCGGGCGTCAAGGTCGGACGCGTCCAGATCTTCAACAACTGGAGCCCCTATCTGGTCGCCGATCCGAGCACCGTGTGGGTCGGGCTCGAATTCTTCTGCGCGGAAGGCGACGAGCTGTGGTCGTCGAGCGACGAGGCGATGGCGGCGCTCGCCAAGCGCGAGATGCAGCAGATCGGCATGGCCGATGCGGCGGACTGCATCGACGCCGTCGTGATGCGCGTACCGAAGGCCTATCCCGGCTATTACGGGGCATACGAACACTTCGACGAGGTCAGGTCCTTCCTGGACGACATCGAGAACCTGTTCTGCGTCGGCCGCAACGGCATGCATCGCTACAACAACCAGGACCACTCGATGCTGTCGGCGAAGCGCGCGGTCGAGGCGATCGTGGCCGGCAGCACGGACAAGTCGGCGATCTGGGCGGTCAATATCGACGACTCGTATCACGAGGAAGGCGGCCGTCCGGCCGATGCGCAGGGGTCCCGCGTGATCGATGACGAGGGCGACGAACTTCTCGCACCGGTGCGGGACGATCCGTCGAGTTCCGGCCGGGCGCCAGTCGGCGAGCCGCAGGTCCAAGCCGCGTGAACAGGGCGCTCACCCCGGCCGTTCTACAAGAGGCTCGCAGGCGCCTCGTCCAGATGCATTTCGAGGCCGGCGTCGGCCATATCGGCGGCAACCTGTCGTGTATCGATGCCGTCATGCTCGTCTTCCAGGAGCTGATGACCTCGAAAGATCATTTCGTCCTGTCGAAGGGCCACTCCGTCGGCGCGTTGTACGTCGCGTTGTGGAGTATCGATCGGCTCGACGACGCGGACCTTCGGACGTTCCATCGAGAAGCCACGCGACTTCCCGGCCACCCGCCCGTCTCGGGCATTCCGGACATCACCTTCGCCACCGGCAGCCTCGGGCATGGGCTCTCGCTCGCCGCGGGAACTGCCCTCGGCATGCGCATGAAGCAGCGTCCCGGCCACGTGATCTGCCTGACCTCCGACGGCGAATGGCAGGAAGGATCGACGTGGGAAGCGTTGATCTTCGCGTCGCATCGTCGGCTTTCCAATCTCACGATCCTCGTCGACCACAACGGCCTGCAGGGATTCGGGACGACGACCGAGGTCGCTTCCATGTCGCCGCTCTGGGAGCGGCTCAAGGGCTTCGACGTCGAACTACTGACGGTGGACGGTCACGACGTCGCGATGATGCGGGCGGCGTTCCGCAAGCGTCGTTCGCGGCTTCGCGTGATCGTCTTGCAGACGGTGAAGGGAAACGGCCTGAGCTGCATGGAAGGCCGGATGGAATCGCATTACCTTCCGCTCACCGCCGACCAATACGAACGCGCGCTCGTCGAGATGGCCGGAACGGTCGTCGCATGAGACTGCCGTTCTGCGAGGCGACGGTGGCCCGGTCGGCCATCGGCGACATGGTCTTCCTCACAGGCGACCTCGGCTTCATGGCGCTCGAACCGCTGCGGCAGGCGATGGGCGATCGCTTCGTCAATGCAGGCGTGGCCGAGCAGAACATGGTGTCGGTCGCGGCCGGCCTCGCCCGGCAGGGCTTCGAGGTCTGGGCCTACAGCATCGCGCCGTTCTGCTATGCGCGTCCGTTCGAGCAGATCCGGAACGACATCGCGTTCCCGAATCTTCCCGTGAAGCTGGTCGGCAATGGCGGCGGTTACGGATACGGCGTGATGGGACCGAGCCATCACGCGATCGAAGACTACGGCGTCCTCCTGTGCCTGCCGAACGTGACCGCCTTCGTGCCCGCCTTCGACGAAGACGTCCGTGCGGTCGTCAAGCGTGTGGGGGACTGCCCGGGTCCCGCCTATCTGCGGCTCGGCCGTGGCGAGAAGCCGCCCGGCTACGAGGTGCCCGACTATGCGCCGTGGCGACAGCTCACATCGGGCGACGGCCCGGTCGTCGTCGCGGTCGGACCGCTGGCCGGGCTCTATGCCGGCGCGTTCCTGTCGATGCCTTCGGCGCAACGTCCGAACCTGTGGTCTGTCTGCGAGCTGCCGCTGAAGTCCAATCCGATGCCCGAGGTTCTCGAGAAGCAGATCGCAAAGGCGCCGATGCTGTGCGTCGCCGAGGAGCACGTGCAGCGCGGCAGTTTCGCGTCGGAGCTGACGCTGCACCTCGCCCAACACGGCATGCCGATTCGACGCTTCCATCACCTCTACGCGCGTGCGCATCATTACGATCGCTACGGCTCGCAGGGCTATCTGCGAGAACGTTCGGGTCTGGACGTCGCAGCGATGCTCGAAGCGATATCCGTGCCCTGACGCCAGCCATGCGTGATCTCGATTCGCACATCCGGGCGTTGCGCGGACCGATCCTGGTCACTGGTGCGGCCGGCTTCATCGGCGCGAATCTGTTTCGCCGCGTACACGCCGTGCGCAGCGACGTCATCGCGGCGGTCCGTCGCGGAAAGAACTGGCGACTGCTCGAGTTCGGCGACGAATCATTGGTCGCGGTCGACCTCAACGACTCGGCGTCCGCGAAGAACATGGTCCGCAGCCTGCACCCGCAGACCGTCTTCCATTGCGCGGCGTACGGGGCTTACTCGTTCGAGGAAGACGGCAGGCTGATCTACGAGACGAATTTCGCGTCGGTCGCGAATCTCGTCGGTTTGCTCGAACACGAACGGATCGCAGCGTTCGTTCACGCGGGAAGCTCGTCGGAGTACGGAGCGCTCAGCAACGGACCGGCCGAAGACAGCCGGTGCCAGCCGAACAGTCACTATGCCGTGTCGAAGGTGGCGATGTCGAACCATCTCGCCTACATGGGCAAGTTCCGCAGCTTCCCATGCGTCAACCTTCGCCTCTACGCGGTCTATGGTCCCTACGAGGACACGTCGCGGCTGATCCCGACGCTGCTGCGCAGCGCCGTCGATGGAAGGCTACCGTCGTTCGTCGACCCGAAAACCTCGCGCGACTTCATCCACGTCGACGATGTGTGCGCAGCGTTCGTGCACGCGGCGACTTCGATGAACCCCGATCTCTACGGCGAGAGCTTCAACATCGGCACCGGTGTCAAGACGACGATCGCGGAACTCGCAACGCTGACGCGAGACCTGTTCGAGATCCGCGAGGAGCCGCGCTTCAACACGATGGAAGGCCGGGCATGGGACCTTCAGGACTGGTATGCCGACCCGCAGAAGGCGAAGCAGAAGCTCGGTTGGCAGCCCTCGATCGAGCTCTCCGACGGTCTGCGATCGACGGCCCGATGGATCGTTTCGCTCACCGATGCCGAGATGGCCGCGGCGACCAAGAAGGATCCGAATGCGCGGCGTCGGAGCGTCTCGGCGGTCATCGCCTGCTACCGCGATGGTCAAGCCATCCCGGTCATGCATGAACGACTGACCCGCACTTTTCAGAAGCTCGATATCGACTATGAGCTCATCTTCGTCAACGACGGGAGCCCCGACGATAGCGCGGACGTGATCCGTCGCTTGAGCGATGGGGATCCGAAGACCATCGGGATCTCGCACTCCCGCAACTTCGGCTCGCAGATGGCTTTTCGAAGCGGCATGGAGCTGTCGACGATGGACAGCGTCGTGCTGCTCGACGGCGATCTGCAGGACCCGCCCGAACTGATCGAGCAGTTCTACGAGCGATGGGAGGCGGGATTCGACGTCGTCTACGGTCGCCGGATCAAGCGCGAGATGGCGTGGTTGACCGAGCAGATGTACCGCACGTTCTATCGGATCTTCGCGCGGTTCAGCTATGTACCCATCCCGCGCGACGCGGGGGACTTTTCGTTGATGGATCGCCGAGTGGTCGATTGGCTGCTCGCGTTTCCCGAGCGCGACCTGTTCGTGCGGGGCATCCGTGCCTATGTCGGGTTCAAGCAGGCGGGAGTCGACTATCTGCGTCCCGAACGGATGTTCGGCCGTTCGACCAACAACCTGTTCAAGAACATCGAGTGGGCGAAGAAGGGTTTCTTCTCCTTCAGCAACGCGCCGCTGACGATGCTGACGACCGGTGGCGTTTGCCTGTTGTTCCTGTCGATCTTCGTGGCGATCGTCGCCGCGCTGTTGCGCATCTTCGTTCCGGATGTCGCGCCCCGCGGTGCGACGACGCTGTTGATCACCATCCTCGTGTTCGGCTCACTGAATCTCTTCGCGATCGGCGTGATCGGCGAGTACATCGCCAAGATCATGGCGGAGGTGAAGGGAAGGCCGCGCCTCATCCGTTGTGCGCTGATCCGTAACGGCGCATCGGTCGAGTTGCTGCCGGATGGAAAGGTCCGCTGAGATGCGAGCCGTCGGGAGGTCCACGGGAGAGGCGTTCCAGCCGATCGCCGTGCGACCGCCGAAGGATGCGCCGATCGAATTCGCCCTGCGCTGCGCGCTCGATCTGCAACTGCTGACCATCTATCGATTTCTTCGACCGAGACTGCGTGCGCTTCGCGGCAGCGTGCTCGACGTCGGGGCAGGGGAAAGCCCATGGCGAGACCTGTTGACTCACGTCGACTACGTCGGGATCGATGTCGACACCGCCGATCAATTCGGCATGCGTCGCAATCCTTCAGTCACCTACTACGACGGCAAACACATCCCGTTTCCCGACGCGTCGTTCGATCATGTGCTGTGCGTGGAGGTGTTGGAGCACGTGGACGATCCACGAGGCTTCGTCCGCGAGGTCGCGCGCGTGCTGCGGCCGCGCGGTTCATTGGTTCTTACGGTTCCATGGTCCGCTCGCGTGCATCACATTCCGCACGATTACCATCGATTCACGCGTCATGCGCTCGAGTTGCTTTTTTCCGGCGAAGGGTTCGAAGCGATCCGGATCGACGACCGCGGTGATGACACTGCGGTGATCGCGAACAAGCTGCTGGTCATGGCCATTCGTCTCTGGACGCCGAGTCGGATGATTCCGCTTCTTTGGCGTTGGCCGGCGGCGCTCCTGATCTCTCCGATCGCGGCGCTATTCATTGCGGCTGCCCACCTGACGATCCGGTTTGCATCCGACCAGGTCGAGGATCCGCTTGGCTACGGACTCGTTGCGAGGCGCTCATGACAGGGCCGACGACGACGTGGCGGGACGTTCGCGGCGTCGTTCCGGATATCTGGCGAGCTCTTTCGAGTGCTGTGCACTTCATGCCGAGCCGCGGAGCTCCCTGCGTCAGCCCCCTGAACGAGGAAGCGGCGGCCGATCTCGCGCGCCCTGCCCCGCTGTCCCTGCTGGATGCGTCTCTGCTCTGCTATCTCGGGCTACCGACCCTGGTCTACCTCGTCGGGTGGATCGCGCCGCAGTACGGAATCCCGGCGGCAGTTGCGCTCGTTCTCGGTTGCGGTTCGTTGATTCGCGGCAAGCTGCGCAGCGATCGGACGTCCCTCGCTGTAACGTTGGTCATCGTCACCGTTGGCGTCGGATGGTCGCTTCTGGGCGGGGTCGGTCACTTCGTCTATGCGAATTTCGACTGGACGTTCCGGGATGCAGTCCTGCTCGATCTGGTACAGCGGCCTTGGCCCGTCATCTACGACTACGGCCCCCGCCATCTCGCGCTGCTCCTGAGAGCGCCCATCGGGCTGTATATGCCGTCGGCGGTCATCGGCAAGCTGTTCGGCGTGCGGGCAGCCGACGTGACCATGTTCGTGTGGGTCGCACTCGGTGTGGTGCTGGTCTTCAAGCTCCTCCTGCGCGACGAATGGCGACTCAACCGCATCGCGATTCGCCTCGGCGTGTTCGTCATCTTCAGCGGGATGGACATCGTCGGCACGATGTCCCGCGGCACGCCGGTTGCACTCGGCCAACACATCGAATGGTGGGCCTATCTCTATCAATATCCGTCGATCACGACCCAGCTGTTCTGGGCGCCGGGGCATGCCGTTCCTGGCTGGCTCGTCGTCGCGTGGCTACTCGGGCGCGGCGAACGGCGACTGCCGATCCCGTTCGCCGTCAGCCTGATGGCGCTGCTTCCCATGTGGTCGCCGCTCGCGGCGATCGGTGTCGCGCCGATCATGGGCGTTGCCATTGCAAAGGAACTTCGGGGGCGCCCGATTGAACAGGTGCTTCGCTCGCTGTTCGACGTGCGTTCGATGGCGTGCGTGCTCGTCTGCCTGGCGCTCGTTTATCCCTATCTGACGCTCGGCACCGAAATACTCGACGCGGGATTCAACTCGAAAAGGCGCTGGGTGGGCGAAGATTTCCTTTCGCGCTACCTCGAGTTCGTCGTGCTGGAGTTCGCGCTCGTCGCCGCGTTGCTGCTGTACCGGTTTCGCGGTGACACCCTGCTGATCGCGGCGATCGTGACCCTGTTGGCCATCCCCATCTACCACTTCGGGCCGGCCAACGATCTTGCGCTCCGCGCCTCGAATCCCGGTCTGGCTCTGCTTGCGCTGCGACTCGGCGAGTGGCTGTCGGAGCCATCCCGCAGTTGGATCGACGCGCGCACTCGCGGTGTCGCCATCGTCCTGCTCGTCATCGGTGCCGTGACGCCATTTCTCGAAGTCTCGCGGCTCTTCACCGAGACTCGCTGGGACATGAATACCGAGGAAAACGTCATCGTGGCGGCACATGGCCGGTCGGCTGCACATTACCTGACGCCCCTTCCTCAACCCTGGACCGACCGATTCTTGAAGTGACGATCGGCAAGCAGGCGGTCGAGCCGGCGAAGCGACCGTCCTGGACCAAGAGGGCGGTCCTGAGCATCGAATGAGCAATCAGGTATCGCCGCAAGACCGTTTGAATCGGCCACTCGACTACTGGCGCCGTCATCAAAAGCTGCGCTTCCTGGTCATCGGCGCGTGGAACACCGGCGTCGGTTATCTCGGCTTCGCGGCCCTCTATCTGTCGCTCCATACACGACTGCCGTATCTCCTCATCGGTGCGATGGCACACCTGATCGCCACCGTGAACGCGTTCATCACGCAACGCTGGCTGGTATTCGGATCTCAACGGAAATGGCGAGCCGAGCTGCTTCGCTTCGCCACCGCCCAGTTGCTCGTCCTTGGATGCGGACTCGTCGCGCTTTGGCTGCTCGTCAGCGTGGCGAACCTTTCGCCGCTGATCTCGCAGGGACTCGTCTCGATCGGGACGGTCGTGATCAGCTGGTATGCGCATCGGAACTTTAGCTTCGCCGTGACGAAGAGGCGGTGACGATGTTGCCTCGTTGGCCTCGTCGATGTGCAGCGATGCCAGACACGATCAGCCGGCTTCCCAATCCCCCGACTTCCCCCCGCGCTTCTCCAGCAACCGCACCCCGTCGATCACCATCCCGCGATCGACCGCCTTGCACATGTCGTAGATCGTCAGCAGCCCGACCTGCACCGCGGTCAGCGCTTCCATCTCGACGCCGGTGCGGCCCGTCGTCGCGACCGTCGCCGTGCAGTGCACCGACGACGTCGCGTCGTCGAGGTCGAAGTCGATGGACACCTTCGACAGCGCGAGCGGGTGGCAGAGCGGGATGAGCTCGCTCGTCTTCTTCGCGCCCTGGATCGCCGCGATCCGCGCGACGCCGAGCACGTCGCCCTTCTTCGCGGTGCCCGACCGGATCAACGCGAGCGTCTCCGCACGCATCGCGATGCGGCCGGTCGCGACGGCCGTGCGGTCCGTCTCGGGCTTGTCGCCCACGTCGACCATGTGGGCCTGGCCGGCGTCGTCGAAGTGGGTCAGCGGCATCGGCGAGCCGGCCGGTCGGCGCGATGCATCAGCGTCGCGTGTCGACGTCGACGCGCAGCGCGACCGCGGGCTTCGGTTCGAAGCCGAAGCGCATCGCGACCTGATGGGACGGGATGCGTCGCAACGGCAGCGTCAATGCCTCGGACGTGTGGGCATCCCAATGCAGGCAGGCGGGCGGCAACTCGGTGGCCGCGAGGTCTGCGCCGCCGGTCGACAGCATCGACAGTGTCTCGTCGTCGAGCAGCGCACCGTCGGGATCGCGCAGCAGCTCGGCCAGGATCGCCGTGTCGTGATCGTGGATCACGCCGATCGTCGGCGCGTCGTTGCCGGTACGCGCCTCCAGCAGGAAGCGGCCATCGGTGTCGAGCCACAGCGACGTCGGCGCGACGCGCGTGCCGGTGTGCGACGTCAGGTCCCATGCATGTTGCTCGTTCGGGATCAGGCGCCAGACGAAGGGCGTGTATTCGAGCTCGACGTAGACGCGCTGCGGCCCGTTCTGGAAGATCCAGTAGCGGCCGTGCGACGCGTAGTTGCGGTTGATGAACGCGATCATCGCGGCATGACTG
This sequence comes from uncultured beta proteobacterium, assembly GCA_963795885.1. Classification (GTDB taxonomy): domain Bacteria; phylum Pseudomonadota; class Gammaproteobacteria; order Burkholderiales; family Burkholderiaceae_D; genus CAHJXF01. The sequence goes on along the minus strand of CAWCJI010000005.1, from coordinate 258,925 downwards.
ATCGTCTGGCGCGGTCCGGCCTTCGCGTCGCCGACGCGCCAGCGTCCGCGCGCGTCGAGCGCGAGCCAGCCCGTGCAGTCGGGCACATCCGGCCACTTCGCGAGAGCCGCCTTGACCTGCTCGTCCATCGATCGTCCGTGCATGTCGCCGCGGCCGGTGCCGCGGAGAGATGCGCATCATAGCGACGGCCGCCGTTGTCCGTCGGTGAACGAGGTTACGGCAGGTAGCCGGTCAGGAATCGCGTCACGCGACGCGGCATCCATTCGGCGCCGTCCGCACCGGCGTCGACGAAGCCGACGTGCCCGCCGTCGCGCGGCAGCTCGAGCACGACGGCCTTCGACACCTCGTCGGGCGTCGGCAGCGCCGACGGCGGCAGGAACGGGTCGTTGCGCGCGTTGAGCACGAGCGTCGGGACCGCGATGTCGCGCAGCAACGGCTTGCTCGACGCGCGGCGCCAGTAGTCGTCGGCGTCGCGGAAGCCGTGCAGCGGCGCCGTCACCGCGTCGTCGAACGCGTGCAGATTGCGAGCCTTCTCCATCCGCGTGCGGTCGAAGAGTCCCGCATGCTGCTCGAGCTTCGCGCGGCTCTTCGCCTTCAGCGTCCGCAGGAACATCCACGTGTAGAAGCGGTTGAAGCCGCGTCCGAGCTTCGCGCCTCCCGCGACGAGGTCCATCGGCGTCGAGATCGCGGCCGCCGCTTGGACGATCGTCGATGCGTCGGCCCCGCGCTCGCCGAGCCACTTCAACAGCATGTTGCCGCCGAGCGAGACGCCGACCGCGACGATCGGTCGATGCCGGCGTCCACGGAGCGACACGCCGCAGGATCCAGTCGACCTCGTCGCTGTCGCCGGAGTGATAGAAGCGCGGGCGACGATTCAGCTCGCCGCCGCAGCCGCGAAAGTGCGGCGCGACGCCGTGCCAGCCGCGCGCCGTCGCCTCGGCCATCAGCCCGCGGACGTAGCGGCTGCCGCGTGTCGCTCTCGAGGCCGTGGAAGACGACCAGCGTGACCGGCGCCGACGCCGGCGGCGGGCCCGCGCGGTCGACGACGATGAAGTCGCCGTCCGGCGTGTCCCATCGTTCGCGCGTGTAGCGGACGCGGGCGCGCGGCGCGAACAGCGCCGGTCCGATCGTCTGCAGGTGCGAGCCGCTTCAGCCACCACGGCGAACGAAACGTCCTTCGAGCGACGACGGGTCGTCGCCGCGGCGATCCCGTGACGCCGCGTGCACGACCGAGGACACTAATGCAACGTCCCGCTCGGCGGCGTCGGCATCGCGTCGCTGTCCTGCGGCGTGACCGACGCGTGATGCAGCACCATCCGCCATCCCTGCGAGCCCTTGAAGAACACGTGGGTGACGAGCATGTTGATCGACAACGCCTGCGGGTTCTTGGCACCGCCCTTCGGCCCGGACGTACGTCATCACGCGCGACAGCACGCTGTGGACGGACACGAGCGACGCCTGCAGCACATCGGGATTCGCTCGGCGCGAACCGCGATCGGCCCGTTCGACAGGATCTCGCGCCACGATGCCGCGATCGCCTGATGGCCGACGAGTCGCGGGCCGCCGGGATGGATGCAGACGATCTCGTCGTCTTCGGACCACACCTCCATCAGCGCATCGACGTCGCCGGCCTCGAGCGCCTCGTAGAACGCGGTCTGCACCGCCTCCGGCGTCGCATGCAGGCTCTTCAGCTTGACCATCGTCGATCGGCGGCGTGGGGCCTGCGCGGGTTCATCGTGCGACCGGTCCTCGTTGGACGAAGGACGATTCTGCATCGAATCGAGCACCTGCTGCGGCGTGATGTCGACGAGGCAATGGAGGTGGCCGAGCGGACAGGTCCGCGCGAAGCACGGGCTGCAATCGAGATGCAGCCACAGCACCGTCGCGCGCGGGACAGCGGCGGCGTGTGACGCGGGTCGCTCGAACCGAACAGCGCGACCTGCGGGCGACCAAGCGCGGCGGCGACGTGCATCAGGCCCGAGTCGTTGCTGACGACGGCCGACGATGCGCCGATCAGCGCGATCGCCTCCGCGAGGTCGGTCTCGCCGGCGAGGTCGTGCAGACCGATCGCCGGCGCCGTCGGCGATCGCGTGCAGACGTCGCGGTCGCCGCGGCCGCCGAGCAGCAGCACGCGCACGCCGGGACGTTCGACGCAGCTGCCGGGCGAGCGCCGCGAAGTGATCGGCCGGCCAGCGCTTCGCGGGCCCGTACTCGGCGCCGGGACAAAGCGCGATCAGCTCGTCGTCGTCGTCGAAGCCGAAGCGTCGGCGCACGTCGACGACCGTCTTCTCGGCGACGACCAGGTGCGGTGTCGGGAGGGGGTCGGGTGCCGCGAGGCCGACGGCGCTCGCGAGCGCGGCATAGCGCGCGCTCATCGCGAACGCCGGGTCGGGTCCCGCGACGCGACGATTGACGACGACGTAGCGCGACTCGCCGACGTAGCCGACCCGAAGCGGGATGCGGGCCAGCCACGGGATCAGCGCGGACTTGAAGCTGTTCGGCAGCACGAACGCGCGGTCGAAGCGACGCGCCGCGAGCGTCGCGCGCGAACGCGCGTCGCGCCTGACCATTGCAGCGCGCCGTGCACGAGGTCGGTCGCGACGACCTCGTCGATCTCGGGCATCGCGGCCAGCACCGGCGCGACCCAGCGCGGCGCGAGCGCGACGATCGTCTGGTCGGGGTCGTCGCGCTTCAACAGCGTCAGCAGCGGCTGCGCCATCAACGCGTCGCCGATCCAGTTCGGCGCGACGACCAGTGTCTTCACGGCGCCCGCGTCGACCGGGTCGTCGATCGCGTCGGCCCGGTCGTCGGCCGCGGGCGGAGCGACGCCGGCCGCCGCGTCGTCCCGCTCAATGCGCGTGAACGACCGTGCCCGGCTTGAGCCGATAACGCGTGCCGCAGTACGGGCACATCGCCTCGCCGGTCGGGACGACGTCGAGGAAGACCCGCGGGTGATGGTTCCACAGCGGCATCCGCGGGTTCGGACAGAACGCCGGCAGGTCCTTGCCGTCGAGCTCGACGGCGGACGGTTCGCTCTCGCTCATCGTCGGCCTCGTTTCATGCGCGCACCGTCAGACCTTCGACAGCCACGACGCATACCTCGGATTGCGGCCGTTGACGATGTCGAAGAAGGCGGTCTGCAGCTTCTCGGTGATCGGCCCGCGCGTGCCTTCGCCGATCGTCCGGCCGTCGAGCTCGCGGATCGGCGTGACCTCGGCGGCCGTGCCGGTGAAGAACGCCTCGTCGGCGATGTAGAACTCGTCGCGCGACATGCGCTTCTCGGACACCGGGATGCCGAACTCGCCCGCGAGCGTCATGATCGTCTGGCGCGTGATGCCGTCGAGCGCGCCGCCCGACAGGTCCGGCGTGTACAGCTTGCCGTCGATCACCAGGAACACGTTCTCGCCGGAGCCCTGGCACACGTAGCCCTCGGGATCGAGCAGCATCGCTTCCTCGTAGCCGTCGGTCACCGCCTCCTGGTTCGCGAGGATCGACACCGTGTAGTTGCCGACGGCCTTCGCCTTGCACATCGTCACGTTCGAATGGTGATGCGTGAACGACGACGTCTTGACGCGGATGCCCTTCATCAGGCCGTCCTCGCCGAGGTAGGCGCCCCACGGCCACGCGGCGATCGCGACATGGATCGTGTTGCCCTTCGCGGCGACGCCGAGCTTCTCGGAACCGATCCACACGAGCGGCCGGATGTAGCAGCTCTGCAGCTTGTTCTCGCGGACGACCTGCTTCTGCGCTTCGACCAGCGTCGCGTGGTCGAACGGCACCTTCAGCTGGAAGATCTTCGCGCTGTTCAGCAGGCGGCGGGTGTGATCCTCGAGGCGGAAGACGGCCGTCGAGCCGTCGGCCTGCTGGTAGGCGCGAACGCCTTCGAACACGCCCATCCCGTAATGCAGCGTATGCGTCAGGACGTGGATCGTCGCGTCGCGCCAGTCGACGAGCTCGCCGTCCTTCCAGATGAAGCCGTCGCGATCGGCCATCGTTGTCATGCGTGTTCTCCGTCGGTGCCTGCGGCCGCCGATTCTATCGCGGCGACGAGGGCCGGCCCCGGAGGCCGCCCGAGCGGCGGCGCGACCGCCGTCCGACCGCGATCGCCACAGGCGCGATGCGAAGGTGTAACAAGTCGCCAAACCGCATTGGCGAGAGCGGGTACGCTTCGTATATTGCCGGGCCGCGCCATCGCGGTGCAACCGTGGGAATTCGAGATGCAGAGCGTTCGTGCGAGATCGGCGTTGACGATGGACGGGTGGGGCCGCAACGCGCGCCGCGTGCTGCTCGGACTGCTGGTCTGCGTGCTCGCCTCGTGCGGGAAGTCGTCCGATTCGACGAACGTCGCGCCCGCCATCACGACGCAACCCGCGTCGACCAGCGCGGTCGCCGGCACGAACGCCGCGTTCACGGTGGTCGCGACCGGGGATGGTCCGCTGACCTATCAGTGGCAGCAAAGCACGGACGGCGGCGCGACCTTCGGCGCGATCTCGGGCGCGACGGCAGCGACGCTGTTGGTGGGTGCGGTCACGTCGCTCGACCAGAGCCAGTATCGCGTCGTCATCGTCGGGCCGGGCGGCACGGTGACCTCGTCGGCGGCGACGCTCACGGTCACCGCCGCGCCCACGCCGCCCGCCATCACGGCGCAGCCCGCCGACGTCACCGTCGCGGCCGGACTCGACGCCACGTTCTCGTTCACCGCGTCGGGGACCTCGCTCGCGTACCAGTGGCAGTCGAGCACGGACGGCGTCACGTGGACCAACCTCGCCGGCGCGAACGGGGTCACGTTCGTCGTCCACGCCGTCGGCCTTTCGAACAACGGCACCCTGTTCCGCGGCGTCGCGAGCAATTCGTCCGGCGTCGCGACGACCCGCGCTGCGTTGCTGACGGTGACGGCCGTGCCCGCCCAGCCGGCCATCGCGGCCGAACCCTCGGCGACGACGGTCGTGGCGCCGTCCTCCGGCACGTTCCGGGTGGTCGCGACCGGCTATCCGACGCCCACGTACCAGTGGCAGGAGAGCACCGACGGCGGGGTCACGTTCGCCGACATCGCCGGCGCGACCGGCGCCACCTTCACGACGCCGCCGACGACGACCGGCGACAACGGCGAGCGATTCAGGGTGGTGGTCACGAACAGTATCGGCAGCGTCGCGAGCGCCGATGCCGTGCTGACGGTCGCCGCGACGGCGGTGGCCCCCGCCATCACGCTGCAGCCGATCTCGCAGACCGTCACGGCGCCGGCGACCGCGACCTTCGTCGTGGCGGCGAACGGCGCGCCGAGCCCCAGCTATCAATGGCAGTCGAGCAAGGACAGCGGCGCGACCTTCGCGAACATCAACGGCGCCACCGCAGCGACGCTCACGACGGCGCCCACGGCGAAGACCGACAGCGGCGAGCAGTTCCGCGTCGTCGTCACGAACAGCGCGGGCAGCGTGACCAGCACCGCGGCCGTGCTCACCATCAACTGACGCCAGGATCGACGCGCGGATCGGCCGGCACGCCGATGCCGGTCCGACGCGCCGACCGACGGGGCGCGGCGCGTGTCTAGATGTCCTTCGCGCTGTCGCCGCCGGTCACTTCGTATTCCGCGCCGGTCACCATCTCGGCCGCGTCGCTCGCGAGGAAGACCGCGACCGGCGCGATGTCCTCGGGCTGCAGCCAGCCGACCTGCATCGGCACCGTCGGCTTCCGCTCGTCCCACGCCTGCTGGGGCGTGACGTCGGGCGGCGCCTGGTGGCCGGTCTCGTCGTAGCTCTCGGTCAGGCGCTTCGCATAGCGCGTCAGCGGCGTGTCGACGAGGCCCGGGATCACGCAGTTGACCGTGATGTTGTACTTGCCGAGCTCCATCGCGGCCGACTTCATCAATCCGATGATCGCCCACTTCGACGCCGAATAGCTCGACGCGTCCTTCGTGCCGTGCTTGCCCTGCATCGACGACAGCAGGATCAGCCGGCCGTGATTGCGCGCGGCCATCTTCGGCGCGAACGCGCGGACCGTGTTCGCGGTGCCGTTGACGTTGTTGTCGATGACGTCGTACCAGTCGCTGTCCTCCATCTCGAGCAGCGGCTTCCAGCGCTGGATCGCGGCGTCGGCGACGACGATGTCGATCTTTCCGTACGTGCGCTCCACGCGGTCGGCCGCGGCTCGCAGGTCGGCGATCTTGCGGATGTCGGCCTTGATCGCTTCGCTGCGACGGCCGTAGGCCCGAATCTGCCGGACCGTCTCGTCCAGGTCTTCGCCGGTGGCCGGTGCGGCGTCCGACGCCGGGCTGACGTAGCCGGCGATGTCGAGGACGACGACGTCCGCGCCGTTCGCGGCGTACTCGACCGCGATCGCCCGTCCGATGCCCCGTGCTCCGCCGGTCACGACCGCCACCTTGCCGGCGAGCGCCGAGCCGCGTCCCGGCTTGATCGCGCCTGCCGTGCGTTCGCCGGGCGGCTTCGGCATCGGCCCGCCGTTGACGGTCTCCGGTGCGCTGTCGAACGTCCCTGCCGCGACGTTTCGCGCGGCCATCGCGCCGGCCATCATGCCGGCGCCGAGCAACATGCTGCGTCGCCCCTGCGACGGCGCGCCGCCGTCGCCTGCAGGTCCCCTGTCTTCGTCGTCTGGCCGTTCCATCGCTCGCGCTCCTTCGATTCCCGAAGACGCGTTATCGCGCGGCGACGAGCCAGGAACATTCGGAAAACGGCGCGTTCGGGCGGCGTCGTCGTCTGAACGAAGGCTCGCTCGCGTCAGCCGCGGAGCGCCCGGCGAACGACCAGCTTCAGTCCGGACCAGACGTCATCGACCGCACAGACCTTGACGTCGACGAACCCGAGCGGCAGCGCAATCGCGCGAATCACGTCCTCGGTGATGTCGGTCGGCACCTTCGATGCCTTCTTCGGCCACGACGCCCAGACGACGGCGTCGGGGCGCAGCGTCGCACGGCACTCGGCGAGCGCGTCGGCGAGGGCCGCTCGCGCGCGGGCGAAAAGATGGACCAGGTCAGCGTCCGCGACGATCGCGTCGCCGAAGACGACGCCGTCGGGCAACGGCTCCAGCGACGCATGGAAGGAATCGGGCGCGCCGAGCACGACGACACGCGCGCCGGGCCCGATGCCGAGCTTGCGCGCCAGCGGCGTCTGCGAATAGCCGGCCGTCACGACGCCGGCGCGTCCCGGAACGCGTAGTCGAAGTCGTAGTCGTGCGCGACGCCCTCGATGCGGATGTCGAGGCGACCGGTCAGGCCGACCAATTCGTCGGTGCCCGAGTCGGGCACGACCGTGACGGACAGCGTCGGCGCGTTGCGGTCCATCGTGCCGGCGTGCTGCAGGACGAAGCTGCCGCGCCGGCCGTCCAGGGTGCCGGTGACCCGCTCCATCGCGACGTAGCCTGCGGATCCGGGGACGGCCGTCGTCACGGCGAACATCTCGCCGACGCCGGTCGCGTCCAGCGCCCCGTGATAGCGCTTGGCGAGCGACACGCGCGCGAGCCCGCTGTCGGCGCCGGCCGCCGCGTGCAGCGGCTCCTGGGCCATCGTGACGTCGAACGTTCCGGTCGCATGCGCCATTCGCGCCTCCTCGTCGAAGCGCCGTCGATGATAAGCGAGCGGGCCGCCCGACGGCCGGAACCGGCCGCCGTCCTACAGGTGCCGCCGCCTTGAATCCGCTATGCTGCGTCGCAACATCAATGGAGTCGAAGCGGCTGGAGGGTTGGACGTCATGCGAAACAAGTGGAATCGGCTGGTCTCGGGCGCGACGCGCCTGGCGCGCCCGCGGCCGTTCGTCGAGGTCACGAAGATCGTCCAGAAGAGCCTCGCCGAGGCGCTGGACCGCAGCGCGGCGCTGTCCGCGGCGGCGGTCGTGCCGCGCCCGTTCGACGCCTTCCTGCGCTGGCCGACCGACGAGAAGCGCCGGCCGCCCGTCGCGCAGGCCGCGTCCCGCGCCCAGCACGACGAGGTCGGAACGGTTTCCGGCGTCCACGCGTTCGGCGGCCTGACCCGGCATTACAAGCTCTTCGTCCCGGCGTCCGCCGAGGGCTCGCCGCCGCTGATCGTCATGCTGCACGGCTGCACGCAGAACGCCGACGACTTCGCAGCGGGCACGCGGATGAACCGCGCGGCCGAGGCGGCCGGTTTCCTGGTCCTGTATCCCGAGCAGTCGCGCGACGCGAACCCGTCGTGCTGCTGGAACTGGTTCGGGCCGCAGGAGCAGACGGGCGGCGGCGAGGCGGCGTTCCTGCGCGACCTGACGCGGACGGTCGTCGACGCTCGCGGGGCGGATCCACATCGCGTGTACGTGGCCGGCTTGTCGGCCGGCGGTGCGATGGCCGCGCTCGTCGCGGCCGGCGACCCGTCGTTGTTCGCGGCGGTCGCGGTGCACTCCGGCCTGCCGGTCGGCGCGGCGCGCAACGTGCCCGATGCGCTGATGGCCATGCGCAACGGCGCGAGGAAAGCCGCGCACGACCGCACGCGACCCGGCGTTCCGATGATCGTCTTCCACGGCGACCAGGATCACACCGTGCATCCGGACAACGCCGAGCGGCTGATCGAATCGGTCGTCGGCGACGCCGTGCACAGCGAGCGGCAGTCGTCGTCGCCGGACGGCGCGGCCAGCGGTTTCACGAGAACCGAGTACGTCGGCGCCGACGGTGCGGTACTGGCCGAGTCGTGGATGCTGCACGGCGCCGGTCATGCGTGGGCCGGCGGCGACGCGAGCGGCAGCCATACCGATCCGGCCGGCATCGACGCGACCGGCGAGATGCTGCGCTTCTTCGAGTCTCATCCGCGCTGACCGCGGTTCGCTTCGCGCGTGCCCGGCTCAAGCTGGGTCGCACCGCACCGCCAATGCGCTCGCTTGCGGTGCGCGCGATTCGGATTGTCGGCATCCGCGTCGGTAGCGGCCCTTTCATCCCTGGCACGGCATCTGCGTAGCTGATCCGGCGGTCTCCGGGTGCGGCCGTTCGAGCCGCGCGGACGCCGTCAGGGAGAAACACCGATGCAGGAGTTCGACGCGGTCGCGACGACGGCCAGGGACACGGACCACGCTGCATCGGGTCCGTCCGACACGAAGCGTCGGCGCCTGATCGCGGGGGCCGGCGCGGTGCTCGCGACGGCTGCGATGTCGGCGCCGGCGCTCGTGCGGGCCCAGGCCTCGCCGAAGATCCGCATCGGCTTCTGGCCGGTCGCGTCGGCCCTGCCGTTCTTCGTCGCGATCGAGAAGGGGTACTTCAAGGAAGCCGGCCTCGACGTCGAGCCGCAGAAGTACGCGAGCGCGCAGCAGGTCATGGAGGCGATGCTGTCGGGGCGCGGCGAAGGCAGCGCGAACGGCACCGCGTCGGCCGTGCTCGCGATCGGCGAGATCGCGCAGCCCGGCCTCTTCAAGATCTTCTGCACGAACCCGACCAACGCGAAGTACGTCCTCGACGAGTTCATCGTCGCGAAGGACGCGCCGTACAAGTCGCTCGCGGATCTGAAGGGCAAGCGGATCGCGGCCGGTCCCGGCATCCAGAACACGACGCTCTGCAAGGTCATGCTCGAGCGCGCCGGCGCGCCCGCGTCGTCGGTGTCCGAGCTGCCGATCGGCCAGCACGTCGGCGCGATCGCGGCCGGCCAGGTCGACGCGATCTACACGCTCGAGCCGACCGGCACCGTCGGCCGCCTGAACGGCACGACGAAGACGCTCGAGGTCGGCGTCGTCGCGAAGTACATCCTCGGCGACCCGATGGCGCCGTGGCACGGCGGGTCGGCGACGCTGACATCCGACTTCATCAAGGCGCATCCGGACGTCGCGAAGAAGTACATGGCCGCCTACCGCCGCGGCGTCGAGCTCGTGAAGAGCAATCCGACCGAGGCCCGTCCGTTCCTCAAGGGCTACACGGCGATCGAAGGGCCGTTGACGGCCGAGGTGCCGATGTCCGACTACCTGTTCTCGACCGACTTCAAGCCGGCCGACGTCGCCTACTTCCAGAAGTTCTACGACCTGTTCACCGATAAGGGCATCTTCGAGCGCAAGGTCGATGTCGGCGGCCTGCTCTACAAGGCCTGACGCGACCGCGAGCCATGACGATGACCGCCACCGATCCGACCGTCGGCGCGGAGCCCGCGCCGGTCCTGTCCAACTCGCCGACGAAGAAGCCGTGGGAAGGCGAGGCGGCCGAGACGACCCGCGCGCCGAAGCCACCGCTAACGAACAAGCTGCTACCGGTGATCGGGCCGATCGTCCTGTTCATCGTGTGGGACCTCGTCGTCCGCTTCGGCCTCATCAAGCAGATCCTGCTGCCGACGCCGTGGGCGACGCTGCAGGCGCTCGGGACCGGTCTCGCGGGCGGTCCGCTGCTGACGGACTTCGCGGTCACGGTCTGGCGCACGCTCGAGGCGTTCGTGATCGCGGCGGTGATCGGCGTGCCGCTCGGCGTGCTGCTCGGCTCGAACGAGAAGTCGTATCGCTCGGTCGAGTTCCTGATCGACTTCTTCCGCTCGACGCCGTCGTCGGCGCTGATCCCGCTGTTCCTGCTGATCTTCGGCGTGTCCGACGTCAACAAGGTCGCGATCGCCGCGTTCGGTGCGCTGCTGATCGTGCTGTTCAACAGCGCGTACGGCGTCATCAACGCGCGCAAGCAGCGCGTGATGGCCGCGAAGGTGATGGGCGCGTCGAGCTGGCAGATCTTCAAGGACGTGCTGATCTGGGAAAGCCTGCAGCCGACGTTCGTCGGACTGCGCTCGGCGGTGTCGATGGCGCTCGTGATCGTGATCGTCGCCGAGATGTTCATCGGCTCCGACTCGGGCCTCGGTCACCGCATCATCGATGCGCAGCAGGTGCTGAACGTGAAGAGCATGTACGCGGCGATCCTGGCCGCCGGCGCGCTCGGTTACGCGCTCAACGTGCTGTTCCTGGTCGCCGAGCGGCGCATTGTCCACTGGAGCGGACGATGAGCGCCGTGATGAGCGAGAAGCCGCAGGCCGCCGCCGGCACGCACATCACGATCCGCGGCCTGACGAAGTACTTCGCGGGGTGGCCGCTGTACGACGACTTCGACCTCGACATCCCGAAGCACAAGATCGTCTCGGTGTTCGGTCCGAACGGCTGCGGCAAGTCGACGCTGATCAACATGATCGCCGGGCTGATCCCGATCGACTCGGGCGAGATCCTGTTCGACGGCAAGTCGCTGCGCGACACGAAGATCGGCTACGTCTTCCAGAACTATCGCGAGGCGCTGCTGCCGTGGCGGCGTACGATCGACAACATCCGCTATCCGCTCGAGCTCGAAGGGATGAAGAAGGGCGACATCGCCACGCGCATCGACGAGCTCGAGCACTCGTTCTCGGTCAAGTTCGACCTCAAGCGCTATCCGTACGAGTTGTCGGGCGGCCAGCAGCAGACCGCGTCGATCATGCGCGCGCTCGCGAACCGTCCCGAGGTCATCTTCCTCGACGAGCCGTTCAGCGCACTCGACTTCGAGATGACGCTGTTCATCCGCGAGAAGCTGCAGGAGGTCTTCATCGCGACCGGCACGACGATGATGCTCGTCTCGCACGACCTCGAGGAAGCGGTGTATCTCGCCGACGAGGTGCTGCTGCTGACGAAGCGTCCGACGCGCGTCGCCGAGATCCTGAAGTACGACGATCCGCGGCCGCGCACCGTCGACACCCTGTCGACGCCGAGCTTCATCGCGACGAAGAAGCGGTCGATGGAGATCTTCCAGCGCGAGGTTCGGCGCTGATCGTCGCCGGGGCTTCGTCTTGACGACGGCGGAGCACGCCGCCTACGTCGATGCCGCGGCCGCGCTGCTCGGCCTCGACATCGCGCCGTATCGTGACGGCGTGCTCGGCTACTTCGCGCTCGCTGCTTCGATGAACGCGATCGTCGAAGCCTTCCCGCTGTCGGCGCACGACGAGTCCGGCGAGGTCTTCGTGCCGGTCGTTCCTTGACCGACGCCGCGACGCTCGCGGGGGACACGGCGTCGGCGATGGTCGACGCGTCGCGCGCCGGGCGCGTCCGGGTCCGCGCCCTCGTCGACGCCAGCCTCGCCGCGATCGAACGCGCCAATCCGTCGATCAACGCGTTTACCGACGTGACCGCGGCCCGCGCGCGTGCGCGTGCGGACGCGCTCGACGCGAGCGGCGATCGCTCGCTGCCGCTGTTCGGCGTGCCATTCGCGGTAAAGAATCTTTACGACGTCGCGGGCCTCGTCACGCTCGCCGGCTCGAAGATCGAGCGCGACGCGGCGCCGGCCGCGCGCGACGCGGTGCTCGTCGAGCGGCTCGAGGCGGCCGGTGCGGTCCTCGTCGGCGCGCTCAACATGGACGAGTACGCATACGGCTTCACGACCGAGAACACGCACGAGGGCGCCTGCCGCAACCCGCACGATCCGTCGCGCGTGGCCGGCGGCTCGTCGGGTGGCTCGGGCGCCGCGGTTGCGGCCGGCACCGTGCCGATCGCGCTCGCGTCGGACACGAACGGCTCGATCCGCGTGCCGGCCTCGCTGTGCGGCACGTTCGGCCTGAAGCCGACGTTCGGACGACTGTCGCGGCGCGGCAGCTATCCGTTCGTGCACAGCCTCGATCATCTCGGCCCGCTCGCACGCAGCGCGCGCGACCTCGCGCTCGCCTACGACGCGATGCAGGGCCCCGATCCGCTGGACCCGGGCTGCCTGCAGCGGCCGGTCGAGCCGACGATGCCGACGCTCGGGGCAGGCACGCAGGGCCTCCGGATCGCGATGCTCGACGGCTGGTTCGTCGACCAGGCCGGCGACGACGCGCGGGCCGCGGTCGCGCGGGTCGCGGCGGCGCTCGGCGTGTCCGCGCAGGCGACGTTCGACGAGGCCGAGGCCGTCCGCGCCGCGGCATTCGTCATCACGAACGCCGAGGGCGCCGCGTTGCATCTGCCCGACCTGCGAACCCGCGCCGCCGACTTCGAGCCGCTGTCGCGCGATCGCTTCCTCGCCGGCGCGCTGCTGCCGGCGGCTTGGGTCGAACGCGCGCAGCGCGTGCGTCGGGTCGCGGCCGAACGCGCGGCCCGACTGTTCGCGACGTGGGACGTGCTGCTCGCGCCGGCGACACCGTGCGCCGCGCCGCCGATCGGGACCGAGTTCCTCGAGATCGGCGGCCGACGCGTTTCCGCGCGGCCGCACCTCGGCGTGCTGACGCAGCCGTGGTCCGCGATCGGCGTGCCGGTCGCCGTTGCGCCGGTCTTCGGCGCGACCAGCGGCAGCGACGCGCACCTTCCGATCGGCGTGCAGATCATCGCCGCGCCGTGGCGCGAAGACCTCGTGCTGCGGGTCGCCGATGCGCTCGAGCGGACCGGCGTCGCACACGTGCGCGTGGCCGCCGCGCCATGATCGTCGACGACCCCGCGACGCTCGCCGAGGTCACGGCCGCGTTCGAACGCTACGAGGCGGCGCTCGTCTCGAACGACGTCGCGGTGCTGGACGAGCTGTTCTGGGATTCGCCGAAGACGCTGCGCTTCGGCGCCGGCGAGAACCTGTACGGCTACGGCGCGATCGCCGCGTTCCGTGCAGCGCGGCCGTCGACCGGCCTCGCGCGGACCATCGTGCGACGCGTGATCACGACCTACGGCACGGCGTTCGCGACGGCGGACATCGAGTTCGTGCGGGACGGCGGCCCGCGCATCGGCCGACAGAGCCAGGCCTGGGTCCGCATGCCGGAAGGATGGCGCGTCGTCGCCGCGCACGTCAGCCTGATCGACCGGCCCGCCGGCTGACGGCCGGCGCCCGCGAACGCTACGACGCGACGACGAAGAACGTCTGCTCGTCGACCTTGACGCCGTCGACCAGCACTTCGACGCGATAGCGGCCGAGCCCGAGGTCCGCCGCTTGCAGGCTGTGCGAGAAGCGGAACGGGCTGCGGTTGAAGTCGATCGTCTTCGAGCGCTCGGCGATCAGCGTGTCGCCTTCGTACCAGTTCCAGCGGACGGCGTGCGAGCCGCCCTTGGTGGCAGGGTCGGACCAGTTGACCCGCGTGACCACCACGACGCGGTCCTTCAGCGGCACCTGCTTCGTCGCCGCTTCGCGCGCACGGGGATCGTCGGTCGTCGTGATCGCGCCGCTGTAGTGCATCGACGGCCCGGCGCAAGCGGCGACCAGCGCGAGCAGGACTGCGACGAGAAGCGGTTTCAGCATACGGACTCCGGGCAATGCGCGAACGAACGGAAGCGGTGGCCCCGAACGGCCGCCGCATCGCCGCGCATCGTTGCACAGGACGCGGCCGGGTGCCAACCGCCACGGGGCGACGCGGCGGCGCGTCGTCACCGACGTGCAACGCGTCGGGTACGCCGCATGCGGACGACTCCGCATCGACAGGTGTCCCCATGACCTTCGATTTCGACCTCGCGAAACTGCTGCAGACGATCGGCCCGACGGCGAGCCTGCTGTTCGCGGCGTGGATCTTCCTGCAATACCTGAACCAGCGCTACATCGAGTCGGTCAGCCGCCTGCGCGACCTGGCGGAGAACCTGCGCGGCCGTGAAGCGCAAGGGCCGCGACTCGACAGCCTGCGCGACCAGCTGCAGATCTATCAGCGCCGCTGCGCGCTGATGCGACAGGCGACGAACCTGGGACTCGTGGCGGCGATGCTGCTGACGGCGACGCTCGTGCTCGGCGCGGTCGTGACGATCTCGCCGACGCTGGAGGTCTTGAGCCCGGTCGGCGTGCTGTTCGCCCTCGTCGGGCTGCTGCTCGTGATGGTGGCCGCCGGATTCGTCATCGTCGAGAACGGCCTGATCGCCCGGGCGCTGGACAGCGAGACGACGGACCTGGGCCGATGAACGGATCGACCGCACCGGTCGTGCCGTGCGTCCGCGGATCCGGAGATGCACCGGTGGTGCCGCGAGCCGGAATCGAACCGGCACTCCCTTGCGGGAAACAGATTTTGAGTCTATCGCGTCTACCAATTTCGCCACCGCGGCCACGCAGGGCGCATCGGTCGCGATTGTGGCACAGGGCATTCCGACCGGCCCCTCCGACCGGGGGGCCATTGCTACAATTCCCCGAACGAGATCACCTGCCACGGAGGACGAGCGGTGCTGGAATCGCAAGTTGAACGGTGGATCGTGTCGCGCGCCGGCGACGAGATTCCCCTGTCGATCGAACTGCCGTCGGGACGGCGCATCGAGATGGGGCCTGCGCCGACGGTCTCCATGCGGCTCAAGTCGCTCGCCGCGATCCGGACGCTGCTGAACCCGACGCTCGGCAACCTCGGCACCGCGTATGTCGAAGGCGACATCGACATCGACGGCGCGATCGAAGACATCCTCGCGGTCGGCGTCCTCCTGTCCGACAGCACCGGCGCGGACGAATTCACGAAGCCGGAGGCAGGGCTCCTCGCGCGCGTCCTCGCGCACAGTCGCTCGCGCGACAAGGAGAAGATCGAGTACCACTACGACGTCTCGAACGACTTCTACCGGCTCTTCCTCGACCGCGAGATGGTCTATTCGTGCGGCTACTTCAAGCACCCCGACGACGACATCGACGACGCGCAGGCCAACAAGCTCGATCACATCCTGAAGAAAGTGATGCTGAAGCCCGGCGACCGTCTGCTCGACGTCGGCTGCGGATGGGGCGCCCTGATCATCCGCGCGGCGCAGCAGGGCGCCCATGCAGTCGGCGTGACGCTGTCCGAGAACCAGTACGCGTACGCGAAGGAGCGGATCGACGCGCTCGGGCTTTCGTCGCGCTGCGAGGTCCGGCTGCAGGACTATCGCGACGTCCCGGAGAAGGGTGGGTACGACAAGATCACGAGCGTGGGAATGTTCGAGCACGTCGGCATGAAGAACCTGCCGCTCTATTTTCGCGACATGCACGCGCTGCTGAAGAACGGCGGCGCGATGCTGATGCACGGCATCACCGCGACGCATCCCGAGCTTCGCCAGGTCGGTCGCGGCGCCGGCGAGTTCATCGACCGTTATGTCTTTCCGGACGGCGAGCTGCCGCACATGAGCGACGTGGCGCGGATCATGGCCGACGAAGGACTGGAGGTCGTCGATGTCGAGTCGCTCCGTCGTCACTACGCGCTGACCCTCGAGCACTGGGCGCATCGCCTCGACCGCGACCCTGAAACGGCGCGCCGCATCGCCGGCGAGAAGCGCTTTCGCATCTGGCGCGTGTACCTGATGGGCTGCAGCGTCGGCTTCCGCGACAACTGGATGAACATCTATCAGCTGCTGGCCTGCAAGCTGGGCGGCGCCGGGACCAATCCGTTCCCGATGACGCGCGACTGGATGTACGAGTGAGCACGGCTTCATCGATCGCGCCGATCGAGCGACGCCTCGACGCCGTCGAGAGCGTGCTCGACGAGCGCGGGATGGAGCCGGCCGCGTTCGTGCGGACCTTCGAGCATCTCGCCGAAGAGGAGTGGGTCCCGCAGAACGGTGCGCGGGTCGTCGCGAAGGCGTGGACCGATCCGGCGTTTCGCGAGCGGCTGCTGACGAACGGCCGCGACGCGGTCGCCGAGCTCGGCATCGGCATGCCGCCGCATCATCGCCATCTCGTCGTGCTCGAGAACACGGCCGACGTCCACAACGTGATCTGCTGCACGCTGTGCTCGTGCACCGCCTTCTCGGTGATCGGTCTGCCGCCGGACTGGTACAAGGATCTCGAATATCGCGCGCGCATCGTGCGGCAGTCGCGCACGGTGCTGGCCGAGATGGGACTCGTGCTGCCGGCGGCGATGGAGATCCGCGTTTGGGACACGACGGCCGACACGCGCTACCTGGTGCTGCCGATGCGACCGGCGCAGACCGAAGGCTGGAGCGAGGCGGCGCTCGCCGCGATCGTCACGAAGGACGCGATGATCGGCGTCGCGCGGCTGTAGGGACATCGATGGACGGCATGCACGATCTCGGCGGCAAGCAGGGCTTCGGCCCGGTCCGCCACTCGCCCGAAGCGAAGGTCTTCCACGAAGCGTGGGAGAAGCGCGCGAACGCGCTCTATTCGCTCGCGGTCAAGCACGGCGTCTTCAACATGGACGAGTACCGCCATGCGATCGAGCGGATGGAGCCCCGGCACTACCTGTCGGCGAGCTACTACGAGCGTTCGCTGACGAGCCTCGCGTCGTTGCTGGTCGAGAAGGGCTTCGTCACGCGCGACGAGCTCGAACGTCGGGCGGGCGGCGCCGTTCCGCTCGCGCTGCCGGGTGCGCCCGGTCGCGGCAACGTCGACGCGCGCGAGTCGTTCGCGGTCGGCGACCGCGTCCGCGTGCGCGACGATCGCGTGCCCGGCCACGTGCGGATGCCGGCGTACGTGCGCGGCCGGACCGGCGTCGTCGTCGGCGTCTCGCCGGCGTATCCGTTCCCCGATGCGCATGCGCACGGCGTCGACGCGAGCGACGAGCCGACCTACGACGTGCGGTTCCGCGCCGCGGAGCTGTGGCCGAACACGGTCGACGACGCGTCGGTCCACGTCGGCGTGTTCGAAAGCTATCTGGAGCGCGCGGGCTGACGCGCGGCCGGTCACCTGCGGAGACGGGTCCGGCCGTCGGGTTCTCGTCGTTCGGGGCGCGGTTTGCGAGCCACGACCCGTCGTCGAAACGCGGGACGTCGCGGGCGCGCGAACGCGGTATTCTCGCGACGCGCCCCGGCGCCTCTCACCGTCCTTCCAGCTCCCGATGATTCTTCCCGATCCGTCCGATCCTCGCCTCGCCATGCCCATCGATCAGCCGTCCGCGCGAGTGACCGCATGACCGAAACGGTCTCCTGGGTGCACGTCCTCGTGCTCGCCGTCGTGCAGGGCGTCGCCGAGCTGCTGCCGGTGTCGAGCTCGGCGCACGTCATCGTCGCCGAACGATTGATGGGCCTCGATCCGACGACACCGGCGATGACGCTGCTGCTCGTGATGCTGCACACCGGCACGATGTTCGCCGTCATCCTCTACTTCTGGTCCGCGTGGCGTGCCCGCTTCTTCGCATCGAGGGCGCTGTTCGTCGATGCGGTCAAGGTGATCGTCGTCGCGACCGCGCTGACCGGCGTGATCGGGCTCGCATTGAAGGAGCTGATCGAGAAGGTCCTGATGCGCGGCAGCGGCAAGGACGAGATCGAGGACCTCTTCGGCAATCACCTGCTGATCGCGAGCGGCCTCGCCGCCGCCGGCGTGCTGATCATCGTCTCGGGCCTGAAGAACGCGAAGCAGCCGGGACGCGACGACGTCGGCATCCGCAGCGCCGCGTGGATCGGCGCGGTCCAGGGCATCTGCCTGCCGTTCCGCGGCTTCTCGCGATCGGGCGCGACGGTGTCGACCGGGCTGCTGCAGCGCGTGGCCCGCAATCGCTCCGAGGAGTTCAGCTTCGCGCTCGCGGTCGTGCTGACGCCGGCCGTCATCGCGCGCGAGGCGTGGCGCTTCGTGAAGGCGACTTCCGCGCTGCCCGAGGTGCGGCACGACTGGCTGCACCTGTTCGCGCCGAGCCTGGTCGGGATGGTCTTCGCGTTCCTCGCGGGCCTCGTCGCGCTGCGCTGGCTGTCGCGCTGGCTCGAGGCCGGCCGCTGGCATTACTTCGGTGTCTACTGCCTCGTCGTGTCGGCCCTGTTGTTCGCGTTCGGCGGCAGCCTGCCGTGACGTTCGGCGTCGCCGACGTCGCCGCCCGGTTCGAGACCGGCGCGGCTTCGTCGAGCCCGGCACCCGACGCGCGCGGCGACGGCGACGCGGCGCTCGAGGTCCTGCAACGGGTCTTCGGCTATCCGTCGTTCCGCGGGCATCAGGCCGACGCGATCGCGCACGTGGTCGCCGGCGGCGACGCGCTGATCCTGATGCCGACCGGCGCCGGCAAGTCGCTGTGCTATCAGATCCCCGCGCTCGTGCGGCACCGCCGCGGCCTCGGCTGCGGCGTCGTCGTCTCGCCGCTGATCGCGCTGATGCAGGACCAGGTCTCGGCGCTCGAGGAGCTCGGCGTGCGCGCCGCGTTCCTCAACTCGACGCTGTCGGCGCAACGCGCGAGCGAGGTCGAGCGCGCGTATCCGACGCGGCGAGCTCGACCTGCTGTACGTCGCGCCGGAGCGCCTGCTGACCGACCGCTGCCTGCAGCTGCTCGACGCCGGCGCCGGATCGCGCTGTTCGCGATCGACGAGGCGCACTGCGTGTCGCAGTGGGGCCACGACTTCCGGCCCGAGTACATGCAGCTCGCCGTCCTCGGCAAGCGCTTCCCCGGCGTGCCGCGCCTCGCGTTGACCGCGACGGCCGATCCGGCGACGCGCGTCGAGATCGTCGAGCGGCTCGAGCTCGACCGACGCGCGATCGTTCGTGTCGAGCTTCGACCGGCCGAACATCCGCTACGAGATCGTCGAGAAGCTCGACGCGCGTCGCCAGCTGATCGACTTCATCCGCGCCGAACACGACGGTGCCAGCGGCATCGTCTATTGCCTGTCGCGCCGCCGCGTCGACGAGACCGCCGCGTTCCTCGTCGAGCAGGGCGTCAAGGCGCTGCCGTACCACGCCGGCATGGACAGCCGACTCGCGCGCAGAAGAACCAGTCGCGCTTCCTGCGCGAGGACGGCCTCGTGATGGTCGCGACGATCGCGTTCGGCATGGGCATCGACAAGCCCGACGTGCGCTTCGTCGCGCACCTCGACCTGCCGAAGAGCGTCGAGGGCTACTACCAGGAGACCGGCCGCGCGGGCCGCGACGGTCTCGCGTCCGACGCCTGGATGGCGTACGGGCTGCAGGACGTCGTGCAGCTGCGTCGCATGATCGACGAGTCGGAGGCGAGCGAGCAGTACAAGCGCGTGTCGGGCGCGAAGCTCGACGCGATGCTCGGGCTCTGCGAGACCGCGAGCTGCCGGCGCGCGATGCTGCTCGCGTACTTCGGCGAGGACGACGAGAAGACGGCGCCGGGCGCGCGCTGCGGCAACTGCGACAACTGCATGTCGCCGCCCGAGACGTTCGACGCGACGATCGGCGGTCCAGCAGCTGCTGTCGTGCATCTGCCGGCTGCGCAAGGAACGCAACCAGAGCTTCGGCGCGCTGCACGTCATCGCGGTGCTGCGCGGCGACGTCGCCGGCCGCAACGGCGAGAAGATCCGGCAGTGGAAGCACGACACGCTGTCGACGTTCGGCATCGGCGTCGACCGCAGCGAGGCCGAGTGGCGGGCGATCGTGCGTCAGTCGCATCGCGTTCGGCTACGTCGGCGTCGACCACGAGACCTACGGCACGCTGCACCTGACCGCGAAGAGCCGTGCGGTGCTGAAGGGCGAGGAGACGGTGCGGCTGCGTCGCTTCGTCGCGTCGTCGGGTCGCAAGAAGGCCCGGACCCGCAAGGACCTCGACGTGGCGGCCGGTCTCGATGCGCGCGAGCGCTTCGCTGTTCGACGCCCTCCGCTCGTGGCGCCTCGCGGCGTCGCGCGAGCACGGCGTGCCGGCGTACGTGATCTTCCACGACGGCACGCTGAAGGAGATCGCGCGATCGAGGCCGGCGACGATCGCCGCGCTCGGCGAGCTGCCCGGCGTCGGCGAGAAGAAGCTCGAGGCGTACGGTCGCGACATCATCGCGCTGGTCGAGCGGCACGACGGCGCGTGACGCGCACGGCGTCCGGGTCGACCGCGCGTCCGGCGCAATCCGCCGAACAGGTGAGAACGCGGCGCCACGGCGCGCATGAATTGATGGTCAGCGACGACCGGCACCCCTAGAATCGATCGCGCATCGCCGAGCGAGCCGTCGGCCGATGCCGCGACGAGCCGGCGCCGTCGGCATCCGGGGAGGGATGCACACGATGACGATCGAACTCGACGCCGGTGCCGTACCGCTCGACCGACCACGTGCGACGACACCCGTCGACCTGCCGCGCGAGGCGCGTCCCGACGCGGCGTTCGGGTCCCGCGACGGCGGCGCATTCGTCTTCACCGGCACCGGCAGCGCGTACTTCCGGATCTGGATCGTCAACCTGCTGCTGACGATCGTCACGATCGGCATCTACTCGCCGTGGGCGAAGGTCAGACGGCTGCGCTACTTCTACGGCAACACGCTGGTCGACGGCTCGCCGTTCGAATTCCACGGAAGCCCGTTCGCGCTGTTGAAGGGGCGGCTGATCGGGCTCGTCCTGCTGATCGCGTACACGCAGTCGGCGAAGGTGTCGCTGGCCGTCTGGTTCGGCGTCGTCGTCGTCCTGCTCGCGTTGTTGCCGTGGCTGCTGTGGAAGTCGCTGCGCTTTCGCCTCGGCAACTCGAGCTATCGCGGCATCCATTTCGCGTTCGACGGCACGATCGGTCAGGCCTATCTGACGTTCGTCCCGTTGATGTTGATGGTGCTCGGGCCGGCCGCGGTGCTCGTGGTCGCGCAGCAGACGCTCGGTGCGGCGCCCAACCTGAAAGCGCTCGGGCGTTATTACGCCGCGCTCGGCGTCGTGCTGCTGCTGGCGCCGTGGTTCTACTTCCGGTGGCGCGCCTATCAACACCGCAACGCACGGATCGGGCAGACGCCGTTCGGGTTCGACGGACGCGTCGGGCAGATGTACATGATCGCCGTCAAGGGGCTGCTGTTCGGCATCGCGGTCGTGATCCTCGCGACGATCGCCGCCGCGATCGTCGGCGGCGTGGCCTGGCTGGCGTTCAAGCGGATGGCGCCGGACCTCATCCGCATCGGACCGATCGCTTTCGGCGTGGCCGCGTTCTACATCGTGGCCATCGGCAGCTGGGGATTCGTCAAGGGGATGACCCAGAACTTCGTGTGGAACGAGAGCACCCTCGGCGGCACGCGCTTCGTCAGTCGCGTGAGCCGGACCCGGCTCTGGGGCATCGAGCTCGGCAACCTCGTGCTGACGCTGTTGACGCTCGGCTTCTACTGGCCGTTCGCCGTCGTGCGTTCGATGCGCTACCGGATCGGCGCGCTGTCGTGGGAGGGCGACCCGGGCGCGCTGACGAGCGCAGCCGACGACCGGCGCATCGGCGCGACCGGCGAGGAGACCGCGGAGCTGTTCGGACTCGACATCGCGCTTTGATGCAGCGCTGCCGGTACTTCGACGGGCAGGCGAGTCGCCCTCGACCGGCGACGGTCACGAAGCGCGAAGGCGGCATCCAGATCGTCGGCGACGGCGTCGACCGATCCGTGCCGCCGAGCGACTGGCGCTTCGCACCGGCGACCGATCGAGGCCCGGCGCGGCTGTCTTTCGCGAGCGGCGGCCTCTGCGAGTTCGACGACCGCGTCGCGGCCGACGCGTTGTTCGCCGAGCTCGGCTTTCGCAAGCCGCATGCGGATCGGCTCGCCTCGCGGACGTCTTATGCGATCGGGATCGCCGTCGCGTTCGTCGTCGTGATGGCCGTCATCTATCAGTGGGGCGTGCCGTGGGCGTCGGACGCGATCGTCACGCACTTGCCGCGGGCGTGGGACCACGCGCTCGGCGACAAGCTCCTGACGACGCTCGATGCGCGCGGCCTCTTTCGCCCGACCGGCTTGAGCGAGGAGCAGCGCGATCGCATCCTGGACCGATACACGTCGCTCCGCATGGCGGACGGTCGCTTCGACGCACGGTGGCCGAAGACCGAGATCGTGTTCCGACGGCTCGGCGCGCCGAATGCCCTGGCGCTGCCGGGCGACATCATCGTCGTCGGCGACGAGCTCGTGGTCCTGGCCGGCGACGACGACGCGGTGATGACGGTGCTCGCGCACGAGACGGGTCATCTCGAGCATCGCGACGCGATGCGTCAGCTCGTGCGCAGCACGATGACGTCGGTGATCGCGGCGTGGTACATCGGCGACGTGTCGAACGCCGCGGCGCTGATCGCCGGTGGCATCGGTAGTCTCCGATACTCGCGCGAAGCGGAACACGGGGCCGACCTGTACGCGCTCGACATGATGAAGGCGAACGGCATCTCGACCCGCAGCGCGGCCGAGCTGTTCCGGCGGCTGCAGGTCTGGACGCCGGCACCGCAGGCGGCCGACGCGAGCGGCAAGTCGATGGCGAACGACCGCGATCGCCGGCACATCGCGCTTCCGCGCATTCCCGAGTACCTCAGCACGCATCCGGCGACCGAGGATCGCGTCGAGCTGTTCGAACGCGGCGTCGCGCCGAACGACGCACGCTAGCGGCCGTCGCCGAGACGGTGACGCGATGGCGCGTCACGACGCAAGATCGCGAGTCCGCTGAAGCGCAACATGGCCGGCCGTCGATCGAATGGATGCGCGCACGGAACTCCGTCGCGCGAGGCGGCTCGATCGTCCACCGGTCGATCGATGAAGGAGATGAACATGGACAAGCGCCCGCTCGGTCGCTCTGCGCTTCGCGTCGCACCGATCGCGTTCGGCGGCAACGTCTTCGGCTGGTCGGCCGACGAGGCGACGTCGTTCTCGCTGCTCGACGCGTTCGTCGATGCGGGCTTCGACCTGATCGACACGGCCGATGTCTATTCGCGCTGGGTCCGCGGTCATGCGGGCGGCGAGTCGGAGACGGTGATCGGCAAGTGGCTGAAGAAGACCGGCCGCCGCGACGAAGTCGTGCTCGCGACGAAGGTCGGCAGCGACATGGGCCAGAGCGAGCCCGGCCTGTCGAAGCGGCACATCGTCAAGTCGATCGACGCGTCGCTGAAGCGGCTGCAGACCGACCACGTCGACCTCTACCAGTCGCACAAGGACGATCCCGACACCGCGTTCGAGGAGACGCTCGAGACCTACGCACGGCTGATCGAGGTCGGCAAGGTCCGCGCGATCGGCGCGTCGAACTTCACGGCCGAGCGGCTCGCCGCGGCGCTCGACGTGTCCGAGCGCGACGGCCTGCCGCGCTACGAGAGCCTGCAGCCGCACTACAACCTCGTCGCGCGCGCCGTCTACGAGACAGGCGCTCGAGCCGCTGTGCGTCGAACGCGGCCTCGGCGTCATCAACTACTACGGCCTCGCGAGCGGCTTCCTGTCGGGCAAGTACCGCAGCGAGGCCGACCTCGTCGAAGTCGAAGGCGCGCGGCGAAGGCGTTCGGAAGTATCTGAACCCGCAAGGTCTCGCGGTGCTCGAGGCGCTCGACGAGGTCGGTGCGCGCTACGGCGCGAAGCCGGCGACGGTCGCGCTCGCGTGGCTGATCGCGCGTCCGTCGATCACCGCGCCGATCGTCAGCGCGACGTCGACGGCGCAGTTGCACGAACTGCTCGCGGCCGCGACACTGACCCTCGACGACGACGCCATCGCGACGCTCGACGCCGCGAGCGAAAGCACCTGATCACACACGACGGAGACCCGCATGAGCGACCACATCTACAAACTGCTCGAGCTGACCGGCTCGTCCGAGACCGGCATCGAGGATGCCTGCGCACGCGCCATCGCGAAGGCCAGCGAGACGGTCCGCAACATCCGCTGGTTCGAGGTGACCGAGACCCGCGGGCATGTCGAGGACGGGAAGATCGGCCACTGGCAGGTGACGATCAAGGTCGGCTTCACGCTCGAGTGATCGATGGCTCGCGCCCGCGCGTGCGACGCCCTCCCGGGCGCGCGCGAACCGCGGGCCTCGTGTTCGTCCTCCTCTGGTTCCTCGTCGGCGGCCTGGCGCACTTCGTCGCGACGGACCTCGAGATGCGGATCGTGCCGCCGTTCGTCCCCGACGCGCGGATGGCGGTCCTCGCCAGCGGCGTCGCGGAACTGCTCGGCGCGGCGGGCCTGCTGTTTCGTGCGACACGCCCGGTGGCCGGGTGGCTGCTGTTCGTCGTCACGCTCGCGGTAACGCCCGCGAACATCTGGATGCTGGAGACCGCGGACCGCTGGCCGGTTCCGTACTGGATGCTCGTTGCGCGACTGCCGCTCCAGGTCGTGCTGCTCGTTGTCATCCTGTGGAGCACGCGGGCCGTCGCGTCACGACCGCTCGTGCACTGACTCGTCGCTGGGGGGCACAGCGCTTGCTGACGCGGTCGATGCGCGCGGCTTCGCGCGCGGAGACGCTCGCCCGTTCGGTGATTCGCAAGTCCATCCGCTCGTCGGTCCATTCACGGCTTCGCCCCGCGCAGCCGGCCGTGATGCGCATTCGCCTCGTGGTCGTCTTCGCTTCGAGCCTCGCGACCTCCGCGGCGACGGCGCAGGCGCCGCACGGTACCGCGCCGCACACGCCGCCGATGGCCGTCGGCAACGAGGCGAACGCCGCGCAGCTGCGTCATGCGCGGATCGAAGGCGAGGCCTACGCGCAGGCCGTCGCCTGGGAACGCGCCGGCGCGGCGTGGTCCGCGCAGGTTCATGCGGGCGACATGCTGCTGTCGGTCGCGACGAGTGCCGCGGAAGGTGGCTGGGACCTGACGCCCGACGGGTTGCGATGGACCGATCCGGAACCGGACCGGCTGCATCTTCGCGTCTTCGCGCAGGATGCAGCCGACGGTCGCGTCGTCCCCGGCGCGACGGTGCATGCGGACTTCGTCGACCCGTCGGGACGCATCCTGCGCACGGTCGACCTGCCTGCCGGCCTGTATCCGCTGACCGACGCGTACGGCGCCGACGTGGCGCTTCCGGCGCAGGTGGCAACGCTCGTCGTCACGGTCGATCCGTTGCCGTGGCGGCGGCACGATCCGTACAACGGCGACCGCTACTCGACGCCGACCGTGGCGGTCTTCGACGACGTGCCGCCGACGATCCCGACCGGCACGCCCGCGAGCGCGCGCGCGGAGCAGGCGCCGGCCTCGCTGCGGCACACGCTCGACAGCGCGCTCGACGACACCGTCGACGCGATGTGGCGGCAGGCGAACGCCGGCGCGGAGCAGCGGGTCGGCGACTTCCGCATCGACTATGCCGTCGAATATGCCGAGGCGTACTGGTCGTTCCAACGACGAGCGCTTTCGCTACAGCATCGAGAACGAGAACAGCACGGCGCGCAACGCGCATGTCGAGGTGGCGCCGCGCGATGCGGCGAACGGCAACTTCCTGCCGGGCCTGCGCGTGATTGCCGAGCTGATCGGGCCGGACGGTCCGGTGCCGCCGCCGCGCGACGAGCCCGACCCCGGCGCGCCGCGCGAGCCGGGACAGGTCCCGTTCATGTGGCATTCGTGGCTGTTTCATTACGGCGAGAACTGGCGCGTACCGGGCGACGGTACCTATCGCCTGCGCGTGCACGTCGACGCGCCGACCGCACGACGCTACGGTCGCGCGTCCGGCGCCCGCCTCGGCCGTCCGGTCGACGTGACGTTCGACGGCGTGACGATCAAGGCCGGGACGAAGTGACCCGTCGGACCGACGCCGCGACGTCCCTCGTCCTCGCGGTCGCAGCGCTCGCCTGCGCGCAGGCCGGCGCGCAGACGGCTGCCGCGTCGGGCGGCGCGCGCGGCGAAGGTCCGCCGAACTTCTTCGAGGTGCAGCAATACGACCAGCCGTTCGCCGGATGGGCCGAGCCGACGCTGTGGACGACCTATGTGGGTCGGACGTCGCAACGCGAGGAGCATTTCGGGCGCGACGTGCCGCGGCAGGGACTCGTGGCCCACTCGGCCGAGCTCGAATACGGGTTGACCGACCGGATCACGATCGGCGGCTATGCCGACGTCGTCGACCCGCACGTCGAACAGGCGCGCTTCGCGCAGACGCGGCTGGTCGCGCGTTACCGCTTTTCCGATCGCTTCGATCTGCCGGTCAACCCGGCCGTCTACCTCGAGTACTACATCCCCAAGCGCGGCTACGGCGACCATCAGCTCGAGGCGCGGCTGATCGCGGACCGCGACATCGGCGACTTCCGCATCGTGCTCAATCCGACCTTCTCCGTGGCGACCAGCGGCGATCGCGCCGGCGGCAGCCCGACGACCGGCCTTTCCGGCGGCGTCTACTGGCGCCGTCCGCGCCTGCTGCAGCCCGGCATCGAGTACTTCGCCGAATACGGGCCGTGGAATCACTTCGCCGACGTGAAGCAATATGTCTTGCCGACCGTCGACATCGGCGTGACGCGCAACATCACGTGGCATCTCGGCGTCGGCTTCGGCCTCACGCGGAGTAGCGACCATGTCGTCGTCGAGAGCCAGTTGCGCTTCGAGTTCGACGTCCTGCGACCGTCGGTCCTGTTCGGCCGTCGCGGCGATTGACGGACCGGTCCGAGGCACCCGCCACGCTGCGTCTGCCGACGCCGCGCGCGCTTCGTGCGCGCTGTTCAGCCGCGCTTCTTCTCGGCCTGCTTGACCTTCTTGGCCTCCTTCTTCTCCTTCGGCGTCTTCGCCGGCTGCTTCTTGTCGGTCTTCTTCGCGTCGCGGGCCTTGCTCATGATCGTGACTCCAACGATGGGAAAGGACGAAGTCTGCCGCATTCGCCGCCCGACGTGAACGCGTACGCGTCACGACGTCGGGCAGCGGCGGGCGCTCAACGCTGGTCGAACCAGATGGCGATGCAGAGTCCGATGCCAATGACGTACATCAGCCAGGTCCACGGCACGACGTACGCATAGAACATCAGCACGACGCCGAGCCACAGCGTCCTGCGCTCGTCTCGCTTGCGTCCGTATCGGTAGGCGACGAAGCCGATCGCGCTGAACAGCAGCGCGCCGATCAGGTACGCGGGCGTCGGCAGCTCGATGCCGAGCGTCTGCAACGACGACTTGAGGTCTTCCATCGACGATCAGGCGCGCAGCAGCGGGGGCGGGGCAAGGCCCGCGTCCGGACGGCGCGCGACGAAGTCGATCTCGACGCGAGCGCCCTTCGCGAGTCCGGTCACGCCGACGCAGGTCCGGGCGGGTCGTCGTCCGGGTGCGAAGTAGCTCGCGTAGACCGCGTTCATCGCGCCGTAGTCGTCGTCGAAGTGCGTCAGGAAGACGCGCGCCTGCAGCACGTCCTCGAGGCCGAGCCCGATGCCGTTCAGGACGACCGCGAGGTTGCGCATCACCGCGTGCGTCTGCGCCTCGATGCCGTCCGGATACGGCGTGTCGATCGACGAGTCGACGAACGGCATCTGTCCGGTTACGAAGACCCAGCCGTCGCATTCGACCGCGTGGCTGAACGGGGCGACCGGATCGGGCGCCCCGTCGATCATGTGGAACGTGGAAGGCATGCGATGGTCGGTCGATGGTTTGCGCGCGTCGTGTCGCTTGCGCGGCGTTTCGAAACGGTACATGGTTTCGCCCCCGCGCGGCCCGTGCGCATCCCGCCGGATCGGCACGCCGCGTCACCATCGAAAGAATCGAATGAGCATCGACCGCGACATCACGCGCTGGACCGCGGTCGAGCTCGCCGAGGCGATCCAGGCGCGTCGCGTCTCGTGCGTCGAGGTGATGACCGCCTGCCTCGACCAGGTCGATCGGCTCAATCCGGTCGTCAACGCGATCGTCTCGCTGCAACCCCGCGAGCCGCTTCTCGCGCAGGCGGCGGACCGTGACGCGCAGCTGGCCGCCGGTCGCGCCGTCGGCTGGATGCACGGCTTTCCGCAGGCGCCGAAGGATGTCGCGGCGACGGCCGGCATCGTGACGACGCAAGGCTCGCCGATCATGGCGCGCTTCGTGCCGAAGAGCGACGCGATCATCGTCGAGCGGGTCCGCAGGTCCGGCGCGATCCTGATCGGCAAGACCAACACGCCGGAGTTCGGCCTCGGCTCGCACACCTACAACCCGGTGTTCGGCACGACGAAGAACGCGTACGACCCGTCGAGGAGCGCCGGCGGCAGCAGCGGCGGCGCGGCCGTCGCGCTCGCGACGCGGATGCTGCCGGTCGCCGACGGCAGCGACGTGATGGGATCGTTGCGCAACCCCGCCGGCTGGAACAACGTCTTCGGCTTCCGGCCGTCGATGGGCCGCGTGCCGTCCGGTCCGACGAACGAGCTCTTCCTCCATCAGCTCGGCACGCCCGGACCGATGGGCCGCACGGTCGCCGACGTCGCGATGCTGCTGTCGGTGCAGGCGGGCTACGACATCCGGGCGCCGCTGTCGATCGACGAGGACCCGTCGATCTTCACGCCGATCGCTGACACGGGACTTCGTCGGCTCGCGGATCGGCTGGCTCGGCGACTACGACGGGTACCTGCCGATGGAACCGGGCGTGATGGAGACGTGCACGAAGGCGCTGTCGGCGTTCGAGACGATCGGCTGTACGGTCGACACGGCGCGCGTCGACTTCTCGATGGAGCGTCTCTGGAACGCGTGGCTCGTGCTGCGCGCCTTCCTGATCGCGGGCAACCTCGGCGTGCCGTATGCCGACCCGAAGCTGCGCGCGATGATGAAGCCCGAGGCGCGCTGGGAGGTCGAGAGCGGCTCGCACCTGTCCGCGGCCGACGTCCAGCGCGCGTCGGTCGATCGTTCGTCGTGGTACCACGCGCTCGCCGCGCTGTTCGAACGCTTCGACTATCTCGTGCTGCCGACCGCGCAGGTCTTCCCGTTCGACGCGACCCTCGACTGGCCGAAGCAGATCGCCGGCCGATCGATGGACACGTACCACCGCTGGATGGAAGTCGTGATCGGCCCGACGCTGGCGGGATTGCCGGTCCTCGCGGTCCCGGCCGGCTTCGGGCCGACCGGGCTTCCGATCGGCCTGCAGATCATCGGGCGGCCGCGCGCCGACCTCGCGGTGCTGCAGATCGGCCACGCGTACGAAGCCGTGACGCATCACACGTCGAGGCGCAGTCCGCTGCTCGATCTAGTCAACGCTGCCGCGGATCCAGCGCGTCGCGCAGGCCGTCGCCGAGCAGATTGAACGACAGCACCAGCAGGAAGATCGACAGCCCCGGCCAGATCGCCATCCACGGCGCGCTGTCGATGAAGTCCTTCGCGGTGTTCAGCATGCTGCCCCAGCTCGGCGCCGGCGGCTGCTGGCCGAGGCCGAGGAACGACAGGCTCGCCTCGGCGATGACCGCGGCCGCGATCGCGAGCGTCGCCTGCACGATCAGCGGCGCCGCGACGTTCGGCAGCACGTGGCGCAGCGCGATGCGCCACGGCGGATTGCCGACCGCGCGCGCGGCCTCGACGTAGTCCTCGACCTTGACGTCGATCACCTGCGCGCGCGTCAGCCGCACGAAGATCGGCGTCGCCGACACGCCGATCGCGATCATCGCGTTCGTCAGGCTGGGGCCGAGGAACGCGGCGAGCGCGATCGCGAGGATCAGGAACGGGCATGCGAGGAAGGCGTCGACGATCCGCGAGATCGTCGCGTCGACGAAGCCGCCCGCGAAGCCGGCGACGAGGCCGATCGGAATGCCGAACAGCAGCGAGATCGACACCGACACGACGCCGGCCGCGCAGCGACGCGCGCGTGCCCCAGATCACGCGCGACAGCACGTCGCGGCCGATGTCGTCGGTGCCGAACCAGTGCTGCGCGTCCGGCGCCTTGCGGATCGCGCTCCAGCTCGTCGCGATCGGATCGTACGGCGCGATCCACGGCGCGAACACCGCGATCGCGACGAACGCGATCACGACGCCGAGGCCGACCATCGCGCCGCGACGACGTCGCAGCTTGCGCAGCGGCGCGACGCCACGGGCCGGCCGCGACGGGATCGACCGATCGCGTGGCGTCGGCCGCGTCGACCCCGGTCGTGTCGTCGGCCGCGGGCATGCCGGTCATCGTCATCCACGCAGCCGCGGGTTGACGACGAATGACGCGAGGTCGGCGAGCAGGTTCAGCAGCGATGTACGTGGTGGCCGTGACCAGCACGACGCCCTGCACGACCGAGTAGTCGCGGTTGAAGACCGAGTCGACGATCAGCTTGCCGAAGCCCGGGATCGTGAAGACCTGTTCGGTCAGCACCGCGCCGGACAGCAGCGTGCCGAACTCGAGCGCGCCGAGCGTGATGATCGGCGTCAGCGCGTTGCGCAGCGCGTGCTTCAGCACGACCGTCGACATGCCCAGTCCCTTCGCGCGCGCGGTGCGCACGTAGTCGGCCGACAGCACCTGCAGCATCGCGCTGCGCGTGTGGCGCATCAGCACGGCGGCGATCGCGTTGCCGAGCACGAAGGCCGGCATGATCATCGCGGCGAGGTTCGCCGCGCAGGTCGTCGAACGGGCTGACGTAGCCCGACGCCGGCAACCAGCCGAGCTGGACCGAGAACAGCAGGATCATCAGGATGCCGAGCCAGAAGTTCGGCGTCGACAGGCCCCACAGCGCGAACGACGTTGGCCGCGTAGTCCCACCAGCGTGCCGCGCCCGACCGCCGACACGATGCCGGCCGGCATGCCGATCGCGAGCGCGATCGTCATCGCGAGCACCGCGAGCTCGAGCGTGACCGGCAGCTTCTCGCGCGATCAGCCGCGTCACCGGCTGCTGCGATGCGCACCGACTCGCCGAGGTCGCCGCGCAGCACGCCGCCGACCCAGTACGCATAGCGGATCGGCAGCGGCTCGTCGAGATGCAGCTTCGCATGCAGGTACGCGATGACGGTCGGGTCCTGCTCCTCGCCGGCGAGCACGTGCGCCGGGATCGCCGGGCAGCAACTGCTGCAGGCCGAAGATCAGCATCGACACGAAGACGAGTGTCGGGATGATCGACGCGATGCGCTTGAGAAGGTAATCGACCACGTCAGTGGTCGCCCCGGCGCAGGCCGAGGCCGAAGTTCGCCGACGGAGCAATCGGGCCCCGGTCTTCGCCGGGGTGACGAAACCGGATCACGGCGCCGACTGCAACCCGCTCACCCGCAGCAGCCCGTCCGGAATCGTCGCGCACGCCGCTCAGCTTCGGCGATGTACGCCCACAGCCAGTTGCGGTGGTACAGGTACACGATCGGCCGCTCCTTCAGCACGCGCGCCGCGATCTGCTCGTAGACCTTCTTGCGCTCGGCCGGGATCGCGCAGCGCGCGCGACTGGTTCAGCAAGCGCGTCGGTCGCGGGATCGCAATAGCCCGGGTAGTTCAGCGGCTGCTTGCAGCCGTAGAAGCTGAAGAGGTTGCCGTCCGGATCGGCGCGGCCGCTCCACGCGAGGATGTACGCCTCGAACTGGCCCTTGTCGGCCATGTTCAGCGACGTCGCGAACTCGGTCGCCTGGATCTTCACGTCGAAGCCGGCCTCGCGCGCCATCGCCTGGATCACCGTCGCGAGCCGCTGCGCCTCGGACGTCGTCGGCGTCACCAGCGTGAAGCTCGGGTTCGGGACGCCGGCCTCCTTCAGCAACGCCTTCGCGCGCGCGACGTCGCGCTTCGGCACCGGCACGTTCTTCGCGTAGAACGCGTTCTTCGGCGACACCCACTGGTTGCCGACCGTCGCCTCGTTGTCCATCACGACCTGCACGAGCCCCGGCCGGTCGAGCGACAGCTCGAACGCCTCGCGCACGCGCGCGTCCCGGCCGAGCGGATTCTTCTGCGCGAGGTCGCTCTTGCGCGAGGTTGATCGTCGATGCCCTGGTAGCCGATCTCGGTGATGCGCGCGACCTTGAACTTCTTCTCCGCCTCGATCTTCGCGATGTCGCTCGCGGCGACGCGCTCGATGAAGTCGAGCTGGCCGGATCGCAGGTTCGCGAGCCGCACCGTCGCGTCGATGATCGGCGGTAGACGACCCGATCGAAGTGGATCGCGTCCTTGTTCCAGTACTGCGGGAAGCGCTCGAGCACGATGCGGTCCTGCGCGACGCGCTCGACGAACTTGAACGGACCGGCGCACACCGGCTTCGTGCCGAAGTGCTCGCCTTCGGCCTGCGCGGCCTTCGGCGACACCATCATGCCGGCGCGGTCGGCGAGCTGCGCGAGCAGCGGCGAGAACGGCGTCGACAGGTTGAAGCGCACGGTCAGCGGATCGACGACGTCGACCGCTCGCGACCGGCGCCAGCTCGCCGCGACGGTTCGAGCCGGCCATCGTCTTGTGGCGCTCGATGTTGAACTTGACCGCGGCCGCGTCGAACTTCTCGCCGTCGTGGAAGATCGACGTCCGGCCGCAGCTTCATCGTCAGCGTCTTGCTGTCGGCCGACCACTCGTACGACGTCGCGAGCTGCGGGACGATCGCGAGCTTCTCGTCGATGTCGAACGAGCTTGTCGCACAGCGCGGAGAAGACGACGCGGCCGACGAAGCTGCGCGCGAGCGTCGGGTCGAGCACGTCGGGGTCTTCGGCGAGGCCGATCGCGCAGCGTCTGCGCTGGGTCTGCGCCAGCAACAGCGCAGGCAGCAGGCAGCACGCGACGGCGAGGCGGCACGCGACGGCGGACGAGCTTCATGGCGAGGTCTCCGGGAAAAGGCGAGGCAGGACCGGTCGACGAGCGACGCGGCATCCGCCGTCGCGACGAACGCGGACTGCAGGCGCTCGAGGCGCTGCCGATGCTCGCGCGATCGCGGCGGACGCGGCGGCACGACGCGCCGACGGCGCGGATCTCGCGCCAGAAGTGGCACGCCGACGCGCGTGCACCGTCGCATCGGCGTCGGCTTCGAGCGGCGGCACCTCGTCCGCGCAGCGCGGCGCGCGCGTGCGGGCAGCGCGTGTGGAAGCGGCAGCCCGACGGCGGATCGAGCGGGCTCGGCACGTCGCCGCCGAGCAGCAGCGCGCTCGCGCCGCGCGCCGGGCTCGGGCAGCGGGATCGCCGACAGCAGCGCCTGCGTGTACGGATGCCGCGGCTCGGCGAACAGCGCGTCCTGTCGACGCGATCTCGACGATGCGGCCGAGGTACATCACCGCGATGCGCGCCGCGATGTGCTTGACGACCGCGAGGTCGTGCGCGATGAAGAGGTACGCGAGGCCGAAGCGGCGCTGCAGGTCCTGCAGCAGGTTGACGACCTGCGCCTGCACCGACACGTCGAGCGCCGACACCGGCCTCGTCGCAGACGATCAGCTTCGGCTCGACCGCGAGCGCGCGCGCGATGCCGATGCGCTGGCGCTGGCCGCCCGAGAACTCGTGCGGATAGCGCTGCGCGTGCTGCGGCCGCGAGGCCGACGGTGTCGAGCAGCTCGGCGACGCGCTCGCGGCGACGGCCGGCGTGCAGGCCGTGCAGCACCAGCGGCTCGGTCAGCGTCTGGCGCGACCGTCATCCGCGGGTTCGAGCGACGCGTACGGATCCTGGAAGATGATCTGCATCGTGCGGCGCTGCGCGCGCAGCGCGCGCGGCGATCGAGCGTGCCGAGGTCGCGGCCGTCGAAGACGACGCGCCCGCCGGTCGGCTCGATCAGCCGCAGCACGAGACGCCCGAGCGTCGACTTGCCGCAGCCCGACTCGCCGACGACGCCGAGCGTCTCGCCGGCGTCGATCGACGAGGTCGACGCCGTCGACCGCGCGCACGGCGCCGTCGCACGCGGCCGAACACGCCCGCGCCGCACCGGGAAGTGCTTGACGAGGCCCTCGACGCGCAGCAGCGGATCGTGCGCGGCGCTCATGCGAGCGCCGCCTCGGCACGCGTCGGGCATCAGCCATCGACCGGATCGAGCGGCGCCTTGCCAGCATGCCGACGCGATGGCGCGTCGCCGACGTCGACGCAGCGGCGGTGCCTCGGCGCGGCAGCGCGCGATCGACGAACGGGCAGCGCGTCGGCGAACGCGCAGCCGGCCGGGCGTCGCAGCGGGCTCGGCACCTGGCCCTCGATCGCGGCCAGCCGCGTCGCGCGCGACGTCGAGCCGCGGGATCGAGCCGAGCAGGCCGACGGTGTACGGATGCTGCGGCGTCGCGAACAGCGCGCGCGACCGGCGCCTGCTCGACGACGCGGCCGGCGTACATCACGACGCACGTCGTCGGCGACCTCGGCGACGACGCCGAGGTCGTGCGTGATCAGGACGATCGCCGTGCCGGTCTCGTCCTGCAGCGTCGCGCATCAGCTCGAGGATCTGCGCCTGGATCGTGACGTCGAGCGCGGTCGTCGGCTCGTCGGCGATCAGCAGCCGCGGCTCGCAGGCGAGCGCCATCGCGATCATCGCGCGCTGGCGCATGCCGCCCGAGAGCTTGTGCGGATACTCGTCGAAGCGCTGCTCGGGCGCCGGCATGCGCACCTTGCGCAGCATCGCGATCGCGCGCTGCCTTCGCCTCGCCGCGGCCGATGCGGCGATGTCGGCAGCAGGCCTTCGACGATCTGGTCGCCGATCGTGAACGCCGGGTTCAGCGACGTCATCGGCTCCTGGAAGATCATCGCGATGCCGTTGCCGCGCAGGTCCTGCATGGCCGCTCGGACGCGCCGACGAGCTCGCGCCCTCGAAGCGGATCGAGCCGCCGGCGATGCGACCCGGCGGGTCGGGCACGAGGCCCATGATCGACAGCGCGGTCACGCTCTTGCCGCAGCCCGACTCGCCGACGATCGCGAGCGTGCGGCCGGCCTCGACCGTGAAGTCGACGCCGTCGACCGCAGTGAACGAGCCGTCGTCGGTGCGAAAGACGGTACGCAGGTCGCGGACCTCGAGGAGCGGAGCCGCGACGTCCCGGATGGCATCGCTCATGACGTCACGGAGCGCCGGTCGAGCGAACGGAGAAGCGGCATCGCGATGGTCGAGTGGGACGGCCGACGGGACCGGCTCGCGGATCGCGTGCCGTTGTCTGCCTGGCGGAGAGACTATCGCAATCGCGTCGGCCGCGACGCGGCGACGATGCGCGTCGCGCCCGCACCGACGTCGAAGCTGCCGACCTCGCCCGACGTTAACCCCTTGCTACCTAGCCGAGCGCCCCCGTCTCCGCTATAACGGCGCGGCGGCGTCGGTCACCCGCGGCTCGCACGTGACGCGCGCCGGGCGGACCGCGAACGTCCGCATCGATGCGGGCTCAACCGGGAAGGTGCTCATGACCGTCTGCCGACCGCTGCTCGATCGCTCGAATGCCGCGACACACGGCTTTCGCTCGCGCCGTGCGCTCGCGTGCGGCTGCGCGGTCGCGGCGCTGCTCGTGAGCGTCGCGCCGGGCTTCGCGCAGCAACCGCCGATCGATGCCGATCCCGGCGCGTCGACGGCAGCGGCGCCGACCATCGTGATGTCGGACACCGAGGCCCGGACGGTGCTCGCGGCGCCCCCGCTGCCGGACACCGCGCCGCTGCAGGAGCGCATCGATGCACTCGTCCGCCAGCGCGCCGCCGCGCGCATCGTCGGCGACCAGGCGACCGGGCTGCAGGCGCTCGACCAGCTGACGACGCTCGGTCGGGGTCGTCCCGAATGGCCGTCGTGGATGCTCGACGAGATGAACACGCAGTTCACGTTCGGCAGCCAGCAGAAGGGGATCACGATCGGCGAGGCGCTGCTCGCGGAGCCCGACCTGAAGCCGGGCGTGCGGACGAATGCCTCGTCGAATCTCGCGTGGAAGTATTGCCAGAGCAACGATCGGCGCAATTGCGAGCGCGTGTTCCGCGACGCGCAGGCGTCGTACGACCGACTGCCGCCGGACTTCAGCGAAGCGAATCGCGACTACGCGACCAATCAGTTGCTGCAGGCCAAGGGCGAGGTCCTTCGTCTGCGCGGCGATGCCGACGGCCGCGTCGCGGCGCTGCGGCAGGCGATGGTCGTCGCGCATCGCATCGTCGACCGGGTCGGTGCCGCGAACGGGACCGACCCGAAGAACTTCTACTATCGCGGCGCGGTGAACATGTCCGACTACACCGGCGGACAGCTGGTGTACGCGCTGATCGATCAAGGCCGATCGGCCGAAGGCGTCGCGATCGCGCAGGACGGCCTGGCGCGCGGTCGCGTCAACAACTTCGGGCCGGACGCGCAGGGGACGTGGAACCAGCGGCTCGCCGCCGCACTGATCGGCGAACGCCGCTACGACGAGGCGCTCGCCGCGTCGCGAGCATCGATCGCCGCGTTGACGCAGACCGGCGGCCAGGTCGCAGGCCTGCAGTTCGCGCTGGCGCGCAACGCGGAGATCGTCGCGCTGATCAACCTCGAGCGCTGGCAGGAAGCCGACCAGACCTATCGCGCGTTCCTCGCATCGCTGCAGGGCGACCGCATCGCATACGACCGCAGCTACAACTCGTTCCTCTCGTCGCTGCTGGCCGCGAAGAGCGGGCGCATCGACGACGCATTGAAGACCGTCGAAGGCGCGTACCGCTATCGGCAGCGCATCTACGGCCCCAATCATCCGCTGACGAGCGAGGCGCAGGCGATCCGCGGCGCGGTCTATCTGATCGCCGGCTCGCCGCGTACCGCACTGTCGGACTACGAGGACTTCTTCACGAACCTGCTCGACACGTCGAGCGGCTGGCTCGACCTCGCGCCGAGCGGCGCGCGCGGCGCGTATCTGAACATCGTGCTGACCGAGTACCTGCGGTATGCGGCGAAGCTCTACGCGTCGGGCGGCCAGGACGCGATCGACGACCGCATGTTCAATCGGCTGGTGCAGGTCGGCGACCGGCTCGGGTCGGGCGTCGCGCAACGGTCGATTCTCGAGAGTTCGGCGAAGGTCCGCACCGGCGACCCCGCGCTCGCGGCACTGCTCGCTCAGGAGCAGGACCAGCGCAGCCAGGTCCGCGACGCGTATGCGCTCGCGTACGCGGACGTGCTCGCGACCGACGCGAAGGACACGCCGGACGAGAAGAAGAAGCAGCTGCGCGATCAGCTGAAGCAGCATCGCGCGCAGGCCGAGACCGCGCAGAAGCAGCTCGATGCGACGCGTGCGCAGATCGCGAAGCAGTACCCGGCGTTCCTGCAGCTCGTCAATCCGGTCAGCCCGAACGTCGCGGCGATCCGCAAGGCGCTGACGCCGGGCGAAGCGTTCATCGGCATCTATCCGAGCCGGGAAGGCACGTTCGCGTGGGCGATCCCCGCGAGCGGCAAGCCCGCGTTGGTCGTCTCGACGTGGACCGATGCCGACATCGCGAACCGCGTGGCCGCGATGCGCGCGACGCTCGACGTCGGCGATCGGCTGCCGCGACTGCCGGCGATGGACTTCACGCAGTCGCTCGCGATCGGCGACGAGCTGATCAAGCCGCTGCGCCCGGCGCTCGCGGCGTGACGGTGCTCGACATCTCGGCCGGCGGCGCGCTCGCGTCGCTGCCGCTCGCCGCGCTCGTGACGGGACCGGCGACGGACCCGAAGACCGCGCCGTGGCTCGTCCGCGAGTTCGCGATCGCGCAGACACCGGGCGCGGCCGCGTTCGTCACGCTGCGCAACGTCGAGCCGCGCGCGGCGGCGACCCGCGCGCTGATCGGCTTCGGCGATCCGCAGTTCCGCCTCGGCAGTCCGGTCGTCGTGGTCAAGGCCGCGGCGAACGCGGCGCCGAAGGCCCGCAACCTCGTCGTCGCGGCCAATGCCGCGCAGGCCTCGACCTACTCGGCCGAGAAGGGCTTTCGCTACGCATCGATCCCGGCGCTGCCCGAGACGCGCGACGAGCTGATCGCGCTCGCGACGGCGCTCGGTGCCGATCCGCAGCAGGACCTGCTGCTCGGCGCCGCGGCGACGCGCAAGGCCGTGATGACGACACCGCTCGCCGACCGTCGCGTCGTCGCGTTCGCGACGCACGGCCTGCTGCCCGGCGAGATCCCGACGCTGTCGAAGCCGGCGCTCGCGATGGCCGCCACCGACGATCCCGACGACTCGCCGCTGCTCAACCTCGACGACGTGCTGACGCTGAAGCTGAACGCGCAGTGGGTCGTGCTGTCGGCCTGCAACACCGCCGGCGGCGAACGCGACGGCGCCGCGATGTCGGGACTCGTCCGCGGCTTCTTCTTCGCCGGAGCGCGGTCGGTGCTCGCGACGCAATGGGCCGTCGAGTCGGAAGCGTCGCGGCAACTCGTCGGCCAGGTGTTCGCCGATGCCGCGCGCGACCCGAAGGGCGGACGCGCGAGCAGCCTGCGACAGGCGCAGCTCGCGATGATCGACGGCACGCTCGGCGGCGGCCGTTACGCGCATCCGTTCTACTGGGCGCCGTATGCGCTGTTCGGCGATCCGATCCGCTGACGCGCGACGACGATCGCACGCGCGATGACGCGGACCGCATCGATCGCCGCGCGCCGCCTCTCGCTGCTCCGACGCGTGGCGCGTCCCTGGTCGCGTGCGCTCGCGGCCATCGACCCGCGGCACTTCTACATCGGCCTTGCGGTCGTCCTCGGCGCGTACGTCGTGACGAGCCGCTTCGTCGACGCGCAGCAGCGCAGGACGGCCAGCT
This sequence comes from uncultured beta proteobacterium, assembly GCA_963795885.1. Lineage (GTDB taxonomy): Bacteria > Pseudomonadota > Gammaproteobacteria > Burkholderiales > Burkholderiaceae_D > CAHJXF01. Next base: position 220,115 of record CAWCJI010000005.1, on the reverse strand, counting down.
ACGACTGGATGCTGATGCATCGCTTCCGCGTGCAGCAGCCCGATCCGGACATCGTGCTGCTCGACATCGACGAACGATCGCTGGCCGCGATGGCGGGCGACTACGGGCAATGGCCGTGGCCGCGCGACGTGCTCGCGACCATGCTGACGGAGCTCGAGGCGCAGGGCGCGCGCGCGGTCGTCTTCGACATCCTTTTCTCGGACCCGGATCGTCGCAATCCGGTCAGCGAGCGCGCGTTCGACGACGCGATCGCGAAGAGCCGCATCGCATACTTCCCGGTCCTGCGGCTGTCGAAGAACAACGATTCGAGCAGCAGCGTGCATGCGGGCGACCTCGCGGGGCTCGTCGTGCGACGCGACGGCGCCGCAGTCGCGCCGGGCGCGGGACCGACGCTCGCCATGAGCCTCCCGTACTTCGCGAGCGCCGTCGCGGGCGGTCACCTCGGCACGTTCAATATCGATCCCGACAGCGACAGCGTGATCCGTCGCTATCGGCTGTACGAGGACCTCGGGGCGTGGCGCGTGCTGTCGCTGCCGGCGCGCCTCGCGCTCGACTTCGGTTGGCCGATGCCCGACGCGTCCGAGAAGTCGCTGCGCTTCAACGCCGACGTGCTCGCGTATCGCACCGTCAGCTTCTCCGATCTGTTCGTCGACCTGCTGCGTCGGCAGCGCACGCGAGCGGGCGACGAGTTCCGCGGCAAGATCGTCGTGATCGGCGCGACGGCGTCGGGGTTGTTCGACCTGAAAGGCACGCCGGTGTCGCGCATCCATCCGGGCATGGACCTGCTGGCCACCGCGATCGACGACACGAAGAACGACCGCTTCATCGACGAGCTCGGCGCGCCGTTCGACGTCGCGATCGCGCTGGCGCTGCTGTGCCTGATGACGTGGCTGTGCATCCGTTATTCGCACGAGCAGCTGAGGCTCGCGTTCGTCGTCGCGCCGGGCCTGCTGTTCGGCGTCTCCTATCTCACGCTCAATCTCTCGAAGACGTTCGTCGACCTGTCGGCGCCGGCGTCGATCGCGTTCGTCTACTTCTCGGTCGTCAAGCTCTACAGCGCGCAGGTGCGCAAGCGCTGGAGCGAGGGCGAGCTGTTCGCGCCGCTGCTCGAGCCGCACGTCGCGCACTGGGTCGGCTGCCTCGCCGTGTCGCTGCATCCGACGAAGCGTGTCGCGGGCTTCGAGACGTCGTATCTCAACCGGCTGCGGACCGTCGCGCCGCACGTTCGCATCACGTCGGGTCTCGACGCGCAGACCTGGCTCGGCAGCGCGTTCAGCGGCGTGCTCGTCGCGACGTGGGTCGAGCATGCGGACGACGAGCCAGCGCTCGTGCGCGACCGGGACGAGGCGAGCGCGCTGTTCGACGCGCTCCTGCGGCTCGAGCCTCGACGCGCGAAGACGCCGATGGTGTTTCGCGAGGAGACGATTCCGGCCGAGGCGCAGCGACCGGTCGGCGACGAGCCCGCGCGCACGACGACCGCGACGCCGCTGGTGCCGCCGCGCCTCGACCTGCTGCGTGCGCTGGTCGCGCGCACCGTGCTGCAGATGACCGCGGGAGCGATCCGATGACGCGCGGCATGCGCACGAGACTGTTGGCCGTCGCATGCGCGCTCGTCATGGCGTCGGCCGCATCGGCCGCCGACGTCGTGCTCGGGCGGCCGGCCGACCTCCGTGCCGATCGTTACAGCGATGCGCCGACGCTGACGCAGCTCCCGGCCGGGGCGCACGCGGAGTTGATCGCGACCGAGGCCGGATGGGTGCAGGTCCGGGTCGGTGCGCAGACCGGTTGGCTGCGGGCGACCGGGCTCGGCGGCGACGCCGCGAACGTCGCGGCGCTGTCGCAACTCGAGACCGGCCGGCGCGCATCGGGCAACATCGTCGTCGCGGCCGGCATCCGCCGCATCCCGAAGGCATCGAAGCACGCGCTGATCATCGGCGTCGACGCAGTGACCTTCGACCGCGCGGCGACGTCGCGATGGGGCGGCGTGCAGGACGACGTCGAGTCGGCTCGCATGATCGCGGCGCAACTCGGCGTGCCCGTCGACAACGTCGACGTCGTCAGCGGCATGCAGGCGACGCGCGTCGGCATCGAGCAGGCGTTCGACCGGCTGAACGCGCAAATGCAGCCCGGCGACGAGGTGCTGCTCTACTTTTCCGGACCGGGCGCGCGGACGGTCGACGACGGCTCGTGCGCGAGCGCGTGGGTGACGCGCGACGCCGCGACGCTGACGGCCGCGACGATCGTCGGACGATTGCGGCCGTCGCTGATCTCGGCCGGGAAGGTGATCGTGATCTCGGACGCGGCCTACGGGGGCGACGCCGTCGTGCCGGTGGGCATGACGCGACTGGCCGCGACGCTGCCGTCGGCGCGGGCCTGCAAGGGCGCTGCGCAGCCGTCGGTCATGCCGATCGTCGACGCGGCGACGGCGATCGGTGCGCTCGCGCAGAACCTCGTGCACGTCCAGCCGTCGCCCGGTCCGATGCAGGGTCTGCAGCAGGCGCCCGGCGGCGGGCTGTTCACGCAGTCGCTGACCGACTGCCTGCTCGGCGACGCGACCGACCTCGACGGATCCGCGTCGATCTCGATGTCCGAACTCGCCGCGTGCGCGCAACGCGGCCGGTTCGGTCTGCATCGAGCGGACGTCGGGCCGCTCGTCTCGGTCACAGGCAACGAGGGCTACAGCCCGATCGTCGGCGTCGTCGTTCCGCGGGACGCGAGCGCACCGTCGAGCGCGGTCGCAGCGACGTCGGCGAAAGCCGCGCTCGAAGATCTGTTCGGGCAGCGCGACGGCCGCATCGAGGTCGGGCTGACCGCAACGCCGTCGTCGCTGCAGGTCGGCCGCGACGCGCTCGGCCTGACCGTCGCGTCGAACCGGCCGGGCTACGTCTATCTCGTCCTGCTCGGCTCGGACGGCAGCAGCTTCTACCTTCTGTTCCCGAACGACCTCGATCGCGACAACCGGATCGCCGCCGGCGAGACGTTGCGTTTGCCGCGGCCGAACTGGCGCGTGCAGGCGCAGGGTCCGCCGGGACACGACACGGTGCTCGCGATCGTCGCGGAGTCGGAGCGCGACCTCGCGGCGCTCGCGACGCACAAGGAGGGCCCGTTCAGCACGGCGCTGACGGACGCGCAGGGCAAGGCACAGCTGCAATGGCTGCTCGGACGCTCGGGGCGGGCAGCCTCGGCCGCCTGCGTCGACGGCGGCGCGCGGCGCAACCTGGCTGCGGTGCAGGTGTGCTCCGACGCGTTCGGCGCGGCCGTGATCGACATCGTCGAACGCTGACCCATCCGCGATCGACCGTCGCGCCGGGATCGAGGCCTACACGCCGGCGAGCGCCGAGACGACGCCGTGGCCGACGCGGGTGGGCTACCGTCGGCCCCCGATTCTCGAACACGAAGGAGACGACATGGAACCGATGAAGCCGATGGAACCGATGAAGCCCATGGAACCGATGAAGCCCATGGAACCGATGAAGCCCATGGAGCCGATGAAGGCCGAGAAGCCGTGGTGGCCCGGCGACCTCGGCACGCCGAGCAGCAGCGGCTCGCAGAACGACACGCGCTACGCGTACTTCGGCTCGTCGCACCGCCTCGTCGTCGACACCGGCGGCCAGGTCAAGACCTACGACACGGGCAGCCACGACATCCAGGGCTTCGGCCAGCAACAGGGCGGCGGCAAGTCGATGACCTTCCAGACCAGCGACGGTCCGGTCGACCTCGGCTCGCTGAAGGCGGTCGGCTGACGCTTCGTCGCAGTGGCCTTCGCGCGGAGGTACCGCGGCGGACGGTCAGCGCGCGGTCAGGATCGGTGTCAGCAGGTCCGGCCTGCCTTCGATGCGCTCGAGCGTCGGAAAGCGGATGCCGTCGTGATAGTCGACGTGGACGACCCGGAAGTCCTTGCCCGACTTGACGAGCAGGTCGATCGGCGCGTCGCGACCCTTCGCCGCCGCCACCTCCGCCTTCAGCACGTCGGGCGCGTACTCCCGCATGCCGACCGCCAGCAGCGTCGCGCCGTTCGACAGTCCGGCACGAAACGCCGGACCGTCCCATCTCACGTTGGCGATCTCGCCGTCCTTCTGGATCGTGCAACCGAGCGTCCAGAAGAAGCTGGTCGTGCCCTGCGGCGCACTGGCGTAGATGATCTTCGTGTAGTCGCTTTCCTGGTCGGTCCACGCGAGACGCCATCCCGCGCGTTCGAAGCCCTCGATCGGAAGCGAGCCGACCGTGTCGAGGCGCGCTCGCAGGTAGCTCTTCCAGTCGTATGGCTGGACGCGTTCGAGCGCAGCGACGACGTCGTCGAACACGTAGGTCAGCGGCGCGACACGTCCGTCGTCGACGCCGAAGAACGCAGACGCGAAGTCGTCGAGCGAGCGCAATCCGCCGGACCGCTCGCGGATGATCGTGTCGACGTCGAACCAGATCAGCTGACCTTCGCTGTAGTAGTCCTGCGCGCGCTGCTGGTCCGGCCAGTCGAGCGGAATCTCGCGACCCTGCACGATCTCGTCGAACGTCGTGTCCTGCAGATTGCGCCATCGACGGCCGGGCGCGATCTGCTGATAGGCGGCGGCCCGCGCGAAGCGCTCCTTCATCGTCTCGAGCGGCATCATGCCGGCGCGCGCGGCGAGCACCTCGCCCCAGTACTGCGTCTGCCCCTCGTAGACCCACAGCAGGCTGTTACGCATCGGGACGTTGAAGTTGGACGTCGACAGGTCCTGCGGCCGACGGAACTTGCCGTTCCATGAATGCACGAACTCGTGCGGCAGCGCATACCGTTCGACGACGCTCTTCGACCACTCGTTGAAGTAGTTCGACTTCAGGCTCATCTCGGTCGACTCGTGATGTTCGAGACCGATCCCGAGACGATCCTCGCTGAGGGCGAGCAGGATGTCGTAGTGCCGGAAGTGGCGTGATCCGAACAGCAGCTCGGCCTGCGTCACCATGGCCCGGTGAGCGTCGAGCGCGACAGCAGGGACCTCGAGCGCCTTTGCGTCGTCGGCAAACACGTCGAGCATCACCGGCCTCGCGGCGCCGTCGGCATCGAGCGACATGCGCTTGGAGAACCTTCCGCCCATCACCGGCGAGTCGATCAGCGTTTCGAGCGACGTGCGTTCGAAGGTCACCGGGTTCGAACTCGGCGCCGGTCGCGCCCGCAGCGCCGACGCATACGTCCATCCATCGGGCAGGACCAGCGTCGCATCGACGTCGATGCGCGACGCGTAGTGACCGGCCGGATAGAAGATCAGGCCCTCCCACTTGACGTGGACGATCGAGTCGGTGATCACGGACGTGTCGTTGTTCGGGGGCCGCGGCAGCAGACTGTCGAACGCGATGTCGACCGACGTCGTGCCGACGGGCACGTCCACGTGCAGGGCCTGCAGGTCGACGTCGTCGCGCGTCCACGCCAGCGGCTTGCCGTTGGCGGTGATCGACAGCCCGGCAACTCGCTTGATCTGGTTGACCGGGGCGTGCGAGCCCGGAATCCACGTCGGATGCAGCAGGACGAGCGGCCCGGGACGGACCGGCAGGGTCTCGCGCACGCGAAAGACGCGGTGCTCCCGATCGGTCGCCGTGACGACGAGCGCGATCGGTCCGGGATACGGAGCGTCGCGCGGTGCGGGGATGTCGCCGAGGCTCGCCGGGCGCGCGGCCGACGTGCAGAGGCAGAGCGACAGCAGTCCCATCCATGCGATCGTGGATACGACGTTCGTGCGGCTGATCGACATCATCGGGCACCTCGGTCTGTTCACGTCGGACGTCGTGCGCACAGTCTGAGGCCGTGGTCCTGTCGTGAACAGCCCTAGTGCAACTTGATGCGCGGCACCGTCCGCCGCGTGATCAGCCGCGCGAGCGTGTCGAGCGCGACCTTCCAGAAGCCGTGCAGCGCGAGCTCGTGCATCTTGTACAGCGACAAGTACATCATCCGCGCGAACCAGCCGTCGACCCACAGGTTGCCTTTCGACAGGCCGCCCATCAGGTTGCCGACCGTCGAATACTCGCCGAGCGAGACCAGCGAGCCGAAGTCGCGATAGCGCCACGGCACCAGCGGTCGACCGGCGAGGCGCCGCTCGATCTGGCCGATCATGTGCGACGCCTGCTGATGCGCGGCCTGCGCGCGAGGCGGCACGAGTTGTCCGTCGCGGCCGAGCCACGGACAGGCCGCGCAGTCGCCGATCGCGAAGACGTTCTCGTCGCGCGTCGTCTGCAGCGTCGGCAGCACGACGAGCTGGTTGATCCGGTTCGTCTCGAGGCCGTCGAACTGCTGCAGCACGTCGGACGCCTTGACGCCGGCCGCCCACACGACCAGCTCGGCCGGGATCACCTCGCCCGATGCGAGCTTCACGCCGTCGGGCAGCACCTCGGCGACGCGCGCCGCCGTGCGGACCTTGACGCCGAGGTCGGCCAGCAGTGTCGTGGCGGCGGTCGACGAGCCGCGCCGGCAGCGCCGGCAGGATGCGGTCGGCCGCCTCGATGACGATGATGTCGATGTCGGTCTCCGCGTCGATGCGATCGAGCCCGAACGACGACCAGCGTCTGCGTCGTGTTCGGCAGCTCGGCGGCGAGCTCGACGCCGGTCGCGCCGCCGCCGATGATCGCGACCTGCAGCTGCTCCGGCCCGCAGCGGCCCCGCCTGCGCATGCGCGCGGATGCAGGCGTTGATCGAGTCGGCGATGGAAGCGCTCGGCCTGCTTCGCGTCCTCGAGCGGGATCGCGTACTGCGCGACGCCGGGCGTGCCGAAGTCGTTCGTCAGGCTGCCGATCGCGACGACCAGCGTGTCGTACGGGAAGGCACGCGCGCCGGCGACCGCTTCCTGCTCGCCATCGCCATCGTCGACGAACGGCGCGACGTGGACGACGCGCGCGGCGCGCGGTCGATGCCGGTCGCCTCGCCGACGCGATAGCGGAAGTGATGCCAGTGCGACTGCGCGAGGTAGTCGGTCTGGTACAGACCGATGTCCATGCTGCCGGCCGCGATCTCGTGCAGATGCGGCTTCCAGAAGTGCGTGCGCGCCTTCTCGATCAGCGTGACGTGCGCGCGCCGCTTGCGGCCGAGCCTGTCGCCGAGCCGCGTCGCGAGCTCGAGGCCGCCGGCGCCGCCGCCGACGATGACGATGCGGTGCAGGCCTCCGGCCGTCGTCCTCGTCGATGCGGAGCGCGCGCCGATCGGGCGGCCGGACGCGCCGCCCGCGGCGCGAGCGACGTCCGCGTCGTCCATCGCCGGTCGCGCGTCACGGCGTGCGCGTGCGCGTTGCGCGATGGTCGCTGTCCAGCACGCGTTCGGGCTCGTCGGCCTCGACGTCGGTCTCGCGGTTCAGCACGCGGCTCATCCGCGCCGACGTCGAGCTCGCCGCACCACTTGCCGACGACGACGGTCGCGACGCCGTTGCCGACCGAGGTTCGTCAGCGCGCGCGCCTCCGACATGAAGCGGTCGATGCCGAGGATCAGCGCGAGGCCCGCGACCGGGACGTGGCCGACCGCCGCGAGCGTCGCCGCGAGCACGATGAAGCCGCTGCCGGTCACGCCGGACGCGCCCTTCGACGTCAGCATCAGCACGCCGAGCAGCGTCAGCTCCTGGCACGAGCGTCATCGGCGTGTTCGTCGCCTGCGCGATGAAGACCGCGGCCATCGTCAGGTAGATCGACGTGCCGTCGAGGTTGAACGAATAACCGGCCGGGATCACGAGGCCGACGGTCGACTTCGTGACGCCGAGGTTCTCCATCTTCGCCATCATCCGCGGCAGCACCGACTCCGACGACGACGTGCCGAGCACGATCAGCAGTTCCTCCTTGATGTAGCGGATGAACTTGAAGATCGAGAAGCCGTGGTACCAGCGCGATCGCGCCGAGCACGACGAGACGAACAGCAGGCAGGTCAGGTAGAACGTGCCCATCAGCTTGCCGAGCGACAGCAGCGAGCCGATGCCGAAGCGACCGATCGTGAACGCCATCGCGCCGAACGCGCCGATCGGCGCGACCCGCATGATGTACGCCGACGATGCGCGAACAGCACGTGCGAGTCCGCTCGATCCATGTCGAACACGAGCGTGCCGCGCCCGCCGAACTTGTGCAGCGCGAAGCCGAACAGGATCGCGAACAGCAGCACCTGCAGGATCTCGCCCTTCGCGAACGCGTCGACGACGGTGTTCGGGATGATGTTGAGCAGGAAGTCCGTCGTCGATCCGAGCATGCACCGGGCTTCGTGTAGGCCGCGATCGCCTTCGTGTCGAGCGTCGCCGCGTCGATGTTCATGCCCGCGCCGGGCTTGAAGCAGTTGATGATGCACGAGGCCGATGACCAGCGAGACCGTGCTGACGACCTCGAAGTAGAGCAGCGCGAGCCGCCGGTCTTGCCGACCTTCTTCATGTCCTCCATGCCGGCGATGCCGGTCACGACGGTGCAGAAGATGATCGGCGCGATCATCATCTTGATGAGCTTGATGAACGCGTCGCCGAACGGCTTCATCGCCTCGCCCAGCTTCGGATCGAAATAGCCGAGCAGGACGCCGATGACGATGGCGCAGATGACCTGGAAGTAGAGCGATCGGTACAGCGGCGCTTTCTTGACGGCGACGGTCTGCATGGCTTGTCTCCGGTTGGAGCGGGTCTTCGACGGCGCACGCGTCTATCGCGCGGGTCGCGCGCCGCTCGCGAGACTCGCGCGCGATGAATGCCTCGGGCTGGTCCGCGTGCAGCCAGTGTCCCGCATTCGCGATCGTCGCGAAGCGGGCCTGCGGAAAGAGCGCAGCGAAGCGCGGCCGATCGTCGGCGAGATGTAGTTCGATCGCTCGCCGTCGATGACCGTCACCGGCCCGTCGTAGCGCAGGCCGCGCAAGCGATGCCGGGAAGTCGCGGATGTCCGCCATCGCGTCGGCGAGCGCCGCGAGGTTGATCCGCCAGTCGTAGCCGTCGCCCTGGCGCACGAGGTTCGTCATCAGGAAGCCGACGACGCGTTCGTCGGGAATCGTCCGCGAGCAGCTGTGCGCTTGATCGGCTTCGCGGCCGCTGGCGGCGGTGCGTCGATGCTCTCGCATCGCGGCGATGTACGACGAGAAGTGGTCGTCGTAGCCGATCGGCGCGACGTCGACGACGATCAGCCGTCCGACGCGCGAGGCGTCGGTCAGCGCGAGCGTCATCGCGACCTTGCCGCCCATGCTGTGGCCGAGCACCGCGGGCGCCGACTCGCGGTCGCGAGTCCGAGCCGGTCGATCAGCGCCGCGACGTCTTCGGCCATCTCGGCGTAGCGACATCGTCGATGCCCACGGCGACGCGCCGTGGTTGCGCAGATCGACCGAGATGACGCGGTTGCGGTCCGCCGAGCGTCTTCGCGATGCGGCGCCAGTTCGATGCCGAGCCGAACAGGCCGTGCAGCAGCAGCAGCGGCTCGCCGCGCGCCGACGTCCTCGAACGCGAGATCGACCGATCCATCGACGATTACTGGATCGCCTTCTCGTGCTCGGCCATCCCGACGGCCTTGTAGTCGTAGCTGATGAAGAACTCGGTGCGATACGGACCCCACGCGCTGTCCTCGAGCACGCGGTTGACCTCGCGAATCCGCGACGCCGGCAGCCGCAGCACGATGATCTGCCCGATGCCCATCACGACGTTCCAGCTCACGACCTCCATGCCGGCCGGCGGGAAGGCCTTGTAGAAGCCCTGCTTCGCGAGCTGCGCGTTGATCTCGCCGAGCGACTTCGACTGGTCGTGCTTCAGGAAGACCGTCAGCAGGATCGCGTTGTCGGGCGTCGCGGTCGCCGCTGCCGGCCGGCGGCGCGCCGACGGTCTGGGCCGAGGCGTCGAAGACGAGGGCGCCGCGACCGCGGTCGACGGCGCGAAGACGATGAAGCACGGTGCATGAGATCCCTTCGATTGATACGCGGGCCCGAGCTCATGGACAGCTGCTAGGCGCCGGCCGCGACCTGCTCGGCACGGATCGCATCGATCCACTTCTGGCCGATGCGCGACGCCATCTCGCTCTGCACCGGCAACAACACCTTCTTCAACGCGGCGGCTTCGGCGTCGGTCGGCTGGTAGACCTCGATCCGGTTCGTCGCGCGGATCTTCGCGAGCGCGTCGTCGGCTGTACTTGTCGGACGCGTCGTTCTCGAACACGGTCGCCTCGCGCATCGCGTCGTCGAGCGTCTTGCGGATGTCGGGCGGCAAGCCTTCCCAGAACTTCCGGTTGACGATCACCGCGTAGCCGTCGTACCCGTGCGACGTCAGCGCGAGAAACTTCTGCACCTCGTTGTACTTCTGCGTGTAGAAGTTCGGCAGCGTGTTCTCCGCGCCGTCGACCACGCCGGTCTGCAGCGCCTGATAGACCTCGGAGAATGCGAGCACCTGGGGCAGGGCGCCCAGCGCGCGCGTCTGCGCCTCGAGCACCTTCGACGACTTGATCCGCATCTTCATGCCCTTGTAGTCGGCGGGCATGTGCAGCGGCCGGTTCGCGCTCATCATCTTGAAGCCGTTGTCCCAGAAGCCGAGGCCGATGAAGCCCTTCGGCTCGAGCAGCTTGAAGAGGTCGCGGCCGACCGGTCCGAGCGTCACGCGATGCAGGACGTCGCGGTTCGGGAAGATGTACGGGAGGTCGAACACCTCGAACTGCGGCAGCCCGAGCGGTCCGAACTTCGACATCGACGGCGCGAGCATCTGGACCGCGCCGAGCTGCAGCGCCTCCATCTCCTCGCCGTCCTTGTACAGCGCGCTGTTCGGATAGACGTCGACCTTGACGCGGCCGTTCGGTGCGCTGCTCGGCGAGCTGCTTGAAGCGGTCGGCGGCCTGGCCCTTCGGCGTGTCGGGCGCGACGACGTGGCTGAACTTGATGACGATCGGCGACGATTGCGCGGTCGCCCGCGTCGCGACCGCCGCGCCGAGCGCGAACGCGCCCGCCGATGCGACGAAGACCCGACGTTTCATTGCGCTCTCCTGGGTCGCGCCGCCGCGTTCACGCGACGGTCATGCGGGCGAATGCACCGGCGTCGTCGAGCGTGTCCAGCGTCCAGCACGCGCGATCAGCGCATCGATCCCGTCGCGCAGGAAGGATACCCGCGCACAGGCCGCGGAACTTGGCCTCGAGGTCCGCGTCGCTCATCGGTCGCGCGAGGCTGCCGATCGCATGCTCGACACGGCGCTCGAGCACCGTGCCGTCGACCAGCGTGATGCGGATGTTGCAGGCGTCCTCGTGGATCGACAGGGTCGGCGGTCGCCTTCACGCGGTCGCGCAACGCGATCACGGCCGGCTCCCTGACACGCGCGTCGGAGAACTGCGCCTCGCCGCCGTCGCCGTAGATGATCGCGCAGGCCGCGCAGTGATAGACGCTGAACTTGCCTTCGAGCCCGACCTGCGGGTTCGTCTTGCCGGTCAGCTCGAGGACCAGCGGATGCACGTCGAGGTCGATCCTCGCGATGGCGCCGGCCGTCAGTCCGATGCTCGTTGCGCAGCTGGATGCAGCCGTCGATGATCGGATGCTCGACGATGCCGCACGCGAACGGCTTGTAGGTGTTGAGCGACAGCTCCCACGTCTCGCCGAGCCGCTCGGTGATCTCGTCGTAGTCGCGCGTCCGTCGCGAGCACGTTCGCGAAGCCGCGCTTGCCTTCGATGCCGACCGGCGAGCTCGTGAAGCCGCTCTTCGCCATCAAGCGCCGCATAGAGCCCGTTCTTCGCGGCCATGCCGGGATGCAGCGGCTTGCACATCGAGCCGAACATCTCGCGCAGCCCGGCCGACTGCGTCGCCGCGATGCCGAGCGCGAACACGAGCTGCTGCTCGTCGAGGCCGAGCAGCTTGCCGGCCGCCGCGGCCGAGCCGAACACGCCGGTGGTACCGGTGATGTGCCAGCCGACGTCGTAGTGGCTCGGGTAGACCGCATTGCCGATGCGGCACTCGACCTCGACGCCGAGCACGAACGCGTGCATCAGCGTCGCGCCGTCGACCGGCAGATGTTCGGCGAGCGCGAACAGCGCCGACGCGACCGGGCCGGCCGGATGGATCACCGTCTTGAGGTGCGTGTCGTCGAAGTCGAACGTGTGCGACGTGATGCCGTTCATCAGCGCGGCATGCAACACGTCGATGCGCTCCGAGCGGCCGAACACCGTCGCCTGCGGCGGACCGAAGAACGGCGCGAGCGCCGCCATCGCACTCTCGACGGTCGCGTGTCGCGACGCGCCGATCGCGCAGCCGGTCCAGTTCAGGATCGCGCGTTTCGCCTCGTGCAGGACCGCGGCCGGGATCGCGTCCGCGCGACGACTCGCGGACGAAGCGGGCGAGGGTGCGGGTGGGACTCGACGACATGGGATGCTCGACCGACGAGTCGACGCTCAGGACAGGCGCTTCCAGGTCTGCGTGCGACCCAGCAGCGAGACGCCGAGGAAGCCGCGCACGACGAGGCGTGCGCCGTGATCCTCGACATGGACCTTCACGCGATAGATCTTGCCGGTGTCCGGGTCGAGGATGTCGCCGCCGCTCCACTCCAGCGGGTCGTCGGGGGAATGCGCGAGATTGCGGATGATGACCAGCCCGTCGATCGGCTGGTCCTTGCGGTCGTCCGGGCACACCGTGCACACCGCGTGATCCTTCTTCTGCTCGTCGCCGCGCTCGACGCGACCGAACAGGCGACCGTCCTGTTCGAAGATGCGCACGATGCCGCGCGGCGCGTTGGTGTGGTCGTCGAAGGTCTGCCATCGACCGATCGGCGTCTCGCCGCCGGCCGCCGTCGCGAGCGACGAAGCGGCGAAGAGAAAGACGGTCACGAGGGCGTGAGCAAGTCGTCGACGCATGCGGGCGGACCTCCGGTGGGGAGCGGCATTATGCGACGATCGCCGACGGGCGGCTCGATGTCTTTGCTTACAGAATCCGAACAATCGTGACGCGTCCGCGCCGTCGCCGGAACCGCGGCTCATGGAATCGGGCAGGATGCCGATCGGTCTGACGAAGACCTGTCGGACGAAAAGCTGGAGACTTGCGATGAACCGAACGACGAAGACATCCATTGCATCGCTCGCCGGCGCGCTGACCCTCGTCGCGCCGATGTGCCATGCGGCCCTCGGCGATGCGGCCGCCTCCGTCGGCCGCGACGGGCAGCTGATGAACGCCGAGCCGTCGACGACCGCGATGCCGCTGTACGACCGGCACGAGCTGCGCACCGCCGACGGCGCGACGGTTCGCGAGTACGCGACCCGCGACGCATCGGGCGGCACGGTGTTCGCGGTCAACTTCGACGGTCCGTCGATGCCGGACATGAAGGCGCTGCTCGGCACCAGCTACGATCGCTACGTCGCTGCGGCCGCGAAGGTCCGCGGTCACAACCATCACCTGATGTCGTTCGATGCCGACGGTCTCGCGGTGACGATCGTCAAGCAGCCGCGAGGCTTCCAGGGCGAGGCGCATCTGCCGGCGTTGATGCCGCAGGGCGTCCGCGCGGAGGATCTGCGGTGAAGCCGCGTCGCGACGTGCCACGCCGGGAGTCCCGCGGCCGGCTGCTTCGCCAAGGTGTCGTTCTCGCCTTCGCTGCGGTGCTCCTCGCGGCATGCGGCGGCAGCGGCGGGGGCGGGGGCTCGAGCAGTTCGTCGTCGACGGGAACGGGGACCGGCACGACCACCACCCCGCCGCCCGTCGCGAACATGATGACGGTGACCGTCGACAGCGGCCCCGCCGCGCTCGCCGCGGCGAACGAATTCTCCGTCAACCAGCTGTACGCGACGATCACCGTATGCAGTCCGGGCAGCACGACCGCGTGCAAGACGATCGATCACGTGCAGGTCGACACGGGGTCGACCGGCCTCCGGCTGCTCGCGTCGGCGATGACGGGCATCACGCCGACGGCGGCGACCGACCCGACCACCAGCCGGCCGCTGCTCGAATGCGTGCAGTTCGCCGACGGCTACAGCTGGGGCTCGGTCGGCAGCGTCGACGTGACGCTCGGCACGCGAACGCTGTCGTCGCTCGCGGTCCACGTCGTCGGTGATCCGGCCGCAGGCACGGCGCCGTCGACTTGCGCTTCGGGTCCCGACGAGGAGACCGTGGCCTCGTACGGCGCGAACGGCATCCTCGGCGTCGGCAACTTCCTGCAGGACTGCGGCGCGGCGTGCGCGGCCAAAGCGATCGCCGCGACGTACTACGTCTGTCCGAACAGCAGCGGCGGGAACAGCTGCACGCCGGTCGCGGTCGCGCTGACGCGGCAGATCCAGAACCCGGTATCGCAGCTGTCGACCGACAACAACGGCGTCGTCATCAAGATGCCGGCCGTCTCGTCGCCGGGCGCGCCGACGCTGTCCGGGACGCTCTACTTCGGCGTCGGGACGCAGACCGACAATGCGCTCGGCACCGCGACCGTCTACAAGTTGACGTCGACCGGCACCTTCACGGCGACGTTCGCGTCGGGGTCCGCGGCCGGCAGCTTCATCGACTCCGGCTCGAACGGGTATTTCTTCACGCTGGCCAACGTCGCCACCTGCGCCGACGCGAGCTACTTCTACTGCCCGGTGTCGTCGGGCGCGCCGACGTCGCAGCCGGTCAGCATCACGATCAACGGGACGAACGGGCTCAGCTCGACCGTGTCGTTCTCGATCGACAATGCCGACCAGCTGTTCCAGACGAACGACACGGCATTGCCCGGCCTCGCCGGACCGAACGGCAGTCTCGTCAACGGCAATCCGAACGCGGTCGACTTCGGACTGCCGTTCTTCTTCGGACGCAGCGTGTCGGTGATCATCGAAGGCAACGTCGTCAACGGCGTCACCGCGCCGGCGGTCGCGTTCTGATCGGACGGAATTCGGCGGCGGGCGCCGTGTCTATCCGTGCCTGCGTGAACGCGGCACGGCGAAGCGGGCGTCGTGGCGCGTGGCGAACGACCCGATCCCGCGGCAGGAGGACGACGTGACCGTCTTCGAACGATTCGCATCGTGGCGATCCGATGGATCGCGACGCCTGGCCCAAGCGTCGCTGATCGCGGCCGCGCTGTTCGCGACGGGCGCGGCGGCGCAGATCGTCGCACCGGCCCCGGCACCGGACGGTCGCAACCCGGCCGTCGCGCCGTCGCCTGCCGCGACGGCAACGAGCCCGGGCACGTCGACGCCGGCGGGCGTCAGCCCGAGGGGTGCGCCGCCCGAGGCGCGATCGACGAGCCCGGGCGCGGGAGCCGTGCCGCCGAACCTGCCGACGCCGACCGCCGGCGTTCCGCCGCGCGTGGTCGCACCCGACGCCCCGACGACGTTGCCGGATCCGGTCGAGCCGACGACGCCGATCGCCCCGACCGATCCGGTGCGACGGGTGCGTCGCGTGCCGGGCGCGCCGGAGACGCTCGCGGTCCCGACGCCGGCCATTCCGGCACCGACGGTCCCGGCGACCCCGGTCGTCCCGGCCACGCCGAATGTCCCGGGGACGCCGCCGGCGCCTCCCGCGCAGGTCGCGCCGTCCGTACCCGCCACGCCGGTCGTCCGCTGACCGCCGGTTCGACGCGTCACGTTCGCGGCACGACGGCGCGCCGACAGCCCGGGTGGCGTCGCGCGACGCCGCGACCGTTCGCGTTCGTGGCGATCCTCGTCGTGGGATCGGCATCCGCTGCGGAAGCGGATCCGCCGGTGCAGCGCGGCGAGCCGATCACCGTCACCGCCACGAGAACCGAAGCCGATCCGTTCGACGTGCCGGCGTCGATCGACGTCGTCGACGGTGATCAGGTGCGGGCCGGACGGCTGCAGGTCAACCTGTCCGAGAGCCTCGGCGTCGTGCCGGGCCTCGCGCTGCAGAACCGGCAGAACTACGCGCAGGACCTGCAGCTGTCGATCCGCGGCTTCGGCGCGCGCTCGACGTTCGGTATCCGCGGCATCCGCGTCTACGTCGACGGCATTCCCGCGACGCAGCCCGACGGACAAGGCCAGCTGACCAACATCGACATCGGCTCCGTCGATCGCATCGAGGTCCTGCGCGGGCCGTTCTCGGCGCTGTACGGCAACTCGTCGGGCGGCGTGCTGCAGACGTTCACCGAGGATGGCCACGGACCGCTCGCGATCACGCCGTCGATCGCGGTCGGCAGCGACGCGACGCTGCGCGTCGGCCTGAAGGCGAGCGGCTCGCTCGGATCGGCCGAGACGAGCGACGAGGTCGACTACTCGATTTCGGGCAGCCACTTCGAGACCGATGGGCCGCGCGAGCACAGCGCCGCGCGTCGCGACATCGGCAACGCGAAGCTCGTCTTTCGTCCCGGCGGCGGCACGACGATGACGCTCGTCTTCAACAGCGTCGACCTGCCGATGGCGCAGGATCCGCTCGGCCTGACGCGCGCGGAATTCGCGCAGAACCCGCGCGGCGCGGACCCGTCGGCGCTGCAATACGACACGCGCAAGACGTTCAGCCAGAACCAGGTCGGCGCAATCGTCGAGCAGGCGCTGGCGAACGGCGACCGGATCCGTGCGCTGGTCTACGGCGGCCAACGCGCGACGCAGCAGTTCCAGGCGATCCCGGTCGCGACCGAGACGCCGGTCACGAGTCCGGGCGGCGTGATCGACCTCGCGCGCGACTACTTCGGCACCGACCTGCGCTACACGCATCGCGCGCAGGTTCTCGACCGGCCGCTCGACGTCGTGGTCGGCGTCGCGGCCGACCAGCTGAACGAGCATCGGCGCGGCTTCGACAACTTCACCGGCTCGGGCAGCGACCTGGTCCTCGGCGTGCAGGGACCGTTGCGTCGCGACGAGCTGAACCGCGTCCGTGACGTCGACGAATACCTGCAGGCGTCGTGGCGGCTCGCGACCGACTGGACGTTCGACGCTGGGATCCGCCACAGCAACGTGCGCTTCGTGTCGGACGACCACTACATCGTCGTGACGCCGACCGGCGTCAACCCCGACGACAGTGGCGGCGTCCGGTATCGCGCGACGCTGCCGGTCGCAGGCCTGCTGTTCGCGCCGATGCCATCGTTGCACCTGTACGCGACGGCGGGCCGCGGGTTCGAGACGCCGACGCTGAACGAGCTCGCCTATCGTCCGAACGGCGCGACCGGCCTCAACCTCGCCCTCGAGCCGGCTCGATCGACGAGTGTCGAGGCCGGCGTCAAGACGCGCTTCGTGATGTCGGATCGGTCCGATGTCCGCGTCAACGCGGCGATCTACTCGACCGGCACGCACGACGAGATCGTGACGTTGTCGAACATCGCCGGCCGTGCGACGTACACGAACGCCGGCCGCACGACGCGACGCGGCGTCGAGACGTCGGCCGACTGGCACTTCGCCGACGACTGGCATCTCGCGGCCGCGTTCACGTACATCGATGCGCGCTATCGCGAGCCGTTCGCGACCTGCAACGCAGCGCCGTGCGCGGTGCCGACGATCCAGGTCCCGGCCGGCGACCGCATTCCCGGCATCGCGGCCGCAACCGGCTACGCCGAGCTGACGTATACACCGGACGAGGGTTTTCGCGCGGGCATCGAGGCACGCCATGCGTCGAAGGTCTGGGTCGACGACGCGAACTCCGACGCGGCGGCCGCCTATGCGGTCGTCAACGCGCGGGTCGGCTATCTGTGGCGCGCGGGTCCGTGGCGCATCGAGGGCTTCGCGCGCGTCGACAACGCGACCGACCGGCACTACGCCGGCTCGGTGATCGTCAACGAAGGCAACGGACGCTATTTCGAGCCGGCACAGGGACGCGTGTGGCTGGTCGGCGCGAGCGCGAGCGTCGCGCTCGACGCGCGCTGAGCCGGACCTGCCATCACGAAGGGAAACGCTGCATGGATGACCCGAGCACCAACGTCGAACACGACGGATCGCCGCCGCCCGATCCGGACGACCCGCTGACGCCGTCGGCGCAGGACAACCTCGAGACCATCGCCAATCTCACGGAGCGCGAGCATGCGCACGTCGGTCCCGTGCGCGCGGCGATCGAGCGCATCGGCTCCGTCTTCGGCCGTCCAGGCTACTTCCTCTTCGTCGTGATGTTCATCGTCGCGTGGGTCGCCATCAACGGATGGGGCACGCACGCGGGATGGACCTTCGTGGACAAGCCGCCGTTCTACTGGCTGCAGGGCCTCGTCAGCTCGAACGCGCTGCTGCTCACGGTGTCGGTGCTGATCAAGCAGGAACGCATGGCGCAGCTCGAGACGCAGCGCGCGCATCTCGATCTCCAGATCAACATGCTGACCGAACGCAAGGTCACGAAGATCCTCGAGCTCGTCGCGGCGATCGAGCGACGACACGATGCGTCGCCGCCCGAAGGCGACGAACGTCATCAGAAGACCGAGGAACTGCTGAAGCCCGCCGACGCCGAAGCGTTGATGGGCGCCATCAAGCGCAACCAGCAGGACAACCGCGCATAGCGCGGCCGCGTCACTTCGCCGCCGCGACTCTCCACACGACGTTGCCGACGTCGTCCGCGACCAGCAGGTCGCCCGGCTTGTCGAACGTCACGCCGACGGGCCGGCCCCATGCCTCCTCGTTCGGCGACAGGAAGCCGGTCAGCACGTCGACCGGCATGCCGGCCGGCTTGTTGTTGCTGAATGGGATGAACACGACCTTGTAGCCCGAGAACGGCTTGCGGTTCCACGAGCCGTGCATGCCGACGAACATCCCCGACGCGTAGGTCTGCGGCAGGTCGTCCTGGTCCGGCGCGATCGCGAGGCCGAGCGACGCGGTGTGCGGTCCGAGCGCGTAGTCGGGCACGGTCGCCTTCGCGACGAGATCGGGGCGCTGCTCCTTCACACGATCGTCGACGTGCCGGCCGTAGTAGCTGAACGGCCAGCCGTAGAACGCGCCGTCCTTCACCGACGTGAGGTAGTCGGGTACGAGGTCGCTGCCGATCTCGTCGCGTTCGTTGACGACGGTCCACAGCGTGCCGTCCTTCGTCCACGCCATGCCGTTCGGGTTGCGCAGGCCGGACGCGAAGACGCGATGCAGGCCGGTCTTGCGGTCGACCTCCCAGATCGATGCCCGACCTTCCTCGACCGCGAGCCCGTTCTCCGCGACGTTGCTGTTCGAGCCGACGGTCACGTAGAGCTTGGCCCCGTCGGGGCTCGCGATGATGTTCTTCGTCCAGTGATGGTTGATGGTCCCGGCCGGCAGGTCGACGATCTTCTCGCCCGGGTTGTCGACCTTCGTCATGCCGGGTTGATAGTCGTAGCGCAGCACCGCGTCCGATGCCGCGACGTACAGGTCGTTGCCGACGAGGACCATGCCGAACGGCGAGTTCACCCCGTCGATGAAGACGGTCTTCGTCTCCGCGACGCCGTCGCCGTTGGCGTCGCGCAGCAGGATGATGCGGTTCGGGCTCTTCGGACCGGCGCCCGCGAACTTCATCGCCATCTCGTGGAAGAAGCCCTTGATGCCCTTCGTGTCGTCGGGCTTCGGCGGCGCGTTCGTCTCGGCGACCAGCACGTCGCCGTTCGGCAGCGTGTAGAGCCAGCGCGGGTGGTCGAGGCCGCTCGCGAACGCATTGACCGTCATGCCGGCGGCCGCGACCGGCTTGCCGCCGGCGGGCCACCCGGTCGCCTTCGCGATGTGCGTGGTCGGGATCAGCGTCTTGTCGGGCGGCGGCAGCTGCGGGTTCGGGCCCGTGCCGTCGGTGACGGCGAGCTTGGCGTGCTCGCCGCAACCGGCGAGGGCCACGACGAGCGTCGAAAGCAGAAAGGTCCGGGTCGTTCTCATGGCGGCATCCTCGAAGGGCACGATCGGCGACGAGGCCGATCGGAAGCCGCGCAGTGTGCCGCCTCGAGGAAGCGATGCCCGTAGGCTGGGAGCCGCTCGCGTTGTCGGATCAGGGCGAAAGCGCCCTGTCTTCCGGCAGCTCGCGTACGACGACGGTCCTCGCGATCTTGTCGTGCCAGCCCTGTTTCCTCGGATCGAACGCGACCCAGAGGAAGCCGAGTCCGAACGGGATGGCGGAGACGTAGTAGCCGAGGTAGCGCAGCACCAGCTGTCCGGTGTCCGCGTCGGCGTCGGTCGCGGCGTCGACGATGCGCGCATGCACGAGCATCTTGCCCGGGCGTCGCCTGGCGCCGTGCCCAGAACATCAGCACGACCATCGCCGGGACGATGACCGAGACGATCAGGTGCGCCGGCCCGCTGTCGTGCGAGGCGCCGGACATGCGGCCGAACAGGATCATCGTGATCGGCGTCAGCACGACCATCAGCAGGATCGTGTCGACGATCGACGCGAAGACACGCGACCAGAATCCCACGTAGGTCGGTGCGGCAGGCGACGCGAACGGTTCGGCGTTCATCTTCGAGGCGCGCGGCGCGGCCATGCGCGGACGACGGGGAGCCCGCATCGTAGCGCGGCGATCGCCCGCCGTTCCCGTCGATTGCATCCGTCGCCGACCGTCGCGCCGGTGTAACGACCGTGACAATCGCGCGGCCACCGCACGATCGGGACGCGGCGCCGTGTTTCAATTGCGCCTTTCGCGCGGCGACCGCGGTTCAGGGGCCGAAGGACGCCGCCGCGCCGCATGACCAACAACACACATCGATGACGCCGAGCGATCCGCCGTCCGCGCCCGCCGAGGCACTGCTGCTGACCGCGCCGAAGAAGCGCTGGTACGCGAGGATCACGACCTGGATCGTGATCCTGCTGATCGTCGCGGTCGGCGTGTGGTTCTGGCATCGCCGGTCCACCGAAGCGTCGACGTCCGGCGCGGCGGCTGCACCGGGCGCCGAAGGCAAGCGTGCCGGCGCCAAGGGCAAGGGGAGCGACGGCGGCGGCAGCAGGCGCGGCGCGGCGCTCGGTCCGAACGACGTGATGCCGGTGGGCGTCGCGACCGCGAAGCTGGCCGACGTGCCGGTCTATCTGACCGGGCTCGGCTCGGTCACGCCGCTCGCCACGGTGACCGTCAAGGCACGGGTCGACGGGCTGCTCGAGAAGATCAACTATCGCGAAGGGCAGATCGTCAAGCCCGGCGACGTGCTCGCGGAGATCGATCCGCGTCCGTTCCAGGTCGTCGTCGAGCAGTCGGCCGGCACGCTGGCGCGCGACCAGGCGCTGCTCGCGAACGCGAAGGTCGACCAGGACCGCTACCGCAAGCTGGTCGAGCAGGACTCGATCGCCACGCAGCAGCTCGACACGCAGCGATCGCTGGTCAGCCAGCTCGAGGGGACGGTCAAGGGCGACGTCGGCAACCTCGACAGCGCGAAGCTGCAGCTTTCGTTCACGAAGATCAGAGCGCCGGTCGGCGGCCGCATCGGGCTGCGTCAGGTCGACGTCGGCAACATGGTCCATGCGTCGGACACGAACGGCATCGTCGTCATCACGCAGCTGCAGCCGATCGACGTGGTCTTCGCGGTTCCCGAGATCAACGTGCAGCGGATCATGAAGCGGCTCGTGGCCGGCACGACGTTGCCGGTCGACGCATGGAATCGCGACAACAAGACCAAGCTCGCCGACGGCACGCTGCTGACGGTCGACAACGAGATCGACGTGGCGACCGGCACCGTCAAGCTGAAGGGGCGCTTCTCGAACAACGGCTACGACCTGTTCCCGAACCAGTTCGTCAACGCGCGGCTGCTGCTCGACGTGCAGCGCGGCGCGACGGTGATCCCGCCGGCGGCGGTGCAGCGCGGCGCGCAGGGCTTCTACGCCTATGTCGTCAACGCGAACAACACGGTGACGGCGCGCACCGTCACGCCCGGCATCGCGAGCGGCGACCAGCAGGCGATCACCGACGGCATCAAGGCCGGCGAAGTGGTCGTCGTCGACGGCACCGACAAGCTGCGCGAGGGCGCGAAGGTCGAGCCGGTCGCGCGCGACGGCGCGGCGATTCCGGCGCCCGCCGCCGGCGCGCGGACGGGCGGCCGAGCGGACAAGGCCGGCGCCACGCCGGGCGCGCCGGCCGATGCCGCGGCGAGCGGGCAACCCGCCGCCGCGTCGGGCACGACGTCGGCCAGCGACGCGACCGCGGGACGCGGCGGTTACGGCGGCACGCCCGAGGAACGCCAGAAGCGCTGGGAGGCGATCGACAAGCGGATCGATGCCGGCGAGTTCGGCGAAGAGATCAAGAAGCTGCCGGAGGACCAGCGCAAGGAGAAGATGCGCGAGCTGCGGCAACAGAAGCAGGGCGGCGACGCGTCGGGCGGTCCGGGCGGCGGTGCCGCGCCGGGTGGAGGACCGCCGCCGTGACGTCGTCGTCGGCGCTTCCGTGTCGCCGTCGATCGGCGTCGGTGCCGATGATCGACGAACGACGCTGCGTTCCCGCCTGCGCGGGAACGACGAAGTTCTTCGATGGTCGTCGTTCCCACGCAGCGGTGGGACGCAGTGCCGGCGCCTCCCCGCGACGCCGGCATGGCCGGCTTCGACGAACGACGATCCCCTTGAACCGATGAATCCGTCACGGCCGTTCATCCTTCGTCCGGTCGCCACGTCGTTGCTGATGCTGGCGATCATGCTGGTCGGCATCGTCGCCTACCGGCAGCTGCCGCTGTCCGCGCTGCCCGAGGTCGACTACCCGACGATCCAGGTCGTCACGCTCTATCCGGGCGCGAGTCCCGAGGTCATGACGTCGTCGGTCACCGCGCCGCTCGAACGTCAGTTCGGGCAGATGCCGGGCCTCAAGCAGATGTCGTCGACGTCGTCCGGCGGCGCGTCGGTGATCACGCTGCAGTTCGACCTCGCGCTGTCGCTCGACATCGCCGAGCAGGAAGTGCAGGCCGCGATCAACGCCGGCGGCAACCTGCTGCCGGGCGACCTGCCGAACCCGCCGATCTACAACAAGGTGAACCCGGCCGACACGCCGATCATCGCGCTCGCCGTCACGTCGCAGACGCTCGCGCTGCCGAAGGTCCAGGACCTCGTCGACACGCGCGTCGCGCAGAAGATCTCGCAGCTGCCGGGCGTCGGCCTCGTCAGCCTGTCCGGCGGTCAGCGGCCGGCCGTCCGCATCCAGGTCAATCCGAAGGCGATCGCCGCGCTCGGGCTCGCGCTCGACGACGTGCGGACCGCGATCACGAACGCGAACACGAACCAGGCGAAGGGCAGCTTCGACGGCCCGACGCGCGCATCGACGATCGACGCGAACGACCAGCTGCGCGACGCGAACGAGTACCGCAGCATGATCGTCGCCTACAAGGACGGCGCGCCGATCCGGCTGTCCGACGTCGCGGACATCGTCGACGGCGCGGAGAACGTGCGCCTCGCGGCGTGGGCGAACGACAAGCCGGCCATCATCGTCAACGTGCAGCGCCAGCCGGGCGCGAACGTCATCGACGTCGTCGACCGCATCAAGAAGCTGCTGCCGCAGGTGCAGGCGTCGCTGCCGGGCTCGGTGCAGGTCACGCTGCTGACCGACCGCACGACGACGATCCGCGCGTCGGTCGACGACGTGCGCTTCGAGCTGATCCTCGCGATCGTGCTGGTCGTGATGGTCATCTTCGTGTTCCTGCGCAACGTGCCGGCGACGATCATCCCGTCGGTCGCGGTGCCGCTGTCGCTGGTCGGCACGTTCGGCGTGATGTACCTCGCCGGCTTCTCGATCAACAACCTCACGCTGATGGCGCTGACGATCGCGACCGGCTTCGTCGTCGACGACGCGATCGTGATGATCGAGAACATCTCGCGCTTCATCGAGAACGGCGAGAAGCCGTTCCAGGCCGCGTTGAAGGGCGCCGAGCAGATCGGCTTCACGATCATCTCGCTGACGTTCTCGCTGATCGCGGTGCTGATCCCGCTGCTGTTCATGGGCGACGTCGTCGGCCGCCTGTTCCGCGAGTTCGCGATCACGCTCGCGGTGTCGATCCTGATCTCGGCCGTCGTGTCGCTGACGCTGACGCCGATGATGTGCGCGCGTCTGTTGAAGCACACGCCGCCCGAGCGCGAGCCGCGCTGGGCGCGCAAGACCAACGAGCTGTTCGAGCGCGTCATCGCGCGCTACGGCCGCATGCTCGAATGGGTGCTCGACCATCAGCCGATCACGTTGCTGATCGCGGTCGCCACGCTGGCGCTGACGGTGCTGCTGTACATCCTGATCCCGAAGGGCTTCTTCCCGGTCCAGGACACCGGCGCGATCCAGGCGATCACCGAAGCGCAGCAGTCGATCTCGTTCGACGCGATGGCGCAGCGGCAGCAGGAGATGGCGCGCATCGTGCTGCAGGATCCGGCCGTCGAGAGTCTCACGTCGTACATCGGCGTCGACGGCACGAACTCGACGCTCAACAGCGGTCGCATGCTGATCAACCTGAAGCCGTTCGGCAGCGGCGACGGCAAGCGCGACATCCATGCGACCGAGGTGATCCAGCGGCTCGCGGGCAAGGTCGACCAGGTCGTCGGCATGAGCATCTACATGCAGCCGGTGCAGGACCTGACGATCGAGACGCGCGTGGCGCGCACGCAATACCAGTTCAGCGTCGAGGACGCGAACGGCGACGAGCTCGCGCAGTGGGTGCCGAAGATCGTCGACCGGCTGTCGACGATGCCGGGCTTCTCCGACGTCGCGAGCGACCAGCAGGACAAGGGGCTGCAGGCGTTCGTCCAGATCGATCGCGACGCCGCGTCGCGCCTCGGCATCACGCCGGCCGCGATCGACAACGCGCTCTACAACGCGTTCGGGCAGCGGCTCGTGTCGACGATCTTCACGCAGTCGAACCAGTACCGGGTCGTGCTCGAGGTCAAGCCGGAGTTCGGCCGCGGACCGTCGGCGCTCGACGGCATCTACGTCGCCGCGACCGGCGTCGGGTCGACCGTCGGACAGAACACGCAGGGACAGGCGCAGCAGAAGGCGTTCGTGCAGACCAACACGACGACGGCCGCGGTCGGCAACACGACGAATCAGGTGCCGCTGTCGTCGATCGCGACCGTCATCGAGAAGCCGACGTCGCTGGTCATCAACCACATCGGTCAGTTCCCGGCATCGACCGTGTCGTTCAACCTCGCGCCCGGCACGTCGCTCGGCGAGGCCGTCAAGGCCGTCCGCACGGTGCAGACCGACCTCGCGGTGCCGCAGAGCATCGCGATCAACTTCCAGGGGGCGGCGCTCGCGTTCCAGGCGTCGCTCGACAACACGCTGCTGCTGATCCTGGCCGCGGTCGTGACGATGTACATCGTGCTCGGCGTGCTCTACGAGAGCTACATCCATCCGATCACGATCCTGTCGACGCTGCCGTCGGCCGGCGTCGGCGCGCTGCTGTCGCTGATGCTGTTCGGCGAGGACCTCGGCATCATCGCGATCATCGGCATCATCCTGCTGATCGGCATCGTCAAGAAGAACGCGATCATGATGATCGACTTCGCGCTCGACGCCGAGCGCGAGGGCGGCATGCCGCCGCGCGACGCGATCCATCAGGCGGCGCTGCTGCGCTTTCGTCCGATCCTGATGACGACGATGGCCGCGCTGCTCGGCGCGTTGCCGCTGATGGTCGGCGGCGGCGTCGGCTCCGAGCTGCGTCGTCCGCTCGGCATCGCGATGGTCGGCGGCCTGCTCGTGTCGCAGGTCCTGACGCTGTTCACGACGCCGGTCATCTACCTCGCGTTCGACGGCGCCGCGCGTCGGCTCAAGGCATGGCGTCAGCGCCGGGGATGGACCAACGAGGACGAGCTGCCGCCGCTGCACGGCGCGGAGCGCGACGTCCCGGCCACCGGAGGCGCGGTCCCGTGAAGGTCGGTCTGCCGGCGGCGCGGACGGTCAACCCGTCGCGCCTCTTCATCTCGCGACCGGTCGCGACGACGCTGCTGACGATCGGCATCGCGCTCGCGGGCCTCGTGGCGTTCTCGCTGCTGCCGGTGTCGCCGCTGCCGCAGGTCGACTTCCCGACGATCAACGTCAGCGCGAGCCTGCCGGGCGCGAGCCCCGAGACGATGGCGGCCACCGTCGCGACGCCGCTCGAGCGCGCGCTCGGCCGCATCGCCGGCGTCAGCGAGATGACGTCGACGAGCTCGCTCAGCTCGGCCAACATCACGCTGCAGTTCGACCTGTCGCGCGACATCGACGGCGCCGCGCGCGACGTGCAGGCCGCGATCAACGCGGCGCGCGACCTGTTGCCGACCGGGCTGCCGAGCAATCCGACCTATCGCAAGGTCAACCCGGCCGACGCGCCGATCATGATCATGGCGATGACGTCGGACACGCTGACGCAGAGCCAGATGTTCGACGCGGCCGACACGATCCTCGCGCAGAAGATCGCGCAGGTGCAGGGGGTCGGCAACGTCAGCGTCGGCGGCGGTGCGCGGCCCGCGGTGCGCGTCGAGCTCAATCCCGGCCAGCTCAACAGCGCGGGCATCGACGTCGAGCAGGTCCGCAACGCGATCGCGTCGACGAATGCCAACCGGCCGAAGGGCATCCTCGACGACGGCCAGCACTCGTGGCAGATCTATTCGAACGACCAGGCGAAGACCGCGGTCGAGTATCGGCCGCTGATCGTGGCGTACAACAACGGCGCGCCGGTGCGGCTCGCGGCCGTGTCGCAGGTGGTCGACTCGAACCAGGACCTGCGCAACGCCGGGCTCGCGAACGGCAAGCCTGCGGTGCTGCTCGTCATCTCGCGTCAGCCGAGCGCGAACATCATCGACACCGTGGATCGCGTCAAGGCGCTGATGCCGCAGTTCCGTGCCTCGATTCCGGCGGCGATCAACCTGAACCTGATCGTCGATCGCACGCCGAGCATCCGCGCGTCGCTGCGCGACACGGAGGTGACCCTGCTGGTGTCGGTCGCCCTCGTGATCCTGGTCGTCTATCTCTTCCTCGGGAGCGCCCGAGCCGCGCTGATCCCGTGCGTCGCGGTCCCGGTCTCGCTGATCGGCACGTTCGGCGCGATGTATCTCTTCGGATACTCGCTCAACATCTTCTCGCTGATGGCGCTGACGATCGCGACCGGCTTCGTCGTCGACGATGCGATCGTCGTTCTCGAGAACACGTCGCGCCACATCGAGGCCGGCATGAAGCCGTTCGACGCCGCGATGCTCGGCGCGCAGGAGGTCGGCTTCACGGTGCTGTCGATGAGCCTGTCGCTGATCGCCGTCTTCATCCCGATCCTGCTGATGGGCGGCATCGTCGGGCGGCTGTTCCGCGAGTTCGCGGTGACGCTGTCGGTCTCGATCCTCGTGTCGCTGGTCGTCTCGCTGACGACGACGCCGATGATGTGTGCCTACCTGCTGAAGCCGAAGGACGAGGACGCCGCCGGGGGCCGAACGAGGCGTCGCAGCGCCTGGCGCCGGACGATGGACGGCTTCGACCGGCACGTGATGCAGCGGATCGCGCGCGCCAGCGAACGCGTGATCGGCGCGATGACGCGCGGCTACACGCGGTCGCTCGGCTGGGCGCTGGCCGCCGCGCCGCTGATGGTGCTGATCCTGATCGCGACGATCGTGCTGAACGTCTGGCTCTACACGATCGTGCCGAAGGGCTTCTTTCCGCAGCAGGACACGGGCCAGATGTTCGGTTCGGTCGTCGGCGACCAGGCCATCTCGTTCCAGGCGATGAAGCTCAAGATCGACCGCTTCGCAAAGCTCGTCACCGCGGATCCGGCCGTCGTCAGCGTCGTGGCGTTCACCGGCGGCGGTCAGCGCAACTCGGCGAACATGTTCGTGCTGTTGAAGCCGCTTTCGCAGCGCAAGGAGACGATCGACCAGGTGATCGCGCGGTTGCGGAAGACGACGGCCCGCGAGGCCGGCGCCTCGCTGTACTTCCAGGCGGTGCAGGACGTGCGCGTCGGTGGGCGCGCGGGCAACGCGCAATATCAGTACACGCTGCAGGCGGACGACCTCAACGACCTGCGCACGTGGGAGCCGAAGATTCGTCAGGCGCTGCAGACGGTGCCCGAGCTCGAGGACGTCAACACCGATACGCAGGACAAGGGACTGCAGACGTCGCTCGTCATCGACCGCGACGCGATGTCGCGCCTCGGCGTGACGACCGTCGCGACCGACAACACGCTCAACGACCTGTTCGGTCAGCGCCAGGTCTCGACGATCTACAACGCGCAGAACCAGTACAAGGTCGTGATGGAGGCGGCACCGGAGTTCTGGCAGAGCCCCGACACGCTGCGGACGACCTACGTCGCGTCCAACGGCAACACGGTGCCGTTGTCGAGCTTCACCCACTACGAGACCACGAACACCGCGCTGCGCGTCAACCACCAGGGGCAGTTCGTCGCGTCGACGATCACGTTCAATCTGCCGGTGGGCGAGTCGCTGTCGACGGCGACGGCGGCGATCGAGAACACGATGTCGCGGATCGGCGTGCCGTCGACGATCCACGGCGGTTTCCAGGGTACGGCGAAGGCGTTCCAGGACTCGCTGAACAACGAGCCGGTGCTGATCCTGACCGCGCTGCTGACGATCTTCATCGTGCTCGGCGTGCTCTACGAGAGCCTCGTGCATCCGGTCACGATCCTGTCGACGCTGCCGTCGGCCGGCGTCGGCGCGCTGATCGCGCTGCTCGTCACGGACACCGACTTCTCGATCATCGCGCTGATCGGCGTGATCCTGCTGATCGGCATCGTGAAGAAGAACGCGATCATGATGATCGACTTCGCGATCGAGCGTGAACGCGATCAGGGCATGAGCTCGCGCGACGCGATCTTCGAGGCCGCCACGCTGCGCTTCCGTCCGATCATGATGACGACGATGGCCGCGCTGTTCGGCGCGCTGCCGCTCGCGCTCGGCGCCGGCGACGGCGCCGAGATCCGTCGGCCGCTCGGCATCGCGATCGTCGGCGGCCTGCTCGTCAGCCAGGTGCTGACGCTGTACACCACGCCGGTCGTCTATCTCTATCTCGACCGCTGGAGCCTGTGGGCGAAGAAGCGTCGCGAGGCGCGTCGCGCACGCAAGGAGACGCGCGAGCAACGGAGGCTCGGACATGCGTGAGCGGTTCGTCAGCTGTGCGACGGGACTCGCGGTCGTCGTGCTCGCGGCGTGCACCGTCGGCCCCGACTACGTCCGACCCGATAGCGAGACGCCGGTCGCGTACAAGGAGGACCAGGGCTGGGCCGTCGCGCGTCCGGCGGACCTCGTGCCGCGCGGCCAGTGGTGGCAGATCTACCGCGACCCCGACCTCGACGCGCTCGAGGAGGCCGCGTCCGCGAACAACTTCACCGTGGCGCAGGCCGACGCGACCTATCGCGCGGCGAACGCGCTCGTCGACGCCGCGCGGGCCGCCTACTTTCCGGTCCTGAGCGGCGGCGCGAACGTCACGCGCAGCGGCGGGGGCGGCAGCTTCGGCTCGAGCGCGACGACGAAGCAGGTCTCGCTCGGCGTGTCGTGGGAGATCGACCTGTGGGGTCGCGTGCGTCGCCAGGTCGAGTCGCAGCAGGCGTCGGCCGAGGCGAGCGCCGCGGATCTCGCGAGCGTCCTGCTGTCGGTGCAGGCGTCGGTCGCGTCCGACTACTTCCAGCTCCGTCAGCTCGACACGCAGCGCCAGCTGCTGATCGACACGATCGCCGCCTATCAGCGCACGCTCGACGTCACGCGCAACCGTTATGCGGGCGGCGTGTCGGCGCGCGTCGACGTCGCACAGGCCGAGACGCAGCTGAAGACGACGCAGGTCCAGGCCATCGACCTGCAGAACGCGCGCGCACAGCTCGAACACGCGATCGCGCTGTTGACCGGCAAGCCGGCCTCGTCGTTCTCGATCCCGGTCAGGCGCTGGGTCGCGTTCGACGAGAACCGCGCGCCGCCGGTGCCGCCGACGGGTCTGCCGTCGCAGCTGCTCGAGCGCCGGCCCGACATCGCCGGCGCCGAGCGTCGCGTCGCGGCGCAGAACGCGCAGATCGGGGTGGCGAAGGCCGCTTACTACCCGGCGCTGTCGCTGAACGCGCAGGGCGGCTACTCGAGCATCGCCGGCGACCTCTTCTCCGCGCCGAACCGCTTCTGGTCGATCGGACCGGCGCTCGCGCAGACGCTGTTCGATGCCGGACTGCGCCGCGCGCAGACGGCGCAGGCCGTCGCGATCTACGACGCGCAGGTCGCCGCGTATCGCGAGACCGTGCTGGCGGGCTTCGCCGAGGTCGAGGACCAGCTCGCGGCGCTGCGCATCCTCGAGCAGGAGTCGGCGGCGCAGGCCGATGCGCTGGCGTCGGCGCGCGAATCGCTCGCGCTCACGATCAACCAGTACAAGGCCGGGACCATCAGCTACACCGACGTCGTGACGGTCCAGGCGACGGCGCTCGCGAACGAGCGCAACGCGGTCTCGATCTTCGGCAGCCGGCTCATCGCGAGCGTCACGCTCGTCCGCGCGATCGGCGGCGCATGGCAAGGTGCGGACGCGACGACTGTCTCCACTCGCTGATTTCGTTGTCCCGCGTCCGCGGATGCGGAACGCTCGGCCGCGGTCTTCGTCGGATGACACGTCGGACAACAGGTCCGGGATCCCGCCGTCCGGCCGGATCGACGTGCGACGGAGCGCCGCCATGAAGCCGAAGATCGTCGTCATCACCGGCGCGGGGGCCGGCGTCGGCCGCGCCGCGGCTACCGAATTCGCGCGGCATGGCTGCGATCTCGCATTGCTGTCGCGCGATGCCGATCGGCTCGAACGCGCAGCCCGCGAGCTTCGCGAGTTCGGCGTTCGCGTGCTCCCGATCCCGACCGACGTCGCCGATGCCGCGGCCGTCGACCGTGCGGCGGAGCAGGTCGAGCGCGAGCTCGGACCGATCGACGTGTGGGTCAATGTGGCGATGGCGACGGTCTTCGCGCCGGTCCACCAGCTGACCGCGGACGAGGTGCAGCGTGCCACGGCCGTGACGTACCTCGGCCAGGTGCACGGCATCATGGCCGCGCTGCGCTACATGCGACCCCGCAACCGCGGCTCGATCGTCTGCGTCGGATCGGCGCTCGCATATCGTTCCGTGCCGCTGCAATCGGTCTACTGCGGCGCGAAGTTCGCGATCCGCGGCTTCGTCGACTCGCTGCGCTCCGAGCTCTATCACGATCGCATCCGCGTCCGGCTGACCGAGGTCGACCTGCCCGCCGTCAACACGCCCCAGTTCGATTGGGCACGCAACAAGACGGGCCGTCGAGCGCAGCCGGTGCCGCCGATCTTCCAACCGGAGGTGGCCGCGCGCGCGATCCGCTTCGGCGCGTTCCATCCGCGTCGGCAGATCTGGGTCGGCTTCCCGACCGTGAAGGCGATCCTCGCGAACCGCATCGCGCCGACGCTGATCGATCGCTATCTCGCGAAGTCCGGCTACTCGGGTCAGTTGACGGACGTACCGGCCGACCCGAAGGCGCCCGGCAACCTGTTCGAGCCGGTGCCGGGCCACTTCGGCGCGCACGGGCGCTTCGATCACCGGGCTCGCCGCGAGAGCTGGGAGGTCTTCACGAGCCGCCATCGGGACGTCGCGTGGGGGCTCGCGCTCGGCGCCTTCGCTGCACTCGCCGTCGCGGTCGTGAGACGCGTTCGATGAGGACCGGACCGCGCGCCCGCGGATGAGCGCGCCGATCGAGGACTACGCGCTGATCGGCGACGGCCGGACCGCGGCGCTCGTGCGGCGGTCCGGATCGATCGATTGGCTCTGCCTGCCGCGGTTCGACGACCCGGCCTGCCTCGCGGCGCTGGTCGGCACCGACGATCACGGTTGCTGGCTGCTCGCGCCGGTTGCCTCGGACACGTCGAGCCGCCGGCGCTACGTCGGCGACACGGCGATCCTCGAGACCGAGCACGTCACGGCCGACGGTCGCGTCCGCGTCATCGACTTCATGCCGATCCACGACGGACCGCCGACCGTCGTTCGTCGCGTGACCGGGCTCGAAGGCACGGTGCGGATGCTGCATCGGCTCGCACTGCGGTTCGAGCACGGGCGCGTGCGACCCTGGGGTGCGCTCGTCGACGGCGGCTACACGGCGACGGCCGGACCCGACCGCATCACGGTGCGCATGCCGATCGCGGTGACGCTGGTGCAGGCCCGGGACGGCATCGAGTTCGACGTGACGGCCGGACAGACGCGGACCTTCGTGTTGATCCACGACGACGCGTGCTCGCCGCCGCCGTCGCCGCTCGACGTCGACCGCCTTCTCGACGACACGGCCGCGCGATGGCAGGGCTGGATCGGACGCTTCGCGAAGCCGAGCGGATGGCCCGATGCGACGCGTCGTTCGCTGCTGACGCTGCGTGCGCTGGTCCATCGGCCGACCGGCGGCATCGTCGCAGCGCCGACGACGTCGTTACCGGAGGTTCCCGGTGGCAAGGACAACTGGGACTATCGCTACTGCTGGCTGCGCGATGCGACGTTCACGCTCGGCGCGCTGCTCAACGCGGGCTTTCGCGAGGAAGCGATCGCGTGGCGGGCCTGGCTGCTGCGCGCGGTCGCCGGCGAACCGGGCCGCTTGCGCATCGCCTATCGCGTCGACGGTCGAGGAGACCTCGCCGAGCGCGAACTCGACTGGCTGCCGGGCTACGACGGCGCGACGCCGGTGCGCACCGGCAACGCGGCCTGGGACCAGCACCAGGTCGACGTGTTCGGCGAGCTGATCGACGCGCTCGCGCTCGCCGATCGCGCCGGGCTCGACCGCGACGCTCGGGCCGACCATGTCGTCGCCGAGCTGGTCCGGCATCTCGAGAAGATGTGGCACTCGCCGGGGCAGGGACTCTGGGAGAGCCGCGGCGAGCCACGGCAGTACGTCTATTCGAAGGTCATGGCCTGGGTCGGCTTCGATCGCGCCGTCCGGGGCGCCGGCGGCGACGCGATCGACGACGCGACACGCGAGCGGATCGCGGCATTGCGCGACCGCATCCATGCCGAGATCTGCGATCAGGGCTATCACCGCGACCGGGCCTGCTTCGTCCAGCACTACGCGAGCGACGCCCTCGATGCGAGCCTGCTGCTGTTGCCGCTCGTCGGCTTCCTGCCGGCCGACGATCCGCGGATGGCGCGGACGATCGACGCGATCGAACGCGAGCTGATGGTCGACGGGCTCGTGATGCGCGAGCCGTCCGGCATCGGCGAGTCGGAAGGCGCCTTCCTGCCATGCACGTGCTGGTTTGCCGACTGCCGCGCGATGCAGGGTCGCCGCGACGAGGCCCGTGCCGCCCTCGAGCGCGTGCTGTCCGTCTGCAACGACGTCGGTCTGCTGTCCGAGGAATACGATCCGCGGCGCCGCCGGCTGATGGGCAATTTCCCGCAGGCGCTCACGCACGTCGCGGTCGTCAACACGACGCTCGGCCTGTCCGGTCCGGTGCTGCAGCGGGGCGGCGGTTGAACGCGGCCCGGTCGACCGTCGCTCAGAAGTCCTGTTTCTGCAGCTGGCCGCGTGCGGCGCGCCGTGCCTGCACGCACTCGGGCAGGTCGTAGTACTGGCCGCGCACGACCGAGCCGTTCGCGTGGTTCGAGTTGTTGCCGTACGTGCTGTAGTAGGTCTCGCAGCCGGCGGTCGGCTGCTGTGCCGAGCGCTTGCATTCGGCGATCTTCTGCTCGCGGATCGGCTCGAGCTTCTGCTGCCGCGCGGACTCGCAGCGCGCGTTCAGCGCATCGACGGACTGGACGGCGTCCTGCGCGAACCCGGCGACCGGGGCGCAGAGGCAGGCGGCGATGATGAACGTCTTCATGCGAATCTCCTTTCGTGGCCGTTCGCGCTCATCCCGACACCAGGCTCGCCGAGATGTTGATCGAAAGCGCCAGGATGCTCGCGTTGAAGAAGAACGACAGCACCGCCTGCGCGAGCATCACCTTGCGCATCCAGCGCGAGACCGGAACGATGTCGGCCGTCTGCGACGCGACGGCGATCGTGAACGAGAAGTACATGAAGTCCCAGTAGTCGGGCTTCAGATTCTCTTCCGGAAACAGCAGCGGCGCCCGATGCCCCTTGTCGATCAGATAGTAGAAGTGCGCGTAGTGAAGGCCGAAGATCGTGGGAATCAGGAACCACGAGCCGAGCACCGTCGCGGCCGACAGCGCGATGTGGAAGCCGTGCTCCGAGCTGGCCGCCTTCACGTTCGCGAGCTCGAGCACGATCGCCGCGAGGCTGATGATCGCTGCGAACGAGACCACGGTCAGCACGACATAGGCGCTCTCGTCCTGACGCTCGGCGATGGCTCGGACGTCCTCGTCGTCCGCGCGGATCATCATCGTCCAGATCAGCGCGAGGTAGAGGTAGACCGCGACGTTCCAGCCGACGAGCGCGTGCAACAACCAGTCGCTGCCGTCCGGCAACGGCACGATGAACGCGACCACGACGCCGATCGCCAACGCGTAGATGAGGCGCGGGCGCGCGACATAGAACCGCTTCAGGACTCTCATCGTGTGGACATGTGCCGGTCGCGAGGTGGCGGCATTGTGATCCGTCGTCGCGACGAGTCAACGCGCCGCTGACGAATCGTCATCTCTTTCCGTGCGCGCCGATCATCGACGACACGCGACGCGCGGCGTCCTGCAACGGCGCGAGGAACCGGCGTTCCATCTCGCGCGCCGGCGTCCGGTTCGCCTGACCGCTGACGTTCATCGCGGCGATCGTGCGGCCCTGCGCGTCGACGATCGGGACCGCCATCGAAATCAGTCCCTCCTCGAGTTCCTGGTCGACGAGCGCCCAGCCGCGGGTGCGCGTCTCGTCGACGATCGATCGCAGACGAGTCGATCGCGTCTCGGTCGCCGGCGTGCGTGCGCGCAGGTCGCTCGCGCGCAGCACGTCGCTCACCTCGCGCGACTCGAGTCCGGCCAGCAGCACGCGACCCATCGACGTGCAATACGCGGGAAGCCGGCTGCCGATGGCGAGGTTGATCGTCATGATCTTCTTCGTCGGCACGCGCAATACGTAGACGATCTCCGGCCCGTCGAGCACGGCGGCCGACGAGCTCTCGCGGATCTCGCCGACGAGTTGTTCCATGACCGGCTCCGCGACGTCGCGGAACGGCAGCGACGCGAGGTAGGGGAACCCGAGCGACAGGATCCGCGCGGTCAGGCTGAACGCGCGGCCGTCGAGCCGGACGTAGCCGAGATGTTCGAGCGTCAGCAGGATGCGGCGGGCGCCGGCGCGCGTCAGCCCGGCGGCGTCGGCGACTTCGGTCAGCGTCAGTTCGCGGGCGCGGCCGTCGAATGCACGGATCACCTGCAGGCCGCGTGCGAACGCCTGCACGTAGCGGTCGCCCGGGGACGCGACGTCCGCCCTGCCGCCGTCGATGCCGCCGCGTGTCGCGGGTCCGGTCTTGGGCGCGTGCGCCGTCAACGGTCGCCCCGGCCCGGGATTCTTCGTCACCCGGCGTCGCTCGCTTGACGCCGCCGACGGTGGTCGCTAGGCTTGGTCGACGTGTTCATCATACGAATATTTGTTCATCAGGCGAACAACTCTGTTCGATTGGAGCACGGGTCCGTGACGGTTGCAAGCGTCGGCGCTGCGGGTCGACGCCCGACGGCGAGCACGCGTCGCACCGGCGTCGTACGATGCGATCGAGACGTCGAAGAGTCGTCCGACGCGAGGGCCCGCAAGACGGCGTAAGCCGCATCGGTGAAGCAGGAGACGGATTCGTGATCGACAAGATCGTCGCCTCGCCGGAAGAGGCGCTGAAGGACGTGCCCGACGGCGCGACCGTGATGATCAGCGGCTTCGGCACGGCCGGACAACCGGCGCAGCTGATCGACGCGCTGATCGCGCAGGGCGCGCGCGACCTCACGATCGTCAACAACAACGCCGGCAACGGCGACACCGGACTGGCCGCGCTGCTGAAGGCGCGGCGCGTGAGGAAGATCGTCTGCTCGTATCCGCGGCAGGCCGACTCGCACGTGTTCGACGCGCTCTATCGCGCCGGCGACATCGAGCTCGAGCTGGTCCCGCAAGGCAACCTCGCCGAGCGCATCCGCGCGGCGGGCGCCGGCATCGGCGGCTTCTTCACGCCGACCGGGTACGGCACACCGCTCGCCGACGGCAAGGAGACCCGCGTGCTCGACGGCAAGCCGATGGTCTTCGAGACCGCCATCCACGCCGACTTCGCGCTCGTGAAGGCGCATCGTGCGGACCGCTGGGGCAATCTCGTCTACCGGATGACCGCGCGCAACTTCGGGCCGGTGATGGCGATGGCGGCGCGGCGCACGGTCGTCCAGGTCGACGAGCTCGTGACGCTCGGCGACCTCGATCCCGAGACCGTCGTCACGCCGGGCATCTTCGTCGATCGCATCGTCCGGGTCGCGTCGAACCGCGCGATGCGGACGGCCGCCTGACATGAGCGCATTCCGCAGGCTGACCCGCGACGAGATGGCCGCGCGCGTCGCGGCCGACATTCCCGACGGCGCGATCGTCAATCTCGGCATCGGGTTGCCGACCCTCGTCGGCAACCGGCTGCCGCAGGGCCGCGAGATCGTGCTGCACAGCGAGAACGGCCTGCTCGGCATGGGTCCGGCCCCGGCGGCCGGCGACGAGGACGAAGACCTGATCAACGCCGGCAAGCAGCCCGTCACGACGCTGCCGGGCGCGTCGTTCTTCCATCACGCCGACTCGTTCGCGATGATGCGCGGCGGGCATCTCGACTATTGCGTGCTCGGCGGCTTCCAGGTCTCGATGACCGGCGACCTCGCGAACTGGCACACCGGCGCGCCGGGCGCGATCCCGGCCGTCGGCGGCGCGATGGACCTCGCGATCGGCGCGCGCCACGTGTTCGTGATGATGGAACACCGCACGCGCGAAGGCCAAAGCAAGATCGTCGAGCGCTGCACGTATCCGCTGACCGGCGTCGGTTGCGTCGAGCGTGTCTACACCGACCTCGCGACGCTCGACATCACGCCCGAAGGCGTCGTCGCGCGCGACCTCGTCGACGGACTGTCGTGGGACGAGCTGCAGGCGATGACCGACGTGCCGCTGAAGCGGCCGACGAACGCGAGGGCCGCGTGACGACCATCGATACGAAAGCATCGGCGTCGCGGCCGCAGGTCGGGCGCATCGATCCCTACCGGACTTTCAGGCTCGACACGCAGCCGCCGTACGCGGTCGACGCGTACACGTCGACGCGGCTGCGCGCGCCGTCGCAGCCGCTGGTCGAAGTGCAGCAGACGCTGTCCGAAGTGACCGGCCCGCGCTTCGGTCGCGACGCGCTGAAGCCAGGCGACGAGGACATGACGCAGTACGCCGGCGGCGCGGCGGTCGGCGAGCGGATCATCGTGTCGGGACGCATCGTCGACGAGGACGGCGCGCCGGTGCGCGATTCGCTGATCGAGATCTGGCAGGCGAACGCGGCCGGGCGCTATCTGCACGAGAGCGACGTCCACGACGCGCCGCTCGACCCGCACTTCAGCGGACTCGGGGCGACCGTCACCGACGGCGACGGCGGCTATCGCTTCATGACGATCCGGCCGGGTGCCTATCCGTGGCGCAACCATCACAACGCGTGGCGACCGGCGCACATCCACTTCTCGCTGTTCGGCAACGCGTACGCGCAGCGGCTCGTCACGCAGATGTATTTCCCCGGCGATCCGCTGATGCCGTTCGACCCGATCTTCAACAGCACCGCCGACGAACAGGCGCGTGCGCGCCTCGTCGCCGCGTTCGACTGGTCGCTGACGGCGCCCGAATACGCGCTCGGCTATCGCTTCGACATCGTGCTGCGCGGCCGCGACCAGACGCCGTTCGAGGCATGAGCGACACTGCCGCCGTCGCACATGCCACGACGTCGCAGACGGTCGGTCCGTATCTGCACATCGGCCTCGCCGAGCGCTACGTCGGCGACATCGCGTTCGACGGCAGCATCGACCAGCCGGACCGCATCGCGATCGAAGGTTCGCTCGTCGATGGCGACGGCGCATCGATCCCGGACGCGCTGATCGAGATCTGGCAGGCCGACGCGCGCGGCCGCTACGCGCATCCGCACGACGTCGAATCGGGTCACGACGACGCGAGCCGCAGCGCGTCCGGGTTCGGCCGCCTGCCGACCGAGCCCGCCGGGCACTTCCGCTTCACGACCGTCAAGCCCGGCCGCGTCGTCGCGCCGGACGGTTCGCTGCAGGCACCGCACCTGATCGTCGCCGTCTTCGCGCGCGGCTTGCTGAAGCACCTGTCGACGCGGATGTATTTCGGCGACGAAGCCGCCGCCAACGCCGAAGACTTCGTGCTGAAGGCCGTGCCGGCCGAACGCCGCGCGACGCTGATCGCCGCAGCCGCGTCGACACGGACGTATCGCTGGACCGTCGTGCTGCAGGGACCGCCGGACCGGGAGACCGTCTTCTTCGACGTCTGACATCGGGTGCGATGCGAATGTCGCGTCGTCGCCTTCGTTGCTACCCTGAACTCGTTCGGTCCGGTTCAGACCGATCGCCGCCGTTGCTCGCATCGATGCATCACACGATCATTTCGGAGACTCCATGATTCGATCCACGCTCGCCCGCCTCCTGCCGCTGCTCCTCACGGCGGTGCTGCCGGTGTCGGCCGCTCGCGCCGCCGATCCGATCAAGGTCGGCATCATCACCGAGATGACCGGCGCCTTCGCCGACTTCGGCCAGCAGATGACGACCGGCGCGAAGGCGTACATCAAGG
Source organism: uncultured beta proteobacterium (assembly GCA_963795885.1). GTDB lineage: Bacteria > Pseudomonadota > Gammaproteobacteria > Burkholderiales > Burkholderiaceae_D > CAHJXF01. Next base: position 181,781 of record CAWCJI010000005.1, on the reverse strand, counting down.
AGCACGGCGACACGATCGGTGGACGCAAGGTCGAGCTGATCATCAAGGACGTCGGCGGTCCGTCGCCGGACGTGTCGAAGCGCCTCGCGCAGGAGCTCGTCGTCAAGGACAACGTCGACTTCATCGCCGGATTCGGCCTGACGCCGAACGCGATGGCGGTGGCGCCGATCGCGACCGAGGCGAAGAAGCCGGTCGTCATCATGAACGCCGCGACGTCGATCATCACGACGAAGTCGCCGTACATGACGCGCGTGTCGATGACGCTGCCGCAGGTGACGGCGCCGCTCGGCGACTGGGCTTATCGCAACGGCATCCGCAAGGTCTACACGGCCGTGGCCGACTACGGCCCCGGCTACGACGCCGAGGCTGCGTTCAAGAAGAGCTTCACGGCGGCCGGCGGCCAGATCGTCGGCGAGGTGCGGATGCCGCTCGCGAACCCGGACTACGGTCCGTTCGTCCAGCGCATCAAGGACACGAAGCCCGACGCGGCGTTCGTGTTCGTGCCGGCCGGCGAGTCGGCGGTCGGCTTCATGAAGGCGTACGCGGACCGCGGGCTGAAGGACGCCGGCATCAAGCTGATCGCGACCGGCGACATGACGGACGACGGCGTGATCGACGCGCTCGGCGACAACGCGCTCGGTGTGATCACGACGCATCATTATTCGGCTGCCCACGACTCGCCGGAGAACAAGGCGTTCATCGCGGCGTACGCGGCGATCGACCCGAACCATCGACCGAACTTCATGGCCGTGGGCGGCTACGACGCGATGGCGCTGATCTACTCGACCGTCAAGCAGCTCAACGGCAACATCGATCCCGACAAGGCGATGGCGATCATCAAGGGCGCGAAGCTGGCCAGCCCGCGGGGACCGATCTCGATCGATCCCGACACGCGCGACATCGTGCAGAACGTCTACGTGCGCGAGGTCAAGCGCGTCAACGGCAAGCTCTACAACGTCGAGTTCGCGACGATCGCGAACGTGAAGGACCCGGGGAAGGAAGCGGCGAAGTAGTGGCTCGGGCATGCGCGCCCGGTCGATGCTCGATGCCTCCAGCGACGGTTGGAGGTTGTGGCGAAGAGCGCATCGCACCGGGTGGTGAGCTCCAGCACCTGACGACCCCATGACCACCACCCTCGGTGTCCTCTTCGACGGCCTCGCTTACGGGATGCTGCTGTTCCTCATCTCGGTCGGCCTGTCGGTCACGATGGGCCTGATGCGCTTCATCAACCTCGCGCACGGCGTGTTCGCGATGGCCGGCGGCTATCTCGTCGTCGTGCTCGCCGCGCGCTGGAACGTCGGCTTCTTCGCGGCGTTGCCGATCGCGTTCGTCTTCGGCGCGGTGCTGAGCCTCCTACTCGAGCGCGTCCTCTATCGACATCTCTACGCGCGCGGACCGCTCGATCAGGTCCTGCTGACGGTCGGCATCCTGTTCGTCGCGACGGCCGTCGCGATCTACGCGTTCGGGTCGCAGCAGCAGCCGGTGACGCTGCCCGACGTGCTGCGCGGTCGCGTCGATGCCTTCGGCGTCGAACTGTCGCGCTATCGATTGTTCCTGTTCGTCGTCGGCATCGCGATCACGCTCGCGCTCGTGTTCGGACTCGAGCGCACGCGCTTCGGCGCTCGCATCCGCGCGTCGGTGGACAAGCAGCGCGTCGCGGCGGCGATGGGCATCCGCGTCGAGCGCGTGTTCCAGGCGACGTTCGCGATCGGCGGCGGCCTCGCGGCCCTCGGCGGCGCGCTCGGCATCGACGTGCTCGGACTCGATCCGAACTTCGCGCAGCGTTATCTCGTGTACTTCCTGCTGGTCGTGGTCGTCGGTGGCCCGGGCTCGATCGTCGGCACGATGATCGCGGCGCTGCTGCTCGGCGAGGCGGATGTCGCCGGCAAGTACTACGTGCCGCAGGTCGGCGCGTTCATCATCTACGTCGCGATGATCGTCCTGTTGTCGCTGTTCCCGCACGGACTGTTCGCGAAGCGGATCGCGCGATGACGCGCGACGGGCCGATCGCCGTCCTCGCGGCGCGCGAACGCTGGAAGCCGCTCGAGATCGTCTTCTGGATCGCGGTCGCCTCGGCGTATGCCGTGTTCCCGCAGAACCTCGTCCTCGCGACGCAGATCCTGATCGCCGGCCTGTTCGCGTTGTCGCTCGACCTGATCCTCGGCTACGCCGGCATCGTCACGCTCGGACACGCGGCGTTCTTCGGCGTCGGCGCGTACACGGCCGGACTGCTCGCCACGCACGGCTGGGGCGAGCCGTTCAGCGGCCTCGTCTGCGCGGCGGTCGTCGCCGGCATCGTCGGCTGGGCGACGAGCTTCCTCGTGCTGCGCGGCGGCGATCTCGCGCGGCTGATGACGACGCTCGGCATCGCGTCGCTGCTGTACGAACTCGCGAATCGCGCGACCGCCGTCACCGGCGGCGTCGACGGATTGCAGGGCGTCGAGATCGGCCGCGTCTTCGGCCTGTTCGCGTTCGACCTGTACGGGCGTGTCGGCTTCGTCTACACGTTCGCGATCGTGCTGCTGCTGTTCGTCGCCGCCCGCTCGTGGATCCATTCGCCGTACGGGCTGTCGCTGCGGACGATCCGCGAGAACGCGGTGCGCGCACGCGCGATCGGCGTGCCGCTGCAACGCCGGCTCGTGACCGTCTACGTCGTCTCGGCCGCGTTCGCCGGCGTCGCGGGTGCACTGCTGACGCAGACGACGCAGTTCGTCGGGCTCGACGTGCTGAGCTTCCAGCGCTCGGCGAACCTGCTGATCATGCTGATCGTCGGCGGCACGGCGACGTTGTACGGCGGCTTCGTCGGCGCCGCGCTGTTCCTGATCGTGCAGGATCGGCTGGCCGATCTCGACCCGACGTACTGGCTGTTCTGGCTCGGCATGCTGCTGATCGCCACGACGCTGTTCCTGCGCCGAGGCGTCGTCGGCAGCGCGATCGCGTGGCGCGAACGGATGCGCCGGGAAGCCGCGGCATGACGGCGCTGCTCGAGACGCGCGACCTGTGCAAGTCGTTCGGCGCGCTCCAGGTCACGGACCGCGTCAACCTGTCGCTCGAGGCCGGCGCGCGTCACGCGCTGATCGGCCCGAATGGCGCCGGCAAGACGACGCTGATCAACCAGCTCACCGGCGTGTTGCGGCCCACGAGCGGACAGGTGCTGATCGACGGCGACGACGTGACGCGACTGCCGGTCGAGCGTCGCGTCGCGCGCGGCCTGTCGCGCACGTTCCAGATCAACACGCTGTTCCCGCACCTGACGCCGCTGGAGGCGGTGGCGGCCGCGATCCTCGAGCGCGATCGCCCGGGCTTCGTGCAGCGCTGGATGAAGGGCGTGTCGCGGCGCCGCGACGTGCTCGACGAGTCGCTCTCGCTGCTGGCCTCGCTCGGACTCGCGACCGACGCGGCGACGCCGACGCATGCGCTCGCGTACGGTCGCCAGCGCATCCTCGAGATCGCGCTCGCGCTGGCCGCGAAGCCGCGCGTGCTGCTGCTCGACGAGCCGGCGGCCGGCATTCCCGAAGGCGAGAGCGACGAATTGTTCGCCGTGCTCGGCGCACTGCCGGCCGACGTCGCGATCCTGTTGATCGAGCACGACATGAGCCTCGTCTTCCGCTTCGCGACGCGCATCACGGTGCTCGTCGGCGGCGCGGAGCTCGTGACCGGCACGCCCGAGGCGATCGCCGCGGATCCGCGCGTTCGCGAGGTCTACCTCGGGCACGGGGCGCGTTGAGATGACGGCGCTGCTGGCCTGCGACGGCCTGTGCTCGGGCTACGGCGACGCGATCGTCATCGACGGCTGCTCGCTGTCGATCGAGCCCGGCGAAGCGGTCGCGCTGCTCGGCCGCAACGGCGTCGGCAAGTCGACGCTGCTGGTCACGCTGATGGGCCTCGCGCGCGTCAGCGGCGGCACGATGCGCTGGCTCGGCCGCGACCTCGCGCGCATGCGGCCGAGCGAACGCGCGCGGGCCGGCATCGGCTGGGTCCCGCAGGAGCGCGAGGTCTTCCCGTCGCTGACCGTCGACGAGAACCTGACCGTCACGGCACGCCCCGGACCGTGGACGATGCAGCGCGTCCACGCACTGTTCCCGCGGCTCGCGGAGCGGCGTCGCAACTTCGGCAACCAGCTGTCGGGCGGCGAGCAGCAGATGCTGGCGATGGGCCGCGCGTTGATGCTGAACCCGAAGCTCCTGCTGCTCGACGAGCCGCTCGAAGGCCTCGCGCCGGTGATCGTCGACGAGCTCTGCGCCGCGATCCGTGCGATGGTCGACGCCGAAGGACAGGCGCTGATCCTGGTCGAGCAGCATGCGAACGAGGCGCTGTCGCTGACGCATCGCGCGATCGTGCTCGAGCGCGGCCGCATCGTCCACGAGGGCCCGAGCGACGTGCTGCGCGCGGACCCGCATGCGCTCGACCGCTGGGTCGGCGTGCGCGTCGCGGCTTGAGAGAACGAGGAACCATGCGAACCCAGGTCGCGATCGTCGGCGCCGGACCGGCCGGACTGCTGCTCGGACACCTGCTGCACCGGGCCGGCATCGACAACGTCATCGTCGAGCGGCACGGCCGGCGCTATGCCGAGGAGCGCATCCGTGCCGGCGTGCTCGAGCAGGGAACGGTCGACACGCTCGTCGAGGCGGGCGTCGGGGACCGGATGTTGCGCGAAGGACTGCCGCACGACGGCATCGAACTGCTGTTCGATGGCGAGCGCCATCGCATCGACCTGAAGGCGTTGTCCGGCGGACGAGCGATCCGCGTGTACGGACAGCACGAGGTCGTCAAGGACCTGATCGCGGCGCGCGTCGACGATGCCGGACTGCCGTTGGTGTTCGATGCGACCGACGTCGCGGTGCACGGGCTCGACGGGGACGCGCCCGCGGTCACGTTCGCGATCGACGGACGCGAGGAGCGCATCGACTGCGACTACGTCGCCGGCTGCGACGGCTTCCACGGCATCTGCCGCGCGGCGATCCCCGCCGGCGTGCTGACGATCTTCGAGCGCGTCTATCCGTTCGCGTGGCTCGGCATCCTCGCCGAGGCGAGGCCGTCGCTCGACGAGCTCGTCTACGCGAACCACGACGACGGCTTCGCGTTGTTCTCGATGCGCTCGGAGCGGATCACGCGGCTCTACCTGCAATGCAGTCCCGACGAAGACCTCTCGCAGTGGAGCGACGCGCGCATCTGGGACGCGCTGCATCGCCGCTTCTCGTGCGACGACGGCTGGACGCCGACCGAAGGACCGATCCTGCAGCGCGGCGTGACGCCGATGCGCAGCTTCGTCGCCGAGCCGATGCAGTACGGCCGACTGTTCCTCGCCGGAGACGCGGCGCACATCGTTCCGCCGACCGGCGCGAAAGGCATGAACCTCGCGGTCGCCGACGTCCGCGTGCTCGCGAAGGCGCTCACGGCCCGCTATCGCGGCGACGGTGGCGAGCGCCTCGCGGCGTACTCGGCGATGTGCCTGCGCCGCGTGTGGCGCGCGGAGCACTTCTCGTGGTGGATGACGTCGATGCTGCATCGATTCCACGACGCGACGCCGTTCATGCGGCAGCTCCAGCGTGCAGAGCTCGACTACGTGACGAGCAGCGAGGCGGGCGGCCGCGTCGTCGCGGAGAACTACGTCGGGGTGCCGTTCGTCGACTGAGCGGACGCACCCGGGCGCACGTCACTTCGCGGGTTCGGCGAGCAGCAGCCTCAGCGGACTGAGCGGTCCGACCGGGATCAGCTCGAACTCCATCAGGCCGGCTCGTCCGAGCGGCAGCCGATCGAGCAGTGCCTGCACCTCGCGCGGGTCGCTCGCGGCGAACAGGAACACGACGCCGCTCTGGTCCGTCTTGACCCACCACTGCTCGATCTTTCCGGCGAGATACAGCTGCACCGTGTCGCGAACCTCGGCCGCGAGGTAGGGGCGCCAGATGGCAGGCGTCGCGTCGGAACGGAAGCGTCCGATCGCGAGGATCTTCGTCGTCGGAACGCCGAGGTCCGCGGTTCGCGCGGCCGCCGGCGGTTCGACCGTCTGCGCTGACGCGATCGCGGACATCGCGCCGAACAGCAGCGCGGCGAGCCACGAGGCGGCGCGCGTCGCGCGGACGAGAGGTCGGCCGATCACGACAGCATCTCCGCGGCGACCCGCTGCGGCAGATCTGCCTGCAGCCAATGGCCGGCGGGAAGGACGTGCAGCGACGCCCGCTTGAAGCGGGCCGCACGATCCTTGGCCATGTCGATCGTCAGGTACGGATCGAACTCGCCCCAGATCACCTTGACCGGCACGTCGAGCGCCTTCAGCTCCGGCAGGCGAACGGTGTTGCGAGCCAGCTCCGCGAAGAACTGCGCCGCCAGCTGCATGAAGGCGGGCCCGGAACTCGGCGCCTTCGTGAAGTTGTCCGCGATCAACGGACCGATGGTCGCGGCGAAATGCGGCTTCAGGTCGTCCGGAAGCGCGGTCACGAACCGACCCTGCTGCCACGTCAGCAACCAGCCGAACTGCGCGGGATCCTGTGCGATCGCGCCCGCGAGCGCCGCGAGCGTGGGCGTCGCGAATGTCGTCACGAGCTCCGGCCAGACGACGGCGGTCGCATCGTCGTAGGCGGAATTCAGGATGCATAACGAGACCACGCGCGCCGGATGCGCGAGGCAGAAGTTGATCGCCGCGGGACCCGACGAGTCGTGGGCGACCGGCACGATCTGGTCGAGGGCGAGCGCGTCGACGACCGCTTCGAGGTCGCCGAGCTGCTGCGCGAAGGTGTACCGCGCGCCGGCCTGTTTGTCCGAGCGGCCGAAGCCGAGGAAGTCGAACGTGACGACGCGTCGCCCCGCCGCGGTCAGGAACGGCACGAGGTCGTCGTAGATGCCGAGGTGGTCGGGAAAGCCGTGCATCGCGACGAACGCGGGACCGTCGCCGGCGTAGTCGCGCGCATAGACGGTGCCTTCGCCGCGGGCCACGCGGTGCTCGGTGAAGCGGGGTGCGTCGTTCATGGCATTCGACTCCTCGTTCGTCCGGCCGGGACAGCCGGGACGTTGTTGTATCTACAACTCTCGCGACAAAAAAATCACCACGCGGCCGGCTCGTTCATCCATCCGTCGCCGACCCGTCGCAGCGTCTTCGTGGCCGCGGCGCCGAGCATCGATTCGGCCTCGGCCTGCGCGCGTCGCCACGCCGGTGCGGCGTCGACCAGCAGCCGCCGGCCCCGAGCCGTCAGCGCGATCGGGCGTGCCACCCCGCCGGACCGGCGCGTCTCCTCGATCCATCCCGATGCCGCCAGCAACCGCAGGTTGCGCGTCAGCGTCGAACGGTCGAGTCGAGCGTAGCGCCCGACGTCGGCCCGGCTCACCGGTCCGAGCAGGGAGATCATGACGAGGAGCGAGAACTGCGCGCCGTTCGTCCCGAACGGACGAAGCACGTCGTCGTAGACCCGGCTCAGGACCCGCGAGATCAATCGGGCGCGCGTCAGGAGGCAGTCGCAGGCCACCTCGTTCGCCACCTTCGTTTCGTCCGCATGTTGCATATACAGCACTATACGCGTCTCGGCACCGTACCACGTCGAACCAGCGCTTTGAAGTGCGCGCGACCGACGTCGTCCGGACGCGCGCACGGACGGTCGAGGACACTGACGCCGCCGCGGCGCGTGGCGATTCCTGTACCTTGGCGTCGGACCGACCATCTCCGACGCCGACCTTGGACGAACCGCTCGAACGCGCTCGCGAACAGATCGTCGCCGCACGGCGTTCGCCGAACGTCGTCGACGTCCGCCCGTTCTTCGACGATTCGACGAACACCGCGAGCTACGTCGTCGCCGATCCATCGACGAAGCGGGCCGCGATCATCGACAGCGTGCTCGACTTCGACGCGGCGGCGTGCCGCATCGCGACCGACTCGGCCACGGCGCTGTGCGCGCACGTCACGACCCAGCGACTGCAGGTGGACTGGCTGCTCGAGACCCACGCGCACGCCGACCATCTGTCCGCGGCGTCGGTGCTGCAGTCGCGGCTCGGCGGCACGACCGCGATCGGACGGGACATCGTCGCGGTCCAGCAGGTGTTCAGCACGCTGTTCGCGTCCGGCTCGTACGTGGCGGACGGTTCCGACTTCGATCGGCTGTTCGACGACGGCGACGCGTTCGACGTCGGCTCGATCCCGGCCATCGTGCTGCACGTGCCCGGCCACACGCCGGCCGACGTCGCGTACGTGATCGGCGACGCCGTCTTCGTCGGCGACACGCTGTTCATGCCGGACTACGGCACCGCGCGCACCGATTTCCCCGGCGGCTGCGCACGCCGCCTGTACCGATCGATCCGTCGGCTGCTGTCGCTGCCCGACGAGACGCGCGTCTTCCTGTGCCACGACTACAAGGCGCCGGGGCGGGACCGCTACGTCGTCGAAACGACGATCGGCGCGCAGCGGACGGGCAACGTCCACGTCCACGACGGCGTCAGCGAAGACGCGTTCGTCGCGATGCGCGAGGCCCGCGACGCGACGCTGTCGATGCCGAAGCTGATCCTCCCCGCCGTGCAGGTCAACCTTCGTGCGGGCCGGCTGCCGGAGCCCGAAGCGAACGGCCGGCGCTACCTGAAGCTGCCGATCGACGCGCTGTAGCGAGGTCGGAACGCTCGGACGGACGAGTCGCGTCGAACGCGCGTTGCTCCGATGGTCGAAGCGAAGCGACGGCGTTCCAATCCGGGTCATGATCACCGCGACGTTTCCGACCGCCCCGATCGAGCCGATGCTGGCGAAGATCGCCGAAGCGCTGCCGAGCGAGGCGGGCTTTCTGTTCGAGCCGAAGTGGGACGGCTTTCGCGCGATCGTCTTTCGCAGCGCCGACGAGACGCTGCTGCAAAGCCGCGACCTGAAGCCGCTGAACCGCTATTTCCCCGAGCTCGAAGCGGCGCTGCACGATGCGTTGCCGAGCGGCTGCGTGCTCGACGGCGAGATCGTCGTCGCGTCGTCCGATGGCCTCGACTTCGACGCCTTGCAGCAGCGCATCCATCCGGCCGCGTCGCGGATCGAGAAGCTTTCGAAGGAAACGCCGGCGCGCTTCGTCGCGTTCGACCTGCTCGCGGTCGACGATCGATCGACGATGGATCTTCCGCAGGGCGAGCGGCGCGAGCGGCTCGAACGGCTGCTCGTCGATGCCCGGCCGCCGCTGCATCTGACGCCGATGACCCGTGATCGCGCCGAGGCCGAGCGCTGGCTCGCCGAGTTCGAAGGCGCCGGCCTCGACGGCGTCGTCGCGAAGCTCGACGCGGCGCCCTATCAGCCCGGCAAGCGCGCGATGTTGAAGATCAAGCACGTCCGCACGGCCGACTGCGTCGTGGCCGGCTTCCGCTGGTACAAGGACAAGGGCGATGGTGCGCCGAAGGATGCGGTCGGATCGCTGCTGCTCGGCCTCTACGACGACGCCGGCGTGCTGCATCACCTCGGCGTGACGTCGTCGTTCACGATGGCGACGCGTCGGGCGCTGCTGCAGGAGCTCGCGCCGCTGCGCGACGATGCGATCGCGTCGCATCCGTGGCGCGACTGGGCCGAGGCGGTGGTCGGCGACCCGCAGCGGATGCCGGGTGCGAAGAGCCGCTGGAGCGGCGGCAAGGACCTCGCCTGGGAGCCGCTACGACCCGAGCGCGTCTGCGAGGTCAAGTACGATCATCTGCAGGGCGATCGCTTCCGGCATGCGACGACCTTCGTGCGCTGGCGGCCGGACAAACCGCCCGAGGCCTGTCGCTACGACCAGCTCGAGGTGACGACGCCGTATGCGTTGGCGAAGGTGTTCGGGGCGGAGCGAGCGCCGTAGTCGAGCCGCAGGATGTCGATGGTCTCCGGTCCTGCGGTCAGGATCCGCTCCCGGTCGAAAGCTACCGCTCATCGAAGGCTCGTTCGAGACGCTGGCGGTTGAGGACAGCGGAAGCCCGGCCGCCTCATCTCCGCCGGACTGCCAGCGCCACGATCGTCAGACCGGCGCCGACCACCAGGGCATCCTCGATCAAGCCGCTACGCGTCTGACCGATGCGGGCCATCGCGCGCTCGCGGGCGACCAGCGTCACGTAGGCGAGCGGCACTGCGATCGCGATTGCAGTCGACGCTCCTTCTTTCTCGAGACCACGAGGGGCCAGGGCCGCCCCTGCGACGCCGGCACTCCCGATGCGTGCCGCGAGGCCGAGGGCCACGGTCCGGTCCGGCGCGCTCTTCATCTTGTCCCCGAAGATCTCGCCGACGCCGAGGGCCAGCGCGCCGAACCGGAACATCGGGCGATCCAGCAGGGCCAGCCGCCCCGGCGTGCGGTGGCCGAGCAACCGCGCTGCCGCGATGCCGGCCATCGGCGTCATCGATCGCGCGCTGGCGACCGCGCCGATCAGGGCGGAGAAAAGAAGTCCACGAACGTTCATCGTTCATCCCGAGGTCATGTCGACGAACGCATCTTGCCCGGCCCGCGGCCCTTTCTCGCTATGCTCGCGAATCCTTTTCGAACCAACCGAACCATGACGCCACCTTCAACGCTGTCGGCATTCGCCCGTGCCCGCCGGCTCGTCCGGCGCGCGGCGATGCTATGCCTCTTCGTCGGGACCTCGACCGCGTGGTCGCAGGTGCGCGGCATCGACGTCGCGCACGACGGCGACGCCTACGTCGTCAACGTCGACGTCTTCGCGCCCGTGAAGCGGCAGATCGCCTGGGACGTCCTGACCGACTTCCCGAACATGGCGAAGTGGGTGCCGAACGTGAACGAGAGCCTCGTCGTGAAGCCGGGCGACCGTCAGATGACGATCGAGCAGCGCGGCACCGCGAAGTTCGGCGGCGTCGGCTTCTCGTACACGAGCGTCCGCGAGATCGTGCTCGATCCTCAGACGACCATTCGATCCACGCAGGTCAAGGGCAGCATGCGAAGGCAGGAGTCGCTGATGACACTGAGTCAGGAAAGCGACGGAACGCGTCTGCACTACCGCCTCGAAGTCGTCCCGGGCCTGCTGGCCTCCGCCGCGTTCTCCGAGGACCGGCTCAAGCAGGAGATCGACGAGCAGTTCACGGCGATCCTGGGGGAGATGGCGAAGCGCCGGAAGTGACGGACGGCGGGACGTGCGGATCCGCGGAGCACGCGCACCCGTGAAGCGATCGTGGCTCCGTCACCCGTGGCAGGCGACGCTCGCATCGATGCGGGCGTTCGCCCACGATCGCGATCCGCTGGTCGAGGCGACCAACTGGGTCGCGCTGCTCGTCGGCACGCATCTGCCGTTCTGGCCACTCTACGTCTGGTGGTCGGCGGGCGCACAGGCGTTTCCGACCGCGCTGTTGACCGTGGCGTTGGCGCCGCTGTTCCTCGTCATTCCGCTGCTCTCGCGCCGCAGCGGGTTGCTCGCGCGGGCCGCGACTCCGCTGGTCGGAGTCGTCAACACGGTCTTCACGGTCTGGGTTCTCGGCACGAACTCCGGGACGACGCTGTTCCTCGCACCGTGCACGGCGCTCGCCGCGTTCTCGTTCCGCCGTCGCGAGCGCTGGCTGATGCTCGCGTTGACCGCGCTGCCGCTGATCGTCTACTTCGTCCTGCAGTACCGGGCGCCCGTGCCGCTTCATCGTTACGACCCGGGGGCCGCGAAGAGCCTGTTCGTCCTGAACGTGATCAGCGTCAGCGTCCTCGTCGCGGCATTCGGCTGGCTGCAGGCCGACATCTATCAGCGGATGGAGAAGGCTTCGAACGACTCGCACGGCGCGCAGGATTGATCGGTTGCCGGGGCGACGGATCACGGCCTCCGAGGCGGTCGTCGCGGGATCGAGGAACTCAGGTCCGCCCCGCGTCCGTGCAGCGGGCGGCGAGGAATTCGTCCAGCTGCGCGAACGTCTCGGGCATCGGATCGCCCATGCCCTCGATGGCCACGTCGAGCGCCTGCTTCGACGGATAGAGCTCGCGCATGACCAACAGCGTCCGGCCGTCCTTCTCCTCGAAGGTCACCGTCGTGACCGCGCCGTCGGCGCTCTCCTCGTTGGTCCAGACCAGGCGAGCATTCGGTATCACTTCGAGGTACCGGCCGAAGAACGCCATCGGTGTCGCCGTCTCGGGATGCGCGAATTCCAGGCGGTAGCTGCCGCCGACCCGGACATCCTGTTGGCAGGAAAGCAGGATCGCGCCGCTCGACTTCGGCACCCACCACTGCCTGAACAGTTCGGGCGTGGTCCACGCCTCGAACACGAGACGTGCCGGCGCGTCGAAGGTCCGCGTGACGACCATCTCGCGATCGGACGTTCGTTCCGCCGTCGTGGGGTTCGTCACGCGGCCAGCCTCACCTTCTCGCTTTGCGACCACCACGCTTCTCCTTGCGTTTGAGTTCCTCGACGACGGCGTCCAGCGCGTCGAAGCGCGCGGCCCAGAGCCGACGGTAGTTGTCGATCCAGGCCGCCTCTTCCTCGAGCCGCCGCGGGCCGAGCCTGCAGCTCCGCACGCGGCCTACCTTCTCGGTGATGACGAGCTCCGCCTGCTCGAGCACGCCGATGTGCTTCCGCATGCCCGTGAGGGTCATGTGAAAGCGCTCGGCGAGGACCGTGACGGACGCGTCGGCGCGCATCAGCTGCTCCAGCACGCCGCGTCGAACGGGGTCCGACAGCGCCGCGAACGAGACGTCGAAACGAGCCTGGGAATACTGAGCCATTCGGTTCAGTATTGCATGCGCATCGACAAGAGGCAATGACCGGGACTTCCCGGAGATGTTGCAGGACCCCGTCAAGCCTCGTCCCGCAGCCGCTCCGGCACCCGCGTCAGATTGATCCGCACGCGGTACCACACCGACGACGACCCGCGCATGCGATCCACGAGCACGTCGGCCGGCTCCAGATGCGCGGCGACGTCCGGGTGCGCCGCCTTCCACGCGTCCGCCGCCGCCAGCGCCTCGTCCTCGCGGGTCGCGCGCGCGATCTCGATCAGCGGTGTGTCGCGACGGGACGCGGTCTTCTTCGCGGCCGCCTTGCCCTTTGACGGGGGCGCGCGCTTCGGTTCGTCCACGCCCTTGCGGTAGTGCGGCGGCCACGGCGCGTCGCCCTGGCCCTCGGCTTCGTGGCGTGCGGACAGCTCGAGCAATGCGTCGAGCGAGTCGGCCCGCGCATCGATCGCCGCATGCGGATCGCCAAGCGACGCGAAGCGCTTCGGTACCGTCCACAACGTGAAGTCTGCCGGGTCGCACGCATCGAGCTCGTCCCAGCGGATCGGCGTCGAGACGCGCGCGTCGGGCTTCGGCCGCACCGAGTAGGCCGACGCGACCGTGCGGTCCTTCGCGTTCTGGTTGTAGTCGACGAAGACGCCGCGGCGTTCTTCCTTCCACCAGGCGCTCGTCGCGAGGTCCGGCGCGCGCCGCTCGACGTCGCGGGCCAGCGCGAGCGCCGCGCGACGCACTTCGTCGAACGTCCAGCGTCGCTCGATCCGCACGAGCACATGGATGCCGCGCGAGCCGGACGTCTTCGGCCAGCCGGTGAGGCCGAGGTCGGCCAGCGACTCGCGGACGACGTGCGCGACCTTCCGGATCTGCGGCCACTCGACGCCCGGCACCGGGTCCAGGTCGACGCGCAGCTCGTCGGGATGGTCGAGGTCGTCGGCGCGGACCGGGTGCGGATGCAGCTCGAGGCACCCGAGGTTCGCCATCCACGCGAGGTCGGACGCGTGTCGCGGCACGACCTCGTCGGCGCTGCGGCCTGACGGAAAGCGGATCGATGCGATCTCGAGCCACGCGGGCCGCGCGGTCGGCGCGCGCTTCTGGAAGAAGAAGTCGCCGCCGGTGCCGTTCGGATAGCGGACGAGGACGCACGGTCGCCCGCCGGCACCTCGCAACGCGCCGTCTGCGACCGCGAGGTAGTAGTCGACGAGGTCGATCTTGCGAACGTTCGCGTCCGGGATCAGCAGCTTCGACGGATGCGTGACGACGACGTCGCGATCGTCGATGCGTCGGGTCTCGATGTCGTCGTTCGCCGTCATGAGTCGAAGCTAGCGGGCCACCACGCTCGACCGTCGTGCGTCAGATCCGCCAGTAGATCGAATCCTCGCGTCGCATGTACTGCCGGTCGATCAGCTCGCGCCGCAGCGTCGCGAAGTCCTCGTGGAAGCGCTTGAGGAACGCGTTGATCTCCTTCTCCGTGTAGCGCTTGCGACGATCCAGCATGTCCACGAGCCATTCGAGCACGACGCGACGCTTCTTCAGCGCTTCGGGAATCTTGACGAGCCTGCCGTCCTTGACGAACGACCGCAGGATCTTCGTGCGCTCGGCGGATTCGCTCGACGACGGGTCGACCGGCGCCACGATGGGCTGCGTCGCCAGCGAACGCTGGAAGCGCGCGACCGCGTCGACGTTGAGGCTGTAGAAGCGGCTGGTTCCCGACTGCCGGACGGCGACGAAGTCCACGTCGGTCAAGCGGGCCAGGTGATGCGAGATCGTCGGCTCGGACAGCGACAGCTCGCTCGCGATCGCGCCGACGCTGAGTTCTCGCTGCGCCAAAAGTCCGAGGATCTTCATGCGCGAGCCGTCCGCGATGGCCTTCAGGACCGGGAGAAGTCCGCTGTCGGCTTCGCTCATGATCGCTCCTTCGACATCCGTCTAATTAGACGAGCGTCTCACGAAGCCGCGTGCGTGACAAGTGCGCTCCGTCGCGATGCCGGGGTCCGCCCAACGGCGGCTGATTCAGCGTCCGGTCGCCATCCACACGGCCATCGCGACCATCATCAGGTTCTCGGTCAGCGAGACGAAGCCGAGCGGCACGTTGCTGCCGCCGCCGACGCAGGCGCACTTCAGCTCGCGACGGTCGAGGTAGACCGCCTTGAAGACGGAGACCGCACCGATGCCGCCGATGAACAACGCGATCGGAACCGACAGCCAGTCGAACGCGCGCGCGATCATCAACACGCCGGCGAGCGCCTCGGCGAACGGATAGAGGTAGGCATAGGGCACCCAGCGGCGCGCGAGCAGGTCGTAGCCGAGGAACATGCTGGAAAACGTCTCGAGGTTCTGAAGCTTCAAGACCGCGAGCACGCACATGCTGAAGGCGATGAACCATTCGCCGGCCCGGATCGTCAGCGCGTCGCCGGTCGCGGCGAAACTCGCGGCGAGCGCCATCGCGGCCGTGACGGCGAAGACCGCGATCACCGGCTTGTAGGTGACGGCCTTCGGATCGACGACCTTCTTGCCGAAGTGGCGGCGCAGATCGTCGTAGCCACCGACGCGCTTGCCGTCGATGAAGGTCTGCGGCGTCGTGCGAACGTCGTGCTCGGCCTTGAACGCGTCGGTCTCCTCGCGCGTCGTCAGCCAGTGGTCGTCGACGACGAACCCTTCGCGACGCAGCAGGTCCTTCGCCTTGACGCCGAACGGACAGACGTGCGTCGCCATGACCATCCGGTACAGCGTCGCCTGCTTCGCCATCTCGCGCTCCTGAACCGCCCGGCCCGACGGCCGTGAATAGTTCACGCGCCGGACCGTACTCTTTCCCGTGCTCGTGCCTGCCTCGGCTCCTAACCTGCGGTCACTCGATCAGCCGATCGACGCAACGGACAGGAAGCGAACATGAACAACGAATCATTCGACCGCGAATACGAACCCGTCGACACGGTCTGCAGCTCGTTGATGGTTGGCAGCCTCGCCGTCACGGCCGTGCTCGTGCTGCAGGCGCTGATGGGTTGACGCGCGACCGCGGCCATCGCCACGAAGGTGCCGCATCCGGCTCGTACGTTTAGTCGAGCCCGGATCGCGCTGAGTCATCACGGCAGTTCGCCAGAGCGCTTCGACGTCGCGCACCCGGTCGATAGCCGCCCGCCGATCGACAGTCGCCGCTACCGAAGCGGGTATAGCCCCAGCGGGGTTCTTCGACCAAGAGTTGTGCGGTGGATCCCGAGTCGCGAGATCCGACCGCCCGACCACGCGACCCGATCAGTCGCGCGAGAGCAGCAGGCCGAGCAGCCCCATCAGGCCGGCGCCGACCGCGGCAGCGATCAGCAGCGCCTTGACCGGTTCTTCCTTCGTGTAGCCGGCGACCTGGTCCGTCACGTCCTGCGCCTTGTCTCGCAAGGCCAGCGCCGCGTCGCGCAGCGCCACCATGCTCTGGTCCATCATCGTCTGCGCCTGGTCGATCCCGTCCTTCAGCCGAGGGGTCAGGTCGTGACGAACGGCATCGACCTTGCGCGAGACCGCATCGAGCGCCGTGTCGGCGGCGTCGTTGGCGGAATCGAGCCCCGCTTTCAGGCTGTTGGCCGCCCTGCTTCCTCCGCCCACGCCTTCGGGGAAGCCTGATGCAGATCCGTTTTCAATCGTCGTCATGGCGGTTCTCCGTTGAAGAAACGCCTTGCCGCGGACCGGTGCGATCCCGGCCGCGGCAAGGCGAGTTGCCGATTACAGTGCGGTGCCTCGACGGCTGAACAGCGCGTGGTACACGACCAGCACGACGACCGCGCCGACGACCGCCACGAGGATGCTGTACAGATTGATGCCGTCGACGCCGGACGCGCCGAACATGTTGAACAGGAAGCCACCGACCAGCGCGCCGACGATGCCGAGAACGATATCGAGCACCACGCCTTCGCCCGTCTTGTTGACGATCTTGCTTCCGATGAAGCCTGCGATGAGCCCAACGACCAACCAAGCGATGATCGACATCTGAATCCCCCCATGAAGTCGGCCGAACGCCGGCCGGATGACGGTAGCGTGACGGACGGTGGCATTTCGTGCAGTGGCAAGTTGCAGAAAGCGCCTGTCAGACGGGAACGCGATTTTTTCTCCGCCGAAGCGGCCATTGCGGCCGTCGTCAGATCTTCATCGGCAGGATCACCATCTGGATGCCTTCCAGATGCAGGCGCCGCTGCAACGCGAGCGCAGCCTGGTTGTGCAGCAGCCGCGTCATGAAGTTCTCGTTCTCGGTGATCAGCTTCGATGTGAAGAAGATGGCGCTCGGGAACTCGTTGCGCACGCGATCGGCGATCTCCGCGATCGCCTCGACGGCGTCGGTGCCGAAGCCAAGGTACGACGTCGACGCCAGACCGTGGCTGTGGCAGAAGTCGACGAAGTACGACAGGCACTCGCGGCCGCGTGTCTTCATCTGCTCGATCGCGTCGTCGCCGCCATAGGCCTGCGAGTCGACGGTCCGCGCCATGACGAAGAGGAAGTTGCGGAAGTGGCCGGGGAACATCCGCTGCACCCACAGCAACGCATGCAGGCCGCCGCCACGCGACGTGCCGACGACGAACACGGCCGTCGGCGCTTCCGGGTCGAGCTCCGGGAACGACGTCTCGTGTCCGTTCGGCGTGCTCGCGAACACCGCGTCGACCGCACGGATGCGCTCCTTCGTGTCGCTGTAATGACGACGGATCGCGATGCACGTCGCGATCACCGCACCGGTGATGACGACCGTGATCCAGCCGCCCTCGTCGAACTTCGCGACGGTCGTCACGATCAGGATGCTGACGGTGACGAGGAGGCCGACCGCGGATAGCGCGAGACGGCGCAGCCACTTCGCGTCGCCGCGATGCCGGACCCAGTAGATGCACAGACCGGTCAGCGACAGGCTGAACGTGAGGAACACGTTGATCGAGTACAGCACGACGAGGAAGTCGACCGCGCCGCGCGACAGGACGAGGATCGCGATCGCGGCGACGCCCATCAGCAGGATGCCGTTCTGCGTGACGAGGCGCGTCGACAGGTAGCGGAACTTGTGCGGCATCCACGAATCGGCCGCCATGTTCGCGAGCACCGCCGGGCCGCCGAGGAAACCGGTATTGGCTGCGACGAACAGCAGCCCGGCCTCGGTCGCGAGCACGACGATCAGCGCGATCGCCATGCCGCCGCCGGAGAAGCCCATCTCGTCGAGGATGCTGCTGAACACGACGGCATTGAGCGTGCTGCCTTCGACCGGCACCGCGTGCCACAACAGGTACAGGAGGATGATGCCGCCGGCCATGAACGCGAGGCTCGTCGCCATGTACAGCATCGTCAGCTTGCCGGTCCGCACCCGCGGTTCCTTCAGCGACTGCACGTTGTTCGAGACCGCCTCGATCCCGGTGTACGTGCCGCCGCCGAGCGAGTAGGCCTTGAGGAACAGCGCGGCGACGAAGCCCCAGCTGGTCGCGCTCGCGAGCTTGCCGGTCTCGGCCAGCGTGTCGGGCACGAGCTGCGGCAGGCCGGTGGCGTGGCTGAGGATGCCGTAGACGATCAGGATGACGTGCGTCGCGACGAAGCCGAGGAAGATCGGCAGCAGGATCTGGATCGACTCGCGCATGCCGCGCAGGTTGAGCACGATCAGGACCACCGCGAGCAGCAGCTCGACGTAGAGCTTGAACGGCTGCCAGGCGATCGGCAGCAGGCTGAACATCGCGTCCGTGCCGCTGGCGATCGAGATCGCGATCGTCAGCACGTAGTCGACGATCAGCGCGGCGCCGGCGGTCAGTCCGGCGTACGGCCCGATCAGCGACGTCGCGACGCGATAGCCGCCGCCGCCGGTCGGGAACAGCTCGATGATCTGGTTGTACGCGAGCGAGATGATGAACACCGTCACCGCGGTCGCGATCGCGAGATACAGGCCGAAGTGGGTGTGGATCCCGAGCGCCTTGAACGCCTCTTCCGGACCGTAGGCCGACGACGACAGTCCGTCGGCGCCGAGCCCGACCCAGGCGAGGAACGCCACCAGCGCCAGCGAGTGGCGGGTCTCGGTCTTCAGTGGATCAAGTGCACGTCCGAGGACCAGGTCCCGGACCTTGTGAGAACGCATCGATGAATCCTTCGTGCTGCTTCGTCGCACGACCGACCTCGTCATGCGGCACTGCAACGACGGGGCGCCATGATACGCCGCACCCCGCAGCTGCCAATTCGTAAACGGCCGCCAGGCGCGGCTCTCCGAGCCGCTGCCGATGCTCGGCTACACTCGATGGGCGCGACGCCGGCCTCTCCGGCCGGACGCGTCCCCTCCCATCCGAACGCCGTTCACCGGACCACGACCATGACCGTCTCCGTCGTCTCGACCGATAAGGCCCCGGCCGCCGTCGGTCCGTACTCGCAAGCGATCCGCATCGCCCAGATCTTCCCGTCGGGCGAAGGCAGCATCGTCTACTCGTCGGGCCAGATCGGGCTCGATCCCGCGAGCGGCAAGCTGGTACCCGGCGGCGTCGAAGCCGAGGCGCGCCAGGCGTTCCGGAATCTTGCCGCGGTCGCCGAAGAGGCCGGCGCGTCGCTCGGCCATGCGGTCAAGCTCACGCTGTTCCTCACCGACCTCACGCAGTTCGCGACGGTCAACGCGATCATGAAGGAAATGGTGCCGCGAGCCGTTTCCTGCAAGGACGACGATCGGCGTCGCGGCGCTTCCGCTCGGCGCGTGCTTCGAGGTCGAAGGCGTCTTCGCGTCCTGATCGTGCGGGGCTCGGCGGTCGCTTGAGCGCCCGTCCTCGCAGCGCCGGCGCCGCCCGGTCGTCGCGGTCGAAGACGACCCGACCCGGGTCGTCGTCCGGCGGGACCATCGCCGCACGGCTCGCGAAGATCGGCATCCACGACGATCTCGACTGCCTGCTGCACCTGCCGATGCGCTACGAGGACGAGACGCGCATCGATCGTCTGGTCGATGCGCGCGACGGCGACACCGTGCAGTTCGACGCGATCGTCCGCGATCACGAGGTCCAGTACCGCGGGCGGCGGCAACTCGTCGTCCACGTCGACGAGACGATCGACCAGGCGATCGACGACGCGGATGCCGAGCAACGTGGGGCGTCGCTGACGCTGCGCTTCCTGCACTTCTACGGCAGCCAGTTGCGCCACTTCGAGCCGGGCGCGCGGCTGCGGATTCGGGGCGAGCTGCGCGCGACGCACGGTCCGTTGTTCGGCGCCGCGGCGCTCGAGATGATCCATCCGCGCTACGCGGTCGTCGAGACCGGTGCGCCGCTGCCCGACCGATTGACGCCGGTCTATCCGAGCGGCGTCGGGCTCGGCCAGTCGCCGCTGCGGCGTGCGATCGCGAAGGCGCTCGATCACGTGATGCTCGACGAGACGGTGCCGGCACCGTTGCTCGCCCGTCGACGGCTGCCGTCGATCGACGCGGCGATCCGGTTGATCCATCATCCGCCGCCCGACGTGCCGCAGTCGTCGCTGACCGAGCGCACGCATCCGGCCTGGCAGCGCGTCAAGTTCGACGAGCTGCTCGCGCAGCAGCTGTCGCTCGCGAAGGCGCGCGCGGCGCGGCGGTCGAAGACGGCGCCGGTGCTGCGCGGCGGCGCGCTCGTCGAACGCTTCCTCGCGCAGTTGCCGTTCGCGCTGACCGACGCGCAGCGCCGCGTCGTCGCCGAGATCGATGCCGACCTCGCGCGGCCGCATCCGATGCAGCGGCTGCTGCAGGGCGACGTCGGCAGCGGCAAGACGGTCGTCGCGGCGATCGCCGCGTTGCGCGCGATCGATTCGGATCATCAGGCCGTGCTGATGGCGCCGACCGAGATCCTCGCCGAGCAGCACTTCGCGAAGCTCGCGCGATGGATCGAGGCGCTCGGCGTGCCGGTCGCGTGGCTGACCGGCAGCCTGACGAAGAAGCGCAAGGCGTCGGCGCGCGACGCGATCGAGTCCGGTATCGCCCGCCTCGCGATCGGCACGCATGCGCTGATCCAGGAGGACGTGCACTTCGCGAACCTCGGCCTTTCGATCGTCGACGAGCAGCATCGCTTCGGCGTCGGACAGCGGCTCGCGCTGCGCTTCAAGGCGAGGGCGGGCCACGACGTCGTGCCGCGCGAGCCGCATCAGCTGATGATGAGCGCGACGCCGATCCCGCGGACGCTCGCGATGACCTTCTTCGCGGACCTCGACGTGTCGACCATCGATCAGCTGCCGCCGGGCCGCAAGCCGATCGTGACGAAGCTCGTCGATGCGTCGCGTCGCGACGAGGTGATCGCGCGCGTCAGGACCGCGGTCGCGGACGGACGGCAGGCGTACTGGGTCTGTCCGCTGATCGAGTCGGCCGACGACGATGCCGGCGCACGAGCGGCGACGACGGCACCGAAGCCGCGATCCGCGGCAGCCGGCGAGATGGCCGCGCTGAAGGCCGCCGTCGAGACGCATGCCTCGCTGTCCGAGGCGTTGCCCGACGCCGCGGTCGGGCTCGTGCACGGCCGATTGCCGGCCGCCGACAAGGCCGACGCGATGCGCCGCTTCCATGCCGGGGACATCGACGTGCTCGTCGCGACGACGGTCGTCGAGGTCGGCGTCGACGTGCCGAACGCGTCGCTGATGGTGATCGAGCACGCGGAACGCTTCGGCCTCGCGCAACTGCACCAGCTGCGCGGGCGGGTCGGCCGCGGCGAGTCGCAGTCGGTCTGCATCCTGCTGTTCCAGTCGCCGGTCGCCGCCATCGCGAAGGAACGGCTGCGGACGATGCACGAGACGGAGGACGGCTTCGAGATCGCGCGTCGCGACCTCGAGCTGCGCGGACCCGGCGAGTTCCTCGGCCATCGTCAATCGGGCGAAGCGCTGCTGCGCTTCGCGGACCTCGAGCACGATCAACCGCTGGTCGACGCGGCGCGCGAGACCGCGGTCGCGATGCTGAAGGACCACCCGGAGGCCGTCGACCGTCATCTGCAGCGCTGGCTGCGCGGCGGCGAAGAGTTGCTGAAGGCGTGATATGGACGCTCCTTGTCCTATGATCGCGACGCCGCGATGTCAGAAGGCAAACCCTCGAGGAGTCACACGATGCATTCGTTGCGCACGACCTTTCTCATCGCGCTCGCGCTTGCCTGCGTCACCGCGTCGGCCTTCGCCGCCGACGTTCCGACCCAGCGCGAGGGCGACTGGATCGTGCACGACTTCCGCTTCCACGACGGCACGACGCTGCCGGACCTGCGGCTGCACTACACGACGCTCGGCGCACCGACCGGCGAGCCGGTGCTGATCCTGCACGGGACGAGCCAGTCCGGCACCTTGATGCTGTCCGCGCCGTTCGGCGGCGAGCTCTTCGGACCGGGACAACCGCTCGACGCCGCCCGCTACTACGTGATCCTTCCCGACGCGATCGGCCACGGCAAGTCGAGCAAGCCGTCCGACGGCCTGCGAGCGTCGTTCCCGAAGTACGACTACGACGACGTCGTCGCGGCGCACGTACGGCTGCTGACGGAACATCTCGGCGTCAAGCACCTGCGGATCGTCATCGGCTATTCGATGGGCGGGATGCAGTCGTGGCTGCTGGCCGAGAAGTTTCCCGGCTACACCGACGCCGTCGTGCCGATGGCGTCGATGCCGATCGCGATGTCCGGACGCAACTGGATGATGCGACGCCTGATCGTCGATTCGATCCGCAACGACGCCGCCTGGATGAACGGCAACTACACGACGCAACCGGCGAGCGCGAAGGTGGCCTTCACGTTCTACAACGTCGCGATGAACGGCGGCAATCGCGCGTTGCAGAAGGCCGCGCCGACGAGCCAGAAGGCCGACGCCATCGTCGATCAGCGTCTGGCGGCCCCCGCGGTCGCGGACGCGAACGACCTTCTCTATCAGTGGGACAGTTCCCGCGACTTCGATCCGTCGTCCGGGCTCGAGCGCATCCGGGCCGCCGTGCTGGTGATCAACTCCGCGGACGACGAACGCAATCCGCCCGACCTCGGTGTCGTCGATCGCGAGATCGGGCGCGTGAAGAACGGACGGGTGTTGCTGATCCCGGAAAGCGACGACACGAACGGTCACGGGACGACGTTCCAGGCGAAGTACTGGAAGAACGACGTCGCGGACCTGCTGCGGACGGCGCCGCGGCTGACGGAGTGACACGGCTTCGACGACGACGATGCGGCCCGCGTCGCAGTCCGCTCTCCGCGGGCGTGCTGCGAGGCGCGAAGGACTGCTGAGAAGGTGACTGCCAGTCGACTTTGCGCTCGCGCGAAGTAGGGCAACATGCGCGCGATGACCACCGAATCGCCCGGTCCGGGCGAGCCGTTGACGGCATGGATCGGCCGCACCGAGACGCTGCGCGACGTCGTCGGCGAGACGCCGGTCGCGGCGCTCGCGGCGACGCTCGACGACGGCAACCCGGTGCCGTCGCACGGCGAGCCGCTGCCGCCGCTGTGGCACTGGCTCTATTTCCTGCCGCGTCCGCGACGGTCGGAGATCGGTCCCGACGGCCACGCCGCGCGCGGCGGCTTCCTGCCGCCGGTCCCGCTGCCGCGTCGCATGTGGGCCGGCGGGCGACTCGAGTGGCACGACGCGATCCGCGTCGGCGATGCGATCGAACGGGTGTCGCGCGTCGAGGACGTGACGACGAAGAGCGGTCGCAGCGGCGATCTCGTGTTCGTGCGCGTGCGGCACACGGTCTCCACGGCGCGCGGCGTCGCGCTGATCGAAGAGCACGACATCGTCTATCGCGACGTGCCGCCGCCGGGATCGAAGCCGCCGATGCCGTCGATCGCGCGCACCGACGAGTCGTGGGTCCTGCGCATCGAGCCCGACGACGTGCTGCTGTTCCGCTATTCGGCGCTGACGTTCAACGCCCATCGCATCCATTACGACCGCCGCTACGTGACCGAGGTCGAGGGCTATCCGGGGCTGATCGTGCACGGACCGCTGATCGCGACGCTGCTCGTCGAGCTGCTGCGTCGGCATCGTCCCGATGCGACGCTCGCGCACTTCGAATTCCGCGCCGTCAGTCCGCTGTTCGACATCGCATCGTTCGACGTCTGCGGACGGCCTGCCGACGACGGCGCGACGATCGATCTGTGGGCGCGACGGCTCGACGGGGGCCTCGCGATGACCGCGACCGCGACGCTGGCCGTCCAGGAGGACGCGCCGTGACGCGCACGTTGCCGCGGCCCGATCGCTTCGCCGACCTGCGCGACGCGCTGCGCGGGCTCACGCAGACCTTCGACTCCGCGTACTGGCAACGGGTCGATCGCGAGCGCGGTTACCCGGAGGCGTTCGTCGATGCATTGACGAAGGCCGGCTGGCTCGCCGCGCTGATCCCGAGCGAATACGGCGGCTCGGGCCTCGGCCTCGCGGAGGCGTCGGTGATCATGGAGGAGATCAACCGGTCGGGCGGCAACGCCGGCGCGTGCCACGGCCAGATGTACAACATGGGCACGCTGCTGCGGCATGGCTCCGAGGAGCAGAAGCGCCGCTACCTGCCGAAGATCGCGAGCGGCGAGCTCAGGCTGCAGTCGATGGCCGTCACCGAGCCGACCACCGGCACCGACACGACGAGGATCCGGACCGTCGCGGTGAAGAAGGGCGACCGCTGGGTCGTGGACGGCCAGAAAGTGTGGATCTCGCGGATCCAGCACTCCGACCTGATGATCCTGCTCGCCCGCACGACGCCGCTCGCCGACGTCGCGAAGAAGTCCGACGGCATGTCGGTCTTCATCGTCGACCTGCATCAGGCGCTCGCGAAAGGGACGTCGACGCGGGGCATGACGGTCCGGCCGATCGCGAACATGGTCAATCACGAGACGAACGAGGTGTTCTTCGACGCGCTCGAAATTCCCGAAGAGAACCTGATCGGCGAGGAAGGGCGCGGCTTTCGCTACATCCTCGACGGGTTGAACGCAGAGCGCACGCTGATCGCCGCCGAATGCATCGGCGACGGCTGGTGGTTCGTCGAGCGTGCGCGCGACTATGCGAACGAGCGCGTCGTGTTCGATCGGCCGATCGGCCGCAACCAGGGCGTGCAGTTCCCGATCGCGGAGAGCTTCATCGAGCTCGAGGCGGCCGACCTGATGCGCTGGAAGGCGTGCGACCTGTTCGACGCGCGGCAGCCGTGCGGCGCCGAGGCGAACATGGCGAAGTACCTCGCGGCGAAGGCGTCGTTCGAGGCCGCGAACGTGTGCCTGCAGACCCACGGCGGCTTCGGCTTCGCGGCCGAGTACGACGTCGAACGCAAGTTCCGCGAGACGCGGCTCTATCAGGTCGCGCCGATCTCGACGAACCTGATCCTGTCGTACGTCGCCGAGCACGTGCTCGGTCTGCCGCGATCGTTCTGAACGATCGAGCGATCGCGAACAAGCGAAGATGATGGACGCACGCGCAGGGACCGCATCGTGAACGGCCCGCTCGAAGGCATCACCGTCGTCTCGCTCGAGCATGCGATCGCCGCGCCGTTCGCGACGCGCCAGCTCGCGGACCTCGGCGCGCGCGTCATCAAGATCGAGCGGCCCGAGGTCGGCGACTTCGCGCGCGCGTACGACGAGCGCGTGCACGGGATGGCGTCGCACTTCGTCTGGGTCAATCGCGGCAAGGAGAGCCTGACGCTCGACCTGAAGAACGACGACGCGCTGGCCGTGCTGATGCGGCTCGTCGCGAAGGCCGACGTGCTGGTCCAGAACCTCGCGCCCGGCGCGGCGGCGCGGATGGGGCTGTCGGACGCGGCGTTGCGGCCGCGGCATCCGCGCCTCGTCGTCTGCGACATCTCCGGCTACGGATCCGACGGGCCGTATCGCGACCGCAAGGCCTACGACCTGCTGATCCAGGCCGAGGCCGGCTTCCTGTCGGTGACCGGGTCCGACGACGACCCCGCGAAGGCCGGCTGCTCGATCGCCGACATCGCGGCCGGCATGTACGCGTACAGCGGCATCCTCGCGGCGCTGCTCGCGCGCGAGAAGGACGGCGTCGGCTCGCACGTCGACGTGTCGATGCTCGAATCGCTCGTCGAATGGATGGGCTATCCGCTGTACTACGCATTCGAAGGCGGCACGCCGCCCGTGCGCTCCGGCGCCGAGCACGCGACGATCTACCCGTACGGCCCGTTCGCGTGCGGCGACGGCGAGACCGTGCTGCTCGGCATCCAGAACGAGCGGGAATGGGTCATGTTCTGCGAGAAGGTGATCGGCGATCCGTCGCTCGCGACCGACGAGCGCTTCGCGTCGAACAGCCGGCGGCATCGACATCGCGACGTGCTGCGCACGATCATCGTCGACGCGTTCGCGACGTCGACGGCCGGGGAGATCGAGAAGCGTCTCGACGCCGCGTCGATCGCGTATGCGCGGATGAACACGATGGACGCGGTGTGGTCGCATCCGCAGCTCGCCGCGCGCGGCCGCTGGCACGACATCGAGACGCCGGCCGGGCCGGTCAAGGCGCCGCTGCCGCCCGGCAGGCACGATCGCTTCGACTACCGGATGGGTGCCGTGCCGGCGCTCGGGGCGCACACCGCGTCGATCCTCGCCGAGCTCGGCATCGACGCCGCGACCGTCGCGTCGCTGCGAGCGGCGAAGGCCGTATAACCTTGCGTCGTTCGCACCCGCACGCGACGCCCTGGACCTTCCTCAAACCGACCGCGACGCCGTACCCCCGATGATCGATTCCTCCAGCCTGCTGACCGCCCGCAGCTTCCTGTTCGTCCCCGCCGACCGCACCGACCGCTACGCGAAGGCGCTCGCGTCGGGGGCCGACATCGTCGTGATCGACCTCGAGGATGCGATCGCGCACGACGCGAAGGACCATGCGCGTCGACTGCTCGACTCGACGTGGGCGAGTTTCGATCACGAGGACCGCGTCGTGATCCGCATCAACGGCCTCGACTCGCTCGAGATCGCCGACGACGCGGCGCTGTGCGCATCGCTCGGTCCCGCCGGCGTGATGGTGCCGAAGGCCGAAGGCGCGGAAGCGCTCGAGGCGCTGCACGCACGCGTCGGCGAGATACCGCTGATCCCGATGATCGAGAGCGCGGTCGGCTTCCGCAACGTCGATGCGATCTGCGGCGCGACCGGGACCGCGCGCGTCGCGTTCGGCCACATCGACTTCCAGGCGGACCTCGGCATGGTGCCGGGCTCCGATCAGGCCGAGCTCGGTCCCGCTCGCTTCGGGCTCGTGCTGGCGTCGCGCGCCGCGGGCATCGCAGGTCCGATCGACGGCATCACGCTCGAGACCGGGCGGAGCGGCGAGATCATCGCGTCCACGCGGCGCGGCATCCGCTTCGGCTTCACCGGCAAGCTCTGCATCCATCCCGACCAGATCGAGGCGGTGCATGCGGCGTTCGCGCCGAGCGCCGAGGACGCGGCCTGGGCACGGCGCGTCGTCGAAGCGGCCGAGATGTCGAAGGGCGCGGCCGTCAAGGTCGACGGACGGATGGTCGACCGCGCGGTCATCCTGCTCGCGGAGCGCGTGCTCGCGCTGGCGTCGCAGACGGATGCGCGCGAACGTTGAACCCGGCGCCGCAGAGCGCCGTCACCGAGAACAGGAGACCGCATGAACAAGATCCTCGCCGCCGTCGTCGGAGGCATCGTCGCGTCGTTCGCGGCATCGGCCGCGGCGCAGACCGCCGCCGCCCCGATCGTCATCAAGTTCAGCCACGTCGTCGCGGTCGACACGCCGAAAGGCAAGGGCGCCGAACGCTTCAAGCAGCTGGCCGAGGAGCGGACCGGCGGGCGCGTCAAGGTCGAGGTCTATCCGAACTCGACGCTGTACAAGGACAAGGAGGAGCTCGAGGCGCTGCAGCTCGGCGCGGTGCAGATGCTCGCGCCGTCGGTCTCGAAGTTCGGACCGCTCGGCGCGAAGGAGTTCGAGGCGTTCGACCTGCCGTACATCTTTCCCGACAAGGCCGTGCTGGCGCGCGTGACCGAAGGGCCGATCGGCGCGTCGCTGTTCCAGAAGCTCGACAACAAGGGCATCAAGGGACTCGCGTACTGGGACAACGGCTTCAAGGTGATGACGGCCAACCGGCCGTTGCGCGCGCCGGCCGACTTCAAGGGACTGAAGATGCGCATCCAGTCGTCGAAGGTCCTCGAGGCGCAGTTCCAGGCGCTCGGCGCGCTGCCGCAGGTGCTCGCGTTCTCGGAGGTCTACCAGGCGCTGCAGACCGGCGTCTGCGACGGCACGGAGAACACGCCGTCGAACATCTGGTCGCAGAAGACGCACGAGGTGCAGAAGTACCTCACGGTCTCGAACCACGGCTACATCGGCTACGCGGTCATCGTGAACAGGAAGTTCTGGGAGGGGCTGCCGCCCGACATCCGCACGCAGCTCGAGGGCGCGATGAAGGACGCGACGCGCTACGCGAACGCGATCTCTCAGCAGGAGAACGACGAGGCGCTCGCGAAGATCAGGGCGTCGGGCCGGACCGAGATCATCGAGTTGACCGACGCGCAGAAGGCCGACTGGCGTCGCGCGATGCAGCCGGTCTATGCGGAGATGAGTCCGCGCGTCGGCAAGGGCCTCGTCGACGCGATCCGCAAGGAAGCGGCGGAGGTCGGCTACCGGTGACGTCGCGTTCGCGCGCGTCTCGCGCGGCCGCGACCGTCGCGATCGCGATGGCGGCGGTCGTCGCGATGCCGTCCCGCGCTGCCGAGCCCGATCCGTATGCCGCTTCGACACACGACGCGCTCGAAGCCCTGCTCCGCGCCGCGACGTTCGGCGAGCCGGGCGCCGACGGATCGTTGCGACGCTGGCTGCGCGAGCATCCCGACGCCGTCGCGAATGACCGCGGGCGCGTGGAACATCGGCTCTGCGCCGATGCGAGCGCGCGTTCGCAGTACGCGGTTGCCGCCGTCGACTGTGCAGCGTCGCGCGACCTCGGACTCGACGACGCCGAGAAGGCCGCGAACGGCGCCGCGCTCGCACGGACGCCGCCGCCGCGAGCCGTCGGATCGGCGCGCGTGCCGCTGACGGCGAACGGCCTCGGCAGCCGCGATGCGGTGGTCGCGGTCCACGGCATCGTCGCCGCCTGGCTCGTCGATACCGGCGCACAGATCAGCGTCGTGTCGGCGTCGCTGGCCGCCGAGCTTGCCGTCGAGCCGGTCGGCGGCGACGTCGTCGTCGGCAGCACGACCGGCGCGGTGACCGGCCATCTCGCCGTCATCGACCTGCTGCGAATCGGCGACGCCGCGATCGAGAACGTGGCGGTGCTCGTGCTGCCCGACGCGCAGCTCGCGATCGGCGACCTGCCGCCGATCCGCGCGATCCTCGGCCTGCCGGTGTTCGTCGCGTTGCGACGGATCGCATGGCTCGACGGCGGGTCGACGCTGGCGCTCGGCGACGCCGCACCGCGGCCTCCGGTCGCGAGCCCGCGCCCGTACTGGCACGAGCAGGGCGTGGGCGTGCCGATCGCGACGTCGCGCGGGACCCGCGGCGCGCATCTCGACACCGGCGAGAACGACTCGTATCTGCGCGCGCCGGCGCATGCGTTGCTCGACCGCACGGCCGAGGACCGCGCGGTCGTCCGCGCAGGACGGATGGGCGGTGCCGGCGGCGTCGTCGAGACGTCGCAGAAGGTCTATCCCACGCTGTCGCTGCGGGTGGCCGATGTCGCGGTCACGCTGCACGACGTGTCGATCGACGACTCGGACGACGTCAGTGCGGCACGCCTGGGCGACGACATCCTGCGTGCGATGTCCTCGTTCGCGCTGGACTTCGAGACGATGCGCGTGTCCGCGACGCCGCGACGGCCGTGACGCATGCGGGTGGTCCGGACGGCGCCGGCGGCCGACGAACGACCGGGTCCCTGACGTTCTCGCTCCGCTACACTCGACGGATGGAACGGCACGAGCGAGACGCGCGATGAAGGAAAACGCATCGCGCCGTTTCGATCTTCACCGAGCTCGACGCGCGTGACGCTGACCGAACTGCGCTACGTCGTCGCCGTCGCGAAGGAGCGGCACTTCGGCCGGGCCGCCGAGTCGTGTTTCGTCAGCCAGCCGACGCTGTCGGTCGCGATCAAGAAGCTCGAGGACGAGCTCGGCGTCACGCTGTTCGAACGCGGCAGCAGCGAGATCGGCGTCACGCCGATCGGCGCGCAGATCGTCGAGCAGGCGAAGCGCGTGCTCGAGCAGAGCTCGGCGATCAAGGAGATCGCGAAGTCGGGCAAGGATCCGCTCAACGAGCCGATGCGGCTCGGCGTGATCTACACGATCGGTCCCTATCTGCTGCCCCAGCTCGTCAAGCAGCTGATCGACGAGGCGCCGCAGATGCCGCTGATCCTCGCGGAGAACTACACGTCGGCGTTGATCGAGCAGCTCAAGCGCAGCGAGATCGACGCCGCGATCCTCGCGCTGCCGCTGCCCGACGCGGGGTTGATGGTGCAGCCGCTGTACGACGAGGAGTTCGTCGTCGCCACGCCGCGCGAGCATCCGTGGAAGACGCGCTCGTCCGTGACGGCAGCCGACCTGAAGGACGAGACGATGCTGCTGCTCGGCGCCGGTCACTGCTTTCGCGACCAGGTGCTCGCGGTGTGTCCGGAGCTCGAGCCGCTGCCGGTGTCGTCGTGGTCGCACGACAGCGCGATCCGTCGGACGTTCGAGGGATCGTCGCTCGAGACGATCCGCCACATGGTGTCGGCGGGGATCGGCGTGACCGTGCTGCCGCGCACGTCGGTGCCGCAGCCGGTGCCGCAGGACAGCCTGTTGCGCTACCTGCCGTTCGAGCAGCCGGCGCCCGGACGGCGCGTCGTGCTGGTGTGGCGCAAGACCTTCCCGCGACGCGCGGCCATCGATGTCGTGCGGGCGGCCGTGCGCGCATGCGACCTTCCCGGCATGACGAAGCTCGACCTGGCGCCGACGTTGATGTGACGCGGGGCGGCCGCTATGGCGCCGTTTCATCGAATCGATTGGGCGACCGTAGATCCGCGGACTAACATGCACGGCTCAAGCAATCGAGGAGCTTTCATGTCCAGCATGCCATCCCCCCTGACCAGCGTCGGCGGTGCGTCGTCGAACCCCGTGCCGGTCGATTCCGAGTCGATCCACATCGGCATCTCGACCGAGGATCGCGAAGCCGTCGCCAGGGCGCTGTCGCGTCTGCTGGCCGACACCTACTCGCTCTATCTGCAAACCCACAACTTCCACTGGAACGTCGAGGGTCCGATGTTCAACACGCTGCATCTGATGTTCGAGGTGCAGTACAACGAGCTGTGGGCCGCGGTCGACACGATTGCCGAACGCATCCGTTCGCTCGGCTTCCCGGCGCCCGGCACGTACAGCGAGCTCGCGCGGCTGACGTCGATCGAGGAGGTCAGCGGCGTGCCGCAAGCGCTCGACATGGTCAAGTATCTCGTCAAGGGCCACGAGGCCGTGACGCGGACGGCGCGCACCGCATTCCAGCTGACTGACAAGGCCGGCGACGAGTCCAGCGCCGACATGCTGACGCAGCGGCTGCAGGTGCACGAGAAGACGGCGTGGATGCTGCGCAGCCTGCTGAAGTGAGCCGTTGCGTGCGCCGCTGATCGAGCCGATGCGCCGCGAAGCCGGTTCGCGGCCGGCGCCGCGCGACGTCGGATGGCGCGAACGGCTCGCGCTGTACGCCCGGCTCGTCCGCCTCGACAAGCCGATCGGCATCCTGCTGCTGCTGTGGCCCACGCTGTGGGCGTTGTGGATCGCGTCGAACGGGCGACCGGCGCCGGCCCTCGTCGTCGTCTTCGTCGTCGGCACGGTCCTGATGCGATCGGCCGGCTGTGCGGTCAACGACTGGGCCGATCGTGACTTCGACCGCCACGTCGCGCGAACCGCCGAGCGTCCGCTGACGGCCGGTCGCATCGCCGGCTGGGAGGCGCTCGCGGTCGGCGCCGTCCTCGCGCTCTTGGCGCTGCTGCTGATCCTGCCGCTCAACGGGCTGACGCTCGCGCTGTCGGTCGTCGCGGCGTTCGTGGCCGCCAGCTATCCGTTCACGAAGCGCTTCTTCGCGTTGCCGCAGGCGTATCTGGGCATCGCGTTCGGCTTCGGCATCCCGATGGCGTTCGCGGCCGTCCTCGACCGCGTCCCGCCGGTCGGCTGGGTCATGCTCGCGGCGAACGTCTGCTGGGCGATCGCGTACGACACCGAGTACGCGATGGTCGACCGCGACGACGACTTGAAGCTCGGCATCCGGACCGCCGCGATCACGTTCGGGCGGTCGGACGTCGCGGCCGTCATGTTGTTCTATGCGGCGACCGTGGCACTGCTCGGTGCCGTCGGCTCGATGGCGAGACTCGGCGCGGCCTGGTACGCCGGCCTCGTCGTCGCCGCGGCGATCGCGGTCTACCACTACACGCTGATCCGCGAGCGAAGCCGCGACGGCTGCTTCCGCGCGTTCCTGCACAACAACTGGTTCGGGGCCGCGGTGTTCGCAGGGCTCGTGATCGATCGTTCGATCGCCTGACGTCCGACGTTCGCTCGGGGCGCACGGCGGGCGCGCCGCTTGCGGGCGGACCTCCGTCCCGTCACTGGTGAACGCTCATGCCCCCGACCCCGATCGACCTCGGCGACCTGCGCCGCGTCACGCCGATCGATGCCGGTTTCGGCGGCGGCCGCGGCAAGCCGATCGACCGGCATTACATCGAAGGCTTCCTCGCGGCGCACGCCGTCGACGTGCAGGGCACCGTCCTCGAGGTCGCCGACACCTCGTACACGGAGCGCTTCGGCGGCGCACGGGTGGCGACGCGCGACGTCTTGCACATCGACGCGCAGGCACCCGGCGTCACGATCGCCGGCGACCTCGCCGACGGCGCGGGCCTGCCGACCGCGCGCTTCGACTGCTTCATCTGCACGCAGACGCTGCAATACGTCTACGCGCTCGAAGCCGCCATCGCGACGATCCATCGCATGCTGAGGCCCGGCGGCGTGCTGCTGCTGACGGTACCCGGCATCAGCCAGATCAGTCCGTACGATCGCGACCGCTGGGGCGAGCAGTGGCGCTTCACGCCGCAATCGGTCGCCCGGCTGCTGACGGCGGCGTTCGACACGGTCGAGGTCGTCGGCTACGGCAATGTCCTCGCATCGATCGGCTTCCTGCACGGCCTCGCGTGCGAGGACCTGACGACGCCGGAGCTGGACGTCGTCGACGATCGTTATCCGATGCTGATCGCGGCGCGGGCGGCGAAGCGCGGCTGACGCGCCGCGGTCATCCGCCGGTCGCCTCGTCGCGGCCGAACTCGTCGCCGAGTTCGACGGAGCGCGCGGCCGCCTTGTGGACCGCTCGAACGATCGAGGTGAAGCAGCCGCTCTCGTCGAGATGCGTGAGCGCCGCGTGCGTCGTGCCGCCTTTCGACGTGACCCGCTCGCGCAGAACCGACACCGGTTCGGCACTCTCGAGCGCGAGGCGGCTCGCGCCGACGAACGTCGAGATAGCGAGCTGCCTCGCGTCGTCCGCCGACATCCCGAGCTCGATCGCGGCCTGCTGCAGCGCCTCGATGAACGCGAAGACGTAGGCCGGTCCGCTGCCCGACACCGCGGTGACGACGTCGAGCTGCTCCTCGTCGTCGACCCACAACGTCCGGCCGACGGCCGACAGCAGCGTGTCCGCGAGCGCGCGCGCGTCGGGCCGCGTCGCCGGCGCGGCGTACAGCCCGGTGATCCCTTCGCCGATCAGCGCCGGCGTGTTCGGCATCGCGCGGACGATCGGTCGGGCCTCGTGCTCCGCGCCGAGCCAGCGGGCGATCTCGCGCAGGCGGATGCCGGCGGCGATGCTGACGACGAGCGGCGCATCCGCACCGGGCGCGAGCCAGCGCGCGGCCGTGGTGACCGCCTCGCGGAACGTCTGCGGCTTGACCGCGACGACGACCGCGTCGCACGACGCGAGGTCAGCGTGCGCGGTCTCGTGAATCACCGCGAGCGGCACGAGCCGCCGGACGATCGTCTGTGTCGATGCGAGCGGCTCGACGACGACGAACGACGCGCCGGGATGCTGCGCGGACAGGCCGCCCATCAGCGCCTGCGCCATGTTGCCGCCGCCGAGGAAGCCGATCTTCAAGTTGCCTCCTCGACGGTCCGCACCGGTCGAGCGCCGAAGATGGCGGTGCCGACGCGGACGATCGTCGATCCTTCAGTGATCGCGGCCTCGAGGTCGGCCGACATCCCCATCGACAGCTCGTCGCACGGAAGCCCGCCGGCGCGCAGCCGCTCGGCGAGGCGCCGCACCGACGCGAACACCGCGCGTTGCGCGGCCCGGTCGTCGCGCGGCGCCGGCACGGCCATCAGCCCGCGCAACGCCAGGTTCGGGAGCGCGGCGACGGCCGTCGCGAGCGCCTCGACGTCGTCGGGCGCGACACCGCTCTTCGACGCCTCGCCGTCGACGTTGACCTCGATCAGCACGTGGAGCGGTCCGCGCGCCGGATCGCGCTGCGCCGACAGCCGCTCGGCGATCTTCAGGCGGTCCACGCCGTGGACCCAGTCGAACGCGGCGGCGATCGGACGTGTCTTGTTGCTCTGGATCGGACCGATGAAGTGCCACTCGAGGCGCGCGGCGCCGGGCGGCAGCAGCGCATCGACGCGACTCATCTTGTCGACCGCTTCCTGCACGTAATTTTCACCGAACAGCCGCTGATCGGCCGCGATCGCGTCGACGATGCGGTCGGCGTCGACCGTTTTCGTCACCGCGAGCAGCCGAACCGAATCCGGCACGCGTTGCGCGCGTTCCACGGCCTCGGCGATGCGCCGGCGCACGCCTTGCAGGTTGTTCGCCGTTCCGGACATAATCGATCGAACCAGACACCCGGCCGCCGGACGGTGCGCGGCTTCCGCCCGTCGCGGAAGTGCCACACCGTGGCCGGCCTGATGCTCGGTCGCTCCAGATTTCACCGCGTCCGTCGATGACACGTCGATGGCCTCGATGCCTCGTCATCGGCGTCGACATGATACGGGGTCGCACGCCGCACGCCCCGACCGCCTTGCCCTACGTACCGAGGATCCTCGATGGACATCTCCGAACTGCTCGCCTTCGTCGTCAAGAACAAGGCGTCGGACCTGCACCTGTCGGCCGGCCTGCCGCCGATGATCCGCGTGCACGGGGACGTTCGCCGGATCAACCTGCCGCCGATGGAGCACAAGGACGTGCACGGCATGATCTACGACATCATGAACGACGGGCAGCGCAAGTTCTACGAAGAGAATCTCGAGTGCGACTTCTCGTTCGCGATCCCGGGTCTCGCGCGCTTTCGCGTCAACGCGTTCGTGCAGAACCGCGGTGCCGGCGCCGTGATGCGGACCATCCCGTCGAAGGTCCAGACGCTCGAGGAGCTGAACGCGCCGAAGATCTTTACCGAGATCGCGAACCAGCCGCGCGGCATCGTGCTCGTCACCGGCCCGACC
Organism: uncultured beta proteobacterium; assembly: GCA_963795885.1. Lineage (GTDB taxonomy): Bacteria > Pseudomonadota > Gammaproteobacteria > Burkholderiales > Burkholderiaceae_D > CAHJXF01. The sequence continues at coordinate 146,859 of CAWCJI010000005.1, read as the reverse complement.
GGGTCCGGCAAGTCGACGACGCTCGCCGCGATGGTGAATCACGTCAACGACAACGAGTACGGGCACATCCTGACCGTCGAGGACCCGATCGAGTTCGAGCACGAATCGAAGAAGTGCCTGATCAACCAGCGCGAGGTCGGCCCGCACACGCTGTCGTTCAACAACGCGCTGCGCAGCGCGCTGCGCGAGGACCCGGACGTGATCCTCGTCGGCGAGCTCCGCGACCTCGAGACGATCCGCCTCGCGCTGACGGCGGCCGAGACGGGTCACCTGGTGTTCGGCACGCTGCACACGTCGTCGGCCGCGAAGACGATCGACCGCATCGTCGACGTCTTCCCGGCGGCCGAGAAGGAAATGGTCCGCACGATGCTGTCGGAGTCGCTGCGCGCCGTGATCGCGCAGACGCTGCTGAAGACGAAGGACGGCAGCGGCCGCGTGGCGGCGCACGAGATCATGGTCGGCACGCCGGCGATCCGCAACCTGATCCGCGAGAACAAGATCGCGCAGATGTATTCGGCGATCCAGACCGGCCAGAACGTCGGCATGCAGACGCTCGACCAGAACCTGCTCGAGCTGGTTCGTCGCAACGTCGTCAATCCGGTCGAGGCGCGCAATCGCGCGGCCAACAAGGACAGCTTCCCGGCGTAGGCCGGCCCGTCCGGACGCGTCGACCGACGCGTCTTCGGACCCGATGGAGTGAGTGATGGAACGCGAGCAGGCCACCAAATTCATGTACGACCTCTTGCGACTGATGGTCAGCAAGAAGGGCTCGGACCTTTTCATCACGGCCGAATTCCCGCCGGCGTTCAAGATCGACGGCAAGGTGACGCCGGTCTCGAACCAGGCGATGACCGCGCAGCACACGTCCGAACTCGCGCGGGCGATCATGAACGACAAGCAGGCGTCGGAGTTCGAGTCGACGAAGGAGTGCAACTTCGCGATCAGCCCGGCCGGCATCGGACGCTTTCGCGTCAATGCGTTCGTGCAGCAGGGCAAGATCGGCCTCGTGCTGCGGACGATCACCACGAAGATCCCGACCGTCGAGGAGCTCGGCATCCCGACGATCCTGAAGGACGTCGTCGATGACGAAGCGCGGCCTCCTGATCATGGTCGGCGCGACCGGCTCGGGCAAGTCGACGACGCTCGCCGCGCTGATCGGCCATCGCAACGAGAACAGCTACGGCCACATCGTCACCGTCGAGGACCCGGTCGAGTACGTGCATCCGCATCGCAACTGCATCGTCACGCAGCGCGAGGTCGGCGTCGACACCGAGGACTGGTTCAGCGCGCTGAAGAACACGCTGCGCCAGGCGCCCGACGTCATCCTGATCGGCGAAATCCGCGAGCGCGAGACGATGGAGCACGCGATCGCGTTCGCCGAGACCGGCCACCTGTGCCTCGCGACGCTGCACGCGAACAGCTCGAACCAGGCGCTCGATCGCATCATCAATTTCTTTCCCGAGGAACGGCGTCAGCAGCTGCTGATGGACCTGTCGCTGAACCTGAAGGGCATGATCTCGCAGCGGCTGATCCCGCTGAAGGACACGAAGGGCCGCGTGCCCGCCGTCGAGATCATGCTCAATTCGCCGCTGATCTCGGACCTGATCTTCAAGGGCGAGGTGCACGAGATCAAGGAGATCATGAAGCGCTCCCGCGAACTCGGGATGCAGACGTTCGACCAGGCGCTGTTCGATCTCTTCGAGGCGGACAAGATCAGCTACGAGGACGCCCTCCGCAACGCCGACTCGGTCAATGACCTGCGGCTGACGATCAAGCTGCACAGCAAGAACGCCCGCGCGGCCGACCTGACGAAGGGCATCGAGCACCTCGGGCTGGTCTGACGAATCGTCGGTTGTTCGTGGTCGTCCCGGCGAAGGCCGGGACCCAAGTCACGCAGCGCGGTGCGACGCGTGCTTTTGTAGAACTTGCACCTGCTGCCCGAGCAGCCGACCGCCGCATGACCCGGCCATGAGCGTCATCCCTCCCTGCGCTATGCTCCCCGCAGGAGGAATGCCATGACGTCCACGCCAGCCAGCATCTACGACTTCACCGCCGCGTCGCTCGGCGGCGAGAGCGCCGACCTCGCGGCTTGCAAGGGGAAGGTCCTGCTGGTCGTCAACGTCGCGAGCCAATGCGGCTTCACGCCGCAGTACGAAGGGCTCGAGACGATCTACGAGAAGTATCGGGACCGCGGCTTCGAGGTCCTCGCGTTTCCCTGCAACCAGTTTGGTTCGCAGGAGCCCGGCGACAGCGGCCAGATCGCGGCGTTCTGCGAGTCCAAGTTCGGCGTGACGTTCCCGATGTTCGCGAAGGTCGACGTCAACGGCGAGCGCGCGCATCCGCTGTTCAAGTGGCTGAAGAACGAGGCGCCCGGCATCCTCGGCACGAAGGACATCAAGTGGAACTTCACGAAGTTCCTGGTCGATCGGAACGGCAAGGTCGTCGAACGCTTCGCGCCGACGACCAAGCCGGAATCGATCACCGGCGACATCGAGAAGCTGCTCGCTACCTGAGCCGCGCGCGTCGTCGCGAGGACGCCGCGCACGGCGTCCTCCGATCAAGCCTTCAGCGTCCTCGCGGCGTGTAGCCGAACTTCTGGCCCGCGATCGCGGCCTGCGCCATGGCGCCGCCCTTCACGATCGTGAAGACGACCATGCCGTCGTGATAGCCGCCTTTGGTCCCGGCATCGTGTTGGGTAACGCCGGCGCCGGCATTCGCGCCGGTCGTCGTCTGCGCGCTCGCCTGGGCGGACGCGGTGATCGCGACCGCCGATGCTTCGGCGCCGAACGTGAAGTTGCCGCTCGCGAAGCGATTGAATGCATCGCGGTTCTGGAAAAAGATGATCTGGCTGTACGCCTGCGCGCCGGCCTGCGCGCCGACGCTGACCTGCGTCACCGAGGCGTCGCCGACATAGCGTCCACGCACGTAGACGCGACCGGTGCCGTGGCCGCCCGCGACGACGAAGCCGCCTTCGCCGACCGTCGGGAACAGCGCATAGCCGTAGCTGGCGGCGAAGTATCCGCGGCTCTCGCTGCTGTTCTGGAAGAGTGCCCTGGCGTCCGTGAAGTCGTCCGCGAACGAGACCGAGCTCCAGGCGACGAACGCCGTGAGCAGAATGGTGCGAGCCAATGCCTTCATCGTCGATTCTCCTGGTCTGCGGACGCCCGTGGGAGTGACATGCGCCTGATGGGGCGCGCGTCCGGTCCGGCACTGTCCGCCGGGGCGCCGTGGTCGACGTATCAGACGAGGGACTCTTCCTATGGAGGGAAAACGCCCATCCTCGCCCTTGCGATGCCGCTGGCATCGACAGGCAGCAACGATTCGGAGGATCGGCCTCTGGCGCTACGACCGGTGCTGTCCGGCCACCAGCGCGAAGCGATACAGCCGGCATTCGATCGCGCCGTTGAACAGCACGACGCGCCGATCGGGCGCGAGTCGCATCTTCTTCTGCAGGCTCATGTCGGACGTCAGCACGTGACAGGTCCAGCCGGCGAAGCGCTGCTTCAGCGCGTTGCCGAACTCCGCGAAGAACGTGTCGAGTTGTTCGTCGCTGCGTTCGCCGCGCTCGCCGCGAATGCCGATGCGTTCCCCGTACGGCGGATTGCAGACGACGATGCCGGCGTCGGCATGCGCCTTCACCTGCCTCGCATCGATCTGCTTCGGCGCGATCGTCGCGGCGAGCGACGACGGGATCCCGGCCCGCTCGAGATTCGCGCGCGTCATCGCGACCGCGTCGCCGGACACGTCGCTGCCGCGGATCAGGGTGGCGGCCGCGAGCGCCGCGTCGTCGGGCGTCGATGCCGCCTGCGCCCGGATCGACTGCCACGCCGCCGCATCGAAGTTCTTCAACCGCTCGAAGCCGAAGGCGCGCGACGCACCCGGCGCGATGCCGAGCGCGGTCTGCGCGGCCTCGACGACGAAGCTGCCGCTGCCGCACATCGGGTCGAGCAGCGCGATGCCGGGCGCCCACGCGGCCAGTCGCAGGATGCCCGCCGCGAGGTTCTCGCGAAGCGGCGCCTCGCCCGCCTCGGTGCGCCATCCGCGCTTGAACAGCGGCTCGCCGGAGGTGTCGAGATAGAGCGTGCAGGTCGTCGCGTCGAGGTAGGCGAAGACGCGGACGTCGGGTGCCCGCGTGTCGACGCTCGGACGGCGGCCGGTCGCGTCGCGGAAGCGGTCGCAGATTCCGTCCTTGACGCGCAGCGTGACGAACTCGAGGCTCTTCAGCGGGCTCTTCTGCCGTCCGCTGCCGGCCGTGGTGTCGACGCGCAGCGTGCAGTCGACGTCGAACCAGCGCGTCCAGTCCTGCGCCAGCGCGAGGCGGTGGATGTCATGCTCGCTTCGATAGCGGCCCTCCGCGATGCGGACCAGCACGCGACTCGCGAGTCGCGAATGCAGGTTGACGCGCCACACGTCGCGCCAAGACGCGTCGAGATGCACGCCACCCGCGGTCTCGCGCGCATTGGCGATGCGGAGCGTCGCGAGCTCGTCGACGAGCGCGGCCTCGAGGCCGCGCGGACACGGCGCGAAGCAGCGTTCGACGCCGTCCGACGCGTTCAAGCGAGGCCCGTCAGAACGGCTTGACGATCACGAGGACGACGATCGCGGCGAGCAGCAGCACCGACGATTCGTTGAACACGCGATAGAACCGGTCCGATCGCGACGGCGCGCCGCGCTCGAGCTTGCGGAGCATCGTGCCGCACGCGTGGTGATAGCCGATCACGCACAGCACGAGCAGGAGCTTGGCATGCATCCAGCCGTTGCCCGGTCCGTGAAGTCCGATGCCGTAGCCGAGGAAGAGCCACGCCCCGAACAGCACGGCAGGGATCCCGAGGATCGTCGTGAAGCGGAACAGCTTGCGAGCCATCATCAGCAGGCGCGCGCGGGCCGCGTCGTTGTCTTCGGCCGCGGCGTTCAGGAACAGTCGGGGCAGATAGAACAGGCCGGCGAACCACGACACGACGAAGATGATGTGCAGCGACTTGACCCACAGCACGGCATTCAACTCGGCGCGCCGAGCTTCGCGGCCATGATGTCGTCGAGCGTGCGCTCGAGCGTCGCGAGGTCATAAGGCTTCGACAGCACCGCGACGCCGGCGCCGAACTCGGTCCGCCCGTACTCCGCGCCGTAGCCCGATGCGATCACGATCCGTTGCCCGGCATCGCGCGCGCGCACGCGCCGAAGCAGCTCGATCCCGTTCATGCCGGGGAGGCTGACGTCGGTGAACACGATGTCGTAGCGACCCGCGTCGAGTGCTTCCAGCGCCTCTTCCGCGGACTCCACGGCGACGACGTCGAAGCCGACTTCGTTGATGAACTCGATCGTCGCCTCGCGGACGTCCTCGCTGTCTTCGACCAGCAGCACGCGACGCTTGGCGAACTCCGGCGCGGCCGGCGCGGCCGGATGGCTGTCGTCCATCACGGTCTCGCGCTCGTCGAAGAGTTGACGCAGCCGCCGCGCCAGTTCCTCGCGGCGATACGGCTTGCTGAGCAGATTGACGCCGGCCTTCAGGCGGTCCCGGTCGACGATCGCGTCGCGCGTGAAGCCGGACGTGAACAGGACCTGCATCCGCGGCAACAGCGAGCGGGCCTGCCGGACGAGCTCGGTGCTCGCGACCGGGCCCGGCATGACGACGTCGGTGAACAGCAGGTCGATCGGCACGCCGCTCTTCAGGATCGTCAGCGCGCTCTGGCCGTCCGACGCGCGCAGCACGCGATAACCGAGATCGATGAGCGTCTCGACGACGGTCAGGCGCACGGCCTCGTCGTCCTCGACGACGAGGATCGTCTCGCCGTTGCCGCGCATCGGCGTCACGGCCGGCCGCTCGGCCGACTCGAACAGCGGTTCGTCGGAGCGCGGCAGGAACAGGCGGATCGTCGTGCCTGCGCCTTCCTCGCTCTGCAGCGTGACGTGTCCGCCGCTCTGCTTCATGAAGCCGTAGACCATCGACAGGCCGAGGCCGGTGCCTTCGCCTTCGGGCTTCGTCGTGAAGAACGGCTCGAAGGCGCGGCGCTGCACCTCGGGCGTCATGCCGCTGCCGCTGTCCGTGATCGCGAGCATCACGTAGTCGCCGGGCTGCAGGCCGCCGTCTTCCTTGCGCGCCTCGGCCTCCGTGACCTCGGTGTTCGCGAGCTCCATCACGAGGCGACCGCTGTGATCCATCGCGTCGCGCGCGTTGAGCGCGATGTTGAGGATCACGTTCTCGAGTCGCGGCACATCCACCAGCACGTGCCACAGCCCGGGCCGGATGCGGGTCGTCACCTCGATCGACTCGCCGAGCGAACGTCGCAGCAGGTCTTCCATCCGTCCGAGGACCTGCTGCAGGTCGACGACGATCGGCTCGAGCGGCTGCCGTCGCCCGAACGCGAGCAGCTGCGACGCCAGCTTCGCGCCGCGGTCGACGCCGTCGAGCGCCGCCTCGATGCGCGTCGTGAACGCGTCGTCGGACGGGGCATGACGTTGCATCAGCTGCAGGTTGCCGCGGATGATCTGCAGCACGTTGTTGAAGTCGTGTGCGACGCCGCCGGTCAGCTTGCCGACCGCCTCGAGCCGCTGCGCGCGATGCAGCGCGGCCTCGGCGCTGCGCCGCTCGTTCTCGCTGCGCTCGAGCGCACGCGTTCTCTCGGCGACCATCTCCTCGAGGCGGGCACGATAGGCCGACAGCTCGTCGGTCGTCGCCTTCGCCATCGTGACGTCGTTGCCCTGCATGAAGACGCCGAGCACCTTGCCGGACACGTCGACGATCTGCTGGATGACCACGTCGACGTAGATCGTCTTCAGCCCGTCGGCCCCGTCGGGCACGCGCAGCGCGAGGCCGTGTTCGACGATCGGCACGCCGCTTTCGTAGACGGCGTCGAGCAGCCGGATCGGCAGCGGCGCGTCGCCGCGGTGCGCCTTGGAGTAGTGCCTGCCGCGAAGGTCTTCCTCGCCGACCATCCTGAGGTACGGCGGGATTGGCGAGCTCGACGACGTGCTCGGGCTCGCGCATGAAGACGGTGAACGACAGCGCCTGATCGAAGAGCCGCAGCAGCCGCAGGCGATCGCTTTCGGAGGCCTGCATCGACGGCCGCTGCGACGAGGGCGCCGCGGACTCGCCATCGTGGACCTCGGCCTGCCGGACCGTCTCGCGCAACGAGCCGACGTCCTCCACGGCCTGCGCGACGCAGGTGATCCGACCGGCGGCGTCGCGAATCGGGTAGTGCGTCACGTTCCAGAGGACGTCGACGACGCCGTCGCCTTCGACCAGCGAGATCGGGACCGCGAAGCGGAACAGCGACGGGCCCTCGGACGTCCCGGTGCTCGCGACGCGATCGATCGTCTTCCGCAGCTCGTCCGCTTGCGGCGCGGCGTCGAAGACCTCGAAGAAGTTGCGCCCGACGAGATCGTCGCGTTCGCGCCGCGTCAGCCGCAGGTAGCCTTCATTGACGTCGACGATGACATGTCGCAGGTCCAGGGCCGCGTGAGCGCTCGGCGAAACGCGAAACAGCGCGGCGTAGTCGATGGGGGCGTCGCGCAAGGTGAGGCACCGCCTGGGCGGGGGTGTCGGAGGGTTCGGGTCGTGTGGAGATCGTGCCGGGCCCGGCACGACCCGCGATTGTAGCGACTCGCGGCGACGGCGCCACGTCGCATCCGACCGCCGTTGTTAACCGCGCACTTCTCCGTGTCCGAAGACGACGTACTTGAGGCTCGTCAGCCCCTCGAGGCCGACCGGCCCGCGCGCGTGCAGCTTGTCGTTCGAGATGCCGATCTCGGCGCCGAGACCGAACTCGAACCCGTCGGCGAAGCGCGTCGACGCGTTGACGATGACCGACGCGGAGTCGACCTCGCGCAGGAATCGCAGCGCATTCGAATAGCGCTCGGTGACGATCGTGTCGGTGTGCTTCGAGCCGTGCGCATCGATGTGCGCGATCGCGGCGTCGAGCCCGTCGACGACCGCGATCGAGACGACCGGTGCCAGCCATTCGGTGTCGAAGTCGTCGGGTCGCGCGGCGATCGATGCGATGCCGGCCCCGTCGAGGATCGTGCGGCCATCGTCGTCGGCCCGCATCTCGACGCCCTTGTCGGCGTAGATGCGGCCGATGCGCGGCAGGAACGCGGCCGCGACCGCGCGCGCGACGAGCAGCGTCTCCATCGTGTTGCAGGTGCCGTAGCGTTGCGTCTTCGCGTTGTCGGCGATGCGGACGGCCTGCTCGAGATCGGCGTCGTCGTCGACATAGACGTGGCACAGGCCGTCGAGGTGCTTGATCATCGGCACGCGCGACTCGCGCATCAGCCGCTCGATCAGCCCCTTGCCGCCGCGCGGCACGATCACGTCGATGTACTCCGGCATCGTGATCATCGCCGCGACCGCCGCGCGGTCGGTGCTGTCGACGACCTGCACGACGTCGGGCGGCAGCCCCGCATGCCGCAGTCCTTCGTGGATGAGCGACGCGAGCGCGCGATTGCAGCGGATCGCCTCGGACCCGCCGCGCAGGATCGCCGCGTTGCCCGACTTGATCGTCAACCCGGCCGCGTCCACCGTCACGTTCGGCCGCGACTCGTAGATGATGCCGACGACGCCGAGCGGCACGCGCATGCGGCCCACCTCGATGCCGGACGGGCGTCGCCGCATCTCCGTGATCTCGCCGATCGGGTCCGGCAGCGCGACGATCTGCTCGAGCCCCTCGGCCATCGTCTCGATCGTCGCGTCGGACAACGCGAGCCGATCGAGCATCGCCGCGTCGAGGCCCGCCTCGCGCGCGGCCGCGACGTCGTCGGCATTGGCCGACTTCAACGACGACGCCTCGCGGCGGATCGCGCGTGCGATCGCGGCGAGCGCGTCGTTCTTCGTCTTCGTGTCGGCCTTCGCGATGATGCGCGAAGCGGCACGCGCGGTCGCGCCGACATGCAGCATCCGCGCCTCGAGGTCGGTCGCGTTCACGGCGTCGCGAGTCCGCGTCCGGCGATCGCGACGCCGAGACGCGACAGCTCGGTCCACGGGTCGCCGAGCGCGACGACGTGACCCTGCAATCCCTTGACGACGCGATCGATGTCGGCCGCGCGAGCGAGCGCACGCTCGAGCGCCGGCAGCGTCAGCCGCTTCAGTGCGACCTCGAACAGCCGCTCGCGCGCGCCCCAGACGCGCAGGTTGCGCAGCAGCGACGACAGCGGCTGACCCTTCGCCACGCCGATCTTCGCGCGCAGCAGCGCGCGGACCTCCTCGGTGATCGCCCAGTGCACGAGGACCGGCGACTCGCCTTCGCCGCGCAGCCCGTCGACCATCCGCGCGACGCGTGCCGGATCGCCGGCCAGCATCGCCTCGCCGAGCTTGAAGACGTCGTAGCGCGCGACCTCGACGACGGCCGCGCGGACCGCCTCGAAGTCGAGCCGTCCGGGCGGCTGCAGCAGTGCGAGCTTCTGCACCTCCTGATGCGCGGCGAGCAGGTTCCCTTCGACGCGATCGGCGAGGAACGCGAGCGTCTCGACGTCGGCCGTCTGGCCCTGCAGCGCGAGTCGTTCGCCGATCCACGCCGGCAGCCGTGCGCGATCGACGAGCGGCGCCTCGATCGTCACGCCGGCCGCGTCGAGCGCGCCGAACCACGCGGACGACTTCTGCTCGCGTTCCAGCTTCGGCAGCGTCACGAGCGCGATCGTGTCGCCGTCGTGGATCGTCTTCGCGAACGCCTGCAGCGCCTGCGACCCGTCCTTGCCGGGCTTGCCGCCGGGGACGCGCAACTCGATCAGCTTGCGGTCGCCGAACAGCGACAGGCTTTGCGTGCTCTCGAGCAGGCGGTTCCAGCGGAAGTAGCGGTCGACGGTGAGCACGTCGCGCTCGGTGTAGCCGGCCGCGCGCGCGGCGGCGCGGATCGCGTCGGCGGCCTCGATCGCCAGCAGATGCTCGTCGCCGTGCACGACGTACAGCGGCGCGAGGCGGCGGCCGAGGTGTGCCGCGAGCGCGTCGATGCGAAGCTGCATGACGCGACGCCTACGCGGGTGCCTGGCCGGGCTTGACTGCCGCGAGCCGGCGCAGCAGCTGCTGCACGAGGTCGGACTGCATGTCGCGATACAGCAGGTCTTCCTCGGCCTGCTTCGCGAGGATCGTGTTGTTGTCGACGGTGATGTCGCGCTTGAGCGTGATGCGCGTCGGCGCGATGAAGTCGCGGCCCTTGCCGTCGTCGACCTTGAACACGAAGATGTAGTACAGCGTGTATTCGCGGACCTGTCCCGTGCCGTCGAGACTCAGGATCTCCTTGTCGCGCGACTCGCCGAGCACCTCGAGCTTGGCCTCGGCCTGGCCCGCGTCGTCGACGAGCCGCGTCGACGTTCCGCCGCGGATATAGCGCCGGAACTCGGTCCCGAGCGGCGACGCGTCGGAGAAGCCGACCCACAGCGTCCGGAACGGCAGCTCGGTCGAGCCACGCAGCTGGAACCCGCACGCGGCGAGAACGGCGGCCGCGACGAACGCGGTGGCGAGCGTCCTCGTCGTCCGCGCCGAAGCGAGGACCCAGCGTCGTGACGTCTGTCGCGAGTCGATTCGCATCAAGCCACCACGTTGACGAGGCGGCCCGGCACGACCACCACCTTCTTCGGCGTCGTGGTGACGAAGCGGCGTACGCCTTCGTCGGCCAGCGCCGCCGACTCGATCGTCGCGCGGTCCGCGTCGGCCGGCACGCGGATCGTGCCGCGCAGCTTGCCGTTGACCTGAACCACGAGCTCGATCTCGTCACGCTGCAATGCGACCTCGTCGACCGCAGGCCACGGCGCGTCGACGATCGGCCCATGCACGGCTTCGTAGCCGAGGTCGTTCCAAAGCACGTGCCCGATGTGCGGCGCGACCGGATACAGGACCCGCAACAGGATGCCGAGGCCCTCGCCGATCGCCGACGGGGACGCGGTCTTCGCGGACTCCAGGGCGTTGAGCATCTTCATGCAGCCCGAGACGACGGTGTTGTACTGCAGGCGATCGTAGTCGAACTGCGCCTGCCGCAACGTGCCGTGGATCTCGAGCCGCAACGCACGGTCGGCGGCCTCGATCGCCGGTTCGCGGGCCATCGCGACACGACCGTCGCGATGCGCCTGGAACGCGAAGGCCCACATCCGGTGCAGGAAACGGGACACGCCCTGCGCGCCGCTGTCGGACCACGCCGCGCTCTGCTCCGGCGGACCGGCGAACATCGAGAACGCGCGCGCCGTGTCGGCGCCGAAGCGTTCGATGAACGCGCGCGGCTCGACGACGTTGTTCTTCGACTTCGACATCTTCTCATTGCCGCCGAGCTTGACCGGTTGGCCGTCGGCCTTCGCAGTGGCGCCGACCGGCTTGCCGCGCTCGTCGAAGCGCACGTCGACCTCGGCCGGATAGAACCAGCGCGTCCGGACCGCGCCGCCCTCGACCGGCTCCTCGCGGTAGTAGCACTCGTTCGTCAGCATGCCCTGCGTGAACAACCGCGTGAACGGCTCGTCGAACGTCACGAGGCCGAGGTCGCGCATGACCCGTGTCCAGAAGCGCGCGTACAGCAGGTGCAGGATCGCGTGCTCGATGCCGCCGATGTACTGGTCCATCGGCATCCAGTAGTCGCAACGCGCGTCGATCATCGCGCTGCTGCCGTCGGCCGCCTTGGCGTCGGGCGAGCAATAGCGCATGTAGTACCAGGACGAATCGACGAACACGTCCATCGTGTCGGTCTCGCGCTCGGCCGGCGCGCCGCAGGTCGGGCACGTGCACGACACGAACGCCGCGTGCTTCTTCAGCGGATTGCCGCTGCCGTCCGGCACGAGGCCTTCGGGCAGCACGACCGGCAGATCCTTCTTGGGGACCGGCACGGCGCCGTGCTCGGGGCAATGGATGATCGGGATCGGCGTGCCCCAGTAGCGCTGGCGGCTGATGCCCCAGTCGCGCAGGCGGCGCGTCACGGTCTTCTCGCCGAGTCCCTTCGCGGCGAGGTCGCGCGCGATCGCGTCGGTCGCCTCGGCCGACGTCATGCCGTCGTACACGCCGGAGTGCACGCAGTGACCGTACTCGGCGAACTCCGCATGCCATTCGGCCCATGCAGACTCGTCGGGCGCCGGCTCGATCGTCACGGTCGCGTCCGGCGCGATCGAGATCGACGGGCCCGGCTCGAGCGTGGCCTCGGCCGCGGCCTCGACGGTCGTGATGTGCCACGAGGCCGGCACGATCACCGGCCTGATCGGCAAGCCGTACTTCTTCGCGAATGCGAAGTCGCGCTCGTCGTGCGCCGGCACGCCCATCACGGCGCCTTCGCCGTAGCTCATCAGCACGTAGTTGCCGACCCACACCGGCACGAGCTCGCCGGTCAGCGGATGCGTGACGTGGAAGTGGGTCGTCATGCCCTTCTTCTCCATCGTCGCGACGTCGGCCTCGGCCACGCCGCCCTTCGCGCATTCATCGATGAAGTCGGCGAGCGCCGGTTGCGTCTTCGCGAGATGGGCCGCGAGCGGATGCTCGGCCGCGATCGCGACGAACGAGACGCCCATCAGCGTGTCGGCCCGCGTCGTGAAGACGCGCAGCACGCCCTTGGCCTCCATGCCTTCGGGTCGCGGGCCGGTGAACAGGTCGAGGTCGTACGGGAACGACACCGTCACGCCTTCGCTGCGGCCGATCCAGTTGCGCTGCATGACCTTCACGCGCTCGGGCCAGTCGAGTCCGTCGAGCGATTCGAGCAGCTCGTCGGCGTAGTCGGTGATCCGCAGGTAGTACATCGGGATCTCGCGCTTCTCGACGACGGCGCCCGAGCGCCAGCCGCGGCCGTCGATCACCTGCTCGTTCGCGAGCACGGTCTGATCGACCGGATCCCAGTTGACGACGCCGGTCTTCCGGTATGCGATGCCGCGCTCGAGCATCTTGAGGAACATCCACTGGTTCCACCGGTAGTAGTCCGGCTTGCAGGTCGTGACCTCGCGCGACCAGTCGATCGCGAGCCCCATCGCCGCGAACTGCTCCTTCATCGCGGCGATGTTGTCGTATGTCCATTGCGCCGGCGGCACGCCGTTGTCGATCGCGGCGTTCTCGGCCGGCATGCCGAACGCGTCCCAGCCCATCGGCATCAGCACGTTGTAGCCCGTCATCCGCAGATAGCGCGCCATCACGTCGTTGATCGTGTAGTTGCGCACGTGGCCCATGTGCAGCTTGCCGGACGGATACGGCAGCATCGAGCACGCGTAGAACTTGCCTTTCGGAAAGCGCGGATCGTCCTCGCGCATCGTCCACGTGTCGGCTGCGTTCCATGCGGCGCGGGCGGCAGCCTCGACGTCGGCGGCGTGATAGGTCTCTTGCATGTCGGGGAGCGCCGCGCGAGCGAATGCGCGGCGTGGAAGGGGATCGAAATTATAAGGCGCACGGCCGAAGCGCCATCGCCGACACGTGCGCCGGGCGTACTGCGGGATACCCCGATGTTCCCTTGTCCTACAAGTCGATCGGGTCGACGCGCGGTCGTTATTTCTTCGCCGCCGACCGTGTCGCCGATTGCTCATGCGCATCCTGCGGCCACGCGGGCGCAGTTCCGTCGGACAGGGAGACGTCGTGGCATCGATTTCGGCGACATCGTGGGGCCGGTTCATCCGTGAGTTGCTGTGCGCTTCGTTCGCGGCGATGCTGCTGGCTGCATGCAGTGGCGGGGGCGGCGGAGGCGGCGGAGGGAACAGCGGCGGGACGACCACGACGGGCGTCGCGGCGCCGACCGTGTTGCTGCAGCCGCAGTCGCAGACCGTCAACGACGGCCAGTCGGTCACCTTCGGCGTCCTCGCGGGCGGCACGACGCCGCTGACCTACCAATGGTCGCGCGGCGGCCAGCCGATCGCGGGTGCGACCGCCTCGACCTACACCATCGGCGTCACGCAGCTGTCCGACAGCGGCGCAACCTTCACCGTGTCGGTGTCGAATGCGGCCGGTGTCGTGCAGAGTGCCAACGCGACGCTGACCGTCGCGCCGGTGGCGCCGACCATCGCGAACAACGTCGCGCAGACAGTCAACGTCGTGGCCGGCAACACCGCGACGCTGTCGGTGGTGGCCAGCGGCTCCGCGCCGTTGACCTTCCAGTGGCGTCGCGGCGGCGTGCCGATCGCAGGCGCCACGACCGCGACCTACACGACCCCCGCCACGACGCTCGCGGACAACGGCGCGCAGTTCGACGTCGTCGTCTCGAACGCCGCCGGCTCCGTGACGAGCGCGCTGTTCACGCTGGCCGTCACGACGACCGTCATGCCGCCGACAGCGCCGCAACTGCCGTCGGTGTTCACGACGACCGTCGGCTCGACCGCGACCTTCACGGCCTACAGCACCGCGACCGGTCCGTTGTCGTACCAGTGGTTCCGCGAGGGCGTCGCCATCCCCGGCGCGACGTCGCAGAGCTATTCGCTCGTCAACGTCCAGCTGTCCGACAACAACGCGCACTTCACCGTGCAGGTCAGCAACGTCGCCGGCTATGCGACCAGCTTCGCGGCGACGCTGATCGTGCTGCCGCAGGCCGGGCTCGGCCTCGTCGCCGGCAGCATCGGCGGCCCCGGCGCGATCGACGGCGCGGCGCTGAGCGCGCGCTTCACGTCGCCGATCAACGTCGCGGCCGACAGCGCCGGCAACGTCTTCGTCGCCGACGGCTCGGCGATCCGCGAGTCGTCCACGAGCGGCAACGTCACGACCTTCGCAGGCTCCGAGATCCAGTCGGGCACGGCGGACGGCACCGGTTCGGCCGCGCGCTTCGTGACGGTCGCCGGGCTCTTCATCGACAGCGGCAACAACCTGCTCGTGACCGACAGCGGCAGCCACACGATCCGCCGCGCGACGTCGGCCGGCGTCGTCACCACGGTCGGCGGCCTCGCAGGCACGCCCGGGTCGGCCGACGGACCGTTGGCGTCGGCGCGCTTCAACGCGCCGCGCGGCATCGCCGGCGACACGGCCGGCAACCTGTACGTGGCCGACAGCGGCAACCACACGATCCGGAAGATCGACGCCGGCGGCAACGTGACGACGTTCGCCGGAACGGCCGGCACGCCCGGCTCCGCGGACGGCAGCGGCGCCGCCGCTCGATTCAACACGCCGGTCGGGATCGTCGTCGACGCGTCGTCGAACGTCTATGTCGCGGACAGCGGTAATCACACGATCCGCATGATCACGCCGGCCGGCGCCGTCACGACGCTCGCGGGCTCGCCGACGTCGAGCGGGAACGTCGACGGGACCGGCGCGGCCGCGAGCTTCGTGCAGCCGGTCGGCCTCGCCATCGACTCGGCCGGCAATCTCTACGTCGCCGACGTCGGCGGCTTTGTCGTCCGCAAGATCGCGGCGGGTGCGGTCGTGACGACGCTCGCCGGCGCGCCGGGTGTCGCCGGCACCGCGGACGGAACAGGAACCGCGGCACGCTTCGCGGCGCCGAGCGGCGTCGTCAGCAACGCGGCAGGTACGCTGATCGTCGCCGACACCGCAAACTTCGCGCTGCGCCGCGTGTCGCCGGTTGGGGCTGTCGCGACCATCGCCGGCGCCCCGCGTGTCGTCGGGTCGACGGATGCGACCGGCAGCGCCGCGACCTTCTCGGGTCCGGTGGGCGTCGCGGTCGATGCCGCGTTGAACACCTATGTCGCCGACCTCGGCAATGCAACGCATCCGCAGGATCGATGTCAACGGCGCGGTGACGACGCTGGCGGGACTCGCGGGGTCGCCCGGCGCGGTGGACGGCACCGGCGCGGCCGCGCGCTTCGCGACGCCGCAGGGCATCGCGCTCGATGCGGCGGGCAACGTCTATGTCGCGGATCGCAGCAACCAGACGATCCGCAAGGTGACGCCGGCCGGGGTCGTCACGACGATCGCGGGGCAGGTCGGTGTCGCCGGCGGGATGGACGGCGTTGCGACCGCGGCGACGTTCAACGGTCCGAGCGCGCTGACCGTCGATGCCGCGGGCAACGTCTACGTCGTCGACGACAACCCCGCGGTGCGCCGGATCACGCCGGCCGGCGTCGTCACGACGATCGCCGGCGGCCCCGGCCGCATCGGCGCGGCCGACGGACCCGGATCGCTGGCGTCGTTCCGACAACTGCGCGGCATCGTCGTCGACGCGGCCGGCAACCTGTACGTCGCGGACACCGGCAACGCCACCGTCCGAAAGATCGACACCGGCGGCACGGTGTCGACGATCGCCGGCATGGCGCTGGCGACCGGGTCCGTCGACGGCACCGGCAGCGCCGCGCGCTTCACGACGCCGACCGGCATCGTCCTCGACAGCAGCGGCAACCTGTTCGTCTCGGACTCGTCGACGCGGACCATCCGGAAGATCGATCCGTCCGCGGTCGTCACGACGGTGGTCGGCGTCGCGGACAACCTCGGCGGCGTGCTGCTCGGTGCGCTGCCTGGGCACCTCGATCATCCGACCGGACTCGGCATCGACTCGAACAACAACCTGTACGTGACCGACGCGAACGGCGTCATCCGGATCCGCCTGCCCTGACGTCGCGCGACGCGCGGCCCGGCCAGCGGTCGGACCCGCCGCACGATCGCGAGCACCTCGTCGAGCCGGCGCTCGACGAGGCGGTGCGGACGGCGCGCGCGGTATCATGCGCGACCCATTTCTCGTGCCGCGCGTCGCCGTGGCACCTTCGCCTCGCGCATGCAAGAACCCGACGAACTGCCGATCGCCGAAGTCGATCGACTCGCGGCTTCGTTCCAGCAATCCTCGCTACTGGCCG
Organism: uncultured beta proteobacterium; assembly: GCA_963795885.1. Taxonomy (GTDB): domain Bacteria; phylum Pseudomonadota; class Gammaproteobacteria; order Burkholderiales; family Burkholderiaceae_D; genus CAHJXF01. The sequence continues at coordinate 130,197 of CAWCJI010000005.1, read as the reverse complement.
GCCTCAATCCCGAGCAGCTCGCGGCGGTCACGCTGCCGCCGCAACCCGCGCTGATCCTGGCCGGTGCCGGCAGCGGCAAGACCCGCGTGCTGACCACGCGGATCGCGTGGCTCGTGCAGACGCGCCAGGTCTCGCCGTTCGGCGTGCTCGCGGTCACGTTCACGAACAAGGCCGCGAAGGAGATGCTGTCGCGGCTCGGCGCGATGCTGCCGATCAACCTGCGCGGCATGTGGATCGGCACGTTCCACGGGCTGTGCAACCGCTTCCTGCGCACGCACTATCGCGACGCGGCGCTGCCGCAGACGTTCCAGATCCTCGACTCGGCGGACCAGATCTCGGCCGTCAAGCGGCTGCTGAAGGCGCAGGGCTTCGACGAGGAACGCTATCCGGCCCGGCAGACGGCGTGGTTCATCAACGGCTGCAAGGAGAAGGGCCTGCGCGCGAAGGACGTCGAGGTCGACAACGACTTCGACGGCCGCCTCGTCGACATCTATCGACTCTACGACGAGCAGTGCCAGCGCGAAGGCGTCGTCGACTTCGCCGAGCTGCTGCTGCGGTCCTACGAACTGCTGAGCCGCAACCAGCCGCTGCGCGAGCACTATCAGGCGCGCTTCCGGCACATCCTGGTCGACGAGTTCCAGGACACGAACGTGCTGCAGTACAAGTGGCTGCAGTTGCTCGCGGGCCTCGGCACCCCCGACCCCGCGGCGATCTTCGCGGTCGGTGACGACGACCAGAGCATCTATGCGTTCCGCGGCGCGAACGTCGGCAACATGGCCGCGTTCGAGCGCGAGTTCCGCGTGCAGAACGTCGTCAAGCTCGAGCAGAACTATCGCTCGCACGGCCACATCCTCGACTCGGCCAACGCGCTGATCCGCCACAACGGTCAGCGGCTCGGCAAGAACCTCTGGACCGACGCGGGCGCCGGCGAGCCGGTGCGCGTGTACGAGGCGATGAGCGACGCGCAGGAGGCGCAGTGGCTCGTCGACGAGGTGAGGTCGCTGGTGCGCGAGGGTTTCGACCGCTCGGACATCGCGGTCCTGTATCGATCGAATGCCCAGTCGCGGGTGATCGAGCACGCGCTGTTCTCGGCCGCGATCCCGTACCGCGTGTACGGCGGCCTCAGGTTCTTCGAGCGACAGGAGGTCAAGCACGCGCTCGCCTATCTGCGGCTCGTCGCGAACCCCGACGACGACACGTCGTTCGCGCGCGTCGTCAACGTGCCGGCGCGCGGCATCGGCGCGCGGTCGATGGAGGTGCTGCAGGACGCGGCGGCTGCGGCGGGCTCTTCCCTCTACGCCGCCGCGCTGCGGCTCGACACGAAGTCGGGCGCGGCCGCGAAGGTCGGCGTCTTCGTCAAGCTGATCGAGCGCATCCGCTTCGAGACGCAGGCGATGCCGCTGTCCGAGATGATCGAGCACGTCAACCGCACGAGCGGCCTGATCGCGTTCTACGAGTCCGAGAAGGACGGCGCCGAGCGCATCGAGAATCTGAACGAGCTCGTCAACGCGGCCGCGAGCTTCTCCGGCGAAGAGGGCTTCGCGCAGGACGCGCGCGCGAACGGCATCCCGACGTCGATCGCGCCGCCGCGCGCCGAGCTGCAGACCGAAGGCGCCGTCGACGTGACGCCGAACGAAGGCGACCTCGAAGTCATCGATGCCGGCGTCGTCGACCCGGCCTACGCGTCGCCGCTCGACGCGTTCCTCTCGCATGCATCGCTCGAGGCCGGCGACAACCAGGCGAGCGCGGGCCAGGACGCGCTGCAGCTGATGACGGTCCATTCCGCGAAGGGCCTCGAGTTCGACGCCGTCTTCATCGGCGGCCTCGAGGAAGGACTCTTCCCGCACGACAACAGCACGACCGACCTCGCCGGGCTCGAGGAAGAGCGCCGCCTGATGTACGTCGCGATCACGCGCGCGCGCAAGCGTCTCTACCTGTCGTTCTCGCAGACGCGGATGCTGCACGGCCAGACCCGCTACAACCCGCGCTCGCGCTTCTTCGAGGAACTGCCGCCCGAGGCGCTGAAGTGGCTGACGCCGAAGGCCGGCCTGCAGCGGGCGAGCAGCAGCTTCGGCGGCGGCTTCGGCGGATCGCAGAGCTACGGCCGCTACAGCGCGGCGTGGGACGACACGCCGTCGAACGAGCCGGCGCCGGCGTGGGCCGATCGACAGCGCGGCGGCGACTCTCGCTTCCGGATCGGGCAGACCGTGGTCCACGCGAAGTTCGGCGAAGGCGTCATCGTCAACCTCGAAGGCGGCGGGAGCGACGCCCGCGCGCAGATCAACTTCGGCCGCAACGGCATGAAGTGGCTCGCACTCGGCATCGCGAAGCTGGAGCCCGCATGACGCCGCTCGAGGTCGGAGCGAACGTCTTCAATCTGCTGTCGGTCTGGTTCTCCGCGAGGAACAGCGTCCACACCTGGTGGACCGGCATCGTCGGCTGCGCGCTGTACGGCGTGATGTTCGTGGAGGTCCGCTTGTACGCGGACGTCACGCTGCAATGCTTCTTCGTCGCATCGTGCGTGCTCGGCTGGTGGAACTGGCTGCGCGGCGGCCGCGGCGCGCGGCCCGACGAGGCGGCCGAGTTGCCGATCACGCGTGTCGCGCCGCGTCACCGCGGTCGGCTTCGCGGCGGTCGCGATCGCGGCGGCCGCCGGCTACGGCTGGATGCTGCAGGCGACGACGAACGCGGCCAATCCGTTCATCGACTCGACGGTGCTCGCGCTGTCGGTCCTCGCGCAGCTGCTGATGGTCGCGCGAAAGATCGAGACGTGGCCGGTCTGGTTCGTCGTCGACTGCATCGCGGTCCCGTTGTACGCATCGAAGGGCCTGTGGCTGACGGCCGCGGTCTACGCCTTCTTCCTCGTCCTCGTCGTGATGGGCTGGCTACGCTGGTCGCGATTGATCGGTCGCGAGCCGGTCGGCGCCGCCGCATGAGCGGCGCCGCCGCGATGCGATGGGGCGCGGCGCCCGCCTTCGCGGCGGACGGCCCGGCCCGGTTCGAGCCGCGCGGTATCGCACGCATCGCGGTCGTCGGCGGCGAGAGCACCGGCAAGAGCACGCTGGTCGAGGCGCTCGGACGTCGCTACCGGGAGCCGTGCGTCGCCGAGTACGGGCGCACGCTCTGGGAAGAGCAGGGCGGCCACACCGACTATGACGATCTGACGCGCATCGGCGATCGCCACGTCGCCTTCGAAGACGAGGCCGCGGCGCGCGCGTCGCGCTGCGTGTTCGTCGATACCACGCCGTTGACGACGCTCTGGTACAGCATCGACGGCTACGGTCGCGCCGATCCGGAGCTCGTCCGGCTGTCGTGGCGGCGCTACGACCTCACGCTCGTCTGCGCTCCGGACTTCGCGTTCGTGCAGGACGGCTCGCGATCGTCCGAGGACTTCCGCCTGCGCCACGATCGCTGGCTCCGTGCGATCCTGCGCGCCCGTGGCGCCGACTATCACGAGGTGCGCGGCAGCGTCGATGCGCGCGTCGAGCAGGTCGCGGCGTTGATCGACCCGCTGTTCGTTGCGTGAACAGGCCCTGATGCCGCTCGCCCGTGCGCTTCGACTTCACGATCCGCGTCTACTACGAGGACACCGACACCGGTGGCATCGTGTTCTATGCCAACTACCTCAAGTTCTTCGAGCGCGCGCGGACCGAATGGCTGCGTCACGGCGGCGAGGGCGTCCCGGGCGTGTCGCAGCAGCAGATCGCCGACGAGCTCGGGCTGATGTTCGTCGTCCGCTCGACGCACGTGGAATACCGGCGACCGGCGCGGCTCGACGACCGCATCCACATCGTGTCGACGGTCGAGCGCGCGGGCCGGGTCGGCATCGACTTCCATCAGGAGGCGCACGTGATCGGGCCGGACGGCATCGACGGACCGCTGCTCGCCGTCGGTCGCATCAAGGTCGCGTGCGTCGCGCGCGGGACGCTGAAGCCGGCCGCGATCCCGGACCGGCTGCGCGCGATCTTCGTCGACGGGTAATCCGGATGGCACCGTCGCGCGTTGCCTCGTTGTCGATGGACCGTCGCCCGGGCGCTTTGAACCTCCCCGCGTCCGTCCGGTCGACCGTCCGGGCGCAGCGCCGCGCCCGTCCCCATTCCGCTGACCGCTGCCGATGAACGTCTCGCAGGACATGTCGATCGTCTCGCTCGTGACCCACGCGAGCGTCCTCGTCCAGATCGTGCTGGCATTGCTGCTGCTGGTCTCGGTGATGAGCTGGACCTACATCTTCAAGAAGTACTTCGACGTCAAGCGCGCGCAGCGGCAGACCAATCGCTTCGAGGACGACTTCTGGTCCGGCGGCGACCTGAACGACCTCTACACGCGCGTCAACAACCGGCGCGAGCAGGTCGGCGCGCAGGGCCGGGTCTTCGAGGCCGGCATGCGCGAGTTCCTCAAGTTCCGCCAGCAGAAGAGCGACAGCGGCGCGCAGCTCGACGCGGCCCGTCGCGCGATGCGGGCCGCGTTCCAGCGCGAGATGGACGTGCTCGAGGCGCACCTGTCGTTCCTCGCGTCGGTGGGGTCGGTCAGTCCGTACGTCGGACTGTTCGGGACGGTCTGGGGCATCATGAACGCGTTCCGCAGCCTCGCGAACGTGCAGGCCGCCACGCTCGCGCACGTGGCGCCGGGCATCGCGGAGGCGCTGGTCGCGACCGCGATCGGCCTCTTCGCGGCGATCCCCGCGGTCATCGCATACAACCGCTTCATCCACGAGACCGATCGTCTCGCGGTCCGCTTCGAGAACTTCATCGAGGAGTTCTCGAACATCCTTCAACGGCAGACCCGCTGACGATGGCAGGATCATCGCGGTCATCGATGCGCGGCGGACGCAACCGCCGCGCGATGAGCGACATCAACGTCGTGCCGTACATCGACGTGATGCTGGTGCTGCTGATCATCTTCATGGTCGCGGCGCCGCTGACGACGCCGGGCACGATCGACCTGCCGAGCGTCGCGAAGAGCTCGCAGGCGAAGGAGAACCCGATCAGCGTCATCGTCAAGGCCGACAAGAGCGTCAGCGTGCGCGACGTGAAGGGCGGCACCGAGCGCAGCGTGACGATGCGCGAGGTCGCCGGCGTCGTGCAGCAGATGCAGGGCGGCGACGCCGATCGGCCGGTCGTCATCTCCGGCGACAGGAAGGTCGAGTACGACGCGATCCTGCAGATCATGGACGGCCTGAAGCAGCAGGGGATCGCGCGCGTCGGCCTGGCCGTGCAACCGCGCACGTGAGGCCGTCGTGAACGCGGCCGTCACTCGTCCGTACACCGTGCCGCAAGGCGGCGGCAGCGGACGCGCGATCGTGCTCGCGGTGCTCGTGCATGCGCTCCTCGGCGTGCTGCTGTTCTTCGGCGTCCGCTGGCAGAGCAGCCCGCCGGCCGTGATCCAGGCCGAGCTGTGGAGCGCCGTGCCGCAGACGGCCGCGCCGGCACCGCGCCCGGTCGTCGTGCAGCCGCCGCCGCCCAAGGTCGAGCCGCCGCCCGAGGTCAAGGTCGAGCCGCCGGTGCCGAAGGCCGACATCGTCGAGAAGACGCCGGCCAAGGTCGAGCCGCCGAAGAAGAAGCCCGAGCCGGTCAGGGTCGAGCAGCCGAAGCCGCAACCGAAGCCGCTGCCCCCGCCGCCGAAGGTCGAGCCGAAGATCCGGCCCGAGGTCGCGAAGTTGCTCCAGCAGGCCGCGGTCGAGGCGCCGCAGCGACCGCCGTCCGAGCTCAACAGCCTGCTCGCGTCGGCGACGAAGGAGTCGACGGGCCGCGACCAGCAGACCAGCGGGCCGCGCGGTCGCGACAGCTACATCGCCCGGCTCGTCACGGCGATCCGTTCGCAGATGCGCTATCCGGCGACGTCGCCGGGCAATCCGTCGGTCAAGATGCGGATCGAACAGTTGCCGACCGGCGAGGTCGCCAACGTGACCACGATGAAGCCGAGCGGCGTTCCCGCCTTCGACGCCGCGGTCGAGCGCGCGATCCGCGCCGCCTCGCCGCTGCCGCGCGACGAGAACGGCAAGGTGCCCGAACGCACGCTCGACCTCGACTACTACATGTACGAGAAGCAGTGAACGTGGTCCCGCGGTCGCACTCGAACGAAGCACCTCAAGCCATGACGAAGACCTCATCCTGATGCAAGCCTCCCGCATGATCCGCCGCGTCGTCGTCGGCCTCGCGACGTTCGTCGCCGCGACCGGCCTCGCCTCCGCGCAGCTCAACTTCGAGATCTCCGGCACCGGCGGCAACCAGATCCCGGTCGCGACGGCGACGTTCGTCACGACCGGCACGCCGCCGCAGGACGTGTCGCAGATCATCCGCGACGATCTCAACCGCAGCGGCCAGTTCCGCAACGTCGACCCCGGGCCGCAGCCGCTGTCCGAGACGTCGCCGATCGTCTTCGGCGACTGGAAGCAGCGCGGCGCCGACGCGGTCGTCACCGGCAGCGTCAGCCGCCTCGCCGACGGCCGCTTCGACGTCCGCTTCAAGCTGTACGACACCGGGCGTCAGCAGGACCTCGGCGGCCTCGCGCTGACGTCGACGCAGCAGAACCTGCGGCTGTCGGCGCACCGCGCGGCCGACTACATCTACGAGAAGCTGACCGGCGAGAAGGGCGTGTTCTCGACGCGGATCGCGTACGTGCTGCGCCAGGGCGTGCAGCGCTACGAGCTGCAGGTCGCCGACTCGGACGGCTACAACGCGCAGAACGCGCTCGTCTCGCGCGAGCCGATCATCTCGCCGACGTGGTCGCCGGACGGCGGCAAGATCGCCTACGTGTCGTTCGAGGCGCGCAAGCCGATCGTCTACGTGCACTCGGTCGCGAGCGGGCAGCGCATCCCGGTCGCGAACTTCAAGGGCAGCAACAGCGCGCCGGCCTGGTCGCCAGACGGACGCCAGCTCGCGATCACGCTGACGCGCGACGGCAACTCGCAGGTCTACCTGATCAACGCCGACGGCTCGAACGCCCGCCGCTTCACGCGTTCCAGCGGCATCGACACCGAGGCCACGTTCGCGCCCGACGGGCAGACCGTCTTCTTCACGAGCGACCGCGGCGGCGGCCCGCAGATCTACCGGATGCCGATCGGCGGCGGCGACGCGCAGCGCGTGACGTTCAAGGGCGACTACAACATCAGCCCGCGCGTCTCGCCGGACGGCAAGACCCTCGTCTTCATCTCACGTCGCGGCGGCCGCTTCCAGCTGTACTCGCTCGACCTCGCGTCGGGACAGGAGGCCGCACTGACCGATACGTCGAAGGACGAGTCGCCGAGCTTCGCGCCGAACGGCCGGATGATCCTGTATGCGACCGATCTCGGCGGCCGCGGCACGCTCGCCGTTGTGTCGTCCGACGGCCGCATCCGGCAGCGCATCACGACGAGCGGCGGCGACGTGCGCGAGCCGAATTGGGGTCCGTTCCTGCACGATCAATGAGGACCGTCCCCGCGATCGCGTGGCGCGGCCGCGGCAGGACGGTCGAAGCCTGTGAGTCGGTCGCCGTCCGATCGACAGTCCGGCCACATCTGCCATATACCTTCGCAGCAAACCCAACCCGACCTCCAGGAGGAAAAAATGAAGCCGACCCTTCGAATGACGGCGATCGCAGCGACGCTCGTCGTCCTCGCCGCGTGCAGTACCGGTACCAAGCTGAACACGCCGACCGCGCCGACCGACACGTCGACGAGTCCGCCGACCGACACGACGCGCGGCGTGACCACGGTGACGCCGGATTCGAGTGCGCTCGATCCGGAGGCGACCGCGCTGATGGCGAAGAGCATCTTCTTCGACTACGACAGCTATGTCGTGAAGGACGACTACCGCAGCACGATCGACGCGAACGGTCGCTATCTGTCGAACCATCGCAATCGCAAGGTGATCATCCAGGGCAACACCGACGAGCGCGGCGGCAGCGAATACAACCTCGCACTCGGACAGAAGCGCGCCGAGGCGGTCCGCAAGCAGCTCGCGCTGGTCGGCGTGCCGGAAAGCCAGATGGAAGCGGTCAGCCTCGGCAAGGAGAAGCCGCGCAATGCGGGTCATGACGAGTCCGCCTGGGCCGAGAACCGTCGCGCCGACTTCGTCTACCAGGCGCAGTGATGCCGGCGTTCCCGCGGCGCCTCGGGCCGACGCTCGCGTCGGCGTTGGTGCTGCTGGCATGTTCGGTCGGCCCGGCAAGTGCCGGGCTGTTCGACGACGACGAAGCGCGCAAGGCGATCCTCGACCTGCGCGCCAAGTCCGACGCGAACCAGCGCGACATCGCGTCCCAGCTCGAGATCCAGCGGCGCAATCAGGCCGACGTCACGAACCAAATCGACGCGCTGCGGCAGGACATCGCGCGGCTGCGCGGTCAGATCGAATCGCTCACGAACGATCTCGCGAACGAACAGAAGCGCAACAAGGACTTCTACGTCGATCTCGACGGCCGCCTGCGCAAGGTCGAGCCGAAGCAGGAGACGGTCGACGGTGCGACCGCGACGGTCGACCCGAACGAGCAGAAGAATTACGAAGCGGCGCTGAACCAGTTCAAGACCAGCGACTTCAAGGGATCGATCGCGTCGTTCCAGGCGTTCCTCCAGCGCTACCCGCAGTCGGCCTACGCGCCGGCGGCGCAGTACTGGATCGGCACCGGCTATTACGCGCAGCGCGACTACAAGTCGGCGATCGCCGCGCAGCAACTGGTGATCCGCAACTATCCGTCGAGCCCGCGGGCAGCCGATGCGCTGCTCAACGTCGCGAGCAGTCAGACCGACTTGGGCGACAAGCGCGCGGCGCGTGCGACGCTCGAGTCGCTGATCAAGCAGTACCCCGACACGCAGGCCGCGACGACGGCCCGGGACCGGCTGACCGCGCTGCGTTGAGCCGGTAACGCAGTCGCCGCTGCGTCGGCGCCCGTCCTTTCGTGATTGACCGTCGCAGCGGGCGCGCGTAGCGTCTGCGCGCCGGCAACTGCCGGCACACTCAGGGGATCACAATGAATCGACTTCGCGTGTTGATCGCGGGCATCGTGCTGTGTCTCATCGGCGTGACGGCGGTCGCGCAGGAACGCGTCTACAAGGACGGGCCGGTCACCGAGCTCTCGTACATCAAGGTCAAGCCGGGCAAGTTCGATGACTACGTCAAGTGGTTGGCCACGGGGTGGAAGACCGACAACGACGCGATGAAGAAGGCCGGCTTCATCACGAGCTACGCCGTGTACAGCGCCTATTCGCGTTCACCGACCGAACCGGACCTGATCCTCGCGATCACGTACCCGAACATGGCGGCGCTCGACCGCGGGGAAGAGATGGAGGCCGCGTCGATGAAGCAGTCGAACACCACGAGCGCTCAGCAGAACAAGCAGTACATCGATCGCGGAGCGATGCGCGACGTGCTCGGTAGCGAGCTGGTCCGCGAGATCGTTTTCAAGTAACCGGGTCGGGCCCGCCATGTGCCGGGCCCGACTGGTTTGACCGAGGACGCGCCGCTTCCTATAATCGCGTGCTTCGGGTCGTTAGCTCAGTTGGTAGAGCAGCGGACTTTTAATCCGTTGGTCGTGGGTTCGAGCCCCGCACGGCCTACCAATCGACGGAGCACACACCCGAACGCGGCAGCAGATGGCCGTACCCGTGGGTCGTTAGCTCAGTTGGTAGAGCAGCGGACTCTTAATCCGTAGGTCGAGTGTTCGAGCCACTCACGGCCCACCACACACAACAAAGGGTTGCAGCGATGCAACCCTTTTTCGTCAGGCTGGCTCACTCCGAGCCAGCGCCGCGGGCAGGCACGCCGACGCCGGAAAGCTTCTGCAAGCCGTCACGAGGTCGCCGCCTAGCAACGCGATCGCCCGAAGGCCGTCAGCGTGAATTCTGCGGTGCTTCCGGCGCCGCGAGCACCTGCACGCGGGCCTTGGTCTGGGCGTAGAGGCACGCGACGTACGCATAGCCTTCTCCGGTTCCACCGAGCGCGACGGTGCTCTGGTAGTTGCACTCCGCATCCCTGAACGCGATCCATGCGCGTTCCGCGGCGATCAGCCGCTTCGGCACTTCGGGATCGTACGGCGCGTGCGACGGGCCGGGGTTCCGGAGGACGTTCAGTGCGCTGTTGTAGATGTCGTTCAGCCGCCGATTGGCCGCGGCGTTGGCCGCCACCGTGCAGTTCGAAACGCCGGGGTTGTCGGGGCGCCTCTCCGAGCACGCCGCGAGCCGGGCGTCGATGGCGGAAAAGTCGGCAGGTGCCTGCGGCCATGCCGGGGTGCAGGCGAGAGCGGCCCAGGCCGCGACCATGGTTCGTTTCAAGGCGATCTCTCGAAGGAATGGGCGACGCTGCGCTCGCGCACGAAACTACTCGGCTCGCAGCGGCTGGCGGGCGCGACGGCGAGCATACCGATCATTTCGCGGACGACCGCCTTTGCGTCGAGTGCGTGATCGCACGATACAAGCTTGAGGTTTCGGTTGCGCTTGGCGTAAAAGATGAACCTGCCTCGATGATCGCAAGGAGACGAAGTGAACGAACCCGTCGTCCGCATTTCGCAGGGCTTCTTCGATCCGTCGCTGCTCGAACGCGTCAAGCGCGAGCTGGACAGGAGCAGCGCCTCGCTCGTCCCCGCGATCCGCAAGCTGGATGGCCTGCTGCACTTCTATGCGTCGATCGATGCGGAGTCGTCCAGCATGGTCAACGTCAGCATCTGGGCGAGCTTGGACAAAGCCAGGCAGATGGACACGCTGCCCGAGATGCTGGCGTTACGCGACGTCTTCGCGGGCGCCGGCGTGGACTTTCAGCCGATCCGCAACTACACGGGCGTCTGGTCGATCCTTCCTTGAACGCGTTCGGGACCGCCACCGAGATCTGCAGCGCCGCTCAGATCGTTGCCGCGGCCCGAACGTGACCCGCCCCCATCGCTCGGTCGCCGTCGAAGGATCTTGCGAAGCTGCAGCAGCGGTTCCGTCACGAGGAGCGGCACGGCCCAGCACGCGAACGCCATCATCGCCGAGACCTCCGTATCCTTGGCCACGTGCCACGCGATGAGTTGCTCGCTGATCAGTCGGAACGTCACGAACGCGAACGTCACGACGTAGCTGCGGATGGCCCATTCCCGGTGTTGGTCGACCGCCCCGCGGCGAATGGACACGTAGGCCATCGACGTCGTGAGGATCCAGGCGCATGCCAGGCCGAAGAACCCTGCGGCATAGGCGAGGTGCTGGACTCCGATGGTCACTGCGAGATAGAGCGCCGCGGTGCTGCCCACCGCGACGGCGCCCACGTAGATCCGGCCGAGCGTCCGATGCAACGCTCGGGTACGGCCCGTCAGCCCGAGCCAGAGCTGGACGAGGCCGACGAGTATCGCGACCGTGCCGCCCGCGATGTGCGGCACGAGACCGATGCGCCTCGGCCAGAAGTAGTCGGTGTAGGTGGCCGCGTCGAACGAGGCGAACGGCAGCGCTTCGCTGCCGAGGAACCAGAACACCAGTCCCGCGGCGATCGCGAGCACCAGCAGGAGCCGCCACGGCACGCGTCGGTCGGCGATGGTCCGGTCAACGCCTGCCATGGCACTCCTTCACGATCGCCGATGCCGTTCCTCTCAGCGCCCCGAAGCCTTCGCCGCCGCCTTCTGCTTCTTCGGCCGGCCGGTCTTCAGGCTCGGGACCCGACTCATCGTCGCGAGCAGGTCGTCGTCGGACATCGCGGCGAGCGTCGCCACGCCGGCCCGCAGCAGTTCGCTCTTCTTGACTGCCGTCGAGCGCTGCAACAGCCGCTGCTTCATCGCGTCGAGGAGCGCGTAGTCGGACTTCGGCATCGTGAAGCTGTCGCGGACGAGCTTCTGCTTCTCGATGGGCGCCGGAGCCGCGATGAATTCCGCGATCACTTCGTCCAGCGCGATCGGCGGCTGCTGCGCCGGCATCGCCGCCTCGGGAGCAGCCGCGGGCGCGGCCGCCGCGCGCCGGGTCGCTGTCTTCCTCGCGACCTTCTTCGTCGCCGCCTTCTTCGATGCCGTTCTGGTGTCTGTCGCCATGTCGTCTCCTGTCGTTGATAACCGTATAAACGATTATACACTTATCGAACCTTGCGACGACCGTCACGCCGATGCAACATCCGCAGCCTACGTTTGCCGGTTCCGTTCATGGAGACCGCACGATGGAGATCGATGACGCGCTGGTCAACCGCATCCGCGACGACTTCGTGGACAGCTTCGACGAAGAGCTCGAGCTCGAGCGCGACGAACGAGTCGAAGGCGATGCGGGTCCGACCGGCCAGGCGGGCCAGGACGAGCGTCGGCGCTACTTCCGCGAACTGTTCCGGTTGCAGGGCGAACTCGTCAAGCTGCAGGACTGGTTGATCGCGAAGCGGCACAAGGTCGTCATCGTCTTCGAGGGCCGCGACGCCGCGGGCAAGGGCGGCATGATCAAGCGCATCACGCAGCGGCTCAATCCGCGCGTGTGCCGCGTGGCCGCGCTGCCGGCACCGAACGATCGCGAACGGACGCAGTGGTACTTCCAGCGCTACGTCGCGCACCTGCCGGCCGCCGGCGAGATGGTCCTGTTCGATCGCAGCTGGTACAACCGCGCCGGCGTCGAGCGCGTGATGGGCTTCTGCGACGACGTGCAGTACGAGGAGTTCTTCCGCTCCGTGCCCGAGTTCGAGAAGATGCTGGTCCGCTCCGGCATCCAGGTCATCAAGTACTGGTTCTCGATCACCGACGACGAACAGCGCGCGCGCTTCCTCGCGCGCATCCACGATCCGCTGAAGCAGTGGAAGCTGAGCCCGATGGACCTCGAATCGCGCCGCCGCTGGGAGGAATACACGCGCGCGAAGGAGGTCATGCTCGAGCGCACGCACATCCCCGAGGCGCCGTGGTGGGTCGTCAACGCCGACGACAAGAAGAAGGCGCGGCTGAACTGCATCGCGCATCTGCTCGGCCAGATGCCGTACGAGGAGATGCAGCATCAGCCGATCGTGCTGCCCGAACGCGAGCGGCACGACGACTATCACCGGCATCCGGTCGCGCCGGAGCTCGTCGTCCCCGAGATCTACTGACCGCGCGACGGATGCACGTCGCGGGACCGGCCGCGCGCGAGGCGCGGCCGCTTCGTCGCGGTCAGAACACGTGCAGGAAGACCCAGAACAGCGCACCGGACATCAGGATCGCGGCCGGCAGCGTCAGCACCCACGCGAGTGCGAGGTTGCGCAGCGTGCCCCACTGCAGGCCCGAGCCGCTCGCGGCCATCGTGCCGGCGACACCCGACGACAGCACGTGCGTCGTGGAAACCGGCAGCCCGTAAAGGTCGGCCAGGCCGATCGTTCCCGCCGCGATCAGCTCGGCGGCCGCACCCTGGCCGTAGGTCAGGTGCGTCTTGCCGATCTTCTCGCCGACCGTGACGACGATCCGCTTCCAGCCGACCATCGTCCCGAGGCCGAGTGCGAACGCGACCGCGACCTTGACCCACGTCGGGATGAACTTGGTCGCCTCGTCGAGCTTGCCGCGATACGTCTTCAGCGTCGCCTTCTGATCGGTGTCCGCCTTGAACGCCGGATCCTTGTCGAGCACGCGCAGGCTCTCGGACACCATGTACATGTCGTTGCGCACGTTCTTCGTCTGGTCGGCCGGCATGTCCTTGATCGACCCGGCGCGATCGAGCCGAGACTCGAGGTCGCGCGTCAGCGTCGATACCGCCGGCACGATCGTCGGCGAGAACTGCCGGCTCTTCAGGTAGTCGCCGACCTTCGTGCGCGCGTCGTCCGACGAGGCACCGGCGGTCTGCATGCCGCCGATCCTGTCGAGCGCCTGCGCGGCCTGCTCGAACACCGCCTTGTAGACGCCGACGTCGCTGTCGGGCAGCGCGCGGTTCAGCGCATACGCGGTCGGGACCGTGCCGATCAGGATCAGCATGATCAGGCCCATGCCCTTCTGTCCGTCGTTCGATCCGTGAAAGAAGCTGACGCCGCTGCACGTGAAGATCAGCAGGCCGCGGATCCACCACGGGGGCGCGGCGTTGCCCTTCGGCTCGCTATAGAGCTCGGGCTTCTTGATCAGCGCCTTCATCGCGAGCAGCAGCGCGGCCGACGCGAAGAAGCCGATCAGCGGCGACAGCAGCAGCGAGTATCCGATTTTCGTGGCCTGCGACCAGTCGACGCCGCTGGTTCCGCTCGCCGCGGAGAACAGCTGGTTCGCGAGGCCGACGCCGATCACCGAGCCGATCATCGTGTGCGAGCTCGACGCCGGCAGCCCCAGGTACCAGGTCCCGAGGTTCCACAGGATGGCCGCGATCAGCAACGCGAAGACCATCGCGAAGCCGGCGCCCGATCCGACCTGCAGGATCAATTCGACGGGCAGCAGCGTGATGATGCTGTACGCGACGGCGCCGCTCGACAGCAGCACGCCGAAGAAGTTGAACGTGCCCGACCACACGACCGCGAACGTCGGCGGCAGCGAGTGCGTGTAGATGACGGTCGCGACGGCGTTCGCGGTGTCGTGGAAGCCGTTGACGAACTCGAAGCCGAGCGCGATGACGAGCGCCGTGCCGAGCAGCACCCACGGCAGCAGCGCGTGGGAAGGTTCCTTGCTCGCGGCGACGTCGGAATGCACGCTGAGCCCGGTGTATGCGAGGCAGATCACGACGCCGACCAGCACGATGATCGCCGTCGCCTGGCTCTTGTGGCCGGCGATCAGACCGCTCGCGCCGGGCTTGGACTCCCGATCGACCACCGGATCATAGGAAGGCACGCCGCGTTCGGGCAGGGCGATGTCGCTCATGGGAGTTCCGATGGGAAAGGTGGGGGTCGTCGATCGTTACGCCTGCCGATGACAGGCTCGTGACTCGACGCGCGTTCCGGCGGCGGTCGGTTACCGTCGCGCTTGCGTATCGTCAGGCCGCCGTCGCGGTCGCGAGCGTGAACAGCTCGCTCGCGGGCCGCGGATGGATCGCGCGCGACAGCAGCGTCTCGAAGCGCGCGAGCACGTCGTTCCAGTCCTGCAGCCGCGCACGGGCCCGGGCCGCCGCTCCCATCGCGCTGCGCCGTTCGCGGTCGAGCGCGAGGCCGAGTGCGGCGTCGACGAATGCCTCGGCATCGCCGAACGGCACGAGCAGGCCGTTCTCGCCGGACGTGACGAGCTGCGCGCCGGCCGCGTAGTCGAAGGCCACGACCGGCAGTCCGCTCGCCATCGCTTCGCAGGTCACGTTGCCGAACGTCTCGGTCAGGCTGGCCATCAGGAACAGGTCGGCGGACGCGTAGTGCGCGGCGAGGTCGATGCCGCTGCGACGGCCGGCGAAGATCGCGTCCGGCAGGTCGCGCGCGAGCTGCTCCTGCAGTGGACCATCGCCGACGAGCAGCAGTCGCGCGCGCGGCTTGGCCGCGCGGATCGCCTCGAACGCCTTTTGCAGCGTCGCGAAATTCTTCTCCGGCGCGAGCCGGCCCACGCAGGCGACGACGCAATCGTTCGGCTGGACGCCCCACGACGCGCGCAATGATTCGTCGCGCCGCGTCGGGTCGAAGCGCGTCGTGTCGACGCCACGCGACACCACCGCGACATTGCGGAAGCCGATCGCGGTCAGCTCCGCGCGCAGCGGCTCCGTCGGGACCATCGTGGTCGCGGTCGCGTTGTGGAAGCGGCGCAGGTACGCGACGATCGGCGCGCGCATCCAGCCGACGCCGTAGTGCCGGCTGTACGCGTGGAAGTTGGTGCGGAAGTCCGACGTGACCGGCAGCTTCAGCTGGCGCGCCGCATGCAACGCCGAGTACCCGAGCGGGCCTTCGGTCGCGACGTGGACGACGTCTGGCCGCTCGTGCGACCACAGCCGGACGAGCGCCTTCTTCGCGGGCAGCCCCATCTTCAGGTGCGGGTAGCGCGGGATCGGCAGACCGCGCATCAGCACTTCGTGGAAGCGCGGCGCACGATCGGCCTCGTCGTCGCGCGTCTGCCGCGGACGGATCAGCTGCAGGTCGTGATTGCGATCGTGCAGACCTTCGACGATCCGCGCGATCGTCATCGCGACGCCGTTGACCTCGGGCGGATACGTCTCGGTCACGACCGCGATCCGCAACGAGCGCGTCGTCGCCGGGTAGTGGTCGACGCGGATGGTCATGCCGTTCGCAGCGTTCATGTCCGGACATGTTGCGCATCCGGAGCGTCGGTTCGATGACAGGGACTGAAACCTCGGCGACACGCGAACGTCGTTGAAGCGTCATCGACGTCGGTCAGCATGCTTGCGCGGGCTGCACCGCGCTCCCTGAGGAACGGCATGACGAACTTCTTCGCGACCCTGGCCCGTCAGCGGTACGACGACCACCGCTACTACCATCACAGCCGCATCAACCAGAGCCTGCACCTCGTCAGCGCCTTGAGCTTCATCGCGTCGTATGCGCTGCTGTTCGTGCAGCCCGCGGCGGCCGCGATCCTCGCGTGGTGCGTCTCGATGACGACGCGCCAGAGCGGTCATTTCTTCTTCGAGCCGCGTGGCTACGATCACGTCAACGACGCGACCGACGCGTACAAGGAAGAGATCAAGGTCGGCTACAACATCCGCCGCAAGATCGTCCTGCTCGCCGTCTGGGTCGCGATCCCCGGGCTGCTGTGGGTGCAGCCGTCGCTGTTCGGGCTGATCGTGCCGTTCGGCGGCGCGATGGGGTATCTGCACGACGTCGGCATCGCATGGCTGATGCTCGGCATCGGCGGTCTGCTGTTTCGAGGACTGCAGCTCGCGACGCAGCAGGGCCCGATGACCGCGGTCGCGTGGATGACGAAGATCTGCACCGATCCCTTCCACGACGTCTGCCTCTACTGGAAGGCGCCGTTCGCGCTGCTACGCGGAGAGTGGATCGACCCGATGCTCCACATCCGCGCCGAGCGTCTGGCGTCGTCCGAATCGGGCGGCCACGATTTCGCGGAGCACGCCGCGGCCGATGCTTCGTGACGTGAGCGCGGCGTCGCGCCACCACCAGCCGCCGTCGCGCATCGTCGTGGCGGCCTTCACGAACGCGCGGGTCACCGCGTCGAACTGCGCGTCGTCGTAATTCAGGCTGAAGATCAGGCGTCCGGTGCCGACCCAGCTCAACGCGAGACCCTGCTCGCGCAGGTAGTACTGGAGCATCCAGTGATAGCGCGACGGCTCGATGAACGACACGGTCCAGATCGTCGACAGGTTCGCGACGCGGACGGGCACGCCGGCGTCGGCGAGCATGCGGTTCATCCGCTCGGCGCGCGCGTTCCAGCGGTCGTCGAGGTCGCGGTACAGGGACCGGACCTCGTCGGTGTCGAGCCGACGGAGGAACGCGTTCATCGCGGCCATCACGTACGGGTGCGCGTTGAACGTGCCGCGCGCGAAGCAGATGTCCGCGGGACGATCCTCGCGATAGCGCTTCATCAGCGCGCGCTTGCCGCAGACCACGCCGACCGGCAGTCCGCCGCCGAGTGTCTTGCCGTACGTCACGAGGTCGGCGCGCACGCCGAAGTAATCCTGCGCGCCGCCCGGCGCGAGGCGGAAGCCGACGAACACCTCGTCGAAGATCAGCACGATGCCGCGACGCGTGCAGACGTCGCGCAGTCGCCCGAGCCACGCGGCATACGCGGCGCGATCGAACGCGGCGCCCCTGCGTTCGGCGATCAGCGACGAGTCGCCGGGCGCGTTGCGGTTCGGATGCAGCGCCTGCAGCGGATTGACGAGCACGCACGCGATGTCGTCGCGCGTCTCGAGGACCCGCAGGCTGCGGTCGTCCGTGTCGCGCAACGTGTAGGTCTCGCGCGGCGGCAGCGGATTGCCCGGCCCCGGCTGCACGTCTTCCCACCAGCCGTGATACGCGCCGCAGAAGCGAACGAGATGCCGTCGACCGGTGTGATAGCGCGCGAGCCGCACGGCCTGCATCACGGCCTCGGTGCCCGACATGTGGAACGACACCTCGTCGAGGCCGGAGATGGTCTTCAGCCGCTCGACGTTGTCGAGCACGCACGGATGATAGGCACCGAGGACGGGGCCGAGCGGCCGCGCCATCTCGACGGCCTCGTCGATGCAGGCCTTGTACGTGTCGACGCCGAGCACGTTGACGCCGTACGAGCCGGTCAGGTCGTGGAAGCGGTTGCCGTCGAGGTCCTCGACCTCGACGCCGTCGGACGCGCGCAGGAACGAGCCGACCGCGAGATGCTCGCGGACGTGGCCGCTGAACTGGAACGGGACGCGATAGGCGCTCGTGAACTGCAGGTCCGAGAGCCCGGCGCGCGCCTGTCGCGTCATCGCGATCGACTGCGGGAAGCGTGTCGCGAACGTGGCGGACAGCGCATCGAACGCCGCGCGACGCCTGCTCGCGATCTCGGCGGGCGCGCCGTCGACGGCGAAGAAGCGTTCGGCGTCGTACGAGTAGCCGGGGATCATCGCGGCCAGCCGCTTCGCCATTCGCGAATGTCCGGCGAGCGATCGATGCTTGGCCTGCGACAACTGCAGGCGACGCCGCGCGCGCGGGACGGCGAACGCGAGAGCGACGGCCGCGGCCGCCGCGGTGGTCGTGAAGAGGGCGGGGTCCATGCCCGACTATCTAACGGGCGCGCATGACATGTTGATGAAGCTCGACGCGCTGCGACGGATCGCACGCCACGAGGACCTGAACTTCCTGCTGACGAACCGCGTGCCGCGCATCGCGCTGACGCGATGGATGGGACGCTTCGCCCGCATCGAGAGTCCGACGCTGACGCGCGTGTCGATCGCGGTGTGGCGGCTGTTCACGGATCTCGATCTCAGCGAAGCGCCGCCGCGGCGCTATCGCAGCCTGAAGGAGTGCTTCACGCGCTCGTTGCGGCCGGGCCTGCGTCCCGTCGATCGCGACCCGACGATCCTGACGAGTCCGTGCGACGCGATCGTCGGCGCGTGCGGCAACGTGCGCGGCCGGCAGGTGTTCCAGGCGAAGGGGTTGCCGTACACGCTGACCGAGCTGTTCGGCCCGACGCAGGATCCGAAGGCGTTCGAAGGCGGGACGTACGTCACGCTGCGTCTGACGTCGGCGATGTATCACCGCTTCCATGCGCCGCACGACGTCGCGATCGATCACGTGACGTACCTGAGCGGCGACACGTGGAACGTCAATCCGGTCGCGCTCGCGCGCGTCGAACGACTGTTCTGCCGCAACGAACGCGCGGTGCTCCGTGCACGAACGACGCGCGGCGACCATCCGATCGCGATCGTGCCGGTCGCCGCGATCCTCGTCGCCAGCATCCGGCTGCACTTCCTCGACGTGCTGCTGCATCTCGGTCGTCGCGGGGCGAACGAGATGCCGTGCGCCGTGACCGCCGCGAAGGGTGACGAGCTCGGCTGGTTCGAGCACGGCTCGACGATCCTGGTGTTCGCGCCGCGCGGCTTCGTGCTCGCGCCCGGCGTCGCGACGGGCACGACGATCCGGATGGGCCGACCGCTGATGCGGATGCCGGACGACGTGGCTTCGGCCTGACGTCCGGGCGTTCGGCCTGACGAAGTCAGCCTTCCCGCTCGCCCGGCCGAGTCGGACCGGCGCGCGTGCAGACGAGGTCGACGATCACGCCGAGCGGACCGATGCCGATCAGATGGAAGCCGCGGTCGTTCGTCGCGCCGGTCAATCGCAGCGAGAAGTGATCGGGCAGCCGCGCGTTGCCGACGAGTTCGTGCGGAATCTCGACGTTGATGACGGCGCTGACCTGTCCGGCGCTTTCGGCCACGTTGCCCTCGATCCGGCATGTGCCGTCGCCGCCCTGCACGCGTCCGCCGTCGATCGTCAGCGAGCCTCGCGCCTCGTAGCCGTTGGCGCCGAACCGAAGCGCGTAGCGACCATCGGCCATCGGGCTCCCATCGCCCGCGTCGAAAGCCGACCAGGCGCGCCGGTCGGACGGCGCGGCGTCGTCAGCCATTTCGAACGATGAGGCGGCGTGCGTGTGGCCGCACCGCACTCACGTCATCACGGACGCGCCGCTGCGCGCCACTTCGATCGGTGCCGTCTGCTCGAGCCAGTTCGCGACGTGCGTCGCGACTTCCTCCCAGCGCGGCTCGCCGCAGATGAAGTGTCCGCGGTCGCTGAACTCCATGAAGTCCGACCGGCTGGTCGGGTCGGTGTAAGCCTTGGCGTTGCGCTCGCACAGATGCGACGGAATGATCTCGTCCTTCTCCGCGCCGATGAAGAGGAAGGGGATGTGCGGCCGGTCGACGTCGATCTTGCCGAGGTCGCCCATCGCGTCGCGCAGCACGTTGCGGCTCTCGGGCAGACCGTATTCGAGGAACGCTGCATTCGATGCCTCGGGGCTCATCGTGTTGGCGAAGTTCTTGTGGAAGCCGTCGGCATCCATCGGGAACGGGTCGTCACCCTTCAGCGGGTTCGTGATCGCCGCGCTGTTGCGGAAGAAGCCCCAGTCGAGCGACAGCATGCGGTTCGGTGCGACCGGACAGATCGGGACGCCCACCGATCCGAACCCGCGGCTGGCCAGGATCTGCACGATCAGGCCGCCGACCGAATGGCCGATCAGGATCGGATCCTCGACCGCCGACGCGGCGCGCTCCATGCTCGCGACGACCTCGGCCAGCGACAGCGTGCCGATCCCGGCAGGCGGATGCGCGCGCAGGTCGGCGGGCTCGCCGTCGTGCAGCGGCCAGGCCGGCGCGATCGTGTCGTAGCCGCGCGCCCCGAAGAAGTCCTGCCAGTGCCGCCAGCTCTTCGGGTTGAGGAACATGCCGTGAATGAACACGATGGTCTTGCTCATGAATCGATCCTTTGCGTGGGTGCAGGACGGCGCCGTGCGCCGCTTCCGGCCGTGAACGATGTTGCGCACCGGCCCATGCGTCGGTCATCGGACGATCGTCGTTAACCGGCTCGGCGTGCCGGCGACGCGGCGTCGGCGGTCGTCCTGCATCGGGATCGATCGGTCTCAGGGTTCCGGGCCGCGAGTCGGGCCCGACGGCGGATCGATCGCGATCGCGCGGCCCGTCTCGGCTGCCCGGTAGATGGCCTCGATGATCCGCTGGTCCTGCAGGCCTTCGGCGCCGCCGGTGTGCGGCTCGAATCCGCCGATGACGCACGCGCTCATGTGATCGATCTCGAGCGCGAACTGGTCGGCCTCTCCGATCGACGGCTCGAATGCGGTCTCGACGCCGTCGACGAGCCGACTGCCGCGCAGCCGCAAGCCGCGATACGAGAACGCCGGCGACAGTTCGGCCCAGCCGGTCGTGCCGTTGACCCGCACGAAGCGCGACAGGTGCGCGCCGTAACTCGTCGCGCATTGCGCGAGCAGGCCGCTCGGAAAGCGCAGCTGGAAGTGCACGGTCTCCTCGACGTCACCGAAGCGCGCGTCTCCGCGGGTCGTGACGATCTGCGCGAGCACCTCGTCGGGCTCTTCGCCGCTCATGAAGCGCGCCGCGTTGAGGCAGTAGATGCCGATATCCGGCAGCGCACCGCCGCCGGCCAGCGCGCGATCGTGTCGCCACTGCGCCGGGTCGCCCTGGTTCTGCGCGTTGCAGGCCAAGAACTGCTTGATCGCGCCGAGTCGACCGTCGCGAATCATCTTCACGAGCGCGCGATTGGTCGGCTCGTACTGCTGCCGGTACGCGATCATCAGCCGCACGCCGGCCGCGGCGCAGGCGTCGATCATCGCGCGACATTCGGCGGCGCTGTTCGCCATCGGCTTCTCGCACAGCACGTGCTTCCCGATGCGGGCCGATCGCACCGTGTACTCCAGATGCATCGCGTTCGGCAGGAGCACGAAGACGACGTCGACGTCCGGGCGGTCGGCGAGTCGTTCGAGGTCGGCATAGCCGAGCACGTCGGCCTCGGACAACCCCAGCGACGTCGCCAGCACGCGACCCTTCGCGACGTCGCCGGTGACGAGCGCCGCGATCCGCGACAGTCGCGCCTGGCCGAACGCGGGCACGATCGCCTCGACCGCCAGCCGTCCGATCCCGACCAGCGCGTAGCCGATCCGCCGCGACGGCGGCCGCGGCAACGTGTCGTAGTCGGCGGGCGGCTCGGTCGCTGCCGCGATCGGCGACAGCGGGATCGACGGCGTCACGACGCCGGCCGGGTCGGACACGTCAGTGCCCGGCGGCTTCGTAGATCAGTGCGAGCGTCTTGCCGCCGATCTCCGTCGTGAAGTCGCCCGCCAGTTCGGCGCCGGCCGTGACGACCGAGCTCATCGTCGCGCCGGCCGCGGTCGCGCGGCTCCAGGCCGCGGCCTCGGTGCGCTCCGAGAAGCCGCCGCACGCGTCGATCAGGATGTGCACCGCGTAGCCCGCATCGATCGCGTCGAGCGTGGTCCGCAGCACGACGATCTCGGACGCGACGCCGGCCACCAGCAGCAGCGGACGGTCGAGCGCCTTCAGGTCGTCGACGAAATGCGGATCGACGAACGCGCTCGTGCCCGATCGCGGCCGCAGCGGCGGCTGCTCGAGCGGCTCGAGCACGCGTTTCGAGAACGCGCCGGCCTGCGGGACCGACGACAACAGGAACGGCAATCGATGCAGCGCGCACAGCTTCGCGAGCGCGCCCGACGCGCGACGCAGCCGATGCCCGCCGACGGTCTTGACGTTCGCCATCGTGCCTTCCTGCAGGTCGAGGAACAGGACCGCGACGTTGTCCGGCGTGACGTTCATGAGGTCTCCCAGGTGATCCGACGAAGGTCGGACAGCGAGGCGGCACCGGAGGTTCAGCGCACGCGCCGTCTTGTCCTTGCTTGTGCGACGGCGGCCGATGCGGCGTCGTCGGACGTTGCGACGCCGCCGCTGCGGCTCCTACCGGCCAATGCGTTCGTCATCCCGCCCTGCGCGCCGGACGGCGTCATACCGTTCGCGTCAACGCACAGCACGAGGATCGATCCCGCATGAAGGCATTGACGTATCACGGCAGCAAGGATGTCCGCGTCGAGTCCGTTCCGGACCCGACCATCATGGCCGACGACGACATCATCCTGCGCGTGACGTCGACCGCGATCTGCGGCTCGGACCTGCACATCTATCGCGGCAAGATCCCGAGCATGGAGCACGGCGACATCCTCGGCCACGAGTTCATGGGCGTCGTCGAGGCGGCCGGCCCCGCGGTGACGAAGGTGAAGCGCGGCGATCGCGTGGTGATCCCGTTCACGATCGCGTGCGGCGAGTGCTTCTTCTGCGAGCGCGACCTGTTCGCCGCCTGCGAGAACACGAACGCGGGCCGCGGCGCGATCATGAACAAGAAGCAGACGCGGCCCGGCGCGGGCCTGTTCGGCTACAGCCACCTGTACGGCGGCTATCCGGGCGGCCAGGCCGAGTTCGTGCGCGTGCCGAAGGCCAACGTCGGGCCGCTCGTGATTCCCGACTCGACGCTGACCGACGACCAGGTGCTGTTCCTGTCCGACATCCTGCCGACCGGCTACCAGGCCGTCGTCAACGGCGCCGTCGGCGAAGGCTCGACGGTCGCGATCTTCGGTGCGGGTCCGGTCGGCCTGATGGCCGCAGCGTCCGCGAAGATGCTCGGTGCCGAGCGCATCTTCATGGTCGACCATCATCAGTATCGGCTCGACTTCGCGACCGCAGACCTACGGCGTCGAGCCGATCAACTTCGACCAGAACGACGACCCGGCCGAAATCATCATCGAGGCGACTGACGGCCGCGGCGTCGACGCGTCGATCGACGCGGTCGGCTTCGAGGCGAAGGGCAGCATGCTCGAGACCGCGTTGACCGCGGTCAAGCTCGAAGGGTCGAGCGGCAAGGCGCTGCGCCAGGAGATGGCCGCGACGCGCCGCGGCGGCGTCGTCAGCGTGCCGGGCGTGTATGCCGGCTTCATCCACGGCTTCCTGTTCGGCGACGCGTTCGAGAAGGGGTTGACGTTCAAGGGCGGGCAGACGCACGCCCAGCACTTCATGCCCGAGCTGCTCGATCACATCTCCGCAGGTCGCCTCGAACCCGAAGTGATCATCACCCATCACATGCCGCTCGACGACGCCGCGCGCGGCTACCAGATCTTCAACGACAAGGAAGAGGCTTGCCGCAAGGTCGTCCTGACGCCGGACTGACCTCGACTCCGCCCGCTTCGACCGACTGATCCATCGCGAAGGAGCCATCATGCAGACCACCACCCGACCCCTCGCCATCGTCACCGGCGCCTCCAGCGGCATCGGCCTCGAGCTCGCACGGCAATGCGCGCAACACGGCTTCGACCTGTTGATCGCGGCCGACGAGCCCGGGATCGAGCAGGCGGCGAGCCAGCTCCGTCAGCAAGGCATCCAGGTCGAGGCCGTCGAGGTCGACCTGTCGACGACCGACGGCGTCGACGAGCTGTACGCGGCGACCAACGGACGTCCGGTGGACGCGCTGCTCGCGAACGCGGGCCGCGGCCTCGGCCACGGCTTCCTCGACCAGGACTGGGACGAGGCGCGCTTCGTCATCGACACGAACGTCGTCGGGACCGTCTACCTGATCCAGAAGGTCGGCCGCGACATGCGGGCGCGCGGGAGCGGCAGGATCCTGATCACCGGATCGATCGCCGGGCTGATGCCGGGCAGCTTCCAGGCCGTCTACAACGGCAGCAAGGCGTTCCTCGACTCGTTCTCGTACGCGCTGCGCAACGAGCTGAAGGACACCGGCGTGACGGTCTCGGTCCTGATGCCGGGTGCGACGGACACGCAGTTCTTCGAGCGCGCGGACATGATGGACACGAAGGTCGGCACCGACAAGAAGGACGATCCGGCGGACGTCGCGAAGGTCGGCTTCGAGGCGATGATGTCGGGCGAGGCGGACGTCGTGGCCGGCATGAAGAACAAGCTGCAGGCGACCGCCGCGAACGTGATGCCCGCGACGATGCTGGCCGAGCAGCATCGCAAGATGGCCGAGCCGGGGACCGCGCAGAAGTAGGCGGCGTCGGCTGCGCGACGATCGCGCGAGCAACTTGGGTCCCGGCCTTCGCCGGGACGACGGGCACGGGGCTACGGACCCAGCGCTTATCTTCTCGTTGTCACCCGGCGAAGGCCGGGGTCCAAGCGACGCCCGGCACGCCCGGGCGTCGTGCATCCTACGGCTTCAGCGCCGCGATCAGCTTCGCACCGTCGGGCGACCCGAGCCCCGTGCACGCGTCCCATCCGGCCTTCGCGGCATACGCGCCGTTGTTGCCCGACGTGATGTCGCGCATCGTCGCCTTCACCTTCGCCGACGTGTACAGCATCGGGTTCAGGAAACCGACCGGCTTGCCGAGCTTCTGGTTCGCCAGCGCGATCAGGCCGGCCCACAGCGGCGCCACCGCGCTCGTGCCGCCGATCACGAGGTCCTGTCCGTCGACGCGCACCTTGTAGCCGCTTTGCGGGTCGGCATCGCCGGCGACGTCGGGCAGGCCGCGACCGACGCGATTGCCCGGGTTCGCCGACGCCGGGATCGCCGGCCGATGCCTGATAGCTCGGCACCGGAAAGTGATCGCTGATGCCGCCGCCGCCCGCGCTGCTCTGCGCGTCCTCGTTCCAGACCACCTCCGACGTGATCTTGTTGCCGGTCACCGCGATCTTCGTGCCGCCGCAGGCGAGCACGTTCGGGCTCGACGCCGGGAAGTCCGCATGCGCGAGGCCGTCGGGCTTGCCGTTCGTCGGGGTTCTGGTCCCCCGAGCCCGCGTCGCCGGCCGCGCAGCAGATCGTGACGCCGAGCGCCGCGGCGCCCTTGAACGCCTGATCGTACGAATCGAGCGCCTGCGCCGTCCACGTGTTCTCGGCGCCGCCCCAGCTGATCGAGATCACCGACGGCTTGTGCGTCGTGTCGTGCACCGCCATCGTGATCGCGTCGAGGAAACCCTTCGTCGTGTTCGGCGCGAAGTACACGACGATCTTGGCCTTCGGCGCGACCGCGGCCGCGACCTCGATGTCGAGCATCACCTCGCCGTCGGCCGAGTCCGCGTTCGACGGGGCGTTGTTGGCGCCGTCGACGCGCACGGTCGTGACCGACGGGTTCGCGATGCCGAGTCCCTTGAAGTAGGCCGCGAGGTCGGTCGGCCGGTAGCCGCCGCCGAGCTCGATGATGCCGATCGTCTCGTTGCTGCCGTCGGCGTCGGTCGGGAAGTCGTACAGCTTCGCGAGCTGCGGCGGCGTGAACGACGTGGCGGCCGCGGCCGCGGCATGCGGCTCGAGCAGCGAGCCGGCCGTGGACTTCGCGGCCGGCGGGTTGTGATACTTGAACTGCGGGCGCGCGGCCGGACGATCGTCGATGCCGAACACGCCTTCGACGAGGTCCGCGATGTCGCTCGGCACCGACAGCTCGCCGACGCGGCCGCGATAGGTCGCGCAGTCGTATTCGTAGTGCTCGATCGCGGTCCCGAACGCCTTCGCGAACTGGCCGACGGTGCCCGACAGGAACACGCTGCGGCGCGCGCGGTCGGTGTCGACGACCGCGATGCCGTACGACTTCGCGAACTCGGCGACGCGGTCGAGGTCTGCCTGCGACGCGCCGAAGCGGTCGGCATAGTCCTCGCGACTCACGTACGCACGCTCGGCATGCGACGTCGGCCGCGGCCTTCGTCAGGTCGATCGGCGTGTGGCGTCGCACGCGCACGGTCACGTCGAAGCGCTCGTCGGGCGTGATCGGACCGAGGCTCTTCGCATCGCGCAACGGGGTGCGCATCGTGCCGGGCAGCTTGGTGCGGGATGACGAAGTGGCCATGTCGATTCTCCTGGGTGACCGCGACGCCGACCCTCTGTTCGGGCCGGTCGGGCGGGGTGCCGATTCTAGTGACGCACGTTGCCGAAAACAACGAGCCACCCATCATCGGTCGCCGCGCCGCAGGCCGCACGTGACGATTGCACCGGAGAACCGTGCAAAATGACATCGCCATGAACAACCATCACCTCGCCGCATCGGTCGAGACCTGCCACTGGGGTCAGTTCGATGCCGGGCTGAAGCCGGTCCTCGAAGTCGACAGCGGCGACCGCGTCACGATCGACACGGTCAGCGGCGGTCCCGATGCGTTGCCGCCCGATGGCTTCCACGTGCCGCCCGAGCTGTACGACATCCATGCGCGCAGCGTGCGGCACGTGCCCGGGCACATCCTGACCGGTCCGGTTCATGTCGCGGGCGCCGAACCGGGCGACGTGCTCGAGGTCCGCATCGTCGACGTGAAGCTGCGGCAGGACTGGGGCTACAACGTGATCCGGCCGCTCGCGGGCACGCTGCCGCACGACTTCGACGACACGTCGCGGCTGATCAACATCCCGCTCGACGCGGACCGCCTGATCGGCCGCATGCCGTGGGGCCTCGACCTGCCGCTGCATCCGTTCTTCGGCGTGATGGGCGTCGCACCGCCGGCGCGCTGGGGGCGCATCACGTCGATCGTGCCGCGCGCGCACGGCGGCAATCTCGACAACAAGGAGCTCGGGCCGGGAGCGTCGCTGTATCTGCCGGTCCACGTGCCCGGCGCGCTGTTCTCGTGCGGCGACGGCCATGCGGCGCAGGGCGACGGCGAGGTCTGCACGACGGCGATCGAGACCGCGCTGCAGGGCACGTTCGAGCTGGTCGTGCACAAGGGACCGGCGCTCGCGCTATCCGCGCGGCGAGACGCCGACCCACCGGATCACGATGGGCATGGACCCCGACCTCGACCAGTGCATGGCGATGGCGCTGCGCGACATGATCGTGCTGCTCGGCGAGCGCGCCGGGCTGTCGCGCGCCGATGCGTACACGCTGTGCAGCGTGGCCGTCGACTTCCGCGTGACGCAGACCGTCAACGGCAGTCGCGGCGTGCATGCGATGGTCGCGAAGAAGCTGCTGGGCTGATCCTCGGCGTCAGACGCGCTTGCGCCTGCCGAACGCCTGCTGCCGGCGGCGCATGCGCTCGGCGGCTTCGTCGATCGGAGGCGGCGCAGCGACGCTCGCCGTCGGCTTCGCGGCCGCGGGCTCGGGTACTTCCTTCCTCGTCGGGACCGTCGCACGCGGCGGTCGCAGCATCAGCGCGGCGATGACGACGACGTAGAACAGCAGCGCCACGCGCGGCACGTCGAGCAGGCTGTCGAACGCGCCGACGACGAGGTAGCCGACGATCGCCGCCGCGACGAACGGCGCATCGGGATGCCGGCGGGCGCGACCGAGCGCCGTGCGCAGCAGCGCGCCGCCGGCCAGCGCGGCGAACAGCGCGAGCCCGACGACGCCCTGATCGAACAGCACCGCGAGCGCGATGTTCTTCATGTGCCACGGCAGGTGGATGCGATCGCTCGACGAGAACCAGCGCGCGGTGCCGTCGACGAAGCGGCCGTCGGCGATCACGTCCGCGCCGTCGGGACCGACGAGGCGGATGCTCCTGACCTCGACCGCGGCGCCGGGGTCGCCGGCCGCGATCGCGAAGAACACCGGCCGCGTGCCGAACCAGTGCCGCGCGCCGATGGCATTGCTGTCGAAGCGGAAGCCGAGCTCGTGCCAGCCGCTTCGATCGATCGGCACGTGCAGGTCGACGGCGCGGCAGTCGCCGGGATACAGCAGCAGCTTCTCGCAGACCTCGATGTGCAGGTCGGTCTTCTCCGGCGCTCGCGCCACGACGTACGCCGTGTACGTCGTGCCCGGCGCGATCGGGACGCGCTGCGACACGCGGAACAGTTCGTTGAAGCCGATGTAGCGGATGCGCGGCGCCGTCACGACGAGGAAGCGCTCGCCGCCGCGCTGTCCGATGCCGTAGCTGCCCGGCACCGTCCCGTCCGCCGACTCGTACAGCGACGTGGCGGGGAAGCGGCCGAGCCCCTTGCCGAACAGCCAGTCCGCGGTGCCGTGCAGCCGCGCGACGCCCTCGGTCCAGTGTCGAAGCCGCTCGTCGAGGTCGCCCCTGCTCGTCGAGAAGCGTCCGCCCATGTACGCGCCGACCGCGAAGACCGCGACGGCGGCGAGCACGCAGCCCGCGAGCGCGACCGTCGCGAACCGCTCGCGTCGCCCCTGCGGCCAGACGGAGTTCGGCAGCCGCGACGCGGCGAACACCAGCACGACGAAGGCCGCGAGCATCACCGCGCTGTCGTGCAACGCCGGCAGCCCGCCCCAGAAGCGCGCGACGTTCGCGGCGCACGCGGCGAGCCACAGCCAGCTCGCGACGACATACGCCGACGACGATCGCAACGGCGAGCGTTCGGCATGCAGCACCGCGGCGCCGGTCGCGATCGCCGCGATCGCGAACACGACGTACGGTCCCTTCGGCAGCACGGTCGCGACGAGTGCGCCGCCGACCGCGAGCAACACGGCACCGACGACCGACGCGGCGCCGGATGCGAGATCGAGCCGCCGCAGCGCCGAGTCGGCCGGCATCGCGGCCGCGACGACGACGAAGGCCGCGAGCACCGAGCGGTAGCCGCCGCTGCGGAACACGACGAAGCCGCAGACCGCGACGATCGCGGCGAATGCCAGCGCCTTCCCGAACACGATCCACAACGCGCCGCGATCGAACGACAGTCGCTGTCGCGCGACCAGCACGGCCAGCGTCGCGAGCGACAGCGGCACGGCCGCGTAGACGCCGCGCGAGAACGTGACGAGGCACGCGTAGGCCGCGAGCCCGAGCACGGCGACGGCGATGGCGAACGCGCACGCGGCTCGCATGCCGGATGGCCTCGCGGACCGCGAACGGGATCGTCAGCGCGAGGAAGCCGTCGAGCGCGGCGCCGCCGACGTGCATCTCCCAGAACGCCGCCGGTGACGCGATAGTCGTCCGAGAAGTCGAGCAGGCCGGTGAACGCGAGCCGCTCCCACAACACGAGCAGCGTGCCGACGCCGAGCGCCGCCGTCAGTCCGGCCGCGAAGCGATCGAAGCCGCCCGGCGTGCGCAGCTCGGCCATCAGCAGCGGCGCAAGCAGCAGCGCGAAGGCGAACGGCTTGAACACGCGCAGGCCGTTCTGCGCGGCGTCGTAGCCGGCCGCCCAGTCGAAGCCGTCGAGGCGCAGTCCGCCGGCGGCATCGAAGCCGCGCATCAGCGAGACGACCTCGGACGCGAGGAACGCGGCGAGCAGCAGCACCGACACGACCGAGAGTCGCGCGCGATGCTGCGCGTCGCGCGGCGGGAAGCCGCGCAGCGCGAGCGATGCATAGCCGCCCGCCGCAGCTCGCGAGCACCAGCAGGTCGGTCTCCTCGAACGTCAGCCAGCCGGTCCAGGTCGCGAGCGCGATCGCGGGCACGAGCGCGAGCAGCGCTGGCAGCGCGAGCGGGAATCGCCACGTCGCGAATGCGGCCCAGGCGACGAACAGGCCCATGGCCGCGAACGGCGACAGCGGATGCGCGCTCGAGATCGCGAGCCCGGCGGCGATGCAAACGAGAGCGACGATGACGCCGGCTGCGCGAACCGCCAGCGGTACGCCGGTCGACGCACGGACCGGCGACGCCGATGAAGCGAGCGGTGCCGCACGAATCCGGACGGGGTTGCGGCCATGACGACGCTGGTTCGAGGCTGACGGACGCGATGATGCCCGATGCACGCAGTGCAGCAAAAGGCTAAGCTCGCGTGTCGTTTCGAAGGAGTGTTCCATGCTGCAACGAGTCGAGCAACGCATCGCCCTGAAGGACCCGGACTGCTGCGCAAGTCCGGCTACGTCGACGGTCGCTGGACCGATGCCGACGACGGCGGATCGTTCGAGGTCGACGACCCCGGCACCGGCCAGTCCGTCGCGCGCGTCGCGAACCTCGGCGGTGCCGAGACCGAGCGCGCGATCGCGGCGGCGGCGAAGGCTTTCCCCGGCTGGGCGAAGAAGACCGCGAAGGAACGGGCGGCCGTCATGCGCCGCTGGTTCGACCTGATGATGGCGAACCAGGACGACCTCGCGATGCTGATGACGAGCGAGCAGGGCAAGCCGCTCGCCGAGGCGCGCGGCGAGGTCGCGTACGCCGCGTCGTTCATCGAGTGGTTCGCCGAGGAGGGCAAGCGCGTCGCCGGCGAGACGCTCGCGTCACCCGACCCCACGAAGCGGATGCTCGTGATTCGCCAGCCGGTCGGCGTCTGCGCCGCGATCACGCCGTGGAACTTCCCGATGGCGATGATCACGCGCAAGGTCGCGCCGGCGATCGCGGCCGGCTGCTCGATCGTCATCAAGCCGGCCGAGCAGACGCCGCTGACCGCGCTCGCGCTGGCGGAGCTCGCCGAGCGCGCCGGCTTCCCGCCGGGCGTCGTCAACGTCGTCACGGCCGACGGCGCGCGGTCGATCGATGTCGGCAAGGCGCTCTGCGCGAGCCCCGTCGTGCGCCACCTCTCGTTCACCGGATCGACGCCGGTCGGCCGCATCCTGATGGCGCAGTCGGCTCCCACGATCAAGAAGCTGTCGCTCGAGCTCGGCGGCAATGCGCCGTTCCTCGTGTTCGACGATGCAGACCTCGACGCGGCGGTCGACGGCGCGGTCGCATCGAAGTATCGCAACACCGGCCAGACCTGCGTCTGCACGAACCGCTTCTACGTGCAGGATGCCGTCCACGACGCGTTCGTCGAGAAGCTCGCCGCGAAGACGCGCGCGCTGAAGGTCGGCATCGGCACCGAGGACGGCGTCGTGCAGGGTCCGCTGATCGACGATGCGGCGCTGAAGAAGGTCGAGGATCACGTCGCCGATGCGAAGGCGCGCGGCGCGGTCGTCGCGGTCGGCGGTCGCCGTCACGAGAACGGCGGTCGCTTCTACGAACCGACCGTGCTGTCCGAGGTGACGTCCGAGATGACGCTCGCGCACGAGGAGACGTTCGGACCCGTCGCGGCGGTGTTCCGCTTCACCGACGAGGCGGACGCGATCGCGAAGGCGAACGACACCGAGTTCGGGCTGTCGGCGTATTTCTACAGCCGCGACGTGACGCGCGTGTTTCGCGTCGCCGAGGCGCTCGAGGCCGGCATCGTCGGGGTCAACACCGGCATCATCTCGAACGAGGTCGCGCCGTTCGGCGGCGTCAAGCAGTCCGGGCTCGGACGCGAAGGCTCGACCCACGGCATCGAGGAGTATCTCGAGATGAAGTACATCTGCGTCGGCGGGTTCTGACGACGCATCGCCGTTCGCGGCGACGCGGTCAGGCGTCGATCGCGTGGTGGTGCATCAGCGATTGCGCGAAGTCCACCGACCCCTTCGGCTTGCGGCCGTGCGTCCACGCGAGCAGCTTGTCGGCGGACATCGGCCGCGCGAAGAAGAAGCCCTGCAGCTCGTCGCAGTTGAGCTCGAGCAGGATGTCGCGCTGCCTCGCCGTCTCGACGCCCTCGGCGACGACGCGCAGCCCGAGCGCATGCGCGAGTCGCACGACGCCGTCGACGATCGCCTTCGCGTCGTCGCTGGTATCGAGGTCGTTGATGAACGTGCGATCGATCTTGAGCTGACGGGCCGGCAACTGCCGCAGGTAGCTGAGGCTCGAATAGCCGGTGCCGAAATCGTCGATCGACAGGTACACGCCGATGTTGCCGAGCTCGTCGAGGGTGCGCTGCGTGGCCGAGATGTCCTGCATCGCGACCGACTCGGTGATCTCGCACAACAGCTGCGACGCCTTGACGTTGTGGTCGCTGAGCGCGGTGCCGATGCGCTCGACGAGACTCGCCTCGCGCAACTGGTGGACCGACAGGTTGATCGCGACGCGCATCTGGACGCCTGCCTTGGCCCATTCCTCGATCTGCCGGCAGGCCTCCTCGATCACCCAGTTGCCGATCGCGTTGATGAGGCCGAAGCGCTCCGCGATCGGAATGAAGACGCCGGGGCTCACCGAGCCGCGCTGCGGATGCTCCCAGCGCAGCAGCGCCTCGACGCCGCAGATCAGATGTCGACGCCCGTCGACCTTCGGTTGATAGTGCAGCTCGAGCTGGTTGAGATCGATCGCCTGGCGCAGATCGTTGATCAGGTCGAGCTGGTCCGCGATGTCGCGATGCATGTGCGACTCGAACAGCGCGTAGGTGCCGCGACCGGCCCGCTTCGCAGCCTGCATCGCCGCGTCGGCCTGCGCGAGCAGCTTCTTGCGTTCGCCGTGGTCGGGATAGACGACGATGCCGATCGAGACGGTGATCTCCATCCGCCGGTCGACGACCGTCATCGGCTGCTTGACCGCGTCGAGGATGCGGCTCGCGAGCGCGACGCAGTCGTTGCTCGACGTGGCGTGCTCCATCAGAACGAGGAACTGGTCGGCGCCGATCCGCGACACCGTGTCCTCGTCGCGCGCCTGCTCGCGCAGCCGCCGGGCGAGTTGACGGATCACCTCGTCGCCGACGGTGTGGCCGAACGAGTCGTTGATCGGCTTGAAGCTGTCGACATCGACGAACAGGACCGCGAGCTTGTCGCGCCGGCCGCCGACCGAGAGCTTCGCGCGGTCGGCACGCAACAGCGCCTGCGCGAGCCGGTCCTCGAACAGCAGCCGGTTCGGAAGGTTCGTCAGCGGATCGAGCATCGCGCGCTGGCGCAGCTCGTCGGTCGCCGAATGCAGCCGTGCCGCGACGTGCTCCAGCGACCCGGCGAGCGCGTGGCGGCGCTTGTCGACGATGCCGTAGCCGATCGAGCTGAGCGCCATGCAGAGGAGGACGATCGGCACCGTCGTCGTCACGAGTCCGACGAGCGCGTCGCCGGCGGTCGTCGACGTCCCGAACGAGATGGCGAACGCCGGGATGTGCACGGTGACCGTCGCCCCCGCGTTCAACGCCGCGAACGACGCGCCGAGCGCCACGATCGCGATCGCCTGCGTCGCGATGCCGACGGCGCCGTCGGTCCGCTCGCAGCGGTCGAACGCGTACAGCAGCGCCGCGGCGAACCCGATCGCGGCGATCGTCGACGCGATCGTCGCGACGACTTTCCATTCGGCATCCGGCACGAGCTGCATCGCGGCGATCGACGCGACGTGCATCGCGCACAGCGAGGCGGCGACCACGAGGGCACCGCCGCCGACGGCGCCGACCCCGCGCTCGTCGCGCATCGCGTACCCCAGCGCGAGTGCGGCGGTCGCGACGCCGCACAGCCACGAGATCGCGGTGATCGACGTCGAGAAGCCGATCGCGATCGGCAGCACCTGCGCGCGCGTCGCGAGCAGGTGGGTCGCCCAGATGCCGGTGCCGGCGGCGAAGGAACCGCCTCCCCACCACAGCCGCGCGAGCAGGGGATCCTTGCCGCGCACGCGCTTCGCGAGTTCGAGCAGCGCAAAGCACGTGAGACCGCCGAGCAATGCCGACAGCGCCTGCCGTCCGAGGTCTGTGGTCGAAACGAGATACGTCATCACGAGGCGCTGCGGCGCGGCACCGCGCGACGCGGGCCGAAGGGTTTTCGGTTGTATCGGCACCGTGGCTCGAATGCTGAGACGCGTGATGGCGCGTCGCGGGGCGTCGCGACCGAGCGGACGTCGATCGTCGCTTGCCGGCCATGACGACCGCGGACCGGGTGCTGATCGCCGGCGGCGGCATCGGCGGCCTCGCGACGGCGCTCGCGCTCGCACGGCAGGGGCTCGACGTCGCCGTTCTCGAGCAGGCGAAGTCGATCGGCGAGATCGGGGCCGGCATCCAGCTCGGCCCGAACGCGTTCGCGGCGTTCGACGCGCTCGGCGTCGGCGAGCAGGCGCGCGGCCGCGCGGTCCATACCGAGCGGATGATCCTGATGGACGCGGTCGACGAGTCCGAGGTCGCGAGCCTGCCGGTCGGCGAGGCCTTCCGGCAGCGCTTCGGCAATCCGTATGCGGTGATCCATCGTGCGGACGTCCATCGCTCGCTGGTCGAAGGCGTCGAGCAGACGCGGCGCATCGAGCTGCTGACCGCGACGCGCGTCGAGCGCATCGAAGCGCGGGACGACGGCGGCGTCGCCGTCATCGACCAGCACGGCCGTCGGCACGACGGTGCCGCGCTCGTCGGATGCGACGGCGTGCGCTCGGCGGTTCGCGAGCGGTTCGTCGGCGACCCTGTTCGCGTGTCGGGGCACGTCGTCTATCGCGCGGTCGTCGATGCGGCCGACTTCCCCGCGGACCTCGCGTGGAATGCGCCGGTCGTGTGGGGCGGACCCGACTGCCATCTCGTCCACTACCCGTTGCGACACGGCGAGCAGTACAACATCGTCGTCACGTTCCACAGCACGCAGCCCGAGACCTGGGGCGTCACCGAAGGCAGTCGCGACGAAGTGATGTCGTACTTCCGCGGCATCGCCGACCGGCCGCGACAACTGCTGTCGCTGCCGAAGACGTGGACGCGCTGGTCGACGGCCGATCGCGAGCCGATCGGGCGATGGTCGTTCGGCCGCACGACGCTGCTCGGCGACGCGGCGCATCCGATGCTGCAGTACGTCGCGCAGGGCGCCTGCATGGCGCTCGAGGATGCGGTCACGCTCGGCGAGGCCGTCCGCGCGGAGCATCGGGACTGGACGCGTGCGTTCGGCCGCTACGAGCGGTCACGTATCGCAAGAACGGCACGCGTCGTGCTGTCGGCGCGCGAGATGGGACGCCTCTATCATGCGAAGGGCGTCGAGCGCCTCGTGCGCAACGACCTCTGGCGCGGACGCACGCCGGACCGCTTCTACGACGCGCTCGAGTGGCTGTACGGCTGGCGCGTCGACCATTGCCTCGCGGCTTAACGCTTTCTTCCTTCCACATCATGACCTACACGTTCGAGCCCGAAGCGCAGATCGCGGTGCCGGTCGCCGGCAGCGATGCGCTGTTCCCGGTGCGGCGCGTCTATTGCGTCGGCCGCAACTACGCGGCGCACGCGCGCGAGATGGGCTTCTCCGACCGCGAGCCGCCGTTCTTCTTCTGCAAGCCCGACAACGCGATCGTCGTCGTGCCGCGCGGACGAGACGGTCGACGTCGCGTTTCCGCCGGTCACCGCGAACCTGCAGCACGAGATCGAGCTCGTCGTCGCGATCGGCACGTCGGGCGCGAACATCGCGGTCGAGGCCGCGAACGATCACATCTTCGGATACGGCGT
Organism: uncultured beta proteobacterium; assembly: GCA_963795885.1. GTDB lineage: Bacteria > Pseudomonadota > Gammaproteobacteria > Burkholderiales > Burkholderiaceae_D > CAHJXF01. The sequence goes on along the minus strand of CAWCJI010000005.1, from coordinate 94,456 downwards.
CGGCCTCGACATGACGCGCCGCGACCTGCAGTTCGCGATGCGGGACAAGGGACGTCCGTGGGAGATCGGCAAGGCGTTCGACGACTCGGCGCCGATCGGGCCGCTGCGCACGGTGGCCGAATTCGGACATCCGGCCGGGCAGGCGATCTGGTTGTCGGTCGATGGCGTCGAGAAGCAGCGCAGCGACCTGTCGATGCTGATGTGGTCGGTGCCGGAGATCGTGGCGAACCTGTCGACGTTCTTCCGGCTGATGCCGGGCGACCTGATCTACAGCGGCACGCCCGAAGGCGTCGGCCGCATCGAGCGCGGTCAGACCGTCGCCGGCGGCATCGACGGGCTCGGCGAGATCGCGGTGCGCTTCGTCTGATGGACGAAGCGACGACGTCCGCGAAGACGTCCGTGCTGCCGGTCGTCGTGCACTTCGGCGACTGCGACCCGGCCGGCATCGTGTTCTTCCCGAACTTCTCGCGCTGGATGGACGCGTCGTCGCATCACTTCTTCTGGCACTGCGGACTGCCGCCTTGGCACTCGATGCCCGAGATCCCGAACAGCGTCGGCGCACCGATGCTCGAGATCCACACGCGCTTCGTGAATCCGGTCACGTACGGGCAGACGATCGACATCCACACGCACGTCGAGGAATGGCGCAACAAGGTCTTCGTCCAGCTGCATCGCGTGATGCGCGGCGACGACCTGATCTGCGAAGGCCGCGAGACGCGCGCGCTGTGCGTGAAGGATCCGGTCACCGGACGCATCAAGGCGATCCCGATCCCGGAGTTCATTCGCGCCGCTTGCTCGTGACGCTCACAGGGCCCGCGCGAGATAGGGCGCCGTACGGCCGCGGTCGCAGGCCGCGACCGAAGCGGGCGGTCCGGCGCAGATGATCTTGCCGCCTTCGGCGCCGGCGCCCGGGCCCATGTCGATCACCCAGTCGCATGCCGCGACGACGCGCATCTCGTGCTCGACGACGATCACCGTGTTGCCGGCCGCGACGAGCCGATCGAGTTGCGCCATCAGGCGGTCGACGTCGGCCGGATGCAGGCCCGTCGTCGGTTCGTCGAGCACGTACAACGTGTCGCCGCGCTGCGGACGCTGCAGCTCCGTCGCGAGCTTGATCCGTTGCGCCTCGCCACCCGACAGCTCGGTCGCCGGCTGGCCGAGTCGCAGGTAGCCGAGGCCGATGTCGCGCAGCAGGACGAGCGGACGCCGCACCGCGTCGTCGTCCGCGAAGAAGCCGCACGCCGCGTCGACCGTCATGTCGAGCACGTCGGCGATCGTGCGGTCGCGCAGCGTGACCTCGAGCGTCGCGTCGTTGTAGCGCTTGCCGCGGCATGTCGAGCACGGTGCGTAGACGCTCGGCATGAACAGCAGCTCGACGCAGACGAAGCCTTCGCCTTCGCACGTCTCGCAGCGTCCCTTCGCGACGTTGAACGAGAAGCGGCCCGCGTCGAAGCGGCGCTTGCGTGCGGCGGGCGTCGCGGCGAAGCGCTGGCGCACGTGATCGAACAGGCCGGTGTACGTCGCGAGGTTCGAGCGCGGCGTGCGGCCGATCGGCTTCTGGTCGACCTGAACGAGCCTGCGGATGCCCGACAGCCCGCTCGCGAGACGACCTCTGGTCGCTTCGAGCGACGCGGCGTCGAGCAGCGGGTCTTCGGTCTCCGGCAAGTCGGGCTCGCGACCGAGCGCGGACAGCACGAGGTCGACGAGCGCCTGCCCGACGAGGCTCGACTTGCCGGACCCCGACGCGCCGGTCACCGCGGTCATCGCGCCGATCGGGAACGACACGTCGAGCCCGCGAACGTTGTTGCGCGTGACGTCCGCGAGTGCGAGCCGATGCGTCGTCGACGGATGCGTCGTCCGTGCGATCGGGATGGTTGCGAACAGATACCGTGCGGTGTGCGAGGCGTCGATCGCCGCGAGCCCCGCCGGCGGACCGCTGTACAGCACGCGGCCGCCGCCGGTGCCGGCGTCGGGACCGACGTCGACGATCCAGTCGGCGCGTCGCATCAGGTCGAGGTCGTGCTCGATGACGAACAGCGAGTTGCCCGTTTGCTTCAGCCGGTCCAGCGCAAGCACGCAGCGACTCGGCATCCGACGGATGAAGTCCGGCGGACGGCTCGTCGAGCACGTAGACGACCCCGAACAGGTTCGAGCGGATCTGCGTGGCGAGCCGCAAGCGTTGCAGCTCGCCGGGCGACAGCGTCGGCGTCGCTCGATCGAGCGACAGGTAGCCGAGTCCGAGGTCGGCGAGCGTCGCGATGCGCTCGACGATGTCGTGCGAGATGCGCTGCGCGGCGATCCGCTTCTCCTCGGAGAGGTTCGCCGTGCGGCGCACATCGGGTGCGCCCTTGTGCGCGGAGCCGCCGGCCGCGACGCGGGCCGCCGTGTCGATGCGTGCGGCTGCGCGGCTCAGCGTCTGTCCCGGCACTGCTTCATCGAAGCGTCCGTGCACCGCCGGTTCGAGGACCTCCGCGAGTCGATCGAGCGACATCGCGGCGAGTTCTCCGATGTCGCGGCCCGCGAACGTCACGGACAGCGCGGCGGGCTTCAGCCGCTTGCCATGACACGTCGGACACGCGCGACTCGACAGGTAACGCGACACGCGCTTCTTCATCAGCGCGCTCTTCGTCGTCGCGAACGTCTGCAGCACATAGCGCCGCGCGCCGGTGAACGTGCCCATGTAGCTTGGCTCGAGCTTCTTCCGTCGCGCGACGCGGGTCTGCGCGGGCGTGAGGCCGGCATAGACCGGCGCGGTCGGCGTCTCGTCGGTGAAGAGAATCCAGTCGCGATCCTTCTTCGGCAGGTCGCGCCACGGCGTGTCGACGTCGTAGCCGAGGCTGACCAGGATGTCGCGCAGGTTCTGCCCGTGCCACGCGGGCGGCCAGGCGGCGATCGCGCGCTCGCGGATCGTCAGCGAGTCGTCGGGGACCATCGATGTCTCCGTCGCGTCGACGATGCGGCCGAGCCCGTGGCAGGTCGGGCATGCGCCTTCGGCCGTGTTCGGCGAGAAGTCCTCGGCGTACAGCATCGGCTGATGCGGCGGGTACGTGCCGGCGCGCGAGTACAGCATCCGCAGCAGGCTCGAGATCGACGTCAGGCTGCCGACCGACGACCGCGTGCTCGTCGCGCCGCGCTGCTGCTGCAGCGCGACCGCCGGCGGCAGGCCGTCGATGCGGTCGAAGTCCGGCACGCCGACCTGATCGATCAGCCGTCGCGCGTACGGGGCGACCGACTCGAAATAGCGCCGCTGCGCCTCCGCGTACAACGTGCCGAACGCGAGCGACGACTTTCCCGACCCGGAGATGCCGGTGAACACGACCAGCGCGTCGCGCGGGATGTCGACGTCGACGTTCTTGAGGTTGTGTTCGCGCGCGCCGCGGACGCGGACGAAGGTGTCGGTCGCGGGATCGGGCGGGTCGGCGGATTTGTTCATCGCCTGAAAACCGACTCCGGCTGCGGCGCTTCGTTCCAACGCGCGCATCGCGCGTCGAAGAGCCGTGGAGCGGGTGAAGGGAATCGAACCCTCGTATGCAGCTTGGGAAGCTGCCGTTCTGCCATTGAACTACACCCGCGCGGGCGTCATTCTACTTACAGCATCTGCTCCGGCGCGAACGGCGCGAGCAGCTTCAGCGACCACTTCAGCGTCGCGCTCGCGCCGGGCTCGTCGTGGAATACCTGGTCGGCGCCATGCTCCCGCGTCGTCCACGCGAGGTGTCCGTTTTGGTCGATGGTCACGCGATAGCGGCTCTCCGGTCCTCGGTCGCGCAGCACGCCGAGCACCTGTTCGGCCAGCGCCGGGCTGTCGATCGCGAGGCCCATCTCGGTGTTCTGCAGCGCGGAGCGCTGGTCGACGTTGAACGAGCCGACGAACAGTCGCTTGCCGTCGATGATCAGGACCTTCGCATGCAGGCTCGCCTTCGACGAGCCGGCCCCGGACCCGATCGTCGACAGCTTCGCTTCGGGTTCACCCGGCTCGGGCCTCAGCTCGTAGATCTCGACACCCATCGCGATCAGTCGCTGGCGATAGCGGCTGTAGCCGACGTGGACGATCGCGGCGTCCGTCGCGGCCAGCGAGTTCGTCAGCACGCGGACGTGCACACCGCGGTCGACGAGCTTCCGCATCTCCTGCACGCCGCGCTCGCCGGGAACGAAGTACGGCGTGATGATGACGACGTCCTGCCGGGCGCCGTCGATGATCGACAGCACGTCGCTCGCGATCGTCGCGCCGGACACGAGCCCGCCCGGTCCGAGCCGCGGCGCGGTGTGATGGATCTTGCTCGGCTCGTCGTCGAACAGTTCGACCGGCGTCCAGGTCAGCGGCAGCGTGCCGCGATCGAGCTGGTCCGCGAGCGGCGCACCGAGTTTCCGGGCCTCGGCCGTCGCCGCGACGACGGGGTCGTTCGGATCCGACAGCGCGCGCTGGTCGATCGTCTCGAGTCCCTGGCCGTCGACGGTCGTCAGCGCCTCGATCGGGATCGCGAAGGCGCTGTTCCAGTAGCGGTCGAACGCATCCGACAGGTCCTGCACGATCGGACCGCCGGCCATCACGTCCAGGTCGAGGAAGTTCGCCTCGCCCGACTGCATGTAGTACTCGGCGCCGACGTTGCGCCCGCCGGTGACCGCGATCGCGTTGTCGACGACGAACAGCTTGTTGTGCATGCGCCGGTCGATGCGGCCGATGTCGACGATCGACGTCACGATCCGCGTCGCGAACCACGCGCGTCCGTGCGCGAACGGGTTGAAGAGCCGCACCTCGATGTTCGGATGCGCCGCGTACCACGCGATCCGCTCGTCCTTGCCGCTCGTGTAGAAGTCGTCGAGCAGGATGCGGACACGGACGCCGCGCTCCGCCGCCTCGCGCGCGGCGCGCAGCAGCGCCTTCGCGTACGGATCGTCCTTGATGATGTAATACTGAAGATCGAGCGAACGCTCGGCTCGCCCGATCAGCGCGTAGAGGTCGCCGAACGCTTCCTCGCCGCGCGAGACGAGTTGCACGCCGGACGACGACGGGTCCGCCGACGGAGGTCTTGCAGCGGCGACGGCGCGAGCGACCTTCGTGTCGCTCGTGTCGCCGAACGCGGTCGACGGCTTCTTGTCGGCATCCTTCGGCAACGTCGAGCAAGCGACGGCACCGATCCCGACGACGACCGTGGCGGCCAGGGCCGTCACGCGTCGAACGACGCGGATCGCGGCGCGGCGCGTGGCGGCGGCGAGCGGACGACGAGGGTTCGACGGGATGTTCACGAAGTGGCTCCGCTCGGACCGAACCGGCCCGGCGCGGAGTGTATGACGAACCGTCACCGCGTCGCGAAGCGGAAACCGATGGACCGGAGTTCGGTCACAATAAGCACGGCGGCGTCCATTGCGTCGCCATGCAAGCGCCCGTCGAAGAAAAGGAGTCCCGGTGCGGCCGACTGACCCGAACCTGTTGCCCTGGAGAGTCGAGGAGGTTCCGTTCGATCGGATCGATATCGCGCGCATCCGCGACCGCGAGGAGATGCTGCTGCTGCTGGCGGCCGCGTCGTTCGTCGAATACGCGTCGGACACCTATGCCGGCAACCTCGCCGAGTTCGTCGACGACCAGCCGGATATCGCCGAGTGGTTGTCGCAGCGCTGGGAGCCGGAGGAGATGCAGCACGGCCGCGCGCTGCGGCAATACGTGCAGACGGTCTGGCCGTCGTTCGACTGGGACGGCGCGTACGAGGCCTTCTTCGACGAATACCGGGCGTTGTGCGGCCTCGAAGGCTATGCGGCATCGCGCGGGCTCGAGATGGCGGCGCGCTGCATCGTCGAGACCGGGACGTCCACGCTGTACAAGGCCATCCGCGACCTCGCCGACGAGCCGGTGCTGGTCAAGCTCACCGAGCACATCCGCAACGACGAGGTGCGTCACTACAAGCACTTCCTGCAGTACTTCGACCGCTACAACGCGCACGAGCGCAACGGACGCTGGCCGGCTCATCGCCGAGTTGAAGAGCCGGCTCGTCGAGGCGCGTCACAGCGACGGCGAGATCGGCTTGTGGCACGCGTTCGCGTCGCTGCATCCCACCGAGAAACGCGACGGTCGACGCTTCATCGAGACGCAGCATCGCATCGCGCGGATGGTCCGTCGGCACTATCCGGCCGTGCAGGCGATGAAGATGATGATGAAGCCGCTGCGGCTGTCGTCGTTCTGGACATCGCTGCTGCAGCCGTTGCTGACGCCGGCGGCGCTGCTGATCCGGCAGGTGCTGCTGCGATGAGCGGCCGCGCGCTGGAGGCACCCGAAGCGGCAATGCCGGTCGAGTCGACCACCGTCGTCGTCAACGGCGAGGCGATTCGCATCGACGACGGTTGCACCGTCGCCGATCTGCTCGCGCGACGCGACCTCGTCGGCAAGCGCGTCGCCGTCGAACGCAACGGTATGATCGTTCCGCGCAGCACCCATGCCGTGACGATGCTGTCGGCCGGCGATCGCATCGAGATCGTCGTGGCCGTCGGAGGAGGATGAGATGCAGACGATGACGCCCGCGGTCTTCGAGGCGCTCGAACGCGAGCGTTCCGCGTCGTCGTCCGTGCCGTCGTCGTCTGCGGCGCCGTCGGCCGCGACCGTCGCCGACGACGCGCTCGTCATCGGTCGTCGCCGCTTCCAGTCGCGACTGCTGCTCGGCACCGGCAAGTACAAGGACTTCGACGAGACCCGTCGCGCAGTCGACGCGAGCGGTGCGGAGATCGTCACGGTCGCGATCCGCCGCGTCAACATCGGGCAGGACCCGAACGCGCCGAGCCTGCTCGACGCGCTGCCGCCGTCGCGCTACACGCTGCTGCCGAACACCGCGGGCTGCTACACGGCCGACGACGCGGTGCGCACGCTGCGGCTCGCGCGCGAGCTGCTGTCCACCGACGACGTGGACCACACGCTCGTCAAGCTCGAGGTGCTCGGCGACCCGCACACGCTGTACCCGAACATGCCGGAGACGCTGAAGGCCGCCGACATCCTCGTGCGCGACGGCTTCGAGGTCATGGTCTATTGCAGCGACGACCCGATCCAGGCGCGCGTGCTCGAAGACCTCGGCTGCGTCGCGGTGATGCCGCTCGCATCGCTGATCGGCTCGGGGATGGGCATCCTCAATCCGTGGAACCTGCAGCTCATTCTCGAGAAGGCCAAGGTTCCGGTCGTGGTCGATGCCGGCGTCGGCACGGCGTCCGATGCCGCGATCGCGATGGAGATGGGCTGCGCCGGCGTGCTGATGAACACGGCCGTCGCGGCCGCGCGCGATCCGGTGATGATGGCGTCCGCGATGAAGCGCGCGGTCGAGGCCGGTCGCCTCGCGTATCGCGCGGGCCGCATGCCGAAGAAGCTCTACTCGGCGTCGCCGTCGTCGCCGGTCGAAGGGGTGATCGGGTCGACCGGTTGAAGCCGGATCGCGTCGAACACGACGCGATCGATCCGGCGCGTCCGCATCGGCGCATCCGCAGCTTCGTCACCCGTGCCGGTCGCACGTCGCCGGCGCAACAGCGTGCGCGCGAGACGCTCGGTCCGCGTTTCCTCGTGCCGTACGACGCGAAGCCGTTCGATGCGACGGTCGCGTTCGGCCGCAGCGCGCCGCTCGTGCTCGAGATCGGCTTCGGGATGGGCGCGGCGACGGCCGAGGTCGCGGCCGCGCATCGCGACATCGACTTCGTCGGCATCGAAGTTCACGCACCCGGCGTCGGCGCATTGTTGAAGCTCGTCGGCGAGCAGGCGCTCGACAACGTGCGCATCGTCGAGCACGACGCGGTCGAGGTCGTCGAGTCGATGATCGCTCCGGGCTCGCTGGCCGGCGCGCTCGTGTGGTTCCCCGACCCGTGGCACAAGGCCCGACACAACAAGCGACGGCTGATCCAGCCCGCGTTCGTCGCGACGCTCGCGAGCCGCCTCGCGCCGGGCGGCTTCATCCACTGCGCGACGGACTGGGAAGACTATGCGGTGCAGATGCTCGACGTGCTCGGCGCCGAGCCGTCGCTGATCGATGCCGGCGGCCTCGGCTACGCGGGGCCGACGAATCCGCTGCTGACGCGGCCGGTCACGAAGTTCGAGACGCGCGGCAAGCGCCTCGGACACGGCGTGTGGGATCTCGTGTTCACGAAGCGTCCGACCAACGGTACGTGACCGTCATGCTCGGCCGGCCAGCATCTGACGCAGCGCGCGGCGTCGCATCGGCAGTAACGGATGCAGCGCCAGCAGGCCGGTCCGGCCGATGCTGCGTTCGAGGAACGCGAGCTCCGCGAGGCGCTCGGGACCTTCGGGATCGGGCGGTGTCTCGAAGCCGTTCTCGCGCATCAGCAGAACGCCCTTCGCGCGCATCGACAGCTCGGTGAACAGCCGCAGATACGCGAGCAGGTCGGCGACCGCGAGGCCGTCGAAGCGCTCGCGCAGCGTGCGCAGGTAGCGGCCGGTCGGCGACGCGTCGAGCCGGCCCGACTTCAGCAGCGTCAGCCGCTCGGCGTCGGCATCGAAGCCGACGCCGAGCCATTGCGCGAGCGACCGCTCGCCGCGCTGGTACGCGATCGTCAGCAGCGCGGTGACCGCGAGCAGCACGAGCGGCACCGAGATCGCCGACTCGCGGCTGAGGTGGTTGAAGGCGGAGTGCAGCAGCACCGCGGTCACGTAACCCGGCAGCAGCGCGCGCAGGCCGCGGCGTTCGTCGTGTTCGAGGATCGCGAGCGAGATGACGGCGAACAGCGCCGCCGCGCCGCCGTGCATGATCGCCGTCCCGAAGCCCCGGACGACCCACGTCGACAGGTCGGCATCGGGCACCGACCACAGCACGTAGACGTTCTCGGCCAGCGCGAAGCCGCACCCGAGCGCGAAGCCGACGATCGCGGCGTCGACGAGGAAGCCGATGCGATGACGGGCGATCAGCCAGAGCAGCAGCACGTCCTTGGCCGCTTCCTCGATCCACGGCGAGACGTAGCGCGAGTAGGTCGGCAGTTCGATGCCGAGCCGGCCGATCAGCCACGCGTTGATCGGATAGCAGACGAGCGCGAGCGCGGCGCCGGCGGCGACCAGCGCGACCACGGTCCGAAGCGGCACCAGCTTGTAGCTGTCGAACACGACGAGCGTCGTCAGCAGACCCAGGACCGGCAGCAGGCACAGCAATGCGGGAACGATGAGTGCGATCACGAGGCGCTCATCTTCGACGGGTCGACGAACTCAAAGGATCTTCAACGACACCATCCATTCGCGCCGTGCACGCTTGCTGCCCTGGAAGCCTTCGGCCACGCCGACCGACAGGATCGCCTCGTACCAGTGCAGCAGGCTGAAGCGCAGGTCGGCCTGCGTGCCGACGCTCTCGTAGGTCGCTCGCGTCGACGCGTTGAACGGGTCGGTTCGCATCACGGTCGCGAAGACGGCGGGACGCAGCCAGCTCAGGTACAGGTCGGGCGTGCCGACCGATGCGAACACGACCGGCGGCAGGTCGAACTCGATGGTCTCGCGGACGAACGACAGCGCGGCGATGTCGTCGATGCCGAAGCCGGGCAGCGAGTCGTAGTCGCGATAGCGTCGCACCTCGCCGTCGTCGAGCCGGTTGTTGCCGAACGCGCCGAAGTAGAACGGGGCCAGCGTGTTGCTGCGATCGCCGCCGGCCACGCCGGCATAGCTGCGCGACCACAGCGACGCATGGGCCCAAGGCAATGCGAGGCCGGCGTCGACATTGCCGCGCGCCTGGATCGTGCGGACGCGGGGCGCGATGTTGCCCCTCAGTGCGCCGACCGCCGCGATGCCTTCTTCCTCGTCGACCGCACCGAGGGACCGGCGCAGGTTGACGAACGTGAGGCTCGTGCCGACCGTCGTCAGCGTCGACACCGTGCTCGCGACGTTCTGCGCCGTCGGCAGCGTGTCGATGCCGTTGTAGTGCGCGGCCTCGAAGCGCAGGTCGAGATGCTCGAAGCGGTCGTAGATCAGTGGGATGTCGTCGGCGACCTTCACCGCGAAGCCCTTGCGGCTGCGTTCGGTCGGACCGAACAGGTCGTAGAAGTTGGAACGGTTCCACGACAGCGAGCCGCTGTAGCCGAGGTAGTTGCCGCTCAACTCGGCGTGGCCCTGCTCCTTCAGCTTCAACCCTTGCGCGGGCGTCACGGCCGCGACGAGCGCGACGTTCGCGAAGCCGAGCGCGTCCGACCAGTTCGCGCGATAGCCGAGGCCCCCCGTCTTCTTGTAGCCCTGCAGCACCGGGTAGGCGTTGAGGAATTGCAGCTCGCGGCGCGGATCGTAGGGACGAGGCGGCGTCGCGGCCTCGAGCGTGTCGGTCGCGGACGTCGGCGGGACCTGCCAGGTCGTGACGATCGGATGGCGTTCGGCCAGCTCCGTGCCGAGGAAGCGGATCGCGCTGACGTCCTCGAGCGGCACCGGGCGTTCGACGATCGACGGCACGAAGCCCTGGCCGGTGTAGTCGAGCACGACGAGCCGGCCATCGGCGAGCGGCAGCGGCCGGAAGACACCCGTCTCGACGTTCGTGACGGCCTCGGTCGCACCGGTGGCCGGCTCGCATCGGAAGACGTTCGACACGCCGGTGAAGTAGCTCGTGCCGTACAGGTAGCGCCCGTCCGGCGAGAACACGAAGCCTTCGGGCGCAGCCTGCCCGAAGCCGAACTGCGCCGTCTGTTCGAGCCGTCCTCCGCGCAGCGCCGCGAGCGACCACACGCGCAGGAACTGGTCGCCGTTGACTTCCTTGACCGATGCCGACAGCGAGGCGCCGTCGGGCGACACGTCGAGGTTGGTCGGCACGACCTCGTAGTCGAACGTGTGCAGCGGCTCCCAGCGATCGTACGGATACGGGACGCGCACGATCGTCGCGACGCCCGCGACGTGCCGCACGCCGATCAGCGAGCGGTCGGCCGCGTCGAACACGAGGTCGCCGATCCGCGCGCGCCGCAGCAGCAGCGTCTGCCGGCCGGTGCGCAGGTCGAACGACATCAGGTCGCGCTGGTCGAGGTTGTTCGCGGTGTAGAACAGCGTGCGATGCGTCGGATCGAACGCGAGCGCGGTCACCGAGAACAGCACGCCGCCGGTGAGGTCGACCAGCGGGCGCACGCTACCGTTGCGCGTGTCCACCGCGCCGACGAACTCGACGATGCCGGGTCGTCGGAACGCGCCGTACAGCGTCGAGCTCGACGGATCGAAGAACAGCCGCGAGCTCGACCCCAGGGCCTGCCGCGTGATCGGCTTCAGCGGCGTCAGCGGATGCTCGCGCAGCCCTTGCAGATTGCGCTGCTGGAAGGTCTGCTCGTCGGCGATCCAGTGCTGCCATGCGGTGTCGAGCGGAAGGCCGAAGACCTGTTCGAAGGCGGCGGCGTAGTGGCGCTTGCTGCCTTCGTCGCGCCGCAACCACGTGACGACCTGCTCCGGCGAATAGGTCAGCGCGAGCCACGTCATGAAGCGCGTGCCGTACAGGTACGCGTTGACGCCGACCTGGAAGTCGACGCGAATGCCGCGCGACTCGAGCGCGAGCGGATCGTAGAACGATGCGTGGTCGCGGACCATCGCGCGAAACACCATCTCGTCGTAGCCGCCCTGCGCGCGGCCGAAGCCGCCGCCCATCCAAGTCTCCATGAACACGGCGGCGCCTTCGAGTTGCCAGCGCGGCACGTTGAAGCGCGGCACCGTCAGGTAGCTGTAGATCAGCGACTCGGGGTCGGCCGGTTGCGGCGACACCTTGCCGAGGAACAGGTGCCGCCAGAACAGGTCCTGCGACGACGCGATGTCGGTCGTCGCGATGTGGACGAGCTCGTGGTTCATCAGCGACGCCATCCGTTCGCCGCCGGGATCGGTCTCGAAGTCGTTCGACGCCGGCTCGATCTCGACGCGCAGCGTGTTGATCGGCGTCGGCGTGGCGCCCGCGTTGCCGAAGTCCGAGAAGTCCTTCAGGAACACGGTGACCGGTTGCGTCGGCTGCCATCCGAAGCGTTCGCGTTGCCAGCGCAACGAATGTTCGAACGTCGCCTGCACGTGCGGCGTCAGGTAGTCGAGCTGCGGCGACAGGTAGATCTGGACGAGCTCGGGCGACTGCGTCGTCGCGAGTCCGAGCGGATCGTCGGTCGCCTGCGCGCGACCGGTTGCGAGCGACAAGGTGACGACAGCCATCACGGCGATGCCGAGCGACCGTCGGCGCGTGGTCGCGGCAACGCGACGCGGGACGCGGAGACCAGACAAAAAAACGGCCGACTGGTCGTCGGCCGTTGCTGCTCGGAGTCGTTCGATCGGCGATGCCATGCGTGCCGGGTTCGTCTCGTCCGGGCGAGCGTCTCTTCTACTGCTGGTTGCCGCGGTTGGCCCTCGCGGCGGCATCCGCCTTGTCCGCCTGGTTCTGGAGGGCTGGCCGCACGATCGGCCTGCTTCTGCGCGGCGGCGAGGTCGGCGCGGGCAGCGGCGTCGGCCTTGTTGGCTTGCGCCTGAGCGATGCTCGCCCGATCGGCCTGCTTCTGCGCAGCCGCGAGGTCGGCACGGGCGGCCGCGTCGGCCTTGTTCGCCTGGCTCTGGACCATGCTGTTCGCCTGGCTTTGCCCCATGCGGTCGGCCTGGCTCTTGGCGATGCGATCGGCCGCCGCGCTGTCTGCCTGGCTCTTGACCATGCGATCCGCCGAGACGCTGTCGGCCTGGCTCTTGATCATGCGATCGGCGGAGACGCTGTCGGCCTGGCTCTTCACCATGCGATCGGCGGAGACGGCGTCGGCCTGGCTCTTCACCATGCGATCGGCGGAGACGCTGTCGGCCTGGCTCTTGACCATGCGATCGGCGGAGACGGCTGTCGGCCTGGCTCTTCACCATGCGATCAGCGGAGACGCTGTCGGCCTGGCTCTTTGCCATGCGATCGGCCTGCGACTGCGCGTCCACGCTGTTCAACCGAGCCGCGGCCTCGGTGTTCGACGCGGCCGGCACGCCTTCGCCGGCGGTCGTCACGGCGGACGACGGCGCACCCTGCGTGCCGAGCTTGACCGCCTCGGCGCCGCTCTGCGGTGCGCGATAGCGCTCGGCCGGCACGACGGTGCCGACGACGTCGTTCGACTTCGGCGGATAGTTGGACAACATGGCCGCGACGCCGATCGCGACGACCAATGCGGCACCGCCGGCCAGATATTTCTGTTGGGTGTTCATGTGAGACTCCTTGGAAGAGGCCGGCACCAGCCAGCTCGATACGGTCTTGAACCCGAAGGGTCGGCGCGTCGTTTGCGTGGTCCCTGCGACAAATACCGAAGGGCGTCCCGAAAGTTGGTCGTCGGTGTGACATATTCCCGTCGATCGGTCGGATCCGTCCAGTGGCGCGTGTTCGATGGCCGCCGTGATCCTCGACACGAGCGCTTCCGGCGGATGGGCCGCCGGCATCCGCGCGAGTCCGTCGAACAGCAATCTCCATGCGGCGAATTCGTCGGCCGCGGCCGCGTCGCGGGCGAGCATCGCCTCGAGTTCGTCGACTTCTCCGGCCGTCGCGGTGCGGTCGAGGACCGCCTGCATGCCGTCGGTCGTCCGATCGTCTCTCATCTCAACGCTCCTCGGCGCGGGCCATCAGCCTGCGCAGGCGCCTGCGCGCTTCGAACAGGCGGGACTTGACCGTCGCCTCGTCGATCTCCAGCACGTCGCCGATCTCGTCGTAGCCCAGCTCGGCGAAGTGCCGCAGCGTGATCACGGCCCGGTCGCCGGCGGACAGTCGCATCACGCACGCTCGCAGATGGGCGCCCACCTCGGCGCGCTCGAACAGCGATGCGGGATCGAGCCCCTCTCGCTCGGGCACGTCGATCTCGTCGTCGAGGGGATCTTCGCGGCCGTTGCGACGCAGGACGTCGAGGGCCTCGTTGACCGCGATCCGGTACAGCCAGCTGAAGAAACGGTAGTTCGGGTCATAGTCGTCCAGTCGCTCGATCACCCGCAGGAAGACGGTCTGGGTCACGTCGCTCGCGTCGTCGACCCGTCGCAGGATCGTGTACGCGGCGTTGTAGACCGGCCGGTGATAGCGCTCGACCAGGCCGATGAACCCGCTGCGATCCCCGTTGCGAAGCGCAGCCAGCGCGGCCTGGTCCTCGCTGTCGCTCACCACACAACTACGCCGCGGCCGGCGGAAAGTTGGATTTGTTTTTGTCGTCGTCGTCGACGATCTCGAACAGCTGATCGAAGCCCGAGTAGACGAAGATGTCGTGGATGTGCGGCCGCAGCCGCGCGAGTCGCATCGCGCCGCCGCCGGCGAGCAGACGCTTCTGCGTCTTCAGCAGCACGCTCAGGCCGGCGCTCGACAGGTAGTCGAGGTCGCGGCAGTCGATCGTGGCGCTGCCGGCCAGCCGGTCGAGCGCCGCCTGCGCGGCCGGCGCCTGCGCGGCATCGAGGCGACCGACGAGCCGGACGACGCCATCGCCGTCGGGCTCAACGGTCAGCATCGTTCGACGATGGTGCCGGCGCGACGCGAAACCAGGTCCGTCCTTCGCGTCGGGCGGTCGTGTACTCGTAGCGCAACGCATCGACGACACGGCGGACCAGATGCAGGCCGAGGCCACCGGGTCGGCGCTCCGCGAGCGGCGCATCGATGCGGGCATCGGGCGCCTGCGTCGGATCGAACGGCTCGACGTCCGCATCGATCAGCGTCACCTCGGCCGCGCCGTCGCGGCACTCGATCTCGATCGTGATGTGAGGCGCGCCGCATGGCGCGTATTTGACCATATTGGTCATCAGCTCCTCGATGGCGAAGTGCACCGTCTCGCGCTTCGTGCGATCGAGCGCGGAGCCGGCGAGTTCCGCGTCGACGAAGTCGACCACGTCGGGCAGCACGTCGATGCGCCGCGCGAAATCGCGCGTCGTCATCGCATGTCGCCGCGTCGGCGGTCGCTCGGAAATGCGTCGCGTCGGACCGTCATGGGCGTCGGGGCGAGGGCGTGATCACGGTGGAGACGAGGATCGACGTCGACGATTGCAGGCTCGCGTCGGTCGGACGATCGCACGGATCGCGCGCGCGCTGTCAAGACTTCGTCACATGACTTGTCCACGATCGACGGTCGGCCTGCTTCCGCAGCCATCCCGACGTCGCGCAGCGCACCGTGCGATGGCACGCCCTTCGCGTCGCGAGCCGGCGCCCTTGGAGAGTTCGACCGTGGAAATGACCGTGGCAGACGCGACCGATGCGATCACCCGCGTCCACCTGGCGGGACGGCTCGATGCCGCTGGCGCCGATGCGATCGGGCTGCGCTTCACGGCGACGGTCGTCGCGAAGTCGCAGGACGCGGTGATCGACCTGTCGGGCGTCACGTTCATCGCGTCGCTCGGCCTCCGGTTGCTGATCTCGGCCGCGCGCGGCGTCGTCGGCAAGGGTCATCGGATCGCGCTGTTCGGCGCGACCGAGTTCGTGCAGGGCATCCTCGACGACGCCGCGATCGACCAGATCATGCCGGTCGTCGCGACCGAGGACGAGGCGATCGCCGAGCTGGCCGCCTGACCGAACGAGACGTCCGTGCTGAAAGTTTCGATCCCGAACGCGCTGCCCGCGATCGAGGCGGCGCGCCTGAAGGTCCTCGCGTTCCTCGGCGAGCACCGGTTGACCGCACGCTGCCGCTACCGCGTCGAGCTCGTCCTCGAAGAGACGCTGATGAACCGGCTGATGCACGCGTTCCCGCGCGACGCGTGTCGCGAGACCGACCTCGTCGTCGAGCAGACCGCCGACGACGTCGTGCTGTCGTTCGAGGACGACGGCGTGCCGTTCGATCCGCGCGAGGCGGTCCGGTCGCCTCGCCTCGAAGAGCCGGGCGGCCGCGGACTGCTGCTGACGCGCGCGGCCGCCCGCGACTGGGACTATCGCCGCGTCGACGGCCGCAACCGCTTCGTCGTCCGGCTGTCGCGGCACTGAGGGCGGCCGTTCGACGTCAGGAGTCGGGTCGACGTCCGAGCAGCACCATCGTGAGGTCGTCGGCCTGCGGCGCGCCGTGCGCGAACGCACCGAGCGCTTCGAGCACCGCCGCCGCGACGTCGGCCACGCGATCGCCGGACCGGGCGCACAGCAGCGCCTCGACGCGTGCGCGACCGAACTGCTCGCCGCGCGTGTTCTCGAATTCGTAGACGCCGTCCGACAGCAGCGCCAGCAGGTCGCCCGGCGCGAACGTCAGCTCGACCGCGGGCTTCAGTCGTGCGATCGGCATCGCGCCGAGCGGGAAGCTGGTCGGCCCGTGGATCTCGCAGCGGCCGGTCGCGGCGCGATGGAGGACGATCGGGGCCTGACCGGCGCTGAGGAAGCGCAGCCGGTGCGCGAGAGGATCGAGCACGCCGACGAAGGCCGTGATGAAGCGGCTGTCGGGCAGCGTCTCGGCGAGGCGATCGTTGACCTCGCGGAACGCGGACTCCAGCCCGGCGCCGAGTCGGAAGGCCATCCGCAGCATCGCCTGCATCTGCGTGACCGACAGCGCCGGCGCGATGCCGTGGCCGGTCGCGTCGCCGAGCACGACGAGCAGTCCCTCGTCGATCGCGCTCAGGTCGTACGTGTCGCCGCCGGTCGCCTCGGCCGGCAGGAACGTCGCATGCATGTCGTAGCCGTCGATCGTCGGCAGCGTCGACGGCAGCGTGCTCATCTGCACGACGCGCGCGAGGTCGAGCTCGCGCTTCATCCGCTCGCCTTCGACGAGGTCCTCGATCATCCGCACGCGACTGAGCGCGACCGCGCACTGCGCGGCGAGCGCCTCGGCGAGCGCCTGGTCGTCGGTATCGAACACGCCGTCGTCGCGGTTCAGCACCTGCATCACGCCGATCAGCTCGTTGCGATGATCGATCAGCGGCAGCGTCAGGCTGCAGCGCGTGCGATAGCCCGACGCGCGATCGACCGACGTGTCGAAGCGCGGGTCGGCATAGCAGTCGGGCACGTTGATCGTCTGACGCTCGCGGACGCAGGCACCGGCGAGGCCGCGCCCGACCGGGATGCGGACGAGCCGGACGTCGCTCGAGACTTCCATCACGAGCTCGCCGGCGGCCTCGTCGAGCAGCCACACCGAGCTGCGCTCGGCGCGCAACACGCGGCGCGCGGCGGCCGTGACCTCGGCCAGCATCGTCGACAGGTCGAACGGCGCGGCGAGCGCACGCGTGACGGCGAGGATCGTCTCGAGGTCGGCGCGCGACAGGCGCGACGCGCGTTCGAGGTCGGTCGTCATCGACGCGGACGCGAGCCGCTCCGCGCCGACGGGTCAGCCGCCCGCGGCCAACCGGTCCATGAAGCGCTCGCACTGCGCGAGCTGGTCGAGCGCGACGAACTCGTCGGGCGCATGTGCCTGCGCGATGTCGCCGGGGCCGCAGATGACGGTCGGGATGCCGATCTGCTGGAACAGCCCGGCCTCGGTGCCGTACGAGACCTTGCCGGTGCTGTCGTTGCGCGACAGCGCCTTCGCGAGGCGGACGATCGGCTCGCTCTCGTTCGCCGCGAGGCCGCCGGTCGAGCTCTCCCACGTCATCTCGATGCGCCCGCTCGCGTCCTCGCGCTGCATCGCGGCCTCGAGCTGCTTCGCGTAGTCGACGATCTCGCCGTAGAGCGCGTCGGACGACGCGTTCGGCAGCGTGCGCATGTCGAACTGCACGTCGCACGTGGCCGGGATCACGTTGGCCGCGATGCCGCCGCGGATCACGCCGGTCGACAGCGTCGAGTACGGCACGTTGAAGCCGTAGTCGCGGACCTCGGTCGCGGCGAGCCGGTCCGCGAGGTCGCGGATGAAGACGATGAGCTTCGCGGCGTACTCGATCGCGTTGACGCCGTGCGTCGTGTAGCTCGAGTGCGCCTCGCGGCCGTGGACGCGGCAGCGGAAGCGATGCGTGCCCTTGTGCGCGATGATCGGCTGCATCGAGGTCGGCTCGCCGACGATGCAGCCCGCCGCCTCGAGGCCGATCGCCTGCAGGTCCGCGAGCAGGCCGCGCACGCCGACGCAGCCGATCTCCTCGTCGTACGACAGCGAGTAGTGGATCGGCGCGTCGAGCCGGCCCGCGTCGATCGACGCGACGAACGTCGGCGCCGCGGCGAGCGCGATGCCGAGGAACCCCTTCATGTCGGCCGAGCCGCGCGCGTGGAGGCGGTCGCCGACGATCGTCGGCTCGAACGGATCGGTCTTCCATTCCTGGAAGTCGACCGGCACCGTGTCGGTGTGGCCGGACAGGATCAGGCCGGGCTTCGGACCGTCACCGAGCGTCGCGAACAGGTTGGCCTTCGCACCGGTCCCGTCGTAGGTCAGCCGCGTTTTCGCGCCGAGCTTCTCGAGATGATCGCGCGTCCATTCGATCAGGCCGAGGTTCGATTCGCGCGACGTCGTGTCGAAGCGGATCAACCGCTCGACCATCGCGAGCGCATCGGGCGATGGACTCGTTCGAACGTCGTCGACGTCCTTTGCGGGCGCGGCGGTGGGGAGTCGGGTGTTCATGATGCGGATCCGGTTCGCCGTAAAGCGGCAGTTTACCTCTGCGGGTCGCGCGGATCGTTGAGGTGGCAGGCCGAACGATGGCCGTCGCCGACCGCCAGCAGCGCGGGACGCTCGAGCCGGCAACGGTCGTCCGGCACGTCCTTCGCACGCGGACAGCGCGGATGGAAGTGGCAGCCCGACGGCGGGGCGAGCGGCGACGGCGGCTCCGACGACGCGCGCCCGGCCGCCGCACCGAACGCCCGCTTGCCGACCGCGAGCGTCGGCATGTCGGCGAGCAGCGCCTGCGTGTACGGATGGTTCGGCGCCGCGAACAGCGTCGCGGTCGGCGCCGACTCGACGATGCGACCGAGATACATGATCGCCACGCGGTCCGACAGGTGCCGCACGACGGCGAGGTCGTGGCTGATGAAGAGGTAGGTCAGGCCGCGCGCCGCGTCCGCGTCGTCGCGCAGGTCCATGAAGAGATTCAGCACCTGCGCCTGCGTCGACACGTCGAGCGACGCGACGGCCTCGTCGCAGACCAGCAGCAGCGGCTCGACCGCGAGTGCACGCGCGATGCCGATGCGCGCGCGCTGGCCGCCGGAGAACTGGTGCGGATAGCGGTCGAGCGTCGACGCGTCGAGGCCGACGCGCGCCAGCAGGTCGACGGTCCGCATCGCACGCTCGGCCCGAGGCCAAAGACCATGGACGACCGGCGCTTCGGCGATCAGGTCGACGACCCGCATCCGCGGGTTCAGCGATGCCGACGGGTCCTGGAAGATCATCTGAACCGCCAGGCGGTCGTGCGCCGCGTCGCCGGTCGCGGCATGCAGGACGCGCGTGCCGGCGGTCGGCTCGATCAGCCCGGCCGCGATGCGTCCGAGCGTCGACTTGCCGCAACCGGACTCGCCGACGAGTCCGACGACCTCGCCGCGCGCGATCGACAGGTCGACGCCGTCGATCGCATGGACGACGCGCGGCTCGCGACGTCCGCGCAGTCGGTCGACGATCCGCGTCGACAGGTCGGTCGCGGCGGCGAAGCGCTTCTCGATGCCACGCAGGTCGAGCAGCGGCGCTTCGACCGGACGCGGCGTCGCATCGGTCACGACGAGGCCTCGCAGCGTTCGTCGTCGCGAACCGGGTGGAAGCACCGCAGCGTGCGCCCCGAGCGATCGACGGTCGTCGGTGGATCGACGAGGCAGTCGTGCTGCGCATTCGGACAGCGCGGGCGGAACGGGCAGCCCTGCGGCAGGTGCATCGGCGACGGCGGCGACCCGGGGATCTGCGCGAGCCGTCGACGACCGCCGGTCGCGTGCAGCGCCGCGGCCGGCGTCGAATCGATCAGCCCGCGCGTGTACGGGTGCCGCGGCGTCTCGATGACCTCGGCCGCGCTCCCCGACTCGACGATGCGACCCGCGTACATGACCGCGATGCGATCGGCGAGGCCCGCGACGACGGTCAGGTCGTGCGTGATCCAGATCAGCGCGAGCCGCCCACCGGCTTCGCGTCCGGCGATCAGCGACTGCATCAGCGCGAGGATCTGCGCCTGGATCGTCACGTCGAGCGCGGTCGTCGGCTCGTCGCAGATCAAGAGCGCCGGGTCGTTCAGCAGCGCGATCGCGATCGCGACGCGCTGACGCATGCCGCCCGACAGCTGATGCGGATACGCGGCGAGGCGCTCGGCCGGCGACGGGATGCCGACGCGCGCGAGCGCATCGATCGCGCGCTCGCGCATCGCGCGCTGCGACAGCGGCGGCGTGCGTGGATGCGCGGCCATCGTCTCGATCATCTGCGTGCCGATCGTCAGCACCGGGTTCAGCGTCATCATCGGGTCCTGGAAGACCATCGCGATGCGGTCGCCGCGCAGCGCGCGCATCGCAGGCTCGTCGAGCGTCGCGAGGTCGACGCCGTCGAAGCGCATGCGACCGGCGACGATGCGTCCCGGCGGATCGACGAGCCGCATGATCGACAGGCCGGTGATCGACTTGCCGGAGCCCGACTCGCCGACGAGGCCGAGGACCTCGCCCGCGTGGACGACGAGATCGACGCCGTCGACGGCCTTGACGACGCCGGCGCGCGACGCGAAGTGCGTCTTCAGGCCCGCGACCTCGAGCACGGGCCGCGCTTGATCGCCGGTCGTCATCGCGTTCGCAGCCGCGGGTCGAGCAGGTCGCGCAGCCGGTCGGCGACGACGTTCAGCGCGACGATCAGCACGACCAGCGCGATGCCCGGATAGACGCTGATCCAGTACTTGCCGGCGAACAGCACGCGAAAGCCGTTCGCGATCAGGAGGCCGAGCGACGGCTCGGTGATCGGCACGCCGAGGCCGAGGAACGACAGCGTCGCCTCGAGCGCGATCGCGGACGCGACCTGCAGCGTCGCGACGACGATCAGCGGCGGCAGGCAGTTCGGCAGCAGGTGGCGGAACACGATCCGCGACGTCGACAGGCCGAGGCCGCGCGCCGCCTCGATGTAGTCCTTGCGGCGCTCGACGAGCGCCGTGCTGCGGACGGTCCGCGCGTAATAGGCCCACTGCACCGCGATCAGCGCCGCGACGATGTTCGCGAGGCCCGGCCGCGCGAACGCGAGCAGGATCAGCGCGATCAGGATCGACGGGAACGACAGCTGGATGTCGGCGATCCGCATGATCAGGCCGTCGACGCGTCCGCCGGCATAACCGGCCACGAGTCCGAGCGACACGCCGATCACCGCCGCGACGAGCGTCGAGACGACCCCGACGAAGACGCTGATGCGAAGGCCGTAGACGATCGCCGACAGCATGTCGCGGCCCTGGCCGTCGGTGCCGAGCAGGTAGCGCATCGAGCCGTCGCCGGCCATCGAGCCGGGCGGCAGTTGCGCGTCGAGGATGTCGAGCTTCGCGAGGTCGTACGGATCCTGCGGCACGAACCATGGCGCGAGCAGCGCGGCCGCGACGAGCAGGACCAGCACGATCGCCGCGGCGACCGCGACGCGGCTGGCCGCGAAGTCGCGCGCAAAGCCGAAGCGCGGCGAGGACGTGCCCGCTGCGTCCGTCGACGGGTCGAGCGTGGCGGCCATCAGCCGGTCGTCCCCGCGTCCGCGAGCCGCACCCGCGGGTCGAGCAACGAATAAGCGATGTCGACGACGAGGTTGACGACGACGAACACGGTCACGACGACCAGCAGGTACGCGACGATCACCGGGCGGTCGAGCACGCCGATCGAGTCGATGATCAACTTGCCCATCCCCGGCCACGCGAAGATCGACTCGGTCACGATCGAGAACGCGATGACCGACCCGAACTCGAGGCCGACGACCGTCACGATCGGGATCAGGATGTTCTTCAGCACGTGGACGCCGACGATGCGCGCGTTCGACAGGCCCTTCGCACGCGCGAAGCGGACGTAGTCGGTCCCCATCGCCTCGCGCGTGCCGCCGCGCACGAGCCGGATGATCAACGCGACGTTGAAGAGCGCGAGGTTGAGTGCCGGCAGCAGCAGGTGCTTCCAGCCGTCGAGCGTGAGGATCGACAGCCGCACGCCGCCGACGTCGACGGTCGCGCCGCGGCCCGACGCCGGCAGCCAGTCGAGCGTGACGGAGAACGTCATGATCAGCATCAGCCCGACCCAGAACGTCGGCAACGAGAATCCGAGGATCGAGCCGCCCATGATCGTGCGGCCGGCGAGCGACGCGGGCTTCAGTCCCGCGTACAGGCCGAGCGGGATGCCGACCGCGATCGAGATGCAGGTCGCGGCGATCGCGAGCTCCATCGTCGCCGGCATCCGTTCGAGGATCAGCCGGATCGCCGGCACGCTGTACGCGTACGAGCGGCCGAGGTCGCCATGCAGCGCGTGCGCGACGAAGCGCCCGTACTGCACCCAGAGCGGCTGGTCCAGGCCGAGCGCGGCGCGCGTCGCGGCCACGTCGGCCTGCGACGCCTCGGGGCTGATCATGACCAGCACCGGGTCGCCGATGACGTAGACGCCCGCGAAGACGATCAGCGACATCGCGAACAGCACGGCGATGCTCGACAGCGAACGGCGGATCAGGAAGGCGGCCATGGCTCGGACTTGACCGAGCCGATGATAACGTCAGCGTCGTGCGGATCCTGATCCTCGGCGGCACGCTGTTCCTCGGCCGTCATTGCGTCGACGCGGCCCGCGCGCGGGGGCATCGCGTCACGATCTTCAACCGCGGCACGCGGCCCGGCTTGTGGCCCGACGTCGAAGAGCGCATCGGCGACCGCGACGGCGGGCTCGACCTGCTGGGCATCGGTCCCTGGGACGCGGTGATCGATCCGTCGGGCTACGTGCCGCGGCTCGTCGGTGCGTCGGCGCGGCTGCTCGCGCGCCGCGTCGAGCACTACACGTTCGTCTCGAGCATCTCGGTGTATCGCGATCTCGCGGTCGCCGGCCTCGACGAGCATGCGCCGGTCCAGACCGTCGACGACACGTCGAACGAGGACGTCGTCACGCACTACGGCGCGCTGAAGGCGCTCTGCGAACGCGCGGCCGAGGCCGCCATGCCGGGCCGCGTGCTGAACGTCCGCGCCGGCCTGCTCGTCGGACCGTTCGACCGGAGCGGCCGCTTCCCGTACTGGGTGCGCCGCATGTCGCTCGGCGGCGAGGTGCTCGCACCCGGCGCGCCCGACCGGACCGTCCAGTTCATCGACGCGCGCGACGTGGCGGCGTGGATCGTGACGATGGCCGAGTCGCGCGTCGCGGGCACGTTCAACGCGACCGGCCCGGCGTCGCCGACGACGATGGCGGACACGCTCGACGCGTGTCGCCGCGCGCCCGCGAGCGAGGCGCGCTTCACGTGGGTCGACGACGACTTCCTCGCGGCCGAGAACGTCGCGCCGTTCACCGAGATGCCGCTGTGGCTGCCGCCGTCGGCCGCGGGGCTGCTCGCTGTCGACGTCTCGAAGGCGTTCGCCGCCGGACTGCGGACCCGCGCGGTCGCGGAGACGGTGGCCGACGTCGCACGCTGGCGCGAGACCGAGCCCGAAGCGACCGCGCCGGTGATCGGCCCGCGCGGCGTCGTGCTGAACGTCGCCGTGGGTCTCGACCCGACCCGGGAACGCGCGCTGCTCGAGCGCTGGCACGCCCGGGCGGCCGAGGCGCGCCCCGGCGCGTGATAGCCTCGTCCGCACCGGCGACCGGCGTCGCCGCCTCGACCGAATCGTCATGAACCTGATCGACCGCATCGTCCACTTCCAGTCCGACATCGCCGCGATCCGCCGCGACCTGCACGCGCATCCGGAGCTGCGCTTCGAGGAGGTCCGGACCGCGGACATCGTCGCGGCGAAGCTCGCCGAGTGGGGCTACGCGGTCGATCGCGGACTCGGGACGACCGGCGTCGTCGGCACGATCGAGGCCGGCACGTCGACGAAGTCGGTCGGGCTGCGCGCCGACATGGACGCGTTGCCGCTCGACGAGCACAACCGCTTCGCACATCGCTCGCAGCACGACGGCCGCATGCACGCATGCGGCCACGACGGTCACGTCGCGATGCTGCTCGCGGCCGCGCAGTACCTCGCCGAATCGCGCGACTTCGACGGCACGCTGAACGTGATCTTCCAGCCGGCCGAGGAGGGCGGCGGCGGCGCGCGCGTGATGATCGAGGAAGGGCTGTTCGATCGCTTCCCGTGCGACGCGGTGTTCGGCATGCACAACTGGCCCGGCGTCGCGGCCGGCACGTTCGGCGTGACGGCCGGTCCGATGATGGCGTCGTCGAACGAGTTCGAGATCACGATCACGGGTCGCGGCGCGCACGCGGCGATGCCGCACAACGGCGTCGACCCGATCATGACGGCCGTGTCGATCGCGCAGAGCCTGCAGACGCTGATCACGCGCAACAAGAAGCCGATCGACACCGCGGTGCTGTCGATCACGCAGATCCATGCCGGCGACGCGTACAACATCGTGCCGAACGAGGCGGTGCTGCGAGGCACGGTCCGCACGTTCACGACCGACGTGCTCGACCAGATCGAAACGGGCATGCGGCGCATCGTCGACGGGTCCGCCGCGACGTTCGGCACCGAGGTCCATCTGCGCTTCCATCGCAACTATCCGCCGACGATCAACCACGCGGCCGAGACCGCGTTCTGCATCGACGTGATGCGCGACGTCGTCGGCGCCGACCGCACGCTGACCGGCATCGAGCCGACGATGGGCGCCGAGGACTTCGCGTTCATGCTGCAGGCCAAGCCCGGCTGCTACGTCTTCATCGGCAACGGCGACGGCGGCCATCGCGAGTCGGGCCACGGCATGGGGCCGTGCATGCTGCACAACCCGAGCTACGACTTCAACGATGCGTTGATCCCGATCGGCGCGACGTACTGGGTGCGGCTGGTCGAGAAGTTCCTCGCGCCGGCCTGACGTGGCGACGCTCGACGCGGCGCTCGCGGGCCGCTTCGCGAAGGTCGCGCTCGCGAACGTCGTCTGCGAATACCCGAACAAGCTCGATCACCTGATGGTCGGCGCGGACGACGTCCGGTCGCCGCGCGACCTGCATCCGATCTTCTACGGCAGCTACGACTGGCATTCGTCGGTGCACATGCACTGGACGCTCGTGACGCTGCTCGAACTCTTTCCGGAGATGCCCGAGGCGGCCGCGATCGGCGACCTGCTCGAGATCCAGTTCGCGCAGGACCGCGTCGACGGCGAGCTCGCCTATCTCGCACGTCCGTCGTCGGCGTCGTTCGAGCGCCCGTACGGCTGGGCGTGGCTGCTGAAGCTGGCCGAGGCGCTGCGGACGCTCGCGAAGCGCGATGCGCGTGCGGCCGCGTGGCGCGACCGGCTGCAGCCGCTCGCCGACGCCTTCGTCGAACGCACGATCGCGTTCCTGCCGCGGGCCGTGCACCCGGCACGGGTCGGCGCGCATCCGAACAGCGCGTTCGCATCGATGCTGATGCTCGACTACGCGACGACGGCCGCCGACGCGGCGTTCGTCGAGGTGCTGCGCGCCCGCGCGCTCGACTGGTATGCCGCCGATCGCGACTACCCGGTCGCCTACGAGACCGCGAGCGAGGACTTCCTGTCGAACGGCCTGCTCGAGGCGGCGCTGATCCATCGCGTGCTGTCGAATGCCGAGGGCTTCTCGCGCTGGTGGGACGGCTTCGTCCCGGACATCGCACGTCTCGCGCAGTGGCTGAAGCCGATCGTGCCGAGCGATCGCAGCGACGCCCGCCTCGCGCACATCGACGGCCTCAACCTGTCGCGCGCGTGGTGCTGGAAGCGGATCGTCGACGACCTGCCGGCCGCGCTGCAGCCCGCGGTCCACACCGCGATCGACGCGCACATCGACGTGTCGCTGCCGCACGCGGCCGAAGGGCACTACGTCGGCACGCACTGGCTCGCGAGCTTCGCGCTGCTCGCGCTGATTCCGTCGCGCTGATTCGATCGCGACGGTCGAGCGCGTCAGCGCACGATCGGCGGTACCGTCGGCACGCGCACGTCGAGCCGCTCCAGCGCCTGGTCGAGCTTGAGCTCGATCTGCGGAATCTCGCGATCGAGATAGGCGCGCAAGTCCGCGATCCTCGACGCCTCGGCCGTGTCCGCGGTCCGACGCGCCGCCTCGAGCTCGCGGTGCAGGTCGCGCGACTCGACCGCCGCGCGCATGCGGATGCGTCCGATCGTCGTGAAGTACAGCACCGCGACCAGCGCCAGCCCGATCAGCAGCAACAGCGGCAGCGACACGTTCACGGTCGTGACGAACAGGTCGATCGCGGTCGGCTTGCGTGACGAGCGTCCAGTTGCGCAGCGCGATCGCGACGATCACGAGGACGACGACGGCGACCGCCGTGGTGATGGACTTCATGTGGGTGCTCCTGCGGCTCGTGAAAAAGTCACGCCGGCATTGTGCAATGCGTGGGTGATTCGTGGGCCGAGCGCTTCGATACTTCGCTGCAGGCGGCGAGGGCGATCGACGGAGCGCGTGATGGTCGACGGATGGATCGGTGCGGTGACAGGGTTCTACCTGACGGCGAATGCCGCACGGCTGTGCGCCTACGTGCCGCAAGCGCGTCAGGTCGCGATCTGCAAGGTGGGGCCGTCGCTGGTGCTGAGCACGTGGCTCGTCCCGTCGTTCGCCTATGCGAGCACCGCCGCGTACGCGCTCACGATCCAGCACAACGCGTTGCTGGCGCTGTGGTCGATCGTCAACTTCGGCGCTGGGCTGCTGGTCGCGGCGCTGGCGATGCGTGCGCGTCGCGCGGCGAAGGGCGCGTCGTTCTACAGCGCGGCGTACGTCGGCGCCACGAGATCAGGCGAGCACGGCCTGCGGCGTCGTGGCCGCGTCGATGCGGCCTTCCTCGACGCCGTGACACGCGACCAGCGACACGCCGTGCAGCTTCAGTTCCGGCCGTTCGACGTGGCAGCGGGCATTGGCATAAGGGCAGCGCGGATGAAACGTGCAGCCTGACGGTGGCTTCAGGGGGTTGGGCACTTCGCCTGCGACCGCAACGCGCGAAGTGCCCGTTTTTTCGAGATCGGGAATCGCCTCCAGCAGCATCTTCGTGTACGGATGCAGCGGCTGCGCGAACAGCGTCGTCTTCGGCGCCAGCTCGACGAGCCGGCCGAGGTACATCACGCCGACGCGATCGGCGATGTAGCGCACGACCGCGAGGTTGTGCGAGATGAAGAGATACGTGAGCCCGAGCTCGCGCTGCAGCTTCTTCATCAGGTTCAGCACCTGCGCCTGCACCGACACGTCGAGCGCCGACGTCGGCTCGTCGCAGACGAGGAAGTCCGGCTGCGTCGCGAGCGCGCGGGCGATCGAGATCCGTTGCCGCTGGCCGCCGGAGAACTGGTGCGGATACTTGACGCGATCGGCCGGCGACAGCCCGACCTGCGTCAGCAGCGCGTCGACGCGCGCATCGATTCGCTCGTTCGTCGCGGCGTCGGCCGTGACCGGCTCGCGGACCCGCGTGCCTTCGTCGACGACCGCCCGATGCAGCTTCAACGGCTCGGCGATGATGCGGCCGACGCGCCAGCGCGGGTTCAGGCTCGCGTACGGATCCTGGAAGATCATCTGCGCGCGACGCCGCATCGCCGGCACCTTCGCGAAGCGCGCGACCGGCTCGCCGTCGAACAGGATGCGGCCCGACGTCGGCGCGTGCAGCCCGACCAGCAGCCGCGCGATCGTCGACTTGCCGCAGCCCGACTCGCCCACGAGCCCGAGCGTCTCGCCGGCCGCGATCGTGAACGACACGTCGTCGACGGCCTTCAGGATCGCGCGGCCTTCGCGCTGCAGGATGCGGTTGAGCCACGGCGCGGACACGTCGAACGCGCGACCGGCATGATCGACCTCGACGAGAGGACGCGTCGCCGGCGGACGCGTGGTGCCGGATCGCCGTCACAGACTGCCCGGCGCGTGGTCGATCGCGGCCAGCGTCGCGCGGACCGCGGCGGCCGCGGCGCGATGCCGCTGGTCGTGCAGCCAGCAGGCCGCCAGCGAGGTCCTGGCCGGCATCAGGTCCGGACGCTCGCGGTCGCACGGCGCGAAGCGCGCGGAGCAGCGCGGATGGAACGCGCAGCCGGGCGGGATCGCGGTCAGCCGCGGCATCGACCCGTCGATCTGCGCGAGTTGCTCGGCCTCCTGTCGCATCGACGGGATCGCGCCCATCAGCCCGACCGTGTACGGATGCTGCGGCCGATGGATGACGTCGTCGACGCGGCCGATCTCGACGATGCGGCCGGCGTACATCACGGCGACGCGGTCGGCGGTCTCGGCGATCACGCCCATGTCGTGCGTGACGAGCATGATCGCGGTGCCGTGGTCGCGGCACAGCTTCTTCAGCAGCGCGATGATCTGCGCCTGGATCGACACGTCGAGGGCGGTCGTCGGCTCGTCGGCGACGATCAGCTTCGGTCCGGCCGCGAGCGCGAGCGCGATCACGACGCGCTGTCGCATGCCGCCGGAGAACTGGTGCGGATACTGGTCGATGCGCTGACGCGCGCCGGGGATGCCGGTGGCTTCCAGCAGCTCGATCGCGCGCGTGCGCGCGGCCGATGCCGACAGGTCGAGATGCGTCTGGATCGTCTCGACGAGCTGACGGCCGATCGTGTACAGCGGGTTCAGCGACGTCAGCGGATCCTGGAAGATCGCGCCGATCTCCTTGCCGCGGATGCGACGCATCGCATCGTCGTCGAGCTGGTCGATGCGACGACCGGCGAGCACGATCTCGCCGCCGGCGATGCGGCCGGGCGCCTCGAGCAGACCGATGATGGCCGCACCGGTCAGCGACTTGCCGGCACCCGACTCGCCGACGACGCCGAGCACCTCGCCGGGCGCGATCGAGAACGAGACGTCGTCCAGCGCCAGCAGCGAGCCGCGGCGCGTGGGGAACTCGACCCGCAGGTGACGAACCTCCAGCAGCGCGTCGGGCATCGGTGGGTCGTCGCGGCGCTCGGTCGTCATGCGCGCCGCGCTCGGCGCGGTCGCGGCGGTCGCCGACGACTCGATCGACGCGATCGACGACGCGCCGGTCTTGCCCGCCTTGCGCCACTCTTCTTCCGGATTGCAGCCGCCGACGGTGATCTGGTCCTCGATCACGAGGTCCCAGTCCTGTTCGAGAACGCCGAGTTGCGTTGCGCGGCGAGGTAGTAGCGCGTGCACGGCTCGATCTGCATCGGAATGATCTTCTGGATCGGCTGCGTCAGCCCGCCGACCGGCGGCGCATCGATCGTGACGAGGTGATCGCCCGGCGTGATCGGCACCGGACGGAAGCCGGTCGAGTATGCCGTCGACCGCCGCCGACGAACACCGGATAGCGATACAGCTGCGCGCGTTGCGTGACCTGCCGGTCGTTGAGGAAGGACAGCGGCGCCGACGCGCAGCCGGCGAGCGCCGCCGACAGCGCGAAGGCACCGGCGGCGATGCCGACGGCGCGGCGGCGCGGCGAGGATCGGCGGAAGATGGGGCGAGAAGCATGATGGTCTCCGGAAGCAAGATGGACGCCCGATGTGACCCCGCGCGGGACAAATGATTCATTGCCGATGCGTCACTGCAGCCGCGGATTGAGCGCGTCGCGCAACCAGTCGCCGAGCAGGTTCACCGACAGCACCAGCATCACCAGCGCCGCGCCGGGAAACACCGTGATCCACCACTCGCCGGAGAACAGGAAGTTGTTGCCGTTGCGGATCAACGTGCCGAGCGACGGCAGCGTGGGCGGCACGCCGACCCCCAGGAACGACAGCGTCGCCTCGGTGATGATGGCCGTGGCGATGTGCACCGTGGCCAGAACGAGCACCGGGCCCGTCACGTTCGGCAACACGTGCCTGAACATGATCGCCACCGGGCCGACGCCGATCACGCGAGCCGCCTGCACGTATTCGCGATTCTTCTCGACCAGCGTCGAGCCGCGTACGGTCCGCGCGTACTGGACCCAGCCCGACAACGCGATCGCAAAGACGAGCACGACGAACGCCAGGCTCTCGTCGGCGTTGCGGATCACCGCGCGCGCGACGCCGTCGATCAGCAGCGCGATCAGGATCGCCGGGAACGACAGCTGCACGTCGGCGATGCGCATGATGATCGCGTCGACGCGGCCGCCGACGTAGCCGGCCAGCAGGCCGAGCGCGATGCCGATCACGAGCGACAGCAGCACCGACGTCGCGCCGACGATCAGCGAGATCCGCGAGCCGTAGAGGATGGCCGACAGCACGTCGCGGCCTTGCTCGTCGGTCCCGAGCGGAAAGGTCGACCGGCCGCCTTCGATCCACGCGGGCGGCAGTCGCGCGTCGCCGAGGTCGACGCTCGCGAGGTCGAACGGATTGTGCGGGGCGATCCATCCGGCGAAGCAGGCGCCGATCAGGCACAGCAGCGCGACGGCGGTCGCGCCGATCGCGATCGGCGAGCGGCGGAATTGGTAGAAGAAGTCGCTGTCCCAGGCGCGCGAGAGGCGCCCGGGCGGGCGGGGTGCGGCGGTTCCGTCGAGCGGTTCGTTCACGTCGTCGCGATCCTGCGCGTCGGTGCGAGCCGCTCGCGCGGTACGCGTGTGTCGCGGGGACGACGGGTCCTGCGGCGCGAACGCGTTGGTCGTCGCCCCGGCGCAGGCCGAAGCCCGATCCTGCGAGTCGGGCAGATCGGATCCCGGCCTTCTCCGGGATGATCGCTCGCCGCGGCGCATGCCCACCGCGGTCACTTCACCACGACCCACTTCAGCAGCATGTCGTTCGTCGGCAGCTGCACGAGCGAGATGTTCTTCTTCACGCCCCAAGCGAGCGCCTGCTGATGCAGCGGAATGTGCCCGATGTCGTCCTCGTGCATCTTCATCGCGTCGGCGATCATCTGGTTGCGCTTCGGGAGGTCCGTCTCCGACTGGATCTTGCCGATCAGGTCGTCGATCTTCGGATTGCTGTATGCGCCGAGGTTGAATTGCCCGCGGCCGGTCGGGAGGTCCGGCGTGCCGACGATCGAGTTCAGCGTGTCGTGCGCGTCGATCGTCGACGGCGTCCAGCCGAGCATGTAGAACGACGTGTTGCGCGACAGGATCTTCGGGAAGTACAGCGCCTTCGACTCGGCGACGAGATTGATCTTCACGTTGATGCGGGCGAGCATCGCCGCGATCGCCTGGCAGATCTCCGAGTCGTTGACGTAGCGGTCGTTCGGGCAGTTCATCGACACCTCGAACCCGTTCGGATAGCCGGCGTCGCTCATCAGCTTCTTCGCCGCGTCGAGGTCGTACGGCAGCCGCTTGTTCAGCTCGGGAACGAAGCCCTGCACGCCGGGCGCGATCATCAGCGCGGTCGGGGTCGACGCGCCGCGCATCACCTTCGACTTGATCGTCTCGATGTCGATCGCCTGATAGAACGCCTGCCGGACGCGCTTGTCCTTGAACGGGTTCTTGCCCTTGACGTTCGAGTACAGCAGCTCGTCGCGCTTCTGGTCCATGCCGAGGAAGATCGTGCGCAGTTCGGGTCCCTGCAGCACCGTCGTGTTGCCGCCCGAGTTGATCCGCGCGATGTCCTGCTGCGGAACCGGCTCCATCATGTCGATCTCGCCGGAGACGAGCGCGGCGACACGCGTCGACGGGTTGCCGATCGGCGTGAAGATCGCCTCGTCGACGTTGCCGTCGATCTTGTCCCAGTACTGCAGGTTCTTGACGAGCACCGTGCGCGTGCCCGGCTCGCGCGACTTCAACCGGTACGGTCCGGTGCCGTTCGCCTTGAACGACGCGGTGTTCTCGATGCCCTTGCGCTTGTCGACCGGCTTCTCGGCATGGTTGTCGATGCACCACTTCTTGCTGAAGATGAACCAGCGCGTGAAGTTGTTCGGCAGGATCGGATACGGCGTCGAGGTCGTGACGTCGATCGTGTGGTCGTCGATCTTCCTGATCTCCTTGACCTGGCCGACGTAGGTCTTGACGTCGGATCCGTCGGCGAGCGCGCGCTGGTACGAGAAGATCACGTCGTCGGCGGTGAACGGCGTGCCGTCGTGGAACGTGACGTTCTTGCGGAGGTTGAAGCGCCACACCGTCGGCGACGTCTGCTTCCAGTCGGTCGCGAGCGCGGGGACGATCTTCAGGTTCTTGTCGAGCGCGACCAGCGCCTCGTAGATGTTGTTGAGGAACGAGAGCTGCAGCGACTCGTTCAGCGAATGCGGGTCCATCGACGTCGGGTCGCCCTGATTCGCGAAGCGGAAGGTCGCGGCCTCGGCCGGCGGGATGGCGGTCGCGCCGAGCGCGAGGCCGAACAGCGTCACGGCGAACAGCTTCTTGACGTTCATGCGGGAGTCTTTCGAAAGGGTCGTGGTGAGGGGAGAGCCGCGGCGGTCAACGCGGCATCGCGCGCTCGGCGAGGCCGGCCAGCAGCGCCGCGCCGATCGGCAGGACCTCGTCGTTGAAATCGTAGCGCGTGTTGTGCAGGAAGATGCCGTCGTCGGCGCCGCCCTGCCCGAGCCGGAGATAGGCGCCCGGCCGCCGTTGCAGCATGAACGAGAAGTCCTCGGCACCCATCGACGGCGTCAGGTCGCGGATCACGCGGTCGCTGCCGACCAGCGACTCGGCGACGTCGCCGGCGAAGCGCGCCTCGGCGGGCGAGTTGATCGTCGCCGGGTACAGCTTCGTGTAGACGCAGGTCGCCTGCGCGCCGAAGCCGGCGGCGATCGACTCGCACAACGTCGACAGCCGCTCGGCGAGGAGCGCCTGCACCGCGGGCTTGAACGTCCGCGCGGTGCCGACCAGCTTCGCCTCGGCCGGGATCACCGAGAACGCGTTCATGTCGCCGGCCCGCATCGCGGCGATCGTCACGACCGCGGAGTCGAGCGGCCCGACGTTGCGCGACACGATGCTCTGCACGGCCGTGATGATGTGGCCGGCGACGACGACCGGGTCGATCGCGAGATACGGATGCGCGCCGTGGCCGCCGCGGCCCGTGATCGTGATCTCGAAGCGGTCGGCGGCCGCCATCATCGGGCCGTCGTTGACGCCGATCGTGCCGGCCGGCAGGCTCGGCCAGTTGTGCATCGCATAGACCGCGTCGCACGGGAAGCGCTCGAAGAGGCCGTCGTCGATCATCGCCTTCGCGCCGGCGAAGCCTTCCTCGCCGGGCTGGAAGATCAAGTGCACGGTGCCGTCGAAGTCGCGCGTCTTCGCGAGGTAGCGCGCGGCGCCGAGCAGCATCGTCGTGTGGCCGTCGTGGCCGCAGGCATGCATCCGCTGTGGATGCGACGAGCGGTGCGCGAACGCGTTGACCTCGGTGATCGGCAGCGCGTCCATGTCGGCGCGCAGGCCGATCGTGCGCGACGACAGCGCGTCGCCGACCGGTCGTCCCTTCAACACGCCGACGACGCCGGTGCGGCCGATCTGCGCATGCGTCTCGATGCCGAGCGCCTGCAGCTCGCGTTCGACGACGGCCGCCGTGCGGACCTCTTCGTAGCCGAGCTCCGGATGCGCGTGCAGGTCGCGGCGGATCGACACGAGGTCGTCCTGGAAGCCGCGGATGGCGGCGACGATGGGATTCCGGTCGAGGACCGGCATTTCGGCGAGGTCGTTCATGACACGCTTCAGTGAGCCGTGCTGCGCTCGACGCGCAGCCGCGGGTCGACGACGAAGTACAGCAGGTCGACGACGAGATTGATGATGACGAAGATCAGCGCGATCAGGCACAGGTACGCGGCCATCACCGGGATGTCCGCGACGCCGACCGACTGGATGAACAGGAGACCCATGCCGGGCCACTGGAACACGGTCTCCGTGACGATCGCGAACGCGATGATGCCGCCGAGCTGCAGCCCGGTGATCGTGATGACCGGCACCAGCGTGTTCTTCAGCGCGTGGCCGAAGTTGATCGCGCGGCGCGACAGCCCGCGTGCGCGGGCGAACTTGATGTAGTCGGTGCGCAGGACCTCGAGCATCTCGGAGCGCACGAGCCGGAGGATCAGCGTCAGCTGGAACAGGCACAGCGTGATCGACGGCAGGATCAGGTGGCGCCAGCCGTCGAGCGAGCCGAAGCCGGTCGTCCACCAGCCGATCGCCTCCGTCTGACCGCGGCCATACGACGGCAGCCATCCGAGCAGCACGGAGAACACGAGGATCAGCAGGATGCCGATCAGGAACGTCGGCAGCGACACGCCGAGCAGCGACAGCGTGAGCATCGTCTGCGCGAGCCAGCTGCGGCGACGCAACGCGACGTAGACGCCGGCCGGCACGCCGACGACGATCGCGAGAACCGCGGCGACGAAGCTGAGCTCGAGCGTCGCCGGCAGCCGCTCGCGGATCAGCGACGACACCTTGCGTCCCTCGCGCAGCGACAGCCCGAAGTCGCCGGTCGCCGCATGGCCCACGAACTTCGCGAACTGCACGACGAACGGCTGATCGAGTCCGAGGTCGCGGCGCAGCGCCGCGCGTTCGGCCGGCGACGCGTCCTGTCCGACCATGAACGCGACCGGATCGCCGGTGAACTGGAACAGCAGGAACGACACGAAGGCGACGACGACCATCACGAGCACGGCCTGCATGGCGCGACGCAAGACGAATGCGAGCATGAAGACGGTGCCGACGTTGAAGGATGGAAGCACGCGACGCGGCATCGCGCGCGGGACGGGTCATCGACGATGAGCGTCGTCCGCGAGCCTCATCGACGAGGCTTGCCGACGATCATGCCGAAGAGGCCCGGGACCGTCAATGGACCGCCCGCTTGCGTTCGATGGTCCGCCCGGTCGATCCGACGGGGCGACACAACTACGACATCCCCTCGTTTCCCCGGGGAAACTTGATGCGTTCCCGAAACACATGGTTTACACTTTGCCGCGCTTGACGGCCCGGTTTTCATAGAGGAAACGGGCCGTTTGTTCAACGGTCGGACCGATTCGACGCGATCGCTTCGACTGCCCATGCCCACCACCCCGCGCGTGGTTTCGGAGGCCCCGATGAGAATCCTCTTATCCGTACTGTTGTCGTGTCTCGTCTGTGCCTGCGCGGCGCCGGAACCGAGCGCCGACGCCCCCGCGTATCGCGAACTCACGACCGGCAGCAACATTCCCCGCAAGGGACAGGCCACCACCGTCGACAAGTCGTCCATTTCCGACTCGATCATCCGGAGCGGAGGCGTGCGGGCCGGCGGCAGTTGATTCCACGGACAGCTTCAACCGCAATTCCACACGAGCGAAGGAGAAAGCACGATGGCTACTGCAAAGAAGGTCGCAAAGAAGGCGCCCGCGAAGAAGGCTGCCGCCAAGAAGTCCGGTCCGGTGAAGACCATCACGAAGGCGGCCGCCAAGAAGGCGCCGGCCAAGAAGGCCGTCGCGAAGAAGGCTGCGCGCAAGCCGAATGCCGCTTTCATGAAGGCCATGACGCCAAGCCCTGCACTCGGTGCGGTGATTGGCGCGATGGCCGTGCCGCGCACCGAAGTCACGAGCAAGCTGTGGGCGTACATCAAGAAGAACAACCTGCAGGACCCGAAGGCGAAGCGCTTCATCAACGCCGACGACAAGCTGAAGGAGGTCTTCGGCAAGGCGCGTGTCGACATGTTCGAGATGACGCGTCTCGTGCAGGGACACCTGAGCTGACCTCGCGTCGCGCAACGAAAAGCCCGGCACTGCCGGGCTTTTTTCATGGCGGAGGTCGACGGGCGATCAGCGGGCGGGTGCTTCGGCCAGTCGCCGCACGACGTCGGGCTCGACGCTCCACGCGGTGAGGACGTCGGCGGCAGGCGGCCGTTCCGCGAGCGACCGCGGCGGGGCTGCCGGCGTCCGGTCGAAGCGCGGCGCCGGCGCCGGCTGCACGACCCCGTCGACGTCGACGAACGTGCCGCGCGCCCGCAGATGCGGATGCATCGGCGCCTCCGTATGGTCGAGGACCGGCGCGACGCAGGCGTCGCTGTCCTCGAGCAGCGCGCACCAGGCGTCGCGCGTGCGGGTCGCGAAGACGGCCGCGAGCTTCGCCGTCAGCGCCGGCCACGCAGCCGGATCCATTTGCGCGTCGAACGACGGGTCGGTCGAGCTCGCAGCGCTCGCGCAGCGTCGCATAGAACTGCGGCTCGATCGCGCCGACCGCGACGTACTTGCCGTCGGCGCAGCGATAGGTGCGATAGAAATGCGCGCCGCCGTCGAGCAGGTTGGTGCCGCGCCGGTCGTTCCACCATCCGTAGGCCGCGAAGCCGTACAGCATCGTCGACAACAACGCGGCACCGTCGACCATCGCGGCATCGACGACCTGGCCGCGGCCCGAACCCTTCGCCTCGAGCAGCGCGGCGAGCACGCCGACCGCGAGCAGCATGGCGCCGCCGCCGAAGTCGCCGACGATGTTGAGCGGGACCGTCGGCTCGCCGTCGCGAGGCCCGATCGCATGCAGCGCGCCGGACACCGCGATGTAGTCGATGTCGTGGCCGGCCGTCTGCGCGAGCGGGCCGTCCTGGCCCCAGCCGGTCATGCGGCCGTAGACGAGTCGCGGATTGCGTTCGAGGCACGCGTCGGGCCCGAGGCCGAGCCGCTCCATCGTGCCCGGACGAAAGCCCTCGATGACCGCATCGGCCCGTTCGAGCACGGCCATCAGGTCGTCGACGGCGCCCGCGCGCTTGAGGTCGATGGCGAGCGTCGAGCGGCCGCGGGCCAGCAGGTCGAACCGCGGGTCGGCCGGAAGCACGTGCGCGGTCGCGCCGGTGCCGGGCGTTCGCGGCCGGTCGACGCGCAGGACCTCGGCGCCGAGGTCGGCGAGCACCATCGCGCAGAACGGCGCGGGTCCGAGCCCGACCATCTCGACGACCTTCAGACCGTGTAGCGGGCCGGGCATGCAGGTATCCTTTCGCTGCGGCACTCCTGTCGGCGCGCGCGATCCCGCGGCGCCTCGACGTGATCGTCCATCATGCCCGACTCGCTCCCCTCGACTTCGCTCGCGACCACGGTCGCCGTCGGCACGGCGCAGGACGGCGCCACGCGGCTCGTCAAGGGCGCGTGCCCGCACGACTGCCCCGACACCTGCGCGATGCTGGTCCACGTCCGCGACGGCGTCGCGATCCGCGTGACCGGCAACCCGGAGCACCGTCCGACCGCCGGCGTGCTGTGCACGAAGGTGTCGCGCTATGTCGAGCGCACGTACCACCACGACCGGCTGCTGCATCCGATGCGGCGGGTCGGCGTGAAAGGCGAGGGCCGCTTCGAGCGCATCTCGTGGGACGAGGCGCTCGACACGATCGCGACGCGACTGTCCGCGATCGCGGCGGTCGATCCGGAGCGGATCGTGCCTTACAGCTATGCCGGCACGATGGGCCTCGTGCAGGGCGAGTCGATGGCACAGCGCTTCTTCCACCAGCTCGGCGCGAGCCGGCTCCATCGCAGCATCTGCGCCGAGGCCGGGTCCGTCGGCTACGCGTACACGCTCGGCCCGCGGATGGGCACCGACGTCGAACGCGTGCAGGACGCGAAGCTGATCGTGTTCTGGGGCGCGAACGCGATCACGTCGAGCGTTCATTTCTGGAGCCGCGCGCAGGAGGCGAAGCGCCGCGGCGCGCGGCTGATCGCGATCGATCCGTATCGCTCGCTGACGGCCGAGAAGTGCCACGAGCACGTCGCGCCGCTGCCCGGCACCGACAGCGCGCTCGCGCTCGGCCTGATGCACGTGCTGATCCGCGACGGCCTCGTCGACGACGACTGGATCGCGCGTCACACGATCGGCTTCGATGCGCTCGTCGAACGGGTCGCGGCGTTCGACGCCGCACGACGTCGCGACGATCTGCGGCATCGACGCCGACACGATCGAGTCGCTCGCGCGCGAGTACGGCGAGACCGCGATGCGCGGTGACGGCGCGTTGATCCGCGTCAACTACGGCGTGCAGCGCGCGCACGGCGGCGGCATGGCGGTCCGCAACATCGCCTGCCTGCCGGCGCTCGTCGGCGCGTTCCGCCATCCCGCGGGCGGCCTGCTGCTGTCGACGTCGGGCGCCGGCGACGTCGACCGCGCGGCGCTGACGCGGCCCGACCTGCTCGCAGGACGCGACCCGCGCACGATCAACATGACGACGATCGGCGACGACCTGCTGCGTCCCGATGGCCGACGGGTTCAAGCGGATCGACGCGCTGTTCGTCTACAACTCGAACCCGGTCGCGATCGCGCCCGACTCGCGTCGCGTCGCGGCCGGCTTCGCGCGCGACGACCTGTTCACCGTCGTGCTCGAGCACTTCCATGACCGACACGGCCGATTACGCGGACATCGTGCTGCCGGCGACGACGCAGCTCGAGCACTTCGACGTCGTCAAGCCGTACGGCCACTACGACCTGATGGTCAACAATCGCCGCGATCGCGCCGCTCGGCGAGGCGCGGCCGAACACGCGCATCTTCGCGGCGCTCGCGAAGCGGATGGGCTTCGCGGACCCGTGCTTCGACGACGACGACGAGGCGATCGCCGCGGCGGGCGTCGCGCTGCGACCTCGACGCCGCGAAGAAGACGGGCTGGCCGCGGCTGACGGACGTCGACCGCGACGACGGCGCGCTTCGCGGACGGCGGCTTCGCGACGCCGTCCGGCAAGGTCGAGTTCTTCAGCGCGCGCGCCGCGGCCGACGGCCTCGATCCGCTGCCGGCGTACATCGCGCCGCACGAGGATGACGCGGCAGCCGCGCTCGCGTCGCGCTATCCGCTCGCGATGATCTCGCCGCCCGCGCGCAACTTCCTCAACAGCACGTTCGTCAACGTGGCGAGCCTGCGGTCGGTCGAAGGCGAGCCGTGGCCTCGACATGCATCCCGACGACGCGGCGCCGCGCGGCATCGTCGACGGCGCGATGGTGCGCGTCTTCAACGATCGCGGGTCGATGCGGCTGCGCGCGCGCGTCACCGACCGCGCGCGCCGCGGCGTCGTCGTCGCGCTGTCGATCTGGTGGAAGAAGCTCGCGGCCGACGGCCGCAACGCGAACGAGCTGACCAGCCAGGCGCTGACCGACATGGGTCGCGCACCGACGTTCTACGACTGCCTCGTCGAGGTCGAGCCGCAGCGCTGACGGACACGGCCGACGCGTGATCGGCCGTCGCGCGGCATCGCTTCGCCGCCGTCTCGCGTCGCCGTCGCGCGGCCCTGGCGAGACGGAGCGCCGTCGGCTCGGCGACTGCTCGCCAGTCGCCTGCGCCTCGGCGCCTGCAGCACCGTCGGCTACTACTCGCAGTCGATCGAGCGGTCATCTCGGCGTGCTGCACGCCGCACGGCCGATCGACGACTGGCTCGACGACCCGGCGACGCCCGCGGCGCTGCGCGCGCGGCTCGCGAAGGTCAAGGCCATGCGCCGCTTCGCGGCGAACGACCTCGGGCTCCCGGACAACCGCAGCTACACGACCTATGCGGACCTCAAGCGTCCATACGTCGTGTGGAGCGTCTTCGCGACGCCCGAGCTGTCGCTGCGGCTGCGGCAATGGTGCTTCCCGATCGTCGGCTGCCTCACCTACCGCGGCTACTACGACCAGGAGGAAGCCGAGCGCTTCGCGGCGGACGCTGAAGGCCGCCGGCGACGACGTCTACGTCGCCGGCATCCCCGCCTACTCGACGCTCGGCTACACGACCGATCCCGTGCTGTCGACGTTCATCGGCTTCCCCGAAGGCGAGGTCGCGCGGCTGATCTTCCACGAGCTCGCACACCAGGTCGTCTATGCGAAGGGCGACACGACGTTCAACGAGTCGTTCGCGGTCGCCGTCGAGGAGGAGGGCGTCAAGCGCTGGTTCCGGCACGAGGCGGCGGTCGACGGTTCGGCCGGAGAGGCGGCGCTGGCCGCGTTCCGGCAGTCGGCGGCGCGCAAGCAGGCATTCATCGCGCTGCTGACCCGTCACCGCGCCTCGCTCGCTGATGCGTACGAGCGTGCGCCGAGTGACGAGGCGAAGACGCATCGCGAAACGCGCGGAGTTCGCGGCGCTGCACAGCGACTACGAGCGGTCGAAGGCCGATCCGAACAACGCGCTGTACCACTCGACCGCGCTACGACCGCTACTTCGCGCAGGCCCTCAACAACGCGAACCTCGCGGCGGTCGCTACCTATTCTCAACGCGTGCCCGCGTTTGCTAAGCTGATCGCGCAGGACGGCGGCGACCTGCCGCGCTTCTATCGCGACGTCGAAGCGCTCGCCGCCCTGCCGCGCGCCGAACGCGACGCACGGCTGGACGCGCTGGCGCCGGCCGA
Organism: uncultured beta proteobacterium; assembly: GCA_963795885.1. Lineage (GTDB taxonomy): Bacteria > Pseudomonadota > Gammaproteobacteria > Burkholderiales > Burkholderiaceae_D > CAHJXF01. The sequence goes on along the minus strand of CAWCJI010000005.1, from coordinate 54,515 downwards.
GGCGTCCGCCGCCGGCGGCGACCCATGATCCGCACCGCGATGCGAACATCGAAGACGACGACACCGATGAGCACCGAGCGCAGAACGCAGTAGCACCGTCGTCCGATCCCGCGTCTGTCGCCGCGCCGACCGTCCGTGGCTCAATCACTATCCTTCCGGGGTGCCGGCGGAGGTCGACTGGCGGCGCTACCGCTCGTGCGTCGAGCTGTTCGACGAGGCGATCCAGCGCTATCGCGACCGCGACGCGTTCGTCTGCATGGACGAGCGCATCACGTACGACGAGCTCGACCGCATGGCGACGAAGCTCGCGGCGTGGCTGCAGTCGCGGGGGCTCGCACCCGGCGCGCGGGTCGCCGTCATGATGCCGAACGTGCTGCAGTACCCGGTGTCCATCCTCGGCATCCTGCGGGCCGGCTGCGTCGTCGTGAACGTCAACCCGCTGTACACGCCGCGCGAGCTCGAGCATCAGCTGAACGACTCGGGCGCCGAGGCGATCGTCGTCCTCGAGAACTTCGCGTCGACGCTCGAACAGGTCGTCGACAAGACGAAGCTGAAGGAGATCGTCGTGACCGGCGTCGGCGACCTGTTCGGCTTCCCGAAGGGCGCCATCACGAACTTCGTGGTCCGCAACGTCAAGAAGATGGTCCCGGCCTACGAAATGCCGAACGCGACACGCTTCACCGACGCGCTGTCGGCCGGCGCGAAGTGCACGCTGCAGCCGGTCGCGCTCGGACCGGACGACGTCGCGTTCCTGCAGTACACCGGCGGCACGACCGGTGTGTCGAAGGGCGCGACGCTGCTCCATCGCAACGTCGTCGCGAACGTGCTGCAGTCCGAAGTGTGGATGCAGCCGGGCCTGCACGATCGCGACGAGCAGGACCAGCTCGTCGTCGTCTGCGCGTTGCCGCTGTATCACATCTTCGCGTTGACGGTCTGCTGCATGCTCGGCATGAAGAGCGGCTCGCTGATCGTGCTGATCACGAACCCGCGCGACATGGGCGCGCTTCATCGGCGAGCTGAAGAAGTACAAGGTCGCGATGCTGCCGGCGGTCAACACGCTGTACAACGCGCTGCTGCACCATCCGGACTTCGACAGCGTCGACTGGAGCCATCTGCGGATCGCGAACGGCGGCGGCATGGCCGTGCAGAAGGCGGTCGCCGAGAAGTGGTTCGCGAGGACCGGCTGCCCGATCGTCGAGGGTTACGGACTGTCGGAGACCTCGCCGTCGGCGACCTGCAATCCGACGGACGCGACGACGTACAGCGGCACGATCGGCCTGCCGCTGCCGTCGACCGAGATCGCGATCCGCGACGACGACGGCAACGACGTGGCGATGGGCCAGCCCGGCGAGATCTGCATCCGCGGGCCGCAGGTGATGGCCGGCTACTGGAACCGGCCCGACGAGACCGCGAAGGTGATGTATGCCGACGGCTACTTCAAGTCCGGCGACATCGGCGTGATGGACGAGCGCGGCCAGACGAAGATCGTCGATCGCAAGAAGGACATGATCCTGGTGTCGGGCTTCAACGTCTATCCGAACGAGGTCGAGGACGTGATCGCCGGCCACCCGGGCGTGCTCGAGGCGGCGGCGATCGGCGTGCCGGACACGCACTCGGGCGAGGTCGTCAAGGTGTTCGTCGTGAAGAAGGATCCGTCGCTGACAGAGCAGCAGGTGATCGACTTCTGCCGGGACCGTCTCGCCGGCTACAAGCGGCCGAAGACCGTCGAGTTCCGGACCGACCTGCCGAAGACGAACGTCGGCAAGATCCTCCGGCGCGAGCTGCGACGGCAGGCGGGCGGCGATGCCGAGGCGGGTCGCTCCGCCCCCGGTTGACGCGCCGCGTGTTCGCACGCCGCGCCGTCGTTGCGTGTGTCGCAGCGGCGGCGGCGGCTTGCGTGCCGCTGCTGCCGCACGCGTACGACCGTCCCGCCGCGTCGCAAGGCGAGGTCCTGCAGGACCGCTGCTGGAAGACGTTCGACGAGATTCGCTTCGCGCAGCCGCAGACCTCGATCGCGGTGCGGGTCGTGGAGCGCGACCCCGCCCATCCGGTGCTGCGGGTCATGATCCGGCTGCCCGAAGGACACCATGCGCGCGTCGAAGCGACCGGCGGATCGCTGACCGGTGCGGACGGCGACGCGCGGCCGATCACCTTCGACGGCGCGCATGCGGACGAACGGGTCGACGGCCCGAGGCTCCCGCTACCGGCGCGGCTCGACGGACGCACGCTGGCCGCCGGCCCCACGCCGGTCGCGAGCAACTGGTGGCTGTTCGTCGCGCTCGACCGATCGCCGGGCGACGCGTTCACGGTCACGTTGCCGTCGATCTCGATCGACGACGCGGTCGTCGCGCTGCCGCCGATCCGCTTCGTGCGCACGACCGACGTGCAAGCGGTCGCGCCGTTGCAATGTTGACGGGTCTGTCGACTTGGGACGCGCCGCGGCGGGGCCATCGGTCGAGCGACGGCATGGCCTGATCTCGGCAGTATTTCGACCGATCGCTTCACGCGGCCGCATGAAGGCTCAATGCGGGCCGGCCCGGCGGTCGGGTCCGTCGCTGCTCGACCGGGCACTCGCACCGCCCGCGCGGCCGATCGTCGAACCGCTAACGGCTCGACGTGCCCGCTTCCGGCGACGGCCCTTCCTTCGCGCCCGGTCGCTCGGCCTTGCCGACGACCTCGGTGTTGACCTTCGTCACGCCGCTCTTCTTCATGTCGAGCGCATCGGCCGCGGCGGACGAGACGTCCATCACGCGGCTCTTCGGAACGGGGCCGCGGTCGTTGACCGTGACGACGACGCTCTTGTCGTTCTTCGGATTGACGACGCGGACCTTCGTGCCGATCGGCAACGTGCGATGCGCGGCGGTCAGCGCAGACGGATCGTAGCGATCGCCGCTCGCGGTCACGTGGCCGCTCAAGCGATGCGAATAGAACGACGCGTTGCCCGTCTGCTTGCCGTCCTTCGGCTCGTTCGCGCGGTCGTTCGCCGACGCATGCGTGGCGCGGGACCGGTGCCGCACGTCCGACTTCGAAGCCGCGGACCGCGTCGAATCGGTTTCGCCGGCCGTCGTGGCGAGTGCAGGCGACGCGAGCGCCGCCAAGGCCGCCGCCGTGCCACAGACCCAGCCGCGGATCGGATGCCTCGCATTCATGCCGTCTCCTTTGGAATGGACCCCTGGCGGAGTCACCGGCGACGCTTGCGTCGCCACGCCCGGTCTGTGCCGGATCGAGTGGCGCGGATGGTAACGCAGACAGCAAGACCCGGAATCGGACGGTTTGACGAAGCGACTCGTTCCCACCCGTGTTCCCGCCAGGCATCGAGCCGTTCGGACGATGGCGCTGCAGCGGAGCGCCATCATTCGTACGTGCCTCCGCCGGTCTACATCTGCCGAAACAGATGCAGATACCCGCGACTGACGGTCAGCGTCTCCGGCCGGTTCTTCAGCTTCAGATCGGCGCTGTCCTTAATGCCGCGGACGACCGCGGCAATCGCGTGCGTGCGGACGATCGTCGCGCGATGGATCTGCCAGAAGCGGGACCCGTCGAGCTCGGCGACGAGCTCCTTGATCGGCTTGCGGATCAGCGCCTCGCCGTCGGCCGTGACGACGCGCGTGTACTTGTCGTCGGCGTGGAAGTACAGCACGTCGTCGATCGGGATCAGCCGCACCGTGCTGCCGATGCTCGCCTTGATCCATTGCAGCGTCGGGCGCGGCGCCGGACGCAGCGCTGCCAGCCGCTCGGCGAGCCGCTCGAGGACGGCGTCGTCTCCCGGCCGCCCGCCCGTGGGCTGCTCGGCGATCCGTCGTTGCAGCCGCTGGATCGTCTCGGCGAGCCGCTCGGGCTCGAACGGCTTGAGCAGGTAGTCGAGCGCCCCATGCTCGAAGGCTTCGACCGCATGCGCGTCGAACGCCGTCACGAACACGATCCACGGAGACGGCCGGTCCACGGCGGCCGACCGGGCCCGAAGGCGGCGCGCGACCTCCAGGCCCGACAGTCCGGGCATGTGGATATCGAGGAAGCAGACGTCCGGCGTCGTGCCGTCCTCGCGTTCGATGAGCGCCATCGCCTCGTTGCCGTTGCCGGCCTCGTCGATGCGGTCGAGCACCGGCCACAGCGACTCGAGCTGCGCGCGCAGATGCGCCCGCAGCAGCGGCTCGTCGTCGACGATCAGCGCGGTCGTCACCTCGACGGCCCCTCGGCCGGCCACTCGATCGTGGCGACCACGCCGCGCGGCGCGTTCTCGTGCAGCGCGAGCCGGCCGACGGAACCGTACAGCGTCGCCAGCCGTTCGCGGATGTTCGACAGCCCGATGCCGATGCCGGCATGGTCCGGTAGTCCGGCGCCGGTATCGCGGACCTCGACGCGCACGACGCCGTCCGATTCGCCGGCGACGACGTCGATGCGGCCGCCGTCGGTGAGCGGGTCGATGCCGTGGCGCACGGCGTTCTCGACCAGCGAGATCAGCAGCATCGGCAGCATCGGTGCCGCGGACAGCCCGGCCGGCACGTCGATCGCGAAGGCGAGGCGATCGCCCATCCGCACCCGCTGGATCTCGAGGTAGGCCTGCACCATCGACGCTTCACGCGCGAGCGTGCTCGTCTGCTCCCGCATCTCGGGCAGCGACGCACGCAGGTAACGGATCAGGCTGCCCAGCATCAACGACGCGCGCGGCGGGTCGGTGTTCGTCAGGTGCTGCACGTTCGCGAGCGTGTTGAAGAGGAAGTGCGGTTCGACCTGCGCCTGCAGCAACTGCAGCTTCGCACCGAGCAGCTGCTGCTGTTCGCGCGAGCGCGCCGCGTCGAACTCGGCTTCCATCCGCGCCATCTCGGCGCTCATCCGTGCGCTCCGTTCGCGATAGAAGTAGGCAGCGACGACGACGCAGCCGAAGCCGATGCCGAGCCCGCAGGTCGTGACGAAGCCCGACAGCCGCTCGGTGAACATCGTCGAGAGCGGCCGACCCTTCACGAGGGTCGTGACGATGGTGCCGAGTCCCGATCCCGCGATCACCGCGACGATCTGCGCGGCCTCGCGCGCGACGCGGCCCGAGCGGACGACCGACAGGTTGCTCGCGATCGTGAACAGCAGCATCGTGGTGTAGGCGACGCACAGCGTCGACACCAGCAGGTCGAGAAACTCGTTGTGCAGGAACCAGATGATCGAGCCGGCCACGAGCAGCGCGATCGTCGTGACCGACACGATGCGGCGGGGCGTCAGGCCGTGCAGCAGCGAGACGTGCTCGCCATCGATGCGCGGCGTGACGAGACCGGTCAGGCGGGAATCCATGCGGGCAGAGTAGGGGACTCGAACGCTCCGCGCCAGCGCCAGGGGGCCCGGTTGCGACAGGGCACGCCTGCGGTCGACAGAACGCGATTCGATGGCAGTCGATCGAGCGATGATGCGTACGTCGCCGCTGGTTAGAATCGAACATCCCATCGCCGCGTCGCGGCACTTCGTCATGCCGCCCTCGCTCGCGCATCCCGGCCCTCCGCTGCTCGTCGCCTCGAGGCTCTCCCGCAGCTATCCCGGAGCCGATCGGCCGGCGGTCGACGACCTGAGCTTCACCGTCGCGACCGGCGAGTTCTACGCGCTGCTCGGTCCGAACGGGGCCGGCAAGACGACGACGCTGCGGATGATCGCCGGGCTGCTCGCACCGGACGCCGGCACGGTCACCGTCGCGGGTCTCGACCTCGCGAGCCGGCCGCGCGACGCGAAGCGGATCATCGCGTACGTGCCCGACGAGCCGATGCTGTACGACAAGCTGACGCCGATCGAATATCTCGAGCTGATCGCGGCGTTGTGGGACATCGCGCCGTCGGTCGCGCGCTCGGAGTCGTCGCGTCTGCTCGAGCTGCTCGGGCTGATGCCGAACGCGATGCAGCGCTGCGAGACGTTCTCGCGCGGCATGCGACAGAAGCTCGTGCTGGCCGGCGCGCTGATCCGCGCACCGCGGCTGCTGATCCTCGACGAGCCGCTGACCGGGCTCGACGCCGAGGCCGCGCGTCTCGCGAAGGACCTGCTGAACGTGCACGTGGCCGGTGGCGGGTCGGTGATCCTGACGACGCACATCCTCGACGTCGCCGAGCGGATGGCCGAACGCATCGGCGTCGTCCGCGCCGGCCGTCTCATCGCCGAGGGAACGCTCGCACAGCTGCGCGGGCTCGCGCATGGCGCGACATCGTCGTCCGATTCGGCCACCCTCGAGGACGTCTTCCTCGAGCTCGTCGCCGCGCCGTCCGCGGACCCGGTCGCGTGACGTCCGCGGCATCGACGGAGCGGCGGCCGCCGATCTGGTGGGTGCTGCTGCGCCACGAGTGGCGGCTGACCATGCGCGACTTCCTGAACCTCGGCAGCCGGCGCGCGAAGAGGACCGCACGAGCGGCCGCGATGCCGATCGTCAAGCCGAGGCGCTCGCGCGGGCCGGCATTCCGGATCGCGACCATCGCGTTCGCGGTGGTCGCGTTGCACGTCGTCGGCCTCGCGACGCTGGCGCTGCCGCGGGCCTGGCACGACTCGGCCGCGTCGCGACTCGCCGCCGTCGTCGTGGTCGCGTTCATCTTCACGTTCATGCTGTCGTACACGATGTCGCGGATCGTGACCGCGTTCCACGAGCGGCGCGACCTCGACCTGATGCTCGCCGCGCCGATCGATCCGATGCTGGTCCTCGGCTTGCGCGCGTTGGCGATCGCCATCGCGACGACGGTGACCTTCGCGCTCTTCGTCTACCCGGTGCTCGACGTCGGCGTCGTGACCGGCCGCTGGTGGCTCGCGCGCTGGTACGCGGTCCTGCCGCTGCTGGCGATGGTGTGCACGTCGCTCGCGCTCGTCCTCACCGACACGGTCGTTCGTGTCGTCGGCGTGCGGCGAGCCCGCGTCGGCCTGCAGGTGTTCTCCGCGTTGACCGGCGCGTCGATGTACTTCATCTCGCAGGCGAGGGCCTTCCTGCCGGCCGACAAGACCCGCGCGCTGTCGCAATGGTTCGTCGGCGTCACGCGCGTCGACGACGCGCCGTGGCCGGTCGCCTCGATCGCCGCGATCGCGCGGGGCGATCCGGTGGCCTGGCTCGCGTTCGTCGTGATCAGCGTCGCGTCGTTCGGGCTCGCGGTCCGCTGGTCGCGACGCCGCTTCGTCGAGATCGCCGCCACGCCGGACAGCGCGGCGCGCACCGTGCAGCCGGGACGCGTGGTGATCGAGCGTCGCTTCGCCGATGGATTCGCACGCGGTTTGTTCGCGACGCTGCTGATCAAGGAATGGCGACTGATCCTGCGAGCGCCGCAACTGCTGTCGCAGGTGCTGCTGCAGTTGCTGTACCTGATGCCGCTGGTGTTCATCGCGTTCCGCCACGACGGCGGCACGTCCGGCGTCTTCGCGCGCTGGGGACCGGCGGCGCTGGCCGCCGGCATCACCGGCGTCGCGAGCACCCTCGCCACGGCGCTGTCATGGCTGACCGTCGCAGCCGAGGACGCGCCGGACCTGCTCGCCGCGAGCCCGCGTTCGCCGGGCACGATCGTGTCGGTCAAGCTCGTCGCGGCGATCGGGCCGCCGGTCGCGATCGTGCTCGTCGCGGCGATCGGCGTCGCGACCAGCTCGTGGTTCCAGGCGACGATCGTCGTCGTCTTCGGCGTGCTGTCGTGCGCGAGTGCGGCGATCCTCGCGGCCGCGTCGCCGGCGAGCGGCAAGCGGACCGACTTCCAGCGGCGGCACAAGGGACGCGGCGTGTCGGCGATTCTCGAGGCGCTGCAGTTCCTGCTGTGGGGCGGCGCCGCCGGGACGGCCGCGACCGGTCACTGGCTCCCGTCGCTCGTGCTGACGCTGCTCGCGCTCGTCATGCCGTCGTTGCGCCTGCCGAGCGCGTTGCGGCGCGTGCAGGCAGACGAGTGACGGCGCGTGCAGCGCTCGTCAGTCGCCTTGTAAGCGCAGCCTGAAGCGCTGCAGCTTGCCGGTCTCGGTGCGCGGCAGCACGTCGACGAACTCGATCTGTCGCGGATACTTGTACGGCGCGACGTTGTTCTTCACGAACGTCTGCAGCTCGACGACGAGCGCATGGCTCGGCGAGCGGCCGCTCTCGCAGCACGACGAACGCCTTGACGAGCTGTCCGCGCTCGTCGTCCGGCACGCCGACGACGCCGCACTCGGCGACCGCCTCGTGCTCGAGCAGGATCGACTCGACCTCGGGCCCCGCGATGTTGTAGCCGGCCGAGACGATCATGTCGTCGGTGCGGGCCTGGTACGTGAAGTAGCCGTCGTCGTCCATCACGAACGCGTCGCCGGGCAGGTTCCAGCCGTCCTTCACGTAGTCGGTCTGCCGCGGGTCGGCGAGATAGCGGCAGCCGGTCGGGCCGCGCAGCGCGAGGCGCCCGATCCGGCCGGGCGGCAGCGGCTGCATCGCATCGTCGACGATGCGCGCCTCGAAGCCCGGGACGACCTTGCCGATCGCGCCGCGGCGGACGTCGGCGCCCGCGGCCGAGATGTAGATGTGCATGACCTCCGTGCCGCCGATGCCGTCGATCATCTCGATGCCGCTCGCCTGCTTCCAGAGCTGGCGCGTCGCATCGGGCAGCGCCTCGCCGGCGGACACCGACTTCGCGAGCGTCGCGATCGAACTCGCCGGCACGCGAGACGCGCGCAGCAGCGACGCCATCTGACGATAGAACGTCGGCGCCGTGAAGACGACCGTCGCGCCCGACTTGCCGATCGTCTGCAGCAGCGATTCGGGCGTCGCGCGCTCGACGAGGAACGTCGATGCGCCGACCGACAGCGGGAAGCAGAGCAGGCCACCGAGTCCGAACGTGAACGCGAGCGGCGGCGTGCCGATGAACACGTCGTCCGCCGTCGGCTTCAGCACGTGGCGGCAGAACGTGTCGCACATCGCGAGCACGTCGCGATGGAAGTGCATCGTCGCCTTCGGCTCGCCGGTCGTGCCCGACGTGAACGCCATCATGCAGACGTCGTCGCGGGCGGTGTCGACGTTCGCGAAGACGGCCGGCTGCGTCGCGGCGAGCTGCTCGAGCGTACGTGCACCGCCGGCGCTGGACGGCGACGCGGCGTTGAAATGCACGACGCGCATCAGGCTCGATGCGTAGTGCTCGTGCGCCGGGTCGAGGCAATGCGACAACTCGGCCGCGAGCGACGCATCGCATAGCGCGGTCGCGACGCGCGCCTTCGCGACGATCTGCCGGAGCTCCTTCGCGCGCAGCAGCGGCATCGTCGGCACGGCGATCAGGCCCGCCTTCAGCACCGCGAGCCAGCACGCGGCCATCATCGGATTGTTCGGCGCGCGCAGGAGCACGCGATTGCCCGGCACGAGGCCGAGCTCGTCGACGAGCACGTTCGCGATGCGATTCGCCTGCGCGAGCAACTGCTCGTAGGTCGCGAAGACGGGCTCGCCGTCGACCATCGCGCCGACCGCGCGCCGCGCGCCATGACCCTCCTCGACTCGACGGTCGAGCAGGACCTCGGCGCAATTGATCCGCTCGGGGTAGTGCAACTCCGGCAGATCGAACAGGAACACCGGCCACTGCTCGCGCGGCGGCAGGTGGTCCGCGGCGAACGTGTCGAGATGCGCGGTGTACGGGTTGCCCGGATCGTCCATGACGACTTCAGTGCAAGATCGGTGCCGCCTCTTCGCGCAACACGTCGCGGCCGATGATCAGCCGCTGCACTTCGCTCGCGCCCTCGTAGATGCGCAGCGCGCGGATCTCGCGATAGAGCGATTCGACGATGCTGCCCTTCGCGACGCCGGCGCCGCCGAACATCTGCAGCGCGCGATCGATCACCCGCTGCGCATGCTCGGTGGCGGTGAGCTTCGCCATCGCCGCCTCGCGCGTCGTGTCGGCCTTCAGCACGTCGCGCTGCCACGCCGCACGGTACGTCAGCAGAGCCGCGGCGTCGATGTCGGTCGCCATGTCGGCGAACGCAGCGCGCGTTAGCTGGAAGTCGCCGAGCGTCTGCCCGAACAGTCGCCGCGCCTTGGCATGCGCGAGCGCCTCGTCGAACGCGCGCCGCGCGAAGCCGAGCGCCGCGGCCGCGACCGACGCGCGAAAGACGTCGAGCGTCCGCATCGCGAGCCTGAATCCGTCGTCGAGCGGGCCGAGCAGCCGCGAGGCGGGCACGCGGCAGCCGTCGAAGCGCAGCGTGGCGAGCGGGTGGGGCGCGATGACGTCGATGCGCGCCGCGATCGTGAGGCCCGGCGTGTCGGCGTCGACCACGAACGCGCTGATGCCGCGCGCGCCGGGCCCGTCGGACGTGCGCGCGAAGAGCGTGTAGAAGTCGGCGATGCCGCCGTTCGAGATCCACGTCTTGCAGCCGTCGATGACGAAGCCGTCGCCGTCGGCACGCGCCCGCGTGGTCATCGCGGCGACGTCGGAGCCGGCGTCGGGTTCCGACAGCGCGAACGCGGCGATCGCGTCACCCGATGCGACCCGCGGCAGGTACGCGCGCTTGATCGCCTCGTCGCCGCCGAGCGACAGCGCGCCCGACCCGAGGCCCTGCATCGCGAACGCGAAATCGGCGAGCCCGTCGTGATACGCCAGCGTCTCGCGCAGGATGCAGAGCGCGCGTGAGTCGAGCGTCGCGTCGTCGGCCATGTCCGTCGCGCCGCCGTAGGCTCCCGGCACCGCGTAGCGTGTCCATCCGCCCGCGCCGAGCGCTTCGACCAGCCGCTTGCAGCGCGCGTCGTTCGCATCGCGCGAGGCGTCGTCTTCGTGATGCAGAGCGCCCACGCACCAGCGCTCGAGTTCATCGGCGAGCCGGCGATGCGCCGCTTCGAAGAACGGCCAGGCGAGGTGCGCGTGACGCATCGCGGCCGCGCGCTCAGCGCGTCGCGTTTCCGAGGTGCGTCGCGAAGAAGGCGAGCGAGCGGCCGTGGGCCAGCGCCGCCGATCCCTGGTGGTACGACGGCCTCGCCCAGCAGTTGAACCCGTGGTCGGCCGCCGGATAGGTGTCGATCCGCACGTTGCCGCGCGACCCGAGCGCCGCTTCGATCGCGTCGACCTGGTCCTTCGTGATGTGCGTGTCGCGCTCGCCGAAGTGCATCGCCATCGGCGCCGTGATCGACGACGCGAGGTCGAGCATCTGCGCGATGCCGCCGCCGTAGTAGCAGACGGCGCAATCGATGGCGGCCTTCGCAGCCGCGCGATACGACAGCATGCCGCCCATGCAATAGCCGACGGTGCCGACGCCGCCGGCGACTTCCTTCATCCCTTTCATCACGTCGACGGTCGCGGCGATGTCGCGGTCCGCGAGCTCGAGGTCGATGCCGCGTCGATAGCCGTACGCTTCCTTCGAGCCCGCCTCGTCGTAGCCGAGGTCGACGCGCGGCTTCATCCGCCAGAACAGATCGGGCGCGACCGCGACGTAGCCGTCGCTCGCGTACTGGTCGGCGACCGCACGGACGTGCTGGTTCACGCCCCAGATCTCCTGCAGCACGACGATCGCGGGCGCCGGCTCGTCGCGCGGCGTCTTCGGCGGCAGCGACAGATAGGCGGCGAAGGTCCGGTCGTCGAACGACGGGATGTCGATCCAGCGGCTGTTGCGCGGGGTGTCGCTCATGATTCAGTTTCCCTCGAAGACCGGCTTGCGGTGCTGCGCGAACGCATCGAACGCGCGACGGAAATCCTCCGTCTGCATGCACAGCGCCTGCGCCTGCGCCTCCGCCTCGATCGCCTGATCGATGCTCATGTTCCACTCCTGATGCAGCATCGTCTTGGTGATGCCGTGCGCGAACGTCGGGCCCGACGTCAACTGGCGCGCGAGCGCGAGCGCCTCGGGGCCGAGCGCTTCGGGCTCGACGATGCGATTGAAGAAGCCCCAGGCCGATCCCTCGTCTGCGGTCATCGTCCGGCCCGTGTACAGCAGCTCGGCCGCGCGACCCTGGCCGATCAGCCGCGGCAGCAGCGTGCACGCCCCCATGTCGCAGCCCGCCAGCCCGACGCGCGTGAACAGGTACGCCGTCCGCGTGCGTGGCGTGCCGATCCGGAAGTCGGATGCGAGCGCGATCATCGCGCCGGCGCCGGCGCAGATGCCGTCGATGGCCGCGATCACCGGTTGCGGACAGCGCCGCATCGCGAGCACGAGGTCGCCGGTCATCCGCGTGAACGCGAGCAGCTCGGGCGTCGACATCGACGTCAGCGGGCCGATGATCTCGTGGACGTCGCCGCCGGAGCAGAAGTCGTCGCCGGCCCCACGCACGACGACGCAACGGACGTCGCTCGCGTAGACGAGGTCGCGGAACAGGTCGCGCAGCTCGGCGTATGAATCGAACGTCAGCGGGTTCTTTCGCTCCGGCCGATCGAGCGTGATCGTCGCGATGCGCCCGTCGTCGGCGGCTTCCCAACGAAAATTTCGCGTCGCGCGTGCCGCGAGCGGTCGGGCATGCGCGGACATCGCGCTCACGATTCGTCCCCCGACGCGCGCAACGCGTCCTTCAATCGCCCGAGCGCCCGGAACACCGCCTGCTGGTCCCGCTCGCTCCACGGCGAGAGCAGTTCGACGACCCAGCGCTCGTGGACCGCCGCCATCTGACGGAACGCCTTCTTGCCGCGCGGCGTCAGGCGCACGAGCCACGCGCGCCGATCGTTCTCGACGCCGGTCCGCTCGACCCAGCCGTCGGCCTCGAGCTGGTCCGTGATGCCGGTGATGTTGCCCCCGGTGACCATCATCCGACGCGACAGCTCGCCCATCTTGAGACCTTCGGGATGACGGTCGAGCTGGGCGACGAGGTCGAACCGCGGCAGCGTGCAGTCGAACTCGATGCGAAGCCTGCTTCGCACGCGGCTCTCGACGAGGTTGCTGCAGCTGAGCAGCCGCAGCCACAGCCGCAACGCGCGATGGTCGTCGTCGTCGACCCGAGACTCGTGATCGAACGCCTGTCTGCCGACGGCTTTCCTCGACGTACGTTGAGCCGTTGCGATCGCCATCTCGGTCGGGTCGTCGGCGAACGGAAATTCCACGCCGCCTCGAAAGTTGAAGCCTCAACGTATGAGGTTGCACACAGTTTGTCAAACGACCGGCACCGCGCGTCGCGCGGACGACGCCCAAACAAAAAGGGCGCCGAAGCGCCCTTTCTGCGGAGACCGCCTGGCTCAGAACGAGTGGCGGATACCGAACTGGTACGAGTACGGGTTGACGTTCGGCTGACCCAGCGTGTTCGTCAGGTTCCCGGTCGTGTACAGACCCGCGTTCGACGCGTCGGCGATGCCCGCGTAGCCACTGAACGCCTGGCCTTGGGCACCAGTCTTCAGGTTGAAGCGCGAGTAACCGACATACAGGATGGTCCGCGTCGAGAAGCTGTAGCGGAAGCCGGCGCTCGGGTAGTGGACCTTCGGCGTGCCGTAGGCCAGCCCGTTGTTGTACGTGCTGTTGTCGCGCAGGTCACCGTATTGCGCCATGAACGTAAAGGCGCCGAACGGGACCGTCGCGCCGACGTTCCACACGCGCTCGTGCAGCGCGAGGCTGCCCGCCGAGATCGCCGGGTTGCCGTTGCGCGTCTTCCAGTACAACGCATGCAGCTTGACGATGCCGAAGTCGTACGTGATCGCCGCGTCTTCCGTGCGAACGCGATAGATGTCGAGGTTCGAACGGATCTGCTCGGCGCCGACGCCGACATACAACGGACCGGCCGCGTACGTGACACCCGCGCCGTAGCGGTCGTTGCCGCGCTTGGCTTGACCCGTCGCGCCGGGCACGTTCGTGTTCGCCGTCTGCGTGTTGGTCGTCGACTCGCCGAACTGATACACGCCGGACACCTGGATGCCGCCGAGGAAGCGCGGGGTGTCGTAGAACACCGCGTTGTCGTTCCGGATCGTGTTGTTGACGTACAGGTTGCTCACCTGGCTGACGAAACCGGCGCCGAACGGGTCGGCCGTGGCTTGCACCAAGAACAGCGGGTTGTAGCCGCGACCGAAGCGCACTTCACCGAACGGACCGGCGAGGCCCACCGTCGCGATACGGCCGAACAGGCGACCGCCGGTCGACGTGTGGTTCTGCGTGCTCGAACCGCCGTAGCCGGCCGACGCGCCACCACCGACGTTGCCTTGCGGCACGCTGTTGTCGGTCAGGTCGAAGCCCTGTTCGAAGATGAAGTTCGCCTTCAGGCCGCCACCGAGGTCTTCGGTGCCGCGCATGCCCCAACGCGTGCCCGACTCGCCGCCGCTGTCGACCGACTTCAGGTTACCGATGTTGGTGTGGTCGACTCGAAAATCGCCGTCGGCAATACCGTAGAGCGTCACGCTCGTTTGCGCTTGAGCAGCGCCCGTGAAGGCGCCGAGGACGGCAGCTGCCATGACGAGTTTTTTCATTCATTCTCTCCAGAAGTTTATGTTGCTTGAGGCGCGCGCTGCCTCTTATGTCTTGCGTATCTTTCCGAAAACTCTTAGCCAAGCCTACTGCGGGCGGATAAGAAGTCTGGCGAGATTTCATCAAACTTCCATTACCGGCGCAAACTTATGCGTCCCATCCGGCGCGATTCTCCAGTCTTTGTGGCCGTCACGCAACAGTCGATCGATGAATCATCGAAGAATCGCTGGCCGGCAGGGTTCGGGCGACGTGAGGACGGAGCAATTGCAATGGCGGCAGCAGCGGACCGGTTGATCGAGGGCTTCGATCGCTTCTTGCGGACGATGACGGGCCCGTCGGGGGCGACCCGTCCGATGCCCGCCGCAGGTGGGTCGGATGCGGTGCTGACGCCGTCCGAGCGCCGCCGCGCGGCCGGCCTGATGCGGGTCAACCATGTCGGCGAGGTCTGTGCACAGGCGCTCTATGCCGGGCAAGCGGCCGCGACCCGCAGCGACGCGTTGCGGGCGACCTTCGTCGCGGCCGGCCGTGAGGAGGCGGATCACCTCGCGTGGACCGGCGAGCGGCTGCGTCAACTGGGCGCGCACACCTCGCTGCTGAATCCCGCGTGGTACGCGGGTTCCTTCGCGCTCGGCTGGCTCGCCGGCAAGGCCGGCGACGCCGTCAGCCTCGGCTTCGTCGTCGAGACCGAGCGACAGGTCGAGCAGCACTTGGCCGGGCACCTCGAGTCGCTGCCGGCCGCCGACGCGGCGTCGCGGGCGATCGTCGACGCGATGCGAGCCGACGAGGTTGCGCACGGCGAGCAGGCGAGGCAGGCCGGCGCGGCCGAACTGCCCGCCGTCGTGAGCCGCGCGATGCGAGGCGTCGCGCGCCTCATGACGACGACGGCCTACTGGATCTGACGCGTAGGCTTCAGCCTTCGCGGACCTCGAACGAGTAGGTCAGCTTGGCGGTCTTCTCGAGCATCACGGACGCCGAGCACAGCTTCTCGTGCGAGAGCCGGATCGCGCGGTCGACGACCTCGCGGCGCAGGTCGCGACCGACGACGATGAAGTGGAACGCGATCGACGTGAAGACTTTTGGATCGGTCGCCGCGCGTTCCGCCGTCAGCGACACCTCGCAGCGCGTCACCGCATGCCGTCCGCGCTGCAGGATCAGGACGACGTCGTAGGCGGTGCAGCCGCCGGTCCCGGCCAGCACGACCTCCATCGGCCGTGCCGCCTGATCCCGGCCGCCCAGATTGCTGCCCGGCTCGGCAGGCGCCCCGTCCATCGCGACGACGTGGCCGCTGCCGGTCACCGCGGTGAATCCCATCGGACTGGACGCCTCGTCCAGCGGTATTCCGTTCCAGCTGACCGTCGCCCGCATCGCCGCTCCCGTTCGAGCCCCGACTATACGGGGCCGCGGCGACGCGTCGGGTCGCCGTGCGTTGCACCATCGCGTCGCCACCGCGAGAATATTTTGCATCGCATCATTTTTCTGATACGATTGTTTTCATGGGAGTTGCAGTGGCGTGTCGACCTGACTCCCGCCGATGTCTCCTCCACCCTCCTCCATAGGTGGATTAGCCCGAGCCTCACCGCTCGGGCTTTTTTTTGCCACTCGGCTCGGTCGGGCGCCTGGCGGTTGACTGATCCGTCGCCGCGATTTATAGTCGCGGGCTGTTCACCGCATCCGCACGGGAAGCCCGCCGACCGAGCGGGGCGCCGGTCCGGCCAACCCGAAAGGGCATGGCCCTACGCGCACGGATGCGTCATCAACGAGCCGGATCGATTTTCGCCGGCGCTATTCGGAATCCATCATGAAGACCTTTTCCGCCAAGCCCGCCGAGGTGAAGCGCGACTGGTACGTGATCGACGCGACGGACAAGGTACTCGGACGTGTGGCCAGTGAAGTCGCACACCGACTGCGGGGCAAGCACAAGCCCGAGTTCACGCCGCATGTCGATACTGGTGACTTCATCGTCATCGTCAACGCGTCCAAGCTGCGTGTCACCGGGGCCAAGGCCAGCGACAAGAAGTACTACCGCCACTCCGGCTATCCGGGCGGCATCTACGAGACCAACTTCGAGAAGATGCAGTCGCGCTTCCCCGGTCGTGCGCTCGAGAAGGCCGTCAAGGGCATGCTGCCGAAGGGTCCGCTCGGCTACGCGATGATCAAGAAGCTGAAGGTGTACGCGGAGAGCACGCATCCGCATTCGGCGCAGCAACCGAAGGCCTTGGAGGCGGGGAGCGGGCCGGGGGCGCCCCGAGGGGGGGGGGGACTCGGGAGGCAGACAGCCACCGGCGCTCGGTGGGAATCAAGTGAGAATCTTCAAAGAGGTGGCCGCATGATCGGCAATTACAACTACGGGACCGGCCGCCGCAAGAGTTCGGTTGCGCGCGTCTTCCTGAAGTCGGGCAAGGGCGACATCGTCGTCAACGGCAAGCCGGTCGACGAGTACTTCGCCCGCGAGACCGGCCGCATGATCGTTCGCCAGCCGCTCCAGCTGACGAATCATTCGTCGACGTTCGACATCATGGTCAACGTCAGCGGCGGCGGCGAATCGGGGCAGGCCGGCGCGGTCCGTCACGGCATCACGCGCGCGTTGATGGACTACGACGAGACGCTGAAGCCGACGCTGTCGAAGGCGGGGCTGGTCACGCGCGACGCCCGCGAGGTGGAGCGCAAGAAGGTCGGCCTTCACAAGGCGCGTCGTCGCAAGCAGTTCTCGAAGCGCTGATGGCTTGAGCGCTTCCTGCCCGGCAACGGGCAGCGTCAAAGGGCCGCGAACGCGGCCCTTTGCTTTTCGAGCGAGGAGGGCATCTGATGATCAACGTCGGAATCGTCGGCGGCACGGGCTACACCGGCGTCGAGCTGCTGCGCATCCTCGCGCAGCATCCCGAGGCCGAGCTCGTGACGATCACGTCGCGCAAGGAGGCCGGCACGCGGGTATCGGACATGTATCCGTCGCTGCGCGGCTTCGTCGACCTCGCGTTCAGCGATACCGCGACCGCCGACCTGACGCGCTGCGACGTCGTGTTCTACGCGACGCCGCACGGCGTCGCGATGGCCGACGCTCCGCAGCTGGTCGAGGCCGGCGCGAAGATCATCGACCTCGCGGCCGACTTCCGACTGCAGGATCCGGCGATGTTCGAGCGCTGGTACAAGCTGCCGCACACGTGTCCCGATCTCCTTGCCGAGGCGGCCTACGGACTCGTCGAGCTCAATCGCGACGCGATCCGCGGCGCGCGCATCGTCGCCAATCCCGGCTGCTACCCGACGACGATGCAACTGGGCTTCGCGCCGCTTCTGCGCGGCGGTCATGTCGACGCGATGCACCTGATCGCCGACTGCAAGTCGGGCGTGTCGGGCGCCGGACGCAAGGCGGAGCTCGGGACCGCGTTCTCGGAGGCGTCCGACAACTTCAAGGCGTACGGCGTCACCGGCCATCGACACCATCCGGAGACGATCGAGAAGCTGCAACTGCTGAGCGACGAACCGGTCGGCCTGCTGTTCACGCCGCACCTCGTCCCGATGATCCGCGGCATGCATTCGACGCTCTATGCGCGATTGAAGCCCGGCTCGATCGGCGTCGACGTGCAGGCGCTGTACGAGCAGGCTTATCGGGACGAGCCCTTCGTCGACGTGCTGCCGCCGGGCTCGATGCCCGACACGCGATCGACGCGCGCGTCCAACATGCTGCGGATCGCCGTGCATCGTCCGGACGGTCCCGAAGGCGACACCGTCGTGCTGCTCGTCGTGCAGGACAACCTGGTCAAGGGTGCGTCGGGACAGGCCGTGCAATGCATGAACCTGATGTTCGGCCTGCCGGAGACGATGGGCCTGATGCAGGTTCCCGTGTTGCCGTAGCGCTGCAGCAAACTCGTCGGGATCGGCGTAAGCTCTTGAACTCGAAGCGCTTGACCCGAACTCCTCCCTGGGTCGTCGTCTCTCGTCCGTCACTGGAAATGCCATGAACGCTGTCACCGAATCCATCTCGCTCGCACCGCCGCCGCTCGTGTTTACCGACTCGGCCGCGGCGAAGGTCAAGGACCTGATCGACGAGGAGGGCAATCCGGACCTGAAGCTGCGCGTCTTCGTGCAGGGCGGCGGCTGTTCCGGCTTCCAGTACGGCTTCACGTTCGACGAGGTCGTCAACGAGGACGACACGGCCATGGACAAGAACGGCGTGACATTGCTGATCGACTCGATGAGCTATCAGTACCTGGTCGGCGCCGAGATCGACTACAAGGACGACCTCGAAGGCGCGCAGTTCGTGATCAAGAATCCGAACGCCACGTCGACCTGCGGCTGCGGGTCGTCGTTCTCCGCCTGACCGGCCTGATTTTGATTGTCGAGGGGCGCTGCGGCGCCCCTCGACGTTTCAGGCCGGGTACAGCGCGCCCAGCACGCGCGGGCCGACGGCACCGGTGACGGCCGGCAGGTTGCCCGGTCGCCCGGTCAGGCGGCGCATCGCGAGCCAGGCGAACGCCAGCGCCTCGACGTGCTCGGGGGCGACGCAGTGGTCCGAAGACGGCCGTACGGCGACCGCACGTCCCGCGGCGGCGAACGTCGCGCGCAACCGCTCGAGCAGATCGTCGTTGTAGGCACCGCCGCCGCAGACGATCACCTCGTCCGGTGCGCCGGCATGCGCCAGCACCGAGTCCACGATCGTGGTCGCGGTCAGCGCGGCCAGCGTCGCCTGTACGTCGGCCGGGTCGATCCGCGGGAAGCCCGCGAGCCGCTCGTCGAGCCACTCGAGGCCGAACAGGTCGCGTCCGGTGCTCTTCGGCGGCGGCGACGCGAACCACGGGACGTCGCGCAGACGCTCGAGCAGCGAGGCATCGACGCGCCCGCTGCGTGCCCACGCGCCCCGGTCGTCGTGCAGTGCGCCGCGATGACGTGCGATCCATCCGTCGAGCAGCACGTTGCCGGGTCCGCAGTCCCAGCCGCGCACCGGGATCGCGGCGTCTGCCGACAGGTCGGTCACGTTCGACATCCCGCCGAGGTTCAGCACGACGCGATGTCTGGTCGCGTCGCGGAACAGCGCGTCGTGGAAGGCGGGCACGAGCGGCGCGCCCTGGCCACCTGCGGCCACGTCGCGGCTCCGGAAGTCGGCGACGACGGCGATGCCGGTGCTTCCGCGAGGCGTGCCGGCGCATTGATCTGGATCGTGAAGCCGAGCTCGGGGCGATGCCGGACCGTCTGCCCGTGCGCGCCGATCGCCGCGACGTCCGCGGCGCTGGAACCCGATCGATCGAGGAGCATCGCCACCAGCGCGGCATACTGGTCGACGAGACGATTCGCGGCGATCGCCGCGCGTTGCAGTTCATCGGGGCCGCTTCGCTGCAGTGCGAGCAGCTCGGCTCGAAGATCGTCGACGAACGGCGCGCTCGCCGCGGCGATCAGTCGCGGACGGTCGT
This sequence comes from uncultured beta proteobacterium, assembly GCA_963795885.1. Lineage (GTDB taxonomy): Bacteria > Pseudomonadota > Gammaproteobacteria > Burkholderiales > Burkholderiaceae_D > CAHJXF01. The sequence goes on along the minus strand of CAWCJI010000005.1, from coordinate 34,824 downwards.
CGTCGAACGACGCGAGGACGGCGTCAACTCCGTCGAGGCTGGTCCCCGACATGATGCCGACGTAGCGGCGAGACTCACGACCATCCGATGCCAGGCCGTCGAGCGCCGCCACGGCCGGATCGCCGGACGGGCGCTCAGGCGCCCGGCGTCTTGTCGCGCGCGCCGCGTGACGTGCTTGCCGATGCGACCGTGCGGACGCCTTCGGTCGCCCGCAGCAGCTCGATCTGCCGATCGAACGTCGACGCGACGGAGCGGAACGCCGGCTGTTCGCTGCGGCCGATCGGCGGCGTTTCGGGCATCGCGGCGGTCAGCGGGTCGGTCGCCTTGTCGTTGATGCGGAATTCGTAGTGCAGGTGCGGGCCGGTCGCCCAGCCGGTCATGCCGACGTAGCCGACCAATTTGCCCTGCTCGATGTGCTGGCCGCGCTTCAGCCCCGCGGCGAACGCGGACAGGTGCCCGTAGACGGTCGAATACACGCCCTGGTGCTTGATGATGACGACGTTGCCGTAGCCGTTCTGGACGCCGGCGAAGTCAACGATGCCGTCGGCCGTCGTGCGGACCGGCGTGCCCTGGGGCGCCGCGTAGTCGATGCCGGTGTGCTGGCGCCAGACGTTCGAGATCGGATGCATCCGGCCGCCGAAGCCCGAGCTGATCCGCGTGAACTCGAGCGGCGTGCGCAGGAACGCGCGTCGCAGGCTGCGCCCGTCGAAGCCGTAGTAGTGGCCGGCGAGCGTCGTGTCGTCGGCCGACGACGGGCCGCCGTACCACATCGCCGCATGCGACTTGCCGCCGTTGACGAACTCGATCGCGAGGATGCGGCCGGCCCGGACGAATTCGCCGTCCTGGTAGTAGCTCTCGTAGACGACGCGGAAGCGGTCGCCGCGATGCAGGTCTCGGTAGAAGTCGATGTCGCCGGAGAAGATCTCGCCGATCTGCGATGCGATGCCGTCCGGAAGCCCGGCTTCGTCGGTCGCGGCGAACAGCGAGGTGCGGATCTCGCCGGCGCGCAGTTCGATGCGGCGCTCGTTCGCAACTCGTTCGTCATGCGTGACGAAACGGTCGTCGTGACGCTCGACCACGAGCGCGTGTCCGCTCGCCAGCGACGATGCATCGCTGCCGTCGGTGGAGGCGTACGCATAACGCAACCATTGCAGCGCCCCGGCCTCGTCGATCCGGGCCTGCACGAGCCGGCCGGGCTTCAGCAGTCGCAGCGCTTTCGCATCCGAAGATGTCCGCAGGAACGTCTCGGCCGCGGTGTCCGACACGCCAAGGCGCGTGAGCAGCGCGCCCACCGTGTCGCCGCTGCGGGTCCGCTGTTCGCTGACGAAGGCATCGTCGCGGTCGGCAAGGGCTTCCAGCTGCGCCTGCATGTTCGGCGCCGGCAGATCCTCGACGACCCGGCGGCTGGCGGGCAGCGGCACGTCGTCTGCGACGGCGAACGCAGTCACGGCCGCGCCGAACGACAGGACCGCGCCGAGCGACAGCAGCAAGCTGCGATGACGACGCAGCATCGTGGCGAGCGGCGTGTCGGGGGAAACGGAGGGGACGGAGGTCGAAGCCGTGGGCTTCTGAAAAGCAGGCGCGTCGTCGGCCATCGATTCGGGCGAGGTGAAACTTCGCGGGAAGAGAAATGCGGGCGGGCTTGTCGCTCGAATCAGTGTTTGTCTGATAGCACGACAAACCGGACCGAACGGATGGAGGACCGCAGTCTATCACGACGACGGCCGTCGGCAAGTCCTGCAGCCCGATTTTTACGGCATCGTGACAACTGCCGCGGGAAAGGCCGAAGGCCGTCGCAAGCTAGAATCCGCGCTTTGCCCAGTCATGCCCGACACCGTCTCGTCCGCACCGGTCGCCCACGTCACGCCAGGGCCATCGGTCGATCCGAAGGACGCGCTCGCGATGGTACGCGACGGCGTCGACGAGCTGATCGTCGAGGCCGAGTTTGCGGCGAAGCTGGAACGCGCGCACCGGACGCGGACGCCGCTGCGGATCAAGCTCGGGCTCGATCCGACCGCGCCCGACCTGCACCTCGGCCATTCGATCGTGCTCGGCAAGCTTCGTCAGCTGCAGGACCTCGGTCACACCGTCATCTTCCTGATCGGCGACTTCACGTCGATGATCGGCGACCCGTCCGGCCGCAACGCGACCCGGCCGCCGCTGACGCGCGAACAGATCGACGCGAACGCGAAGACGTACTTCGCGCAGGCCGGCCTGCTGCTCGACGCCGAGCGCACGGAGGTCCGGTACAACAGCGAGTGGAGCGATCCGCTCGGCGCGCGCGGGATGATCGAGCTCGCGGCGCGTTACACGGTGGCCCGCATCCTCGAGCGCGAGGATTTCGCGAAACGACTGAAGGCGAACGCGCCGATCTCGGTCCACGAGCTGCTGTATCCGCTGATGCAGGGGTACGACTCGGTCGCGCTGAAGAGCGACCTCGAGCTCGGCGGCACGGACCAGAAGTTCAACCTGCTGGTCGGACGCGAGCTGCAGCGCGACTACGGGCAGGAACCGCAATGCATCCTGACGATGCCGCTCCTCGAAGGCCTCGACGGCGTCGAGAAGATGTCGAAGTCGAAGAACAATTACGTGGCGCTGACCGACCCGCCGAACGACATGTTCGGCAAGCTGATGTCGATCTCCGACACGCTGATGTGGCGCTACTTCGACCTGCTGTCGTATCGCCCGAAGGCCGAGATCGCCCGACTGCACGATGAGATCGACGCGGGGCGCAACCCGCGCGACGCGAAGGTCCTGCTGGCACAGGAGATCGTCGCGCGCTTCCACGATGCGAAGGCGGCCGACGATGCACTGACCGACTTCGACCTGCGCGCGCGCGGCGGCGTCCCCGACGACATCCCGGAGATCGCGCTCGGCGGCGCGCCGCTCGCGATCGGTCTGCTGCTGAAGGCTTGTGGGCTCGTCGCATCGACGTCGGAGGCACTGCGCAACGTCGATCAGGGCGGCGTGCGCATCGACGGCGCGACGGTCGGCGATCGCGCGTTGAAGCTTCCGGCCGGTCGCTACGTCGTGCAGGTCGGCAAGCGTCGCTTCGTGCGCCTCACGTTGAGCTGAAGTGCAAGCGATGATCGAGATCGACAGCCTGGATCACCTGGTCCTCACCGTCGCGGACATCGGTCGCACCGTGGACTTCTACACGCGCATGCTCGGCATGAAGGCGCAGACGTTCGAGAGCGGCGGCGAAGAACGGCACGCGCTCGCGTTCGGCTGTCAGAAGCTCAACCTCCACCAGACCGATCACGTCGTCGACCCGAACGTGCGGCATGCGACGCCCGGCTCCGCCGACGTCTGCCTGTTGACGCGAACGCCGATCGGCGACGTCGCCGCGCACCTGAAGTCGTGCGGCGTCGATGTCATCACGGGACCCGTGCCGCGGACCGGTGCCGTCCGTCGACTGATGTCCGTCTATTTCTACGACCCCGACGAAAACCTCGTCGAGGTCGCCAACCAACTCGAGGAACGATGATGAAACTCTGGAGCGACTCGTTCGCCGACGGCGCCGACATCCCGGCCGAATTCGCTTTCGGCAAACCGGATGCGACGTCGCACGTGACGCTGTCGGACAACCGCAATCCGCACCTCGCGTGGGACGAGGTGCCTCCGGAGACGCGATCGCTCGCGTTGATCGTCCACGATTACGACGTGCCGAGCCGCCCCGACGACGTCAACCAGCCAGGCCGCATGGTGCCGGCCGACCTGCCGCGCGTCGACTTCTTCCACTGGGTCCTGTTCGATCTACCGGCCGACCTCCGGTCCATCGAAGCCGGCTCCTTCTGCGACGGCGTGACGCCGCGCGGCAAGCACGGCCCGATGATCGCCGGTGGTCCGGTCGAAGGCGCGCTGCAGGGACTGAACGGCTACACGGACTGGTTCGCGAGCGATCCGGACATGGCCGGCGACTACTACGGCTACGACGGACCGTGTCCGCCGTGGAACGACAGCATCCGCCACCACTACGTCTTCACGCTGTATGCGCTCGCGAGCGATCGTCTGATCGTCACCGGCCGCGTGACCGGCGAGGCGGTGCGCGATGCGCTCGGCGGTCAAGTGCTGGCCGAGGCGTCGATCACGGGGCTCTACACGCTGAACCCCGATCTGCCGCTCGGCGCGTGACGCGCCGGTGGTCGAGCTGATCGTCGTCCGCCATGGCGAGACGGACTGGAATCGCGTGCGTCGGCTGCAGGGGCACGTCGACACGCCGCTGAACGCCGCGGGCATCGAGCAGGCCGTCCGCCTCGCGGCTGCGCTGGCGAACGAGCCGATCGCGGCGATCTACTCGAGCGACCTGGCGCGCGCCCTGGCGACCGCGCGGCCGGTCGCGGCAGGGCTCGGCTTGCCGGTGCGCAGTGACATGGCGCTGCGCGAGCGCGGCTATGGCGTCCTCGAAGGCCGTACCTACCAAGAGATCGAACTGCATCATCCCGACGAAGCGGAGAAGATGCGTCTGCGCGACGCGCGCCATGCGATGGAAGGCGGCGAGAGCCTGAACGTGTTTCACGATCGCGTGGTGGATGCGGTCTCGGCGATCGCGCGCGCTCACGAGCGCGAGTTCGGACCGCGGTCGACGGCGCTGGTCGTCACGCACGGCGGCGTCCTCGACATGCTGTATCGCGAAGCGCACGGACTCGCGTTCGACGCCGAGCGGCCCGGCGGCCCGATCCGCAACGCGCTGATCAATCGCCTGGCGTTCGACGACGGCCGCTTCGTCGTCCGCTCGTGGGGCGAGGAGACCGGACCGCCGAGCTGATCGCTCGCGCGATCACGCGTCGACGACCTCGCCCGTCGACGACGACTCGACATACACCGTCGCATAGCTCTCGTACATCGAGCAGTACATGCACGTCAGCAACAGCATGGCCAGCGGCGCGACGACGATCGCCGCCACGTTGCCGACCCCGACGGCCAGGCTGACGAGCGCGATCGCGATCGATGCCGTCATCCAGATCACGACCCACGCGACGCCGTAGACGAGGAACGCGGCCCGGTTGCGCCACACGCCGACGAGGCTGAAGAACAGCGACTTGCCGACCGGTACGCCATGCCACGCGACCAGCATCGGCGCGTACCACATCAGCAAGGCGATCGGCAGATAGGCGATGCCCTGCTCGGCCAGTTCGGTCGCTCGTCGGCGCGTCGCTTCGTCGTCCGCCGCCGTCGTCGCTCCCGCGGTCGATGACGCGGCGTCGGTCCGGTCGCCGGTGCTCGACCCGGGCGTCGCGTCCGTCGCGGCCGGCGGCGCGTTCGTTGCCGGCGAATCGTCGGCGAACACGTCCCCGCCGTTCAGCACGAACAGGATCGCGACGAGCGCCAGCACCTGGATCAGCCCGAGTCCCAGCAGGCGCAGGACGATCGTGCGCCCGGCGCCGAACGGGGCGAACAGCAGGATCGGATGGATGCGGACGCCGCTCGCAGCGAGCCTGCAGGCCTGCAGGAAGCCGACGGTCAGCGCGGGCGTCAATGCCGCGAACAGCAGGCTCCCGGTCGCCGCGATCACGTCGGCCGACACGGACGGCAGCAGCGCGCCGAGACCCTGCGCGGCGAACCCGATCGCGACGCTCGCGGCGAGCAGCAGCAGCCAGAACAGGAACAGCAGCGCCATGAATCCGATCGGCTGCTTGCGCAGCAACCGCCAGCCACCGACGATCCAGCGCAACCCGTACTGTGCTTCGAGGTGCAGAGCCTGCATCGGTCAGCCGAACGGACCCGATCGGTCGAGCGCCTCGTCGCGGCGGCGTCGAAGGATGCGTTCGAAGTGGCCCGGGTCGTGCGGCTCCAGCAACTCGGCCGGCCGGGGTCGATGCAGGTCGTCGACGCGCGACAGCCAGAAGCGCAGGGCCGCGGCGCGCAACATCAGCGGCAACGCGTGCCGTTCGGCGGCGCTCAGCGGTCGTTCGGTTTCGTAGGCGTCGACGAACGCATCGAGTGCATCGAGGCGGAACCTGCCGTCGTCGAGGTCGACGCACCAGTCGTTCAGGCAGATCGCGAGGTCGAGCACCCACGCGTCGTCGCCGGCGAAATAGAAGTCGATCACGCCGCCGAGCCGGATCGCCGGGTCGTCGCGGGCGCCGTCGGCGACGTCGTCATTGACGTCGACGAACAACGCGTTGTCGCGGAACAGGTCGGCATGGATCGCGCCCTGCGGCAGGTCGCGCGTCGCGTCGTGCCACGCCGACCGTTGCAGCGCGATCTCGTCGTCGAGCAGCGCGCGCTGCGACGCGTCGAGATGCGGTCGCACGCGCGCGGCGGCGGCGATCCACCAGTCGAGGCCGCGCGGGTTCGGCTGATGCCGCTCGAACCCGAGCGCCGCCCGATGCATCCGCGCGAGCGCGCCGCCCATCGCCGCGCAATGGGCCGGCGTCGCGTCGACGACCGATCGTCCGTCGAGGCGCGACACGAGCGCGGCCGGCTTGCCGCACAGCATTGCCGCGAGCACACCGCGCCGGTCGGCAGCGGGGGCGGGACAGCGGATGCCGTGCGCAGAGAGATGCTTCATCAGTCCCAGGTAGTAGGGCAACGCATCGAACGACAGCCGTTCGAAGATCGTGAGCACGAAGCGACGGGTCGTGCCGCCGTCGTCCGTCGTGACGAAGAAGTTGCTGTTCTCGATGCCGGCCGCGATGCCTTCGAACGCGACGAGCGTTCCGACCTCACGATCCGCGAGCCATTCGACGAGCGCCGCCGCGGTGAGTGCGGTGTAGACCGCCATGCGCGGCTAGGCGCCGCGCCGCGGCCGCGGCGCTCGGTCTCGATCGGATCGCGCCGGACGCAAACGCTAGAACTCGAACAGCGTCCACTGCGCCGGACGCACGCCGGTCCCGATGTCGCCGCTGCTCGTGATCGGGTGCTTGCCGTCCGGGTCGACCAGCAGATACGGCTTGCCGATCTTCGGGGTGACGCGGACCGCGTAGACCCGGCCTTCCTTCGTGCGGAACTCCTCGATCTTCGTCTCGCCTTCCTGCCGGATGTTGACGGTCGGCGCGTCATCCTGGTCGGCCGGCGTCGGCGTGTTCGACAGCTTCGGCGGAGCCGGGACGTCCGGCAACGGCTCGAGCCGTTTGGGCGCCGGCGCGTCCTGTGCGAACGCATTGCTTGCGAGCGCAGCAACGAAGACGGAAACGACGGCGATGGATGACCGGACGTGCGACATGATCAACTCCTCACAGATACAACATCTGTTCGAACTCGGACGATGTCGGCGCGATGCTGCGGCGCTCGTAGAACTCGAAGATCGTATCGACGACCGCCCGCTCGTCGTCGACCACCGTCATCAGGTCCAGATCGTCGGGACGGATGAGGCCGCGGGTGCACAGCTGGTCGCGCATCCAGTCGAGCAGGCCCGACCAGAACGCGCTGCCGACCAGCACGATCGGCATCACGCGCGTCTTTCCGGTCTGGATCAGCGTCAGTGCTTCCGACAGTTCGTCGAGCGTCCCGAAGCCGCCCGGCATGACGACGTAGGCCGACGCGTACTTCACGAAAGCCACCTTACGCGAGAAGAAATGTCGAAATCGTAGGACGACATCCTGATAGTCATTGCCCTTCTGTTCGTGGGGCAGTTCGATGTTGAGCCCGACCGACGGCGCACGTCCGTCGAACGCGCCCTTGTTGGCCGCTTCCATCAGTCCGGGGCCGCCGCCGGAGATCACCGCGAAGCCCGAATCGGCAAGCAGCCGCGCGATCTTTTCGGTCAGCGCGTACTCGGGCGTGCCGGCCGGAATGCGCGCCGAGCCGAAGATGCTGACGGCGGGCCGGATGTCCGCGAGGCGTTCGGCCGCCTCGATGAACTCTGACATAATTCCCAGGACGTGCCACGACTCGCGGGCCTTCATCGCTGGCGCTTTTCCCGTCGCAAATTCATTCCGCTTGCCGCGGTTCCACGTGCCGCGACGCGTCCCGTCGAGTTCGCGCAGCGTCGGCACGAATTTCGGATCTTTCATATGAATTTGCTGTTGTTGGTCGACGGCTCGAGCTACCTCTATCGCGCGTTCCACGCGTTGCCCGACCTGAGGAACAAGGCGGGCGAGCCGACAGGCGCGATCTACGGCATGGTCAACATGCTGCGCCGCTTGAAGCAGGATGTGGCGTCCGAGTATAGCGCCGTGGTTTTCGACGCACCGGGCCGGACGTTCCGCGACGACTGGTATCCCGAATACAAGGCGACGCGCTCGGCGATGCCCGACGACCTGGCCCGCCAGATCCCGCCGATCCACCAGGTCGTTCGTGCGCTCGGATGGCCGATCCTCATGATCGACGGCATCGAAGCCGACGACGTGATCGGCACGCTCTCCAAGCGGGCGACGCAGGCCGGGTTGCGCACGCTGATCTCGACCGGCGACAAGGATCTCGCGCAGCTCGTCGACGATCACGTCACGCTGATCAACACGATGAACCGCGTACCCACCGGCGGTCCGGCGGGCACGTGGCAAGGCGCCGGCGAGGTGATGGACGTCGACGGCGTGAAGGCGAAGTTCGGCGTGCCGCCGGACCGCATCGTCGATTACCTGACGCTGGTCGGGGACACCGTCGACAACGTGCCCGGCGTCGACAAGGTCGGTCCGAAGACCGCGGCGAAGTGGCTCGCGCAATACGGCTCGCTCGACGCGATCGTCGAGCACGCGGCCGAGGTCAAGGGCGCGGTCGGAGACAACCTGCGGCGTGCGCTCGACTGGCTGCCGACGGCCCGCAGGCTCGTCACCGTCAAGTGCGACTGCCCGCTCGACGAGGTCGCGGACATCAGGACGACGCTGGTCCCGAAGGACGAGGATCGCGAGGCGCTGCTCGAGCTGTTCGAGCGCTATGGCTTCAAGACCTGGCAACGCGAGGTCGCGCAGACCGACGCGACGACGCGGCCGGCGTCGGAGGCGCCGGAGAACAACGAAGGCGTGTCGCTCGAACCGGGCGTCGTCGACACGACCGAGCCGGCGATCGAGCCGGGCAACGACGTCGAGCGCCGCTACGAGACGATCGTCACCGACGAGTCGCTCGACGCGTGGCTCGCGCTGCTCGACGCGTCGCCGCTGAGCGCGTTCGATAGCGAGACGACCTCGCTCGACTCGATGCAGGCGTCGTTGATCGGCCTCTCGTTCTCGGTCGAGGCGGGGCGCGCTGCGTACCTGCCGCTGGCGCACCGATCGATCGACGGCAGCGGTCCGGTGCAACTGCCGTTCGACGCGACGCTGGCGAAGCTGAAGCCCTGGCTCGAGGACGAATCGAAGAAGAAGGTCGGCCAGAATCTCAAGTACGACCGGCAGGTGCTGCTCAATCACGGCATCGAGCTTCGCGGCATCGAGCACGACACGTTGCTGCAGTCGTACGTCTTCGAGTCGCATCGCAACCACAGCCTCGAGGACCTCGCGCGACGCCATGTCGGCGTCGAGGACCTGACGTCGTACGAGGACGTCTGCGGCAAGGGCGCGAAGCAGATCGGCTTCGACGAGGTCGCGATCGATCTCGCGACGCGCTATTCGGCCGAGGACGCCGACCTCGCGCTACGCGTGCATTCGAAGCTCTATCCGCGGATCGCCGCGTCGCCGTCGCTCGACTCGGTGTACCGGACGATCGAGTTGCCGACGGCGATCGTGCTGCAGAAGGTCGAGCGCAACGGCGTGCTGATCGACGCCGACCTGCTGAACGGGCAGGGCGCCGAGCTCGGCGCGCGGATGCAGCAGCTCGAGGCGCAGGCCTTCGAGCTCGCCGGCCAGCCGTTCAACCTCGGCAGTCCGAAGCAGATCGGCGAGCTGCTGTTCGACAAGCTCAAGCTGCCGGTCGCGCGACGCACCGCGAGCGGCGCGCCGTCGACCGACGAGGACGTGCTCGCGAAGCTGGCGAACGACTATCCGCTGCCGAAGGTGCTGCTCGACCATCGCGCGCTGTCGAAGCTGAAGAGCACGTACACCGACAAGCTGCCGAGGATGGTCAATCCGCGGACCGGTCGCGTGCACACGACCTACGCGCAGGCCGTCGCCGTCACCGGCCGGCTCGCATCGAACGATCCGAACCTGCAGAACATCCCGATCCGCACGGCCGAGGGACGTCGCATCCGCGAGGCGTTCATCGCGCCCGGAGGCTCGACGATCGTGTCGTCCGACTACTCGCAGATCGAGCTGCGGATCATGGCGCACATCTCGGGCGATGCGTCGCTGATCGATGCGTTCGCGAACAACGAGGACGTGCATCGCCGCACGGCGGCCGAGGTCTTCGAGACGACGCCCGACGAGGTGACGAACGAGCAGCGCCGCTATGCGAAGGTCATCAACTTCGGGCTGATCTACGGCATGAGCGCGTTCGGGCTCGCGTCCAATCTCGGCATCGAACGCGACGCCGCGAAGCTGTACATCGACCGCTACTTCATGCGCTATCCGGGCGTCGCGAACTACATGCACGAGACGCGCATCGAGGCGAAGGCGAAGGGCTACGTGCAGACGGTGTTCGGGCGCAGGCTGTGGCTGTCCGAGATCAACAGCCCGAACGGTCCGCGCCGCGCGGCCGCCGAGCGCGCGGCGATCAACGCGCCGATGCAGGGCACGGCAGCCGACCTCATCAAGCGATCGATGATCGCGGTGCAGGACTGGCTCGAGGCCGAAGGCTTGCGCACGAAGATGATCATGCAGGTCCACGACGAGCTCGTGCTCGAAGTGCCCGACGACGAGCTGCCGACGGTCCGCGATCGCGTGCCGGCGCTGATGGCCGGCGTTGCGGAGCTGAAGGTGCCGCTGGAGGTCGAGCTGGGCGCCGGTCCGAACTGGGACCGCGCGCACTGATCAGGTCGGCTCGCCCGGCGAGTGGAAGCCCGGCTTGCCGATCTGCTCGCGATGCTGCGGGACCCGCCGGAACTTCGCGATGTCATAGCCCTCGGCCTCGAAGCGCTTCAGCAGCTCCTGGTACTTCGCTTCGCCGATGTCGGGCGTGCGCGAGAAGATCCAGCCGAGGCTCTTGTCCTTGTAGCCGATCAACGTGTACTGATAGTCGGGGTCGACGTAGATCGTCTGCTGGCTGACGTAGACCGGCCAGAACAGTCGCACGCTCCAGTACGAGTTGCCGGTCGACGGGTCCGGCGTGTCGATGAACTCGTATTCCTTGAGCTCGCCGTCGAAGCCGCCCTTGACCGCCGAGAAGTTCTCGACGACCTTGCCATCGTCGCGCAGCGTGTACTTCGTCTTGCTCGAGACGAGGTCCTTCTCGAGGAAGTAAGGGATGTTCGCGACGATGTACCACTGACCCATGTACTTCGGCAGGTCGACGCGCGGCTGCGACAGCGGCGCATCGGCGCGCGGGTTCGGATTCTTCGGCGTCTCGGCACAGCTCGTCATCGCGATCAATCCAGAGAGCGCGACCACGTACCGGAAAGCGGAGCGAGGCCGACGCGAGTTGGTGAACATGGGTTTCCTTGGTGAGGTTGCGACGCTAGCCGATCAGCCCTGCGATGCCGATCAGGGCACCGACGGATATCAGCCACAGCGGATTGATCTTCGTCCGTAGGACAACGGCTACCGTCGCGACGACCAGCAGCGCCTCGCGCCAACCGTTGCTGCCCGAGTCGAACAGTACCCAGGTTCCGGCGAGCAGCAGGCCGACCGACAGCGGGGCCAACCCGTCGCGCACCGCCTTGCCGAAGCGGCCGACCGAACCGCCGCTGCGACTCGACACGCGCGTCGCGACGAACGTCAGCAGCGCCGGGGGCAGGATCACGGCGCAGGTCGCGCCGATCGCGCCGACCCATCCGGACACCTGCCAGCCGACCAGCGTGACGAACAGCATGTTCGGTCCGGGCGCGGCCTGCGCGATCGCGTAGGCCGCCGCGAACTGCTCGTCGGTGATCCAGTGATGGACGCCGACGACGTAGCGCCGGATGTCCGGCGCCAACATGATGACGCCGCCGCCGACCGCCGCGAACGACAGCAGCGCGAGGTGCGACAGCAGCAGCCAGGTCGGGTTGCCGTCCTCGTCGATCATCGGGGATCCATCAACAGCGCGAGTCCGACCGCGGGCGGTGCGAGCACCGCCACGACGGCCACGAGCGGCCAGCGCATCAGCCCGACACCGACGAAGGCCAGCGCGCAGAACGCGACCTGTGCGAGGCGTTGCACCGTCCAGTACGCGGGTCGCGAATCGCCATCGACGCGGGCCGGGCGGAACAGGCTGATGCCCATCTTCAGGGCGGTCGCGAAGATCAGGCCGATCGCGGCCGCCGACATGCCGCCCAACGCATGCCTGACCGCGTCGAGGCCGCCATAGTGCTGCCACGCGATGCCGAGCGCGATGACGATGCACGCCGGGCCGACCACCATGCCGGCCAGCGCCGCGCACGCGCCGCTGAAGCCGGCGAAGCGCTGACCGATCATCACCGACAGGTTGCAGATCGTCGGGCCGGGCATGACCTGCGCGATCGCCAGCAGGCTCGCGAATTCCTTCGGATCGATCCAGCGGCGCCGCTCGACGAGCGCGCGGTACGCGAACGGCAGGACGCCGCCGAAGCCGGACAGCGCGAGGCGGGAGAATGCGACGAACAGCTCGGCAGGACCCACCGTCCGCGTGTCGAGCGTCGACGGCTCGGGCGTTCCGGCCATCGCGTCGGGGCGTATCGGATCGCTGGGTGGCATCGGGCCGCTGCCCTGACGGTGTGGTTCGGAAGGCCCCGATTACAGCACAGCGATGCGGCGATCCGCGCTTCGTTCGCGTCACGCTTTGCCATTACACTGCGCCGCCTTGCCCTTCGCATTCGCAGAGAGAACGCCATGAGCCTGCTCGAACAGGAAGTCGCGAGTCACCATCCGAAGGTTCCGTTCACGCGTCGCGGGTTCGTCGTGACCGCGCTCGGCTCCGGCTTCGCGGCCGCGGTGCTGCCGGTCGCCGCGCAGACGATCACGACCGATGCGGCCGGGCTCGAAGCCGGCGAGGTCCGCATCCCGGTGTCCGACGGCCAGATGCCTGCGTATCGCGCGCAGCCTGCCGGCGGCAGGAACCTGCCGACGGTCGTCGTGATCCAGGAAGTCTTCGGCGTGCACGAGCACATCAAGGACCTCTGCCGCCGTCTCGCGAAGGTCGGCTACCTCGCGGTCGCACCCGAGCTCTATGCGCGGCAGGGCGACCCGTCGAAGTACGAGTCGATCCCGGAGCTCGTCACCAACGTCGTGTCGAAGGTCCCGGACGCGCAGGTGGCCGGCGACCTCGACGCGACCGTCGCCTGGGCGGCGAAGAACAACGGCGACGCGTCCAAGGTCGCGGTCACCGGCTTCTGCTGGGGCGGCCGCCAGGTCTGGCTGTTCGCGGAGCACAGCGATCGCATCAAGGCCGGCGTCGCATGGTATGGGCCGCTTGCCGGCAAGCCGACGGAGCTGCAGCCGAAGACCGCGATCGAAGGCGTCGCGAACCTCAAGGCACCGGTGCTCGGCCTCTACGGCGGCCAGGACCAGGGCATCACGGCGGCGAACCGCGACGCGATGACGGCGGCGCTGAAGTCGGCGCCGGGCGTCGCTTCGGACTCGCGCATCGTCGTCTATCCCGACGCGCCGCACGGGTTCAACGCCGACTATCGCCAGAGCTACGTGAAGGCCGATGCCGAGGACGGCTGGGCGAAGATGCTGGCGTTCTTCAAGGCGCACGGCGTCGCCTGACGCGGTCGCCTGTCCACGGCGTCGCCGCCGCACCGAGCCCGCCGGCCGATGCCGATCGCCGAGACGATCGCCGCGACGTTGCTGGTCGCGGTCGTCAGCATCGTGATCGCGGCGACGCTATCGTTCCGGCTGATCGGTCGCTTCGTGCACCGGATGGTCAGCTTCTCGATCGGCGTGCTGCTCGCGACCGCGTTCCTGCATCTCGTCCCCGAGGCATTCGAGTCGGGAGCGCCGCTGCGCGAGCTCTGTGCGGTGATGCTCGCGGGACTGTTCGGCTTCTTCTTCCTCGAGAAGATCGCCATCTATCGACACAGCCATCACTTCGAGGGCGACGGCCATCATCACCAGCACGGCCATGACGCGCAGGAAGCGGGCCGCGGCGGCGTCTTCGTGCTCGTCGGCAGCGCGGTCCACAACTTCTCCGACGGGATCGTGATCGCCAGCGCGTTCCTCGCGAGTCCGTGGGTCGGTCTCGCGGCCACGCTGTCCATCCTCGCGCACGAGGTGCCGCACAAGCTCGGCGACTTCGTGGTGCTGCTGAACGCGCACGTGCCGAAGCGTCGGGCGATCGTCTATGCGTCGCTGTCGAGCTCGGCGATCGTCGTCGGCGGCCTCGTCGGCCTCGCGTTCCTCGAGCGCATGAACGCGTGGATCCCGTACGTGCTGGTCGTGGCCGCGGCCAACTTCGTCTACATCTCGCTGTCGGACCTCGTGCCGCAGATGCACCGCATCGACCCGCACGGCCGGCGCGGTCGCGATGCGCTGTGGCAGGCGGCGCTGATCGCGGTCGGCGTGCTCGTCGTCGTGGTGCTCAACGGCTGGTCGGGGGACTGAAGGACCGAGCCGCGTTCGCACGACCGCCATCGCCCGTTCCGGCGGCGATGGCGGCATTGCAGTCGACACCAAGCCACAGCAGACTGTCCGACCGCGGCATTCGCCGTGCGTTCGACAGGGAGAAAACAATGGCGATCGACGAAGCGAAGCTGAACGCGTTCATGGGCGCGTTCGTGGGGGATCTCGGCGCGGTGATGCATGCGGCGACCGTCGTGGTCGGCGACCAGCTCGGGCTCTACAAGGCGTTGGCCGAGGGACCGATGACCGCGGAGCAGCTCGCCGCGAAGACGTCGACCGACCCGCGTTACGTGCGCGAATGGCTGTCGTCGCAGGCGGCCAGCGGCTACGCGATGTACGACGCCGCGAACGAGCGCTTCAGCCTGAGCGAAGAACAGGCGCTGGCCCTCGCGGTCGAGAACAGTCCGGCGTTCGTCCCCGGCGCGTTCCAGATCGCGGTCGCGCAGTTCAAGGCCATCCCGAAGATCGTCGACGCGTTCCGCACCGGCCACGGCCTCGGCTGGCACGAGCACGACGTCGCGTTGTTCCACGGCACCGAACGCTTCTTTCGCCCCGGCTACGCGGCCAACCTCGTCGCGTCGTGGATCCCCGCGCTCGATGGCGTCGAGGACAAGCTGAAGAGCGGCGCCACCGTCGCGGACGTCGGCTGCGGGCACGGTGCATCGACGCTGATCCTGGCGCAGGCGTTTCCCGAGTCCACGTTCGTGGGCTTCGACTACCACGAGCCGTCGATCGTCCACGCGCGCGAGGCGGCCGACGCGGCCGGCGTCTCGGACCGCGTCCGCTTCGAGGTCGCGAGCGCAAAGGACTTCCCGGCCGGGTCGTACGACCTCGTCGCGGTGTTCGACTGCCTGCACGACATGGGCGACCCGGTCGGCGCCGCTTCCCACGTGCGCTCGACGCTCGCGCCGGACGGCACGTGGATGATCGTCGAGCCGTTCGCCAACGACCGGCTCGAGGACAACCTCAACCCGGTCGGCCGCGTGTTCTATTCGGCGTCGACGTTCATCTGCACGCCGGCGTCGCGCTCGCAGGAAGTCGGGCTGTGTCTCGGCGCGCAGTCCGGCGAGGCGCGGATGCGCGACGTCGTGACGAGCGGCGGCTTCGGCCGCTTCCGCCGCGCGGCCGAGACGCCGTTCAACCTGGTCTACGAAGCGCGTCCCTGATCGCCGCGCTCGACCGGCCGCGACGGGTCCGCGCACCACGCGCTCCACGAACCGGGATACAGCAGCGCGCCGGGCAGCCCCGCGACCTCCATCGCGAGCAGGTTGTGGCACGCGGTCACGCCCGAGCCGCACGACTGCACGACCTCGTCGGGCCGGCGACCCGCGAGCGTCGCTTCGAAGTCGGCGCGCAGCGTCGCGGCGTCGCGAAAGCGGCCATCGGCGCCGATGCTGCGCGACATCGGATGGTTGATCGCGTGCGGGATGTGACCGGCGACCGGGTCGAGCGGCTCGACGTCGCCGCGATAGCGCTCGGGCGCGCGGGCGTCGACGATCAGTCGTTCGTGCGACGCGAGGTTCGCCTCGACATCGGCCGTGTCGACCGACGACACGAGCGATCGTTTCGCGACGACGTTGCCGCGCGACGGTTGCGGGCGCCGATCGGTCGTCGGCAGTCCGGCCGCCTGCCATGCCGGCCATCCGCCGTCGAGCACGGCGACCTCCGCATGACCGATCCAGCGTGCGAGCCACCAGAGCCTCGCCGCGAAGAGGCCGTTCGACGCGTCGTACGCGACGATGACGCTGTCGTCGTTCACGCCGGCGCCGGCGAGGAACGCGGCAAACGCCTCGCGCGTCGGCAGCGGATGTCGCCCGTTCGTGCCGTCCTTCGGGCCGGACAGCTCGCGGTCGAGCGACGCGAAGCGCGCGCCGGGCACGTGCGACGTCGCGTACAGCGCCGCGCCGGCGTCGGGCGCCATCAGGTCGTGGCGGCAGTCGAAGACGACCCGGCGAGGGTCGTCGAGATGCAACGCGAGCGCTTCAGCCTGGACGAGCGGATGCATCTTCGAGATCTCCGATGGGGACGTCGGGCACGAGCACCTCGTCGCCGGACGCACGCCGGAGCGCTCGTGCGGTCATGACGGTCGCGATGACGCTCGATGCGACGATGATCGCCATGCCGAACGCATTCGTGAGCCGCAGCGGCTCGCCGAACACGAGATAGCCCCACAGCGTCGAGAACAGGATGCCGGTGTAGCCGAGGTTCGCCGTCAGCAGCGTGCCGCCCGACCCGAAGGCACGCGTGACCGCGAGCTGCGCGATCGCGCCGGACAGTCCGACGCCGGCCAGCAGCGCGACTCCGCGCGCATCGTGCCCGTGGAAGCCGACGAATGCCGCGCCGGCGAATCCGGCCAGCGCGTTGAACGCCGAGAAGTAGAAGACGATCCGCGTGTCCGGTTC
Source organism: uncultured beta proteobacterium (assembly GCA_963795885.1). GTDB lineage: Bacteria > Pseudomonadota > Gammaproteobacteria > Burkholderiales > Burkholderiaceae_D > CAHJXF01. The sequence goes on along the minus strand of CAWCJI010000005.1, from coordinate 17,936 downwards.
GCCGACGAGACCGAGCGCCTTGACGGACAGATAGGCGACCGCCGTGAAGAGCGTCGACACCGTGCCGACGATCGCATAGCCCCAGAGATCCTCGCTGAACGTCGGCTGCAACAGGACCAGCACGCCGATGAAGCCCGCGACGAGCGCCACGGTCATCGCGCGATCGATGCGTTCGCCGATGCGCCATGCGCACCATGCGACCCAGGCGCCGATGAACAGCGGCGACGACGAGTTGATCGTCATCGCGGTCGCGAGCGGCAGGCCGGCGATCGCGACGAACCACAGCGTCAGCGACACGGTGCCGGACACGCTGCGCCGCAGGTGCATCGCGAGATGGCGCGTCGACAGCGCCTCGACGATCGATGCGCCGCCGCGCCTCGCGCGCATCGCGATCATGCCGCCCATGACGACGAGGCCGACGAGACCGCGATAGCCGACGATCTCCCACGTGCTGTATTGCGCAGACGCGAGCTTCACGCAGACGCCCATGACGGAGAACAGCAGCGCCGCGACGACCATCCAGACGGATTGCATGCCGATGACGATGCTACGGCTGCATCCTCGCGCGCAGCCATTCGTGGAAGTGCTGCATGCCGTCTTCCATCGGCGACTGGTACGGACCGACCTGGTTCTCGCCGCGCTCGTACAACGCGCGCCGGCCGGCGTCCATCCGCAGCGCGATCTCGTCGTCCTCGACGCACGTCTCCATGTACGCCGCACGATTGGCCTCGACGAAGTCGCGTTCGAACAGCGCGACCTCCTCGGGATAGTAGAACTCGACGATGTTGGTCGTGTGCTGCGGGCCGCGCGGCACGAGTGTCGACACCACGAGCACCTGCGGGTACCACTCGACCATCACGTTCGGATAGAGCGTGAGCCAGATCGCGCCGTGCCGCGGCGAGACGCCGTTCGACAGCCGCATCACCTGCTCGTGCCACGCGCGATAGGTCGGCGTGCCGGGACGCGTGAGCCCGCTGTTGATGCCGACGATCTGGACCGAATGATTCTCGCCGTAGTGCCACGACAGCTCGTCGCACGACACGAACTGACCGAGCCCGGGATGGAACGGGCCGACGTGATAGTCCTCGAGATAGACCTCGATGAACGTCTTCCAGTTGTACGCGCACTCGTGGACCTCGACGCGATCGAACAGGTAGCCGTCGAAGTCGAGCTCCGGGATGCGGACGCCGGCGAGCTCGCGCGCGACGTCGCCCGCGGCGTCGTCCCCTCCTTCGAACAGGAGCCCGTTCCAGCGCGACAGCGGCGTGCGCGCGAGGTCGAGGCACGGGTTGTCGTCGAAGTGCGGCGCGCCGAGCAGCTGCCCGTCGAGGCCGTAGGTCCAGCGATGCAGCGGACAGACGATGTTGCGGCCGGTGTTGCCGCGTCCGTTCTTGATGATCGCCTGTCGATGACGGCACACGTTCGACATCAGCGACACGCCGTCGGGGCCGTCGTGCGTGCGGATCAGCACGCGGCCCTCGCGCTCCTGGGCGAGCGCGTGGAAGTCGCCGACTTCCGGGACCATCAGCGCGTGCCCGACGTAACGCGGCGCCGGCTTGAAGAGCGTCTCGATCTCGCGCGCATGCAGCGCTTCGTCGAAGTAGGCGCGGACCGGCAGCTGTGCGCTGCTGCGCGCGAGCTTGCCCGCGCTACCGAGATCGGACATCCCAACCCTCCCGAATGAAGTGGCGGCAGCCTCGCGTTGCCTCGCGACGCTGCACCGACCCAACCCAAGCGAATCAAGAAGCTCCGTCCCGCGCGGCGAGGTCGTCGAACGACCCTGGCCTGGACTGACTCGAGACTCTTGCAGACCCGACTGCTGACACGACTGTTGCCGCACGATACGGGGCACGAATGCCTCGCGGTGCGGAGCGGCGAGTCTAGCAAAAAGAGGCCCGAAGCGCCGCCGGGACGAGCGGGCAGGCGCCTCCGGCACGCGGTACGTCGAAACGGACGCGATCGCTTAAAATGCGCGATTCGTCACAAGTTTCGACCGAGCTCATGTCCAACGACCCGACGTCGCTGCCGATCCAGGCGGACGCCGAACCGACCGCCGCGGCGGCGCCTCCGTTCGAGCAGGCGCTCGGCGAGCTCGAGGCCATCGTGGCGCGGATGGAGGACGGCACGTTGTCGCTCGACCAGTCGCTCGCCGCGTATCGCCGCGGCGCCGAGCTCGTCAAGGCCTGCGAGGCGGCGCTCGAACACGCGAAGGAGCAGGTCCGCGTGCTCGACGGCGAACTGCTGCGACCGATGTCCGAGATGGCGTCGCGCGGATGAGCGCGGTCCCCGATCACGACGCCGAAGTCGGTGCGTGGATGCGCACGCAGCGCGACCGCGTCGAGGCCGCGCTCGATCGGGTGCTGCCGCCTGCCGCGACCCATCCGACGAAGCTGCACGAGGCGATGCGCTACGCGACGCTCGGCGGCGGCAAGCGCGTGCGCGCGATGCTGGTCCACGCGGCCGGCGAATGGGCCGCGGGCCGCTCGTCGGAAGTCCACGAGGACCTCGGCTTCGATGCGCGGGTCGACGCGGCCGCCTGCGCGGTCGAGCTGATCCACGCGTATTCGCTGGTCCACGACGACCTGCCTTGCATGGACGACGACGACCTGCGTCGCGGGCGGCCGACCGTGCACGTCGCCTACGACGAGGCGACGGCGCTGCTGGTCGGCGACGCGCTGCAGACGCTCGCGTTCGAGGTGCTCGCGAACGCGCCTGCTTCGCGCGACGTCGACCATGTCGCGCGTCACGTGCTGCTGCTCGCGGAGGCGAGCGGCTCGCGCGGCATGGCGGGTGGCCAGGCGATCGATCTCGACAGCGTCGGCAAGCCGCTGACCTGGTCCGAGCTCGAGGTCATGCATCGCGCGAAGACCGGCGCGCTGTTGCGGGCGTCGGTGCTGCTCGGCGCGACCGCGGCCTACGCGCCGGACGAGCGCCAGACCGATGCCCTCGAACGCTACGCGGCCGCGGTGGGCTTGGCCTTTCAGGTCGTCGACGACATACTCGACGTCGAGACCGACAGCGCGACGCTCGGCAAGACGGCCGGCAAGGATGCCGAGCACGACAAGCCGACGGTCGTGACGACGCTCGGCCTCGTCCAGGCCAAGGCGCTCGCCGGCCGTCTGTTCGACGATGCCGACCGTGCGTTGGTCGATCTCGGCGGCGACGTCGGGCGCCTGCGCGACATCGCGGCGTTCGTCATCGGCCGCAGCTACTAGGACCGGGCGACCGGATCCCTTCGACGACTCTCGCATGAACGACCTGCTCCAACTCATCGACTCGCCGGCCGACCTGAAGAAGCTCGAACGGCATCAGCTGCATGCGCTCGCGCAGCAGCTGCGTGCGCACGTGCTCGACTCGGTGTCGAAGACCGGTGGCCATCTGTCGTCGAACCTCGGCACCGTCGAGCTGACGATTGCGCTGCACTACGTCTTCGACACGCCGTACGACCGCATCGTGTGGGACGTCGGCCACCAGACCTATCCGCACAAGATCCTGACGGGCCGCCGCGACCGCATGCACACGCTGCGGCAGAAGGACGGCATCTCCGGCTTCCCGCGTCGCGTCGAGTCCGAGTACGACACGTTCGGCACCGCTCATTCGTCGACCAGCATCTCGGCCGCGCTCGGCATGGCGACCGCCGCGAAGCTGAAGGGCGAGCGACGCAAGAGCATCGCGGTGATCGGCGACGGCGCGATGTCGGCCGGCATGGCGTACGAGGCGCTCAACAACGCCGGCGTGATGCCCGACTGCGACCTGCTCGTGATCCTCAACGACAACGACATGTCGATCTCGCCGCCGGTCGGCGCGCTCAACAAGTACCTCGCGCGGCTGATGAGCGGCAAGTTCTACGCGACCGCGAAGCACGTCGGGCGCAACGTGCTCGGCGTCGCCCCGCCGCTGTTCGAGCTCGCGAAGAAGCTCGAGGAACATGCGAAGGGCATGGTCGTGCCGGCCACGATGTTCGAGGAGTTCGGCTTCAACTACATCGGGCCGATCGACGGCCACGACCTCGAGTCGCTGGTGCCGACGCTGCAGAACCTGAAGGAGCTCGAAGGCCCGCAGTTCCTGCACGTCGTGACGAAGAAGGGACAGGGCTACAAGCTCGCCGAGGCCGATCCCGTGCTGTATCACGGGCCGCCGAAGTTCGATCCCGACGTCGGGATCAAGCCGTCGACGGCGCCGTCGAAGAAGACGTACACGCAGGTCTTCGGCACGTGGCTGTGCGACATGGCCGCGGCCGACCATCGGCTCGTCGGCATCACGCCGGCGATGCGCGAGGGATCCGGCATGGTCGAGTTCGAGCGGCGCTTCCCGGCGCGCTACTTCGACGTGGGCATCGCCGAGCAGCACGCGGTCACGTTCGCCGCGGGCCTCGCGACCGAGGGTTTGAAGCCGGTCGTCGCGATCTATTCGACGTTCCTTCAGCGCGGCTACGACCAGCTGATCCACGACGTCGCGCTGCAGAACCTCGACGTGACGTTTGCCCTCGATCGCGCCGGCCTCGTCGGGGCCGACGGCGCGACGCATGCCGGCAACTACGACATCCCCTTCCTGCGCTGCATCCCGAACATGATGGTGATGGCCGCGTCCGACGAGGCCGAGTGCCGGGCGATGCTGTCGACCGCTTTCCATTTCGACGGCCCGGCGGCCGTCCGCTATCCGAGGGGCGCCGCCGCCGTATCGCATGCGGCGTCGGGCAGCGTCGCGACGCTCGCGCCGCTCACGGTCGGCAAGGGCGTCGTGTTGCGCGACACGACCCGGCACGCGAACGCGGAGCCGCGCGTCGCGATCCTGGCGTTCGGGTCGATGGTCGCGCCGGCGCTGGCCGCCGGCGACGAGCTCGACGCATCGGTCGCGAACATGCGCTTCGTCAAGCCGCTCGACGCGGTGTTGCTGGCCGAACTCGCGCAACGTCACGAGCTGATCGTGACCGTCGAGGAAGGTGCGATCATGGGCGGCGCCGGGTCCGCGTGTGCCGAAGCACTGGCCGAAGCGGGGATCGTCCGGCCGATCTTGCATCTCGGGCTCCCGGACCGATTTATCGACCACGGCGATCCCGCGCAGCTGCTGGCGGCCTGCGGGCTCGACGCGTCGGGGATCGCCGCTTCCATCGGCGCGCGACTCGGCGCACTTTCCGGCCGTTCGGCGGTCAATGACACGCGCGAACCGCGGCTCGTCGTCAACAACGGCTAGCCGATCGCGAACGACGACCTCGCGTTGTCTCCGTCCCACCTCTCCGCGACGTTCGCGGTCTCTCGATGAATGCTCCTGAACCGCTCAAGCCCTTTTCGTTCGATCTGCCCGACGTGCAGGGGTCGGCCGATCAGCGGCATCTCGCGATCCAGCGTGTCGGCATCAAGGGCGTTCGGCATCCGCTGACCGTGCGTGCGACCGACGGCACGATCCGTCACACGGTCGGGACGTGGTCGATGGACGTGCATCTGCCGGAGACGAAGAAGGGCACGCACATGTCGCGCTTCGTCGGCCTGATGGAGGAACGGCGCGACGTCCTTGACATCGCCGCGATGCGCGCGCTGCTCGGGGCGATGGTCGCGAAGCTCGACGCGGAGTCCGGACGCATCGAAGTCTCGTATCCGTACTTCATCGTCAAGAACGCCCCGGTTTCCGGCGTCGAAAGCATGCTCGACGTCGAGGTTCGCATGACAGGCAACATCGACCACGGGGTCGTCGACGTGTCGCTGGCCGTCGTCGTGCCGGTCACGAGCCTCTGCCCGTGTTCGAAGGAGATCTCGGATTACGGCGCACACAACCAGCGCTCGCACGTGACGATCGAGGTCGGACTCGGCGCCGCGTCCGAGATGGCGGTCGAGGAGCTCGTGCGCATCGCCGAGCAGGAAGCGTCGTGCGAGGTCTACGGTCTGCTGAAGCGGCCGGACGAGAAGTACGTCACCGAGCGCGCCTACGACAACCCGAAGTTCGTCGAGGACCTGATCCGGGACGTCGTCAGGCGCCTGAACGAAGAGCCTCGTATCGCGCGCTACGTGGTCGAAGTCGAGAACTTCGAGTCGATCCACAACCACAGCGCCTACGCACGGATCGAGCGCGTCGCTTGACGTTGCCGTGAGAGGCGACGCCATTTCGGCGGCGCGACGGGCTGTCACGATTTGTCGATCAATTTAACGGTTCTGTTCGTCCGGCTTGGTGCGGCGCCGCCAACCGATTGGTTTGATTGTAGATTCTTGCATGGCCCGAAGGTTGCTCCTGACAACAAAAAAGGGAGCCTTGCCATGATCCGTTCGTTCGTTTCTCGCGCCGCGATCGGTTGCACGCTCGCGGCCGCCCTGGTCGCCGCGCCCGCGTCGGCCTCGGTCGTCGTCCTCAACTTCTCCGGCCTCAACGGCACCGGCGAAGAGGGCCCGCTCAATTACTACAATGGCGGCACCGGCAGCCTTGGTTCCGGTCCCGGGCCGAATTACGGCGTCGTGTTCGGAAGCGATGCGCTCAGCTGCAGCGGCCAGCCGGGCGGCACCTGCAACACCGCGATGATCCCTGGCGGCACGGGCGCCAACGCGCTGTTCTTCCTGACCGGCCCCGGCGACGTGATGAACGTTGCGGCGGGCTTCACGACCGGCTTCTCGTTCTTCTATAGCGCGCCGATCTTTCCGGGGACCGTGTCGGTCTATTCGGGTCTTAACGGCACCGGCACGCTGCTCGCGACGCTCGCGCTCGCTCTGACCACCGACGGCAACTCCACGGCTGGCTGCCAGTCGACCGACTACTGTCCGTACGTGGCGACGGGCGTGACGTTCGCAGGAACCGCCGAGTCGGTGCTGTTCACCGGCACGGCGAACTACATCGCGTTCGGCGACATCACGCTGGGCTCCGCCACGGCGGGCGGCGGCGGCACGACGACCGTGCCGGAACCCCAGACGCTCGCGTTGCTCGGCCTCGGCCTGATCGCCGCTGCTTCGACGACGATCCGTCGCCGCCGCACCTGACACGAGGGACGACCGCAAGACGAACCGGCGCTCAGGCGCCGGTTTCGTTTTGGGCGCAACGACGGCGATGGTCGATGTCGGCGGAGCTCCTCGAGCGCCGACCACAGGGGGTGTCGTTCAGCGTGCGCCGCTCAGTCGATACAACAACACGACGATGACGATCACGAGCAGCGCCGCCAACGCCTTCCAGAACAGCAGCGGGTCCCGTTCGATCAGCGGCGCCCTCCGGCCGGCGACGAGTGCCACATTCGGATGGCGCAGGTCGTACGTGAACTCCGACAGCTCGGCGTAGCGCTTCGACGGATCGGGTTCGACCGCCTTGCGCAACGCGCCGTCGATCCAGGCCGGGACCTCGCGCTCGTCGCTCAGCACCGAGCGATAGCGCAGCCGACGCTGCGCGGCGCGGGTCTTCGCCTTCGCCACCTCGGCGCCGTACGGCAGCCGGCCGGACAGCATCTGGTAAGCGATCACCCCGAGCGAGAAGAGGTCCGATCGCGGTGAGCCCGGCTCGCCGAGGAAGTACTCGGGCGCCGAGTACTGCACCGTGCCGGGCATCTCCTCCACATCGACCGCGAGCGCCCCCTCGTCGATGCCGGCGACGCGGACCGAGCCGAAGTCGATGATGCGGACGGTGCCGTTGCGGTCGATCATCACGTTCTCCGGCCGCAGGTCCTGATGCAGCATCTCGAGCCGATGGAACGCGAGCAGGCCCGTCGCGATCTGCTCGACGATGCGCCGCACGGTCTCGACGTCGGGGCGCGGATGATCGGCCATCCATTGCGCGAGCGTCCGGCCGTCGACGAACTCCGTGACGACGTACAGGACGCTGCGCTTCGCCTCGGTGGGTCGCGCCCTGACGACGTGCGGGCTGTCGATGCGCCGCGCGATCCATTCCTGCATCAGGAAGCGCTCGAGGTGGGCCGGCTCCTGTCGATCGACGGCGGGCGTCTTCAGCACGACCTGTTCGCCGGTCGCGAGATCGACGGCGAGATGGACATGGCTGCGATTGCTGCCGTGCAGTTCGCGGACGATCTCGAACCCGTCGACGCGCTGACGAGCCTCGAGCAGCGGCGCGAGCGGAAGCGACGCGATCGCATCGTGCAGCTCCCCGGCTTCGCGCGACGGCAGACGATCGACGGCGACGACCTGCACGGTCACGTTGTCGTGCGCACCGCGTCGCAGCGCCTCGTCGACGATCGCGCGGGCTGCGACGTCGAGGTCGTCGCGATGCTCGACGACCGTCCGCACGATCGCGGCCGCGTCGACGCTCTCATGGACGCCGTCGGTCGCGAGCACGAACACGTCGTCGACTTCGATCGGCATCGCCTCGTAATCGATCTCGACGCGCGGGCCGATCCCGAGCGCGCGAGCGAGATAGCTCTGCTCCGGCGACGCCCAGACGCGATGCTCGTCGGTCAGCGGCTCGAGAGTGCCGCCGCGCAGCAGCGAGATGCGGGCATCGCCGACGTGGAACAGGTGCGCGGTCGTCGACTTGAAGACGATCGCGCTGAACGTGCAGACGTAGCCGCGGTCCTGATCGAAGCGATGATGACTCTGCTGCGTCTGCGCATGCAGCCAGGCGTTGATCGCGGCGACCACGCGTTCGGCCGACGTGCGGACCGACCAGGCCTCGCTGGTCGAGTAGTAGTCCTCGAGGAAGCCCTTGACGGCCGTCTCGCTGGCGACCTGGCTGACCTTGCTGCTGCCGATGCCGTCCGCGACCGCGACCGCGATGCCCTTCGTGGCACGCAGCGCGCCGTCGGGGACGACGGCGCCGTGGAAGTCCTGGTTGATGTCGTTCGGACCCCGGTCCGAACACTGGCCGATCCGGACCTCGAGCCGGTCACGCCGCGCGAGCGGCGTCATGCGAGACCGTTCAGCGCAGCGGGCGCTTCGGTGCGGTCCGGACGTGCGTCGTGTAGAGCGTGAGTCCGGTGAATGTCAGCCCACCGATCAGGTTGCCGAGCACCGTCGGGATCTCGTTCCAGATCAGGTAGTCGCCGATCGAGAACTTGCCGCCCATGATCAGCGCCGACGGGAACAGGAACATGTTGACGACGGAGTGCTCGAACGTCATGAAGAAGAACACCATGATCGGCATCCACATCGCGATGACCTTGCCGCTGACCGTCGTCGAGATCATCGCGCCGACCACGCCGGTCGAGACCATCCAGTTGCACAGCATGCCGCGGATGAACAGCGTCAGCATGCCGGCCGCGCCGTACTTCGCGTAGCCGAGCGTGCGCGCCTCGCCGATGCCGGCGATCGTCGTGCCGACCTTGCCCGGATCGGTCGAGAAGCCGAACGTGAAGACGATCGACATCAACACGGCCACCGTCAGCGCGCCGGCGAAGTTGCCGATGAAGACGAGCAGCCAGTTGCGCAGCACGCCGCCGATCGTGACGCCGGGACGCTTGTCGATCAGCGCGAGCGGCGTCAGCACGAAGACGCCGGTCAGCAGGTCGAAGCCGAGCAGGTACAGCATGCAGAAGCCGACCGGGAACAGCACCGCGCCGATCAGCGGCACGCCGGTCTGCACGTTGATCGTCACCGCGAAGACCGCCGCGAGCGCGAGGATCGCACCGGCCATGTAGGCGCGGATCAGCGTGTCGCGGGTCGACATGAAGATCTTCGACTCGCCCGAGTCGACCATCTTCACGACGAATTCTGCCGGTGCCAGGTAGGCCATGCGTTCCTCGCTGTGGAGCGCGGCGCGGCCGGATGCGCGACGTCGCTATCGGCGAACTGGTAGCAAGGAACAAGCCATTGCGGTTGGTGGCCGTCCCGGCCATCGGCCGCGGTCGGCAGGCCTCACCGATGCACGCGCATCGCTCGCGGACCCGCTCGCGGTGCATGCGACGCTCGTCGACGGTCGCGCGATCGCGACGGGACCGGCGCGTCAAAAGCGACGCGTCAGCACCATGTTCGCGCCGTCGCGCGTGACTTCGGTCCGCGACAGGAAGCTCATGCCGAGGAGGTTCGGCCCGTCGTACGCGCCTTCGATGATGCCGGCGTCGACGTTCGTCAGCTCGACGTCGCCGACCTTCACGCGGTCGAGCTTGACCACGCGATACGGCACCGTGCCGTTCGCGGTGGTCGCCATCGAGTGCGGCGCGTCGCGATAGCGCAAGGCGAGGCGGTCGGCCTCGGCCAGCGACAACACGATCATCGTCGCGCCGGTGTCGACGAGGAAGCGGGTCGTGGTGCCGTTGATCGTGCCGTTCGCGACGTAGTGACCGCGATCGTCGGCCGACAGCACGGCGGTCGCGCGGTCGTGCTCGGAAGGTCGCGCGAGGTACGACCCCATCGCGATCCGCTGACGACGGCCGTCGACCATGAAGGTCGCGCCCGCGGCATCGACCCCGACGAGCTTGAATCCGGCGATCGCCTCGCCGACCGAGACGCTGTGCGGCACGCCGCCGTCGACCGTCACGACCGCCTTGTCGGGGAACAGGCCGACGACGTCGAGCGTCGCGGCATCGGCCGCCGCCGCGACCAGCACGCCGAGCATCATCAGAGCGCCGCCGATGAAGCGGCGCGGCGCGTCAGTCACGGAAATTGTTGAAGTCGAGCGGCGTGTCGGTGACCGACTTCTTCAGCAGCGCGATCGCCGCCTGCAGGTCGTCGCGCTTCGCGCCGGTGACGCGCACCGTGTCGCCCTGGATGCCGGCCTGCACCTTCATCTTCGCGTCCTTGATCGCCTTGACGATCTTCTTCGCGACCTCGGACTCGATGCCGTTCTTGACCTTGACGACCTGCTTGACCTTGTCGCCGCCGATCTTCTCGACCTTCCCGACGTCGAGGAAGCGCACGTCGACGCCGCGCTTCGTCATCTTGTTGTTGACGATGTCGCGCACCTGGCCGAGCTGGAACTCGGAGTCGGCGAACAGCGTCAGCTCGCGTTCCTTCTGCTCGACGCGCGCGTCGGAGCCCTTGAAGTCGAAGCGCGTGCCGACCTCCTTGTTGGTCTGGTCGATCGCGTTCCTGACCTCGACGAGGTTGGCTTCGGAGACGACGTCGAACGAGGGCATGGGCAAGAGGGCAGGGGCGGACCGAAAAGTATAGTCGACCGACCGGTCCGGCGAGCGCGGCCCGGTCACCGATCGAGTGCGCCCGGCGCCGGCGCTCGCGAAGCCGTCCTCTATACTGCGCGGCCTTCTCGATCGCGACCCGGCACCGCGCGCCGCCGCCGATGCGCCCGATCCTCCGACCCGATGTCCCGCTCGCGCCGTTCAACACGTTCGGCATCGCGGCGAACGCACGCTGCTTCGTGCGCATCGAGTCGCTCGATGCGCTGCGCGAGCTGCGCGAGATGCCGGTCTGGTCGAACGAGCGCAGGCTGATCCTCGGCGGCGGCAGCAACCTGCTGTTCACCGGCGACTACGACGGACTCGTCGTGCAGATCGCGATGCGCGGCATCGAGCAACTCGGCGACGACGGCGACGCGCATCTCGTCGCGGCCGACGCCGGCGAATCGTGGGACGCCTTCGTGCGACATACCGTCGACGTCCGGCTGCCCGGCCTCGAGAACCTCGTGTCGATCCCGGGCTCCGTCGGTGCGGCGCCGGTCCAGAACATCGGCGCGTACGGAATCGAGCTGGTCGAGCGCTTCGGATGGCTCGAGGCGTTCGACGTCGACGACGGCAGCACGACGACGATGGATGCGGCCGCGTGCGCGTTCGCCTACCGCGACAGCGTCTTCAAGCGCGTGCGGTCGGGCCGCACGATCATCACGCGCGTCGTGTTCCGGCTGCCGATCCGCTGGACGCCGCGTCGCGGCTACGCCGACGTCGAGGCGCGGCTCGCGCAGTCGTCGATCGACCGCCCGACCGCGCGACAGATGCTGGAAGCGGTCGCCGCGATCCGTCGCGACAAGCTGCCCGACCCGGCCGCGATCGGCAACGCCGGCAGCTTCTTCAAGAACCCGGTGATCGAGCGATCGGCGTTCGACGCGCTGCGCGCGCGCGAGCCGGACGTGGTCGGACACGACGAGCCCGACGGTCGCGTCAAGGTCGCCGCGGGCTGGCTGATCGACCGGCTCGGATGGCGCGGCCGATCGCTGCCCGGCTCGAACGGTCGCGCCGCGGTCCACGAACGGCAGGCGCTCGTCCTCGTCAACCGGGGCGGAGCGTCGGGCCGCGACGTGCTCGACCTCGCCGACGCGATCCGCGACGACGTCGCCGCCCGCTATGCGATCGAGCTGGTGCCCGAGCCGATCGTCGTCTGACCGCTACTTCTTCCGGCTGAACGACGGGTCGACGCCTTCGCAGCTCGCGCCGAGCCACTTGCCGACGATGCCGACATGGAACGTCGAGCCGTCGGGCCGCTGCTGGTCGATGCTGCCGACGACCGACTCCGGCGTCTTCGCCTCGAACATCATCGTGCCGGTGACCGGCGGCGGGCCGCTGCAGCTCGTCGCCATCACGATCTTCGTCGACGTCCGCGACTTGGTCATCGTCGTGCAGCCGCTCTCCTTCGGCTGACGGCCGAAGTTGACGCGGTCGAGGTCGTCCTGCGACACGCACGACCTGCGCGTGGTCGACTGGCCGTTCGCACCGCCGTTGTCCGACAGCATCTTCTCGACCATCGCGCGGCGGTCGGGCGACATCTTTGCGAGCGCCTCGGGCGGGATGGCGTTGCCGGTCATCGTGGTCGTCGTCTCCCACGCGCCCGGCTTCGCCGCAAAGCTCTGCGCATGGCCGGCGAGCGGCAACGCGAGCAACGCGGCGAGCCCGACGGCGGCATACGAATACTTGGACATGCGATCTCCTGGGTTGATGCCGATCGACGCCGGCAGACCGTCAGTATCGCAAAGCGGGGCGATGCGATCGGATGCGCTTCCGTCGCTGGTTTCCCCACGACGCGCATCGCCGACGGACCATGACTCGCGACGTCCCGGCGAACGTCACGAGCGCAGGCGTCGCGCCGTCTCGGCGATCCGCATGCGCAGCGCATTGAGCTTGATGAAGCCGCCGGCATCGGCCTGGTCGTAGGCGCCCTGGTCGTCGTCGAACGTCGCGATGTTCTGGTCGAACAGCGTGTCCTTCGAGTCGCGCGCGACGACGCTGACGGAGCCCTTGTACAGCTTCAGCCGCACGAAGCCGTTGACGTTCTGCTGCGTGTGGTCGATCAGCACCTGCAGCGCGCGGCGCTCCGGGCTCCACCAGTAGCCGTTGTAGATCAGGCTCGCGTAGCGCGGCATCAGGTCGTCCTTCAGGTGCGCGACCTCGCGATCGAGCGTGATCGACTCGATGCCGCGATGCGCCTTCAGCAGGATCGTGCCGCCGGGGGTCTCGTAGCAGCCGCGCGACTTCATCCCGACGTAGCGGTTCTCGACGAGGTCGAGGCGGCCGATGCCGTGCTTGCCCCCGAGCTCGTTGAGCGTCGTCAGGACCTCGGCCGGGCTCATCGGCTTGCCGTCGATCGCGACCACGTCGCCCTTCGCGAACTCGACGTCGATGGACTGCGGCGCGTCCGGCGCCTGCTCGGGCGACACCGTCCAGCGCCACATCGCTTCCTCGGCCTCGGCCTTCGGGTCCTCGAGATGTCGGCCCTCGAAGCTGATGTGCAGCAGGTTCGCGTCCATCGAGTACGGCGCGCCGCCCTGCTTGTGCTTCATCTCGATCGGGATGCCGGCCGCCTCGGCGTATGCGAGCAGCTTCTCGCGGCTCAGCAGGTCCCACTCGCGCCACGGCGCGATCACCTTGATGCCCGGCTCGAGCGCGTAGTAACCGAGTTCGAAGCGGACCTGGTCGTTGCCCTTGCCGGTCGCGCCGTGCGAGACCGCATCGGCGCCGGTCATCCGCGCGATCTCGATCTGCCGCTTCGCGATCAGCGGTCGCGCGATCGACGTGCCGAGCAGGTACTCGCCTTCGTAGATCGCGTTCGCGCGGAACATCGGGAACACGAAGTCGCGGACGAACTCCTCGCGCAGGTCGTCGATGAAGATGTTCTCGGGCTTGATGCCGGACGCCAGCGCCTTCCGGCGCGCGGGCTCGAGCTCCTCGCCTTGCCCGATGTCGGCCGTGAACGTCACGACCTCGGCGTCGTAGTTGTCCTGCAGCCACTTCAGGATGACGGACGTGTCGAGTCCGCCCGAATAGGCGAGGACGACCTTCTGGATGTCGCTCATGGCATGTGCTCGGTGGCGCCCGCAGCGAGACGCCGCAAGGTCGCGTGGTGAGGTCACCGCGCACCGATGCGATCGGGCGCGGGATCATGCGTGGCGCCGTGGAACCGGCGTGCCCGAATTATAGAGGAGCGACCTGCGCCGTCCCCTCGGCCGGACGTCGGCGGCGCAGCAGCACGGCCGAGACGAGCGCAATCAGTGCGCCGATCGGCAGCGGCTCGAGGAACGTCAGCGCGATGTTGGCGAACGGGTTGCGGTACATCCGTCGGAACTCGTCCATGTCGTGCATCCGGGCCGCGATCTGCGCGTCGCTGGCGCCGGCCTTGCGCGCCTGCTCGATCGCGAACGCCGCGTACCGGTCGGCGAAGTCGGGCGCGACGAAGAAATAGATCAGCTCCCAGGCGGCGACATAGCAGATGCTCGCGACCACGACGATCGACAGCCCGACCGCGATCGCCCGTCCGAACGACACGCTGCCGTCGGCGACCTGATCGCGATACGACCGCACGCCGAAGAACACCATCAGGAACGCGACGACCATCGTCGTGTAGCCGATGACCGCGGCCTTGTCGAAGCCGATCCGGTCCTGGAACGGCAGGGTCAGCAACATCATCGCGGCCATGACAGCGCCGGCGATGAGGCCGTAGGTCAGCACGATCTTGCGCATGGTGTCTCCTGGTGAACGGGGGGAAGGCGCCGTTATGCCGATCGACGGGGCGTTTCGCGTCACCCGAAGGAATGATTTCCGGCCTGACCCGCTCGAATCGTCCGAACGGACGACGTCACGGGATCAGTTGCAGCGACTTCGCGAGACTGACGGCCTGCGTGCGGCGCGCAGCGCCGAGCTTCGCCAACAGCCGGCTCGAGTGCGTCTTGACCGTGTTCTCGCTGACGAACGCACGCGCCGCGATCTCCTTGTTGCTGAGACCTTCGGCGATCCATTCGAGGATCTCGAGCTCGCGCGGCGTGATGCCGAGCGACCGGACGCGCTCGTCGTCGCGGACGAAGTCGGTCGTGGAAGCGACGGTCGTCGATGCGCTGGTCGCCACGACGACGGGCGGCCGGCGCGTGACGCGGCTGCCGATCCAGATGCCGGCCCCCGCGAAGATCGCCGCGATCAGCGCGCCGTAGATCTCGACCGAATGCTCGACGAGCAGCCATCGATATTCGATCAGCCGCAGCGCCGCGACGAGCAACCCGCCGACGAGGCCGAACAGCAGGACGGGTCTACGCATCGACGGCACGCGTCGCGGCCGAGCCGCGCGCGTCAGCGCGAGTCGCCCAGGACCGCCTTGCGGCGCCGCTTCGCGTCGTACAGCGACGCGTCGGCCATCGCGACGAGCTCGTTCGCGATCATCCCGTCTTCGGGATAGCACGCGATGCCGAACGACACCGAGACGCCCGACGGCTTTCCGTCCGGCGACTTCGGCAGCAGCTCCTCGAGCCCGCTCGCGAACGCCTCCAGCCGGCCGCGGCCGACGAGCACACTGGTGCGCGGAAGGAAGATGCAGAACTCGTCGCCGCCGTAGCGGAACGCACGATCCTCGTCGCGAAAGAAGTCGCGTAGCAAGTGGCCGGCCGCGGCCAGCATCTGGTCGCCGGCGACGTGGCCGTGACGATCGTTGAACTGCTTGAAGCGGTCGAGGTCGAGCATCGCGACGATCATGTGCTGCTGGTTGAGCGCGCTCTTCTCGATCATCTGGTTCAGCGTCGGCAGCAGGCTGCGCCGGTTCAGCAGTCCCGTGAGCGGATCGCGCGCCGCCTGCTCGCGCAGTTCGTCGTGGATCGCCTCGATCTCGGTGAAGCGCGTCTGCAGCTCGCTGTTGACCGCCTCGAGCTCGCTCTTCGCCTGCAGCAGGCGGATGCGCTCCGCCTCGGCGAGGTCGCGCTCGCGCCGGATCGCTTCCATCTGCAGCATCGCCTGCGAATACGCGAGGCGGACGTCGCGCGTCGTGTCCTGCCAGCGGCGGTGCGACGCGTGATAGCGCAGGTGCCAGCGGAACGCCCGTCGATAGTCGCCCTGCCTCGCGTACAGCGTCGACACGCACAGCGCGGTCTTCCAGAACTGCGTCAGGTGCGGATGACGACGCAGGTTCCACAGCGCGACCCGCCAGGCGCTGACCGCCTCGGGAATCTTTTCTTGCAGGACCGCAATGCGGCCCTGGTTCCATTTCGCGGTGCCGACGCCCATCGGATACGCGCGGCCGATCGCCGCGTCGAGCGCGTCGAACACGTAGTTCTCGGCCTCCTGCAGGTGACCCGTCTCGATCAGGTTCTCGGCGACGGTCGTCATGACGTCGCCGGGCCGGAACGTGAGCAGTCCCGCCGCGTCGTGCTCGAGCGCGGCGTTGATCTCGAGCGTCGCCTCTTCGACCCGCTCCGTGTTGATCAGGCAATAGGCCAGGTTCGACCGGCACATCGCCTCGAAGCCTTTCATCCCGACGTGCTGCCGCTCGGCCAGCGCCATCCGCAGGCAACTCTCGGCGCCGTCCCAGTCGCCGGCGTGCAGCAGCGTCGCGCCGACGTTGAACGCGAACAGCGCATGCGCCGGCGGATGATGGAAGCTGAAGTATTCGAGGCCGATCAGCAGATCGCGGAACGCGAGCTCCGGCTTGCCGAGACCGAGCAGCGTGGTCGCGCGCCACAGCCGGATGTAGTGCTCGTCGCCCGGCTCGAGCGCAGCCGGCTTGGCCAGCGCACGCTCGAACGACACCATCGACGCGACCATGTCGCGCTCGACCCAGTGCAACGCGGCGTACACGCCGTGGAACACGTGCAGCAGACGCTGGAACGCGACGCTTCGCGACGTGGGATGCGCGAGATGGAGCGCGGCCTGCGCCAGCGCGTGACGGCGCTGAACCGCTTCTTCCACGATGTCTATCACGAGCAGGAGATCCTGAAGGACGGCATCGTTCCGGCCGACCAGGTGCTCGGCAACGCCCAGTACCGGCCGAGATTAAGGGCGTCGAGGTGCCGGGAGACGTCTACTCGCACATCGCCGGCATCGACATCGTGCGCGCCGCCAACGCGGACGGCAGCGGCAACTACTACGTGCTCGAAGACAACCTGCGCGTGCCGAGCGGCGTCTCGTACATGCTCGAGAACCGCCAGATGATGATGCGGCTGTTCCCCGATCTGTTCGGTCAGCATCGATCGCGCCGGTCGAGCACTATCCCGACCTCCTGCTCGAGACGCTGCGCTCGGTGGCGCCCGCCGGCGGGACGATCCGACCGTCGTCGTGCTCACGCCCGGCATCTACAACTCCGCCTACTTCGAGCACGCCTTCCTCGCCCAGCAGATGGGCATCGAGCTGGTCGAGGGGCGCGACCTGTTCGTCGATGATAACTTCGTCTACATGCGCACGACGCACGGGCCGAAGCGGGTCGACGTGATCTATCGGCGCATCGACGACGACTTCCTCGACCCGCTCGCCTTCCGCACGGATTCGACGCTCGGCTGCGCCGGCCTGCTCGACGCCTACCGCGCCGGCAACGTGGCGCTCGCCAACGCGATCGGCACCGGCGTCGCCGACGACAAGTCGATCTACGCCTTCGTGCCGAAGATGATCAAGTTCTACCTCGGCGAGGAGCCGATCCTCCAGCAAGTGCCGACCTACCTCTGCCGCGAGCCGGACGATCTCGCCTACGTGCTCGACCATCTCGACGAGCTCGTCGTCAAGGAGGTGCACGGCGCCGGCGGCTACGGCATGCTGGTCGGCCCCGCCGCGACCCGGGCCGAGATCGAGGATTCCGCGTCGCCCTCAAGGCCGACCCGAGCGCTACATCGCGCAGCCGACGCTGGCGCTTTCGACCTGCCCGACCTTCGTCGAAAGCGGGCATCGCGCCGCG
>CAWCJI010000004.1:0-597203 GCA_963795885.1 uncultured beta proteobacterium | reverse complement strand
AATCCAAGATGTGCCGAGACGCGCTGAGAAAGGCGGCGGGCCAAGCATCATACGATGCAGGACGACCCGCGCGTGCCGATCGCCGGTTAAGCTAGGCGCGACGACCTGACATTGGCGACGGCGTCAGCGTCAAGGCGGCGTCTAAACTAAGACCGCGTGCGTGGACGCAGACTTTAGGCTGTATTTTGAAAGATAGCCCTCGGCAAAGCGCGATCGAGGTGCTCGTGAGCTACAAGGCGGCGCCGGTGACCGAGAAGCCCGATCCAATTTGCTGGCCGGGCCGGGGAATGACTTTATATGGGCGTTGTCGGCGTGTCGCTATCGGCGCCGCTTGGTCCTCATGATCCAGATGGCCAGCATCCCCATCGGCATCAGTACGAGCTGCAGCGGCTCCGGAACGCGTGATAACACAACCGTCCCCGGACGCGTCTATAGTGAGGTCATTGGCGTTGAAGTCGCCGGCTACCGGCCCGAAGTCGAGTAGGGATAGTCCTCGCCGCTCAGGACACCACCAAGCAGCAGTGCGACCACGTTGCCGTTGAGCACCTGGACGCCGATCTCGGGCGCCGGGTTGTAATTGGAGTCGCGAAAACGGTTCCCGATCGGGTACTCAACATTGCCGAGATTGAAGTTGAAACCGGTGATCCCTGTGCCGTTCTTAACGCCATTTGTTAGCAGGGCCGAATCGGGAATCATGAACGATCCACTGAAGGTCTCGCCCACCTGGATGCAACCAAAATGACTTGGATCCGGGGACGTGCTTTTCTAGGACACCGCCGGATTAGGCTCGAAGACGTTGGTGACATCGAGCGTGAACGCGTAGGTCGCCGCTTGTGCGGCTCCTGTTCCAACTGCCAATACCAAGCCCATTGCGGCGCGCAGCGACTTCCCCCGTGCGTTCCCAGTTCTTGCATCCCATGGCGCTTTCCTCCGGCTCGCTAGGCAGCCTCGCCACCATCTCAGCGAACGCCGTTGTCGAGAGCAGGAAGTACACCAGCGCAGGCCGCCCGACCTATGTGCATGACCGTGCACACAAAACATCGAACCGCGACAATCGCCGCTCGAATTGCTGTAAAGCGGTCCGACAAGATCAGAGTGCGGAAGGGCAGCAAGGCTCGCCTCGCCAACTTCGTGTCCCTTCCTTGCGCGGCGCTGCATCTCGACGACGCCGGTGCGAGGCGCGAGTGGTGCGAATCGCTGCGTCCTACCGGTCCAAACGAATCGCTGTTGTTCGCGTTTCGGTTTGGCAGGTGTTCGCGCGCCGCCAAGACCGCAGCCAGAGACGTAGTCATGTCTTTACGGTGACTTCGCGGTCGTGGACACCGGCGGGTTTGAAAACCTCGACCAGATGCCACACTCGTGCCAAACACCAAGGCATACCGAGAGAGACGCCCACTTCGCTGTCAAGCTCGCCATACGTTGCTTGGCCCCTAACCTCGCTGAGAGTGATGAATTTGACTACTCGCTCGATTTGCAATCCGTCGCGCTGCCTCCTCCTGTCGCTCGCAACTACCGTTCCGGTCTGCAGCCACGCCATTTTTGTGGTTCCGGACTCCAGCGGCCACACCGCCCTCGCGGATATACCACAGCTTCAGGGTGTGGGCGCATTAACGAGCACAGCCGGGGCGGGTAGCCGTTCTAATTGTACCGGAAGCATCATCGGTGCTTACACAGTTCTCACCGCCGCCCATTGCGTCGTTAATGAAAATACGGGGAAGCCGGTCCTCCCCGGCAAGCTTGAGTTCTTGCTTGGGCCACGCGTGGGCACCCCGACCAACACCTTCTTTATCTCCACCGTTTTGCCATACTCGCCGTTCGTCTTTACTGATCCGTCTCATTCAGGGAGCGGCGATCTAGCGTTGCTGCAGATCTATGATTCGAAGACGTTCGGCGCCGCGAATGTCACCCCATTGGCCCTTTACGGAGGCTCTAACGAGGCCACGCTAGGGGCGCTTAGGGTAATAGGATATGGCCAGAACGGCTATGGCGCGGATGACGGTACAGTAAAAGCCGGAACGGAAATCGGCACAGGGACGAAGCTGGCAGGAACCAATAATCTTACCGGCATAGTGTCATCCGATCAAAACCAAAACGCCAAAGATCGTCTCCTCATTGATTTTTCCCCGCCTGGTGACGCTGCGTCGACAGGGGTCCTTGAATCGGTGCCAGGCCGTGGCGACAGGTGGCCCCTATTGTCAAATGCCGGGGGCCTCTGGGGCATTGTTGGGATCACACAGAGCGCCCAGTACAAGGATAAGAACCCCGGCGATGCGGCGCCATTCAACATTCGGTTCGGACTATTTTTACGAACGTGCATCTTATTATCTGAACTGGATTCTTGAAAACCGTTTTGAGGCACCACTTCAGTTCCAGACGGTCCAATCAATCCCGTTCCCAAATGGTGCCGATGTAGAATTGAGCCCCGGCGCAGCCTCGGCCAGAGCGTGTTTGAACCGTGCACCGAGTATCCGCTCTCTTTTAATTATGCCTTTAGCGACCCATCGGGCGGGTCTTTGATCGTCACGCTTGACAATGTGACTATCGAAGTGTGGCAGCAGCGGGCAAGTCGTCGGGTACGGAGTCAGTAATGGTCGGGCCCAATGAAGGGTTCTGCCAAGGACCTGATTTGGGGGGCGACATTTATAGTCTGGTATTTACATATGGCAGCAGTCTTCGGTCCTATGTTGAGCTGATATCGCCTTCGAATCTTCTTGATGGAAGCTTTGTTGGTGGACTTGCCCGTGGGATGCGACTTCGAACCCTCTGGCGATAAAACTAATTGCTATCGGAGCCGCCGCGGTACCGGAGCCGCAAACATTACTGCTTTGGCTAATGGGTGGTGTCGCGTTCCTTACGGCGGCCCAGAGGAAGCGCAAGGACAATGGAGACGAGGGTAACGGGAGGTGCGAGCTTCTTGAGCTCGCCCCGACCAACTGAAACGCCGAAAGGATGTGACGGCTGATTACCCACTCGGCACAGACTTTAGCCGAGTCGTCGCCTGGCTGAAAATCAGCGACACGAAGCTTTGATCGATTCGCCGAAAAAGATGCGATGGTCAGTGCGATTTCACCACGCGAGCAGGTAAGCGGACTCTCGCTAGGACACGGCTAATTACAGACGCGTTGAAAGCCGATCGTCTGACAGGTTACGACTCTGCCATCACTGTAGTTGGTGATTGTCTGGTTGCCTATCTGCTGAGTCGTAGCGGTCGTGCCATCACTGTAGTTCGTAATGCGCTGGTTCCGATCTGCTGCGAAGTGGCCGACTGGCCGTTGCTGTAGTTGGTCAGATTCTGGTTACCTATCGCTTGACTTGTCGCCGACGTCCCGTTGTTGAAGTTCGTGATCGTTTGATTCCCGATTCGCTGCGACGTTGAGCCCGGTTCCTGGGCCGTTGCAGCATACCTAAATCCGATCTGCTGGCAAGTGACTTGGGCGAAGGCAGCGGCACTGAAGAAAATTAGCAGGGCAGCGCAAGCGGTTTTCAGCATTTCGTTCTCCCTTTGTCCATGTGGTCGCTTCATCTTAAGCCAGTTCGACGAAGCCGAACAGGTACGGCGACATGCAGGCTTGCTTCTCCAACGCTCCACTGCCGACGCGGGTCGCCCGGGCTTCCTAGACCAGACATTGCTTCGACTGACGGGCGGGAGCCAGCTGAGGTCCAGCGGCGACAGACCGCGCGTAAGACCGCCCTGTTGCAATGGCGCTGGGGTGGTCTGGCATCGGCGCCGAGATCGCTGGCGCCCTGAGACGAACCGTCGGATAGATAAGTCAGCCCGGCCCCCGGCTCGGTCGCTTGCCTTGCTGCGTTGGCAGCTGCGCGCGACTGTGCAAGCCGTCGTAGCAATGACCCGACCGGAATCCCATGGAAATGCAGCGTTCGCGGCGCCTTCCGCTGCGTTTGCCGCACCCGCTGCCGCGCCAGCGACGAACGTGTTCGAGTTGTTCACGTACGACCCTCGGGGCTGAGACTGGGTGTACTGCGCCACGTTGCCCAACGATCTTGCCTGCTGCGCCGATTGCGGGTCGAACAACAGGTCGAGCTTTGGATTGACGTTGCTCAGGGCGCGGTTGTACCCCGCCTGGCTGAAGTTGCCGGTGTTGGTCCTTAAGTCGATGCCGGCCTGTGACTTCAGATGGTCCATTAGGGCCGCCGCCATGTTGGGCTGCGCGGTGGGGTTGTCCGAAAGGTTCGCGATCATGTGCCAGAGGTTCGCCGTGGGGGCGTTGACCACATAGTTTCGCATGAACTTGTCGGCAAGCGGCGATGGTTCCCCAAGACCGGCGTCATCGTTCACGACCGCCTTATATGCAGGGTCGGTACTGATCGCAGTGAATCGGTCACGCGCCGCATCACGGGCCGCATCCGCGATGGGCTTGATGTCGGCCGTCTCGTCCATCATCGGCAGCGCCTCGAGCTGATTACGAATGATCGCGAGTGCAGCCTCCGTGTTGCCATCGCCAGACCGCGCAGCCTTGCGACTTTCCGCCGCCAGATTGGTCCGCAGGTTCTCGAAGTCCTTGAACGTCATCGGCGTACTGCCATCGGCGAACTTGTCGAGCGTGCTTGAGATCGCCGTCGGCACGAAGGCGTCTTTCATCTCGTCGCTGAGCGCGTCCGTCGCGTTTTGGACGAACGTCGGGCCATCGACCGGGAAGGCTCCGCCGTTTGCATCGCGCAACGCCTGGTACTTGTCGGCGATGTCGCTTCTGACCTTCGCATCCATCGACTTGTAAGCGTCGACCTGCGCCTGTCCGAGCGAGACCGGGTCTGAGTCGCCGATCCCAGGCGCCACCTGGTTGCGGATCGCATCCACGTTCTGGGCGAGTTGCGAGCCCTGCTGGTTGAAGTGCGTGGCCAGCGGCCCATTCCGTTTGTTCTGCTCGACGGAGATGAGGTTTGGATCCTGCGTGGCCTGCCCGGCGGTCAACCGCATGGGTACCGGCAACGAATCCGCCTCGAGATGCCGTGCAAGCACGACCGGGTTCACCGCGGGAGCTTGGGCGACCGCCTGCTGGAGGGTTGGAGACGCCGCGTCCAGCGTCGGCATGACTGGATTGCTTGGGATCGACGCCGATAGGCAGGGGTGGAATGTCTGCCGCAGTCGGATAGACCGGCGGCGGCGGAGCAACGCCAACTTTGGCCCGGACCGCCGCGGCCGCGGCGTCTCCGGCATCCGTTAGGGCTCCAGGAAGCTTGGCGACGGTGCCAGGCAGGCTCTTGACGACGTTCGTCACGGCCGGCAACGCTCCGCCGGTCCCGAGTAGCGCCAGAGCCTGAGGAAGAACGGCGTGCAGGGTCGCGAGTCCGGGGCTCCCGGCGTCCGCCAGGTTCCCACTGTCTGCCGCGTAGCGGGACAGCGGATTGATGTCGCCGAGGCCGCTTGTTTGGACGGGGGTCGTCAGGGCGTCGCCAACGGTTTGTGCAGCCCCGCCAAGCGCGGCAAGGCCCTGTTGGCCCCCTTGGGTTCTCGGCTGGTACGTTAGGGCTGCCTGGACCCGTCTAACGGCATCGGCGTCGCCTCCGGACAGAATCCCAGCCCACCCTGCGATCGGCGCGGAAAGCATGCTGCTGCCGATCGTCAACCATGGCTCGATGTCCCGGCCTAAACGGTTCGCCAAGTTCGACGTCGGTGATGCGGGCGCGGGGCTCTGGGGATACACCGGCTTTGCGGTCGATAGGTCGAACCCACCCGTCAATGGCTTACCGTTAGCATCGAATCCGGTGACGGGCTTCGCCGTGGAAAGATCGAATCCTGAGCTTCCGCCTGCCGGCGTCCCCGCAGCCCGCATCGCCTTGATCTGCGTCGCAAACAGCTGGGCGCTCGTCGTGTCTCCGGCCGCGTCTGCCTTCACCAGAGCGGC
Source organism: uncultured beta proteobacterium (assembly GCA_963795885.1). Lineage (GTDB taxonomy): Bacteria > Pseudomonadota > Gammaproteobacteria > Burkholderiales > Burkholderiaceae_D > CAHJXF01. The sequence goes on along the minus strand of CAWCJI010000004.1, from coordinate 591,339 downwards.
GTTCAGGTCGTCCAGACTCGGCGCGGGCATCGGCGCAGATTGCGTGCCGTCGGGCGCGGTTACGAGGTACTGCGGCATTTTTTGCCTTCGGTGATCAGTGGACGAGAACTGGACCCTGTGCTGGGCTCTCGTTGACAAGCCAAGCAATGTCTACCGTCAACCGCCGCACCTGCTCGGCGCTGAGCGGCAGGTCGATCCAGCCAATGCCAGGAACTCGACTCCATACGTGGGTCGTATCGCTACCTTGTCGGACTGCATAAGCGTCCGCGACGAGCAACTCCTCGTGCGATGCATCCTCCGGATAGGCAGGAGCCTCTGGCTTCATGTGGATACGGAGCATCGCTACCAGTACGACGAGTTGCCGCACTTCTGCGGTGGTCATGGTGAAGCTCGACTTACCAACAAGAACGGTGATTCGGTCGCCGTTAGCAGAGAACCGCCACGCGAAGTCGCCCATCGAGCCGCCTTGCAATGCGTTCATTGGATCACCATAAGGTCGTCGAATGTGAGGTCTGCGCGTTTAGGAGGCAATGCCGCCAAGAATCGTCAACAGCTGCGAGAGACCCTGCGCGGAGGAGGTCCCAGGTGTCTGTTGCGTTTCAGTCTTCGTTTGGTCCTGCGTAGTCGTGCTCGGCAAGAGCAACCCTGCGATCAGCTGATGCATGTCGCCCGCGTTGGTCAGGTTCCAGTCACGTTGTTGCGTAAAGTCGTTGTAAGCCGTGTTGAGCGCGTTTTGCTGAGTCGTCTGGTCTTGATTGCCGACTGCATTCAGCAAGCCCAACCCCGAAAGATCCGTGCCCATCTCGTTGGCGCCGATCGACCCTAGCGTTGATCCCGCGCTCAGGCCCGCCGTACCCGCTGCAGTCTGCTGCTGAAGCTGGCGCGCCTGATCCGCGTTGAATTGGGCTTGCGCGCCTGTGTACCCGGAGTTCAATGCCGTTGCCTGCTGGCCGAGTATGTTCTGCTCGTTCTGGTCCGCCACTTGTCCGAGCACCTGAGCGTTGCGCGTGGATCCAGAGCCACCAGCACCAACGAACGCGGACTGCACCTGCGGCATCAGGTTCTGGGTGAAGTTTTGGTTGCCGAGACGCCCGATCTCGTTGACCACCGAGGAGGTGTACGGCGACATGTACTGCGACGCCGCCGTCGAGTTCCACGATGAAGTCGGCTGGCTGATCGCGGAGAGCCCTGAGCCGATGTCCGACTGTGCCTGCGACAGCAACGGGTTGCCATTCGCGATCAATGACTGTGCGCCGGACTGCGCTGCGGCCTGTCCAGTTGACATGCCCGCCGTTCGAGCGCCCGTATAGATCGGATCGGACTGATTGGCGTAGTCCACCCCGAGACCCGCCATGCCTTGGATGTACTGCTGGTACCAGTCGGGGAGACCCGTTGCTGACGCCGAGGACGTACCCGTGCTCATGGTTGCCGGCGTCGCGTCAAAAAATCCGCTCATGGTTGTTCCTTTGCTTCTTCGATTAGGTTGCAGAGCTGCTCCACCTTGGAATCGCTCAGCCGAGAGAGGTCGTATTTGATTGAGAGCGGACCGCCGCCTGGACCGCTGACCTCTTGCTGCACGCGCTCACCGTAGGTCTTCGGTGCAATCTTCGAAGCACGCCACCGGTAGTGGTGGGCCAGTTCCTTCGCCTTCGCGAGCTCGAACGCGTCCCTTGCCTCCGAGAGTCCGGTCGCCGCCATGTCGTCCCAGACCTGTGCGGTGTGTGACCGGATCTCTCGTGCTCGGCCAGACCGTTCCGGGTCGGCTTCGATCCAGTCGGCCAGTGTTGCAATCGAGACGCCACAGCCCTTCGCGACGGCGGTCATTGAATGGCCAGCCGCAATGCCGGTGCAGACGGTCTCGATGTCGAGCTCCTGCGTCTTGCAGTCCTTGCGCACGTCGCGTTCGGTGTTCCTGGTCACGCTGTCTTTCCTTCCTTTGGCCGGGCGCGAATGCGATGAAGCGTCTCGACCGTCAACCGGCCCTGCGCCTGTGCCTCGAGTCCCATGCGCAGGTAGCTCTGCCAATCTGGTGCGGGCAGTTCAGCCCTTGCCTTGGCCAAAAGCGTCTGGGCGATCTTCTCGAGCGTCAGGCACTGTGCGGCCAGCATGACTTCGAGCGCCGAGTCGTTTGTCCGAACGTCCTGAACACGCTGAGCCAAGGCATCGAGGAAGGCCATCCGGTCGCGAGGCAACGCGTGCCATGCCGCGATCGTTCCCATGGCCGCGACGACAGGCTCGAGCTCAAGCGAGATGATCATCGTCTGCCGCTTCGACTCCGCCTTGCCTCGAGCAGTGCACTCACGGTCATGCGACCCGATGGAGTGACATCCGAGCGGCGACGCAGGTCTCGGACGCCGATCCGCCGGAGTCGTTGGGGATGACGTACAGCTCGACGTAGTCGCCAGTGGCCATCTGAAGCGCCGGACCCGTGACAGTGGCTGCCGGGTAGGTCGAGTTGGGGCCGGTGATGAACGACCCGTTGATCTGGGTCGTGCCGTTGAGCTTCATCAGCACGTAGGCGTACCAGGGCGTTGAACCGCTGCTGCTGATGGGACCGATGTTGGCAAATCCAGCCGGCAGGTACAGCCCAGGAGCCGTCACCGTGATGCGGGTCGGGTTGGACGTCGCACTGTGCATCGAGGCGTTGTTCACCGACTCGTAGGCCGTGCTGTTGAAACTGATCGCGGTGGAGGTCGAATTGGGCAGCGTCTGGCTGAACCCGCCGGAGCTCGCCAGCACGCAGCATGGTCGGTCGACGAGGTTCCGAAGATCCGTGCCGGAGGTGATCGCGCTGCCGCTGGTCACCGTCTTCCAGAGACGCATGCTGTTTGCTGTGACAGCGGGTGCCGACGCGTTGTTCGCGACCTCGACATAGGTCACCACCGCCTTGTTCGAGAGGTCGATGTAGGTGTCTTTGCTGGCGGTGTAGGTCTTCGTCTGCGCGGACTTGTTGACCCGCGAGCCGAGGACGTAGGCCACTCCGGCCGACATCGTTCCTGCCAAGGTTCCGGAGGTGGTCGGACCGACCAGGCCCGACACGACGTGATCCAGGAAGCGATCCCCGAACACATCCCGCCTGTTCATCGCGTCGCCCGACAACCCAAGCAGCACCGTGTGCGTACCTGTGGAGAGCGTGATGGCGCTACCCGAGGCCGAGCTGGACAGAACGGTGTCCCTTGTCAGGGACGTCGGGGACGCCAGGGTCCCGATGCCGGACTCCCAGCCTGTCCCGTTGGCGTCGACCAGGGTGTAGTCGACCGGATCGCCGGTTGGCACGACGGATTGAAACGCCACTGCCTGCGCAACCGCGCCGGCCAGGGTGAGCGCTCCGGTCCCGGTGGTCGTTGTGGTTTCTTTGACTCGTTCGAAGTACATGGTCCTTCCCTTCAGATATTGGATGCCGGGTCCTTAGGTTCCTGGCGTCGGTTACTACTGTCTGTTCGGCTTACGCCTCGCGGTTGTGATCGCACGCGCCCTAGTTGTTGCTTTACCAACCGCATCTCGAACGGCCCGATGGGTTGAGATCTCTCGCGCGCGTGTACGCAGCCGCGCGTACTGCGCAGAAATACGTTGGCGCCTCATCTGCGGCTCCTCAGCTGCTCTCGTAGCGTCGTCCGATGCTCTTCGGCAAGAAGCCCTTCAACGTCGTCGCCAACTTGGAGCGCCGCCAACGCCCGTCGCATCAGGTCGTCGCGGCGACGCTCGTACTCCGCGCGCGCAGCCTTCGTCGCGATGCGCTTGATTGGCAGATGCCACTTCTCGGGGAGCTGTCGTGCGATCGCCCGAACCGTGAGCGCTGCTCTCGCGCGCGCAGGCGCGGGCGCGGGTCGCTTGGGATCACCGTCACCGATGAATTGCCCGATGGCGTCAAACGACGATTTGGAACCTTTGGAAGGTTTCTTACTTATCGACGTATCACACGCGCGCACACGAACGTCGATAAGCTGAAAAGGTTCCAAAGGTTCCAAACTGGATCGGCTAGCGATTCGCATACCGTCTCCAGGCTGGCTCGTTCGGCGTTGTCATTGCTGTGAGCCGCTCTTCTTCGTCGGACGTCAGTTGGATGCCGACGTAACGCACTCCGTTGGATTGCACCTTGCTGATGCCTGGCAACGCGGCCAAGCGCTCGCCGAACAGGCGCATGGAGGGCACACCTTGGCCGCGTCCCTTGGCCCACGACGAAAAACTCTGGTACAAGTCCGACGCTTTGGTGCGCACGTCCGCTTTCATGCGGCAGCACTCGTCGATCCAGATCGATACGTCGTCGTTGTCGGCTAAGTAGTCCCGGCTCGCCGAGACGATGGACTCGGGCAGCGCCAAGCCACGGGCGTACCAACGCGTTGCCCCCTCAACCATCCAATGCAAGATTGCTGGTGCTTCGCCGCGCAAGCGTTCGACCATGTTCGGGTCACGCGTCGCGCCTTCGAACTTCGCCGCGAACGGCACAAGGACGAATCGACGAGCTAAGCGCAGCGTCGCCACCACGAAGCCTAGGTTTGTAGTTGCCAACGATGACGTGCTTCTGCGTCATCGAAAATTCGAAGAAGTCCTGCCGCATGAAGCGCGCGGAAAGCACTTCGTCACCGGTGAGCTCCTTGATCCGTGACTCTGCCCAGAACTGCCCTTCATCGAGCTCTGAACTGACCGCCAAGCGTCTCCCGCGCAGCTGGGCGAGCTCGGTCGGATGTCGGTCGACGTTGGCCTGCATCAGGACAGACGCCGGCAGCTTCAACGCATATGTACCGAGAACCCAAGCGACGATATCGATCAACGTCGATTTGCCGTTCGCTCCAAGCCCGAAGAAGAAGAACAGCTTTTGCTCTCGTCGATCGGCGGTCAGCAAGTAGCCGAGCAAGCACTGGATGAACTCAATCATCTCCACGTCGTCTTGGAAGACCGAGCGAAGGAAGTGCATCCACACCGGACACGTCCCCTTGTTCCGTGTGACCCGGGTTAGCTGCGAGAACAGTTGCCCGTTGCGCGCGACGGTTCGGCCGGTTCGCAAGTCGATGATTTCTTCGCCGGTGTTGATTAGCGCGGTGTCCTCGTCCCATGCCGTACTCGGAACGACGATGCGTGGATCCGATTGCGCCAACGTCAGCACTGAAGCGACGGTCTTCGCCGAAGACAAGCGCCTGCCCTCGCGATCGTCGTCTGCCTCAGTAGCGATCAAGACGACACTGCCGGCGCGCGATATCGAAGCGTTCGAGCTTGTCGTCGCGCACCCAATGTGTACCTCGGTTGCGCATCCAGTCGAGGCCCGGCGTCCACTTGAACATGTCGTGCTGATCGCACGCGAAAGTGAGAGCAAGGGCATCTTCGGAAAGCAAGATCGCGCCGTTGTCATCGACGTTCGGGAGGTCGTTTTTGTGACGTTTGGTCCGCGCATTGACCCGCTCAGGAACCGATGCCCCGGGCTCAAATAGCGGCGCACCCTCGATGACCTTTCGAAGTGGAAGCGGTGCGTTCACGCGGCCCTCGCGAAGTCGTTGAGGTCCTGACCCTTGTTGGGGCTCTTCGCGATCCGCACTTCCACGCCTGCCGCGTACCAGTGCGCAGCACACTGCTCTGCTCCACGCAGCCCTGCGTCATCGTGATCCGCAGCGATCAGCAGGGACGTGATCCCGTCTAGCACGGGGAAGACGGCCATGTTCCCAGCGTCGATCACGCTCCAAACCGGCGTAAAGGCGTGAGCGACCGTCAACGCGGTCTCAATCCCCTCGGCAATTGCGAGGCCCTGCGTAACGGCTTCGTCGGGCCATAGGCGGATGACGCCACACCGTTTCTGATGCTGTCCGAGCAGCAAGCGTGGCTTGTCGAGGTCGGCTTTCGTGCCGTCGGGCTTGATCCAAGTCCGGTGCAATGTCATCGGCTCTCGTGTGACGGCATGCGTAACCAGAGCCACGATCGCTGGTCCAATATGGCCGGATGGATGACGAAGTTCTCTTGCGAACCGCAGATCACCGTCGTCCGGCGGGACGACGCAACCTCGGCTCACTAAGTAATCCTCGGCAACCGTCCCTCGCGGCGGTCCCAAGCTTTGATGAAAGGCGACGTAGCTCGATGCCAGGCGGGGAACCGGGCGGTCGGTCACTCGTTTTCCTGGGGCGTCGTTGCGCCCTTTCAGATTTTCGGCGAGCCCGACCCCCGCAGCCCCGCTCAAGCGCTTGAATGCCTCAGGAAACGAAAGGCCCTCATGGCTCATGAGGAACGCTATTGCGTCGCCGGTCGCCCCACAACCGTGGCAGTAGTAGAACTGCTGGTCGTCGATCACGGAGAACGACGGCGAACGGTCGTCATGGAACGGGCAGAGCCCGATGTGATTGCTCCCTGACTTCCGGAGCTTTACACCCAGGCTAATGATTAAATCGGCGAGGTCCGTGCGCCCCAGCGTTTCATCGATGGTCGGTCGGACAATCACGATGACCCCGCCTCATCGCTTGCCAGCTCCAGCTCTTTTTGGACCGCCCTTAGAAGGCCGCGACGCTCGTGCGGGTCCGCAATGCGTGACAGCGCCACATCGAGTTCGTCGGGATGGCTCACGCCAGCGCGAATTCTGCCGAGCAGCTCTTTGGCCCGACGTTGCCCCGAGAGGTTTGCGCCGACGATGTCGGCGACCGCGGCGCTCATACGTGCGCCTCCGCTCTTCCCCTCGATCGGGGAGCCATGCCGATCAGCGCTAGGGCCTCATCGAGCGCAGTGGCACGTTTGTCCTCGAGGCGCCTCACCAAGTCACGGACTTGATCGTCCGTGCAGCCCGTGATGCGCGCGGCGTTGATCAGGACGATATCGCGTAGAGGCCAGCCCACCGCGTGCGCGCCGATCGGCACACCGTGCGTCATCAGGCCATCTTCGATATCTTGGTAGTGCTTCGACTTGCCAATGCCCCCGCGCGCCTCGAGCACAGCGGGTAGGCGAAGCAACTGATGCGGAATCTCGTATGCCACTGGTTCTCCTGTTCGGCGAACCGCTCCGGATGGCTCCGGAATGCGTGGCTACATTGTTCGGCGTTTAATCCAGCCTGTCTGCGCCGCCAACAAGCAGACCGTACGTCTTGCTTGCAGAGCGCACTGCAGTCCCTCTATTTCCTCTCACGCATCCAGTCATAAACCGTTCTGAGCGCGGGAGCGTCCTCCCAAGTCAAGCCGTCCCAATATTCCTCCGCAGCCTTGTTTATGCTTCCGAACCTTGATCCATTAGCTTGAAACCATTCCTGCGCCTGCTTCTTTTGCCTTTTCGTCTCTTGATGTCGCTTTTCAGCGCCATCACGACCGCGCTGCGATAGATGCCGCTTCACATGATTCTTGATTCCCGTCGCGCGAGCAGCGTGACCCTCTCCATGAACAACAGCGTCGGTGGCTTCGACGAGATACTGTGCCGCGGTTGCGAGATCTGCTACGAGAACGACGATGAATTCGTTTGAGGGATAGTTGCTACCGAGGCTTGCTCGAGCAGGCTGATGGATAGATACGAAGTCATCCTGTTCAGGGCGGAGCGCCCATCGGGCATACCGCTGAGCCTCAACACATTTCCACAAGGCTAATGCGGCGAACAGTTCCTCGGTGCGTGGTGCCGGTAGCCCCTCCGCTACGTCGAGGTCTTTTTCGAGGTTATAGCGATCGGCCATGAACGCCACCATCTCCGCGTCTCGCGAGAGGTCCAGCGTGTCAGCGGGGACGCCGACTGCAGCTCTGGCGTCTTCGATCATGAAGTTTGAAAGCATCGCCAGCATGGAGAGCTGAGGCCCGGTTCGACCTGGAACAAGTAGCAGCGCCCGGCTTACGATGAAAGAAATGCGAAGTACTCCGTCCTCCGGCCAAGTCGCGGTCGGGTCGAGTGACTCGAACTGGTCGATATATGGCATCGCGCTCCCTCACGCTCCCTGGACACGGACGCCGCGCTGAGGGCTCGTCAGGGTCACGAGCCACGCTCCTGGCCGGGAGTCAGCGCGGCGATTCGGTCTAGCCGCGGCGGAGCTCAGACCACCAAGCGGACATGCCGCACGGCCGCATTTGAGTCGCGGAGCTTGTGGGCCGGCACGAAGAACGGTGTCTTTCCCAAGCATCGAACAGCGTAACCGTATTGATACTCGAAACGTCTGCCGTCGTCGCCAAGAAGAGAGCCGTCCTCCCGCGAAACCCGCTGGATGTCGTACGCGTCAACGATCTCGACCTCTGCCCAGTCGCCTTCGGATCGCAGATACCAGGCGACCTCGCCTTGCTTGAAGCGAGCTTGGTCGGAGGTCATTCTTTCCCGCGCGTTGTCAGGACCCGGATCAAGCGCAAGGCTGGGTGACGGATGCCTCGCTGATGCCGTCGTCCGTGCGATCAGGGATGCGAGGTTGTTGTTCGCTTTACGCGCCGCTTCGCGCCGCAACTCGCTTTCAGAATCTCTCACCCAAACGCTGACCACGAACTTAGCCCTCCCGGACCTTGTGATCTGAAAGCTGCCTTCCCTGTCGATACCGATCCTATGCGGCGTCTGGATGCCCCGCTTGTCATAGGTGACCGACGTCTTGCCCCGGCCAGGGTCACCGGGGAACTGCCCGTCAGCCGCAAGGCCGCAAGCGATCAGGAGTGCTTTGGTTCCACGATATGCCTCGCCCCAACAATGTGTTGTGTGCACGATGCCATCCAACCGCTCCGGTTTCGATGCTGCTTGGCTAGCCATAGGCGACCTCCGTCCCCATGCTTTCGCAGCGCAACGCGTTCACGTACATCTGTAGCTGCGATCTGGAAAACTCGAAGAGCGCGTCGGGGAAGCTTGCTGCCAGGTCCGACGGCTTCCCTTGGAACAGCAGATGTCCCTCCTGCGAATGCAGGAAAGCCTCGCTGCGATTGTCGAGACCGAGCGAGTACTTCCGTGGCTGGGGCTCGCCGAGCACAGCAGCATCAGTCGCGTGCTGGTCGACAACGTTCGCGTCCCAATCTTCGTGCTGGCCAACCGTCGGGAATCCTTTGCGCACCCACTCGGGAAGTTCTCCGCGAATGCGCATCTCTTGCATCAGCGTCCAGTAGGTCGAGAAGCGCTTGCGCTCTCGGCGGAGTAAGGCGGCGATCGGGGCTGCGTCATGCGGGGGTTGTGTAGCATTGGTCTTAGCCATGATGGTTCCCTCAAGGTGCATCGTTGGTCAGGCCGATCCTTGGGTTGCCGCCCTTGGTTCGGCCGCTTGCCTGGTCCGTCAGGCTCAGTCCGTGATGGACGCGCTCGTAGACGCAACCGCAGCGATCGTTTCGCGCTCAGCGTCAATGACCCCGAGCTCGGTGCGCGCGGCGTGCTCGAGCGAAATCATGACGCTCGCTCTCTCATCATCGGGCACGATGTCGTGCGTCACTATCATGCTCATCAGCAATAGGTAGTCCGCGATCCGGTTTCCCACCAGCGATAGGGTGTCGGACACATCCCCGAGCTTTCTGATCTGGGCAAGCTGCTCAGACGTCAATCGCTTACCATCGTTAGTAGCCATGTACCACCTCCATCCGTGTAGGTGCTTCGTGGTTAGGCGGCCTTCGGTGTGTTCAGCACCGTCGGTCGCCGCCTGAGGGCCGTCAGGCTCGGTCGAACATTTCATCATTCGCAGCTTCCTGCACCGCGAAGCGCCTGAGCTGCCATCCGCGAATCCTTACGAGCGCATCCGCCCACTGCTGCGGCGTCAGCACCCGCCAACCGTCCTCAGGGTGTGGCCACAGGCGCTTCACGCGAAAGCTCGCGATGTCCGGCCACTGCTCGTTAGCAGGATTAGCATTAGCAGACACCGAATACAGCGCAACGTAAGCCGGTAAGCCCGCGAACTCGGCGAGCTTCTGCGTGATGTCCGCGAGCTTCTCCTGACCAACGTCGACCGCGACCTCGACCAGGGCGAGCGGCAAGCGGTACGTGCTGTCGTACTCGGAGAACAAGATGCTGTCGACGTCGAGCATCGTCAGCTGCACCGCGTCTTCACGCCTCAGATACCGGCTGATCGATTGCGGCCGATGCCACGCCAAGAAGCTAAGATCGCGCGACTGGAACCGCTCACCATCGAGGGCAGGCGCGAAGGAATAGAGAGTGCGACCCGAGAAATCCGGGCCGCAAAAAGGCAAAATGCCCTGAGTCATCGCAAGCCTCCTTGGGGCTTGTTGGTGATCAGGGGTCGGTCGGCGCTGCAACGCTTCCCGGCCCCGCTTCTTGTCTGCAACAGCTACTGGCTCACGTCACTGCCTTCAATCCATCGAAGCGTCCGTGCACAACCTTGCCAGTTGCTTCCATCTTCGTTACTGCGTCGGCCCAAACCTGCACCATCTGCCGTCGCTGTTCGAGCCATTGCGCCTTGTTGTACGCGGCACGGACCTTGTCCTTCGGTACATGCGCCAGCTGGCGCTCAATCCAGTCGGATGGATAGCCGGCCTCGTTGAGCCAAGTGCTCGCGGTCGTGCGAAAGCCGTGCGCTGTTGCCTTATCTCTGTAGCCGAGTAGCTCGATACACCGCGCGAGGGTGTTCTCGCTCATCGATTTTTTCGGCGTGTGCAGGTTCGGGAAGACGTGTTCTCGGCTTCCCGAGATCGCTCGCAGTTCCTCAAGTACTGCGAGCGCCTGACGCGAGAGCGGGACCAGCTGCTCGAGCTGCATCTTCATCCGCTCAGGGGGGATACGCCACAGGGCCCCGTCAAAGTCGATCTCAGACCACCGAGCGCCGCGCACCTCACCGGGGCGCTGGAACGTCAGGATGTGAAAGCGCATCGCGAGCCGCGTCTGCTCGTGACCGCGGTAGCTACTGAGGGCGCGCAGGAAGTCGGGAAGGTCAGCGACCGGAAGTGACCGACGGTTGACGAGCTCGGGTGATTTCAGCGCGCCGCGAAGATCGAGGGCCGGATTGCGGTCTGCCCTGCCGGTGACGATCCCGTATCGAATCACTGCGCCAATGCGTTGAAGGATGCGGCTCGCCTGATCGAGCGCCTCAACTTCTTCTACTCGCCGGACGACCGCGAGAATCTCGGGCGCAGTGATGTCCGCGACGGGGCGTTCGCCGAGGAACGGGAATATCCGGTCCTCGAAAGACTTCATGATCCGCTCGGCGTGGCTCGGCAACCAGTCGGCGCGCTTCGCGGCGTGCCACTCGCGGGCAACAACCTCGAACGTGTTCGCCGCCTTGACGCTCGCGACGAGCTTTTCCTGCTTTCGTAAGGCGCCAGGATCCGCGCCGCCGCGGAGCACCTTGCGCGCTGCGTCGCGTTGGTCGCGAGCTTCAGCAAGGGGTACCTGGGGGTACGTGCCAAACGCGAGCACCTTCTCCCTACCAAGCCACCGGTACTTTTGGCGCCAGTAACGCCCGCCGTTCGGATGCACCAAGAGATAGAGGCCACCGCCGTCGGCGAGCTTGTATTGCTTCTCTCGCGGCTTGGCGTTCTTGCAGGCAACTTCGGTCAGCGGCATTCGGAATACCCCGTTCGGTATCCCCAATGTACCCCCTTAAACCCCCGGATGCAAGCGGAACATGGCGGACGCTACCGGACGACGGTTACGCAGACGAGCGAGGACACACCTCAACGCGCCTTCATGGAATACTTTGGTACCCGAGACCGGACTCGAACCGGCATGATCTTGCGACCGAGGGATTTTCGTACCACTTCGGCTTTCGCCGCCGTCGGCCTCACAACCGACGTTCGTGGTCTGGAGCACGCCTTCACCGTGGCGCTGGCCGTCACTTCGACGACCCACGCGGTAGGTGCCCGCCGTCTGCTCTCTACGCCTTCCCCCTAGATGTCGTTATCCGATGGGGCTTGGTTCGGCGTCAACTCGACCGAATGGGGGACATTGGTCAGGGCCTTCGCCGACTTTGACGGGCTTCACCCCGGGCGTTTCCCCCCGGGGGCTCAAATTTCTTCAAGTCCCTTGTGTCTACCAATTCCACCACTCGGGCAAAGCGGTTCCTCTGTTCAGACGATTCCGCGTGGTACGGATGCTGCAGCCGATGCTTGTCGACTCGGTCAGACGCCAACAAACGAACCGAGAACGTCGCTCGAAGCAACGGACGAACGACATGACAGGCGAGGCGATCCTTCCGCAAGGCGCACCCCGGACGGAGGCGGGCACCTCGGATGCATGACGTAGAGTGGGACCAGGCGTGACTTTTGTCCACGATCGGTCCGGTACCGACGGTCAGCGTTCGTCTGCGGTCCGACGCGATCACCGGACGTGACGCGTCCGTGCTCGAGTGCGCACCGGATTGCGGATCGCAGGCGTCCGTGAGGTTCAGCCGCGCCGACGGCTCGGATGACGCCTCGCTCGAAACTGGCATGTGCGTTGGAGGCGGGGGTCGGAATCGAACCGGCCTAGACGGATTTGCAATCCGCTGCATAACCTCTCTGCCACCCCGCCCTGCGACGTCGCATGGCGCGACGGTGTTGCCGATCGTCCGTTGCGGACGACGTGTTGCCGGCGAACAAGCAGGCGAAGCCGCGCTGGCCGCCACAAACAAAGGGAAGCCGTGGCTTCCCTGTCGTCGTCAAGTGGAGCGGGAAACGAGACTCGAACTCGCGACCTCAACCTTGGCAAGGTTGCGCTCTACCAACTGAGCTATTCCCGCACTCGACACAGGGAGCGGATTATAGCGTCGGACCCCGTCGTGTCAACCGAGCGGGCCTGCGATCGGACCCGCGTCGACGGCCGCGATCGACGACACTCTATAGAATGACGCACCGCCCGTCGACGTCGTGTCGACGCCGATCTTCGCCGCGCGCATCGCAGGCCGTCGATGCCGCTGCCGTCCCTTCTTCATGAACGTCCAGCTTCCCGCATCCGGCCAACGCCTCTCGCTCGGCACCGTCCCCGGCTCGGGCGACGCCTTCCTCATCGCTCGCCTCGCCGCCGGCGGCACGCACCGCGGCGGATGCTCGTCGTGCTGTGCGCCGACGCCGTCCGTCGTCGCAGCGACTCGCCGACGAGATCCCGTTCTTCGCGCCGGACCTGCGCGTCCACCTGCTGCCGGACTGGGAGACGCTGCCGTACGACCAGTTCTCGCCGCACCAGGACCTGGTATCCGAGCGCCTCGCGACGCTGCACCACGTGTCGCGCGCGCGAGTGCGACGTGCTGCTCGTCGCCGGTCTCGACGGCGTCGTATCGCCTCGCGCCGCCGTCCCACCTCGCCGCCTACACGTTCTTCTTCAAGCAGGGCGAACGGCTCGACGAGGCGTCGCCTGCGCTCGCAGCTGACGCTCGCCGGCTATCAGCACGTCGGCCAGGTGATGTCGCCGGGCGAATACAGCGTCCGCGGCGGCCTGATCGACCTGTTTCCGATGGGATCGGTCGATGCCGTACCGGCTCGACCTGCTCGGCGACGAGCTCGAGTCGATCCGCACGTTCAACATCGACTCGCAGCGCAGCCTCTATCCGGTGCAAGGACGTGCGGCTGCTGCCCGGCCGCGAGTTTCCGATGGACGAGGACGGCGCGCACCGCGTTTCGCGGCCGCTGGCGCGCGACCTTCGAAGGCGATCCGACGAAGTCCGCCATCTATCGCGACATCGGCAACGGCATTCCGAGCGCCGGCATCGAATACTTCCTGCCGCTGTTCTTCGACGAGACGGCGACGCTGTTCGACTACGTCGCGCGACGACGCCGCGATCGTCTTCGTCGGCCCGGCGAGCGACGCGCTGCAACGCTTTCGACGCGACGCGGACCAGCGCTATCGATTCGTCGCCGGCCGACCCGGAGCGGTCGGCGCTGCCGCCGGATCGATCTGTTCCTGACGATCGAGGACTTCTTCGCGCGCGCCAGGCAAGTTCGGGCGCATCGTCGATCAACGCAGCGACCGGCATGGCCGGAGACCGATCCGACGGCGAAGCCGACGTCGAGCAGCGCCGAGACGACGCGGCGCCGGCGACGATCGACGCGGCCGCGGCGACGACGCGTCGCGATCGGCCCGGCGCCCGACGTCGCCGTCGAACGTCGCGCGACCGATCCGCTGCTCGCGCTGAAACGCCATCTCGACCGCGCGTCGGGCGCGACGCTCGTCGCCGCGGACTCGGCCGGGCCGACGCGAGACGATGCTGCAGATGTTCGCCGAGTTCGACCTGAAGCCCGACGTGTTCGACAGCGTACGCCGACTTCGTCGAGTCGGGCTCGGCGTTCGCGCTGTGCGTCGGCACCGCTGCAGGAAGGCTTCGTCACGACCGATCCCGCCGATCGCGCATGCTGACCGAGACGGAGCTGTACCGAGGACGCGGCGCGCGTGCGGCGTCGCGGCGGCAAGCGGCAGCAGGAGCGCGCGAGCAACGTCGAGATGATGGTGCGCGACCTGTCGGAGCTGCGCGTCGGCGATCCGGTCGTGCATGCGCAGCACGGCATCGGCCGCTACCTCGGCCTCGTGACGATGGACCTCGGCGACGGCGCGCATGGAATTCCTGCATCTCGAATACGCGAACCAGCACGAAGCTCTATGTGCCGGTCTCGCAGCTGCACCTGATCTCGCGCTACTCGGGCGCGGCCGAAGACGACGCGCCGCTGCATTCGCTCGGCTCCGGCCAGTGGGACAAGGCGCGACGCAAGGCGGCCCAGCAGATCCGCGACTCGGCGGCCGAACTGCTGAACCTCTACGCGCGGCGCGCGGCGCGCGAAGGCCATGCGTTCGAGTACTCGGCGCGCGACTACGAGACGTTCGCCGCGTCGTTCCCGTTCGACGAGACGCCCGACCAGGCGGCGGCGATCGACGCCGTGATCGCCGACATGACGTCCGGCAAGCCGATGGACCGGCTCGTCTGCGGCGACGTGGGCTTCGGCAAGACCGAAGTCGCGTTGCGCGCGGCGTTCATCGCGGTGATGGGCGGCAAGCAGGTCGCGCTGCTCGCGCCGACGACGCTGCTGGCCGAGCAGCACACGCAGACCTTCGCCGACCGCTTCGCCGACTGGCCGGTGCAAGATCGCGGAGCTGTCGCGCTTCCGCTCGACGAAGGAAGTCGCCGCGGCCGTCAAGGGCATCAACGACGGCACGCTCGACATCGTCATCGGCACGCACAAGCTGCTGTCGCAGGACGTGCGCTTCGCGCGGCTCGGCCTCGTGATCATCGACGAGGAGCATCGCTTCGGCGTGCGCCACAAGGAGCGCATGAAGGAGCTGCGCGCGGAGGTCGACGTGCTGACGCTGACCGCGACGCCGATCCCGCGGACGCTCGGCATGAGCCTCGAAGGGCTGCGCGAGTTCTCCGTGATCGCGACCGCGCCGCAGAAGCGGCTCGCGATCAAGACGTTCGTGCGGCGCGAGGCGGACGGCACGATCCGCGAAGCGGTGCTGCGCGAGCTCAAGCGCGGCGGCCAGGTCTATTACCTGCACAACGAGGTCGAGACGATCGAGAACCGCAAGGCCGCGCTCGAAGCGCTGTTGCCCGAGGCGCGCATCGCGATCGCGCACGGGCAGATGGGCGAGCGCGATCTCGAACGCGTGATGCGCGACTTCACGCAACAGCGCTTCAACGTGCTGCTGTGCACGACGATCATCGAGACCGGCATCGACATCCCGACGGCCAACACGATCGTGATCCATCGCGCCGACAAATTCGGCCTCGCGCAACTGCACCAGTTGCGCGGGCGCGTCGGTCGCTCGCATCATCAGGCCTACGCGTACCTGCTCGTGCCCGACCCCGAGGCGCTGTCGAAGCAGGCGCAACTGCGACTCGATGCGATCCAGCAGATGGAAGAGCTCGGCAGCGGCTTCTATCTCGCGATGCACGACCTCGAGATCCGCGGCGCCGGCCAGGTGCTCGGCGACGACCAGTCCGGCAACATGCACGAGATCGGCTTCCAGCTCTACACCGAGATGCTGAACGAGGCCGTCCGCGCGTTGAAGCAAGGCCGGGAGCCGGACCTGTCGCAGCCGCTGGCGGCGGTCACCGAGATCAACCTGCACTCGCCGGCGCTGCTGCCCGACGACCTACTGCGGCGACGTCCACGAGCGGCTGTCGATCTACAAGCGCCTCGCGACCTGCCGCGACGCTCGAGCGAACTGATCGAGATCCAGGAAGAGCTGATCGACCGGTTCGGCAAGCTGCCCGAGCCCGCCCAGGCGCTGATCGAGACGCATCGGCTGCGCATCGTCGCCGAGCCGCTCGGCATCATCGAAGATCGATGCGCACGCCGAAGTCGGTGACTGTTCCAGTTCCGGCCGAATCCGCCGGTCGACGCGGCGACGCATCATCGCGCTCGTGCAGAAGAACCGCACGATCAAGCTGTCCGGCCAGGACAAGCTGCGCCAGACGTCGATGCGCCCGAGCTCAAGGGCCGCGTCGGCGGCGATCCGCTCGACGTTGGCCGCGCTGACGGCATGAACCTCGTCGCTGTCGGGGCCGATCGACGACGATTCCTGCGATACGTAGTCGAAGCTCCGTCAGGCCCCGCAACGTCGGTCCGCCTGCACGCCGAGCGCTGCCGCTTCGAAGAGGCCGACGACGTCGCCGCGATGCGCAGCGCGATCGACGACGCTGTGCGACGCGCGCGCGCGTCGACCATGCCTACGTCGAAGACAGGACTGGCTTCGCCGACTTCAGCTGCTTGCGATGGATATGGACTCGACGCTGATCACGATCGAATGCATCGACGAGATCGCGGATTTCGCGGGAAAGAAAACAGGAAGTCGCGGCGATCACCGAAGCGGCGATGCGGGGAGAGATCAAGGACTTCGCGGAGAGTTTGCGACAGGCGAGTGGCGCTGCTCGCGGGAGCGGCCGAGTCGGTCCTGCGAGCGGTTTACAAGGAGCGTCTGCGCCTGACGCCGGGCGGCCGGCGAACTGATCAGGGCGGCAAGGCGGCAGGGCTTCAGACCCTGCTCGTCTCGGGCGGATTCACTTATTTCACCGACCGGCTGGTAAAGCAGCTCGGCTTCAATTGACGGATACGCGAATCGACTCGACATCGCCGAAGGCAACTGACCGGGAAAGTCATCGATCCGATCTTCGACGCGCTGCAGAAAGCGGAGATCGTGTGAACGTGCCATGCACAACGTTGAATCTACGGCCGCTCGACGATGCATCGTGATCGGCGACGGAGCGAACGACATTCCGATGATGCAGTCGGGTCTCGTACTCGGTCGCGTATCATGCCAAGCCGCATACGATCGTCGAAGCGCGCGACTTGCGCAATCAGGTATCGGAACGCTGGAAACGGTACTCGATCTACTTCGAATACACTGACAGCGCACTGTGGCATGCGATGGCACGCATCTTGCCGTCTGCCAACCGCGTACGGCGCTCGCCGCTTCAAATGCATCGTGGGCTCGGGCAACGATTACAGATCCGTTGACCGCGTCCCGCCGCCGACGAACTCGTAGCTGGACGCCTCAATGAAGTGAGCGTCGCACGAATCTGTCTGCCGCGTGGTAGTTCGAGGAATTCAGCCGAGAGATGAAGTTGGTCATGATGAAGCTCCTAGTAAGAATGAGTCGCGATAGATAAACGAACCAAGGAAAATACTTAGATCGAAATACTATTTGAACTAGATACGCTGTGACTCGAGCTGACCTAGATTCGCTAAAATGTGACGTTTTGCGACGTCAAGGTGACGGATTTTTTCCGTAGCTACGGAATATTGTCAATCATGACTGCAGCCAGCACGATCTCGCTTGAGCATTGCGTTTCTTCCGCAGATGCGCTGCGAAGAATGGTTGCACTCGTTCGGATGCTCGAAGCGAATGCAGGAGTCGCGGTCATTCGAGAATTTGACCGTCGATATGCGCGCGATGCTTAGCGACGCAGACGGTCGATAGCGAACCGACTTGTCGCGCGAGGCGGTCGACTTGCTCTTGGCACTGGCAGCGACGCGCTTTACGGCCGGTACACGCTTGCTGTTGGATTGCAGTTTCTATTATTCGCGTATTGGACGGGAGCCCTCACGGACGGCATTGGCCGAAAGGAATTCTAGATGCGATTCGTGCCAAAGAAGATTTACCGACGCTGCGTCGTGCTGCATAATCTGCTCGGCGTCATGCAGATGGAGGCGGCCGACTTCCAATCGTCTCTTGAGTCATCTTGAACTCGCATTGTCGCTATGCGCATAAATTCGGCGATCCTTTGCAGATCGCGCCGTGTCTCGCGAATGCGCGGTGCGCACTCTGAAGGAAATGGGGCATTATCACGACGCGATGAGCATCTCGCTTGTCGATCATGCGGTACAGCATGATCACCCGATCGATTCGCATGCTGAAGTTTCAATGCGCGACAAATGGCCTGTTTTGTGCGCATCGGATTGCAGGATGCGCAACACGCGCTTGGAATTCTTGACGGTCGGGCAATGCGCTTGATCGGGTCGATTGATCCATCGATCCGGTCATGAAGGCGACTTATGAATATCATCGCGCGCTCTATCTGATCGACACCTTTGATCATGAGACGGCCGAAGAGTTGATCGCCGCCGCCAAGCGGACGATCTGGCCTGACTCAGCAATCCGCGGGTCGACAGTCCTTCTGCAGAATTCCCGAAGCGCTGTGCGAATGGGCACACCGCGACCGAGGCCGGCTACGCGTCCGCCCGCAAGAAACTCGCGGGACCTCTACGACGTCACGAAGAAATCCCGCCTCTATCACGACGACGTCCTCCGGGCGCTGATGAAGGTCCACGGCAACGCCATGGACCACGAGACGGCGCAAGTTGGGGATGCGGTACGCGAAGGAGCTTGTCGAGTACACGACGAGCGTCAAGCGCGCCAAGTTCTATCGGCAGCTGTCCGACCGCGGCGTCGACCTCGAGTCCGTCGCCGCCGCGGCTCGAGTTCCCGTTCGATCCGTTCGCCAATGTCCGGCAATGGCTCGCCGCCGACGCCGGGCGGCTCGCCGGAAGGCAAGCCGGTCGACGCGATCCATGGGCCGGACGCGCATCAAGAGCCCAGGTCGAGCCAAGCACGAGGAGCTCGCCGCGATCCACGAGGATCTGGCGAAGCTGCGCACCGACGCGATCCTGAAGGAGATTCGCAGCGTCGCGTACGACACCGCCGAGAACTGGGCGCTCGCCGCCGAGTTCTTCGACGACCAGACCGGGCAGCACTGCTTTCGCGTCGGCCACCTCGCCGGGATGCTGGCGCGCGAGGTCGGCATGGAGAACGCCTACTGCGCGCGGATCGAGCACGCGGCGCGGCTGCACGACATCGGCAAGATCGGCGTCAACGAGATGATCCTGCTGAAGCCGGGGCCGCTCGATCCGTCGGAGCTGACCGCGATGCGCGCCCATGCGGAAGTCGGCGCCTTCATGCTGCAGGGCGCGAAGGACCCGGTGCTGCAGATGGCCGCGGTGATCGCGAAGCATCATCACGAATGGTGGAACGGCGCGGGCTATCCGTCGTCGCTGGCCGATCGCGGCATTCCGCTCGCCGCGCGCATCTGCGCGCTCGCCGACGTCTACGACGCGCTGACCCACGCGCGGCCGTACAAGGGCGCCTGGCCGCACCGCGTCGCCGTCGAGGAGATGCTGAACCTGTCCGGCGTGCAGTTCGATCCGCACCTGATCCGGCCGTTCCTGCGTGTGCTCGAGCGCTACGTGCCCGCGCTCGCCGAAGGCCGCATCCCCGGCCTCGCCCAGCTGAAGACGAACGGCCTGATCGCGTCGCGCAAGAAGCTGATGGAGACGATCTCCGGCTCGCAGGCCTGAACGGCGCCGGCGATCTCGGAGTGATCCGCCTCGCTTAGCCAAGCACTGCCGCTGAAGCCGCGCGCGGTGCCGCGAGGCTCAGAGCGATTGCATGTGGTCGTCGAAGACCGATGGATCGCCGTTCAAGCCGACCCTGATCGAAGCGACGGCTCGGACCGACTCGCTTCACGCCTCGCGCAGCGTCCTCAACGGCGGCTCGTTCATCACCGGTCGCAGCCCGAGCCAGCCGCCGACGAGCGCCAGCACGACGCCGCCGGCGATGCCGAGCACCCACGCCATCGCGCCGAACGAATACGCGAAGTCGAACGCGCGCGTCGCGAGGACCCAGCCGACGACCGTCGCGCCGGCCGCCGCGAGCACGCCGGCCAGCAGTCCCGATGCCGACGAACTCGGCGAGCTGCGCCCGCGTCAACTGCCGTCGCGACGCGCCCAGCGCGCGCAGCAGCGCCGCCTCGCGCGTGCGCTCGTCGCGCGACGACAGCAGCGCGGCGTACAGCACCAGCACGCCGGCCGCGAGCGTGAAGACGAACAGGAACTCGACCGCGCGCACGACCTGATCGACGATGTCCTGCACCTGTCGGAAGATCGCGCCGGTGTCGATCACCGTGATGTTCGGGAAGCGCTGCACGAGGCGGTTCGTGAACGTCGTGTCGACGCGTCGCGCAAGTGGAATGCCGAGATCCACGTCTGCGCCATCGTCGTCAGGTCGGCCGGCGGGAAGATCACGAAGAAGTTGACGCGCATCGAGTCCCAGTCGAGCTTGCGGATGCTGGTCACGCGGCCCTTCCGCCGGGACCCCCGCGACGTCGAAGCGCAGGATGTCGCCGAGCTTGACGCCGCAGCGTCTTCGCGATGCCCTCCTCGATCGAGATCTCGTGCGATCGCGCCCGGACGCGAACCATCGGCCGGCGACGACGCGGTTGTGCGTCGGCAGCGCCGTTCATGTACGACAGGTTGAACTCGCGATCGACCAGCGCGCCGCTCCTGGTCGCCCTGCTCCGGCGTCGCGGTGACCGGCTTGCCGTCGATCGCGACGAGCCGTCCGCGGACCATCGGCGCGAGGTCGAAGTTCGCTCAGCCGCGCGTCCTGCAGCAGCGCCGCGAAGTCGCCGCGCTGGTCGGGCAGTACGTTGATCACGAAGCGGTTCGGCGCGTCGGGCGGCACGGCCCGCCGCCATGCCGCGACGAGATCGGTTCGCGTCACCGACAGCAGCAGCAGCGCCATCAGTCCGATCGCGAGCGCGACGGTCTGCACGATGGTGTTGAGCGGGTCGACGCTGCATCGACGCGAGCGCGAAGCGCCACGACGCGTCGAGCTTCGCGCCGTGACGCGCGGCCGCCAAGGCCCGCAGCGCGACGAAGGCGACCAGCGTGAAGATCGCGAACGCGCCCGCGAAGCCGCCGAGCGTGATCGCGCCGACCTTGGCGTCGCCGGCGCTCCACAGCGTCAGCGCCGCGAACGCCGCGACGCCGACGCACGTAGCCGATCATCGTGCCGCCCGCGCGGCAGCCCGACGTCACGGCGCAGCACGCGAACCGGCGCGACGTGGCGGAGCTGGACGACCGGCGGCAGCGCGAAGCCGCACAGCAGCACGAGGCCGATCAGCAGGCCCTGCAGCGCCGGCCACGCCGATGGCTGCGGCAGGTTCGCCTCGAGCAGCGAGCCGAGCAACAAGACGAAGACGAAGTGCGCCGCGATACCCGACGACGATGCCGCCGCAGCGCGCCGCACAGCCCGACGATCAGGAACTCCGTCACGTGCATCGTCAACAGCGCGTTCTGCGTGACGCCGATGCAGCGCATGACCGCGGCCGAGTCGAGATGCCGCTCGGTGAAGCGACGCGCGGCGAGCGCGACGGCGAGTGCGGCGAGCATGCGGTCAGCAGCGCGACGAGCGCGAGGAAGCGCTCCGCGCGGTCGAGCGTCGCAGCGGACGTCGGGTCGGCCCGAGTTCGACGGTCTCGAGCCGCTGGCCGCGCACGAGCCGCGGCGCGACCGCGGTCGCGGAACGCCGCGACGCGATCGGGCGGACCCGCGACGAGCAGTCGATGCGTCTCGCGGCTGCCGGCCTGGATCAGATGCGTCGCCGCGAGATCGTCGAGCCGCATCAGCACGCGCGGCGACAGGTTGACGAACGAGATGCCGCGATCCGGCTCGAGCGTGACCAGCCGCGTCGATGCGGAAGCGCCGGTCGCCGAGCGCGATCGCGTCGCCGACGCGGACGCTTCAGCGCCGGCAGCAACGCCGCGTCGACCCACACCGTGCCCGGCGTCGGCAGACGCCGGCGGCCGCTTCGTCCGGCGCGCCGGGCGCCGGAGGCGGTCCGCAGCTGGCCGCGCAGCGGATAGCCCGGCGACACCGCCTTGACCGACGACAGCTGCGCGGCGGGTCGGCACCGGCCGACGCGTCGTCGACGGCCAGCGCCATGCTCGGGAAGAGACCGTCTCGGCCGTCGACAAGGCCCGCCGCTCGCGCCTGCTCGACCAGCGCCGGTGCGATCGGCCGGTCGGAGATCGACGCACGAGGTCGGCCCCGAGCAGTTGCGCCGCGTCGCGCTCGAGGCCCGCGCGCAAGCGGTCGATGAAGAAGCCGACGCTCGTCATCGCCGCGACCGCGATCGACCAGCGACAGCATCAGCAGCCGAAGCTCGCCGGCGCGCCAGTCACGCACGAACGCGCGCGCGCCCTGACGAAGCGGGATCGCGAACGCGGCTCGTCGCTCGCGCGTCGCGCCGCCGCTCACTCGGTCAGTTCCTTCTCCGAGCTTGTCGAAGACGCGCTGCGTCGCGCCGCTGCGTCTGCAGCGCGAACAGCAGCACCGAGCGCCCGGTCACCTGATAGACGTCGCTCGCCGCCGAACTCGCCGCAGTTCGTCGCGGACCGGGACGTTGGTGTCGATCAGGCAGGTCCAGCGGTCGCTGCCTTCGATGTCGGGCAACGTGAAGTCGACCGAGTCGCGTCGCCGCGTTCAGCACGATCAGCAACGTCGCGTCCGACGCGAGCTTCGGGATGCCCGACACCTGCGCGCGACCGTCGACCAGCATGCCCGAAGCAGCGCGAGTCGCGGATCGGCCCACGACTCGGGCGTCATCGGCTCGCCGGACGGCTGCAGCCACGCTGACGTCGCGCACCTTCAGCGCCTCGTTCCAGCTGCCCGTCGAGCCAGCGCTGGCGATGCAGCACCGGCAACGAGCGACGCAGCGCGATCAGCTTCGCGACGAACTCGGTCAGCGCCACGGTCGTCGTCGGTCCGCGCGTCCCAGTCGACCCAGCTGATCTCGTTGTCCTGGCAATAGGCGTTGTTGTTGCCGTGCTGCGTGCGGCCGAACTCGTCGCCGGCGAGGAGCATCGGCGTGCCCTGCGAGAACAGCAGCGTCGCGAGCAGGTTGCGCTTCTGGCGCTCGCGCAGCGCGCTGGATGCCGGGGTCGTCGGTCGGTCCCTCGACGCCGCAGTTCCACGACCGATTGTCCGACGTGCCGTCGTTGTTGTCCTCGCCGTTCGCGTCGTTGTGCTTCTCGTCGTACGAGACGAGATCGTTCAGCGTGAAGCCGTCGTGCGCGGTGATGAAGTTGACGCTGGCCCACGGCCGGCGGCCGCGGTGGTTGAACTTGTCCTCGGAGCCGGCGAGGCGGGTCGCGAGTTCGGGCACGACCGGCTTCGCCGCGCCAGAAGCTGCGCACCGTGTCGCGGAAGCGGTCGTTCCATTCGGCCCAGCCCGGCGGGAAGCCGCCGACCTGGTAGCCGCCGGGGCCGCAATCCCACGGCTCGGCGATCAGCTTGACCGACGACAGGATCGGGTCCTGCCGGCACGCGTCGAGGAAGCCGCCGCCCTCGTCGAAGCCGTGCGGCTCGCGGCCGAGGATCGTCGCGAGGTCGAAGCGGAAGCCGTCGACCTTCATCTCGGTGACCCAGTAGCGCAGGCTGTCGGTCACCATCTGCAGCACGCGCGGATGCGACAGGTTCAGCGTGTTGCCGGTGCCGGTGTCGTTGATGTAGTAGCGCGGCTCGTCCGGCATCAGCCGGTAGTACGACGCGTTGTCGATGCCGCGGAACGACAGCGTCGCGCCGCGCTCGTTGCCTTCGGCCGTGTGGTTGTAGACGACGTCGAGGATCACTTCGAGGCCGGCGCCGTGCAGCCGGTCGACCATCGTCTTGAACTCGTCGAGCGTCCGTTCTTCGCGAAGTAGCGCGGATCGGCGGCGAAGAAGCCGATCGTGTTGTAGCCCCAGTAGTTGCGTAAGCCCCTTGTCGAGCAGGTGGCTGTCGTTGACGAACGTGTGGATCGGCAGCAGCTCGATCGACGTCACGCCGAGCGTCTTCAGGTGGTCGATGCACCGCCTCGTTCGCCGAGCCCTGCGAAGGTGCCGCGCTCCGCCTCCGGCACGCCCGGGTGCCGCTTCGTGTAGCCGCGCACGTGCGTCTCGTAGAAGATCGTCTGGTCCCACGGCACCCGCGGACGCGACGCGCTCCGTCCACTCGAACGTCGAGTCCACCACGACGCACTTCGGCATGAAGGGGGCGCTGTCGCGCGTCGTCGAAGCCGAGGTCGGCATCCTCGTTCGTCGCCGTCCTCCATCGGATAGCCGAACAGCTCGGCCGGACCAGCGCAGCTCGCCGATGTGCGCCTTCGCGTACGGATCGAGCAGCAGCTTGTTGCGGTTGAAGCGATGGCCGTCCTGCGGTTCGTACGGTCCGTGCACCCGATAGCCGTAGACCGCGCCCGGCTTCAGGCCCTTCACGTAGACGTGCCAGACCTCGTCGGTGTACTCGGGCAGCGCGATCCGTTCGAGCTCCTCGACGCCGTCGGCATCGAACAGGCACAGCTCGACGCCGGTCGCGTTGCGCCGAGAACAGCGCGAAGTTGACGCCGTTCGCGTCCGGCGTGGCGCCGAGCGGATACGGGAGCCCTTCGGCGATGACGTAACGGCCGACGCGCGTCGCGTCGCCGGTCTGCGGCGTGATGTCGCCTTCGGGCATCGGAATTCCATTCGTGAAGAGTGCCGACGGCTGCCGGCGGGTGGAGGGTCGTGCGAGCGCCGACCGACTCCCGAGTGTGTCGACCAACTTTACAGCGTCCTGTCGGCTGACGACCGAATCCCCGATGGCGATCCGACCCGTTACCTTGACGATACCCATTCGTGCTTCGAGCGAGCGAAATCCCCCGACCGCGGGGAGGCGGAACGCCGGTTCCGATTCAGGTATCGCCTCGCGGCGCCCAGCGCTCGGCCGAGCGTCGGTCGTGGAGCACTCGTTGCTATTCCTGTGGCGGGCGTCGCGCGGTCAGGCGTTCGCCCGGACCCGGTCGACTGTTCGACGGGTGTCGCACGTCCCATCGATCGTCAAGGAAATTCATGAAGGCCACCCGTCTCACGCCTTGCGCCGCCGCCGTCGCCGCTGCCGTCCTGCAGATGACTTCGCCGGCACAGGCGGCCACCTGCACGCTGACGAACAACGGCTTGTGGCAGACGCCGGGCGACTGGTCGTGCAACCAGGAGCCCGGCGCCGGCGACTCGGCGACGATCAACCTGAACGGCCTGGTCACGATCAACCAGGCCGAGCAGATCACGACGCTGTCGAACGCCGGGACGATCAACATCAGCGCGTCACGCTCGACGCTGCTCGAGCGGCGGCAGTCACGACGAACAGCGGCACGATCAACGTCGGCACGCGCTTCGACCGCGGCGCTGCAGGCGTCAACAACAGCATCGCAAATCGGCGGCGGGACGATCAACGTCGGCAACGGCAGCGTCGTCAACTCAACAGCGCGACGATCACCGGCGGCACGTTGGCGAGTACCGGCACGGGCGTCGTCTCGCTCGCCAACAGCTCTTACCTCGATGGGGTGACGCAGGGACCGATGACCTTGTCGGGAAACGTCGCCAGCGCCACGAACCAGACCAACTATTTCGCAGGCACCTTCACGAACAACGGCAACCTCTCGGTCGGGGCGAATTCCGACCTCCGCCTCCTGGGGTCAAACAATGCGACCTTGGGCGGCACGGGCACCGTGACGCTGTCAGCGAGCAATTCGCGCCTGTTCGGCGATGCCGGCACCAATCTGCTAACGATCGGTTCCGGGCAGACCGTCCAGGGCGTCGGGCAACTCGGCAGCAACTCGCTCCGCTTCATGAACTCCGGTCTCATCACCGCGAATCAGAGCGGAGGCACGTTCCAGATCGACCCGACGGACGGCGCCGGCGGGTTCACCAATGCCGGAACGCTGCGCGCGGAAGCCGGCGGCTCCTGTCCCTGATCAACGGCACGTTCGCGAACAGCGGTGGCACGATCGCGGCGCTCGCGGGCTCGTCGGTCGCGCTCAGCGGCGCGGGCGTCCAGGGTGGCACGATCTCGACGGCCGGCACGGGCACCGTCGCTCTCTACGCCAGTTCGACCCTCGACGGGATGACGAGCGGCGCGGTCAACCTGGTCGGATCCAACGTATCGGTCGGAGACAACCAGACCGTCTATGCCCTCGGCACGATGAACGACTCGCTGACGATCGGCGCGAATGCGGACCTGCGTGCGCTGGCCACGAACAACCTGACACTGAACGGTGGGACCACGACGCTCGTCGCCAGCAATACGCGCCTGTTCGGCGACAGCGGCACGAACATCATCACGAATACGGCGAGCAACACGATCCAGGGCCAGGGCCAGCTCGGCGTCAATTCGGCCTTCCTGTCAACGCACGGCCTGATCACCGCCAATGTCGCGAACACCACCCTGTCGATCGATCCGACCGACGGGACCGCGGCCGCATCGGCCTGACGAACACCGGCACGCTGCGCGCGGAGAACGGGGGAAACCTCCAGCTCCTGACCGCTTACTACGACAACTCGGCGGGTCACATCACCGCGACGGGCGCAGGCTCGTCGGTGCACGATCACGAACAGCGCCGTCATCCAGGGCGGCGTGCTGACCGGGACCGCCGGCGGCGCCATCAACCTCTACGCGAGCGCGGAACTCGACGGCGCGACACGCGGCGCGATCACCCTGACCGGTCCGGTCACCGTGCAGGACAATCAGGCGGTCTACGGGATCGGGTCCATCACCGACAACACCCTGACGATCAACGCCAATGCCGACTTCCGCATCCAGGGCGCCAACAACCTCACGCTGACCGGCGGCACGACCACGCTGGTCGCCGACAACACGCGCATCTACGGCGACGTCTCGCACCGACATCCTGACGAACACGGCCACGAACACGATCCAGGGACGAGGCCAGGTCGGCGCCAACACGGCCTTCCTGACCAACGCGGGGCTGATCACGGCCAACGTCAACGGGGCCTATCTCACGATCGACCCGACCGACGGGACCGCGGCCGCTCCCGGTCTAACGAACACCGGCACGCTGCGCGCGGAGAACGGCGCAACGCTGCAGCTCCTGACCGGTTATTTCGACAACTCGTCGGGACACATCACCGCGACGGGGCAGGCTCGTCGGTCACGATCACGAACGGCGCCGTCATCCAGGGCGGCGTGCTGACCGGCACCGCCGGCGGCGCCATCAACCTTTACGCGAGCACGGAACTCGACGGCGCGACGCGCGGCGCGATGACCCTGACCGGTCCGGTCACCGTGCAGGACAACCAGACGGTGTACGGGATCGGGTCCATCACCGACAACACGCTGACGATCAACCCCAATGCCGACTTCCGCATCCAGGGCGCCAACAACCTCACGCTGACCGGCGGCACGACCACGCTCGCCGCCGACAACACGCGCATCTTCGGCGACGTCTCGACCGACATCCTGACGAACACGGCCACCAACACGATCCAGGGACGAGGCCAGCTCGGTGTCAACACGCGCGTACGTCATCAACGCCGGCCTGATCACCGCCAACGTCAGCGGCACCTATCTGATCGTGGACCCGACCGACGGTGACTCCACGAACGGCGGGCTTGATCAACACCGGCGCCATCCGCGCCGAGAACGGCGGCAACGTGCAGCTGTTCATCGGTCACTACAACAACGCGGGCGGCACGATCGAGGCGCGTAACGGGTCGAACATCACCTTGTCGACGGCGCGATCATCGAGGGCGGAACGCTGACGACGGCCGGGACGGGTGGCATCAGCCTGGCGAGCAACGCGACCGCTCGACGGGACGGCGCACGGGGCACTGACGATCAATGGAGCGGTCACGGTCGCCGTCAATCAGACCGGCTACTTGACCGGGTCGATCGTGAACAACGGCAGCGATCACGCAGCTCGGCAACACCGACTTGCGCGTCCGGGCACCAGCGACCTGACGCTGATCGGGGACCGGCACATACACCCTGACGGCCACCAATTCGCGCCTCTTCGGCGACAACGGCACCGATCGCTGACCAACGGCGTCCGGCCACACCATCCAGGGCCTGGGTCAGCTCGGCGTCAACCGCTGCAGCTGACGAACGCCGGCACGATCGACGCGAACGTCTCGGCGGACGACGCTGATCTGTCGACACGTCGAGTCGCGATCGCGCAACCAGTCGACCGGCGTCCTGCTGGCCAGCAACGGCGGCACGCTGAACCTCATCGATGCCGTCAACGGCACCGGCACGATCCGCAGCGACACCGGCGGCACGGTCAGTCGTCGGCGCGACCAGCACGACCGGCAAGCTGATCAACAACGCGAACCTCGCGCTCGGCACGAACAACGTCACCGTCTCGGCCGACTACAGCAACGCGAACTTCGGCACCGGCAACGCGTTCAACAAGCACGCCGGCGTGACCGGCACCGGCCAGATCCTCGCGTCGGGCAACGCCGCGCAGGCCGTCACCGGCGCGACCGTGACGAACGGCACGAGCGGAACGCCGACGCTGACGATCGGCAACGTGCGCGTCGGCGGCACGACGCTACAACTACCAGGTCGCGAACAGCGGCACGACCGGGCCGGCGATCCGCGGCGCGATCCAGACGTCGGTCAACGGCGGCAACATCACCGACGCGCGGCTGTCGGGCAGCGGCGTCACGGCGGGCAACTACGGCCCGGTCGCCGACCGGCGCGAACAGCGGCAACCTCGGCGTGACGTTCACGGCGACGTCGGCCGGCGCGCTCGGCGCCGCTCAACGGCCAGTCCGTCCACATCGCGAACAACTTCGACAATCTGTCGGCAGCAGACGATCAACATCGCGCTGGCGAGCGGCGCGGCCGCCTACAACGCCGCCGTCGGCTCGGCGACGCCGTCGCGTCGCGTGGGCAACGCGCGCGTCAACGGCACGCTCGCCGGCAACTTCACGGTCAGCAACACGGCGCGGCCGCGGGCCGTTCAGCGAAGACCTCAACGCATCGTTCGGCGCGTCGACCGGCGGCGCGCGCCAGCGGCAGCGTCACGCACTGGTCGCCGGCCGAGCAGCAACGCGATCGGCGCTTCGTTGTCGACCTCGACCTCGGGCGCGAAGACGGGCAGCGTGACGCTCGCCTACCAGACCACGGGCACCGTCGCCGGCGTCAGCAACGGCCTCGCGCCCGCGAGCGTCGGCACGCAGACGGTCGCCGTGTCGGGCAACGTCTACCAGGCCGCGGCCGGCAGCATCCTGACCGCGCCGTTCAACTTCGGCACCGTGCAGGTCGGTCAGACCGTCAGCCAGGCGCTGACCGTCAAGAACACCGCGACCGGGGCGAGCGGCTTCGTCGAGGACCTCAACGCGTCGCTTCGGTGCCGTCGACCGGTACCGGCGCGAACCTGATCAGCGGCAGCGGCTCGGTCAGCGGCCTCGTGGCCGGCGGCACGAGCAACGCGCTGACGGTCGGCGTCAACACGAGCGCGGCGGGTACCGTCAACGGCAGCATCGCGGTCAACTACGTCAGCGCCGGCGCGGTCAACGGCGTCAGCAACGGCCTCGGCACGCTCGGCGTCGGTTCGGACTCGTACGGCGTCGCCGGCACCATCACCGCGTCTGCGAACGTGATCAACCAGGCGAGCCCGGTGATCAACAACCCGACGATCGCGCTCGGCAACGTGCGCGTCAACGCGACGTCGCCGACGGCGGCCGTGAGCGTCACCAACCAGTCGACGACGTCGCCGCAGGCGGCGCTGACGGCGAGCATCGCGGGCAACGCGCCGGTGACGGCGTCGGGCAGCTTCAGCCTGCTGAACCCGGGATCGACCAACGCGTCGAGCCTGACGGTGGGCATCAACACGAGCACCGCGGGCTCGAAGAGCGGCACCGCGACGGTCTCGTTCGTCTCCGACGCGAGCAACGTCGGCGGCTGCGGCACGAGCTGCCAGCTGACCCTGCCGCTCGCAGAACGTGAACGTCACCGGTAACGTCTACCAGGTCGCGGCCGGCTCGATCCTGACGAGCGCGCTGAACTTCGGCACGGTCCAGGTCGGGCAGGCCGTGAGCCAGAACCTGACGGTCAAGAACACCGCGACCGGAGCGACCGGCTATGTCGAGGACCTCAACGCATCGTTCGGCTCGACGACCGGCACCGGCTCGAACCTGATCAGCGGCAGCGGCTCGATCAGCGGCCTGATCGCCGGCGCGAGCAGCAACGCGCTGACCGTCAGCGTCAACACGAGCGCGGCAGGCACGGTCAACGGCAGCATCGCGGTCAACTACGTCAGCGCCGGCGCCGTCAACGGCGTCAGCAACGGCCTCGGCACGCTCGCGGTCGGCTCCGACTCGTACGGCGTGGCCGGCACGATCGCCGCGTCGGCGAACGTCATCAACCAGGCGAGCCCGGTCGTCAACACGCCGACGATCGCGCTCGGCAACGTGCGGATCGGCACCACGTCTCCGTCGGCCTCGGTCAGCGTCACGAACCAGTCGACGGCATCGCCGCAGGCAGCGCTCGACGCGAGCATCGCCGGCAACGCGCCGATCACCGCGTCGGGCAGCTTCAACCTGTTGAGCCCGGGCTCGACGGACGCGTCCAGCCTGAAGGTCGGCCTCGACACGTCGACGGCCGGCGCGAAGAACGGGACGGCCACGATCTCGTTCATCTCCGACGCGAACAACGTCGGCGGTTGCGGCACGAACTGCCAGTTGACGCTCGCCTCGCAGAACGTCGCGGTGTCGGGCGCGGTCTATCGCCTCGCGAATCCGACGGTCGGGTCGGCGACGACGCTCGCGGCGCGTGTCGGCGGCAGCGCGTCGACGACGATCGGCGTCACGAACAGCTCGCCGGACGTCTACACCGAAGCCCTGACCGCGACGCGCGGCGCGACGGCCGCGGGCTTCACGTCGTCGGGCAGCATCACCAACCTCGCCGCGCAGGGCACGTCGAACGCGATCACGGTCGCCCTCAACACGACCGCCGCAGGCACGTTCACCGGCACGCAGGCGCTCAACTTCGTGTCGACCGGCGCCGGCACGGACGGCGCCGCCGACCTGGCGCTCGCCAGCCAGAACGTGACGCTCAACGGCAAGGTCTACACGCCGGCGGTCGCGCAGGCCAACACGGCGTCGGTCAACTTCGGCATCGTCCACGTCGGCGCGTCGGTGTCGCAAGGCGTGTCGGTCACGAACGCGGCGCCGGTCACCGCGCTCAACGACGTGCTCGTGGCGTCGGCGATCGGCGCGACCGGCCCGTTCACCGCGAGCGGCAGCCTCGGCGCGGGCCTCGCCGCCGGACAGACGAGCACGAACGGCCTGCAGGTCGGCCTGAACACGACGACCGCCGGCACCTACAGCGGCAGCGCGACGTTCAGCGCGGCCAGCCACGACGGCGACCTGTCGGACGCGGCGCTGTCGAACCTCGCGATCAGCCTCAGCGGCCAGGTCAACAACTATGCGACCGACGCGTTCAAGCTCGCGGGCGGCTCCGGCTCGTTGAGCCAGTCGGGCACGGTCTACACGCTCGACTTCGGCTCGGTCGTGAAGGGCTCCGGTACGGAGAGCGCGACGCTGGTGGCGGGCAACACGGCGACCGGTCCGGCCGATTTGCTCGACGGCAGCTTCCAGTTTCTCGATCCGACCGACTTCGGCGAGAGCGGCTTCTCCGCGTTCGCGAATCTGGCGGCGGGCCAGAACACCGGCGGGCTCGGCCTGACGTTCGATACGTCGACCGTCGGCACCTTCATGGACACGATCGTGTTGAGCGGCCTCGGCCACAACGCCAGCGGCTACTCGGGCGCCCTCGGCGACATCGAGCTGGTCGTCCGCGGCACCGTGACCACGCAGGCCACGACCGGCGTGCCGGAGCCCGCGACGCTCGCGCTGTTCGGGCTCGGCATCCCGCTGCTGCTCAGGCGGCGGAGCCGGAAGGCCGTCGCGAACGGCTGATCATCGGGTAACGGGCGCTCAGGGAGGCGGTGGCGGCGGCCGGGCGGAGACCCGGCCGCCCTGTCGTCGCCCCGACCTGCCGAGCGGCGCAAGGATTCGCCGCGCCGACCCTTGTTCTGTACCATCGCCGCAATTCAATCAATGGCGGAGGACCTCGTGCTTGCACGCTGGCAATTGTGGGTGACGACGATCGTCGCTCTGGTCGTGGCGGCCCTCGCGGGTTACACGATGATGCTGTTCGGCGAGAACCGCGCCACGCAGGCCGAGCTGGCGACCCGCGCGACCTACGTGCAGCAAAGCGTCCAGCTCGAGCCGCTCTATCGCGACATGGTCAAGGCGCTCGCCGACCTGTCGGTCCGCAACCAGGACAAGGCACTCTCCGAGCTGCTGTCGTCGCAGGGCATCACGATCGGTCCGGCCACGCCGGCCGCCGCCGCCACGCCGCCGGTCGATGCGAAGAAGGGGACGAAGCCATGAGCACGCCGTTCGAACCGTCGTCGATTCCGCTCGAATCGCCGCGACCGGTCGCCACCGTCGTCGAGACGCCGGCGCTGACCAGCGCGTTCCTGCCGATCCTGATCGTGGTGCTCACGTTGCTGGTGTGGTTCGGCTTCCAGGTCTCGCAGCTGCGCGCCGAGCGCGACGCGATGCGCGACGCGATCTCGAAGCAGGACAAGCCCGTCGCGGACTCGAAGAAGCTGCGCGACACGCTCGACTCGCTCGCACGCGGCACGGCGCAGCTCGCCGACGGCGGCAATGCGAATGCACGACTGATCGTCGACGAGCTGAAGCGGCGCGGCGTCACGATCAACGCGAACCAGACACCCGCGACGCCGGCCGCACCGACACCGTAGTCCGACGCGCCGCCTGGGAGGCGGCGCGCGCGATGGTCCACGCGTCGCATCGGGCGTTCGGCGACGGTCGATGAGCCGACGATCGAACGAGCGACCGGCCATGCCGGGTGTTCGGCCCGAACATGAGGCATATGGACGAATCGCGCTCGAACGTGCAGCGACGCCCGGCGGCGGACGGCTTCGGCAAGCTGTCCGACTATCCTGCCGCGCTCGTCCACGTGACGCTCGGCCGCGTCACCGCCAGCGACACCTTCCGTCGCTCGCAGCGCCACCGACTCTTCCTCGAGCATGTCATCCACGCGGGCTCGCCGGGGAGCGCGAGCGCCTCAAGGAAGTGATCATCGGCATCGAGGTGTTCGGCCGCGCACTCCCGGAGTACGACCCGCGCCGCGACCCGATCGTGCGCGTCGAGGCGCGTCGCATCCGCGACAAGCTCGCGCGCTTCTACGAAGGCGAAGGCGCGAGCGAGTCGTTCCAGATCGTCATTCCCGTCGGCAACTACATGCCGCTGTTCGTGCGACGCAAGCAGCGCTCGGCCCTGCAGCTGCCGACGCCGTCGCACGCGCTCGCCGTGCTGCCGTTCTCGAACCTGTCGGGCGATCCCGACGACGCATCGTTCGCGCTCGGCCTGGCCGATCAGCTGATCGACACGATCGGACGCGTGCCCGGTCTCAGGGTCGTCGCGCGCTTGTCGGCGCTGAAGGCCCGCGACGCGGGCATGGAACTGCGCGCGATCGGCAAGCTGCTCGGCGTCGATCACGTGGTCGAAGGGAGCCTGCAGCGCAGCGGCGCACGCCTTCGCTGCATCGCTCAGCTCGCGCGCACGCGCGACAGCGCACGCGTGTGGTCGCAGCGCTTCGAACACGACACCGATCGCGACGACGACCTGTTCGACTTCCAGGATGCGATCGCCGATGCCGTGCTGTCGGCGGTGTCGGCGCTGCAGTCGAAGGAAGCGGGACCGGTCGCGACGGCCGGCCCCGGCGGACTACTGCCGAGCGGCACGCGACCATCGCGGCGCGCGCGACCTCTTCGAGCGCGCGCGCTACCTGGCCCAGCAGCGAACGCTCGACGGCTATCAGAAGGCGATCGTGCTGCTCGAGCGCGCGGTGACGCTCGACCCCGATTTCGCGCAGGCCTATTCGCATCTCGGGTCCGCCTACGCGAACCGGCTCTCCCTCAATCTCGAGCCGTCGTACCCCGGCTTCGCGGACGTGGAGCGCGCCGCGCGTCGTGCGCTCGAACTCGATCCGCTGGATGGCGAAGCGCGCGCGTTGCTCGCGACGATCCTCTATCGCGTGGAGCTGCGCTGGACGGAGGCCGAGGTGCTGTTCCAGGAGTCGCTCCGGCTCGCACCGAATTCGACGCTGGTCCACACGTCGTACGCCTGGGCGCTCGTCTTCAACGGTCGCTTCGACGAAGCGATGGGGCACACGAGGCTCGCGCAGTCCCTCGACCCGCTCAACCTCGGCCTGCGTGCCAACAACGCGGCGATCGCGATGAACGCGCATCGTTTCGAGCAGGCGCTGCACGAATTCACGTCGGTCCTGCAGATCGACCCCGACCACCTGTTCTCGCGCGTCGTCGCCAGCGTGACCTGCCTCGCGATGGGCGACCCCGATGCGGCGATGGCGCATCTCGACCACATCGCCGGTCTCGTCCCGGACCACTTCAGCCCGAGGTTCTGCCGGGTCTGCGTCTTCGGGATGCGGGGCCGGCTCGACCCGCGGGCACGCGACGAAGGGGAACGCGCGCTCGCGTCGCTGCTCGCCGAGATCGGCGACCGCCACTACTCGCGCGTCAACCTCGCGATGGCGCAAGTCTGCCTCGATGATCTCGACGGCGCGTTCGCGAGCCTCGACCTCGCTGCCGACGCGCGGGAGGTCCTGTTCGTCTGCATCCGCGTGCATCCGCTGTTCGAGCCGCTGCGGCGCGACGCCCGGTATCTCGAGCTGCTCGGGCGCCGCGGCCTCGAGCCGCTGCCACCGGACGTCGTCACGACGCCGTCGCAGGCGCCCGCGACACTGATGTAACGCGCCGTCACCCGGATCACGGGTCCGGCAGCAGCGTCGACGTATCATCGTCGCACGTGATGCAACGATGAACCGACCACCCGCGCTTCGCCTCGTCAGACTCGCCGACGAAGCCGATCGTGCGAATGCGCGCACGGCGACGTCCTATCAGCCGTTCGCCGGCGTCGGGTCGGCGCTCGTCGAGGACGCGCTGCAGCGGATCGTCGCGAGTCGCACGTTCGGCCGGTCGCAGCGACATCAACGATTCCTGCGCCACGTCGTGCAGTCGGCGCTGGCCGGCCGCCACGACGAGCTGAAGGAAGTGGTGATCGGGCTCGAGGTGTTCGGCCGCGACATCGCGAGCTACGATCCGCGCGACGATCCGATCGTTCGTGTCGAGGCGGGCCGCGTGCGCGAGAAGCTCGCCCGTTACTACACCGGGGAAGGGGCCGGCGACGCGTTCGAGATCCAGATCCCCGTCGGCGGCTACCTGCCGCAGATCGCGAGACGGCAGGCGACTCGTCCCGCGGCCCGGCAGGCCGGATCGCTCGCGGTGTTGCCGTTCGCGAATCTGTCTTCCTCGGCCGAGGGCGCGAGCTTCTGTGCGGCGCTCGCCGATCAGCTGATCGACATGCTGAGCCGCGTCCCGGGCCTGCGCGTCGTCGGCCGCATGTCGGCGATCAAGGCGAAGGACGGAGGCCTCGACCTCAAGACGGTCGGCAAGGTGCTCGGCGTGACGAACGTCCTCGAGGGGAGCGTGCAGCGCGCGGGCTCGCGATACCGCTGCATCGCGCAGCTGTTCCGCGCCCGGGACCGCGCCTGCATCTGGTCGCAACGCTTCGAACACGACGTGACCGCGGACGCCGACCTGTTCGCCTTCCAGGACCGCATCGGCGAGGCCGTGCTGCAGGCGGTCGTGCCGCCGACCGCGTCGTCCGGCGGCCCGACGCACCGCGTCGGCTCCGACAACGTCGAGGCCCGCGACCTGTTCGAGCGCGGTCGCTACCTGGAGCAGCAGCGAACGATCGAGGGCTGGCGAAAGGCGATCACGCTGTTCGAGCGCGCCATCGCCGCCGACCCGTCGTACGCGTCGGCACACACGCATCTCGGCGCGTGCCGCGGCCAGCTCGCGGCGATGACCTGGGAGCCGACGGTGCCGGCGCTCCGCGAGGTCGAGCGCTGCGCACGACGTGCCCTCGAGCTCGATCCGACCGACGGCGAAGCGCATGCACTGATCGCGAACGGCGTCTTTCGCGTGGGCTTCGACTGGAAGCTGGCCGAGCCGATGTTCCGCGAGGCGCTGCGGCTGTCGCCGAACTCGACGATGGCGCGCATCCTCTACGCGCACGGGCTCGTGTTCAACGGGCGCTTCGTCGAAGGCATCGAGCACGGCCGCATCGCGCTCGACCTCGATCCGCTCAACGTCGCGATCCGGGCGAACTTCGCGCTGATCTGTTCGTACGCCCGCGACTTCGACACGTCGATCGCCGAGTTCCTGGCGGTCCTCGAACTCGACGCCGATCACCTGTTCGCGCACGTCATGCTCGGCATGGCGTACCTGTGGAGCGGCCGCGACGCGCCGGCGCTGGAACACTTCGAGCGCGCGATCGCGGTGGCGCCGGCGCATCCGACCGCGCACTTCTGCGAGATCTTCGTGCACGGCTTTCGCGGCGAGGTCGCCGACGGTCGACGCAAGCTCGATGCGCTGATCGCCAGGCTCGAAGGCGGCCGGTACGCGCAGTTCAATCGCGCGATGGCCTATGCCTATCTCGGCGACCGCGACGCGATGATCCGCACGTTGGGACGCGTCGTCGACACGCACGAGATCCTGTTCGTCAGCCTGCCGGCGGATCCGTCGTTCGACCCTTACCGGGACGATCCGTCGTTCGTCGCGCTGCTGAACGAATACGGACTGCCGTCGTTGCCGCGCTCGCCGTTCCTGCCGTCCGCCTGACGCTTCACGGTGCAACGCACCGCATCGGCACCTCGATGAGGCGCCGGGCCGCACCGCCCGCAACCGCGGCGCCTCGTGGACACGCGCCGTCCGGCTAGCGCGCGCCGGTCGACGCCAGGTAGCGGCGGCGCCACGGCTTCAGGACCAGCAACGCGAGCAGCGCCGTCGTGATATCGAGCACGACCGCGGTCGCGAAGACCGGGATCCAGCTGCCGGTCGCCTCGTGCATCAACGCCGCGAGCGGCCCGCCGAGGATCGAGCCGATCCCCTGCGAGATGTAGAGCCAGCCGTAGTTCGCGGTGGCGTGCTCGGTGCCGAACGTGTCGGTCAGCGTCGACGGGAACAACGAGAAGATCTCGCCCCAGCCGAAGAACACGACGCCCGACAGCAGCACGAACAGCGTCGCGTTGTCGCGCGTCAGCAGCCACAGCGCCATCGCGACGCCCTCGAGCGCGAACGCGATGAACATCGTGTTCTCGCGGCCGATGCGATCCGAGACCCATCCGAACAGCGGCCGGGTCAGGCCGTTCGTGAAGCGGTCGATCGTCAGCGCGAGCGGCAGTGCGGTCAGCCCGAAGACGATGGCGTTCGCGACGCCGAAGTCGCGCGAGAACGTGGCCATCTGCGACGTGACCATCAGCCCGGACGTCGACATCATCGTCATCATGACGAACATCAGCCAGAACAGCGGCATCTTCAACATCTGTCGCGGCGACAGGTCGCGCGTCGTCGTGGCGACCGTCGTCGCGCGCACCGGCGCGAGATAGGTCGGCCCCGGCGACCGCAGCCCCTGGGACGCGATCACGCCGACGATCGCGAACACGAGGCCGAACTGCCACAGCGTCGACTCGAGACCCCGGCCGGCCAGCGAGTTCGCGATCGGGAACGTCGTGATGATCGCGCCCATCCCGTAGCCGGCGGCGACCATGCCGACCGCGAAGCCGCGACGGTCCGGGAACCAGCGCACCATCTGCCCGACGACGCCGACGTAGACGATTCCGGTGCCGAGGCCGCCGACGATCCCGTACGTGAGATACAGCATGCCGATGCTCGACGCCTGCGACGCGAGGATCCAGCTGACGCCCGACAGCAACGTGCCGATCGCGATCAGCCGGCGGGCGCCGAAGCGCTCGATCAGCCCGCCCTGGAACGGCGAGAAGAACGTCTGCAGCACGATCAGGATCGAGAACGTGATCTGCAGTTGCGACAGCGGCACGTCGAGCTTCGACGAGAGCGGCTTCGTGAACAGCGTCCAGACGTACTGCGGGCTCGAGATCGCCATCATGCAGACGAGCCCGAGCAACAACTGGATCCAGCGGTTGTGGATCGCGGACGGCGCGGCTGCGCCGGGAATCGATACGTCTGGCACGGTGCTCATGGCTTCCCTCGTCGAGTTTGCAGCGGCGGATGCAATGTCCGTGCCGAACGAGGGTCCGGATCGCCGGCTCAGTGCAGTTGCCGGTAGATCTCCTCGGCCAGCTGGTCGCGACACGCCTTCGACGGTCGCGAGCTCGTCGACGCTCGCGGCCGATCACGCCGCGCAGGCCGCCGAAGCGCGCGAGCAGCTTCTGCCGCTTGCTGCGCGCCGATGCCTTCGATCTCCTCGAGCCGCGACGTCAGGCGCGCCTTGGCGCGACGGGCGCGCATGCCGGTGATCGCGAAGCGATGCGCCTCGTCGCGGATCTGCGCGACCAGCATCAGCGCGGCCGACTCCTTGCCGAGCTCGAGCGCCGGCCGCCCGTCGGCGAAGATCAGCGTCTCGAGGCCGACCTTGCGGCCCTCGCCCTTCGCGACGCCGACGATCAGCGAGATGTCGAGCCCGATCTCCACGAAGACCTGCCGCGCGATCTCGACCTGCCCCTTGCCGCCGTCGACCAGCACGACGTCGGGATACGCCGCGGCGCGCGATCGACTCGCCGCGCTTGCGGCGCTTGCGACCGTCCGGGGCGCCTTGGCCTTCGCCGTCTTCGCCGCCGACCTCCGCGACCTCGGGCGCCGCCGGCGATCGTTCGTGATGCGGCCTTCGCCCGCGTCCGCGGCCTCGCTTGTCGAGCTCGAGATTGGCCGCGGTCGCGTCGACCGCATCGGCGTCGCCGGCCGCCTCGACGAGCTTCGCGTAGCGGCGCGTCAGCACCTGGCGCATCGCGGCGTAGTCGTCGCCCGGCGTGATGCCGGCGATGTTGTAGCGGCGGTATTCGCCGTTCTGCATCGCGTGATGATGGAACACGACGCACGACGCCTGCGTCGCCTCGCCCATCGTGTGGCTGATGTCGAAGCATTCGACGCGCAGCTCGGCGAGGTCCTCCTTCTCGTTCTCGAGGCCGAGCACCTCGGCGAGCGCGCGCGTGCGCGCCTGCTGCGAGCCCTGCTCGGCGAGCATCCGCGCCAGCGCGAGCGCCGCGTTCTTCTCGGCCATCTCGAGCCATGCGCGACGCTGGCTCTGCGGCTGGCGGACCAGCGCGATGCGGTGGCCGCACTGCGCCTCCAGCGCGGCCATCAGTTCGGGCGCGTCGGGGTCGACGTTGACGATCAGCGTCGCCGGGATGAACTTGTCGAGATAGTGCTGCGCGAGGAAGGCCTCGAGCACCGTCGCGTCGATGCGCTTGTCGGACATCGCTCGGACCAGTCGCAGCGGACTCGACGTGCGTCGGGAAGTACGCGCGATCGCCGAGATGCCGGCCGCCGCGGACCATCGCGAGGTTCACGCAGGCGCGCCCGCCCTCGACGCGCACCGCGATGATGTCGACGTCGGCGTTGGTGCCTTCGCTGTCGCCGAGCTCGATCGATCTGCTGGCGCAGCACGCGCGACAGCGAGCCGATCTGGTCGCGCACCGCGGCCGCCTCCTCGAAGCGCAGCGCCTCGGCGGCCGCCTGCATCTTCGCGTCGAGGTCGGCGAGCACCTCGGACGTCTGGCCGCGCAGGAAGCGCGACGCGTTCTCGACGTCGAGCGCGTAGGTCTCCGCGTCGATCGCGCCGACGCACGGCGCGCTGCAGCGCTGGATCTGGTGCAGCAGGCACGGCCGCGAGCGGTTCGCGAACACCGTGTCCTCGCAGGTCCGCAGCATGAACACCTTCTGCAGGATCTGGATGCTCTCCTTCACCGCCCACGCGTTCGGGAACGGCCCGAAGTACTGCTGCCGCTTGTCGACCGCGCCGCGGTAGTACGCCATCCGCGGGAAGCGATGCGCCGGTGATCTTCAGGTACGGATACGACTTGTCGTCGCGAAAGACGATGTTGTAGCGCGGCGCCTGCGGCCTTGATGAGGTTGTTCTCGAGCAGCAGCGCCTCGGCCTCGGAGCGCGTCGGCGTCGTGTCGATGCGCGCGATGCGCTCGACCATGTGCGCGATGCGCGAGTCGCGCGTGCCCTTGTTGAAGTAGCTCGACGACGCGCTTCTTCAGGTCGCGCGCCTTGCCGACGTACAGCAGCGTGCCGGCCGCGTCGTAGTAGCGATAGACGCCGGGCAGCCCCGGCAGCTTCGCGATCAGCGGCTTCGGGTCGAACGGCGGTGAGGCGTGCGGCTCGGATCATGCGGATCTCGACCGGCCGTGCGCTCACGGTGCGATGCTCAGGATCGGTCGACGTGCGCCTCGAGACGTCGCTGCGACGACCGCATCGAACATCGCCTCGGTGAGACGTCCGGTGTTCGTGTTGTAGCGGCTGACATGGTAACTGTCGAACAGCATCGTCGCCGTTCGGCAACGCGAGCTGCGCGCCGTGCGCGAAGCGATACGCGCGCGACCTTCAACCCGATCGCCTCGACCACCGCCCGGTGCGCGATCGTGCCGAGCGCGAGGATCGCGACGAGCCGCGGCATCGACGCGAGCTCGTTCGTCAGGTAGCCGTTGCAGCGCCGGATCTCGGCGAGCTCCGGCTTGTTCGCCGGCGGCAGGCACTTGACCGCGTTCGCGATGCGGCAGTCGATCAGCGACTGGCCGTCGCCGCGATGCTCGCTCGTCGCCTGCGTCGCGAAGCCGTGGCGATGCAGCGTCGAGTACAGCAGCGGACCGCACCAGTCGCCGGTGAACGGCCGGCCGGTCGCGTTCGCGCCGTGCAGGCCGGGCGCGAGGCCGACGATCAGGAAGCGGGCGTCGGCCGTCGCCGAACGACGGCACCGGCCGCGCCCAGTAGTCGGGATGCAGCGCCCGGACCGTCGTCGAGGAAGCGTCGCGAGCCGCGGGCACAGCCGGCAGTCGGGATCGTAGGCCGGCGTCCGGGCGGTCGCAGTCCTGGTCGACGTCGACCGTCATGGATGCGATCGCCGGGCGTCGCGCGTCACTTCACCCGGTTGCGGTACTCGCCGGTGCGCGTGTCGATCTCGATCTTGTCGCCGGTCGCGACGAACGCCGGCACCGCGACCTCGAAGCCGGTCGGCTTGATCTTCGCGGGCTTCATCACCTTGCCCGACGTGTCGCCCTTGACGGCCGGCTCGGTGTACTCGACCTCGCGCACGAGGCCGGTCGGGCATCTCGACCGAGATCGCCTTGCCGTCGTAGAACACCACCTCGACCGGCATGCCGTCGTCGACGTAGTTGAGCGCGTCGCCCATGTTGTCCTTCTCGACCTCGAACTGGTTGTATTCGGCGTCCATGAAGACGTACATCGGGTCGGCGAAGTACGAGTACGTCGCTTCCTTCTTCTCGAGCACGACGACGTCGAACTTGTCGTCGGCGCGATAGACCGTCTCCTGCGCCGAGTCGGTCAGCAGGTTCTTCATCTTCATCTTGACGACGGCCGAGTTGCGGCCGGACTTGTTGTACTCGGCCTTCTGCACGACCATCGGGGCCTGGCCGACCATGATCACGTTG
Organism: uncultured beta proteobacterium; assembly: GCA_963795885.1. Taxonomy (GTDB): domain Bacteria; phylum Pseudomonadota; class Gammaproteobacteria; order Burkholderiales; family Burkholderiaceae_D; genus CAHJXF01. The sequence continues at coordinate 549,885 of CAWCJI010000004.1, read as the reverse complement.
CCGGCGCGGACTTCCTGGGCGGTTTTCATCGAATGGGACTCGCGGTTGGATTCGGACCGGGCTGCGCGTCGCGCGCGACCCTGGCGGAACAAAGCCCGACATTTTAGCAAACCGGCGTTCGCTACGGCGAGCGCCGTCGGGCAGCGACGAACGCGAGCAGCCGCTCGATCAGGGGCGGCGACGACGCGAGGCGCTGCGCGCCAGCGTCGGCCGAGCTCCGCAGCGCCGGCTCGATCGCGAGCCAGTCGACGCGCGGCGCCGCCGCCGTCTCGATCGATGCCGTTCCAGACGTGCCAGAAGCGCCGCACGACCGCGGCGATCGGGCGCCGGCAGCGTCGTCTCGAAGCGCGCGAGGAACGCCGTCGAGCTTCGGCGACGTGAGCGGCGTCGCGCCTGCCGATAGATGTGCCACACGAACGGCCGGCCGGCGGCCTGCGCGCGGACGAACGAGTCCTCGCCGCGCACGACGTTGACGTCGCAGGCCCACAGCAGGCGGTCGTAGTCGTCCTGGTCGACGAACGGGATCGTCGTCACCGTCGGCGATGCGCGCGCCGACGTTTCCGCGGACCAGCGCGCGATCGCATCGGCGAGCACGCCCTCGGGAACGACGACCGACCAGCGCGTCGTGCGATCGCCGGCGAGCGCGTCGAACAGCGCGGCGACCGGCGCATCGTCGTATGCGAACAGCGAGAGGCGCTTCGCGTTGTCGGGCGACTCGAGCGCCGATGCGTCGATGCCACGCGCTCGACCGCGTGCGGATCCGCGATGAACGCGTGTCGGCGCGCGTCGAGGTCGCGCTCGATCAACAGGCCGCCGGTCCGTTCGCCGAAGCCCGGATAGAAGAAGTGCTTGACCAGCGGCAGCGTCGGATGCGGCGACGGCAGCCCGTGGAAGCCGTCGACCCACGGCTCGGCGCTCAGGTGCTCGAAGTCGATCCAGACCGGCGCTCGGATCACGCGCGTCATCGCGTCGAGATACGCGGCCGGCAGACCGCAGCCGAGCAACTCGACGACGACGTCGGCCGGCTCGACCTCGTGCGTCGACCGGCCAGCGGCGATGACGTCGATGCCGTCGACGCGCCTGCTGCGTCGCGTGCGGGATCGACGCGCGGCTCGATGCGCGCGAACGACGTCGAGGTCCGTCGACGAACAGTCGCACGTCGCGCAGACCGGCGGCCGCAGACCTGGCGCGCGAGGCGCCACGCGATGCCGATGTCGCCGTAGTTGTCGACGACGCGGCAGAAGAAATCCCAGCGTCTCGCGCGCGCTCAGACGCGGCTCAACACGGCGCGCACGCAGTCCAGCGTCCCGCCGAGCAGGCGACGAGCGCTGCGCGATACACGCGGGTCGTCGCGCCGGTCGTCGGCGTCGCGCCCGCAGCGCCGCCAGTCGCGCCGACGAGCGCGCGTCGCGCGTGTCGACGAGCCCGTCGAGCAGCGCGTCGGCCCGCGGCGCCGTCGTTGCAGACCAGCACCATGTCGCATCCGGCCGCGAGCGCGGCGCGTCGCCGGCCGCGACCACGTCGCCGGCCGACGCTCGCGCCCTTCCATCGACAGGTCGTCGCTGAAGATCGCGCCGTCGAAGCCGAGGCGGCCGCGCAGGATGTCCTGCAGCCACACCGGCGAGAAGCCGGCCGGCCGATGGTCGACCGCCGGATAGATCACGTGCGCCGGCATCACCGCGGCGAGCGCGCCACCGAGCCAGCCGTACGGCAGCGCGTCGTCGTCGAGGATCGTGTCGAGCGTCGCGCTCGTCGACCGGGACCGCGACGTGCGAGTCCGCGGCGACGTAGCCGTGGCCGGGAAAGTGCTTGCCGCAGTTCGCCATGCCGGCCGAGCAGCAGCCCGTGCATCAGGCTCTTCGCGAGCAGCGCGACGACGCGCGGATCGCGATGGAACGCGCGGTCGCCGATCACGCCGCTCGGCCCGTGATCGAGGTCGAGCACCGGCGTGAACGACAGGTCGATGCCGCAGGCGACGAGGTCCGCCGCGAGCACGAAGCCGACGGCGGTCGCCGCTCGCGTCGCGGTCGATCGCGCCGCGCGCCGGGTCCGCGTCCCACAGCGCGCCGAGGCTGCGCATCGTCGGGAGGCGGACGAAGCCGTCGGTGCGGAAGCGCTGCACGCGGCCGCCTTCGTGATCGACGGCGATCAGCAGGTCCGGCCGCGGCGCGCGGATCGAGTCGACGAGCGCGACGAGCTGCGCGCGACTCTCGAAATTGCGCGCGAACAGGATGATGCCGCCGGTGTTCGGATGCGCGACGCGACGGCGATCGTCGGCCGTCGAGCACGAGCCCGGCGACGTCGAGCATCACCGGGCCGATCGGCCGCGCCACGTCGATCGCGCCGTGGATCGCGTCATCGTTCGACCCGCTCGACGACCGCGAACGCGACCGCGTAGTCGGCGTCGTCGGTCAGCGTCACGTGCGCGACCAGCGAGCGCTCGCGCATCCAGCGCCGACAGCACGGCGTCGGTCGCGACGCGCGGCTTGCCCGATGGCTCCTTCAGGATCTGCGCCGCGCGCCAGCGCATCGGCATCCGCATGCCGAGGCCGAGCGCCTTCGAGATCGCCTCCTTCGCCGCGAAGCGCGTCGCGACGAACGTGATGCCGCGCGACGTCGTGTAGCGATCGCGCATGCGCTGCGTCGCGTCCGCTGCGACGGCGATAGATGACCATCTCGTCGGGCCCGAGGATGCGCTCCGCGAAGCGCTCGCCGTGACGGTCCAGCGCCTCCCGGATGCGATCGATCTTCTGGATGTCGGTGCCGATGCCGAAGATCATCGCGCCGGCATCCGCATCGTCGCCCGTTCGATGCACGCGAGATACGCGCGGACGGTCGCCGCGAGGCCGAACTCGAGCGCGTCGGCGATCAGCGCGTGACCGATCGAGACCTCGAGCACGCCGGGCACCTCGACGAGGAAGCCTTCGAGGTTGTCGCGATTGAGATCGTGGCCCGGCGTTGACTCCGACGCCGGCGGCGCCGCGCCGCACGCGCCGCGTCGGCGAACGTCTCGAGCACCGCGGCGCGATCGGCGCGTGTCCCACGCGCGCGCGAAGCTCTCGGTGTAGAGCTCGACACGATCGGCGCCGAGCGACGCCGCCGTCGCCATCGCGTCCGGCGCCGGGTCCATGAACAGGCTGACGCGCACGCCGAGGTCGTGCGCCTCGTCGATCAGCGGCTTCAACCGTGCGCCGTCGCGTCGCGAGGTCCCAGCCGTGGTCGCTGGTCGACTGCGCCGACGTCGTCGGGCACGAACGTGCACTGATCGGGCCGCACGTCGCGGACGAAGTCCATCAGGTTGTGGAACGGGTTGCCCTCGATGTTGTATTCGGCGTGCGGCCAGTCGTCGAGCAGCGCCGCGAGATCGCGCACGTCGCCGGCCCGGATGTGCCGCTCGTCGGGACGCGGATGCACGGTGATGCCGGCCGCGCCGGCCTCGAGCGCGATGGTCGCGGCGCGCGTCACGCTCGGGATCGAGAGCGACCGCGTGTTGCGCAACAGCGCGACCTTGTTGAGGTTCACCGACAGCGCGGTGCGACGTCCCCGACGACGCCGCATCGACGAACCATCGGATTCACCGGGCCGCGCCGTCTTCGAGCGACTGCAGGTCGAGCACGAGCCGCCGCGTCTGCAGCAGCTGACCGGACAGGTGATGCTGCAGCAGATGCCGCATCAGCCGCTTCGACTGCGCGAGCGTGACCGGATCGGCGAAGTCGTCGCGATCGATGTCGATGCAGCGTGCTGGCCGACGACGATCGCGTCGCTGTCGCCGCCTTCGTCGCGCTCGATCGCGTTGCGGTCCGCGTTCCGGCAGATAGCGATAGGTCCGCTCCGGATCGATCGCCTCGCCGTCGACCGTCGTGCGACGCGTGCAGCGCATAGCCCGCCTCGCGCAGCAGGATCGCCTCGAATCGACGCAGCACCGGCGCGGCCGGCGATCGTCGGACAGCGCGGCGAGCGCCTCGCAGGTAGGCGTCGAACAGCCGTTCGTGCGGATCGTCGCGCGCGAGCAGCTTCTGCATCAGCTCGTTCAGGTAGAAGCCCGACATCAGCGCCTCGCCGCGCAGCGGCCGCAGGCCGCCGAGCCACTCGGCCCGCGTCAGCGTGCGCAGGTCGCTGCCGCTTGCGCGACCCGTCGACGGCGCGCGCGCGCGGCCTGCACCCAGCCGATCGACAGCGGCTGGAACGCGAGCAGCAGTGCCGCGCAGCGCGGAGCGCGGCCGCTTCGCGCCGCGCGCGACCAGCGCGACGCGCCCGTGATGACGCGTCAGCGCGTCGACGATCAGGCTCGTCTCCTTGTACGGATAGCTGTGCAGCACGAACGCCGCCTCGTCGGCGATGCGCGTCTCGGAGCGCGGCGGCCCGGCGTCGCTTCGGCGGCGGGGCGGGCTCGGCGACCGACGATCGCCTCGTCGTCCATCGCGGCGTCGACGTCGTCGAGCAGGACCGTCGCCGACGCCGTCACTCATAGCCGAACGACCTGACCAGCGCGGCGCTGTCGGCCCAGCCGGAACGCGACCTTGACCCAGAGCTCGAGATGCAGCCTGCGCCTGCAGCAACCGCTCGATGTCGACGCGCGCCTCGGTGCCGATCGACTTCAGTCGTGCCGCCGCCGGCGCCGATCAGCATCGCCTTGTGGCTGGCCCGCTCGACGATGATGGTCGCCGCGATCCGGCAGAAGCGGCCGCCTTCCTGGCGGGACGGCTCCTCGACGAAGCGATCGATGACCACCGTCATGCCGTACGGCAGCTCGTCGCCGAGCTGGCGGAACACCTTCTCGCGGATCAGCTCCGAGACGAGGAAGCGTTCGCTGCGATCGGTGAGGTCGTCGGCGTCGAACAGCGGCGGCGCGACCGGCAGCCAGCTTCTCGATCTCGCGTTGCAGGTCGTCGATCTGCAGGCCGGTCTTCGCCGACACCGGCACGATCGCCGCCCACGGATGCTGGTTCGCAGCGCGCCTGGATGAACGGCAGCAGCGCCGCGCTTGTCCGCGCCGCCGTCGACCTTGTTGATCACGAGGATCACCGGCACGTCGGACGGCAGCAGCTGCAGCACCGCCTCGTCGTCGGGCCCGAAGCGGCCGGCCTCGACGACGAACAGCACGCAGGAGACGCCGGCGACCGCGTCGCGGATCGCGCGCTGCATGCTCTTGTGCAGCACGCTCTCGATGGCGCGTCTGGAAGCCGGGCGTGTCGACGAAGACGAACTGCGCGGTCGTCGTCGTCGCGATGCCGAGGATGCGATGTCGCGTCGTCTGCGCCTTCCGCGACGTGATGCTGATCTTCTGGCCGACGAGCCGGTTCAGCAGCGTCGACTTGCCGACGTTCGGCCGGCCGATGATCGCGACCATGCCCGGTCCGGAAGCCGTCGACGCGCTCGTCCGGATGCGTCCGGCGACGACGCGGCCGCCGTCGGCTCAGGCGACACGGACATTCGATGCGGGCGGCGACGCGTCGACGACGTCGGTCGGCGCGGCGACCTCGGCCTCGACGGGCTTCGGCGCGGGTCCTTGCCGGCCGGCGGCTTCGGCTCGACGACCTTGCATGGGTGCCTTGCCGTCGGCCGGTTTCACGTCACGGCCTTGCCGTCGACCGGCTTCGCGTCGGCGATCTTCGTTTCGATCTTCGCCGACGTCTCGGCCGCGCGATGCACGACCGGCGCGACGATGCGCGCCGGCTCGATCGTCGGCAGCCGCGTCTTCGCGGCCGCGTCGGACTCGCGCGTGCGAACGTCGGGCGACTTGCGCGTCGTGCGTGTCCGGTTCCGCGCGTCTGCTCGACCGCGACCGGCGAGGGTCAGCTGCGCCGGCTTCGCGCGGCGCGTCCGCTTCGTCGCCGCGACCGCCAGCGCCTGCGCGGCCTCGAGCGCCTTCTTCGCCGCCGCCTGCTCGGCGGCGCGACGACTGCCGCCGGCGCCGAGCACCTGGATGGACAGCTTCGGCACCGCGCACTCGACCTCGAACTCCTGGCTGTGCGCGGCGCCGTGCGTCGCGACGACCGTGTAGACCGGCAGCGCGATCTTCCGGCCCTGCAGGTATTCCTGCAGCAGCGTCTTCGCGTCCTTGCCGAGCGTCTTCGGATCGACCGTCTCGAGCACCGGCTGGTACAGCTTGCGGATGACGCGCGCGCGCCACGTCGAAGCCGGCGTCGAGGTAGATCGCGCCGAACAGCGCCTCGACCGTGTCGGCGAGGATCGACGGACGACGGAATCCGCCGCTCTTCAGTTCGCCTTCACCGAGTCGCAGGTACGGGCTGAGTTCGAGCCGCTGCGCGATCTCGTACAGCGACTGCTGCTTGACGAGGTTCGCGCGCAGGCGCGACAGGTCGCCCTCGTCGATGCGGCTGGAACTTCTCGAACAGCAGCGACGCGATGACGCAGTTGAGGACGCTGTCGCCGAGGAACTCGAGGCGCTCGTTGTGCGCGACGCTGTGACTGCGATGCGTCAGCGCCTGCTGCAGCAGTTCCTTCGATGCGAAGTCGTGGCCGAGCGCGTTCTGGAGCGCTTGGACATCCATCCAGGGTCTGTCCGGCCGGGATCAGTGGTTCTTGCAGGTCTGTCGTCTGTGCGCGCGATCAGAGCGACTTGCTGCTTCCGGAGTAATCGATCGTCAGGTTGACCGGACCGAACAGCGGAATCTTCTTCGTGTACGCGATACGAGATCACGTAAGTCGTCGTCGACCTTCTTGATAGTCGAGGTCCTTGCCGGTCATCACGTGATGTCGTCGATCGCCGCGGACCGGTCGAACGCCTTCTGGATCTCCGGAATGGTGTGGCCGTCGCCTTGGCCTTCTTGATCGCCGAATTGATCGCCCGGTATTCGACGAACGTCGGCGTGATCGCGCATGGCGAGGATGAGCGCGAAGCCGATCAGACGACGACCACGAGACGAGGCCGATCGAGGCTGAATCCGCGCTGCCGGCGCAATCGCGGCCGGACGACACGGTCCATCGAGACTGCTCGCGAAGCGACGGACGTACGCGATGATTTTCAACGCGCATTCCTCTAACGGAACGAGCCGATCCGGCCCATATTACCGAAGTTCATCCAGATGAAGAATGCGCGTCCGACAATATTCTGGTCGGGGACGAACCCCCAGTAACGGCTGTCGGCGCTGTTGTCGCGATTGTCGCCCATCATGAAATATTGGCCCGTCGGGCACCTTGCAGGTGACCGCGGTATTGCCTTCCGAATATACGCAATTGCTCGCGCAACGGGAAGTTATCCGGCGTGATCACGCCGGAGCGGTCGTCGTCGATCAGGATCATGTGCTCGATCGAATCCGTCCCTCCGACGCGCGGCAGCGTCTCGCGTGAACTGCTTCGAATACGCGACGCGCTCGGGGTCGAAGTAGTCGGGCGCCGGGGTCGTCGCGACCGGCTGGCCGTTGATCGTGAGCCGCTTCGCGCGGAACGTCACCGTGTCGCCGGGCAGGCCGATCACGCGCTTGACGTAATCGACCGACGGATCGACCGGATAGCGGAACACCATCACGTCGCCGCGCTGCGGGTCGCCGATGCTCGATCATCTTCCTGTTGACGATCGGCAGGCGGATGCCGTACGCGAACTTGTTGACGAGGATCAGGTCGCCGACGAGCAGCGTCGGGATCATCGAGCCGGACGGAATGCGGAACGGCTCGAACAGGAACGAGCGCAGCACGAACACCACGAGGATCACCGGGAAGAACCCGGCCGGGAACTCGATCCAGCCGGGCTGACGCAGCAGCCGCTCGCGCAGCCGCTCGCGCTCGTCGGCGATCGCCTTCGGATCCCGGCTCGCGGCGGTGCCGTCGGTCTCGCCGCAGCTTCGCCTGTGCGTCGAACTGACGCAGCGCCGCGTCGGCGTCGGCCATCCGCTTGCGCCGGAAGACGAGTCGATCGGCGAACCAGACGACGCCGGTGGCGACCATCAACCAGAACAGGATCAACGCGAAGTTGAAGCTCATACCCTGACACCGCTCATTTGTCCTCCACCTGCAGGATGGCGAGGAACGCCTCCTGCGGAATCTCGACCGAGCCGACCTGCTTCATGCGCTTCTTGCCGGCCTTCTGCTTCTCGAGCAGCTTGCGTTTGCGCGAGATGTCGCCGCCGTAGCACTTCGCGAGCACGTTCTTGCGCAGCGCCTTGACGTTCTCGCGCGCGATGATGTTCGAGCCGATGGCCGCCTGGATCGCGACGTCGAACATCTGCCGCGGGATCAGCTCGCGCATCTTCGCCGCGACCTCGCGGCCGCGATGCTGGCTGTTCGCGCGATGCGACGATCACGGCGAGCGCGTCGACCTTCTCCGCGTTGATCAGCATGTCGACCTTGACGACGTCGGCCGCGCGGTACTCCTTGAACTCGTAGTCCATCGACGCGTAGCCGCGCGACACCGACTTCAGCTTGTCGAAGAAGTCGAGCACGATCTCCGCGAGCGGCATCTCGTAGGTCAGCATGACCTGCTTGCCGTGGTAGTCCATCGCCGATCTGCACGCCGCGCTTCTGGATCGCGAGCGTGATCACCGACGCCGACGTAGTCCTGCGGCATGTACAGCTTGACCGTGACGATCGGCTCGCGGATCTCCTCGATGCGGCCGGGGTCCGGCATCTTCGACGGGTTCTCGACCGTCGATCACGCTGCCGTCGCGCATCAGCGACCTGTAGACGACCGACGGCGCGGTCGTGATCAGGTCCATGTCGTACTCGCGCTCGAGCCGCTCCTGCACGATCTCCATGTGCAGCAGGCCGAGGAAGCCGCAGCGAAAGCCGAAGCCGAGCGCCTGCGACACCTCGGGCTCGTACTGCAGCGACGCATCGTTCAGCCGCAGCTTCTCGAGCGCGTCGCGCAAGCGCGTCGTACTGGTTCGACTCGACCGGGAAGAGCCCCGCGAACACCTGCGGCTTCGCCTCCTTGAAGCCCGGCAGCGGCGGCGGCGGCCGGTCGCGACGCAGCGTCACGGTGTCGCCGACCTTCGCGGCCTTCAGCTCCTTGATGCCGGCGATGATGAAGCCGACCTCGCCGGCCGACAGCTGCTCGCGCGCGCGCGACTTCGGCGTGAACACGCCGACCTGCTCGACGAGGTGCTGCGAGCCGTTCGCCATCAGCAGGATCTTGTCTCGCGGCTTCAGCACGCCGTTGAACACGCGCACCAGCATGACGACGCCGACGTAGTTGTCGAACCACGAGTCGATGATCAGCGCCTGCAGCGGCTCGTCGGCCGAGCCGGTCGGCGGCGGGATCTGCGCGATCACCGCCTCGATGATGTCCGGCACGCCCTCGCCGGTCTTCGCGCTCGCGCGGATCGCGTCGTGCGCGTCGATGCCGATCACGTCCTCGATCTCGCGCGATCGCGTTGTCCGGGTCGGCCGACGGCAGGTCGATCTTGTTGAGCACCGGCACGACCTCGACGCCGAGCTCGATCGCGGTGTAGCAGTTCGCGACCGTCTGCGCCTCGACGCCCTGGGTCGCGTCGACGACGAGCAGCGCGCCTTCGCACGCCGACAGCGAGCGGCTGACCTCGTACGAGAAGTCGACGTGGCCCGGCGTGTCGATCAGGTTGAGGTGGTACAGCTCGCCGTCCGGCGCCCGGTACTCGAGCGCCGCGGTCTGCGCCTTGATCGTGATGCCGCGCTCGCGCTCGAGGTCCATCGAGTCGAGCACCTGCGCCTCCATCTCGCGATCCGACAGGCCGCCGCAGAGCTGGATGATGCGATCGGCCAGCGTCGACTTGCCGTGGTCGATGTGGGCGATGATGGAGAAGTTGCGGATGTGCTGCATCGAGGCAGGCGCGGCGGATTCGGCGCAGGCGACGCGGGGATCGGGAGAACGGCGCGCCGACGGCGGCGCCGGGCGCGTCCGAATGCCCGGCGGCCCGGGACCGTCAACCGCGCCATTTTACGCCGAACGCGGTCGGCGTTCGACCAAGCCCGCTAGTTTACCCGAAGCGGCGTCGCGGACGCCGGCGCCGTGCCCGCCGTCACTGCGGCTGCGTCGGGCGGATCGGCAGGTAGAACACGTTCTCCTGGCGCCGGACCAGCACGAACGCCTGCTTCTTCGGGTCCAGCTTCGCCGACCTGGTCGTTGAACTGCCGCGCGCTCGTCGCGTCGACGTTGTTCAGGCTGAGCACGATGTCGTCGCGGCGCACGCCCGCCGTCGCTCGCCGGCCCTTCGGCGCTCTCGACCAGCACGCCCGACGCGATGCCGAGCTGCCTTGCGGCGCTCGTCCGGCAGGTCGACGACCGACAGGCCGAGGCCGTTCGACGACCGCCGGCTTCGGCGGTTCCGGCGCCTTGTCGGTCGCGCTGCTTCGGGTCGGCGTCGAGTTCGCGCGACGACGATCGGGATGTCGCTGCGTGGCGCCCTTGCGCAGCACGGTCAGCGTCGACTTCGTGCCGGGCTTCGTGTCGCCGACCGCGCGCGGCAGGTCGAGCGACTTCTCGATCGTCTTGCCGTCGAACTTCGACGATGATGTCGCCGCCCTGCACGCCCCGCCTTCTCGGCCGGCGTGCCGGACTCGACGCGCGTCACGAGCGCGCCCTGCGCCTTGATGCCCATCGCCTCGGCGACGTCCTTGCTGACCTCGCGGATCTCGACGCCGAGGCGCCCGCGCCGCACGCGGCCGGTGTTCTTCAGCTGCTCGACGATGCGCATCGCGTCGTCGATCGGGATCGCGAACGAGATGCCGATGCTGCCGCCGGTGCCCGGACAGGATCTGCGAATTGATGCCGATGACCTCGCCGCGCATGTTGATCAGCGGCCCGCCGGAGTTGCCCGGGTTGACCGCGACGTCGGTCTGGATGAACGGCAGCAGCTCGCCGGTATCGCGTCCCTTCGCGCTGACGATGCCGGCCGTGACGGTGTTCTCGAGGCCGAACGGCGAGCCGATCGCGAGGACCCATTGGCCGACGCGGATCGCCTTCGAGTCGCCGATCGCCATGCGCGGCAGGCTCGGTCGCCTCGATCTTGACGAGCGCGACGTCGGTGCGCTTGTCGGCGCCGATCAGCTTGGCCTTGAACTCGCGCTTGTCGGTCAGCGTGACGTAGATCGTCGTCGCGTTCTCGACGACGTGCGCGTTCGTCATCACGTAGCCGTCGGCCGACAGGATGAAGCCCGGAGCCGACGCCGCGCTGCACCTCCTGTCCGACCGGCGGCACGCTGCGGCGGCGGTTCGGCGAGCGATCGGGTGCGGGCGTCTGCGGCGTCTGCGGCCCTGCGGCGCCGGCTGACCGAAGAAGCGCCGGAACAGCTCCTGCACCTCGTCGTCGTCCGAGTCGCCGTCGGCCGTTGCGCTGCCGCTCGGTCGTGCGGATGCCGACGACCGCCGGCCCGACCCGCTCGACGAGGTCGGCGAAGTCGGGCAGGTCGCGCACCTGCGCATGCGCGGGCGGCGCGACGACGGACGATCAGAGGCGACGACAGGCCGGCGAGCGCGGCCGCGCAGGAAACGGCGCATAGGATTCGTGCGGAGGCGGGACCGCCGGCGTCCGCACGCCGGCACCCGTTCATGATGCCAGTAGCAGCGGCGCCGACACGGCGCCGTGATCGCCGCTGTTATTTGGCGACGGAAGTCGATCGACGCGCTCATCTGGCGGACCGACGCCGCCGGCGCGTCGCCGACGATCGGTCAGCCAGAAGTCGCCATGGCGCTTCGTGACGACGTTGACCGGGCCCTTGCTCGCGTCGCCCTCGGCCGCGTCCTGCGGCGCGGCCGGCTCGATGAAGATCGAGATCGACGCGAGGCCGTCGGAGTAGACCATCTGCCCGATGTCCTCGCGGCCGCCGAACGCGCGACGCACCTCCATCACCTTGTGGAAGCCCGGCGACCGGCTGCGCGACGGTCCAGCCGGCGTGGCCGAGGTCGACCGGCACCATGCGATTGGTCTCGACGCGCCAGCCGTCGGTGTTCGCCGCCGTCGGCTTGAGCCGCGCGGGATCGATCGGGCCGCCGATCGTGACGTCGGTGAACGCCATCTGCTCGATCGCGCCGCCCTTCTCGTTGAGCGTCTGCGCCTTCAGCAGCAGATACGTGTCCTGGTCGAACCACAGGCGGTAGCCGTAGCGCTGCTTGTCGCGCGCCTCGAGGACGACGAGCTGCGCGGGCCGCCCGGCGATGCGGTCGATCGCCTTCGAGCGACAGCCGGTAGTACTGATCGATGTCGGTCGCCGTGCGCTCGTCAGCAGCGCGGGGAACGTGTCGTAGCGCGCCGCGCTTCTCGACCAGCACGAGCTTGCTGTCCGGCACGTAGCAGCGGACGTCGTCGTTGTGGCGGATGAACTCGCGCGGCTGCCCGTCCATCAGCTCGAGCTTCTCGTGCTCGCCGCGTCCGGTCCTCCAGGTGCGCGACGCGCGACGACTGGACCTGGCTGCCCTGCTGATGGACGTAGGTGCCGACGTAGTTCTGCTGCTGCGGCCGCCTGCTGGATCCGGTTCAGCAGCGCCGACGCGCGTCGACCGCCGGCTCGGCCGCCGGTCGGCGCCGACGGCGCCGAGGCCAGCATCGAGAAAGCACATCGCCGTCACGCCCGCGCAGCCACGCGCCGGCGCCCCGCGGCGCGTCGACTGGCGCAGCGCGCGAGGACGGGCGGTCGCGAACGACGCGCCGTCACGACTTACGGCGCGGTCGACGCATTGGATGCCGGGCGTCGGGCTGTACGACGCCGGCCGCGCGGCCGGGACGCCGCGGATACGCGAACGGCGTCACGTCGCGATGCGCGGCGAAGTAGTCGGACAGCCGGTCGGACTCGACCGGCTTCCATCTCGGTCTGCCGGACGGCCGCCTCGTCGGGCTTCGCGACCTGCACGATCGCGCACGGTCGGCGTCGCGACGGCGCGACTTGCCGCGCTCGCCGTCGCCGCCGAACGGCGTCGCGACCCAGGCGACGACGACCAGCGCGGCGGCGACCGATGCGCCCGGCAGGCCGGTGCGGACCCAGAAGCGACCGCGACCGCGACCGGCCGCCGCGCTTGCGTCGCGATCGATCGCCGGCTCGCTCGCGAGTCGGCGACGAGAAACGTCGAAGGAACGAATGACCGTCGCCGACGCCGATGACCTCGTCGGAACGCATCCAGTCGCCGGCAGCGATGCGCGTCGGACCAGAAGCGCGCCAGTTCGTCGGACGCGAGCAGCGCGTCGATCACGCGATCGACCGTCGGCCTCGTCGAGTTCGCCGTCGACGAACGCGGACACTTGGATGCGGGCCGGATCGTCGGCATCGCTCGGGGTCGCGGCCACGACGGCATCGACGGCATTCGGTTTCGACGTTCATGTCTACCACCTCTTGTCCTTGGAAGTACCCAACAACGGCCGCAGTTCGGATGCAATCGCCTCGCGAGCCCTGAAGATCCGCGACCGGACCGTGCCGATCGGGCAATTCATCGCCGCCGCGATGTCCTCGTAGCTCATGCCTTCGATCTCGCGGAACTGGATGGCGGTCCGCAGTTCCTCGGGCAGCGCGTCCATCGCGCGGCCCACCGTCTCGCCGACCTGCTTGCTCATCAGCAGCGATTCGGGCGTGTTGATGTCCCTTAGTTGGTCGGCGTCATCGAAAGTTTCCGCTTCTTCGGCATCGCTGCCGGTCGTCGTCGGCGCGCGTCGACCCTGCGAAGCCAGATAGTTCTTCGCCGTGTTGATCGCGATGCGATACAGCCACGTGTAGAACGCGCTGTCGCCGCGGAACTGCGGCAGCGCCCGATAGGCCTTGATGAACGCTTCCTGCGTCACGTCCTCGATCTCGGCGGCGTCGCGGACGAGCCGCGATACCAGCCGGTTGATCTTCCGCTGGTACTTCGCGACCAGCAGCTCGAACGCCCGCTTGTCGCCGCGCTGCACGCGTTCGACGAGGCGCTGGTCGACCTCGCGCTCGCTGCGTCGGTTCCATCAGCGTGGCGCCTGCGCGCGCGCGTGGCCGGCGCGCAGCGACCAGACGAGGAAGCGGGCGAGCGTCCGACGGTCTCGCGGTTCGAGCGTGGCGGTCGCGACCGGGATCACGCGGCGCGCGCCGGCGTCGGTCGCCAGCGCCACGATCGCCAAGTCCGCGCCAGATCATCGTCGGCTCGGCGAGCCGCCACGACGCATCGTCGTCAGGCGCCCCTGCGTCGAGCAGGCCGACCTCCAGCCGATCGCCGACGACGATCGTGCAGCGACCCGGACGTCGCTGCCGGACCACGGCCGATGCGACCAGCAGGGCCGACGCCACTGCCGCGCAAGCAACCAGCAGGAGCGAATGACCGGGCCAGCGCCACGCGATTGTCGCGACCGCGACGGCGAGCCCGCAAGCCGCCATCGTCCGCTCGAGAACGACGAGGACGCGCGACGGCTCGAGCGCGATGCGCGCCGAAAGGCTCATGCAGGGCGACGGAAGCGGCGCTGCGCGCGATGCGGATCGGCGGAGGCGTGCGGCGATGCGAGCGGTTCGAACGCCCCGCCGCTCACGCGCGGCGCAGCACCATCGTGCCGTTCGTGCCGCCGAAGCCGAAGGAGTTCGAGATGCCGACGTCGATCTTCATCGGCCGCGCTTCGTTCGCGCAGTAGTCGAGGTCGCACTCGGGATCCTGGTTGAAGATGTTGATCGTCGGCGGCGACACCTGGTCGCGGATCGCGAGCGCCGTGAACACGCCTTCGATGCCGCCGGCCGCGCCGAGCAGATGCCCGGTCATCGACTTCGTCGAGTTGACGACCAGCCGCTTCGCATGGTCGCCGAACGCGTTCTTGATCGCGACCGTCTCGTTGCGGTCGCCGAGCGGCGTCGACGTGCCGTGCGCGTTGATGTATTGCACGTCGTCGCCGTTGAGGCCGCGCGTTGCGCAGCGCGTTCGCCATGCCGCGTCGCGGGCCGTCGGCGTTCGGCGCGCGTGATGTGATACGCGTCCGAGCTCATGCCGTAGCCGATCAACTCGGCGACGATGTTCGCGCCGCGCTTCTTCGCGTGCTCGTATTCCTCGAGCACCATCACGCCGGCGCCCTCGCCGAGCACGAAGCCGTCGCGATCGACGTCCCATGGCCGGCTCGCGGTGTGCGGGTCGTCGTTGCGCGACGTCATCGCGCGCGCGGCCGTGAAGCCGCCGATGCCGAGCGGCGAGATCGTCGACTCGGCGCCGCCGGCGAGCATCACGTCGGCATCGCCGTATTCGATCAGCCGACCCGCGTCGCCGATGCAGTGGAGGCCGGTCGTGCACGCGCTGACGATGCCGTAGCTCGGACCCTTCAGACCGAAGTGGATCGACAGCTGACCGGAGACCATGTTGATGATCGACGCCGGCACGAAGAACGGCGAGATGCGCCGGGGCCCGCGGGCCGCGCAGCTCGATGCAGGTGTCCTCGATCATCGGCAGGCCGCCGATGCCGGAACCGACGATGACGCCGATGCGCTCGGCGTTCTCCTCGGTGACCGTCAGGCCGCAGTCGTTGAAGGCCTGGATGCCCGCGGCGACGCCGTAATGGATGAACGTATCCATGTGGCGCGCTTCCTTCGCCGCGATGTACTGCTCGATGTCGAAGCCCTTGACCTCGCCGGCGATGCGACAGGGCAACGCCGACGCGTCGAAGCGCGTGATCGGGTCGATGCCCGACCTGCCGGCGAGGATGTTGGCCCACGCTTCGGCGATCGTGTTGCCGACCGGCGAGACGATGCCGAGGCCGGTGATGACGACGCGACGGCGACTCATGCGTGTCATGCGGGTGACTGCGATGGACGACGGACGGATCACTTCTTGTGCGAGCTCACGTAGTCGATCGCCTGCTGGACGGTCGTGATCTTCTCGGCTTCCTCGTCGGGAATCTCGGTCTCGAACTCGTCCTCGAGGGCCATCACCAGTTCGACGGTGTCCAGCGAGTCCGCGCCCAGGTCGTCGACGAACGACGACTCGGTCTTGATGTCGGCCTCGTTGACGCCGAGCTGTTCCGCGACGATCTTCTTGACGCGCTGTTCGATGCTGTCCATGTGTTCTTCTCCTCCGGGGATGGTGCGACGATGAGGTCGACGCCACCGGCTCGTTCGACCAGGTTGATCGGTGTCGATGCCGTCGTACCGGCCGTGGATGGCGCCGTGGTCGGCGGTCGTACACGGCGGCATTCGGCAGTGCAAAAATCGCGCGGATTGTAGCAGACCGACCCGTCTTGCCGAGCGAGGACCCGCTCGACAGCCCGCTGCGGGCCGGTCGAAAACGCTGATTCGGCAGCCATCAGGCGACGTTGCGATGCGCGACAGCGTCAACTCATGTACATGCCGCCGTTGACGTGCAGCGTCGTGCCGGTGATGTACGCCGCCTGCCGGCGACACGAGGAACGCGACGGCGGCCGCGATGTCCTCGGGCTTGCCGAGACGACCGAGCGGGATCTGGCCGGTCAGCGCGTCGACCTGCGCGCGTCGACAGGCTCTTCGTCATGTCGGTGTCGATGAAGCCCGGCGCCACGCAGTTGACCGTGATGCCGCGGCTGCCGACCTCCTTCGCGAGCGCGCGCGTCAATGCCGGCGACGCCGGCCTTCGCGGCCGCATAGTTCGCCTGCCCCGCGTTGCCGGCCGAGCCGACCACCGACGTGATGTTGATGATGCGCCCGCCGCGCGCCTTGATCATCCCGCGCAGCACGCCGCGCGCGAGCCGGAAGACGGCCGACAGGTTCGTGTCGATCGACCGCACTCCAGTCCTCGTCGCTTCATCCGCATCGCGAGCGTGTCCTGCGTGATGCCGGCGTTGTTGACGAGGATGTCGAGGCGGCCGAAGCTCCTTCTGGATCGCGTCGATCGTCGCGTCGCACGCCGCGGCGTCGCGGACGTCGAGCACGACGCCCTCGCCGCCTGAGCGGCCAGCGCCTCGCCGATGGCGGCGGCGCCCGGCTCCGGACGTCGCGGTGCCGACGACCGTCGCGCCGCGCGCCGCGAGTTCCATCGCGATCGCGCGCCCGATGCCGCGCGACGCGCCGGTGACGAGCGCGACCTGGCCCGTCGAGTGTCGTGTTCGGTCATGCGGCTCCCTGTTCGGCGAGGCCCGCACGCACGGCCGACATCGCCGCCTCGAGCGACGCGGGGTCGGAGATCGACAGGCCGGTCGACGCGCGGATCGATGCGCTTGCAGATCGGCGCGAGCACCTTGCCCGGACCGCACTCGACGACCTGCGTGACGCCGCGTCGGCCATCGCGCCGGATGATCTCGGCCCAGCGGACCGGCGACGACGCCTGGCGGACCAGCGCATCGCGGATCGCCTCGGGGTCGTGCTCGACCGCCACGTCGACGTTGTTGATCGACGTCGATCGCCGGCGCGCCGATCGCGACGTCTGCGAGCCAGCCCGCGAGCCGCTCGCCGGCCGGCCTCAGCAGCGACGAATGGAACGGCGCCGACACGGCGAGGATCACCGCGCGCTTCGCGCCGCGCGCTTTCGCGGCCTCGCACGCGCGCTCGACCGCGGCCTTGTGTCCCGCGACGACGACCTGCGACGGCGCGTTGAAGTTGACGGCCTCGACGACCTCGCCCTGCGCCGCCTCGGCGCAAGCCGCGCGGACCGCGTCGTCGTCGAGGCCCGAGGATCGCGGCCATGCCGCCGGTGCCGACCGGCACCGCCTGCCTGCATCGCCTCGGCGCGGATAGCGCACCAGCGGCAGCGCGTCGGCGAACGACAGCGCGCCGGCCGCGACGAGCGCCGCGTACTCGCCGAGGCTGTGACCCGCGAGCAGCGCCGGCTGCGTGACCGCCGGCGTCGCGCCACGCGCGCCACATCGCGACGCCCGCCGCCAGCATCACCGGCTGCGTGTTGGTCGTCAGGCCGAGCTCGTCGACCGGTCCGGTCGCGATCAGCGCGACGAGGTCCTGGTCGAGCACCTCGGACGCTTCGTCGAGCGTCGCGGCGACGGCCGGATGCGCGTCGCGCGCCGCGATCATCGCGTCGAGCATGCCGACCGACTGCGATCCCTGACCGGGAAAGACGAATGCGATGTTCATCGGGTTGGATGTCGTTGCGGGCGACCGCGTGGCGGCGCGGCGCGATCACATCTCGACGAGCACCGCGCCCCACGTGAAGCCGCCGCCGACGCCTTCCATCAGCACCTTGTGGCCGGGCGGATGCGGCCGTCGCGAACCGCGACGTCGAGCGCGAGCGGGATCGACGCGGCCGACGTGTTGCCGTGCTCGGCGACCGTGGCGACCATCTTGTCGAGCGGCAGGCCGAGCTTCCGGCAGGTGCCCTGCATGATGCGGATGTTGGCCTGGTGCGGGATCAGCCAGTCGAGCTGGTCGGCGCGTGACGTTCGCGGCCGCCAGCGTCTCGAGCGCGACCTTCTCGAGCACGTTGACGGCGAGCTTGAAGACCGCCGGTCCGTCCATGTGCAGGAACGGCGTTGCCGGACGACGGCGCCGCGGTCGACGTTGCCCGGCACGCACAGGATGCCGACGTGGCGGCCGTCCGAGTGCAGCTTGCTCGCGAGCATGCCGGGCCGCTCGGACGCGCGTCAGCACGACCGCGCCGGCGCCGTCGCCGAACAGCACGCAGGTGGTGCGGTCGGTGAAGTCGAGGATGCGCGAGAACACCTCGGCGCCGATCACGAGCGCGTTCGTCGCCTGGCCCGCGCGGATGAACGCGTCGGCCGTCGTCATCGCGTACGCGAAGCCGCTGCAGACCGCCTGCAGGTCGAACGCGGCGCACTGGTTGCGCGATGCCGAGCTTCTGCTGGACGATGCAGGCGGTGCTCGGGAACACCATGTCGGGCGTCGACGTCGCGACGATGATCAGGTCGATCGCCGACGGCGTCGATCGCGGCCGCGTCGAGCGCGCGGCGCGCGGCCTCGACCGCGAGGTCGCTCGACGGCACGTCGGGCTCGGCGAAGTGGCGCGCGCGGATGCCGCTGCGCGACACGATCCACTCGTCGCTCGTCTCGATGCCGTGTGGCGGCGAGCTCGTCGCGCCAGCATGTCGTTCGTGACGCGGCGCGGCGGCAGGTAGCTGCCGGTGCCGACGATCGACGAATGGAGCGCCATCATGCGCGTCGTTCAGAACAGCGACGCGACCTGCTCGCTCGGCCGCGTCGCCGAGCGCCGCGGCCGGCGCACGCCGGCATCGTCGTCGTCGCGCGGCAGCGAGCGCATCGCGCCATCGACGCGACGATGTGCGACGCGACGTCGTGGCTCGCGGCGTCGCAGGCGCGCTCGAGCGCGTGACCGAACGCGAACACGTCGGCCGACCCGTGGCTCTTGATCGACGAGCCCGCGCAGGCCGAGCAGGCTCGCGCCGTTGTAGCGGCGATGGTCGACGCGATGCCGGAAGCGGTTCAGCACCGGCATCGCGATCAGCGCCGCGAGCATCGACAGCGGGTTGCGCTTGAACTCCTCGCGGATGAAGCCGCCCATCATCTGCGCGAGCCCTTCCGACGTCTTCAGCGCGACGTTGCCGACGAAGCCGTCGCAGACGACGACGTCGACCGTGCCCTTGAAGATGTCGTTGCCTTCGACGTTGCCGTGGAAGTTGAGCTGGCCGCGGTCGGCCGCGGCGCGCATCAGCTCGCCGGCTTCCTTGACGGTGTCGTTGCCCTTGATGATCTCTTCGCCGATGTTGAGCAGGCCGACGCTCGGATCGCGCCTTGCCGTCGACGGCCGCGACCAGCGCGCTGCCCATCACGGCGAACTGCAGCAGGTGCTCGGCGCGTGCAGTCGACGTTCGCGCCGAGGTCGAGCACGGTCGTCGCGCCGCCGTTCTGGTTCGGCAGCAGCGTCGCGATCGCCGGACGGTCGATGCCGTCGAGCGTCTTCAGCACGTAGCGCGAGATCGCCATCAGCGCGCCGGTGTTGCCGGCGCTGACGCAGGCCGCCGCACGGCCCGTCCTTGACGAGGTTGATCGCGATCGCGCATCGACGAGTTGCGCTTCTTGCGCAACGCGATCTCGATCGAGTCGTCCATCGTCGACGACCTCGGTCGCGCGCGACGATCTCGATCCGCGAGCGGTCGATCGCCGCGCTCGGACGCGCAGCGCGCGCCTCGATCGCGGCGGCGATCGCCGACGAGCAGGATCACCGCGAAGTCCGGGCGCCGCGAGGAACTCGCAGCGCCGCCGGGACCGTGACGGCGAGGCCGTGATCCCCACCCATGCTGTCGATCGCGATGCGGACGGGCGCCATGGCGGATTGGACGGCGGGTTGGACAGCGCGACGAAGCGTCAGGGCCGCGACGTCAACGCGGAGCGACGGGCATCGATCCGCGACGGATGCGATGCATCAGGACGGCCGCACGCGCGGCGCGGCGAACGGTCGGACAGGCGCCGACCGGAGAATCGCGGACCGGGAGTTCGCCACCGACCGCGGCTCGACGCGAGACGACGAGCGCCGCGCGGCCCGGACGAGGCGATCACTCGTCGTTCTTGGTCTTGACGACCTTCTTGCCGCGATAGAAGCCGGTCGGGCTGATGTGATGGCGACGATGCACTTCGCCGGTCGTCGGCTCGACGGCGAGCGGCGGCGTCGGCAGGAAATCGTGGGCACGATGCATGCCGCGCTTCGACGGCGACTTCTTGTTCTGTTGGACAGCCATGGGAACTCCGCGAATCTGGGGACCGCTCGAAGAGGCGGCTGGAAATCGAACGATCGACGAACCGCGGGACGACGCGCGACGAGATGTTCAAGTCGGCAATCGGGCGATCGGGTCGTCGATAAAGCCCGCGATTCTAGCACGGTCGTCACGTGCCGGAAGGGCTCCGGGTCGTTCGATCGGTTTGCAAACAACGGACTCGCCTGCACGCGACTCATCGCTCGTCCGTCCTTGCCGGACTTCAGCGCGGCGAGCTCCGCGAACGGCGACGGACGCGTCGCCGATCCCGTCGCCGCGGTCGCGCCGTCCGGGCAGACGAGTGCCGCGGCGCGCTCGGCAACGCGAGGATGACCTCGTCCTCGATCAGCCGTCGAGATCGAACGCGGTCGAGCCGACGACGACGTCGAAGTCGTCGTCCTGGTCGAGCGGCCTCGGCCGTATCCTCGTCGGCCGCGATCAGCAACCGCGTCGCGACGTGCACCGGCTCGGTCATCGGCTGCAGGCAGCGCTGGCAGATCAGCACGACGTCGCCGTCGATCGTCGAGGTCGAGCCGCGGCGCGCCGTGGCGTCCGCGCATCGAGCCGCGCGCGGTCCACGCGAGGCTCGCCGCTGCGGTCCGGCGTGTCGATGCGCGTCAGCGCCGCGAGCGGCGTCTCGTCCGGACGCCGTCCTCGCGTTGTCGCGCGAATTCGAACAGATCGACGATCATCGGCAGCGTCTGCGTGCGGCGCTGCGGGGCACGGCTGCGGCACGGGCGTGTCGATCCGACCGCGGTCGCGTACCCCGTTTCGGTACATCGCGGACCGCGTCATACGCTTCACCGCCGCGCCGCGCCGCTTCCGACGTCCACTTCCTTGCGCCCGCCGCTCGTCCTCGCCTCCGGCTCGCCGTATCGGCGCGCGCTGCTCGAACGGCTCGCGATGCCGTTCGACGTCGTCGTGCCCGACGTCGACGAGCGCGCCGCCGACGGCGAGCGCCCGGCGGCGACCGCGCGCGCCTGTCGCGCGCGAAGGCGCGGGCCGTCGCGCGGCCGCCGGCCCGACGCGATCGTGATCGGCTCCGACCAGGTCGCCGAATGCGACGGCAGCGCGTTCGGCAAGCCGGGCGCGGCACGAGGCCGCGGTCGTGCAGCTGCGCACGCTGCGCGGCGCGGGTCGTGCGCTTCCACAGCGGCCTCTGCGTGATCGCGACGCCTGGCGCGGCGACGCGCATCGAGCCGACCGTCGTGACGACGACGGTCCGCTTCCGCGACGCTCGACGACGACGACATCGAACGCTATCTGCGGACGCGAGACGCCGTACGACTGCGCCGGCAGCGCGAAGGCCGAAGGCCTCGGCATCGCGCTGCTCGAGCGCGTCGACAGCGACGACCCGACCGCGCTGATCGGCCTGCCGCTGATCGCGCTCGTGTCGATGCTGCGCGCGCTCGGCTATCCGCTGCTCGGCGTGACTGAGGCCGGCCGCGCTCTACCTCGTGCCGAACGCGCTCGGCCCGGCGGCGACCTCGCGGCGGTGCTGCCGGCGACACGGTCGCACGATCGCGGCGCGGCTCGACTACTTCGTCGGCGAGAACGCGAAGTCGACGCGCGCGTTCCTGAAGCGCATCGGCGAGCTCGCGCCGCTCGCGCAGCCGATCCGCGAGATCGAGATCGCCGAGCTCGACGTGTCGACGCCGGCGCGGCGCCTTGCCCGGCTCTGCTCGCACCGATCGCTCGCCGGACGCGACGGCGGACTCGTGTCCGAGGCCGGCTGCCCCGCCGTCGCCGACCCCGGCGCGGCGCTCGTGCGGCTCGCGCATCGCCACGGCATCGAAGTCCGTGCCGCTGGTCGGACCGTCGTCGATCCTGCTCGCGCTGATGGCGAGCGGCCTCGACGGCCAGCGCTTCGCGTTCGACGGTTATCTGCCGACCGACGCCGCGCGAGCGACGCGACGCGATCCGCGACGCGGAGCGCCGGTCGGCGCAGCTGCGCCAGACGCAGATCTTCATCGAGACGCCGTATCGCAACCAGGCGTTGCTCGCGGCGCTGCTCGAGCACTGCCGGCCCGACGACGCTGCTGTGCGTCGCCTGCGACCTGACGCTCGCGACCGCAGACGATCGCGATCGCGAACGGTCGACGAAGTGGCGACGCGCGATGACCGCCGACCTGCACAAGCGGCCGACGATCTTCCTGCTGCTGGCCGCGCTGACGCGGTCGGACGCTGCTAGTCGAACGAGAACGTGTAGAACATGTCGAGCGCGCTCTCGGTCCCGGTCTGCACCTGCAGGTCGATGTGGTTGTAGACGTTGTAGCGCACCTTGACCAGCGTCGCCGCCTTCGTCAGCCCTGCTCGAACGTCACGCGCAGCTTCGACGAGATCTGCTTGCCGACCGTCAGCAGGCCGCCCTTGTCGCCGCCGATGCCCGGACACGCCGATCTCGTCGACGCCGAGCGTCGCGGCGATGCGCGACTGGATGCTGGTCGAGTCGGACGAGCCGAGCAGGCCCGCGGCGGCCGACGTCAGCAGCCCGTAGTCGGACTTGTTCGACGCCGGCGAGCCCGTGGCCGAGCACGAGCCACGACAGCTTCTCGGTGTCCGGCACGTTCGGCGTCGACGTCAGCTTCGCCTGCGGCGCGAGCGCCGTGCCCGGAGATCTGCACGCCGGCCTCGACCGCGAGGTTCTTGCGGACCGCGACGATGTCGAGCGCCGGGTTGTCGATCGGCCCCGAGAAGACCAGGTTGCCGCGCGTGATCGTGAGGTTCTGCCCGTAGCCTTCGTACGTCCCCTCGCGCACGCGCGACCGTGCCGATCGCCCGCAGGTCGGTGCCGGTGCCGGCGATGCGGATCGCTGCCGCCGAGCTTGCCGTCGAAGCCGGAGCCCTTGACCTTGAAGTCGTCGCCCATGTCGAAGCTTGCACGTCGAAGCGCACCGGCGTCGACGGCGCGCGCCGACGTCCTCGTCCTGCTC
This sequence comes from uncultured beta proteobacterium, assembly GCA_963795885.1. GTDB lineage: Bacteria > Pseudomonadota > Gammaproteobacteria > Burkholderiales > Burkholderiaceae_D > CAHJXF01. Next base: position 526,445 of record CAWCJI010000004.1, on the reverse strand, counting down.
GCGACCGACGATGACGATGTCGGTCGACAGCGTCGGGCCGCGTGCGCTCGGCCAGCTGCAGCGATCCGCGATCGGCCTTGACGTCGGCGATCGACGTCGACGCCGGTCGCGCCGAAGCGCATCGAGCCGGTGCCCGACACGACCATCGTCCGGTCGGTGCGCGACACCGCCTCGAACTTGTCGAACTTGACGTCGAGCGTGCCCGCCGCCTTGCGGTCGTCGAGCCGCAGCTCGCCGTGCGCGTCGAGCGTGCCGTCGCCGGCCGCCAGCGTGGCCTGCTTCAGCACCACGCGGTCGCCGTCGAAGTCGAGGTCGACGTCGCCCGTCGCGCGCGTTGAGGCCCTGGTCCGGCCAGCGCATGCCGATCGCGTCGCCGCTGGCGTGCCCGGCGAGCAGCGGCCGCGCCGACCGTGCCCTTGCCCGGTCACCGCGACCTTCAGCGCAGCCGTAGCACGTCGAGTCCGGGCACGCCCGGACAGCCGCGCGAGCCAGCGCAGGTCGGGGATGTCGATGTCGCTCTTCAGCGCGAGCGGCGCGTCGCCGGCGAGGCCCCACTGCCCGTCGCGCTTCGGACAGCCGCGTGTCGACCGACGCCCGTCGATGCGGCCGAGGCCCGCGGCCGATCGCCGACGACCTGCGCCGTCGACCCGGTCCGCGACGATGGTCGGCGTCGACCTCGAGCTTCTCGGGGTCGACGTCGAACTTCGGCTCGGTCAGGAAGCGGCATGTTGCCCGACTCGCGGAACAGCGCGGACGCTGCCGTCGATCGGTGTCGCCGATGCGCAGGTCCCACGCGCCGCCGAACTTGAGCGTCGTCGCGACGCGCTGGTTGAACTCGCGCGAGAACGTGCCGACGCAGCGACAGCGGGAATCCGCTGGCGCGGCCGGCCGTCGCGAGTCGTCCGTCGCCGTACGACCAGCCGTTCGAGGTCGACGCGCGCCTTCGGTCGAACGCGCAGCTCGCGCGGCGCCGACCTCGACGCGCTCGGCGCTCGCGACGACCGGCGTGCGTGCCGCCGAGCGTGAACGGCACGCTGCCGCGACTCTGCGAACTGCGTGACGGTGCCGCGCCACGTGTTGCCGGCGTCGAGTCCGCCGTCGGGCCGCGGCGCTGACGTCGAACCGTTCGCTCGACGCGGCGACCGTGAGCCGGTGCGCGTCGCGCGTGCCGCGCACCTTCGCCGTCGGCCGGACGCACCGTCGGCGGCTTGCCGGCGCTGCCGTCGCGGAAGTCGACGAGCGCGACGTCGGCGTCGAGCGCGCCGCTCGCGCCGGCCAGCAGGCGGCCCTAGCCGCGCAGCGACTTCAGGCTCACGTGGCGGTCGCCTTCGCGTCGGCGCGGGACGCGCGCGTCGCGCCGCCGGCGTCGTCGCGACGGCGGCGGGCGCCGCCGTGCATAGCGCAGGTCGTCGCCGGCGATCGTGAAGTCGATCGCCGGCTCGTCCAACGTGCCGCCGACGAAGCCGTTGCCCGTCAGCGCGCCGGCGACGCCGACGTCGAGGTCGGCGAGCCGCGGCGCGTCGACGGTCCAGCGCAGCCGGTCCTGCGGCCGTCCGAAGTCGCCGTCCGCGGTCACGCGGTTCGCGCCGATCGTCAACGCGACGTCGCGCGCCGGCGACCTGCCGGATCGTGACCGCCGACTCGCCCTTCGCGGCGAGCCGACGGACCGCCCCGTCGACCGTGCCGACGACCGTGCCGGACAACGGCCGACCCGGCGACGCGGCTCGGATCGATGCGGACGTCGGCTGCCACGCGGAACAGCTGCGGGCGCGGCCGGCGGCGCGGCGCCGATCGTGCCGCGCGACCTTGAACGCGGCGTTGACGTCGGCCTTCGCGAAGTCGCCGAAGTCGTGCGGATCGACGTGCGCGCAGCGTCGCCCGCGAGGTCGAACGGTCGGTCGCGATCGAGGTCGACGCGACCCGACGCGTCGATGCGGCTGCCGCCGAGCTGCACGTCGCGCCTCGGCGATGCGGACCTCGTCGGCCTTCGAATTCGCCGCGCAGCCGCACGCTGCGGCCGCTGTCCGCGAGCGTCGTGTCGAGCGTGCAGCGATGCCGTCGCGTCGCGAGCACCGCGATCGGGCCGCTGAAGCTGCGACGCGATCAGCGCGCCGTGGATCGCGCGCAGGTCGAGCGCCGCGCACCGTGCCCGTCGAACGACGGCGTGCCCCGCCGTTCGCGAGCGACGTAGCTGCCCTTGCCGTTCAACCGCCCGGCCGCGCCGAGGTCCGCGTCGAGTCGCGCGACACGGCGACCGACGAGCGAGTCGCCGGTCACGTCGGCGTCGATCGCGACGCGACCGGGATGCGGCCGCGATCGATCGGTCCCGGCAGCGCATTGACGGCGTGCAGCGTCGCGGTGAACGGATTGCTGCCGCCGCCTCCCGACGCGAGCGGCGACGTCGCGAGCGGGACGATGCCGGCGTCGATCGTCAGGTCGGCGTCGGGCAGCGTCGTCCTTCCAGCGCTTCGGCGAGATGCCCGCGACGTGCAGCTTCGCGTGCTCGACCGGCTGCTCGCGGAACGGCAGCACGCGCGCCTCGGCGTGTCCGGCGAGCGGCGGCCGCGCTCGGGTCCGACACCGTGAAGTCGGACGCCAGCCGAGGTCGCGCGAGGCGCCCGGCGACCACGCAGCGGCGCCCGATACGGCGACGTCCTCGCCGTCGCGCCTTCGGCCGAGCAGTTGCGCGTCGATCGCTGAACGGCCGCGTCGCGTCGAGCGTCGCCGCGCCGCTCGCCGCGCCCCACGGCGTCGCGACCGCGACGCGCTCGACGATCCAGCGCTTCGTCGAGCCCTCGGTCGCGTAGCGGGCGCGCAGGTCGGCGGCGGCCGAGCGACGTGGTCTTGCCGTCCCCGTCGACGAGGTCGATCGCGCCGACGTGCACCGCGTCGAGCCGCAGCGTGTCGAGTCCGCAGCGTCGGCCGGCAGCTCGAGCGTGTCGGGCTCGGTCGTCGGCTCGTCGGACTTCGCGATCGTCTCGATCGTCAGCTTCGCGACGTCGCGCGTCGGCTGATCGTGAAGCGCCGCTCGAACGGCTCGAGCGCGATAGCGCAACGACGCCGTTCTCGACCGTGATCACCTGCGTCTTCGAGCGGAACACGAGCCGCTCGAACGCGACGTGGTCGTACAGCGACCCGCCGACGCCGTCGACCTGCAGCTGCCCGTGCAGCGCCTTCTCGGCCTCGACGACGATGCGCTGCAGCGTCGCTCTCGCGGCCGAGCAGCCACGCGCCGATCGCCGACGACGACGACGATCGGCGACGACGAGGCCGGCGAGCGTCCACAGCGCGATCGTCGCGATCCGGCGACCGCGCGCGCTTCGAGTGCGGCGGCGCGGCTTCGGCAGGCCCGTCCGGCTCTGCGTCCATCAGAACGTCACCCCGAGCGAGAAGTGGATGCGCGTCGTGCCGTTCTGCGACGCCGTGCGCGACGTCGAGGTCGAGCGTGCCGACCGGGCTGCGCCAGCGCGCGCCGACGCCGTAGCCGACGACGCGGGCTCAATTGCGCGAACGTGTTGCCCGCGTTGCCGGCGTCGACGAACGCCGCGACGCCCCACTGCGGATACGCGGCGCCGAGCCAGTGGATCGCCCTCGACGGTCCCGGTCGCGAGATAGCGACCGCCGACGATCGCGTCGGCCTGCTGCACGCCGAGGCTCTGGTACCCGTAGCCGCGCACCGACCCGTCGCCGCCGGCGCGAAACAGCAGCGTCGACGGCAGCGTCGTCGTGTCGTGGCCCGCGATCAGCGCCGATCTCGGCGCGCAGCGATCAGCGTGTTGTTCGTCGCCGATCGGCTGGTAGCGGATGCCCTTGCCGTAGAGCGCGCGCGAACGGCTGGCCGTTGTTGACGCGGATGCCGACGCCCGACCTGTCCGCTCGACGATGTAGCCGCTGCGTCGGCGTCAGCAGGTTGTCGGTCCGGCGCAGCGTCACGCCGTAGGTCGATGCCGACCGTCTCGCGCCAGCGACATGCGGCACGCCGGAGATGTCCTTCTGCTCGTAGATGTAGTCGAGCGACGTGTAGCGCTCGGCTGTCCGTCCGGCCCCCAGGCTCGCTTGCCGGAGACCGCCGCGCGCTGCGCGTCACCTCGTTCTGGATGTCCTCGCGCCCACGTCGACGCGATCGAATCGCGAAGCCGAGCTTCGTCGTCGGGAACAGCAGGTCGACGCCGAGCGTCTGGTTCAGCCGGTCGAACGACAGGTTCGTGCGCAGCTGCTTCGCGCCGCCGAGGAAGTCGATGACGTTGTACGCGAGCGTGCGCGCGGGCCGGAGTTGGTCGTGTAGCCGATGCCGAGCCGACAGCGTCTTCGACTTGTTCTCCTCGACCAGCACGCGCACCGGCAGCGTCACCTCGCGCGGCAGCGGCGACGGCGGCGCGTCGCCGCGCCGTAGCGTTCGCCTCGGTCGGCATCGGCGGCGTGACCGGCGTCGTCGCCTCGACCTTCGGCGCGACGAACGGCGAGCGCGGGTCCGTGCCGGGGTCGGCCTCGGCGTCGATGCTGACCTCGACGCGCGAGAAGTAGCCGCTGTTGGCGAGCTTCTGCTGGAAGTCGAACAGCTTCTGCTGCGTGTACAGCTCGCCGAGGTCGATCGGGTCGAGGTTGCGGACGGTCTCCGGCGGATAGCGCTTCAGCCCGCTGATCTGCATCGGACCGAAGCGCACCGCCGGCCCGCTCGCGATGACGACCGCCAGCTTCGCCTTCGACGTGCGCACGTCGACCTGCGCCTCGCTGCGCGTGAGCGTCGCGAACGGATAGGTCCGGATCAGCAGCCCCTGCAGCAGGCGCCGCTTGTTGGCTTCCCACTCGCCTGGCGGAAGACGTCGCCGGCCACCAGCGTCCAGTCCTGCCGCAGCACGTCCTGCAGCTCCGGCGGCTCGCCGGCGGGCGCCTGCAGTGATCGGCCCGCGAACTGCAGGTCGACCGACTCGACCGTCGTCACCGCGTTCGGCTCGATGCGGTAGCGCGCGATCCAGCGATCGCCGCTCTGCGTCAGCTCCGCGTCGATGGTCGGCGCGTAGTAGCCCTCGGTGGCGACGAGCCGTCCGATCTCGTCCTTGCCCTGGTCGAACAGGCGGCGCAACTGGTCCTCGTCGATGCGGCCGCTTCGGCCGTCCGCGTCGCGCCAGCGGATCAGGCTGAGGTTGCTCTCGACGAGCGTCTTGAGGTTGCCCGGCGCCTCGACGTCGACCTCGTAGCGCGCCTCGTCGGCGCGACGCGCCGTCGACGACACACGCTGCGACGGCGAGCGATCAACCCGGCGACGAAGCGCCAGCCGCAGCGCTCGGCGTCGCGACCCGCACGGTGTCGAAATCGGCAACGCGTCAGGCCTTCGGCCCGCAGCGCTGCCACCTTGCGGGACCGCGGCGCCGACTTCGAACGCATGCAGGTCGCTCGTGCCTTCGCTGCCGACCGGCCGGATCGTCCGCCGCGGCGCGTAGGCCGAGATCAGCGCGCAGGCGACCGACGAGAAGTACGGGATCGCCTGCGTCGCGAGGATGCCGATCCACAGCAGGCTCTCGTACTGCGTCGGCATCATCACGAACACGCCGATCGCCGCGATGACGATGCCGATCAGCATCAGGCCTTCCTCGCGGACCGCGCCGACCCACGCGAACGCCGTGCGCTTCTTGCCGGTCTGCCAGCTCTTCGGCGTCACGACGAACGTGCCCTGCTTCTGCACAGCCCCGCGATGATGCCGCGCGCGATCGCATGCGACAGCGCCATCGACGCGACCGACGCGCCGATCACGTCGCGCCAGCCGCACGGCACGCGGGCGCGATACAGCGACGGTCCGAAGTACGCCTTCAGCACGAAGAAGCCGAGCACCGGGATGACGAACAGGTCGAGCGGCAGGCTGAAGTTCTCGGGGTTCAGCAGCATGCCGACCGTCCACGCGAGCGAGGCCAGCGTGAAGAACAGGTGCAGCGCGTCGGCGAACCACGAGAACCAGCCGGTCAGGAAGTGGAAGCGCTGGCCGCGGTGAGGCCGGGCCGCCGCGCGTCGTCGGCGTGCCGTGCTGCCCGTCGTCCTGGCGGCCCCACAGCCAGTTCCAGCGGCGCTTCAGGATCTGCATCGCGCCGAACGCCCAGCGGAAGCGCTGCGACTTGTAGCCCGATGAAGTTCGACGGCGTGAGGCCGCGGCCGAGGACCTCGTCGATGTAGCGCGTCTCCCAGCCGGCGTTCATCAGCCGCAGGCCGAGCTCGGCGTCCTCGCAGATGCACCACTCGGACCAGCCGCCGGTGTCGACCAGCGCGCGCTTCCGGACCAGCGTCATCGTGCCGTGCTGGATGATCGCGTCGCGCTCGTTGCGGTGATGCATGCCGATGCGGAAGAAGCCGTCGTACTCCCAGCTCGCCATCCGCTGGAACGCGTTGTGCTGCCAGTCGCGATGGGCCTGCGGACATTGCACGACCGCGACGCGCGGCGGCTCGAAGTGCGCGACGGTGACCCGCAGCCAGTCCGGGTCGACGACGTAGTCGGCGTCGACCACGCCGACGATCTCGGCGCGCGGATCGGTCTCGCGCAGCCCGAAGTTCAGCGCGCCGGCCTTGAAGCCCGGCCAGTCGTCGAGATGGAAGAAGCGGAAGCGCGGCGACGCCGTCGGGCTCGTCGTGTTCGTTCAGCCGCTCGACGTAGCGCTCGACCGGCTTCCACACGTCCTCGTTCTTCGTGTTGTTGTCGATGACGAGCACTTCGAAGTTCCGGTAGTGCATCCGCGCGAGGCTGGCGAGCGTCTGGATCACCATCTCGGGCGGCTCGTTGTGGCACGGCAGATGGATCGACACGAACGGCTCGACCGCGTCGAGCGCCGGCCGCTCCGGTCGGAAGTGACGCTGCCAGTGCTTCTGCCAGACGACCTCGGTGAACTCGAATGCGTTCGCGAGCAGGATCATCAGCATCGCGGCGAGGGCCGGCAGCAGCAGCGCGAGCATCGTCCAGTCGAGCGTGTTCAGATAGAACTCGAACGGCAAGGTCACGAGCCACACGACGAGCGTCATCGCGCGCCTGGATCACGACGCCGAAGAACAGGCGGCCCATCGAGCCGGAAGCGCGCGAACGCGATGCAGAACGCGATGATCGGGAACAGCGCGAGGATCGACGCGACCGTCGCCTTGCGCGGCCATCCCGGGTCGACGATGACCGGGCCGTCGAGCGAGAACTTCGGCTCGCGGTCCGCGTTGAAGATGCCCCAGTACGCGCCGGTGCGGCCTTCGTTGGCGCGCTTCCACGGCTGGTCGATCGCCTCCATCAGGTAGTAGTCGTTGATGCCCTCCTTCTTCGCCCTCGGCAGGAACTCGCGGATGAATTGCGCCTCGTCCCGGACCGACGCGGTCGAATACGTGATCGGCGCGTTCGGATCGATCGACTCTTGATCTGGACGCGGCTGCCGCCGGACGGCCAGCCGACCTCGCCGATGACGATCTTCTTGTTCGGATACTCGCGCTGCATCTCGAGGTAGCGCCGGATGACGTGGTCGACCGCAGCCGAGCGCGGCACGCCTTCCCAGTAAGGCAGCAGGTGGACCGTGATGAAGTCGACGTGCCGCGCGAGCTCGTGCATCTGCTTCTTGTGCTCGCGTCGTTCCCGTCAGCCACATGTCCCACGACTCCGCCGTCGACACCGGCACGCGCGCGCGCCGCTTGATGGTGTCGACGTAGCCGATCAGTTCCTTGACCGTCAGGTCGCCGCGCAGCAGCGTCTCGTTGCCGACCAGCACGCGATCGATGTTGTCGTTGTCGCGCATGAGCTTGATCAGCGCCTTGATCTCGACGTCGTTCGCGGTGCGATCCTTCGACAGCCACGCGCCGGCCGTGATCTTCATGCCGTACTTCCGCGCGAGTGCCGGCACGACCGACGTGTCCTCGGCGGCGGCCGTGTCGCGGGCGCTGTAGATGCGCAGGCGCTTCGAGTAATGCGACAGCATCTCGATGTCCTCGTCGAGCTCCTGCTCGGTCGGGAACGTGCCTTCTTCCGGCGACTGATCGCGGCGGAATCCGTTGAAGGCGAAGCCGCTGACAGGGCCGGCCCACGCCGCGACCTCGGGCGGCCGGTTCAGCCATGACCAGAAGGCCCAGTTCGCGGCCGCGATCAGCAACGCGATGAGGACGGACGAGGCGACCGTCCGGCCCGAGATCTGGCGCCGGCGGCGATGCGAAGCCGGGACGACGAGCCCGGTCGCGTGGTCAGGCGTCGGCCCCGTCGGCTCGCCGGTGCTCGTGCCGGACGCGCCCTCCGGCGGGCCGGAAGCTTGATCGGTGCTCAATGACGAGATCCTGAATGAAACGGCGGAGCGCCTCGTGCGAGCGGTCGAGCGGCCGGCCGGCTGCAGCGCGTCGCGCGAAGGCATCCGCGAACCCGGTCCGCGGTGCGGCGTCGGGACGCAACCTGTCCCCGGGACAGGCGGCGGCTGCATGTTAGCGCACCACCGCGTCCGTCAACGCACCACGAGGCGGTCCCGATGACAAGTCCGCCCCGCCACGGACCGCGTCGATCGTGTCGGTCATAACCTGCTGCCGCGCGTTACGCTGGTATATTCTTTGAATCCGCCCAGGCGAGGCGTCCGCAGCTGACGCGCAGCGGACGAAGCCCTGATGCACCACTCATGACGGCAACTACCTCATCGCGCGGCGCACCGGCGGAAGCGGGCGCGTCGCTGACGTTCGGTCCGTATCGCACCATCGAGAAGGTCGGTGCGGGCGCGACCGCGACGGTCTATCGCGCGGTGCACACCGAAACCAACCAGATGGTTGCGTTGAAGGTGATCCTCTTCAACCAGTCGAACGCCAAGCTGAGCCGGCGGCTGAAGAAGCTGTTCGCGACGGAAGCCGCGCTCGCGATGAAGGTCAAGCACCCGAACATCGTCTCGATCTTCGAAGCCGACATCGAGGAGAAGTTCGCGTACATCGCGATGGAGTTCGTCAACGGCGTCGCGCTGCGCGAGCACTGCAGCTTCGACAAGCTGCTGCCGCCGCACAAGGTCGTCGAGATCATGTTCAAGTGCGCGATGGCGCTCGACTTCTCGGCGCGGATGGGCGTGGTCCATCGCGACATCAAGCCCGACAACATCATGCTGGGCAGCGACGACGTCGTGAAGATCACCGACTTCGGTCTCGCGCTCGACATGAAGAAGAAGAGCGACGCCGACTCGACCTTCATCATGGGCGTCGGGCTCGCCGGCCTACATGTCGCCGGAGCAGATCAAGGACTATCCGCTCAACGGCCAGACCGACCTCTACTCGCTCGGCACGGTGATGTTCGAGCTGCTGACCGGGCGCCAGCCGTTCCGCGCGAAGAACCGCGCGTCGTTGATGTACAAGATCATCAACATGGACGCCGAGGCCGTCAGCACGCTGAACCCGTCGGTGCCCGACTCGCTCGATCCGATCATCAAGCGCACGCTCGAGAAGGACCTGTACACGCGTTACCGCACCGGCGCGCAGTTCGCGCAGGACCTGTCGAGCGCGAAGTTCCAGATCCTCGACGACTGCCGACTCGGTGCGCCTGACGCGACGCTTCAAGGTGCTGCGGCAGAACGCCGCGTTCACCGACTTCGAGAACGACGAGATCTGGGAAATTCTGCGCATCTCGCACTGGCGCGTCATCCACGAGTCGCGTCCGCTGATGGTCGAAGGCGAGGAAGGCGGCAACTTCGGCGTCATCCTCGACGGCGAGGTCGAGGTGTCGCTGAAAGGCAGGCAGCTCGCGGTCTACGGCCCCGGCCAGGTGATCGGCGAGCTCGCGTTCCTGTCGCCGGAGCGCGCGCGGCGCAACACGACGGTGATCGCGATGGTCGACACGACCTACCTCGAGGTCAACGCGGCCGCCTATGCCCTCGCCAGCGAGGAGTGCCAGTTCCACTTCAAGGAGCTCGTCGTCGGGACGCTGATGCGACGGAGCGAGGAAGCGAACGAGAAGCTGATCGAGAACGCGCCGAACGCGCGCAAGAGCATGCGCGACGACAGCGAGTTCGGCTTCGGCCTCGTGCCGATGGGCGACGAGTTCGGCTCGGCCGACGATTCGCAGCGCGCACCGACGTCGGTCTATCAGACGCGCGCCGGCACCGGGCGGAGCGACGGCGGGGCGACGAGTTCGTCGCGCGGCAGCTCGGCAGCCGCGGCCGGTGCCGCCGCGCGTGCCGCCGCCGCGAAGGCGCCGATGACCGACATCCTGTTCGGCACCGACGGCAACGTGCGGGTCGCCGGCGACGATCGCTGACGTCGCGCCGTCGTTCGTCGGCATCGCCGTCTCGCCCCGCTTCGCGCGCTGCCGTACAATCCGCCGTCGATCAGGAGAGCGTTGCCGCCGCGTTGCATCGCGCGAACGGCGACCGCCGAAGGCGCAAATCCCATAACCGCTCAGGCAGAAGCCGCACCGCGTCGCGGACGGCTTCGAGGGACTGGTCGTACGGCATGACCAATCTGGAGAGCGACGACGTCCGCGCAGGAAGCGGGCCGGTCGTCCACCGAAGGGGCACGCGGCCGCACCGATGGATGGGGCCGCAATCTCTCAGGTAAAAGGACAGAGGGAACGGCGCAGTCGCGGCTTCGCGGCTCGCGTCGCCTCCGGGTGCGCTCGCGCATCCGCCCTTCGTCTCCACGATCGCGCGTCATGACCGAAGCCGCCGCCACCACCGCCCCGCTCGCGAAGACCGCGCTCCATGCGCTGCACGTCGAGCTCGGTGCCCGAATGGTGCCGTTCGCCGGCTACGAGATGCCGGTCCAGTATCCGAAAGGCGTGCTGCAGGAACACCTGCACACGCGCGCCGCGGCCGGCCTGTTCGACGTCTCGCACATGGGCCAGCTGAAGCTCGTCGGCCCCGACGCGGCCGCCGCGCTCGAACGGCTCGTGCCGATGGACCTCGTCGGCCTCGGGCTCCATCAGCAGCGCTATGCGCTCTTCACGAACGACGACGGCGGCATCCTCGACGACCTGATGGTGACGCGCCGGGGCGACCACTTGTTGGTCGTCGTGAACGCGTCCTGCAAGGTGCAGGACACGGCACACCTGCGCGCGGAGATCGGCGGGCCCGGCGCTCCGGACTGCGACATCGTCGAGCTCGATCGGCAATCGCTGCTCGCGCTGCAGGGGCCGAAGGCGGTCGACGCGATGAAGCGGCTCTGTCCCGGTGTCGACTTCTCCGGCTGGACGTTCATGACCGGGCGCGACATCGAGATCGACGGCGTGCCGTGCTTCGTCACGCGCTCCGGCTACACCGGCGAGGACGGCTTCGAGATCTCGGTCGACGACCGTTCCGCCGAGCGAGCTCGCGCGCGTGCTGCTCGCACAGCCGGAGGTCGCGCCGATCGGGCTCGGTGCCCGCGACTCGCTCCGGCTCGAGGCCGGTCTCTGTCTGTACGGCCACGACATCGACACCACGACGACGCCGGTCGAGGCATCGCTGATCTGGTCGCTCTCGAAGGCGCGCCGCGCCGACGGCGCCCGGCCCGGCGGCTTCCCCGGCGCCGCGAAGATCCTCGCGCAGCTCGCGGCGGGCAAGGATCCCGGTGCCGCGGACGCGCCGAAACGCAAGCGGGTCGGCCTCGTCGGCACGGACCGCACGCCGGTGCGTGAAGGCAGCGTGCTGGTCGATGCCGACGATCGACCGGTCGGCCACGTGACGAGCGGCACGTTCGGACCCACCGCGCAACGCGCGGTCGCGCTCGGCTATGTCGCGGCGACCCACGCGGTGCGCGGCGCCGGGCTGAAGGCGCTGGTCCGCGGCAAGCCGGTCCCGATGCACGTCGCACCGACGCCGTTCGTCCCTCATCGCTACTACCGCGGCTGAATCGACCCGCCGCATCCATCGACCGACGCACCTGATCACGCAAGGACCCACATGCATTACACCGAAGACCACGAATGGGTCCGCCTCGAGACCGACGGGACCGCGACGATCGGCATCACCGACCATGCGCAGGACGCGCTCGGCGACATCGTCTTCATCGAGCTGCCGGACATCGACCGCCACTTCACGAAGGGCGAGGCGGCGTGCGTCGTCGAGTCCGTGAAGGCGGCGGCCGACGTCAAGATGCCGCTCGCCGGCACCGTCGTCGCGGTCAACGCCGCGTTGCCCGACGACCCCGCGAAGGTCAACGCCGATCCGATGAACGAGGGGTGGTTCCTGCGGATCAGGCTCGACGACCCGGCCGACGTCGACCTGCTGCTGGACGACGACGCCTACGCCGCACTGATCAAGTCCTGAACCCGCGCCCCGAAACACGAGACGTCGCATGAACACCGTCACCGATCCCTCGCTCGCGGCGCTGCAGGTCGCTCGACCCGTCGTCGCGTCCCTCGCTGCGCGCACTCGAACGACGGGACGCGTTCGTCGCCCGCCACATCGGGCCGTCGGACGCGGACCAGGCGACGATGCTCGAGTCGCTCGGGTATGCGTCGCGTGCCGCGCTGATCGACGCGATCGTGCCACCGGCCATCCGCCGCGCGACCGACGGCGACGGCGCGATGGCGTTGCCCGACGCGCTGCCCGAGGCCGAGGCGCTCGAGAAGCTGACGGCGCTCGCGGACCGCAACCAGGTCTTCCGCTCGTTCATCGGGCAGGGCTATCACGGCACGTTCACGCCCGGCGTGATCCTGCGCAACGTGCTCGAGAATCCGGCCTGGTACACCGCCTACACGCCGTATCAGCCCGAGATCTCGCAGGGCCGTCTCGAAGCGATCATCAACTTCCAGACGATGGTGTCCGACCTGACCGCGATGGACATCGCGAACGCGTCGATGCTCGACGAGGCGACGGCCGCGGCCGAGGCGATGACGATGTGCCTGCGCGTCGGCAAGTCGAAGTCGAAGACGTTCCTCGTCGCCGACGACGTGCATCCGCAGACGCTCGCGGTCGTGCGCACGCGCGCCGAGCCGCTCGGCATCGAGGTCGTCGTCGACGCGCCGTGCTCGGCCGCGACCCACGATGCGTTCGGCGTGCTGCTGCAGTACCCGGGCACGTACGGCCATGTGCTCGATCACGCGCGACGTCGTCGATGCGATCCACGCCGCCGGCGGGCTCGTCGTCGTCGCGGCCGACCTGCTCGCGCTGACGTTGCTGAAGCCGCCCGGCGAATGGGGCGCCGACGTGGTGGTCGGCACGAGCCAGCGCTTCGGCGTGCCGATGGGTTTCGGCGGACCGCACGCGGCGTTCTTCGCGACGCGCGACGCGTTCAAGCGCAGCATGCCGGGCCGACTCGTCGGCGTGACGATCGACGCGAACGGCGACCGTGCGTATCGCCTCGCGCTGCAGACGCGCGAGCAGCACATCCGCCGCGAGAAGGCGACGTCGAACATCTGCACCGCGCAGGTCCTGCTCGCGGTGATGGCCGCGATGTACGCGGTTTATCACGGACCCGACGGGCTCGCGACGATCGCACGGCGCGTGCATCGGCTGACGACGGTGCTCGCGGCCGGGCTGCGCGTACTCGGCGTCACCGTCTTCAACGACGCCTGGTTCGACACGCTCGCGGTCGCCTGCGACGCCGCGGTCGTCCATGCGGCCGCGTCGGCCGAGCGCGTGAACCTGCGGGACGTCGGCGCGGACGGCGTCTGCGTGACGCTCGACGAGACGACGACGCGCGCCGACGTCGAACGACTGTGGACGCTGTTCGCGCACGGTCGTCCGCTGCCCGATTTCGACGCGCTCGATGCGGCTGCCGACGACGCGTTTCCCGCGACGCTGGACCGGACCTCGCGCTACCTCACGCATCCGGTCTTCAACACGCATCACTCCGAGACCGAGATGCTGCGTTACCTGCGTCGGCTCGCGGACCGCGACATCGCGCTCGATCGCGCGATGATCCCGCTCGGCTCGTGCACGATGAAGCTCAACGCGACGTCCGAGATGATCCCGGTCACGTGGTCCGCGTTCGCGCACATGCATCCGTTCGCGCCGTCGTCGCAGACCGAGGGCTATCGCGCGATGATCGCCGAGCTCGAGGACATGCTGTGCGCGGCGACCGGCTATGCGGCCGTGTCGCTGCAGCCGAACGCCGGCTCGCAGGGCGAGTACGCGGGCCTGCTCGTGATCCGCGCGTACCACGCGTCGCGCGGCGAGGCGCATCGCGACGTCTGCCTGATCCCGTCGTCGGCGCACGGCACGAACCCGGCGTCGGCGCAGATGGCCGGGCTGAAGGTCGTCGTCGTCGACTGCGACGAAGGCGGCAACGTCGACCTCGCCGACCTCGAGGCGAAGGCCGCCGGGCATGCGGACGCGCTCGCGGCCGTGATGATCACGTATCCGTCGACGCACGGCGTCTACGAGCCGGGCGTCGAGGCGATCTGCGAGATCGTCCATCGATACGGCGGACAGGTCTACGTCGACGGCGCGAACATGAACGCGATGGTCGGCGTCGCGGCGCCGGGTCGCTTCGGCGGCGACGTGTCGCACCTCAACCTGCACAAGACGTTCTGCATCCCGCATGGCGGCGGCGGGCCCGGCGTCGGACCGGTCGCGGTCGGCGCGCATCTCGCGAAGTTCCTGCCGGGTCGCGTGCCGCGCGACGGCGTCGAGCGCGACGACGCGCAGTCGATCGGCGCGGTCTCGGCCGCGCCGTACGGCTCCGCGTCGATCCTGCCGATCTCGTGGATGTACATCACGATGATGGGCCGCGCCGGCCTGACCGCCGCGACCGAGACGGCGATCCTGTCGGCCAACTACCTCGCGAAGAAGCTCGACCCGCACTTCCCGGTGCTCTATCGCGGCGACCACGGTCTCGTCGCGCACGAGTGCATCGTCGACCTGCGACCGATCAAGGAGTCGAGCGGCGTCACGGTCGACGACGTCGCGAAGCGGCTGATGGACTACGGCTTCCACGCGCCGACGATGAGCTTCCCGGTCGCCGGCACGCTGATGATCGAGCCGACGGAGTCCGAACCGCTGGTCGAGCTCGACCGCTTCGTCGCCGCGATGATCGCGATCCGCGAGGAGATCCGCGCGATCGAGGACGGCCGCATGGACCGCGACGACAATCCGCTGAAGAACGCGCCGCACACGGCGGCGTCGCTGCTGGTCGACGACTGGACGCACCCGTACTCGCGCGAGACGGCGGCGTATCCGCAGAGGAGCCTGCGCGCGAACAAGTACTGGCCGCCGGTAGGACGGGCGGACCATGTCTATGGCGACCGCAACCTGTTCTGCGGGTGCATCCCGACGGAGGAGTACACGGACGAGGCGGTGCGGACCTGACGTCGGTGGCTCGCGCTGCGTCGGTCGCCGTACGCGTCCGTCCGGGCGCATCGGTGGCACGACGTCGCTCACCGCCGCCGCAGTCGTCACGTCGCGTCGTCGCCGCTGGCCGACGCTGCGATCACCGACGCCGCCGACCGATCCGTGCGCGATCCGAACGTGCCAGGGGCGTCAGCCACATGAACTCGCTCAACCCGCTCTACCCGGTCGCCGCGGTCGTCAAGGCCGTGACCTTTCCGATCCGGGCCGTCTTCGTCGTCGGCCTGTGCTGGTTCATCAACGACATGACGTCGCCGCACACGCACTGGTGGCACTGGGTGGCCTTCGGCATGACGATCGGCCTGATCGTGACCTGGTTGCGCGCGCTGCGCATCCTCGTCGAAGCGGCCGGCGTCGGCCGGCGTCGGCTACCTCGTCTATCGCTGGTGGACGAAGCGGGCCGAGGCGAAATCCCGCGCGGCCGGCATCGTCGACGCGTAGCGACCGCAGCGCGCCGCCGACCGCGATGGCACGGTCGGCGGCCGGGTGACACCGTGTCTAAGGTCTCGGCGGCGGCGGACTGCCCGCGACGGGACGTTGGCCATCGGCGGCCGGCGGCGGCTCGACGATCTGCACGAAGACCTCGCCCTCCTTCAGCATGCCGAGCTCGAAGCGCGCGCGCTCCTCGACCGCACCGGCGCCCTCCTTCAGGTCCTTGACTTCGGCGGCGAGCCGCTCGTTGCGTGCCTCGAGCTCCGCGTTCGTGCGGTTCTGCGACGCGAGCTGACGCTCCATCTCGCGCACCTGCATCCAGCCGCCGCGGCCGAGCCACAGCGGGAACTGGATCGCCAGCAACAGCGCGGCGATCAGGATCGGAACGAGTCGCATCGGTGCGGACGAGGTCGATCCGGTCGCTTCGGCTACTTCAGGTTGTGGAACGCGCGCGCGTCCCGGATACGTCGCCACGTCGCCGAGGTCCTCCTCGATCCGCAGCAGCTGGTTGTACTTCGCGACGCGATCCGAGCGGCTCATCGAGCCCGTCTTGATCTGCATCGCGTTCGTCCCGACCGCGATGTCGGCGATCGTCGTGTCCTCGGTCTCGCCGGACCGATGGCTGATGACCGACGTGTAGCCGGCGCGCTTGGCCATCTCGATCGCCGCGAACGTCTCGGTCAGCGTGCCGATCTGGTTGATCTTGATCAGGATCGAGTTCGCGATGCCGCGGTCGATGCCTTCGCTTCAGGATCTTCGTGTTCGTCACGAACAGGTCGTCGCCGACGAGCTGGACCTTGCTGCCGAGGCGTTCGGTCTGAAGCTTCCAGCCGTCCCAGTCGCCTTCGGCCATCCCGTCCTCGATCGAGATGATCGGGTACTTGTCGCACCACGTCGCGAGCAGGTCGGTGAAGCCGGCCGCGTCGAGGATCAGCCCCTCGCCGTCGAGCTGGTACTTGCCGTCCTTGTAGAACTCGGATGCGGCGCAGTCGAGGCCGATCGCGATCTGCGAGCCCGCCGTGTAGCCGGCCTTGTCGATCGCGTCGAGGATCAGCTGGATCGCGGCCTCGTGATGCGGCACCGACGGCGCGAAGCCGCCTTCGTCGCCGACCGCCGTGCTCATCCCCTGGTCGCCGATCACCTTCTTCAACGCGTGGAAGACCTCGGCGCCGTAGCGCAACGCCTCGCGGAAGCTCGGCGCCCCGATCGGGATGATCATGAACTCCTGCAGGTCGAGGTTGTTGTTCGCGTGCGCGCCGCCGTTGATGACGTTCATCATCGGCACCGGCATCGTCGACGCCGACGTGCCGCCGAAGTAGCGATACAGCGGCAGCCCCGACTCCTCGGCCGCTGCCTTCGCGACGGCCATCGACACCGCGAGCATCGCGTTCGCCCCGAGCCGCGCCTTGTTGTCGGTGCCGTCGAGGTCGATCAGCGTGCGGTCGAGGAACGCCTGCTCGTTGCCGTCGAGACCCATCACGGCCTCGGAGATCTCGGTGTTGATGTTCTCGCACGCCTTCAGGACGCCCTTGCCGCCGTAGCGCCGCGCCTCGCCGTCGCGCAGCTCGATCGCCTCGCGCGATCCGGTCGACGCGCCCGACGGCACGGCCGCGCGGCCGAGCACGCCCGACTCGAGCAGCACGTCGCATTCGACGGTCGGATTGCCGCGGCTGTCGATGATCTCGCGGCCGATGATGTCGACGATGGCGCTCATGGGACTCCTGTTGTCGTGTATGGGTGGTCGGGCGGCGTCACGCGCCTTCGACGATGATCATGTTCATGACGGCGGCGCCGTCCCGGGCCGCACGCGCCTTCTTGTATTCGGGCGAGTCGTAGAACGCCTGCGCCGCCTCGACCGACGCGAACGGGATGATGACGATGCGCCCCGGGCTCGCGACCTTCGAGCCGGACCGTGCGGCCGCCGCGCGCGAGCGGCGTGATGCCGTGCGCGTCGAACGCGGCGCTCGACAGCTTGCGGTACTCGGCGTACTGCTCGGGATCGGTGACGTCGACGTCGGCGAGGATGTAGGCGGCCATGGCGGGTTCCGGTCGAAGGTTCAGGGGTTGAAGTCGTTTTCGGCGTAGTCGCCGGCCTTCGCGACGCGGTCGATCGCGACGAGCGTCTCGAGCAGCGCGCGCATCCGCTTCAACGGCACGGCGTTCGGGCCGTCCGACATCGCGTTCGCGGGATCGGGATGCGTCTCCATGAACACGCCGGCGACGCCGACGGCGATCGCCGCGCGCGACAGCACCGGCACGAACTCGCGCTGTCCGCCCGACGTCGCGCCCTGTCCGCCGGGCAGCTGCACCGAATGCGTCGCGTCGAACACGACCGGGCAACCGGTCTCGCGCATGATCGCGAGCGACCGCATGTCGGACACGAGGTTGTTGTAGCCGAACGAGGCGCCGCGCTCGCAGACCATGATGTTGTCGCCGTCGCCGCCGGCCGCGATCGCGGCCTCGCGCGCCTTCTCGGCGACGTTCTTCATCTCGTGCGGCGCGAGGAACTGGCCCTTCTTGATGTTGACCGGCCGGCCGGCCGACGCGGCGGCGTGGATGAAGTCGGTCTGGCGGCACAGGAACGCCGGCGTCTGCAGCACGTCGACGACCGACGCGACCGCTTCGATCTCGTCGATCTCGTGGATGTCGGTCAGCACCGGCACGCCGATCTGCGGACCTCACGTCGGCGAGGATCCTCAGCCCCTCGTCGAGGCCCGGCCCGCGGAACGACTTGCCGGAGCTGCGGTTCGCCTTGTCGAACGACGACTTGTAGATGAACGGGATGCCGAGCTGCGTCGGTCATCTCCTTCAGCGTGCCCGCCGTGTCGATCGCGAGCTGGCGCGACTCGATGACGCAGGTGCCGGCGATCAGGAAGAACGGCTGGTCGAGGCCGACGTCGAAGCCGCAGAGCTTCATGCGGGCGCCCGATAGCCGATGGCTCGTCGAACGGCGCAGCCCCGACCCGTCACGTCACGCCGCCTTCTTCAACCGCGCCGCGCGATTCGCGATCGCCGCCTCGAGGTACGACGTGAACAGCGGATGCCCGGCCCGCGGCGTCGACGTGAACTCCGGGTGGAACTGCACGCCGAAGAACCACGGGTGACCGTTCGGGCCGCTCTGCGGCAGCTCCATGATCTCCGGCAGGTTCTCGGTCGGCGTGTGCGCGCTGATGCGATAGCCGTGCGACTCGAGCAGCGGCGCGAAGTAGTTGTTGACCTCGTAGCGATGCCGGTGCCGCTCGTTGACCTCGGCCCCGTAGATGCGCGCCGCCAGCGTGCCGGGCTCGACCGGACAGCGCTGCGCGCCGAGCCGCATCGTGCCGCCGAGGTCCGACGTCTCGCTGCGCCGTTCGACGCGACCGTCGTGGTTCTGCCATTCGGTGATCAGCGCGACGACCGGATGCGGCGTGTCGGGATCGAACTCCGTGCTGTTCGCGCCGTCGAGGCCGCAGCGGTTGCGCGCGAACTCGATCGTCGCGAGCTGCATGCCGAGGCAGATGCCGAGGAACGGCACCTGGTTCTCGCGCGCATGGCGGATCGCCTTGATCTTGCCTTCGGTGCCGCGCACGCCGAAGCCTCCCGGGATCAGGATCGCATCGAGACGATCGAGACCCGCCGTGCCGTCGACGTCGATGACCTCCGAGTCGAGATACTCGATGTTGACCTTCGCGCCGGTGTGGATGCCGGCATGCACGAGCGCCTCGGTCAGCGACTTGTACGACTCGGTCAGGTCGACGTACTTGCCGACCATGCCGATCGTGACCTCGGTCTTCGGATGCTCGAGGCTCTGCACGAGCTTGTCCCAGACCGCCAGGTCGGCGGGCCGCGCGGTGATGGCGAGCCGCTCGCAGACGAGGTCGTCGAGGCCCTGCGCATGCAGCATCGCCGGGATCTTGTAGATCGAGTCGGCATCCCAGACCGAGATGACGCCGTCGAGCGCGACGTTCGAGAACAGCGAGATCTTGTCGCGCTCGTCGTCGGGGATGCGGCGGTCCGCGCGGCACAGCAACGCGTCGGCCTGGATCCCGATCTCGCGCAGCTTCTGCACGCTGTGCTGCGTCGGCTTCGTCTTCAACTCGCCGGCCGACGCGATGTACGGCACGAGCGTGAGGTGGAGGAAGCAGCAAGAGCCGCGGCCGCCCTTCAGGCTCATCTGCCGCGCGGCCTCGAGAAACGGCAGCGACTCGATGTCGCCGACGGTGCCCCCGATCTCGACGAGCGCGATGTCCGCGCCGCCGTCGTCGACGAACGCGGCGGCCGCGCCGCGACGGATGAAGTCCTGGATCTCGTTCGTGATGTGCGGGATCACCTGCACGGTCTTGCCGAGGTACTCGCCGCGGCGTTCCTTGCGGATCACGCTTTCGTAGATCTGGCCGGTCGTGAAGTTGTTGACGCGGCGCATCCGCGCGCTGACGAAGCGCTCGTAGTGGCCGAGGTCGAGGTCCGTCTCGGCGCCGTCCTCGGTCACGAACACCTCGCCGTGCTGGAACGGCGACATCGTGCCCGGATCGACGTTGATGTACGGATCGAGCTTGAGGAGGGTGACCTTGAGGCCGCGCGACTCGAGGATGGCGGCCAGCGACGCGGCGGCGATCCCCTTGCCCAGCGAGGACACGACGCCACCGGTGACGAA
Source organism: uncultured beta proteobacterium (assembly GCA_963795885.1). GTDB lineage: Bacteria > Pseudomonadota > Gammaproteobacteria > Burkholderiales > Burkholderiaceae_D > CAHJXF01. The sequence goes on along the minus strand of CAWCJI010000004.1, from coordinate 506,150 downwards.
GACGAATTTGGTCATGAAGAGTCGTGCTGCGGGGCGTCGATCCGACTCCGCCGGCGCGGCACCACCGGGAAATTTGGATTATAGCGGAGCGAGGCGAGGCGAAGCAGCCGCCGCGATGCCGGCCGCCGGCCGCGACTGCCGGTCGGCCGATCCATAATCGGCCGATGGCGAAGACCCGGCGTCGCACCGCATCGCAGAAGGCGCCGACGTCGCACGTCGGATTCGCGCGCGTCGCGGCGGGCCCGGGCGAAGCGACCGGCATCGTGACGCCCCGCGCGCGCGCGATCGACGCGCTGCCCCGGATCGACCTCGTCGACGTGCTGCGGGGCCTGGCCATCGCGACGATGATCGCGTATCACGTCTGCTTCGACCTGACCTACGTCGGCTGGGCGCATTGGGCGATGCTCGACGATCGCGGCTGGATCGCGTGGCGCTCGTCGATCGTCGCGAGCTTCCTGTTCGTCGTTGGCGTGTCGCTCGCGCTGCGCGACGATCGCGAGCGCCGGCGCGGCACGACCCGCTGGCTCGATCGATCGTTCCTGCGGCGCTGGGCCGAGATCGCCGGCGCCGCGGTGCTCGTGACTGCCGGCAGCGCGCTGCTCTTCCCCGCGACGTTCATCTACTTCGGCGTGCTGCACTTCGTCGCGGTCGCGCTGTGGTTGTGCCGGCGCGCGCCGCGTCGTCCGGGCCTCGCGCTCGTCCTCGCGGCGGCCGCGCTCGCGATCGGCCTCTGGTATGCGAACCCCGTCTTCGACCCGCGGACGATCGACTGGATCGGCTTCGCGACCCGGAAGCCGCCGACCGAAGACTACGTGCCGCTGTTCCCGTGGCTCGGCGTCGTGCTGGCCGGCTGCGCGGCGGGCGGCCTGTGGGCGCGGCACGGCTTCCGGCTGTCGACGACGGCGCGCTCGATCGAGCGCGCCGTGCCGTCACGACTGCGTCGGCTGCTCGCGACGATGGGCCGCTGGAGCCTGACGATCTATCTCGTGCATCAACCGCTGCTGCTCGGCACGATGACCGCGATCCACCGCTTCCTGTGAAGATCGTGCCGCGGTCAGCGGTACGCGAACACGATCCGCGCGGTGTACGACTTCTTCGTCGTCGGATCCTTGACCGTCGTGATGCCGGTGTATTCGAGGATGCGACGCGTCGGCGGGTCGATCGTCAGCTCGATCGGCGGCAGCACCAGGCTCAGCATCGAATCGAGTTCGATGCGGATGCGGATCGCGTGATGCCCGTCGATGTCGACGTCCTTCGTCTTCGTCGCGCGCAGCTTGAAGCTGTCGAGGCGGCCCGGCACGATCAGCGTGAAGTGGAGCGAGCGGCCCGCCTGCAGGTCGTCGAGGTGATCCGCCACGTAGACCTGCGACCCGCAGTCCGCGACGACGTCCTTCGCGCGGTCGAGCGAGGCGGTCTCGCGCTGGCCGTCGTGCGCCTGGTAGGCCTCGACCTTGTCCTTGTCGATGCGCGAGATCCCTTCGTGATAGTTGGGATCGGTCTGATCGAGCGACAGCACCGGCACGTAGCGGTCGATCGCGAAGTCGAACTTGCGTTCGGCGAGCTGCTTGCCGGACGGCAGCACATAGCGCGTCGTGCCGGACACCCAGCGGTTGTTGTCGACCTGTACGTCGTACTGCTCGGTGTAGAGGACCTTGCCGGACTGCACGTCGTGCGCGGTGGCGGTGAAGTGCTGCAACTCGGCTGCACCGGCGGTCGGGATACCCGGCGCCATGCACACGACGGCGGCCAGGACGATCATGTTCTTCATTCGGTCATGCCTTGCTGCCCTTCACGAAGCGATAGTGGGCGACGCCCCATTGCGTGCCCTGGCGGAAGCCGAACAGTTCGGCGACCGCCATGTAGAACATCCGCCAGCGGTTGAACCAGATCCGCGCGTCCCCACGCCCGTAGGTCGCGCGAAAGATCTCCATGATCGGTTCCTCGGCCGCATCCATCCGGCGCAGCCAGTCGTTCGCGGTCCGTTCGTAATGGCGACCCGACGTCCACCAGCGGTCCTCGATCGCGAGGTCGTCCGGGAACGACGCGAACAGGTCGTAGCTCGGCATCGTGCCGCCGGTGAAGAAGTAGCGGCTCATCCAGTCGTCGGACTCGCGGTCCTCGAAGTGATATGCGACGTGCCGGTTCGCGAACACGTGCACGAAGACGCGGCCGTCGTCGCGCAGCCAGCGCGCGAGCTTCGCGAACAGCAGCCCATAGTTCTTCATGTGCTCGAGCATCTCGACCGACACGATGCGGTCGAAGCCGCCGGCGAGGTCGTCCGCCGGGAACTCGAAGTCGACGACGTTGCCGGTGCGGATCGTGAGGTTGCGGAGCCCGCGCGCGGCGGCCTCGCCCTCGATGAACGCACGCTGCCCCTGCGAGTTCGACAGTCCGAACACGGTCGCATGCGGATAGCGGGCCGCGGCCCACAACGCGAACGAGCCCCAGCCGCAGCCGAGGTCGAGGATGCGCTGGCCGTCGGCGAGCTGCGCGCGGTCGGCGTACGCGGCGAGCATCGCCTCCTCGGCGCCGGCCAGCGTCTCGCGCCCGGTGGAATAGAAGCAGGCCGAATACTTGAGCCGCGGCCCGAGATGAAGCTTGAAGAACGCCGCCGGCACCTCGTAGTGCTGACGGTTGGCGGCCTGCGTCTCGATCGCGATCGGACTGGCCGCGAGCTCCTCGACGAAGCGTCGCTGCCGTTCGGCGATCGCGTCGGCGCTGCCGCGCGTCTCCGCCTTCAGGCGTCCGGCGATCATCCGCCGCATGCCGGCGCGCACGATGCCGTCCGGCAGCCAGCGCCGCTCCGCGAGGTCGATGACGTTCATGCGACGCGCGGTCGGCCGGACCCGCGCCGCGACTCTTCGACCGCGGCGCTCATGCCGGCTTCTTCGGCGGCCAGGGGATCAACGCGCTCGTCGATCGCACGTACTCGGCATAGCCGGGCCGCTCGCGGATCATCTGCTCCTCGACCATCGGGATGCCCGACAGCTTCAACAGCAGCCATGCCATCACGATCGGCGGGATCAACCCGACCCACCACCAGGCGGTCCCGACCGCGAGCAGCAGGTACGTGAACCAGTGCAGGCACTCGAAGAAATAGTTCGGGTGCCGGGAGTAACGCCACAACCCTTCGCGATTGACACGGCCCTTGTTCGACGGGTCGCGCCGGAAGTGCGCGAGCTGCGCATCCGACGTCGCCTCGCCGACGATCGACGCGACCGCGACCACGACGGCTGCCGCGATCGCCCACGTCGGCGGCAGGTCGTCGCGCCAGCACACGACGAGGAACGGCAGCGTCAGCAACGCCGAGAACAACGTCTGCGACTCGATGAACAGGAACATCGTCCGGTCCGCGGCCGCTCCCCACTTCGTACGGAAGCGCGCATAGCGCTTGTCCTCGGGCGTGCCGTGGTTGCGCCGATACAGATGCAGTCCGAGCCGGCAGGCCCACGCGCCGATCGCGACGCCCGCGACGACGCGGACGGCCGACGGCGCCGATCCGACGACCGCGAGCCACACGCCGAGCAGGCCGAGCGTGATCGTCCAGACCGGGTCGACCATGTTCGCGTTGCGGCTCTTCAGCTGGAAGACGCCCACGATGCCGAGGGCCACGGCGACGCCGACCAAACCGATCAGGAACGCGACGGCAGGCGACATCAGCGGCAACGGGCGGCAGGAGCGAACGGCATCGGCATCGGGACGGCGCACGTCCGCAAAGAAGGGGCACCGATCTTACGCAACAAGCAGCACGGCGGATTCGGCGGCCGTCCCATCAAGCGGCCAGCGCGAGGCGCTGACAGTCGATCGAGCCTTCCGATGCCGAGACTCGCGAGGTCGATCAGCCGGTCGAGCTCGGCCCGCGAGAACGGCTCGCGTTCCGCCGTGCCCTGCACCTCGACGATGCCGCCGCCGGCCGTCATCACGACGTTCATGTCGGTGTCGCAGGTCGAGTCCTCGGCATAGTCGAGGTCGAGCAAGGCCGTGCCGTCCTTCAGCCCGACCGAGACCGCGGCGACGAACTCGCGTGCGGGATGCGCGGCGAGCTGGCCGCTCGCTACGAGCGTCGACGCCGCGTCGTGGGCCGCGACGAATGCGCCGGTGATCGCGGCGGTCCGCGTGCCGCCGTCGGCCTGCAGCACGTCGCAGTCGAGCGTCAGCGTGCGCTCGCCGAGCGCGGCGAGGTCGAACACGCTGCGCATCGAGCGGCCGATCAGCCGCTGGATCTCCTGCGTGCGACCCGACTGCTTGCCGCGCGCCGCTTCGCGGTCGCCGCGCGTGTGCGTCGCGCGCGGCAGCATGCCGTATTCGGCCGTCAGCCAGCCGCGACCCTGCCCCTTCATGAAGCCCGGCACGCGTTCCTCGACGCTCGCCGTGCAGAGCACGCGCGTGTGCCCGAACTCGATCAGCACCGAGCCCTCGGCATAACGCGTGTAGCGGCGCGTGATGGTGACCGGACGCAGCGCGTCGGCCGCGCGCCCCTCGAGTCGATCGATCGTCATCCGACCTTCGGCATCAGCTTGTTCGACTTGCGGATCGATGCGCGGATGTCGTCGATCGCCCGCTCGATCTCGCTGTCGGTCATCGGCTTCTGCGGCGAGTCGACCTGACTCGGGCGGAAGTGATCGATCGTCGTCGTCATCGCGCCGAGCGGCATCGACTCCGTCGACACGCCCTGCTCGGATCGCAGGTCGGCGCCCTCCCAGCTCATCGCCATCCCGGTGACGTTGTCCGAATCGCTGCCCGCTTCGGCGAGCGCGGCGTTGATCATGTCGGGGACCGCGCGCATCACGGTGCTGCTCGCGAACGCGGACGCGATCGACGCGTCGGGCACGGCCGACCACAACCCGTCGGTGCACAGGAACAGCGTGTCGCCGGGCTTCAGGATCATCTTGCGCGACAGCTCGACCGTCGGCGCCTCGGGCGACCCGAGGCAGTTGAACAGCTTGTTGCGGTCCGGATGCGTGTCGATCTCGGCCGGCGACGCGAGTCCCTGCTGGATCATGCTCTGGATCTTCGAATGGTCGCGGGTCTGCGCGATGATCTCGCCGGCGCGAATCCAGTACAGCCGCGAATCGCCGACATGCGCCCAGAACGCCGCGCCCTTCTGCACGACGCACGCGACGATCGTGGTCCGCGGCGACTCCGAAAGCCGGTTGGCCGCGCGGTATTCGAGAATGGCTCGATGTGCCTCGACGAGGCTCGTCTCGAGGAAGCGCGACGGACTCGGCAGCACCGGCGTCGCCTCGCTGCTGGAACGCGGCGCCGACGGTCTGCACGGCGATCTGCGCGGCGATCTCGCCCTGGACGTGCCCGCCCATGCCGTCGGCGACGATCATCAGCAAGGCGTCGCGCGTGAAGCAGTACCCCATCCGGTCCTGGTTCGACTTGCGGCCGCCCCGCTTGCTTTCCTGGTAGATCGAGAAGCGCATCGAGGGTCCTAGCTTTGCCGGGTGTACATCGAGATCGTCGACGCGCGGGGCGACTCGACGCGGGCGCGCGGCTTCAGCACGCGCAGCGCCTCGCGCGTGCGGTCCGCGAACGTCTTCTTGCGTTCGGTGGGGACGCGATCGAGCAGTGCCTTCTGCAGCGCGAAGACGCTCTGCGGACGCTCGAGCACGTCGAGCTTCAGGCACCACTCGACGACGCCGAGCAGCTCCTTCGAGTAGCCGTACGCGTTCAGCTCGCGGATCTTCGGCGGCATCTTGTCGTTCGCGCGTCGCGCATCGGCCGGCTGCGGCGCGTGGCCCGACATCGACGCGAAGATCGACGCGCCGATGCCGTAGATGTCGGTCCACGGACCGAGCGCACCGTGCCGGTCGTACAGCTCCGGCGCCGCGAATCCCGGCGTGTACATCGGGAACAGCTTGCCGGAGTCGGTCGACAGCGTCTGCCGGGCCGCGCCGAAGTCGAGCAGGATCGGCGACGCGTCGCGGCGCAGATAGATGTTGGCCGGCTTCAGGTCGAGGTGCAGCAGCTTGTTCGTGTGGACCTCGCGCAGACCGTTCATCACCTGCGTGAACACGAGCCGGATGAAGCGCTCGCCGAGCAGCTTCTTGTCGCCGCGGTCGCGATACTTGAGGATCTGCTCCTGCAACGTGCGTCCCTGCTCGTACAGCATCACCATGTAGACCGTCTCGTTCGCGCGGAAGAAGTTGACGACGCGCACGACGTTCGGATGCAGGATGCGCGCGAGCGCACGGCCTTCCTCGAAGAAGCACTTGAGGCCGATGCGGAACGTCGGCAGGTTCGTGTCGACGATCGTCGGCACGAGCTCGCCGACGCGGCGCGACGCCAGCGAGGCCGGCAGGTACTCCTTGATGGCGACCGGACGGTCGAACTCGTCGCGCGCGAGATAGACGATCGAGAAACCGCCGCTCGATATCTTCTTTACAATGCGATACCCCTCGACCTCGTGGCCTTCGGGCAGCGCGGCGTTCGACTCCGAGGCCATGCGTTCAGCGGACGCGAGGAAGGATCATCTTGATGGTGCCGGGACGGTCGACCAGGTTCGGACGACGAGGGGCGATCGGCGGATCGCGATCGCAACGAAGAGCAGGACGCGACGACGGTCGACGAACGGCGAACAACGCGGAGACAGCGGCAGGCATGCGGACGACCGACCGATGAGCGACGGCACCCGCGACGACGCTCGTCGAACGACCCGCCGCGCCGCGCCTCGCTCGACGTCCTGCTCGACGCTTCGCTCGACTTCAGCGGCGCCATTGTACGTGTGCCGGCTCGGCGCACGGCGCACGCAACCATCAACAAGCAAGGCGCGGACCACCGGCGGACCGATCCGGCGCGATGCGATGCGCCGACCGGCACGATGACCGTCTCCAGCATGACCGGCTTCGCCCTCGCGCGTCGCGACCACCGCGTCGGCGCGATCGTGCTCGAGATCCGCAGCGTCAACTCGCGCTACCTCGATCCGCAGTTCCGGCTGTCCGACGAGCTTCGGTCGGGAGAGGCGTCGCTGCGCGAGGCGATCACTGCCCGCGTCGCGCGCGGCAAGCTCGACGTGCGCTTCTACATCCATCGCAACGCCGGCGTGTCGCAGGGCATCGTCGCCGCCGACCGCGTGCTCGCGCAGCTCGAGGCGCTCGACCGCGGCGTGCGGGCGAGGCTGCCGGACGCGAGGCCGCTGTCGGTGAACGAGGTGCTGCATTGGCCCGGGGTCCTGGAAAGCGGCGACATCGAGGTCGACGAGGTGAGCGCGCTGACGAAGTCGCTCGCGAACGAGGCGCTCGACCAGCTCGCGACCGCGCGCGCCCGCGAGGGCGAACGGCTCGCCACCGTGATCATCGACAGGATCGACGCGATGGAGTCGGTCGTCGAGCGGCTCCAGCCCGCCGTTCCGCGGCTCGTCGAGGCGCACCAGCGGCTGCTCGAGCAGCGTCTCGCCGCCGCGCTCGGCATCGTGTTCGAGCCGAAGCCCGGCGAGCCGACCGCCGCGGCGCTGACCCGCGGCGAGGCGCTCGACCGCATCCGTCAGGAGATCACGCTGTACGGCACCCGCATCGACGTGTCCGAGGAGCTGTCGAGGCTCGCCGGCCATCTGACCGAGGTGCGCGCGATCCTCGGCCGGGGCGGCGCGGTCGGCAAGCGCCTCGACTTCATGATGCAGGAACTGAACCGCGAGGCCAACACGCTCGGCTCGAAGTCGGCGGCCGCCGAGCTCGCCGACGCGGCGGTCGAGCTGAAGCTCGCGATCGAGCAGATCCGCGAACAGGTCCAGAACCTCGAATGATGCGGATCGAGCCGGGATCGGACGCGTGAGCGAACGACGCCGCATGACGGTGCCGTCGCTGAACGGCTTCGAGCGGCACGCCGGCACGGTCCTGATCGTCGCCGCGCCGTCCGGCGCCGGCAAGTCGACGCTGGTCAATGCGCTGCTCGCCGACGACCCGTCGGTCAAGCTGTCGATCTCGTACACGACGCGGCCGCCGCGGCCCGGCGAGGCCGACGGACGCGAATACCTCTTCATCGACGTGCCGACCTTCGTCGCGATGCGCGCGCGCGGCGAGTTCATCGAGTCCGCCGAGGTGCACGGGCACCTCTACGGCACGTCGACCGCATGGATCACGTCGCAGATCGCGGCTGGCGCCGACGTGCTGCTCGAGATCGACTGGCAGGGCGCCCGGCAGATCAAGGAGCGCTTCCCCGACGCGATCGGCATCTTCATCCTGCCGCCGTCGATCGATGCGCTCGAGGCGCGGCTGCGGCAGCGAGGCCAGGACGAGTCGGCCGTCATCACCCGTCGACTGCTCGCCGCCGGCGGCGAAATCGCCCATGCGCGCGACTTCGAATACGCTATCATCAACCGGGAGTTCGCCGAGGCGTCGCAGCAGCTGAAGACCATCGTCCAGGCCGCGCGGTTGCGCTTCGCGTCGCAGGCGGTCCGCCATGCGGCGCTGTTCGGTCAGCTGGGCATCCACGTCCGCTGACCGGCGTCATCGGTCCTCGCGACCTGCCGACGCCGGCATCCGACCGCCGCGTTGAACCTTGACGCCGTCCGGCCTTCCAACCAGAAGGCGGGCCGGCCGTTCCACCGCCGACCGGGACATCCCGGCGCGATCGATCACCATCCGGAGAGCCGCCATGGCCCGCATCACCGTCGAAGACTGTCTGAAACATATCCCGAACCGCTTCCAGCTCGCGCTCGCGGCGACGTATCGCGCGCGCCAGCTCGCGCAGGGCCACACGCCGAAGATCGAGAGCCGCGACAAGCCGACCGTCATTGCGCTGCGCGAAATCGCCGAAGGCAAGGTCGGCATCGAGATGCTGAAGAAGGTTCCGACCTGACGACGTCCCGCACCGTCTGATCCGCGCGCGACCAGCGAGCCGCCATGAGTCCTGTCCACCGCCCTGGACTCGGTCGCGCGGCTGATCAATTTCAAGCGTCGCCGCGAGCTCGGGCGACGACCTCGCGACGATCGACGACGCGAACGACGCGGCCGGCGTCGAGTCTTCGCGGCCACACCCCAGTTCGATCATCGCGCACGTCCCGCCGCCGCCGGCGGAGCCGTCGCGCGTCGTCAGCCTCGCGCCGCTGACGGAGATGCTGTCGGCGTACCTCGAGCGACGCCGAAGTCAAGCGCGTTCGCGACGCTTACCGTTTCTCCGACGAATCGCACCTCGGCCAGTTCCGCGCAGAGCGGCGACCCGTACATCTCGCACCCGATCGCGGTCGCCGAAATCTGCGCCGGCATGAAGCTCGACGCGCAACGCGATCATGGCGGCGCTGCTGCACGACGTGATGGAAGACCAGGGCGTCACGAAGGACGTGCTGCTCGAACGCTTCGGCCCGAAGGTCGCCGAACTCGTCGACGGCCTGTCGAAGCTCGACAAGATGCAGTTCCGCAACAGCGAGGAAGCGCAGGCCGAGAACTTCCGCAAGATGCTGCTCGCGATGGCGCGCGACGTCCGCGTCATCCTGATCAAGCTCGCCGACCGGCTGCACAACATGCGCACGCTCGGCGCGCTGCCGCCCGAGAAGCGGCGGCGCATCGCGCGCGAGACGCTCGAGATCTACGCGCCGATCGCGCACCGGCTCGGCCTGAACACGATCTATCGCGACCTGCAGGACCTGTCGTTCATGCATCTGTACCCGATGCGCTTCGCGGTGCTGCGCAAGGCGATCCTGGCCGCGCGCGGCAACCGGCGCGAAGTCGTCGGCAAGATGCTCGAAGCGGTCCAGCGCGCGCGCTGCCGGCCGCCGGCATCCACGCCGACGTGTACGGCCGCGAGAAGACGATCTACGGCGTCTATCGCAAGATGATCGAGAAGCAGCTGTCGTTCTCGCAGGTGCTCGACGTCTACGGCTTCCGCATCGTCGTGCCGACATCCGTCGCTGCTATCTGACGCTCGGCGCGCTGCACGCGCTGTACAAGCCGGTGCCGGGCAAGTTCAAGGACTACATCGCGATCCCGAAGGTCAACGGCTACCAGTCGCTGCACACCACGCTGCTCGGTCCGTTCGGCACGCCGGTCGAGTTCCAGATCCGCACGCAGGACATGCATCGCGTCGCCGAGTCGGGCGTCGCCGCGCACTGGCTGTACAAGAACGGCGAGGCGCGCGTCGGACCTGCAGCAGAGCACCCATCAGTGGCTGCAGTCGCTGCTCGAGATCCAGAACCAGACCGGCGACTCGGCCGAGTTCCTCGAGCACGTCAAGGTCGACCTGTTCCCGGAGACGGTCTACGTCTTCACGCCGAAGTCGAAGATCATCACGCTGCCGCGCGGCGCGACGCCGGTGGACTTCGCGTACCAGATCCACACCGACATCGGCAACACCTGCATCGCCGCGCGCATCAACGGCGAGTTGTCGCCGCTGCGCACCGAGCTGCAGTCGGGCGACGTCGTCGACATCGTGACGTCGCCGACGTCGCGGCCGAACCCGAACTGGGTCAACTTCGTCCGGACCGGTCGTGCGCGCTCCGAGATCCGGCACTACCTGAAGACGATGAAGTACGAGCGAGTCGGTCGAGCTCGGCCGACGGCTGCTCGAGCAGTCGCTGAAGCAGGTCGACCGGACGATCGACACGCTGCCGGACGGCGACTGGCAACGCGTCCTGCAGGAGAGCGGCGCGAAGAAGCGCGACGAGCTGTTCGCGGACATCGGCCTCGGGCGGCGGCTCGCCGGCGTCGTCGCACGGCGGCTGATCCTCGCGTCGGCGAACCACGAAGGCGACGGCCTGGCCGCACCGAAGGCCGCGACGCCGGTGTCGATCAACGGTGCCGACGGCACGTCGGTGACGCTGGCCGCGTGTTGCCGTCCGATTCCCGGCGACCCGATCTTCGGCCACATCCAGCGTGGCCACGGCCTCGTCGTCCACACGACCGATTGCCCGACCGCGGCGCGCCACAAGACGCGCGACCCCGACCGCTGGATCGACGCGCAATGGGACCACACCGACGAGGCCGAGCACGACAGCTCGCGCCTCTTCAACGTCAAGCTCGACCTGTCGCTGAAGAACGAGCGCGGCGTGCTGGCGCGGGCGGCGGTCGAGATCTCGGAGAGCGACGCCAACCTCGCGCACGTGTCGATGGACGACGAGGCCGAAGAGATCACGGTGCTGCACCTGATGATCCAGGTGACCGGTCGAGCACATCTCGCACGCGTGATGCGGCGCCTGCGGCGGCTGCCCGAGGCGGTGCGGGTCGCGCGCGTCAAGAGCTGAACGCGGAGGCGGCGAGCAGACGCCAGCCGCTTCAGTCGACGCTGATCGCGACCGGGTCGCTCGCGGGAAACGTCTCGCGCAACGCCTCGTCGAGCGACTCCTCTTCGAGGTCTGATCCCGGCGATGTGCTTTCCGCGTCTTCGACGTCGGGCAAGGCACTCGGCTGATGTGGCTCGGTCTTTCGATGCATCGCTTGCTCCCGGTTGTCGAGCCACCGAGTCTGCGCCGCCGCAGCGCATCGGCGCTCGTGCGTCGCTTCAGTCGTCGCGAACGTCGACGACGACGCGTCCCGTTGCCAGGTGTCGCCCGACCGAGTCGTGCGCGGCGAGCGCGTCGTCGAAGCCATACGTGCGCGGGTCCATCCGCGGCATCAGCTTGCCGGCCTCGATCAGCTTCGTCGCATCGCGCAGAATGTCGCCGTGGTGCGCCCGTCCTCGGCCGGTCAACAGCGGCAACAGCGTGAAGACGCCCGAATAGGTCGCGGCACGAAACGACAGCGGCGCGAGCTTGTGGACGCCCCATCCCAGGCAACTCACGACGTGCCCGCCGTAGGTCCTTGCGGCGGCGAACGAGTCGTCGAGCGTCGACCCGCCGACGGTGTCGTAGATCACGTCGAAGCCTGCGCCGCCGGTGCATTCGTCGACATACCGATCGACGGCGGTCGTCGTGTAGTCGATCGGCGTCGCGCCGTAGGCGCGAACGCGCGTCGAGCCCGGACGGACCGACCGTCGCGAACACCTCGGCGCCGAGCGCGACCGCGATCTGGACGGTGACATGGCCCACGCCGCCGGCTCCGCCGTGGACGAGCACGCGCTGGCCCGCCCTCACGCCGCGCGCGATCGATCAGGCCTTCCCAGGCGGTGATGATCACGAGCGGCAGCGCCGCGGCCTGTCGCATCGACAGGTTCGTCGGCTTCGGCGCGAGGAGGTCCGCGTCGACGGCGGCATATTCGGCGAGCGACCCCTGCACGCCGCCGACGCCGCCGGTCAGGCCGTAGACCGCATCGCCGATCGCGAACTGCCGGACGTCGTCGCCGACGGACTCGACGATGCCGGCCAGGTCCATCCCGAGGATGGCGGGCAACGGGTGACGTGCATGCGGCGCCTCGCCCGCACGAATCTTCGAGTCGAGCGGGTTCACGCCGCTCGCATGGATGCGCACGAGGACCTCGCCGCGGCCGCGGGACCGGGCGAGGGACGTTCACTTCGTCGAACGTCCCGCCGGCTACGGCGACCTGCCGTGCGCGCATCAGCGGACGATCGGGCATCGGGCTCCTCGAGGTCGATGCGACGGCGCAGGTCGGCGAACGTCGTCATGGCGCGCCCTGCGCATGGACGTCGCCTTCCGGCCGATTCCTCCTTTCGGACCTCGACGAGGTTGATGCAGACATCTCCCGTGGAACGCCGAGACGCGAGACCGCGACGAGGATCGGATGACTTCCTGCGGGCAAGTCGATGCGGAGCGAACGCCATGGCGTTTCCCTTCGATGAGTATGCGAGCCCCGAGATTTCGGGACGACTTCGATCGAGGCAGTCCGTCATCCCGCGCTCGGTATCGCTTGCCAGGTGCGTGACCTTGCTCCCTTCGAAGTGAAACCGCCACCGATATCGGCCGTCATCGACTCGGTGACGTACGAAACCGAGCCCCGGTCGCGACGGCAGGTCGCAATCAGGATGAAGAAAAGCTTGTCGTGCATCTGGAGCGCGCAAGGGCGTCGACGATCCGCCTTCGGGATCGACGAGTCCACGCAGCCGCGAGCCGTCTGCCGCGACCGATGACCGCCGCAGCCGTCGACGCGACGCACTGCGTCGGCTCAACCGACGTACGCCGCCGGATACCGCACGGCGATCACCTCGATCTCCGCGAGGCCTCCGGGCGTGCGCAGCGTCACGACGTCGCCTTCGCGGGCCTTCACGAGCGCGCGCGCGATCGGGGCGACCCAGCTGATCTTTCCTTCGAGCGGCTCCGCCTCGTCGACGCCGACGATCGTGATCGTGTGCTCCTCGCCGTCGATCGCATAGTCGACCGTCGCGCCGAAGAACACCTGGTCGCTGCCCGCGTGGATCGACGCGTCCACGACCTCGGCGATGTCGAGGCGCTTCGTCAGGAAGCGCATGCGACGGTCGATCTCGCGCAGGCGCTTCTTGCCGTAGAGGTAGTCGCCGTTCTCGGAACGATCGCCGTTCGACGCGGCCCACGAGACCGTGCGAACGACCTCGGGACGCTCCACGTCGAGCAGGTGCCGCAGCTCGTCGCGCAGCTTCGCGTAGCCGGCGGGCGTGAGGTAGTTCTTCGAGCCGGACGGAAGCGGCGGCGCGACCGGCCCGTCGGCGTCCTCGTCGTCGTCGACGCTTTCCTTGACGAAGGCCTTGTTCATCGCTCGGTCCGGTGGACCGCCCGCTCCGTCTGAAGTGAGTCCGATCCGGATCTCAAGCCCAGCCCGGGCGCCCCGGCGGCTTCTTCAGCAGATAGACCAGCGAGAGCAGGGTCAACGCCACGAACCAGAGGAACGACCACTGGGCGATCGACAGTCCGAGCAGCGTCCAGTCGACTTTCGCGCAGTCGCCGGTCGCATAGAGCGCGCGCTGGATCACCGATCCGAACGGCAGTCGCTCGAGTTGCGTGAACAGGTCGGCCGTGCAGCTTTCGAAGTCCGGCGGGTACCACTGCAGCCAGACGTGGCGCGCCGCGAAGCCGACGCCGGTGACCGCGAGCAGCGTGGTCAGCACGCCGAACAGCCGGCGCACCGCGCCTCGCGGTCCGGCGATCCCCGCGACCAGGAACACGAAGCCGAGCGCGATGAAGATCACGCGCTGGATCATGCACAGCGGGCACGGGTCGAGGCCGCGGAAGTACTGCAGATACAGCGCGAACGCGATCAGGCCCGCGCAGATGAGGAAGCCGGCGAACGCGAGCTTCCTCGTTCCGTCCGGCGCGGGGCGAGCGCCGAGCGACGGCCGCGAGGTCGCGAGCGTCGTCATGCCGAATCCGCGTGCATCGGGCCGACCGTCGTCGACTCGTCGCGCCGTGCACGCGTCAGGCGGCCCTCGGACCGCACTTCGTGGTCATCCGTGATTCGCGTCATGTCGCCTCCGGTCCGTTCCTGTCCGTCCGCGCGACGTCGTTCGTCACCGGCCCTGGGTCGTCGGACCCGGCTGCGGCGTGATCCGCAGATACGGCTTCACTGCCGTGTAGCCCTTCGGAAACTTCTGCTTGATGAGTTCGGGATCCTGCAGCGACGGCACGATGATGACGTCCTCGCCGAACTTCCAGTTCACCGGCGTCGCGACGCTGTGGCCGTCGGTCAGTTGCAGCGAGTCGATCACGCGCAGGATCTCGTCGAAGTTGCGGCCGGTCGACGCGGGATACGTGATCGTCGCGCGCACCTTCTTCTTCGGGTCGATGAAGAACACCGACCGCACCGTCAGCGTGTCGTTCGCGTTCGGATGGATCATGTCGTACAGATCCGAGACCTTGCGATCGACGTCGGCGAGGATCGGGAACTGCACGTCGGTCTTCTGCGTCTCGTTGATGTCCGTCATCCAGCGCTTGTGCGAATCGACGTCGTCGACCGACACCGCGAGCACCTTGACGTTGCGCTTCGCGAACTCGTCCTTCAGCTTCGCGGTGTAGCCGAGCTCGGTCGTGCACACCGGCGTGAAGTCCTTCGGATGCGAGAACAGCACGCCCCAGCTGTCGCCGAGCCATTCGTGGAAGTGGATGTCGCCGGCGGTGGACTTCTGCGTGAAGTCGGGCGCGATGTCGCCGAGTCGTAAGGCCATGGTCATCTCCTGATGTTGAGACAGGCATCGCGATCGTGATCGCCCGCCCGCCTTCGTGAAACGGATTCTACGACTGCACCCAGGGCAGGCCTGCCTTGCGCCAGCCGCCGCGCGTGCCGCGATGGCCGGTCTCGTCGAGGTCGCCCTCGAAGCCTTCGAGGATGTTGTACGCGTGCTCGTAGCCGGCCTCGGTCGCCGCGATCGCCGCCGCATGCGATCGCACGCCGCTGCGGCACAGGAACATCACGTGCTCGCGCTTGTCCGGCAACGCGTCCAGCTGCTCGACGAAGTCCGGGTTCGGTTGCGGCGCGCCCAGCGCCCGCCACTCGACCAGCGGCGCGTCCGGCACGCGGCCGACGTACTCGTGCTCGAAGCGCGTGCGCACGTCGATCAGCGTCGCGACACCGGCCTCCATCAGCCGCGCGGCCTCGGCCGGCGTGACGGCGCCGGCATACGGCAGGCCGACGTCGCGCTTGCGCTGCGCCGCGCGGTCGAGGATGACGTCCGGCAGCTCGTCGCTCGGACCTGCCGGATGCGCGGCCGCGGCGTCGGGCGGCCTGGTCATGCGTTGCCTCTCGTGATGAAGTGCCTCATGCCATCTCCTCTTTCGCCGCGCCGTCGAGGAAGACCTTCGCGCGTCGCACCGCGAGCTCGATCGTCGAGCCGTCACCGAGGCCGCGGTCCCGCGCGAGCTCGTCGAAGCGTTCCCGCGGCATCTCGACCTCGAGCGGCTTGCCGTCGGCCGTGTCGACGAGCTCGAGGCGCACCAGCGAGCCGAGCTTCACGACGTGCTCGACGTTCGCCGTGAACGCGGCCTCGTCCGGGTCGTCGACGATCTCGAGGTCGTGCGGCCGGATGTAAGCGGTACCGACCGCCGCATCGATGCTCGCATGTTCCGGCACGGCGATCGTCGCACGGCCGATCGTCGCGACGCCGTGTTCGACGCGGCTCGCGACCTTGTTCGCGTGACCGAGAAAGCCGTAGACGAACGACGTCGCCGGATGATCGTACACCGCGTCCGGCTCGCCGATCTGCTCGACGCGCCCGTGATCGAACAGCACGACACGGTCGGCGACCTCGAGCGCCTCTTCCTGGTCGTGCGTGACGAAGACGCTGGTCAGCTGGATCTCGTCGTGCAGCCGGCGCAACCACCGGCGCAGGTCCTTGCGAACCTTCGCGTCGAGCGCGCCGAACGGCTCGTCGAGCAGCAGCACCTTCGGCTCGATCGCGAGCGCGCGGGCGAGCGCGATCCGTTGCCGCTGGCCGCCCGACAGCTGATGCGGATAGCGGTCGCCGAGCCAGTCGAGCTGCACCAGGTTCAGCAGGCCCTGGACCTTCTCGCGGATCACCGACTCGCTCGGCCGCTCGCGCCTCGGCTTCACGCGCAGCCCGAACGCCACGTTCTCGAACACCGTCATGTGGCGGAACAGCGCGTAATGCTGGAACACGAAGCCGACCGCGCGCTCGCGGACGTCCTTCGTGGTCGCGTCCTCGGCGTCGAACCAGATGCGGCCTTCGTCCGGCACCTCCAGTCCGGCGATCACGCGCAGCAGCGTCGTCTTGCCGGACCCGGACGGGCCGAGCAGCGCGACCAGCTCGCCGGGCGCGATCGTCAGGTCGACATGGTCGAGCGCGACGAACTCGTTGAAGCGCTTCGAGACGTTCTCGATCTTGATCGTCATGGCAGCGGCGTGGCGGGCGGGATGGTGAGGGAGACGCGTCGCGGACGGCTCGGGTGGGGGCGGTTCGATCAGCGCTCGGCGCGCAGGTAGCGACGTTCGACGATCGTCTTCACGACCAGCGTGACGAGCGCGAGGAAAGCCAGCAGCGACGCGCAGGCGAACGCGGCCGCGAAGTTGTATTCGTTGTAGAGGATCTCGACGTGCAGCGGCAGCGTGTTCGTCACGCCGCGGATGTGGCCCGACACGACCGACACCGCGCCGAATTCGCCCATCGCGCGCGCGTTGCAGAGGATCACGCCGTACAGCAGGCCCCACTTCACGTTCGGCAGCGTGACGCGCCACAGCGTCTGCCAGCCGGACGCGCCGAGCACGACCGCGGCCTCCTCTTCGTCGCGGCCCTGCGCCTGCATCAGCGGGATCAGCTCGCGCGCGACGAACGGGAACGTCACGAAGATCGTCGCGAGCACGATGCCGGGCACCGCGAAGATGATCTTGACGTCGTGCGCCGACAGCCACGGCCCGAGCCATCCCTGCAGCCCGAAGACGCAGCACGTAGACGAGACCCGACACGACCGGCGACACCGAGAACGGCAGGTCGATCAGCGTGATCAGGATCGCCTTGCCGTTGAAGTCGAACTTCGCGATCGCCCACGCGGCCGCGATGCCGAACGCGAGGTTCGCCGGCACCGCGATCGCGGCCGCGAGGAACGTCAGCCGGATCGCGGCGAGCGCCTCGGGGTCGGCGATCGATGCGACGTAGTGCTCGACGCCCTTGCGGAACGCCTCGATGAAGACGGCGACGAGCGGGAGCACGAGCGCGACCGCGATGTAAATGAGCGCGACCGCGATCAGCACGATCGGCACGACGCCGAGCCGCTCCTTCCGCCGCGCACGTGCCGCGGCAGGGGTCGGCGTGGCGATCGGCCTCTCGAGCACGGCCGCCATCAGACCGCCCTCTCCTGCGCGTTGCGTCGGCGCATCCAGCCCTGCAACAGGTTGATCGCGAGCAGCAGCGCGAACGACGCGAGCAGCATCACGACGGCGACCGCGGTGGCGCCGGCGTAGTCGTACTGCTCCAGCTTGCTGATGATCACGAGCGGCGCGATCTCCGAGACCATCGGCAGGTTGCCGGCGATGAAGACGACCGATCCGTATTCGCCGACCGCGCGCGCGAATGCGAGCGTGAAGCCGGTCAGCAGCGCCGGCAGGATCGTCGGGAAGATGATCCTGGCGAAGACCTGCAGCGCATTCGCGCCGAGCGAGCGCGCGGCTTCCTCGAGCTCGCTCTCCAGGTCCTCGAGCACCGGCTGTACGGTCCGCACGACGAACGGCAGGCCGATGAAGATCAGCGCGACGAGGACGCCGGCCGGCGTGAATGCGACCTTGATGCCGAGCGTGGCGAGCGGCGCGCCGACCCAGCCGTTCGGTGCGTAGATCGCTGTCAACGCGATGCCGGCGACGGCGGTCGGCAGCGCGAACGGCAGGTCGATCAACGCATCGACGATGCGCGATCCGGGGAAGCGATAGCGCACCAGCACCCACGCGACGAGCAGCCCGAAGATCGCGTTGACGATCGCGGCGACGAAGGCTGCGCCGAACGACAGCCGCAACGAGGCGAGGACGCGCGGCGCGGTCACGATCTCGACGAACTGGTCCCACGTCAGCGTGAACGTCTTCAGGAACGCCGCCGACAGCGGGATCAGGACGATCAGCGCGAGATACAGCAGCGTCGTGCCGAGCGCGAGATGGAAGCCCGGCAGGACGCTCGGGCGGCGAAAGACGATCACGGGTGGGAGGGCGTTCGCGGGTGGATGAAGGCGATCATGCACTTGCGAACGCGATGGCCACCTGCGTCGTCGTCAGCGACTCCCGTTCGCCGCCATGATCCGGTCGAACGTACCACCGTCGTTGAAATGCTTCGCCTGCGCCTCGCGCCAGCTGCCGAACATCTCGTCCACCGTGAACAGCTGGATCGGCTTGAAGACGCTCGCGTTCGCGGCCAGCACGGTCTGCGACCGCGGCCGCAAATAGTGCTTCGCGGCGATCGCCTGCGCCTCGTCCGAATACAGCCAGTCGAGATAGCCCTTCGCGAGCGCGGCCGTGCCCTTCTTCTGCACGACGCGATCGATGATCGCGACCGGGTTCTCCGCCAGCACGCTGACCGACGGGTAGACCGCGTCGACGCGACCCGCGCCGAACTCGAGATCGACCTGCACGACCTCGCTCTCGAAGGTCACGAGCACGTCGCCGATGTTCCGCTGCAGGAACGTCGTCGTCGCGCCGCGGCCGCCGGTGTCGAGCACCGGCACGTTCTTGAAGATGCGACCGACGAACGCCGCCGCGTCGGCGTCGCTCATCCCCTTCTTCTTCGCGTAGCCCCAGGCGCCCATGTAGCTGTACCGTCCGTTGCCCCCGGTCTTCGGGTTGACGATGACGACCTGCACGCCCGGCTTCGCGAGGTCGTCCCAGTCCTTGATGCCCTTCGGATTGCCCTTGCGGACCAGGAACAGCATCGTCGAATAGGTCGGCGCCGCGTTGTCCGGAAAGCGCTTCGCCCAGTCGGCCGGCACGAGGCCGCGCGACGCGAGGAAGTCGATGTCGTTCGCCGAGTTCATCGTGACGACGTCGGCCTCGAGTCCGTCCGCGACGGAGCGCGCCTGCTTGCTCGAGCCGTCGTGCGACTGGTTGATCGCGACGTCCTGGCCGGTCGTCTGCTTCCAGTGCTTCACGAACGCCGCGTCGTAGTCCTTGTAGAACTCGCGCGCGACGTCGTACGACGCGTTCAGCAACGTCGGCTCGGCGGCGCGGACATCCGGCGCGCCGATCGCGGTTGCGACGAGCGCGAACAGGCCGACGAGCCGGAATAGGAGCATCTTCAAGGAGCGGTTCTCCGCAAGGTCGTATCGGAAGGTGCGAGCGCCGGACCGCTCGGCGGAACGTCCGCGGCGGCCCGTATTCTGCGCCGGGTCGCGAAGCTCGGTCGTGCGGCCGTCGACCGCGTCAGGCCTGACGTCGTGCGAACAACGGCACCGGCCGGTCCACCGACGTCTGATACGCCTCCGTGAAGTCGCGGTACGCGGCCAGCGCGTCGTCGAGTTGGACCTCGTGCTTCAGCGCGAACTGGTCGAACCCGCAGCGAAGCAGATAGAACATCTGGTCGCGCAGCACGTCGCCGACCGCGCGCAGCGGCCCCGCATAGCCGTGACGCTCGCGCAGCAGCCGGGCGATCGAATAGCCGCGGCCGTCGGTGAACTTCGGGAAGCAGACGGCGACCAGCGCGAAATGCCGCAGGTCCGGCGCGATCGACGCCGGATCGTCCTCCGGCTCGAGGCGCACGCCGATCGGCGCCTGCCGCGCCAGCAGCGCGTCGCGTTCGGTCGACCACAACGCGTGCGACGCGAGCACCGGCGCAGCGGCGTCGACGAGATGAAGCCCCTCGGCGCTGTCGATGCAGGTCCACTCGTCGTCGACGATGCGACCGCCGTCGGCGAGCGACCCGACGACGAGCCTACGCTTCGACATGCTCGCGATCGCGATAGACGCGTTCCTTGAACGGCTCCAGTCCGACGCGATGCACCGTGTCGACGAAGCGCTCGTCGTCGCGACGCTGCTCGACGTAGGTCTCGAGCAGGCGGTCGATCACGTCCGGCATCTCGGCGCGTGCGAACGACCGGCCGATGACCTTGCCGATCGACGCGTCGTCGCCCTGCGCGCCGCCGATCGTGACCTGGTACCACTCCTCGCCGTTCTTGTCGACGCCGAGCACGCCGATGTGGCCGACGTGATGATGGCCGCATGCGTTGATGCAGCCCGAGATGTTGAGGTCGAGCTCGCCGATGTCGTGCAGGTAGTCCTGGAACTCGATGCGTTCCTCGATGCGACGCTGGATCGCTTCGGCGACCGGGATCGACTTCGCGTTCGCGAGCGAGCAGAAGTCGCCGCCGGGGCAGCAGACGATGTCGGTGACGAGTCCGATGTTCGGCGTCGCGCAGCCGATCGCGCGGGCCCGCTCCCAGACGGCATGGAGGTCGTCGAGTCGCACGTCGGCGAGCACCAGGTTCTGCTCGTGCGTGACCCGCAGCTCGCCGAAGCTGTAGCGCTCGGCCAGGTCGGCGATGGCGTCCATCTGGTCGGCGGTCGCGTCGCCGGGCGGCACGCCGGTCTTCTTCAGCGACAGCACGACCGCCTTGTAGCCTGCCACCTTGTGCGGGAAGCGTGTTGCGCCGGACCCAGTTCGCGAACGGCTTGCTGTCGGCGAGCTGCTCGCGCAACGCGCGGCTGTCCGCGCGGCAGCGCTTCGTAGCGCGGCGGCGCGAAGAACGCCTCCATCCGCGCGAACTCGGCGTCGGGGATCGTCGCCGGGCCGCCTGCGAGATGCGCGAACTCCGCCTCGACCTGCTCGGCGAACTTCGCCGGCGTCAGGTCGCGCACGAGGATCTTGATGCGCGCCTTGTAGATGTTGTCGCGGCGGCCGTGCCGGTTGTAGACGCGCAGGATCGCGTCGAGGTAGTTCAGCAGGTCGCCGCGCGGCAGCCACTCGCGGATCACGTGGCCGATCATCGGCGTGCGACCGAGCCCGCCGCCGACGAGGATGCGGAATCCGAGCTCGCCCGCATCGTCGCGCTTCAGCACGTGGATGCCGATGTCGTGCACCCGCGTCGCGGCGCGATCCTCGACCGACCCGTTGATCGCGATCTTGAACTTGCGCGGCAGGAAGGCGAACTCGGGATGGAACGTCGACCACTGGCGGACGATCTCGCAGACCGCGCGCGGATCGATCAGTTCGTCGTGCGCGACGCCGGCGAACTGGTCGGTCGTCGTGTTGCGGATGCAGTTGCCGCTGGTCTGGATCGCATGCATCTCGACCGTCGCGAGGTCCGCGAGGATGTCGGGGACCGTCTCGAGCGTCGGCCAGTTGAACTGGATGTTCTGCCGCGTGCTGAAGTGGCCGTAGCCGCGGTCGTACTTGCGCGCGATGTGCGCGAGCATGCGCAGCTGCGTCGCGTTCAGCATCCCGTACGGGATCGCGACGCGCAGCATCGGCGCGTGGCGCTGGATGTACAGGCCGTTCTGCAGCCGCACGGGCCGGAACTCGTCGTCGGTCAGCTCCCCGGCGAGATAGCGCCGGGTCTGGTCGCGGAACTGCGCGACGCGCTCGTCGACCAGCGTCTGGTCATAGGAATCGTAGCGATACATAGCCGGCCATGATAGCGTTCACCCTCGTCCCCACTACGACATTCGGGCAGGCAGGACATAACGGACGCTCATATGCGCGACCGTCCGGCCTGCGCCGCCAATCGCCATGGAACAGGTCCGCGACAACCCCGCCGAGCAGCGCTACGAGCTCGCCATCGACGGCGATACGGCCGTCGCCGCCTACGAGATCGACGGCGGCACGATCACGTTCACGCACACGTTCGTGCCCGAGTCGCTGCGCGGGCGCGGCATCGCGACGCGACTGATCGCCGCGGCGCTCGACGGTGCCCGCGGCAAAGGGATGAAGGTCGTGCCGCAGTGCCCGACGGTCGTCGCCTACGTGAAGTCGCACCCCGAGACGCAGGACCTGCTGACGTCCGATGCGCGGGCCGCGATCGGCGTCTGACCGGCGCGGTCAGACGTCGGTGCGCTGGAGGATGTAGTCGAGGCCGCCGACGCGGAACCAGCGATAGCCATACGGCTCGAGCACGATCGTGTGCCGCCCCTCGCCGTCCGCGGCACTGTGATCCGCCGACAGCACGTTGATCAGCGCCCCGTTCGCGCGGCGGTCGCGACCCGGCCAGAAGCGCACCTCGCGCGGCTCGTTCAGGAAGTTGTGCAGGAACACGACCGCGTTGTTGCGCCATTCGTAGCGGAGGATCAGCACGCCCGGGTCCGGCGACTTCAGCGCCTCGAAGTCGCCCCAGCCGATCTCCGGCATCTCCTTCCGCATCCGGCACACGCGCTCGAGCCAGTTCAGGAACGAGTTCGGGTCGCGCCGCTGCGCGGCGACGTTCATGTGCTCGTAGCCGTACGGACCGCCGGTGATGACCGGCACGCACGGCTTGCCCGCCGTCGTGAAGCCGGCATGCGGCTCGTCGGACCACTGCATCGGCGTCCGCGCGCAGTTGCGCTCCGGCAGGCTCAGGTCGTCGCCCATCGCGATCTCGTCGCCATAGCGCAGCACCGGCGTGCCGGGCAGCGTCAGCATCAGGCTGTACGCGAGCTCGAGGCGGCGACGGTCGCCGCCGAGCATCGGCGCGAGCCGGCGCCGGATGCCGCGGTGGTAGAGCTGATCGTCCTTCGACGGCGCGAACGCGTCGAAGACGCGCTGGCGCTGCTTCGCGGTCAGCCGTCCGAGGTCGAGCTCGTCGTGGTTGCGCAGGAACGTCCCCCACTGCGCGGTCGCAGGCCGCGGGCGCGTCGCTTCGAGCGCGTCGATCAGCGGCGCCGTCTCGGCCGTCGCGAGCGCGTAGAAGAGATGCTGGTTGACGTGGAAGTTGAACATCATCTGCAGCCGCTCGCCCTGGCTGCCGAAGTACTCGAGGTCGTTGCCCGGCACGACGTTCGCCTCGCCGAGGATCACGCTGTCGCCGAGCCGCCACTGCAGCAGCTCGCGGAAGTGACGCAGCATCTCGTACTGCTCGACCGGCTTCTTCACGCCGGCGCCCTTCTTCGCGATCACGAACGGCACCGCGTCCATCCGGAAGCCCGACACGCCGAGCTGCGTCCAGAAGCCCATGATCTTCAGGATCTCGGCCTGCACGAGCGGGTTCGACGTGTTCAGGTCGGGCTGGAAGTCGTAGAAGCGGTGGAAGTACTACGCCTTCGCGATCGTGTCGTACGTCCACGTCGACTTCTGCACGCCCGGGAAGACCACGCCTTCGTTCGCGTTCGGCGGCTTCTTCTTCGACCAGACGTACCAGTCGCGATACTTCGACTGCGGGTCGCGGCGCGCCTCCTGGAACCACGGATGCTGGTCCGACGTGTGGTTGACGACCAGGTCGATCAGCACGCGCATGCCGCGCTGGCGGCGCCGCGTGCGTGAACTCGACGAAGTCGCCGAGCGTGCCGAAGCGCGGATCGACGCTGTAGTAGTCGGCGATGTCGTAGCCGTCGTCGCGGCCCGGCGACGGCTGGAACGGCATCAGCCAGATCGTCGTGACGCCGAGCCCCTGCAGGTAGTCGAGCCGGCGCTGCAGCCCCTGGAAGTCGCCGATGCCGTCGCCGTTCGAGTCCATGAACGTGCGGACCGAAAGGCAATAGACGATCGCGTTCTTGTACCAGAGGTCCGTGATCAAACGCGCTGCTCCTCGAACGGCGTTGAACGAACGCGACGATCGGCGATCCGATCGCCCATCGTCGCTTCACCCACCCTTCATCGTATCGCCTGACCCGAACCGATCGTCATGAACGAGCCCGTCTGGTGGCAGCGCGGCATCATCTATCAGATCTACCCGCGGTCGTTCCAGGACAGCGACGGGGACGGCATCGGCGACCTCGCCGGCATCCGGCGGCGGCTCGACCACCTCGTGTGCTTGGGCGTCGACGCGCTCTGGATCTCGCCGTTCTATCCGTCGCCGATGGCCGACTTCGGCTACGACGTCTCGCGACTACTGCAACGTCGACCCGCTCTTCGGCACGCTCGACGACTTCGATGCGCTCGTCGCGCGACGCGCATGCGCGCGGGCTGAAGGTCATCGTCGACTTCGTGCCGAACCACACGTCGGACCGGCATCCCTGGTTCGTCGAGAGCCGCGCGTCGCGCACGAGCGCGCGCCGTGACTGGTACCTGTGGCGCGATCCCGGTCCGGACGGCGGTCCGCCGAACAACTGGCAGAGCAACTTCGGCGGGTCCGGCTGGACGTTCGACGAGGCGACCGGCCAGTATTACTTCCATTCGTTCCTCGCGGCGCAGCCCGACCTCAACTGGCGCAACGAGGACGTGCGGACCGCGATGTACGACGCGATGCGCTTCTGGCTCGAACGCGGCGTCGACGGCTTCCGCATCGACGTGCTGTATCACCTGATCAAGGACGACGAGTTCCGCGACAACCCGCCGAACCCGCACTTCCGCGACGGCGATCCGAGCTGGCATCGCGTGCTGCCGCTGTACACGGCCGATCGGCCCGAGGTGCAGGACATCCTCGTCGAGATGCGCGACGTCGTCGGCGCCTACGATTCGCCCGGCCACGAACGGCTGCTGATCGGCGAGCTGTACCTGCCGCTCGATCGCCTCGTCGCCTATTACGGCCGGGAGATCGACGGGCGGCTGAGCGGCGTCCAGCTGCCGTTCAACTTCCAGCTGATCGGCGCGCCGTGGCACGCCCGAGACATCGAACGGATCGTGCGCAACTACGAAGCCGCGCTGCCGAAGGGCGGCTGGCCGAACTGGGTGCTCGGCAACCACGACCAGTCGCGCATCGCGACGCGGGTGGGCGACGCGCAGGCACGCGTCGCCGCGACGCTGCTGCTGACGCTGCGCGGGACGCCGACGTTCTATTACGGTGACGAGCTCGGCATGCGCGACGTCGCGATCCCGCCCGACGAGGTGCAGGATCCGCTCGAGAAGAACGAGCCGGGCAAGGGACTCGGTCGCGATCCCGAGCGCACGCCGATGCAGTGGGACGCAACGCCGCACGCCGGCTTCAGCACCGCGCGGCCGTGGCTGCGGCTGTCGAACGATTGGCACGAGAACAACGTCGCGAGGCTCGCGACCCGACCCGGGCTCGATGCTGCGGCTGGTCCGCGCACTGACGGCGTTGCGACGTACATTCCCGGCGCTCGCGACCGGGACGTACGAGACGGTGTCGTGCGACGACGCGACGCTCGTCTATCGGCGCGGAAGCGGCGACGCCGCCGTCCTCGTGGCGCTCAACTTCACGGGCAGCGAGGTGCCCATCCCCATGGCGTTGCGAAGCGCCGGACGCGTGCTGCTGTCGACGCGCGGGATCGTCGCCGCGACGATCCCGGACGTGCTTCAGGCGAACGAAGCGTTGATCGTCGCCTGAGACGACGCGATCAGAGCGTCGCGGCCATCAACTGCTGCTTCCGTTCGGCCAGCTGCTCGCCGAGCGCGACCATGTCGAGCTTCGACTTCTTCGCCTTCGGGAACATCTCCGTCTGCTCTTCCTTGACGTGATGCTTGATGAACTCCGACATGACCTTGACCTTCGCGTCGTACATCTCGCCATCCGGCTCGACGCCCTGGACCTGCGCGATCAACTCCTTGACGCTGTCGTGCTCGACGCGCGCTTCGGGGATCATCTCCTTGTCCTTCAGCGCCGCCTTCACGGCCGGGTAGAAGATCTCTTCCTCGATCTGCGCGTGCACGGTCATCGCCTTGCAGATGCGGTCGACGATCGCCTTCTTCTTCGTCGCGCTGCGTGTCTTCTCGAACTGGTCGAACAGGTCGGACACCTCCTGATGATCGGCGCGCAACAGCGCGACCGCGTCCTGCTTGGCAGGTGTCTTCTTTGCAACCTTCTTTGCGAGCGTGGCCATTCGGTCCTCCCCTTGAACGATGCGAGAGGATGGACCGGGATCGCGCGCCGTGGCCCGCACGGGAAATCGCAAACGACTTTAGGACGCCGACTGAGGCGCCCGCGCGAACGAGCCCGTTCGACGCGCTCCCCGCCGATTTGACAGAATGTGCGCGCGCGACGGCGCTGCGCGGTCCGCGCCCGTCCTCCATCGCCGTTCAGAGAAGGTCAACGCCATGACGCTCAACCCCTTTCACCTCGCCTTCCCGGTCGACGACCTCGACGCGGCGCGCGCGTTCTACGGCGGCCTGCTCGCCTGTCCCGAGGGGCGCAGCGCGTCGTCGTGGATCGACTTCGACCTGTTCGGTCACCAGATCGTCGCGCATCTCGCGCCGGACGACGTCGCGGCCGCGAGCGTCAACGCCGTCGATGGCGACGCCGTGCCGGTCCGTCACTTCGGCGTGGTGCTGACGATGGCGCAGTGGCACGAGATGGCCGAGCGGCTCGTCGCGAACCAGGTCCGCTTCCTGATCGAGCCGCACGTCCGCTTCGTCGGCGAGCCCGGCGAGCAGGCGACGATGTTCTTCATCGACCCGGCCGGCAACGCGCTCGAGTTCAAGGCGTTCGCGGACCCGTCGAAGCTGTTCGCTCGCTGACGTCGGCGGCCTCGGCTGCGCCGCGAGCGGTCCGTCGGCTACGCCTTCGGGCCGCGACGTCCGCGCGTCATCGGTCGACGTGCAGCCGGATCGCATCGATCGACATCGACCCGCGATCGCGAGCGACAGCTCGGCGACGCCGCCATACGTGAAGCCCCACGCGTCGGCGGCATAGTCGAACGCGTCGGCGAGACGCACGAACAGGCGCGGCAGGCGGACGTACGGCGCCGCCGCGCCGATCTCGTAGGCCTCGCCGCTACCTCCGTCGCTGCAACGCACGACGGAACCGTCGGCCCGCCAGACGATCGTAATGCCGTCACGCGTCGATCGTCGCGCGCCGCCGACGCTCGGACGATCGTTCGACCTCGGCGACCAGGAGCCTCATGGAACTGAAACGTGCAGGATCGCAGCCGTCGACGGCGGGACCCGAGCAGTACTTCACCGGACGCGTCCGCATCGACCCGCTGAACTCGGCGCCGGCGCCGTCGCGCGTGTCGTGCGCGCTGGTGACCTTCGAGCCCGGCGCGCGCAGCGCGTGGCACACGCATCCGCTCGGTCAGACGCTGGTCGTGACCGCGGGCTGCGGCTGGACGCAATGCGAAGGCGAACCGATCGTCGAGATCCGCGCCGGCGACGTGATCTGGTGCCCGCCCGGCCACAAGCACTGGCACGGCGCGACGCCGACGACGGCCATGTCGCACATCGCGATCCAGGAAGCGCTCGACGGAACGAACGTCGTCTGGATGGACAAGGTCACCGACGCCGAGTACGCGAGATAGCGCGGCGTCGCCAACGATCCGTCGCTAGGCGACGCGCCCCAGCGCCCGCAGGATCCGCTCCGGCGTGAACGGCTGCGCATGCACCGCCGCGCCGAGCGGTCGCAGCGCGTCGTTGATCGCGTTCATGACCGCGCCCGGTGCGCCCGCGGTGCCGGCCTCGCCGGCGCCCTTCGCGCCGAGCTTCGAGCTCGCGGTCGGCGTCTCGACGTGCGCGACCTCGATGTCCGGCATCTCGGCGGACATCGGCACGAGGTAGTCGGCCATGCTGCCGTTCAACAGCTGGCCGTCGCCGTCGTACAGGCACTCCTCGTACAGCGCGCCGCCGATGCCCTGCACGATCGCGCCGCGGATCTGCTCGTCGACCAGCATCGGATTGATCACGCGTCCGCAGTCCTCGACGGCCCAGTGCTTCAGCAGCTTCACGAAGCCGGTGTCGAGGTCGACCTCGACGTAGGACGCCTGCACGCCGTTCGTGAAGATGAACGGATAGTCCTTCTGCGCGTAGTGGCGCGTGACCATCAGCTCCGGCGTGAAGCCGGGCGGCAACGTGTCGGGCCGGAAGTACGCGACGCGCCCCACTTCGGCGAGCGGCAGCAGCGACTCGCGGCTGTCCGCGTCGACGATCCCGTCGCGGAACACCGCGAGCGTCTTCGCCGGCCGGTTCAGCATCACCGCCGCGAGCGCGACGATGTTGTCGCGCAGCGCGAGTCCGGCCTGCAGCACCGCCTCGCCGCCGATGCCGGCGCCACGCGACGCCCACGTGCCGCCGCCGTAAGGCGTGACGTCCGTGTCGCCGGTCGCGACGCGCACGCGGGCCAGATCGACGCCGACCGCGTCGGCCGCGATCTGTCCGAAGATGCCTTCGTTGCCCTGCCCCTGCTCGCCGACGCTGACCGTCACCGTGACCGCGCCCGACGGCTCGAGCCGCATCGTCGCGCCGTCCTGCGCCGCGATGCGCGCGCCGCCGACGCCGTAGAACGCGGCGCCCGGGTTCGTCAGCTCGATCAGCGTCGCGAAGCCGATGCCGCGATGGATGCCGCGTGCGCGCAGCGCGGCCTGCTCGGCGCGCAGCGCGTCGTAGTCCATCAGCGACTCGATCTTCGCGAGGCAGGCCTCGTGCGACAGCACCTCGAGCTTGATGCCCGACGCGCCGGCGCACGGATAGGCCGAGTCCGGGATCACGTTGCGCTTGCGGAACGCGAGCGGGTCCATCCCGAGCTTCGCGGCCGCGAGGTCGACGAGGCCCTCGGTCACCGCGCACGCGATCGGATGGCCGACGCCGCGGTACTGACAGGTCGGCGTCTTGTTGAGGAACACGACGTCGAGCTTCGCGCGGTACTGCGAATGCTTGTACGGCCCGCCGACGAGGTTGACGACCTGGTTGCCTTCGATCGCGCTGGTGCGCGGGAACACCGAGTACGGACCGACGCCGGTCAGGTCGTCGATCTCGAACGCCGTGATGTCGCCGTCCTTCGTCGCGGCGATGCGGCCGACGACGCGATGTTCGCGCGCATGGATGTCACTCGTGAACGACTCGAGCCGGTCCGCGACGAACTTGATCGGCCGCTTCAGCAGCATCGACAGCGCGACCGTCGCGAAGTCGTCGGGATACGCGTGGACCTTGATGCCGAACGAGCCGCCGACGTCGCGGCAGATCACGCGCACCGACGTCTCCGACAGGTCGAACTGGCGCGCGTACAGGTCCTGCATCATGTGCGGCGCCTGGTGCGAGTGCCACACGGTCAGCCGCCGGTCGCCGGCATTCCAGTCGGCGATCTGGCAGCGGCCTTCGAGTGTCACGCCGGTGTGCCGGCCGAAGCGGAACGTCGCCTCGGCGACGACGTCGGCCGCCGCGAACGCCGCGTCGACGCCGCCGGTGTCGAGCGTGCGCGTGAAGCACAGGTTGTCGCCGAGCTCCGGATGGATCAGCGGCGTCGACGGATCGAGCGCCGTCTCCATATCGACGACGACCGGCAACGACTCCCACTCGACGACGAGCTGCGAAATCGCATCCTCTGCCTCGGCGCGCGACTCGGCGACGACCGCGACGACCGGCTCGCCCTGCCAGCATGCACGATCGATCGCGAGCGGATGCTGCGGCGCCGACTTCATTCCGGCGAGATGGCCGAGCGTCGCGACCCACGGCTTGCAGAGCGTCGCGATCTCGGCGCCGTCGACGATCGCCACGACTCCCGGCATGTCGCGCGCCGCCGCACGGTCGATCGACACGATGCGGCAGTGCGCGACCGGGCTGCGCCAGTAGACCACGTGGGCCATTCGCGGCAGCCGGATGTCGTCGACGTAGCTTCCCTGCCCTTCGACGAGTCGACGCGCGCCGGGCCGTGCGGCCGGCGTGCCGATGTAGCGCTGGTCGTCGGTGACGGACCAGAGCTCGCGTGGATGGCGCTCGGGCGCGTTCATCCGCCCACCGCGTCGAGGTCGGCCTGCGCCTCCGGTTCGGCGGCGTCGTCGTGCAGCGCGTCGTCGTGTTCGTCGACCGGCGTCGGATCCGCGATCGGTCGATGGGCACGCCGCGCGTCGAGCACCGTGCAGATCGCATCGACGATCGCGTGATAGCCGGTGCAGCGGCAGTAGTTGCCCGAGATCCATTCGCGGACCTCGTCGCGCGTCGCATGCGGCCGTTCGACGAGCAGCTCGGCGGCGGCCATCAACATGCCGGGCGTGCAGTAGCCGCACTGCAGCGCGTTGCGCGCGACGAACGCGTCCTGCAGGTCGCGCACGGC
This sequence comes from uncultured beta proteobacterium, assembly GCA_963795885.1. GTDB lineage: Bacteria > Pseudomonadota > Gammaproteobacteria > Burkholderiales > Burkholderiaceae_D > CAHJXF01. The sequence continues at coordinate 475,869 of CAWCJI010000004.1, read as the reverse complement.
ACCGCCGTCGGTGAGCCCCTCGATGGTCTCGACCGACGAGCCGTCGGCCTGGACCGCGAGCACCAGGCAGCCCCGCACGACACGACCGTCGAGCCGCACCGTGCACGCGCCGCAGACGCCGTGCTCGCAACCGGTGTGCGAGCCGGTCAGGCCGAGCTCGTCGCGGACGAAGTCGACGAGATGCGTGCGCGGTGCGACCAAGCGTCGCTCGGTGCGGCCGTTGACGGTGATCGTGACGGCGCGGTGCAGGTCAGCGTTCATGACGCGCCCAGCCGTGTCGCCCCGGCGGAGGCCGGGGTCCAGGTGGCACGAGTGGTGAGCCGGCCGCGAACCGGGGTCGCGGCCTTCGCCGGGACGAAGAGGTTTTCTCTGGACGCCGAACGCGCGCCGAAGCCGATTGACGTGCTGTTCACATCAATCCCCGCAACATCCGTCCCGCCAGCACGCAACCGAGATGCCGCTTCGTGCCACCGGTGTTCGTCAGGTCGCCCATCGGATCGAGCTCGTCGCGCAACACGTCGACGGCCGCTGCGATCGCGGCATCGTCGAGCGCGCGTCCGGTCAGCAGCGCCTCGGTGTTCGCGGGCCGGAACGGAACCGTCGCGACGCCGAGATAGGCCATCCGGATCCACGCGATCCGGCCCGCCTCGCGGCGCAGCGCGATCGCCAGTCCGACGATCGCGTAGTCGCCGCGACGACGCGCCAGCTCGTCGAAGCGATACGCGTGCGCGTCGCTCGCGATCGGGATCTCGCATGCGGTGATCAGCTCGCCGCGCTCGAGCGCCGTCGTGTACAGGTCCACGAAGAAGTCGTGCGCGGCGATGCGTCGCTCGCCGTCGGGCCCTTCGACGACGACGACGCCGTCGAGCGCGACGAGACAGGCAGGCCACTCCGCCGCCGGATCCGCGAACGCGATCGAGCCGCCGAACGTGCCGCGGTTGCGGATCGCTCGATGCGCGACGTGCGGCGCCGCCAAAGTCAACAGCGGTGCATGACCTGCGACCACCTCGGACTCCTCGAGCTCGCGATGCGTGACGAGCGCGCCGATGCGCAGCACGTCGGCACCGTCCGCTCCGGTCGCGAGCGCGACGCCCTTCAGCGCGTCGACGCGCGTGATGTCGATCAGCAGCGCCGGCTCCGACAATCGCATGTTCAGCGTCGCGAGCAGCGTCTGGCCGCCGGCGAGGATGCGCGCGTCGTCGCCGTGCCGTGCCATCAACGCGAACGTCTCGGCGAGCGAGGCCGGCCTGGCGTAGTCGAACGACGGTGCTTTCATCCGCTTGGGGTTTCCACCGATGATGAGGAACGCAGAATCGTCAACAATGCTACCCAACGTTGACCAACTGGTAAATAAGCGGCTCTGAGGACAAACCCGGATGTTCGGTCGCGAGGGACGACCTTCGCCGCGACGCAAGATCCCGGCTCGGACGTTTCAGCGCGACTCCGCAGGGTGAACAGACCATCGTCATGCGCATCGATCCCGACGTCTCCGACGCGCCGTCGTTCGCCGGCCGCAAGCGGCTCACGACGATGGAGCGCGAGCGGCAGATCATCGCGAGCGCGATCCGCTTCTTCGCCGACCGCGGGCTCGACGGACAGCTGCGCGATCTCGCGAAGGACATCGGCGTCACGCACACGCTGCTGTACCACTACTTCCCGACGAAGCAGTCGCTGATCGATCGTGTCTACGTCGAGTTGTTCGAAGGGCTGTGGGATCCGGGCTGGGAGCGGCTGCTCGACGATCCGGCGCTCGACGTCGCGACGAAGCTGACGCGCTTCTATACCGCATACGCCGATGCGATCTTCACGCGCGAGTTCGTCCGCATCATGATCTTCTCCGGCCTGTCGGACCGCACGATTCCCGACCGCTTCTTCGAGCTGCTGCGACGTCGCCTGTTCCCACGCCTCGTGCGGGAGACGCGCCGTCACTGCGGCGAGACGAGCCGCACGAAGCCGACCGCGCGCGAGCTCGAGCTGTTGATGGGCCTGCACGGCGGCATCTTCTACATCGGGCTCCGGCGCTGGGTGTACGAGCAGCCGGTCCACGGTGCGGACACGCCCGAGCACGACGCGACCTACATCGCGGACCGCGTCCGGAGCTACCTGCTGTCGGCGCGTCGCGTGCTGTATGCCGCACCGCCGCGTGCGCGTGCGGCGGCGCTTGCGGATGCCGAGAACGACAGGCGCGCGAGCGTGAGACGCGCCGCAACCGCGAAGACACGGAGCTGACATGGCACTGACGATCAATCACTTCTCGATCCGCACGACCGACCTCGATGCGACGCGGCACTTCTACGCCGACGTCCTCGGCCTGACCGACGGCCCGCGGCCGCCGTTCCCGTTTCCCGGCGCATGGATGTATCGCGGCGACCACGGCGACGTCGCCAACGCGGTCGTCCACATCATCGGGCTCGATCGCGAGCAGCCGGGCGGGCTCGCCGGTTATCTCGGCGACCGCAACGAGTCGACGTTGAGGGGCACCGGCTCGATCGACCACATCGCGTTCTTCGCGGACGGGCTCGTCGAGATGCTCGATCGCCTGCGGGCGAGGGGCGTCGCGTGCCGGCAGCGCACGGTGCCGAACATCGGACTGCACCAGGTCTTCCTCGACGACCCGAACGGCGTCGTGATCGAACTCAACTATCCCGCGGCAGAGGCGGCGGCGCTCGCTGCCTGATCCGATCGTGGCCCGCATCCTCGTCGCCGGCGGTTCGCTCGGCGGGCTCCTCGCCGCGAACATGCTGCTGCGCGACGGTCACGACGTGACGGTGCTCGAGAAGGCGACCGGGTCGCTCGACGGCCGGGGCGCCGGCATCGTCACGCACGCGGCGCTCGTCGACGGCCTGAGGCGTGCCGGCGCGACGGTCGACGACACGCTCGGCGTGCGCGTCGAGAAGCGCGTCGCGCTCGACCCGTCCGGCAACGCGGTCGTGCGACGCAGCTGTCCGCAGGTGCTGACGTCGTGGAGCCGTCTCTACGCGATGCTGTTCGAGGCATTCCCGAACGCGTCGTACCGGTTCGGCGTGTGCCTGCAACGGGTCGAGCAGTTGGCTGCCGGCGTGCGCGCCGTGGCCGACGACGGCCGGGCGTTCGAGGCCGACCTGCTGATCGCATCCGACGGCATCCGCTCGGTCGTCCGCGGCCAGCTCGTGCCCGACGCGCAGCCCGAGTACGCCGGCTACGTCGCGTGGCGCGGCGTGTGCGACGAGTCGGTGCTGTCGCGACGCACGCTCGACACGGTCTTCGACTGCTTCGGCTTCGGCCTGCCGCCGGGCGAGCAGCTGATCGGCTATCCGGTCGCGGGCCACGGCAACGACACGCGACGCGGCAAGCGGCGCTGGAACTTCGTCTGGTACCGCGCCGCGGACGACGACCGCATGCGCAGGCTGATGACCGATGCCGACGGCGAGTGCCATCCGCTCGGCATCCCGCCGAACAAGGTGTCGTGGATGCACGTCGCGCAGATGCGCGAGGCGTCGCGCACGCTGCTCGCGCCGCAGTTCGCGGAGATCCTCGAGAAGACCGGACAGCCGTTCCTTCAGCCGATCTACGACGTGCTGTCGCCGCGGCTCGCATTCGACCGCGTCGCGCTGATGGGCGACGCGGCGTTCGTCGCGCGGCCGCATGTCGGCATGGGCGTGACGAAGGCCGCCGAGGATGCGACGGCGCTGTCGGACGCGATCCGCGCGCACGGCGCGACGCCGGACGCGCTGCGCGCATTCGAGTCGACACGCCTGGCCGCGGGCCGCGCGGTCGTCGAACATGCGCGCCGCCTCGGCGCCTACATGCAGGCGCAGGGTCGGTCGTCCGGCACGGCCGAGGTCGTCCGCGACGCGCAGGCCACCGTGCGCGACACGGCCGTCGGCCTCGGCTATCCGGAGTCCGTCAACCGCGAGGAGCCGCTCGCCGCCTGATCCTTCCCCGCCCGCACCGAAAGTCCGCCAGAGCCCCTCGATTCCATCGGAGACGACCATGACCCGCACGACCATCGACCGACGCCGCCGTTCCCTCGTGGTGGCCGGCACCGCGCTCGCCACCGCGCCCGCGCTCTTCAACATCGCGCGCGCCCAGCAACCGACGATCAGGATCGGCTTCCCGACGCCGCTGACCGGCGCGTTCTCGGCCGAGGCGCAGGACCAGGTGAAGGCCGCCGAGCTCGCGGTCAGGGAGTTCAACGATGCCGGCGGCTTCAACGGTCAGAAGGCCGAGCTGCTGGTGCGCGACGACAAGCTGAACCCGGGCGAGGCGGCGACCCGCACGCTCGAGCTGATCGAGAAGGACAAGGTCAACTTCATCGTCGGCTCGCTGTCGGCCGCGACGCAGCTGTCGATCAACGCGGTGACCGCGCCACGCCGCGTGCTGTTCAACTCGATCAGCCAGTCCGACGCGATCAACGACGCGAAGGACTGGAGCCTGTACACGTTCCACGAGGCGCTCAATCCGCACATGACGTCGGGCGCCGTCGCGCGCTACGCGTTCCCGAAGTTCGGCAAGAAGATCGTCTACCTCACGGCCGACTACGCGTACGGGCAGGAGATGGTCCGCGGCTTCGAGCGGGCCGGCAAGCCGCTGGGCGCCACGACGCTCGCCGACATCCGCCATCCGCTCGGTGCGTCGGACTTCTCGGCGTTCCTGCCGCGCATCCAGTCGCTGAAGCCTGACATCCTCGTGCTCGCGAACTTCGGCCGCGACCTCGTCAACGCCGCGAAGCAGGTGACCGACTTCGGCATGAAGTCGAGCATGAAGGTCATCACGCCGGTGCTGCTGTACACGTCGCGGCTGGCCGGCGGTGCCGAGGCGTTCGACGGCATCCTCGGCGGCACGTCGTATTACTGGGGCCTCGAGGACCGCATCCCCGCCGCGAAAACGTTCAACGACAAGTTCCGCCGCGCCAACGGCGGCGCGCCGCCGTCCGACTACGGCGCGCTCGGCTACGCGGGCATCAAGAGCGTGCTGCAGGCGGTGCTGAACTCGAAGTCGACCGAGTCGGTGCCCGTGTCGATCGCGCTGCGCGAGCTCAAGTACAACTGGTACAAGGGCGACGAGTTCTATCGCAAGTGCGACCACCAGTCGGTGCAGTCGGTGATCATCGTCGAGTCGAAGTCGACCGGCATGAAGGACAAGTACGACGTGTTCAACATCCTGTCGATCGATCCGCCGAACGAAGCGAACCTGCGAAGCTGCGAAGAGGAAGGGCACAAGATCAGCACGTGAATCGATGTTCGTCGGAAGGTCTGCAGCTCGTACCTGTCGTCGACGCGCTCTTCGTGTCCCAAAGAATCGGGCGAACGACGCATGAACCACCCCCTGGACGACCCGCCGTCGTACCGGCGAAGGCCGGGATCCAGGTTCGCCCACCTTGCACGATGTCCTCGGGCCCCGGCCTTGGCCGGGGCGACGGGCTTTCGCGAATCCCGCCGATCGCAACGGCGTCGATCGATCGACGACCGCATCCGCAGCGGCGGCGCACGCATGACTGACCTCACCCCCGCCCTCCTCGCGTCCCAGCTGATGACCGGCATCGCGCTCGGCGCCGTCTATGCGCTCCTCGCGCTCGGCCTGTCGCTGATCTTCGGCATGCTGACCGTCGTGAACTTCGCGCACGGCGCGTTCTTCATGGTCGGCGCGTTCCTCGGCGTCTACTTCCTCGGGCTGACCGGCAACTTCTGGTTCAGCCTCGTCCTCACGCCGCTCGCCGTCGGCGCGCTCGGGCTGGTGGTCGAGCGCGTGCTCGTGCGACCGCTGTACGGACGCGGCATCGACTATCCGCTGCTGCTGACGTTCGGCTTGTCGTACGTGATGATCGAGGCGATGCGGATGATCTTCGGCATCGAAGGCCTCGCGACGTCGACGCCGCGCGAACTGCGGGGCGCGACGAACCTCGGCTTCGCCTACTTCCCGACGTACCGCCTGTTCCTGATCGCGGCGACCGCCGTCGTCGTGATCGCGCTGTGGCTCTTCATCGAGAAGACGCGCTTCGGCCTCATCATCCGCGCCGGCTCGCGCGACCCGGAGATCGTCCGCGTGCTCGGCATCGACATCTCGCGCGTGTGGTTGCTGGTGTTCGGCATCGGCACCGCGATCGCCGGCTTGTCCGGCGTGCTCGCCGCGCCGACGCGTGCGGTCAATCCGGAGATGGGCATCCCGGTGCTCGCCGAATCGTTCGTCGTCACCGTCGTCGGCGGCATGGGCTCGCTGCCGGGCGCCGTCATCGCGGGCCTCGTCGTCGGCATCGTCTTCAGCATGACGTCGCTGTTCGCGCCGGACCTGGCCGACCTGTCGATCTTCGTGCTGATGGCCGTCGTGCTGCTGATCCGGCCGCAGGGGTTCTTCGGCAAGGCCGGGTTGATGTCGTGACGCAGCAGCCGTTCGATGCGGTGAGGTCGTGATGCGCAGGTTCTTCGACGCCGTCGCGCGTCATCGGGTCGGCGCCGCGATCGCGGTGCTGATCGTGTTCCCGCTCGTGATGCCCTACCAGGCGCTCGCGATCAACATCCTGATCTTCGGGCTGTACGCGGTCGGCTTCAACCTGCTGTTCGGCTACACGGGCCTGCTGTCGTTCGGACACGCCGCGTTCCTCGGCACCGGCAGCTACCTGACCGGCATCGCGATCGTGTCGTTCGGCTGGCCGTGGTGGGCCGCGATCCTCTGCGGCGTGGTCGCCGCGACGGTCGTCGGCGCGGTGATCGGCTACCTGTCGATCCGCACGCGCGGCATCTACTTCGCGATGGTGACGCTCGCGCTCGCGCAGATCGTCTACTACGCGTTCTACAAGGCCGAGCGCTGGACGGGCGGCGAGAACGGGTTGCGCGGACTCCGCATCGAGCCGGTCGACGTGTTCGGCTGGACGTTCGACCTCGTCGACCCGATGACGAAGTACTACGTCGTGCTCGCCTTCGTCGCGGCCGCGCTGTGGTTCGTGTCGCGCGTGCTGAAGTCGCCGTTCGGCGCGGTGATCGAGGCGATCCGCGAGAACGAGAAGCGCACGGCCGCATGCGGCTACGACGTCGCGCGCGCGAAGCTGCTCGTGTTCACGCTGTCGGCGATGCTGTGCGGGCTCGCCGGTGCGCTGCGGGCGATCCACCTGTCGATCGTCCCGATCGATTCGCTGCACTACCTGACGTCGGGCCAGGCCGTGATGATGTGCCTGCTCGGCGGCATGGGCACGTTCTTCGGCCCGTTCGTCGGCGCGGCCGCGTTCCTCTGGCTCGAGGACACGATGACGACGATCACGTCGCACTGGATGGGCGCCGTCGGCCTCGTCTTCATCGTGTTCGTGCTGTTCTTCCCGAAAGGCATCTGGGGCTCGCTGCTGCACTGGCTGCATCGCGACTCGCTCGCCAACGAGGCGGCCGGCGAGCCGGTGGCCGATGCGATCGTCGACCCGATGGTCGAGGAGAAGGTCGCGTGACACGCCGATCCTCGAGGTCCACGGCGTCACGCAGCGCTTCGGCAAGTTCACCGCGCTGTCGGGCGTGTCGGCGTCGTTCGAGGCCGGCAAGCTGACCGCGATCATCGGGCCGAACGGCGCCGGCAAGAGCACGTTCTTCAACGTCGTCAGCGGCGCGTTCGCGCCGACCGAGGGACGCATCCGCTTCCAGGGCCGCGACATCACCGGCGAGCCGCAGCACGCGTTCGCGCGGATCGGCATCGCGAAGAGCTTCCAGATCACGAACGTGTTCCGACAACTGTCGGCGCACGAGAACGTCCGTGTCGCGGCGCAGATGCGGCGGTCGCGCTTCGAAATCTTCAAACCGCGCGCATCGATGCGAGACCTGATCGACCGCGCCGATGCGTTGCTGGCCCGCGTCGGCCTCGCCGATTGCCGCGAACGCGTCGCGGCCGACCTCGCGCACGGCCAGCAGCGCGCGCTCGAGATCGCGATGGCGCTCGCGAGCGACCCGGTGCTGCTGCTGATGGACGAGCCGACCGCCGGCATGTCGCCGGAGGAGACGACGATGATGATGAAGCTGATCCGCGAGCTCGCCGACGAGCGGACGGTGGTCCTCGTCGAACACAAGATGAAGCTCGTGATGGGACTGTGCGAGCGGCTGATCGTCCTTCATCACGGCACGTTCCTCGCCGAGGGCACCCCGGACGAGATCCGCGCGAACGCCGAGGTCCGGCGTGTGTATCTCGGCGCGAACTGACGCTCGACCTCTGACGCCCGATGCTCGAAGTCACCGACCTCAACGCCTGGTACGACCGCAGCCATGTCGTGCAGGACGTGTCGTTTCGCGTCGGACGCGGCGAGATCGTGACGCTGATGGGCCGCAACGGCGCCGGCAAGACGACGACGCTGCGCGCGCTGATGGGCCTCGTCTCGAAGCGCGCGGGCAGCGCGGTCTTCGATGGCGTCGAGATGCTCGCGGGTCCGGCGCACGCGCGCTTCCATCGCGGCCTCGCGTACGTGCCGGAGGAGCGGCGCATCGTGCCGGGGCTGACGGTCCGCGAGAACCTGCAGCTCGGGCTCGCGGCGAGCGATCGACGCAACGAAGCGGACAAGATGATCGACGAGATCGCGGAGATCTTCCCGCGTCTGAAGGAGCGTCTCGAACAGGACGGCACGTCGCTGTCGGGAGGCGAGCAGCAGATGCTCGCGATCGCGCGCGCGATGATGGCGAGGCCGAAGATGATCCTGCTCGACGAGCCGTCCGAAGGGATCATGCCGATCCTGGTCGACGAACTGTTCGAGCTGTTCGCGCGAATGAAGCGCGACGGCACGACGATCCTGCTGGTCGAGCAGAACGTGGAGCGTGCGTTGTCGATCTCGGACCGGGCGTATATCGTCGACGAGGGGCGGATCGTGCTGGAGGGGACGGGGGCGGCGCTGTTGGCCGATCGGGACATCCAGGACCGCTACTGCGCGGTGTGAGGACGTGGCGTGATCGCGACCAAACCGGTCGATCGACGCGCGCGTCAAGGTCGAGGCGTCGACTGGGCCAAGACAGCGCATTCCCTGTGTGCCACGCGATCCGTCGACCGGCGCCGGGAGCTTTGGTCGCGTCGATGCGTCGAAGACGATCCGGTCGGCCGAGCACCCGCTCGCGCTCGCCGGCCGCACCGCTTCGCCGTCGGGACACAGGTCGGTGACGACGAAACCTGGAACACGCGATGTCCTTGATGCAGACGGCTACGCCGCCGGGGCGCTCGGCTTCCCCGGCACGGGATCAGATCTACGAGCGCATCAGGGATGCCATCGTCGAGGGCCAGATGCAATTCGGCGACCGCTTGCCTCCCGTTCGCAGCCTCGCCGCGGACTTCGGCCTCGCGCGCGGCACCGTGCTCGCCGCGCTGCATCGACTGGCCGGCGAAGGCTACATCCAGGCATCGGGGTCGGCCGGCACGCACGTGGTCTTTCGTCGACCCGGCGACGCGCAGAACCTTTCGCCGTGGAAGGGGCTGACGGTTCCTCCGCGCATCGACACGTCGGCTGCACCGGCGCTGCGACCCGGCGTCCCCGCGTTCGATGCGTTTCCGAAGAAGCTCTGGTCCCGGCTGGTCGGCGCCGAGGCCAGGCGAATCAACGCCCCGAGCATGGAATGTCCGAACTCGGATGGCGACGCCGGACTGAAGCGGGCGATCGCGTCGTACCTGCAGGTGTCTCGCGGCGTCGCATGTGAACCCGATCAGGTCTTCATCACGAGCTGCTATCAGGGCTCCCAACAGTTCATCCGGCAACTGATCCTGAACGAAGGCGACCCGGTCTGGGTCGAGGATCCCGGCTACGCCCCGGTCCTCCGCTACCTGCGGGCGTCCGGCATGCGGGTGGTTCCGGTTCCCGTCGATTCCGACGGTGCCTGCGTCGAACGCGGTGTTGAGGCATCTGTCGATGCGCGTGCCGCGTACCTCTCGCCGACGCATCAGTTTCCGCTGGGCTTCCGACTGAGCGACGAGCGTCGATCCGGCGTGCTCGATTGGGCGTGTGCCGCTTCGGCGTGGATCATCGAAGACGACTACGACGGCGAATTCCATTATTCGGAACGTACGACGCCCGCGCTGAAGAGCGTCGACCGCCACGATCGCGTCATCTTCTGCGGAACGTTCAGCAAGGTCCTGTTTCCGTCGATCCGGATCGGCTACATGGTCATGCCGCGTGCGCTCGTCGAAGAGGCGACGATGCTCGCCCGGCTCCTGCGCCCGGCGCCGGCGCCGCTGATGCAGAAGGTCGTCGCCGAATTCATTCGAGACGGCCATTTCTCGCGTCACCTGGCGAGGATGCGTCGACTGTACAAGCATCGTCGACAGCTGCTGCTGTCGGCGATGACCGATTACTTCCCGGCGACCTGGTGCGTCGACAACGCGTCGAGCGGCATGCACCTGTTGCTCCGGCTTCCTGTTTCGGACCACCGGGTCGCCGACCAGGCTGGCCGTCTGGGTCTCGGCGTGCTCCCGCTGTCGCGGATGTTCGTCGCGTCGACCCCCGTCCAGGGACTCGTGATGGGGTTCGCGGACGTGACGTCCGAATCGCATGCGGACGACCTCGCGAAACGCTTGCGCCATGCGGTCGACATCGTGACGAACGCGAGCTAGAACGCCACGCGCATGGCGTCGCCTAACCGGAACCGGTCAGGACGAATCCCTTGCCGCGAACGGATTTGACGGCGTCCCTGGGAGCGCCGGCCGCGACCATGCGGCTGCGCAGGCGAAAGATGCGCTGATCGATCGTGCGTCCGGTGACCTCTTCGTCGCTCAAGTCGAGCGTCGAGATCAGGTGGCGCCGGTCGACGATCTCGCCGAAGTTGTTGGCGAGAATCCAGAACAGTTCGAATTCGGTCCCGCTGAGCCGCACCGTATTGCCGCGATACCGGACATTCCGGTTGACGCGATTGATCTGATAAGGCCCGAACTCCTCGAACGTCGCATAGCGCGAATGGCCACGACCCTGCTCGACGCGCCGCATCGCGGCATCGAGATGCGCCAGCAGGAGACGCTTCTCCATCGGCTTGGGAAGATAGTTGTCGGCGCCCAGTTGCAATGCGACCACGCGATACGAAACGTCGGTCACCTGCGAATAGACGATGAAAGGCAGCTTTTCGACATCGACGAACTGAAGACTCAGTCTCAACGCAGCCGGCTCGGTCATGTCCAGATCGACGATTGCGAGACTGGGCGAAAAGGCCTGGCATTCCGCGATGGCCGACACCGCATTCCGGGCATGTGCCGTTTCGTAGCCTCGACTCGCGACCAGCGCGTCGAGTTCGGCCGCACTTTCGGGATCGCGATCCACGATCAGCAGCTTGCGCGCGTGGGCATGTCCGTCTTGGTTGATTGCACCATTGGCCGGACCGCGACTCGCATTCGACGAAATCATCTTGGGTAACCGATGCAGCAAGTCGCATTTATGAGGAACACGACTTGTTATATCGCGAAACCGCATCGCGACCATCTGGCTTCATGCATTCGGCGGTTTTTGTCCCGGAGCAGACAGCGGCCGAAAAGCGCGTCGCCAAAAAGCAACGAGCCATCCGCATCGCGTCGCCATTCGCTGCTGCCGACATCCGATTGAAAGCATTGGGCTTTGCGTTTGTCGTTCACGGGATTCAAACAGGATCAAACGCTTCGTGACGGAACGCGTTCCCGGCTATCGCTAGATTAGGACCGGGAAACTTGTGCATTCACGAAGGGGCGATCATGTTCGAAGAAGTACTCGTGGCGCGGCGCGTGCGGCTGGCATTCGGCGGCGGATTGACCGGCATGATGCTGATCGGTGCACCGGCCTTCGCGCAGACCACCGACAACGTTCAACAAGGCGAACGCGTCGAAGTCACCGGATCGTCGATCAAGCGCATCGAAGGCGAGACCGCGTTGCCGGTGACGATCATCAGGCGCGAGGACATCGACAGTCTCGGCGTCGTCAGCGCGGCCGAGCTGCTCGACCGGATCGCCGCGAACAACGGGGGCGGCTACAACGCGACACTGGCGCTCGGCGACGCCGCCCGGCCGGGCTTCCAGGGCGCCTCGCTGCACGGGCTCGGCTCCACGAACACCCTGCTGCTGCTCAATGGCCGTCGCATGCGGTCTACGCGTTCGATGGCGGCGGCGCCAGCCTGACGAATATCCCGCTGGCCGCGATCGAGCGCGTCGAAGTGCTGCGCGACGGCGCGTCGGCCATCTACGGCACGGACGCCATCGCCGGCGTCATCAACTTCATCACCCGCAAGGACTTCACCGGCGCGGTGGTGGACTCGTCAGTACTACTCGACCGACAACAAGGGCGGCAACTACGGCAATGCGACCGGCACATTCGGCTATGGCGACCTGACGACGCAAGGCTTCAACGTCTTCGCTTCGGTCGATTATCGCAAGCAGGGTCGATCGCCGCGAGCGACCGGCCGTACGCGAACACCGTCGTATCTGCCGTACCTCGGCATCAACCGCCTTCGTCGAACTCGGTTCCGGCCAACATTTCCACGAGTTCCGGGCTCGTCAATCCCTACGCGCCGAAGTACGTCGGCTTCGCCAACTCCTGCTCGCAGCCGAATTCGTTCGGCACGAGCGCGACCGATGCTCGCTGCCGTTTCGACTACGCATCGGTCATCGACATCTACAACCCGACCGAGTCGGGCAGCGTGTTCGCTCGCGGACGTCCAGCTCGGACCCGAACAACCAGCTGTTCGTCGAAGGGACCATTCCGAGACGCGCCAGAAGTTCGCGATCTCGCCGACGCCGGCTTCCGAGGCGACGGTCTTCAACGTCGGCCAGACGCCGCTGCTGTACCCGAAGCACCGGCAAGTACTACCCCGGCAACGGCATCGTCGCCGGCGATTCCGGGCGTGCCGAATCTCGACTCCGGCGGATACCCGGGTTACGCGGACATCTACCTTCGCACGCTGTCGGCCGGTCCCGCGCACCGACGTCTCGAAGGAGAAGTTCGACCGCTGCTCGTCGGTCTCGAAGGCTCCGACTCGGCTGGGACTACAACATCGGCGCACTGCATACGCGCGACCGCGTCACCGACAGTTATGTGCAGGGCTGGCTCTCCGAATCGAAATTGTTGCGCGTGGGCGGTGGCCTGACGCCGAAGGATCCGGGTTACATCGCGGCCGCGCTCGCCGCCGGCGGCATCGACCCGAACATCAATCCGTTCTCGGTCAAGCAGACACCGGCGGGCGCCGCGGCGCTCGCCGCTGCGACGATCCACCAGGTCGTGCGGAAGGCGACTCCAAGCGCGATTCGGTCGACGGCGCACGCGTCGCGCGACCTGTTCCAGCTGCCGGCCGGGCCGCTCTCGCTCGCAGTCGGCGGCGAATGTCGGCAAGAACGTTACGCCGACGACCCGCTCGGCGCTCTTCTCGTCGGGCGACATCATCGCCAGCGGCGGCGACCTGCAGCCGACCAATGCGCAGCGACACGTCTATGCCGTATTCTTCGAGCTGAACGTGCCGATCATCAAGAACCTCGAAGCCGGCCTCGCTGCGCGCTACGACCACTACGACGACTTCGGCAGCACGACCAACCCGAAGGCGCACGCTCCGCTGCCAACCGATGCCCGAGCTGTTGCTGCGCGGCTCGGTCGGTACCGGCTTCCGGGCGCCGACGTTGCCCGAGCTTTATCAGGGCATCACGCAGACGAACAGCGGCGGCGTCTACGACGACCCGTTCTACGACGCGAGCAATGGCGGCAATCGATGCGCGACGCAGTTCAACGGCACGTACTGCGGTGCGCAGTTGAAGGTCAAGCAGGGTGGCAACGCGGCGCTGCTGCCGGAGAAGTCGCACCAGTACACGCTCGGCTTCCTGCTCGAGCCGGCGCGCGACCTCAGCTTCGGCGTCGACTACTTCTACATCCGTCAGCGGCAGCTGATCGGCGTCGCCGGGGCCGACGTCCAGCTGCAGGACTTCATCGACAAGTTCAACCCGACCACGCGCACCAGCTCGTCGTGTTACGCCAGCAACATCGTCACGCGCTTCGATCCGATCGCCGGCACGAGGGTCATCGACTATGTCGGCAACTTCAATCAGAACCTCGGCATCCAGATCACGAAGGGCGTCGACTTCACGTTCGCGGTCGCGCTTCCCGCTGCAGGCCTACGGCGCGATCACGTTCAACCTCGACTCGACGTACATGATCTCGCAGCAGCATAAGCCGCCGAGCGACGCGGTCTACACGCGAGCTCGTCGGTTCGTTCGCTCCTCTTCGGCCCGGTCCAGCGCTACAAGCAGGTGTTCATCGGCGGCCGTGCGACTATGGCCCGGTCGGCGCGGCCTCGTGTACAACTGGGGCTCGGGATACCTCGACTACTCCGGCGACGCGCCACGTCGGCGCGAACGAGTCGTGGGATGTGCTGGCCAGCTACACGCGCCAAGTCGCTCAAGATCACGCTCGGTGTCAAGAACCTGCTCGACCGCAACCCGCCGATCTCGGATCAGGCACAGTACTTCCAGGTCGGCTACGATCCGACGGTCGGCGACCCGCATGGCCGGACGTACTACGCTCGGCTGACCTACACGTATCGATAGTCGGCCCGAGCCACCATGGCGTGACGACCTTCGATCAGCGAGGGTCGTCACGAAGACCGGATCGCCCTCGAGACAGCCGTCACGCTTGCGCGGCGGCTTCACGATTTCGAGTCGTGCGCATCCTGCCCGGCCGCGACGTCGTCCGCGGCAAGGCGCGCCGAATGCCGGTATCGCTGAAGGTCACGAAACGCCGACTTCGCTTAGTATTTCAGCGTGCCGCATTCAGACCGGCGCATGAAAGGAAAAGCCATGTCCCTGCCCGTCGCCGATTCGCTGATCGAGCCCCTGATCCAACCCGTCGAGCGCCCGGTCGCGCCGCACGTCACGCTTCGCGCCGTCGACTCGCGTCCGGATCCGGAGTGGCAGGTCCGCCAGGACCTCGCGGCTGCGTATCGCCTCGTCGCGCACTACGGCATGGACGACAGCATCTACACGCACATCTCGGCGCGGGTGCCCGACACCGACGGGCAGTTCCTGATCAATCCGTTCGGCATGCTGTTCCGGGACATCACGGCGTCGTCGCTGGTCAAGATCGACCTCGAGGGGCGCATCCTCGACGACTCGCCGTACGACGTGAACCCGGCCGGCTTCACGATCCACAGCGCGGTCCACGCTGCGCGTCACGATGCCGCCTGCGTCCTGCACACGCATACCGTCGCGGGCGTCGGGGTGTCGTCGCTGGCCTGCGGCCTGCAGCCGTGCAACCAGTGGGCGCTGCAGTTCTATCAGCGGGTCGTCTATCACGAGTTCGAGGGCATCGCCCTCGACCACGACGAGCGCGAGCGCCTCGTCGCCGACCTGGGTCCGACCGCGAAGGCGATGATCCTGCGCAACCACGGGCTGGTCACGCTCGGCCGGACCGTCGCGGAGGCGTTCATCCTGATGGTCAATCTCGAACGCGCATGCCGCGTGCAGATGGCGATCCAGGCGAGCGGGCAGCCGATCCAGCCGGTCTCGCCCGAAGTCTGCGAACTGACGGCACGACAATACGAGAGCGGCGACACGTCGCGCGAGGAGGGCTCGAGCGATCCGCACTCCCGCGAATGGCGGGCGATGCTGCAGCGGATCGAGCCGATGCCGGCGACGTCGTATCGCGATTGACGACGCCTGACGGCCTGCCGCGCCGCGCACTCCGAAGCGGCGCGTGAAAGCGCCCTGCATCGCGCTGATCAGCGAGGTGCTCGACCTGCGCTACCTCGTGCCGTCGTTCGAGGCCGCGTGTCCGGGCATCGACCTGCGCATCGGGACCGATCGAATTGCGCTGTCGAGCACCGGGTCGCTCGACGATATCGACGCGGCCGTGTGCTGGTTTCCGCCGCACGGGCTGCTCGCACGACTGCCGCGCCTGCGGCTCGTGCAGTCGCTCGCGGCAGGCGTCGACCACCTGCTGGCCGATCGCGCGTTGCCTCGGCAGCTGCCGCTGTGCCGCGTCGTCGACCGGACGATGGCCGCGGGCATGAACGCGTACGTCGCGTGGGCCGTCGTCCAGCACCATCGATCGATGCTGGGCTACGTCGCGAGCGCCGCGGCCGCGCGCTGGCAGGAGGAGCCGATCCGTTCGCCGGGCGACTACCGCGTCGGCATCGCCGGCCTCGGCGCGCTCGGCATGTCGTGCGCAGAGGCACTCGCGACGATCGGCTACCGGGTACGCGGCTGGAGCCGCAGCGCGAAGCACGACATCCCCGACGGCATGACCGGCTACCACGGGAGCGAGCAGCTGGCCGACTTCCTCGGCGGCTGCGACGCGCTCGTGTGCCTGCTGCCGCTCACCGACGAGACCCGCGGCTTCCTCGACGCGCGCCTCTTCGCGCAGCTGCCCCCCGGCGCGCACTTGATCAACGTCGGGCGCGGCGACCATGTCGTCGAACGCGATCTGCTCGATGCGCTCGACAGCGGCCGGCTCTCCGCCGCGACGCTCGACACCTTCCCGATCGAACCGTTGCCGGCGGCCCATCCGTTCTGGAAGCACCCGCGCATCCTCGTGACGCCGCATGTCGCGACGCGCACCGAGAAGTCCGTGATCGCCCGCCAGACGCTGGCCAACCTCGCGGCCGTCGCACGCGGCGAACGGCCGCAGCACCAGGTCGACCTCGAGCGCGGTTACTGATCGACGCCGCGCGTCACTTCAGTTCGATCTCGACGAACACGAACTCGTGCTCGTTCGCGTTGATGACGTTGTGCTCGACGCCGACCGTCCGGGCGTACGAGACGCCCGCCGTCAACGGACTCGTGACGTCGCCGTTCGGCGTTTCGAGACGCAGCGTCCCGGTCGTGCCAGGGACGACGACGTAGTCCATCGCATGCCGATGCCAGCCGGTCTCCGCGCCGGGCGCGAACCGCCATTCGGTGACCTTCACGCGGTCGTTGTCGATCTGCACGGTCGGGACGGCTTGCGGTCGGGTCATCGCTTCGTACCTTCGAGCGGTTCGACGCCGCACCAGTCGACGATGAACTGCGCCATCGTCGCGGCCACGCGTCGCATGCTGTCCAGCGACACGGCTTCGTCGATCCCGTGGATGTTGCGGGCCGTCGGCCCGTAGATCGTGACCGGCAGGTCCGTCATCAGCGCGAAGTGCCGGCCGTCGGTCGTCGCCGTGCATGCGTAGTGGGCCGGCGGCGCGCCGTTGACCTGCGCGTGCGCGGCCGCGAGCGCCTGTATCGCCGGCGCTTCGAGGTCGTACGTGCAGCCGGGCGAGCGATGTCCGCGCGAGACGACGTCGACCGTCAGCGCCGGGTTGAGACGTTCGACGGTCGCGCGGATGCGCGCGGTGACGAGCCCGCGCGCCTCGTCGGCCGACACGTCCGGGAAGAAGCTGAAGCGGATGCCCATCGAGCACGTGCACGGCACCGACGAGTTCCATTCGCCGCCGTCGATGCGGCCGAGGTTGAAGTTGATCGGATGCGGCGTCTCGCGGAACAGCGGGTGGCGGACGTCCGGCGCATTCCATTCGGCTTCGAGCGTCTTCAGGTCGGCCATGATGGCGATGGCGGCCTCGATCGGGTTCACGCCCTGCTGCATGTACGCGACGTGCGCGGGCCGGCCCGTCAACTCGACGAACAACCAGCACACGCCGACCTGTGCGGTCATCAGGGTCTCGCCGAACGGCTCCGGAATGATGACGGCATCGAACGCGTCGAGCCGCGATCCCGCCGTTTCGTCGGCGGTCGGATCCGCGAGCGCATGCAAGACGGCGAGCGTGCCGTTGCCGGTGTTCTCCTCGTCGAGCACGGCATTGAAGCCGACGAGGCCGGCCGGCTGAACGCCCAGCTCGCGCACCGCCAGCAGCGCCGTCAGCACGCAGACCAGGCCGCCCTTCATGTCGCCGGCGCCGCGGCCGTGCAGCCAATCGTCCGCGACCCACGGCTCGAACGGCTCCCTGGTCCACAGCGACTCCGGGCCCGTGGGGACCACGTCGATGTGGCCGTTGAAGAGGACCGAGCGGCCGCCGCCCGTTCGCGGCACGTGCCGGGCCAGCAGGTTGTAGCGACCGTTGTCGGGATCGCACGGGCACGAGAACATCGGCAGATGCTCGATGCGCGCGCTGTCGAGCGCGATGCGTTCGCAGTCGAGGCCGAGGTCGTGCAGCACGCGCTCCAGGAACGCCGCGGCGGGCTCCTCCGCGCCGGACGGACTGCGCGCGGCGACAAAACCTGCGAGCGTCTCCCGCATCCACGGGACGAGCCGGTCGACCGCCCGGCCGATCGCGACAGTCTCGATCGCGTCGGTCGTCATGCGATGCGCTCGACGTCGACCGCGGTGTCGTAGTAGGTCGCGCCATGGGCCATGTCGGTCAACGCATCGCTCGTCACCGCATTGGCGTTCTCGCCGTCGGCCGCCTTCTTCAGCCACCAGATCGACGGCGCGACCAGCACGCCGGTCCGTGCGCGGTCGCCGACCCGGGCGACGACGCGGAACGAGCCGCGGTCGTTGAAGACCCGCACGCGGTCGCCGTCGCCGATGCCGCGCGCGGCCGCATCGACGGCGTTGACGTCGACCCAGGGATCGCCGACGTCGCGCACCAGCGACTCGACCGACGAGAAGCTCGAGTTCAGGTAGTGCCGGGCCGGCGGCGTCAGCAGCATCAGCGGGAAGCGCGCGGCGAGCGCCGCGTCGCCGAGCGCCGACTCGCGCGGCGGGATGAATTCCGGGACCGCGCTCCAGCCCTGGGCCGCGGCCGACGCGCTCTCGAACTCGCACTTGCCGGACGGCGTGGGGAAGTTGCCAGCCGCGAACGGCGCGAAGCGCACAGGCAGGTCGAGCCGCCGCCAGCCGTCGCGCTTCAACGCGTCGAAGTCGAGCGTCGCGTTCACCGGCGCGCCGAGGTCGTGAGCCTCGCGCGCGATCTCCTCGTCGGACTGTCGGAAGCACGGCTCGTCGAAGCCCATCCGCGCGGCGAGACGCCGGAACAGCTCGGCGTTCGAACACGCTTCGCCGAGCGGCTCGATCGCCTGCTCGTTCAGCATCGTGTACAGCGTGCCGTACGGCCGATGGATGTCGAACTGCTCGAGCTGGGTGGTGGCGGGCAGCACGAGGTCGGCGTAGTCGCAGGTATCGGTCGGGAAGATCTCGTGGACCACGGTGAACAGATCGGACCTCAGCAGCCCCTTGCGCACCAGCGTGTTGTCGGGCGCGGTTGCGACCGGGTTCGCCGCGTAGACGAACAGCGCCTTCAGCGGCGGATCGTCCAGCTCGGTCATTGCGCGTCCGAGCTGCGCCATGTTGATCGTGCGCGGCGGCGGGTCGGGGATCATGTCGCGACCGTCGAGGCGGGCGAGGTCGACCGCGTGGGCGCCGGCGAGGTCCATCAGGACGCCGCCCGACGCTTCGCGCCACGCGCCGGTCAGCGCCGGAAGACAGACGACGGCGCGCATCGCGTTGCCGCCGCCGGCGTGGCGTTGCAGTCCGAAGTTGACCCGGATCGCCGCACGACGCTCGCTGCCGTACTCGCGCGCGAGCTGCACGATGTCGTCCGCGGCGAGCCCGGTGATGCGCGCGACCGCATCGGGCGTGAACGTCGCCGCGCGGGCCGCGAGCGCGTCGAAGCCGAGCGTGCAGCGATCGATGTAGTCGCGGTCGACGAGTCCGTCGCGGATCAACACGTGCATGACGCCGAAGGCCAGCGCGCCGTCGGTGCCGGGCAGCGGCGCGAGGTGCCAGTCGGCCTTCTCGGCCGACAGCGACCGGTACGGATCGATCGCGATCACGCGTGCGCCGTGTCGCTTCGCCTCGACGATCCTCGACCACAGGTGCAGGTTCGACGTGATCGGATTCGTGCCCCACAGGATGATCAGCCGCGACTCCGCGAAGTGCACGATGTCCATGCCGATCTGCGCGCCGATCACCGAGTTGTACGCGGCGCGGCCCGTGACCGAGCACAGGACCCGCTCCGGCAGCGACGCGCCGAGCCGATGGAAGAAGCGGCGCGGCATGCCGAAGTTGTGCACCAGTCCCAGCGTGCCGGAGAAGGCGTACGGCAGGATGGCCTGCGGATCGTCGGCGGCGATCGTCGCGAAGCGCGTCGCGATCTCGTCGAGCGCCTCGCCCCAGCCGATCCGCTCGAAGCGGCCGCGGCCCGGACCCTTCGCCCCGACGCGACGCATCGGATGCAGCACGCGGTCGGGGCTGTAGGTGCGTTCGAGATAACGCGAGACCTTCGTGCAGAGCACGCCTTGCGTCGGCGGATGCGCCGGGTCGCCGCGCACCTTCGTCGCGACGCCGTCCTTCACCGTGATCAGCATCGCGCAGGTGTCGGGACAGTCGTGGGGACAGGTGCCGTGCACGACCCGCTCGGGCGCGATCGCAATCGTCGTCATGCGGCCACCTGCGCGTCGGGGTCGAGCGAGGTCGGGTCCTGCATGGGATTCCACCGCTGACCGGGGATCGCGGCAATGAGCCGCTGCGTGTACGGATGCTGCGGCCGATCGAAGATCTGCGACGGACTGCCGCGTTCGACCACCTGGCCGCAATGCATCACGAGGATCGTGTCGCAGATGCGCGCCGCGACGCGCAGGTCGTGCGTGATGAAGACGAGCGCGATCCGCAGCCGTTGCTGCAAGTCGTGCAGCAGCGCGATCACCTGCGCCTGCACGGACACGTCGAGCGCCGACACCGACTCGTCGGCGACGAGCACCTGCGGGTCGAGCGCCAGCGCCCGCGCGATACCGATCCGTTGGCGCTGGCCGCCGGAGAACTCGTTCGGATAGCGATCGAACGACGACGGCTCGAGGCCGACCAGCGCCAGCAGTTCGCGCGCTCGCGCCTCGGCCGTCGAACGCGAGGTGCCGCTCGCGACCGGTCCGTCGGAGACGATGCGCCCGACGGTCTGCCGGGGATTGAGCGACGCGAACGGATCCTGGAAGATCATCTGGATGTGCCGACGCAGCGGGCGGAACGCGTGTGCGGCGAGCGGTGCGATGTCCTGTCCTTCGAACAGGATACGACCGCTGTCGATCGCGGTCAGCTTCAGCACGCACTTGCCGATCGTCGATTTGCCCGATCCCGATTCGCCGACGATGCCGACCGTCTCGCCGCGGCGAACGGAGAACGTCACGTCGTCGACCGCGTGGACGACGCGTGGCTTGCCGAACCAGCCGCTCCCGCTCCCATACGCCTTGCGGAGGTTCTGCACGTCGAGCAACGGATCCGCCTCGGCGACGGCGGCGCGCGCGTCGCGGCGGCGACGCGGGACCGCGGCGATCAGCCGCCGCGTGTACGGATGCGTCGGCGCATCGAGCACCTGCGCGACCGGACCGACCTCGACCAGCACGCCCTTCTCCATGACGGCGACGCGGTCCGCGACCTCGGCGACGACGCCGAAATCGTGCGTGATGAACAGCACCGCCATGCCGCCGCCGTCCGCGTCGCGCTTGCTGCGCTGGATCGAGCGGATCAGCGCGAGAATCTGCGCCTGCGTCGTCACGTCGAGAGCCGTGGTCGGCTCGTCGGCGATCAGCAGCGCGGGTTCGAGCGCGAGGGCCATCGCGATCATCACCCGTTGGCGCTGCCCGCCCGAGAGGCGGAACGGATACGCGTGGCGGATCACCTGCGGCTCGGGCAGCCCGACGAAGTCGATCAGCTCGACGACGCGCCGCTCGACGAAGGCCGCGTCGCCCGCGCCGTGGACCTCGAGCACCTCGGCGATCTGTTCGCCGACGCGCATCACCGGGTTCAGCGCCGACAGCGGCTCCTGGAAGATCATGCCGATCGCACGGCCGCGCAACTCGCGCAACTCGGCATCCGACAGCGCGAGCAGGTCGCGGCCCTGGAAGACGATGCGTCCCGCGGTCGGCCGCATGCGGTCGGGCAGCAGCCCCATCACGGCGTTCGCCGTGATCGACTTGCCCGAGCCGGACTCGCCGACGACGCAAAGGATTTCACCGGCATGCAGCGCGAGGTCGATCGACTCGACGGCGAACGGCCGGTCGCCGCCGTCGGGGATCGGGACCGACAGCCCCTCGATGCCGAGCAGCGGCGCAGCGGGCATCAGCGACCGCTCCGGTTTCGCAGATGCGGATTCAACGCGTCGTTCAGCCCCTCGCCGATCAGGTTGACGGCCAGCACCGTCAGCAGGATCGCGAGGCCCGGCAGGAAGCTCATCCACCACGCGTCGCGGATCATCGTGCGCGACGCGCCGATCATGAAGCCCCAGCTCATCAAGTTGCGGTCGCCGAGCCCGAGGAACGACAGCGCGGACTCGGTGAGGATCGCGGTCGCGATCATCAGCGACGCGGCGACGATGATCGGCGACATCGTGTTCGGCAGGATCTGCGTGAAGATGATGCGCGGCGCGCTCTGCCCGATCACGACCGCGGCCTGGACGAACTCGCGCGAACGCAGCGACATGAACTCGCCGCGCACGAGCCGCGCGACCGGCGGCCACGAGACCACCGCGATGGCCGTGATGATCGACGTGATCGTCGGCCGGAAGATCGCCACCAGCACGACCGCCATCGCCAGCGTCGGGATGGTCTGGAAGAACTCGGTGAAGCGCATCAGCACGTCGTCGATCGCGCCGCCGTAGTAACCGGCGACCGCGCCGATCGAGATGCCGATCAGCGTCGCGACCGCGGTGCTGACGAGGCCGACCAGCAACGACGTGCGCGCGCCGTGGGCGAGGCCCGCCGCGATGTCGCGGCCGAGCATGTCGCTGCCGAGCGGAAACGCGGCGTCGGTCAGCGGATCGAGCAACGGGTCGGCCACCGACTGCCAGGGGCTGTTCGGATACAGCAGCCCCGCGAACAGCGCGACCAGGACCACGACGGCGATGATGACGACGCCGACCACGGCTCCCTTGTTCCGGGCGAAGCGTGCAACGAAGCTCTTCATGCGGCCGCCTCGATGCGGGGATCGATGTAGCGGTACGTGACGTCGGTCAGCAGGTTGACCAACACCACCATCACCGACGTCACGAGGAACACGCCGAGCAGGACCGGATAGTCGCGCTGGACCAGCGCGTCGAACATCAGCCGGCCGATCCCCGGCCAGGCGAACACCGTCTCGGTCAGCACCGCGCCGCCGAGGATCTGGCCGGCCTGGATGCCGGCGAACGTGAAGACCGGCAGCACCGCGTTGCGCAACACGTGGCGCCGCGTGATCTGGCCGGCCGGCACGCCCTTCGCACGCGCGGTCCTGACGAAGTCGAGCGACGCGACCTCGAGCATCGACGCGCGCGTGAGCCGCGTGTAGATGGCCGTGAAGAAAAGGCCGAGCGTGACGACCGGCAGCACCATGTGCCGTGCCACGTCCCGGACGTGGGCGAGGCCGGTGTAGCCGCCGCCGATGGTCTCCATCCCGAACGGCGGCAGCCAGTCGAGCCGGATCGAGAAGAGCACGATCGCCATCAACGAGACCCAGAACAGCGGCGTCGCATAGAAGACCAGCGCGCCCGCCATGATCAGCGAGTCGGTGACGCGGCCCCGGCGCACCGCGGCCATCACGCCGAGGAAGACGCCGAGCACCAGCGAGAAGACGAAGGCCGACGCGCTCAGCAGCAGCGTCGCAGGGAGCCGGTCGAGGATCAGCTCGCTCACCGGCAGCTGGTTGCGGTACGAGAAGCCCATGTGGAAGGTCAGCACGCCCTTCAGGTAGAGCCACAGCTGCACGTAGAGCGGCTGGTCGAGTCCGAACTGCTGGCGCAGCTGCGTGACGAACTGCTGATCGCCCGCGCCCGACTCTCCGGCGATGACCGACGCCGGATCGCCGGGTGCGAGATGGATCAGCAGGAAGTTCAGCACCACGACGCCCAGCACGACGAAGACGGCCTTGCCGAGCCGTCTCGCGAGGAAGTCGAGCGTCTTCATGCGACGGCGCCGACCTTCGCCATGAACGCGGCCGCAGGCCGACGTCGCCGACCTTCTCGTGCGCCGGTCAGCGACACCGCCGGCCGGACGTCGCGCGATCGACCGTGCCGCATGCGCCGTCGACGCGATGCGCTACTTCGCGATCCACACGTTGTCGAGCGTCTCGTTCAGCCCGATGCCGGTCGTGACGAGGTTGTGGACCTTGTTGCGGTAGACGGTCGCGTACTGGAGCTCGATCAGGTCGCCGACGGCGACGTCGTCGACCAGGATCCGTTGAACCTCGCTGTACATCCGCTGGCGCGCGTCGACGCTCTTGACGACCGGCGCGGCGCTGAACAACCGGTCGACCTCCGGGTTGCTGTAGCCCTCGTTGTTCGCGAACGGCGTGCCCTTGATGATGTTGCTGCTGACGTAGTTGCGCGCGATGCCGATCGCCGGGTCCGCGTACTGGTACAGGAAGTTCATCGTCAGGTCGAAGTCCCAGTCGGACATCTTCTGCCCCCAGCCGCCCGCGTCCGTCGCCTCGATGTTGACGTTGAAGCCGAGCTGCTCGAGCTGCTGCTTCGTGTACTCGGCGAGGCGATCCCACGTCGAGCCGTACGGCACCGGCATCAGCCGGATCGAATAGCTGGCCGGCTTCACGCCGGCGTCCGCGAGCATCTTCTTCGCTTTCGCCATGTCGTACTCGTAGTTCGTCACGCCGGTGTTGTCGTAGTACAGCGTCGTCGACGCGAACGGGCCGGTGGCGATCTTGCCGAGATTGAAGTAGATGTTCTTCAGCAGGAAGTTGCGGTCGATCGCATGCATGATCGCCTGGCGCACGACCTTGTTGTCGAACGGCGGCTTCCGCAGGTTCATCTGCAGCCACAGGACCGGCGAGAACATCTCCCAGCCGGCCGTCGTCATCGTCGTGCCCGGCAGCTTCTGCAGTCGGCGCACCTCGAAGTTCTCGACATCGCCGCCGCGGAGCACGTCGACCGTGCCCTGCTCGTAGGCGACGGCCCGCGAGGCGGCGTCCGGAATCACGCGCAGGTAGATGTCGTCGAGATACGGCTGGCCGGGCTTGAAGTAGTCGGGGTTCTTGACGAGGTGGATGTAGGCGCCGCGCTTCCACTCCGCGAGCTTGAACGGCCCGGTGCCGATCGGCGTGTTGTTGGCCGGATTGTTGCGGTAGTCGGTGCCGTCGTAGATGTGCTTCGGGATCATCGGCATCGTCGAGACCTCGAATGCGTAGATGAACGG
The DNA here is from genome assembly GCA_963795885.1 of uncultured beta proteobacterium. Lineage (GTDB taxonomy): Bacteria > Pseudomonadota > Gammaproteobacteria > Burkholderiales > Burkholderiaceae_D > CAHJXF01. The sequence goes on along the minus strand of CAWCJI010000004.1, from coordinate 450,864 downwards.
GTTGAACGGCTCCTTGAGCTTGAACACGACCCGGTCGTCGCCGTCGGCCGTCACCGACGCGACGCGCTGGTTCATCAGCTGCCGCATGCGCGGATGCACCTCGCGGAGGAACTTGTCGGCGCTGAAAACGACGTCGGCCGACGTGAACGGCTTGCCGTCGTGCCACTTGACGTTCTTCTGCAGCTCGAACGTGTAGGTCAGCCCGTCGGGCGAAATGGTCCACGACCGGGCGAGCGACGGCCTCGGCTTCAGGTCCGGTCCGTACGTCAGCAGCGACTGGTAGATCTTGCCGGCCGCGAACTGCGTCGGGCCCAGCTGGTTCAGTCCGAGCATCAGCGACGGCGGCTCGGGCTGGACGATCATGTTCAGCGTGCCGCCCGAAACCGGCTTGTCCTGGGCCGTCGCCTCGGCGCCCCCGAGCGTCGACAGGACGGCGGCGCCGGCCAACAGAAGCCGGACGAGCTGGCTTCTCGTCTTAGCGATCATGGATGTTTCCTTTCGAGGATGGCGGGGAAGGCGGCGACGAGACCCGATCGTTCGAGAGCGACGACAGATGCCGCAGCACGGCGGCCGCGGACGCGGGGTACCCGCGCTCGGTGTGGACGATGTGCGCCGCGAGCAGCGCGTTGAGCCGGGGCAACGCGTGGAACGGGACCGACGGATAGGCGTGATGCTCGGCGTGGAACGGCATGTTCCATGCGAAGAAGTGGACCAGCGGATTCGTGTACGTCGTGCGCGTGTTCTCGAGCATGTCCGACGAATTCGCGCAGCCGGTGTGCTCGGCCAGCAAATAAGGACGCAGGAACAGTTGTCCCGCCATCAGCGGCAACACCCACAGCCACAGCGGTGCGAACGTCGCCGCGGCCACCGATGCGACGACCACCGCGAGATAGCCGAGCAGATAGAAGCGCGCCTCGCGGACGATCAGCGACCGCTTGTCGGCCGGCACCCACGGCACCGTGACGCGTCCGGTCAGCGCATGCTTGAAGAGCAGCCGCGTGCGCGTCAACCACGTCGGCATGCCGCTCCACACCCACGCGATGCCGAGCGGCGTGCGCGGCAACGGCGCGGCGAGTTCGGGATCCCGCTCGGGATCCTGCGTGTAGCGGTGGTGATCCCAGTGGAACGCCCGGTAGTACTCGTAGGGCAACAGGATCACGAAGCCGGCGACGTGACCGAGTACGTAGTTCCAGGCCCGCGTCCGGAACGCCGTCTGGTGCGCGGTCTCGTGGACGATGTTGAACAGGAACGCCACCGGGATCCCGTGCAGCAGCAACATCGGCACAGCCCAGACCGTGCCGAGCACGTACCAAAGGGCCGTGCCGGTCACGGCGATCGCGCCGAGATGACCTGTCGCGCGCCAGGCAGCCATCGCGTTCGTGCGGCTGGATAGCGGCATCAGGTCGCTCCCCTTCAGGCGGAACGCGGGCCGATCGGCGACGGATGCGGCGGGGAGGTCGGTATGGAGCACGGAAGTCATGATGCGAGCAGCGCCTTGACGCGGGTTTCGATGAAGGCCCGATCCTCGGGCTGCGTGACCGGATTGCCGGCGCGATGGCCCCACACCGACGGGATCGGATGAAGCTCCGCGTGCCGCAGGTGCCGCATCTCGGCCCGGTTGTCGTCGACCTGGAAATAGAGGTCGTGGTCGCCCGGCATCAGCAGCGTCTTCGCACGGATGCCCGACAGCGCGGCGGCCAGATCGCCGCCGTAGACCGGGTTGTCGGCGATGTCGCCGTGTTCCCAGGTCCACAACTGCGCGAGCAGGTCCGCCGGATCGCGCCGCGCGAAGTTCGCTTCCCAGGACGCGACGAGGTAGTCCTCGAGCGACGAGGCGCCGAGGCTGCGCCACAATTCGTCGCGGTAGAAGGTCTGCGACAGCGCCCAGCCCGCGTAGACACGGCCCATCGCCCTAAGTCCGCGCACCGGCCGCTCCGCGAAGACGCCATCGCGGTACGCGGCGTCGGCCGTCAACGCTGGCGCACCCCGTCGATGAAGACCCGGTTGTGCGGCGGCGCAGCGCGCCGAGCCGCAGACGACCGCGATGCGCTCGACCGGCTCCGGGAACAGCGCCGCCCAGTGATAGGCCTGCATCGCGCCCATCGACCAGCCGTAGACCAGCGCGACGCGCTCGACGCCCCAGAGCTCGGCCAGCATGCGTCGCTGCACGTGGACCGCGTCGAAATAGGTCACGTCGGGGTAGCGCGAGCCGGTGTCGGGCCACGGGGTGTTCGACGGCGAGCTCGACAGCCCGTTGCCGAACAGGTTCGGGATGACGATGAAGTACTTCGACGGATCGAGGGCACCGCCTTCGGCCACCATGTACTGCGTGTCGTGATGCTGGGCGCTGTACGAGGTCGGATAGACGATCACGTTGGAGCGGTCGGCGTTCAGCGTCCCGAACGTCTTGTACGCAATCGACATGCGGCGGAAGGTGCGACCGGATTGCAGCACGACGTCGCCCGCCTCGAATCGATCGAAGTCGTTCGTCTTCGCAGGGTTCGGACTGGAAACGCCGCTGGTCGTCATCGTGTCGCCGCATTCGCTTGCGGCCATTACCATACTCGACGTACAGTAATCCAGGTGCAACGAGCGTGCCAGCCGATTTTCGCCGTCGGACCGCGCGGCAGGCGGCCTCGATGCACCGGTCGGGTGAATCGCCCCCGCAACCACGCACCGGACAGGAATCCATGCGGCACACGTCGAGCTCCACGTTCGCGACTCCAGCGGTCGACGCAGCCGCGCCGAACGCGGAACCGCGCCCGCGCGGCCGTCCGCGCTCCGAGGCGGCAACGAGCGCGGTGCTCGCGTCGGCCTACCGCCTCTGTGCGTCGCAAGGGCTGAGAGGCGCGACGATCCAGGCGATCGCCGCGGAGTCCGGTGTGTCCAAGATGACCATCTACAAGTGGTGGAACGGCCGGCTCGAGCTGCTGGTCGACGCCTTCTTGCGAGAGGCGACGCTGTTGTTGCCGCTCGCGGAGTCGGCGCCGCCCGCCGAGGCGATCCATGCGCACGCCCAGCAGTATCTCGCCGCGCTGAAGGGAGACCTCGGCCGCGTGCAACTGGCCGTGATCGCGGAGTGCCTCGCCGCGACCGGCAGCACCGACCTGTTCGTCGAACGCTATCTGCGACGACGCCGCACGGTGGCCGTGCGGATGATCAGGCGCGGTCAGAAGGACGGTTCGATCGCGTCAGAACGCGGCGCCGAGGCGCTCTACGACCAGATCTACGGCACGATGTTCTATCGCTTCCACTTCGCGCTCCGGGGACTCGACAAGACCTTCGTCGCGGAGCTGGTCGATGCGACGCTCGGGACCGGCGACGGTCGCCGGGCCGTGCCATGAACGCGTCAGCCCCGTCGGCTTCGACACTTGCGGATCTCGCGCGTCCGTCGCCCATTCAACGCGGTCTTTTCCCACAGGTCGGACGATGAAGCCCCGGACGAATGAACCCTATTACGTGACGTTGACCGAATACACCGGCGACGGCAACCGTCACGCATCGCGCATCGTCGCGTTCCGCTCGAAGGCGAGCTGGCCGGCCGCCTATGCCCGCAACGCCGACCCATCGCGATTCATCAAGATCGAACAGACCGACCCTTTCTGGATCGCCAACAAGGCGGCCGTCGAGGTAATGCTGTGACGTGCGCGGACTGCGCGCTTCATCGTGGATCGGCACGGCGCTCTCGACAAGGTCGTGGAGATGAGGGCGGGACTGGCATTCATGACAGGCCCGCGCGGCGAGTCGCTTCGGGATAGACGCCTCGTCGACGCCGGGACGGGCTGCATGTTCGGCGCAATCGGGATACTGGCGACGGACAGGTCGGATCGACACGCCATCGCATGGCGACGCGCGCAATTCAGCAAATCACCTTGAAGGCGCTCTTGCTCGCGGCAATGATGACGTTTCCGTTGTCGTCGGTTAGCTGGAGCAGATGCACGCCTTGAGCCTTGGCGGCTCGCTCAAGCGCCGCGAGGCCGCCGTAGCGTTCGACCGACGACAGTCGCCGCTGCGTCATCGACGCGTCCGTGACGCTCGAGAGCCAGCGCGTCGCCCAGTCTTGTCCGCTGGCGTGTTCGGCTTCGGGTTGCTCGACGATACGTTTCGGCATGAGTCATCGCGCACGTGGCTCGAACGCACGCCAACGGGTCCATCACGAAATTCCTTGATTGTCCGGTAGCACCGTCGAGCGGTGCGCTGCTCTCGGCGGACTGCGTTCGTCACGTGTCCGGCATCGGGTTCCGTCGGCGTTATGCTCGCCTGCGCCGCCGATCGACCTCGCCCTCCTTCGCGATCCACCACATCTCCCATGCGTATCCTGGTTGCCGAAGACGACGACACCCTGCGCGCCGGCCTCGTCCAGGCGCTGAACGCCGCAGGGCATCTGACGCTCACGGCGAATGACGGCGCGCACGCCGACACGTTGTTGACGACGGAGCCGTTCGACCTGCTGATTCTCGATCTCGGCCTGCCTCAGCTGGACGGCCTCGACGTGCTGTCGCGGCTCCGTGCCCGCGGCGAATCGGCCAATCGCGGCATGCCCGTGATGATCCTGACCGCACGCACGACGACGGAGCAGCGCATCCGCGGCCTCGACCGCGGCGCGGACGACTACCTGACCAAGCCCTTCGATCTCGGCGAGTTCTCGGCACGCGTCAGGGCCCTCCTGCGTCGCGGCCGTCCGGAATGCCTGCACCTCGGTCAGCTGTTCTGGGACTGGGAGTCGCGCCAGGGCCAGCTCGGCGACAAGTCGTTGTCGTTGTCGATGGGCGAAACGCTGCTGCTCGAATACCTGCTTCGGCGGGTCGGACGCATCATTCCGAAATCGACCCTCGCGCAACTGATGGCCGCGAAGGGCGCGATGCCCGAGAACACGGTCGAGGTCTACATCCATCGGCTTCGCCGGAAGCTGGCTTCCGCGAACATTGAGATCCAGACCGTGCGTGGACTCGGCTATCTGATCAGGGCCTACGAGCAGGCCGATGCATGAGCGGGTCGACGAACCTGTCCCTCAAGGTCTCGCTGACGCGCAGGTTGGTGGTGGGGCTGTTGCTGCTCGGCATCGTCGGCGCCGGCGTCGCCTATGCGGTCAGTACGCGCTTCGCGAACCGGGCATTCGACCGATCGCTGTTCGACGACGTCAAGGTGCTCGCAGACCAGGTGCGCTGGGTCGAGGGCGGAACGCGCATCGCACTGTCGCCCGACGCGCTGATCTGGCTGCTCGCCGACGAGGGCGACGACGTCATCTTCCGCGTCACCGATCTGGCGGACCATCGCGAGCTGACGAGCAACGGCGATCTGGGGCCGCTCCCCGACCTGTCGATCCGCCCCGACGAACCCTACTTTCGTTCCGTGCAACTCGGCAACGAGCGGCTGCGCATCGCTTATGTGAAGAAGCCGGTCGGACCGGTCGGCGCGGCAGCGCTGGTGGAAATCGCGGAGACCACGCGCAAGCGCGAGGACATCTCCAAGAGCATCCTGATCGGAACGGTCTCGATGATGTCCGTCTTCGTCATCGTGGCCGTGGTCCTGGTCTGGACGGGCGTGGGGGCGGCGCTGCAGCCGCTGAGAGAACTCGAGGCCGATGCCGCACGTCGTTCGGTCAACCGACTCGACCCCCTCGATGCGGGCCGAGCGCCCGCCGAGGTTTCGCAGCTGATCGCCACGTTCAACGCGATGCTCGCGCGAGTCGTCCATGCCATCGAGGCGCAGCGCGCCTTCCTGGCGAATGCGGCTCATCAGCTCAAGACACCGATGGCCGGTCTTCGGCTGCAAGCCCAGTTGGCGCTGTCCGCCGAGTCGCTCGAAGCCGCGCAGGGCAATCTTCATTCGGTCGAACTGCGGGCGGCGCACAGTGCGCGCTTGATCGATCAGCTGCTGGCGCTGGCACACGCCGAGTCGGGCGATACCACGCTGCCCGATCAGCGCTGCGACTTCATCGAGGTCGCGCGCGTCGTCTTCGAGCGCCTGATGCCGCAGGCGCGCGTGCGGGGCATCGACCTCGGGTTCGAGAGCGCGGGCGACGGGGGCTGCGTCATCGCGAATCCGGTCCTGATCGAGGAACTGATGACCAATCTGGTCGACAACGCCCTGCGCTATGGACGGCAGGGCGGTCGGGTGACGATGCGCGTCGAGACCGTCGGACCGGTCGTGGCCCTCACCGTGTCGGACGATGGTCCCGGATTCAGCGACACCGCCGAGGCGCATCTCTTCCGTCGTTTCTGGCGCTCCGACTCCTCGGCCGGGCACGGCGCGGGCCTCGGTCTCGCGATCGTCAAGGAGATCGCGGAGCGGTACCACGCAGCGCTCCGTGTCGCTTCACGACCCGCGGTCGACGGGACGGTGATCGAAGTCCGCTTCGCGGCCGCCTGACGCCTTGTCGCGTCATGCGGTCCGCGTCGTCGCCGGACACCGCTTGTCAGGTCTGATTCAGGTGTGTCGCATAGCTTGCGTGGCGTGTCCGACAGCACGTCCTCATGTACGCGACCCTGATCTCGGCGTTCTGCATCTGTTTCGCAATCATCGGCTGCGCATATACCGTCGCGGCGGGTCTGGCAGTCCGGTCCTTCGGTAAGCGCCGACCGGACGGCGCATCGCCGAATGCGCCGAGCGTGACCATCCTCAAGCCCCTCAAAGGCGCCGAACCGCGGCTGTACGAGAGCCTCGCGACGTTCGTCGAGCAGGACTATCCGGGCCCCGTCCAGATCGTGTTCGGCGTGAGCGACGCCCACGACTCGGCATGCGGTGTCGTCGAGCAGCTCATCCGCGCATACCCCGAGCGCGACATCGTGCTCGTCGTGGGACATCGGCCGGTGGCCGGCAACGCCAAGATCGCGAACCTCGTCTCGATGGCCCCCGCGATCCGCAACGACGTCGTCGTCCTGAGCGACAGCGACATCGCGGTCACCCCCCGGTATCTGAGCGATATCTGCGATGCGCTCGGCGAACCCGATGTCGGTCTGGTGACCTGCCTGTACCGTGGCGACGCGGGCCGAGGACTGTGGTCGCACCTCTCGGCGATGGCCGTCGACTTCCACTTCTTTCCGTCGGTCCTGGTCGGCACCCGCCTCGCGAAGGCGCGGCCCTGTTTCGGCGCGACGATCGCATTGTCGACCGACACGCTGGAGAAGATCGGCGGCTTCGCGACGTTCGCGCTCCATCTCGCGGACGACTACGCGATCGGCGAGGCCGTCCGCGCGACCGGTCGGCGCGTCGCCTTGTCGCGACACATCGTCGCGCACCGCTGCAACGAGCGATCGTGGCGCGAACTGTTCTTCCACGAGCTGCGCTGGGCGCGGACGATCCGCAGCATCGATCCGGTCGGCTTCTCCGGCTCGCTGGTGACGCACCCGCTGCCGTTCGCCGGTGTCGCCCTCGCCTGCGGCGGTGCTCCGATGGCGGCACTGGGCTGCCTCGCCTTCACGATCGCGTGTCGCGCGAGCCTGCAGTGGCAGGTCGAGCGGGTGTTCGGGCGAAGGTCGAATCGCTGGATCCTCGGCCCGTTTCGCGACGCGATTTCGCTGCTCGTCTTCGTGGCGAGCTTCGCCACCGACGTTGTGGAGTGGCGCGGACGTCGCTATCGTGTCCGTGCCGACGGAACGATGGAAGAGATCGAGGTCGCCGCTCGCAAGGCCTGGGCGATTTCACGACGGGCCGCGCCCCGCCCGCAAACCCGTTCGACTGATCCGGAGATGCTTCGATGATGCGCACGCTGTTCCTGCAAGGCCCGTCGTTCGACGGCTTACGACGGCGGTGCCGGCGCGCGCTATCAGATGAAGCGCGAGGTCAAGTCGTTCTGGTACCCGACCTGGCTCGCGCAACCCGCGGCGCTCGTCGAAGGATCGAAGCTGATCGACGCGCCCGGCGCACGACCTCACGTTCGACGACATCCGCGGCGAGGCGTTCGAGCGCGACCTGATCGTCATGCACACGTCGACGCCGTCGTTCCGCCAGGACGTCGAACGGCCGAGCTGTTCAAGGCGATCAATCCCGCGCTGAAGATCGGCATGATCGGCGCCAAGGTCGCGGTCGATGCGGAAGGATCGCTGCGCGCGTCGACGCGCGATCGACTTCGTCGCGCGCAACGAGTTCGACTTCACGATCAAGGACGTCGCGGACGGCAAGCCGCTCGCGGAGATCGAGGGGCTGAGCTGGCGCGACGCGGCCGGCGCGATCGTCCACAACGCCGACCGCGCCGTGCTCGAGAACATGGACGCACTGCCGTTCGTGACGCCGATCTACCGACGCGACCTCGACCTGCACGAAGTATTTCGGCGGCTACCTCAAGCATCCGTACGTGAGCTTCTACACCGGACGCGGCTGCAAGAGCCGATGCACGTTCTGCCTGTGGCCGCAGACCGTCGGCGGCCACAACTACCGCACGCGCTCGATCGCCGCACGTGATCGAGGAAGTGAAGTACGTGCAGCGCGAGATGCCGGAGGTCAAGGAGATCTTCTTCGACGACGACACGCTGACCGACAACCTGCCGCGCGTCGAAGCGCTCGCGGTGGAACTCGGCAAGCTCGGCGTCACGTGGTCGTGCAACGCGAAGGCCAACGTGCCGCGCCGGACGCTCGAGATCCTGAAGCGCAACGGCCTGCGCCTGCTGCTGGTCGGCTACGAGAGCGGCAACCAGAAGATCCTGCACAACATCAAGAAGGGCCTGCTCGTCGACGTCGCGCGACGCTTCACGAAGCGACTGCCACGACCTCGGCATCGTGATCCACGGCACGTTCATCCTCGGGTTGCCGGGCGAGACCGAGGAGACCATCGAAGAAACGATCCGCTACGCGATGGAGATCGATCCGCACACGATCCAGGTGTCGCTCGCCGCGCCCTACCCGGGCACGTTCCTCTACAAGCAGGCGATCGAGAACAACTGGTTCGACGGCTCGCGACAAGCTGCTGAGCCGCGGCGGCATCCAGATCGCGCAGCTGAGCTATCCGCATCTGCCGGCGTCGGTGATCTTCGACAAGGTCGAGGAGTTCTACCGACGCTTCTACTTCCGGCCTCGCAAGATCCGCGCGATCGTCGGCGAGATGCTGCGCGACTTCGACATGCTGAAGCGTCGCCTGCGCGAAGGGATCGAGTTCTTCGAGTTCCTCAGACGGCGCAAGGTCGAAGCCGCGTGACGATGCTGGTCGTGACCGCCGACGATTTCGGAATCGACGAGTCGGTCAACGAAGCCGTCGAGATCGCGCATCGTCGCGGGTTCCTGACGGCCGCGAGCCTGATGGTCGGCGGCAAGGCGGTCGCCGACGCCGTCACCCGTGCGCGGCGGCTGCCCGCGCTCGGCATCGGACTTCATCTCGACCTCGTCGAGGGCCGCCCGATCTCACCGCCCGATCGCGTCCCCGACCTCGTTGCGAGCGACGGCAGGTTTCGTCGCGGCCTCGCATGGTTCGGCTTCGCCATCGCGATGAGCTCGCGGGTTCGAACGCAGTTGCGCACGGAGATCGACGCTCAGTTCGAGGCGTTCGAGGCGACGGGACTGCCGTTCGACCATGTCAACGCACACCGTCATTTTCACGTGCATCCGGTCGTTGCGGGGATGGTGCTGAATGCCGCCAGCCGCCATGGCGTACCGGCCCTGCGAGCCCCGGTCGAACCGGGCCGGCCCCGCGGAAGCGGCTGGCTCGCCGCGCCATTCGCGCGCTCGCTCCAGCGACGCGCCCGGCGCCGTGGCGTCCTGGTGCCCGACCGCGTCTTCGGCCTCGCGGCCACCGGCCGCATGACGGCCGCCATGGTCTGCCAGTCGCTCGCCCGCGTGCGTCCCGGCGTCAACGAGCTCTACCTCCATCCGGCCACGCGCGACGACTTCGAAGGCCACGGGCCCGGCTACCATCACCGCGCCGAGTTGCAGGGCCTGATCGACGAACGTTGCATCGCCGCCATTCGAGCGAGCGACATCCGACTCGGTTCGTTTCGCGAACTCCTCCGTCGACGACCGTGACGCCGGGCGATGACCGTCGCCGGTCGTCCGGTTCACGATCCATCGGACTCGGCGCATTCTGGTTGATCGTGACGCTGGTTGCCGTCGCGTTCGCGCTGCGGTCGTTCGCCCCGGAGTTGGAGCGCGGATCGCGTTTGCTCGTCGACACCATGGGCGTCGCGCGATTCGCCGGCTATCTCCTGTATTCGGTCGCCGTGTTCTTCCTCGTCGGCGCCAGCTGGTGGGTGACGACCGACGAGCCCGCCGACCGTCTCGTCCTGTTCGTGTGGGGTCGCCTCGTGCGCGAGGCGACCGCCGACTTCCTCCCGTTCTCGCAACTGGGCGGCATCGTGTTCGGAGCGCGGGCGATCGTCGTGCGCGGCGTCGATGCGGCGCTCGTCTACGCGTCGTTCGTCGCCGACCTGACGACGGAACTCGCGAGTCAGGTCGTCTTCACGGCGCTCGGACTCTTCGTGTTCGCGACCTGCACCGGCGTCGTCGGCGCGAAGTCTCTCGAAGGTCCGCTGACGGCCGCATCGGTCGCGCTCGTCGCGCTGACCTCGCTGGCGGTCTGCGCGCCGCCGGCGCTCGCGATGGCCGAGCGAATCGCTCGCCGCATGCTGCCGGCCGGCGTCGGTGCGATCGACCGCTGCATGGTCCGGCTGCGCATGCTGTACGCGAACCCTGCCCGGCTCGTCGCGTCCTTCGGGTTGAACTGCGTCGCGTGGACCGCGAGCGCCTTCGGCGCCGTGATCGCGCTGCGCGCGATGCAGGTCGACGTCGACGTCGTGCGCGTCCTCGCGCTCGAGAGCCTGGTCTTCCTGGCCCGCAGCACCGCGTTCGCGATTCCGGCCGGCATCGGCGTGCAGGAGGCCGCGTACGCGCTGCTCGGCCCGGTCTTCGGCTTGCCGTCGGACGCGATCGTCGGACTGGCCGTGGTCAAGCGGCTGCGCGACATCGCGATTGCAATGCCTGTCTTGTTGATCTGGCAATTCGGCGAGATCCGACGTGTCGGCTTCGGCCATCGCGGCCCGCGCGAACGACCATCGCAAGATTGATGACCGCGATTCGTGTGTGCGAGCGAATCAACTCGCAATTCGATTGACCACTGAACCATGTCAGATTCGGTTCAGATGTGTCACGAACTCTGTCGGGTTTTTATACAGTTTCGATATCTTCTGTTCGGCCTTATTCAATAAACCATTGATTCATCGCTTATTGGAGAATTGGAACGCGTCGTGCTTCAACGACCCGTCCCGGATCGCTTTCGATTCGGTCATCGACGCGTGTGACTCGCACGCGTCGCTTCGAACAATCAAGAAACAACAGGAGACGGGAATGACGAAGCAACCACGCAAGCGCGAACGAACCACAAGCATCATCGGCGTCTGCGGCGCTGCGCTCGTCGCTTTCGGCATCACCACCACGCCGGCAGCGGCGTCGCCGACGTACGTCTATTCGCAAACCATCGCCATTCCCGGCGCCACCACGGCGAAGCCGTTCACCGGATATGACCTGTCGACGTTCGATGCGACGTCGCAGCTCTATTACCTGACCGACCGATCCAATAACGGAATCGACGTTTTTTCCTCGGCCACGAATTCGTTCGTGAAGCAGATCGGTCCCGGCCTGTTCGCGGGCTCCCAGGGCGGAAACAACGACATCGCCGGCCCGAACGGAATCAGCCTCTCCAACGTCGCCGGGGGAAAGTTGCTGATCGCGGGTAACGGGGCGAGCAACTTCTTCACCTTCAATCTCGACGCGACCGGGCTGATCACCAACAGCACCCGGGTGACGTCGACTGCCACCGGGACGACGACGCCGCCACAGAACCGGGTCGACGGAGTGGTCTATGCGCCGTCGACCAACATGATCCTGGCGGCCAACAACGCATCCAACCCGGGCTTTCTCACGCTCGTCAACAACACGACTGGCGCCGTGGTCCGGACGATCCTGCTCAACGGGACCGGCGGGTATCCGGACGTCGGCGGAAACGGTGTCGAGTCGACCATCTTCAACACGACGCGCGGGACGTTCTTCGTCGCGATCCCGGCGCTCAATGCGGGAGGCACCGGTGCCGGCGGTCTGATCGAACTCAATCCGATGAACGGCGACCTGGTGCATACCTACGACTTCAACGCGCTGGGCCTCTCGGGCACGTGCAGCCCGACCGGACTGGCCGAAGGTGCGGGCGCGGCCATGTTCGTCGCCTGCAGCGACCCGACTGCTGGCCACAGCCTGATCTTCGATCCGACCGGCATGGGCTCCTTCAAGGTCGTCAACGGCATCAGCGGCGGTGACCAGGCCGCGTTCGATCCGACGAACGACACGTTCTTCGAGGCGGCCCGCTTCCAGCCGGGCGGCCCGGTGCTCGGGATCGTGGACGCCGAGACGCTGGCACTGCAGCTGATCGCGATCGGGCCGAACGACCACTCGGTTGCCGTCGATCCGATCACGAACGAGGTCTTCATCGCGACGGGAGCGACGACCGCATTCGCGAACTGCGCCAACGGCTGCATCGGAGTCCTTGCCGCGGTCCCGGAGCCCGGCTCGCTGTCGCTGATGGCGATCGCGGGCGTCGCCCTCGCATTCGTCGGCCGTCGTCGCCGACGCGCGTGACCAGCAACGCGCGGGACGCGGGATTTCCGCATCCCGCGCGTCGTCAGAACGCGATCATCACGACGCTGCCCGCCGCGATCAGCAGACCGCCGACCACGACCGGCCACGTCAACGGCTCCCCGGCGACGACCACGCCGAGGACGATCGCGAAGACGACGCTCATCTTGTCGATCGGTGCGACCCGCGACACGGGTCCGAGCTGCAGCGCGCGGTAGTAGCAGAGCCAGGACAATCCGGTCGCGATCCCCGACAACACCAGGAAGACCCAGGTGCGTCCGCCGATCGAATCGAGGCGCTGCCACTCGCCTCTCGAGGCGACCAGCGCCGCGGTGACGAAGAAGATGACGACGACGCGGATGAGCGTCGCCATGTTCGAGTTGATCGACGCGACGCCCAGCTTGCCGAACAGGGCGGTCAGCCCTGCGAAGAACGCAGACGCCATCGCGAACCACACCCAGCTGCGGATCATCGTTCGGTCATCCTCTGTTGAACCCGCGTGGTCATGTCGTCACCCGGGACGCGCGCTCGACTCGGACCGACCTCCGACTGCGTGATCGAGGCGCGGAAGGCCAAGGCTGCGACGCCGCAGACCCCAGCGTCCGAGCGACGACTTGCGCTCGAGTTCCTGCTGCATTTCGTCGGCGACATCGACGAGCCGCTGCGTTCGAGCGACGACCGCGCTGCGCGGCAACCTGCATCGCTGCCTCGTCGAACGGCACACCATCGAAGGCCATCGATCGTGAGGTCGTTCGGTTCGAACTTGCTATAGTTCAGGTCCCCCAACGCGCGGTTGAGCGTCCCGAGAGACCTCGGGTCTCGAGCAACGTGCCCGAGCAACCATGCGTGCCTTCATGTTCCCCCGCGACATCGCGTTGTTCCTGCGCAGTGCGCGCACGGACGCGCGTCTCAAGGACCTTCAATCCAGCGTCGGACCCGCCACGGCGTTCGAGGCGGTCTACGCATCCGACGACGATCCGTGGGCTTCCGCATCGCCGCGGTATCGATATCAGGCACGCAAGTACGAGGTCCTGGCGTCGCTGCTGCCGACCGGGCGCTTCCATCGCGCGCTCGAACTGGGATGCGGACACGGCCTGCTGACGCGACATCTCGCCCTGCGCACGGACCACGTTCTGGGCGTCGACATCGCGCCATCGGCCGTCGCGAAGGCGCGGTCGCTGAACATCGATCGACCGAACGCATGCTTCGAGGCGCATGACCTGCTCGAACTGCCGGCGAGCTTCGACGGTCGGTTCGACCTCGTCGTCGTTGCGGACGTCCTGTACTACCTGTCGCCGCTCGACGATGCGCAGCTGCTGGCGATCGTCCAGCGCGTGGCGCGACTGCTCAGGGCCGGCGGGACCTGCCTCCTCGCGAATCACTACTTCTTCAGGCTCGATCCGGATTCGCGGCAATCACGCCGGATCCACGACGCGTTCAAGTCCTCCAACGGCTTCCTGGTCCGCAAGGATCATTGGCGTCCGTTCTACCTCGTGACGACGCTGAGCGCGACCGGACCGATGACGGGCCCCTGACGCACGGCCGATCGACGACGAGCACGTGCGAATGCCTTGACGGGCCGTCGAGCGAACCGCGAAGGTGGCCGCGCTCAGGCGGCGACGAGGCCCCGAACGGAACCGGCCCGAGACAGGCGGAGCACGCGGCGCAACGCCGGCATGCCGATGAGGGCGAGGCCGAGGAAGAACAGCGCCACGGTGCCGGGCTCCGGCACCGGCGTGATCGCGACGCCGCCGAGGCGCTGTCCCACGGCCGCGGTCTCCAGCACGTCGAAGAACGTGTTCGCCGCAGTGGAGGTCCCACCGATGGTGATGGACACGAGCTCGTTCGGATCGGCGCCGAGGTCGTGCGTCAGTTCATCGCTGACGGTCGACGTCGTGCCGAAGATCGTGAAGGACCCGTCCGCGTTCACCTCGCCGGTGATGTTGCGCAGACCGTCCTCCTCGACCTCCCACGACAACCCCGCGGGCGTGGACGTCTGCCCGATCAAGCCTGCCTGGAACGTCTGCGCGAGCGACCACGTGCCGTTGTCGAGGGTCCATTCCTGCAAGCCGGCGAACGAGGTGTTCTTTCCCGCGACTCCCAGGCGGACTCCGTCGCCCTCGTCGCCCACGAACAGGGTCGTGGCATTGCCGAACCAGATGCCGAACGGGTGAGGCGTCGCGATCGGATTGCTGGTCGATTCGGCCACCTTCTCGGACAGCATGTTGAAGCCGGGAAGGATGCCGATCGACGCATTGTCGAGGACGCCGCCGTTCGCGAGCGCGCCAGTCGCACCGACTTGATACACGCTGTTGATACCGTTGCTGCCGCTGCCCTTCGTCACGTACAACGTGTTGTTGAAGACGGTCTCGCCGCGGAAGTTGTCGTCCTTGCCGGTCTTGTCCGCAGCGTAGTTCTGGGCAGGGTTCGCCTGGTCCGGCACCTGTGAGATCGAGAAGCCGCGTTGGTAGCCGGTGGAGCTGCCGTACGTGCCTCGCACGGCTCCGACCGGCGCCGTGTTGCCCGACGACGTGGCGGCGATGCGCTGGACGCCGGTGTTGTCGCTCAGCTGGCTCAGGCTCGTGCCGTTGCCGCTTCCATTGCCCGCATTGCCGACCAGGTAGTAGTTGCCATTGGCAAGGATCGCGGCTCGCCCGTTGTTGCCGCTATAGGCATTGACGTCCGTCACCTTGAGGGCGCCGGTGGACAGGCTGACCTGGGCGACGGCTCGGGCGTAGGTCGACCCGACCGGATTCGTGGCATCGAAGGCCTGCGTCGTGTTCGAGTTCGACACGTCGAGCGCGTTGACGGGCGCCGCATAGCCCATGAACGTGACCGCCGATCGATCGGTCGAGACGTTGATCGCGAGCTCCGACTTCGACGAGAAGCTCGTGGTGATCATGCTCGAGTCGATGGCGCGGCTGTTGATCAGCCCGCCCTTCTGCGTCAGCTGATCGAGAAAGATCGGCGACGAGACGCCGAACGACGGATCCGGCGACTCGTTCTTGAACACGTTCGGGAAGCTGCCGTCCGCGATCGCATGTCCGCCACCCGGCAGGGCCTGCCCGACGGTCACCGTGGATGCGTTTCCCGCGTACGCGGTGCGCGTGACGATCAGGCTGCCGGCCTGGAACGACTGGGCGCCCGCGATCGGCGATAGGCACATCGACGCAATGCCGGTCGCGGCAACGATTCTTGCAATGGACACAGAGGCCTCCCAGCCGAAGAGATGCGCCACGGTGGAGGCTCGACATGACAGGCTCTGGTCCACGACCTGAACGCAATCTGACAGCGACTCGTCCGTTGGACTTCGAGCACCGTCGTCCGCGGTCCGCGCGAAGCATTCGATGCCGGCCTTCGCGCCGACCAGGGCGTTCCGTCAGTGGTCCCCGGCCGCGATCCTGTAGAGCTTCAACGTGCCAGGCCGCACGGTCCTGCGTGGACGTGCCTGGCCGGGAACCGCTGGCGCCTCGTCGAAGTCGGCACTGACGACATAGATCGACGGTCCGTTCGGATCGAGCGCCATCGTGCGCGCGCCCGCGATGGTCACGACGTTCTGGACGACTTCGAATCGGTCGGTCGACGTTTCGCGGACGACGGTCAGCGTGCCGTCCCCCTGCGAAGTGAACGCGAGACGCGACCCCGGATCGAACGTGGCCGCGTCGACGCCGGAGCCGATCGCGAGGGTTGCGATCGTGGCGGCGCGATCGATCGCGACGACGTCCATGGTCCGGTTATGGCAGCCGACGAACAGGCGCCTTTCCTGTCGATCGATCGCGACGGCCGCCGGCTCGTCGCATCCGGGCAGCGCGATCGTGCCGATCACCCGGCCCGCGGGCAGATCGATGATGGCGATCACGTCCTTGTCCTCGAGTGCCACATACGCGCGACCCTTGCCGTCGACCGCGGCGGATTCGGGACGGCCGGGCAGAGGCACGGTGCGGACGACGCGCTCGGTCGCGGCGTCGACGATGGTGGCATTGGCACTGCCGCCGTTGAACGTGACCACGAGGGTGGTCGCGTCGTCGTACAGGATGAAGTCGGGGTTGCGTGCATCGGGGATCGGGATGGTCTTCGTCGTCGCGAGGGTCGCGAGATCGAACACCGTGATCGAGTTGCCGCGTCCGTTGCTCGTGAAGCCCTTGCCGAGTCGCGACGCGAGGGCGACGCCGTGGACCCCCGGCGTGTCGGGGATCTCGCCGACGAGGTGTCCGTCCTTCGCATCGACGACCTGCACGCGGTCGGCTCGAGTGATGAACAGCCGACCCCGGTCCGCGTCGTACTGCAGATAGTCCCAGCCACCCGCCCCGGGCACGTCGAAACGCTTGACGATGCCGAAGTCGGCCGCATGGACCAGCGTGGCGGCGAGCAGGAGGGCCACCGCCACGAGGGGGTGAGTGAAGCGGACGAGGAGGCGCATGAGCAGGACGGAGTTGGAGAGATCAGGGATGGGAAACGGGGGGCATCAGCAACGCCGCGCGGCGCGCGTCGGTCTTGCGCGCCGGTGTCGTGAGCAGCGAATAGAGGGCCGGCATGACGACGAGCACGAGCGGCAGCTGCACGACGAGCCCCGAGATGATGGCGATCGCGAGCGGCTGCTGCATCTCGGAACCGCGCCCGATGGCGAACGCGAGCGGCAGCAGCGTCAGGATGGCCGCCACGGTCGTCATCGCGATCGGCCGGAAGCGGTTCTCGCCGGCGCGGATCAACCGCTGTGCGAAGCCTTCTTCGCTCGGTACGTCGTGATATTCGGAGAAGTAGAAGATCCCGACCTCGGTCACGATGCCGATGATCATCGTCATCCCCATCATTGCCGTGATGTTCAGTTCGACGTGCGTGATCCAGAGTCCGATGAACACGGCGGAGACGGCGAGTAGCGACGCGACGATGATCGAGATCGCGATCGCGAAGCTCTCGTAGAGGAACAGCAGCAACAGGAACACGAGCGCGGCCGCAGCGATGAATACCGCGATCAGGCCCTTGAACGCGATCTGCTGCTGGTCGTACAGGCCGCCGAGCACGTAGTAGGCGCCGCTCGGCATCACGCCGGGCGCGTCGAGCATCTTCTTCACATCGGTGATCACCGATCCGAGGTCCCGGTTGTCGAGTCTCGCGGTGACACCGATCATCCGCTTCAGATTTTCCTTGCCGATCTCCGGCTGCCCGACCAGCGGCGTCACCGTCGCGATACGACTGAGCGGCAGCACGTGGCCGTCGGGCGCGTGCAGGTTCAGCGAGGTCACGTCGTCGGTCGACCCACGCAACGACGGCGGGACCCAGACACGCACGCCGATCGTCTTCACGCCTTGCAGGAACTGCGTCGCGACGTTACCGTTCAACACGTCGGACGCGAGCTTCGAGACGAGCGCCGGGTCGAGCCCTTCGAGCGCCGCGGCCGTTCGATCGACGCGAATGATCAACGCATCGCCGGCCGGGTTGATGCCGTCCTTGACATCGACCACGCCATCGACCTTCGCAAGCCGCGCCGCGACGTTCCGTGCGAGTGCCGCCAACTGCGCGCTGTCGTCCGAGAAGAGCTTGATCTCGACCGGTTGCGGCACGGCCGTCAGGTCGCCGATGAGGTCCTCCATGAGCTGCGCCATCTCGATCTGCAGGCCCGGGACCTGCCCCTCGACTCGGGTGCGGATGTCCTCCATCACCGCCTCGACCGGTCTGCGGCCGGTCGCCTTCAGGCGAATGAAGAAGTCGCCGGTGTTGGGCTCGCTGAGACCGCCGCCGAGACCTGTCCCGGTGCGGCGCGAGTAGCTGCGCACGTCCGGCGTGTCGGCGACGATCTTCTCGACCTGACGGACCAGGCGGTCGGTCTCCGAAAGCGCCGTGCCGGGACTGCTTCGATAGTCCAGCACGAAGCCGCCCTCGTCGATCGACGGCATGAAGCCCGAACCCACCTGCGTGAACGCGAGCACACCGAGCAAGGCAAGCGGCAGCGTCGCGAGGAGAGCGAGCCAGGGACGACGCATGACGACTCCCATCCACTTCGTGTAGCGAGTCCTCGACCAAGACGCCAGTCGCCCGGTGTGCCGATGCAGCTTCGCATCGTGCTCGCGAAGAAAGGACGTGGCCAGCAGCGGAACGCCGATCGACGTGACGACGAACGAGATGAAGAGGCTGCTCGCCATCGTGATCGACAACGCCTTGAAGAACGCCCCTGTCACACCCGTGAGGAACGCCAGCGGCGCGAAGATCACCAGCGTCGCCGCGCTCGAGCCGGCGAGCGGCCGGAGGAACTCGTTCGCGGCGCGACGGATGGTGATCGCGATCCCGGCGTCGGCGACGGAGCCCTGCAGCCGCCGCACGATGTGCTCGATCATCACGATCGCGTCGTCGATGATCAGCCCGACCGCCGCCGCCATGCCGCCGAGCGTCATGATGTTGAAGCTCATGTGCAGCGCGTAGAGCAGCACGACCGTCGTCGCGAGAACGGCCGGTACGACGGCGACCGCGACGAGTGTGACCTTGAGGTTGCGAAGGAACACCAGCAGCACGACCGCAGCGAGCACGGCACCGATCAGGATCGCATCGCGCACGCTGCTCGCCGACGCCAGGACCAGCTCGCTCTGGTCGTACCAGTTCGCCACATCGATGCCGGGCGGAAGCTGGGCCTGCGCCTGCGCGAGTTTCGCCTTCACGTCGCTCGCGATCTGGACGCTATTGCTGCCCGGCTGCTGGTAGATCGACACCAGCACGGCGTCTCGTCCGTCGGCCGTGACGCGGATCCACTGCGGCGCGATGCCCTGTCGAAGGCTCGCGACGTCTCGCAGGAGGACGACGCCGCCCGCACCGTGCGCCAGGACGATCGAGCCGATGTCGTCGAGGTCGTGCAACGGCGTGTCGGCGAGGACCAGCAGCAGCTTGTAGCGGTCCTCGATGCGACCGACGGATGCGACGACGTTGGAGGACGACACCGCCTTCGAGACGTCGTCGAGCGTGAGCCCGTAGACCTGCAGCCGCATCGGATCGACCAGCGCCTGATACTCCGCGACCGCACCGCCGATCGCTTCGGCGCGCGACACGCCTGCGACGCCCGACAGCAACGGGACGATCTGGAAATCGGCGATCTCGCGCAGGCGCGTCTGCGAGATGGTCTTCGACGTGAGGCTGTACGCGATGATCGGAAAGACGGTCGGGTCCATGCGGCGCGTCTTCACCAGTGTCCCTGGCGGAAGCGTCGGCGCGATCTGCGCCGTCGCCGCGTCGACCTGCAGCGTCGCGGACGCCATGTCGGTGCCCCAGCCGAAGTTGACGGAGACTTCGGCTGACCCGCGGCTCGTCGTCGAGCGGACCGTCACGACGCCGGGAACGCGGCGGATCGCCTGCTCGATCGGTCGCGTGACTTGGACCTCCATCTGGTCCGGCGGCTGATCGCCGGCTTCGAGCTGGACGACCACTCGAGGGAAATCGACCGTCGGGAAAAGCGACGACGGGAGGTTCCGTAACGCAGCGATGCCGACGGCCAACGCGACCGCGAAGAAGAACAGCAGCGAACGTCGATGACGTTCGGTCCAGCCGCTGAAGTTCACCGGGCCGCCTCCTTGACGGCCATGCCGTCTTCGAGCTCGTAGTTGCCGACCACGACCAGCGGCAACGACGGGTCGGGGACGCCGTCGATGGCCACGCGGTCGCCCGACCGCATCCCGACCGTGACCTGCACGCGATGCGCCTTGCCATCGACGACCTGGAAGACGTAGGAGCCGCGTTCGTCGCTCAGCACGGCGTCGCGAGGTGCCGAGAGCGCAACCTGCGAGCCGACGTCGAGGGTCGCGCGGACCTTCATGCCCGGTACGAGTCCCGTGGACGCCGGCGAACCGAGAACGACGACCGCCGGGATCAGCAGCGTCTTCGGATCGACGGTGTCCTGCGCGTCGCTCACCACGGCGTCGATCGTCGCTTGCGCCGCTCCGATGCTGGTGAACGGCTGGATCCGCACGGGCGTTCCCCGCGAGACGAGCGCACGGTACGCCGGGTCGATACCGAGCAGCACGCGGACGGTGTCCGTATGGCCGATCGTCAGGAGCGGTGCGCCGGCTGCCAGGCGGTCGCCCTGGACCGCGGCGACGGTCAGCACCACGCCGTCGAAGGGCGCGACGGCGACGCTTTCGCGACTGCCGCCGCCGGTCTGGTCGAGCGCCGTCACGTTGCTGGTCGCGTCGCGGTACGCCTTCTCCGCGGCGTCGACCTGCGATTGCGTGGCCAACTGAAGCTTCAACAAGTCCTGCTGGCGTTGCCACTCGCGACGTGCCGCGTCCACCGCGGTCAACGCTTGCTGATACGCCTGCTGCGTCGCCGGGTCGGGCGTCAGCGTCGCGAGACGAGCCCCTTTGGCGACACGACTGCCGGCCACGACGGTGAGCTGCGTGATTTGACCGGCCCTTGCGAAGCTGACCGCGAGGGACTGCCCCGCAGCGACCTCGCCGAAGGCGTCGACCCTGCGGACCATGGACATCCGCTGCAGGGCTGCGGTGCGGACCGATGCCACTGGTGCGGCCGTAGCCTTGTCGGTGATCGGGGTGCTCGGCGACGCGCTGAAATGGCGCCAGCCGCCGTACGCGAGCGCGGCAAGAAGAAGGGCGCCGACGACGATCCTCGAGCGACGTGTCATCGGATCGGCTTCACGATCGACTCGCCAGCCGGATCGACGTCGGGACCCAGCAGGGTCTGGAGCGCGATGCGTTCCTCGGCCAGCGCCTCGCGCACATTGATCTCCTCGATCTGCTTGGCGAGCAACGATGCCTGCACGTTCGTGAGCACGAGAGCGTCGACGTTCCGCGCGCCCAACGCGCGTTCCGCGTTCGACGTCACCCGATCGAGGTCCACGAGCGATGCGGCGATCTGCCCGCGCTGGGCCTCGAGGATGCCCTGTTCGGTCAACAGGAGATCCAGCTCGCCGGTGGTCGCGTCGAGGCGGTTCTGGTACTCGACCCGCAGCTTTTCGCGTGTGGCCTCTTCGATCGCGATGTTGCCGCGATTGCGGTTGAACACGGGCAGCGTCAGTCCGATCGCGAACCCCGTCGTGTTGACGTCCGTCGTGTCGCGAGCGCGGGTGGGACCGAACGTGAACCCGGGAAACTGTGCGAGCAGCGCGGCGCGGTAGCGAGCGTCCTCCGCCTCGAAACCCGCACGAAGCGCGACGAGATCCGGGCGACGCTGCAGCACGTCGTGGAGCGCCGCGCGTGCCGCCTCCGCGTCGACGTGCGGGTCGTCGACGTCGGGCACGAGCTTCAGCCGCACCGTCGGATCGATGCCGAGCAGCGCATCGAGATCGTGGCGGCTCTGGTCGTTCTGTCGGTCGAGGTCGTTCAACTGGCGATTGACGTCCTGCAGAACGGTCAGGTACGGCGTGACCGCATCGTTGGCAAGCAGCCCTTCCGCCGTCGCGATGCTCGACCGCTGCCAACGGTCGTTGAAGAGCGCCTGGTAGCGGTGGAGCAGAGCGAGCGTTTTCTCCTGCGCGACGATCTTGGTGAAGAGCAGCTCGGCCTGTGCGACCAGTTGCCACTCCTGCCAGAGCAGGTTGAGTTCGGCCTTGCGGGTGTCCGCGTCCGCGGCGCGACGCAGCGTTCGATGCGTGATCAGCGATCCGAAATCGACCACGAGCCCCGTCGCGAAAGCGATCGTCGCGCCCTGCGGAAACCCCAGCTGGTGTTCGCGGGACGCCGAGATCTGCGGGTCGGGCAGCAGCCCGGCCGCGAACGCTTGCGCACGACTGACTCCGGTATCGGCTCGTGCCGACTTGAGACCGGGATTGTCGAGAACGGCGAGCGTCGCGACCTCGACCCGATCCAGGCCGTCCGACGGATCGAAGCGATGCGACAGCGGAGCGTGCGCCGAAGGGATCGTCGACTGGCCCGACACGTTCGTCGCGTCACGCAGCAGCGCATCGGTCGTCGGAAGGTCGAGTGGTGCATAGCTCGCGCACGAGGCCAACAGCAACAACGTCGCGCCGGCGACGACGCGAGACGTCGCTGTTGGCAGGGCGGGTTGTTCGGTGAGGCGCATTCCGGTTGCCGCTTCGTCGTCTCCGGGGTTCGTGAGAAGGTTAGCCATCCGGACTTAGGACAAGCTTAGGAGGCGGCCGAGCGGTCATAAGCGACAGCTAATTCTGACCTGCGATCGTCGCCCTTTCGGCATGAGAGAACAAAATGCGCGTCCTGCTCGTTGAAGACGACCGCATGATCGGAAGTGGTGTGGTCCAGGCGCTCGGCGATGCCGGTTACGCCGTCGACTGGGTCGAGGACGGCGTTGCCGCTTCGAGCGCGTTGCACGGACATGCCTTCGAAGTCGTCCTGCTCGACCTGAACCTGCCGGGACGCGATGGGCTCACGGTGCTACGCGAGACTCGCGCCCGCGACGATCACGTTCCCATCATCATCATGACGGCTCGCGACGGCCTGGCCGACCGCATTGCGGGGCTGGACGTCGGGGCCGACGACTATCTGGTCAAGCCGTTCCACATCGACGAGATGCTCGCCCGCATTCGTGCGGTGTCGCGACGGCGTGGCGGCTCCGCGAGCCCCGTTCTGCGCAGAGGGCGATTGGTTCTCGATCTCGTGACCAAACAGGCGATCATCGGCGATGAGCGCTGGCCCCTCAGCAAGCGTGAATTCGCGTTGCTGCGCGAGCTGATGGTGCGACCGGGGGCGATCCTGTCGAGAACCGAATTGGAGAATCGCATCTACAGCTGGGGCGAAGAGGTCGGCAGCAACGTCGTGGACTTCATCATCCACGGCCTGCGCAAGAAGCTCGGTGTCGACGCGATTCGCAACGTGCGAGGGTTGGGCTGGCTGGTCGACTCGCAAGAATGACACCGTCGCTGCGACGGCGTCTTTCCTGGTGGCAATCGCTGTCGGTGCTTGCAGCCGGCCTGGTTGCAGCATCGGCGTCCTTCGTCCTCGCCCTCGACGAGGCGACCGATTCGCAGGACGCACAACTCGAGCAGGTCGCATCGGCCCTGTCTCGTCAGGCGTTCGAGCGCTTGCCACCGGAGCAGTTGCCGAAGGATGTCGAGGAGGCCGAGACGCGCTTCGTGATCGCGCCGCTCGGCTCGTCCCAGGGGTCGGGCGATGCGGCAGTCAACTTCGCATTGCCGAGCAACCTCGCCGAAGGTCTTCACACGATCCGGCACAAGGGCGTCGGCTGGCGCGTCATGGTCAGCCGCGATTCGAGCAACCGACGGTTCGCCGTCGCACAGACGTTGAATGCACGGAACGAGGACGCACTCAGCACCGCGTTGTTCGTGCTGATTCCGCTCGCGCTGCTGATCCCGACGTTGCTCGTGGGAGTCCGCATCTCCATCGCTCGCGCCTTCGCGCCACTCGACGAGTTGTCGCGACAGGCCGACCGCGTCGACGGCTCGAACCCCAACCCGCTCGCGGCCGACATCGCACCCGCCGAATTGAAGTCCTTCATCGGAGCGGTCAACCGGTTGTTGGTACGGCTGGCCGATACGCTGGATCAGCAGCGCCGACTGATCTCGAACGCCGCCCATGAACTGCGTTCACCGGTCGCTGCGCTGACGCTTCAAGCGGAAAACATTCGCGCGGCCCCACTCGACGAGGAGAGCGCGCATCGGTTGACGGCACTCCGCGGCGGCCTGGAACGCATCGCGCAGCTGATCGAACAGCTGATCGGATTCGCCCGTCTGCAGAGCACCGTGAAGAGGCCTGCGACCGTGCTGAGGTTCGACTCGACGGTCCGTGCGGCCATCGAGTCGGTCATGCCTCTCGCCATCGAGAAAGGCATCGACCTGGGCTGCCCGAGGCTCGAACCCGTTCACATCTTCGGGACGGCGGACGACGCTTACGCGCTCGTGCGAAACGTCGTCGACAATGCAGTGCGCTACACGCCACGAGGGGGCACGGTCGACGTGTCGCTGCAGGCGGATGGGCACTCCGCCTGTCTCACGGTCGAAGACTCCGGACCGGGCATCGCGCCGGCGGATTTCGATCGGGTCTTCGAGCCGTTCGTTCGCGTTCTCGGATCCGGCGAAAGCGGCAGCGGCCTCGGCCTCTCGATCGCAAGAGGCGCCGCAGAGACGATGGGCGGATTCATCGAACTCGCGAATCGCTCGACGCCGCCCGGTGGCTTGCGGGTGACGTATCGCCAGGCCGCCGCGTCGCTCGAAGATGCCGGGCAGGCATCGCGGCAAGGCGTATAGGTCGGCGCGAACGTAGTCGATTCCAAGCAGCGGCCTGCTCGGCGAAGCGCCGCCGTTTGCACGCTGCTCCGTCACCGTCATGACGGGCTCGACGCATTCAGCGGGTGCGTTCAACAGACCGGTTCGCAGGAAGGAACGCACGCACCGGTCGACTCTTCATCGATCCGGCAGCCGATGCGCAAGCATCGGCTTATCGGTCCGCTCGAAGCGCTTGCCGAGTGCACGCGGTCTCGCATGGCGACGCCGCCCGCCATCGTGACCAACGCCGCGGATTGTCATCGGGCGGCCTCCAAATTGACACACGTGGATGTCCCAATGCGGACTCGCAACGGAACGATCGAATCCGGTCTCAGAACCGCACGAACGTTCGACCACCCGCAAGGAGACACCCGTGAAATTCAGAACGCCTCAGCACCCGTTCCGGCTTGGCCTGATCGCACTCGCAGTCCTTTCGTCGACGTCCGTTTACGCCGATCCGCCCGCGAACACCGGACTCCTTCCGTTGGCGACCGGTCAGTACATCACGCCGACTTTCGTCCCCGGCGCCGTCCAGCAGTACCTCAATCCGGGCCTCCCGGCGTATCCGAACTTCGTCGCCGGCGAAGCCGTGAAGTCGCAATTGAGCCCCGACGGCACGACGCTCGCGATCCTCTGTGCGGGACAGAACTCGCTGTACAAGCCCGACGGCACGCTCGACGTGGCGAACTCGACCCAGTACGTCTTCCTCTACGACGTGAGCGGTGCGAACCGGGCGAAGCCCGTGCTGACGCAGGTGATCAAGCAGACCAACGCCCACGTCGGCCTCGCGTTCGGACCGGACAGCCAGACGCTGTACGCCGCCGGCGGCGTAGACGACGCCGTGTACGTCTACACGAAGTCGGCGTCGACCTGGTCTCAGGCCGCAAAGATCGCGCTCGGCCACGCGAGCGTGGGCATCGGTCTGAGCGTGCAACCGAACGCGGGCGGACTCGCGCTGTCGGCGGACGGAAAGACGCTCGTCGTCGCGAACAACTACAACGACTCGATCAGCGTCGTCGACACCGCGACCCGGACCGTGCGCTACGAGCACGACCTGCGGCCCTACTTCGTGAACAACGAAGGCATGAACGGCGGCGTCGGTGGCACCTTTCCGTTCGCGGTCGTCGTGAAGGGCAACGGCGTCGCGTACGTCTCGTCGGACCGGGACCGCGAGATCGTCGCGGTCGACGTGTCGTCGGCGAGCGGAGGACACCTGATCGGGCGCATCAAGCTCGACGGCAACGCCCTCGGCATGACGCTCGATGCCAATCAGGCGAGGTTGTACGTGGCGCAGGACAACGCCGACCAGGTCGCCGTGATCGACACGACGAGCAACTCGGTCGTCGCGAAGATCGACGCACGGGCCCCTTCGGGCGTCCTCACCAACATCGCACAGACCGGCGTCGCGACGTTCAATGTCACGTTGTCGCGTGACGGCACCACGTTGTACGCGGTCAATGCGGGTGCCAACTCGGTCGCCGTGATTCCGCTGTCGGGCACCGGCGCGAACACGGTGACCGGCCTGATCCCGACCGCGTACGAGCCGCACGACATCACGTTCAGCAGCGATGGCGGCACCATGTACATCGTGAACGGCAAGAACTCGACCGGCCCGAATCCGGACCATCTGTCGAGCCAGACCGCGAGCCTCACCACGATCACGTATCCCGGCGGCAACGTCGCCGCGAGCGCCGCAGCGAACGCGTCGAACGAATACCAGTTCCAGCTCGAGCGCGCGTCGCTCGTCAGCGCGCCGGTCCCGTCGCCGTCGGACCTGCCGCTGTTGACTGCCAAGGTCGCGCAGAACAACTCGTATTCGGCCACGCCGGTTGCCGGCGATGCCACGGTGATGGCGTTCCTCCGCAGCCACATCAAGCACGTGATCTACATCGTCAAGGAGAACCGGACGTTCGACCAGATCCTCGGCGACCTCAGCAACGGCGCCGACGGAGATCCGTCGCGCACGCAGTTCGGCAAGCGCATCACGCCGAACTTCCATGCGCTCGCGAGCCGATTCGTCACGCTCGACAACTTCATGGACCCGGGCGACGGCAGCATGGACGGCTGGTCGTGGGCGCTCCAGGGCCGGGTCACCAATACCGAGACCATCACGCAGCAGCTCAACTACGCCTTCGTCAACCGCGGGCTGTCGTACGAGTCCGAGGGCTCGAACCGCAACGTGCCGGTCAACCTGCCCGACCGTCGCCCAGCGCGACGCCGTGGCGGGACCGCCGAACACGATGAACTACACCGCCGCGTCGAGCGGCGTGCTCGGCGGCACGGCCAACCTGCTCGCCGGCGGCGGCAACCACGCCTCGAGCGATGCGCCGTTCGGGATCCAGCGCGGCTATATCTTCGACGCCGTGCTGACCGCGGGCGGTACGGTCCGCAACTACGGCTTCCTGGTCAACAACATCGGCAGCATCGGCACGAAGGCCAACCCGATCTCCGATCCGTTCGCATCGGGCGTCATCCAGGCCGCGCCGCTCGACATCGCGTTGACCCCGCTGACCGACGTCTACTTCCGCGGCTACGACCAGGACGTATCCGGACCTGTGGCGCTACAACGAGTGGAAGCGCGAGTTCGATCAGTTCGTCGCGGGCGGCAACCTGCCGAGCCTGTCGCTCGTTCGCTTCAGCCACGACCACATGGGCAGCTTCGCCGCCGCGCTCGGCGGGGTGAACACGCCCGAGACGCAGCAGGCCGACGACGACTACTCGGTGGGCCGGCTGGTCGAGGCGGTGGCGCACAGCCGCTACGCCGGCGAACACGTTGATCATCGTGACGGAAGACGACTGCCAGGACGGTCCCGACCACGTCGACTCGCATCGCGCCACGGCCTACGTGTCGGACCCTACGTCAAGCAGGGCGCGGTGGTCAGCACGCGCTACAGCCAGGTCAACGCGCTGCGCACGATCGAGGACATTCTCGGCACGCAGCACATCAACCTGAACACGGCGTTCCAGCGACCGATGGCCGACGTCTTCGACATCGCGTCGTCCGGCAGCTGGACGTACACGGCGACGGCGTCGACGGTCCTCAAGACGACGACGCTGATGCTCGCGCAGGGTGAAGACAGGCGTGCGCTACGCGGAGGGCGGCGAGGTCAGGCCGAAGCACAGCGCGGCCTACTGGGAGCATGCGATGGCCGGCATGGACTTCTCCGCAGGCCGACCAGGTCCCGACCGCGCGCTTCAACCGCGTGCTGTGGTCGGGGCTGATGGGGCGCAAGCCCTACCCGGCCACACGGGGCCAGGTGACGGCCCAGCGCGACGACGACTGACGATTCCGGTCGCGGCGCTCCGGCGCCGCGGCCGTCTGCATCCATCAAGGGACGAAGATGAAACTCCAACCAGCCATGAGCCGCCTCGCCGCGGTCGCAGTCTTCTTGGTCGCCGGCACGGCCCAAGCGAACATCCTCGACGCGCGATTCGACGGCACCGTCAACACGCAGACCAACACGTCGTTCTCGATCGGCAACGCGATCAGCGGCGAGTTCCTCTACGACACCGCGGTCGGCCGCTTCCTGTCGTTCACGATCGGCGGCCAGACCGTCGCGCCCGGCTACACGTCGAGCGCGAGCATCACGCCCGACCTCTACACGGCGCTCTACCAGGCACAGGTCTCTCCGTTGTCGGGCGGGACGACCAACAGCACGTTCGTGGTCGATCTCGAAGCCATCAATCAATGGCCGTCGACCAACGCGTTGGCACTCCTGCAAAACGCCGTCCAGCTGAATTCGAACCTCGACACGACGCTGAGCAACTTCGGCTTCTACAACGCGAATGCCGACGGCACCAACATCCGTTCGCTGAATGCGACGCTCGCGTCGATCCGCGTCGCGGCGATCCCGGAACCCGGAACCGTCGCACTCGTGGTGATCGGCCTCTCGGCGATCGGCTTGCGCGGGCGCCGGCGTTCGGCTCGCTGAAAACCCGCCGAGCCGGCGCCCGCGCAAGACCGACCATCGGTCGCGCGAGCTGCTGGCCGGACGCGACGATCGGGTGCTGCACGCCCTGATCGTCGCGCATCCCGACGAGGGCGACAGCGCGAAGTCGGGCCGTCACCGTCGCCGCCTTTCGCAGGCAGGCCCTGTGCGACTCCTGTCGGAGCCGCCGCGCGGCTTGCTGCGCGATTCGAACCGTACCGCTCGCATGCGCCTCGCCATCGTCCGTACGCTCTTCGCCCTGCTCGCCTTCGTCGTGCTGCCGAAGACCGGCCATGCGGACGAGCCAGCCCTGAAGCTGGAGTCGGTGGTCGTCACCGGCTCCGCGATCCGCTCGTCCGACGTCGGGGTCGAGAATCCCGTCACGGTCATCTCGCGTTCGGAGATCGAGGCGTCGAGCGCGACGACGCTGCAGCAGCTGCTGTCGTACGTCAGCGCGTCCGGCTTCCAGGGATTGACGAGCAACCAGAACTCGCTGGGCACGGCGAACGGCACCGGCAACGAGTTCGCCGATCTGCGCAACCTCGGGTCGGCTCGGACACTGGTGCTCGTGGACGGCAAGCGGCTCACGCCTTCCGGCAACATCACGTTCGAAGGCGTCGACCTGGGCGCGATCCCGTTGTCGCTGATCGATCACGTCGAGGTCCTTCGCGACGGCGCGTCGCCGATCTACGGGTCGGATGCGATCGCGGGCGTCATCAACATCATCCTGCGCAAGCGCTTCGACGGTGTCGAGGTCGGCGCCGCCGGAGGGCTGACCGGGCGCGGCGATGGAGCCAGCCGGACGTTCGACGCGACCTGGGGACATGTCGACGAGCGCAGCAGCGTGACCGCCAGCCTGCAATACGGCAAGACCGACCCGATCGATCAGCGCGATCGCGAATGGGCCCGCAATCGCGTCGTCGACATCGAACCGAACGGCACGCTGACCACGACGCGCAATCCGGGCGGGATCGCGATCTTCAACAGTCCCGGCTTCAAGGATCCGGTGTCCGACGCGACGTCGACGCGCTGGATCGCCGATGGCGGCGGCCTGTATCACCGCTACACGGCGGCGGACCGCTTCGATCTTTCGACCGGCAATCAGTTGACGATCGGCCAGGAGCGCGTCGATGCGAGCGTTCTCGGCGCGTTGCGGCTCTCGTCCGACATCGAGGCCTACGGACAGGCGTTCTTCGACGACCGCACGTCGCGAACGCGTAAGAACGGCGCGACGCTCGGCACGACGCCGGTCACGCTCAAGTATCCGAACGGCTTCCTCGTGCCGGCGAGCGCACCGGGCAACCCGTTCGGACTGCCGTTGACGCTGAGCAAGGTCTTCGAGCAGGTCGGGGATCAGGCGGGCGAGGCGCGCTCGCGCAACGGCCGGGCCCTCGTCGGTCTTCGCGGAACGCTTGGCGACGGGTTCGCGTACGACGCCTCGTACTCGTACGGCCGCGTGCACGGGACGTTCAAGGTCGACAACGCGGTCAACTTCACCCATGCGGAACAGGAAGTCGGACAGGTCCCGTGCTCGGCCGCCGACGTCGCGGCCGGGTGCGGACCGGGCAACATGTTCGGCCCGTCGTCGCTGTCGGCGTCCGCCCTCGACTACCTTCGCTACACGAGCCGCTCGCAGAGCACGTACACGCAACACGCGATCGAGACGAGCATCACCGGCGACCTGCTCCCGCTTCCGGCCGGCCCTCTCGCGATCGCGACCGGGGCGACCGCCAGGCGCCTTTCGGGCTCGTTCACGCCGGACGCCGTGACGCTGGCCGGCGACCAGCAGGGTGCGGACGCCGCCCCCACGTCGGGCGCCTACACGGTCGCCGAGATCTTCGCCGAGACGAAGGCGCCCCTGCTCCGGAACCTGCCGTTCGCGCGCGAAGTCGACGTCACCCTCGCGAGCCGATTTTCCCACTACAGCAATTTCGGCAGCGACGTGACCTGGAAGGGCGGTGTCGACTGGCGCGTCGACGATTCGTTCCGCTTTCGATTGTCCGGATCGACCGGCGTACGCGCACCGTCCATCTCGGAACTGCACCTGGGCAAGACGTCGGTGTCGAACGCCTTCAACGACCCGTGCGATGCGACCGCGGGCCAGCGCTCGAACCCGGTCGTCGACGCCAACTGCGCGGCGCAAGGCTTGCCGAAGAACTTCGCGCAACCGACCAACAACTACAACACGCTGCTCGGCGGGAACCCGGACCTGAAGCCGGAACGATCGAAGAACTGGTCGCTCGGGATGGTGCTCACGCCTGCAGCCGTACGCGACGTGTCGGCCTCGATCGACTACTGGAACATCGCGATCCGCGACTCGATCGGCGCGCTGAATCCGACGACGATCCTGCAGACCTGCTACGCGAGCCCCGGACTGTCCGATCCGCTCTGCGGGCTGATCGGACCGCGTGGCGGCGTGCTCGGAAACCTGACGACGTTGACGGACCTGGAGGCGAACCAAGGCACGACGCGGACCGACGGGCTCGACGTCAACGTCCGGGTTGCCGCCAACCTCGCTTCGTTCGGATGGCCCGATGCAGGCTCGATCACGCTTCAGAGCGGCACGACCTGGACGTTCAGCCATCGCCAGCAGCTCACGTCGGGCGGCCCGTTCGTGCAACTGGTCGGCACCGTCGATCAGCCGACCAGCTCCACCAACCCCGGCGCGATCCCCCGGGTCAAGTCGAACGCCGTGATCGGCTGGTCGCGCGACGCCGTCGGGTTGACCTGGACCACCCGCTACATCGGACCGGTGCACGCGCTCGGACAGAACGAATCGCTCGTCGACAACCGATCGGCGAGCGTCACGTATTTCGATACGGCCGCGACGTGGCGCATCGGCAGGTTGCTGCTGGTCGCGGGCGTCGACAACCTGCTCGATCGCCGGCCCCCGTTCTACGACGACGGGACGGTCAACACCAGCGAATACACGTACGACCTGCGCGGTCGCTTCGTCTATCTCAAGGTGCGCGCGAGGTTCTGAACGTCGCATCGACTGGATGCGCGGAATGGCGAGAGGCACGATGACTTGCGCCGACCGTACCAGCGGTCATTCGTTGCAATGTGCCTATCCCTGAACCGAGGAGCTCGACGACGCGGGATCGATCCGTGAACGTGGTCTGCGTGGGAGGGAGTGGCCCGTCATGACCGCGATGCGGACAACTCCTTCGGCAGGCCTCTAGGACGTCGCAGCGAAATACCCGTGTTGCCGCGCCCACAGAATCACCCCGCCGCGGCTGTGCACGTCGAGCTTTCCGTAGATCGCCGCGACGTGGTTGCGGACCGTGCTCAGGGCGAGGCGCAGGTCCTTGGCGATCTCCTTGTCCGATCGGCCACGGCAGAGCTGGTCGAACACGTCGCGCTCGCGCTTCGTCAGGTCGTTGAACACGCCGACGCGTCCCTGCTTTCCCGCGCTCTTCGCGTTGGCCAGCTTCTCCAGCAACGAGCGGCTGAACCAGGTCGTGTCCTTCATCGCTTCCTCGATGGCGCTCACGAACTCCGTCTCCGAGCGCTTGCGCGTCGTGATGTCGAGCCACGCGAGCAGCACGCACGGCTCGCCGTTCATCGACACGCTCTCCGCCGAGATCAGCGCGTCGATCGGTTCGGCGTCCTTGCGTCCGATGCGGCACTCCATCGCTCGCACGCTGCCGCCGTCCTTCAGCCGCGCAGTCATCGCAGCGCAGTCCTTCTCGTCCCATAGCGCGAAGTCCGGCGCCGTACGACCCACGACCTCGGTCGCGATATGGCCCGTCGCGGCCATGAACGCCTGATTGGCTTCCAGCAGCAGGAACGTCCCCGCACGCAGGACCGCCACGGGCACCGGCAGCATGTCGAACGCCTTCTTGAAGCGCTCGTCGCTCTGATGCATCGTCGCCTCCGCCTGGCGACGGGGCTCCAGGTCGACGAAGGTGAAGAGCATGCATTTCTCTTCGGCGATCTCGATCGGCTGGCCGGCGACGACGATGGGCTTCGAGGCGCCGCCCGGCACGCGGATGTGCGATTCCATCTGCGGAATCGTCGCGCCGTCGCCGAGCTTGCGGACCGCCGACTCGCGATGCTCCGCGCCTTCGAAGACGTCGAGCTGATAGATCGACTTGCCGATCACGTCGTCGTGCGCGTAGCCCGTCATGTCCAGGAAGCCGCGATTGACCTTGATGTAGCGGTGGTCGGCGAGGCGACAGATCAGCGCCGGCGCCGGGTTCGCATTGAACGTGCGCTCGAACCGTTCCTCGGCGTCCGCCCAGTCGCTCGCGTCGTGGAGGATCAGCGCCAGGCAGTCCGGATGGCCGTTGTCGTCGGTCAGGATCAGGCTGCGGACTCGATGGACCCAGTTCACCGAAGTGTCGTGCGCCGGGAACACCTCGACGACGACGTCGGCGAACTGCTCGCCGCTGAGCACCCGCTCGATCGGGGACTCGCCGTCCTCGAGCAGATGGTTGTTGCGATAGCGAAGCCGGAAACGTTCGCGGTACTCGGTCACGTCGTGCCCGAGCTCGGCCACGGTCTTCACGCCGTGCATCCGCAACGCGGCATCGTTGGCCCAGACGATCCGATGGTTCGGCTCGATCAGGATCACCCCTTCGGTCAGACCACGGATGATCTGCTGCAGCTGGCGACGGTCGGTCTCGGTCTGCAGGATCGGATCGTCGACAGGCACCGCCGTGGCGGGGCGAAGGCGGGTGGGCGCGTTCATGCCAGGTCAGCCGCGCATCGGGCGCGCGCGGCGGCGTCCGACCACGCAAGCGCTCGGGCGCATCGCGAGGCGGTACAAGCCGGCAAGCGGCCAACGCGCTTGCACCGTGCGTTCATCGGCATCGCTGCGCACCTGCCCGATCGACATCGTCAAGAACGCCGGCGCGCGGGCCGGCCCGTGACGCCGCCTGACGCCGGCTTCTTCTTCGTGGGCGGTGCGGACGGCGCCTCAGCACGCGCCTCTGCCGGCATCTTGACCCCTGCCTCGCCCGATGCCTTCACCACGGCCTTGGGCCGACCCTTCGTCTTCCGACCGACGGCGCCTCTGCTGGATCGCTCCCGCACGCCCTGTGCCTCGAGTTCGTCGCTCCCGGTCAGCTTGCCGAGCGCTTCCTTGATCGACGCCTTCAACGCCTTCAATCGTTCGTTTGCCTGGTCAGCCATGCGCACCCTTCGATTCCGGTAGTCCCGCTTGTCGGACAAACATCGTAGCCCGAGCGGCCGTTTCGCCGACCCGCCATGCGCACTAGGCCCGCTAGTGCATACGCCCGTTGTGGACGGTATAGCGGTCCAACAGAATCCGCCCACTTCGACGGTGCAGACACCGTGTTCTCCCTGCAGCGGCAGCGTTCGAGAACGTGGGTCTTCAGTCGATCGAGTTGCCTCACCTGCCTGGATCCGTCGCGATGAACGACCCGCGTGCCCCACACGATCTGCCTCTGCACGGCGCGTCCGCACCTGGTGCGGCCGGCGATGGCGTCGCGATGGCGCCGCAGGAATCCGCGCTCACCGTACCGGTCATCGTGGAGTCGGTCCATGTCGAGAAGGTCGAGATCGATCGCGGCGGCTACCGCCTCACCAAGCGCGTCGACCTGCGCGATGTGATCGTCGACGAGCCGTTGCGGCACGAGACGGTGACGATCGATCGCTGTCCCGTCGACCGCCAACTCGCTGAAGGCGAAGTGCCGACGGTCCGCTACGAAGGCGACACGATGATCGTCCCGGTCGTGAAGGAGATCGTCGTGACGCAGAGACGACTGGTACTCGTCGAGGAGATCCGCATCGTCCGCGTGCACGGCACCCATCGCGATCCGCAGTCGGTCGCCGTGCGCGAGGAACACGTCGAAATCGAAAGGCTTGGAGCCGAACCATCGGTGATTAGGTCTTCGTGACCCGCCCACCCGGGCAAACCCACGATCCGCGAGGATCAATCGGAGAACACGATGAAATCAGTCTTGGTTGGAATGTTCGACACGGAAGCCGACGCGCTCGCCGCGCGGGGCAAGCTCATGGCCGCCGGCTTCACCGCCGCCGCGCTGCAGATGACCGCGGGCTCGGCGAGCGCAAGCACGCCGACGTCGGCCACGTCGGCTGCTGCGTCGACCGCCCCGCACGCGGAGGGTGGCATCACCCGCTTCTTCGAGAACCTGTTCGGTTCGGACGACAGCGACGACGATCGGCAATTCGATCGTCACCGCAGCACTTACGCCGAAGCGTTCAAGCGCGGTTCGTACGGCCTGACGGTAAGGACCGCGAGCGAAGCCGAGCTGGACCGCGCGGAGCAGATCCTGAACGCGGCCGGCGCGATCGACATCGACGAGCGTTCGGAAGAGTGGCGCAAGGACGGCTGGACGGGCACCGGTTCTGCAGATACCGGCGTGGACGCGACGGGTGCCACCCGGAAGTTGCAGGAAGTGGAAGAGGCGTTGACGGTCGGGAAGCGAACCGTCGACCGCGGCGGCGTGCGCATCTTCACGCACATGACCGAAACGCCGGTCGAGGAGTCGGTCACGCTGCGCGAAGAGCAGGCCGACATCAAGCGCACCGCCGTCGACCGCGTCGCCACGCCGGCCGACCTCGCGGCCTTCAAGGAAGGCAGCATCGAAGTGCGCGAGACGGGCGAGGAGGTCGTCGTGAGCAAGACGGCCCGCGTGACCGGGGAAGTCGAAGTGGGCAAGACCGCGACCGAGCGCGAAGAGACGATTCGCGACACCGTTCGACAGACGAAGGTCGAAGTCGAAAAAATTGCCGCCGACACGAGCCGCAACGTCGAGCGCGAAAGCTGATTCGCGCGACCGCGAGACGTTGCCGTAGCGACGTCTCGCGGCGCGCATCCATTCTTTTCAACAGGGAGGTGATATGTCGATCGTAGCGTGGTTGGTGGTGGGACTGATCGCGGGATTCATCGCGAGCAAGATCGTGAACAAGAGCGGAGAGGGCGTCGTCCTGGACATCGTTCTGGGCGTCGTCGGTGCGCTCGTCGGTGGTTTCCTCTTCAACCTGTTAGGCGCGGGAGGCGTGGACGGCATCAACCTCTACAGCATCCTGGTCGCGGTCGTCGGCGCGGTCGTCGTGCTGGTGATCTACCACGCGATCAGCCGAGCGTAGACGGCAGCTGGTTCGCCGGCGCTGCGATACGTCGTCGGCGAACCGTTTTTCACTTTCTCGGAGCATCGGAATGACGACAAACGACTTCAGTGCGGATTCACGGTTGAATCGTGCGGCGGCCACCGCGGCGTCGACGGCGAAGGAAGGGACCGATGCGGCCGACGCCGGCGTGGACCGTGCGCTGAACGCGGCCTCCGGCAAGCTGGACGACCTGCGCACGCATGCAGGCCCGGCACTCAAGCAAGGCATCGACCAGGCGAAGAGCTGGGTCGACGCCAAGGCCGTGCGCGTGCAGCACCGCGTCCAGGCCGCTCGCGACAAGGCAAGCGACCTGACGGATCAGGCCATCGATTACACGCGCGACGAACCGGTCAAGGCACTCCTGATCGCGGCGGCCGTCGGTGTCGGACTGATGGGGCTTCTTGGCTTGATCATGCGCTCGAGGGACTGACGGCCGCGGCCGTCGAACTCGGACGGCCCAGCTTCATCGAGGCAAGCGCCTTGCGGCGCTTCGATACCAGCGGCGGGGATTTCGAGGTAACGCCGCGGAGGCGGGATGCAGGCGGTCGTCGACGGCCGCTGAGCCCGAACGCCACGCCGGACGACGGACCCTGTTGTCTGCGCGCGGCGTGCCGGTTCGCCGACCTGGCCGCTGTCCTGCCCCGCCCCGTCAGGTACGAGTCAGCTTCGATCGCTAGCTTTTGAACATGCGGCGATGCGCCCGCAACGAGACGGTATATTGATGATCACATGCCCACAATGCGGGTCGTCGGATCTCACGCGTTGCAGGAGACCCTGGTGGCTTCGACCCTTTCCGCGATCGATGTACGTGTCCTGCCGGTCGTGTGGCAAGCACCAGAGCTTCCTCTTTCACGCCGGGCCAGACGCGGAAGATCGAACTGTGATTGGCTCGAATCCGAAGCGGCTCGTTGTCGTCCTCGTGCCCCTCGCGTCCGACCAGCTTTCGGCCAAGGGACAACTGACATGCCGACGGCGTGTCGGCCAGCTTGGGCACGTCGTCGCGAGGCTTTCGGAGTAATGGTCATCGACCAGCGATACGATTCCCGCACGATCCTTCTTCACTGGCTGACCGCTTTACTCGTCGTGGCTCTGTGGTGTCTTGGCCAGACGATCGATTGGTTCCCGAAGGGTGTGCCGCGCTCGTCGGCTCGTAGCCTGCATATCGCGCTCGGCTTGACGCTCGCGTGCGTTGTGAGTTACCGGATTTTCTGGCGTCTCACGAGCGGTCGTCGGCTGCCGCGCGCTGACGCGGGCTGGCAAGGACGCCTGGCGACCGGCTCGCATCGCTTGTTGTACGCGCTGGTCGTCACGACCGTGATGTTCGGTATCGCCAATGCCGTGATCCGCGGTGACGTCCTGTTCGGACTCGTGACACTACCCAGGATCACCGTCGAAAAGGCCATGCGTGATGACGTCGGCTACTTGCACGGCCTCCTCGCGAATGCATTGCTCATCGTGGCGTGCTTCCATGCGATGGCGGCAATATCCCATGTGGTCTTGAAACGCGATGAAGTCATGCGCCGCATGCTGCCTCGCGAGTCGCTGCGAGCGACACCGGACTGAGCTCGAGCGGCGCGAGCGTGCTCGGCATCGGAAGCCACGCCGTCGGTTCATACGAACGGGCGCTCCGCAACAGCGCGTCGGGTAACCGACGGGGTGAACGGCGTTGAGGCATACCGCTGAATGGGGATTCGGGGATTACAGCCCGAAGCGCAGCCGGATAACCCGCCGAGTACGGGACCGACAATCGATCCGAAGCGACCGACACCGAGGCTCCAGCCGATGCGTCGATGTTCGAACGCAACGACTGCCCTAAGCCCCGACGAGGGACGCATGGTCTCTTGGTGAGCTGGCATAAGGGTTCAGCAACTCGGCACAAATCCTCGGGGCCAGTGGCCGCAGCTGCTGTGATGTCTCAAGCCTCAACACGTGGCCGTAGCCATGTCCTGATACACCTCATGCTCTTGCCGGTGCAGAATCGGAAGGATGGCGAATGATTAGGCGAACCGTTCCGAGAAGGCTGGCTA
Organism: uncultured beta proteobacterium; assembly: GCA_963795885.1. Lineage (GTDB taxonomy): Bacteria > Pseudomonadota > Gammaproteobacteria > Burkholderiales > Burkholderiaceae_D > CAHJXF01. The sequence continues at coordinate 413,065 of CAWCJI010000004.1, read as the reverse complement.
CCAGCAATCATGCCAACCAAGGCTCAGCGCCGCCCGACCGCTCGTGGTCGATTCAACCGGTCAGCGCGACAGTTGCTAGCTCTCGCAGCGCGGTTAAGGATGCTCGGGCTAGCCGGCGATTTGTTCGGGGGGGACGCCGGGCTGCGACGCGACGCTCCTACGGCCTTGCGGCCGCCGCAGCCACCTGCCTTGGCCTGCTGTTCGGCTGCGCCGGAACGCCGCCGAAGCCCGTCGGTCCGACGCCGGCGCAGGCGAAGGCGACCATCGCTCGGCTGTTGCCGGCCGGCGTCACCGATCGGACCGGCTGGTCGACCGACATCTACGCGGCCTTCGCGGTGCAGGAGATCGACCCGAGCGTCGAGAACGTCTGTGCCACGGTCGCCGTCATCGAACAGGAGTCGGGCTTCGAGGTCGACCCGGTCGTGGCGAACCTGCCGAAGACCGCGTGGGCCGAGATCGACCGGCGTGCCGAGCATGCCGGCGTCCCGGCGCTGGTGGTCCACGCCGCGTTGCAGATCCACTCGTCGGACGGCCGCAGCTACGCGGAGCGGATCGACGGCGTCCGCACCGAGAAGCAGCTCAGCGACATCTTCGAGGACCTGATCGGCCGGGTCCCGCTCGGCAATCGCCTCTTCGGAGGCCTGAACCCGATCCGCACCCGTGGCCCGATGCAGGTCAACGTCGCGTTCGTGGCGCGCTACGCCGGACCACCGTATCCGTATCCGGCCAGGGACGGCATCGACGAGGAGCTGTTCACGCGCCGCGGCAGCGTCTTCTTCGGCATCGCGCACCTGCTCCGCTATCGCGCGCCGTACGACCGCATGCTGTATCGCTTCGCCGACTACAACGCCGGCCAGTATGCGAGCCGCAACGCGGCGTTCCAGAAAGCCTTGACGAGCGTCTCGGGCGTGCCGCTGGTCGCGGACGGCGCGCTGATCACGCACGCCGACGACCAGCAGTCCGGCAGCACCGAACTGGCGGCGCGCGTGATCGCGCGACGCCTCGGCTTCGACGATGGCGACGTGCGTCGTGCGCTGGAGCGGCAGCGCAGCAGCGACTTCGAGCAGACGAAGCTGTACGACCAGGTCTTCGCGCTTGCAGACCGCGAGAACGGTCGACCGCTGCCGCGCGCCGTCGTGCCGGACATCGACCTTCAGGGTCCGAAGATCACGCGGCACCTGACGACGGCGTGGTACGCGGGGCGGGTGGAGGGGCGGTATCGACGGTGTGTCGAGCGGTAGAGGAAATCGCGCGGTTGGGATTGGGAAATGCAGTCGCGTTTTCGGCCAGAAGCGGTAGCCCACAAATCGCCGCTTCCTGGCACCTCATTCCCGACACGTCGGCCCGAACCTGAACGCTCCCAACCAAAGCCCCACTGTATCGAGTAGAAGGATTGCTTCAAGTGAGGCTGACGCTGAAGTGCACTTTATCCAGGCTCACACCGAGCGTTCGTTGCGGAGCACCGGACTGCCTTCGTGTAACGGGAATTACTGACCCGACTTTGAACCAATTTTTCAAAAAAAGATTCGGCAACGACTTGAGGACTTAACGACCGCATCCTCGTGCCCTCACGCAAGCACAAGCGAATCGTTGTCACGACGCTCGGCGTCTACTTTACCCGCGACCGTAGATGACTGACATGACGACTCTACGGTTTGCGCCTGATCCGATCGCGCGGATGGATACTCCACGCCCGGTGCGACTCCTGAAATCGCAAATGCAATCTGCTGGAGATCTTGACGATCTTCATTGATTCTGAAAGTGAGAGCGTACGCGTCAACCACCACGATCTCCGTAGCACCTTCAATTACCGTCACGACGTGAGTGTAGCGGCTCCTGTACATTCCGCGGTTTGTTGCTTCAACTTCAAAGCGAAGCGCCCGTAGACCATTTACTTCAGTCACTGCGGCCGGCGAGGACTCTGCATCGTTGGTTCGAGAGCTAATGCTCGCCGCAACGCACTGCGCGATCGCACCTGCATTGCCCAGCGGCGTTCGCGGGATTGCCGAGACAATGACTCCGGACCTCTTGGAGTAGTTCTCCGCATGTACAAGAGTTCCATCGAACCTCTCCGCGTCGCTGATGGACTTGACAACATAGCCCTCCGGGAGCTTTAGGGCGGCATTGGACGACACCGTTATGTCGAAGGCTAATGAGGCACGGACTGGATACCTGGTATCTGAGCACCGGGAAGAGTTTCCGCTCAAGGACTTAACTATTGCGGTGTTACCGGCTGCTAAAGTCAGTTTGTCACCAACCATTAATGTGGAAGCAACGCAGTTTTCACCTTCCGCGCCTGTAATTGCATCCCCGAGTTTTGAGGTAAGAGAGCTTGGGATGAAGATGAAGAAGAAGGCCCTCGCGTCTGAGGTGATGAAGATGGCCAGCACAGCCAACAGACTCGTAAAGCGTCGCATTCGGCCCTCGTCATAAGGAGGGCTCGGCGAACCCGGTGTCGGCCTGGTGACCTGCCTGTACCGCGGCGACGCGGGCCGAGGACTGTGGTCGCACCTCTCCGCGATGGCCGTCGACTTCCACTTCTTTCCGTCGGTCCTGATCGGCACCCGCCTCGCGAAGGCGCGGCCCTGTTTCGGCGCCACCATCGCGTTGTCAACCAACACGCTAGACGAAGATCGACGGTTTCGCTGCCTTCGCTGCCCATCTCGCAGATGATTACGCAATCGGCGAGGCCGTCCGCGCGACCGGTCAGCGCGTCGCGGTGTCACGACACATCGTTACGCATCGCTGCAACGAGCGGTCATGGACCGAACTATTTTTCCACGAGTTGCGGTGGGCTCGGACGATCCGCAGTATCGATCCGGTCGGCTTTGCCGGTTCCTTCGTGACGCACCCGCTTCCGTTCGCCGGTCTTGCACTTGCTTGCGGTGGTGCGCCGACCGCGGCGCTCGGCTGTCTCGCGTTGACGATCGCGTGTCGGGCAAGTCTGCAATGGCAGGTCGAGCGCGTGCTCGGAAGACCCTCGCACCGCTGGATGCACGGCCCGTTGCGTGATGCGCTTTCGCTGCTCGTCTTTCTGTCCAGCTTCACCACCGACATGGTCGAGTGGCGTGGACGGCACTATCGCATCGGCGACGATGGCACGATGGAAGAGCTCGAAGTCTCTACCAAACAAAGCTTGTCTCGCTTTCACCGCCCTGCCCGCACGCCTGCGCGCTCGACTGATGCAGAGACATCATCCTGATGCGCTCGCTGTCGCTGCAAAGTTCATCGTCCGACTGTTAGGTCGGCGGCGCCGCGCTCGCTATCGCGATGACCGGTCAAGCATCATTAGCTGATGCATCGCTTGGTACGATGCAGGCGAATCTCTGCGAGGAAGCGCCGCTGCGCATTCAGAACTTATAGTCGAGCCCGACGGACGCTCCCTTCAGCCTGCCGCCGGCGTAGCAGTGCGGGCCATCTCCGGTGACGCCGCCGGTGGTTGGATCGAACGCGGCCTGGTCCGTCGCGTCATGACAGTCTGTTGTCACACCATGGCCGCCGGCGCCTAGATCGTAATGCGCTGCGGCATGATTGAGCGTCATCGCACCGTCAACATAAACGGTCAGATGTCGATCGAACGCGTGCTTATAGATGAGCGCGTACATGTTGGCCGCATTGTCTGATCCGGCGCCGCCGGGCGTGTTGTGTTGCCCAGGATCCCCTGGCGTTTTTCCTGCGTGGGCCCAGCCGACGCTGACGCTGTCCTTCGTCGTGAACTCCTGCGTCACCGCAAGCCAGGTCGCGTTGGGCCGCGTGCGCTCGTTCTGAAAGGCGAGGTCGCTCGGGATGTTTCGCCTGGTTCGCTCCCAAAGGACGTTCACAGTCGTCGCCGATGGAAACTTAAACTGACCGCCGACTTTGTAGGCCGACTCGTCGCCGACGTCGCGTGGATCCAGGTCTGCAAGATCGCTCGTGCGATTGACCTTGCGGTGGAGCTCGTAGGCCGCGACGAGGTACAACGGTCCTCGATCGTAGGTCACGCTCGCGCTGTAGAGATTGCCGAACGAACCGTCGTTGCAGGTCGGCGGCAGCGCGCCACTTCCAGGAATATTGCCGCCGGCGCAGTCTGGTTCCCCCGACGCGATGTTCGAATCGTCGTACGAGCGGTTCTGACCCGGCGAATACATGGCCTTGAACGCAAGGCCCGACGCGATCGGCGACTCGTACCACACGGCATGCGATGCCCGTAACGCAAACTCGACGCGATTGTCGCCGCCGGTGTTGCCCATGATGACGCGATAGTCGCCGAGGGTTCCCGAGAACGGATTGAGCTTGTCTGTCGAAGTCTTGTACGGCGTCTCCGACTTGCCGATCAGCAAGGCGCCCCATGGCTTCCCGCTGAACCCGATAAAGCTGTTCCGCGAGAACAACGCTCCATTTACCGCATCGCTCGTGTTGGAATTGGTGTTCTTCGTACCGGGCGTCGCCGAAATGTCGATGCCGCCTTCGAGTTGCCAGGTGAACCGCAGATCGTCGCCGAGCACCGGATGCGTCCCACGGACGCCGATGTAGGACAAGTTGGTCGAGACCGCCGGTAGCCAACCGGTGCGTCCCACCGGCGGCCCACCCTGGTCGTAATCGCTCTTCAGGCCTTTCGTAGTGGAATCGAACGATACGTCCAGATTGCCGTACAGCGAAACCTCTCCGCCCCCTGGAACGACGACGGTTAAAGAATCGCCTGGCTTCCACTGGAACGGCTGAAAGGCAGGTGCTGCCGCGGCGACGGGCGCCGCCTGTTGCACGCTCCGCACCTGCTGCGCCTGTTGCTTCTGCTGCTCACTGACCGTCTCGAGCTGTGCTTTGACGGCGTCGAGCTGCTTCTGCAGCGACTCCATTGCTGCTTTGAGATCACTGACCTGATCCGCATGACTTGCAACGGGAATGATTACTGCCATCGCGGCGACAGCTCGCCACCCCTGCGATACTTTCATTTTGTCTCCAAAGGTTCGTCTAAGCGAACTACCCGGACTAGCATCCGTCCGCCTCATCCGTAGGGCAGAGGGTATGGACGGCTAGGAAGAATATTGCGTGGGTGAGACATCGAAAGCACTTGATCTGTGTCAATTTTTTAGCGGTCTTTCTGGCTGTTTGTTAAGGCCACTCGCGCTACGCTAGCATGTCAGCTCCGATTCAGTTTCCATTCAGCTTGGATTCAGGTTTTATGAGCCGACCCGTCGTGACGGCGCGCGGCCCCTGCGGTACGGCCGGCCTGTAAGCATTACGAACTCGATCAGCCGAATCGCAAGGATCAAATGATGCACAAGCCTCCCGGTTTCACGAACTTGTTTCCGTACATCTTCGCAACCGATGCGAACACGTACCTCGACTTTTTGCGAGATGGCTTGGGCGGGGACGTTCAGAGCGTGCGCCGTTCACCGGACGGCGTGGTGCTGAATGCGCAGATCGTCTTCGGTGATACGACGATCATGGTGTCCGACGCTTCTGGCTGGTCCGAGCCCACGCACGCCACTTACTACCTCTACGTGGAGGATGCCGCTTCGGCCATGGCTCGCGCGCTCGCCGCCGGCGGTACATCGTTCGGAGCCGTGAAGGATCAACCCTACGGAGACCGACAAGGAGGCGTGCGGGACCCGTCAGGAAACGTCTGGTGGCTTTCCCAACGTCTTGAAGCGGGCGCGTATTGACGACCTGGTTGCTGAGGCCGAGCGCCGTTTGCCAACTCGGTGCCTACATCGTCTTCCGCCTTCAGGCAGGTCTGGCCCGATAAGGTGATTGTTCATGAAGAATCGATCTCGCCCGCGATCTGTGGGCCTGCGGCATCTTATCTACGACGACGACCGGCCGCCGCAGCGTGGCCCTGCAGGGTCTTTTGACTTCGTCAGCGCGTACGCGCCGGTGACGGTCACGCGCAATTGAGCATCGGGACGCAAGGGGGCGTCATCCTCGGACGATCACGTAGCGAAGAAGGGCACGATGGGAAAGTGCTCGATTTCGGTCCGCCGCGCGGCACGCTGACTTCGCAGTCGCTTATGGTCTCAGTCGACGATGTTGACGATCATCATCGCCGCGCAATGGGGGCGCGCGGATCGTGCTGGCACGCGAGAATCATCCGTTCGGCGAGCGTCAGTACAGCGCGCTTGCCTTGGCCGGACATCGATGGACATTCTCCCAGTCGATCGACGACGTCGACCCAGTACGGATGGGGCGCACAGGTGTTAGCACGGCTGGACCGCTGAGCATGTGCGGCCGCTACGAACTCCACGAGCTTCGGACAGAGTACGTCCAGTGGATGGACCTCAACCGCGTCGAATGGGAACGTCTCGTTGAAGGTCCGCAGTCCTCAAGCGCGTCCGACTGATCGCCTGCCGATCATCCGCCGTGACGACGAGGGCAACCTCTTACCCGAGTTGCGGCGCTGGGGATTAACCAAGCGGGTCGATGGTAAGACGAACGACAAGGCGACCGGCAAGCCGAAAAAGCTTGCGAAGCCGGTGATCAACGCGATGAGCGAGGAGCTGACGACCAGCTTCACGTGGAAGTGGTCGTTTTCCGAACGACGCTGCCTGGTCCCGATGTCGGGCTGGGACGAGTGACCCGAGACAGGCGCCGGCAAGCAGCGCGTCCGGGGCTCAATGCCGGGGGAGCCGGTGGTCAGGGCGGCCGGACTGTACGACGCGAACCCGATCCGAAAACCCGACACACGGTGTCCGTCTACACGATTTGTACGGTGCGCCGAACGAGTTCTCGGCACGGTTCACGACCCGTGCGCCCGTGTGCTAGTGCCATCGCAGTACGACGCGTGGCTAGACGGCGGCGCTACTGCTCAAGCTCGTTGGTATACATCCGACGCTGCGGCATTCGCCGTTCGACCGGTCTGAACGGAAACACGGGAAGAAGGTGCCTCGCAGCGCTTTCCTGACGTCAAGCCTTGACCTGTACCAGATTGCCCAGCTGTTGACCATTTGCATTGACCGTTGCGCGGGCGCCACCGTCGTCTCCGTCGCCGTCATGGTCACCACTTGCAGCAGGAACCACCGCTGCCTCAGGCTTGCGCCGGACAACCGGAGCAGTGTGCAAAGAAGGTGCGGTACTTGTCGCAGGGCTTACGGTCATGTGGCTCCTCCAATTCGTGCTCTCGAAGCATGCGGCTAGCTTATATCGGCAGAATCTTTCGATTCAATAGTGCGATAGCCGACCAATCACGCGCGCACCGGCGGTCACTATGCAGGGAAGGGCCGGACCGGTTGTTATAGCTTAATGCGGCGTCGCAGGCCGCATGCGAGCGATGCGCAGATGCGCGCTCCACGCGGATTTGCTCGAGCCCACGAGATGCGCGCCGACGATCTTCATCGTCCCCCGGCGCCTGAGCTGCCCGTCCGTTCAACCTTTCAACTCAATGATGAGTCCGAGCGGCCAGTCCCAAGCAGGGAGAACGACTCTTCTCGCTCGAGCCGTTCAGGTCGACGGAATAGTACGCCGGGATCCGGGAGTTGTGGACGACGTCGGGTGGCATGTGGATCATTGCGTTGGCCCCACATCAGGCGTCGATATCGCTAAAATTGATCGAAATCTGCCATCCCGCGTCGCGACTTGCTCCTCGTCGTCTTTTCGAAGTTGAGTGACGCTTCGCCGTTATAGCTCTCCGCGCTGAGGCGAACGCAGTGAGTGCCTTCCTTCATTTTCTAAACCCTTGCGCACATCGGGCCAACGGCCCGACGGAAGAATTTGCCACGCGAGGCGGTGTGGTAGACGATTCGGCCCGGTTGTGGCCCGGCGCCCTACTGCGAGACTCGAGAAATGCCGAGCGATGAACCTGAAGTGAAGCTTGATGCCTTGATCGTCGAGCTCAAAGCGAACGCTGAAACGGAGCGCGAGTTTGTCCGGCGCGTTGCGCTGGTCTGCGCGGAACTTGCGGACCGATCCCTTGTAAATGCCGACGAGACGCCCAGCACCGCAATCCGTAGGATCTTTCAGCTCATCTAACGCAACGTGGGGCCTCGACGAGATTCCGATCTGCAACGCAGTGACGTCTCGCGACGGCGCTCAACCAGACCCGCGCCTCCATGAACTCAACAGGTCCGGAAGCCTCAACGCCCGCTGGCTCGCTCGTCCACCCAGGTCCATCGTCATCTCCTCGACGAACGGCTAAACGAAAGCATGCGGAGACACACCGGCTCGAGCGCTTGGGCTGGCTGCGCGCCGCGGTGCTGGGCGCCAACGACGGCATCGTCTCGACGAGTAGCCTTCTCGTCGGCGTCATCGGTGCGCATGCATCTCATCAAGCGACGATGCTCACCGGAATCGCCGGGCTCGTTGCAGGCGCCATGTCAATGGCAACCGGCGAATACGTGTCCGTCTCATCGCAGTCCGACTCGGAAGCTGCGGCACTAGCGAGAGAGCGGGACGAGTTGAGTGCCGACTACGGCAGCGAAGTGCGCGAGTTGGCCGGTATTTACGTTCGACGCGGACTTCCTATTGCGCTTGCAGCAGAAGTCGCGAGTCGTCTCATGGAACATGATGCGCTCGGAGCTCACGCGCGAGATGAGCTGGGCATCTCCAAAGCGACCCAAGCGCGGCCGTTACAGGCCGCCGCTGCCTCAGCACTCAGCTTTTCGATGGGTGCCGCACTTCCGCTTGCGGTGATCGCCGTCATGAGCGGCGAAGCACTTCCCTTTGCCATTGCCGGCGCGGCGCTTCTCGCGCTCGCCTTGCTCGGCGGTCTTGCGGCTTGGGCCGGAGGGGCGAAGCTGTCGCGCGGCATTGTGCGAGTGACGTTCTGGAGCGCCGTCGCCATGGCTGTGACGTATGGCGTAGGCCGCGCGTTGGGGACGCAGCCATGATGGCCTACTCGCTTTCGAATTCACGCCGAGCGGAAAAAGCTCTCGACCGGTGCTGCAGCAGCTCGGCGGCTGGACAACCCTCGAGATGGTTCAGCGCTATGCGCACCTTGGACGCGACCGCACGGCAACTATGCGGACGCAGTCTCGCGGTACAACAGCGCTACAACTTGGGGCACAAAACAGGCAGCCGAATGGCAAGTGCCTGATTCGACGGGGTGGCTGATGGGATTCGAACCCACGACAACCGGGATCACAACTCGTCTTGAGCAGCCGAAGATATTGAAATTAAACGACGCGCTTGCTCGAAAAAAGCCAAAAGTCGCCTGATCACGGTACACCCGCGGCACACGCTGTCTATCGTTGGTACGGCGGCGGCACAGACGCCAAATCAATAGTCAGTTGACGTGACGGGGAAGCGCGCCAAGACCAACGTCGGGAAGACACACCCTCCGCCCGGCGCTCCGGCATTACGTGGCCTCCGACAACGCGCTCTACGTGACGGGCAACGTGCTCAATGTAGACGGAGGCAAGTCTGCTGGCTGACGCAAGGCGCTCGCCACCTCTACGCGGACCTCAAGCGGGAGCTTCGGTCGTTGTCGACGCCGGCTTTGCACCGCTCAGGACGAACGCTGTTCGTCCACCCTTTCCATGTGTTAGGAGCTATACAAGATGAACGAAGCCGCTGTCTCACGGCCTGTCAGAACGCCGGGCCCGGAGCACCCTATATCCGTCGAGCCGAATCTCGATCGCGTGGTCGTGACCGTCGCAGGCAAGGTCATCGCCGATTCACGCAGCACGCTGACGTTGAAGGAGGCAAGATACCCAGCCGTGCAGTACTTCCCTCGTGAAGACGTGAATATGGCCGAGCTCGAGCGGACGGAGACGACGACGTACTGCCCCTACAAAGGCGACTGCAATTACTACTCCATCCCCGCGGGCGGCGACAAATCAGTGGATGCCGTCTGGACCTACGAACATCCTCTCCCACCGGTCGGAATGATCAAGGGGCACCTCGCCTTCTATATCGACCGTGTCGACTGCATTCGAGCGCCTTGCGTAGACCGTTGATCTAGCACGGCTAGACGCTTGAGGACGCCGTTCCGCTGACCCGAGACCTGACTGCGCGCCTGAGAGGACCTCATGGCGCCGTTTACAGCCATGCGTCTTGCGGTCCGCCTAACATGGACGCTTGCTGGATCGAGTCGTCGTAGCCTCTGCCCTATCGCATTGAGAACCAATCGACATGCGATCGAGTCCCTCGGTCGACCGGGTGTCGACGTCCGCCAACCCGTTAACGCTGCGGCATGTCCGCTGCGGAGTAGCCAAGTGCGACCTTCGCGTCGTCGGGTACTGCGGGCATCGTCGCATTCCACGCGTTCCACCGGTCGCGCATCTCGGCCAGCCGCGCCGGTTGCTTCTTACCCTGATTGGCTCGTTCCCGGGCGTCGAAGTCGACGTCGAACAGGTACTCGTGGTCGTCGACCTTCAGGTACTTCCATCGGCCATCGCGTAGCGCGCGCTGGTCGCGATGCTTCATCCGCCAGAACAGCGGTCGCTCGAAGCGACGCGTTGCGTCTCGCAGCACAGGTGCCAGCGAGATGCCGTCAAGTGGAAACGCCGAGTCGGCAGCTGCGCCGGCGACGTCGAGCATCGTCGCGGACCAGTCCATCGTCGTGCAGAGCTGATCGCTGACGCCGCCTGCCGCGATCCTGGCCGGCCAGTGCGCGATGTACGGCACGCGGATGCCGCCCTCGGTCAGATCCATCTTGCCGCCGACGAGCGGCCAGCTGTCGGAGAAGCGCTCGCCGCCGTTGTCGCTCGTGAAGACGACCAGCGTCTGGTCGGCGATGCCGCGAGCCATGAGCGCGTTCATCAGCTGCCCGATGCCTTCGTCCATGTGGTGAATCATCCGCTGGTAGACGTGGACGTTGCCGCCGGCCAGATCGAAGAGGTTGTCGCAGATGGCCGGCGCTCTGCCGGCGTCGTCGCGCGTCTCCCACGGCCAGTGCGGCGCCGTGTAGTGCAGGCTCAGGAAGAACGGCTCGTCCGACGAGCGCTCGATGAACTCGACGGCCCGCGACGACAGCACGTCCGTCAGGTAGCCGTCCGCGTGGTGCTCTGCGTCGTCGATCCACAGGTCGTGCAGGCCGGTCGAGTCGCAATGCGTGAAGTAGTCGACGCCGCCCGACAGCGAGCCGAAGAACGCCTCGTAGCCGGATCGCAGCGGGCCGAAGTGCGGCGGGAAGCCGAGGTGCCACTTGCCGATCAGCGCGGTCCGGTAGCCCGCGTCGCGCAGCAGCGACGGCAATGTCGGATGCGACGGCGGCAATCCGAGCGTCGCGCTGCCGCGGCTGCGGCTCGCGATCGGTTCTTCGGCCGCGCCGCGCAGCCGGTATTGATAGCGCCCCGTCATCAGCGCGAAGCGCGTCGGCGAACACACCGGCGAGTTGGCATAGCCTTGCGTGAACCGCATGCCGTTCGCGGCAAGCGCGTCGAGGGCCGGCGACACCGGACCAAACGTCGCGTCGCGGCCGCCGTAGCAACCCAGGTCGGCGAAGCCGAGATCGTCCGCGACGATGAAGACGATGTTCGGTCGCGACGGCGTCATCGGCGCGCGCCCGCCGCTTCCGACAATCGACGCGTCCGACACCAACGGCTGGTCATCCAACCTTCAGCCCGAGCCGACGCACGAGATCGCCGAAGCGCGCGGCGTCGGTCGCGATCAACCGGTCGAGCTGCGCCGTCGACATCGGGTTGCCTTCGACCCCGACGCGCTCGAGCGCCTGCTTCGACGCGGGCTCGGCGAGCTGGCGATTGAGATCCGCGTTCAGGCGCTGCACGATCGCGGGCGGCGTCTTCGCGGGCGCGACGATCGACTGCCATGCCTGCACGTCGATCGACGGATACGTCTCGGCGACGGTGACGATGGCCGGCAGCGCCGGCAGCCGGTGTGCCGACAGGACGGCGATCGCCTTGATGGCGCCGGTCCTGACCTGCGGCAACGCGGCGACGACGTCGAGGAACATGAAGTCGATGCGGCCGCTCATCAGGTCCGTCAGTGCGGCGCCGCTGCCCTGATACGGAACGTGGCGCGCGGCGACCTTCTCCTGCGCCTTGATCATCTCGACCGTCAGATGATGCATCGTGCCGTTGCTCGGCGAACCGAACGTGAGCCGGTCGGGCTCCTTGCGCATGAGCGCGACGAGCTCCGGCAGCGTCGCCACGCCGAGGTCGGGGCGGGTGACCAGCAGCAGGCTGACGTTGCCGATCATCGCCACACCGGTGAAGTCGGCCGGCACGGCCGGCGGCGACGCGAAGAGCGCGGGCGAGATCGCAAGAGTCGTCGTCGTGGCGACGAGCAGCTCGTAGCCGTCCGGGGCGCTCCGGGCAACGACGCTCGCGCCGAGCAGCGTGCCGGCGCCCGCGCGGTTCTCGACGACCACCGGTTGCCCGAGGCTCGTGTGCAGGCGATCGGCGACGAGGCGTCCGAGCGCGTCGGTCAGCGCGCCGGGCGGGAACGGCACCACGAGCTTGATCGGATGATCGGGATACGACGTCGTGGACTGCGCGCGCGATGTCGACCAACCGGTGGCGAGCGCGAACGTGGCCGCGGGAACCGCCTTCAGCAATCGACGCCGCCCGACCCGGCTCACGCCGACTCCGAGACCTTGAGGTCGCGCTCGAATTCGCGGATCGGCCGCTTGCCGCCTGCGGCCGGCTTGACATGATGACCGTCCGGCAGCGGCGCGACGTTCTCCTCCAGCGTGTAGTCCCCGACGACGCCTCGCACTGCGTCGCCGGCGACGGTGACGCGCGACATGCTGCGCCGCTGGGGAAAGTAGTCGTGCGGCGCGTAATGATGGACCGACCGGTTGTCCCACATCACGACGGTATGCGGCTGCCACTTGACGCGCAGCTGGAACTCCGGGATTTGCGCCCGCCCGTAGAGGTACTGCAGGATCATCTGGCTTTCCGCCGGCGGGAGCCCCTTGATGTGCGTCGTGAACTGCGCGTTGACATTCAGCACGCGGCGGCCGGTGACCGGATGGATGCGCACGACCGGATGCGACGGGTTCGGGTACTGCCGCTCGAGCTCGCGCAACTTCGCCTGATGCGCCTCGGAGCTCGTGAACAGCGGACGCCAAGGCCTGAAGTCGTGGACCGCCTCGAGACCGTGAATGTAGCGTTTCATGCGCTCCGACAGGCCGGTGTACGCAGCCGTCATGCTGGAGAACAGCGTGTCGCCGCCGTACGCCGGCACGACGTTCGCGCGCAGGATCGTCAGCGCCGGCGGCGCGGCGCGGAACGTCTCGTCTGCGTGCCACTGGTCGGTCAAGGCCGGCGGGTTGTCGGCCGAGTAGTCGAGGACGATCACCTCGCGCTTGTCGTCGAGGTTCGGACTGAACGGATGGATCGACAGCTCGCCGAAGAGCCGCCCGAACGCCATTTGCTCGTCGAGCGTGATGTCCTGGTCGCGAAAGACCAGCACCTCGTGCTTGACGAACGCGTCGTGCAACGCGTCGAACGTCGCCGGTGGCATCGGCTGTCGTAGGTCGATGCTGCGAATCTCGGCGCCGATGTTGCCGCCGAGACGAATGACCGCGAAGGTCGAGTCGCTCATGTCTTCTCCTCGTTCGAATGCCGCGATGCGATCGGCCGCATGGGGGGCCGGATCAGTTCGTGTGCTCCTGCGATATGCCGTGCCGACGCAGCATCGCCTCGAACAGCAGACGGTCGTTGTCGCTCGTGCCGGCGACCGCCATGCGCCGCTGCGTCTCGGGGACACGCGCGAGCACGTCGGCGGCGATCGGATAATTCGGCCCGGCGCCCGCGTCGCTCGCGAGCTGGATCTCGCAGGCGCGCTGCAGCGTCCACAGCCGCTTGAACGCCTGCGGCAGCGTGCGTCCGACGACGAGCAGACCGTGGTTACGCAGGATGAGGTGAGAGCACGCGCCAAGCGAGCGGACGAGACGCGGTCGTTCGTCGAGACCCGTCGTGACGCCTTCGTAGTCGTGATACGCGACGTCGCCGAACATCATCGCGCTGTAGAAGTTGTCGTGCCGCAGTCCGTCGGCCTTGCTCGCGACGGCGCAACCGCTGGTCGTGTGCACGTGCATGATGCAGTGCGCGTCGTCGCGCGCCTCGTGGATCGCGCCGTGGATCACGAAGCCGGCGCGATTGACCGGCCGTCCGCTGCGATGGACGTCGTTGCCGTCGACGTCGATCGTCACGAGATTGTCGGGCGTGACCTCGACGTAGTGCAGGCCGAACGGATTGATCAGATAACACGGCGCGCTGCCGTCCGGCGACGGGATGCGCATCGTGATGTGGTTGAAGATGCCTTCGGTCCAGCCGAGCGCGTCGAAGAGACGGTAACAGGCCGCGAGCTCGGAGCGCGGTACCGCTTCATCGGACGGGTAGGCGGCGGTCGTCGGCATCGGAAGCACCGATGCGGTTTGCTGGGGATTCGAATGCATTGCGGCGGGCGGAGAGCGACGCGGGGCTTCAGAGGGGCGTCAAGGCGTCTATCTTAGGTCCTGTGCGGCCGTAACCAGTGGTCCGTTCGCCCGCGCGCCGCCTCGGCCCCAGGAGTTGGAAGGAAAAGTTCGGTTCGAAGCCTGGGCCGTACTGGAGAAGTACGTCGGCGGCCTAGGTTGTCTTCGTTGCGCGGTGAACTGCCCAATGCGCGCGACGTTGATAAACGCGTCCTTGGTCGCGGTCCGCAACTCGTTCCAGAATCAGGAACGTGATGGTGTGGTCGAGCATGTAGAAGGTCTCGTCCGACCAGAGGTGCTTGTGTGTTGGCGGGCCCGCGGCACTGGCTACGCGGCTTCCTTGGCGCGTGCGCCGAGCAGATCCTTCACTCGGGTCCACGTCAGGTCCGCGTAACGACCGTTGTCCACGGTGTCGAGCTTGGCGCGCCCACTGGCCATGTTGTGCGTGTACTGCATCAGCTGGAACGGCGCGTAGACGTTGCTCTCGGCAGTGGGGTCTGCCTTCCTCGCCTCCGCGATCTTCTGACCGAGCTCGTCGACCGTTCCCAGACGAAACAGGCTGAACGTGCTGCCGGTCGCATCCGACGCCGCAGCCGCCATCTCGCGTGCGCTGATCTGGTCGCCGGCAATTCGCAGGACCTTGGGCGTGCTCTCGTCGAGTGCGGCCGCTGCAGTGAAGGCGGCGGTGTCGTCCATCGTCGTGAAGTCGAGCTTCTGATCCGGCGAGCCCCAGTAATTCACGCGACGCGCCTTGAAGTCAAAAAACGGCGAATACGGGGTGGGCAGGATGTCTGCGAACATCCCGTTCAGGATCGACGTCGCCTGGATGTGTGCACTGTCGAGCCTGCCGTGGAACTCCCGGCGCAGGTCGAGATTGCGGTTCTCGCCAAGCGATAGCTTGGTGAAGTCCGCCGAAAAGTCGGACGGAATGAAGCGGGGGACTCCGGCCTTGACGGCACTGTCGAGCAGCGCGAACTGCGCCTCGACGATGTTCTCGCGCAGGCCGGCCAGCGTCGAGACGAGGCAGGCTGCGCCTGCAAGAAGACGGGCGGTCGCGGGCCCAGCGTCCAGCATGATGATCGTTGCGCCGGCAGACTGAAGTGCCGCGACCTTCTGCTGGTCCGACGTACCGCGTACGAGGGCCTGTACGCTTGCGTGCTGGTCCGACGTACCGCGTACGAGGGCCTGTACGCTTGCGCCACGCGCTAGCAAAGCATGGACGACGCGCTTGCCGAGTTCCCCGGTCGCGCCTGCAACTGCAATGGTCTTGGTCATGTGAACCTCTCGTGATGGAATGGAAGGATTAGGGTCAGCGAGAGGTGATAAGTGCATGCCACGATCAGGAAGGGGCTGCCCACAAATGGAACGAGAGCCCGAACAGGAGTGACATGGAACTGGCCGACCTGCGTGCCTTCATCCAGATCGCCGAGCACGCGAGCATCTCGGAGGCAGCACGCGTCCTCAAGCAGCCGAAGTCGTCAGTCAGTCGTGGCTTGGCGAACCTGGAGAACTCGGTTGGTGCGGCATTGGTCGACCGGTCCTCGCAGCATCTACGGCTGACCGATGCAGGCGTGCTGCTACGGTCGCGAGCGCTGCACCTGCTTGACGAGGCCGACGAAGTTCGTGCGGCCCTAGACGGTCTTGCAGAGCGCCCGAGTGGGCGTCTTAGGGTCAACGCGCCGTATACCTTCGCGGTCGGGCTAATCGGCCCGATGCTGCCTGACTTTGTCCGGACTTATCCGGACATCCAGGTCGTCCTCGACATCGAAAACAAGCTCGTGAACCTTCACGCGGTCGATCTCGACTTGGCGGTGCGCGTCGGCACCCTTGCCGACTCTGACCTCGTGGCGCAGAAGCTGACGTCCGTTGCGCTATGGGCCTGCGCGAGCCCTGCGTACTTGGAGGAGCACGGCATCCCGCAGCAACCCGCGGATCTCGAGCATCACAGGCTTGTGGCTCGTGTCGACGACGTCTCGCAGTGGGGGTTTCGTGACACTGAAGGCACGCGTATCGAGATTGATGTGAGGCCGGACCTCGTCATACCCGAGCCCGCGGTGATGCTGACTCTCGCGCTCGGCAGCGCCGGAATCGCGCGGCTTCCGGATTTCATTGCGAGGGAGGCAATCGCCTCCGGCAATCTCGTTCGTGTGCTGCCTGACCTTCAGGCTGACCGAGTGGACGTACACGCGCTCTACACGAGCAGAAGAGCATCACCGATCAAGGCGCGGGTTTTCATACAAGCCTTGCTCGACCACTTGGCCGCGACGGGGGCTGTGGCAAAGCCTTCGCGTTGAGTCTTAGAGACGCAGATCCGCGGCCCTTACCCTGCTGATGCCGCCACGCAGGTTGTGCTCATGCATAACACCGGATCGTCAGACGGGCTTGTCCGTGCGCAGATACAACGCGAGCGTGATTTCCAGCTTCAGTTGGACCATCACTTCGTGAACGCGAAGGCACCATGCGGACGCGGTCTCGCGGTACAACGGCGCTACGACTTGGGGCACAAAACAGGCAACCGAATGGCAGTGCCTGATTCGATGGGGTGGCTGATGGGACTCGAACCCACGACAACCGGGATCACAACCCGGGACTCTACCAACTGAGCTACAGCCACCACGGAACCGCATCGTCGCGCGTTGCACGCGACTGATTCGCCCTGGCCTGCCCGGCGGGACTCGAACCCACAACCCCCGGCTTAGAAGGCCGGTGCTCTATCCGGTTGAGCTACGGGCAGTGATTCGACGCCGGCGACCGATCGGCCAACGCCTGACGACTGGTCGGGGTGGAGAGATTTGAACTCCCGACATCCTGGTCCCAAACCAGGCGCGCTACCAGGCTACGCTACACCCCGACGAAGCGCGGGATGATAGCCCGGCGGGCAGGTCCGGTCAACGCAATGCCGGGCGTCGCGGCGCGTGAACTTTCCCTTGAGCGTCGCCGCAATGTGCCCTATCGTCAGGCACTTCGACGCACTGCAACACGCGACCTGCAGCAACGCTGCGAGCCTGCGTTTCATCACATGGGTCAGGTCACCGAGCTTCTCCATAACGCCGCTGGCGGCGGGTCCCAAGCGTTCGACGAACTCTACGGATTGTTGTACGCCGAGCTGCGAACGCTCGCGCATGCGCGGATCCGTCGTGCCGGCGATCTGACGCTGCTCGATACGACGGCCCTGGTCCACGAGGCGTACCTGCGCTTCCAGAAGACCCGGTCCGCGACGTTCCACGACCGCTCGCAGTTTCTCGCTTACGCGGCGCGCGTGATGCGATCGATCGTCGTCGACGAGGTCCGGCGACGTGACAGCGAGCGACATGGCGGCACGGTTGCGCATGTCGAGTTCGACGAGGCCGAGGTCGTGCCGCAGCGATCTGCACATGACGACGAGGTCCTTCGCGTGCACGAATCGCTCGACGCGCTGGCATCGGTCGACGAGCGCCTCGTTCGCGTCGTCGAAATGCGCTACTTCGCCGGCATGAGCGAGACGGAGACCGCGATGGCCCTCGGGACGGCGGTGCGTACCGTGGCACGCGACTGGGAGAAGGCTCGGCTCTTCCTGCACGCGACGCTGCGCTGACCCGCGCTGCGCGTGCGGCCGTGTCGATGAACGCCCCGGAGACGACGCTCGCGACCCGCGGCCCGGATGAGTGGAAGCGCGCGTTCGCGCTGCTCGATCGTGCCCTCGAACTCGAGCCGGATGCGCGCGATGCATGGCTCGTCGAACTCGACGCCTCGAAGCCCGACGACGCGCGTTCGGTTCGCGAGCTGCTCGATCGTCGCCACGCGCTGGAGACGAGCGACTTCCTTGCGGTCGTCGGCGCGGTCCGGTCAGGTCGCCGCATCGCATCCATCGTCCCCGCCCACCGCGCCAGCCCATGCCGCCGACGACGACCGCCGCATCGGTCCCTATCGCCTGATCGAAGAGCTCGGACGTGGCGGCATGGCGACCGTCTGGGTCGCGGAACGCGTCGACGGGCTGCTCGACCGACGGGTCGCGCTGAAGCTGCCGGACATGCATGCGGCGCGGCACGCGCAGTTCGCAGAACGGATGAACCGCGAGCGCGACATTCTGGCATCGCTGACGCATCCGAACATCGCGCGTCTCTACGACGCCGGCATCGACACGCACGGCCGTCCCTATCTCGCGCTCGAACTGGTCGACGGCGTGCCGATCGATGCGTACGTCGCGCGGCATCGATCGAGCGCTCGGGCGATCGTCGTGCTGATCCGCGATGCGGCTCGGGCGGTCGGCTATGCGCACGGCCGGCTGGTCGTGCATCGCGACCTCAAGCCGTCGAACCTGCTTGTCGATGCGCAGGGCAGCGTCCGACTCGTGGACTTCGGCATCGCGAAGCTCCTCGACGCCGAACCCGATGCGGTCGACGGTTCGCAGCTGACGCTCGCGCTCGGACGGGCGCTGACGCCGGACTACGCGTCGCCCGAGCAGGTGCGCGGCGGCGCGATGGGGACGAGCAGCGACCTCTATTCGCTCGGCGTCGTCGCCTACGAGTTGCTGGCGGGCGTGCGACCATATCGGCTCGATGCGACGTCGGATTCCGTCGCGTTGGCGAACGCGCTGGCCCGCGTCCGCGTCGCGCGCGCGAGCGACGCGGCGCGCGACCCCGAGCGCGCACGCGAGCTGAAAGGCGATCTCGACGCGATCCTCGCGCGGATGATCGCGACCGATCCCGCCGATCGCTACTCGACGATGGCCGCGGTCGCCGACGACCTCGACCGCCATCTCGACGGCGAGCCGGTGCTCGCGAGGACCGCGTCGCGGTGGTACGTGGCAAGTCGCTGGATCCGGCGCCACAAGCTCGAGAGCGGCGTCGCGCTGGCGTTGCTGCTCGCGGTCGTCGGCGGCGCGTTCGCACAGGCCGCCGTGATGCTCGCCATCGGGCTCGGTGCGCTCGTCGCGCTATGGCAGCGGAACGCGGCGCTGAAGCAGGCCGCGGCCGCGCGCGCCGCCTCCGAGCGGGCCGAGCAGGTCAAGTCGTTCGTCGCATCGATCTTCACGCAGGCCGTGCCGCGCGCCGGCCGCGGCGGCGCCGTGGCGGCGACCGACCTGCTGAAGGCCGCGGCCCATCGTGTGGAGCACGACCTCGGGACGCAGCCGGCCGTCGCGGCCGAACTGGCCGTGCTGATCGGTTCGAGCCTCAACGAGCTCGGCGACCTGCAGGCCGCGATGCAGTGGCATCCGAAGGCGGTCGACCTCGCCACCCGCGCGCTCGGACCGATGCATCCGCTGACGCTGACGGCCCGGCGTCGTTGGGTCGAGGCCGCGAACACGATCGGCGATCAAGCCGTCGCCGAGGCGATCCTGCCGGCGCTGATCGGGGACCTGCGCCAGGTGCGGCCGCCGCAACCGAAGCTGCTGGTCGAATCGTTGCAGAGCGATGCGTTCGTCCAATCGAAGCACGGACGCGAGCCGCAGGCCATTGCGGCGCTGACCGAAGCCATCGAGGTCGCGGTCGGGCATGCCGGCGAAGCGAGCGCACTCGCGCTCAGCGCGCGCGGATCGTTGTCGAACACGTTCGTCCACTTCGGTCGCTACCCGAGCGCGCTGCAGGCGATCGAGCCGGCGATCGCACCGGCCTACGCATCCTATGGCGATCAGCGACCGCATCCCACCCTGACGATGATCGAACGTTCGTACGGCGACGCGCTGTCGCAGAACCAGCGCCCGCGCGATGCCACGCTGATCCTGCGGCAGGTGCTCGTCGACCAGCGTGCGCTCGACGCCGAGGAGACGACGCGCGTGCGGGTCGCGCTGAGCCTGCTCGCGCGCGCGCTCGTCCATCGAGGCCGCTTCGTCGAGGCGCATGCGCATCTCGCAGCCGCAGCGGCGATGCACGAGCGGCTCACCGGCGGCCGGAACCTCGAGGGCCTGTCCGTCTGGACCTGGCTCGCACTGAACCACGCGCTGCTCGGCGACGGGGGAGCGGCAGTCGACGACCTGACGCGTGCGGCGTCGATGACGACGATCGACGAGGGCGATGCCTACGACGGTTTCTGGTCGGCCGTCCGTGCGCTCGCCGAGGTCTCCGCCGGACGTGCCGTCGACGCGCTGACGACCGTCGATGCGGCCATGCCGCTCGTCGATCGGATCGCGCCGACACAGCGCGTGCGGCTCCGGCGCGTGCGTGCGATGGCGCTGCGTCGGACCGACGACGTTCACGGCGCGCTCGACGTGATCGAGCGAACGCTCGACGGCATCGATCCCGCATGCGTCGCGCTCGAGCATGGGCTGCTGTGGTTCGAGGCCGCGCTTTGCGACCGGGCGATGGACCGGGCCGATCTCGCCGCGACTCGGGCGCGTCGGGCGCTCGACGTCTGGGAAGGCGGCCAGGTGGACGGCGACGAGGTGCTTGCACCGGTGGTCGCGCTGCTCGCATCGCTCGACGCAGGCGAGTCGACCGGCTAGCCCTCGAGCCCCTTCGACGATCGCCGGTCGAAGCAGTCGGCGCCGCATGCGGTCGCGGTCCACCGACGACCGGGAAGATTTCCACACGGATGGCATGTTCGGCGCCCCGTTCTCGTTGAAGCGAGGGAGGCGGTCCGTGGGCGAACGATGATGCCCGGGCGACCGCGATGTTTCACGGAGCCCTCATGTCGTCATTTCGTCTTCTGTCGCGGCGGTCGTCGCGACGCCTCGCGGGGTTGGTCGCGCTCGCGGCCGGACTGCTCGTCTCGAAAGCGCCAGCCGCCGACTTCGGCCTGTCCGTCGGGGGCGGCGCGGCCGACGGTCGCGTCGATTGCCTCGATGGCTTCGCCTGCGACCATCACGCCGGTTACGGCAAGGCCGCCTTCGTCTATCGCCCGATCGACGCCCTCGAAGTCGGTCTGACGTACTTCGAGGTCGGTGACCTCAAGGGCGCCGACACGACGCCGGGCGGCACCCGCTTCGGCGGCACGTTCAAGCTGCGCGGCGTCGCGCTGACCGCCGGCTACGACTGGGTCTTCGCGCCGTCGTGGGACCTGGTCGCGCGAGGCGGCCTCGCCAGCGTGCGGGCCCGCTTCACGTACGACGCGCCGTTCTCCGGCGAGCCGAGCAAGACGACCGCGCAGCCGTACGGCGGCGCCAGCGTCGGCTACGCGATCACGCCCGCGCTGCGGATCGGGCTCGACTACGACGCGACCCGCCTGAAGGCGCACGTGACGCGCGGCGTCCTGCAGATGGCCGGCGTTTCGCTGCAATTCAACTTCTGACGGATCGATCATGACCGCCCTTCGCTTCCTCGATCGTTCCCCGCGCGTACCCGGCCGGCTCCTGTGGCGCGCCGCGCTCGCGGCGCTCTTCGCGTTCGTCGCGGCGTGCGGCAGCGGCGACGCACCGCCGCCGCCGGACCTGATCTCGACGCCGACGCCGCCGCCGACGTCGCCGGCCCCGATCCCGCCGACCATCACGCAACAACCGGCCAACGTCACCACGATGCCGGGACAGTCGGCGTCGTTCAGCGTAACCGCCACCGGTACCGCGCCGCTCGCGTACCAGTGGCAACGCAACGGCGTGCCGATCACCGGCGCGACGTCGGCCAGCTACACGCTCGCGACGACGGCGCTGACCGACAGCGGAGCGACCTTCGTCGTCGTCGTCAGCAACGTGGCAGGCAGTGCCACGAGCAACGCCGCCACCTTGACGGTCTCGCCCGCGTCACCAGTCCTGTCGATCTCGCCTCAGCCGACGAACCAGGCCGTCGTGGCGGGCGCCATGGCGTCGTTCACCGTCGGCGGCACGTGCAGCAGCGGAACGCTGACGATCCAGTGGCAGCGGCTGTCCGGGACCGCCTTCGCGGACATCGCGGGAGCGACGTCGGCGACCTACTCGTTCATGGCGGCGGCCGCCGACAACGGGGCGCAGTTCCGCGCCGTCCTGTCCTGCAGCGGCGCGAGCACGACGGCGAGCAGCGTCGCGACGTTGACCGTGTCGACGCCCTCGTCGGTCACGCTGAGCGCGCTGCCGGTGACCGGCCTGCGCGACCAGGCCCCGATCGGCCTCGTCAACGGCATCGACCCGGCACCCGGCGGCGGATGGGACTTCACGTCGTCGAACGTCATCCGGCATCTGTCCGCCGACCTGTCGACGATCACGCTGGTCGCAGGCGCGGGCAGTGCCGGCAGCGCCGACGGCCCTGCCGCGACCGCGACGTTCAACACGCCGTTCGGGCTCGTCCACGATGCGTCGGGCAACATCTACGTGGCCGACACGCAGAACCAGACCATCCGGCGCATCGGGACGGACGGCACGGTGTCGACCATCGCAGGGTCGGTCGGCATGTACGGGTTCGTCGACGGAACGGGCTCGGCTGCGCAGTTCTCGTCACCGAGCGCGATCACGCTCGGTCCCGACGGCGACCTGTACGTGGCGGACAAGGGCAATGGCGCCGTTCGCCGCGTGACGACCGCGGGCGTCGTCACGACTTACGCCGGGAGCGGCACCGGGTTCGCGGATGGCCCCCCGGCGACGGCCAAGTTCAACAATCCGAACGGACTGGTGGCTGCAGCGAACGGCGATCTCTACGTCGCCGACTTCGGCAACGCTCGCCTCCGACTCGTCGTGCGGAGCGGCAACGTCGCTGGGAGCGTCGCCACCTTCGCCGGCAGCGGCTCCTTCGCGATGCCCGGCGTGGACGGCATCGGCATCGCGGCCGGAATCCCGCTTCCCAACGCGATCGCTCTGCGCGGCAGCACGCTGTACGTGTTCGACGGCACCGGAACGATCCGTGCAATCGACGTCCCGACCGCCGTCGTCACCACCATCGCCGGCGCGCCGTTGCTGGGCTCGGGCTACGCGGACGGGCCTCCCGGCGCGGGACGGTTCAACCCGCAGAACGGCGGGATCGCAATCCAGCCGACGACCGGACTGGTCGTCGCCGACCTGAACGGCTTGCGGACGGTCGACGCATCGGGAAGCATCACGACGATCGCGACGAATCGATTCACGTCGTCGACGCCGGGAACCGGCGTCCTCGCGCAACTGCCGTTCTTCTTCGACACGGGCGGCCAATACAGCATCAACACGTCGATCGTCACTGACCCGACGGGACAGGTCGTCGTGTCGGAGACGGGTCCGGACCTCGTGCGACGCGTCGGCACCTCGGGCGCCGTGACTCTCGTCGCCGGGCTTGCGTTCGGGCCGGACATCGTCGACGGCAAAGGCAGCGCGGCACAGCTGACCAGCAACGGCTCCGCCCTCGCGGTCGCACCGGACGGCACGCTGTACACGAGCGATGGCTACGGCGTGAGCCGGATCGCGACGGACGGCACGGCGTCGTTCTTCGCGGGATCCCGCACGATGTTCGGTGCCGCCGACGGACCGCCGGGCACTGCGCTGTTCAACAGTGCCACCGGCATCGCCGTCGGCCCGAGCGGCGACGTGTTCGTCAGCGACGGTGGCAACCATGCGATCCGCCGTGTCGATTCGACCGGCAACACGACGACCTACGCCGGCATGCTCGGCGTCACCGGTTCGGTCGACGGTCCACGTCTCAGCGCACGCTTTCAGTCGCCCGGCCGGATGGCGTTCGCACCCGACGGAACCCTCTACGTCATCGACAACAATGGGACGTTCGGCGGTCTTCGCCGGATCGCGCCGGATGGCACCGTGTCGAGCATCTCGAGCGGCGTGCAGCCGATCCAGGTCGCGGTCGATCCGAACGGGACGATCTATATCGCCGTGCAGGAGGCGTTCGCCCAGTCGATCGGGACGATCAATCCGTCGACCGGAACCTACACCCGCATCATCGGAACCGGGACCTCCGTCGTGCTCGGCAATGTGGCGCCGTCGCTCGGACAGCGGATCGGCTCGATCTACATGCACGGGACGAAGCAGGTCGTCGTCGTGTCCGGCGGGGAACTGCTGCTGCTGACGCTGCCGTGACCGGCGGATCGCGGTGGGGCCGCGATCCGCGGCCCTCGGTAGGGACCGGTTGGGGCCGTCAGCCGAAGCGGCCGGTGATGTAATCCTCGGTCTGCTTCTTGTTCGGCTTGATGAAGATCTGGTCGGTCGCGCCGAACTCGATCAGCTCGCCGAGGTACATGTAGGCCGTGCGATCCGAGCAGCGCGCGGCCTGCTGCATGTTGTGCGTGACGATGACGACCGTGTAGTCGCTCTTCAGCTCGTCGATCAACTCCTCGATCTTCGCGGTCGAGATCGGGTCGAGCGCGGAGCACGGCTCGTCGAGCAGCAGGACCTCCGGCTTGATCGCGATGCCGCGCGCGATGCACAGGCGCTGCTGCTGGCCGCCCGACAGGCCGCTACCGGTCTGGCCGAGCTTGCTCTTGACCTCGTTCCACAACGCGGCCTTCGTCAGCGCCCACTCGACGCGCTCGTCCATCTCGCCCTTCGACAGATTCTCGAACAGCTTCACGCCGAACGCGACGTTGTCGTAGATCGACATCGGGAACGGCGTCGGCTTCTGGAAGACCATGCCGATCTTCGCGCGGATCAGCGCGACGTTGGTCTGCGTGTCGAGCAGGTTCTCGCCGTCGAGCACGATCTGCCCCTCGGCGCGTTGCTCGGGATACAGCTCGAACATCCGGTTCAGCGTGCGCAGCAGCGTCGACTTGCCGCAGCCCGACGGCCCGATGAACGCGGTGACCTTCTTCTCCGGGATCTCGAGCGAGATGTTCTTCAGCGCGTGGAACTTGCCGTAATAGAAGTTGAGATCCTTGACGGTGATCTTCGATCGGCCGTCTTCGATGGCTGCGTTGGGCATGCTTACGCGTTCTTTGGAGAGAAGAAGGTACGAGCGAGGATGTTGAGCCCGAGCACGCCGATCGTGATGATCAGCACGCCGGCCCATGCGAGGTCTCTGCCAGTTCGTGAACGGGCTCATCGCGAACTTGAAGATCGTCACCGGCAGGTTCGCCATCGGCTGCGTCAGGTCGAGCGACCAGAACTGGTTCGACAACGCCGTGAACAGCAGCGGCGCGGTCTCGCCGGCGATCCGTGCGACCGCGAGCAGGATGCCGGTCACGACGCCCGCGCGCGCCGACTTCAGCGTGATCGCGAGGATGACCTTCCAGCGCGGCGTGCCGAGCGCGAACGCGGCCTCGCGCAGCGAGTTCGGGATCAGCTTCAGCATGTTCTCGGTCGTGCGGACCACGACCGGGATGACGAGCAGCGCCAACGCGACCACGCCGGCGAAGCCCGAGAAGCTCTTCGCATGCGCGACGTAGATCGCATAGACGAACAGGCCGATCACGATCGACGGCGCCGACAGCAGGATGTCGTTGATGAAGCGCGTCGCCGAAGCGAGCCAGCTGCGACCGCCGTATTCCGCGAGGTAGATGCCGGCGAGCACGCCGATCGGCGTGCCGACGAGCGTTGCGAGCAACACCATGACGAGCGAGCCGACGATCGCGTTCGCGAGGCCGCCGCCGTCGGTGTTGGGCGACGGCGTCATCGCGATGAACGTGTTGATCGAGCAGTCCGCCGAAGCCGAGCGACACGGTGGTCACGAGGATCCAGATCAGCCAGAACAGGCCGAATGCCATCGCGGCCAGCGACAGCGCGAGCGCGACCTTGTTGACGACCCGGCGCCGTGCGAAGACGCCGTTCTGCTTGCTGTTGACGACGGCGCTCACGACTTCGTCCCTTCCGAAGCCTGCAGGCGGATCAGCAGGATCTTGGACGCGGCGAGCACGAAGAACGTGATCACGAACAGCACGAGGCCGAGCTCGATCAGCGCGGACGTGTGCAGGCCGGGCGACGCCTCGGCGAATTCGTTCGCGAGCGCGGACGTGATCGAGTTGCCCGACGAGAACAGCGACACGTCGTTCAGCATGTTCGTGTTGCCGATCACGAACGTGACGGCCATCGTCTCGCCGAGCGCGCGTCCGAGGCCGAGCATGATGCCGCCGACGACGCCGGCCCGCGTGTACGGCAGCACGACCTTCCACACGACCTCCCACGTCGTGCCGCCGAGCCCGTACACCGACTCCTTCAGCATCGGCGGCGTGACCTCGAACACGTCGCGCATCACCGACGCGATGAACGGGATGATCATGATCGCGAGGATGATGCCGGCGCACAGCAGGCCGATGCCGATCGGCGGTCCCTGGAACAGCGCGCCGATCACCGGGACGTGGCCGAGCGTCGCGCCGAGCGGCGCCTCGACGTACGACGCGAAGATCGGCGAGAACACGAGCAGGCCCCACATGCCGTAGACGATCGACGGGATCGCCGCCAGCAGTTCGATCGCCGTGCCGAGCGGTCGACGCAGCCACGCAGGCGACAGCTCGGTCAGGAACAGCGCGATGCCGAAGCTGACCGGCACCGCGACGATCAGCGCGATGAACGACGTGACGAGCGTGCCGTAGATCGGCACGAGCGCACCGAACTTCTCGTTCGGCGGATCCCACGTCGCGCTGGTGATGAATGCGAAGCCGAACTTCGTGATCGTCGGCCACGAGCTGATGACCAGCGAGACGATGATGCCGGCGAGGACGACGAGCGTGAGCGTCGCGGCGGCCCGCGTGAGGTTGAAGAAGAGCATGTCGCCGAAGCCGCTCCGGCGTCTTCGCGACGCTTTCGGGATCCGGCTGACGTTCCATTACCCGCGGTAGGGTCAGGCTCGTGGCTGCTGCGGCTTCCATCATGCTCTCCCGCAAGAAAGCGGCGAGCGATCGGTTGCCCGACCGGCTCGCCGCCGAATGCTACCGGAACTGCGCGCGGTACTGCGTCCGCCGATTACTTCGCGGCGATCGCCTTGCCCGAACCGTCCTTGAGGTTCGCACTCCACGTCGACTTGATCGACGTGACGAGCGGGCTCGGCAGCGGCACGTAGTCGAGGCTCTCGGCCATGTCTGCGCCCTTCGCGAACGCCCAGTCGAAGAACTTCAGCGTCTCTGCGCCCTGCTCGGGCTTGTCCTGGACCTTGTGCATCATCACGAACGTCGACGCGGCGATCGGCCACGAGTCCTTGCCCGGCTGGTTGGTCAGGATCACGTAGTAGCGGTTCTGTTCCCATTGCGCGCCGGCCGCCGCGGCCTTGAACGTCTTGTCGTCGGGTTCGACGAACACGCCGTCGGCGTTCTTCATGCTCGCGTACGGCATCTTCGACTGCTTCGCATACGCATACTCGACGTAGCCGATCGCGCCCGGCAGGCGCTGCACGAACGCGGAGACGCCTTCGTTGCCCTTGCCGCCCGTGCCGACCGGCCAGTTCGGCGCGGTCCCCTCGCCGACCTTCGACTTCCAGTCGGGGCTGACCTTCGACAGGTAGTTCGTGAAGTTGAACGACGTGCCCGAGCCGTCCGCGCGATGGACGACCGCGATGGCCGTCGACGGCAGCGTGACCGACGGGTTCAACGCCTTGATCGCCGGGTCGTTCCACTCCTTGATCTTGCCGAGGAAGATGTCGGCGAGGACCGGGCCGTCGAGGCGCAGCTTGCCGGCTTCGATGCCGGGCAGGTTGAACACCGGCACGATGCCGCCGACGATCACCGGGAACTGCACCAGGCCCTTGGCGTCGAGCTCCTCGGGCTTGTACGGGGCGTCGGACGCGCCGAAGTCGACGGTCTTCGCATCGATCTGCTTCATGCCGGCGCCGGAGCCGACCGACTGGTAATTGATCTTGTTGCCGGTCGCCTTGTTGTAGGCATCGGCCCACTTCGACATGACCGGCGCGACGAAGCTCGAACCGGCTCCGGTGATGTCGGCCGCGTGCGCCGAGCCGAGCGCCAGGAGCGCGGACAGCAGCGCGACAGGGGCAGCCTTGGAAACGAATGTCATGGGAGTCCTTGAGGGTGCGGATTTTCGAAACCGCGCCACCATAAGACGATGCGATGACAGTGTCATGACACGGCGCCGAGGCTGGCGGCGCGAACCTCTAGACGGCGCCCTCGAGGCTCGCGACGAGGCGCCGCGCGGCCGTCGATGCGGCCGCCTCCGACTGCGCCTCGACCATCACGCGCAGCAGCGGCTCGGTACCCGAGGGGCGGATCAGGATGCGGCCGCTGCGGCCGAGGTCCGCCGCGACCGACTCGCGCGCCTCGATCAGCGGTCGATAGCTCTCCCAGTCGAAGCCCTTGCCGATCCGGACGTTGATCATCGTCTGCGGCAACAGCCGCACCGGCTCGGTCAGGTCGCTCAGCGAGCGTCCGGTACGGCGCATCGCGGACAACACCTGAAGCGCGCTGACGATGCCGTCGCCGGTCGTGTGCCGGTCGAGCACCAGCAGATGTCCGGAGCTTTCGCCGCCCCACAGCCAGCGGTTCTCGACGAGCATCTCGAGCACGTAGCGGTCGCCGACCTTCGCGCGTGCGAAGTCGATGCCGAGGTCGCGGATCGCCTGCTCGACCGCGAGGTTCGTCATCAACGTGCCGACGACGCCCGACCGCTTGCCCTGCTCGACGCCGTCGCGCACGACGACGTAGAGCAGCTCGTCGCCGTTGTAGAGACGGCCGTCGGCGTCGATCATCAGCACGCGATCGGCGTCGCCGTCGAGCGCGATGCCGAGGTCCGCGCGGTGCTTGCGGACGGCATCCTTCAGCGCCTTCGGATGGGTCGCGCCGACCTTCTCGTTGATGTTGAAGCCGTCCGGTGCCGCGCCGATCGGGATCACCTCCGCGCCGAGCTCGTGGAACACGTGCGGCGCGATCTCGTACGCGGCGCCGTGCGCGCAGTCGACGACGATCCGCATGCCCTTCAGGTTGAGCTCGTTCGGATACGTGCTCTTGCAGAACTCGATGTAGCGGCCCGCGGCGTCGTCGATCCGGTACGCGCGACCGATCGACTCCGACGGCGCGCACGGCAGCGACTGATCGACCAGCGTCTCGATCTCGACCTCGACCGAGTCCGGCAGCTTCGCGCCTTCGGGCGAGAAGAACTTGATGCCGTTGTCGTAGTACGGATTGTGCGACGCGCTGATCACCACGCCGGCCGACAGCCGCAGCGCGCGCGTGAGATAGGCGACCGCGGCCGTCGGGATCGGGCCGGTCAATTGCACGTTGACGCCGACCGACGTGAAGCCGGCCTGCAGCGCCGCCTCGATCATGTAGCCGGACACGCGCGTGTCCTTGCCGATCAGCACGGTCGGCTTCGAGCCGGTGTCGTGCCGCTTGAACACTTCGCCGGCCGCCTGCCCGAGCCGGAGCAGGAAGTCGGGCGTGATCGGCGTGTCGCCGACGCGTCCGCGGATGCCGTCGGTCCCGAAATGGATTCTCGTCATGCGATGCGTCGGTCTCGAGGTCGAGGAAAGACGAAGGATATCAAGCGCGCGCGAGGCATCGGGGTGGTGCCGATGGACGGCGAGTCGACGGTCGCATACTCCACGCCGCGAACCCGTCTCGCGGCCCGCGCGACGACGACGCTTTCAAGAGGCCGGAGGCCGACGATGTCGATTGCCGAGTGGTGCATCCTCGTTGCCGTGCTGCTGTATCTGCTGACGGTCGCGCCGGTGAAGGCGCTGGGGCATCGGGACTTCGACAACGCCCGGCCGCGCGATCCAGCCTTCTACGCGCATCCGATCCGCGAGCGCGCACTCGGGGCGCACGTCAACGGCATCGAGACGTTCCCCTTCTTCGCGGTCGCGATCGTGCTCGCGGAGTTCAAGAAGGCGCCGCAGGCCCCGATCGACGCCCTATCGGTCGCGTTCGTCGTCGTCCGACTCGCGTTCGTGATCGCCTACCTCACCGGTCGACCGACGCTTCGAACGCTGCTGTGGAACGTCGGGTTCTTCGTGAACCTCGCCGTGTTCCTGCTGCCGTTGTTCTGACGCGGGGACGCCGCGGTAAACGCGATTCCACACGGCCAGTGCATCGACCGTCGCCGCGACGTCGTGGACGCGCAGGATCGCCGCGCCGCGCTGCACCGCGGCCAGTGCGGCCGCGATACTCCCCGCGACGCGCTCGCCGGCCGGGCGTCCGGTGAGCCGTCCGATCAGGCCCTTGCGCGACAACCCCACCAGGACCGGCCACTTCGACGACGCGAGCGCGTCGAGCCCGCGAAGGAGCGCCAGGTTGTGATCGAGCGTCTTGCCGAAGCCGAAGCCGGGATCGATCACGATGCGATCGGCGCCGACGCCGGCCGCGACCAGCGCGTCGGCCCGGCCGCGCAGGAAGTCCGCCACCTCACGCACGACGTCGTCGTAGTGCGGCGCCTCCTGCATCGTCGCCGGCTCGCCCTGCATGTGCATCGCGCAGACCGCGCAGTCGAAGTCCGCGACGGCGCGCCGCGACGCGTCGCTCGCGAAGCCGGCCACGTCGTTGATCATCGAGGCGCCGGCATCGAGCGCCCGACGCATCACGTCGGGCTTGCGCGTGTCGACCGAGACCGGGACCGGCGCGTCGCGCAGCGCCGCGAGCACCGGCGCGAGCCGCGCCCATTCGTCGACCGCGTCGACCGGCGCGGCGCCGGGCCGCGTCGACTCGGCGCCGATGTCGACGAGGTCGGCGCCTTCGTCGATGAGCCGCTCGGCATGGCGGATCGCGTCATCCGCGGCGAGATGATGACCGCCGTCGGAGAACGAGTCCGGCGTGACGTTGACGATGCCCATCACGCGCGGCGTCGACAGGTCGAGCGCGAAACGTCCGCCTCGCAGCAGGCGCGGCGCGACGTCGGGCGAACGGTGCGCGGCGCTCACGGGCATCGACGACCACAATGAAAATCGCCCGGACGGACCGGGCGATCGATGAAGCGAAGGAAGTTCAGGCCGGCGCGGTCGCGCTCGGCTGGGCGCCGGTCCCCGACACCGTGCTGAGCTGCTGCGGGGTGGCCGACGCCGACGGCGGCTTCGGCGGACGCGGCGGCTTGCCTTCGACGATGTCGTTGATCTGGTCGGCGTCGATGGTCTCCCACTCGAGCAGCGCCTTCGTCATCGCCTCGACCTTCTCGCGGTTCTCGATGATGAGACGCTTGGCGAGCTGATACTGCTCGTCGATGATGCGGCGGATCTCGCCGTCGACCTTCTGCATCGTCGACTCGGACACGTTCTTCGTGCTCGTGACCGAACGGCCGAGGAACACCTCGCCCTCGTTCTCCGCGTAGACCATCGGCCCGAGCGCGTCGCTCATGCCGTAGCGCGTGACCATGTTGCGGGCCATCTCGGTCGCGCGCTCGAAGTCGTTCGACGCGCCGGTGGTCATCTGATTCATGAACACCTCTTCGGCGATGCGGCCGCCGAACAGCATCGAGATCTGCTGGAGGATGTAGTCGCGGTCGTACGAGTACTTGTCCTTCTCGGGCAGCGACATCGTGACGCCGAGCGCACGGCCGCGCGGGATGATCGTGACCTTGTGGACCGGGTCGCACTTCGGCAGCAGCTTGCCGAGGATCGCGTGGCCCGACTCGTGGTACGCCGTGTTGCGACGCTCTTCCTCGTCCATCACCATCGTGCGCCGCTCGGCGCCCATGACGATCTTGTCCTTGGCCTTCTCGAAGTCGATCATCTCGACGAGCCGGCCGGTGCGACGCGCGGCGAACAGCGCGGCCTCGTTGACGAGGTTCGCGAGGTCGGCGCCCGAGAAGCCCGGCGTGCCGCGCGCGATGATGTCGGCCTTGACGTCGGCCGCGACCGGCACCTTGCGCATGTGGACGTTCAGGATCTGCTCGCGGCCGCGGATGTCCGGCAGCGGCACGACGACCTGGCGGTCGAAGCGGCCCGGACGCAGCAGCGCGGGGTCGAGCACGTCGGGCCGGTTCGTCGCCGCGATGACGATCACGCCGACGCCGGTCTCGAAGCCGTCCATCTCGACCAGCATCTGGTTGAGCGTCTGCTCGCGCTCGTCGTTGCCGCCGCCGAGGCCCGCGCCGCGCTGGCGGCCGACCGCGTCGATCTCGTCGATGAAGATGATGCACGGCGCGTGCTTCTTCGCCGTCTCGAACATGTCGCGCACGCGCGCCGCGCCGACGCCGACGAACATCTCGACGAAGTCGGAACCGGAGATCGAGAAGAACGGCACCTTCGCCTCGCCGGCGATCGCGCGGGCGAGCAGCGTCTTGCCGGTGCCCGGCGAGCCGACCATCAGCACGCCGCGCGGGATGCGGCCGCCGAGCTTCTGGAACTTCGACGGGTCGCGCAGGAAGTCGACGAGTTCGGAGACGTCTTCCTTGGCCTCGTCGCAGCCGGCGACGTCGGCGAACGTGACCTGGTTGCTGTTCTCGTCGAGCATCTTCGCGCGCGACTTGCCGAACGAGAACGCGCCGCCGCGTCCGCCGCCCTGCATCTGTCGCATGAAGAAGACCCAGACGCCGATCAGCAGCAACATCGGGAACCACGAGATGAAGATCGACATCAGGAAGGACTGCTCCTCTTCCTGCTTCGCGCCGACTTGCACGCCGTCCTTCATCAGGTCGCCGACCATCCATGCGTCGCCGGGCGACGCGATCGTGTACGGCTTGCCGTCGACCGGCGTGACGTTCAGGTTGCGGCCCTGCACCTCGACGCGCTTGATGCGACCGCTCTTCGCGTCGTCCATCATCTGCGAATAGGTGACGGGTTCGGCCACCTGGCGACGCGTCTCGAACGTCTTGAAGACGACGAACAGGACCAGGATGATCACCATCCAGATCGCCGCCTTGGATAACATGTTGTTCAAAGCTCTCTCCGGCGAGAAAGCAGGGCTTTCGCCCGCCCACCCGCGTCAACTCCGGTCAGACTCTGGATTCTAGTCGCTCGATCGGCCGGTTGCAGGAAATATGCCGACCGGCGCGTGGCTTGCGCCACGAACGACCCCCACAAACTACCCTGCAATCAACGCTCGCTTCGTCGCAATCCGCGCGAAAGGATGAAGGTTTCCGACGAACGGTCGCGCGACGCCTTCGGTTTGCGCGCCGCCACCGTCACGAACAGTCGCTTCAGCGACTCGACGATCTGGCTGTACCCGCTGCCGTGGAACGCCTTGACCAGCAGCGCGCCGTCTGCCTTCAGGAACCTGACCGCGAAATCGGCCGCCAGTTCGATCACGTCCTGCATTCGTGCGGCGTCCGCCACCTCGACCCCGGAAAGGTTGGGGGCCATGTCGGAAAGGACAAGGTCGACGCAGCGGCCGTCGGGCGCCTTCGCGGCGAGGTCGGCGAGCCGTTCCTCGAGCTGCGAAAGCATCGCCTCGTCGCGGAAGTCGCCTTGCAGGAAGTCGACGTCGGCGATCGCTTCCATCGGCAGCAGGTCGAGCGCGATGATCCGTCCGTCGATCCCGACGCCCTTCCGAAGCTTCTCGCGGACGTACTGGGACCACGAGCCCGGCGCGGCGCCGAGGTCGACGACGACCGCGCCGGGCCGGATCAGGCGATCGGCCTCGTCGATCTCCTTCAGCTTGAAGGCTGCCCGGGCGCGGTAGCCGTGCTTCTGCGCGAGCTTGACGTACGGATCGTTGATGTGGTCGTGCAGCCACGACTGGTTGAACTTGTTCTTCGCCATCGCTTGCTATGCTCCAGGCCCGACGGCTGTCCGGCCGCCACGCCACGATCCCGCCCATGTCCCAGCATCTCACGCCGGCCGAACGCAAGGCCCTGAAGGCCGTCGCGCACGCGCTCGACCCTGTCGTCCTGATCGGCGACGCGGGGCTGACGCCCGGCGTGCTGGCCGAGATCGACCGCAGCCTCGCGGCGCACGAGCTGATCAAGGTGCGCGTCGCGGGCGACGACCGCGACGCCCGGCTCGCGATGCGCGACCGCGTCGTCGCCGAGCTCGGCGCGGCCCCGGTCCAGGCGATCGGCAAGCTGCTCGTGCTCTATCGCGCAAAGCCGGCCGAGCCCGCGCCTGCCACGCCCCGGCGACCGGCTCGCAAGACCACGCCGCGCAAGGTCGCGTTCAACCCGGCCTACAAGGTGTCGTCGCGCAAGGCGAAGACCGACGCCAGCCCGCCGCGGACCGCGCGCATTCGTAAAGGTCCCCGCTCCGCCAAGAAGGCGTTCCAGGCCCGCTAGCCTCGACGCCGGGCCGCGGCCGACGACAACCCGACGATCAGACGCGACGCTCGTCGAGCAGGCGCCACGCGAGGATCAGCGCGGTCGTCGCGATCAACAGGTGCAGTGCGCCCCCGAACGCATGCAGGCTCGCGAACGACCCGGGCCAGCCGGCGCCGTGCATCACGATCGCCGGCGCGATCCACGCGAGCTCGACGATCGAAGCGACGGCCATCGCGACCGCGAGGCTGCGATCGAGCGCGCCGCTCCGGGTCGTCATCGTGACCAGCACGGCGACGAGCGACGCGACCGTCGCGATCCCGTAGGCGCCGGTGAAGGACCGTCCGGCGATCCGCCCTGCGAGCATGCGGTCGCCCGGCATCTCGCGAAAGACCATCGTCGCGACGTGGATCGAGAAGAGCAGCGCGCCGACCGCCGCCGCGCACAGCAACGACGCCGCATGGCGCGCCCAGCGAACCCGCCTCGACGGCGGATTCAGATGTAGCGGACCGACAGCACTTCGTACTCGCGCACGCCGGCCGGCGCCTGCACCTCCGCGACGTCGCCTTCGACCTTGTTGATCAGCGCGCGCGCGATCGGGCTCGAGATCGAGATCTTGCCGACCTTGATGTCGGCCTCGTCGTCGCCGACGATCTGATAGACGACCTTCGCGCTCGAATCGAGATCCTCGAGCTCGACCGTCGTGCCGAACACGATGCGGCCCTCGGCGTCCAGCGTCGCCGGATCGATCACCTGCGCGTTCGACAGCTTGCCTTCGAGTTCCTGGATGCGACCTTCGATGAAGCTCTGGCGCTCCTTTGCGGCGTCGTAGTCGGCGTTCTCCGACAAGTCGCCCTGCGAGCGCGCCTCGGCGATCGCGTTGATGACGCTCGGGCGCTCGACGGTCTTCAATCGCTGCAGCTCGGCCTTGAGCAGCTCCGCGCCGCGAGTCGTCAGGGGGATCACGCTCATGTCTGAACCATATGAAGCGAGGCGCCGCACGCGAACTCGCCCGCGAAGCGCCTCAAATGACAGAGGCCGCCGCCGACCGATCGTGGATCCGCCGGGAGCGACCTCTTTCGAAACCGTGATCGCGCATCGAACGTGATGCGCGACGGCCGCTAGTCTAACGGCCGGTGCAGCCCTTGTAAATCGTAGACGGAGATCTCGTCGCCGCGCTGCTGCATCAGCCGCATGCCCTCGACCGCGGCCCGTGCGCCGGCGATCGTCGTGTATTGCGTGACGCGTTGCGCGAGCGCCGTCGTGCGGATCGACCGCGAGTCGGAGATCGCGTTGCGCTTCTCCTCGACGGTATTGATCACGAGCGCGATGTCGCCGTTCTTCACCATGTCGACGATGTGCGGCCGGCCCTCGGCGACCTTGTTGACGCTCTCGCAGGCGATGCCGGCTGCGACGATCGCCGCCGCAGTGCCACGCGTCGCGATCAGCGGGAAGCCCATCGCCTTCAGCTCGCGCGCGACCTCGACGGCCTTCGGCTTGTCGGCGTTCTTCACGCTGATGAAGACCTTGCCCGGGCCCTTGCCGTCGTCGCCGCCTGGCGACGGCAGGCGGATGCCCGCCGCGAGCTGCGACTTGACGAACGCCTCGCCGAACGTCGTGCCGATGCCCATCACCTCGCCGGTCGACTTCATCTCGGGCCCGAGGATCGTGTCGACGCCAGGGAACTTCGCGAACGGGAACACGGCTTCCTTGACCGAGAAGTAGCGCGGCGTGACCTCGACCGTGACGCCCTGCTCGGCCAGCGACCGGCCCGCCATGCAGCGTGCGGCGATCTTCGCGAGCTGCAGCCCGGTCGCCTTCGACACGTACGGCACGGTGCGCGATGCGCGCGGGTTGACCTCGAGCACGTAGACGACCGCTTCCATCGTCTCCGCCTTCTGGATCGCGAACTGCACGTTCATCAGGCCGACGACGCCGAGCGCGCGGGCCATCGTCTCGGTCTGGCGCTTCAGTTCGGCGACGATCGCCGGCGACAGCGAATACGGCGGCAGCGAGCAGGCCGAGTCGCCCGAGTGCACGCCGGCCTGCTCGATGTGTTCCATCACGCCGCCGATGAACGACGTCGCGTCCCGTCGCAGATGGCGTCGACGTCGACCTCGATCGCGTCGTTGAGGAAGCGGTCGAGCAGCACCGGCGAGTCGTGCGACACCTTGACCGCCTCGCGCATGTAGCGCTCGAGGTCGCGCTGCTCGTGGACGATCTCCATCGCGCGGCCGCCGAGCACGTAGCTCGGCCGCACGACCAGCGGATAGCCGATCTCGCTCGGCGCGTTCGAGCGCCTGCTTCTCGCTCGTCGCGGTGCGGTTCGGCGGCTGCTTCAGCCCGAGCTTCTCGATCAGCACCTGGAAGCGCTCGCGGTCCTCGGCGACGTCGATCGCGTCGGGCGACGTGCCGACGATCGGCACGCCGGCGGCCTCGAGCGACTTCGCGAGCTTCAGCGGCGTCTGGCCGCCGTACTGCACGATCACGCCGACCGGCTTCTCCTTCGCGACGATCTCGAGCACGTCCTCGAGCGTGACCGGCTCGAAGTACAGCCGGTCGCTGGTGTCGTAGTCGGTCGACACGGTCTCGGGATTGCAGTTGACCATGATGGTCTCGTAGCCGTCGTCCGACAGCGCCAGCGCGGCGTGCACGCAGCAGTAGTCGAACTCGATGCCCTGCCCGATCCGGTTCGGCCCGCCGCCGAGCACGACGATCTTGCTGGCGGTCGGTCGGCTCGGCCTCGCACTCGGCGTCGTCGAGCCTTCGTAGGTCGAATACAGGTACGCGGTGCTGGTCGCGAACTCGGCCGCGCACGTGTCGACGCGCTTGTAGACCGGCCGCACGCCGTCCTTGATGCGCCGCTCGCGGACCTTGTGCTCGGTCGTCTTCATCAGGTACGCGAGGCGGCGATCCGAGAAGCCGCGTGCGCTTCAGCTCGTACAGCGCCGTGCGATCGAGGTCCGACAGCTTCGATGCGTTCGAGCTTCAGCTCGATGTCGACGATCTCCTTGATCTGCACGAGGAACCACGGGTCGATGCGCGTCAGCTGATGGACCTCGTCGACGCTCATCCCCATCGCGAACGCGTCGCCGACGTACCAGATGCGCTCGGGGCCCGGCTCGCCGAGCTCGAGCTCGATCTTCTCGCGGTCCTTCGTCATCTCGTTCATGCCGTCGACGCCCGACCTCGAGCCCGCGCAGCGCCTTCTGGAACGACTCCTGGAACGTGCGGCCGATCGCCATCACCTCGCCGACCGACTTCATCTGCGTCGTCAGGTGCGAGTCGGCGGCTGCGGGAACTTCTCGAACGCGAAGCGCGGCACCTTGGTGACGACGTAGTCGATCGACGGCTCGAAGCACGCGGGCGTCGCGTCGCCGGTGATGTCGTTGCGCAGCTCGTCGAGCGTGTAGCCGACCGCGAGCTTCGCGGCGATCTTCGCGATCGGGAAGCCGGTCGCCTTCGACGCGAGCGCCGACGAGCGCGACACGCGCGGGTTCATCTCGATGACGATCATGCGGCCGGTCTTCGGGTCGATCGCGAACTGCACGTTCGAGCCGCCGGTGTCGACGCCGATCTCGCGCAGGATCGCGATCGACGCGTCGCGCATGAGCTGGTATTCCTTGTCGGTCAGCGTCTGCGCCGGCGCGACGGTGATCGAGTCGCCGGTGTGGATGCCCATCGGGTCGAGGTTCTCGATCGAGCAGACGATGATGCAGTTGTCGGCGCGATCGCGCACGACCTCCATCTCGAACTCCTTCCAGCCGATCAGCGACTCCTCGATCAGCAGCTCGTTCGTCGGCGACGCCTCGAGGCCGCGCTTGCAGATCGTCTCGAACTCCTCGCCGTTGTACGCGATGCCGCCGCCGGTGCCGCCGAGCGTGAAGCTCGGCCGGATGATCGACCGGGAAGCCGAGCGTGCTGCTGACACGCCCACGCCTCGTCGACGCGAGTGCGCGATGCCGGAGCGCGCCGAGCCGAGGCCGATCTTCGTCATCGCGGCCTTGAACTTGCTGCGGTCCTCGGCCTTGTCGATCGCCTCGGGCGACGCGCCGATCAGCTCGACGCCGTACTTCGCGAGCACGCCGTGGCGATGCAGGTCGAGCGCGCAGTTGAGCGCGGTCTGGCCGCCCATCGTCGGCAGGATCGCGTCGGGCCGCTCGATCGCGATGATCTTCTCGACGACCTGCCACGTGATCGGCTCGATGTAGGTGCGTCGGCCGTCTCCGGGTCGGTCATGATCGTCGCCGGGTTCGAGTTGACCAGCACGACGCGGTAGCCCTCCTCGCGCAGCGCCTTGCAGGCCTGCGCGCCGGAATAGTCGAACTCGCAGGCCTGGCCGATGACGATCGGGCCGGCGCCGATGATGAGGATGGACTCTTGGAGGTCGGTGCGCTTGGGCACGGTGGCGGGGTCTCAGGCGGTCGCTCGCTGGTCCATCGACGCGATGAAGCGGTCGAACAGGTAGCCGATGTCGTGCGGGCCGGGGCTGGCTTCCGGATGGCCCTGGAAGCAGAAGGCCGGCTTGTCGGTGAGCGCGAAGCCCTGCAGCGACCCGTCGAACAGCGACACGTGCGTGACGCGGCAGTTGGCCGGCAGCGAGTCGGCGTCGACCGCGAAGCCGTGGTTCTGCGACGTGATCAGCACCTGCCGTGTCCAGGTCCTGCACCGGATGGTTGGCGCCGTGATGGCCGAACTTCATCTTCAGCGTCTTGGCGCCCGACGCGAGCGCCATGATCTGATGACCGAGGCAGATGCCGAACGTCGGCAGCCCCATCTCGATCAGCGTGCGCGCGTGGCGATCGCGTAGTCGCACGGCTCCGGATCGCCCGGACCGTTCGCGAGGAAGATGCCGTCGGGCTCCAGCGCCAGCGCCTGCTCGGCCGTGGCCTGCGCGGGCAACACCGTGATGCGGCAGCCGCGCTCCGCGAGCATGCGCAGGATGTTGTGCTTGATGCCGTAGTCGAACGCGACGACGTGGAAGCGCGCTCGATCGTCGACGGTCCGTAGCCGTGGCCGAGCTGCCAGACCGTCGCGGTCCAGTCGTAAGGCTCGTGCACGCTCACGACCTTCGCGAGGTCGAGGCCGGCGAGTCCCGGGAAGCTGCGCGCGAGCGCCACGGCCTTCTCGACGTCGTCGTCGCTGCCCGGCGCAGTCGGCGAGGATCGCGCCGTTCTGCGCGCCCTTCGTCGCGCAGCATGCGCGTGAGCTTGCGCGTGTCGATGCCGGCGATGCGCGACGCAGCCTTCGGTCCTTCAGATAGTCGGACGAGGTCGCGCTGCGCACGGAAGTTCGACGCCAGCGCGGCAGGTCGCGAATGACGAGCCCGGCCGCGATAGACGCGCGTCGATTCGACGTCCTCGGCGTTCGACGCCGGTATTGCCGATGTGCGGATAGGTCAGCGTGACGATCTGGCGCGCGTAGCTCGGGTCGGTCAGGATCTCCTGATAGCCGGTCATCGCCGTGTTGAACACGACCTCGCCGACCGTCTGTCCCGTGGCGCCGATCGAGGCGCCGCGGAACACCGTCCCGTCGGCGAGCGCCAGCACGGCCGATCCCGCTGACGTTCGGGTCGGGCTGGAAGAGTTCGGTCGGCAGCAAGGACGTTCCCTGTCGGGGCCGGTCGACGGCGCGACTCGCGTCCGCCCGCACGCAGCGGATCGTCCCGGGATCGAGACGGTCGCGGCGGCACATGCGGGCGGGCAGTCGAATCGGCGGGCTCGCGCGACACCGGCCGCGATCGACGGACGCGGCTGCGGTGCATGCGGTCGAGGCGCCCCGCGACTCGCGGTTTTTAGCGGCGCCTCGGGCCCGTCGACGGCTGAAGCTAAACTTGTCGATTATACCGTGTCCAA
This sequence comes from uncultured beta proteobacterium, assembly GCA_963795885.1. Classification (GTDB taxonomy): domain Bacteria; phylum Pseudomonadota; class Gammaproteobacteria; order Burkholderiales; family Burkholderiaceae_D; genus CAHJXF01. Next base: position 373,065 of record CAWCJI010000004.1, on the reverse strand, counting down.
CGACGCGGTCGCGCCCCGCGCGACACCCCCAATCCGGATCGACGACATGAATCAGCTCGATCAACTGAAGCAGTACACGACCGTCGTCGCCGACACCGGCGACTTCGAGACGATGAAGGACTTCCGCCGCAGGACGCGACGACGAACCCGTCGCTGATCCTGAAGGCGGTCGGCAAGGACGTCGTACAAGTCGCTCGTCGAGAAGGCATCGTTCCGCGCATCGCAACGCCCGCGCCGGCCGATGTCATCGACCCGCTGCTGATCGCGTTCGGCACGGAGATCCTGAAGATCGTCCCGGGGCGCGTGTCGACCGAGGTCGATGCGCGCTTGTCGTTCGACACCGCCGGCGACGATCGCGAAGGCGCACCAGATCATCGCGCTGTACGAGGCCACGGGATCGACCGCGTCCGCGTGCTGATCAAGATCGCGTCGACCTGGGAAGGCATCCGCGCCGTCGAGATGCTCGAGCGCGAAGGCATCCACTGCAACATGACGCTGATGTTCGGCATGGCGCAGGCGATCCAGGCGGCCGAGTCCGGCGCGACGCTGATCTCGCCGTTCGTCGGCCGCATCACCGACTGGTTCAAGAAGGCGGAGGGCAAGGACGGCTACGCGCCGGACGAGGATCCCGGCGTGCTGTTCGTGCGCGGTGTCTACGCGGCGTTCAAGAAGCTCGGCTACCACACGCAGATCATGGGCGCGAGCTTCCGCAGCGTCGACCAGGTGCTCGGCCTGGCCGGCTGCGACCTGCTGACGGTCAGCCCCGACCTGCTGCAGAAGCTCGACCGACAGCGAGGCACCGTCGAGCAGCATCTCGACGCCGAGACGCGCGAAGCGGCCGAGCACTTCGAGGCGAAGATCTACGACGAGCCGAAGTTCCGCTTCGACGATGAACGACGACGCGATGGCGACCGAGAAGCTGGCCGAAGGCATCCGCACCTTCGCGTCCGACGCGATCAAGCTCGAGAAGCTGATCGCCGCGATGCAGTGAGCCGAGGCGGGCGCGCCCGCGGCGGAGTCGCGATTCCCTGCGGCTGAGCGACTTCGTCGACGCGCGGGCGACCTCAACGCGTGGCGGATGTCCGCATCAGCGTCCGCGCGCAGGCCGCCGCGGCCGCCGCACAGCCCGCCCGGTGAACGCGGCGATCCGGAGCGTCGAGACGAAGGCGCCGGACGCGTCGCTGGCCGCGAACACGAAGCCGAGCAGCGCGGTCGTCACCAGGCCGCCGATGCGGGCCAGGGCGCTGTTGAAGCCGGATGCGGCGCCGACATGGTCGCGATCGACCGAGGCGATCACCGCGGTGGTGAGCGGCGCGACGCAGATCGCCATGCCGATCCCGACGACGAGCGTCGGCGGCAGGATGTCGCGCAGGTAGTGGATGGCGCCGCCGTCGATGCGCGCGTAGAGCGCGAGGCCGACCGCGACGATCGAGCTGCCCGCGGCGAGCAGGACGCGCGCGCCGACGCGGGCCGCGATCAGGCCCATCCAGCGCGAACCGAACCCGATCAGCAACGGGATCGGCAACATCGCGGCGCCCGCCTGCGCGCCGTCGTAATGCCCGAGCCGGATCAGCAGATACGGCAGCACGACGATCAAGCCGCCGAGTGCCGCGTACAGCAGCAGCGTCAGCAGGCTCAGACCGACGAAGGTCGACGTCCCGAAGAGACCGGGCGGAATCAGCGCGTCGTCGCCGCGCCGCCTCTCCAGCACGACGAACGCCAGCAGCGCCAGCGCGCCCGCGACGCTCGCCCCGACCAGTGCGACGGTCGGCGTCGCGGGTTCGGCGGCGCCGGTCAGCGCCCAGACGAGCAGGCCGAGCCCCGCCGTCGCCAGCAGGCCGCCACCCCAGTCGAGCGAGCGACCGGCGCGACGATCGCTGCTCTCGCGCGATACGCCACGCGAGGACGATGGCGCCCGCCCCGATCGGCAGGTTGACGAGAAAGATCGGGCGCCAGCCGACGACGTCGACGATCCAGCCGCCGATCACCGGGCCGACCGCGCCGGCGACGGCGCCGGCGGCCGCCCACGTGCCGATCGCCCGTCCTCGCGCGTCGCCGGAGAACGCGGAGCCGAGCATCGCCAGGCTGTTCGGCATCAGGACCGCCGCGCCGATTCCCTGCAGCGCGCGACCCGCGAGGAGCCACGGCAGCGTCGGCGCGAGGGCGCACAGCAGCGACGCGGCGAGGAAGAGTGCGATGCCGATGACGAACAGGCGACGTCGCCCGAAATGGTCGCCGGCCCCCCCGCCGAGCAGGATCAACGCGCCGAGCGGCAGCAGGTAGGCGTTGATCGTCCACGCGAGCGCCGCTGGCCCCGCCTGCAGGTCGTGGCCGATCGTCGGGAGCGCCACGTTGACGACCGATCCGTCGATGAACGCGAGGCTCGATCCGAGGACGGATGCGAAGACGACCGCCCGCGGATGCGGCGGCGTGGCCTCGCCCCGAGCGGACGACGCGAGTGCCGTGTCGCACGGTGCCGGCGTGGTCATGGGGACGGCGGAGCGCCGGGCGATGCCACGGCGCCTGGCGCACGCGCGTCACCGCACGCGGAGGTCGTCATTCAGGCCGGATCCGGACGCCGCGGGATCTTCAGGCCGCGCTCGACGGCGGGCCGGGCCACGAACGCCTGCAGCGCCCGATCCACCGCCGGATAGTCGCTGCGGCCGACGAGGTCCGCCGCCCCGTAGAAGCCGTAGAGGTTGTTGACCCACGGGAAGGTCGCGATGTCGGCGATCGAGAAGTCGTCGCCGACGAGCCACGTCCGGTCGGCGAGTTGCGCGCTCGAGCACCGCGAGCAGGCGGCGCGACTCGGTCACGTAGCGGTCGCGCGGCCGCTTGTCGTCGTAGTCCTTGCCGGCGAATTTGTGGAAGAACCCGAGCTGTCCGAACATCGGGCCGATGCCGGCCATCTGGAACATCAGCCACTGGATCGTCTCGTAGCGCCGCGCGGCGTCGCTCGACAGCAGGCGACCGGTCTTCTCGGCGAGATAGATCAGGATCGCACCCGACTCGAACAGCGCCAGCGGCCGACCGCCCGGTCCGTCCGGATCGAGGATCGCGGGGATCTTGTTGTTCGGATTGAGCGAGAGGAACGCGGGCGACATCTGGTCCTGCGTCTCGAAGCTGACCAGATGGGGCTCGTACGGCAACCCGATCTCCTCGAGCATGATCGAGACCTTGACGCCGTTGGGCGTCGGCAGCGAGTAGAGCTGCAACCGGTCGGGGTGCAGCGCGGGCCAGCGCGCCGTGATGGGGAAGTCGGTGATGGATGGCATGGGGTCTCCGTCAAAGGCCGCACTGTAGCCAACCCGGCGTGAAACGGTCGGCGGTGCCGGTATGCTCGCGGCAGTCCGCACGGGCGACCCGTCCGCAGCGACCCGCGCGACCGCACGCGATCGACCACGCCACTCGAGGATTTCCGCATGAAGACCAAAGCCGCCGTCGCCTGGAAAGCAGGCGCCCCGCTGACGATCGAGGACGTCGATCTCGAGGGCCCGAAGGCCGGCGAAGTGCTGGTCGAAATCAAGGCCACCGGCATCTGCCACACCGACTGGTACACGCTGTCCGGGCGCCGACCCCGAAGGCATCTTCCCGGCCATCCTCGGCCACGAGGGCGCCGGCGTCGTGGTGGAGGTCGGGCGCCGGCGTGACGTCGCTGAAGCCGGGCGACCACGTCATCCCGCTGTACACGCCGGAATGCCGCCAGTGCAAGTTCTGCCTGTCGCGCAAGACCAACCTCTGCCAGGCGATCCGCAGCACGCAGGGCAAGGGCCTGATGCCGGATGCGACGAGCCGCTTCTCGATCGACGGCAAGCCGATCTTCCACTACATGGGCACGTCGACTTTCGCCAACCACATCGTCGTGCCGGAGATCGCGCTGGCGAAGATCCGCGAGGACGCGCCGTTCGACAAGGTCTGCTACATCGGCTGCGGCGTGACGACCGGCGTCGGCGCGGTGCTGTTCACGGCGAAGGTCGAGGCCGGCGCGAACGTCGTCGTGTTCGGCCTCGGCGGCATCGGGCTCAACGTGATCCAGGGCGCGCGAGATGGTCGGCGCCGGCAAGATCATCGGCGTCGACCTGAACCCGGCGCGCGAGGCGATGGCGCGCAAGTTCGGCATGACCGACTTCATCGATCCGTCGAAGGTGGACGAACGTCGTCGACACGATCGTGCAGCTCACCGACGGCGGCGCCGACTACAGCTTCGAGTGCATCGGCAACACGAAGGTGATGCGCCAGGCGCTCGAGTGCTGCCACAAGGGCTGGGGCCAGTCGATCATCATCGGCGTCGCCGAGGCCGGCGCGGAGATCGCGACGCGACCGTTCCAGCTCGTCACCGGCCGCGTGTGGAAGGGCTCGGCGTTCGGCGGCGCGCGCGGACGCACCGACGTGCCGAAGATCGTCGACTGGTACATGGAAGGCAAGACTCAATATCGACGACCTGATCACGCACACGCTGCCGCTCGACGACATCAACGAAGGCTTCGAGTCTGATGAAGCGCGGCGAATCGATCCGCTCGGTGGTCGTGTTCTGAGTGGACGACGACCATCGCGTGGGGCACCGAACCTGTGCACGCGCGAGATTTTTACCGATGCTTGTAGCGCTGACCGGTCGCGGCACCGGATGTCCAAATCGGCTAGCGCAAGGATTGGCATTGATTAGCCGTGATCCATTGTCGGTATTCTTTCCAATTCGAAGTCATTCCGCTTTAAAGCGACAATATATTCTCCTTTTAGAATCAGATGCTTTAAATTACTCGGCCCGAAATTTGCTTATTGCCTGTCAACCTCTTAACTCTCAGGCGCTCGACATGAAATCAAAATTGATGGTTCTTGGTGCATTGATCGCACTGTCGTGCGGCGCCGCGAACGCCGGTGTCATCCAGGTCGGCGGCATGGCCGCTGGTGCGGACGGCAAGGTGTCCGCCAAGCCGGGCGTCTGCACGGTCTCGTTCAACGGTGGCAATGCGGCCAACACGTGTGGTGCCACCTACACGCAAGGCGCGAACCAGCCGCTTTCCGCTTCGCACTTCCGCACCGGCAGTCAGGCCGGCCAGTACGCGACGCCGGCTGGCGACTCCACCGTCTTCATGACGGTCGGTCCCATCGACGGCACGCCCGTCACGGTGACGCTCGCCACGGCGGCGAACTACTTCGGCTTCTTCGCCGGCTCGCTCGACTCGTTCAACCTCGTCCAGTTCTTCCTGAACGGCGTCCAGGTCGATTCGTTCACCGGCACGCAGATCAACGCCGTCGCCTTCCCAGGCCAGCCGACCGACGGCGACCAGGGCGATGCGCAATACATCGACTACTTCGCGTCGTCGCTTTTCGACAGCCTTCTGATCTCCAGCACGAACAACGCGTTCGAGACGGACAGCCATGCCTTCGGTCTGGCCACCCCGACCGGCGTGCCGGAGCCGACGTCGATCGCGCTGCTGGGCCTCGGTGCACTGGCCCTGGCAGCTCGCCGTCGCAAGGCGGCGTGAGCTTCGCGACGCCTCGCTAGCGAGGCGCATCGCCGGTCCGGGATGCGCTGAAGCGGGAATGAAGAAGGCCTGCCGGACGATGTCCGGCAGGCCTTTTTTCATGGCGTGACGCGAGGTGGCTGCGGCGGTACGCCCGGCAAACTCTGACGGTCGGGCGGAGCCGGTCGGACGCGCGACGGCCTTCAGTAGGCCTGCTTGTCGTTGATCACCAGCATCACGGTCTTGAGCAGGATGTAGAGATCGAGGCGCAGCGACCAGTTGCGCAGGTAGTCCAGGTCGTAGCGGATGCGCGCAGCCATCTTGTCGACCGTGTCGGTTTCTCCGCGCAAGCCGTTGACCTGCGCCCAGCCGGTGATGCCGGGGCGCACCTTGTGCCGCACCATGTAGCCCTTGATCAGCTTGCGATAGAGCTCGTTGTGCGCGACCGCGTGCGGACGCGGACCGACCAGGCTCATGCGGCCCTGCAGGACGTTGATCAAGCTGCGGGAGCTCGTCGAGCGACGTGCGACGCAGGATCGCACCGAGCGACGTGATGCGCGCATCGTTGCGCTTCGCCTGACGCACGGTCTTGCCGTTCTCTTCGACCGACATCGAGCGGAACTTGTAGACGTTGATTTCCTCGCCGTCGAGGCCGTAGCGCCGCTGCTTGAAGATGACCGGACCCGGCGAGCTCAGCTTGACCAGGATCGCGAGGATCAGCAGGACCGGCGAGAGCAGCACCAGCGCGACCAGCGCGATGACGATGTCGCTCGCGCGCTTGACGAGGCCGTTCAGCCCCACGAACGGCGTCTCGCAGACGGCGACGACCGGGATGTCGACCACGTCGCTCGTCCGTCCCTGGATCAGTTCGGTGACGAACTGGTCGGGCACGAAATAGATCGACGCCGTGGTATCGCGCAGCGCATCGAGCAAGGCCATCGTGCGGCGCTGCGACGCCATCGGCAACGACAGATAGATCACGCGGACGTGGTGCTCCCGCGCGTAGTCGGCGACGTCGTCGAGCTTGCCGAGCACGGGGAATGCATCGGCACCCGCCTGGCGGGCGACCACCCGATCGTCGAAGAAGCCCGTCAGCAGGAGATCGGCGTACGGATTGTCGCGAATGCGCCGCGCCAGCGCGATACCCTGGTCGTTCAATCCGACGATCACGCAGGGTTGTGTGCGCTGTAGCACCAACGGGGCCGCCAACCTGAAGGCAAGATGCGTCCCGACGAGGCAGGCCGGCGCGAGCCAGAACCAGTTGACGATCGCCGGCTGCGGGAAGACGTCGAGATACCCGGTCGCCCAACCGAACGCCACGAGCCATCCGCACAGGAACCACGCGGAGACGACCAGGGTCCGGATCAGCTTCGGCCAGCTCAGGTGGATGCGCGACCGGCTCGGAAACGTGAGCATCGCGACGACCAGCGCGAGCATCGAATAATGCGACCCCGGGTGCGGGTCGAAGAAGAACGCGGTCAGGGCGATCGACAGCGCTGCAGCGATCGGGTCGAGCAACGCTTCCACGTGCCCATGGATGTCATGACGGCCATGCAACAGGCCCGGTAATTGCCTGACCTCGATCGCCGGCGGGACGAACGGGTCGTCGACACTCACGCCGTCTGTGTTAATGGTTTCCATGTGCCACTCGAATTTCGTGTCCAACCCATGAGCGAAGGCATGAAACATGCCATTCGAAAAGATGCCGCCAATCAATCCGACTCGATCGCTGTTCCCCGACGCGACGACGGTCCGTCCCGTCGACCGCTTCGTGGCGATCCTCGTCGCCGCGATCCCGTGCGTCTTCGTGATTCAGGCGGACGCGATCGCCGCCGATGACGATGTGCTCAATGTCTCTGTCTTCGCCGCGCAACGCTACGACTCCAACCTGTTCAAGATCCCGGACGGTCAGCAACCGTTCGGCACCGGCCGCCGTTCGGCAGCGACGACGTCGACCGGAGTCGGCCTCCAGGCGCGAAAGACTTACGGACTGCAGACCTTCGACGTCGACCTGACTGTGACCCACGACCATTACACCCCGTACGACTACCTCGACGCGACCGGTCGTACGCTGAGTGCGTCGTGGGCCTGGTCGTTGACGTCGGCGCTGTCGGGCAACCTCAGCATCGCGCAGTCCGAGGCGCCGAACAATTTCAGCGACACCGGCGTGCTGACCACGTCGAACAAGCGCAAGACCGAGGAGCGCCGCTTCGACGTGAACGCGCGACCGGGCGCCGCATTGCATCCCCGCTTCTCGGTCATCCGCAGCGAGGACAAGAGCGACCAGATCACGCTCGACCGGACGAACTCGTCGACCACCTCGCTCGAAGCGGCGCTCGTCTACGAGTTCCGCTCGGGCAATTCGTCGGAAGTCTATTTCCGCCGCGGTCGAGGCGACTACACCGATGTCGGCCTGCTCTACACCGGCCAGAACGACTCGCGATTCGATGAACGCGAGACCGGTGTCCGCGCGCATTGGGCCTGGACCGGCGCCGTCACGGTCGATGGCCGCCTGGGCTACCTCGATCGGTCGCAGAACGCCCTCCAGTTCGCCAACGTCCGCGGTCCGGTCGGCAGCCTGAGCCTCTCGTATGCGCTGACCGGCAAGACGGCGCTGATGGTGAGCGCGTCGCGCGGACTGACGAGCGTGCAGAGCATCTTCGCCAACTACTCGGTGGACCAGACGCTGTCGGTGTCGCCGATGTGGTCGATCACGAACAAGCTCACGTTGCGACCCTCCTATTCGCTGACCGACCGGAAGTTCAGGGGCACCCTGGTTCCGGGTGCCGACGACCTGAAGATGACGATGCGCGACTCGACGCTGCAGCTCGACTACGCGGCGCTGCGCTCGCTCAACCTGTCGTTCCAGGTCTTCGAATCGAATCGTTCGTCGAACAACGGAATCTTCCAGTACCGCGACCACGGCGGACAGGTCCGCGGATCGTTCGCGTTCTGATGCGCCATCGCATCGCCCAACGATGCCGCACAGTACAGTATAATTTGTGCATCGCACCAAATTGTCGGCCAGCGCTGTTGCATCCTGTTTCATAGGGACGGCGAACCTCCGTTGCGGGCAACGCTCCATGTTGGGCGCGATTTTGCTGCATTCGCAAAACTGTGGGGACGCGTCCGGAGACGGGAGCGCGTCATGGCCCGTTTCTTGCGGGGTGGAGTGGCGGTAGCGCGGCGGGTATTCGCGGCGGGCGACAAACGGGAGAAATCGAATGCGTTCGTTCCATCGACTGCGGTTCGCACGGATCGTCATGTTCGTGCTGGTGTGTGGCGGTGCGCTGCTGACCGACGCACGCGACGCCACGGCGAAGCCCGTCTTCGGTGTGATGTATCTCGGAGGGCTCGCGCAAGCCGCTCCATCCGCGCGCGAGCAAGTTTCGACCGCGACGCAGGTTGGTGCCTTCACGCCCTACGCCTTGCTGGCCGCGCGTACCGACGGTGCTTCTTCGCTGCTCGATGCGCGACCGCCCTTCGCGACGCCGGGTCTGCGCAGCGCGCCGCTCGGCTTCGACGTCCCGGTCGCCGACGACACGGTGCCGGTGCGTTACGGCCTCGGGCTTGCCAAGCCCGACCGCGGGACCTCGATCGCCATGACGCTCGCGCTGTGCCTTTTCTTCTTCGTGCGGCGTATGTTGTGATGTCGAGTGCAGGTGCGGTGCCCATAAAACCAAGCGGGAGACGAGGTGGCTGTGGACAAATTCGATGCTCGTAGACGAGCCGGACTGAAGCGCGCGGGAGTCTCGCTGGCGGGACTGGCGCTGCTCGTCGCCGGCATGCCGGCCAGTGCGGCCGAAACCGCCGCCAACTATCGTCTGGCCTCGGGCGACGCGATCCGCGTCGTCGATCTACCAGAACCCCGACATGACCCTCGAGACGCGCGTCTCCGAGGACGGCGTGATCAACTATCCGCTCGTCGGCACGATCGCGGTCGGCGGGCTCGAGATCGCCGCGGCCGAGAGCGAAGATCGCGAAGGCGTTGCGCGATGGCGGCTTCCTCAAGAAGCCGCAGGTCAACATCGCGCTGCTGACGATCCGTGGCAACAAGGTCGTCGGTCATCGGCCAGGTCAACAAGCCGGGGGCCTATCCGCTCGAGACGTTCAACATGCGCGTCTCGCAGCTGCTCGCCGAAGCCGGCGGACTCGCGGCGTGCGGGGCCGACCAGATCATCCTCACGGGGACGCGCAACGGCAAGCCGTTCCGCAAGCGACATCGACATCGACGCGCTGTATCGCCAGAACCAGAGCGACCAGGACGTGGAAGTCGCGGGCGGCGACACGATCTACGTGCCGCGCGCGTCGACGTTCTACATCTACGGCGAGTGTCACGCGTCCGGGAACTACCGCCTCGAGCGCAGCATGACGATGCGCCAGGCGCTCGCGGCGGGCGGCGGCCTGACGTCCCGCGGCACCGAGCGGCGGCTGCGGGTCGTGCGTCGCAATGCCCAGGGCGTGCCCGAAAAGATCTCGACGGATCTCAACGACCTCGTCGCGCCCGACGACGTGATCTACGTCAACGAAAGCCTCTTCTAGGACTCCGCATGACGATGCACCATCTGATCCGCATCCTCCTCGCCCGCAAGTGGTGGCTGCTCGGCGCCGTGCTGGTGTTCCTCGGCGTCGCCGTGGCCGCGCTCGCCGTGATCCCCAAGCGCTACGTGGCCACCGCGTCGGTCGTGGTCAACGGTCGCGGCAACGATCCGCTCGTCGCTGAGTTCGTCGCAGAGCCAGGGCAGCGGCATCTCGATGGCGACGCAGTCCGAGATCGTCAAGCGACCGCGCGTCGCGAAGCGCGTCGCACACGACCTCGGATGGACGTCGATCCGAAGATGAAGGAAGCCTGGGAGGCTGCGGGTCGTCCCGGCGACTTCGACAGCTGGCTCGGTCAGATGGTCGTCTCGGGCGTCGCGACCGCGAACGCGTCGGACAGCAACGTCATCGACATCCTCTACACGTCGGTCGATCCCGAGTACGCGGCGAAGATGGCCAACGCGTTCGCGAACGCCTACCTCGACACGACGCTCGAACTGCGGACCGATCCGGCGCGGCAGTTCGTCGCGTTCTTCGACCAGCGTCTCGCCGAGTTGCGCAACCGCGTCTCGCAGGCCCAGGCGCGGCTGTCGGACTTCGAGAAGAAGAACGGACTCGTCGCCGGCGGCGGACGCCTCGACGTCGAGAACGCGCGGCTCGCCGAATTCTCGTCGCAGCTGTCGGCGGCCCAGGGCCAGGCGGCGGACTCGACGTCGCGTGAGCGCGGCACGGCGGCCAACAGCGCGACGTCGCCGGAGATCATGTCGAATCCGCTGGTCCAGCAGCTGAAGGCGCAGCTCTCGTCGCAGGACCGTGAAGGTCAAGGAGATGTCGCTGCGTCTCGGCCCCAATCATCCGGTCTACCAGCAGGCGCTCGGCGAACTCGCCGAGATCCGTGCGCGGCTCAACGCCGAGATCGGGCAGGTCAGCTCGTCGGTGGGTGCCGCGCAGCGCGTGAGCGGCGAGCGCGTCGCCGAGATCCAGGCCGCGTTCGAGGAACAGCGCCGTCGCGTGCTGTCGCTGCAGGAACAGGGCGATCAGGCCGACGTGCTGCAGAAGGAAGTCGACAACGCCCAGCGCGCCTACGACCTCGTCATGCAGCGGCAGACGCAGACCACGCTGGAAAGCCAGGCGCAGCAGACCGACGTGTCGCTGCTCGACCGCGCGTCCGTGCCGGCGAAGCCCGCGTTCGCCGAACGTGCGGCTGACGCTGTTGCTCGCGCTGGTCGCGGGCGTCATGGTCGGCGTGGTGCTCGCGCTCGGCCGGAGTTCTTCAACCCGGTCATCCGCAGCAACGAAGACCTGTTGCTCTACACGGGCCTGCCGGTCCTCGCGGTCGTGCCGTCGGCGCGTCTCGCGCGCATCCCGTTCCTGTCCAAGTCCGGCCCGTCGCGGCCGACCGGACTGATCTCGCACTCGGGGGCCTAGCATGTACGCCTATCCGCAATCCTCGCCACCCGGCTCCGCGAGCACCATCGTGCCGTTGCGCGACCGGTCGATCGGCGCACTGCTGATCGACGCGGGACGGCTGCGTCCCGAAGACGCCGATCGCATCCTGCGGATGCAGCGCGAGCGCGGCATGCGTTTCGGCGAGGCGGGCCTCGAGCTCGGCCTGCTGACGAAGGACGACATCAGCTTCGCGCTCGCACGTCAGTACGAGCATGCGGTCCTGCCGATCGGCGACCCGGCGATCTCGTCGGATGTCATCGCGGCCTTCCGGCCCGGACACTTCACCGTCGAAGCGTTGCGTCAGGTCCGCACGCAGATGCTGCTGCGCTGGCTCGACCAGGGCGCCGAGCGGAAGTCGCTGTCGATCATCGGCGCCGAATCGCGCGTCGGGCGCAGCTTCACCGCCGCCAACCTGGCCGTGCTGTTCGCGCAGCTCGGCGAGAACACGCTGCTGATCGATGCGGACTTCCGCAAGCCCGTCCAGCACACGCTGTTCCGCCTGCCGAGCCCGATCGGGCTCGCGACGGTGCTGAGCGAGCGCGCCGGGCTCGAGGCGGCGCAGGCCGTGCCGTCGCTGCAGAAGCTCACGGTCCTGGCCGCGGGGCCGACGCCGCCGAACCCGCAGGAACTGCTGTCCCGTCCGCGCGTTCAGCCGGCTCATCGAAGCGTCGCGCGACGCATTCGACGTGGTCCTGATCGACACGCCGCCGTGGGACTACGGCGCCGATGCGCAGATCGTGTCGGCCCGGGCCGGTGCCGCCGTGCTGGTGGCGCGCCAGGACTGCTCGTCGATCCGTTCGGTCTCCGGGATCGTGACGGCGATGCGCGACACCGGCACGCATCTCGTCGGTTCGATCGTGAACCAGTACTGAGCGACGGATGGCCCCCGCAATCGAGCCTCGGTCGATGGCCCGATGCGGCGAATCCCCGCGCGGCTCGGCCGCACCGGTCCGATGCTGATCCCCACGCCGTCTTCCATTCCCACCAGGGCGCCACCCGCTGCGCGCGATGGCGAGCTGCCGACCCCGTCGGACACGAGCCATGCGGTGACCGTGCGGGCGGTCGTCTGGATCACGTACGCCGCGGCTCTGTATCCGCTGCTGCTGTGCCTGGTGAACACGCGCTTCGCGAAGATGCCGAACGCGGCCATCATCGCAGCCGAGGTCGCTGATCGGGCTGCTCTGCTTCCCGATCGTCGCGTCCCGTCTCAACCTCGGCATGCTGCTGGTCGCGCTGTGCATCGTGACCAACTTCTTCGTGCTCGCGTTGCTGCAGCCGGCGATCGATTTCAAGGCATTGCGCGACCTGCTGATGCCGGCCGTCTTCATCTGGCTCGGCTACTTCGTCAACGACCGACGCGTGTCGGAACGCGTGCTGCGCAACCTCGCCATCGTCGCGGTGGTGATCGGGCTCGTCGAGTTCATCTTCCCCACGTTCTACACGAGCCTGTTCGACACGATCGCCTTCTACCAGTCGCGCGGCTTCGGCGGCAACAACCCGTTCGCACTGACGGTGCTCCAGGTGCGTCCCCTCGGCATCGGCCGATCGCTGCTGCCGTTCCTCGGGCCGCGACGCATCTCGTCGTTCTTCCTCGAACCGGTGGCGCTCGGCAACTTCGCCGTGCTGACGGCCGCGTGGGCGCTGTCGAAGCCGCGCGAGGAATGGCGCGAAGGAGCGGTCCTGATGCTGCTGGCGGCGACGATGACGTGCTGGCCGACGCGCGCTTCGGATCGATCACGATCGTCGTGCTCTGCCTGGTCCGGGCCAGTCACATCTGGCGTGCCCGCGTGGTCGCCGGCCTGCTGCCGGTCGGCGGCGATGATCTTCATGGTCTCGTCACCATCTACGGTCCGGCCGAGTACCACGACAACGTCATCGGTCGCTTCCAGATCTCGGGTCGCAACCTGATCGACATGCCGTGGAGCGCCTGGCTCGGCATCCCGGGCAACATCTCGATGGACGCGGGCTACGGCTACATCATCCAGCGCACCGGCATCCTCGTCTGCGCCTTCCTGTGGTTCCTCTTCGCGATCGTGCCGCTGAAGGACGACCAGGCGCGCTGCTTCCACTTCAACGCGGCGATCTATGCGGCGCTCAACCTGTGCATCAGCGGATCGTCGCTGTTCTCGTTGAAGACCACGGCCGTGCTGTGGCTGCTGCTCGGCACGGTGATCGCGCATCGATCGATCGCGGATCCAGCTGCGCATTCCTCGACGGATTCCCAACGGCCTAGGGCTGGTGCAATGACGACCACGCCTTCGACGCGCGCGATCGGCGGGTTCCGCGTGCTCGCGACCACGACGGACGACCTGATCGCGCTGCTGTCCCGACGCCGCGCCGAGCGCCGACCGACCGAGCTGCTGTTCGCCAATACCAACTTCGTCGTCACGTGCGGCCCGCTCGCCGACGCGGTGACCGGGCCCGAGACGCTGATCGTCAACGACGGCATCGGGCTCGACCTGGCGTCGTGGCTGTTCCATTCGCGCTTCTTCCCCGAGAACCTGAACGGCACCGACTTCACGCCCAGGCTGATCGCCTCGCTCGACCGCCCGACGCGCGTGTTCCTGCTCGGCGCGCAGCCTGCAGTGGTCCGCGACGTGGCGCAGCGCTGGTCGCGCCTGCCGAACGTGGACGTCGTGGGTGCGGTCGACGGCTTCGACGGCATGGCCGACGACGCGGCGTTGCTCGACGGCATCCGCGCCGCGACGCCGGACATCCTCTTCTCGCGCTCGGCGATCCGCTGCAGGCGCGCTGGATCGTCTCGCATCGCGGCCGCCACGGCGTACCGCTCGTCGTCGGCGTGGGCGCCCTCTTCGACTTCGTGTCGGGCCGCGTCGCCCGCGCGCCATCGTGGGTCCGTCGGCTGCGCATCGAATGGCTGTATCGCCTCGCGACCGAACCGCGACGCCTGCTGAAGCGCTACACGGTCGACCTGCTCGTGTTCTTCGCCTGCTGCTTCCGTGCGCATCGGGCCGGGCGCGCGGTCGAGCACGGAGCCTGACGCGATGCGGATCGTTCACGTGGTGCGGCAGTACGCGCCGTCGGTCGGCGGCCTGGAGGCCGTGGTGCAGCGGCTCGCGACGGAGCAGCGATCGCGCCTCGGCCACGACGTGACGGTGGTCACGCTCGATCGACTGTTCGCCGATCCGCACACGCGACTGCCCGCCCGCGAGACGATCGACGGCATCGAGGTCCGCCGACTCGCATGGGCCGGGTCGTCGCGCTATCCGCTCTGTCCGCAGGTTGTGGCGCATCTCGACGGGGCCGACCTCGTCCACGTGCATGCGATCGACTTCTTCTTCGACTGGCTGTCGCTCACGCGCTTCGTGCATCGCAAGCCGATGATCGCGTCGACCCACGGCGGCTTCTTCCACACGGCGTTCGCCTCGACGCTGAAGAAGCTCTGGTTCGACACGATCACGCGCTTCTCGTCGCTCGGCTACCGGCGCATCGTCGCGACCAGCGACAACGACGGCGCCGTCTTCGCCCGCGTCGCCGGATCGCGCGTCGTGGTCGTCGAGAACGGCGCCGAGGTCGCGCGCTTTCGCGACGCGGCCAGCGCGAGCGTCGTGCCGACGCTGCTCTACTTCGGCCGCTGGTCGACCAACAAGGGACTGCTGGAGCTGCTGGCGCTGATGGCCGAGCTGCATCGGCGCGACCCGGCCTGGCGGCTGATCGTCGCGGGGCGCGCCTTCGACCTGACGCGCGCCACGTTGCAGGCGCAGATCGACGCGCTCGACCTCACGGGCGCCGTCGAGCTGCACGCGGCGACCGTCGGACGACGCGCTGCGGGCGCTGATGACGCGGGCCAGCTACTTCGCCTGCCTGTCGCGGCACGAGGGTTTCGGCATCGCGGCGATCGAGGCGATGAGCGCGGGCCTGGTCCCGATCCTGAGCGACATCCCGCCGTTCGCGCAAGCTGGTCCGCGAATCGTCCTGCGGCATCGTCCTGCCGGCGGCGTCCGTCGCCGCCGGCGGCATCGACCTGCAGCCCGCGGCGGCCGCGGTCGAGCGACTGCATCGAACGGTCGCCGTCGCACCGGTGACGGCGCGCCAGCGATGATCCCCTTCACCGCGCCGCTACGACTGGTCCGCGGTCGTCGACCGCTACGACGCCGTCTATCGGCGGTGCTCGAGACCGGCGGTGCCGTGCCACGTCCCGTCCCCCACTGATGCGTCGACGCTTCGCCCATGCTCCCGATCCGCTCGATGGTCCGCCGCGTCGTCCGCATCGTCGCGCTGTGCCTGGTCGCCCTGCAGGCGACGCCCGCACCCGCCGCATCGCCCTGCGGCGACGCTGGCCGGCGCCAACGTCGCCGGCGGCGAGTTCAACGGCGGCAAGGAGAACGCGCGTTTCGCATTCGACTACATCTATCCCGACGCCGGCGAGATCGCCCTGCTGCAACGTCTCGGGCTGAAGGCGATGCGCGTGCCGTTCCTGTGGGAGCGCCTGCAGCCGCAAGCCGCTCGCCCCGCTCGATCCAGCCGAACTCGCGCGTCTCGACGAGGTGGTCGCGCTGGCGCGGAAGGCCGGCGTCGTGGTCGTCCTCGACGCACACAACTACGGCACCTACCGCGGCGTGTCGCTCGACAAGCCGGCGTCGCCGAAGGGCGCGCTGCCGGACCTCTGGAAGCGCCTCGCGAAGCACTACCTCGCCGATCGGCCTGTCGCGTTCGGCCTCATGAACGAACCGAAGGACATCGATGTCGACGCGTGGGCCGCGATCGCCCGGACCTCGCTCGCGGCCATCCGTTCGACGGGCGCGACCCAGGTCGTGCTGGTGCCGGGCACGCATTGGGACGGCGCTCACAGCTGGTTCGACGGGGCACCCGGCCATTCGAACGCGGACGCGCTCCTGCCGCTCGCGCAGCACGACGACCACGTCGTCTTCGAGGTGCATCAGTATTTCGACGACAACTTCTCAGGGACGGCCGAGACCTGCGGCGCCGGTGCGCGCGTGCCCGCGGCCCTGCGACGCGTGGGCGCCTGGGCGCGCACGAACCACGTTCGCGTGATGCTGGGCGAGTTCGGCGTCTCGCAACGGCCCGAGTGCGTGCAAGGCCCTCGACGATGCGCTCGAAATCGGTCGAGGAGGACCACGACGTCTGGTAGGGCTGGACGTACTGGTCCGCGGGCGCCTGGTGGGGCACTTATCCGCTCAACATCCAGACGCCCGACGGCAACGCACCGCAAGGCCGGGTCCTGCAACAGCGCGCCGCGGCGCTCGATCGGATGTCGTGCACACCGAGTCGGTGACGGCGCCCGAGGCGGTCGCGGACGCCCGCGCGTCGGCGATTCGACCCCCTGCCCACGACACCGCGGAGCGGCCCGCCGGATCGACGGGCCAGCGGATCGCCTCGATCGACAATGCGCGGGCGATCGGCATCGTGCTGGTCGTGGCCGGACACGCTCCGGCGCTGCCGGCGATCCTCAGCGACATGATCTTCGCGTTCCACATGCCGCTCTTCTTCCTGCTGTCCGGCCTGGTCGTCGGCTCCGACCGCCTGCAGATGCCGACCGGCCGCCGTGCACGCTTGCTCGCACGGAGCCTGCTGGTTCCCTACGTGTTCTATTTCATCGTGTCGTTCGTCTACTGGCTCGTGGCGAAGCGCCACGGGCTGCGTGCCGGCGAGTACGAAGCGCTGCCCTGGTGGGACCCGATCCGCGGCTTCTTCTCCGGCAGCGGCGACGACCTCTACATCAACGTGGTGCTGTGGTTCCTGCCGTGCCTGTATGTCGTGTCGATCGTCCACCACCTCCTGTGCAAGGTGTGGTCCCGCGGCCGGGTCGCGATCGTCGCGGCCTGCGCGGCGGCGGCCCTCGTTCTCGCGGCCTCGTCCGGCGCCCTGGTGTCGCGCTGGCCCTGGAGCACGGACTGTGCGGTCATCGGTCTCTTCTTCTTCGCGATCGGCGCGCTCGGCAACGCGTCGCTGCGGGCCTGGCCACCGCCTCGGCAAGCGCGCGCGCTGGCCCTCGCCTCCGTCGTCGGGTTCGTCTGTTGCTACGGGTTCGCTCTCGCGAGCGGCCATGTCGATCTGAATCACCTGCAGTTCGGTCGCGAACCGGTGCTCTACCTGCCGATGGGCCTCGTCGGCACCGCAGCCGTCCTGGCGCTGGCAGCCCTGCTGCCCGCGACGCGCATCGCGCGCTGGCTGTCGATGAACACGCTCGTGATCTTCCCGCTGCATTTCCTGATCTTCAGCGTGGTGACCGGCGTGGCGATCGTGTTGCTGGGCTTTCCCCCGGACTTCAAGCAGACCGTGCCGTCGCTCACGCTCGTGTACACGGCGATCGCGCTCGGCGCCTGCTGGCCGCTATCGATCGTCCTGCGAAGGTTGTTCCCCTGGCTGCACGCGGGCCGTCCGTCGCGCGAACCCACGGCGTCTTGAGCACCGCGTCGACATCGCTGCCGGTCGGGCAAGGGGACGCGGGGCGCATCCTGGTGCGTGCGACGACGCTCGACGAACGCACGCTGCGCTTCGGCGACGAGCTCGAAGCGGCGAGCGACTGGCCGGTCTCGTTCGTCATCGACGAACGTCGCGGTCCGGCGGACCATCACGGCCGTCCGGTCGTCGGCATCGACGATGCACGATGCACCGCGCTCGGCCTCTACTGCCCGCGCGATTACGCCTGGCGCTGCGGCGACTATGCCTACTACCTCGCGCGGCACGCGTATCCCGATGCCCGGTCCTTCTGGATGATCGAATACGACGTGCGCTTCGCGGGCGGCGACCCCCGCGATTTCTTCGCATTCTTCCGGGACCATCCCGAGATCGACTTCCTGACCGCGTGCTTCGGACCGGCCGGATGGGACTGGCACTGGGCCATCACGGCGCGGGCCCGCGACGTGCGTCCGATGCGATGCCTGTTCCCGGTGACGCGCGTGAGCGCGACCGCGGTCGATGCGCTGCTCGCGAAGCGCGTCGCGCATTCCCGGAAGCCCCTGCGCCGGGCGCTGTGGCCGAACGACGAGGCGATGGTCGCCACCACGCTCGCGCACGGGGGCTTCGCGTGCCGCGACCTGAACGACTTCGGCACCGTCTGGTACGACGCGGCCAGCTTCTCGTTCACGGTCCCGATCGACGGCGACGCCTTCGCACCCGAGACGAACGGCGTGCGGCTCCATCATCCGGTGCTGTACGGGGAGCAATACGCGCGCAAGGTTGCACGGCTCGGCGAGGCGCACGCACCGCGGAGTCGCAGCCGCGAGGTCGCCGATCGCGTCGCCGCGAAGATCAACAGCCTGACCGCGTGGTAGACGCGCAGCCGCTCGATGCAGCCCGCCGGAACTCGTCGTCCGACGAGGTCCGGGTCGACGTGCTGATGACCGCGTACAACGCCGAAGAAACGATCGAGAGCGCGCTCGGGTCGATCCTCGTGCAGTCGCTCCGCGCGATCCGCGTCGTCGTCGTCGACGACGGCTCGACGGACCGGACCTGCGCGATCGTCGACCGACTCGGCGCGACCGATCCGCGCGTTCGCTTGATCCGCAAGCCGCATGGCGGCATCGTTGATTCGCTGCGCGTCGGCCTCGCCCACTGCGACGCGCCGTACATCGCGCGCTTCGACGCCGACGACCTGTCCTATCCCGATCGGCTGGCGCGGCAACTCGCGCAGCTCGAAGCGCATCCTGGCTGGATCGCGGTGGCCGGCGCCGCACGGCACGTCGACGAAGCGGGGCGGTGGCTCGGCACCGTCACCGCGTTCCTGCCGACCGACCAGGCGGACGCGACGTGGGTTCCGGCGCGCGAGCCGTACATGCTGCAGCCGTTCCTGATGATGCGGCGTTCCGCGCTCGAGGCGGCGGGGGGCTATCGCGACTGCGAAGTCGCCGAAGACTCGGACCTCTACTGGCGCCTGCGCGGCCTGGGCGCGATGGTCAACACCGACGACCTGCTCGGCGACTATCGCTGGCACGCGAACAGCATCTCCAGCCGGACGATCGTTCGCGGTCGACGGATCGCCTTCTGGTCGCAGCGCGTGGCGCTGTCGGCGCGACGACGCGACGAAGGGACGACCGACCTGCCCTTCGGTCCGGCGCGCGTCACGGCCCTGGCCGACGCCACGACCCTGGCCGAACACTGCGCCGTCGATGCGCCCGAGCTGACCGACGGCGAACGTCGCTGGTTGGCCGCGGCGGTGGCGACGAAGCTGCTCGAGGTCGCGGGCTATCGGCCCTTCGAGCTCGAGCCGGACGACTGTCGTTTCGCGCGACGGGCGCTGGCGGCCATGCGTCCGCACCTCGACGACGTCAACCGGACCGAGATCGACGCACTCGTCTTCGGGACGGCGATGCGTCTCGCGTTCGACGGCCGCTGGACCGCGGCCTTCCACCTGTCGCCGACGCAGTTCCCGCGTCTCGTCGGACGCTGGAGCTACCGGACCTTCCTGCCGGAAACGCTGCGGACGGGGATCAAGCGCCTCGCGACCCGGCGCTGACCGCGGCGGCACTCACGGTGCCGCCCGACCGCGCACCTTCCGCACGATGGTGCCGATCCGTCCCTGCAGCAGCAGCACCAGCAGGTGCGGGTGGGACGCGAGCATCCGGATGAACCACGCCGGCGCGGGCCGGCTCGCATCGCGGGGTCCGAAGCGGCGGTGCAACGCGTCCCAGATCCCGTCGGCACACGCCTGCACGATCGCTGGCTGACCGAGGTCGCGACTCTCGCCGAGCCAGATCAGCGCCTTCGACAGCCAGACGCGACGCCAGCCGAGACCACCGTGGCGCGCGTGGCGGGTCCAGAAGAGCGCTTCGTTGCGGATCATGTAATAGAAGTAGTGCGGGGGCCGCGTGCTGCGCGCGGGCGAGTCGTGCAGCACGGTCGCCTCCGGCACCACCGCACTGACGAAGCCGGCCTTCGCGCAGCGCACGCAGAAGTCGATGTCCTCCCAGTACGCGAAGAACTGCGGATCGAACCCCTCGACGGTCACGACGCGCAGGTCGACGAGCAGCGCGGTCCCGATCAGGACCGGCGTCCCGCCTTCTGCCAGCAGCGCATCGAAGCGGTCGGCCGTCGCCTCGTCGTGTAGACGGCTCCGCTTCCAGTCGACGATGCCGTTCGCGAACTGCAACGCCCGCCGGTCGTCGTCGTCACGGACCACCGGCGAGAACAGGCTGCAGGTCGGATGCGCGGCGGCGAACGCGAGCAGCTTCGACAGCACGTCGTCGTCCAGTTGCGTGTCGTCGTTCAGCAACCACGCGTACGACAAGCCGCGACGACGCGCTTCCCGCAACCCGGCGTTGACGCCACCGACGAAACCGAGGTTGGTCGCCTGCGGCAGCAGCGCGACATCGGGGTACGCGCGCCGCAACGCGTCGACCGAGTCGTCCGACGACGCGTTGTCCACGACGATGATCGTGGGCGCGACGCCGGTCAGTCGCTGCAGGCGCGCGACGCACGCGAGCACGCGGTCCCGGCGGTTCCAGCTGAGCACCACGATGCCGACCGTGGTCGATGCGTTCGTCATCCGGCGTCAGGCGGCCGACGCCGTGCGGTCGCGCGTGACATGGCGATAGAGGTCGCCCAGCGCGCGCGGCATCACGCGCCACGGCGCGAGCGACAGCGCTTCGAGCGGGCGGCGCAGCAGGCGCTTCGGGTGCAGGATGACGCGGAACACGATCCAGACGCGATTGACGCGCGTCAGCGTGTCGTAGTGGGCCTCGAGATAACCGCGGATCGTCCCGCAGTCGTCGGCGGTCATCCGGAACGGCCGGTAGCCGGCGATCTCGAGCAGTTTGGCGCCGGTCGCGACGCGCAGGTAGACCGCTTCCTGCGGCGTGAGGCCCTGCGACGCCACGTCGACGATGCCCGCGAGGCGCTCGGCCGCGTGGTACGCGGGCAGCGCGGTCCGCGCGAACGCGAGGTCGGTCGTCCCGTCGCGGCGCCGCCGTTCGGAGACGGCCGCAAGCTGCGAGTTCACCGCGGCGACCCGTCCGTTGAGGATCGACTTCGCGGTCACGCTGTTCGCATGGACCCGATATTCGCCCAGCACGTCGACGACGTTCGAAAGCCGACCGAGATCGCTCAGACGCCAGTAGAGATCGGTGTCCTCCGCATGGAACACGTGGCGGTAGCCGCCCGCCGCGACCAGCGCCTCGCGGCGCGCGAGCAGGAACGGATGCATCAGGTACGGCTCTTTCGACGGCGCGTAGAACGGGTTGCCGACCACCGTGGGCTTGAACGTCGTCGTGTATCCGATGCGGTGTCCGAGGCCGTCGATGTGGAACGCGTTGCATCCGACCGCGACACAGTCGGGCGCCGTCTCGAGGAAGGCGATCTGCGTGGCGAGCCGCTCGGGGAAGGCGATGTCGTCGGCGTCGTGGCGCGCGACCAGGTCGGCGGTGGCGTGCGGAGAGCGCCAGGTTCAACGCATCGACGATGCCGCGGTTGTCCGTCCGGATCACCTCGACCCGCGCGTCCTGTGCCGCGAGCCGCGCGAGAAGGTCCGGCGTCGCGTCGGTGGAGCCGTCGTCGACGACGATCAGGCGCAGGTCCGCCATCGTCTGCGCGAGCATCGAGCGCAGCGCTTCTTCGATCGTGGCCGCCGCGTTGTAGACCGGGATCAGGACGTCGACCCGGGCGGTCCGCCCGCCAGCCGGTCCGTGCTCGACGACCGGCTGGCTGCCCGGCACCGTCATCGCACGAGATGCGGCCAGCGCCAGCCCGATCGTCGAACGCAGCGCCGGGCCGACGAGCCGCGCCAGCTTGCGGATGCCCGCATCCTCGCCGACCTTGTCCACCGCGTTGTGGATCATCGCCTTCATCACCGGCCTCGGGTAGAACCGGTTGAACAGCCGCCGCGCCGGACGCGCGAACACCGCGTGCAGGATACGACCCCTCCGGCGGTCCGATCTCCTTGAACAGCCCCATCTTCACGACGAGGTTGTTCCAGCAGGTGCAGCGTCGTCGCGTCGGCGCAGAGCGCGCTCGCACTCGTCGCGGTACTGCGCGCAGAAACACCTTGTAGTAGTCGTCGAAGTGCACCGGATAGAACACGCTCTCCGGCAGCCCGTCGCCCATCCCGTACGTCGACGTCGAGCAGACGCGGCCCGGTGTCGCCCCACTTCAGCCGCTGCGTCGACAGGGTCTCGACGCGCGCGATCATCTGCGCGAGCCGCGGTCGGCCGGGTCGAGGTGCAGCACCGCGGTGCAGACGCTGGTGGGCGTCTCGCGGCCCATCAGGTTGCGCGTGCCGTCCTGCGTGAACGGCTTCAACAGGATGATGTCGGTGTCGACCCAGATCCGGTCGCGTCTTCGTGAACATCACGAAGCGGAAGTAGTCGGTGAAGTGGGACACCGACGGCTTGCCGCCGACCGCGAAGAGCTGCATCGCGTCCGGCGCGATGATCTCGCGCGCATCGCGCACCGGCAGGGAATCGGGCAGGTCGCGGATCCGCCCGTACGTGTAGATGACCAGGTCGTGCTTCTGGTTGATGAACGACAGCAGACAGGCCAGCTCGTACGGCGAGAGCTCGTCTCCGTGCCAGAACGTCGCGAATTTTGGTTGTTCCACTGCACCTCCTAAGTCGTGCGACCGCCGGGCCAGGATCGCCGTCGATCGATGTCCCCTCTTCGACGGGGCGGGCCCGCGCTCGGACCGATCGTTGAAAGCCGCCCGTCAGGCGTCGTGCCCGTAGCGCTCGGCTCGCCTGCCGAACAAACCGACGACTCGACCGAGCGTGACCGAGACCAGGCGAATCGAGAGGGTGATTCCGCGCGTGAGACTGCGTTCGAACAGAAGGGACCTGCCGAGCACGAGCGGGGCCTTGCATGCTTCGACCACGGTGCGCGCCACGACGGTCCAGAAGCCGCCGTACAAGCGATCGGCTCGCGCCTGATACGCAGCGATCGAGTAGAAACGCCAGGCGTATCCGCGAAAGGTCAGACGATCGCTTGGAAGGTCTTCGTCAACGCGAGCATCCGCAGCCCAGACGAATCGCGCGCCGAGGCTGCGGGCGTGCAAGAAGAATTCGTAGTCTTCGCCGCCCGTGCGACCGAAGTCCTCGGAGAAAGGCGGGCGCCCCAACCGCCGCAGGAACGGGGCCGACAGCAGGGTTGCCCGCTTCGTTCAAGGTCGACACGGGCCCCTCGGCGGTCGGCAGATAGGTGGTATCGGCCGCGCTGCCGGACCAGAAGGTCGGCGAGGAAACCTGCTTGATCACGGGGCCCCCGACGAGATCGCCGCCGTACCGGACCCCCGCTGCGACGAGCTTTTGCAGCCAGTCGTCGGCGGGAACCTGGTCATCGTCGATGCACGCGACCCACTGCACGTCGGGATCCGACAGGGCGTGCGCCAACATCGCGTTTCGCACCGCCGTCACGCCGCGCACGGACACATCGATGACCGTCCGCGGGGTCGATCGCCGTGGTAGAGGTCCAGAGCTCGAGACCGACCCCGGGGTCGTTGTCCCCGATGATCACCGTGAAGTCCGGAGCGGCTCGCTGGCGACCGAGGGCGCGTAGAAGCGTCTCGAGCTGCGCCGGGCGTCGATAGGTCGGGACGCACACGACCACCGGGGGCCCCGAGGTCACGGCGCGGTCCGTCTCGATCGACGCGTGGGCCCGGTCCATCGTCACGTGCTCTCGTTTCCGAACAACCGGAAGACGCGGCGCTGCAGCTTGTTCAACAGATAGGCGCGCACGCGCGGCGAGGCGAAGAGGAACCAGGTCGCATAGGCGAATCGGCCTCGCAGGAACGCATGCCGGAACGACGAGACATCGGCGATCTGCTCGAGGAACTTCTTGCGTTGCTGCAGCGCTGCCTTCGCCTCGGGCGAGAGGACCGAGGCGCGTTCGGCTTTCACGCGGTCGAGCGCCCGGATGACCTCCCGGTCGTTGGGAACGCTGTGGGTCGTCCTGGATAGCTTTCGTTTCGTGGGCGACTGCTGCAGCGAATAGAAGTACCCCGCCTCGCCGATCGCCCGAATGCTTTCCGCTTCCGCGCTGCATTCGAGCAGCAGCACCAGGTCTTCGGCGGTGCGCAAGCCCTCGTCGTAACGAAGCCCGTGACGGTCGAGGAACGACTTGCGGAACATCGGCTTCAGGTAGCCGAAGTTGTATTGCGATCCTTCGGCGTACGGCGCCACGATCTGCTCGAACGAGAGCGTTCGCGGCATCGTCGGGAAGACCTTGCCGATGAGCGTGCCGTCGGCCGGATCGACGCCCATCAGGTTGTCGACCACCAGCGACGCGTCGCCTGCCGCGGCGAGCAGGCGTTCGAGGCGATCGTCGGCGAACCAGTCGTCGGCATCCAGCACGGCGATCCACTGACCCACGGCATGGTCGATGCCGCGGTTGCGGGCGGCCGCCGGCCCCACGTTGGTCGGCAGCACGAGACTGCGTACCCGGGGATCGCGTCGTTCGTGTTCGGCCACGATGCGCTGCGAATCATCGGTCGATCCGTCGCTCACCGCGATGACTTCGAGGTTCCGCAGGGTCTGCGACAGCACGCTGCGCAACGCACGGTCCAGCGTCTGCTCCGCCCGAAGGTAAGGCAGGACGACGGACACCAGGACGTCACCGGAGGCCGACGCGCTCATGGAAGCGGGCAGCGTGGGCTGTTCATCGCGCGGGGACGGCATCGACGATCGCCGTATCCGCATACGCACCCGGGTCGATCAGGCGGTCCGTGACCTGCGACCAGCTGAGCGCCCGTACCGGGGGGCACGGACCGGCGGCGAGCGCGGCGCCCATGGCGTCGACGATCGAGTCCGCCGATCCGGGGTCGTAACCGAACCGTCCGGTCGCGCGTCCCACGACGGTCCGGGGACACACGGCCGGAATGCCGAAGTAGCCGTACTGCATCAGCTTCATCGACGTGTCGGCCAGATAAGGCGATACGCCGTCGGCGCGATACGGCGCGATGCCGACCGACGCATGGCGGATGTACGCGAGCGTGTCGCGGTAGGCCATCTCCGGATAGACCCGCACGTTGGGCGGGAACGCCGTCGACGCCACGCTGCCCGATCCGATCACATGGAAAGCGACGTCCGGAAAGCGCGCTCCCGCGATCTCGAAGAACGAGGGGTCGAAGAGCATCGAACCCACCGACACGGCGTTCACCGTGCCGGCCGGATAGGGGTCGGCGGTGGGCGCGTCGAGAGCGTCCTCGTCGAGTCCGTGGGGCACGAAGTAGGTGGCGGACGACGCAGGCATCTTGTCCTTCAACAGCGGCGACGGAAGACACAGCGCTTTCATGCGCGGCGCGACGCGCGCGAACTCGCGCTGCACGAAGTCGGCGACGCCGATCACGTCGAGGTCGTCCGAAGCAATGTACATCCGCGGCGTGTCCGGCACGAGCGCCTCGGCCAGCGCGATGTGCACGATCGCCGTCCCGCTCTCGAAGAAGATCACGTCGGCTTCGCGCATCCACCGCACGAGGATGGCCGGCGGGTGTGCCATGCTCCAGCGGAACATGGCCTCTTCGAGCGGACGGAATGCAGGCCTGCGCAGATTGAATGGATGGATGACCGTTTTCCAGAGGAAGCAGTCGACCCCGTTCACCGTCTCGACCCGGTTCGCCCGCCGGTCCAGGAACACGCGGGCGTCGCCCTTGCGCGCCGACAGCGCGCTGTAGCGAAGCGAGAAGAACCGCATCGGCCCGCGGGCGGCGAGTGCGTCCGCGATGAAGTGCATGTTCGCCTTTCGCGGAGTCCGGTAGTCGTGCGCCGTCAGCAGGAGTGAATTCATCGTGCGAGGGTCGGAGCGAAAGGGGTCGAGATGGCGCGATCGATTCGCGGAGCGCGCCGCACCCGTCCATCGTCGAGTGCCGTTATTATGTTGCACCGCATCATACCGCACGCTTCAGGGTGTGCCCGGCACCCGTGAAACCCTGTCACGTCCGTCGGAAAGTCGCGCGGATCGAGCGCTCATGAATCATGGTTGACACGACGACGCCCCACTTCGTGGCTGCGACCGCGAGGTCCGCGAGCCCGCGGTCGGCCGTCGAAGCCGATCGCGCCGCCGCCCCGGCGCACCCGTCGTATCGACCGGACATCGACGGACTGCGGGCCGTGGCGGTGCTGTCGGTCGTGGGCTATCACGCCTTTCCTGCGACGCTTCGCAGCGGCTTCATCGGCGTCGATCTCTTCTTCGTCATTTCCGGCTTCCTCATCTCCACCATCCTGATGGGAAGCCTCGAAGCCGGCCGATTCTCGCTCGCCGACTTCTATCGTCGCCGGGTTCGCCGCATCTTTCCGGCGCTGCTGCTGGTGGTCGGCGCGACGTTCGTCGTCGGCTGGTTCGCCCTGCTCGCGGACCAGTACGAACCGCTCGGCAAGCACGTCGCCGCCGGCGCGGGCTTCGTCAGCAACCTCGTGTCCTGGAACGAGAGCGGTTACTTCGATGCCGCAGCCGAGACGAAGCCGCTGCTCCACCTGTGGTCGCTCGGGATCGAGGAGCAGTTCTACATCGTCTGGCCGCTGATCCTGTGGGCGGCGTGGCGGCTGCGCGCGAACGTTCTCGCCTGCACGCTGGGACTGGTCGCCGCGTCGTTCGCGTGGAACGTGTGGCTGGTCCGCACCGATGCCGTCGCCGACTTCTATTCGCCGTTGTCGCGCTTCTGGGAGCTCGGTTGTGGCGCGACGCTCGCGGCACTGACATTGCGCACCGGCATCGCGAACCGCGCGCCGTCCTGGTCGACCCATCTGCAGTCGGGGCTCGGCGCGTGTCTCCTCGCGGCCGGCTTCGCGACGATCACGGCGAGGAGCCCGTTTCCCGGCTGGTGGGCGCTGCTCCCGACGCTCGGTGCCGTGGTGCTGATCGGGTCCGGCCCCGGCGCCTGGATCAATCGCCATGTGCTCGCTTCACGGCCGCTGGTCTGGATCGGCCTGATCAGCTATCCGCTGTACCTCTGGCACTGGCCGATCCTCGCGTTCGTCCGGATCCTCGACGCGGAGCGCCCGTCGCGCACCGTGCGACTCGTCGCGATCGTTCTCGCGGCGCTGCTCGCATGGGCCACGTATCGCTGGGTCGAGCGCCCCATCCGCGTCGGCCTGCGCGGTCGATCGATCACGTGGTCGCTCGTGGCGGCGCTCGCCGCCCTGGGCATCGCCGGCTATGCCGGCTTCGCGAACGGAGGCTTCCCGACACGGGCCGCCGCGGACGCCGAGGTGCTCAACGCAGGCGACGTCGGCCACGCGGCGTTCTTCCGCACCATGACCGATCGCTTCACGCCGTGCGAAGCGGCCGAACTCCGGGCAGCGGCCGAGACGCTTCGACGGCGTGCCGCGATGCTTCCAGTCGCGCCCCGGCCCGGTCGACGTCGCGATCGTCGGCGACAGCCACGCGGAGCATCTCTTCATCGGGCTGGCCGAAGCGATGCCGCGCTCGAACGTGGCGTACTACCTCGACAGCGCGGTACCGGTCGTCGCCAACGCCGACTACGCGCGCATCTTCCGGACCGTCGTGGCCGATCCCCACATCAAGACCGTCGTGCTGGCGGCCTGGTGGACGTTGCGCTTCGGCGAACTGCCGCGCGGGACGACGCCGGAAGCGGCGTTGCAGGCCACGATCGATGTGCTCGTCGCGGCCGGCAAGACGGTCTGGCTCGTCGACGACGTGCCGAACTTCTCGTTCGACCCGCGGCTGTGCAAGTACGCCGGGACCGTCCTGCGCACGCACAAATGCAGCGACCCGGCGGACTTCTACGGCAAGCAGCTCGCCGGCTACGCGGACCTGTTCGCCACGCTCGCGAAGCGCAATGCACACGTCGACGTGCTCGACGTGGCGCGCTATTTCTGCGACGCGAAGAGCTGCACGATGGCGCGGGATGGGCAGCTGCTGTATCGCGACTCGGACCACTTGAATGTGGTGGGGTCGCGCGAGGTGGGCAGAAAAGCACTCGAAAGTCATCCGAACTTGCTCGTCAAAGCGCGATAACGGTGGTTTCGCCTATTTCCCATGACGCAGCATGTCCGTTATGCTGCGCTGCCGCATTTTCATCGCACGTCGTCGGCGACGCGCGTCCATCGTTCGGCTGAACAGCCGGAACCGATCGGATTGCGCGCCCTGCGCCGCCCCCGCGATTTATCGAGCATCCCCGCCATGTCACAGCCCGCAACGATCGCCATCGTCACCGTCAACTGGAATGGTTGGGCCTTGACGCAGCAGTGCCTCGCGTCCCTGCGCCGCAGCCGGCTCGACGGGTTCAGCTGGCATGCCTACGTGGTGGACAACGCATCGACCGACGGCTCGCTGGAGCACCTCGGCGATCTGGGGTCCGATGCGACGCTGATCCGTTCGCCGGTCAACGGCGGCTGGACCGGGGGCAACAACCTCGGCGTCGAACATGCGCTGGCCGGCGGCCATGAGTTCGTCTTCCTGCTCAACAACGACGCGACCCTCGAACCCGGCGCGCTGTGCGAGCTGATGCGCGCGCATGCCGAACGCATTTCGGAGCGGCCCATCCTGGGATGTCTCCAGCGGAACGACGACGGCACGGGACTGACCTTCATCAAGGTGGACCTCGACGAGCGTACCGGTCTCCTCAGGTGGCCGTCCGAGGAGGAAACCGAGGTCATGCTTCGGCAACGCTTCATCCCGACGCCGATCGTCAACGGAGCAGCGCTCTTCGCCCACCGCACCGTCTTCGAGGAAGTCGGGCGATTCGACGACTGTTTCTACCTGAACTTCGATGAATCGGATTGGTGCCTGCGCGCCGGTGCGGCGGGGCACGCCCGATACACGTTGAGGGATCCGGTCGTCTTCCATTCCGGCAACAAGTCGATCGGCGGCGCGGCGACGCCGCTCCAGCACTACTTCATGTTTCGCAACCACCTGCTGTTCTCGGAAAAGCACGGCACGCTCCCGCAGCGATTGCGCGTGGCGCGCGCCGTGGTCAGCCGCTTCCGGGACGTCACGGGTCGCGCGAGCTGGTCGGACTCGATCCGCCAGTTCCGATCCCCTTCTCCCGTGCTGAAGGCGATGCAAGCGGGCTTGCGCGACTACCTGCTTCGTCGATTCGGCAACTGTCCCGACTCCATTCGGCAGCTCGGTCGCTGACCGACCCAGCGCCATGTCCGTTCGTCGCGCGCTGGCGTGGAGTTTCCTCGGCCAGACCTTCCTCTTCACCACCCAGTTCGTCGGATCGGTCATCGTCGCGCGGCTGCTCAGCCCGCACGAGATCGGCATCTTCGCCGTGGCGATGGCGACGATCGGCCTGATCGGGACGATCCAGGCCTTCGGCCTGCACAACTACATCGTCCGGGAGGCCGAGATCGACGAGCCGGTCCTCGCGACGGCATTCACACTCAACGCGATCCTCTGCTCGCTCGTCGCGATCGGCGTGTTCGCTGGCAGCGTCGTCGCATCGAAGATGCTGGACGAGCCGGCCGTGGGCCGGGTGATGTCGGTGATCGCCATGACTTCGCTGATCTCGATCCTCGAGTTCCGCCCGCGCGCCATGCTTGCAGCGGCAGATGCAGTTCCGATCGCTGGCGCTGATCAATTCGATCCGGGCGTTGCTGACGACGTCGGTCGTGGTGCTGCTGGCCTTCAACGGGTTCAGCTACATGAGTCCGGCATGGGGTCCCTGGCCGGCAGCATCTTCGGCGCAGCGGCGACGATGTTCGCCGGCCGCAGTCACGTCGGCTTCGCCGTTCGATTGACGGGCTGGCGAACGATGACCGGATCGGGCTGCGCATGGCGGCGATCGGCGGGTTCTTCGCGCTGTCGAGCCACTCTCCGAGATCCTGCTCGCGCGTTTGCTGGGCCTCGCTGCGCTCGGTCTCTACACGCGCGCGTCGAACATCGTTTCGCTCTTCTGGGACGCGTGTACGGCGTGATCGTCAACGTCCTGTTCTCGCGCTTGTCGCAGGAGTACCGCACGGAGGACCTTGCGCGACGCCTATCTGCGATGCCTGTCCATCCTGACGGCCGTCATGTGGCCGGCCTTCGCAGGACTGGCGGTGCTCGCTCGCCCGGTCATCTTCCATCTCTACGGGCCGAAATGGACCGAAGCGGCGAGGCATCCGCTGGCCGTCTTCGCGATCGCCCATCTGCTTCTGATCTCGATGACGATGACGTGGGAGATCTTCGTCATTCGCGACGAGACCGCACGGCAGGTGAGATTCGATTTCATGAAGACCGGCGTCGGCCTGATCGCCTTCTCGATCGGCGGCTTTTTCAGCATCACCGCTGCGGCGGTCGGACGCGTGGTCGAGGCCGTCTTCGCGCTGTTCCTGTACACGCCGCATCTCAATCGCATGACGTCGACGACCGCGGCCGAATTCCTGGCGATCTATGCGCGGTCGGGGCTGGCCGCCCTCGCCGCCATCGCTCCGTCGGTCGTGCTGATGGTGTCCTACGAGTGGACCTACGACGTGCCGATCCTCCAACTCGTCGCCAGCGTCGTCCTCGGTATCGGGTGCTGGCTCGCGACGCTGGCTTTCCTGCGGCATCAGGTGATCGACGAGATTCGCCGCGCGCTCGGAAGCCTGCCACTCGGTTCGATGCGACGCGGTGAATCCATGACGGTCGTGCTCGCATCATGACGTCGCGCGCTCGGGCGACCTATCGCCGCGCCAAGCACCAGCTGCGAGAGATCGTTCGCGACGTTCGGCATCGGTGCACTACCTCGCCGCCGGTCGTCGGTCCGCCGCCGAGAGTCGTCGGACGCCTTGCGTGTCCTCATCATCGACGAATGGCTTCCGGATCCCCGCTTCGGCGCAGGCAGCCCCCGGGCAGCCGAACTGTTGGG
Source organism: uncultured beta proteobacterium (assembly GCA_963795885.1). Classification (GTDB taxonomy): domain Bacteria; phylum Pseudomonadota; class Gammaproteobacteria; order Burkholderiales; family Burkholderiaceae_D; genus CAHJXF01. The sequence goes on along the minus strand of CAWCJI010000004.1, from coordinate 341,913 downwards.
CGCGATCGTCGCCGCGGGCTGCGACGCGACGATGTATCCGATGAACGCCGGTGAAGAAGACTACGTCGATGTCCGGCAACGCTTTCCCTCGGTCGCATTTCTGCCGAGCAACGGGAAGCGGGGGCTACGCCGGTTGGTGCTCGGATCCGTCGGATCGTTCGACCTGATGCTCGTGAGCCGGCCCACCGTCATGGCGAAGTTCGCACGCGTCGCGCCGGGATGGCCGGCGCGCCACGATCGACTGGTCGTCGTCTACGACGCCGAGGCCATCTTCACGGCACGCGAGTCGCGCCGCCTGCCGTTGTTCGGCGAACCGATGTCGTCCGTAGCGTACGAGGCGGCACTCGATGCGGAGATCGCATTGACGCGGGGTGCACGCGCCATCATCTCGGTTACCGAGGCGGAGGCGCGTTTGTTCAGGTCACGCGTGTCGACACCGGTGCACGTGATCAGCCACACGACGCCCGTCCGAACGAATGCCGCGCCGTTCGACCAGCGCGCCGACCTCCTCTTCGTCGGGCGTGCGGTCGGCCCTCGGGAAGAGATACCGAACGTCGATTCCTTGATCTGGTTCGTCGAAGAGGTCATGCCCCGACTCGACAGGCATCTCGGCGACGAGTACCGCCTGGTGGTCACGGTCGGGTCGACGATGAGCTGGTTGACCGTCTTTCCTCGTCCCGGGTGCTTTTCAAAGGGATCGTCGACGACCTAGCTCCCTGGTACGACCGCAGCCGCGTGTTCATCGCGCCGACACGCTTTGCCGCAGGACTTCCGCTGAAGTCGTCGAAGCGGCAGCTGCCGGCCTGCCTTGCGTCGTCACCGACCTGTTAGCGGAGCAGCTGCAATTCGAGAATCAGGTCGACTGCATGGCGGCCGAGGACGCAAAGGGATTCGCCGATGCCTGTGCGGCGCTCTATCGTGACGCCGAACTGTGGTCACGGGTGCGCATCGCCGCGCTGGCGAAGGTCGGACACGCGTACTCGATCGAAACCTTTCAACGCAGCGTCTTTCGCGTGCTCGACGAATGCACCGAATCGCGGAAATCATGACCGACCGGCCGCTGCCTTCCCGCGGAATCGTTGCAGGCACGCGCAGAACATTGCGGAAGCTCACGACGGCGTCGCCCCGCCGGTCCGGTGGCGATCCGGTGGACGAACGCCCGACGCCAGCCAGTCGGATCGGAGCGGCTGCCGTTGCACATGCGAAGGCAGGATCGCCTGTGGTAAGAATAAAAGGCGCCACGCGAGCGCCGCGAAGCAACGAAACCAAGCGTCCCCAACATCAACCCCAAAATCCTAGTCACCGGCGGTGCCGGCTTCATCGGCGCCAACTTCGTGCTCGACTGGCTCGCAGCCGAGATCCTCGGACGTCGTCAACGTCGACAAGCTGACCTACGCCGGCAACGCCGAGAACCTCGCGGCGGTCGCGGACGATCGTCGCGCCACCTCTTCGTGCCGCGCCGACATCTGCGACCAGGCCGCGATGGCGGCGCTGCTCGCGGAGCACCGGCCGCGCGCGGTCGTGCACTTCGCGGCCGAGTCGCACGTCGACCGCTCGATCGACGGCCCGGCGGCGTTCATCGCAGACCAACATCGTCGGCACCTTCACGCTGCTCGAGGCGGCGCGCGCCTACTGGAGCGGCGCTGGACGAGCGCGGCAGCGGCCGCGTTCCGCTTCCTGCACGTGTCGACCGACGAGGTCTACGGCTCGCTCGGCGCCGAACGACCCGCCGTTCAGCGAGACGACGCCCTACGCGCCGAACAGCCCGTACTCGGCGTCGAAGGCGGCGTCGCGACCACCTGGTGCGCGCCTATCACCACACCTACGGCCTGCCGATCGCTGACGACCAACTGCTCGAACAACTACGGGCCGTACCAGTTTCCCGAGAAGCTGATCCCGCTGATGATCTCGAACGCGCTCGAGGGCAAGCCGCTGCCGGTCTACGGCGACGGCCGGCAACGTGCGCGACTGGCTGTACGTCGGCGACCACTGCGCGGCGATCCGCCGCGTGCTCGCGCGCGGCACGCCCGGGCGAGACCTACAACATCGGCGGCTGGAACGAGAAGACCAACCTCGAGGTCGTGCACGCGCTCTGCGCGCTGCTCGACGCGACTGCGGCCGAAGGCCGTCGCGGCAGCTACCGTCGACCAGATCAGCTACGTGAAGGACCGGCCCGGCCACGACCGCCGCTACGCGATCGACGCGCGCAAGATCGAGCGCGAGCTCGGCTGGCGGCCGGCGGAGACGTTCGAGACCGGCCTCGAGAAGACGGTGCGCTGGTACCTCGACCACGGCGACTGGGTCGCGAACGTGCAGGCCGGCAGCTATCGCGACTGGATCGCGCGAACTACGGCGCGACGGTGACGGCATGACGCACGGCCCAGTCGCAAGGGCATCATCCTCGCCGGCGGCTCCGGCACGCGGCTGTATCCGTCACGCAGGTCGGTGTCGAAGCAGCTGCTGCCGGTCTACGACAAGCCGATGATCTACTACCCGCTGTCGCGTGCTGATGCTGGCCGGCATCCGCGACATGCTGATCATCTCGACGCCGCAGGACACGCCGCGCTTCCAGCGACTGCTCGGCGACGGCGCGCAGTGGGGCATGAACCTCGAGCTACGCGGTGCAGCCGTCGCCGGACGGCCTCGCGCAGGCCTTCATCATCGGTCGCGACTTCGTCGGCGACGAGCCCGTCGGCGCTGATCCTCGGCGACAACATCTTCTACGGCCACGACCTCGCCGCGCAGCTGCAGCGCGGCCAACGCGCGACGACCGCGGCGCGACGGTGTTCGCCTATCACGTGCACGACCCGGAGCGCTACGGCGTGGTGGAGTTCGACGCGCGACGGCAAGGCGCTGAGCGCTCGAGGAGAAGCCGGCGCAGCCGAAGTCGAACTACGCGGTGACCGGCCTCTACTTCTACGACGACCAGGTCGTCGAGCTCGCCGCGTCGCTGAAGCCGTCGCCGCGCGGCGAGCTCGAGATCACCGACGTCAACCGCCTGCTATCTCGAGCCGGGCGAGCTGCGACGTCGAGACGCTGGGCCGCGGCTTCGCGTGGCTCGACACCGGCACGCACGATTCGCTGCTCGAGGCCGCGCAGTTCATCCACACGATCGAGAAGCGGCAGGGCCTGAAGGTCGCCTGCCTCGAGGAGATCGCGTATCACATGGGCTACATCGACGCCGACGCAGATCGACGGCACTGGCGAAGCCGCTGCTGAAGAACGACTACGGGCAGTACCTGATGCGGATGCTCGACATCGCGCCCGTCGCCGAAGACAGTCTTCGGGATCGCGGCATGAAGGTCACGCCGACCGCGCTGCCCGAGGTGCTGATGATCGAGCCGAAGGTGTTCGGCGACGATCGCGGGTTCTTCTTCGAGAGCTTCAACGAGCGCGCGCTTCGACGAGGCCGTCGGCCGCGAGGTCGAGTTCGTGCAGGACAACCATTCGCGCTCCGCGCAGCGGCGTGCTGCGCGGCCTGCACTATCAGGTCGAGCACACGCAGGGCAAGCTGGTGCGCGTCGTGCGCGGCTCCGTGTTCGACGTCGCGGTCGACCTGCGCCGCAGCTCGCCGAACTTCGGCCGCTGGGTCGGCGTGGCGTTGAGCGAGGCCAACCACCGGCAGCTGTGGGTCCCCGAAGGCTTCGCCCACGGCTTCGTCGTGCTGTCCGACAGCGCGGACTTCCTCTACAAGACGACCGACTACTGGGACCCGAAGGCCGAGCGCTGCATCGTGTGGAACGACCCGACGCTCGCGATCGACTGGCCGCTCGATGGCGCGACCCCGGTCGTCTCGGCGAAGGACGCAGCAGGGTGCGGCGTTCGCCGACGCCGAGGTGTTCGCGTGAGTGACACGCGTGCGCGCATCCTCCTGTTCGGCACGACCGGCCAGGTCGGCTGGGAGCTGCAGCGCGCGCTGCAGCCGCTCGGCGACGTCGTCGCCTGTCGCACGGGCCGACGCCGACTTCGAGCGGCCCGATACGTCTGCGGCCCGCTTCGCCGCGTACGCCCGACGTCGTCGTCAACGCCGTCGCCTACACGGCGGTCGACCAGGCCGAAACGGAGCGTCGATCGCGCGACGCGCGTCAACGCCGATGCGGTCGCGGTCCTCGCGGACGAGGCGCGCCGCTGCGGCGCGCTGCTGGTCCACTACTCGACCGACTACGTGTTCGACGGCCGAGCGCCGTCGCCCTACACCGAGGATGCGACGCCGAACCCGCAGTCGCAGTACGGGCGCAGCAAGCTGGCCGGCGAGCCGCGATCGTCGCGTCCGGATGTCGGCATCTCGTGCTGCGAACGAGCTGGGTCTACGCGTCGCGCGGCAAGAACTTCCTCAAGACCATCCTGCGGCTCGCGGCGGAGCGCGACGCAGCTGCGCATCGTCGGCGACCAGTACGGCGCACCGACGTCGGCACGACTGATCGCCGACGTGACCGCGCAGATCGTCGGGCAGTCCCTGAGCGGCGACACGTTCGAGTCGGGCCTCTTCCACCTCACGGCATCGGGCCGAGACGTCGTGGCACGGCTTCGCCAGCTACATCGTCGAACGGGCGCGCGCGCTCCAGTGGCCGGGCCTCCAGGTCGAGCGCGTCGACGCGATCACGACGTCCGAGTACCCGGTCCCGGCGCCGCGACCGGCCTACTCGTCGCTCGATACGTCGCGCCTCGGCGAGCGCTTCGCGCTCACGCTGCCCGACTGGCGCGTCGGCGTCGACCTGTGCCTGGCGGAGTTGCGCGCGCAGGCCTGACGGCCTTCGCGGCGAAACGGAACCGACATGATCGAGACGACGAGCACGTACCGCATCTTCGACGGCACGCAGTCGTTCCATCGTCACGACAGCACGACGATCGGAGCGCCGATGCGCTTCGGGGTCTTCCGCCCCGACAGCGCCGGCGCGACGGCCCGCGCTGATCTACCTCGCCGGCCTGACCTGCACCGAAGAGACCTTCGCGATCAAGGCCGGCGCCCAGCGCCATGCGGCCGAGCACGGGCTCGTGCTCGTCACGCCCGACACCAGCCCGCGCGACACCGGCCATCGCCGGCGCGACGAACGACTGGGACTTCGGCGAAGGCGCGGGCTTCTACCTCGACGCGACCGAGGCGCCTTGGTCGGCGCGCTTTCGCATGGAGAGCTACGTCACGCAGGAGCTGGTCGACGCTGCTCGGTGCGACACTTCGGCGCCGACCGGACGCGCCTGTCGATCTTCGGCCACTCGATGGGCGGGCACGGCGCCCTGACGCTCGCGCTGCGTCATCCCGGCCTCTTCCGCTCGGTCTCGGCCTTCGCGCCGATCGCGGCGCCGACGCGCTGCCCGTGGGGCGACAAGGCCTTCTCGCGGCTACCTCGGCGACGACCGCGCTCGCCTGGGCCGCGCACGATGCGAGCGCGCTGATGGCGAAGGCGCACACGTCCGTACCCGCGCGGCATCCTGATCGACCAGGGGCTCGCCGACCAGTTCCTCGACGAGCAGCTGCACCCCGAGGCGTTCGAAGCCGCCTGCCGCGCCGCGGACCAGCCGCTGACGCTGCGCCGCCACGCCGGCTACGACCACGGCTACTATTTCATCTCGACCTTCGTCGCCGACCATCATCGCGTTCCACGCGGCCGCGCTCGGGCCGTCGACGACTGAACGACTCGACACGATGGCATCGGCCGTCGCAATGCGGGCGATTCCATGACCACCACGACGCACACTTCGACTACATCATCGTCGGCGCCGGCACCGCCGGCTGCGTCCTCGCGAACCGGCTGTCCGCCGATCCGCGCGTCTCGGTCCTCGTCGTCGAGGCCGGCGGCATGGACGACTACGCGTGGATCCACATCCCGGTCGGCTACCTGTACTGCATCGACAACCCGCGCACCGACTGGCGCTTTCGCACCGAAGCCGAGGCAGGGCTCAACGGCCGCAGCCTGATCTATCCGCGCGGCAAGGTGGTCGGCGGCTCGTCGTCGATCAACGGCATGATCTACATGCGCGGCCAGCGGCACGACTACGACGACTGGGCCGCCGCCGGCAATCCCGGGCTGGAGCTGGGACGACGTGCTGCCGCTGTTCAGGAAGAGCGAGAGCCACTGGTCGCTCGACGCGAAGGTCGCCGAGCGCAGCGAACGAGCCGGACGACGAGCGGGCAGCGACCGCCGCCTTCCACGGCCACGGCGGCGAGTGGCGCGTCGAGCAGCAGCGGCTGCACTGGGACATCCTCGACGCGTTCCGCGACGCCGCCGCGGAGGCCGGCATCCCGCGCACCGACGACTTCAATCGCGGCGACAACGTCCGGCTGCGGCTACTTCGAGGTCAACCAGAAGCGCGGCATCCGCTGGAACGCGTCGAAGGCGTTCCTGCATCCGCTGCTGAAGGGCCGTCGCGAGCGCGCCGAACCTCGTCCTCGTGACCGAGGCGCTCGACACGCGGCTCGACTTCGACGGCCGCACCTGCGCCGGCGTGACGTTCCGCCAGCGCGACGTCGAGTTCACCGTGCTCGCGCGCGCCGAGACCGTCCTCTGCGCCGGCTCGATCGGCTCGCCGGCGCTGCTGCAACGCGCCGGGCATCGGCGCGCCGGCGCGCTCGTGCAGCCGCCGGCATCGCGGTGCGTCACGCGCTGCCCGGCGTCGGCGAGAACCTGCAGGACCATCTGCAGCTGCGGATGGCGTTCAAGCTGACGAAGGCGCGCACGCTGAACACGATCGCGAACGCGTGGCACGGCAAGGCCTGGATGGGCCTGCAGTACCTGACGCTGCAGCGCGGGCCGATGGCGATGGCGCCGAGCCAGCTCGGGGCCTTCGCGCGGAGCACGCCCGACCAGCCGTATCGCGAACGTCCAGTACCACGTGCAGCCGCTGTCGCTCGACCGTTCGGCTCGCCGCTGCACACGCTTCCCGGCGTTCACCGCGTCGGTCTGCAACCTGCAGCCGGCGTCGCGCGGCAGCGTGCACGTGGTGTCGCCCGACCCGCACGTCGCGCCGCGGATCTCGCCGAACTACCTGTCGCGCCGACAGCCGACCTGAAGGTCGCCGCCGACTCGCATCCGCCTCACGCGCGGATCGTCGCGCAGCCGGCGATGCAGCCGCTATGCGCCGGCCGAGTTCCTGCCCGGCCCGCATTCGAGACCGACGAGGAACTGGCGAAGGCCGCCGGCGACATCGGCACGACGATCTTCCATCCGGTCGGCACCTGCAAGATGGGTCCGGCCACCGACCCGCTGGCGGTCGTCGACGCCGAACTGCGGGTGCACGGCATCGACCGGCTGCGCGTCGTGGACTCGGCGATCATGCCGACGATCACGTCGGGCAACACCTGCTCGCCGACGGTCATGATCGCCGAGAAGGCGGCCCTGCTGATCAAGGCGGCGTATGGCCGCTAGCACCGCTTTTCGACAGCAGCCACCGACCGCAGGGTCGGCCGGGCGCCGGGTTACGATGCGTGGCGGACCGATGCTGGCTGCCGCGCTCGGGTGGGCAAGCTCCCGGATTCACCGGAGAGCCTCCTTGTCGTCATTGACCGAACAGTCCGTCGCCCCGACCCCGTCGCGCGGCAGCGCGCCGAACGCCGACCGCGACGGTCAGCAGGGCAACACGCTGCGCGTCATCGCGGTCTTCAAGCTGCTGAAGGCTCTCGTCCTGATCCTGGCCGGCCTGGGCGCGCTCGGACTGCTCAACCCCGACTGGACCGATGCGGTCGTCGACGTGCTGCACCAGCTCGCGCTCGAGCACGGTCGGCGCATCGCGTCGGCCTTCGCCGAACGCGGCGAGACCCTGCTCAATGCCGCGACCCCGCGACGGCTGACCGAAGTGGCCGCAGGCTGCTTCGTCTACGGCGGCGTGTTCCTCGTCGAGGCGATCGGCCTGTGGACGCGCAAGCGCTGGGCCGAGTACCTGACGACCGTGATGACGGCCTCGCTGCTGCCGTTCGAGATCATGGCGCTGGTGCATCGGGCCACGCTGGAGCGCGGGCTGGCCCTCGTGCTCAACGTCGCGGTCGTGGCCTATCTCGTCTTCCATCTCTGGAAGTCGCATCGCTCGCGAGCCGCGTAGCGCGCGGTCACACGGACGTTCGCGTCGCCGATGACACCGCGCCGAACGGTTCGGTCACCGGGCGCGACGACAGGCGCAGCACCGCGCACATCGCGCCGAGCAGCACGTAGCCCGCCGCCAGCGCGAAGACGAGGCGCGGCACGGTCGCATCCGGGATGAACAGACGGCCGTCGGTGAACGGCGAGTGGATCAGGCCCACCAGCGTCATCGCGGCGGCCACGACGCACAGCCATGCGGCCGCGGTCAGGCGGCGATCGATGATCCACACCAGCCACGTGGCCCAGATCATCGCGGTCACGATGAAGCCGTTGCCGAGCATCGTCAGCACCGTCAGCCCGTGCTGCGTGTCGGCCGGCAGCGCGGCGACGTCGACGTGCGCGGCCCCCAGCACCCCGCCCAGCTGGATGTTGAGGAGGTTGGCGATGACCGGGATCAGCGCCAGCGCGATCGCCTTCACGTGCTTCGGCTCCGACTCGTGGACCGCCTGCGCGCTCATCTCGAGCCCGACGTAGACCAGGATCGGCACGACGATCGACTCGGGCAGCGCCGAGATCAGCACGCTGATCAGGCCGGTCGCCGCGCCGATCGCGATGAACAGGCCGGTGGCCAGCGTGTAGGCCGCGCGGCTGCCCATGCGCTTGTAGGCCGGATGGCCGATGTACGGCGTGTTCTGCACGACCCCGCCGCAGAGCGCGGCGCCGAGCGTCGCGATGCCTTCGACCAGCAGCACGGTGCGCGTCGCATAGCGATCGCCGGCCAGCGCCGCCGACTCGGTCACGTCGATGCCGCCGACCACCGTCAGGAAGGCGGCCGGGATCGCGAGCGGCACGTACTTCCAGGCGAGGTCGAGCCCCTCGACGAAGGCGAGGCTCGGCAACGGCAGGTGCACGCCGAAGCTGCCGCCCGACGACGGAATCACCGGCGGCAGGTAGCCGACCGACTTGGCGACGTAGTACGCGACGAGGCCCAGCAGCACCGACGCGATCACGGCCGGCACGTTCCAGGGCAGGCGGATGCCGCCGACCAGCGTCAGCAGCATCACGCCGAGCGCGACGAAGCCGCCGACCGGCTCGGCCATGATCTTCTGGAACGGGAAGAACATGATCAGCGCGACGCCGACCGCGCTGATCGCGCCGAGCAGCGCGGTCTTCGGCAGGATGCGACGGATGCTTTCGCCGAAGAACGATGCGATCAGCTTTGCGACGCCCATCAGCACCAGCACCGCCATGCCGACGGCCCAGGCCTCGTTGGCATCGTGGTGCTGCAGGTAGGCCGGACCGACGACGCCGAACGACAGCGCGAACATCGATGGCGTATCGATGCCGAGCGGCATCGCGCAGACGTCGTGGCGGCGCTCCTTCCTCGCGAGGCGGAAGGCCAGCCACGTATAGATCGCGTCGCCGATCAACACGCCGATCGCGGTGCCCGGCACCATGCGACCCAGCACGATGTCGGGTGGCATGCCGAACACGCCGATGAGGATGCCGCTCATCGACACGAGCAGCGCGAGGTTGTCGATCGACAGCGCGAAGAAGCCGTTGACGTCGCCGCGCGCGGCCCATTGATAGCGGAAAGGTTCGGTCATCGATTCGACAGGAGAGAGGGACGGGTCATGACAGCTTCTGCACCAAGGCATAGCCCGCGAAGCACGCGACGAGTGCGCCGAACACGTGGGCCGACGCGTGGGCGAACGCCCATCCCGCCCTTCCCTCCTGCAGCAGCAGCATCGACTCGGCGGTGAACGACGAGAACGTCGTCAGGCCGCCCAGCACCCCGGGGATCACCAGCACCCGCCACTGGGGCGCGAGGCTGGGCGACGCCTGGAACGCGCCCACCGCCATGCCGATCGCGAACCCGCCGACGACATTGACCAGCAGCGTGCCGAGCGGCAGCGTCGGCATCAGGGGATTGAGCAGGATCTGCGCCAGCCAGCGCAACGTCGCGCCGATCAGCGAGCCGACGCACAGCGCGAGGTAGCTTGAAAGGGTGACGGCGCTCATCGCGGAGACCCGGCGATCGCATGCACCCAGCGTCGCTTCGCGCCCTGCCACGCGAACGACCCGAAGCCCACTTCGGACAGGAGCGCTTCGACGTCCGTCTCGCTCAGGCTGACGATGGTGAACGACTGCCGCCAGACTTCGTGACGGGTCTTCTTCGCGTCGTGGCCCGGAACGTCTTTCGCGTCGTCGTTCAGCACGAAACGCAGCGTCATCGTGACCTCGGGACCTGCGCGTGCGACGGCCTCGACGTGCATCCCGATCGCTCCCTGTGTTCCGCTCTGCCCGACGGTCGCATCGCGCAACCAGAGCGGGTCCTGCCGCTGGATCACGAACCTTCCACCGACATCGAGATGGCGACGAGCGCATGCGACGAAGGCATGGCGCACGTGGGCGTCGCGGTGGTTGATGAGGCCGCTGGCGAGCAGCACGATGTCGAAGGTTCTGTCGAGCGCAAGGCTCTCGATGTCCGCGAGCACCGTCGTCGCGCGCGTCGGTACCGCGCGCAGCATGTCGGCCGAGTTGTCGACCGCCGTCACCTCGGCGCCGGCCGCGAGCATCGGCTGCGTCAGTCGCCCGGTGCCACAACCGAGTTCGAGCACGCGCAGGCCGGGCGAGAGGTCGAGTCCGGCGTCGATCAGGTCATCGAGATCAGGCGATCGTTCGTACAACGCGACCGAGCAGCCGTCGCGCGTTCGCGCGCCGGGTCCCGAGCCGCTGAAGTGCGCGCGGGACCTGTGGTCGCTCGGTGTGGACGCGACGCTCAACGGGCCGTGTCCGTCGACCATCGCGCCGCGGCGACCTCGTCACTGGCGCGCGCCTCGACCCAGCGCTCGCCGCGATCGGTCGTCTCCTTCTTCCAGAACGGCGCCTGCGTCTTCAGGTAGTCCATCACGAAGTTGCACGCCTCGAACGCTTCGCCGCGATGCGCGGAGCTCGCGGCCACGAGCACGATCTGGTCGGTCGGGGCGAGCCTGCCGACCCGATGGATCACCAGCAGGTCGATCAGCGACCAGCGGGCCGACGCGTCGGCGCAGATCGCCTCGAGCGAGCGCTCGGTCATGCCGGGATAGTGCTCGAGCGTCAGCGAGCCGACCTGCGACCGGTCGTCGCCGTCCACCGCGTTGAGGTCGCGCACGATGCCGATGAAGCTCGCGATCGCACCGACCGCGGGCTTGCCGATCCGCATTGCGGCGAGTTCGGCGCCGACGTCGAAGTCCCCGGTCTGCACGCGCACGACGGAAGCCACGGCCGACCTGCCTCAGCCGCCGGTGACCGGCGGGAAGAACGCCAGTTCGGCGCCGTCGTGCAGCGGCGCGTCGACGGACCCCATCGTCTGGTCGACCGCGGCGCGCACGTTGCGGCCTTCGGCGAGCGCGATCGCCCAGGCGCCGCCGCGCTCGCGCAGCCAGGCACGGACCTGCGCGGGCGTGGTGATCCCGCGGGGCAACTCGCACGACTCGCGCGACATGCCGAGCGCTTCGCGCAGTCCGGCGAAATAGAGGACGTCACGCGCATCGTCATCCGAACAGCGCGCGAACGGCAGGAAGCGGACCGGATCGCCCGCGCGCGATGCGCCTGCCCGGCGGGTTCTCGACGAGACCGTCGGCCCAGACGGTCGACGTCAGCACCGCCGAACCCTGCTGCGGGAACAGGTCGAGCCCGCCCGCGTCGTTGATCGCACGCGCAGGTACTCCTGGCGCGCATCCGGACGCGCCCACTCGAAGTCCGCACGCAGCGTCCAGGCGTTCGGCACCGTGTCGACGATGCCCTGCAGCCGCATCAGCAAGGGCCGCACGAACATCAGGAACGTGACGAACCCCGACACCGGGTTGCCCGGCAGGCCGACGAACAACGCCGTCTGCCCGGCACTGCGCACGCGACCGAACGCGAGCGGCTTGCCCGGCTTGATCGCGATCTGCCACGAATCGATGGTGCCCTCGGCCGCGACCGCGGGCCGGATGTGGTCCTCCTCGCCGACCGACACGCCGCCCGACGTGACGATGCAGTCGCTCCGCGTCGCGGCCCGGACCAGCGCGTCGCGGGTGGCGGCCAGCGTGTCGGGCACGATGCCCAGGTCGATGACGTCGCAGCCGAGCGCCTCGATCAGGTCGCGCAGCGTGAAGCGGTTGGAATTGAACAGCGTGCCGGGCTTCAGGTCGTCGACCGCGACCTCGCCGGGCATCGCGAGTTCGTCCCGGTCGAGAAGATCGCCACGCGCGGGCGACGGTACACGCTGAGCTCGGCGGTGCCGATCGATGCGGCGAGCCCGAGATGCTGCGGTCCGAGCCGGATGCCCGCCTCGAGGATCGTCTGGCCGCTGCGGATGTCCTCGCCACGGCGGCGGACCCACGCGCCGGCTTCGGGCAGCGTGCGAGAAAGCGACCGTCCCCGCGTTCGCGTCGACCGTCACGGCTTCCTGCATCACGACCGCGTCGGCCCCGACCGGCATCGGCGCCCCGGTGAAGATGCGCGCCGCACGACCGGCGTCGAGCGGAAGCCCGACATGCCCCGCCGGGATGCGCTGCACGACCGGCAGCACGACGGGCGATTCCGCGCCGGCGCCGGCGAGGTCGGCCGCGCGGATCGCGTAGCCGTCCATCTGTGCGTTGTCGGCGACGGGCACGTCGAGGCGCGACCGCAGCGAGGTGGCCAGCACCCGGCCCCGGGCGGTCATCGTCGCCACCGTCTCGCGATCGCCGAGCGGCGCGACGTCGCGCAGCAGTCGGGCGAGCGCCTCGTCGACCGACAGCAGCGGCCGGCGGGGAGCGCCGGGAACTGGTTCGGAAATTGCGTCGTGGGTGCGGGCGGACATGAGGCGTCATTCTATTCTGGGCATCGCCGGTCGATCCGCGGGCGACTGACAGATTCGGGTACAGAACGACCGTAATGTGGCGAACGACTCACCCGCAGTAGTATTCGTCCTTGCATTAGTGCAGTGCAGCAATCCAGGGGCGAAGCCGACAGAGCGCGAAGCGCCGGGCTCACATTTCAGAGGAAGACCACCATGATCCTTCAACCCGTGATCCTGTCGGGCGGTTCCGGTACGCGCCTGTGGCCGATGTCGCGCGAAAAATATCCGAAGCAGCTGTTGTCCCTGACCGGGGGCGAGACGATGTTGCAGGCCACCGCGACCCGCCTGAGCGGCTTCACGAGCAGCGTCCCGGTCGCCGACGGCGCCATCGTGGTCTGCAACGAGGAGTACCGCTTCCTTTCCGCCGAGCAGATGCGCTCGGCCGGCAGCACCGGCCGCATCCTGCTCGAGCCGTTCGGCCGCAACACGGCACCCGCCCTGACGCTCGCCGCATTGCTGGCGGTCTCGTCCGGCGACGACGCGCTGCTGCTGGTGATGCCCGCCGATCACGTCATGCGCGATCGCGATCGCTTCCACGCGGCGATCGAGACGGCGGTGGGACCGGCGCTCGACGGGGCCATGGTGACGTTCGGCATCGTTCCGGACCGCCCCGAGACGGGCTACGGCTATCTCGAGGTCGGCACGTCGATCCTCGGGACCGGTGCCGATCGGCTCGGCGTGCAGCCGCTCGTCGCCTTCGTCGAGAAGCCGCCGCTCGCGACCGCGAAACGCTACGTCGACGGCGGTCGACACCTGTGGAACAGCGGCCTGTTCCTGATGCGCGCGTCGGTCTGGAACAAGGCGGTGCGCGCACCTCGCTCCGGCGATGTTCGCAGCCTGCGAGGCAGCGATGAAGGCGGGCGCCGTCGATCGCGACTTCGTGCGGATCGGCCGCGAGGCGTTCGCGGCCTGCCCGTCCGACTCGATCGACTACGCGGTGATGGAGAAACTGCAGGGCGCGAGCGAGCTCGGCATTCCGGGCGTCGTGGTGCCGCTGCTGGCCGGCTGGTCCGATGTCGGCGCCTGGGACGCGGTGTGGGCCTCGTCGCCGCAGGACGCCGACGGCAACTCCGTGCAGGGCGACACGATGCTGGAGGACACGCGCAACAGTCTCGTGATCAGCGAGGGCCGGCTCGTCGCCTGCCTCGGCCTCGACGACATGATCATCGTCGAGACGCCCGACGCCGTGCTGGTCGCGCGCAAGGACAAGACCCAGGACATCAAGAAGATCGTCAACCGCCTGAAGGCCGAGTCGCGTCCGCATGCCGACAACCACCGCAAGGTGCACCGGCCGTGGGGCTACTACGACTCGATCGACAACGGCCCGCGTTTCCAGGTCAAGCGCATCGTCGTCAAGCCGGGCGCGAGCCTGTCGCTGCAGATGCATCACCATCGGGCCGAGCACTGGATCGTCGTGCAGGGAACGGCCAAGGTCACGCGCGGCGACGAGATCGTGATGCTGGCGGAGAACCAGTCGACCTACATCCCGCTCGGCACCGTCGCACCGGCTCGAGAACCCCGGCAAGATCGACCTCGAGATGATCGAGGTGCAGTCCGGCACCTATCTCGGCGAGGACGACATCGTCCGCTTCGAGGACAACTACGGACGCTTGCACGCGGTGACGGGCGGCCAGGCCGCCTGATCGGCCGGGCCTGGCGTCCGGTCCCGCCAGCTTCCGCGTCTGCGGACGCTAGCGCGCGTGCGTGGCCACGTAGCGCTTGACGGCCTCGACGTCGGCGGCGAGGTCCGTCGAACGCTGCGGACGCCGCATCAGGTCCTCGAAGCCCGCCGGGACCACCGCATCGACACCGAGCGCCTCGCGGATCGTCTCGTTGAACTTGGCCGGCTTCGCGGTCTCGAGCACGATCATCGGGACACCGTCCCGCCGATGGTCGCGCGCGACCTTCACCGCGACGGCGGTGTGCGGATCGATCACGAGGCCGCTCTTCGCATGCACCGCACGAATCGTCTCGACCCGTTCGGCATGCGAGCACTGCCCCGACGCGAATCCGTAGCGCGATGAAATGGCGTCGAACAGTGGCAAGCCCGACAGGTCGAAGCGTCGCTCGCGCTCGACCCGGTCCCACAGGACCTTCAGCGCCGCGGCGTCGCGACCGACGAGATCGAACACGAAGCGCTCGAAGTTCGACGCCTTGCTGATGTCCATGCTCGGGCTGCTCGTCGCGTGCGTCTCGTCGGGACCGCGCACGCGATAGACGCCGGTGCGGAAGAACTCGTCGAGCACGTCGTTCTCGTTCGTGGCGCAGACCAGGCGGTCGATCGGCAGCCCCATCATCCGCGCGATGTGGCCGGCGCAGATGTTGCCGAAGTTGCCCGACGGCACCGTGAACGACACGCGTTCGTCGTTGCTGCCGGTGGCCATGAAGTAGCCGCGGAAGTAGTAGACGACCTGCGCGACCACGCGCGCCCAGTTGATCGAGTTGACGGTGCCGATCGCGTAGGCGTGCTTGAACGCCGCGTCGGCGCTGATCGCCTTGACGATATCCTGGCAGTCGTCGAACACGCCGTCGATCGCGAGGTTGTGGATGTGCGGATCGTCGAGCGAGAACATCTGGGCGGTCTGGAACGCGCTCATGCGGCCGCGCGGCGACAGCATGAAGACGCGCACGCCCTTCTTGCCGCGCATCGCGTATTCGGCCGCGCTGCCGGTATCGCCCGACGTCGCGCCGACGATGTTGAGCGGCTGGTCCTTCTTCGCGAGCGCGTACTCGAACAGATTGCCGAGCAACTGCATCGCGAGGTCCTTGAACGCGAGCGTCGGACCGTTCGACAGGTCGAGCAGGTGCAGGCCCGGCGCGACCGCGGCGAGGGACACCAGCGGCGTGATCTCGCGGCTGCCGAAGACCTCGGGCGTATAGGTCCGGAGCACGATGCCGCGCAGGTCGGCGAGCGGGATGTCGGTCGCGAAGCGACGCACGACCTCGAACGCGAGCTCGCCGTACGACAGGTAGCGCCACGCATCGAGCGTGTCGGCGTCGATTTGCGGATAGTGATCGGGCATCGCGAGGCCGCCGTCGGGAGCGAGCCCTTCGAGCAGGATGTCGAGGAAGCCGGCGTCGGCAGCGCCGTCGAACGGGCCGCCGCGGGTCGAGATGTAATTCATGCGTCGTTCATGTGAAGCGGGTCGGTTCGTGGGCCGGATCGGGCTCGCGCCACGGCGGGTCGATGCGGTTGACGCCGGCATGGAAGAGGCAGATCGGATTGCCGTCGGGGTCGGCGAGGCGCGCCTCGCGCCAGAGCCACGGCTGGTCGGCCGGCGGACCGTCGAAGGTCAGGCCCTGCGCCGTCAGCGCTCGCACGGTGTCGTCGAGGTCGTCGCATTCGAAATAGACGACCGTCGTCGACGCGGCCGGTCGATCGACGCGATGGACGGAGAACGTGCTGCGCCCCTGCGGGCACACGAAGCGCGCGTAGTGCGGCGCCTGGACGATCAGTTCGAGGCCGAGCGTGCGATAGAACGCGATCGACCGCGCGACGTCGGCCACCCCGACGGTCACCTGGTTGAGGTTCATCAGGCGAGGTCCTCGACGCGGATGCGGGTCACCTTCGACAGCGCGGTCGCGAGCGACTCGATCCGCTCGATCGCGCCGTCGACGCGCTTCTCGATCGTGCCGTGCGTGAGCATGATGATGTCGGTCGCGTGCGTCGCCTTCGGCGGGCTCCTTCTGCAGCACCGCGCCGATCGAGATGCCGGCGTCGGCCAGGATGCGCGTGATGTCCGCGAGCACGCCCGGCTTGTCGGCGACGCGCAGCCGCAGGTAGTAGGCGGTGCGGACCTCGGCGATCGGCAGGATCGGCGTCGCCGACAGCGAATCGGGCTGGAACGCGAGATGCGGCACGCGATGCTCGGGGTCGGCCGTGTGCAGCCGCGTCACGTCGACGAGGTCGGCGACGACGGCCGATGCGGTGGGTTCGGCGCCCGCCCCCGCGCCGTAGTACAGCGTCGGGCCGACCGCATCGCCCTTGACGAGCACCGCGTTCATCACGCCTTCGACGTTGGCCAGCAATCGCCTGGCCGGGATCAGCGTCGGATGCACGCGCAGCTCGATGCCGCTGGCGCGACCGTCGTCCGAGGACTCCACGCGGCGCGAGATGCCGAGCAGCTTGATGCGATAGCCGAGCTCCTCGGCGTAGCGGATGTCGTCGGCGGTGAGCTGCGAGATGCCCTCGGTGTAGGCGCGCTCGAACTGCATCGGGATGCCGAATGCGATCGCGCTCATGATCGACAGCTTGTGCGCGGCGTCGATGCCTTCGATGTCGAAGGTCGGATCGGCCTCGGCGTATCCCAGGCGCTGCGCTTCGGCCAGCGCCGACAGGAAGCTCGCGCCGCTGTCGCGCATCGACGAGAGGATGAAGTTGCTGGTGCCGTTGATGATCCCGGCGATCCATTCGATGCGGTTGGCCGTCAGGCCCTCGCGCAGCGCCTTGATGATCGGGATGCCGCCGGCCACCGCGCCCTCGAACGCGACCATCACGCCGCGCCCCTGCGCGGCCGCGAAGATCTCGTTGCCGTGCAGCGCGAGCAGCGCCTTGTTGGCCGTGACCACGTGCTTGCCGGCGGCGATCGCCGCGAGCACCAGGCGCTTCGCGTCGCTCGATGCCGCCGATCAGCTCGACGACGATCTCGATGGTCGGGTCGGTGACGACCGCCATCAGGTCGTCGTCGACCGGGCACGTCCGGGCCGACCAGCCGGCGCGCCTTGTCGACGTCGCGCGCACCGACCCGCACGACGACGATGTCCGCGCCCGGCACGTCGGGTGATCTCTTCGCGGTTGCGCGACAGCACCCGGATCAGGCCGCCGCCGACGGTGCCGGTGCCGACGAGGGCGACCTGGATGGGTTTCAATGGGAGCCAGATGAGGCCCCGGCCTGCGCCGGGGTGATCGAGGTGAGCGTCGTCACCGGCCGCGGCCGGGGTGACGAAACGGGTGTCGAACGATGATCGGCGGCATGTCGTCCCGGTGACCAGCGCGGGATCCCATCCGTTCGCGGGCTTCAGGCCGCGGCCTTCGGCAGCAGGCCGTCCTTGCGGAACATCTCCTTGATGCCGCGGATCGCCTGGCGCGTGCGCGCCTCGTTCTCGATCAGCGCGAAGCGCACGTGGTCGTCGCCGTAGTCGCCGAAGCCGATGCCGGGCGACACCGCGACCTCGCGCCTCGGCCAGCAGCTGCTTCGCGAACTCGAGCGAGCCCATCGACGCGTAGGCCGCGGGCAGTTCGCGCCCAGATGTACATCGACGCGCTGCGGCACCTCCACCTTCCAGCCGGCCTCGGCGAGCCCCTTCGCGAGCACGTCGCGCCGGCTGCTGGTACTTGGCGCGCGATCTCGCTCACGCAGTCCTGCGGCCCTTCGAGCGCGGCGATGGCGGCGACCTGCACCGGCGTGAACGTGCCGTAGTCGTGATAGCTCTTCATGCGCGCGAGCGCGTCGACGAGTTCCTGGTTGCCGACCATGAAGCCGATGCGCCAGCCGGCCATGTTGTAGCTCTTCGACATCGTGAAGAACTCCACCGCGACGTCGCGCGCGCCCTCCACCTGCATGATCGACGGCGCCTTCCAGCCGTCGAACGTGATGTCGGCGTACGCCAGGTCGTGCACCACCAGGATGTCGTGCTGCTTGCGCGAGCGCGACCACGCGTTCGAAGAATTCGAGCTCCACGCACTGCGCGGTCGGGTTGCGACGGGAAGCCGAGCACCATCATCTTCGGCTTCGGGATCGACTCCGCGGATCGCGCGCTCGCACTCGGCGAAGAAGTCGACGCTCGGGCGTCATGCGCACGGAGCGGATGTCGGCGCCGGCGATCACCGCGCCGTAGATGTGGATCGGGTAGCTCGGATTCGGCACCAGCACGGTGTCGCCGCGATCGAGCGTGGCCAGCATCAGGTGCGCGAGGCCTTCCTTGGAGCCGATCGTGACGATGGCTTCGCGTGTCGGGATCGAAGTCGACGTCGTAGCGCGTCTTGTACCAGTTGCAGATCGCGCGGCGCAGCCGCGGGATGCCCTTGGACACCGAGTAGCCGTGCGTGTCGGGCCGCTTGCGCGGCCTCGACGAGCTTGTCGACGATGTGCTGCGGCGTGGGCCCGTCGGGATTGCCCATGCTCATGTCGATGATGTCCTCGCCACGCCGGCGCGCCGCCATCTTCAGCTCGGCGGTGATGTTGAAGACGTACGGGGGCAGGCGCTTGATGCGCGAAAACTCTTTCATGCGGACCCCGGGATGCGGCGCGGAACGACGGGTTTCGGCGGGTGCTCGACAACGGCCGATTATAATTCACACCCCCTCGGAATCCCGCCGCCACATCGCGTCCTTGCGCCCGGCGCCGCCCCTTTCGTGAAACTCCACGCCACCGTCGTCCCGTCGTCCAACACCTTCAATGCGTACGGCGACGGCTACGTCGAAGTCAACGCGGTGCGTTTCGAACGCAGCATCGTCGTCGTCCCGGACCGTCCGGTGCTCGACTGGCCGGTGACCGATTTCGCGTCGCTCTCGGCCGATGCGTTCCGGTTCATCGCCGACCTGGACCCCGAACTGGTGGTGTTCGGCACCGGCAGCAAGCTGCGCTTCCCGCATCCCCGCCTGCTCGCGCCGCTGATCGACCGCGGCATCGGCGTCGAGACGATGGACGTGTTCGCGGCTTGCCGGACCTACAACATCCTGATGGCCGAGGGACGGCGAGTCGCCGCGGCCCTGCTGCTGACGCCGGCTGCGGCCGCGTGATGGCCGACGCTGTCCCGCGGGTCGCCGCGCGAGGCTCCTTCGTCACCGACCGTCCTGGTCCTGCTGCTGGTCGGCGCGCTGCTCTGGTTCGGAGGGCTCGGCCATCGCAAGCTCATCAAGCCCGACGAAGGCCGCTACGCCGAGATCCCGCGCGAGATGGTGGCCAGCGGCGACTGGCTGACCCCGCGGCTGAACGACCTGAAGTATTTCGAGAAGCCACCGCTGCAGTACTGGACGACGGCGGCGGCCTACGAGGCGTTCGGCGTGCGCGAATGGACGTCGCGCCTGTGGACCGCGCTGACCGGTTTCGCCGGCGTGCTGCTGGTCGGCTATACCGCAGCCCGGCTGTACGACCGAAGCACCGGCCTCTACGGCGCGCTGGTGCTGGGCAGCAGCCTCGCCTACGTCCTGCTCGGGCACTTCAACACGCTCGATATGGGGCTGACGTTCTTCGTCACGCTGACGTGGTGCGCGGTGCTGCTGGCCCGCGACGCTGCAGCCCGCGCGGCGCTGCCGGATGCGCATTGCGGCACGACGGGGCGCACGTCGCGTTCGGTCAGCTTCACGTGGATGCTCGTCGCGTGGGCCGCGATGGCGCTCGGCACGTTGTCGAAGGGGCCGGTCGCCGTGGTGCTGTCGGGCGGAGCGCTGGTCGTCTATCTCGCCACGACGCGCGACTGGAAGCTGCTGAACATCCTGGCGCTGGTGCGCGGGCTCGCGCTCTTCCTGCTGATCGCCGGACCGTGGTTCGTCGCCGTCTCGCGCGCCAATCCGGAGTTCGCGCACTTCTTCTTCATCCACGAGCACGTCGAGCGGTTCCTGACGACCGAGCATCGCCGCGAGGGACCGGTCTGGTATTTCGTGCCGGTGCTGCTCGTCGGGCCTGCTGCCGTGGGTCCGGTCGCCGTCGCATCGCTCGTGCGCCGCCTGGCGGACGCCGTCGCGCGCACGGCTTCCTCCCGGAGCGGCTGATGATCGCGTCGATCGCCGTGGTGTTCGTCTTCTTCAGCCTGTCGGGCTCGAAGCTGCCGTCGTACATCCTGCCGGTCTTCCCGGCGTTCGCGGTGCTGGCCGGCCGACGCCTCGCGACCATCGAAGGGGTCGTGCTGCGACGGCACTTGCTGGTCGTCGTAGCGCTGGCCGCGATCGCCGCCGTGACGGTGATGGTCGTGCCGTTCGACAGCGACGGACCCGGCCCCGATCGTCGACGCGTTCCGTCACGCCGCGCTCGCGGCGCTGCTGGCGTGGCTGGCCGCGACGGCGCTCGCGGTCGTGCTCGCGACGCGACGGCGCGTGGGCGCGGCGGTGATCGCGTCGGCGCTCGGCGCGGCCGTCGGATGGTCGACGCTGCTGCTCGGCCACGAAACGCTCGGCCGCGGCATGTCGACCTACGACCTCGCCGCGCGCGATGAAGCCGCTGATCGCCGCCGACACGCCGATCTACAGCCTCGGCATCTTCGAGCACACGCTCGACTTCTACCTCCAGCGGCCGGTCACGCTGGTCGCGTTCCGCGACGAACTCGACTTCGGGCTGACGCAGGAACCCGCGAAGGGCATCGGCTCGCTCGACGGGTTCGCACAGCGCTGGACCAGCGGACCGCGCGCCGCTCGCGATCATGGCCCAGGACGTTTTCGATACACTCGCCGCGAGCGGGCTGCCGATGCGCGTCGTCGCGCGCGACGGCCGTCGCATCGTGGTCGCCAAGCCGCGCCGCCTCTTCCCCGAACCCGGACGTCCCGTGAACCCGGCCAGCCTCGCCCTGATCCTCTTCGGCGTCTTCCTGAACGCCTGCGCGCAACTGCTGCTGAAAGCGGGCGTCAACAATGTCGTGTCCGCGATCGGCACGTTCGAGTACTCGCTGGCCAACCTGTTGCCGGTCGGCCTGCGGCTCGCGACGCAGTGGCCGATCATCGGCGGCCTGTCGTGCTACGTCGTCAGCGTGGTCGTGTGGATCCTCGGGCTGTCGCGGGTCGACGTGTCGATCGCCTACCCGTTGCTGTCGCTCGGCTACGTGCTCAACGCCGCGGCCGCCTGGTGGCTGTTCGGCGAGGCGCTGACGCCGATGCGGCTGCTCGGCATCGGCGTCATCATCGTCGGCGTGTACATCCTCACGCGCACCGCCTGAACCTTCCCTGCCGGAGCCCCACGATGAGCGCCATGCCCCGACCCCAAGCCGCAGCGCCGTTCCTGCCCTTCACGCGTCCCGACGATCGACGAGGCGACGATCGCCGGCGTCGTGCGACGTGCTGCGCTCCGGCTGGATCACGTCGGGCCCGAACGTCAAGGCGTTCGAGAAGCAGCTTCAGCGCGTATTGCGGCGGCCGCCCCGTGCGCGCGTTCAACTCCGGCACCTGCACGATGGAGATCGCGCTGCGCATCGCCGAGGTCGGTGCGCACGTGTCCGACGAGGTCATCACGACGCCGCTGACCTGGGTCTCGACGTCGAACATCGTCCTCGACGTCGGCGCGAAGCCGGTGTTCGCCGACATCGATCCGGTGACCCGCAACATCGACCTCGATCGGGTCGAGGCGGCGATCACGCCGAACACCCGCGCGATCATCCCGGTCGACCTGACCGGGCTGCCGGTCGACCGCACGCGGCTCTACGAGATCGCCGCGCCGCCGGTCGCTGCGGGTCGTCGAGGATGCGGCGCAGAGCTTCGGCAGCAACTGGGACGGCCGCCGCATCGGGTCGACCGGCGACTTCGTCTCGTTCAGCTTCCATGCGAACAAGAACATCACCACGATCGAAGGCGGCTGCCTCGTGCTCAACGACGAGCGCGAAGCGAAGCTCGCGGAGCAGTACCGCCTGCAGGGCGTGGTGCGCTCCGGGCTCGACGGCATGGACGTCGAGCGCGTCGGCGGCAAGTACAACCTGACCGACGTCGCGGCGCGCGTCGGGTCTCGGTCAGCTGCCGCACCTGGCGACGTTCACCGCGCGACGGCGGGCGCTCGCGCGACGCTATTTCGACCGCTTCGACCAGGCGTTCCTCGCGGAGATCGACTGCCGCCTGCCGGTCGCCGACTTCACGCAGAGCAACTGGCACATGTTCCAGGTCATCCTGCCCGAGGCGCATCTCGCGAAGCGCGTCCATGCGTCGCGCCGACGTGATGGCCGCGCTGACCGACCGCGGGCATCGGCACCGGCGTGCACTACCCGGCGCTCCATCTGTTCTCCCTCTATCGCCGCCTCGGCTGGAAGGAAGGCGACTTCCCGCATGCCGAATACGCCGGTCGCAACACGCTGACGCTGCCGCTGTTCCCGACGATGACGGACGACGACGTCGACCGCGTCGTCGACGCGTTGCAGTCCGTGCTGCGCGGCGCGTGAAGCGAGACCGCCCGATGAGCCTCGTCGACGATCGCACGATCCCTCTCGCGCCGGCGCTCGACCGCACGATCGCCGGCGGCGCGGTCGACATCTCGGTCGTCGTGCCGGTCTACAACGAGGAGGCCGGCCTGCACCAGCTGTTCGCGCGCCTCTACCCGCGATGGACGCGCTCGCGACCGCGCGCGGCCTGCGCTACGAGATCGTGTTCGTCAACGACGGCAGCCGCGACCGCTCGGCGGCGATCCTGTCGGACCAGTTCCGCGCGCGGCCCGACGTCACGCGCGTGGTCCTGTTCAACGCGAACTACGGCCAGCACGCGGCGATCATGGCCGGCTTCGAACGCGTGCGCGGCCGCATCATCGTCACGCTCGATGCCGACCTGCAGAACCCGCCGGAGGAGATCGGCAAGCTGATCGACGCGATGCAGGCCGGCTACGACTACGTCGGCACGATCCGCCAGGCGCGCAAGGATTCGGCCTGGCGCAAGGCCGCATCGCGGGCCATGAACCGCATGCGCGAGCGCATCACGCACATCACGATGACCGACCAGGGCTGCATGCTGCGCGCCTACGACCGTCGCATCGTCGAGACGATCAACCAGTGCCGGGAGATCAACACGTTCATCCCGGCGCTGGCCTACACGTTCGCCAACAAGCCGGTCGAGATCGAGGTCGCGCACGCCGAACGGGCGGCCGGCGAATCGAAGTACTCGCTCTACTCGCTGATCCGCCTGAACTTCGACCTCGTCACCGGCTTCTCGGTCGTGCCGCTGCAGGCCTTCTCGCTGTTCGGCGCGATGCTGTCGGCCGCGTCCGCCGTGCTGGTCCTCGTGGCTGGCGCTGCGACGGATCTTCGTCGGGCCCGAGGCGGAGGGCCTGTTCACGCTGTTCGGCATCGCCTTCTTCCTGATCGGCGTGACGCTGCTCGGCATCGGCCTGCTCGGCGAGTACATCGGCCGCATCTACGAGGAAGTGCGCGGGCGACCGCGCTGGATCGTGCAGGGCGTGCTCGAACGCGACGCCGTCGACGACGCCGATCGGCCTCGATGAGACAGCGCGGCCGACGGCGGTCGTCTTCGCGTATCACGACGTCGGCGTCCGCTGCCTGCTGACGCTGCTCGCGCGCGGGGTCGACGTCGCGCTCGTCGTCACCCATCGCGACAACCCGCAGGAGACGATCTGGTTCGCGAGCGTGCACGACACCGCGCGTCGAACACGGCATCCCGACGTGTGTACGCGGAAGACCTCGACCCGGCCGCGTTGCAGCGCGGCCGGTCGAGGCCGTCGCCGCCCGATTTCCTGTTCTCGTTCTACTTCCGCAACATGCTGCCGGCCGCGATCCTGTCGCTCGCGACGCGCGGCGCCTACAACATGCACGGCTCGCTGCTGCCGAAGTACCGCGGCCGCGTGCCGATCAACTGGGCGATCATCCACGGCGAAACGGAGACCGGCGCGACGCTGCACGAGATGGCGGCCAAGCCCGATGCCGGCGCGATCGTCGCGCAGACCCCGGTGCCGATCCTGCCCGACGACACGGCCCACGAGGTCTTCGGCAAGGTCGTGGTCGCGGCGGAACAGACGCTGTGGCGCGCGCTGCCCGACCTGATCGACGGCCATCCGTTCCGCATCGCCGAACGATCTCGCGCGGGGCTCGTACTTCGGCGGCCGCAAGGCCGAGGACGGACGCATCGACTGGCGACACGGCGCGGCGGCGATCCACAACCTGGTGCGTGCCGTCGCGCCGCCGTATCCGGGAGCGACGACGCGGGTCGACGAGCGGCCGATGATCGTCGAGCGCACCCGCCTCGTCGCGGTCGATCGCCCGAGCGACGCAGGTGCCGCCGTCGTCGCTGCTGGTCGTCGGCGGCCGCTGCCATCGCCCGGTGCGGTGACGGTGCGTGGCTCGAGATCGTGCGGGCGTCGATCGACGGCCGGGCGCGCGACGGCGCCGATCTCGCGAAGCACGCTCGGCGACGGCGCCGCACCGGCTCGACGGCAGCGCGTGAGCGACGGCATGTGCGGCCGCGTCGCCGGTCCTGTGGAGCAAGCATCGCGTCGAGGCGCTGACCGACGGCATCTTCGCGGTCGCGATGACGCTGCTGGTGATCGAGCTGAAGGTGCCCGACCCGCACGCTGATCCACTCGCACGCACGACCTCGCGCAGGCGCTCGCCGACCTCGTGCCGAAGGCCGTGTCGTGGATCATCAGCTTCTTCGTGCTGGCGATGTTCTGGATCGCGCATCACCGCCTGTTCCATTACGTGCGCCACGTCGACACCGGCCTGCTCTGGCGGAACATCCATCCAGCTCGCGCTCGTCAGCCTGATGCCGTTCTCGGCGGCGCTGCTCGGCGAGTTCGCCGGCACGCAGATCGCGCAGGTCGCCTACAACGGCAACATGGTCGCTGCTCGGGCTGCTCGGCCTCTGGCAGGTGCGCTACGTGCGCGTCGCATCCGGCGCTGGTCCGGTCACCCGATGGAACGCCGCCACGTATCATGCGGCGCTGCTGCGTATCGGCGGACTGATGCTGTCGGCGTCGTCGCGATCATCCTCGCGCTGTGGCTGCGCACGCCGTTCGCCACCTGGTCTACCTGTCGATGATGGCCGATCGGCAGCTATAGCCGCCGCATCGGACGCAAGTCGCGCGACCTGCACGGCGCCACGATCGACGCCTCGAACACCCCTTCCGACCCTCCATGAAAAAGATCCTCATCCTCGGCGTCAACGGCTTCATCGGCCATCACCTGTCCAAGCGCATCCTCGAGACGACCGACTGGGAGGTCTACGGGATGGACATGCAGAGCGGAGCGCGTCGCCGACGTGGCTCGACCACGACCGCTTCCACTTCTTCGAAGGCGACATCACGATCAACAAGGAGTGGATCGAGTACAACGTCAAGAAGTGCGACGTGCTGCTGCCGCTGGTCGCGATCGCGACGCCGGCCACCTACGTGCGCGAGCCGCTGCGCGTGTTCGAGCTCGACTTCGAGGCCAACCTGCCGATCGTCCGGCAGGCCGTGAAGTACGGCAAGCGCGTGATCTTCCCGTCGACCTCCGAGGTCTACGGCATGAGCCGCGACGCCGAGTTCGATCCGTACGCGTCCGACCTCGTCTACGGCCCGATCGACAAGCCGCGCTGGATCTACGCGTGCTCGAAGCAGTTGATGGACCGCGTGATCGCGGCCTACGGCCAGCAGGAAGGCCTCGACTACACGCTGTTCCGCCCGTTCAACTGGATCGGCGCGGGACTCGACTCGATCCACACCGCGAAGGAAGGCTCGAGCCGCGTCATCACGCAGTTCTTCGGCCACATCGTGCGCGGCGAGCCGATCAGCCTCGTCGACGGCGGCGCGCAGAAACGCGCCTTCACGTACATCGACGACGGCATCGCGGCGCTGATGAAGATCATCGCCAACGAAGGCGGCGTCGCGAGCGGGCAAGATCTACAACATCGGCAACCCGTCGAACAACTACTCGGTCCGCGAGCTCGCGACGATGATGCTGGCGCTCGCAGCCGAGTATCCGGAGTACGCGGACAGCGCGAAGAAGGTGACAGCTCGTCGAGACGACCTCGGGCGCGTACTACGGCGCCGGCTACCAGGACGTGCAGAACCGCGTGCCGAAGATCGAGAACACGATGCACGAGCTCGGCTGGGCGCCGCAGGTGCCGATGGCCGACGCACTGCGCCGCATCTTCGACGCGTATCGCGGCCAGGTCGCGCGAGGCTCGCAGCCTGGTCGACTGAGTCGCGGCGCATGGGGCCCGCGATCCACGATCCGCCGTGCCGAGCCGCGCGGACCTCCCCGCGCTGCATCGCCTCGTCGTCGGGCTCGCGCGCTACGAGCGGCTCGAGGACCAGGTCGTCTCGACGCCGGCCGACTTCGAGCGCGCGCTGTTCGGCGCCGAGGCGACGCGTCGAGGCGGTGCTGCTGTGGCCGGCGCCGAAGCGCGACGACGGCGAGCCGGTCGGCTTCGCCCTCTTCTTCCACAACTTCTCGACCTTCCTCGGGCGTCGCGGGCTGTACCTCGAAGACCTCTTCGTCGAGCCGGACCATCGCGGCACGCGGCTACGGCAAGGCGCTGCTGATGCATCTCGCGCCGGCTCGCGGTCGAGCGCGGCTGCGGACGCTTCGAGTGGTCGGTGCTCGACTGGAACGTCGATGCGCAGGCGTTCTACGAGGGCCTCGGCGCCATCGTGCATGCCCGACTGGCGGATCACGCGGGTGACCGGCGATGCGCTCGTCGCGCTCGCGTCGCGGGCGGCTCCATGACGCGATCGGCACCTGCGCTGAAGGTCGACGTCGACACGCTGCGCGGCACGCTCGAAGGCGTGCCGCGGCTGCTCGACCTGTTCGAGCGCCACGGCGTGCAGGCGACGTTCCTGTTCAGCCTCGGCCCCGACCACACCGGTCGCGCGCTCAAGCGCGCGCTCCGGCCCGGCTTCTTCGCGAAGGTCCAGCGGACGTCGGTCGTCGAGCACTACGGCATCAGGACGCTGCTGTACGGCACGCTGCTGCCCGGCCCGGACATCGGCGCTGCGCGGCGCCGACGTGATGCGCGACGCCGACCGGCGCGGGCCACGAGGTCGGCATCCACACGTGGGACCACGTGCTGTGGCAGGACCACGTGCGGCATCGCCCGGCGCGCTGGACCTGGCACGCAGATGGCGCAGGCCTACGAGCGCTTCCCGACGATCTTCGGCAAGCCGCCGCCCACGCACGGCGCGGCCGGATGGCAGATCAACGACGACGCGCTGCGGCAGCTCGATACCTGGGGTATGCGCCTACGCGTCGGACGGCCGCGTCGCCGACGACGAGGCCGACCGCGGTCCCGTTCCGGCCGTTCGTCGGCGGTCGCGCGCTCGACCTGCGTCCAGATCCCGACGACGCTGCCGACGCTCGACGAACTGATCGGCATCGACGGACGCGACGCGATCGGCGCCGCCGACGTGTTGCTCGCGCGGACGGCCGCGCGGCGGCGGCGACGAGGTCTTCACGCTGCACGCCGAGACTCGAGGGGATGAAGCTGATCGACGCGTTCGAGCGGCTGCTCGACGGCTGGAAGGCGCAGGGCTTCGCGCTCGGGTCGCTGGCGGACAGCCTACGCGCGGATCGATCCCGACGACCGTGCCGCTGCGTCGCTGGCGCTGGGGCGCGATCGCCGGTCGCAGCGGCGAACTGATGCTCGGCGGCGAGCCGGGTCGCGGCCCTGAATGAAAAAAGCCCGGCCGGAGCCGGGCTCGTTCATGCGGCGCGGGACGGGCGGTGAAGCCGGCGCCTTAGCCACCTCAGTGATGCCATCCACGGTAGCCGCCATGCCGGTACGGATCCGGCCGGTACGACGACGCGCGGCGCGTAGTAACGCGGAGCGTAGTAACCACCGTAGTATACGGCGCCGGGGCGTACACCGGGATGCCGGCGCGTAGACCGGGGCGGGAGCGTAGACGACCGGCGGAGGTCCATAATAGGCGCGGGGCCGCGTAGCCGTAGCCGCCGACGCGGCAGCCCGACGCCGAGCGACAACGACACGTGGCCACCGGCATGCGCCGGGCGCGGCGGCGACCAACAGTCCACCGGCGGCGACCACTGCGACAGCAATCTTCTTCAACATGTTGCACCTCCTCGGATCGCGCTGAAGTTGCGCACGAGGATAAGAACGCATGACCGCGGCGACCGGTTCACGCGAAACCTCGCGTGCAAACGTATCTTTTGTAACAGCGGAGCAGCGTCCGTCGCGACGCAGACGCCTCGTGCCGGAGCAGCAATGACGACGCAACCGGTCGCAATCGGCGAGCGCGGTGCCCGATTTCACCAGCGAGGCGACCGGCGGCCCGTGTCGCTCTCGGCGCAGCGCGGCAGGACAGTCGTCCTGTACTTCTATCCGAAGGACAGCACGCCCGGTTGCACGACCGAGACGCAGGAGTTCGGCGACGCGTCGCCCGCGTTCGCGGCCGCCGGCGCGGTCGTCTTCGGCATCTCGCGCGACAGCGCTCAAGTCGCACCAGAAGTTCAAGGAAGCGCTCGACATTCCGTTCGAGCTGCATCTCCGACCCCGACGAGACGCTCTGCGCCCTCGTTCGGCGTGATGAAGATGAAGAACATGTACGGCAAGCAGGTGCGCGGCATCGAACGCAGCACGTTCGTGCTCGACGCGCGACGGCACGCTCGCGAGGCGTGGCGCGGCGTGAAGGTGCCCGGTCACGTCGCCGAGGTGCTGGCGCGGTCCGATCGATGTGACGCGGCCGTCGCCGACGCGTCGCGGCCGGCCCTTGCGTTTTCGCGGCCGGCGCTCCACCATCGTCGCGCGCGAGCCGGGCCCTGGCGCACCCGTGCGCCGCCTGTTCCCGCTCACGCATGCCGCAACCCACCCATTGATTCGTCGTCTCCGCAAGGCCGACCGACCGTCGCGCGACGCTTTTCGCGACGGACCGTCGGCCTTTGTGTTTTCGCCGTGGCGCGTCCCCGACGTCGCCGTCGACCGCGTCCCTTCCTCATCACCCGTCCCCAGCCGATGCCCCTGCCGAAACTGCCCGCGCGTCCCGCCGTCTTCCTGACCCCGCAAACGCCATCGAAGAAACGAACAAGTCGGCTCCGCGCATCCGGCCGTCGCCGCGGCCCGCCGCGAGCGACCGAGGTCCGCCGAGGCGACCGCGCTCGCCCGCCGCGACGCAGCCGGACGCCGCGCGGCGCCGCCGGCGGCGTCGCGTCCCGACCGCCCGGTCGCGCCGCGCGGCGCAGCGCGGCAGAGACGCCGGCACCGGCCGCGCCGCGCCGTCGGTCGTCACGATGTTCGAGCCGCGCCGCGCGCGAAGGCGCAGGGCGACGCGGTCAAGCTCTTCGTGCTCGACACGAACGTGCTGATGCACGACCCGTCGGCGCTGTTCCGCTTCGAGGAGCACGACGTCTATCTGCCGATGATGACGCTCGAGGAACTCGACGACCACAAGAAGGGCATGTCGGAAGTCGCGCGCAACGCGCGCCAGGTCAGCCGCTCGCTCGACGCGCTGGTCGGCAGCACGCCGGCGACGAGGCGATCGAGGACGGCATTGCGCTCGCCGCGCTCGGCAACAAGGACGCCGGCGGCCGGCTGTTCTTCCAGACCCAAGCCGATCATCGAGCCGCTGCCGAAGGCCTGCCGGCCGGCAAGGCCGACAACCAGATCCTCGGCGTCGTGCGCGCGCTGCAGGACGCGACCGGCCGCGCCAGGTCGTGCTGGTGTCGAAAGACATCAACATGCGCATCAAGGCGCGCGCGCTCGGGCCTGCCCGCCGAGGACTACTTCAACGACCACGTCCTCGAAGACACCGACCTGCTGTACGCCGGCATGCGCGCAGCTGCCGGGCGATTTCTGGGACAAGCACGGCAAGGGCATGGAGAGCTGGCAGGAACAAGAACGGCACGACGCTAGTACCGCGTGACCGGGCCCGCTGGTGCCGGCCTCGATGCTGGTCAACGAGTTCGTCTATCACGAAGCCGCAGAACGGCGAGCCGTCGTTCTACGCGCAGGTCAAGCGAGATCAACGGCAAGACCGCGCGTGCTGCAGACGCTGCGCGACTACAGCCACGCAAGAACAGCGTGTGGGGCATCACCGCGCGCAACCGCGAGCAGAACTTCGCGCTGAACCTGCTGATGAACCCGGAATGCGACTTCGTCACGCTGCTCGGCCAGGCCGGCACCGGCAAGACGCTGCTGGCGCTGGCGCCGGCCTCGCGCAGGTGCTCGAGACAAGACGCTACAACGAGATCATCGTCACGCGCGTGACGGTGCCGGTCGGCGAGGACATCGGCTTCCTGCCGGGCACCGAGGAAGAGAAGATGTAGCCGTGGATGGGCGCCTTCGACGACAACCTCGAAGTGCTCAACAAGACCGACGACTCGGCCGGCGAATGGGGCCGCGCCGCGACGCAGGACCTGATCCGCTCGCGCATCAAGATCAAGTCGCTGAACTTCATGCGCGGCCGCACGTTCGTCAACAAGTTCCTGATCATCGACGAGGCGCAGAACCTGACGCCGAAGCAGATGAAGACGCTGGTCACGCGCGCCGGTCCGGGCACGAAGATCATCTGCCTGGGCAACATCGCGCAGATCGACACGCCGTACCTGACCGAAGGGTTCGAGCGGCCTGACGTACGTGGTCGACCGCTTCAAGGGCTGGGCGCACAGCGGGCACGTGACGCTGCAGCGCGGCGAGCGTTCGCGGCTCGCCGATCACGCGGCCGACGTGCTGTAGCGGCGCGATGTCGTCGAGGCGCTCGACGATCGCGATCGGGCGCATCACCGCGCTGGTCCTCGCCGGCGGCCGCGGCAGCCGGATGGGGTCGGTCGACAAGGGGCTGCAACCGTTCGACGGCGCGCCGCTCGTCGTGCGGTGTTGCAACGCATCGCGCCGCAGGTCGGCCACGGTCGTCATCAGCGCGAACCGGAACGTCGATCGCTACGCCGCCACTCGGGCACCGCGTCGTCGCCGATCTCGTCGCCGGCCAGCGCCGGCCCGCTCGCCGGGCGTCGCACGCCGGCTTGCAGGCCGTGCACCACCGACTTCCTGGTCGCCGTCCCGTGCGACGCGCCGTTCCTGCCGCTCGACCTCGTCGCCCGCCTGGCGGACGCGGTCGACGACGACGTCGATCTCGCGGTGGCACGGACCGCCGTCGGGGCTGCACCCGGTCTTCTGCCTGATGCGACGCGACCGTCGTCGACGACCTCGCGAGCTATCTCGCGACGGACGGACGCGCGGTCCACCGCTGGATCGCGCGCCTGCGACATCGTGCAGTATCGTTCGACGATGAACACGCCTTCCGCAACCTCAACACCCTCGACGAGCTGCGACGCCGCCGGCCGCGGCTGACCGGTCGCGTGACCGGCGCGTCGGCGCCCATGAGCGGCGACGAGCACGCGCATCGCCGCGCTGCCGCTCGACGAGGCGCGCGCGCGCCATCGACGCGGCCATCGAGCCGATCACCGCGACCGAGCGCGTCGCGCTCGACGACGGGCTCGGTCGCGTCCTCGCGGCCGACCTCGTCGCCACCGCGGCGCGTCCCGGCGCACGACAACGCGGCGATGGACGGCTACGCGTTGCGCGGCAGCGCCGACACGCGCGCGCGACGCGCTGACGCGTCGTGGGATCTCGCGCGCGCCGGCCATCCGTACGCGCGGCCCGGTCGGCCCGGCGACCTGCGTGCGGATCCTCACCGGCGCCGTGATGCCGGCCGACTGCGACGCCGTCGTCGCGCAGGAAGATGCCGTCGTCGACGGCGACCGCGTCGTCGTCGACCGACGCGGTCACCGGCCGGGCGCCATCGTCGCACTCGCGGGCGAGGACCTCGCGCCGGGCGCGATCGCGCTGCCGCGCGGGGCCGGCGCCTGGCGCCGTCGGACCTCGGGCTCGCCGCGTCGA
This sequence comes from uncultured beta proteobacterium, assembly GCA_963795885.1. Taxonomy (GTDB): domain Bacteria; phylum Pseudomonadota; class Gammaproteobacteria; order Burkholderiales; family Burkholderiaceae_D; genus CAHJXF01. The sequence goes on along the minus strand of CAWCJI010000004.1, from coordinate 309,563 downwards.
TCGGCGTCGACGACGCTGCTCGGTCGTCCGGCGCGCCGCGCGTCGCGGTCTTCTCGACCGGCGACGAGCTGCGCGAGATCGGCGCAGCCGCTCGACGCGCGGCGCGATCCGCGACAGCAACCGCTACACGCTGATCGGCATGCTCGCGCGGCTCGGCATCGAGCTCATCGACCTCGGCATCGTCCGCGACGATCCCGCCGCGCTCGAGGCGGCGCTGCTGCGCGCGTGCGGCGACGCGTGCGCGCCGACGCCGATCGTCACCAGCGGCGGCGTGTCGGCCGGCGATGCCGACCACACGCGCGCGGTGATGGCGCGCCTCGGCGAGGTCGCGTTCTGGAAGCTCGCGGTCAAGCCCGGCCGGCCGATGGCGTTCGGCCGCTTCGCCTCGGCGCGCGCTCGGCGCCGCTGTTCGGCCTGCCGGGCAATCCGGTGGCGGTGATGGTCGTGTTCCACGCGCTGGTGCGCGACGCGCTGCTGCGGCTGACGGGCGCCGACGCCGCGAGCCGCTGCCGTCGATCATCGCGATCGCTGCGACGGCGCCGATCGCGAAGACGACCGGGCCGCACGGAGTTCGTCGCGGCGGTCGCGTCGCGGGCGACGACGGCTGGCACGTGCGCGCCGACCGGCGCGCAGGGCTCGGGCATCCTGCGCTCGATGAGCGACGCGAACTGCCTGATCGTGCTGGCGCACGCACCGCGGCCCGGTCGCGGCCGGCGAGACGGTCGAGGCCTGGCCGTTCCACGGGCTGGTCTGAACATCGCCCCGCTACGTCACACTCATCGTCGCAACGCGTCGTCACATCGTCGACACAGGGCCTCGCGGCATCACGACATCACGTCACTTCGATGCGCCCGACTTGTCGGACTTGGTCGATTCGTTGAGCTTCGTGATGTACGCGTTGTAGTCCTCGATCGCCTTGTTGGCGGCCTCGTTGTAGGCCTTCGCCTGCTCGTTGTACTCGTTCGACTTGCCGCCGGTGGCCTTGACGTACGTGTTCACGCAGAGCTTGTAATCCTCGACCTTCTTCTGCGAAGCGGCCCATCTGCGGGCTGTTCTTGTCGAGCGGCGCCGACCCCGGGTTCTCGCAATCCATCGCGGGCACCTGCACGGCGGTCGCGGTCTGCGCGTGGGCGACGAACGGGAACAGGGCCAGCGACGCCAGGAAGGCGGCCGAGCGAATCGTGGATGTCATGGGATCTCCGCAGGAAAGAGGTGGGGACGCGACGACCGTGAGGCCGGCGCGGGCGCAGGGGGCGGAGTTTAGCGAAAGCGACCCGCGTGCGGCGATCAGCGCGGCTCCGCATCGAGGTCCGGGCGGCGACGACCAGCGTCAGCTTCGACTGCGCCGGCGCCGCCACGGGTTCCGCAGCGGTCCGGCTCGTCGTCGCCGGCGTCGCTCCAGTGGGCGGGCAGCTGCTTCTTCGCCTTCGCCCCCATCTCGCGGATTTGCTCGACCCGCGTGACGACGCTGCCGCGACCGGTCTTCAGCCGGCTGCGCGCTGCGTCGAACGCCCGCGTCGCCTTGTCCAGGTGGGTCCCGATGCCGTCGAGCGATTCGAGCAGCAGCACGAACTGGTCGTGCAGGCCACCGGCCCGCTCGGCGATCTCGATCGCGTTGCGGGTCTGCTTCTCGCGCTGCCACAGCGTGCGCACCGTGCTCAGCACCGCGAGCAGCGTGCTCGGCGTGACGATGACGACCTTGCGATCCCACGCGTCGACGAACAGCGAGTCGTCGAGCGCCGACGCGAGCCCGAGCGCCGGCTCGATCGGCACGAACATCGCGACGAAGTCCGGCGAGTCGAGCTCGCTGCTCGCGTGATAACCCTTCGCGCCGAGATCGCGGGCGTGCTTGCGGATCGCATCGACGTGCTGGCGTCCCGCATGGGTCCGCGCCTCGTCGTCGACCGCCGCGTGATAGCGGTCGTAGGCCACCAGCGACACCTTCGCGTCGATCACGATGTGCTTGCCGTCGGGCAACCGGATGACCACGTCCGGGCGCAGCATCCCGCCGTCCTCGCCCTTCAGCGAGAACTGCGTCTCGTATTCGCGATCCTTGACGAGACCGGAGCGCTCGAGCACCCGCTCGAGCACGACCTCGCCCCAGTTGCCGCGCGTCTTCGCTTCGCCCTTCAGCGCGCGCGTCAGGTTGACCGCGTCCTCGTTGATGCGGGCGGTGGCCTGCTGGAGGTTGACGACTTCCTGCTGCAGCATCGATCGCTGCGCCGTCTCCTGCACATGCGTGTCGGCGACCTTGCGTTCGAACGCGACGATCTTCTCGCCGAGCGGCTTCAGGATCTGCTCGAGCTCGCCGTGATGCTGCTCGGTGATGCGCTTCCGGTTCGTCTCGAGCGCCTCGCCGGCCAGCTCCCGGAACTGCGTCGACAGGTCGGCGCGCGCCTGCATCAGCATCGCGAGCTTCTCGCCGGACTGCGTCGCGCTCCTCGCGCAGCTCGACGACGAGCTCGGCCTGCGCGACACGCGCGGCGCCGAGCGCATCGGTCGCCGCACGCACCTCGGCGGTCGCCAGGTCGAGTCGCCGTTGCAGTGCGCGCAGGTCGTCGTCGCGCGCGGCGAGGCGCGCCTCGGACGCCGCCAGCCGCGCCTGCGCCTCGGCGCCGGCCGACGCGAGCGCGGCGTCGAGCGCGAGCCGGTTGCCGCGACGAAGCAGCGACGCGGCCACGATGGCGCCGATCGCGAGACCGAGCAGCGAGGCGACCAGCAACGACCAGGATTCCATGCGGGAAACTTCCTTCCGGGGACGACCGACGACGGGTGGACCGAACAGGATACCGAATCGGTCGCAGCGGCCTTCGCCGCCACCGCGACCGTCGTGTCGTCCGTGGCCGGATCCGGCCGCCACCGGTCCGGATCGGGCTCGCGCCGGCGACCGCCGGGGATCAAGCTCCTGCTACTCTTCCCTTCGAAAGCACCGGCCATGGCCCCGACGAACGCCCGCAACACCGCCCTCCTCATGATCGACATCCAGGAATCCTTTCGCCATCGTCCGTATTTCGACGACCGCGAAGCTGCCGGCCTTTTTCGACCGCTGCCGCACGTTGATCGACGGATTCGGCAGGCGGCCGGCCTGCCGATCGTGCGGATCCTCCATGTCGATGGCGACGGTCCCTTCTCGAAGGCGTCCGGCTTCGCCGTGCCGATGGCCGACCTGGTCTCGCGCCCGCCGCCTGCTTCGAGAAGTCGGTGCACAGCGCGATGGTCGGCACGGGCCTGCCGGCGTTGGCTGGTCGCGCACGGCATCACGCGGCTCGCGATCGCCGGCATCCGCACCGAGCAGTGCTGCGAGACCACGACGCGTCAACGCGTCCGACCTCGGCTTCGAGGTCGACTACGTCGGCGAAGCGACGCTGACGTTCCCGATGACCACGGCCACCGGCCGCATGGTCTCGCGCCGAAGAGATCCGCGAACGGACCGAGCTCGTGCTCGCCGGACGCTTCGCGACGATCGTGTACGGCCGACGAGGCGGTCGGCGCGCGCGGTCGCGCGCAGCGGCACGCCGCTGGCCGCCTGACCGTCGTGGTGCACGACGACCGCGTCGGAGGGCCGCGTCCGCCGGTCCCGGTGCACTTCGTCGTGCTGCCCGACGTGTACCTGCTCGACCTGGCCGGCGTGGCCGACGCGCTGCGCACCGCGAACCGCGTCGCGGGACGCGACGTGTTCGCGATCGCGTACCACGGCGTCGGGACGAGCGCCGCGACGTCGCTCGGCCTGCCGCTGTCGCTACCTGGCGACCGCTGCCGTCGCACGCTCGTCGACGGCGCGCTGTCGTCGTGATCCCCGGCGTGGCGCCGACCGGCCGCGCGCGACTCGGCCGAGTCGACGACGGCGGCGCGCTGGCTCGCGCGACACCTGACGCCGCGCCAGCGCCTCGTCTGCGTCTGCACCGGCGCGTTCGTCGCCGGCGCGCGCCGGACTGCTCGACGGCCGCGCCTGCACCACGCACCACGAGGACTGCGATCGCGCTGCAGCGCCGTCATCCGCGCGCGCTGGTCCAGCACAACCGCATCTTCGTGCAGGACGGTCACGTGATGACCAGCGCCGGCGTCACCGCCGGCATCGACCTCGCGCTGCATCTGGTCGCCGACTACACGGACCCGTCGGTCGCGCTCGCGCGTCGCCCGCAAGCTGGTCGTCTACGTGCGCCGAGCCGGCGGCGACGCGCAGCTGTCGCCGTGGCTCGCGCATCGCAACCACCTGCATCCGGTCGTGCACCGCGCGCAGGACGCGATCGTCGCGAACCCGGCGCGCGACTGGGACCTGGCGTCGATCGCGGCCGACGGCCTTGCACAGCGTGCGCCACCTGTCGCGACTGTTCCGCGACGAGGTCGGCATCAGCGTGCTCGGCTACCTGCAGCACATCCGGCTCGCGATCGCGCGCGAGCGGCTCGACACGACCGGCTGGACCGATCGAGCGCGTCGCCGAGGCGGCCGGCTTCAGCTCCGCCCACCAGCTGCGCCGCGTCTGGCGCCAGCACGAACCGGCGTCGACGCGCGCGCTGCGTCGCGAGCGGCCCGCGACGCGCGCGGCCTGATGCCGCGCCCGGCGTCCGCGTGGCGCCGTCAGCGTGCGGCGACGGCCGCGGGCGATTGCTCGACGAACACGTATTCGTGTTGCGCGTCGCGCAGCGTCAGCCGCCGGCGACCGTCGCCCGATCCCGCGACGAACTCGAATCCGACGAAGCCTGGATCGATCGTCAGGAAGCTCGTCGTCCCGTCGTCGTTGCGCCGCGACGCGACCCGGCTCTTCCAGTCGCCGAAGTCGAACGCGACCTGCCCGGCCGCGCGCGTGACGACGAGGCCACCGAGGGCGGGATTCGTGTAGCGCCGCGCGAGCGCTGCCGTGGCGACGCGATCCGCCGGCACGACCATCCGCTCGCGCTCCTTGCGGATCTCGGCGACGTGGTTCGCAGCCGACACGGCGAGCTGCTCGTCGGCCTCCGGCTGGGCGTCGAACAGCACCTCCAGCATCTTCCGCAGGAAGGGGCCGCGCAGCAGCACGCCGGAATCCGCGTTCGTCAGGATCGTCGCGCCGATGCCGTACTCGGGCAGCCAGATCATGTTGCTGTGGTAGCCGGCGAGGTCGCCGCCGTGGCTGACGATCTCGATGTCGAGATGGCGGTCGACGAAGAGCCCCATGCCGTAGTGCACGTCCTCGCTGACGACGACCTGCGGCTTGCGGCGCTCCATCAGGTTCGCCTCGGACACGATCGCGGTGCCGTCGACCGTGCGCCCCTTGGCGAGCTCCATCAACACGAAGCGGCTGAAGTCGTGCGGGCTGGTCCACAGGCCGCCGGCCGGACGCGCCGACACGATCGCGTAGTTGAGTCCCATCGGCTGCAGCCGCGTCGTCGCGTCGATGGTGTCGGCATGCGGCGACGCGTGGTTGCTCTTCAGGACGCGGGCGAAGTCGAACGTGGTGTCGTCCATGCCGAGCGGCGCGAACACGTGGTCGTGCATCGCGCGGTCGTAGGCCGCACCGGGTTCCTGTCCCGGCAGGAACTGGGCCGCCGCGATGTAGCCGGCGGCGCCGACCATCAGGTTGCTGTACTGGAAGACTTCGCCGAAGCCGCTGGTCGGCTTCATCTGCCCGAGCATCTCGAAGGTCGACGCCGGCGTCCTGCTCCGGTAGCCGAACAGCCAGTCGAGGTCCTGCCGCGGCACGCCGGTGCAGGCGCAGACGAGGTGCTTGATCAGGACCTGCCGCGTCACGTCCGGGTCGGCCAGCCGGAAGGCCGGATACGCTTCGACGACGGGTTCGTCCCAGCGCAGCTTGCCGGCGTCGACCGCCTGCGCGAGCAGCAGCGTCGTCATCGCCTTGGTGTTCGACGCGGCGATGAAGACGGTATGCGCATCGACCGGGTCCGGTCGACCCTGGGTCTTCACGCCGAGCCCGCCTTCCCACACGACGCGACTGGACCCGTCGGCGCCGCGGTCGATGAAGCTCAGGCCGACGCCGGGCACGTCGAGCTGGCGCATGCCGTCGGCGACGAACGCCTTCAGTCGTTCGACGCGCGCGGCATCGAGCGGATGCGGCGTCCGTCCGGCGAGGCTCTCGCGCTGGTAGCCGGCCGGGCGCAGGCTCGCCAGCATCTGCGACAGCGGGGCGCCGCGCTTCTCCATCGTCGCCTCGCTCGCCTCGACGACGATGGCGACCCACGCCGTGCCCGGCGCGACGCTCGAGTGCCGCGCGAGCGCGAACACGGTCGCCTTCTCGTTCGGCGACGTCTCGTATTCGTAGTAGCGCTGGTCGACCCAGCCGTTGCGCGCCGGCCGTGGCGTCGACAGCTTCAGCTTTCGCCCGAATCCGGGTCGCACCGCGGCCCAGCCCTTCGCGACCGCATCGTCGGCGCTCGACGCGTCGACATCGACGATCGCGATCGTCGCGTCGCCCTCCGGCGCCACGAGGCGCACGGCACGGCCGTCGGTGGTCAGCTCGAAACCTTCGGGCGCGACGAACGGATGGCCACCCGAGGTCGTCCGCTGCGCCGGCTGCGCTGGCTTCCGCGGCATCGGCGGGCGGATCGGCCGCCAGGGCGGACGCGAACACCGGGGCCACCGCGATCAGGGCGACGAACGTGCGCAGACGGGATGCCATGGACGACTCCGGTTGAGCGGTCGCGCCTCAGCGACCCAGGTGGACGAAGGCCCGTGCGAGATCGTCGATCAGGTCTTGGCGCGTCCTCGGTCCCGGCGTAGAAACGCACCAGCACGCCGCGATGCGGCCAGCGCGACGCATCCCGCGCAGGGCCGCCCGGCAGGCCGACCCGGTACGGCACCGCGAGGCTGTGCATGCCGCCCCAGCTGAAGCCGATGCCGAACAGCGCGAGCGCGTCGATCATCGCGTCGACCCGCGCCTCGTCGATCGACGCGTCGACGATCACGGAGAAGAGCCCGGCCGACCCGCTGAAATCGCGTTGCCAGATCGCGTGGCCCGGACAGTCCGGGAACGCCGGGTGCAGCACGGCCGCGATCTCCGGACGCCCGGCCATCCACTGCGCGAGCGCGAGTCCGTTCGCGCCGCTGCGTTCGAGTCGCATCTGCATCGTCGCGAGGCCGCGCAGCATCAGGTACGCGTCGTCGCCGCCGATGCCGTAGCCGAGCTTCATCTCGACCGCCTTGAGCCGTTGATGGAGCGCGTCGTCGCGCGTCGTGACCGAACCCATCAGGACGTCGCTGCCGCCCGACGGATACTTGGTCAGCGCGTGCATCACGATGTCGACGCCGTGATCGAACGGCCGGAACAGCAGACCCGCGGCCCACGTGTTGTCGATCGCGGTGAGGACGCCGTGACGCTTCGCGACCGCGACCAGCGCGGGAATGTCCGGCACCTCCATCGTCACCGAGCCGGGCGTCTCGAGCCAGATCAATGCGGTCCGTGCATCGACCTGCGCCTCGAGCGACGACGGGTCGGTCGGGATCGTAGAAGCGGGTCTCGATGCCGAGCCCGGCCAGCAGCGTCTCGCCCAGGTCGCGACTCGGGTTGTAGACGTTGTCGGGCAGCAGCACGACATCGCCCGTCTCGAGGAGCGCCAGGTCGACCAGCACGATCGCGGCGAGCCCGGACGGCACCAGCAGGCAATGCGTCCCGCCTTCGAGCGCCGCGATGCGATGCGCGAGCGTGTAGGTGGTCGGCGTGCCGTGCAGTCCGTACGAGTAGCCGGTGTCGTGCTTCCAGTCGCGCGCGCGCATCGCGGCGACGGTCGGCCACGTGATCGTCGACGCGTGATGCACGCCGACGTTCAAGCCGCCGAACGGCGCCGGCGGCACGTAGTCGTCGTGGACCAGGCGGGTCGCCTGGCCGAGGACCTTCGTCGACTCGCTCATGACGCCGGGACCAGGCGGTCCTGGCCCTTCAGGTAGGGCCGCAGGACCTCGGGCACCGTCACCGAGCCGTCGGCCTCCTGGTAGTTCTCGAGCACGGCGACCAGCGTGCGCCCGACCGCGAGGCCGGAACCGTTCAGCGTGTGCACGTAGTCGACCTTGCCATCGGCGTTGCGATAGCGCGCCTGCATGCTGCGCGCCTGGAAGGCCTCGCAGTTCGACAGCGACGAGATCTCGCGATACGCCTGCTGCCCCGGCAGCCAGACCTCGAGGTCGAACGTCATCGCCGACTGGAAGCCCGATGTCGCCGGTGCACAGGCGCAGCACGCGGTACGGCAGCCCGAGCTGTTGCAGCACCGTCTCCGCATGGACGACCATCTCGTCGAGCGCGGCATCGGACTTCGACGGCTCGACGATCTGCACCATCTCGACCTTGTCGAACTGATGCTGGCGGATCATGCCGCGCGTGTCCCGTCCGTAGCTGCCGGCCTCCGAGCGGAAGCACGGGGTATGGGCCGTGAGCCTGATCGGCAGGCGGTCGACCGGAACGATCTCGCCGGACACCGTGTTGGTCAGCGAGACCTCGGACGTGGGGATCAGGTAGAACGTCTCGCCGTCCTCGTCCCCGCCCTTCCTGACCGAGAACAGCTGGTCCTCGAACTTGGGCAGCTGCGTCGTGCCGATCAGCGCCTGGGCGTTGACGAGGTACGGCGTATGGCACTCGAGGTAACCGTGCTGTTCGGTGTGCAGGTCGAGCATGAACTGCGCGAGCGCCCGATGCAGCCGGGCGACCGGGCCCTTCATCAGCGAGAAGCGTGCGCCCGTCATGCGCACCGCGGTCTCGAAGTCGAGGCCGAGCGCGGCGCCGACGTCGACGTGGTCCTTCACCGCGAAGTCGAACGTGCGCGGCGTGCCGACGCGCCGGACCTCGACGTTGTCGTTCTCGGACCGGCCCACCGGCGTCGTCGGCGTGCGGCAGGTTCGGCACGCCCTGCAGCAGCCCGAGCAGCGACTTCTGCACCGTCGCGAGCCGCTCCTCGAGCGCCTTCAGCGTGTCGGGCATGGCGGTGACCTCGGCCATCACCGCGCTCGCGTCCTCGCCGCGGCTCTTCAGCTGGCCGACCTGCTTCGACAGCGCGTTGCGTCGGGCCTGCAGCGCCTCGGTCTCGGTCTGCACGGCTTGCGCGTCGACTCGAGCGACTCGAACGCCGCGCGATCGAACGCATAGCCGCGGGTCTCGAGGGCCGCGATGACATGCGGCAAGATCCTTGCGGAGCAGGTTGAGGTCGAGCATGGGACGATCGATGAAGAAGGGGCGCGACATTCTGGCACGGCCGTCGCGCTTCGTCGCGACACCGGGTTAAGGGACTTTACTGTGGCCGGTCGTCCCGACAATCGCAGCGGGCGACGCCGAACATCGAAGCAGCACGGTAGGATCGATCGGGTGATCCGATCTCTTTTTTCCAGTGCAGCAGGACCCGACGCCGCTGCACGCGTGAGCGGTGCAGCCGCGGCATGGCAGACCTGCGATCGGACGGACATCGTGATCCGGGTGCAGATGACTTCCGGATGTCACGGTCATTGACCTGGAGAACGCCATGCCGCTGCATATCGAGACCCCGCTGGTCGAATCCCGCCCGCTGACGCTGGCGCGGCCGGACAGACCGTCTTCCTCAAGCTCGACGCCCTGCAGCCCCCGGCTCGTTCAAGATCCGCGGCATCGGCGCCGCCTGCGAGGTGTACGCGGCCCGCGGTGCCCGGCGCTTCGTGTCGTCGTCGGGCGGCAACGCGGGCATCGCCGTCGCCCATGCCGGGCGGCGACTCGCGATCCCGGTGACGGTCGTCGTGCCCGTCTCGACGACGGAGCGTGCGCGGCAGCTGATCGCGCAGGAAGGGGCGGACCTCGTCGTGCACGGCGCGTCGTGGATGGAAGCGAACGCGCACGCGCTGTCGCTGACCGGCACGACCGACGCCTTCCTCCATCCGTTCGACGACCCGCTGCTGTGGCCCGGCCACGCGACGATGATCGACGAGGCGGCGCGCCACGGGTCGATGCAGGACGCGCGGCCCGACGCGGTCGTGCTGTCGGTCGGCGGTGGCGGACTGTTCTGCGGCGTGATCGAGGGGCTGCGCCGCAACGGCTGGGCGGACGTGCCGGTGATCGCCGTCGAGACCGAGGGAGCCGCCTCGCTCGCGGCGTCGCTGCAGGCGGGCCGCCGCGTCACGCTCGACGCGATCACCAGCGTCGCCACGTCGCTCGGCGCCAAGCAGGTCTGCGAACGCGCCTTCGACGTGGCCCGCGAACATCCGCTGACCGCCGTCACGGTCGGCGATCGCGCCGCCGTCGATGCGTGCCTGCGCTTCGCCGACGATCACCGCATCGTCGTCGAGCCCGCCTGCGGCGCGGCGCTGGCGCCGGTGTACGACCGGCACCCGGCGCTCGCGCATTGCGATCGGGTGCTGGTCGTGGTGTGCGGCGGCGCGACCGCGACGATCGAACAGCTGCAGCGGTGGGCGGCGACGCTGCGCTGACGCGTCACCCGCTCAGCGGACCTGCTCCAACGGGACGCCTGCGAGGCATTGCGGGCATTCGGCCGGTTCCCACGCGTCGTACGACCGGCGGGTCAGCGTCTCGACCGGCAGGCCCTGGGTGCCGAACCACGCCTCGCCGCGCGTGCCGAGGATCGCCAGGGTGACGACGACGACGGGCCGCAGGCCGAGCGCGACCAGGGCATCGTGGGTCGCGCGGAGCGACGACCCGGCGCTCATGACGTCGTCGACGAGCGCGATCCGTCGCCCGCGCAACCGTTCGACCAAACCCGCGGGCAGCCGGTATCGCGCAGCGAAGAGCGCATCGCCCGACGATCCCGCGACCCGCTCGGTGTAGGCGAAGGCGATGCCCAACTTTTCGGCGAGACGCTGCGCGAGGAACGCGCCGCCGACCAGCGGACCGCACACGGCCGTCACGCCGTGTGCCTGCAGGCGATCGGCCAGCGCGGTCACCGCCGACGCGAGCGTCCGCGGTTCGACGAACAGGGCATCGAGGTCGAGCCACAGGTCGCCGTGCAGCCCGGACTCGAGCGCGTAGTGACCCCGGCGACTCGCGATCGACGCGAGCGGATCGTCGGACGCCGTCATGCGTCGTCGGGGTCGCGCGCCGCCGCGTCGAGCGCACGCAACTGCGCGAGGCGGTCGCGAATCCTCGCCTCGAGCCCCCGCGGCGCCGGCTCGTACCAGCGCGGCTCGTCCATGCCGTCGGGCAGGTAGGTCTCGCCGGCGGCATAGGCGTCGGGCTCGTCGTGCGCGTAGCGGTAGGCCTTGCCGAAGCCGAGGTCCTTCATCAGCCGGGTCGGCGCGTTGCGCAGATGCACGGGAACGGGCCGCGACCCGTCCTGCTTCACGAAGGCGCGCGCCGCGCCGTAGGCGGTGTAGACGGCGTTCGACTTCGCCGCGCACGCGAGGTAGACGACCGCCTCGGCCAGGGCCAGCTCGCCTTCCGGCGTCCCGAGGCGTTCGTACACGTCGGCCGCGTCGAGCGTCACGCGCAACGCTCGCGGATCGGCGAGGCCGATGTCCTCGCTCGCCATGCGGATCATGCGACGGGCGAGGTAGCGTGGATCGGCGCCGCCGTCGAGCATGCGGCAGAACCAGTACAGCGACGCATCGGGATGGCTGCCGCGCACCGCCTTGTGCAACGCGCTGATCTGGTCGTAGAACGCGTCGCCCCCCTTGTCGAAACGGCGCAGGTTCTCGGACAGCGCGCGCGCCAGCAGCGCATCGTCGATCGTCGTCGAGCCGTCTGCGGCGCGCACGACGATCTCGAGGTTGTTGAGGAGCTTGCGGGCGTCCCCGTCGGCACTCGCGATCAGCGTCTTGCGCGCCGACGGCGTGAACGCCACCCCCTGGAGCTCGGGGGCGACCGGGTCGTGCAGCGCGCGTTCGATCAGCGCGTCGAGGTCGTCGGCCGTGAGACTGGTCAGCACGTAGACGGCGGCGCGCGACAGCAGCGCGCCGTTGACTTCGAACGACGGGTTCTCGGTGGTCGCGCCGATGAACACGAAGAGGCCCGACTCGACATGCGGCAGGAACGCGTCCTGCTGGCTCTTGTTGAAGCGATGGACCTCGTCGACGAAGACGATGGTCTGGCGGCCACGCCTGCGCCCGCGTCAGCTCGGCGCGCGCGACCGCATCGCGGATGTCCTTGACCCCGGCCAGCACCGCCGACAGCGCGATGAAGTCGGCCTCGAAGGCGTCGGCCATCAGGCGCGCGAGCGTGGTCTTGCCGACGCCGGGTGGTCCCCACAGGATCATCGAATGCGGCCGCTGCGACTCGAACGCGACGCGCAACGGCTTGCCGGGGCCGAGCAGTTGCGGCTGCCCGATCACCTGGTCGATCGTGCGCGGGCGCAGGCGCTCGGCGAGCGGCGTCGTCGACGGATCGCGAGCGGCCGGCACGCGCTCGCGCCCGGACGGGATCGGCGCCTCGCCGCCGAACAGGTCGCCGCTCATCGCGCCGCCTCGCTCGCGGTCCACGGCGACGCCGTCAGTTCGAGCGCGACCGCCAGCGACGCGACCTTCGGCAGTTGCCTGCGGACATGCCGGTCGATCCACGCCGCGAAGCGTGCATCGACGAGACCGACGGCATCGCTAGCAGGAAGCGACTGCAGCAGCCGTCCCGCGACGACCACGTCGTTCAGCCGGCCGAGGCGGTCCTGCAGGTCGGCGAGCGCGCCGTGGAAGCGCTTCGTCGCGTCCGGTTCGTAGAGGCCGTCGAGCAGGTCGAGCGCGTAGCGCAGGCGCTTGACCTCGACGCGCAGTCCGTGGCGTGCGTCGGCGTCCAGCACGGCGATGCGGCGCGACAGGCGCACGAGCCGGTCGCGCTGCTTCGCGAGCCACGCCGGGGCGCTGTCGGCCAGCGTGTCATGGCCGCCCCTCGCGATCAGGCGTTCGGCGAGACGCTCCACGGCGATCGTCGTCGCGCCGAACGTGCCGGTCGCGATCGAATCCACCAGCCGTCGATGCGCCGCCTCGCGTTGCGCGTCGACCGCGACGCGGATGCTCTCGACCGCCGCCGTGCCGACGTCGTCGGTGGCGACCTCGTCGTGCAGCCGCTGCATCGTCGTGGTCGCGAAGACGTCCCAGTCGCGCGACTCGCCGAGGATCGTCCCGACCGCCGACAGCGCGCGATCGAGCGTGTCGCGGCGTGTCCGCTCGACGACCGAGCCGAAGGTGCGCAGCGCACTCCGCAGGCGTCGCACCGCCACGCGCGCCTGGTGGACGTACGCGACACCGCCGTCCGCCTCCGCCGCGCAGTTCGAGCAGCGCATGCACGTTGGCGAGCAACGCGCGATTGCACGCGGTGAGCACCCGCGCGAGATGGCACCGCACGGCGTCGTCGGGTCGCGGCGCCGGCAGGTCGACCCGCACCGGCTGCAACGCGCGTCCGTCGGCGAGCCGGTGACCGCGCGTCGCCTTGCTCGCCGCGAGCGGCACCAGCGCGATGTCACGCACCAGCCGGGCCGCGAGCTTCAGCAGGTCGGGCTCGCCCTCCTTCGCTTCGAGTTCGACCTCGCAGATCGGCAGGACGCGTCGCATGCGGCCGCGCCCCGCGACGATGACGCCGCGATCGAACGCGAACTCGACGACGCTGCCGTCCTTCAGGCGCAGCAGGCGCGACTCGCGCCGGAAATTGGTCGTGAAGACCGGCACCAGGCGACCCGCGAGGCCGCGCTGCGGAACGATCGTCGCCAGCGGCGTGTCGCGCAGCCGACGCAGTTCGAGCATCGGACCGGCCACCGGCATCTCCCATTCCGCGCGGACGCTCAGCGCACCTTCGTCGGCGTCGGCGACCTTCAGCGTCTGCAGCCACTGGCGTCCGATGCGACGCAGGCGCAGCGCCATCCGCCGTCCGGCCAGGGCCCGGTCCGGCGTGTCGAAGTAGCGGTTGTCGATGCGCGCGATGCGCAGCGGTCCGGCCGCATGCTCGACCAGCCAGGGGTGGGTCCACAGCCGGTCGACGCTGGTCGATGGCACGAAGAGCTTCAGCTCCCGCTCGCGCGGCGTGGGCGGCGGCGAGGTGTCGTCTGGGGAGTCCTCCATCGGGACATTCATGCGGTCGGCAATCGTCGGTTCGTTCGCGGGGGCTCGTCGCGGATCGGCTAGCATCGCGGCTTCGCCCCGATCGTCGAAGGTTTCGCGTGACGCAGCTGGTCTGGCCCGCAGCAGCTTATCTCGAAGGCCTGCGCGACGCCCTCGCGCGCGGCTGGTCGCCGGACAACCTGCGGCCCGAGGCGGCGCACGAGGAGCTGGCCGCGATCGATGCCGATCCCGCGGCCTATCTCGCGGCGCAGGTCGATCGCGAGGCGAAGGGTGCGCCGATCCGGATGCCCGACGGCAGCGTCGCCGCCCGCCTCCCCGGTTTCCGCCGCTGGATCTGGGACGGCGAGTTCTGCGGGCTGATCGGTCTGCGCTGGCAGCGCGGCACGACCGACCTGCCGCCCTATTGCCTCGGTCACATCGGCTACGCGGTCGTGCCGTGGAAGCGGCGCCTCGGCCACGCGACGCGCGCGCTGGCGCTGACGCTCGATGCCGCGCGCGACGAAGGGCTGCCGTTCGTCATCGTGACCACCGACGAGACCAACGTGGCGTCGCAGCGCGTCATCGTCGCCAACGGCGGCACGCTGGTCGAGCGCTTCGACAAGACCGACCTGCACGGCGGCGCGCCCAGCCTGCGCTACCGCATCGATCTCTGACATGCAGCGCATCGGCCTGATCTCGGACACCCACGGCTTGCTGCGACCGCAGGCGATCGACTTCCTGCAGGGCTGCGATCGCATCGTCCATGCGGGCGACATCTGCGACGCGACCGTGCTCGACGCGTTGCGCGCGATCGCCCCGCTCGTCGTCGTGCGCGGCAACAACGATCGCGGTCCGTGGGCCGAGTCGATCGCGACGGTGGAGACGGTGGATGTCGAAGGCGTGACCATCGGCGTGATCCACGACGTCGCGGACCTGAAGACGACGCCGCTCGGCGACGCGGTGTCGGTCGTGATCCACGGCCACTCGCACAAGCCCGCCGTCGTCGAGCGCGACGGCATCGTCTTCGTGAATCCGGGAAGCGCCGGACCGCGACGCTTCAGCCTGCCGATCTCGATCGGCGAGCTGCTCGTCGACGGGACCCGCGCCACCCCGCGACTCGTCACGCTCACCCCATGATCGTGCGATCGTTCCGCGACGCGGACACCGACGCCGTCGTCGCGCTCTGGCACGCCTGCGGACTGACGCGACCGTGGAACGATCCGCGCGTCGACATCGCCCGCAAGGCCACCGTGCAACCGGAGCTGTTCCTCGTCGGCACGATCGACGACGTCGTCGTCGCGACCGCGATGGTCGGCTACGACGGCCATCGCGGCTGGGTCAACTATCTCGCGGTGGCCGTCGACCATCGCCAGGGCGGGCTCGCCCGCCGGTTGATGGGCGAGGCAGAACGGTTGCTGATCGAGCGGGGCTGCCCGAAACTGAACCTCCAGCTGCGTCGCACCAACACGGCGGCACGCGGCTTCTACGAGGCGATCGGCTACGTCGAGGACGACGCGGTCAGCTTCGGCAAGCGGTTGATCGTCGACGATCCGCCGCCGTCGTGAACGGAGCAACGCGATGCGCATCCGCAAGAAGGACCGTGGCCTCACCGTCAACGCCATCGCCGGCACGCACGTCGTCTTCTTCGGCCTCGACCTGACGGCGGCGAAGCGCCGCGGCTTTCGCGGCTTCGCCTTCATGCGGCTCGACCACGCGAACGGCGAGGCCGTGTGGCTGCGCGGCATGAAGACCTTCCGCTCGACGGCGCCCGACCCGGCGGCCGGCACCAACTTCTCGACCCGCGAGCAACCGGTGCAGTCGTTCCAGTGGGCGGACTACGCGGTGCGCCCCGGTCATGCCTATACCTACACGATCGTCGCGCTCGAGGGCGAGCCGGCCAAGCTCGTGCCGCGCGTCCAGACGACGATCGACATCACCACCGAGGCCGAGGTCGGCGGCACCCATTCGGCCTTCTTCAACCGCGGGTCGGTCGCGACCCAGGAATACGCGCGCCGTTTCCAGAACCGGCCGCCGAGCGTCGCCGGCCCGGCCGCCTACAGCTGGCTGTCGCGCGGCCTGCTCGAGGCGCTGGTCGCGTTCATCGGACGCGCGGGCCCGGGCTGGGCGATCCACGCGGCGGTCTACGAGTTCCAGTGGCCGACCGCGCTCGCGGCACTGAAGGACGCGGCCGCGCGCGGCGCGCAGGTCCGGCTGCTGTTCGACGACATCGGGCAAGGCGCAGGGAGCGGCCCCAGCAAGGGCAACCGCGCGGCGATCGCGAAGGCCGGCATCGGCACGCTCTGCCAGGGGCGCGTCAACGGCCAGCTGATGCACAACAAGTTCTTCGTCCTCAGCCGCGTCGATGCCGCGACCGGCGCCCTGGCGCCCGACGCGGTCTGGACCGGCTCGACCAACCTCACCGAGAACGGGCTCTTCGGGCACGCGAACGTCGGCCACATCGTCGCCGACCCGCTCGTCGCCACGCAGTACCTCGACACGTGGACGCGCCTGGAGGCCGACCCCAAGGTCGGCGTCGCCTATCGCACGATCAACACGACGAGCTCCCCGCTCCGCCGACGCCGTGGAAGACGACGACGTCGACCGTGTTCTCGCCGCGCGGCATCAAGGCGTCCCCGTTCGACGCGCTCGACTGGTACGCGACGATCGCCGGCAGCGCGACCGGCGCGCTGATGATGACGTTCGCGTTCGGCATGGACGAGCGCTTCAAGCAGGTGTATCGCACCGACGACTCCGTGCTGCGCATGGCGCTGCTCGACAAGGAAGGCAACGGCAGCACGCTCGCGCAGGACAAGAAGGACCTGACCGCGATCCGCGCGCGACCGAACGTCGTCGTCGCGGTCGGCAACAACCTCGTCACGAACGCGTTCGACCGCTGGCTGGCCGAAGCCGCACGCATCACCCACAGCACCAACGTGCCGTGGATCCATACGAAGTTCATGCTGGTCGACGCGCTCGGCGCGACGCCGCTGCTGGTCAGCGGCAGCGCCAACTTCAGCAAGGCGAGCTGCGACACGAACGACGAGAACATGCTGGTCGTGCAGGGCGACCGTCGCGTGGCCGACATCTACTTCGGCGAATACCTGCGCCTGTACAACCACTACGCGTTCCGCGAGGCCGTCAAGCGCTACGTCGCGACGCACGCCGCGGCGGATCCCGACACCTGGACACCGCAGTATCTGATCGAGGACGACCGCTGGATGAGCGACTATTTCGACCCGAAGGACCGCAGCGCACGCTACCTGCGCCGGGCCTATTTCTCCGGACCGATGACGGTCTGACTTCCACGAGGCGACCCGAGACGATGGCCCACGCAATCCACTGGTTCGAGATCCCCGTCGACGACTTCGATCGCGCGAAGATGTTCTACGAGCGCCTGCTCGGCTACGAGATGGCCGAGACCACGATGGGCCCGTGCGCGCATGGGATTCTTCCCGGTCGACCAGGGGTCCGGGCCACGTCGGCGGCGCGATCGTCAAGTTCGAGGACTTCCTTCCGGCGCGGACAGGCACGCTGGTCTACCTCGCACGGCGGCGACGACCTGGAGATCCTGCTGCGCGGGTCGACGAGGCCGGCGGCAAGGTCCTGCAGAGAAGACGCAGATCTCGGCGGAGCATCGGCTACTTCGCGACCTTCCTCGACACCGAGGGCAACAAGGTCGCGCTGCATTCGCCGCACTAGGGCCCGCGCCCCGGGCTCAGTCCGCGTGCGATGTCCCGGTTCGCGTCGTTGCGCACGAAGCCGCGGTCGTCGATCGCGAAGACGCTCGCGGGAAACGGACCCGACGCGATGCGCGTCACGCGCCACGCCACGTCGCCCTGCGCATCGACGATCGACGAGCGGCAGGCCCTGCTCGCGGCTCCAGCAGAGCCGCGACGACCGGTCGGCCTGCTCCAGCACATACCAGCGGCACGGCGCGATCGGCGGCCACATCGGGCGGCGCTTCGAGCGGGACCAGTCGGTAGTCGCCGCGCGGTCGGGCCAGACCGTGTGCCTGCGCGAACCAGTCGGTGTAGTGACCGATGCGCAGCAGGTTCGTGCGGTCGATGTCGGTGCGGATCCGGCGCTTCAGGTCGAGGACCGTCATCGACCACTCGACCGTCGCCGGCGCCGCGCGTCAGGTAGCGTCTCGAGCGCGTCGTCCGTGCGCCGCGCGACACGGCGTCGCCGTCGCCGCCACACCGTGACCCGATGGTCGTGCCCACGCGAGCCGATAGGTCGCCGCGTAGTGACGACTGCGGTCGCGGCGTGCTGCCGCGCGTCCGGCACCGCGAACGTCCGATCGAAATCGAGCGCCCGCCGGCGTGGCGTCGACCGGGCGATCGCGACGGCGCTGCGCGACGCCAGCGCAAGGCAGCGCACGCAGACGACGACCGTCGGGCCGTCGCATCGTCAGTTGCGCACCGGCTGGGCGAAGTCGAAGTACCGGTAGGTCTTCCCGTCGACCGTCAGGTCCTTCACGACGAGGTTGATCGAGTAGGTCCCGCCGAGCGCCGTGTCGACCGTCGCGCCGGTCGGATCGATCGGCGACTTGAACGAGCAGTCCGGCGGCCGGCGTCGTCGGGTTGACGACGCTGCTGCGCACCGACGGCGTCGCGTGCTCGTCGGCCGCACGAGCGCCTCGTTCAGCACCCGGCCGTCGGCGGCCGGCATCGACAGCCCGAACAGCTGCGCCACCGTCGGGCGCCACGTCGACGTTGCCGGTCGGATTGGCGATCGTGACCCCGCTCCTGAACGCCGGACCGAACGCGACCAGCGTGTTGTGGACGTCGATCGGGCTGAAGCTGCCGTGCATGCCGCGATTGCTCTGGAAGCTCTCGAACTCGATGCCCGGCAGCCCGTTGACGAGCTGCTGCGCAGTCCCAGTTGAAGCTCGCGACGACGTCGGGCTGGCCCTTGTTCTGTCGCGTCGCGTTCTCGAGGTTGATCGGCGCTCATCGGCAACGTGCCCGGGATCGCGCCGTAGCGGCTGTCCACGAAGATCGCGCCGAATTCCTCGCGGCTCTGCAGGAAGCGCACGAGGCTCGTCGACGGTGGTCGAGATCGTGGTCCGGCGCGTAGAAGTAGTCGGAGCCGCCGTTGGCCGCGATCACGATGCCGTTCGCGGGCAGCGTCGCGCGGCACGATGAAGCGGGCGACCGGCGTCGGCAGCGTCGCGCTGATCGCCTGGTAGCGTCGTGCCGGCGGTCCCGCACAGCGCGCCGGTGGCGTCGATCGCGACGGCGTACACGGCCGAGCCGTCGGCCTTGATGCCCGACCTGCGGCGACGTCGCGCACCCGCTGCCGTCGTACGCCTTGAAGCCCGCGTACGTCAGCAGGTCGGCGGCCCGCACGTCGCCGGACACCGAGAAGCCGTTGACCGGGTCGATGCCACCGAGCGACGCGTTGGTGACGCCCGCGGTCGACCGTCGTGCTCGGAACGATCGCGCGCAGCGGGAAGAGGCGCGTCGGTCCCGACACGTTGCTGTGCGCGTGGTCCGACACGACGACGATGTTGGTCGTCGCGTCCAGCCCGTTCGCCTTCAGCGCAGCCTGCAGCTCGCCGAGCCGGGCGTCCTGCGACGCGAGCGCCTTGCGGTAGTTGGTCGAGCCGGGGCCGTACGCGTGCTCCGAATTGTCGGGCGTGCGGAACCAGATCAGCGTCAGGTCCGGCAGCTTCTTCGGCAGGATGTACTGCGTGAACAGGCTCAGCATGTACTTGTTGGCGGCGTCCTCGGGAGCGCCCTGCGTCGCGTCGGTCGCGTCCTTCGCCTGCGTGCCGTTCGGCAGCGGGAAGTTCAGCGCGCCGGCCCGGGCGGTGGGATTGCCGTTGGTCGACGCGAGCGTGATCGTGCCCGCCGGATAGGCGAACGTCGTGTTCAGCGGCAGCGCGAAACCGGCCGTCTGCAGCTCGGTCGCGAGCGACTGCGGCAGCACCGTGTTCTCGTCGACGAAGTAGCCGCCGCGGTCCAGGTCCTGGATGTAGGCGGCGCCCGACTTGCCGAGCGCGAGCGTCTTCAGGCCCGCGTCCTGCGCGGTCTTGAAGAGGCTCCTGACCAGCAGCAGTTGCCCGCCGTAATAGTCGTTGAGCGTGGTCAGCACCGCGTAGTCCTCGGTGAAGACCGGGTCCACGTAGTCCTGGTTCGCCCCGGTCGCCGACTTGCCCACCGGGATCGGCTGCGCGGCGCCGGCCTGCGGCGGCGTCCAGAACGTGTTGCCGTAGAAGCCCGACGTCTTCGGGAACGAACCGGTCGCGAACGACGAGCCGTTCATCATCGTGAAGGTCGGATAGGTCGAGTGGTGATCGGCGAACGCCACGCCCTGCTGGCGCAGCGCATACAGATTGGGCGTGTCGACGGCATTGATCGAGTCGGGCCTCAGGCCGTCCCAGACCATCACGATGGTCCGCTGGGTCGGCGCCGCCGCGACGGCCGGCGGCGGCCCGCCGTCGTCGTTGGACTTGCAGGCCGCGAGGCCGGCCAGGACGAAGCACAGGCCGACGGCCGCTGGAAGATGTCGCATGGAATGTCCTGCAGGGAGAGGATCGACGTCGCGAAGGCTCTGGCGACAGGTGGGCATCCTGCGAACGTGATGTGACGAACATGTGTCGCGACGCCGTCGTGCAATCGATGGCAAGCGATGCGACCATCCGGGCGCGGCCGCGGCAAGTTCGCGCTCGCATCCACCATCGCCAGGAGAACCGGATGAGTCTCGTCGCCACCGTGCTCGTCGTGCTCGTCGCACTGCTGCACTTCTATTTCATGCTGCTCGAGATGGTGTTCTGGACCAAGCCTCTCGGCCGCAAGGCGTTCGGCCTGACCGTCGAACGCGCGATCGACACGAAGTCGCTCGCGGCGAACCAGGGGCTCTACAACGGGTTCCTGGTGGCGGGCCTGGCCTGGGGCGTCATCGCGGCGAACGGTCCGGCCACCGCGCCGAGCGGCTTCGCGATCGAAGTGTTCTTCCTCGGCTGCGTGATCGTCGCCGGCCTCTTCGGTGCGGTCACGGTGAGCCGCAAGATCCTCTTCGTGCAGGCCGTGCCCGCCGTGCTCGCGTTGCTGTTCGTGTTCCTCGGGCATCGCGGCGTCTGACCGCCGCCGGCGCGCGGCGGGGAAAGACGCGGACCGGCGCCGCGGCTATGCTCGCGGTCCCCATCACACCACGAGGATTCCCATGATCAAGAAAAGCGGATCGGCGCATTGGCAAGGCGGCATCAAGGACGGCGGCGGCACCATCTCGACGCAGACCGGCGTGCTGAAGCAGGCGCCCTACGGCTTCAAGTCGCGCTTCGAAGGCGGACCGGGCACCAATCCCGAGGAACTGATCGGTGCGGCGCATGCCGGCTGCTTCTCGATGGCCCTGTCGTTGATGCTCGGCAACGCGAACATGAAGGCCGAGAGCATCGACACCACCGCCACCGTCTCGCTCGATCAGGACGGCGAGGGCTTCACGATCAAGGCCGTGCATCTCGATACCACCGTCAAGGTGCCCGGCGCGGACAAGGCGGCCGTCGAGAAGGCGATCGCCGACGCGAAGGCGGGCTGTCCCGTCTCGAAGCTGTTCAAGGCCGAGATCACGATCACGCCGACCGTCGAGGTCTGAACGCGACGCCCGGGCCTCAGGTCATGCGCTCGGCCCGGGCGCGCAGCTCGAACTTCTGGATCTTCCCCGTCGACGTCTTCGGCAGCTCGCCGAAGACGATCGTGCGCGGCACCTTGAAGCCGGCCAGGTGCGCCTTGCAATGGCGCACCAGGTCGTCGGCCGTCACGTCGCTGCCGGCCTTCAGCTCGACGAACGCGCACGGCGTCTCGCCCCACTTCGCGTCGGCTTCGCGCGACCACGGCGGCGGCCAGCACCGCCGGATGGCGGTACAGCACGTCCTCGACCTCGATCGACGAGATGTTCTCGCCGCCGGAGATGATGATGTCCTTGCTGCGGTCCTTGATCCGCACGTAGCCGTCGGGCATCGATCACCGCGAGGTCGCCCGAATGGAACCAGCCGCCCGCGAACGCCTCGGCGGTCGCGGCCGGGTTCTTCAGGTAGCCCTTCATGCAGATGTTGCCGCGGAACATGATCTCGCCCATCGTCGCGCCGTCGTGCGGCACCGGGGTCATCGTGTCCGTGGATCGAGCACGTCGACCGCGGCCTCGAGGTGATAGCGCACGCCTTGCCGCGCGTTCAGCCGCGCGCGTTCGCCGATGTCGAGCGACGACCCATTCGTCCTGCTTCGCGCAGACGGTCGCCGGGCCGTAGACCTCGGTGAGCCCGTACACGTGCGTGAGGTCGAAGCCCATCGCCTCCATGCCTTCGATCATCGACGCGGGCGGCGCCGCGCCGGCGACCATCGCCTTCACGCGATGCGGTGATGCCGGCCTTCATCGCGTCGGGCGCGTTGACCAGCAGGCTGTGCACGATCGGCGCGCCGCAGTAGTGGGTCACGCGCTGCGCGGCGGATCAGGTCGAACATGGTCTTCGCTTCGACCTTGCGCAGGCACACGTTGACGCCGGCCCGCGCCGCGACCGTCCACGGGAAGCACCAGCCGTTGCAGTGGAACATCGGCAGCGTCCACAGGTAGACCGGGTGCTGCGGCATGTCCCACTCGAGGATGTTGCGACACCGCGTTCAGTGTAGGCGCCGCGATGGTGGTAGACGACGCCCTTCGGATTGCCGGTCGTGCCCGACGTGTAGTTCAGGCAGATCGCGTCCCATTCGTCGGCGGGCATGCGCCACGCGAACGTCGGGATCGCCGCTGCGCGAGGAACGCCTCGTAGTCGATCGTGCCGATCGGCTCGCCGCGTCCGTCGTACATCGCGTCGTCGACGTCGATGACGAGCGGCTGCGACCGTGGCCAGCGCCAGCGCGGCCGCGCATCACGCCGGCGAACTCGCGATCGACCAGCAGCGACCTTCGCCTCGCCGTGGTCGAGCATGAACGCCAGCGCCGCGGCGTCGAGACGCGTGTTGAGCGTGTTGAGCACGGCGCCCGCCATCGGCACGCCGAAGTGCGCCTCGACCATCGGCGGCGTGTTCGGCAGCATCACGGCGACGGTGTCGCCCCGGCCGACGCCGGCCGCCGCGAGCGCCGACGCGAGCCGCCGGCAGCGCGCGTAGGTCTCGCGCCAGTTGCGGCGCACCGCGCCGTGGACGACCGCGAGGCGATCGGGATAGACCGTCGCGCTGCGCTCGATGAACGTGAGCGGCGTGAGCGGCACGAAGTTGGCCGCGTTCTTCGCGAGGTCCGCGTCCTTCATGCTGGCTCCGGTGGGTCGGGAGCGCGCGATGATAGCCCCGCGGTCACCGACCTCCGCCGACGGCGGTCAGTTCTTGACGACGTCGGCGCCCTTGGGCGGCATGAACACGAACGTCGACGGATCGACCTTCGGATTGCGCTCGACGTTGCTGAACTCGAGCAGGGTCGTCCTGGCCGAGCGCATCGCGCAGCTCCATCGCGGCGAGCTCGCCGTCGCGAAAGCCGATCGAGATCTTCTCGAAGTTGCGTGTCCTTGGCTCTTCGGCGTCGCCTCGAGCCACGCGATGCCGTCGCGCTCGCCGGTGTCCTTCAGGTCGAAGTTCCGGTCGAGGTCGTTGCTGCCGAACAGGATCGCCGCCGGCGAGCTGCCGAGCGCATCGCCGAGCTTGCTGACCGTGACCTGGTTCAGGTCCTTGTCGTAGATCGACAGCTTCTGGCCGTCGGCGACCAGCAGTTGTTCGTACGGCTTCGTGTAGGTCCAGCGAAACTTGCCGGGCCGCGCGAAGACGAAGTCGCCGCTCGTCGGCTGCGACGGCTTCTTCGTGCGCGACTTCACGCGCTGCGTGAACTGGCCCTTCGCGGTCTTCGTCTGCGACGCGAAGCTTGCAGGTCGTCGAGCGCCCCGGCGCGCGACGCCGACCGGTCGATCAGCGCGACGAGGCCGAGCCCGAGCGTGCAGGCGACGCACGGTCCGGCGATGGCGCGCGAGGACGGATGCGGGGTCGGTCATGGAAGCGTTCCGATGGGTTCGATGAAGCAGCAACGCGCGAGACCGCGTCGCGGTCACGCCGGGGTTGCAACGAGACGTGACGCGGCGACGCGGACGGACTACTCGCCGCTCGACGACGGCACCAGGATCTCGCGATTGCCGTTCGACTGCAGCGCCGACACGAGGCCGGCCCTCTCCATGTCCTCGAGCAGCCGCGCCGCGCGGTTGTAGCCGATCCGCAGCTTGCGCTGCACGTACGAGATCGACGCGCGGCGGTCCTTCAGCACGATGGCGACCGCCTCGTCGTACAGCGCGTCCGCCTCGCCGCCGCCGGCGTTCCGCCCGGCGCGGCGCCCGCCGTCCTCGAGCGTCGCCGAGCGTGCCGCCCTCGAGGATGCCTTCGATGTAGTTCGGCCCGCCCTGCGCGCCGCCTGCTTCTTCAGGTGCTCGACGACCGCGTGCACTTCCTCGTCGGCGACGAACGCGCCGTGCACGCGCTGCGGCAGGCCGGTGCCCGGCGGCAGGTACAGCATGTCGCCCATCCCGAGCAGCGCCTCGGCGCCCTGCTGGTCGAGGATCGTGCGGCAGTCGATCTTCGACGAGACCTGGAAGCCGATGCGGGTCGGGATGTTGGCCTTGATGAGGCCGGTGATGACGTCGACGCGACGGCCGCTGCGTCGCGAGGATCAGGTGGATGCCGGCCGCGCGCGCCTTCTGCGCGATGCGCGCGATCAGCTCCTCGACCTTCTTGCCGACGACCATCATCAGGTCGGCGAGCTCGTCGATGACGATGACGATGGTCGGCAGCTTGTCGAGCGGCTCCGGCGCGTCGGGCGTCAGCGAGAACGGGTTGCGCGATCTTCTCGTCGCTTCTTGGCGGCCTCGGCGATCTTGTTGTTGTAGCCGGCGAGGTTGCGCACGCCGAGCTTGCGACATCAGCTTGTAGCGCCGCTCCATCTCGGCCACGGCCCAGTTCAGCGCGTGGCCGGCCTGCCGCATGTCGGTGACGACCGGCGCGAGCAGGTGCGCGATGCCTTCGTAGACCGACAGCTCGAGCATCTTCGGGTCGATCAGGATCAGCCGCACCTGGTTCGCCTCGGCCTTGTAGAGCAGCGACAGGATCATCGCGTTGATGCCGACCGACTTGCCCGAGCCGGTCGTGCCGGCGACCAGCAGGTGCGGCATCTTCGCGAGGTCGGCGACCACCGGCCGGCCCGCGATGTCCTTGCCGAGCGCGAGCGTCAGCGGCGACGGGCTCTCGTTGTAGACCTGCGAGCCGAGGATCTCCGACAGCCGCACCGCCTGGCGCCGCGGGTTCGGCAGTTCGAGGCCCATCGTGGTCTTGCCGGGGATCGTCTCGACGACGCGGATCGAGACCAGCGACAGCGCGCGCGCGAGGTCCTTCGCGAGGCCGACGATCTGGCTGCCCTTGACGCCGGTGGCCGGCTCGATCTCGTAGCGCGTGATGATCGGGCCCGGATGCGCGGCGACCACCTGCACCTCGACGCCGAAGTCCTTCAGCTTCTTCTCGATCAGCCGCGACGTGAACTCGAGCGTCTCGGGGCTGACGGTCTCCTGCATCACCGGCGGCGGCGCGAGCAGCGACAGCGGCGGCAGGTCGGTCTCCGGGATCTCGGCGAACAGCGGGACCTGCTTCTCCTTCGCGACGCGCGCCGACTGCGGCACCGCGACGACCTGCGGCTCGATGCGGATCGGCGGCGCCTCGACGATGCGACTGGCGTTCCTGCACGACCGCCTCCTCGCGCACGACGGCGGCCTCGGCGCCGACGCGCGCGGTCCTCGGCGCGCCTCGCGCTTGCGCTTGAACAGCAGCACCGATGCCCTCGATGCACCGCCCGACCCGTTCCGCGATCGTGCAGCCACGACCAGCCGGTGAACAGCGAGAAGCCGCCGGCGAACAGCACGAGCAGCGCGAGCGTCGCGCCGGTCATGCCGAACGCCGCGACGAGCGCGCGGACCTCCTCGTTGCCGATCGACGCCGCCCGGCGCCCTGCGGCAAGCCGTGGCACCGATGCGACCTCGACAGCGCGGAGGTACTCGATGCCGCACGAGCGCGATCAGCATGACCGCGAAGCCGGCGAGGTGGATCCAGACCGGTTCGGCCGGCGCGTCGTCGTGCGGCAGCAGACGGCTGCGGACCAGCGCGCGATAGCCGATCGCGACGCGGCTCGCGAACAGCACGATCAGCCAGTACGCCGAGTAGCCGAACACGGACAGCAGCACGTCGGCGAGCCACGCGCCGAAGCGGCCGCCGCGATTGCCGAGCGACGCGACTGCTGCGCTGTGCGACCAGCCCGGATCGCCGGCGCTGTACGTGACGAGGATCAGGAACAGGTACAGCGCGAGCGCCGCGAAAGCCAGCCAGCGCGCCTCGCCGAACAGGCGCGCGGCGCGCGACAGCTCGCCGCGGCGCGCGTTGCGCGCGAACAGGCTGCGCTTGATGTCGTGGGCGCCGTCGCGCGTATCGAAGGGCGCGCCGAGCGCGGCGCCGGAGACGGAAAGCGAAGGCGAGCGAGGCATCGAACGATTATATCGACGGCTTGCGTGGCGGCCGCGGCCGCCGCGACGGTCCCGCCGCGCGCGGGGCGAAAGCGCAACGGCCCGCGGACCGGCGCCGACCGTCGGGCCTCATAGAATCGCATGCTCTGCCCGGGCTTGCGGCGTCCGTCGACGCCCCGACCTGTTCGTGCATCCCGTTCGATCCTTCGATCATCATGTCCGCTCCCAAGCACGCCCGCGTCCTCATCCTCGGCTCCGGCCCGGCCGGCTACACCGCCGCCGTCTACGCCGCCCGCGCCAACCTCAAGCCGATGCTGGTCACCGGCCTCGCGCAGGGCGGCCAGCTGATGACCACGACCGACGTCGACAACTGGCCGGCCGACGCCGACGGCGTCCAGGGCCCCGACCTGATGCAGCGCTTCCTGGCGCACGCCGAGCGTTTCGACACCGAGATCGTGTTCGACCACATCCACACGGTCGACCTGAAGCAGCGGCCGTTCCGCCTGTCCGGCGACGCCGGCGCACTACACCTGCGACGCGCTGATCATCGCGACCGGCGCGTCGGCGATGTATCTCGGCCTGCCGTCCGAGGAAGCGTTCATGGGCCGCGGCGTGTCGGGCTGCGCGACCTGCGACGGCTTCTTCTACAAGGGCCAGGACGTCGCGGTCATCGGCGGCGGCAACACCGCCGTCGAGGAAGCGCTGTACCTGTCGAACATCGCGAAGAAGGTCACGGTCATCCATCGCCGCGAGAAGTTCCGCGCCGAGGCGATCCTCGTCGACCGGCTGCACGAGAAGCAGAAGGCCGGCGTCGTCGACATCCGCTGGAACGCGCGGCTCGACGAAGTGCTCGGCGACGACTCCGGCGTGACCGGCATGCGCATCGCGTCGACCGGCGACGGCTCGAAGACCGACATCCCGCTGCAGGGCGTCTTCATCGCGATCGGCCACCGGCCGAACACCGAGATCTTCGAGGGCCAGCTCGAGATGCACAACGGCTACATCGTCACGAAGGGCGGACTGTCGGGCCAGGCGACCGAGACCAGCGTGCCCGGCGTGTTCGCGGCCGGCGACGTGCAGGACCACGTCTATCGGCAGGCGATCACGAGCGCCGGCACCGGCTGCATGGCCGCGCTCGACGCCCAGCGCTACCTCGAGAACCTCGACGTGCCGGTGCCGGACGAGGAACCGGTCGCGGTGCTTTGAGCACCGGCTTCGTCCCGTCATGGCGCCGGCGTGCGCGCTTCCATCGTCTGTCGGACCTCGCGACGCTGCGCGACTCGCTCGAGCGCGAGGCGAGCGAACGCGAACGGCGTGAGCGCGAGGCCGCGCGTGTCGCGGCCGAGGCCGAGCGCGAGGCGAACCTCTTTCGCCAGGCGGTCGGCGCCGTCGAACCGCTGAAGGTCGACGCGCGCGCCGATCATCGCGCGTCCGCCGCCCCCACCGATCGCCCACCAGTACCGCGCCGACGAGGCGGCGGCGCTCGCGGAGTCGCTGTCGGACGGCTTCGACCCCGACGCGGTGCTCGAATGCGACGAGCAGACGTCGTGGCATCGCGCGGGCGTCCGCCCCGACGTCGTCGCGAAGCTGCGGCGCGGTCACTGGATCGTCCAGGTCGAGGTCGACCTGCACGGCGCCCGCGTCGACGGCGCGCGCGAGATGGTCGCGACGTTCCTGCGCGAGGCGCTCAAGCATCGACACCGCTGCGTGCGCATCGTCCACGGCAAGGGCCACGGCTCGGTCGGCAAGCAACCGGTGCTGAAGGGCAAGGTCAAGACCTGGCTGACGCAGAAGGACGAAGTCCTCGCGTTCTGCCAGGCGCGCGAGCACGACGGTGGCGGCGGCGCGCTGATCGTGCTGCTGCGGCCGGCCGGGTGACGAGGCACCCTTCAAAACAAAATCGCGACGAGTGCATCGTCTGCAGCTCGATCGCGCAGGCCGACCCATCGGCCGCGGTCGGCCAGCGATGGTCCCCCCGACCCGTCCGATGAGCCGTGAGCCGCGAGGCCGCCGCGCCGCCCGACCGCTCGGTGCGACGGCTCCGTCCTGCGATCAGCCGGCCGACATCCCGGCGTCGGACCGCCCGCCGCGCGTGTTGACCGCGTAGACCGCGAACAGCGCGCCGAGCACCGCCGCCGTCCGCAGCGAAGGTCGCGGCAGCCACTTCATCGCGCTCAACACGACCGACGGCGGCGACTCGCGCTGCGGCGACGATGCACGCGCCGTCGCGTTCGCCTCCTCGAGCGACTCGCCCGCGAAGAACGGGATCAGTCCCTTGACGAACGGCACCATGTCCTGCGGCCCGCGGCTCGTCAGCAGGTTGCCGTCGACCACGAGCGCATCGTCGACCCAGGTCGCGCCCGCGTTGACGAGGTCGTCGCGCACGCCCGGCCACGACGTCATGCGACGACCCTGGACGAGACCGGCCGACGCGAGCACCCACGGCCCGTGGCACAGCGTCGCGATCGGCTTGCCGGCCCGGTCGAAGCGTCGCACGAAGTGCCGGACGTCCGCCGACTGCCGCAGCAGGTCGGGATTGATGAAGCCGCCGGGGATCAGCAGCGCGTCGTAGTCGTCGATCGACACCTCGTCGATCGTCCGGTCGACCGCGACGCGGCTCGCCGGCTCGTGCAGGTTCACGCCGCGGATGCGGCCGGGACGCAGCGAGACGACCTCGACGTCGGCGCCGGCCGCGCGCAGCGCCGTTACCGGGACGGTCAGTTCGACCTTTTCGAAACCGTCCGCCGCGAGCACCGCGATGCGTCGCCCTTTCAAACGTTGCTTGAGTGCCATGATTCCTCCAATCGAAACGTGCCGGCGCGATCTCCGAGGACCGCGCGGAGGCGTCTTCCAGCCGCATGGATCGCGCCCGTGCCGCGCGACCGCCGCGTCGGCGTCGTCCCCGCTCGCGTGGTCGACGGCGGTCGCCGCGACCCGGTGCTTCGACGCCCCGCACTGTCGGCATCCTTTACAACGTCGAAGCGCCGATCGTCCGGCGTATTGCCGGATCAGCGGGTTACGGCCGTGGCACGGTCGATGCCTGCCCTGTTTCGAACGCGCATCGCGACCGCAAGCGACGCGCGACATCCGAATCAGCAAGGAGACCAGCATGTCGAAACGCGCGTGGCGGTGGGCCGTCGTGGTTGCCGGAATGGCTTCGCTGCCGATGGTGGCGAGCGCCGACCCGATCAACATCCTGTTCGTCGGCAACAGCTTCACGCACGGCCGCTACCAACCGGTCCTGAGCTACAACGCCGGTCCGGCGAACGCAGCCGGCAACGGCGTCGTACACGACCTGCTGTGTCCGACCGCCGGCTGCGCCGGGACCGTCGAAGGCGGACCGGCGGTCACGCCGACGGCCGCGAACACGCCCGGTTCGACGCTGACGGCCAAGCTCAATTACCTGCAGGCCAACGCGTCGTCGCAGTACACCGAGGTCGGCCCGTACAGCGGTGTGTCCGGCATCTTCCTGCAGTTCACGAAGGACCTCGGCCTGAGCTACAACGTGTCGCTGATCGCCGTCAGCAGCGCGACGCTCAACGGCTACCTGAGCGGCACCTCGAAGGCCGACCTGCCGCTGATCACGCAGTCGAAGTGGAACCAGGTCGTGCTGCAGGACCAGAGCTTCACGCCGCTGCCGTCGTCGATCACCGTCAACGGACAGACGGTGCCGACGCGCGGCAACCCGTCGAACTTCACGAGTGCCGTCAACGGCATCGTCACGAAGATCGACCAGGCCGACGCGGCGGCGAACGTCGCCAACGCGAAGATCACGCTCTACGAGACGCCGCCGCTCGCGGCCTACGGCTACACGAGCAGCAACCCGGCGCAGCCGTTGTTCGGCTCGAGCACGGTCGCCGCGCAGAACGGCAACAAGGCCTACGCGCCGTACATCGGCGACTACGACCCGATCGCCGCGATGGCGCAGGACCTGCACAACGCGTATTTCGGCGAGGCGGCCGCCTGGAATGCGGCCAATCCGAACGGCAGCAAGATCAACGTCGCGAATGCCGGCGACGCGTGGGTGTCGGCGATCCGTCTCGGGCTGGCGGAACAGGACCCGTACCTCGTCGACGAGCCTGCGGGCCAGGTCGACCTCTGGGACAGCGACCCGCTGCTCGCGTGCTGCACGACGCCGGTCGGCTATCACCCGAGCGCCTACGGTGACTACCTGAACGCGCTCGTCCTGTTCGGCGAGATCACCGGACTCAATCCGGAGAGCCTCGTGTCGGAGTTCGATCCGTCGAACACCGGGTCGGCCGCGTATGCCCTCGGGATCTCGTCGACGATCGCTCAGGAGCTGGCCGTCGCGGCCGAACTGACGCTCGTCAATCAGGCCGCGGTGCCGGAGCCGGGCGTCACGCTGCTGCTCGGTGTCGGGCTCGGCGGTCTCGTGCTGGCACGGCGCAGGTCGCGCCGTCCTCCGCGGGCCACCGGCTAGGCGCGACGGCGGCGGGCGTCGTCAGGCGACGACGTCGGACGGCTGCTTCAGCAGCAAGCGCCAGCAGCCGCGCGATCTCGTCGCGCATCTTGCGGCGGTCGACGATCATGTCGATCGCGCCCTTCGGTCAGCAGGAACTCGGCGCGCTGGAAGCCTTCGGGCAGCTTCTCGCGCACCGTCTGCTCGATCACCCGCGGACCGGCGAAGCCGATCAGCGCGTTGGGCTCGGCCATCACGACGTCGCCCATGAACGCGAAGCTCGCGGACACGCCGCCCATCGTCGGGTCCGTCAGCACGCTGATGAACGGCAGCTTCGCGGCCGACAGCTTCGTCAGCATGCCGGTCGTCTTCGCCATCTGCATCAGCGACAGCAGCCCTTCCTGCATGCGCGCGCCGCCGGTCGCGGTCACGCAGATGAACGGCACCTTCTGCTCGATCGCGGTCTGCACGCCGCGCGCGAAGCGCTCGCCGACGACCGAGCCCATCGAGCCGCCCATGAAGCCGAACTCGAACACGGCGGCGACGACCGGCACCGTGTGGATCGCGCCGCCCATGACGACGAGCGCGTCGGTCTCGCCGGTCGACTCCATCGCTTCCTTGAGCCGCTCGGGATAGCTTCTTGCTGTCCTTGAACTTCAGCGTGTCGAGCGGCAGCGTGTCGCGCGCGATCTCGTAGCGACCCTCGCCGTCGAGCAGCGCATCGATGCGCTCGCGCGCGCCCATCCGCATGTGATGGTCGCACTTCGGGCAGACCATGCAGTTCTGCTCGAGGTCGGTCTTGTAGAGCACCGACTCGCAGCGCGGGCACTTGACCCACAGGCCCTCGGGAATGCGGCGCTGCGCGCCGTCGTTGCGTTGGATGCGCGGCGGCAGCAGCTTCTCGATCCAGCTCATCGATTGTCCTTTCTCGCCCGTGTCTTCGTTCGGCGTCGCGCTCGCCGCGTCGAGCGCGTGCGCGGATCTCGTGCACGAACGTCTCGACGACCGCGACCTCCTGGCCCGGCCGGCGCCGTCTCGATGGCCTCGATGATACGACTTCCGATCACGACGGCGTCCGCGACGGTCCGCGACCGCCACCGCGCTCGCCGCGTCGCGGATGCCGAAGCCGACGCCGATCGGGATCGTCGTGTGGCGGCGGATCAGCGGCATCTTCGTCGGCGATCGACGCGACGTCGAGGCCGGCCGCGCCGGTGATGCCCTTCAGGCTCACGTAATAGAGGTAGCCCGACGCGGCGCGTCGCCGCGGCCGCGATGCGCGCATCGCTCGACGTCGGCGCGAGCAGGTAGATGCACGCGATCCGGCGCCTCGCAAGGCCGCGGCGAACTCCTCGGACTCCTCCGGCGGGTAGTCGACGACGAGCACGCCGTCGACGCCGGCATCGCGGAGCGCGGTCGGCGAGCGCGTCGAGGCCGCCGAGGCGATACGCCAGCAGTTCGAACGGATTGGCATAGCCCATCAGCACGACCGGCGTGGCGTCGTCGTCGCGGCGGAACGCGCGCACGCAGTCGAGCGTGGCCTCGAGCCCGACGCCGTTCGCGGATCGCGCGCTCGGTCGCGCGCTGGATCGTCGGCCCGTCGGCCGACGGATCGGAGAACGGCACGCCGAGCTCGATGACGTCGGCGCCGGCGCGCGCGAGCGCGTGCATCAGGGCGACGTCGTCGTCGGCCGACGGGTCGCCGGCCGCGATGTAGGGGATCAGCCCGGTGCGGCCTTCGGCCTTCAGCCGCGCGAAGCGGGCGGCGATGCGGCTGCTGGTGACGCGGAGCGTTCATCTGCATGACCGACGAACGCCGCTGGGTTCCAGTGCCGTTGCGCTCGCCTCCGACGATCGCACCGTCACGTCCCGCCTGCCGCGGACACGATGTGCAGGTCCTTGTCGCCGCGTCCCGACAGGTTGACGAGGATGATCCGGTCGCGCGCGCATCGTCGGCGCGAGCTTCGTCGGCATACGCCAGCGCGTGGCTCGACTCGAGCGCCGGGATGATGCCTTCGATGCGGCAGCAGGCGTGGAAGGCCGCGAGCGCCTCGGCGTCGGTCGCGCCGACGTACTCCGCGCGGCCGATGTCCTTCAGCCATGCGTGCTCGGGACCGACGCCCGGATAGTCGAGGCCGGCCGAGATCGAATGCGTCTCGGTGATCTGCCCGTTGTCGTCCTGCAGGATGTACGTGCGGTTGCCGTGCAGCACGCCGGGCGAGCCGCGCTGCAGGCTCGCCGCGTGACGCCCGCTGTCGAGCCCGTCGCCGGCCGCCTCGACGCCGATCAGCCGGACCGACGGGTCGTCGACGTAGTCGTGGAAGATGCCCATCGCGTTGCTGCCGCCGCCGACGCACGCGACGATCGCGTCCGGCTGGCGACCCGCGCGCTGCGGCATCTGCCACGCGGCACTCGCGCCCGACGACCGCGTTGAAGTCGCGGACCATCATCGGATACGGATGCGGGCCGGCGACCGTGCCGATGATGTAGAACGTGTTCTCGACGTTCGTCACCCAGTCGCGCATCGCCTCGTTGAGCGCGTCCTTCAGCGTCTTCGAGCCCGACTCGACCGGCACGACGCGCGCGCCGAGCAGCTTCATGCGAAAGCACGTTGGCCGACTGCCGCGCGACGTCCTCGCTGCCCATGTAGACGACGCATTCCATGCCGAAGCGCGCCGCCACCGTCGCCGTCGCGACGCCGTGCTGGCCCGCGCCGGTCTCGGCGATCACGCGCGGCTTGCCCATCCGCTCGCGCGAGCAGCGCCTGGCCGATCGTGTTGTTGATCTTGTGCGCGCCGGTGTGATTGAGATCCTCGCGCTTGAGCCAGATCTGCGCGCCGCCGAGCTCGTCGCTCCAGCGCTTCGCGTGATAGATCGGGCTCGGGCGGCCGACGAAGTGCGCGAGCTCGCTGTCGAGCTCGGCGATGAAGTCCGGATCGACGCGATAGCGCGCGTAGGCGGCGTCGAGCTCGTCGAGCGCGCGCATCAGCGTCTCGGAGACGAAGCGGCCGCCGTACGGACCGAAGTGGCCGCGCGCATCGGGACGCGCCGGCGCGGTGGTCGCGACGCGGACGACGGTCTGCAGCGGCCGCGCGTGACGGCGGCCAGCGGGGTCATGCCCATGTGGTGACCTACGACGAAGAAGTCGGAGTCGGCCGAGCGGACCGCGGCGACGAATGCGCGCATCGCGGCCCGTGTCCTTGATGCCCTTCGTGCCGCGTTCGATGCCGGACGACGTATCGACCGCGAACGGGCGCAGGCGCGCGAATCGCGTCAGCGACGTTTGCTGCGTTCAAGCCACCACTCAAAACGACCCGACGCGCGCCGGCGGCGCGACCGTGTCCCGTGTCGATGAGTGCGGGCAGGAACGAGGGACCAATCGAAGACCTTTCCGGACCCGCCGTAGGCGGCGGTGTGCGCGTCGAGCAGCAGCGCATCGCGCGCCTGCGTGGGTGTGCCGCGAATGCTAGCAAATCGAGCTCGGGCGTCGACCCGCGCGGCCTTCAGGTACGGCACGCGAAGCCGGCGCATTCGTCGGGCGTCTCGTCGCCGTGGAACTGCAGCAGCGACAGCGGAACGCGCGTCGAGCACGGCGTCGATCTCGTCGCGCGTCGCATCGACGAACAGGCCGACGGTCGCGATCGTCGGCGGCACGCGCGCGACCAGACGCGCGGCCTGCTCGATCGACACGACGCGCGGGCTCGACGGATAGAACACGAAGCCGAGTGCGTCGACGCCGAGTTCGACGGCCGCATCGACGTCCTCCTCGCGCGTCAATCCGCAGAACTTGATTCGCGTGCGGTCGTCGCGGGACGACGGCTCATGCGCGTCATCCTCGCTCGAAGCCGGCATGGATCGATCGAGAACGGCACCGGCGCGGGCAGCACGATGGACGACGCGGTACTCGACGCGCGCGAGATACAGGCCGTCGGGCATGAAGGTCGGCGCCGACGCGCTGCGGTCGCGGCCGGCGAGCAGCCGGTCGATCCACTCGCGCCGTCGCGGCCGCGACCGATCGCGACCAGCGAGCCGACGAGGTTGCGCACCATGTGCTGCACGAACGCGTTCGCGCGGAACGTGAAGCGCACGAAGTCGCCGCTTCGCTGCGACCGTCGGCCGTCGACATCGTCTTGACCGGCGACTTCGCCTGGCACTCGGCGCTGCGGAACGCGGAGAAGTCGTGGGTGCCGACCAGCGACCGCGCAGCCGCGGCGCATCGCATCGACGTCGAGCGGCGTGTGCGTCCAGCCGGCGCGGCCGGTCCAGTGCGGCGAACGGATCGGACCGACCAGCAGCAGGTAATGGTAGGTCCGCGCGACCGCGTCGAAGCGCGCGTCGAACGACGCGGTCGACCTCGGCGGACCAGCCGACCGCGATCGACGACGGCAACAGCGCGTTGACGCCGCGGACCCAGCCATGCAGTCGTGCGCACCGCGTCGCAATCGAAGTGGACGACCTGGCCGAGCGCGTGGACGCCGGTATCGGTGCGGCCCGCGCACGCGACGCGGACCGGTCGGTCGGCGAAGCGCGTCAACGCCGCTTCGAGCGCGTCCTGGATCGTGCGGCGATGCGGCTGCGACTGCCAGCCGTGCCAGGCCGCGCCGTCGTACTGGACGCCGAGCGCGATGCGCGTCATCGCGGACCGCGGATCGCCGCGGCGACCGCCGCGTCGGTCGAGGCTTCGTCAGCCGAGTTCGGTGATCAGTTGCCGCGCGCGGTCCGCCTGGGCCGGGTCGCCGTTGCGGACGACTTCCTCGAGCAGCTCGCGCGCGCCGTCCTTGTCGCCGATGTCGCTGTAGGCGAGCGCGAGGTCGAGCTTCGTCGCCATCGCCTGCCAGACGTCCGTCTTCGCCGCTGATGTCGGTCCGGGTCGCGCCGAGGAAGTCGCTCGTGGTCGAGGTCGAGGTTGATCGTTCGAGAACGGCGTCGAGCGGCTCGGTCTTGTCGAACTGGTGGTTGTCGACGATTCGTTGCGGAAGTCGCCCGTGCGGGCGGCCGGCGGCGGACGGCGCGGGCGGCGGCTCGACGTCGGTACATCGGCTGCGTGTCGGCGATGATGCTCGAGCCGAAGATGTCCGACGCGGTGAAGCCGTCGGATCGCGATCGGCGTTTCGTCGCCTCCGGCGGCGCCTCGGCCGCCCTGATCGGCGCGCGCACGGAACGCCGGCAGGTTGACCGCGGTGCGCGCGGTCGGATCGACGTTGCCGAACGCCGACGCGGTGAACGGATCGACCATCGGCTGCCGTGGTCGCGCTCGACGTCGAAGTCGAGCGGCCCGTCGGCCGGCGCCGGCCGGCGTCGGCGAGGCGGGCGTTGCCGCGGCGCCGGATGCGACGTCGGTGTTGCCGAGGTCGAAGTCGAGGTCCATCGACGGCGCAGGGGCCGGCGCGTCGACGCAGCCGCGGCAGCGGGTCGGTCCGCGCCATGCTGCGCGGCGAAGTCGATGTCCGTCGTCAGCGGCGACGACGGGTCGGGCGTCGGCGACCGCATGCCGATCTCGGAGACGCGCGAAATTCGAGCGGCGGCCGCGCCGAATTCGCTGGCCGTGAACGCCGGCACCGGCGCGACAGGCGCTCGGCGCCGGCCGCGACGTCGACCACCGCGCGTCTCGGCGTACAGCGGATTGTGCGGATCGATCGTCGGGCCGAGCGCGGCGGCCTGTCGCCACTCCTCGCCTTGTCCGCCGGTCGCGGCGTACAGCTCGGACGCCATCGTCTCGAAGGTCTTCGCGTCGCCGCGCTTGGCGTAGATCTCGAGCAGCTTCAGGCGTACCGCATGCCGCGATCGGGTCGGCGCGCAGCGCTTCCTTGAGGATCTCCTCGGCCTGCGCGTCGCGGCCGTAGGCGATGTAGACGTCGGCCTCGGCGACCGGGTCGACCTCGTTGTGCTCGGGCAGCGTTGCCGGCGACCGGGACGAAGTTCGAGTGGAAGCCGCTGTTGGCCGTGTCGACCGACTGGCCGCCGGTCGTCCCGAAGACCGAGTTCGCGTGCAGCACGCTGTTGTCGACGAAGATGCTGTCCTCGAAGCCGTGCGATCCTGCCGCCGACGCATCGCGAAGATCGCGTAGCCGACGAGCAGCAACGACGAGCACGACCAGGCCGACCAGCAGCAGCGTGTTGTCCATCAGCGAGTCGAAGAAGCTCGGCTCGGCCGCGCGGCGTGGCCGCTTGGCGGGCTTCGGCGCGACCTTCGCCGGCGCGGGGGCCGGGGTCGGCGCTGCGACCGGCACCGGCGGCGCGACCGCCGCGGCCGGCCGGCGGTCGTCGTCGCGGTCGCGGTCGTCGGGCATGCGCGGCGTCGCCGCGGGCGTCGTCGTCGATGCGGTCGGTGCGGCCGGCGTCACGGCGGACGGCGGCGGCGCGACAACCGTCGCCGGCGTGTCGGGACCCTTCGTCGTCGCGCCCTTCTGCAGGTCCGCGAGCGTCTGGTTCTTGAGCTTC
This sequence comes from uncultured beta proteobacterium, assembly GCA_963795885.1. Classification (GTDB taxonomy): domain Bacteria; phylum Pseudomonadota; class Gammaproteobacteria; order Burkholderiales; family Burkholderiaceae_D; genus CAHJXF01. Next base: position 272,310 of record CAWCJI010000004.1, on the reverse strand, counting down.
AGCAGTTCCTGCAGATCGGAGACGTTCTTCTCGAGCAGCGCGAGTCGCGTGCGCGTCTCCTGCAGCTCGCGATCCTTCGCGGCGAGGTCGTCGGGGGTCGGTGCGCCGAGCGCCGGCCGGGTGGCGCCGCTGCCCGACGCGCTGGCCGGCGACGTCGGACGCGTCGCGTCCGGGCGCGACAGCTGCAGCCGATCGGTGCTGGCGGCAGGCGCGGCCTGGTCCTGGACCTGCGTCGACAGCTGTCCGGATGCCTGTTGACCCGGCGCGCGCGTCGTCGGCGCCGCGGCCGCGTTCGGCCGCGAGGCGCTCGCGATAGCTGCCGAAGTTCGAGCTCTGCGCGACGATGCGGCGCGCCTCGGAGCCGTCGATCGCCTGCGCGGTCGGGGCGTCCGGCATCTTCAGCGTCGCACCGGCCATCAGCCGGTTGACGTTGCCGGAGAACGCCTGCGGATTGTCGCGATAGAGCGCGGCGAGCATCTGCTCGAGCGACGCGCCGTCGGGCTTGTTCGCGCGCGCGATCGACAGCGCGGTGTCGCCCGTCTGGACGACGTAGTCACCGGCGGACGAGGCCGTCGGCGCGGCCGCTCGCCGCGTCGGCGCGGCGCTCGTCTCGCCCGACGCGACGCTGGGCGACGGCGTCGGTGCCGCACGAGGCGTGCGACGGACGATGGTCGGTGCGGCGGCCGACGTCGCCGGCACGACGGCCGTGGCGGGCTCGCTGCTCGTCGCGGCGGCCGCACGCGTCTCGGGCGGATCGAGCAGCACCGTGTATTCGCGCACGAGCCGTCCCGACGCCCAAGTCAACTCGACGAGCAGGTCGAGGAACGGCTCGTTGAGCTGCTGGTTCGACGTGACGAGCACGTATTGCTGGCCGCCCGGACGCCGCTGGATCGAAAAGCGCAGCCCCGCCAGCGACGAACCGTACTCGATGCCGGCCTGGCTGAACGCGGCGGGCGGCGCGAGGCGCGCCGTCAGCGTGCCGGCGTCGTCGGCGGCGACCGACGTCAACTCGATCTCTGCCCGAAGCGGCTGCCCGAGGGCCGACATCAGGTTCAGGCGACCCAGTCCCGCGGCCTGGGCGCCGAACGTCGTCGCACTCAGCGCCAGGGCGATCCCGAGTTGCTGCCATCCGCTGCGCGCCGGACGACGCGATCGTTTTGAATCAGGCTTCATTTCAGTTTCCGCTGTGTGGTGCGGGACCGTCGCGATCGACACCCGAGCATCGACATGCTTCTGGTCGCGTCGATCCGGTCGCCCGCCGACTGCATCGGACGAGAATCGCAGCGTCGCCTGCGCGCCGACGACGCGCGCAAAGGGACCCTGTTTCATGGACTTATGCTTTCGAGCTTACGCAGCTTGCAAGCATTTGTCAGTGCGTGCCGCCTCTTGCGCGAGCGCCGCTGTTGCCTGTCGACAACGAACTAGGACCGGCGCCCTGTCGCCGCTAGGCCGCGGCTCTAGCCGGCCGTCCGATCGACGAGGCGGACGGTGCGCTCCGCTCCCGGCGACGTCGACCTCCGAACGAAGGATCGTCATTGCGCCGCGAGACTCACGCGTCGAGCAGGATCCGCAGCATTCGCCGCAGCGGCTCGGCGGCACCCCACAGCAGCTGGTCGCCGATCGTGAAGGCAGCCGACGTACGACGGGCCCATCGCGAGCTTGCGAAGCCGCCCGACCGGGATCGTCATCGTGCCGGTGACGACGGCCGGCGTCAGTGCGGCGACGGTCGCCTCGCGCGTGTTCGGCACGAGCTTCGTCCACGGCGTCGATGCCGCGACGATGTCCTCGACGTCGCCGAGCGGCACGTCGCGCTTCAGCTTGATCGTCAGCGACTGCGAGTGGCAACGCATCGCGCCGATCCGCACGCAGGTCGAGTCGATCGGGATCTCGCCATGACGCGGGTCCGAGCCGAAGCCCGGACCGCGGCCGAGGATCTTGTTCGTCTCGGCCATTCCCTTCCATTCCTCGAGCGAGATGCCGTCGCCCATGTCGCGGTCGATCCACGGGATCAGGCTGCCGGCGAGCGGCACGCCGAAGTGCGCCGTCTCGTCGGCGCGACATCGCGTGCTGCGCGGCGAACACCTTGCGGTCGATCTCGAGGATCGCGGACGCCGGATCGGCGAGGTCGGCCGCGACCGCGCGATGGATCGTGCCGAACTGCGTCAGCAACTCGCGCATGTGCTGCGCGCCGCCACCGGACGCCGCCTGGTACGTCGTGCACGTCATCCACTCGACGAGGTCCTCGCGGAACAGGCCGCCGATGCCCATCATCATGCAGCTGCACGGTGCAGTTGCCGCCGATGAAGTCGCTTGACGCCTCTCGCGATCGCCTCGTCGATGACCGGACGGTTGACCGGGTCGAGCACGATGATCGCGTCGTCCTTCATTCGCAGCGTCTTGGCCGCGTCGATCCAGACGCCGTGCCAGCCGGCCGCGCGCAGCCTCGGATGCACGTCGGTCGTGTAGTCGCCGCCCTGGCAGGTGATGACGACGTCGAGCGCCTTCAGCGCGTCGAGGTCGAATGCGTCCTGGCACGTCGTCGAGCCGAGCCCTTCGATCGACGGACCGGCGCCGCCGACATTCGACGTGCTGAAGAACACCGGTTCGATCAGCGCGAAGTCGCCTTCGTCGCGCATCCGTTGCATCAGCACCGAGCCGACCATCCCGCGCCATCCCACCAGCCCCACGGTCTTCATCGCTGCTCCTCGATCATCGCTCGGATGTTCATCGGTCGGCACGCAGCGCGGCGACCACCGCGTCGCCCATCGCCGCCGTGCCGATCGCGTCGCCACCGGCCGCGACGTCGGCTCGTCCGGAGGCCTTGCCCGAGCACGGCGCGGACCGCCGCCTCGATGCGCTCCGCGACGTCGCCGCGGTCGAACGTGTAGCGCAGCATCATCGCGGCCGACAGGATCGTCGCGAGCGGATTCGCGACGCCCTTGCCGGCGATGTCGGGCGCCGAGCCGTGCGACGGTTCGTACAGTCCCTTGCCGGACGCGTCGAGCGAGGCCGAAGGCAGCATCCCGATCGAGCCGGTCAGCATCGCCGCCTCGTCGGACAGGATGTCGCCGAACAGGTTGCCGGTGACGACGACGTCGAACGCCTTCGGCGCGCGCACGAGCTGCATCGCCGCGTTGTCGACGTACATGTGGTCGAGCGTGATGTCGGCATAGGACGCGTGAACGTCGATGACGACCTCGCGCCAGAGCTGGACTCGTCTCGAGGACGTTCGCCTTGTCGACGCTCGTCACCTTGCCCGCGTGCCCGGCAGCCTTGCGCTTGCGTGCCGCCTCGAACGCGACGCGCGCGATCCGTTCGATCTCCGGACGCGAGTAGCGCATCGTGTCGAACGCCTCGTCGGTACCGGCGAACGCGCCGTCGGGCGACGCGCGACGTCCGCGCGGCTGACCGAAGTAGATGTCGCCGGTCAGCTCGCGGACGATCAGGATGTCGAGGCCCGCGACGATCTCGGGCTTCAGCGACGACGCGCCGGCCAGTTCCGGATACAGCATCGCCGGTCGCAGGTTCGCGAACAGCCCGAGCTCCCGGCGCAGTCCGAGGATCGCCTGCTCGGGCCGCAGCGGGCGCGGCAGCGCTGTCGTACTGCCAGTCGCCGACCGCGCCGAACAGCACCGCGTCGGCACGCGTCGCGAGGTCGAGCGTCGCCGGCGGCAGCGGATGGCCATGCGTCGGCATACGCGATGCCGCCGACGTCGGCGGTCTGCGTCTCGATGCCGAGGTCGAACGCGGCGTCGACCGCGCCGAGGACCTTCAGCGCCTCGGCGACGATCTCGGGACCGATGCCGTCGCCCGGCAGGATGGCGATGTTCACGTGGATGTCGTTCGAAAGGGAATGCGCCGGATGCTGCTGGAAGAGACGACGCGTCCGCGTCGTCACCGTCGCCGCGCGCCGCGTGGCGGCGTCAGACGATCGTGTTCGCGAGCCAGGGGCGTTTCGACAGGTGCGCGGCCTCGAACGCGCGGATCTCGTCCGCGTGTCGCAGCGTCAGTCCGATGTCGTCGAAGCCGTTCAGCAGGCAGTACTTGCGAAACGGTTCGACGTCGAACGGACTCGCGCGATCGGACGGATCGACGACGAGCTGACGGTCGAGGTCGATCGTCAACGAATAGCCTTGCCCCAGCGACGCGTCGTGCGCGATGCGCTCGACGTCGGCCTGCGGCAGCACGATCGGCAGCAGGCCGTTCTTGAAGCAGTTGTTGTAGAAGATGTCGGCATACGACTCGGCGACGATCGCGCGAAAGCCGTACTGCACGAGCGCCCACGGCGCGTGCTCGCGCGACGAGCCGCAGCCGAAGTTCTCGCCCGACACGAGGATCGACGCGCCGCGGTAGCGCGGCTGGTTCAGCACGAAGTCGGGATTCGGCCGACGCGTCGTCGGGTCCATCCCCGGCTCGCCGTGGTCGAGGTAGCGCCAGGCATCGAACAGGTTGTCGCCGAAGCCGGTCCTCGCGATCGACTTCAGGAACTGCTTCGGGATGATCGCGTCGGTGTCGACGTTGTCGCGCGCGAGCGGCGCGACGAGACCGCGGTGGATACGGAACGGTTCCATCGCTCAGGTGCCCGCGGCAGGCGCGGACACGGCCGTCGTGAAGCGGCACGCGTCCTTGACGTTGCAGTTCGTCGTCGTACAGCCCGCGAAGACCGACAGGCATGCGAGCACCGAAAGGAGTTTCGTCATGGCGACCCCGGTCAGACCAACGTGCGCACGTCGACGAAGTGGCCTTCGATGCCGGCCGCCGCGGCCATCGCCGGGCTCACGAGGTGCGTGCGGCCGCCCTGCCCCTGGCGCCCTTCGAAGTTGCGATTCGACGTCGACGCGCAGCGCTCGCCCGGCTCGAGCCGGTCGGCGTTCATCGCGAGGCACATCGAACAGCCCGGGTCGCGCCATTCGAAACCGGCGCCGATGAAGATCTTGTCGAGGCCCTCGGCCTCGGCCTGTGCCTTCACCACGCCGGAGCCCGGCACGACCATCGCGAGCTTGACGTTCTTCGCGACCCGGCGATTGAGGCGCTTCAGCACCGCGGCCGCGTCGCGCAGGTCCTCGATGCGGCCGTTCGTGCACGAGCCGATGAAGACCTTGTCGATCGCGATCCGGTCGATCGGCATGTTCGGCTCGAGACCCATGTAGGTCAGCGCGCGCTCGATGCCGTCGCGCTTCTGCGCGTCGCGCTCGCGGTCGGGATCGGGCACGCGGCCGTCGATCGTCGTGACCATCTCCGGCGACGTGCCCCACGTGACCTGCGGCTTGATCGTCGATGCGTCGAGGTCGACGACGCGGTCGAAGTGCGCGCCGTCGTCGGAATGCAGCGTCCTCCATTCGGCGACGGCCATGTCCCACATCGGCCCGACCGGCGCGTACGGACGGCCCTTGACGTACGCGAGCGTCGTCGCGTCGCACGCGATCATGCCGAAGCGGGCGCCGGCCTCGATCGCCATGTTGCAGACGGTCATGCGGCCCTCCATCGACAGCGCGCGGATCGCGCTGCCGGCGAACTCGATCGCGTGGCCGGTGCCGCCCGCCGTGCCGATGCGGCCGATGACGGCGAGCACGAGGTCCTTCGCGGTGCAGCCGCGCGGCAGCCGTCCTTCGACGTTGACGCGCATGTTCTTCGCCTTCTTCGTCACCAGCGTCTGCGTCGCGAGCACGTGCTCGACCTCCGACGTGCCGATGCCGAACGCGAGCGCCGCGAACGCGCCGTGCGTGCTGGTGTGCGAGTCGCCGCAGACCACCGTCATGCCGGGCAGCGTCGCGCCCTGCTCCGGTCCGATGATGTGGACGATGCCCTGACGACGGTCGCGCATGTCGAAGTACGTCAGCCCGTAGCGCTTCGCGTTCGCGTCGAGCGTCTCGACCTGCAGCCGCGAGATCGGATCGTCGATGCCTTCGGCGCGATGCGTGGTCGGCACGTTGTGGTCGGCGACCGCGAGGTTGGCCGCGTTGCGCCACGGATCGCGGTCCGCGAGGCGCAGACCTTCGAATGCCTGCGGGCTCGTCACCTCGTGCAGCAGATGTCGGTCGATGTAGAGCACCGACGTGCCGTCGTCCTCTCGATGGACGACGTGCATGTCCCACAGCTTGTCGTAGAGGGTGCTCGGCATGGCGATGCGGTCGATCCGGTGACGAAGGGCGGCGACGAAGCGGGCGTCGCGGGTCGGAAATTATGCCACGCGGACCTTCGCCCGCGACCTTCCAACGCACCCTCCCGTCGAGTCGCGCGGCCTATTCGACGAACGCCGGCGCGTGCGGGATCGTCGCGTTCTGCTCGGCGTCGTGGTTGATCCACAGCTGGGCATGCTCGACCCGGACGACCGCGGCGAGCTTGTCGATCGACTGCTTCGACTGCTCGACGTCGAAGTTGAAGCCCGGAACGCGGCGGTTGTCGAAGTTGGAACGGAAGTGCGCGACGTCGCCGGACAGCACGACCGGCCCGGTCTTCGGCAGCCGCACCAGCAACGATTGATGACCCGGCGTGTGGCCCGGCGTCGAGAGGATCGTCACCGATCCGTCGCCGAACACGTCGTAGTCGCCGTTGAGCTTGACGATCTTGCTGGTGCGCAGCCGGTCGTAGGTCGCCGGCGCGAAGCCGAACTTCTGCGGCTCGGCGCCGAACGCCGCGTCGTACTCGGCCTCCTGGATGTACAGCGTCGCACCGACGAACAGGTTGCCGTTGCCGACGTGGTCGCCGTGCGTGTGCGAGAACGCGAGCACGTCGACCTGTTCCGGCCGCACGCCGAGTTCGGCCATCTGCGACGCGAGCGTCTTCCTGCGATACATGCGCATGTTGCGTGCGCCGAGCGCGCCGTCGGGCACGAGCGCCAGCGCGTCCGGGAAGCCGGTATCCCACATCATCCAGTCGTCGCCGTGCCGGATCAGGTAGCAGTTGTCGCTGAACTCGAACGGTTTGCCGACGTCGACGCCCGGCGACCACGGCGAGATGTCGGGGATCTTCGCCTCGCCGCAGTACAGGACGTAAAGCCGGTCGACGGTCTTCGCGGTCGGCACGACGGTGATCGGGCCGGCGGCCGATGAGCCGCGCAGCGAGCAGCCGGCGATGGCGATCGCGGCCGCGAAGGCCGCGACGACGACTGGGAAAGCGAAGCCGGATCGCGTGCGCATCGATCGCTCCCCGTCGATCACTTCGCCGGATGCAGGATCAGCTTCTGCACGCGCCAGTTCAACAGCTCGGCGACGTACAGCGTGTCCTCGGACGGACAGGCGATCTCGTGGACCCAGCCGAACTGCTTCAGCTGCCGTCCGCCTTCGCCGATGGTGCCGAGGATCTTCCCGTCGAGCGTCATCTTGTAGATGCGGCCCGGATACGCGTCCGATGCGTACAGCACCTGGTTCGGACCGGGCGTGATGCACACGCGTCCACGGCGCCCCCGGCGAGAACGTGCCGGCCTTCGCGTCGGGATCGAGCGGATTGCCGATCACCGGCACGACCGAGTGATCGAACGGCACGTCGATCTGCATGATCCGCAGCAGCTTGCCGTCGCCGTCGAACACCTGGATGCGACGGTTGCCGCGATCGGCGACGTAGACGTTGCCGGCGTTGTCGGTCGCGATGCTGTGCGGCGTGTTCAGCTGACCCGGATCGCTGCCGGGACCGCCCCACGACTTCACCCACTGGCCGTTGCGGTCGACCTTCGCGACGCGCGCGTTGATGTAGCCGTCGGAGATGTAGGTGTTGCCGGCGGCGTCCCACGCGACGTCGGTGACCTGCCGGAAGCGGCCGTTCTCGGCGGGCAGCGGCGGCTTCGGATGCTTCAGCGGCCCGGTGTCCTCGTCGGACGCCTCCTGCTTGCGGCCGAGCACCATCGTCACCTGGCCGTCCGGATCGAAGCGGACGATGAGGTCCGAGCCCTTGTCGGTGACCCAGATGTTGTCGTGCGCATCGACGCGGACCGCGTGCGCGAACGACCACGCATAGAGGTTGTGGCCGATCTCGCGGACGTACCGGCCGTTCTCGTCGAACTCCAGCAGCTGCGCCGCCGCGGCGGCGTAGGCAGGGCCGGTCATGTTGCCGCGCGAGAAGACGAAGATGTGGCCCTTCGAATTGACCGCGACGCCCGACACCTCGCCGAGATACAGATCCTTCGGCATCTTCAGCGGATTCGGGCACCGAGTCGAACGGGATCTGCGGCACGGGCGCCTGCGCGGCCGCCGTCAACGAAAGGAACAGCGCTGCGAGCAGTGTCGAACTGCGGATCGATCGCTTCATGAAGTCTCCGGGTGGTGGGCGCCGATCGGACGGCGCGGTCATCGACGTCTCGCGCGCATCGCGCGCCGCACGTTCTACGAATGGCCGATGGTAAACGTGAACCGCTGGCCGGCGAGCTCGCCGATGCCGCTGCCGGACTCGCCGATGGATGCGACATGGAAGCTGCCCGACCGCCCGTCGTCGCAGGTCAACGTTCCTTCCCCGCGTCTGCGGGACGTGTAGACGAAGCTGCCGCGACACGTCGCCCGATGGCTGGACAGGAGCGTCAGCTCGCCGGTCCCTTCGCGATAGCCGGACCCGGTGATCGAGCCGCGGAAGCTCTCGTCGGACTTCTCCATCCGGCCGTCGACGGGCCGCGTCGTGGAGCACGCGGTCAACGAAGCGACGACGATGGCTGCGATCAGGACTGCTTTCATGGATCCTCGTCATTCGACGGCGCCGACGCCTCGGCGATCGAGCAGGTCCGCGGCGCCCCACGCATCGTACCGATCCGCCGCGATCACGACCAGACCGCGCCGCCCGTCGCGATGATGCCATCGGACACGACCCCGACGGGCGATGCAACCGGCATCATCGCGGCGTGAAGGCTCTCATCGGCTATCAACCGTGGTTCGAGGCGCGTGCCGAGAAGGGCTATACGTTCCTGATGCGCGAGGCGCTGTCCGACGTCGGCGACGTCGTGCGCTACGACGGCATCGTCGCGACGTGGCGGCGTCACGGTCGTCGCCTCGACGCGCTCGTGCTGAACTGGACCGACAACGACCTGCTCGATCGGCGCACGCGACGCGTCGCCTGGCGCAAGGCCGCCAGGCTGTTCGCGCGGACCATCGCCCTTCGGCTCGCCGTGCGCCGGCTCGTCTTCTTGCGGCACAACGTCTATCCGCATGCAACGGCGCCCGGTGGCGAAGCCGATGCGACGCGCTGGGTCGATCGCTATGAGCGGCTGTTCGACGTCGTGCTGACGCATTCGGGAGACGCGACGCAACGATCGCGGCGCTACTGCCCGCATCCGCTGTATCCGCGAGTCGGACCTCCGATCGGATCGCCGGCTCGCGCGTTGCCGACCGACTACGTCGTCGCGTTCGGTCGCATCGTCCGCTACAAGCGGCTCGAGCGTCTGATGACGGCGTTCCCCGACGATCGCGCGCTGGTCGTCGTCGGCGCGATCGGCGACCGTGACTATGCGACCGAGCTCGCCGCGATCGCGCGACCGAACGTCGTGTTCGCACCGGGCCTGATCGACGAGGCCGAAGCGCAAGCGATCGTGGCCGGCAGCCGCGCACTCGTGATCGCGCACGCGGACCCCGACGTCGTCGTCAGCAGCTCGTTCTTCTTCGCGATGTCGCTCGGAGTGCCGGTGATCGCGGTCGCGACGCCGTTCCTGCGATGGGTCGCGCCGCGGTTGGGCGATCACGTGCTGCGCATCGCGGACGACGTGAACGGGGTCTGCGCGTTGGTCCGTCAGCTGCCTGCGGCGTCGCTGTCCGAGCAGGACTGCATGGCGATCGATCGCGAGTTCGGCGCCGACGCGGTGCGTGTCGCGCTTCGAGCCATCGTCCCGACCGTGGAGTCGGTTGCGACTCGTCAGGACCAGTAGTCGCGCACGCGACGTCCGTCCGGCGGCAGGTCCTCGCCTGTCTCGAAGCCGTCGAAGTGCCGGATCGGAATCGCGGCGACCGCCTCGGCATCGGCGAGACGAAGGTTGACCGCGATGCGGCGTCTCCCGTCGGCGCTCGGCGCGAGTCCCCGCCAGAAGACGAGGCAGCCGCACGTCGGGCAGAAGTGGAACGCGAGCACCGCATCGCCGCGCACGAACGGCCGGGTCTCGCCCGACACGTGGATCCCGCGACCCTCGTAGTCGTAGGCCCACAGGACGCCGTAGCGGCGACATGCGGTGCAATTGCACACGGTCGCGCTGTCGGGCTGTCCGTCGAAGCGCCAATGGACGGCGCCGCAGAGGCAGGAGCCTTCGATCATGCAGGCCGCTCGACGACGTCCCCGCATTGCGCGCGATGCAGCAACGCATGATCAATCAGTACGAGCGCCAGCATCGCCTCGGCGATCGGCGTCGCGCGGATGCCGACGCACGGGTCGTGGCGGCCGTGCGTCTCGATCGTCACCGCGTTGCCGTCGACGTCGATCGAACGGCGCGGGATGCGGATCGACGACGTCGGCTTGATCGCGATCGACACCGTGATCGGCTGTCCGGTCGAGATACCGCCGAGGACGCCGCCCGCGTGGTTCGTGACGAAGCCGTCCGGCGTGATCTCGTCGCCGTGCTCGCTGCCCCGTCTGCGCGACGGCCGCGAAGCCGGCGCCGATCTCGACGCCCTTGACCGCGTTGATGCCCATCATCGCGTACGCGATGTCGGCGTCGAGCTTGTCGTACAGCGGACTGCCCGAGCCCGACCGGCACGCCGTGCGCCTCGACGTCGATGCGTGCGCCGACCGAGTCGCCGGCGCGGCGCAACGCGTCCATCGCCTCTTCGAGTCGCGGAACGATCGACGAGTCCGCTGCGAAGAACGCGTTCGTCGCGACGTCGTCCCACGACACGAACGGGATGTCGATGTCGCCGAGCGCGCTCATGCGTCCGCGGATCGTCGTGCCGTAGTCGCGTCGCGAGCCACTTCTTCGCGACGCCGCCGGCCGCGACCATCGGCGCGGTCAGGCGAGCCGACGAGCGACCGCCGCCGCGCGGGTCGCGCAGGCCGTACTTGTGCCAGTAGGTGAAGTCGGCATGGCCGGGACGGAAGCGCCGCGCGATCTCCGCGTAGTCGCTCTAACGCTGGTCCTCGTTGCGGATCACGAGCGCGATCGGCGTGCCGGTCGTCCGGCCTTCGAACACGCCGGACAGGATCTCGACCGCGTCGCTCTCGCGCCGCTGCGTGACGTGCCGCGACGTGCCGGGCTTGCGACGGTCGAGGTCGGGCTGCAGGTCGTCGACCGACAACGGCATGCCCGGCGGACAACCGTCGATCACGCAGCCGATCGCCGGCCCGTGCGACTCGCCGAAGTTGGTGACGCGAAACAGCGTGCCGAACGTGGAGCCGGACATGAAGGTTCGATCCGACGAAGGGCGGAGCCGCGAATTATCCCCGAAGTGCGCCGGCGTCCCCGGCTACGCTGCCGACGATCGCTGCCGCGCGACCGCCGGCGTGTCGCTGCCTACGACTTCGGCTCGGTCGATGCGGCGACGACGTCGCGCCTTCTCCCACCTGCGCTCGATGTCCGGCTGCCGCTCGCGCGCGGCGGCGAGATCGGCGTCGCCGTCCGCGGCATGGCCGACGGTCCGCGACCAGCTCCCGACGTCGTTCATGCGACGTCCCGTCATCTCCTTGCGCCACGCAGCGCGAGCACTTCGGCCTCCATCGCGGCCGGCGTGAGGGAGGCACCGGTCATCGGCGGGCCGACGACGAGCTCCAGGTGCGACGCGGCTCCCTCGCGCAGCGGACGCGGAATCGCCTGGAATGCGCGTCCCGACGCGCGCGACGTCCAGCTGCCCCACAGCCCGCGCAGCGCCATCGGCACGACCGGCACGCCGTTGCGTTCGGCGATCCGCACCGCGCCGTGCTTGAACGGGGACAGCTCGCCGGTATCCGTGATGCGGCCCTTCCGGAAAGATGCAGACGAGCTCGCCTTCCTGCAACGCGCCGGTCGATCAGCGCGTTGGCCTTCGCGAACATCGCTCGGGTCCTTCTTCTGCGACACGATGCCGATCGCGCCGACCGACCGGAACAGCCAGCCGAGGATCGGCGCCCGGAACATCCCGAGGTCCATCACGAAGCGGATCGGCCGCGGCGACTCGCCCATGATGACGATCGCATCGACGAAGCTGACGTGGTTGCAGACCAGCAGCGCCGGGCCCTCGGACGGGATGTGCTCGATGCCGGTCGTGCGGATCCGATAGAACGTCGAGATCAGGATCCACGCGACGAAACGCAGCAGGAACTCCGGGCACCAGCGAGTAGATGTAGATCGCGACGACCGCGTTCAGGATGCCGACGATCAGGAACAGCTGCGGGATCGTGAAGCCGAACGCGAACAGCGCGATCGCCATCACCGACGACACGATCATGAACAGCGAGTTGAGGATGTTGTTCGCCGCGATGATCCGCGCCCGATGCGCTCGGCGCCGAGCGGCTCTGGATCATCGCGTACAGCGGCACGCTGTAGAGCCCGCCGAACAGCGCGAGCAGGAACAGGTCGACCATCACGTGCCAGTGCGCCACGCGGCTCGCGGCGTCGGTCAGGAACGCGATCGCTCCCATCGGTCGAACATGCGACGCGGTCCGGATGCAGCGCGCGCGACGCGAAGCAGAGGTCGACCGCGAACACCGTCATGCCGATCGAGCCGGCCGGCACGAGTCCGATCTCGACCTTGCCGCGCGACAGCCGCTCGCAGAGCAGCGACGCCGATGCCGATGCCGATCGAGAACATCGCGAGCAGCAGCGTCACGACCTGCGGATCGCCGCCCAGCACGTCCTTCGCGAAGTTGAAGAACGACGTCAGGAACGTCGCGCCGAAGAACCACAGCCACGAGATGCCGAGCAGCGACAGGAAGACCGCGCGGTTCTGCCGCGCGAGCCTGAGGTTGCGCCAGGTCTCGGTGAACGGGTTCCAGTTGATCTTCAGGTCGGGCTGGTCGGACGGCGACGTCGGCACGAAGCCGACGACGACGCGGCCGACGATCGCGACGACGAGGCAGACCGCCGCGACGGCCACCGGGCCGTTCGGGCCGAGGTCCGCGAGCTCGCCGCCGACGATCGTGCCGACGAGGATCGCGACGAACGTCCCCATCTCGATCATCCCGTTGCCGCCGACCAGCTCGCGCTCGTTCAGGTGCTGCGGCAGGTACGCGTACTTGACCGGTCCGAACAGCGTCGAGTGCACGCCCATCATGAACGTGCCGAGCGTACAGCAGCCGGATGTCGTGCAGCAGGAAGCCGGCGCCGCCGACGAGCATGATCGCGATCTCGAGCGACTTCACGAAGCGCATCACGCGCGCCTTGTCGTACTTGTCGGACAGCTGGCCCGACGTCGCGGAGAACAGGACGAACGGCAGGATGAAGATGGCCGAGATGACGAACGCGGCGTCCTTCGCGTCGACGTTCCTCGAACAGCGCCGCCTGATACGTGACGAGCGCGGTGAACGCGATCTTGAAGATGTTGTCGTTCGCCGCGCCGAAGAACTGCGTCCAGAAGAAGGGCGCGAAGCGGCGCTGCTTCAGCAGCCCGAACTGATTCGTGTGGCTCATCGTCGTTCTCCTTCCTCGATGTGCTTCGGACGCGCTCTTCGGTCTCGTGCAGGTGCTCGCGACGTCGGTTCAGGCGTGCTCGCGCAGGTAGTCGCCGACGCCGCCCAGCGCGCCGAGCAGCGCTCGCGTTCGACCCAGAAATAGACTTCCTTGCCGATCTTCTCGCTGCCGAGCACGCCCGCCTCGCGCATGATCTTCAGGTGATGTGACACGGCCGATCGCGACAGCGTCGAGACGTCGGCGATCTGCCCGACGTTGAGCCGCTCGCCGCGCTCGAAGGTCAGCAGGATCCGCTGCCGATGCGGGTCGCCCATCGCGACGAACACCTTCGCGATGTCGCGCCACTGTCGCGGGATGCTGCGGGAGTAGTTCTTGTGCACGGCGCTCTTTGTCGTGTCGATATAACCAAGTATTTCGATATGTCGACGCGTTGTCAAGGAATTTCTCGATCGTCTCGCGGGCGGGGACGACGATCGATGGCGGACGACAGGTATCGGCCCGTCCCGCAACGCAGAGTGGTCGCCGTCCCGGCGCAGGCCGGGACCCGGGTTCATTCCATCCCTCGGGCTTCGGCCTATGCCCTGGCGATCAGGGTGGCCGCGGAATCGTCGCGACGACGACTCGATCCCGGGCGCTTCAGCCAGCAGTGCCCACCGCCTCCGCCAGCGCCGTCCCGCTCAGCCACGCGTCCTCGACGCGATAGCCGCGGCACCAGTCGCCGCACGCGCCGATGCGGCGCTCGGCATCCCACAGGAAGTCGCATGTCGAGCGACGTGCGAGCCAGCGCGTGCCGCCAGCGATAGACGGTCGCGTAGACCGGCTGCTCGATCGTCCCGGTCGCGTCGTGGAACGCGCGCAGCAGCTTCGCCTTGATGTCTTCGGGATCGTCGTCGAAGTGCTCGACGCTCCATGCCGACTGCGCATGCACGGTCCAGCGCTCGCCGACGCGTCGCTCCGGCTTGCTCGACTCGCGCGCGATCCACGCGAGACGTCCGCCATCGACGAACGCCGCGTCGCCGACGCGCGGCTCGCCGCTCGCGATCGGCTCGGCGAAGCCGACCAACAGCGCCCAGCACGGCTCGATACGCGCTTCGTCGGCGCGCGCGCGCGAGCGACGGCGACGTCGCGAGCAGCGCGACCGCCGGCGCGGCCGGCACCGCCGAAACGACCGCGTCGAACGGTTCGTCGATCGTGGAAGCGACGCCGTCGACATCGACGACGCTGCAGCGTCCAGCGTCGCGCGGCGCCGCGCCCGGCCATCGACTCGACCGACGTCACCGTCGCGCCGAAGCGCACGTTCGAGCCCGTCGGCCATCTGCCGCCGGGATCGCCGACATGCCGGGCACGCCGACCCATCGCTGCGGTGCGACCCGCGGCCGGCAGCGCGACCGGCGTCGTCGCTCGCGACGGCGCCGATGCTGCTGCGGCGCGACCGACCAGGGCTCGACGATGCCGGCATGGCACCACGCGTCGACCGCGGCGACGAACGCCGCGTCGCGCGCCGTGAAGTATTGCGCGCCGTGATCGAAGCCGCCGATCTCGGTGCGCATGGTGGCGACGCGTCCGCCGGGGACGTCGCTTCGCTCGAAGACCGTGACGGCGTGTCCGCGATCGACGAGACGCCGCGCGCAGGCCAGGCCCGCGATGCCGGCACCGACGATGGCGACTCTCATCGACGAGGTCCGGACCGACGCGGCACCGCTCGGAGCGACGCCGGACACCGCCGCGCGGACCGCACGGGCCCGCGACGACCCGCGATCGACGACACCGCTACGCGGCCTCGGCCGGCCAGTCGCGGATGTACGCCTTCAGCATCTGGTTCTCGAAGTTCTGCGCCTCGAGCACCGCCTTCGCGACGTCGAAGAACGAGATCACGCCGAGCAGCGTCGCGCCGTCGAGCACCGGCAGGTAGCGCACGTGGTGCTCGAGCATCATGCGTCGCACCTCGTTGACGTCGGTCTTCGGCGTGCACGTCAGCGGGTCCTTGTCCATGAGCGGCCCGACCAGCGAGTCGCCGACCGCGCCGCCGTGCTCGTGCAGCTCGAGGATCACCTCGCGGAACGTCAGCATGCCGACGAGCGCACCGCCGGCCATCACGACCAGCGAGCCGATGTCCTTCTCGGCCATCACGTCGATCGCGTCGATCAGCGGCGTCTCGGGGGTCGCGGTGAAGAGCGTGCCGCCCTTGAGCTGGAGGATTTCGCTGACGATCATCGTGGTCTCCTGTGGTCGTGAAGCGTCGTGTGCCCGTCGCCTCGCGCGACGCGTGATTCGCACGGTACCTTCATCGGCGCGGCGCTTCAAGCATCGTCTTGTCGGCCCGGCCTTGATCGGCGCGCCTTCATCCGCTCGCAAGCGCGCACCAGCGCCGCGGTCGTGCCCGGCTCCCAGGCCGAGTGGCCCGGCGTCGGGCACGACGACGTAATGCGCCTCGGGCCATGCTCGCGCGAGCGCGTCGGCCGTCACGATCGGACAGACCATGTCGTAGCGGCCCTGCACGATGCTGCACGGCAGATGCCGCAGCCGCGCGACGCCGTCGAGCAGCGCGCTCGCGCAGGAACAGGTCGTGGACGAAGTAGTGCGTCTCCATCCGCGCGATGCCGATCGCGACGACGTCCTCCTCCGAGTGCGCCAGCAGCGACGCGTCCGGCAGCAGCGTCGAGCACGACGCCTCGAAGCTGCTCCAGGCGCGCGCGAGCGGCATGTGCACCGACGGGTCCGGGTCGGCCAGGCGCTCGTGGAACCAGCGGACCACGTCGTGGTGGCGCGCCTCCGGGACGTGCGCGAGCAGCGCGCGCCAGCGCCTCGGGGAAGACGTGGCGGACGCCCGAGATGAACCAGTCGATCTCGCCCGGCGTGCCGAGGAAGATGCCGCGCAGCACGAAGCCGAGGCAGCGCTCGGGATGCGCCTCGCCGTACGCCAGCGCGAGCGTCGAGCCCCACGAACCGCCGAAGACCAGCCAGCGCTCGATGCCGAGCTTGCTCGCGCAGCCGCTCGATGTCGTCGATCAGCAGCGGCGTCGTGTTCCGGCGCGTCTCGCCGAGCGGCGTCGATCGTCCGGCGCCGCGCTGGTCGAAGACGACGATGCGGTAGTGCCACGGGTCGAAGAACTGCCGCGCACGCGGGCTCGCGCCGCCGCCCGGACCGCCGTGCAGGAACAGCACCGGCACGCCGGTCGGCGACCCGCAGTCCTCCCAGTACATCGCGTGCAGGTCGTCGAGCGGCAACAGGCCCGACGCGCGCGCGTTGATCGGCGGATAGAGCTCGTGGCGCAGCTGGCTGAGATCGCGCATGACGGCGGGTGAGGGACTGTCGAAGGTGCCGCCGATCGCTAGCATCGGCACTCGTCGACGCCGCGCGATGCGGGCTGCATCGCACGCGCCTGCCATGGTCGCCAAGATACGGCCGCGCGGTTCGGTCTACCATCGTCGCCGCGATGACCGACCCCCGCCGACCCCGATGAGCGAGCCACCCGCACGCGGCCCCGGGCCGCACGACCCCGGCTTCGACACGCTCGCGCTGCACGCCGGCGCGATCCCCGATCCGGCGACCGGTGCGCGCGCCGTGCCGATCTACGCGACCACGTCGTTCGTGTTCCGCGACAGCGACCACGCGGCGTCGCTGTTCAACATGGAGCGCTCGGGTCACGTCTATTCGCGGATCTCGAACCCGACGGTCGCCGTGTTCGAGGAACGGATCGCCGCGCTCGAGGGCGGCGTCGCCGGTCTCGCGACCGCGAGCGGGCAGGCCGCGATGCACCTGGCCGCGGCGACGATCGCCGGCGCCGGCAGTCACGTCGTCGCGTCGCGCTCGCTGTACGGCGGCTCGCACAACCTGCTCGCGTACACGCTGCCGCGCTTCGGCATCGAGACGACGTTCGTCGATCCGCGCGACCTGGACCAGTGGCGCGACGCGATCCGGCCGAACACGAAGTTCCTGTTCGGCGAGACGCTCGGCAACCCGGGCCTCGACGTGCTCGACATCCCGAACGTGTCGGCGATCGCGCACGAGCGCGGCCTGCCGCTGGTCGTCGACTCGACGTTCACGACCCCGTGGCTGATGAAGCCGTTCGAGCACGGCGCCGACCTGCTGTTCCACTCGGCGACGAAGTTCCTCGGCGGCCACGGCGTCGCGATCGGCGGGCTCCTCGTCGACGGCGGCCGCTTCGACTGGGAGGCCGCGCACGCGACGAACGGCCACTTCGCCGAACTCGTGAAGCCGTACGCCGGCTTCCACGACATGGTGTTCAGCGAGGAGTCGACGGTCGCCGCGTTCGCGCTGCGCGCGCGCCGCGAAGGGCTGCGCGACTTCGGCGCGTGCATGAGCCCGCAGGTCGCGTTCCAGCTGCTGCAGGGCATCGAGACGCTGCCGCTGCGGATGGCGCGGCACGTCGACAACGCCCGCAAGGTCGTCGCCTTCCTCGTCGCGCATCCGATGGTCGAGTCGGTCGGCTATCCCGAGCTGCCCGGCCATCCCGACCACGCGCTCGCGAGGCGGCTGCTGCCGCGCGGCTGCGGCTCGGTGTTCAGCTTCACGATCCGCGGCGGTCGCGCGCACGGCATCGCGTTCGTCGAGGCGCTGACGCTGTTCTCGCATCTCGCGAACGTCGGCGACGCGAAGTCGCTCGTCATCCATCCGGCGTCGACGACGCACTTCCGCGTGCCCGAAGCCGACCTGAAGGCGGCTCGGCGTCGGCGCGGCGACGATCCGCCTGTCGATCGGGCTCGAGGACGCCGACGACCTGCTCGCGGACCTCGCGCGCGGGCTGAAGGCCGCGGCGAGGGTCAGGTGATCGACGCTTCGACGGCGGGCTGACATGCTGATCGACGTCGACGGCCAGGCCGGCCTACGCGTACACCGGCGGCAAGCGCTTCGACGCGACGCGTCCGGTCGTCGTGATGATCCACGGCGCGCAGCACGACCACAGCGTGTGGGCGCTGCAGTCGCGCTACCTCGCGCATCACGACCGCGCGGTGCTCGCGGTCGACCTGCCCGGTCACGGGCGCAGCGCCGGACCGCCGCTCGCGACCGTCGAGGCGATGGCCGACTGGACGCTCGCGCTGCTGCGGTCGCTGCGGCGTCGCGCATGCGTCGCTCGTCGGCCACAGCATGGGTTCGCTGATCGCGCTCGAGGCCGCGTCGCGCAGCGTCGACTCGCCGACGACGATCGACGCGATCGCGCTGCGTCGCGACGGCCTACCCGATGCAGGTCTCCGACCTGCTGCTCGACGCGTCGCGCGACGACGAGCCGCGTGCGATCGAGATGATCAGCCTGTGGTCGTCGGAGACCGCGTACGGCGGCTACTCGCAGAAGCCGTCGGCGCCGGGCCCGGGCTTCGGCGATCGTCGCCGGCGGCCGGCGGCTGATGGAGCGTCAACCGACCGGCGTGCTGCACAACGACTTCGTCGCGTGCAATGCCTATCGCCACGGCGACGCCGCGGCCGCGGCGGTCCGCTGTCCGACGCTCGTCGTCCTCGGCGGCCGACGACGCGATGACGCCGGCGCGCTCGGGTCGCGCGCTCGCCGCGAAGATCGCCGGCGCGCGGGTCGTCGAGCTGCCGCGCATCGGGCACTTCGTGATGGCCGAGGCGCCCGACGCGATGCTCGACGCGCTCGACGGCTTCCTTCCTCGATCGATCATGAAGCGCTTCGCGAACTTCTCGGAGTTCTATCCGTTCTACCTGACCGAGCACGCGAACGTCGTGTCGCGCCGACTGCACTTCGCCGGCACGAGCGGCGTCATCGCGTGCGTCGTCGCGGGCGTCGTCGACCGGCCACGCGTGGTGGTTCCTCGCGGCGCTCTTCTGCGGCTACGGCTTCGCGTGGATCGGGCACTTCTTCTTCGAGCGCAACCGCCCCGCGACCTTCCGTCATCCGGTCTACAGCCTGATCGGCGACTGGGTGATGTACGTCGACATCTGGCGCGGCAAGGTCAGGCTCTGACGCTTCACGCGCGCAGCGCCTCGCGCATCGGAATCGCGCCACGCGCGTCGACCGCCGCCTCCGTCCAGCCATCCTGCGCGAACGCATCGGCGAGCGTCACGTCGGCGTCGTCGAGGCGCTGACGACGCGATCAACGCGGCGAGCGGATCGGTGCGATCGAACGCGGTCGCGGCCACGTGGCGAGCGTCGAACGCGAACAGCCGGAACACGCGTCGAGCGTGACGACCGACGCATCGGCCGCGAACAGCCACAGGTCCACGTCCTTCGCGCGCGTCGCGCCCGCGGCCACGACCGGCCGCGTGCGGATCACGATGCCCGTCCTGCTCGACGGCCGCGAGCATCGTCTCCGCGGTCTCGTAGTCGACGCGCGCCGCGCTCGCGACCTCGTGACTGTCGAGACCCGGCATGCCGCCGGCGTGGTCGACGTGCCGCGCACGGTACAGCGACACGAAGGATGCGGAGCGCGTCGCCGTAGGTATCGCCCGGCGCACGGCCGCGGTTCCAGGCTCGGCCGTACAGCGTCGGCAGGCTCGCCGCGATCAACGCACCCGCGAGCGTGATGATCCAGATGTAATAGATCCACAGCAGCAGCAGCGGCACGGCCGCCAGCGCGCCGTAGACCATCGTGAAGGTCCCGAAGCGCGTCACGTAGACGGCGAAGCCGCGCTTGGCGGCCTCGAACGCGAGCGCCGCGACGAACGCCCCGACCAGTGCGTCGCGCCAGTCGACGCGCCGGTTCGGCACGAAGACGTAGAGCGCCGCGTAGGCGAGCGTGAACAGCGCGATCGGCGCGACGTCGAGCGCGGCCGCGAGCATCGGCGGCGGCGCGCTGACGAAACCGGCCGACGCACGCGCGAGGTACGAAGCGAGCGTCAGCGACACGCCGAGCAGGATCGGCCCGACCGACAGGATCGCCCAGTACGTGACGAGCCGCTGCGGCAGCGGACGCGGACGATCGCACGCCCCAGATCGTGTTGAGCGCGCCGTCGATCGTCAGCATCGTCGCGAGCGACGTGATCGCGAACGCCAGCGACCGACACCAGCGTCAGCGAGCTCGCGTTCGCCGAGAACTGGTCGAGGTACTTGAAGATCGAAGTCGAGATCGAGTCGGGGAACAGCCGCGCCTGCAGGAACGACGCGCAGCGCGTCGCGCATCCGGTTGAAGACCGGCAGCGCGGTCATCACGCCGAAGATCGTCGTCGCGAGCGGCACCAGCGACAGCACCGTCGTGAACGTCAGGCTCGACGCGACCTGGAACAGCCGCTCCTCGTCGACGCGCGTCGCAGCGAATCGACACGATGTCGCGCAGCGTCCGCCGCAGCCGAGCGCGGCGACAGCGACGGTCGATGGCGGAATTCGACACGAACGATGTGACGCGTAGGTCTCCATGCGGTGTCGGGGCTGGTGCGAAAGCGGCTCCCTATAATAGTCGGGGCTCGTCGGGGACGTCGCGTCCTCGCCCGACCTTCCGGATCGCCTCGATGCTCGACCTCCTCGTCCTCTACTACAGCCGCCACGGCGCGACGCGCAAGCTGGCCGAGGCGATCGCCGAAGGCATCGACGGCGTCGACGGCGCGAGCGCGCGGCTGCGGACCGTGCCGGCGGTCTCCGACCGTCAGCGAAGCGGTCGAGCCCGACATCCCGCCGTCGGGTCCGCCGTACGTCGAGCGGTCGCGACCTCGTCGAATGCGCCGGCCTCGCGCTCGGCTCGCCGACGCGCTTCGGCAACATGGCCGCGCCGCTCAAGTACTTCATCGACGGCACCGGCGCCGAATGGTTCTCCGGCGCGCTCGCCGGCAAGCCCGCCTGCGTCTTCACGTCGACCGGCAGCCTGCACGGCGGCCAGGAGACGACGCTGATTGTCGATGATGGTTCCGCTGCTCCATCACGGCATGCTGATCGTCGGGCTGCCGTACACCGAGCCCGACCTGATGACGACGACGAGCGGCGGCACGCCGTACGGCGCGAGCCACGTCGCGGGCAACGACGCGCAGCGCGTCCGTCGACCCGAGCGAACGAAGGCTCGCCGTCGCGCTCGGCCGACGGCTCGCGACCGTCGCGCTGCGCCTGACGACGACGCGATGAGCGAGCGGGTCGACTGCGTCGTGATCGGCGCCGGCGTCGTCGGCCTCGCGATCGCCGCGCGCGCTCGCGGTCGGCCGGACGCGACGTCACGATCGTCGAGGCCGACACCGCCATCGGCACCGGCATCAGCTCGCGCAACAGCGAGGTGATCCACGCCGGGCTCCACTATCCGCCCGGCTCGCTGCGGGCCACGTTGTGCGTGCGCGGCCGCGGCTGCTGTACGGCTATTGCGCGGCGCGCCAGGTGCCGCATCGCCGCGTCGGCAAGCTGATCGTCGCGACCGACGACGCGCAGCGACCGGCACTCGAGGCGATCCGTCGCAACGCTGCCGCATCGCGGGCCGGCGTGCTGCAGCCGCTCGACGCCGGCGAAGCGGCGGCGCTGGAGCCGGACGTGACCTGCGCCGCCGCACTGTGGTCGCCGGAGACCGGCATCGTCGACACGCACGCGCTGATGCTCGCGCTGCTCGCCGACGCCGAGGCCGCCGGCGCGGTGCTCGCGCTGTCGAGCCGGGTCGTCGCAGGCGACGTGACCGCGGACGGCGTCGTCGTCGACGTGACGGCCGGCGACGACGACATGACTCTGCTCGCCGATCTCGTCGTCAACGCGGCCAGCCTCGACGCGAGCCGCGTCGCGCGCGCGATCGGCGGCGTCGCGCCATCTGCGCGTGCCGGAGACCCGGCCGGTCAAGGGCAACTACTTCTCGTTGATCGGCGCGACGCCGTTCTCGCATCTCGTCTACCCGCTGCCCGAGGACGGCGGTCTCGGCGTCCATGTGACGCTCGACCTCGCGGGCCAGGGCGCGCTTCGGGCCGGACGTGCAGTGGCCGGCGCCCGACGCGTCGCCTGACGCGCCGCTCGACTACGCGGTGGACGAGACGCGGATCGACGCCTTCGCCGCGGCGATCCGTCGCTACTGGTCCGCGCTGCCCGACGATGCGCTGGCGCCGGCCTATACCGGCATCCGGCCGAAGATCCACGCCCGCGACGAGCCGCCTGCCGACTTCGTCATCGCGGGACCGGCGCAGCACGGCGTCGCCGGACTCGTCCATCTGTTCGGCATCGAGTCGCCGGGGCTGACGGCGTCGCTCGCGATCGGCGAACACGTCGCCCGCCTGGTCGCCGCGCAGTGATCGCCGTCGCAACGGACCAAACGCCATCCTCGGCTCGCCATCGGCCAGATGGCTTCGTCGAATCGACGATGCGGCACCCGGTCGCATCGCGCATCCTGTGATGACGCCGCGCACCGCGCTGCACGTGGCACTGGCGGCACTCGTCGTGACGATGGTCGTTGCGACCGCGATCCCGTGGGTCGGGGCGGGCGCCGGCGGCGCGTCGGGGCTGCGGCCCGGCTTCGTGCTCGGCGTCGTCAAGGTCGCCGTGCTCGCAGTGGTCTTCAGCCGCGTTCGCGACGAACACGTCTATTCGATGCAATGGTCCTCGATGCTCATCCTGTTGTTCGTCGCCGAAGGCGTGGTGCGCGCCACGAGCGATGCCGCCGCGACCCGCGGCCTCGGCGCCGTGCAGGCGATCGCCGCGGGGTGTGCCTTCGCGGCGTTGCTGGTCTATCTGCGACCGCTGAAGAAACGGGCGCGCGACGCGCAGCCCCCGGGCGGGCGCGAATGAACGCGTCGGACCGGATCGCCGCGCTCGCCGCGATCGTCGGCGCGAACCACGTGCTGACCGATGACGACGCGAAGGCCGGCTACCTGACCGACTGGCGTGGGCGTTACCACGGACGAGCGCTCGCGATCGTGCGGCCGCGCAGCACCGCCGAGGTCGCGAGCGTCGTGCGCTATTGCAGCGACGCGCGCATCGCGATCGTGCCGCAGGGCGGCAACACGGGCCTCGTCGGCGGCGCGACGCCCGATGCGTCCGGCACGTCGATCGTGCTGTCGACCCAGCGCATGACGGGCGTTCGGGCGGTCGACCCGCTCAACGACACGATCCTCGTCGAGGCCGGCTGCACGCTCGCGGCCGTCGCAGGACGCGGCACGCGACGCGGGCCGGCTGTTCCCGCTCAGCCTCGCGTCCGAAGGCAGCTGCACGATCGGCGGCAACCTGTCGACCAACGCCGGCGGCACCGGCGTCCTGCGCTACGGCAACGCGCGCGAGCTGTGCCTCGGGATCGAGGCGGTGCTGCCGGACGGTTCGGTCGTCGCGAACCTCGCCGGACTGCGCAAGGACAACACCGGCTATCGCTGGTCGCGACCTGTTGATCGGCGCCGAAGGCACGCTCGGCATCATCACCGCCGCCACGCTGAAGCTGCATCCGCTGCCGCGTGCGCAGCGTGACCGCATGGGCCGCGGTCGCGTCGCCGCGCGCGGCGCTTCGTCTGTTGTCGCTGGCGCGCCAACGTTGCGGCCCGACGCTGACGGCGTTCGAACTCGTGTCCGACGTCGCGCTGTCGCTCGTCGAGAAGCACTTCGCGTCGTCGCGTTCGCCGTTCGAGACGCGACATCCGCAGGCCGTGCTGCTCGAGGTCTCCGACCACGAGGACGAGGCGCATGCGCGCGCGATGCTCGAAGGCCTGCTCGCCGATGCGATCGGCGACGACGTCGTGATCGATGCGGTCGTCGCGGACGCGTCGCGCGCTCGAAGAGCGCTGTGGTCGCTGCGCGAGAACATCTCCGAGGCGCAGGCCGCCGAAGGCAAGAACATCAAGCACGACGTCAGCGTGCCGATCTCGCGGATCGCCGACTTCATCGAGTCGACCGACGCGCGCGCTCGCGGCCGCGTTGCCCGGCATCCGCATGGTCACGTTCGGCCACCTCGGCGACGGCAACCTGCACTACAACGTGTCGCCGCCGGCCGGCACGCCCGACGCGAGCCTTCCTCGCAGCACGAACCGGTCGTTCGCCGCATCGTCCACGACGCGGTCGCGGCGCACGGCGGCTCGATCAGCGCCGAGCACGGCATCGGCCAGCTGAAGCGCGACGAGCTCGTCGCGCTACAAGAGCGGCGACGAGCTCGCGCTGATGCGGGCGATCAAGGCCGCGATCGACCCGCTCGGGATCATGAATCCGGGGAAGGTGTTGTGAGCGCGCCGCACGGTCGCGCGACGTGCGGCGCTGGTCGGCTCCGGGCGACGGTCGATGCGTGCCGGCCCGCGATGCGCGTCGGCGCTCGTCTCCTCATCGGGCGCCTCGACCATCGTCTCTGTGCCGCGATCGCGTTGTTCGCAGGGCTGTCGGCGATGCCGATGCCCGCGCTCGCGACCAGCTATCGCTGCGACGTCGACGGCCGCGTGACGTACAGCGACAAGCCGTGCACGGCCGGCAGTCAGTCGACCGTCGCGACCGACGATCCGGTCGATGCGGCCGATCGAGCGGCCGCGCTGGAGCGACGAAGGCAGGACCAGGCGACGCTCGCGCAATACGCACGCGATCGGCAGAAGGAACGCCAGCAGGATCTGCAGGCTGCCGCACTGGCGAAGAAGCGTCGTTCGGACATCGTCAAGGATGCGCAGGGCTGCCGGACGCTGGCGCGCCGGGCGCGCAACGCGCACGACGCGTACGACATCGCGGGTCCGCGCGATCAGCCGAAGGCCCGAATGAAGATGGAGCACGCCGACGAGGACTACGCCGCGCTGTGCAGGACGCCGCGAGGCTAGCGACCACGCCTCGTCGCATCTTTCGTTCGGTCGCA
This sequence comes from uncultured beta proteobacterium, assembly GCA_963795885.1. Classification (GTDB taxonomy): domain Bacteria; phylum Pseudomonadota; class Gammaproteobacteria; order Burkholderiales; family Burkholderiaceae_D; genus CAHJXF01. The sequence goes on along the minus strand of CAWCJI010000004.1, from coordinate 247,130 downwards.
CGGCATCGCGAAGCCGGTCGACGAGGACGGGCTGACGAGGACCGGTCGACGACGACCCGTCGACAACGACGGCTGACAATGACCGACCGGCCGACGACCGACCGACGCGACTCGATGCCTAGGCGCGCAGCAACGCCGGCTCGGTCGATCCCGTCGCCGACGCGACCGGATGCTCGACCGCTTCCATCGCGCGCGTCAGCAGCGACGCGTCGGCATCGCGCAACGACGTCGCGTCGCTCAGCATCCGTCGCCACGTCCTCGCCGCCGGTTGCCCGTGATAGAGACCGAGCATGTGACGCACGATCGACCGCAGCGCGACGCCGTCGCGCAGCCGCCTTCTCGGCATATGCCCGCATCGCCTCGACCACCGCGGCGCGCGTCTGCGGGCGCTTGTTCGTCGTCGCTCGATCGAGCCGCGCGAGCAGCCAGGGATCGTGATACGCGGCGCGGCCGATCATCACGCCGTCGAAGCGATCGAGCGCGTCGCCGATCGCGTGCGGCGTCGTGAGCCCGCCGTTGACGACGATCGTCAGCGATCGGGAAATCGCGCTTCAGCGAGCCGACGACGTCGTAGCGCAGCGGCGGAACCTCGCGGTTCTCTTTCGGCGACAGGCCCTTCAGCCAGGCGTTGCGCGCGTGGACGATGAAGACGTCGCAGCCGGCCGCGGCGACCGTGCCGACGAAGTCGCGGACGAAGCCGTAGTCCTCGACGCGATCGAGCCCGATGCGGTGCTTGACCGTGACCGGGATGTCGACGGCGTCGATCATCGCCTTCACGCAATCCGCGACGAGCGCGGGCTCGGCCATCAGGCAGGCGCCGAACGAGCCGTTCTGCACGCGCTCCGACGGGCAGCCGCAGTTGAGGTTGATCTCGTCGTAGCCCCACGACTCGCCGAGTCGTGCGCAGTGCGCGAGCGCCGCCGGATCGCTGCCGCCGAGCTGCAGCGCGACCGGATGCTCGGCCGCATCGAAGTCGAGGTGGCGCGGCACGTCGCCGTGGATCAGTGCGCCGGTGGTCACCATCTCGGTGTACAGCCGCGCCTCGGCCGACAGCAGCCGATGGAAGTAGCGGCAATGCCGATCGGTCCAGTCCATCATCGGTGCGACGCAGACGCGGTAGAACGGACTCACCAAGGACTCGCCTCGCTTCTTCGACAGAACGCCGGAACATTCGCGGCACCTTCTGCGCGCTTGACCGGGAACCTGCGCGTACGTTCGCTCGCGCCACGCAACGGGACGCCGGGGCAAACGCGAAGATCGAAGACGACGACGACCGCATCGACCCACCGATCCCCCGTTCCGCGCGACTCTTCGCCACTCCGCCGGCAGGCCGTCCGGAAGACTCAGCCGAACAGTCCCGCCAGCGACAGCAGCAACAACAGCAGCATCCACAACAGCATCGAACGCCAGACGAGGCCGACGCCGCTTCGCAACGCCGCGGGGCTCGCGTCGACACCCGGCATCGCATCGGCTGCGGCGTCGTCGACGCCGCTCGTGTCGCCGGCCGCCGGGACCGTCGGCTCCGATGCGGTCCGCGCGACCGGTCCGAGCCGGACGCCGAGCGCGCCGGTGCCCGCGGCGAGCAGGATGCCGCGCGACGGATCGGGCCATTGCTGCGCGTAGTTCCGCCAGCAGAAGACCGCGTCCTCGAAGTTGCCGACGATCGCGAAGCCGATCGACGTCAGCCGCACCGGCAGCCAGTCGATCCACAGGAACACGCGCTGCGCGAACAGGCCGAACGGCTCGAGCGGCGCCTGCTTCGCGAGCGCACGCGGTGGCGGATTCCAGCGGCGCGCGAGAAAGTCGGCGAGGCGATAGAGCACCGCGCCCGACGGACCCGGCATCAGCACGAACCAGAAGAACACGCCGAACACGTGACGATGCGACGCGACCAGCGCCTCCTCGATCGCGACGCGGCAGATGTCGGACAGCACGAGGTCGGCGGCCGAGAAGCGTCGGGTCCGACGCGCGCTTCCATTCGGTCAGCAACGCACGCGCGCGGTCGAGATCGTTGTCCGCGAGCGCGACCTGGATGTCGGTGTAGTAGTGGCTGAACTGCCGGAAGCCGAGCGTGAGATAGAGGATCAGCGCGTTCCACGCGAGCCCGAGGAACGGATGCGTCCGCATCAGCAGGTCGTAGACCAGCCAGGCGACGACCGTCGGCGGCACGACGCAGACGAGCCAGGCGAGCACGCCGTGCTGGCGTCTCGCCGGCGTTGAAGTTGCGCTCGACCATCTCGGCCGTGCCGCGGACCGCGTCGTAGGCCACGTTGCGCGAGCGGAGCGGCCGGACCTGCTCGAACAGCAGCGCGATGATCAGCGAGATGAATCCCATGCGAAGCGCTGCCGAGCGATTGGCCGACGAGACGAACGACGAGCGGAGCGCCCTTCGACGGCAAGCCTGCGATTGTATCGTCGCGTCGTCGCGCAGGCCGCGGCGCGGCCTCAGGCCGGTTCCTGCGCCGCGATCAACAGATAGAAGTTGCGCAGCATCGCCGCGGTCGCGCCCCAGATGAAGTGGGAGCCGTACGGCATCGCCGTGAAACGACGGACCTCGCCGAACTCGGTCATCGCCTCGCGTCGTTCGTGGTTGGCGGGATCGAGCAGGAAGGCCAGCGGCACCTCGAACACCTCGGCCACCTCGAACGGGTCCGGCGTCAACGCGAACGGCGGATGGACGAGCGCCACGATCGGTGCGATCCGAAAGCCGGTGACCGTCAGGTAGTCGGTCAGCCGGCCGATGACCTCGACGCGCGATCGCGACAGGCCGATCTCCTCCTCGGTCTCGCGCAACGCGGTCGCGACGACGTCGACGTCGTCGAGCTCCGCACTGCCGCCCGGGAAGCTCACCTGCCCCGCGTGCGCGTTCAGATGCGCGGTGCGTTCGGTGAACAGCATCGTCGGACCGCGCGTCGGGTCCGTCGCATCGTCGGCCTCGCGCACGACGATCGGAACGAGCACCGACGCCGGCACGTAATCGTTCATGCCGGCGCGAAAGCGCGGCTTGCGGATCTCGTCGGTGACTTCGGGCTGCCACGGCCGCGGCGCGGCGAAGACGCGGCGCAGGCGCTCGGCCGTCAGCGACGACCGCGGGATCGCGGGACCGCTCGCGAAGCCGGTCCGCTCGGCCGCCTCGGGATCGAACGGCGGCATCGGAGCCGGGACCGGCTCGGTGACGCCGCTGTCGTCGTACGAATCGCTCATCCGGCCCGCGAGGCCGACGCGTGGCGCCTCGGCATGTTCATCGACCTGCGCGTCGACGCTCGGGTCGATGCGCGCAGCCGGCCGAGACGTCGAAGCGTCGCGCCTCGACGGTCACGCGGCGGTCGTGTCGCCGGTCTCGGGGACGACCGGGCCGCTCTTGGCGGTCTTCGCGCCCTTGCCGGCGGCGCCCTTGCTGCCGTCCTTCGGACGCGCCGTCGAGCTTTTCCTTGATGCGCGCCGACTTGCCCGAGCGCTCGCGCAGGTAGTACAGCTTCGCGCGACGCACGTCGCCGCGACGCTTCACCTCGATCGACGCGATCGACGGCGAGTAGGTCTGGAAGGTCCGCTCGACGCCTTCGCCGCTCGAGATCTTGCGGACGATGAAGTTCGAGTTCAGGCCGCGATTGCGCTTCGAGATGACGACGCCTTCGTACGCCTGCACGCGCTTGCGCGTGCCTTCGACGACGTTGACGTTGACGATCACGGTGTCGCCCGGCGCGAACTCGGGGATGGTCCGGCCCAGTCGGGCGATCTCTTCCTGCTCCAGCGTTTCGATGAGATTCATCGCTTGCTCCTTGATCCATCGTGCGCGGGCCTGTTGTCGATGTTGGTTGGCCGCGTAGAGGATGGGGTTGCTCACGCGACGCACGAGGCGCCGCCGCTTGTTTGCTGCTTCGAGTTGCGGCGTCCGCGATGCCGCCAATACTTTCGATCCACGTGCGGCTTCGACAGACCGCGATCACTCCCGCTTCGCTTCGGCCCGATCGTCCGACCGCCGCAACACGTCCTGCACCACCCCTTCATCGCGCTTCGACAGCCGCCCCGCGGCCCTCGCCGCGCTCGATCAGGTCGGGACGCTTGCGCGCCGTCGCCTCGACCGCCTTCTCGCGCCGCCACGCCACGATGTTCGCGTGATGGCCCGACAACAGCACCTCCGGCACCGCCACGCCGCGCCACGACTCCGGCCGCGTGTAGTGCGGGCAGTCGAGCAGGCCGCCGCTCGCGGCATCCGCGAACGAATCCTCCGCCGCCGAACCGCTCGCGCCGAGCACGCCCGGCAACTGCCGCACGACCGCGTCGATCAACGCCATCGCCGCGATCTCGCCGCCCGACAGCACGAAGTCGCCGAGGCTGATCTCCTCGTCGACGACGCGCGTCGACGCAGCCGCTCGTCGATCGCCTCGTAGCGCCCGCAGACGACGATCGCACCCGGCACCTCGTCGCGCAACGCCATCACGCGCCGGTGCGTCAGCGGCCGGCCTTGCGGCGACATCAACAGCACCGGCGGCTTCGGCCAGTCCCGCATCGGCCTGCGCCGCCGTCGCCGCCGCGATCGCCGCGTCGAGCGGTTCGGCCAGCATCACCATGCCGGGTCCGCCGCCGTACGGCCGATCGTCGACCGTGCGGTAGTTGTCGCGCGTGAAATCGCGCGGATTCCACGTCGTCAACGACCACCGCCCTTCGTCCAGCGCCCGACGCGTGATGCCCGACGCGGTCACGGCCACGAACATCTCCGGAAACAGCGTCACGACGTCGAACCGCATCGGCCACCGCTCCCTGCATCGAGCTCGACTCGCGCGCTCGCGCGCGATCGTCGCAACCCGCACTTCAATAATCCGCCTGCCAATCGACGACGATCCGTCGTCCCTTCAGGTCCACCGTCGACACGAACGCGTCGACGAACGGGATCAGTCGCTCGACGGTCGTCTCGTGGCCGGCGCCGTCGTCGGTCGTCGCACGCACGACCAGCGTCTGATGCGCGCCGTTGTCGAGCAGGTCGGCCACCTCGCCCAGCGGTTCGTCAACCAGGTTGACGACTTTCGCACCGATCAGGTCGACCCAGTAGTACTCGTCGTCGTCGGTGACCGGGAACGCGCGCCGCGCCACCGAGATCCGCGCGCCCTTCAATCCTTCGGCGGCATCGCGATCGACGATGCCGACCAGTCGCGCGGTGACCGTGCTGCCGTGCGCCTTCGCGCTCATCACGTCGAACGAGCGCATCGCACCGCGCACGTCGAACCACCATTCGCGGGCCGCCAGCAACGCGTCGGCATCGGCCGAATACGGCGCGACCTTGATGCTGCCGTCGAGCCGCCACGCGTCGAGCACGTGCCCCACCAACACCAGATCGGCCGGAACGTCCATGCCGGCCTACCGTCCTGCCGCGTGCCGCGTCGCCGCCGGGTTCAGCGGCGACGGCTTCGCACGCATCGCCTCTTCAGGCAGCGGCCGCTTCGGCCACCGGTTCCGTCGTCGCCGGCGCGGTGACCTGGCCGTGCTTCTTCGTGAAGTCCTTCACGAGCCGCGCGACGGCCGGCGACATCTGCGCGCCGACGCCCTGCCAGTAGCTGACGCGATCGAGCGCGATCCGCAGCGACCTTCCTCGGCCGCCGGCCGCGACCGGGTTGTAGAAGCCGACGCGCTCGATGAAGCGGCCGTCGCGGCGATTGCGCGAGTCGGTGGCGACGACGTGATAGAACGGACGCTTGTTCGCGCCGCCCCGGGTGAGTCGGAGAATGACCATGACCGAATTGCTGTGCTCTCGTGATTGATGGGTCGCGGCGCTGCGAGCCCGGGCTCGTCTTGCGACCCGCCGATGCCGCTGTCGTTGCCGACACGGCCGCCCGGGGATCGAATGCACCCGGACGCCAGGACCGCCGCACGCGGCGACGATCGACGCAAAGCTCGCGATTATAGCCGGGCGCCTGCGACGAGGCAATCGTCGACACGAGCCGCCGCTCGATGCGACGAATCAGTCGTCGCGTCGCAGCCAGGCGGGATGGATCTCGATCGTCGTCTGCCGGGTCGCTGAACCAGATCACGCCGTCCTGGATCGTCGCTTGCAGGTCCATCGTGCGGGCCGCGAGCGAGGCCATCGCGCGCGTCGCGTCGACGGCCACTGCAGCACACGCAGGTTGCGCGCCCGCGCGAGACCCGCGCCGACGCCTCTCCACCACGCATCGGCGTTCGTGCCGTAGACCGCGACGACGACGCGACGCGCGCGACCGCAGGCCTTCAGGATCGAGCGCTCGTCGGGCAGCCCCACCTCGACCCAGACGTCGATCGCGCCGGTCAGGTCGCGGTCGATCAGGTCGGGCTCGTCGACGTCGGACAGTCCGCGGCCGAACGCGAGCGTGTCGGTCGACAGCAGCGCGAACATCAGCACGCGGACCATCATCCGCTCGTCGGTCTCGGACGGATGTCGCGCGATCGTCAGCGCGTGGGTCGCATGCCGATCCCGGTCCATGTCGGCGACCACGAGGCTGGCCTTGAACACCGTTGCGCGAAGCGCCATGCGACAGGACGCGCGGTCGAGCGACCGCTCGCGAGGATCGTGGGAGACGCGGAGCATACCGGCCCGCATCGCCTCTCCTCGTCGCAGTAATTCGGTGATGCCGTCGTCCCCGCGCAGGCGGGAACCCGGCGTCGTTCAGCGCTTGGAACCCGGGCGCCGGCGCGTCCTGAACGTGACCGACCAGCGCAGCGCCTCGACCGGCGCGACGCTGTGCTGCCAGGCCCAGCGGGCCGGACCGCGCATGCCAATAGATCGAGCCGGGCTCGACGGTGAGCCGGACGATGTCGCGGCGTCGCGTCGGATCGGGCGGATACGGCCGGAATCGCAAGACCGCCGGCGAGCCGAGCGAGACGCCGATCACGTCCTCGAAGTCCGGCACGTCACGATGCCACCCGAGCGGCGTACCCGGCGCGTACTCGGACACCAGCGTGTGCTCGAGCGACCCCTCGTCGAGCCCGGACCAGCGAGCCACCCGCGAACGCAGCGGATGCAGCGCGTCGATCAGCGGCGGCGCGGGCATCAGCTGGTTGCGGTCGTAGTCGAAGCGCCCGCCGTAGCCGACCACGCGACGCCGCGCGGTGTACGCCTTGTAGGTCGCGTGCGCGAACGGCAGCTCGCGCACGACCTCGAGCAGCCCGACCTGTTCCACGGGCGTCAGCCAGCCGCGCTCGTAGACGAGTCCTTCCGGCAGGCTCGGCACGGTCGCGCGCGGCGCGTCGAACAACGCCAGTTGCCCAGTCGCGCCGCCGTCGTCGACTTCGTTCGAAAGCATGACGCGATGATAGACGAACGAACGTTCACCGATGCGCGGCTGCTCAACGCGCGCCGATGTCGCCGAGCCCGTCGCGGCGTCATGTAATAGACGACGTACCCGCCGTCGGCCTCGGCGACGAAGCGGCCGTCCTGCCACTGCCATCGGCCGTAGCCGTGCGACCGCAGCAGCGCGTCGATGTCGCCGTGCCGCGACGGCGCGAGGACGATCGGCTCGCTGCGCGCGATCGTGCGTGCCGCGCCACGCAGCACCGCGAGCTCGTGGTTCTGCACGTACAGCTTGACGACGGTCGGCTCGAAATCGAATGCGTCGAGCGGACGGACGCTGACCGGCTTCGCCTCGACGACCAGCCGCCGCTCGTCGAACCAGTACAGCAACCGCCCGTCGAACAACGCCCTCGCCCACGCTTCGTCGAACGAGCCGAGCCCGTCGAAGCGGTAGCCGCGATAGACCGGCACGTGCAGCGTGCGCTCGGCCGCATGATCGTCGAGCCCGACCGCGACGATCTCGACGCGCCGATCGGCCGCGAACTGCGCGCGCGTCGAAGCGGCGACGTCCGGGTTCGCCTCGAAGCCGACGACGCGCGCGTCCGGCTTCATCGACAGGATCGTCGCGATCGAGATGCCGCGATTGCAGCCGATGTCGAGCACCAGCGGCGACGCATCGGCCAGCATGCGCAGACCCGCGTACTCGGGGCGGAACGGACGACGCAGCGCCGCGAGGACCTTCGCCTCGGCATGGAAGCGGAAGTCCTGCACCTTCGGTGCGTAGACCAGCATCGAGCGCAGGACCTTCTTCGCGTCCATGCGTCCGGCGTTCAGGTCCGATCGCCGGGCGACGCGGTCGATCGCTTCTCGAAGTCGCGTGCGAGCAGGCCGTAGATGCACGAGTCGACGACCTCGCCCTTCAGCATGCCGCGCTCGCGCATCAACCCTTCGCGCACGAAGCCGAGCCGCACCAGCACGCGGATCGACGGCTCGTTGCGCGGGTCGACGTAGGCCTCCATCCGGCGCAGCGCGAGCGTCTCGAACGCCGTCGACACCAACGCGTCGAGCGCCTCGCGCATCGAGTCCCCGACCCCAGTCGCGCCGGCCGAGCACGTAGCCGAGCTCGGCGCGTCGATGCACGGCGTCGACGCCGAACAGGACCGTCGCGCCGACGACGCGATCGTCGGCGCGATCGACGACGACGAACTGCCGCAGCTTGCCGTCGGCCTCGAGGCCGAGCGACGCGCGCATGCCACGCGCGCGCGTCGTCGATCGTGCGCCAGGTGTCGTACGGCAGGATAGCGCGTGACGTCGTCGTCGGCATGCACGACGAGCAGGTCTTCGAGGTCGCCCGGCTCGACGTGGCGGACGACGAGCCGCGCGGTCGCGAGCGAGGAAGGCAGCCGTTCGATCACGGCCGCACGATCATCCGACCATCTGCTCGGGACGCACCCAGCGTCGAACTCTTCGGCGCTCACGTGGCCGCTCGCGATCGCCGCCTCGCGCAGGCTCGTGCCTTCCTTGTGCGCCTTCTTCGCGATCTGCGCCGACTTGTCGTAGCCGATGTGCGGGTTGAGCGCGGTCACGAGCATCAGCGAGTTCGACACGAGCTCGGCGATGCGCGTCGCGATTCGGCTCGATGCCGACCGCGCAATGATCGTTGAAGCTGCGCATGCCGTCGGCGAGCAGGCGGATGCTCTGCATCGCGTTGTACGCGATCATCGGCCGATAGACGTTGAGCTCGAAGTTGCCCGACGCGCCGCCGATGTTGACCGCCGACGTCGTTGCCGAAGACCTGCGCGCAGGCCATCGTCAGCGCCTCGCACTGCGTCGGATTGACCTTGCCCGGCATGATCGACGAGCCCGGCTCGTTCTCGGGGATCGACAGCTCGCCGAGGCCGGAGCGCGGACCGCTCGCGAGCCAGCGCACGTCGTTCGCGATCTTGAACAGGCTCGCGGCGAGCGTCTTCAGCGCGCCGTGCGCGTGGACGATCGCGTCGGCCGCGGCCATCGCCTCGAACTTGTTCGGCGCCGTGACGAGCGGCAGTCCGGTCAGCCGCGCGAGCTCGGCGGCGACCTGCTCGGCATAGCCCTTCGGCGCGTTGAGACCGGTGCCGACCGCGGTGCCGCCGAGCGCGAGCTCGCACAGGTGACCGAGCGCCGCGCTCGAGGTGGCGGCGGTTGTGATCGAGCTGCGCGACCCAGCCCGAACACTCCTGGCCGAGCGTCAGCGGCGTCGCGTCCTGCAGGTGCGTGCGGCCGATCTTGACGATGTCGCGCGAACGCGTCGGCCTTCGCCGCGAGCGTGCCGCGCAGCACGTCGAGCGACGGCAGCAGCCGATGCGCGATCGCGTCGGCGGCCGCGACGTTCATCGCGGTCGGGAAGACGTCGTTCGACGACTGGCTGCGATTGACGTCGTCGTTCGGATGCACGAGCCTCGCGTCGCCGCGCGGCCCGCCCATCAGCTCGCTCGCGCGGTTCGCGATCACCTCGTTGACGTTCATGTTCGTCTGCGTGCCGGAGCCGGTCTGCCAGACGAGCAGCGGGAATTCGTCCGGATGCTTGCCGTCGAGCACCTCGTCGGCGGCCGCGACGATCGCGTCGCTCTTCGTCGCGTCGAGCGTGCCGAGGCTGCGGTTGACGATCGCCGACGCGCGCTTGATCTGCACCAGCGCGCGCACGATCTCGATCGGCATCCGCTCGCCGGAGATGTCGAAGTTGCCGATCGAGCGCTGCGTCTGCGCGCCCCACAGCCGGTCGGCCGGCACCTCGATCGGGCCGAACGTGTCGCGCTCGATGCGGACGTCTTTGCCATCGCCTGTTGTCCATGTGATTCCTCGCTTCAGCGGCGCAGCTGCATCCACCAGGCGCCGAGCCATTCGTGCAGCGTCGCAGTTCGAGCGCCGCAGCGCGTTCGTGTTCGGAATGAAGGACAGCACGGTCGAACGGAGCGTTCGCGTAATAGTCGGTCGGCGCCGAGATCGACCGTCATGCCGTCCGCCTCGAACGCGGCACGCGCGCGCCGCATGTGCGACACGTCGGTCACGAGCACCGCGGTCCGGATGCCGGCGGCCTTCAGCATCGGGACCGACAGCCGCGCGTTGTCGTCGGTGTCGAGCGACGCCGCCTTCGATCCAGCGGACCGGCGTGGGAAGTCGCGGTCGCATGACGTCGGCCATCTGCGTCGGCCTCGGTGCGCTTCGCGGATCGGCAGCCGACCGCCGGTCACGAGGATCGGCAGGCGGGTGCGCGCGGCGAGGTGCGCGGCGCTGCGCAGCCGTGCGAGCGTCGTCGCGTTGATGGTCTCGCCGCCGTAGTCGGTCGCGCCCTGCTGCGAGCCGCCGCCGAGCACGACGATCGCCGCGTCGGCCGGCAACGGCAGCGACGGCTCGAGCGGCGGGTAGAGGCGCTCGTCGCGCGCGGCGAGCGCGTTCGCGACGACCGGCAGCGAGAACACGAACAGCGTCACCGCGCCGAGGCCCATCAGGAAACGGCCGAACGCGTCGACGCCGCGCGCATCGCGAGCCCGACGATCACGAGCGAGCATCGGTCCTGCCGGCAGCAGGACCAGGCCCGAGACGATCTTCTTGAGCCAGAAGCTCGAGCCTCGGCGACGTCCATGCACGCGAGCGCGCATCGCAGCTCACGACAGCGCCGCGATGCCCGCGCGCGCGATCTGCGCGTCCTCCGCGGACTTGACGCCGGACACGCCGACCGCGCCGATCGTCTGGCCGTCGACCACGATCGGCTCGCCGCCTTCGAGCAGTCCCTTGCAGCAGCGGCGCCGACAGGAACGACGTGCGGCCGTTGTTGATGACGTCCTCGTAGGCCTTGCTCGGCCGGCGACCGAGCGCCGCGGTGCGCGCCTTCTCGGGCGCGATCGACGACGAGACCGGCGCGCAGCCGTCGAGTCGCTGCAGCCACAGCAGATGGCCGCCGTCGTCGCAGATCGCGATCGTGACGCCCCACTTGTTCGCGAGCGCTTCCGCCTCGGCGGCGGCGGCGATCTTCTTGACGTCTTCGAGCGTGAGGTACGGGCGGGTCTGCATGGCCTTCGATCGGTGGTTGGAATCAGTGAGCGGTCGCGCCGATGACCGTGCGGATCTGGTCGAGCGCGGTCGGGTCCTCGATCGTCGTCAGGTCGCCGGCATCGCGGCCTTCGCAGACGGCCTGCAGCGCGCGTCTGAGCATCTTGCCCGAGCGCGTCTTCGGCAGCGCGGTGACGAAGTGCACGCGCGCGGGCCGGCCGAGCGCGCCGAGGCTGCGATCGACGGTCGCCATCACCTCGCCTTCGAGCGCAGCCGGTCGGCCGACGTCGCGATCGACGTTCGGATCGCGGACGATCGCGAACGCGATCGCGACCTGTCCCTTCAGCGCATCGGCGACGCCGACCACCGCCGACCTCGGCGATCGCCGGATGGCCGGCGATGCTCTCCTCGATCTCGCGCGTGCCGAGCCGATGGCCCGGCGACGTTGATGACGTCGTCGGTGCGGCCGAGGATGAAGTAGTAGCCGTCGCGCGTCGCGGATGCCCCAGTCGAACGTCGAGTACACGCTGCGGTCGTCGAGCAGCGACCAGTAGGTGTCGACGAAGCGCCGGTCGTCGCCCCACACGGTCGGCATGCAGCCGGGCGGCAGCGGCCCTCGATGACGAGCACGCCCTTCTCGTTCGTCGCCGACCTTCGACGCGGTGGCCTCGTCGATCAGCTTCAGCCTGAAGCCCATCACCGGCTTGCCGGGGCTGCCGAAGCGCGGCGCCATCGACGGGTCGACGCCGCGCTGGATGGCCAGCATCGGCCAGCCGGTCTCGGTCTGCCAGTAGTTGTCGAGGATCGGCTTGCCGATGCCGTCGGCGATCCAGCGCGCGGTCGGCTCGTCGAGCGGCTCGCCGGCGAGGAACAGCGCGTCGAGCGACGACAGGTCGTGCCGCGTCAGGTGCGACGGGTCCTGCTTCTTCAGCACGCGGATCGCGGTCGGCGCCGTGAACATCACGTTGACGCGATGCTTCGCGACGATGCGCCACCAGATGCCGGGATCCGGCTCGCCGTCGAAGCCGCGCGTCGGCAGGCCCTCGTACAGCACGGTCGCCATGCCGGCGATCAGCGGCGCGTAGACGATGTAGCAGTGACCGACGACCCAGCCGATGTCGCTCGCGGTGAAGATGGTCCGCCGGCGCGACACCGGGTCGACCGCTCCGTTCGACGCCGGCCGGATCGAAGATGTACTTGATCGACGCGGCGAGCGCGACCGCGTAGCCGCCGGTGTCGCGCTGCACGCCCTTCGGCGTGCCGGTCGTGCCGCTCGTGTAGAGGATGTAGCAGGGCTCGTTCGACTCGAGCCAGACGCACGGCACGCGGTCGTCGAGATGACGCTCGACGAGCGTCGCCCAGTCGAGGTCGCGACCGTCGACGCGCTCCATCGCGCGCGAGCCCGCGATCGAGCAGCACGACCGCGGTCGGCCGATGCTGCGCGAGACGCAAGCGCGTCGTCGAGCAGCGGCTTGTACGCGATGACCTTGCCGCCGCGCGAGCCGGCATCGGCCGACAGGATCACGCGTCGGCGTCGCATCGTCGATGCGCGGCGGCGAGGCTCGCGGACGCGAAGCCGCCGAACACGACCGAATGGATCGCGCCGATGCGCGTCGCAGGCCAGCATCGCGAACAGCGCCTCCGGGCACCATCGGCATGTACAGCAGCACGCGGTCGCCGCGCGCCGACGCCTTCGGCGAGCAGCATCGCGGCGACGCGGTTGACCTCGTCGAGCAGCTCGCGATACGTGTAGACGCGCTCGGCTGCCGGTCTCGGTCGAGACGTAGATCAGCGCGGCCTGGTCGGCGCGCGTCGCGAGATGCCGATCGACCGCGTTGTGGCAGACGTTGGTGGTGCCGCCGACGAACCATCGCAGCAGCGGTGCGCGCGGTCGTCGAGGACGCGATCGAACGGTCGCTGCCATTCGATCGCGGCTGCCTCGTCGCGCCAGAAGCCGTCGGGATCCTCGACGCTGCGTCGATGGAGGTCGTGATAGCGGGACATCAGGCGTCGCTTCGTCCGATCGTCGTGACAGGAGGGACGACTCGACCCGCGTCGCGGCGATGGACGCACACGGCAGGCACGCGACGCCGGGTGACCTTCCATTCCGGCTCAGCGACCGCCCGGTCGGGTGGTGCCATAGCCTTTCATCGATTGCAACGTTCAGCCGTCCTATTGTTTTGACAGACCGGCGACAGATCGTTAGATTGCGCCGATGCCGATCCGACACGTCGCCGCCACAGCCCTGTTCGTCGCCACCGTTTTCGTCGCATCGCCCGCCTGTTCGGCCGACGAACTCGCCGCTTCGACCACGCCACCGGACCCGACTGCTACCGGCGCGGCGCCAAGCTACCGCATTTTCACGAGCTGGTTCGGCGGCCACGTCGACGCTCCGCCGGCAGAGCCGGCGCCGGACGGCTCGTTCGGTTCGACGGCCGCGGCGCATGCGAGCGACCTCGTCGTCAATGCGCTCGGCCTGCTCGGCATCCATTATCGCCTGGGCGGCAACACGCCCGCGACCGGCTTCGACTGCAGCGGCATGGTCCGCTACGTGTTCCAGAACGCGATCGGGCTCGACCTGCCGCGTCGCGCGGAAGAGATCAGCCGCGTCGGCGCGAAGGTCGCACGCGACGACCTCAAGCCGGGCGACCTCGTGTTCTACAAGACGCTGCGCCGCGCGATCTCGCACGTCGGCATCTATCTCGGGGACAACCGCTTCATCCACGCGCCGTCGGCCGGCGGCCGCGTGCGCGTCGACGACATGGGCGAGAGCTACTGGGCGACCCGCTTCGTCGGCGCCCGCCGCGTCGACTGACACGCACCGCGGCTTTGCGGCCGCGAACCGGGGTCGCTATACTCGCGCTCCGCATCAAGCGACCGATCACGGCACCCCCGCCGCGATCCCACCGGAGAGGTGGCAGAGTGGTCGAATGTACCTGACTCGAAATCAGGCGTACGTGCAAACGTACCGTGGGTTCGAATCCCACCCTCTCCGCCAATCAAGCCAGATCAGTTTTAGCCGCCACAGTTGATGCGTCGTCAACTGTCGCTTCGCTCTTCGATGGCTGCGCAGTCGCGATGGAAGCAAGCCGACTCGTCCTGGGTCGCTGCGACTTGAATAGGCGTTGACCCACGCGGTCCGATGCGTCAGCTTGGGCCGGACGGTCACGAGATCATTGGCGAGACCCAGCTGTCGCGCGCCGGCGTCCGGCTGGCGCACATGTGCTGAAAGCGCCCTCACCAACTCTACCGCCGGCTGCTCACGCGTCGCCCGTGATGCGGGACGCTCACCGGCTTCGGGCGTCCGCCCGTATCGAGAGTTCTTCGAACCGCTTCGATACACCCGTCGCTGATCGGTCAAGTCGTCCGACGACGACGACTGCCACTCGCGACTCGGCTTCCGCGAACACGTCGACGTCGCCCGTCGCCCGACGAGCGGTCGGCTTCGTACGGACGGACGAGCGGCCGGACCTCGGGGCGGTGTGCGATTTTGCGGGTCACGAACCGGCCGATCGACATCGTCGATCGCGGCGCGCGAAACAGTGCTGTCGTGGTGTCGATGCTCGGGCCGCGACGCTTCGGACGCGCCTGCGTCACGGCGTCGTCGAGCTCGTGGACCGGCCGACGGCGAGGGCTGCGGATCGCCTCGCATTGTCGGCACATCGAATCGGGACGACGTCTCCATGAACGCATTCGAACGAGTCCGCCTCAGCCTCCTGATCTCGACGCTGCTCGCCACGACCGGATGTGGTGGCGGGGGTGGTGGCGGTGGTGGCGGTTCAGACTCTCCGGCGGTCGCGACCACGTCGCCGACGCCGGCGCCCACGGCGACCACGTCGCCGTCCCCGACCACATCGCCGGCGCCGACGACGAGCCCCGTTCCCGCGCCGAGTCCGACGCCCGCTCCGACCCCGACATCAGCGCCCGCGCCGGCTCCTGCGCCGACACCGGCGCCCACGCCGAGTCCGGCTCCGACCCCGAGTCCAGCTCCGACCCCGAGTCCGGCCCCGACCCCCGCGCCCGCTCCGGCACCGACCCCTCCGGCACCGCCGCCCCCGCCGGTCGCGCTATCGATCCAGTTGTCGCAGACGTCGACCGCCGCGCTCGGCTCGACTACGCAGCTCAGCGCGCAGGTGCTCGATACGCAAGGCAACGTGATGACCAATGTGCCGATCACGTGGACCGTCGCGGACCAGACGCTCGCGACGATCGACGGCACCGGCAAGGTCACGCCGATCCATGTCGGCTACACGACCGTAACCGCGACGACCGGCGCGCTGTCCGCCTCGTCGGTGCTGTCGATCCGCGGGCCGCTGCCGATCCCGGCGCGCTCGAAATACGCCGGCATGAATCTCGACGGCATCGCGTATTACTCGACCGAGTTCCCGTTCGCCGACATGATGAAGGCCGGCAGCGGCTGGTCGTCCCGCGACGACAGTGGGACGTGGGGCGCGGCATTCCCGTCGATGACGGCGGACGGTTATCCGGCGGCGCTCAATCCGGGACAGCACGCGCTCAATGCCGTCGCCTGGACCGGCGGTTTCCTGCCGGGCCAGTACGTCATCCTTTGGGACGGCGACGGTTCCGTCAGCATTCCGCTCACGAATGCGACGATCGTGTCGAACGTGCCGCACCGCATGGTCATCAACGTCACCGACACGACCGGCTCGCTGTGGGTCGGCATCGACGCGACGAATCCGGCGAACCCGGTGCACAACGTGCGCTTCCTGTGGCCGGGCACCGAGACCACGTACGCGACGCAGCCGTTCAATCCGGTGTTCCTTTCGAAGCTCGCGCCGTTCTCGCTGCTCCGCTACATGGACTGGGGTCAGACGAATGGGTCGTCGGTCGTGAACTGGGCGGACCGCGCACAGGTCGGCGACCTGACGTACGAAAACAGGGGCGTCCCGCTCGAGGTCATGATCGATCTCGCGAACACGCTGCACGTCGACCCGTGGTTCTGCGTGCCGCACATGGCGACCGACGACTACGTCACGCAGTTCGCGACGTTGCTGCACAGCCGGCTCGACCCCGCCCTGCATCCGCACATCGAGTACTCGAACGAGGTGTGGAACACCGGCTTCTCGCAGACGACCTGGGCCAACCAGCAGTCGCAGGCGCTCGGCCTCGCGTCGCCGTACGGGCAGCCTGCGATCTTCTACGCGATGCGCGCCGTGCAGATGTTCAAGATCATGCAGAACGTCTACGGTCCGACCGACCAGGGCCGGCTCGTGCGCGTGCTCGCCGGCCAGGCGGCCTGGAACAACTTCCTGACCAACATGCTCGCGTACCAGGACACGGCCGCGAACGCGGACGTGATGGCCATCGCGCCCTATTTCGGCACGACGTCGGCCAGCATCAACTCGACGCCCGACCAGTTGATCGACCAGATGGTCGCCGACATCCAGGGCGACGTGAAGACCTGGATGACCGCGAATGCGTCGCTCGCGGCGCAGTACCACCTCAAGCTCAAAGCCTACGAGAGCGGCCCCGGCGACACGACGTACCAATACCCGTCGAACCAGCAGGACGCGATGACGGCACTCTTCACGACCGCGAATCGCAGCCCGCGGATGCACGACGTGATGACCGGCTACTACGGTCAGTGGGTGGCGGCCGGCGGCGACACGATGAACCAGTTCAACGACATCGGCGGCTGGTCGAAGTGGGGCTTCTGGAGCACGCTCGAGTACGTCACCGAGGATGCCGCGAACGCACCGCGCTATCAGGGCCTGCTCGACTTCATCACGCAGCATCCGACCCCGTAGCGCCTGTCCCGGTGCCACGGCCCGCGCCGCATCGTCGGACGCGCGTCGCGGCCCGCGTCCGGTCGACCTCGCGTTGCCGATCCACCGGTGCGACGTTCAACGTTCCTCGTCACCGCTCGCGACGAACGCGACCGTTGACAAAGTCTTTACGTCGCCCGAACCGGTCTTTGCGGCTCTTTTAGACCCGTCCTTCTAAGCTCGCTCCTCCCTGTTTTCGTCGGAGCGATCGTGGACTTCGTCTATGTAGGACTGACCGTGCTGTTCGC
Source organism: uncultured beta proteobacterium (assembly GCA_963795885.1). Lineage (GTDB taxonomy): Bacteria > Pseudomonadota > Gammaproteobacteria > Burkholderiales > Burkholderiaceae_D > CAHJXF01. The sequence continues at coordinate 229,809 of CAWCJI010000004.1, read as the reverse complement.
CGTGGCGATGATCGGTTTCGCCGCGCTCTGCTCGGCCGTGGAGAAGCGGCCGTGAATTTCTTCTATGTGGTCGGCACCGTGCTGACGCTCGGATTGTTCGGCTATCTGCTGTACGCGTTGCTGCGGGCCGAGGACTTCTGATGCGCGCCAACGACATCGGCCTGCTCGTCGTCTACGCGGCCTTGCTGCTCGTCGCCGCCAGCTATCCGCTCGGCCTCTTCATGGCGCGGCTGGCGAACGCGCCGTCGGCCTCGGACCGGCGGTGGGTCACGTCGCCCGAACGCGGCCTCTATCGCCTCGCCGGCATCGACCGCGGCGACCGGCATGACGTGGCGTCGCAGTACGCCGTCGCCGTCATCGTCTTCAACGCGCTCGGCGCGCTCGTCGGTCTACGCGCTGCAACGATTGCAGGCCGGTGCTGCCGCTGAACCCGGCGGCACATGCCGCCGTCTCGCCCGACTCGTGCGTTCAACACGGCGGTCAGCTTCGTGACGAACACGAACTGGCAGGGCTACGCGCGGCGAGTCGACGATGAGCTACCTGACGCAGATGGTCGGGCTGACGGTGCAGAACTTCTTCTCGGCCGCCACCGGCATCGCGGTCGCGTTCGCGCTGATCCGCGGCTTCGCGATCGAAGTCGCTCCGTCGTCGATCGGCAACTTCTGGGTCGACCTGACGCGCGCATCACGCTGTACCTGCTGCTGCCGCTGTCGATCGTGCTGGCCGCTGTTCCAGATGCAGCAGGGCACGATCCAGAACTTCGACGCCTACCGCGACGCGACGACGCTCGAGGTCACGGCCTACGACAACCCGAAGCTCGGTCCCGACGGCCAGCCGCTGAAGGACGACAAGGGCGTCGCGGTCACCGAGCCGGCGAAGACGCAGACCGCAGTCGATCGCCGATGGGCCCGGTCGCCTCGCAGGAGTCGATCAAGATGATCGGCACGAACGGCGGCGGCTTCTTCAACGCGAACTCGGCGCATCCGTACGAGAACCCGACGCCGCTGACGAATTTCCTGCAGATGCTGGCGATCTTCCTGATCCCCGCCGGCCTCGCGTTCACGTTCGGCCGCTCGGTCGGCGACATGCGGCAGGGCTGGGCGATGTTCGCGGCGATGGCGGCGATCTTCGTCGTGATGGCCGGCGTCGGCATCGCGGCCGAGCTGCATGCCAATCCGCTGCTGACCGCGCTCGGCGTCGACGGCAGCGTCGGCAACATGGAAGGCAAGGAGACGCGCTTCGGCATCGTCGCATCGGCGCTGTTCGCCGCGCATCACGACGGCCGCGTCGTGCGGCGCGGTCAACGCGATGCACGACTCGTTCATGCCGCTCGGCGGGCTCGTGCCGATGTGGCTGATCCAGTTCGGCGAGGTGGTGTTCGGCGGCGTCGGCTCGGGGCTCTACGGCGCGCTGATGTACGCGATCGTCGCGGTGTTCATCGCCGGCCTGATGATCGGCCGCACGCCCGAATACATCGGCAAGAAGATCGAGGCGTACGACATGAAGATGGTGTCGCTCGCGATCCTCGTCACGCCGATGATCGTCCTGATCGGCACGGCGGTCGCGGTCGTCGTCGATGCCGGCAAGGCGGGCGTCGCGAATCCCGGTGCGCACGGCTTCTCGGAAATCCTCTACGCGTTCTCGTCGGCGGCGAACAACAACGGCAGCGCGTTCGCGGGACTGTCCGCGAACACGCCGTTCTACAACGTGATGCTCGGCATCGCCGTCTGGTTCGGACGCTTCGGCGTGATCGTGCCGGTCCTCGCGGTCGCCGGTTCGCTCGCGGCGAAGAAGCGTCTCGAGGTCACGAGCGGCACGCTGCCGACGCACGGCCTGCTGTTCGTCGTCGCTGCTCGTCTCGACGATCGTCCTGGTCGGCGCGCTGACCTACGTCCCGGCCCTCGCGCTCGGTCCCGTGATCGAGCATCTGCAACTGTTCGGAGGTGCGCTGATGAGCGCCAGCAAGCCATGGCCGCTGTTCGACAAGGCGCTGGTCGGCCCGCGATCGTCGACTCGTTCCGCAAGCTCTCGCCGGCGAGCGCAATGGCGCAACCCGGTGATGTTCGTGGTCTACGTCGGCAGCATCCTGACGACGCTGCTGTGGGTGCAGGCGCTGGTCGGCCATGGCGAGGCGCCCGCGACTGTTCATCTTCGCGATCACGGTCTGGCTGTGGTTCACGCTGCTGTTCGCGAACTTCGCCGAGGCGCTCGCCGAAGGCCGCAGCAAGGCGCAGGCCGCGTCGCTGCGCAGCGTGAAGACGAGCGTCGCGGCGAAGAAGCTGTCGGCGCCGCGAAGCGCGACGCGTCGGTCAGCCGTCGTGCCGGCGAGCGAGCTGCGCAAGGGCGACGTCTACCTCGTCGAGGCCGACGAGATCGTCCCGGCCGACGGCGAGGTCGTCGTCGGCGCCGCGTCGGTCGACGAGAGCGCGATCACCGGCGAATCGGCGCCGGTGATCCGCGAGGCGGGCGGCGACTTCTCGTCGGTGACCGGCGGCACGCGGCTGCTGTCCGACTGGCTCGTCGTGCGCGTCTCGGCGAATCCGGGCGAGAGCTTCCTCGACCGGATGATCGCGATGGTCGAGGGCGCGAAGCGGCAGAAGACGCCGAACGAGATCGCGCTGACGATCCTGCTCGTCGTGCTGACGCTCGTCTTCCTGCTCGCGACCGCGACGCTGCTGCCGTTCTCGATCTTCTCTGCCGACGTGGCGGCCGCGGCGGCCGCGGCCGCGGGCGCGAAGTCGATCGCCACGCCGGTCACGATCACCGTGCTCGTCGCGCTGCTCGTCTGCCTGATCCCGACGACGATCGGCGGCCTGCTGTCGGCGATCGGCGTCGCGGGCATGGGCCGCATGCTGCTCGCCAACGTGATCGCGAAGTCGGGGCGCGCGGTCGAGGCGGCCGGCGACGTCGACGTGCTGCTGCTCGACAAGACCGGCACGATCACGCTCGGCAATCGCCAGGCGTCGTCGTTCATCGCCGCCGCCGGGCATCTCCGAGGACAGACCTGGCGCGCGGGCGCGCTGCTCGCCTCGCTCGCCGACGAGACGCCCGAAGGCCGCAGCATCGTCGGCTCGCGAGCAAGCCGGGCATTCGACGCGCATCGGCGACCGTGCCGGACGGCGCGGTCTTCGTGCCGTTCACCGCGCAGACCCGCATGAGCGGCGTCGACGTCGGATCGGCGCGCCGTCCGCAAGGGCGCGCGTCGACGCGGTGCGCAAGCTACGTCGAAGCGACTCGGCGGCACGCTTCCCCGGCAGCGTCGACCGACATCGCCGACTTCATCGCGCGGCGCGGCTCGACGCCGCTGGTCGTCGTCGACACCGACCGCGGCGGGCAGCCTCCGACGGTGCGCGTGCTCGGCGTCGTCGAGCTGAAGGACATCGTCAAGCCGGGGCTGAAGGAACGCTTCGGCGAGCTGCGCCGCATGGGCATCCGCACGGTGATGATCACCGGCGACAACCGCTCACGGCCGCGGCCATCGCGGCCGAGGCCGGCGTCGACGACTTCCTCGCCGAGGCCACGCCCGAGATGAAGCTCGAGCTGATCCGCGAGACGCAGGCCGAGGGCCGGCTCGTCGCGATGACCGGCGACGGCACGAACGACGCGCCGGCGCTCGCGCAGGCCGACGTCGCGGTCGCGATGAACTCGGGCACGCAGCCGGCGAAGGAGGCCGGCAACATGGTCGACCTCGACAGCAATCCGACGAAGCTGATCGAGGTCGTCGAGATCGGCAAGCAGATGCTGATGACGCGCGGCTCGCTGACGACCTTCTCGATCGCGAACGACGTGGCGAAGTACTTCGCGATCATCCCGGCCGCGTTCGCGGTCACGTACCCGCAGCTGAAGACGCTCGACGTGATGGGGCTGCACAGCCCCGAGAGCGCGATCCTGTCCGCGGTCGTCTTCAACGCGCTGATCATCGTCGCGCTGATCCCGCTCGCGCTGCGCGGCGTCCGCTACCGCGCGCTCGGCGCGGCCGCGCTGCTGCGCCGGAACGTGTGGATCTACGGCGTCGGCGGTCTGATCGTTCCGTTCATCGGCATCAAGGCCATCGACCTCTTCATGGTCGCCCTCCATCTCGTCTGACTCGAACCGTCATGAACTCGTCGCAAGCGCTTCGTCCGTCGATCGTCCTGCTGCTCGCCTTCTCGCTGATCACCGGCATCGTCTATCCGATCGTCGTCACCGGCCTCGGGACGACGTTGTTTCCGGTCCAGGCGCACGGCTCGCTGACCGAACGCGACGGCAAGGTCGTCGGCTCGCGGCTGATCGGCCAGCCGTTCTCCGACCCGGCTCACTTCTGGAGCCGGCCGTCGGCCACGAGTCCGCAGCCCGACAACGCCGGGTCGTCGTCGGGATCGAATCTCGGGCCGCTCAATCCGGCGCTCGTCGACGCGGTCAAGGGACGCGTCGACGCGCTGCGCGCCGCGAACCACGGCGCCGGCGTGCGCGACGACGGACCGGTCCCGATCGACCTCGTGACCGCGTCGGCCAGCGGACTCGATCCGCAGATCAGTCCCGAAGCCGCGCGCTACCAGGCGGCTCGGGTGGCGAAGGCGAGCGGACTGCCGCTCGACCGCGTCACCGCGCTGATCGCGCAGCACACCGAAGCGCCGCAGCTCGGCTTCATCGGCATGCCGCGCGTCGACGTCCTCGCGTTGAACCTCGCGATCGACGCGGCCCGCCGATCGGCCGCGACGCCGTAGGCGTCACCGATGGACGCCGTGCCGTCGATCGCATCCGATCGACGGCACGAGGCTCGCGCCGCGAGCGCCTCGCGGACCCATCCGCGCGCGTCTTCGATCCGGTTCGCGCCGCGGCGAAGAACCGCACGCGTGCACAATGCATCCCCGTGACCGGGTTTTGTATCCATCGTCGGCCGCGAACCGTGGAAAACGCGGATCGCGTCGCCGACGAATGTCGAGCGTGAATGAATCGCCTCTCTGAGCGCCTGCGCGAATCCATCGAGGAAGAGATCGCCGTCGGCAAGCTTCGACCCGGCAGCCGCCTCGACGAGGTCGAGCTCGCGACGCGCTTCCAGGTGTCGCGAACGCCGATCCGCGAGGCGCTCGGCATGCTGCGCGGCGAGGGGCTGATCGAGATCGGGCCGCGTCGCGGTGCGGTCGTCGTCCAGCTCAGCCCGCAGCGGCTCGTCGAGATGTTCGAGGTCATGGCCGAACTCGAGGCGATGTGCGCGCGGCTCGCGATCCGGCGGATGACCGATGCGGAGCTCGCCGCCCTCGAGGCGGCCCACGATGCATGCCGCGGCGCCGCGCAGGCCCGCGACAGCGACGCGTACTTCTACGCGAACGAACGGTTCCACTTCGCGATCTACGCCGCGTCGCATAACCTCTTCCTGGCCGAGGAAGCCATCGCGCTGCAACGGCGACTCCGGCCCTACCGGCGCCTGCAGCTGCGCGTGCGCAACCGGGTCCAGCGTTCGTTCGAGGAGCATCAGGCGATCGTCGACGCCTTGCGAAGCGGGGACGCGGACCGGGTCGTGTCCTGCATGCGCAACCATGTCGTGGTGCAGGGCGAGCGCTTCGCGGACCTCATCGCGACGGTGTCGCAACTCGGCGCGGAAGAGACGGCGGCGCCGCGGCGGTCGGTCGCCTGATGCAGCCCGCCCACGCGACCCGGACGGTCGGTCGACCGCGCATGGCCAGCTTCGCTTCGATCGCGGAATAGATGACCGAACTCCGCGGTCGTACGAACACGTCAGGCTCGACGATGTTGCGTCAACACCAACACACGATTTCAGTGGACACGCGCGGCCGCGGGCTCGTCGACATCACCCGGCCGGTCGCGCGATGGATCGCGGAGACCGCAGTCGTCGACGGCCTGTTGACCCTCTTCATCCGCCACACGTCGGCGAGCCTGCTGATCCAGGAGAACGCGGACCCCGACGTGCGCGGCGACCTCGACCGCTTCCTCGCGCGGCTGGTGCCCGACGGCGACCCGCTCTTCAGGCACCGCGACGAGGGACCGGACGACATGCCGGCGCATGTCCGCGCCGCGTTGACGGCGGTGCAGCTATCGGTGCCGGTCTCCGGCGGCCGACTCGCGCTCGGCACGTGGCAGGGCCTGTACGTGTGGGAGCACCGGTTGCGCCCGCACACGCGCGACGTCGTGCTGCATCTGATCGGCGAATGACCATGCCGGGTCGTCGCGCGTTGACTCGGACGGACCGCTCGTGAGCGTCGTCGAGGTCCTGTTCCTCGCGCTCGCGATGTCGACCGACGCCTTCGCGGTCGCGGTCGGCAAGGGTTGCGCGCTCGACCGGCCGCGGCTGTCGGAAGCGCTTCGGACCGGCGCCATCTTCGGTGCCATCGAGGCGCTGACCCCGATCGTCGGCTGGGCGATCGGCCGGATCGCGGCCGACGCGGTCGGCGAATGGAACCGATGGGTCGCGTTCGCGGTCCTCGGCATCCTGGGCCTGCGGATGATCGTCGCCGCGAGCACGTCCCGCGACGACGACGATGCGGCGCGCCCCGCGCGACATTCGTTCTGGGTCCTCGCCGTCACGGGCCTCGCGACCAGCCTCGATGCGATGGCGGTCGGCGCCGGACTCGCGTTCGTCGGCGTCTCGATCCTGCCGATCGCGGCCGCCATCGGTTGTGCGACGTTCGCGATGGTGACGATCGGCGTGATGCTCGGGAGACTGCTCGGCCGCATCGCGGGCCGATGGGCCGAAGGCGTCGGCGGGCTGCTGCTGATCGCGATCGGCGGCGGGATCCTGTTCCAGCGGATCGGGTGACCCGGTGGACCGGACCCGATCGATCGATTACACCGGCGTCGCGGCGACCAGATGCTCCGACAGGAACCAGACCTGCAGCTCGTTGGTCCGCAACACGTTGCTGACGAGCAGGTCGTTGCTGCCCGCGTCGTCCTCGAGCTTGTCGGCGAAGTCGCGTGCTTCCTTGATGATCAGCGTGTGCGCGTCGATCAGCCGCGACAGCTGGGCAGCCGCCGGCTCGCGTCCGCGCGGCGGACGGGGAATGTTCGTCTCCTCGGCGACGTCCGCGGCCATCGCGAGCGAGATGCCGCCGAGCAGCTGGATACGCTCCGCCAGCAGATCGACGAGCTCGACCTGCGCGGTGAAGTGCTCGTCGTACATGAGGTGCAACTGGTTGAACGTCGGACCGACGACCTGCCAGTGATGCTTCTTGTACATGTCGCGGATCGTGATCGTGTCGGCAAGCACCTGGTTCAGCGCGTCGACGCTCTGCTTGACGATCTCGGTCGACAGCGCGTGCGGCATCGGCACCACTTCGCCGTACTGCTGCGTCTCGCGACCGGGCGTGTTGCCGCCCTGCTGATGCAGCGTCGGCTCGACGGCGGCCTGCGCGGGATCGACGCCGTTACGCGGCGGTGCCTTCGGTGCGGCAGACTCCTTGCTGATGATGCTCTTCGCCATGATGATTCCTTGCTGATGAGTGGTCGGGCCCCGCACGACGGCCGGTGATCCGCCGTTTTAGACTGGTTCGGCTGCCGCCTGCGTCGGACGCAAGTCCTAAACGCATTCATCCTTTCGACCACAAGCCGCTGCAAGTACGATGACCGACCCCGACGACGACGCGCCCGAAGACCATCCCGAATCGATCGACGCCGGAAGACCGACGCCGGGCGGCCCCTACTTCGGGCGGCTGCTGATCGTGCTGCTGATCGCCGTGCTGTTCTGCGGCTTCATGACCTGGCTGCTGAGCACCCTCGTCACCGATTGACGACCCGAGTCTTCCGGAGGATCGCATGACCACGCATTCCCACGAGCCTGCCTGGAAGCACGACGGGGTCCGCGTCGTCCCCGCGGACCGGCTCGACGCCAGCACGGCCCAGACGCCCGGCATGGATCGCAAGGCCGCGATCAACTTCGCGCGGGTCGGGGCGCAGAAGCTCTGGGCCGGCACCGTGCACATCCACGCGAACGCGAAGACCGGCGCGCATCACCACGGCCACCTCGAAAGCGTGATCTACGTCGTCAAGGGCCGCGCGCGGATGCGTTGGGGCGAACGGCTCGAGTTCGTCGCCGAGGCCGGCCCCGGCGACTTCATCTACATCCCGCCGTGGGTCCCGCACCAGGAGATCAACGCGAGCGCCGACGAGACGCTCGAGTGCGTGCTATGCCGCAGCGACGGCGAGGCCGTCGCGGTCAATCTCGACATCGAGCCGGTCGAGAAGCCCGAGTCGGTGAAGTGGATCGACCCGACGCATCGCAGCTGAACCCGCAGCGCGCCGGCGCTCGTCCGACCGCTGCCGAGGCCAGCCAGCTCGCCGTCACATCGGCGGCGCGACGCCGTCCTTCTCCACGATCACGCGACGCGCGTCGTAGTGATTCGCGCCGTCGCTCGCGGCGATGACGAACACCTTCCGTCCGGGCTGGATGTCCGCACGCGTCGCGTCGGTGAACGTCACGACCGGCGTGCCCGCCGGCACGAGGACGGTCTTCGTGCCGCCCTTGTACGACAGCGTCAACGTGCGACCGTCGTTGCGGTCGACGACCGTGTCCACGTTCGCGTTCGTCATCTTGGAGCCGGGCAGCAGATCCCAGTCGTAGTGACCCTCCGAGCTGCCGCGCATCGCCTCGGGGAACACGAGCACCTCGCGTGCGACCTGATCGCCGTTCGCGTCGGGCACCGAAGCCGCGCCGACATAGGCACCGGACTTGACGTCCGCGAGCTTCACGTTCTTGACGGCGCCGACCGCGACGTCGGGCTTCATGCCGATTCTCAAGTCGTCGGCATTGGGCCGGTGAACGACCAGCGTCGCCGCATCGATCGACACGACCTCGCCGCGAATGCGGACCGGTGCGGGCGCGCTCGTCTGCGCGTGAGCGACTGCGAACGGCGAGGCCGCGACGACGACCGCGACGAACAGGGACCTGCTGGATCGAAATGACATCGTTTCTCCCGGAATGCGCGCGACGGCATGAACGCCGTCGGGTCGCAACCGTGTGCAGACCGCCACGAGACCCGAAGGTTCGTCGAACTTGCGATCGACGTCAGCGCGAAGAAGGAAATGCGGAGGCGCGACCAGCCCGGAACGTCACGGCGAAACCAGCTTCCACCGCCCGTTGTCGACGCGTACGAGCACCTGGCAGCTCGCGTCGACGCCGTTGTGATCGCGGTCGCTCATGTTGAAGAAGCCCTCGGTCGACACGAAGCCCTTCAGGTTCTCCATCCCGTCGCGGATCGCCGCGCGGAACTCCGGCGTGCCCGGCTTGATCGTCTTCGGGATGCCGGCGACGACCTGACGGATCATGGAGAAGACGTCCCACGCGGTCGCGCCGAACAGCGTGCGCGTGTTCGGCCCGTAGACCGACTCGAAGCGCGTGACGTACTCGACGCCGGGCTTCTTCAGCGGGCTCGAGTCCGGCAGCTGTTCGGCGACGAGCACCGGCGCCGTCGTCATGAACGTCCCTTCGACGGCCTTGCCGCCGACGCGCAGATAGTCGTTGTTCGCGACGCCCTGCGTCTGGTAGACCGGCCCCTTGAAGCCGCGGTTCGCGAGTTCGAGCTGCGGCAGCGCGCCCGGCGTCCCGGACGCCGCGATGTAGACGGCGTCGGGCTTCGCCGCGAGCACCTTGACCACCTGCCCGACGACGCTGGTATCGGTCGTCGCATAGCGTTCGGTCGCGACGATCTGCAGTCCCTTCGCGGTCGCGATCTGCGTGAAATTCTTGACGAAGCCTTCGCCGTACGCGTTCGAGATGCCGATCACGCCGACCGTCTTCACGTGGTTCTTCAGTGCGTGCGCGACGATCGTCTCGCTCGAGAACGTCTCGGTCGGCGAGAACTTGAACGCCCAGCGACGGTTGCCTTCGAGCGGCTCGACGATCGCGCTGCCGCCCGCGAGCGACAGCAGGGCGACCTTGCTCTCGCCGGCCACCTCGACCATCGACAACGACGGCGGCGTGACCGACGAGCCGACCAGCACGTCGACCTTGTTCTCGGTGATCAGCTTGCGTGCCGACGTCGCGGCCGTCGTCGGGTCTGAGTTGTCGTTCAACACCGTGACGACGACCTTCTCGCTGCCGATCGTCTGCGGCCACAGCTTGATCGTGTCGTTCTCCGGGATGCCGAGCGACGCGCCCGGCCCGGTCAGCGACAGGACCACGCCGATGTTGATGTCGGCTCGTGCGGCCGCGGCGAAGCAGACGCCCAGCGGCCGCGAGCAGGCCGGTGACCACGCGAACCCGAACCGTCTTCTTGAGTAGTGCATGGACCTTCATGTTCGTCTCCTTCGTTGGAATGGTTGATCGCGTGCGGCGTTCAGCGCACGCGGTACAGCATCAGCTCGACGGTCGACGGCCGACGCGCGCCGATCGCGACCGCCATCGTCCGGTTGAGGTCGACGAGGCGCGCGGCGCCGGTCTGCAAGCGGACGAACGTGCGGAAGAAGTAGTCGGCCGGGTCGACCGGCTCGCCGCCCGCAAGCCGTGCCAGCACGTCGACCGGGCCGTGACGCATGCCGACGCTGACCACCTCGACGCGCGCGCCGTCGTCGAGCAGCAGGCTGTAATGCGCATCGATGTCGAGGACGCCGTCGCCGCGGGCGACCTGCCAGTCGGCGCCGCCCGGCACGACGACGCCGCTCATCGTCGGCCCCTCGACGCGGCCGCCGACGATCGGCACGAAGCGTCGTTCGCCGTACGGTCCGCCGCCGAGCGAGACGAGCTCGCCGACGTCGACTTCGAGACGGCATAGGAAGTCGCTCTGCAACGCGCCGGTCCTCGAGTCGTCGCGTGTCACGATGTCGCCCACGCGAAGGCTCGATGGCGAGTCATGGAGCGAGACGCCTTCATGCGCGCGCATCGACCGGACGCGCGCGTGCGGCCGCGCGTTCGACGGCCTCGCGGTCGAAGCCGGCCGTCTGCTTGTACTTCGCCGCGATCGACTCGAGCTCCGCCGGTCCGATCACGTCGTGGATGTGCGCGAAGCCGTTCGGCGCGCGCTCCTCGGCGATCTGCATGACCTCGTCCGGCCCCTGCCTGCGGTTCGCCGCGACGATCGCCGCCGTGACCGGTCGGCGCGCGTCGTCGTACCGTCGCAGCGCGTCGGGGATCGAGTCGTCGGCGGCGAGCTCCTCGGCCAGCTGACGCGCATCGAGGATGGCCTGCGACGCGCCGTTCGAGCCGATCGGATACATCGGATGCGCGGCGTCGCCGAGCAGCGTCACGCGGCCGTCGCTCCAGCGCGGCAGCGGATCGCGGTCGACCATCGGGAACTCGTACGCCTCGCCGGCCCGCGCGATCAGCGCGGGGATGTCGAGCCAGTCGAACGCCCAGCCGTCGAACGGCGGTCCGAAGACGCTCGCGTCGACGCGGCGGTTCCAGTCGGTGGCCGGCGGCGTCTTGTCCGGATCGTCGGCGGCTCGCACGCGCAGCTCGGCGATCCAGTTCACCGACGCGCGGCCCGACGCGCGACGCTTCGGCGGAGATCGGGTACGCGACGAACTTCTGCGACGCGTGGCCGGCCCACACCATCGTGCGGCCGTCGAGGAACGCGTCGACGTCGGTGATGGCACGCCACAGCATGCAGCCGGAGAATCGCGGCGGCCCCTCGTCCGGGCGCCAGCAGGCTGCGGACGCGCGAATGGATGCCGTCGGCGCCGACCAGCAGGTCCCCTCGTTCGCTTGCCGACGGCGTATTCGATTGCCGGTCCGCGAAGTGCGCGACGACGCCGTCTTCGTCCTGCTCGAAGCGCGGTCGAGCGACGCGCCGCAACGGACCGCTTCGGCGCCGAGCCGATCGGTCACCGCTTGCAGCAGGATCATGTGCAGCTCGCCGCGATGGATCGAGATCTGCGGCACCGGATAGCCGGCCGCGACGCCGCGCGGCTTCCTGCCAGATGCGCTGGCCGTGCTTGTTGACGTAGAGCAGCGAGCCGGTCTCGATGCCGGTCTCGCGCAGCGGCGTCGAGCAGGCCGAGCTCGTCGAGGAACAGCACCGCGTGCGGCTGCAGGTTGATGCCGACGCCGAGCGCGCGGATCTGCTGCGCGGCCTCGAACACCGTCACGCGATAGCCGATGCGGTCCAGCGCGAGCGCGGCGACCAGGCCGCCGATCCCGCCGCCCGCGATCAATGCCCGGGGTGCCGCGTCGCCAGATTTCATCGATGTCTCCTCGCGCCGGCTTCGCGGCAAGTCCGCCGCACGCCGATCGTCGTGTATTCGCACAGATTGTTATGGTTCATAACCATCTTGTCGCGTGTCCGCCGACGTGTCAAGCACGACGCCTCCGGCATGCCGCGAAGCGGCCGCCCCGCGATCCGCTAGCATGCGCCCATGGCCCGCGTCCCTCCAGCCCCGGCGCATTTCGAGCGCCGCGTCCCGGGCATCGACTACGGCGTGCTCGACACGCTGGTCGGCTACGCGCTGCGGCGCGCGCAGATCGCGATCTACCTCGACTTCGAGGCGGCGCTCGGCCCGTACGAGATGACGCCGCAGCGCTTCTCCGCGATGGTCGTGATCGGGCGCAACGCCGGCATCTCGCAGCGCGATCTGGGGCAGGTGCTCGGCATCGCGCGGTCGGGCGTCGTGCAGCTGGTCAACGAGCTCGCGTCGCGCGGCTGGCTCGCGCGGGACGCCGACGAGGCGGACGCGCGCAGCTGGCGGCTGTCGCTGACCGCGCCCGGAAGGACCCATCTGGCGACGGTCCAGCGGCAGGTCCGCGCACACGATCGCCGCGTCGGCCGCGCGCTGGGCGATGCCGAGCGAGCGAAGCTGATCGCGCTGCTCGGCAAGCTTGGCGACGGCTGAACCGGAGCGGTCGGGCCGGCCCGGTCGACGAACCGCCGGCCTCAGTCGTGCACGAACTCGACGAGGTCCGCGCCTTCGTCGACCTGGTCGCCGGCCGCGTAGTGGAACGCCTTGACGGTGCCGTTCGCCGGCGCCGCGATCGTGTGCTCCATCTTCATCGCCTCGAGCACCAACAGCGGCGCGCCCTTCTCGACCGGCGCGCCGGGCACGGCGACCAGCGCGATCACCTTGCCGGGCATCGGTGCCCGCAGCTCGTGCTCGGCCTCCTCGCCGACGGCGCCGGTCTCGAGCGGGTCGACCAGCGCGATGGTCCACGCGCGTCCGTCGACGAACACGTGCAGGCGCGAGCCGACGAAGACGACATACGCATGCATCGCACGACCGTCGACGACCGCGTCGAGGCGGCCGTCGTCCGACAGCGTGCCGCGCACGATCGCCTCGTCGCCGTGGATCGTCAGTCGCACGTCGTCGACCATCGTCTCGACGAGCGCGGTCCTCGCGTCGGACTCGCCATCGGCGCGCAGCATCATCACGCGCCGCGTCGCGCTGTTGAGCCGCCAGCCGTCGAGGACGCGCCACGGCGAGTCGCGATCGGGAGCCGACACGGCGGCGCGCGACGCGACCAGCGCCTCGCGGCGCAGTTGCGCGAGCGCCGCGAGTCGCCACGCATCGGCCGGCGGCGCCGAAGCCGGCGGAAACAGCGCGGCGCTCTCGCGTTCGATCAGGCTCGTGTCGAGGTCGGCGGTCGCGAACGACGTCGTCCCGACGAGCCGATCGAGGAACGCGACGTTGTTCGCGACCCCGACGATGCGATAGCTCGCCAGCGCGCGATGCATCGTCGCGAGCGCCGCGTCGCGGTCGGCGCCGTGCACGATCAGCTTCGCGATCATCGGGTCGTAGAACGGCGTGATCGCGTCGCCCTGCTCGACGCCGGTGTCGACGCGCACGTTCGGCGACTCGGGCGGCGGCGCGAGATGGATCAGCCGGCCGGTCGACGGCAGGAAGCCGCGGTCCGGATCCTCGGCGTAGATGCGCGCCTCGATCGCGTGGCCGTCGATCGTCAGCGCGTCCTGCGTCAGCGGCAGCGGCTCGCCGTCGGCCACGCGCAGCTGCCACTCGACGAGGTCGAGCCCGGTGATCATCTCGGTGACCGGATGCTCGACCTGCAGCCGCGTGTTCATCTCCATGAAGAAGAACGAGCCGTCCTCGCCGCTAAAGCCTTCTGTGGCGATGAATTCGACCGTGCCGGCGCCGACGTAGCCGACCGCCTTCGCGGCCTCGACGGCGGCCGCGCCCATCGCGGCGCGACGCCCCGGCGTCATGCCCGGCGCCGGCGCCTCCTCGAGCACCTTCTGATGCCGACGCTGCACCGAGCAGTCGCGTTCGAACAGATGCACGACGTCGCCGTGCGTGTCGCCGAAGACCTGGATCTCGATGTGGCGCGGCTTCAGCACGTACTTCTCGACGAGCACGCGATCGTCGCCGAACGAGCTCGCCGCCTCGCGCTTGCACGACAACAGCGCCGCGTCGAACTCGACGCCGGCGTCGACGCGACGCATGCCCTTGCCGCCACCACCGGCGCTCGCCTTGATCAGCACCGGATAGCCGATGCGGTCGGCCTCCGCATGCAGGCGCGCCGGGTCCTGATCGTCGCCGTGATAGCCGGGCGTCAGCGGCACGCCGGCCTTTTCCATCAGCGCCTTCGCGGCCGACTTCGAACCCATCGCGCGGATCGCCGCGACCGGCGGACCGATGAAGACGATGCCGGCCCGTTCGCAGGCCTCGGCGAAGTCCTCGTTCTCCGACAGGAAGCCGTAGCCCGGATGGATCGCCTGGGCGCCGGTCGCCGTCGCCGCGTCGATGATGCGGTCGACGACGAGATACGACTCGCGCGCCGGCGCAGGACCGATGCGGACGGCCTCGTCGGCGAGCCGCACGTGCCGCGCGTTCGCGTCGGCGTCCGAATAGACGGCGACGGTCGCGATGCCCATCCGTCGCGCGGTCCTGATGACGCGGCAGGCGATTTCGCCGCGATTGGCGATGAGGATCTTCTCAAACATGAGATGCCGCGGTGAAATCGCCACGCGCTGCGCGCGCCATGCGTTTTGGCTGCGCCGCTGCGCGGCCTGCCGGCCGCTGGTCGCCGCGATTGGCGATGAGGATCTTCTTAAACATGAGATACCGCGGTGAAATCGCCACGCGCTGCGCGCGCCATGCGTTTTGGCTGCGCCGCTGCGCGGCCTGCCGGCCGCTGGTCGCCGCGATTGGCGATGAGGATCTTCTTAAACATGAGATACCGCGGTGAAATCGCCACGCGCTGCGCGCGCCATGCGTTTTGGCTGCGCCGCTGCGCGGCCTGCCGGCCGCTGGTCGCCGCGATTGGCGATGAGGAGCTTCTTAAACATGATTGGACCGGCCGGTGATCATTGCCAGACGACGTCGCCGTCGACCGCATAGAGTTTGCACGTCTCTCCGGTATGCGCGCAGAAACCGAGCGCCCGGTCGAGCACATCGTCGTTCACCGCGAAGCCATAGGCGCCGCGATCGCCGAGCGCGAACGCGCGGGGCGACGGCGCCGCGAGGAACCTGCGATACGCGACGCGCGCGCCTTCGCTTGCGCCCGGCAGACGATCGACATCGTCGAGCGGCGCATAACCGCTCGGCGCGGGTCGCGTGGTCGCGGCTGGAACCGTGAAGCCGAGCGACGTCAGGAACGCGTCGACCGCCGGCACCCAGTGGTCCAGGTCGATGTTGACGCCCGCGTGGCCGTTCTCGCCGCGGGCGGGGAACGTCTGCATCGTGCCGCGACCGCCGGCCCCCTGCCATGCCGCGAACCAGGTCGATGGCACCGACTCGCCCCAGTACAGGTCGTTGACCCAGTACATCCACAGCATCGGCACGGCCGCATCCGCGCCGAGGCGGCGGTAGAGCGCTTCGATGCTTTTCGGGCTGCACGGATCGCGCGGATGGACCTGCGGGTCGCCGCCCGCGCCGCCCGAGAAGTTGATGCCGCCGACGAGGCCGGCCGGACGTCGCCCGACCGTCGCGATCGACGCCAGGCCGCCGACCGACTGTCCGACGACGAGCCAGCGCCCGGTGTCGATGTCCGGCTGCGACGTAGCCCAGACGACGGCTGCGAGCGTCTCGTCGGCCGTCACGCGCGCCATGTTCTGCGGCCGCAGGTCGTTGCACGAGCCGGCCGCCTCGGGATCGAACGCGCCGTAGGTCTCCCAGTAGCCGATGCGGGTCGGCGCGACAACGACGAAGCCGCGCTCGACGAAGTAGCGCGCGAGCGCCTCCGGACGCGATCGACCCTGCGTCGCGCGGGTCGCGTCCGGTGCGCGGCCGTGTTCGAACACCACCAGCGGATGCGGCCCGTCGCCGTCCGGTCGGAAGACCGTGATCGGCATCGCCCGCGTGAAGGTGCGGCCGAAGCGGTCGGCGACCGTCACGTCGATGCGCACGATCGTTTCATGCAGGTCCTTCGCCATCGACTCCTCGGGCTTCGCATCGACGGTCTGCGCATGCGATGCCGCTTCGGTCAGCATCGAGGCACAGACCACGACGACCAGCGCGCATGCGATTCGCGACCTGGTCCATGCGCGGACGAGGCGGCGGCGAACGACGACCGAAGGGACATCGGTCGTCACATCCGGAACACGCCGAACTTCGTCTCCGCGAATCGGCGCGTTCAGCGCGGCCGACAGCGACAGCCCGAGCACGCGCGCGTCTGCGGCGGGGTCGACGACGCCGTCGTCCCACAGCCGCGCGGTCGCGTAGTACGGATGGTTCTGATGCGCGAACTGCGTGAGGATCGGCGCCTTGAACGACGCCTCCTCGTCGGCGGACCACGAGCCGCCGCGCGACTCGATGCCGTCGCGTCGCACCGTCGCGAGCACGCTCGCGGCCTGCTCGCCGCCCATCACGCCGATGCGCGCGTTCGGCCACATCCACAGGAAGCGCGGCGAATACGCGCGGCCGCACATGCCGTAGTTGCCGGCGCCGAACGAGCCGCCGATCAGCATCGTGAGCTTCGGCACCTGCGCCGTCGCGACCGCGGTCACCATCTTCGCGCCGTCCTTCGCGATGCCGCGCGCTCTCGACCTTGCGGCCGACCATGAAGCCGGCGATGTTCTGCAGGAAGACCAGCGGCACGCCGCGCTGCGCGCACAGCTCGATGAAGTGCGCGCCCTTCTGCGCCGACTCGCCGAACAGGATGCCGTTGTTCGCGACGATGCCGACCGGCATGCCGTACAGGTGCGCGAAGCCGGTCACGAGCGTCGCGCCGTAGCGCGTCTTGAACTCGTCGAGGCGCGATCCGTCGACGATGCGCGCGATGACCTCGCGGACGTCGTACGGCTTCTTCGCGTCGCGTCGGCACGATGCCGTAGATCTCGGCCGGGTCGTACAGCGGCTCCTCGACCGGCGCGAAGCGTCACGGCGTTCGGCTTGCGCGCGGTTGAGGTTGCGCGACGATGTGGCGCGCGATGTTGAGCGCGTGGTTGTCGTTCTCGGCGAGGTGGTCGGCGACGCCCGAGACGCGCGTGTGCACGTCGCCGCCGCCGAGGTCCTCGGCGCGTGACGACCTCGCCGGTCGCGGCCTTCACGAGCGGCGGGCCCGCGAGGAAGATCGTGCCCTGGTTGCGGACGATGATCGTCTCGTCGCTCATCGCCGGCACGTACGCGCCGCCGGCCGTGCACGAGCCCATCACGACGGCGATCTGCGGGATCCCCTTCGCGCTCATGTTGGCCTGGTTGAAGAAGATGCGGCCGAAGTGGTCGCGGTCCGGGAAGACGTCGTCCTGCAGCGGCAGGAACGCGCCGCCGGAGTCGACGAGGTAGATGCACGGCAGATGGTTCTGCTCGGCGATCTCCTGCGCGCGCAGGTGCTTCTTGACCGTCATCGGGTAGTACGTGCCGCCCTTCACCGTCGCGTCGTTCGCGACGATCATGCATTCGATGCCGTCGATGCGGCCGATGCCGGTGATGACGCCGGCCGACGGCGCGTCGTCGTCGTACATGCCGTGCGCGGCGAGCTGCCCGACTTCGAGGAACGGCGTGCCGGGGTCGAGCAGGCGGTTGACGCGTTCGCGCGGCAGCAGCTTGCCGCGCGCCTCGTGCTTCGCGCGCGCCGCGGCGCCGCCGCCCTCCTCGACCTTCGCGACCTGCGCGCGCAGGTCGTCGACGACCGACGCGCATCGCGGCCGCGTTCGCGCGGAAGTCGTCGGACCGCGGGTTGAGCCTTCGATTCGATCTTCATGCGCCGATGTTGGTGCGGATGAACGACTTGTCCTCGTCGCCGATGTCGGCGACGGCCTTGCCGGTAGTACGGCATCCAGCCCGTCGTCCGTCGCTGCACGCTCGACCCGAGCCGGCGCAGCAGTCCGTCGCGCAGACCGAAGACGAGGCCGTGCACCTCGATCGGCTGGCCGCGTTCCCACGCCTGCGCGGACGATCGTCGTGCGGCACACGTTGCCGACCTGCTCGACGACGTTGAGCTCGCACAGGCGCGCGTCGCGCGCGTCGGGCGCCGGGCTGCGCGTCGAGCAGCGCGCCGTGCTTCAACGCGACGTCCTCGACGTGGCGCAGCCAGTTGTCGGCGAGGCCGATCGACGTGTTCTCGGCGACCGCATGGACGCCGCCGCAGCCGTAGTGGCCGACGACCATGATGTGCTCGACCTTCAGCACGTCGATCGCGAACTGCAGCACCGACAGGCAGTTGAGGTCGGAGTGCACGACGACGTTCGCGACGTTGCGATGGACGAAGACCTCGCCCGGATCGAGCCCGATGATCTCGTTGGCCGGCACGCGGCTGTCGCTGCAGCCGATCCACAGGTAGCGCGGCGCCTGCAGCTTCGCGAGCCGCGCGAAGAAGCCGGGGTCGTTCTCGATCCGCGCGGCCGACCAGGCGCGGTTGTTGGCGAAGAGGTTTCCCAGCGAATCGGACATGGGGAGCGATCGTACCTAACTTGTGCCGTGTCGGCGGTCGTCCCGCGCGACGGCCGGTGTCGTCGACCCGCGCCAGCGAACCCTCATGCGGACGTCGTCCGCGCGTCGGGCGACGCATCGTGCTTCAGGATCGCGTCGTAGAGCGCGGCGATCACGTCGGCCGGCTCGACGATGCCGACGAGCCGGTTCTGCGCGTCGACGATCGGCGCGTGATGCACGTGACCGTCGGTGAACAGCGACACGAGCTCGACGACCGGTGTCGCGTCGATCGCGGTCCGGACCGGCGCGGTCATGATCTGGCCGACGACCTCGGGCTTGTCGGAATTCGGACCTTCGGTGCGCCGCAGGAACCGCGCGAAGCGCTCGCCGATCGTGCGCTCGCGGACCCCGTCGGCATGGCGCAGCAGGTCGCCGCGCGTCACGATGCCGATCACGTGCGCGAAGCGGTCGACCACCGGCAGCGCCGGCACCGCACGGTCGCGCATCAGGTCCCACGCGTCTCCGAGCTCGGTACCGAACTCGACCGACGCGACGCCGCGATGCATCACGTCGCCGCACAGCCGCTCGCCGTGACGACGACGGAACGCCGTGTTCTCGACGAGGCGGAGCAGCGCTCCGAGGTCGTCGACGCTGACATCGACGACCTCGTTGTACTGCGTGAGCGCGGCGCGGACGTCGCGATCGTCGAACCCGATCCGGCGCGGTCCGCCCGCGCGGCCGGCGGTCGCGCCGCGGTCGATGCCCTGGCTGTGCGGATACGAGCGGCCGGTCAGATTGTTGTACGCGAGCGCCGTGACGAGGATCGCCACGCTGTTGAGCAACACCGGCGTCGCGACGAACGCATAGCCCGCCGCATGGACGTCGGGACCACCGAGCACCGCGACCAGTGTGACCGCGCCGCTCGGCGGATGCAGGCAGCGCAACGCGAGCATCAGGCCAATTGCGACGAAGATCGCCGTCGCTGCGGCGACCGACGGCTCGCCGATCCATCGGGCCGCGCTGACGCCGACCACCGCCGCGATCGTGTTGCCGCCGACGATCGACCACGGCTGCGCGAGCGGGCTCGACGGCAGCGCGAACAGCAGCACCGCCGACGCGCCCATCGGCGCGATCAGCCACGCGCCGGCATGCGGTCCGATCGTGACGAGCCCGACCACGCCGGTCACGAAGATGCCGACCAGCGCACCGAGGCTCGCCCGGAATCCTTCGGTCACGTCGATCGACGGACGCGCCGGTACCCAGCGACGCAACCACCGGGAGTTCGCGACGACCATCGGGGCTACTCGCGGGCGACCGGACGCCGACGGTCGCGACGCGGACCGGCCTTCGGGCGCATTCGCCGCGTCACATCGACTCCGAATACAGCTCCCGCCCGATCAGCATCCGGCGGATCTCGCTCGTGCCCGCGCCGATCTCGTACAGCTTCGCGTCGCGCCACAAGCGCCCGGTCGGATACTCGTTCGTGTAGCCGACGCCGCCGAGCACCTGGATCGCCTCGCCGGCCATCCAAGTCGCCTTCTCGGCCGAGTACAGGATCGCGCCGGCCGCGTCCTTGCGCAGCGTCCGCGCGTGGTCGGCGCGATCGCACGCGGCGCCGACCGCGTACACGTAAGCCCGCGACGCCTGCCACGTCGTGTACAGGTCCGCGACCTTGCCCTGCATCAGCTGGAACTCGCCGATGCTCTGGCCGAACTGCTTGCGCTCGTGGATGAACGGCAACACGACGTCCATGCACGCGGCCATGATGCCGAGCGGACCGCCGGACAGCACCGCGCGCTCGTAGTCGAGTCCCGACATCAGCACCTTCACGCCGCCGCCGACCTGGCCGAGCACGTTCTCCGCCGGCACCTCGCAGTCGTCGAAGAAGATCGGCCACGTGTTCGAGCCGCGCATGCCGAGCTTGTCGAGCTTCGTGCCGTACGACAGTCCCTTCGCGCCCTTCTCGACGATGAATGCGGTGACGCCCTTCGGTCCCGCGTCGCACGTCGGTCTTCGCGTAGACGATCATCGTGTCGGCGTCGCCGCCGTTCGTGATCCACATCTTCGAGCCGTTGAGGACGTAGCGGTCTCCCTTCAGGTCGGCGCGCAGCTTCATCGAGACGACGTCCGAGCCGGCGCCCGGCTCGCTCATCGCGAGCGCCCCGACGTGCTCGCCGGACACGAGCTTCGGCAGGTATCTTCGCCTTCTGTTCGTCGCTGCCGTTGCGTCGGAGCTGGTTCACGCACAGGTTCGAGTGCGCGCCGTACGACAGCCCGACCGACGCCGACGCACGCGACACCTCTTCCATCGCGACGATGTGCGCGAGATAGCCGAGGTTGGTGCCGCCGTACTGCTCGGGCACCGTCATGCCGTGCAGGCCGAGGTCGCCGAGCTTCTTCCACAGGTCGGGCGGGAACAGGTTGTCGCTGTCGATCGTCGGCCGCCCGCGGCGCGATCTCGTTCGCGGCGAACGCCTGGATCGAGTCGCGCATCGCCGCGATGTCGTCGCCGAGGTCGAATGCGAGTGCTGGTACCTGGGACATCGAATCTCCGTCAGTCCGTCGTCTTGGATGCGCCGATCGATCGGCGCGCGGCGGTCTTCGTCGCCGACCGCGCATCTTGCCAGAGCGTCCATCGTCGGCGCAGCGGCTCAGCCCTCCGCGTGATGTCGCGACAGCACGTTGCACATGCCGAGCAGCTCGCGCACGCGGACCGCGAGCGCCGGCTTCATCCGGTGCTGCGGGCCGGCGATCGCGACGCCGAAGTGCTCGCCACCCATCGCCACCGTCGCCGCCACCGCCCACACGTCGCGGACGTTCTCGCCTTGCGTCTGGTACCAGCCGCGCTTCTTGGAACGGCGGATGTCGTCGAACAGTCGCCCGGGGTCCGTCGTCGTCGCGTCGGTGATCGGCGGCATCGGCAGCTGCGCGAGCACGCCACGCAGTTCGGCCTCCTTGAACGTGCCGAGCATCGCCTTGCCGATCGAGCTCGAATGGAGCGGCTTCCGATCGCCCTGCTCGGCCGAGTAACGGATCGCCTGACGGCTCTCGAAGACTTCGAGATAGACCACCGACTGGCCGTGCATCTTGCCGAGGATGACTGTCTCTTCGGTCTGGTCGCGCAGCGCCTCGAGCAGCGGTGTCGCCTGCTGGATGAACGCGTCCTTCGCCGTCACGCGGTCCATCAACAGCGCGAGCTTCTTCGTCGGATACAGGCCGCGCGGCTTCGTCAGCGTGTACAGGTAGCCGCGATCCGCGAGCGTCGCGACGATCGCGTGGCAGCTGCTCTTCGGGATGCCGAGTTCCTGCGCGAGCTCGGTCAGCGACAGCGGGCGCTGCTGCGTCGCGAACGTCTCGAAGATCTGCAGCGTGCGAAGCGCCGACGTGACGGCGGAGCTCTCCATCGCGGTTCCAGATAGTGCTGACTTGTTCAGTATACGGAACGAACATTCTTGTCCGGGACCCGGGCCGGTCGTAGAGTCGCCGGCTGGAGACGGCATGACGACGAACGACAAGAACGCGGTCGGCGCGATGGAGCGACCGGCTGGGACGGACGAATCGAATGCGCCCGACGGCGCGACGCGAGCGACGATCGTCGTGGATCGCGTCGGCGTGCATGCCCGCATCACGATCAGCCGCGTCGACAAGCACAACGCGCTCAGCCGCGACACGCTGGCCGCACTCGCGGCGGCGGTGGCTGCGGCCGACGACGACGAGACGATCCGCTACCTCGTGATCCACGGCGCCGGCACGCGCTACTTCGCGGCCGGCGGCGACCTCGTCGATCTCGCCGCGATCCGCTCGCACGACGACACGGCCGCGTTCGCCGAGTCGTCGCGCGCCGCGCTCGACGCCGTGCGTCGGACGGCCGTACCGACCATCGCGTTCATCAACGGCGACGCGATCGGCGGCGGCGCGGAGCTCGCGATGGCCTGCGACCTGCGCGTGATGGCGTCGACCGCGCGCATCGGCTACGTGCAGTCGCGACTCGCGATCACGTCGGCCTGGGGCGGCGGTCCCGACCTCTGCGAGGCCGTCGGACCCGCACGCGCGTTGCGGATGATGGCGCGCGCGGAGATGGTGTCGGCTGCCGACGCGCTCGCGTGGGGTCTTTGCGAGGCCGTGTTCGACGACGGCCTCGACGGCGCCGCCGCGAACGCGTTCTTCGCACCGCTCGACGCCGCCGAGCGCCACGTGCTCGTCGCGCTGAAGGCCAACGTCGCCGCCTGCCGTTCGCGTCCGTCGTACGAAGACGCGCGCGCGGTCGAACATCGCAACCTCGTCGCCACCTGGACCCATCCCGCGCACTGGAGCGCCGTCGACCGCGTCATGGCGCGGCCGCGCGGCGCCTCGCGCTGACTCCCATGCCTCTCGACCACACGCCTTCCGTCCCGCCACGCGTGCTTCCCGTGAGCGGCAGCGGCATCGAGGTGCCGACCGTCGCCGGCCCGTCCGACGTCGACCCGGGCCACATCGGCGAGCCCGGCCGCTTCCCGTTCACGCGCGGCATCTTTCCCGACGGCTACCGCGGCCGCCTCTGGACGATCCGCCAGTACTCGGGCTTCGGCACCGCCGAGGAATCGAACCAGCGCTACAAGTTCCTGCTGGCCAGCGGCCAGACCGGGCTTTCGGTCGCGCTCGACCTGCCGACGCAGTGCGGCTACGACCCGGTCGACCCGATGGCGCGGCCCGAGATCGGCAAGGTCGGCGTGTCGCTGTCGAACCTGTCGGAAATGGAGATCCTGTTCGACGGCATCGACCTCGGCGAACATCTCGACCTCGTTCACGATCAACGGCACGGCCGCGATCATCTACGCGATGTACCTCGCGGTGCGCCGACAAGCAGGGCGTGCCGCGCGCGAAGCTGACCGGCACGATCCAGAACGACATCCTGAAGGAATACGTCGCGCGCGGCACGTGGATCTTCCCGGTGCGGCCGTCGATGCGGCTGATCGCCGATTCGATCCTGTTACTCGAACGACGTCACGCCGCGCTTCAACCCGATCTGCATCGCCGGCGCGCATGTGCGCGACGCCGGCTGCGACCGCGGTCGAGGAGATGGCCTACACGCTGGCGAACGGCCTCGCCTATGTCGACGAGCTGCTCGCGCGCGGCGGCGACGTCGAGAAGTTCGCGAAGCGGCTGTCGTTCTTCTTCTACGTCCACATGGACTTCTTCGACGAGATCGCGAAGTTCCGCGCGGGTCGCCGGCTGTGGGCGCTCTTGATGCGCGACCGCTACGGCGTGCAGGACCCGAAGGCGCAGCACTTCCGCTTCGGCGTCGTCTGCGGCGGCTCGTCGCTGTCGCGCGGCGCAGCCGTACAACAACATCGTCCGCGTCGCGGTCGAGACGATGGCCGCGGTGATCGGCGGCGCGCAGTCGATCTTCACGTGCGCGTTCGACGAGGCGTTCCAGATCCCGACCGAGTTCTCGGCCGAGATCGCGGTCCGCACGCAGCAGATCATCGCGTACGAGAGCGGCATCGCGCGCTCGGTCGACCCGCTCGGCGGCAGCCATCTGCGTCGAGCAGCACACCGACCGCATGGAGCAGGAGATCGAGAAGATCATGGGCGAGATCGACGCCTACGGCGGCGTGATCAAGGCGATCGAGGACGGCTGGCTGCAGTCGCGGCTCGCGCAGCGCGCGCTCGAGCGCAAGCAGAAGAACGACAGCGGCGAGACCGTCGTCGTCGGCCAGAACGCATTCCGCAACGCGCAGGACGAAGGCGACGTGAAGCGACATCTTCACGCTTCGACCCGACGGTCGCGCGCGCGCGTGCTCGAGAAGTACCAGCGCGTGATGCGACACGCGCGACCACGCGGCCGCCGCGAAGACGCTCGCCGCGCTCGACGACGGCGGCGCGCGACGATCGCGAGAACCTGATGCCGTACCTCGTCGACTGCTGCCACGCCTACGCGACGGTCGGCGAGATGGTGGGCAAGCTGAAGCGGCGTCTGGGGCGACTTCAAGGAGCCGGTGAATCTACGACGCTGCGATCGCGAGCAACGCGTCGACGACGACCGGGCGGGGCCCGCTCGCCGGCAAGCCGCATCCTCGTCGGCAAGCCCGGGCTCGACGGCCACGACATCGGCGCGAAGATCATCGCGCTGACGCTGCGCGACGCCGGCGCCGAGGTCATCTACACCGGCCTGCGTCGCAGCCCCGAGCACATCGCCCGCGTCGCGATCGACGAAGACGTGGACGCGGTCGGGCTGTCAGCATCCTGTCGGGCAGCCATCGCGAGCTGGTCGCCGACGTCAATGAGCGAGCTCGCGAAGCTCGGCGCGCCGCGACGTCAAGATCTTCGTCGGCGGCACGATCCCGCCCGGCGAGCGCGACGTGCTCCGCCGATGGGCGTCGCCGGCGTCTTCACCGCCGACATGCCGCTCGCCGAGGTCGTCGCGTCGCTCGCCGCCGCGCTGGCCTGACGTCCGCACGATCAGCATGAGCGGGCCGCTCGCGGGCATTCGCATCATCGAGGTCGGCCACATGCTGGCCGGGCCCTACTGCGGGCTGCTGCTCGCCGACCTCGGGGCCGACGTCGTCAAGATCGAGCCGCCCGACGGCGACATCGCGCGCCGCGTCTGCCCCACTTCGTCGGCCCGCACAACGCATACTTCGCGAGCCTGAACCGCAACAAGAAGAGCGTCGTGCTCGACCTCGCGTCGGACGCCGGCCGCGACGGCCTCGCACGGCTGGTCCGCGACTCGCATGCGCTGATCACGAACCTGCGGCCGAGCGCGATCAAGAAGCTCGGGTTGACGTACGACGGGCTGAAGTCGACCAATCCCAAGATCGTCTGCGTCGCGCTGACCGGCTACGGCCTCGACGGTCCGAACGCGGAGCGACCGGCCTACGACTACGTGATCCAGGCGCTGTCGGGAATCATGGCGATCACCGGCGAGCCCGATGCGCCGCCGACCAAGACCGGCTACTCGGCCGTCGACAACTCGGCCGGCATGCTGGCCGCGGTCGGCCTGCTCGCGAAGATCATCGAGGGCCGCGGCGGGCAGGTCGACGTCGCGATGTTCGACACGATGCTGTCGCAGCTCAACTACATCGCCGGCGCGCTGCTGAACGCCGACGAGAAGCCGCAGCGCCATGCGAAGTCGTCGCATCCGTACATCGTCCCCGCGCAGATCTTCCCGACCGCGCACGGCTGGCTGACGCTGTTCATCACGCATGACCTGTTCTGGACGAAGTTCTGCAACGAGATCGGCGCGCGCTGAATGGATCGTCGATCCGCGCTTCGCGACGATGAAGGCGCGCCGCGAGAACCGCGCGATCGTCGTCCCCGCGATCAGCGACGTGCTCGCGACGGCGACCGCGCACGAATGGACGCGACGCCTCGCGCCGCTCGGCGTCGTCGTCGCCGAGGTGCAGGGACTCGACGACGCGCTCGCCGACCCCGCGACGATCGACCGCGGCCTCGTCGTGCAGCTCGGCGACGGCACGCTGCCGTTGCGCGCGATCGGCAATCCGATCCGCTGCGACGGTGTCACGACCACCTACGGCCTGCCGCCGCTGCTCGGCGAACACAACGACGCGCTGCTCGGCGCCGCGCGATCGGACCCCGCGGACAAGACGCTCGCGTGGACGTGAGCGCCGCCGTGGACGCCGACGACGTTCGCCCGTCACCACGTGCGGCGCCGCTCGACCGTGGACTGCTGGCCCGCGAGATCACCGCGCTCGCGAACGGACGCGCGACGCCGCACGACGACGCCGCGCCGGCGCATGCGGCACGACGCATCGCGATCACCGGCTCGCCGGGCGCCGGCAAGAGCACGCTGTCGGGTCATCTCGCGCGCGTGCGCGCGAAGGGTCGTCGCTACGGCATCCTCGCGATCGACCCGTCGAGCCCGAAGTCGGGCGGCGCGATCCTCGGCGACCGCATCCGCATCGACGAGCTCGACGGCACGACCGATCTGTACGTGCGCTCGCTCGGCTCGCGGTCGTCGAACGACGGCCTCGCCGACAACCTGCCGGCGATCCTCGACACGATGGACCGGCACGGCTTCGACGAGGTGCTGCTCGAGACCGTCGGCGTCGGGCAGTCCGACTACGCGGTCAACGCGCTGGTCGACACGGTCGTGCTGGTGCTCCATCCCGAGAGCGGCGACGCGATCCAGGCGATGAAGGCCGGCATCATGGAGATGGCCGACCTGTTCGTGATCAACAAGTCGGACCTGCCGTCGGCGGAGAAGAGCGCGGCCGACGTCAAGCGCATCCAGGCACTGTCGCATCGCCGGCCCGGCCAGTGGACGCCGCGTGTGCTGAGCACGTCGTCGAAGGACGAGGCGTCGATCGTCGCGCTGTCCGACGCGATCGATGCGCACGGCGCATGGCGCGACGCGTCGGGGCAGCCGTCGCGCGATCGATCGCGACAGCGGTACGTGCTGCGCAGGCTCGTCGATCGTCGCATCGCCGCGGCGATCGATGCGCTGCCGTCCGCACTCGAGACGCAGCCGATCGAACGGCAGCTCGAATGGGTCCTGGCTCGCGCGGGCGATCGGGACGATGCGTCGCGTTGACGAGCGAGCGAGCCCACATCGCAGCGCACGATGGAAATCGACCGTCGGTTCAGCGCGCTGAACGTTTGTTCTTGAACAGCGGATCGCGCTTGCCTTAGGCTCTTCGCGTCACCTGCCCGCGCCACCGCGGCCTGGCCACCGTTCCGGACGAGACGCCGCCTCGAGCGTCCAACCTTCGAAGGAGACGCATCGTGTGGATCAAGCAATTGACGACCATGGAGCGGCGGACGATGACCGCCTGCTTCCTGGGCTGGACGCTCGACGCGCTCGACGTCCAGATCTACAGCTTCGTGATCCCGACGCTGCTGGTCCTGTGGAAGATCAGCCCGTCGGAGGCCGGCCTGCTCGGCACCGTGACGCTGCTCACGTCCGCGCTCGGCGGCTGGCTGAGCGGGTTGCTGAGCGATCGCTACGGCCGCGTCCGCATCCTGCAGATCGCGATCCTCTGGTATTCGCTGTTCACGTTCCTCTGTGGCTTCACGCAGAACTTCGGTCAGCTGTTCGTCTGCCGCGCGCTCGAAGGACTCGGCTTCGGCGGCGAGTGGGCCACCGGCGCGGTCCTGATCGGCGAGGTGATCCGCAACGAGTACCGCGGTCGCGCGGTCGGGTTCGTGCAGACCGGCTGGGCCGTCGGTTGGGGCGCGGCCGCGCTGCTGTTCGGCATCGGCTTCACGCTGCTGCCGGCCGAGACGGCATGGCGCTCGCTGTTCTGGTTCGGACTCGCGCCGGCGCTGCTCGTCTTCTGGGTGAGCCGCCATGTCGACGAGTCGTCGATCTACCTGACCCATCGCCCGCAGCGCACGGAGACGGTCGGCCAGCAGCTGACGGCCATCTTCCATCCCGACTATCTGTGGACGACGATCAAGGTGTCGGCGCTCGCGACCGGCGCGATCGGCGCGTCGTACACGTTCCTGATCTGGCTGCCGACCTACCTGAAGACGGTCCGCAAGCTGTCGGTCATCGGCACGACGAGCTACACGTCCGTGCTGATCGTCGGCGCGTTCTTCGGCCTGCTGTCCGGCGCGCACCTCGCCGACCGACTCGGCCGCAAGGGCACGTTCCTGATCAGCGCGTTCGGCTCCGCGATCATGCTCGGCATCTACATGCTGGTCCCGATCAACGACGCGGCGATGCTGATCCTCGGCTTCCCGCTCGGCTTCTGCGCGTTCATGATGTTCTCGCCGATGGGACCCTACATGACCGAGCTCTATCCGACCCGCATGCGCGGGACCGGTCAGGGCTTCTGCTACAACTTCGGACGAGGCATCGGCGCGCTGTTCCCCGGCCTCGTCGGCTGGCTGAGCGCGTCGATGGGATTGGGCGAGGCGATCGCGGTGTTCGGCATCTCGGCCTATGCGCTGATGGTCGTGTCGATCGCGTTCCTGCCCGAGACGGCCGGCCGTTCGCTGACGGACCCCGAGCCGACCGCGACCGCGGACTCGCAGCGTCCGGCGTTCGAAGGCGCGACGCCTGCCATTACCGGCCGTCCGCTGGCGTGACGCCTGCCGTCTGCGCTCCGCCGCACGACGACCTGCGGCCGCCCATGCGGCGCGCGCCGCCCGGCTCGTGCGACAGCCACCTGCATATCATCGGCCCGACCGATCGTTTCCCGTTGTCGGCGTCGAGGAGCTACACGCCTTGCGAGGCGTCGGTCGAAGAGTATCGGCGGGTGCAGCGCACCCTCGGCACCGAGCGGCTGGTGATCGTGCAGGCCAGCGTCCACGGCACCGACAACGCATGCATGCTCGACGCGCTGCAACGCTTCGGGTTCGCGTCCGCGCGAGGCATCGCGGTGATCGATCCCGACGTGCCGGACGCGACGCTCGAGCGGATGAACGCCCTCGGCGTTCGCGGCGTGCGATTCAACCGGGTGACGCGCGGCGGACCGCCGTTGCAGGCGATGGTCGACGTCGCACGACGGATCGCACCGCTCGGCTGGCACGTGCAGCTCTATGTCGCCGGCGAACAGCTCCCCGAACTGAGGGCGACGCTGCAGCGGCTGCCGGTCGATGTCGTCCTGGACCACCTGGCCGGCCTGCGGCCCGAGTGGCCGCGCGATGACCCGGCGCGGGCAGCGCTGGACGGCTTGCTCGCCGACGGTCGCACCTGGATCAAGCTCTGCGGCTACCGATCGTCGATGCAGGGCCATCCGTTCGACGACGTCGGGCCGATCGCGACCGAGCTCGTCGCGAACCACGCGGATCGCTGCGTGTGGGGCACCGACTGGCCACATCCGGCGTTCGAGCGCGCGATGCCGCACGACGGCGAACTGCTCGACGCGCTGATGCGATGGGCGCCCGAGCCGGCGCAGCAACGGCGCATCCTCGTCGACAACCCGGCGCGGTTGTACGGGTTCGATGCCGTCGACGAAGTTTCCGCAACCGACAGGGAATCGACATGGACACAGCAGTGAACGCATCCGCCAGGATGAACGTGCGGGCGATGGTTTCCGAACAGGAATGGGCGACGCGCGTCGACCTCGCCGCCTGCTATCGGCTGATGCCGCTGTTCGGTCTCAGCGACCTCGTCTACAACCACATCACCGCGCGCGTTCCCGGGGATCATTCGCGGCTACTGATCAATCCGTACGGCTACATGTACGAGGAGATCACGGCGTCGAGCCTGCTGACGATCGACATCGACGGCAACGAGATCCTCAATCCGCACGGATCGCAGTACGGCGTCAATGCGGCGGGCTACGTCATCCACAGCGCGGTCCATGCCGCGCGCGAGGACGTCCAGTGCGTGATCCACACGCACAGTCGCGCCGGCACGGCGGTGTCGGCTCTCGCATGCGGACTGCTGCCGCTGACGCAGACCGCGATGCGCTTCCTGCCGATCGCGTATCACGACTACGAGAGCGTCGCGATCGATCTCGCCGAGCGCGACAAGCTCGCAAGGATCTCGGGGACCGCGAGGTCATGCTGCTGCGCAATCACGGCGTGCTGGTCGCATCGGCGTCGATCGCGCAGGCCTTCAACGCGATCTACTGGTTCGAGAACGCATGCCGGATCCAGGTGGACGCGCTCGCGTGCAACACCGAACTGCACATGCCGCCGGACGAGATCGTCAGGAAGACCGCCCATCTCTATCGGCCCGAGGTCCGCAGGCCGTACGGGCTGATGGAATGGCCGGCGATGCTGCGTTTCCTCGATCGTCGCGACCCGTCGTACGCGGAGTAGGCACGGTCGCCGGGGCCGCCGACCCGCGGGAAATCACGCAGGCGAATTGTCGCGATTGTTCAGGATGGCGAACGCTGATTCTTGATGCGGTCGGCGACGGGGCAGTACGCTCGTCACCACAAGCCGGCGCGGGACGCCGTTCGTTCGAGCGCCCGGCAACAGGAGACCCTTCGATGACCCTCGTCACTCGCCTGGCGCCGTTCGCCACGGCCGTTCTGATCGCAGCCGGACTCGTCCACGCCCCGGCGACCCTCGCACAGGAAACCGTCACCCTCAAGATGGCGCATCAGTGGCCGGACGACCCGAACGACTACGTCGTGTCGACCGGCAAGCAGTTCGCCTCCGAGGTCGAGAAGCGGTCCGGCGGGAAGATCAAGATCAACATCTTCCCCGCCGAGTCGCTCGTGAAGGCGCTCGACACGCATTCGGCGCTGCGCAGCGGCAGCGTCGACCTCGCGATCTATCCGTACATCTACGCGGCCGGCGCGATCCCCGAGATGAACCTGATCCTGTTGCCGGGTCTGTGGAAGACGCCGCAGGACGTGTTCCGCTTCCGCACGTCGGAGCCGTGGAACGACATCGAGGCGAAGGCAGAGGCGTTCGGCTTCAAGACGATCTGCTGGATCCAGATCTCGGGCGGCGTCGCATCGAAGTCGAAGCCGATCAACCTGCCGGGCGATCTCGCGGGCGCGAAGGTGCGTGCGGCCGGCAAGATGATGGAGGCCGCGCTGCAGAAGGCCGGCGCGAGCACGGTCTCGATGTCGTCGACCGAGGCGTACAGCGCGATGCAGCTCGGCCTGCTCGATGCAGTGTGGACGTCGTCGGGCACGTTCGGCTCGTACCGGCTGTACGAGGTGTCGAAGTTCTACAACTCGCCCGAGGACTACAGCGTCTACTTCACGATCGAGCCGATCGCGATCAGCATGCGGACGTGGCGCAAGCTGACGCCGGAACAGCAGGCGATGATCACCGACGTCGGCAAGAGCCTCGAGCAGAAAGCGTTCGACGCCGCGGTCGCGGACGACAAGCGCGTCGCGCAGCTGTTCGCCGGCGCCGGCGCCAAGATCCACAAGATGACGCTCGACGAGTGGAAGCAGTTCCAGGCGCTGTTCCAGGACGTCAGCTTCGCGAAGTTCCGCAACGACGTGCCGGGCGGCGCGGCGTTGCTGGAGAAGAGCACGGCGCTGTACCGGTAGCCGCCGTCGTGCCGAACACGGCGCCGCGCGTCGTCCGGTCGATCGTCGTGGCGGTCGATGCGCTGTTCCGCGCGCTGCTCGTGTCGGTCGGCGTCGTCGTCGTCATCACCGTCATCGTGATCTCGTACGGCGTGCTCGCGCGCGAGGTCCTGCACCACTCCGACGTGTGGGTCACCGAGAGCACCACCTACCTGATGGGCTACATGACCTTCGTCGGCAGCGCCGCGCTCGCGTGGCAGGGCCGGCACCTGAAGGTCGACGTGCTGCATCACTTCATCGGTCCTCGCGCGCAGCACGTGCTCGGCATCGTCTCGAGCCTCGTCGTGACCGCCGTCGCGCTGACGCTGCTGTGGCTCGGCTGGACGTTCTGGTGGGACGCGTGGACGAGCGGCGAGAAGTCGTGGGGCATGCTGTCGATCCCGTTGTGGATCCCTTACCTGAGCCTGTTCGTCGGCGCGATCCTGCTCGTCGTCGCGCAGGTCGTGCGGCTGCTGCTGACGTTCGCGCCGCGTGCGGCCGATCCGCCGAGCGACGTGCCGTTGTCGCAGGAAGTGGCCTGACATGCAGTACGCGATCGGCGCCGGGATGTTCGGCGGCCTGCTGCTGATCCTCGCGCTCGGCGTGCCGATCGCGTTCGCGCTGCTGTTCGTCGCGCTGACCGCGCTGTACCTCACCGGCGGCGGCTGGGACGCGCTGAGCCTGATCTCCGGCACGTACTGGAGCTCGGTCGCCACGTTCACGCTGACGTCGGTGCCGATGTTCATGTTCATGGGCGCGATCGTCGCCGCATCCGGCATGGGCGCGCGGCTCTACGCCGCGCTCGCGACGATCCTCGACGGCATTCCCGGCGGCCTCGCGGTCGCGACGACGGTCGCATGCGGCGTGATGGCCGCGGTGTCGGGATCGAGCGTCGCGACGGCCGCGGCGATCGGCGGCTTCGCGATCGCCGAGATGCGGCGCCACGACATGCCGGACCGGGAGGCGTGCGGCGCGGTGGCCGGCGGCGGCACGCTCGGCATCCTGTTGCCGCCGAGCATCCCGTTGATCGTCTACAGCGTGATCGCGCAGCAGTCGATCGGCCGCCTCTTCCTCGCGACGATCGTGCCGGGGCTGATCATGGTGCTCGCGTTCGCGCTGTACCAGATCGCGCTCGCGCTGCGACGCGGGCGACGAAGCACGACCGAGCGTCGCAAGCTCGCATCGGTCTCGCAGCGCATCGTCGCGCTGAAGGACGTCGGCCCGTTCGCGCTGCTGATCTTCATCATCCTCGGCTCGCTGTATCGCGGGCTCGCCACGCCGCAGGAGGCCGCGTCGCTCGGCATCATCGCGAGCCTGCTGCTCGCGGGCTTCGTCTATCGCGAACTGAGCTGGGCGAAGTTCCGCGACATCCTCGTCAATACCGCTCGCAGCAGCGTGATGATCCTCGCGGTCATCTCGTCGGCGATCGTGTTCGGCTACGTGATGACGGCGAGCCAGGTCGCCACGGCGCTGACGAGCGCCGTCGGACGCGCCGACGTGGCGCCGTGGGTGCTCTTCATCTGCATCAACCTGCTGCTGATCTTCCTCGGCTGCTTCATGGAGACGATCGCGATCATCGTCGTCACGATGCCGATCCTCGTGCCGATCGTGCAGGCGTTCCACTGGGACCTGATCTGGTTCGGCGTGATCGTCGTGATCAACATGGAGATGGCGCTGATCCATCCGCCGGTCGGGCTCAACCTGTTCGTGGTCCAGAGCGTCGCGCCCGACGTACCGTTGCGAACGATCGTGTTCGGCACGCTGCCGTACGTCTTCATCATGGCCGCCGTGCTCGCGTTGATCGCGGTGTTCCCGCAGCTGACACGCCTGCTCGGCGGCGTCGCCTGAAGACCCGTCGCACCGCTTCCCTTCAGCCCCTGCGGACGTACACGCGCGCTTCGTTCAGCGCGTCCTCGTAGCGCTCGATGCGACGGACCGCCGCGGGTCCCGCCTGGGCGACCAGCCGTTCGAGGAGCGCCTCTGCGAGCGCCACGCCGGCGACGATCGACGGGAAGAACGACGGGCTCGCCACCGAGAACGAGAGTGTCGCGTCGGCGAGCAGCGCCAGCGGCGAAACCGCGCTGTCGGTGAACGCGACGATCTTCGCGCCCGCCGCCCTCGCCTCTCGCGCGACCTCGACGGCTTCGCGTGAATACGGCGAGAAGCTCGCGACGACCAGCGCGTCGTGGCGCTCGATGGACCTCGTCATCAGCTCGAGGTTGCAGCCGACGCCGTCGATCAGCACCACGCCGCTGCGAAACAGCCGATACCCGTAGAACACGGCGTAAGCGATCGGGAAGCTCGCCCGGAATCCGGCGACGTGCACGACGCGGGCCTGCTCGAGCAACGTCGCCGCGGACGCCAGCGAAGCGCTCGCGCCGGCCCGCGATGCGTCGAGGTTGCGCCCGTGCGCATCGAACAGTTCCGCCGCGAGGTCCGTGCGGCGGCTGCGGCGCGTCAGCCTCTTCGCCTTGTCGCCGTAGCGTTCGTCGTTGAGTCCGAGGTCGCTCGCGACGGCAGACTTCAGCTCCGGCCAGCCGGCGAAACCGAGCTGCTGTGCCAGCCGCACCAGCGTCGCCGGCTGCACGTGCGCCTTGGCGGCGAGCGCGCGCATCGATCCCATGACGACTTCGTTCGGGTGATCGACGACGAAGCGTGCGGCCGCCCCGATCATCGGACTCATCGCGGGGAAGCGCTCGAGGATGCGGTCGCGCACCGACATCGGCTGAAACACGGAGGCCCGAAATGCTCCGGATGTTACATGCGCCGACCGCGCCGCGGCGCTACTGGTAGTCGGTCGGCTCCGGCGAGTCGGTCGGCGCGTCGACGACGCGCTTCAGCTGGTCGCTCATCGGGAACGCGAGCACCACGTTCTTCGGCGGAATCGGCTTCACGAACCACTGGTCGTACAGCGGCCGGTATTGCGGCGACGCGAACAGCGCCCGCAACGCGCCGTCGACGGCCGCCTTGAACGGCGCGTCGTCCCGACGCAGCATCAGCGCGTACGGATCGCCGAGCATGCCCGGGATCGCGATCAGCGTGAAGGCGTCCGGCGTGCGCGAGGTCGCGGCGAGGCCGGCCAGCAGGATGTCGTCCTCCGAGAACGCGGCCGCCCGGTCGCTCGTCATCAGCAGGAACGACTGCGTGTGGTCGCTGCCGTTCACGATCGTCAGCCCGAGGCCGAGCCGCGCGTTGATGGCGGCGATCTTCGCCGCGGTGTTCGTCCCGCTCGTGATCGCGACCGTCTTTCCCTTCAGCCCGTCGATGCTGCGGATGCCCGACGACTTCTTGACGATCAGCTTCGTGTTGACGACGAACGTCGTGACGCTGAAGTCGACCTGCTGATGTCGTTCGACGTTGTTGACGGTCGACCCGCACTCGAGATCGATCGTGCCGTTCTGGATCAGCGGGATGCGCGTCGCCGACGTGACCGGCTGCAGCCGCACCTGCAGGTTCGGCATGCGGTACGCCGTCTTCAGGTGTTCGACGACGCGGCGGCAGAGGTCGACCGAGTAGCCGATCGCCTCGCCGTTCTCGCCGAAATACGAGAACGGCATCGACGCGTCGCGCACGCCGAGCACGATCTCGCCGGCGTCGCGGATCTTCTTCAGCGTACCGGTCTCCTGGGCCGATGCGAGAGGCACGAATGCCGCGGCGAGCACGGCGACGACGATCTTCGACAGGGACACGGTGACCTCCTGGTGGACGTTGTGCGCGACGGCGATGGCGCCGCGCGACCGGCTTGATCCGAAGCGACGCGGTTGGACGGACGCGCCGCTCACGCCGCGATTTCCGCGGCCGACGCGTTCGCGACCGCTTCGTCGATCGCCTGCGCCAGCAGGTCGACGATCCGTTCGATGTCCGCGCGTTCGACGATGAACGGCGGCGCGACCAGGACATGGTCGCCGCGACGGCCGTCGATCGTCCCGCCCATCGGGTAGACGAGCAGCCCGCGTCGCATCGCGCAACGCTTGATCTCGGCGTGCAGCCGCCACGCGGGATCGAACGGCGCGCGCGTCGCACGGTCGGCGACGAGCTCGATGCCGTGGAGCAGGCCGCGTCCGCGCACGTCGCCGACATGCGGGTGGTCGGCGAAGCGATCGGCGAGCGCATCCGCGAGGTCGTTGCCACGCGCACGGACGTTGTCGAGCAGGCCGTCGCGACGGATCACCGTCTGGACGGCGAGCGCTGCCGCGGCTGCGACCGGATGACCCAGATACGTGTGGCCGTGCTGGAACAGGCCGCTGCCGCGTCGCAGCGGCTCGACGACCTTCGACGACGCGAGCAGCGCGCCGATCGGCTGGTAGCCGCCGCCGAGACCCTTCGCGATCGTCATCAGGTCGGGCACGACGTGTTCCTGCTCGATCGCGTGCAGCGTGCCGGTGCGCCCCATGCCGCACATCACCTCGTCGACGATGAGCAGGATGCCGTAGCGGTCGCACAGCCGTCGCACGCCTTCGAAGTAGCCCGGCGTCGGCACGACCGCGCCCGCCGTGGCGCCGACGACCGTCTCGGCCACGAACGCGATGACGCGCGTCGGACCGATGCGGCAGAACGTCGCGTCGAGCTCGTCGAGCAGCCGCTGCGTGAAGGCGGACTGCGACTCCGCCTCGAGGCGCTCGCGATATTCGAAGCACGGCGAGACGTGTGCGACATCGATCAGCAGCGGCGCGAACTGCGCGCGCCGCCATGCATTGCCGCCGACCGCGAGCGCGCCGAGCGTGTTGCCGTGATAGCTCTGGCGCCGCGCGACGAACATCGTGCGCTGCGGCTGTCCAATCTCGACGAAGTACTGCCGCGCGAGCTTCAGCGACGCCTCGATCGCCTCCGAGCCACCCGACACGAAATACACATGGTCGAGTCCGGTCGGCGCGTCGGCGACGAGCCGGTCGGCGAGCGCCTCGCTGACCTCGGTGGTGAAGAAGCTCGTGTGCGCGTACGCGAGGCGGTCGATCTGCGCGTGCATCGCGGCCAGCACGTCCGGATGCCCGTGCCCCAGGCAGGAGACCGCCGCCCCGCCGGACGCATCGAGATAGACGTTGCCGTCGCGATCGAACAGGTGGACGCCGCGACCACCGACCGCGACCGGCGGCGTGTGTCGCAACGAACGATGCAGGACGTGCGTGGCGCGGGCGGACGGCATGGCGGGAACGGACGATGGTCGACCGCCGCATCGTATGCAACAAACGATGCATACGCAAGCTTCTGTGCAACAGATGAAGAATTTCGCGACGCAAGCGCGCACAGCTGCGGCGCGAATCGGAACGAAGGAGGATCGGCGGTCCCGGACGAGACCGCCTCATGGCGTCGGGCGCGCCCGACGCGCGTCAGCCGCCGGCGGCGGACGTGTGGTCGCGCGTGACGACCCAGCGGCCGGCCTTGCGTTCGACGATCAGCGTGAAGAGGCCGTGCGGCGCCTTGTCCGGCGGGTCGGTCGCGCGGGCGAGATGCCAGCGGCCGAACACGTAGACGTACGCCGGCGTCACCTCGCGGACCTCGATCAGCTCGAAGTCGAGCTTGCCCATCGCGGCCGCGTCGGGATACGACTTGCGGTAGCGATCGATCGTCGCCTGCCATCCGGTCCGCACCGCATCGCCGCCGGCGAAGCGCAGGTCGTCGCTCTTCCAGTAGCCGTCCATGAAGGCGTCGAGATCGGCGCGGTTCCATGCGGCCTGCTGGTCCGCGAGCACGCGTCGAGCGGCGCGCGTCGCATCGGTCTCGGCCGCCTGTGCGCTCGCGATGGACGCGACGAGCGCGAACGTCGCGAGCAACAGCCGTCCCTTCACCGCGGCGGGCCCGCGTGCGCGGCGATCGCGTCGACGATCGTGCCGGCGAGCGACTTCGGCAGCGCGTGCCCGAGCGTGTCGAGCAGCAACAGCTTCGCGTTCGGAATCGCCTCGGCCGTCGCGATGCCCGCTTCGACCGGCACCAGCGGATCGACGCGGCCGTGGATCACGAGCGTCGGCACCGTCACGTTCGCGAGCGCCTTCGTGCGATTGCCCGACGCGATGATCGCGGCGAGCTGCCGCGCGCTGCCAGCCGGGTGATAGCCGCGCGCCCACGAGCGCCGTGCGCGCGCTTCGTCCTCGGCCTCGTCCTCGGGGAAGAGCCGACCCGCAACACCTTCATCAGCTTCTTGTGGAACGCGACGAACTCGTCGACCTTCGCTTGCCGGCTTCGCGACGAGCAGCGACGTGGCCTCGGGCTGCGCCGCCGGCAGCTTCGGGTCGCCGGTCGTGCTCATGATCGACGTGAAGCTGATCATGCGTCCGGGCCGGTCGATCGCCATCACCTGGCCGATCATGCCGCCCATCGACGCGCCGACGACGTGCGCCCGTTCGATGCCGAGCGCGTCGAGCAATCCGAAGGCATCGGTCCCCATGTCCTTCAGCGTGTACGCGACCTTCGGCTTGAAGCCGATCGCGGACTTCGCGAGCAGCAGCAGCGGGTTCGGGATCGGCTCGTGGTCGAACCACGTCGAGCGGCCGATGTCGCGGTTGTCGAAGCGGATCACGAAGAACCCGCGATCGGCGAGCGCCTGGCAGAAGTCCTCGTCCCAGCCGATCATCTGCGTGCCGAGACCCATGACGAGCAGCAGCGCGGGGTTCGAGCGATCGCCGAACGTGTCGTAGCAGAGGTCGATGCCGTTGGCCCGGACGATCGACGAGCGCTCGTCGGGAACTTGGGCGGCGGGCGCGACCGGGGGCGCGGTCTCGGGCGAGAGGAACGGGGTATCGACAGGATCGGACATCGGGCATCGGCGGTGGTTGTGCGCCGGCTGATGCGACGCGTCGCCGCATCGTAACGCCTGCCGCCGCGTTAACCCGATGCCCGCCGAACCGATGGGCGCGTCGGACGCGCGCCCGTCCTACCGGTATGCGGCCGGGTCGCCGGAGCTCGTCGGCTGCGCGATGACGCGGCTCAGTTGCGCGGACATCGGCAGCGCGAGCGTCAGGCCCTTCGGCGGGATCGGCTTCGTGAACCACTTGTCGTAGACGCGCACGATCTCGCCGCTCTGGAACAGGTCGACGAGCGCCTTGCCGACGGCGCGCTGGAACCCGGGGTCGTCGCGTCGCAGCACGATACCGTACGGCTCGACGGACATCGGCTCGGTGGAGATGACGTAGTCGCCCGGGTTCTTCGCGCGCGCGACGAGGCTGTACAGCAGGATGTCGTCCATGAAGAACGCCGACGCGCGTCCCGCCTCGACCATCGCGAACGCCTCGGCGTGGTCGGACGCCGGCAGGATCGTCCAGTTCATTCCTTCCTTCGCGTTGACCTCGTTGACGAGGCGGATCGTCGTCGTGCCGGCCGTGGTGCACGATCGTCCTGCCCTTCAGGTCCGCGTAGGTGCGGAAGCCGGCGCCCTTCCTCGACGACGAAGCGTGTGGTCGTCACGAACGTCGTCGGCGCGAACGCGACCTGCGTCTGCCGGTCGACCGTGTTCGACGTCGAGCCGCACTCGAGATCGATCGTGCCGTTCGCCATCAGCGGGATGCGGGTCGCCGGCGTCACCGGCGTGTAGCCGACCTTGAGGTCGGGCCGGTTCAGCGACGTCCTCAGCGCGTCGACGATCCGCAGGCACAGGTCGATCGAGTAGCCGATCGGCTTCTGGTCGTCGTCGAGGTACGAGAACGGGATCGACGACTCGCGGTAGCCGAGCACGATCTCGTTGCGGTCCGCGATCTTCTTCAGCGTGCCGCCGGCGTCCTGCGCGGACGCGTTGCCGTGCAGGAGCGCGCCGAGCAGGAGCACCGCAACCGCGGCGAGCGGGACATTGCGACGGAAGAAGGTCATCGGGCCGGCTCCGGAAAGGGTCCCCGGCGACGCGGCCGGACCGACCCAATATACGGGCGCTCGGTCGCGTCCTCGATGCTTAATCGTCATTCGACGATGCGGCGCGCGCATCGCGGTCGACATCGGTGCCGATCCGCTGCCACAGCGTGTCGAGCGCCGGCCGCAGGTTCGCCTTCGCGCGATACGCGCGGATCGACACCTCGACGTCCCAGCTCGCGTCGCCTGCGGGCACGAGACCGCCGAGGCGGCCCGGGCCGAACGAGCTGTCCGGCAGCCATGCGACGCCGAGGCCCTGTTCCGCGAGCCCGGCCAGCGCCTCCGTCATCTCCGCCTCGAACACGCGCATGCCGTGGACCTTGCGGTCGCCCTTCGCGATCACGCCGTCGACGACGCGCGCGAAGTAGACCGTCGGCGAATACATCAGCAGCGGGACCGGCCGCGACGGCGTGCCGGGGAGCGCGCCGCCACGATCGGTCAGCAGCGACGACGCGACGTAGGGACGCACGACGTCGACGCCGATCGTGCGGCAGTCGAAGCGCGCATCATCGATCTGGATCGGATGCTCCGACTGGTGGTAGCAGATCAGCAGGTCGACCGTGCCGCCGGTCAGCGCCGTGACCGTGTCGTGGACGTTGCCGACGACGAGGCTGCAGGTGATCGGATCATCGCCGCGCCACGCCGGCCACCACGCCTGCAGCCGTGTCGTCGTCAGCGAATACGGCATCGCGAGCCGGACGTGGTCGCGCGCCGGCGCGTCGCCGATCTCGGTCCTCGCGTCGTCGATCTGATCGATCAGCGCGATCGCGACGACGCGGAAGCGCTCGCCCGCCTTCGTCATCCGCGTCGGGAACGACGCGCGGTCGATCAGCTTCGCGCCGAGCCATTGCTCGAGCGCCTGGATGCGCCGACTGAACGCCGCTTGCGACACCGCGCGCAGCTCCGCGGCGCGAGTGAAGTTGCGCACCTCGGCGAGCGTGACGAAGTCCTGCAGCCACCGCGTATCCATTCGACGCTCCTTCGTGAACGCGACGATCCGATCGACGACTGCCCGTCAGCCGTCGATCGCAGGGTGCGTGCCGGCGCAATGTCCGATGCGGTCCTTCGCCATTCGATGCGAATTCGGCATTGGACTTCCGGCGACCGCGCCTCGATCATCGCCCGCACCCATCCCACGACGAGGAACCGAGGACGACATGGACGAGACGCTGCGCAACGCCGCGAAAGAATATCTGGTGCGCTACGGCGGCGACCAGTTCGCGAACCTGTTCACGCGCGCGAAGGGCAGCGTGGTCTACGACGACACCGGCCGCGAGATCCTCGACTTCACGTCGGGGCAGATGTGCGCCACGATCGGCCACAACCATCCGGCGATCGTCGCCGCGGTGCACGAGGCCGGCGAGAAGGCGTTCCACTTCTTCAGCGGGATGATCCCGGAGGTCGTCGCCGAGCTCGGGATGCGGCTCGCGCAGGACTGGATGCCGGCGTCTTTGACGAAGTCGATCTTCGTCAACACCGGTTCCGAGAGCAACGAGGTCGCGCTGCGGATGGCGAAGATGTACACCGGCGGCTTCGAGGTGCTGTCGGTCGGCGGCTCGTGGCACGGCATCACGAGCGGTGCCGGCGGCGTGTCGTTCGCGAGCGATCGCAAGGGCTACGGCGTGCCGACGCCCGGCGTCTTCGTGATGCCGGAGCCGAACGGCTATCGGCCGTACATCGCCGGACTGTCGGCCGAGGACTCGGCGCTCGCGTGCCTCGAGATCGGCCTCAAGATGTTCGACATGGCGTCGACCGGCCAGCGCGCCGCGATCATCGTCGAGCCGATCATCAGCGCCGGCGGCGTGCTCGTGCCGCCGAAGTCGTACATGCGCGCGCTGCGCAAGGCCGCGGACGATCGCGGCATGCTGCTGATCTTCGACGAGGCGCAGACGGCGTTCGGCCGCATCGGCTGGCGCACCGGCTCGGACTTCTTCGGCGTCGTGCCGGACATCATGACGCTGTCGAAGACGATGGGCGGCGGCCTGCCGCTCGCGGCCGTCGTGACGACGCCGGCGATCGAGGAGCGCATCCACGCGCGCGGCTTCACGTTCTACACGAGCCACGTGTCCGACCCGCTGCCGGCGACCGTCGGCCTCGCGGTCCTCGCGACGATCCGGCGCGAAGGGCTGATCGAACGCGCGAAGACGACCGGCGCCTATCTGCGCGCGGGCCTCTGCGCGTTGCAGGACCGCTTCGAGGCGATCGGCGACGTGCGCGGCGAAGGCCTGCTGCTCGGCGTCGAGCTCGTCAAGGATCGCGAGTCGCGCGTCGCGCATCACGAGCTCGGCGCGATGACGACCGCGAGGTGCTTCGAGCTCGGCCTCAGCATGAACATCCGCCGACGGCCCGAGCGCGGTTCCGTGTGGCGGATCGCGCCGCCGCTGACGACGTCGCACGAGGAGATCGATCGCGCGCTGTCGATTCTCGAGAGCGCGTTGCAGACGAGCCTCGACCGGCTCGCGATGCCGGGCGTCCGCTATCTCGGCTCGAAGGCGGCCTGACGCCGGGCCGCCGCGGCGGCGCTACGCGAACACGTCCGACACGTAGCGGCCGTGCTCGTGTTCCATGCGGTCGGCCCAGGCGTTGCGCCTCGTCGTCGCCCGCCTGCGTCGCGCGCTGGTAGATGCGGATGAACGTCTCGCGGACGCCGGGCGCCATGTGCTTGCCGTCGCCGCAGACGATAGAACTGCGCGCCGTCGCGGAACAGCTGCGCGACCTCGGCGCGGTCCTTCCAGACGCGATGCTGGACGAACATCACGTCGCCGTCGGGCTTCGCGGAGAACGCCGGCCGCATCTCGACGACGCCGGCCGCCTCCCACGCCGGCGAACTCGTCGCGATACAGATAGTCGACGTCCGGATCGTCGACGCCGAAGAACAGCAAGGCGCGTCCGACGTCGCGACCCGCGGCCTTCTGCGCCGCCCGCTCCTGCAGGAAGCCGCGGAACGGCGCGACGCCGGTGCCGGCGCAGACCATCACGATCGGCATCGGCCGGATCGGCCGGCGGATGGAAGCCCGACTGCGACGGCCGCACCGCGACCGCGAGCCGATCGCCGGGCTGCAGGCTCGCGAGATAGGTCGACGCGACGCCGAGGAAGCGGCCCTGCCCCGACAGCGACGGCGCGTCGACGACCGCGATCGTCAGGCTCGCCTCGGCATCGTCGCGAGCGGCGACGACGAGATCGAGTACTGTCGAGCGCGCAACAGCGGCAGCATCGCGAGGAAGCGCGCGAACGGAAGGTCGCACGACGCCGTGCGTTCGACGAGGTCGAGCACGCTGACGCGCCGGTCGAGCACGTCGCGTGCGTAGGCCTCGTCCGTGGTCGAGCGCGTCGAGCGTCCGCGCTTCCGGCGCGGCACGGGGTCGCCTCGGCGAGCTGATGGATCTGCGCGCGCGTCGCCGGCTGCGACGAGCTCGACGTAGTTCGACAGCACCTCGAACGCGCTGATCGGATAGTCGGCTCGGCAGCGTCGCCGACGACGCCGCGGTCGACGACGGTCGATGGATGACGATCTGCGTGTCGTTCGCGAGGCCGAAGCGGCGCAGCGCGCGCTGCACGATCGACGGCGCGTTGCGCGGCAGCACCGCGAGGTAGTCGCCGCTGCGATACGTCATGCCGGCCGGCAGCGCGATCTGCAGATGACGCTTCGATCGCATCCGCGCCGGGTCCATCGCCGCGACGTTCACGAGCTCGCGGTTCTCGACGATCGTGCCCTGCGCCAGCTCGCCGAGCTGCAGCGCGTGCTCGCGGCCGGTCTGCAGGATCTCGACGTCGAACGCCGGCGCCGCGGGCTTCTCGGCGATCGCATGCCCGAGCGCGCGGCCGAGGTCGCGTCCACAGGCCCTCGTACCACTCGTCGAACGCGCCGAAGAAGTCGCCGCCCGCGTCGGCCTCGCCGCGCGTCGCGCAGCCGCGACGCGCCGGCCGCCGCGAGCGCCGCGTCGATGCGCTTCGGCACGAACTGGTAGGTGCGCGCCCATTGGCGATTGCCGCAGCCGAAGACCGCGAACGGCACGCCGGCGAGACCGCCGCGATGCGAGCCCCTCGACCCACGACGAGGAACTTCTTCGCGTTGTCCGGCGCCTGTCCTTCGTACGACGCGGTCACGACGATCACCGGCGTGCCGGCAGGCAGCGCGCCGGCATGCTCGTCGAGCGGCGCCGACGGTCGCTGCGATAGCCCTGCCGCGGCGCGTCGGCCGCGATGCGCCGCGCGAACATCTCGGACGCGCCGGTGTTGCTGCCGAACAGCACCAGTAGCGGCGTCGCGTCGCCGGCCGGCAGCGTGTCGTCGGCCTCGTCGATGCACGAGCGGACGCAACGGCGCGCGCGGCGATCGCGGTCCGCAGGCCGAAGTCGCCGCGGCCGCGCGCCTTCGCACGGATGCGAAGGCCGTGCGGCTTGATCGTCAGCGTCTCCGCGATCTCGAGCTGGTACGCGGGATCGTCGAGCACGATGTCGAAGCGCTGCAGCAGCATCGCGATCACGAGCTGCGCCTCCTGCATCGCGAACGGCCGGCCGATGCAGGCCCGCGCGCCGTTGCCGAACGGCTTCCACGCGTTCGGCGGCAGCTTCTCGGCGTTCTCCGGCGCGAAGCGGTCGGGATCGAACGTCTCCGGCGTCGTCGCCCCACACGGCCGGATCGCGATGCAGCATCGGCTGCAGCACCAGCAGCGTGTCGCCCGGCGTCAGCGGGTAGCGGCCGGCCGAGCATCGTGTCCTCGACCGGCTTGACCGCGAACGCGGGCGCGGTCGGCCACAGTCGCAGCGACTCCATCAGCACCTGCTCGAGGTAGCGCAGCTGCGCGAGATGCTCGACGCGCGGCATCTCGTCGCCGAGCACGTCGTCGACGATCTGCCTGCGCCTTCAACAGCACCGCGGGATTCTTCAGCAGCAGGTAGACCGCGAACGACAGCAGCCC
This sequence comes from uncultured beta proteobacterium, assembly GCA_963795885.1. GTDB lineage: Bacteria > Pseudomonadota > Gammaproteobacteria > Burkholderiales > Burkholderiaceae_D > CAHJXF01. Next base: position 185,441 of record CAWCJI010000004.1, on the reverse strand, counting down.
GCTGGTCGTCTCGTGGCCGGCGATCAGGAACGTGACGAGCTGGAAGCGGATGTTCTCGTCCGACAGCTTCTCGCCGCTGACCGTGTCGACGCCGTTCAGCATGACGTTCAGCAGGTCGTGCTTCTCGAGCCCGCGCGGATCCTGCCGGCGCTCGGCGATCAGCTGGTCCGCGACCTTCGCGAGCACGACCTGGTCGGCCTCGTACTTGCGCTTCGTGACGACCATCAGGTTCGACAGCATGTTCGGTCGACGGCCGCGCTGCCCGGCCTCGTCGAGCGCATCGACCATCGCCGCCACGAACGGATGCATCTCGTTCTGGTAGAAGCTGTTGAAGCGGTAGTCGAACGCGCACAGCGCGATCGTGTCGAGCGTGAGGCGCGTCATGTTGTCGGCCACGTCGATCGCGGCGCCCGGGCCCGAAGCGCTCCCACTTCACGAACATCTGGTTCGCGATGTCGACCATGCGATCGAACATCGAGCGCACGCCGAGCGGGCCGAACGCCGGCATCAGCAGGCGGTGCGCCTTTCCCCAGTTCGGCTCGCTGTTGTACGCGGTGAAGAGACCGTCGCCTGCGAAAGCGCGGATCTCCTTCAGCGGCCCATGCAGGCGCTTCGTGAAGCGCGTCTCGTCGGACAGCTCGTCGACGAGCTCCTGCGAGCTGACGACGTGCAGGTCGCGGCCGAAGATCGACAGCTTGTAGATCGGCCCGTACTTCTGCGCGAGCCGCATCATGCTCTGGATCGGCGCGTCGTTATCGAGGTCGCCGACGTTGCCGACGATCGGCCTCGTCGGCGGCTGCGGGATGCGGGGATGCGCGGACACGCGACGCCTTCGAGCTCAGCGCTTGTTGCGCGGAGCCGCCGCGCGGGTCGTCACGCGGACGCCCGCGACGACGTGCGCGGACGGCGTCGAACCTTCGCGGTCGACTTCCGCGCACGTCGCTTCGCTCGTGCGCTTCGTCGCGTTCGCTCCGCTCGTGCGGCTTCGTCGCCGTCGCTTCGCGTCGTGCGCTTCGTCGCCGTCGCATCGGTCGTGCGCTTCGTCCCCTTCTTCGACGCGGTCGGCGCGCGAGTCGCGGCCGTCGCACGGTGCGACGCCTCGGCGCTCGTCTCGCGCGCCTTGGCCGCGACCGGCTGCCGCTTGCGCGGCGTCGGCAGCGGCTGTTCGGTCGACCGACGCGGCGATCGCCGGCGTCACCGTCTCGGCGACCAGCGCCAGCAGTCGCCGATGCTCGTCGACGACGTAGTCCGCGAGCTCCGCGATGTCCGGCACCGCACGCCGGCATGCGATCAGCCCGTAGTCGAGCGAGCCGTTGTAGCTCTGCACCGTGATGTTGAGGCGCGACGCCGTGCGTCGGGATCGACACGGGGAAATACGTCTTCATCAGCGCGCCGCAGACGTACAGCGGGATCGGCGCGCCCGGCACGTTCGACACCGCGACGTTGGCGACCGGCGGCAACGCGTTCGCGAGGCCGGAGCGGCCGTACATCGAGGCGAGGCCCGACATCAGCCACGGCGCGCCGAACGCGGGAAGTCCGTCGGGATCGCCGCCTTGAAGTTGCCCATCAGCGCTCTTCGCCGCGACCGACGACTCGTTGATGACGCTTCAGGCGCTCGATCGGATCGGCGATGTCGGTCGCGAGCGTCATCACCGTCATCGAGACCTGGTTGTTCGCGTCGGTGTTGCCCTGCTCGCGCAGCGACACCGGGACCGCGGCCGTCAGCGGCTTCTTCGGCAGCTCGTTCGAATCCGACAGATAGCGACGCAGCGCGCCGCCGCAGGTGCCGAGCACGACGTCGTTCAGCGTCACGCCGACGCTCTTCGCGATCCGCTTCGTCTCGCCGAGCGGGATCGAGCGTCCGGCATACGAGCGCTGGTTCGTGATCGCGACGTTGAACGGCGTCTTGGGGCCGACCAGCTTGATGTCCTTCGGGAGCCGCCAGCTGCGCTTGCCGTCGCTGCCCGGCTGCGGCATCACGACGCTCTGCAACGCGCGCGCCATGTCCGGGAACGTCTTCACGAGCTTCACGTATTGCTGCAGCGTGTTGCTGATCGCCGCGCTCGCGAGCTCGGCCATCCCGAGCTGATAGCCGTTGGCGCGACGCGCCTGACGCGGCGGCCGGACCGGCACGGGCACCGGCGTACGGATCCATGATCGCGGTCGCGAGCGCGACGCCGGCCTGGCCGTCGATGCCCGCGTGATGGACCTTCGTGTAGAGCGCGACGCGGCCGCCTTCGAGACCCTGGATCACGAAGAACTCCCACAGCGGGCGGCTGCGGTCGAGCAGCGACGAATGAAGGCGCGCCACGTACTTCTCGAGCTGCTGATGGGTGCCCGGCTTCGGCAGATGGATGTGACGGATGTGATGGTCGATGTCGACCTCGTCGTCGTCGACCCACACCGGATTCGACAGCTCGAACGGCATCAGCGCGAGCTTGCGGGTGAACACCGGCGACACGTGCAGCCGCTCCGCGATGTGCTGCTTGAAGTCCTCGTAGAAGTCGCCGCGATAGTCGGCCGGCAACTCGAGCACGTGCATGCCGCCGACGTGCATCGGCGTCTCGGGCGTCTCGAGATGCAGGAAGCTCGCGTCCATCCCGCTCAGGTGCTGCATTCGGGCGTCTCCTCGCTGCGCGTGTCCCGCGCATTCGTCGGTCCGAAGCGTCGACGAGACCTGCGTCGAGGCGGCGGCCGCACGAATATAGCAGCCGCCCGTCCGGCGCCTACCGGGGTTTGCCCTCTCGCAGCGAGCGGTCGGCCGTGCGGCCGACGGCGGCGTCAGCTCTCGGTATCGCCTTCCCAGGCATGGTCGCGCGGGGACCCGTGCGGGTCCGTCGGGGCATGCGGGACCGGCGCCGACAGCAGCGACCGCTCGCGCATCGCATCGAGGACGATCGGCGTCAGGCCGGCGCCGCCGGTCTTCTCGACATGATCGGTGAGCGCCTGTCGCATCCGGGGCGCCCAGAACAGCCGGATGTGCTGCGCGAGGCCGTCGAGCGCCTCGTTGCGATCGCTCATCGCCTCGAAGAACTCGCCGATCTGATTCGCCATCGCGACGAGGGTGTCGATATTCATGAGGCCGCCATCCTTTGCGTTGCGAGGACGCCGAAGCGTTCCGGTCGTGTGTAGCAGACGAAGTCGTCGCCGCGCGCGAAGCCCGCCAGCGCGACGCCGGACTCCTCGGCGACGCGCACGGCCAGCGCCGTCGGTGCCGACACCGCGACGACGATGCCGATGCCGAGCGTCGCGGCCTTCTGGATCATCTCGACGCTCGCCCGGCTCGTGATGACGACGAAGCCCTGCGTGACGTCGGTGCCCGCCGCGACCATCGCGCCGATCAGCTTGTCGAGCGCGTTGTGCCGACCGACGTCCTCACGCGCGACGACCACGCGGCCGTTCGGCAGGCACCACGCGGCCGCATGCGCGGCGCCGGAGATCTTCTGCAGCGGCTGGAAGGTGGTCATCGTGCGCAGCGCATGCGCGACCGCGGTCCGGTCGATCGACAGCGAACCGTCGACCCGCGCGATCGGACGCAGCACCTGGTCGAGGCTCTCGGTGCCGCACAGGCCGCAGCCGGTCCGGCCGCTGAGGTTGCGACGGCGCTCCTTCAAGCGGAACTCGCAGGCGGCCGCGACCTCGAGGCGGACCTCGATGCCGTTCGCCACCTCGAGCACGTCGATGCCGTACAGCTCGGAGGGGCTGGCGAGCAACCCTTCGCTCAGCGCGAAGCCACGCGCGAAGTCCTCGAGGTCGGTGGGGCTCGCGAGCATCACGGCATGCGAGATGCCGTTGAAGACGAGCGCGACCGGAACCTCGTCGATCAGCCAGTCCTGCGCGGCGTCGATGCGACCCCGGCGCCACGTCGTGACGCGTGCGGGAGCGACGCCGGCGACGTGCTGGCCGTCGACGTCGCCGCCGCCTTCGAGCACCTTCACGACGGCCGACGACGCGGCGCCGTCGCTTCGGCCGGCCGACGGACGACGATCACTTCGCGAACACCTCGGCGGACTCCGGCTCCTGCGCTCGCGCGAGGTGATCGAGCTGCTCGCTGTTGAACTTCGCGTAGTCCTTCTGCCATTCGGACGGCTGCGCGACCGGCGTGACCTGCACCGCGGTGACCTTGTACTCCGGGCAGTTGGTCGCCCAGTCGGAGTTGTCGGTCGTGATCACGTTGGCGCCCGACTCCGGGAAGTGGAACGTCGTGAACACCACGCCGGGCTGCATCCGCTCGGCGATGACGGCGCGCAGCACCGTCGTGCCGGCACGGCTCTCGATGCCGACCCAGTCGTTGTCGCGGATGCCGCGCTCCTCCGCGTCGTGCGGATGGATCTCGAGCCGGTCCTCGTCGTGGAACTGGTTGTTCGGCGTGCGACGCGTCTGCGCGCCGACGTTGTACTGCGACAGGATGCGGCCCGTCGTCAGCAACAGCGGGTACTTGCGCGTGACCTTCTCCGGACTCGCGACGAACTGCGTCGGCAGGAACTTGCCCTTGCCGCGGACGAAGTGGTCGACGTGCATGATCGACGTGCCCGCCTCGTCGGTCGTCGTCGTTGCACGGCCACTGCACGCTGCCGAGACGCTCGATCTTCGCGTAGCTGACGCCGGCGAACGTCGGCGTCAGCGACGCCACCTCCTGCCATGATCTGCTCGGGATGCGTGTAGTTCATCGGATAGCCGAGCGCGTTCGACAGCTTGCAGGTCACTTCCCAGTCGGCCAGGCCCGGCAGCGGCGGCATCACCTGCGTGACGCGCGAGATGCGGCGCTCCGCGTTCGTGAACGTGCCGTCCTTCTCGAGGAACGACGTGCCCGGCAGGAACACGTGCGCGTACTTGGCGGTCTCGTTCAGGAACAGGTCCTGCACGACGATGCATTCCATCGCCATCAGCGCGTCGGCGACATGCTGCGTGTTCGGGTCGGACTGCACGATGTCCTCGCCCTGGCAGTACAGCCCGACGAAGCTCCTTCTCGTGCGCCGCGTCGAACATGTTCGGGATGCGCAGCCCCGGCTCGGCGTCGAGCGCGACGCCCCACGCGGTCTCGAACAGCGTGCGGACCGTGGTGTCGGAGATGTGGCGATAGCCGGGCAGCTCGTGCGGGAACGAGCCCATGTCGCACGAACCCTGCACGTTGTTCTGGCCGCGCAGCGGGTTGACGCCGACGCCTTCGCGACCGACGTTGCCGGTCGCCATCGCGAGGTTCGCGATGCCGATCACCATCGTCGAACCCTGCGAATGCTCGGTCACGCCGAGGCCGTAGTAGATCGCCGAGTTCGGGCCGGCCGCGTACAGCCGTGCCGCCGCGCGCAGGTCGGCCGCGGGCACGCCGGTGACGCGCCTCGAACGCCTCGGGCGAGTTCTCGGGCCGGGAGACGAACGACACCCAGTCGCGGAAGCTCTTCGTGTCGCAACGCTCGGCGATGTAGTCCTCGGCGAGCAGGCCTTCGGTGACGACGACGTGCGCCATCGCCGTGATCACCGCGACGTTCGTGCCGGGCCGCAGCGGCAGGTGATAGTCGGCCTTGACGTGCGGGCTGCTGACGAGCTCGATCTGGCGCGGGTCGACGACGATCAGCTTCGCGCCTTCGCGCAGCCGCTTCTTCATCCGCGACGCGAACACCGGATGCGCGTCGGTCGGGTTCGCGCCGATGACCATGATGACGTCGGCCTTCTCGACCGAGCGTGAAGGTCTGCGTGCCGGCCGACGTGCCGTAGGTCTGGCCGAGGCCGTAGCCGGTCGGCGAATGGCAGACGCGCGCGCAGGTGTCGACGTTGTTGTTGCCGAACGCGGCGCGGACCAGCTTCTGCACGAGGTAGGTCTCCTCGTTCGTGCAGCGCGATCGACGTGATGCCGCCGATCGAGTCCTTGCCGTACTTGGCCTGCAGACGGCGGAACTCGCTCGCGGCGTGGTTGATCGCCTCGTCCCAGCTGACCTCGCGCCACGGGTCGGTGATCTTGGCGCGGATCATCGGCTTCGTGATGCGGTCCTGATGCGTCGCGTAGCCCCAGGCGAAGCGGCCCTTGACGCAGCTGTGGCCGTCGTTCGCCTTGCCGTCCTTCCACGGCGTCATGCGGACGACCTCGCTGCCCTTCATCTCGGCCTTGAACGAGCAGCCGACGCCGCAGTACGCGCAGGTCGTGATGAAGCTGTGCTCGGGCTGGCCGAGCCAGATCACGCTCTTCTCCTGCAGCGTCGCGGTCGGACACGCCTGCACGCAGGCGCCGCAGCTGACGCACTCGCGACTCCATGAACGGCTGGTTCTGGCCGGCGGACACGCGGCTGTCGAAGCCGCGCCCGCTGATCGTCAGCGCGAACGTGCCCTGCGTCTCCTCGCACGCGCGCACGCAGCGATTGCAGACGATGCACTTCGACGGGTCGTACGTGAAGTACGGGTTCGACTCGTCCTTGACGTCGTCGAGGTGATGCGCGCCGGCCGCTTCGCCCACGCCGTAGCGGACGTTGCGCAGGCCGGTCACGCCGGCCATGTCCTGCAGCTCGCAGTCGCCGTTCGCGCTGCAGGTCAGGCAGTCGAGCGGATGGTCGCTGATGTAGAGCTCCATCACGCCCTTGCGCAGCTCCTGGAGTCGCGGCGTCTGCGTCTTGACGCTCATGCCGTTCTCGGCCGGCGTCGTGCACGACGCCGGGAAGCCCTTGCGGCCCTCGATCTCGACCAGGCACAGGCGGCACGAGCCCCACGGCTCGAGGCTGTCGGTCGCGCAGAGCTTCGGGATGTTGATGCCGGCCTCGACCGCCGCGCGCATCAGCGACGTGCCTTTCGCGACCGTCACCTTGAAGCCGTCGATCGTCAGCGTGACTTCCTCGGTCGATGTGCGCAACGGCGTACCGAAGTCGATTTCGCGCCTGAGTTCTGTGGTCAACATGGTGTTCCTCGGTAATTCGGTGATTCGGTCAGGAGGTGAGCGTCTTGTGCTGCGCGATGTCGAGGTCCCGATTCGACGTCGGGTGCGACCTCGGCAACGATACCGAAATCGTCGGGATAGTGATTGAGCGCGGACATCACCGGGTACGGCGTCATGCCGCCCATCGCGCAAAGGCTGCCGTACAGCATCGTGTCGCAGAGATCGCGCAACAACTGGACCTGCTGGACGCGCGGATGTTTCGCGTCGGGCTTGACGGATGCGGTCGATCGTCTCGACGCCGCGCTGCGACCCGATGCGGCACGGCGTGCACTTGCCGCACGACTCGATCGCGCAGAACTCCATCGCGTAGCGGGCCAGTTCCGCGAGGTCGGACGTGTCGTCGTGGACGACCAGGCCGCCGTGGCCGATGGTCGCGCCGACGGCCGCGTACGCCTCGTAGTCGATCGGCAGGTCCCACTGCGACTCGGGCACGTACGCGCCGAGCGGGCCGCCGACCTGCACCGTCTTGATCGGCCGCCCGGACAGCGGTGCCGCCGCCGAAGTCGTAGATCAGTTCGCGCAGCGTCAGCGCCGAACGCCTTCTCGACCAGGCCGCACTGCTTGATGTTGCCGGCCAGCTGGAACGGCAGCGTGCCCTTCGAGCGGCCCATCCCGTAGTCGCGGTAGAACGCGGCGCCCTTCGTCCAGGATGATCGGCACGCTCGCGAAGCTGATGACGTTGTTGATGACCGTCGGCTTGCCGAACAGGCCCTGCGATCGCCGGCAGCGGCGGCTTCGCGCGCACCACGCCGCGCTTGCCTTCGAGGCTCTCGAGCATCGCGGTCTCCTCGCCGCAGACGTACGAGCCCGCGCCCTTGCGGACCTCGAGATCGAAGCGCTTGCCCGACCCGCAGGATGTTCGCGCCGAGCCAGCCCGGCCGCGGTCGCGCGCCGCGACCGCCTCGTGCATCGTGTCGACCGCATGCGGATACTCGGAGCGGATGTAGACGTAGCCCATCGTCGCGCCGACCGCGATGCCGGCGATGGTCATGCCCTCGATCAGCATGAACGGGTCGCCCTCCATCGTCATGCGGTCGGAGAACGTGCCGGAGTCGCCCTCGTCGGCGTTGCAGGCGATGTACTTCTGGTCGGCCGACGCGCCGAGCACCGTCTTCCACTTGATGCCGGTGGGAAACGCCGCGCCGCCGCGGCCGCGCAGGCCCGACTGCAGTGACCTCGTCGACGATCGCGGCGCCGTCCATCGTCAGCGCCTTCGCGAGGCCCGCCCAGCCGTCGTGCGCCCGTACTGCTCGACCGACAGCGGATCGGTGACGCCCATCCGCGCGAACGTCAGCCGCTCCTGCTTCTTCAGGTACGGGATCTCCTCGGTCAGGCCGTGGCCGAGCGCGTGGTCGGCGCCCGTCAGCAGCCCGGCGTCGAGCAGCGACGGGATGTCTTCGACGGTCGACCGGGCCGTACGCGACGCGGCCGTCGGGCGTCGCGACCTCGACCAGCGGCTCGAGCCAGAACAGCCCGCGCGATCCGTTGCGGACGATCTCGACCGTCTCGCCGCGACGCGCGCACTCGGACTTCAGCGCCGCGACGACGTCGTCGGCGCCGACGGCCAGCGCGGCCGAGTCGCACGGAACGTAGATGCGTGGTCGTCATGCGGCGATCTCCATCTTGCGGGCCAGCACGTCGAACTTCGCGAGGCTCATCCGCGAATACGGCTGCTCGTCGATCATCATGTTCGGCGACATCGCGCACAGGCCGAGGCAGTAGACCGGCTCGAGCGTCACCGCGCCGTCGGCGCGCGTCTCGTGCGACTTGCAGCCGAGCGCCTCCTCGGCGTGCGCGAACAGCGCGTCGGCGCCGACCGACTTGCACGACTCGGCGCGGCAGATCTGCACGACGTGACGCCCGGGCTTCGCACTGCGGAAGAAATGGTAGTACGTGATGACGCCGTGCACCTCGGCGCGCGACAGGTTCAGCGCCAGCGCGATCGGGCCGACCGCGTCGGCCGGTACGTAGCCGAGCGCGGCCTGGATCGCGTGCAGCAACGGCAGCAGGCCACCCGGCTCGTCGCGATGGTGCGCGATCAGCGCGTCGATCGTCGCCAGGTCGTCCGGACCGAGCTGCGGGACCGGGATCTTGCCGCCATCGGGTGCAACGGACTTCGTCATGCCATCACTCGCGGATCGATTCGATTCAAGGCGGATCTCAATTGAAGAACTTGGCGACGCTCAGCAGCGTCCGGTAAACGCCCCAGGCGAGCGGGATGCCGACCGCCGCCCACGCCAGCGCGACGACGGCCGTGCCGCTTTCGCGGTCCGACTTCGCGGCCACGCCGCCGACGTCCGACGCACGCGCCTTCTCGTGCGCCAGCTGCTTCTCGCGCGCCAGCTCGTCGTCGTTCATGAACCATTTGGGGTCGAGCGGCTTGATCAGCAAGATTGCAGATCAGGCCGATCACGAGCAGACCGACGAGGATGAACATCGTCTGGTTGTAGACCTGCTCGCGCGGAATGCCGAGACCGAGCTGGTACTCGCGCATGTAATTGATGATCACCGGTCCGACGATGCCGGCCGTGGCCCAGGCGGTCAGCAGGCGTCCGTGGATCGCACCGACCATCTGCGTGCCGAACAGGTCCGCGAGGTACGCCGGCACGGTCGCGAAGCCGCCGCCGTACATGCTGAGGATGATGCAGAACGCGGCGACGAACAGCAGCTTGCTGCCGCTGCCCGCGGACGCCGGGATGCTCGCGTACAGCAGCCCGCCGAGCACGAAGAAGACCATGTACGTCATCTTGCGGCCGAGCTTGTCCGACAGGCTCGCCCAGAAGAAGCGCCCGCCGATGTTGAACAGGCTGAGCAGCGCGGTGAAGCCGGCCGCGACGCCGGCGATCGTCGCCGAGCTGCGCCTTGTCGAGCTGCGCCGTAGCGCAGCGTCGTTGCCGATCAGCTGGCCGCCGAACACCTCCTGCAGCATCGGGCTCGAGATGCCGATCACGCCGATGCCGGCCGACACGTTCATGCACAGCGACCATCCACACCAGCCAGAATTGCGGGATGCCCCACACCTTGTTCACGTGCACGTGACGCTGCGTCGATCATCGCGTTGGTCTGCGTCGGCGACCGGCGGCGTCCAGCCGGCGGGCCTCCAGCCGGTGGCCGGAATGCGATAGCCGAGCGCGCCGCCCATCATGAACACGAAGTAGATGATGCCCATGACGATGAAGGTCGTCGCCACGCCCGGATCGGTCGGCGTCGCGAAATTCTTCATCAACTCCGTCGCGAGCGGCGAGCCGATCATCGCGCCGCCGCCGAAGCCCATGATCGCCATGCCGGTCGCCATGCCGCGGCGATCCGGGAACCACTTGATCAGCGTCGATACCGGCGAGATGTAGCCGAGACCGAGGCCGATGCCGCCGATCACGCCGGACCCGAGCCACATCATCCACAGCTGATGCAGGTTGATCCCGATCGCCGAGATGATCAGGCCGCCGGCCCAGCAGCAGGCGGCGACGACGCCGGCCTTGCGCGGTCCCGCCCGTTCGAGCCAGCCGCCCCACAGCGCGGCGGAGCAGCCGAGGAAGACGAAGAACAACGTGTACATCCAGCCGAGGCTGGAGATCTTCCAGTCGCAGGTCGTCGTGAACAGTTCGGTCGATCAGACCGCTGCCGGCAGGACACGCCAGCGACTCCTTGCCGCCGATCAGCTTCGACAGCGGCAGCCAGAAGACCGAGAAGCCATACGCCATGCCGATGCAGAGATGGATGGCGAGCGCGGCCGGCGGCACCAGCCACCGATTGAATCCGGGACCGGCGATCGTTCGTTCCTTCGACAGCAATCCGCTGGTCGATGACGGCCATGCCCCTTGATCCGTGACGACTGATGTCAAGTTAGTCTCCTGTTTTATGCGCTCTACGAGGCGCTGCCGACGACGTCGGGCTCGCGTCGCGGGCGAGCCCGGACGCAATTGCGTCCGCCAATGTAGGCGTGTCGGCCGGCGCGGGCAATAAGATCGCGACGGCGCATCCGTTATGCCGTCGACCGCCTAAGGAGGAACACCTAGCCGTGAACGACGTCCCGTGATCGAACCGAGCGACCGAGAACCCGGCTCGATCGTCCGATGAAGCGCGTCTCGATCAAGCCGCAATGGACGATCCGGTTTCCGGACGACCGGACGCTGCCGCCGCGGCTGATCGACCTGCTCGCCCAGGTCCAGTCGCACGGCAGCCTGTCGGCCGCGTGCCAGAAGGGTCACGACGTCGTACCGCCACGCGTGGGACCTGATCCGCCAGGGCGAGGCGATGTTCGGCGCGAGCCTGCTGCAGATGGAGCGCGGCCGCGGGTCGCGGCTGACCGCGCTCGGCGAGAAGCTGGTGTGGGCCGACCAGCGGATCGCGGCGCGGCTCGCGCCCGGCGCTCGAATCGCTCGCGTCCGAACTCGAGACCGAGATCGAGCGCGTGCTGACCAGCGAGCCGACGCCGCTGCGCATCCACGCGAGCCACGGCTTCGCGATCGAGACGCTGTTCGACCTGCTGACGCAGCGGCACATCGGCTTCGACCGCAAGTACGTCAGCAGCCTCGAGGCGCCGGCCGGCCTGCGCGACGGCGCCTGCGACCTCGCCGGCTTCCACATCCCGCTGGGGTCGCAGGAACTGCCGGCGCTTCGGCATTACCGGCGCTGGCTGGACCCCGCGCGGCACGTCATCATCGACATGGCGACGCGGCGCCAGGGGCTGATGGTCGCGCCCGGCAACCCGCTGAAGATCTACGAGCCGAGCGACCTGCTGCGCAGCGACGTGCGCTTCATCAATCGTCAGCGCAACTCCGGCACGCGCTTCCTGCTCGAAGGACTGCTGACCGAAGCCGACGTCGACAGCGATCGCATCAACGGATTCGAGCAAGGGGAGTTCACGCACGCCGCGGTGGCGGCCTACGTGGCGAGCGGCATGGCGGACGTCGGCTTCGGCCTCGAGACGCCGGCGCGGCGCTTCAAGCTCGACTTCATCCCGCTCGCGAACGAGCGCTATTTCCTGATGTGCGATGTCGACGCGCTGTCGCAGCCGATCTTCCAGGAGATCGTCGAGATCCTGCAGGGTCCCGAGTTCCGCGAAGCGGTCGACTCGCTGCCGGGTTACGACGCGCGGCACGCGGGCCGCGTGCTGGGTCTCGGCGAAGCGTTCCGCAGTCTCGCGGACGACGGCGTCGCGGATTGAGCATGCGAACGCCTGCCGTCTGTCTAGCCGGTCCCGCGCAGGCGGGAAAGCCGGCGTCGTTGCAGGTTCTTGAACGACGCGGGTCCTCGCCTCGCAGCGAGGAGGAGCCGAATTAGACCAAACGCCCTAATTTTGCGACGCAATTAGTTTTCATCCCCTATGCCCTCTTCGCGATGATGCGTTCCGTGGAGTCGAGACAGCGCAACGTCACAGGCTCCGTCGGCCGGCAACCGCCGCCGCCTGAACGATCATCCTGGAGAATCACATGTCCACCACCACCCTCAATGCCGTCGCGGTCGACGTCGTCGGCCAATACGCCCTCGCCGGCAAGCACCTCGTGCAAGCCTATCGCCTCGGCACGCAGCGCGTCGTCGACCAGATGAGCGAGCGCTATTCGGCCTTCGTCAACGGCGGTTCGCTGCCGATGGTCGACGAGTCGATCCGCACGAGCCTGCTGAACGCGCACCAGCAGATGACCGGCTTCTTCGTCGGCGGTGTCGCCCGCGCGACCGAGCAGGCCGATCTCGCGATCGACCGCGTGTCGATGACGACGGCCGAAGGCATCAAGCGCCTCGGCGGCGTTTCGGAGCGCTTCGAAGCGGTCGTCGGCGCGCCGGTCGTCGAGACGATGACGAAGGTCAACCTGCCGATCGCGCAGCTGTCGCTGCAGATCGCCGGGCAGGCCGTCGAGAACTCGAAGCGTCTGGTCGAGACGGTCGCCGGCTCGGAAGACCTGGCGAGCGCGTCGGTCGAAGCCGTCGCCGCTGCCGCGACGGACGTCAAGCGGAAGAAGTAAGGCACGAGCGGCCTTCGGCCGCGGATTGCTCACGGGGCTGACCGGTCGTCGACCGGTCAGCCCCGTTCTTTTTGGGTTCCGGTCTTTCGACCGGACACCCTGTTCCTCAATCTGGTGTCTGGCCTATTTCGTAGTTGGCCAGCGTTTCCAGCGCCTTCACCATCGCCGAGTGGTCCCACGCCTTGCCACCGTGCGCGGCGCACGAGTTGAACAGCTCCTGCGCCGTCGCCGTGTTCGGCAGCGACAGCCCCATCTGCCGCGCGTTCGACAACGCGAGGTTCAGGTCCTTTTGATGCAGCTCGATCCGGAAGCCCGGGTCGAACGTGCGCTTGACCATCCGCTCGCCGTGGACCTCGAGGATCTTCGACGACGCGAAACCGCCCATCAGCGCCTGTCGCACACGCGCCGGATCGGCGCCGGCGCGCGCCGCGAACAGCAGCGCCTCCGCGACCGCCTCGATGTTCAGCGCGACGATGATCTGGTTCGCGACCTTCGCGGTCTGGCCGTCGCCGTTGCCGCCGACCAGCGTGATGTTCTTGCCCATCAGCTCGAACAGCGGCCTGACCTTCGCGAAGACGGTCTCGTCGCCACCGACCATGATCGACAGCGTCGCGTTCTTCGCGCCGACCTCGCCCCCGGACACCGGCGCATCGAGATAGTCGCAGCCGAGCTCGTTGATCCGCTTCGCGAAGACCTTCGTCTCGAGCGGCGAGATCGAGCTCATGTCGACGACGACCTTGCCCTTCGACAGGCCGGCCGCGACGCCGCCCTCGCCGAACAGCACCTTCTCGACGTCCGGCGTGTCGGGGACCATCAGGAAGACGATGTCCGCCTGCTTCGCGACGTCCGTCGCGGTCGGGCATCGCGTCGCGCCGCCCGAGGCGATCGCGTCGGGCACGTCGTGCCGCGCATAGACGAACAGGTGATGGCCGGCCTTCAATAAATGGCCCGCCATCGGCGCGCCCATGATGCCGAGGCCGATGAAGCCGAGCTTCGAAGTGGTGGTCATGCGATTTCTCGTTTTTCGTGATGATCAGGCGTTCGGTCGCATCGTCGCGAACCAGCCGAGGCCATCCTCGGTCGTCGTCGCCGGCTTGTACTCGCAGCCGATCCAGCCGTCGTAGCCGAGGTCGTCGATGAAGTCGAACAGGAACGGATAGTGGATCTCGCCGCTGCCCGGCTCGTGGCGACCGGGGTTGTCGGCGAGCTGCAGGTGCGCGATCCGCGGCAGGTACTTCTTCAACGTCGCCGCGAGCTCGCCCTCCATCCGCTGCATGTGATAGATGTCGTATTGATAGAACGCGTTCGCCGCGCCGACGTCGTCGAGGATCGCGATCGCCTGCTTCGTGTTCGTCAGGAAGAAACCGGGGATGTCGTAGAAGTTGACGGCCTCGATCAGCAGCTTCAGGCCGGCGCCGTCGAATGCCTTCGCGGCATAGCCGAGGTTCTCGACGAACACGCCGCGCGCCTCGTCGGCCGACGCGCCCGCGGCCAGCTTGCCGGACAGGCAGTTGAGCTGCTTCACGCCGAGCACCTGGGCATAGTCGATCGCCTTCGCGACGCCTTCGCGGAACTCGGCGTCGCGTCCCGGCACGCACGCGATGCCGCGATCGCCGGCGTCCCAGTCGCCGGCCGGCAGGTTGTGCAGCACCAGCGTCAGGCCGTGGTCGTCGAGGCGCTTGCGAAGCTCGGTCGCATCGAACGCGTACGGGAACAGGAACTCGACGGCCTCGAAGCCGGCGTCGGCGGCCTTCTCGAAACGGTCGAGGAACGGAACCTCGGTGAACAGCATCGTGAGGTTCGCGGCGAAACGAGGCATGACGGTGTCTTGGGTGTCGGAGGATCGATGCGCGGCACGCGCGAGCGGTCCGGGCGTCGACCCTTCGCAATGACGAAGGCGGCGACCGAAGTCCGGGTGCGAAGACTACTACTTCACTCGAGCAGGCCGGCCAGCTCGAGGCCCTGACGGCCCTCGGGATGGCGGCAGTCGATGTCCTCGAACTCGTTGACCTTGTCGATCTCCGTCCCCATCGCGATGTTCGTGACCTTCTCGAGGATCACCTCCACGACGACCGGCACGCGATGCTCGCGAGCCAGCGCCTGCGCCTCCTTCAGCGCGTCGGCGATCTTCTCCGGGTCCGTGACGCGCAGCGCCTTGCAGCCGAGGCCCGTCACGACGGCCTGATGGTCGACGCCGTAGCCGCGCGTGCCGACCTCCTCGGGCACGTTCTGGTTCTCGAACGCGAGCTGCACGCAGTAGTCCATCTCGAAGCCGCGCTGCGCCTGACGGATCAGCCCGAGGTACGAGTTGTTGACGAGGACCTGCACGTACGGCAGCCGGAACTGCGCGCCGACCGCGAGCTCCTCCATCAGGAACTGGAAGTCGTAGTCGCCGGACAGGCCGACGACCGTGCGCGTCGGATCGGCCGCGACGACGCCGAGCGCCGCAGGGATCGTCCAGCCGAGCGGTCCGGCCTGGCCGCAGTTGATCCACTGTCGCGGCCCGTACACACGCAGGAACTGCGCGCCGGCGATCTGCGACAGGCCGATCGTCGTCACGTAGATCGTGTCGCGCGGGAAGACGCCGTTCATCTCCTCGTAGACGCGCATCGGCTTGATCGGCGTCTCGGTGTAATGGCTCTTGCGATGCATCAGCTTCTTGCGTTCGAGGCAGCGGCTGCTCCACGACTCGAAGTCCTTCAGCGTGCCAGCCGACTTGCGCTCCTTCGCGATCTCGACGAACAGTTCGAGCGCGGCCTTCGCGTCGCTGACGATGCCGTAGTCGGGCATGAAGACGCGGCCGATCTGCGTCGGCTCGATGTCCACGTGGACGAACTTGCGGCCCTTGCAGTAGACCTCGGGCGAGCCGGTGTGGCGGTTCGCCCAACGGTTGCCGATGCCGAGCACGAAGTCGGACGCGAGCAGCGTCGCGTTGCCGTAACGGTGGCTCGTCTGCAGGCCGACCATGCCGGCCATCAGCGGATGGTCGTCGGGAATGGTGCCCCAGCCCATCAGCGTCGGGATGACCGGCACCCCGGTCAGCTCGGCGAATTCGACGAGCAGGTCCGAGGCGTCGGCGTTGACGATGCCGCCACCGGCGACGATCAGCGGCTTGTCGGCCGCCATCAGCAGGTCGAACGCCTTCTCGGCCTGCGCGCGGGTCGCGGCCGGCTTGTAGACCGGCAGCGACGAATACGTCTCGATGTCGAACTCGATCTCGGCCATCTGCACGTCGAACGGCAGGTCGATCAGCACCGGGCCCGGTCGACCGGAACGCATCACGTGGAACGCCTGCTGGAACGCGCGCGGGACCTGCGCCGGCTCGCGGACCGTGTACGACCACTTCGTCACCGGCTTCGCGATGCTCTCGATGTCGACGGCCTGGAAGTCCTCCTTGTGCAGCTTCGCCCGCGGCGCCTGGCCGGTGATGCAGAGGATCGGGATCGAGTCGCCGCTGGCCGAGTACATGCCGGTGATCATGTCGGTGCCTGCGGGACCCGACGTGCCGATGCAGACGCCGATGTTGCCGGCCGCGGCGCGCGTGTAGCCCTCGGCCATGTGCGACGCGCCTTCGACGTGGCGTGCGAGCACGTGCGCGATCGAGTCGCGCTCGCGCAGCGCCGCGTAGAGCGGGTTGATCGCCGCGCCGGGGACGCCGAACGCGTGCGTCACCCCTTCCTTCTCCATGACCAGCACCGCCGCCATCGCGGCCTTCATCTTCGCCATCGTCGTCTCCGGGTCTGTACTGCCGTCGTTGCAGCGATGATCCGGCAGGCGCGCGTCGGGCGGAACGAAGGCGGCGTACATTTCGCCTATTCCATTTCGGAATGGCCATGGACCGCATCAGGTCGATCCGACTGTTCATCCGCGTCGTCGAGCTCGGCTCGTTCAGCAAGGCTGCGGACGACGTCGGCATCGCGCAGCCGACCGCGA
This sequence comes from uncultured beta proteobacterium, assembly GCA_963795885.1. GTDB lineage: Bacteria > Pseudomonadota > Gammaproteobacteria > Burkholderiales > Burkholderiaceae_D > CAHJXF01. Next base: position 168,623 of record CAWCJI010000004.1, on the reverse strand, counting down.
CGAAGATGGTCGCGCAGATGGAGCGCCAGCTCGGCTCGCGTCTGTTGCACCGGACCACGCGCGGCGTGACGCCGACCGAGATCGGCGCGCTGTACTACGAGAAGTGCCGGCTGATCGCCCTGCACGTCGACGAGGCGCAGAACGTCGGCGCGCTGATGCAGTCGCAGGTCCGCGGCGCGCTGCGCATCTCGACGTCGGTCGCGTTCGGCCGGCGCGCGCTGGTGCCGCGCGTGCTGCGCTTCATGCGGCGCTACCCGAAGCTGCAGATCGACCTCGACTTCGAGGACCGTTACGTCGACCTCGTCGAGCACGGCATCGACGTCGCCATCAGGCTCGGCCGGCTTGCCGAATCGACGTACGGCGCGCGCGAACTCGGCATCAATCCGTGGACGACGGTCGCGTCGCCGTCATATCTCGCGCAGCGCGGCGAGCCGGCGACGCCATCGGACCTGACCGGCCACGACGCGCTCGTCTACAGCACCGTACAGGGCGATGCGCGCTGGCACTTCATCGACGCCGACGGTCGCGAACAGGCGGTCCAGGTTCGCGGGCCGCTGCGATCGAACAACCTGTCCGCGCTGCTCGCGGCGGCCCGCGACGGGCTCGGCATCGCGACGCTGCCGAGCTACGTCGCCAACGATTCGCTCGCGAGCGGCGCGCTCGTGACGACGCTATCGGCCTGGTCGCTGCCGACGCAGCAGATCCATGCGGTGTATCCGTCGCCGCGCATGATTCCGGCGAAGGTGCTTCGCTTCGTCGAGTGGCTGCAGGACGAGTTCCACGACGAGTGGTGGGCTCGCGCGGACGTCTTGCAACCGAAACCGACGCGAACACCGAACGAGCGGCGGCGTATTCCAGTTGTTGATCGGGGTCAATCGCGACTGAAGCAAAAGACGAGACAGTGATGCACTGGTGCCGGTGCGATGGCCGGCGCGACGGAGGACTTGATGGGCAAAGCACTCGAAGGCTACCGAATCCTCGACTTCACGCACGTGCAGTCGGGTCCGACCTGCACGCAGCTGCTGGCCTGGTTCGGCGCCGACGTGATCAAGGTCGAGCGGGCCGGCGAGGGAGACGCGACGCGCGGACAGCTGCGCGACATCCCCGACGCCGACAGCCTCTACTTCACGATGCTCAACCACAACAAGCGATCGGTGACGATCGACACGAAGAAGCCGGCCGGCAAGGAAGTCCTCGAGGCGCTCATCAAGCGCTGCGACGTGCTGGTCGAGAACTTCGCGCCCGGCGCGCTCGACCGGATGGGCTTCACGTGGGAGCACATCCATGCGCTGAACCCGCGGATGGTCGTCGCGTCGGTCAAGGGCTTCGGTCCCGGCAAGTACGAGGACTGCAAGGTCTACGAGAACGTCGCGCAGTGCGCGGGGGGGTCCGCGTCGACGACCGGCTTCGACGACGGACCGCCGATGGTGACCGGCGCGCAGATCGGCGACAGCGGCACCGGGCTCCATCTCGCGCTCGGCATCCTCGCGGCGCTGCTGCAGCGTCATGCGACCGGCCGCGGCCAGAAGGTCCTCGCGCCGATGCAGGACGCGGTGTTGAACCTGTGCCGCGTGAAGCTGCGCGACCAGCAGCGACTCGAGCGCACGCGCGTGCTGCAGGAATTTCCGCAGTACCCCGATGGCCGGTTCGGCGACTCCGTGCCGCGGGCCGGCAACGCGTCGGGCGGCGGCCAGCCCGGCTCGATCCTCAAGTGCAAGGGCTGGGAGACCGATCCCAACGCGTACATCTACTTCATCACGCAGGGCGCGGCCTGGCCGGCCGTCTGCAAGGTGATCGGCGAGGAGAGCTGGATCGACGATCCCGGCTTCGCGACGCCGGCGGCACGCCTGCTGCATCTGAAGCCGATCTTCGCGCGCATCGAACAGTGGACGATGACGATGGACAAGTTCGAGGCGATGGAGGTCCTGAACCGCTACGACATTCCGTGCGGCCCGATCCTGTCGATGAAGGAACTCGCCGAGGAGCCGTCGCTCCGCGCGAGCGGCACGGTCGTCGAGGTCGACCATCCGGTGCGCGGCAAATACCTGACCGTCGGCAACCCCATCAAGCTTTCGGACAGCCCGACCGAAGTGACGCGCTCGCCGCTGCTCGGCGAACACACCGAGGAGGTCCTCACCGAGCTCGGCTATCGGCCGGACCAGATCAGCTATCTGCGCGAAGAGCGCGTGATCTGAGGCCCGCTCGTCGTCGGCCCGTCCATTCACGATCGCTTATGGAATGCAAAGAATAGTTTGACTGTTATTGATCGGACCGCGGGGAAAGAATGGGTCCGTCGGAAACGCGAAATCCTCGCGACCGACCTTCTCCCCACGTCATCCGAGGATGCAGCCATGACCGTCGAGTACCCGTCGCCGCGAACGATCGATCACACGGAACGCAACCGCTACAACGCCGCCTTCGACGAGCTCGGGCTCGAGTGGCACTGGGATGAACAGACGTATGCCGAACTGCAGACGACGCTCGAGAAGAACCCGGTCCACGTGTACGTCGAGACGCGCCTGCCGCATCTGCTTCGCGCGTACGACACCGACTTCCTGGTCAAGGCCATCGAAGCGAAGCGCAGCCAGCTCGGCGGCGCGAAGCGCGCCTGATTCGCGGCGCGGGTCCGAGGGTCGATGATGGCCGCGACGGCCCCGGCTCGCTGGATCCGCTTCGCGCACGACGGCGCGACCGCCTTCGGCACGCTCGACGGCGGACGCATCGCCGTCCACCGCGGCGACATGTTCGATGCGCCGCAGCCGACCGGCGACACGGTCGATCTCGACGACGTCGACGTCCTGATGCCGACGCGGCCGAGCAAGGTCGTCGCGCTGTGGAACAACTTCTTCGCGCTGGCCGCGAAGCTCGAACTCGCGGACCCGACCGAACCGCTCTACCTGCTGAAGGCGCCGAACTCGTTCGCGAACCCGGGCGACGTGATCCGCAAGCCGGCCTGCGACGGCAAAGTCGTGTTCGAAGGCGAACTCGGCATCGTCATCGGCCGCACGGCGACCGCGATCGCCGAGGTCGACGCGCTCGACCACGTGTTCGGCTACACCTGTGCGAACGACGTCACGGTCTCGGACATCCTGTTTCGCGACGCGTCGTTCCCGCAGTGGGTCCGCGCGAAGGGATTCGACACGTTCTGCCCGATGGGACCGGTCGTCGCGACCGGCCTCGATCCCGCGACGCTCACGGTCCGGACCACGTTGAACGGCCAGCTGCGTCAGGACTATCCGATCGCCGACATGCGCTTCTCGGTCCAGCGGCTCGTCAGCCTGATCTCCGCCGACATGACGCTCCTTCCCGGCGACGTGATCCTGTGCGGAACGTCGGTCGGCGTCGGCTCGATGAAGCCCGGCAGCGACGTGTCGGTCGAGATCGACGGCATCGGAACGCTGCACAACCACTTCGCTTGAGCATCGAAGCGACCGTACGCAAACGCATCCGCCGGAGCACGACATGAAGATAGCGATCATCGGGGCCGGCGCGATCGGCGGCTACGTCGGCGCGAAGCTCGCGCTCGCCGGGGAGGACGTCACGTTCATCGTGCGCGGCGCGAACCTGACGGCCATCCGCAACAACGGCTTCAAGCTGATTCTCGACGACGGCACCGAACAGGTCGCGCGCGACGTCCGGGCGACGAACGACTACGCCGAGGCCGGTCCGCAGGACGTCGTCGTCCTCGCGTTGAAGGCCAATCAGGTGGAGTCGGTCGCGCGCGACGTGCCGAAGCTGTTCGGCCCGGACACGGTCGTCGTCACGATGCAGAACGGCATTCCGTACTGGTACTTCCACGAGCACGGCGGCCCCAGCTCGAAGGCCGGCAGCTGGACAGCGTCGACCCGACCGGCGTCGTCGGCGCGTGCATCCCGCCCGGCCGCGTCATCGGCTGCGTCGTCTATCCGGCGTCCGAACTGATCGCGCCGGGCGTCGTTCGGCACATCGAAGGCGATCGCTTCCCGCTCGGCGAGCTCGACGGCTCGTCGAGTGCGCGCGTCGAGCGCGTCGCGGCCGCGTTCGTCGACGCGGGCTTCAAGTCGCCGGTGCTGGACAACATCCGCGCGGAGATCTGGCTGAAGCTGTGGGGCAACGCGACGTTCAATCCGATCAGCGCGCTGACCCACTCGACGCTCGTCGACATCTGCCAGTTCCCGCTGACCCGCGAGCTCGCCGCGGCGATGATGCGCGAGGCGCAGGCGGTCGCGACGAAGCTCGGAGATCGCGTTCCGCGTCACGCTCGACAAGCGCATCGCGGGCGCCGAGAAGGTCGGCAAGCACAAGACGTCGATGCTGCAGGACATCGAGGCGGGGCGCGCACCGGAGATCGATGCGCTCGTCGGCAGCGTCGTCGAACTCGGTCGGCTCACGAACACGCCGACGCCGCACCTCGACACGGTCTACGCGCTCGTCAAGCTGCTGTGGAAGTCGATGGACGAGCAGCGCGGCAACGTCCGCCTGCAGGAGATGCTGAAGGCCGCGTAGCCTCGGCCGGATGCGGCGGCATCGATGCGATGAAGCACACGCGATGAAGCACGCGACGCTGCGCCAGCTCAAGGTCTTCGAGGCCGTCGCTCGTCACCTGAGCTTCTCTCGTGCGGCCGAGGAGCTGCATCTGACGCAGCCCGCGGTGTCGACGCAGGTCAGGAAGCTCGAGGAGCATGCCGGCCTCGCGCTGTTCGAGCAGTTCGGCAAGAAGATCTACCTGACCGCGGCCGGCACGGACCTCCTCGCGATCGGTCGCGGCATCATCGAGCAGTTCGAGGTCGCCGAGCGCGCGATGACGCAGCTCAAGGGGATCACCGGCGGCCGGCTCAACGTCGGCGTCATCAGCGCCGGCGACTACTTCTTTCCGCGGCTGCTCGTGTCGTTCATCGGACGCCATCAGGGCGTCGTGCTGAACTTCACCGTGCACAACCGCGAAGAGCTGCTCGCGCACCTGTCGGAGAACCGGACCGACCTCGCGGTGATGGTGCGGCCGCCGAAGGATCTCGACGTCGTCGCCGAACCGTTCGCGCCGCATCCGTACGTCATCGTCTGCGCGCCGGGCCATCCGCTGGTCGGACGTCGCCGCATCCCGATCGAGCGGCTGCTGAACGAGCCGTTCGTCGTCCGCGAGAAAGGATCGGACACGTGGCAGTCGATGCAGGAAGGCTTCGGCGACCACTTCGCGAAGATGAACGTGGCGATCGAGATCAAGAGCACCGAGACGATCAAGCAGGCGGTCATGGCCGGCCTCGGCCTCGGCTTCCTGTCGGCGCACACGATCTCGCAGGAGCTTCGGACCGGCAGCCTCCACGTGCTCGACGTGCGCGGATTCCCGCTGATGCTGAACTGGTATGTCGTGCACCAGCGCACGAAGCGGCTGCCGCCGGTCGCACAGGCGTTCAAGGACTTCCTGATCGACGAGAGCGCCTCGCTGATCGCGGCGATGATGAACGTCCCGCCGCGGTTCCCGGCCGACGCGATCGACGCGTCGCCGACCGGCGACACGCCGTCACGGGAGGCGGTGCCGCCTCGTCGCGGCGGCCGCGCGCCGGCCCGTCGCGCCGCCTCGTCGAAACGACCGGCGCACGGCGGCCATTAGGGCGTTCGCCCTAGATCGCTGCGGGCCAGATTTTCGCGGCCTGTGGCGATGCCGAGCGGGCCTGCGCATCGCCGCGTCCCGCCATCGATCGAAGTGATACGCTGCGCAGCAGCGGGCGCCGCGTCGGCGGCCGCATCGACGCGGCAAGGAACCGATGCCGATCGCCAAGAAGATCGTGAAGCGCGCCCGCAGCGGCGCGTCGACCCCGCCCGCACCTCGGCGCAAGACGGGGCGCGGTGCCGTCGCTTCGAACGCACCCGCCGAACCGGCCAAGAAGAACATCCTCGTTTCCGGCTTCCAGGCGATCACCGATGCGCATCAGGAAGCGCTGACGCGACAGCGCGGCGTCTTCGAATCGCTGCTCGGCCTCGGTGGGCAACGCGAAGCGGACGAGGCGTCGCCCCCGCGCGAACGCGACACGGGCCTCGCCGCTTCGGCGCTCGACCCGTTCGGTTTTCGCAAGTTCGAGGACGTCTTCGATCAGCGGGTCGCGCGGGCGCTCGAACGCCTCGAGTGGCCGACCGCCGAATCGTTCGCCGAGCTGAAGGCCGAGGTCGAAGCGCTGCGGGCGCGCGTCGCGGCGCTCGAGTCGTCGGGCCGGAAGCGCTGACGGACACGCGTGCGAGTCCACGCATCGCGCGACGCCTCGAGTCCTGCGTCGCTCCGTCCTGCGCCTTCCGCGTCGGCGTCGGCGAGTGCTCCGCGACGCGTCGCCGCCGCGACGACGACGCGCGACCGCATCCTCGAGTGCAGCCTCGCGCTGTTCAATCGCGAAGGCGTCGCGGCCGTGTCCACGCATCGCATCGCGACCGAGACCGACATCAGTCCCGGCAATCTGCACTACCACTTCAAGACGAAGCAGCAGATCGTCGACCTGGCTGTTCCGCCGCTTCGAGGCGCATCTCGCGCCCTGCCTCGAGGCCGCGACCGAGCGTGACGGCGATCGACGACGTCTGGCTGACGCTGCACATGACGTTCGAGGCGATCGACGCGTACCGCTTCGTCTATCGCGACATCGCGTTCCTGCTGCACGAGTATCCGGAGCTCGAGGAAGCCGCGCAGTCGCTGGTGACGGCGAACCTGCATCGCATCGCGCGAGCTGTGCGCGCGGCTCGCCGCGGCCGGCGTGATGAAGGCGTCGCTGGACGAGGAGTCGAGATGCTCGCGCTGCAGATGGTCTTCGCGACCACCTGCTGGTTCTCGTTCACGCCGGCTGATGCCGCGCATCGCGCGCAGCGACCAGGCCGGACCGGGCTTCGCGGCGTATTACACGCTGACGCTGCTGTCGCCGTACGTCGTCGGCGAAGCGCGCGATTATCTGAATTACCTGCGGAGCAAGTATCTGGGTTGAACCTCGCATACGATGGAGCACGATCGCATGCGCCCGACCAGCGATCGACCCGCGAACCAGGAGCATCCGACGAACACGATGACCCGTGCCTTGCCCGATCCGACGAAGGCGCCGTCGCGCCTGCTGCAACTGCTCGAGGGACGCGCGCTCTGGGAGTTCGGCGCGACGCGTGTCGATCTGGCCGCTGGCTGTCGATGGCGCCGCGCGGCGACGGCCATCCGGTGCTGGTGCTGCCCGGGCTGGTCGCGAGCGACCTGTCGACGCGCGTGCTGCGCCGCTACCTGCGCGAGCGCGGCTACTACGTGCACGGCTGGAAGCTCGGCCGCAACCTCGGTCTGCGCGACGGCGTCGAGGAAGGCCATCTTCGAAGCGGCTCGACGACGCTCACGCAGCGCCACGGGCAGAAGGTCAGCCTCGTCGGCTGGAGCCTCGGCGGCCTGTACGCGCGCGTGCTGGCCAAGCAGCGGCCGGACTCGGTCCGCAGCGTCATCACGCTCGGCAGCCCGTTCGCCGGCTCACCGCGCTCGACCAACGCGTGGCGCGTCTACGAATGGGCGAGCGGCCAGAAGGCGGACGACCCGCTCGCGCACGCAGCGTCTGCGCGGCCAGCTGCCGATGCCCGGCGACGTCGATCTACAGCCGCACCGACGGCATCGTCGCGTGGCCGACCAGCATCGACGCGTCGAGCGCCGATCACCGAGAACATCGAGGTCGTCGCGAGCCACCTCGGCCTCGGCGTGCAATCCCGCGGTGCTGTACGCGGTGGCCGACCGGCTCGCGCAGCCCGAAGGCGCCTGGAAGCCGTTCGATCGCAGCGGCCTGCGGGCGCTGGTCTATCCGAAGCCCGCGCGCGCGCGAAGCCGCGCCGACCGTCGATGAACGCGGCGCGGCTCGGCTGACCGCGCGTCGCGATAGCGCAGTAGCCGCCGGCCGCCGTAGTAGCCGCCACCGCCGTAGCCGTAGCCGCCGTGCGCATGGACGCCGACGTACACGGGCGGCCGACCGGAACGATGGCGCAGCCGGCGAGCGTGGCGACCAGGACGGCGAGAGCGATCGATTTCATGGGGACCTCCGGGTTGATGACGCTATCAACGCGGAGCCGACCCGCCGCCGACGTGCGGCCGGGTCGATTGTTACCGGAGGTTTCTGCGGCACCGACGACGCGCGTCGCGCGGTCGCGCTCACGATGGCTTACGGTGCGGTTACATCACCGCAGTCCGCGCGCGCTCAGTGCAGGTGCGTTGCCGTCGTCGTCGGTCGTCGTGCTCGTGATCGAGTGCGTCGCCGTGCGCGTGACCGTGCTGCGATCTTCCTCGTCGCTGGCTGCGCGCACGTCGAGCACCTCGCACGAGAAGCGCAACGCGATGCCCGGCGAGCGGATGGTTCGCATCGAGCACGACGGTCTCGGGCGTGAGGTCGGTGATCGTGAGGATCTCGGGATCCTCGTCCTCGTCCTCGGGCACGCCTTCGAAGCGCATGCCCACCTCGAGCGGCTCCGGAAACTTGGAGCGCTGCCTCGACGCGGACCTGGTCCGCGTCGTACTCGCCGAACGCGTCCTGCGGCTCGAGCTGCATCGTCGGTCTTGAAGCCCGGCTCCTGGCCCTCGAGCGCTTCTTCGACCCGGGGGAAGATGCCGTCGTAGCCGCCGTGCAGGTATTCGACCGGCTCTTCGGTTTCCTCGATGAACTCGCCCTGCGCATCGGTGAGCCGGTACTTGAGCGTGACGACGCTGTTCTTGGCGATCTTCATGGGAGTGGCGAGCCGATGCGGCTGGTTCGGTCGAGAGCCCGAATTATACGCAGGCGCTCGCGAGACGCTTCGCGCGGGCGCGCTGCAGCTACGCATCGACGCCGCATGTCGCCGAACGCACTCCGTTCGATCGCGCGCCTGCTCGGCGGCCTGTCGCCCGCCGCTTTCCTCGCGCGGCACTGGCAGAGACGGCCGCTGCTGATCCGCGGCGCCGTACGACACCCGGCGCCGCTGCCCGACCGCGACGCCCTCTTCGAGCTGGCGGCGCGCGACGACGTCGAGTCGCGCCTCGTCATCGCCGGCCGACGGCCGCTGGTCGATGCGGCACGGTCCGTTCGACCGCCTGCCGCGACGTCGCCGCGACTGGACGCTGCTGGTGCAGGGCGTCAACCTCGTTCGACGCGGCGGCGCGACGCGCTGATGCGCCGCTTCGACTTCGTCTCGACGATGCGGCTCGACGACCTGATGATCAGCTACGCCGCCGACGGCGGCGGCGTCGGACCGCACCTCGATTCGTACGACGTCTTCCTGCTGCAGGTCGCACGGCCGCCGGCGCTGGCGCTGGCGCGATCGTGCCGTCGACCGACGCCGCGCGACGCGCGCTGGTCGAAGACGCGCCGCTGCAAGCTGCTGAAGCACTTCGTGCCGACCGCACGAGGCCGTGCTCGAGCCCGGCGACATGCTGTACCTGCCGCCGTCGTGCGCGCACGAAGGCGTCGCGCATCGGCGCGTGCATCGACCGCGTCGATCGGCTTTCGCGCGCCGTCGTGGAACGAGCTCACGCAGGAGTTCCTGTTCGCGATGGCCGAACGCGCATGGCCCGACGGCCGCCTGCTCGATCGCCGGCCGCGACGCCGACCGCGCACGCCGGCCGCGCTCGACGACGCGATGCTGGACGCGGTCGCGGCGCGGATCGCGGCGATCCGCTTCGACCGCGCGCGACGTCGAGACTTCGTCGGTCGTCACTTCAGCGAGCCGAAGCCGCACGTGACGTTCGACCCGCCGCCGCCGATGTCCGCTCGCGGCGTTCGCGCGGCGCGCCGCGCGACCGGCGTCGCGCTCGACCTGCGCGCGACGATGCTCTATCGCGGCGCGCCGCGCGCTTCGTCGCCGGCGAGGCGTTCGACGCTGCCGGCGCACGCGGCGCGCGCCGCTTTCGGCGGCTCGCCGACCGGCGCCGGCTCGACGGCCGCGTCGGTCGCGGACTCGTGCTCGCGACCCCGACGCGGCGCGTTGCTGCACGAATGGTGGCAGCATGGCTGGATCCAATTCGGGACGAGGACCGACCGAACGATGCCGCATCCTGATCCGCAACCGACCGGTGGCGTAGCTGCCGCGCGCTGATGCGCACACTGTTCGACACGCGCGCCGCGTTCATCGAGCCACCTGCAGCGACGCGCTCGGCGCGCCCAGCGCGAGGTCTGGATCGCGGACCGCGACTTCGCCGACTGGCCGTTGGCGGACGCCGGCCTTCACGGCCGCGCTGCAGGCGCTTCCTGCGGCAGAGCGCCGCGAACCACCTTCGCGCCTGCTGGCGCTCGACGCCGAGCGGATCCCGGTCGCGCGCCGCGCTTCATCGACGGTCCTGCAGCCGCATGCCGTCGAACGCGCAGTGCCGCGTCGTGCCCGCGCACGCGGCCTCGCGCTTCGGCGAGGCCTGCTCGATGATGATCGTCGACCGGTCGCTGCTCGTCCGGCGCTTCCATCGCGACCATCCGCGCGGCGCGGCGAGTTCGACCCGGCGGCCGCCCGCCCGTGGCTCGACCAGTTCGAGACGCTCTGGGAGGAGTCGTCGCCGGTGCTCGCATCGACCACGCTCGGTCTCGGCTAGCACCGGCCGCGCGAAGCCCGCGATTTGTCACGAATCCGCGGAACTCGTGCGGGCGACGGCCATCGGACGGGTAAGCGCGGGCCCGTGGCATATAATCGCGGACTGTCTGAAGCCCCGGGCTCATCCATCCGACCTCATGTGGTACGCCGCCAGGCGCAGCCGAGAGCACGCAGGGCCGTGCATTGTCCTGCGCCCGAATGAGAGTCTAAGGACGTCCGTCGCCCGTCGCGCTGAATCACGATCGCACTTCTGCGCCACGCACACGTTCATCTCCAAGGAAGGAACCATGAAAAAGACCCTGCTCGTTGCCTCGTTGTTGGCTGCCGTCTCGCTCGCCGCTTGCGGCAAGAAGGAAGAGTCACGACTTCCGACACACGACCACCACGACGACGCCCGCTCCGGCTCCGGCCGACACGACGCCGCCGGCCGCGACCACGCCGCCTGCGACGCCCGACTCCAGCAGCAGCAGCACGACGAGCACGACGCCTGCGCCGGCCCCGGCCGACACAGCGCCACGACGCCGGCCCCGGCCACGTCGACCACCGACAGCACGCGACCACGACGACCAAGACCGACGATACGAAGAAGTAATACCGCGTCGCGGTTCTGCACGCAACGAAAAAGCCGGCAGTCGCCGGCTTTTTCATGTCTGCGCGAATCGCGCCTGCAGTCCGCCGACTCGACGAGGTCGCACCATGCGAACCCGCTCGTCCTGGTCGGCGACGCGGATCCGATCGACAGGCCAGCCGGTCGCCGCCGCGAGCGCGGCCCGGGCGAGCGCCGGCGTGTTGTTGGTCCGGCTGAGGTGCGCCGCGACGAGATGGCGCAGCCGCGACCGGTCGAGCCGCGACACGATCTCGGCCGCAACGTCGTTCGACAGATGCCCGTAGTCGCCGCCGATGCGGCGCTTCAGCGGTCCATGGATAGTCGGACGCCTCGAGCATCGCGGGGTCGTGATTGCATTCCATCACGAGGCGTCGCAGCCCGACAGGCCGATCGACGATGTGCGGCGTGCAGCGTCCTGCATCGGTCAGCAGCCCGAGGCGATGCGACCCGTCGTCGAACACGAATTGCGTCGGCTCGCGCGCATCGTGCGGCACCGGGAAAGGCGCGATCTCGAGCGCGCCGACGCGAAACGGCGCATGACTGGAGCAGACGTGAACGGTCACCGCGTCGAAGCGGGCGGTCATCACGCATTGAAGTGTGCCGTGCGACGCCCACACGGCGACCCGGTGCTTCCTCGCCAGCGCGAACACGCCGCCGACGTGGTCACCGTGCTCGTGCGTGACGAGGATCGCGTCGAGCGTCGACGGATCGATGCCGAGCCGCATCAGCCGGGCCTCGGCATCGCGGACGCCGAAGCCGCAGTCGACGAGCACGCGCCACGGCCGGCCGGCCCCCGGGACCGGCCCGCGCCTCGACGATCAGCCCGTTGCCCTCGCTGCCGCTACCGAGCGACGCGAAGCGCACGCAGCAAGTCTCGCGTCGCGATCACGCGCCGACGGACGATCACTTCAGCTGGTCGTTGACGAGCGCGAGGATGCGGCCGCCGACGTCGGTCGTGACGGCGACGCCGTCCTTGTCCAGCACGGTCACGCGCGTCAGGTTCGACTGCGTGCGGACCGCGATCCGGTACTGCGCCGCCTGCTTCGTGCGTTCGTCGGCCGACGTGAAGATGCGCGACAACAGGCCCGGCTTGTCCTTCGCGTCGGCGTTCGGGATCGACGTAGCGGACGAAGTACACACCCTGGTTGCGGTCGCGGTCCTCGACGGTGAAGCCGACGCGGTCGAGCGCGAGGCCGACGCGGCGCCACGCGCGATCGAACGGATCCTCGAGCTCGACGTACGGCCTGCGTGCCGTTGCCGCCGCGCACCAGCTTCGAGCGCACCGGCTCGCGCGCCCGGCGTGACGTAGCCCGACGCGACGACCGTCTTCGCCTGCTCCTTGTCGCTGCCCGAGCCGCACCAGCAGTCGACGCAGGAATTCGGCTTCGAGTTCGGGATCGGACGGCGCGCGGTTCCCAGACCGTGTTGCCGCCCTGCACGCCGACGATCGTCTCCTTCGCGCCGCGATGGCTGATGTAGATCTCGCTGCCGCCGTCCGGCGTGCGCTCGATGCGCGTGCGGAACTTGTCGCGCTCGCCGGTCGAATACAACCCGTCGATGCACCTTGCCGATCGTGTTGCGGATGAAGTCCTGCGGGATCTTGGCGCGGTTCTCGGCCCAGTCGGTCTCCATGATGCCGGTGTCCTGCGACTCGGTCTTGATCAGGAAGCCCTGCTCCTGCCAGAACTCCTTCGATCATCGGCCACACCTCTTCGGGCGTCAGGTTGACGACGAGCCAGCGCTGGCCGCCGGCGCGCTCGATGCGCGCGTCCTTGATCGGCGGGATGACCTCGCGGCCCCGGCGTGACGGCCGGTGCGATGCGCCTTCTGCTGCGTTGTAGGCCGACAGCGTCGCGGCGCCCTTGTCGCCCGGCACGTCGTAGCGTGTCGTCGCGCGGCAGCGCCGTCAGGTCGGGCGGCACCTCGAGCGACCTCACCTTGACCGTGGCCTGCGACTTGTAGTCGAGCTTGTCGCCTTCGAGCATGCTGCTCGTCCAGGTACAGCGCGGCCAGTCGTCAGCGACGGACAGCGCGACGAGCGACGACCGGATCGTCGGAGATGCGATTCGAGAATTCATGAGTTCCATTCGGATTCGTGCGGTCGCGGCCGCGCAGCGGCCGCGTCGAGGATGCGATCGGTCGGTTCAGGCCGCGAGGCGACGATCACGCCGGTTGTTGCAGGGCGCCGGACTGCCGCAGCGCGTCGAGCACCGCGCGTGCTGCGCGGCGGCGACAGCGGCACGAGCGGCAGGCGGATGCCCGGCTTCGATCAGGCCCATCTGCGGCAGCGCCCATTTGGTCGGCGATCGGGTTCGGTTCGATGCCCTGCATGCGATGCAGGCCGAGCGTCTTGACGTGCCAGTCGCGCGCGGCCGACGCGTCGCCGGCGATCGCCGCCTCGCACAGCTCGTGCATCGCGCGCGGCGCGATGTTGGCCGTGACCGAGATGTTGCCGCGCCGCCCATCAGCATCAGCGCGACGGCGCTCGCATCGTCGCCGCTGTAGACCGCGAAGTCGCGCCGGCACGCGCCGCGATCAGCGCGATGCCGCGGCCGATGTCGCCGGTCGCGTCCTTGATGCCGACGATGCCCGGCACCGACGCGAGCCGCACGACGGTGTCGTTCGCGAGATCGGCCACCGTGCGGCCCGGCACGTTGTACAGGATGACCGGCAGGTCGACCGCCTTCGGCGATCGCCGCGAAGTGCCGATACAGGCCTTCCTGCGTCGGCTTGTTGTAGTACGGCACGACCGACAGCGACGCGTCGGCGCCGACCGACTTCGCGAAGCGCGTGAGCTCGATCGCCTCGGCGGTCGAATTGCCGCCGGCGCCGGCGATGATCGGGATGCGGCCGGCCGACTGCTCGACCGCGACGCGGATCAGCGCGCAGTGCTCGTCGACCGAGACCGTCGGCGACTCGCCGGTCGTGCCGACGGCGACGATCGCGTCGGTGCCTTCGGCCACGTGCCAGTCGATCAGGCGTCGATAGGCATCGAGATCCAGACTGCCGTCCGGATGCATGGGTGTGACCATTGCGACGATGCTGCCTTGGATCATGACGGCCTTCTGGTGGGCGCCGAAGCGACTCGCGGTCGTGATGGCGACCGCAGCATCGACTGAAGTCGAAACGATGTCGCTCGCAGTGCGATGCCTCGAGCGAGCATCGATGCGGACGATTCTGCGACCGGCGATGCGTCGACCGATCACGACGCGTCGACGACTGGAAAAATCGGGTGCGCGATTTTAGCGGATTTGGATCGCCGCGGGCACTGGCCGCCGGTTACAAGGCGTGACGCCGACGTTCCCGCAGCGTCGCGGACCGCGCAGATTCGCTGCACCGACGCAGGCCGGCGGGTCACCGACGGCCGTCCTCGTACGCGACGACCGCGCAGCGTCCGCAAGCGCTCGAGCAGTTCGCCGGGCCGCAGCAGGAACGCCGGATTGCTCGGCCTGCCGAAGCGCTCGTTGCCGACCGCGAAGGTCTCGTAGATCAGCACGCCGCCCGGCGCCAGCGCCGTCGACCAGCGCGGGAACAGCGGACGATGCAGGTAGTTCGTCACGACGACGGCCGCGAAGCGGCGGCCGGCGAACGGCCACGCGCCCGCCTGGCCTCGAGGTCGCATGCGATCGTCTCGCTCGCGCCGCAGACGCGCGAGCGCCGTCCGCGTCGCGGTCGACGCCGGTCACGCGGTGGCCGCGCGGCCTCGAACCAGCGCGCGTGCCGTCCGCTGCCGCAAGCCACGTCGAGCACCGCGCCGCCCGGCTCGATCGCCGCCGCGAAGCGCACGACCCAGGCGACGGCGCTCGCGGCGATGCCCGCGCCGGCGCGCTCACGCGGTACGCGCAGTCCCATCGCCTCGCGCACGTCGCGCATCGTCTCCTGCGCGACCGCGCGCGCCCGGTCGCAGCCGGCGTCGACGATGTCGCGCAGCAGCGCCGGGCTCGTCGAGGTAGCGCTGCGCGCGCTCGCGGATCGGCTCCTGCTCGCTCGAGGATCGCGTCGATCAGCGGCTGCTTGCAGTCGAGGCAGCCGATGCCGGCGGTCGTGCAGCCGTGCACGACCCAGTCGCGCGTCGCGGCGTCGGAGTAGACCTTGTGCAGCTCCCACACCGGACACTTCTCCGGATCGCCCGGGATCGGTCGCGTCGCACGCGCGCCGGATCGGTCGGCATCGTCGCGGATCTTCTTCGTGATCGATCGCCGGGTCCTCGCGCATGCGCGATCGCGTTGCCGTAGCTCTTGCTCATCTTGCCGCCGTCGAGGCCCGGCAGCTGCGGCGACTCGGTCAGCAGCGCCGCGGGCTCGACGAGGATCTGGCGCTGCGATCCGGTGAGGTAGCCGAACAGCCGCTCGCGGTCGGCCGTCGCCGAGGCTCTTCGCGCTCGCGAGCAGCCGGCGCCCCTCTTCGAGCGCGTCCGCGTCGCCCTGCTTCGCCGTAGCGCTTCTGCAGCAGCTCGAACGTCCGGCCGTCGGCGCGTGCCGAGCTTCTCCGACGGCCGCCTTGACCTTGTCCTCGAAGCCCGGCTCGCGGCCGAACAGGTGGTTGAAGCGCCGCGCGACCTCGCGCGTGATCTCGATGTGCGGCACCTGGTCCTCGCCGACCGGCACGTAGTGCGCGCGGTAGATCAGGATGTCGGCCGACTGCATCAACGGATAGCCGAGGAAGCCGTACGTCGTCAGGTCCTTGTGCGACGAGCTTCTCGATCTGGTCCTTGTAGGTCGGCATGCGCTCGAGCCAGCCGAGCGGCGTGGTCATGCCGAGCAGCAGCGTCAGCTCCGCATGCTCGATGCACGCGCGACTGGATGAAGATCGTCGAGCGCTCGGGGTCGAGGCCCGGCCGCGAGCCAGTCGACCAGCATGTCCCACGCGCTCTTCTCGATGATCGTCGACCTCGTCGTAGGCGGTCGTCAGCGCATGCCAGTCGGCGACGAAGAAGAAGCACGGGTACTCGTCCTGCAGGCGCACCCAGTTCTTCAGCGCGCCGTGGTAGTGGCCGATGTGCATCGCGCCGGTGGGGCGCATGCCGGAGAGGACGCGGTCGTGGCCATGAGGCGGTTGGCGTCGATCGAGGAGGTCGGGAGAAGTGAAGGACGCGGGCTGCGACGCATCGGCAGAACGCGAGCAGCAGCGAGCGGTCGCAGCACGCCGACGATCGGCCGCATCCAGACGTTGAGCACGCCGGTCGACGACGAGCGCCATGCACGATGAAGAAGCCGTACGGCTCGATGCGCGCGTACGCGATCGCCGCGCGCGTCGGCAGCAGCGCCCATCACGACGCGACCGCCGTCGAGCGGCGGCACCGGAACGAGATTGAACGCGAAGATCACGCAGTTGACGACGACGCCGGCGTTGACGACCTCGTAGAAGAACCGCTCGCTGGACGCCGAGCTTCGACGATCGTCGATGCCGATGACGAGCCACAGCGAGCGCCTGCACGAAGTTCGCGGCCGGGCCGGCGAGCGCGACCCAGATCATGTCGCGCTTCGGATTGCGCAGGTTCTGCGAAGCCACCGGCACCGGCTTCGCGTAGCCGAACAGAAATCCGAACGGAGGACAGCGCGAGCAGCAGCGGGATCAGGATCGTGCCGATCGGATCGATGTGCTTCAGCGGATTGAGCGTGACGCGGCCCTGCAGATACGCCGTGGCGTCGCCGAAGTACTTGCGCGACGTAGCCGTGTGCCGCTTCGTGCAGGGTGATCGCGAAGATGACGGGAATGGCATAGACCGTGATCGTCTGGATGATGTCATTCATGCGTCATTCTAAGTCGATCGGGCGTCACTCGACGGTCTCGCGTGTCGAGCCCGAACGGCGCGAGACCGCCGACGCCGGCGCGGACGAGCTTCGGCGCGGCGCCGGTCAGGTCGATCACCGTCGACGGCTCGATGCCGCAGGCGCCGCCGTCGAGCACGAGATCGATCACGCGCTCGAGCCGCTCGCGGATCTCCTCGCCGTCGTTCAGCGGCACCGTCTCGCCGGGCAGGATCAGCGTGCTCGACAGCAGCGGCGCGCCGAGCTCGTTCAGCAGCGCCTGCGTGATCGCGTTCGCGGGCACGCGCAGGCCGATCGTCTTGCGCGACGGATGCGACACGCGCTTCGGCACTTCCTTCGTCGCCGGCAGGATGAAGACGTACGGCCCGGGCGTGACGGCCTTCAGCAGCCGGTACTGCACGTTGTCGACCTGCGCGTACTGCGCGATCTCGGACAGGTCGCGACACAGCAGCGCGAGGTGATGCTTGTCGTCGATGTCCGCGGATGCGGCGCAGCCGCGTCACCGCGTCCTTGTCGTCGAGCTGGCAGGCGAGCGCGTAGCAGGAGTCGGTCGGCAGCGCGACGACGCCGCCGTCGCGCACGATCTGCGCGGCCTGGCTTGATCAGCCGCGGCTGCGGATCGTCGGGATGCGGTGCGAAGTATTGGGACATGCGAAAGCGGATGGACGGACCGGCAGCGCGGCCGAGCGGCATGCGACGATCGAGCGACGGATGCGCGGTCGCTACCAGTCGTGCCAGACCGGCACGACCGAATCGGGCAGCGGCGGCAGCGTGCCGAGGTCGAAGCGGCTCTCTTCGGGACCGTGGAAGTCGGAGCCGCGCGACGCGAGGAAGCCGAACTCCTTCGCGTAGGTCGCGAAGCGCTTGAACTGATCGCCGCTGTGGCTGCCGGTCACGACCTCGATCGCCTCGCCGCCGCAGCGCCTTGAACTGCGCGAACAGCTCGCGCAGCTCGGCGTCGCTTCAGCTTGTAGCGACCCGGATGCGCGATCACCGCGACGCCGCCGGCCGCATGGATCCAGCCGACCGCGTCCTCGAGCGTCGCCCACTGCATCGGCACGTAGCCGGGCTTGCCTTCGACGAGGATAGCGTCCTGAAGACCTCGCGGCACGTCGTCGCAGCGACCGATCTCGACGATGTAGCGCGCGAAGTGCGTGCGGCCGATGAGGTCCGGATTGCCGGCGTAGTTGAGCGCGCCCTCGAACGCGTCGGGAATGCCGACCGTCCGCGAGCTGCGCCGCCATCTCGTGCGCGCGCCGCGTGCGGCCCGAACGGTCGCGCTCGAGGCCGGCGCGCAGCGTCGCGTTCGTCGGGGTCGATCTTCAGTCCGACGATGTGCAGCGTCTCGGTCGCACCAGGTCACCGAGATCTCGACGCCCGGCGACGAACGGCAGGCCGAGCGTCGGCCGCTTCGGCGGCCGCGGCCGACAGCCCGCCGAGCTCGTCGTGATCGGTCAGCGCCCACAGCTGCACGCCCTTCGCATGCGCACGACGCGCGAGCTCGGTCGGCTCGAGCGTGCCGTCGGACACGGTCGAATGGCAATGCAGGTCGGCGTTGAGCGGCGCCGGATCGCGGCGTGGAACGAAGCGAGAACATCGCGGCATTTTACGCCCTCGCCCACGCTTCGCCGCGGTGCAGCGACGTGCACCCGCGCGCCGACGCGCGGGTCAGCGCGAGGAATCGCTCGATCTCGGCCGCGAGTCGTTCCGGCTGGTCGTGATGCAGCATGTGGCCCGCGTCGTCGATCCACAGCCGCTCGACGCGTGCGATCGATGGATGCGCTCGGCGTACCCGGGCAGCGCGTCCATCCGCTTCGCATAGTCGGAGTCGCGCGCCATGATCCACAGCACCGGCGCGATGATGGCGGCCCAGCACGCGACGACCTCGTCGGCGCGATAGAGGTAAGGGTTGACGACCTTGTGCGCGGGGTCGCCGAGGATGCGGAAGCGGCCGTCGTCGGTCGGCTCTGACCAGTGCGCGGCGAGGAAGTCGGCGCGGTCCTCGCGGCAGGCGAGGGTTCGTCTTGCGCAGACGAGCCGCGACCGCCGCCTGCGACGGATAGTCCGACAGGCGTCGGCGGGTCGCGCAGCTCGCCGAGCCACTTCGCGAGCCGCGCCGGCGCCTTGTCGGCCGCGTCGCCGGCCATGCCGAGTCCTTCGAGGTTGACGAGCCGCTCGATCCGCTCGGGTCGGACGCCGGCATACATCGTCGCGATGTTGCCGCCGAGGCTGTGCGCGACGAGCCTGACCGAGCGCTCCGACGACACGTGCTCGAGGACGCGCATCGAGGTCGCGCAAGGTACTCGGGCATCCAGTAGCAGCCGGCCGCGACCAAGACGTCCGTCCGAAGCCGCGCCAGTCGGGCGCGACGACGTGCCAGTCGCCGGCGAGCGCATCGACGAGAAACTGGAACGACGCCGAGACGTCCATCCAGCCGTGCAGCATGACAATCAGCGGCGCATCGGGGTCGCCCCACTCGCGCAGGTGATAGTCCGCGTCGCGAATGCGGACGAACGTCGAGCGGCTGGTCTTCGATGGGAGCGTAGGCTTGCATCGGGCGGCGCGATTATAAGAGCCGTCGCGTTGCAAGACCTCCGGGGACACGATGATCGATCGATATGCCGAGCTGATCCGCGACTTCCGCTGGGAGTCCCGGACGACTTCAACATCGCGTCGCGCCTGCCTGCGCTGGGCGCGACGACGCCGCGATCGCATCGCGATCCTGCCCGCGACGCCGCGACGGCGAGCCGCTGACGTATCGACGCGCTCGCGCGTCGGCCGATCGGCTCGCGCAGTGCGTTGCGGCGCCTCGGCGTCGGCCGCGGCGACCGCGTCGCGATCGTGTTGCCGCAGTCGGCCGAGACGGCCATCGCGCACATGGCGATCGCATCTGCTCGGCGCGATCGCGATGCCGCTGTCGCTGCTGTTCGGGCCCGACGCGCTCGAGTACCGACTGCAGGACAGCGCGGCCGTCGCGCGATCGTCGGCGACGGCGTCGCAGCCGACGTCTTCGGCGAGCATCGCGCGCGCGCTGCCCGGCGTTGAAGACGCATCGTGGTCATCGGCGACGCGCGCGCGCCGGCATCGTCGGTGGCCCGCGCTGCTCGACGGGTCGCACGACGCGTTCGAGCCGGCCGCCACGCGCGCGACCGATCCGGCCATCCTGATCTACACGAGCGGCACGACCGGCGCGCCGAAGGGCGCGCTGATGCCGCAGAGCGCGCTGCTCGGCAACCTGTCGGGCTTCGAGCTGTCGCAGAACGGCTTCCCGCGCGGACGACGCGACGACGTGTTCTGGTCGCCGGCCGACTGGGCGTGGACCGGCGGCCTGATGGACGCGCTGCTGCCGACGCTCTATCACGGCCGCCGCGATCGTCGCCGACGACGCGAGGCGCGACGGCCGCTTCGACCCGCTCGCCGCGTTCGAACTGATGGCGCGCCATCGCGTCACGAACGCGTTCATCTTCCCGACCGCGCTGAAGATGATGATGAAGGCCGTGCCGCATCCGCGCGACGCGCTTCGACCTGCGGCTGCGCGGCCTGATGAGCGCCGGCGAGGCGGTCGGCACCGCGGTGTTCGACTGGTGCCGCGACGCGCTCGGCGTCACCGGTCAACGAGATGTTCGGCCAGACCGAGATCAACTACATCGTCGGCAACGCGCTTCGCCACTGGCCCGCGAAGCCGGGCTCGATCGGACGCGGCTACCCCGGCCATCGCGATCGCGGTGCTCGACGACGACGGCAACGTCTGCAAGCCCGGCGAGACCGGCGACATCGCGGCGCATCGGCTCGATGTCCACGGCGACCCCGACCCGGTGTTCTTCCTCGGCTACTGGAACAACCCCGAGGCGACGGCCGCGAAGTTCGACGGCGGCCTCGAGGGAAGCGGCTGGTGCCGCACCGGCGACCTCGCGTACGCCGACGACGACGGCGACCTCTGGTACCAGGGGCGCGCCGACGACATGTTCAAGGCCGCCGGCTATCGCATCGGCCCCGTCCGAGATCGAGAACTGCCTCGTGCGCACGAGGCCGTCGCGAACGCGGCGGTCGTGCCGAGTCCCGATGCGGAGCGCGGCAACGTCATCAAGGCGTTCGTCGTGCTGAGCGCGGGCTTCGTCGGCGAGCGACGATCTGGTCGCCGACGCTGCGCCGGCATGTCCGCGAGCGGCTCGCGCCGTACGAGACGCCGCGCGAGATCGAGTTCATCGATGCGTTGCCGATGACGACCACCGGCAAGGTGCAGCGACGCGTGCTGCGCGAACGCGAGGCGGCGCGCACCCGGACGTGACGACGGCCCGCGGGGCCGTCGTGCAAGGCTCGGGCAGGCGATCAGACCCGGCGGCGGCGGCGACGCACGAGCGCGAGCCCCGCGATGCCGATGCCCAGTAGCGCGACCGTCTCCGGCTCCGGCACGCCGGCGAGCGTCTGGCTCGCCAGCAGCTGCAGCGCGAGCGCCTGCGACTGCGTGATGCCGAGGTCCATCGCGACCTGGTCGTAGCCGATCGACCGCGGATCGAGGTCCGTCACGCCGCCGAAGAACATCAGCGCCTCCAGGTAATAGCCGATAGACGCTCGCGTGGTAGCCCTCGGGCGCCCACATGTCGACCTGGCCGAGCTTGATGCCGTCGTACGGGTTCGGATCGGCGAAGCCGGTCTCCCACGTGCGCGCCCACGCCTGGCCGACCTGGATCACGTCGTCGATGTGCGCGTTCGCGTCCTTCGCCGCGTTGTAGCCGGCGCGCACGTCCCGTTCCATCGCGTAGATCGACTGCCCGTACCAGTGACCGCTCGGCAGGTAGGTCTGGTCCGCCCGCGTCCACGTCGCGTCGAGGTGGATGTCGACGTTCGGGTTCTTCGCGTACAGCTCGTTGGCGAGGATCCCGGCGTACTGGATCAGCACGGCCGGATTGCCGGGGTGCGCGCCATCGAGCGTGCTGTAGCTCTGCAGCACGACCTGGTCCCACGACTGGTTGATCAGGTTGTTCTTGTTGTTGTAGTGCTAGTCGAGGCCGACGCCGCCGACCGTCTCGAGGCTGACGTTGTAGTTCAGCCCGCGCTCGACCGTGAACGCCTTGAACAGCGCCGGCACGCCGCCGACTGCGTGCCGTTCAGGTCGGTGACGGTGCCCGATCGATACGGCTTAACGAGGTTCGGGCCGCCGGCGGCTTCGCCGTACGTGAAGCTGTTGCCGACGAACAGGATGTTGATCGGGTCGGCCGCGAGGCGGCGAACGGCAGCGCCGAAACGAGCAAGGCGGCGGCCAAGCCGCGAACGCGCGGCGCGCGAGGGAAGTTCACGGACATGATGAGTCTCCAGGGCGTTGAGAAGCGCTCGTCGTTCGCTCGCGCCGAAGTCCGGAGCGACGAGCCGCGATTTCTTTCCGTCCTGAGACCCGAATCCGGCGATCGGAAGCGTCAGGCGGGATGAGCGGTCAGCGCCGGCAAGCACACCGCATGCCAGTGCGCCATGTGCTTCTATCGATTGCGGTCCATCTGGCGTACACGCCGATCTGTCAAGCGCGCCGACAGCGATTTCCTGCGCGCAGATCGTTGTTGCGGTGCCGGCCCGGGCTCAGCGAATCAGCTGGTTCATGTCGATGATCGGCATCAGGATCGCCAGCACGATCAGCAGCACCATCGCGCCCATCGCGAGCACGAGCAGCGGCTCGAGCAGGCTCGTCAGCCACAGCGTGCGACGTTCGAGTTCGTCGGCCTGGCTGGTCGCCGCGCGCTCGAGCATGTCGGGCAGCTTGCCGGTCGCCTCGCCGCTCGCGATCAGGTTCAGCAGCACCGGCGGGAACTCGCCGCGCTCGCCGCGCGGCGGCCGCAGCGCGCGCGACAGCGACGCGCCTTCGCGCACGCGCACGATCGCGTCGTCGACGATGTCGCGCAGCACGACGTTGCTCATCGTGTCGCGCGCGGCGAGCAAGGCCCGCAGGATCGGCACGCCGGCCCCGACCAGGATCGCGAGCGTGTCGGAGAAGCGCGCGAGGTCCGCACGTCGCACGAGCGGGCCGGCGAGCGGCAACGTCAGCAGTCGTCGCTGCCACGCGCGCTTCGGCCCGGGCCGCTCCAGCAGGCGGCGCGTCGCGAACGCGACGACGACCGCGACGATCGCGACGAGCCACCCCCAGGCGCGGATGAAGTTCGACAGTGCCGATCAGCGCGAGCGTCAGGAACGGCAGCTTCTGCTTGCGTCTGCGCGAACACGCCGACGATCTGCGGCACGACGTAGACCAGCAGCGCGGTGACGACGAGCACCGCGACGGTCGTCACGATCGCCGGATAGACGAACGCGGCGGTGACCTTCGCCTTCAGCGCGTTGCGCCGCTCGATGTGATCGGCGAGCCGCATCAGCACCGTGCCGAGGTCGCCCGACTGCTCGCCGGCGGCGATCAGCGCGCGATCGAGCTCGGGGATGTCGCGCGGATGGCGCGCGAACGCGGACGCGAGCGTCATGCCCGACACGACGTCGCCGCGGATCGCCGCGAGCAGGTCGCGCACGCGCGGGCGCTCGGCCTGGTCCTGCACGACGGCGAGCGCCTGCGCGAGCGGCAGGCCGGCGGTCACGAGGCTCGCGAGCTGTCGGATCAGCAGCGCGCGCTCGGTCGTCGGCAGTCGGCGACGGAATCGCGCGCGACGGCTGGATGCGCCTGCGGCGCCGGCCGGCGTCGCCGACGTCGATGCGCGCATCGTTCGACGCGCTCAGCGCCTCGACCGACAGCGGCGTCAGCCCCTGCTGGCGCAGGCCGGCGCGCGCGAGCCGCGGGCTGTCGGCGTCGACGACGCCGGTGCGGATGCGACCCGACTCCTCGGCCGCCTCGTAGCGGAAGGCCGTCATGCGGACCGCACGCGACGCGACGTCATCGCGCCGCGCCGACCGGCATCGAACGACCGATCATCGCCGCGTCTCTTCGTGGAAGATCGACGGGTCGTTGCTGGCCTCGACGTGGCGTGACCGACATCCCGGCTCGACCGCCGCGCGACCACCGTCCCGCCGCGACCGTCGTCGTCGTCGCGCATCTCGTCGATCACGCGACGGATCGTCTCGACTTCGGGCAGCGCCGCCGACGCGCCAGCGGACCAGCGGCACGCGGGCGGCGGCCAACGCGCGGCTCTTCGTCTTGTCGGACTCGATGCGCTCGGCGGCCGTCGTGCGAGCCGTCGTCGAGCTCGATCGCCGCGACGATGCGGAAGTCGCGCTCGCAGATCAGGAAGTCGACGCTCTTCTGGCTGATGCGGTTGAACCACTCGCGCCACGTGCGGCCCTTGCGCACGCGCAGGAAGCGCGACAGCGGCACCTGCGCGAGCACGACGAGTTCGGGAAGCGTCTGCACGAGGCGGTGTAGAACACCTGCTCGACGCGCGTCAGCGGCTTCTTCGCCGTGAACGGCCAGTCGGCCTCGGCGCCTCGCTGGCGCGCCAGCGCGCGCAACAGCTTCGGCACGAGCAGGCCGAACAGCACGATGACGAGGAAGACGAGCAGCGGTTTCACGCGAAGTCCGGGATCGGGAACCGTCGATCGGCGGCCGGCGCCGCCCGTGCCCCAACTCTAATCCATCAATCGCGCGTCACGCGGAAGACTTCTTCACGGGACGTGACGCCGCTCGCGATCCAGCGCTCGCCGTCCTCGCGCAGGTTCTTCATGCCGCCCTGGCGTGCCGCGTCGCGCAACGCGGGCTCGCCCGACTGGTCGTGGACGAGTCCGCGCAGCCGGTCGTCGATGCGCATCAGTTCGTAGATGCCGGTGCGTCCCTGGTAGCCGGTCTGGCCGCAGGCCGGGCAGCCGACCGGATGCCATTCGCCGTGGCCGTCCGCGGCCTTCGTCTCGACCTTGCAGACGTCGCAGAGCTTGCGCACGAGCCGCTGCGCGACGACGCCGAGCAGGCTCGACGACAGCAGGAACGGCTCGACGCCCATGTCGGCGAGCCGCGTGGCCGCCGAGACCGCGTCGTTCGTGTGCAGCGTCGCGAGCACGAGGTGGCCGGTCAGCGACGCCTGCACCGCGATCTGCGCGGTCTCGAGGTCGCGGATCTCGCCGATCATGATGACGTCCGGGTCCTGGCGCAGGATCGCGCGCAGCGCGGCCGCGAAGCTCATGCCGATCCGCGCGTTGACCTGCGTCTGCCCGATCGCCGGCAGCTCGTATTCGATCGGGTCCTCGACCGTCAGGATGTTGGTCGTCGCGGCGTCGATGCGCGCGAGCGCCGCGTACAGCGTCGTCGTCTTGCCGGAGCCGGTCGGGCCGGTGACGAGCACGATGCCGTGCGGCTGCTTGATCAGCGCGTCGAACGTCGCGAGCGTCTCGCGGCCCATGCCGAGCGCCGTCAGGTCGAGCCGCCCCGCTTCCTTGTCGAGCAGGCGCAGCACCGCGCGCTCGGGCTGCGACGGGCTGTTGCCGACCGGCAGCGTCGACACGCGCACGTCGAGCGGTCGTCCCGCGACCCGCAGCGCGATGCGGCCGTCCTGCGGCAGCCGCTTCTCGGCGATGTCGAGGTTCGCCATGATCTTGATCCGCGAGATCAGCGCCGAGTGCAGCTGGCGACGCGGCCGCACGATGTCGCGCAGCGTGCCGTCGACGCGGAAGCGCACGACCGAGTGCGTCTCGAACGGCTCGAGGTGGATGTCGGACGCGCCTTCGCGCGCGGCCTCGGTGAAGAGCGCGTTGATCAGGCGGATCACCGGCGCGTTGTCCTCGGCCTCGAGCAGGTCCTCGATCTCCGGCACGTCCTGCATCAGCCGCGACAGGTCGAGCGACGCATCGACCTCGTCGACGACGCGCGCCGACGCGCCGTCCTCGGTCGCGTAAGCCTTCGCGATCGCCTTCTCGAGCGCGTCGCGGTCGGTCTCGACGCACGCGCAACGGGCCGAGCGCGCGCTGCAGTTCGGCGATGGCATGCGGCGCCGTCGCATGCGCTGATGTACACGAGGCGCGGCGTCGAGCCGACGTCGTCGGCCGCGCGCGTCGACGAGCACGTGATGGTCGCGCGAGAACGCGTACGGCACCTCGCGCGCGACGCGCAGGTCGAGCGGGATCGCCGCGCCGCCGGCGCCGGAAGGACCGCGGGCGTCGCCGAAGCGGCCGGCCGCGCGAACCGCGGCGGGGAACGGAGGAGCGGCGCTCATTCGAGCGGCTGCTTGAGGTTCGGCAGCGACGGGCTCGGCGGCGGCTCGGGCGACTGGTACGGCGCCGGAACGCCCGGGCGCCGGCTTCTCCTGACGCGGCGGCAGGACCGGTGCCGGGCAGGTCCGGCAGCGGCGGCGTGTGCGGCGCCTGCGCGTCGATCTGCACCTTGCGGATCATGTCGTACTTCTCGGCGTAGACCGACTTGCTCGCCTCGTCGCGGATCACGTGCGGCCGCAGGAACACCATCAGGTTCGTGCGCGAGCGGGTGCGCGTCTGGTAGCGGAACAGCGAGCCGAGGTACGGGATGTTGCCGAGCACCGGCACCTGGTTCGTGCTGTTCTCGACCTGGTCCTGGATGAGGCCGCCCGAGCACCACGAGCTCGTCCTCGTCGGGCTGCACGACGGTCGAGACCGAACGCTTGGTGAACGACGGGCCGTTCGTCGAGCTGAGCGTCGACTGGATGACGTTCGAGACTTCCTGATAGATCAGCAGCTTCACCGTGCCGTTGTCCGAGAACGTCGGCTTGATCTTCAGCGTGATGCCCACGTCGCGACGATCGAACGTCGTCACGAGCGAACTGCTGCCGACGGTGATCTGCGCGAACTGGCCGTTCGGGACGGGAATGTTCTGCGCGACGATGATCTGCGCTTCCTCGTTGTCGAGCGTCATCAGATTCGGCGTCGACAGGACGTTCGCGTTGTTGTCCGTTCGAGCGCGCGTGCGAGCACGCCGAGGTTGAGGATCTGCGATGCCGCCGATCGTGACCGTGCCCCTGACCAGGCCGATGTTCAATCCCTGGCCCACGCCGGTCAGGCCGATGCCGCCGGTCAGGTTGCTCGCGGAAATGATGTTCGAACCCGCCGTCGCCCCGTTGAAATTGGTGCCGCCGATGATGTTGGAGCCGCTCTTCGACAGGCCGTTGAAGTCCTGCCACTGGATGCCGAACTCGGCGGCTTTGTCCGCGGTCACCTCGACGATCAGCGCCTCGATGTAGATCTGCGGCCGACGCACGTCGAGGCTGTCGATGATCGCGCGCAGGTTGCGATAGACCGGGTCGGGCGCGGTGATGATCAGCGAGTTCGTGCCGACGTCGGCCTGGATGAAGCCGCCGCCGCGCGCCCTGCGCGTTCGACGTGTTCGATCCGAACGGATTGGCGAGCGTCGACGCGGTCGATCCGGCCGATGCGCCGGACCCCGCCGAACGCCGGTCGTCGACGCGCCGGGCGTCGACTCCGCTTGCGCCGCGTTCGTGCCGGATGCCGACGCTGAGCCCCGCGATGAGCGCGCCGCTGCGCGCTCTGCGGCGAACTGGCTCGACGACGACCCCTGCCGATGCCGACGGCGTCAGCGACGACGTGTCGCCGGTCGTGATCGCGCGCAGCGTCTGCGCGAGCTTCGTCGCCTCGGCGTTCTTCAGGATAGACGATGTGGATGTTGCCGGCCGGTCGCCGTCGGCACGTCGAGCTTCGCGACCAGCCCCTTCGCCGACGCGATGCGGGCGGGGCTGGCCGCGCGCAGCAGGATCGTGTTGGTCCGCGAGTCGGCCAGCACCGTGACGCGCTGCCCGGGATCGGTCGTGCCGCCCTGCGGCGGCTCGAGCACGCGCTGGACGAGCGGCGCGATGTCGACCGCGAGCGCGTACTGCAGCGGCACGATGTCGCCGTCGGCCGACGGCGGCGTGTCGACGCCGGCGATGATGCGGCCGATGCGCTGCAGGTTGTCGGCGTAGTCGGTGATGACGAGCGAGTTGTTGCCGGGGTTGACCGTGATCGGGTTGTTCGCCGTCACGAGCGGCCGCAGCATGTTGACCATGTTCGACGCCGACTCGTAGTTGAGCCGGAAGATCTGCGTGACGATCTGGTCGCCGCGGATGCCGTCGGCTGCGCGGCGCGCCGCGGCCGACCTGCGTCGGACCGCCGGCGAACTTCGCGTCGGCCTCGGGCAGCACCTTGTAGACGCCGCCGCTCTCGACGATCGTGAAGCCCTGGAAGCGCAGCGACGTCAGCAGCAGGCTGTAGGCCTCGCGCGCGCGTGACCGGCTGATCGTTCGTCAGCGTGATCGTGCCCTTCACGCGCGGGTCGATGACGAAGTCGCGCTTGAGGAACTGGCCCATCGCGCGCACCACCGACTCGATGTCGGCGTTGACGAAGTTCAGCGAGACGCGGTCCTCGGGCGCGCGTCGACGCCCTGGCCGTCACGCGCTTCGGCGCGGCTCTTCGCGGGTCCCGTGCGCGGCGAGCCCGATCGCCGTCGCTGCCACGACGCAGCCGGACCGAGGCCGTGCGCGAGCGCGCCGCTCGCCGACGACCCGACCCGCCGCGAACGTGCGCCGTCGCCGAAGCGCGTGCTGTCGATGTTGGTTCTGCATGTGTCCTCTGCTTCGATGATGCCGTCGCCGACCATCGACATTTCGCGTCCGTCACGACGCCCCGCTGTCGATCACCGCCTCGTTCGGACCGCGCCGTCCGATCACGTCGAGCAGCAGCGCCGAGCTGGGCCGCGACGGCCGCCGAGGCATCGGCGCGCCGCGCGAACGACGACCCGCGCCTGCGCGCGTCCTCCGGCGATGCTGCCGCCGCCTTCGAGCGCGAGCGGCCCGCGTTCCGTCGACAGCTGCCACGCTCGCGCCGGCGGCCCCGCTCGACCACGTCGACGAGATAGTCGCCGAGCGGTCGCACCGGGCTGATCGCGAGCGCCAGGTCCTGGACCCGCAGCGTGCCGTCGCCGATCGGCGGCCCGCGACGATCGAGCCGGAGCGCGTTCCACCGCAGCTCGCAACGTCCTTCCGGCAACAACGTGTTGAGCGGCGCACCGGCCAGCCGCAGCATCGACGCGGGCAGCACGGCGGCGCCGGCATCGAACGCGAGCCCGCCGTCGACGATAGCGCGCCGTTGACCGGTCTGCGGCAGCACGCCATCGTGCGTCAGATGCAGGACCGGCGCCAGCCCACCGCTCCATTCGAGCGTCCAGGTGACGCGTCCGGGCAACGCGAGCCGCTCGCTTCGTAACACATCGTTTCGATCGTCCGAGGACGACCCGCCGGCATCCGGCGCCGCGAGCGCGACCACCGCGGAGCCGGACCAGATCGTTCCCTGCGCATCGGCGAGCAGCACCGTCGCCGCCGCTGCGGTCCGCGAGTCAGGAGCGCGAGCCAGTTCGCGGGCGCGTTCGCGATCACGACCACGGCCACGATCAGGATCGCGGCGACGATCGTCGCGATCACGACCCGCGCGCGCGACGGACGCGTCCCGGCGCGTCCGAACGACCGGTCCTCGGCTGCGTTCAGGATCGCGAATCCGGCCGACCCGATGCGGCGCTCGCCGGCGTCCAGTCGAGCAGCACGTCGGCCCGGACGTGGCCGACCGGACGCCTTCGGCGCAGCGCGACGACCGCCGACACGCGGGTCGCGCGCGCCGACAGCTCGCCCTCGGCGGACGCGAGCCACGCCGACCCAGACGCCATAGTCGACGTCGTCGAAGCGCACGCGGACCCGGTCGCCCTCGGCGCTGACTTCCGGCGGCGTCGCACGGCGTCGTCTGCGCCGACGCCGACCGTCGTCACCGCGCCGGCGACCGTCAGCGTCTGCGAAGTCGACGCGGCGCCGGCGCGATCGTCGGGACCGGCGCCGACGACGCGCTCGCGCGACAGTCCCGGCGCGCTCGAGCGAACGCCGGACCGCCGCGACCCGGTCGAGCCGGTCGCGATCGGCAGCCGCGGCGCCGGCCGCCGCGCGGAGCCTCGTCGCCTCGTCGGCCATCGCGTGCATCGACGCGTCCTGCGCGCGCAGCTGCGGCAGGTCCGCGTCTGCAGCTTGCGGATGCCGTCCATGGGCGGCTCGAAGCAGCAGCAGACCACACGACGACGAGCACGATGGCCAGCGCCCCGAAGCCGAGGAAGCCGCGCTCGCGCGGCGCGAGCCCCTGCCACCAGCGAAGCAGTCCGTTCACGACGAGCCCCCCGCGCCGCTACCCTTCGTGCGGAGGCTCGCCTGCATCTCGCCGGCGGCATTCGCCGCGGCGTCGAATCGCAGCAGGTAGCCCTCCTGCGCCGCGGCTGCGACGAAGCGCTCGCGCTCGTCGGCTGCGACCGCGTTGCCCGGTGCGAAGCGCAGTCGCAACGCCCGCGCTTCGTAGTCGGCGGCGCGCAACGCGTTCGACGGCAGCGGCGCGAAGATGCGCGCGGTCGCGCCGATCATCGCGCTGAAGTCGGCCGGGTCGCTGCGGCCCGCACGACGCGCGCAGCGCCGCCAGTCCGCGCGACATCTGCAGCGGCGCGTCGACCACGACCTTGGTCTCGGGGAACGTCGTCGTCAGGATCGCGGCCGACTGCTGTCGCAGGCGACTCGCCTCGCTACGCAGCCCGGCCCATTGCCACTGCATGCCGACGATCTGCACCGCGACGATCGCGACCGCGAGTGCCGCCGCGGTCCGCCATCGCGACGTGCGCGACCACGCGCTTCCGCTCCCGTCGAACGCGAGCAGCGACAGCGGCGCGCCGTAGCCGCCGTCCGGTCCGCCGCCGGCGAGCCATGCGACGAACGGGTCGCTCGCGATGGACGACGCGCCGTCGAGTCCCGAGCGACGCGGCGAGCGCCGACGCCATCGATCGCCGCGCCGCGTAGCACGTCGAGCCGCGACGGCGGCGCGTTGCGCGCGCGAGCGCCTTCGCGATCGCGGTCGCGCTCGTCTCGTCGTCGGGCAGCGACATCGCCTGCTGCGCGCCGGTCCGCAGCCAGCGTGCGTCTGGCCTCGCCGGCTCCCGACGCGACGCGAGCGACCACGCGTCGGGCACGAGCGGCACGGCCAGCGACTCGGGGACGATCGCCGCGACCCGGCAGCCGGCCCGCACGACGTGGACCTGCATCGCGGCGAGCCAGGTCCGGTCGACGACCGCCAGCGTGCGCGCCTGCCGCCCGCGGCGCGGCTGTCCGAGCGCGACGTGCAGCGAGCCGACGTCGCCGACCGTCTTCTCCTCGACGAGGTTCGGCAGCGCCTCGCGCAGCCGCATGCCCGACAGCGCCGGCACGTCGGCGGTCGTGAACGAGACGTCTTCGGCCGCGACCAGCAGCACGACCCGCGACGCCGCGCGGCAACCCGTCGGAGAGCCGGTCCCACGCATGCGGACGCGGCGTCTGCGCGATCCGGCCGGCGAACGGGATCAGCTCGCAGGTCGCCGCCGATCCGCCGAGGCGGCGCGGCGGCACGCGGATCGCGACGCCGTCGCGCGGCCAGTGGAAGACGGCTCTTTCGGTTCGCTTCATCGTGCGGTCGTGCTCGCGCGAGGTCGCGATCGCGTCATTGTTCGGTGAGCGAGCGTACACGGGTCGACCCGTTCTGCTCGCGCTCGATCAGCGCGGCGACCTGCGAGGTCCGCACGCCCGACGCGCACGCGTCCCTCGACCTCGAACCAGTTCGTCGCGACCGACACGTTCTGCGGCGCTCCGTCGTCGGCCGCACCGGGCAGCCGCGCGGCGGCGTCGCCGACCTGGTTGAACCACGCCTGCTCGCGGCTGCGCACGAGCGCCCGCGCGCCGTCGAGCGGAAGGTTCGGGAAGACCGCGGCGAGGACCTCGGCCGGCGCCGTGTTGAGGTTGACCGGCGTCGCGGCCGGAAGCAGCGTGACGAACGGGCGCAGCCGATCGGCGGTCGACCCGTCCATGTCGCCGTCCGCGTTCATCGCGCGAGCGAGGTCGTCGAAGGACGCGATGCGCGGCTGCAGCGCGATGCGGGCGGCGATCGCCTTCGCGAGATCCTTGTTGACGCTGAGCACGTCGAGCAGCCGCGCGAGCGCATCGAGGCGCTGCTGGTCGACCTGGTCGCCGCTCGCGATCCCTCGCAGGTTGAGCCGGGCCTGCGCATCGACCATCCGGCCCGACACCCAGGCCGCATCGTTGTCCGCGAACGGCGGCGGCGTCGTGCCGGGGGGCGGCGCGAAGTCGGACTGTGCGGTCGCGAGGTCGTCGGTGACCCGTGTCTCGGCGAGCGGCACCGCCCAGATCTCGCCGAGATGATCGACCACCGACGTGCGCGCGTCCTGCAGCAACACCAGCCTCGACCATTCGATCGCGGAGCGCGCGAGCCAGCGCGCCTCGCCGAGCGCGGCCTGGTTCTCGACCTTGCGGACCGCGATCGACTGGCGCCACACCATGCCGGCGACCGCGATCGTGGCGGCCGCCACCACGACCAGCGCCGTGATGATCGCGACGCCGCGTTCAGCGGCCCGGTTCAACGGTCGACGCATCGCTTCACCCGCCGCCGACGATGAACGAACGCACGATCCGCGATCCGTCGACGAGCGCGAACGACAGGCGGATGCCGGTCGCGGGCGGCACGAACGCCGGCGGCGGCGCGGCGCCGTTCGGCGGCGTCCCCGGCGGCGGCGTACCGAACGCCGGCGGCGGTTGGCCCTCGGCGACGGCGGCCTGCGCGCCGGCCGGCGTCGGCGTCGCGGCCGTCGGCGGCTGGGCAAGTGCGCCCGCCCCCGTTCGATTCACCGGCGCCCGCTCGACCGCGGCGCCCTTCACGTCGACCCAGTTGCCGCCGCCGCGAGGCGCGGCCGTCCACGCTTCGGCCTTCCACGCCGCGACGTTGCCGATCATCGCGAGCGGTGCGCGATCGGCGCCGGGCACGAAGCGGGTCAGCACGCCGTCGACGATCCGGTACTCGACGGTCGTCGGCGGCTCGCCTTCGATCGACGACGCGCCCGCGGCACCGGTCGCGACGAGCCGCATCGCGCCGGCGCCGTCGAGCTCCGCGTCGCCGGCCAGCAGCGCGTCGCGCTCGATCCGCGCGAACGAGCGCTGCAGGACGTCGATCGTCGACTGCGACGCGGCGATCGCCTCGCGTTCGCGGACCAGCGCGTCGAGGCCGCGCCACGAGAACACGGCGATCAGCGCGAGGATGCCGGCCGCGACGATCAGCTCGAGCAGCGTGAAGCCGCGTGCGTTCGCGTGACGCATCGAGCCGGCATCATGGCAGGTTCGCCTGGAACGCGGTGCGATGCGCGAGCTGACGGGTGCGTTCGCTCGCGTCGAAGACGCGGACGTCGACGCGCCGCATCGCGGGGTTCGGCGTCGTGCGGACCTCGACGACGCAGATCGATCGCGACGTCGAGCTGCGGGCACGGCCCCTCCGATCAGGCCGATCGGCGGGAAGACGCGCGGCAGCCGGACCTCGGTCAGCGCGTTCTCGGCGCTCCAGCCGGCCAGCGTCGCGCGCCGCAACGTGTCCTGCGTGACGATCATCGTGCCGCCGGCGCGCATCGACGCGGCCAGCACCAGCGACACGACGACGAGCGCGATCAGCACCTCGATCAGCGTGAACCCGCGGCGCGCGTCATGCGCCGGGCTCGACCCAGTAATGGCCACCGCCGTCGCTCTTCAGCACGACGCTGCGTCCGTCGCTCTCGAGCGTCAGCTCGAAGGCCGCCTGCAGGCCGTCGCGCGGGAACGCGAGCGCCGTGCTGCCGTCGTCCGCGCCGCCGAGTCCGTTGCCCGACTGCGTCGACCAGCGCGGCACGTCGCTCGCCGCGAGCGTCACCCGCATCGGTTCGATGTCCCAGGCGCGCGGCTTGAATTCGCCGTCGCCGGCCATCGCCACCCAGCCGTCGCGGTCGCGCCGATAGAACGCATAGCCGTGTTCGTCGCCGCGCCACGCGAGCGGTCGCGACGACAGCTGCGCCTCCTCGGCCGCGAGCGCGAACAGCGCCTCGAGACGATCGGCGTCGCGGCGCAGCCTCGCGGTCGGGTCGGGCACGATCGACAACGACACGAGCCCGAGCATGACGCCGATGACCACCAGCACGACGAGCAGCTCGACCAGCGTGTAGCCGCGCTCGCGTCGAACGTGCTGCGAACGGCGTCACTGATCCCAGGAACCGATGTCCGCGTCGTTGCCGGTCCCGCCCGGCTGTCCGTCGGCGCCGAACGAGAACACGTCGAGCTCGCCGTGCACGCCGGGCTGCAGATACTGGTACGCGTTGCCCCACGGATCCTTCGGCAGCTTGTCGAGATAGCCGCCGGCCTTCCAGTTGTTCGGGACCGGATCGATCGTCGGCTTCTCGACGAGCGCCTTCAGCCCCTGCTCGCTGGTCGGATAGCGCTGGTTGTCGAGGCGATAGAGCTTGAGCGCGCCGACACGAGCGTCGCGACGTCCTGCCGCGCCGCGACGATGCGGGCATCGTCGGACCGTCCGATGATCTTCGGCACGATCAGCGCGGCGAGGATGCCGAGGATCGCGACGACCACCATCACCTCGACCAGCGTGAAGCCGCGATCGCGGGTCGATCGCGCGGACCGGGCGACGCCACGCCGGGCCGCGAACCGCTGTTGCAACACCTGTCTCAACGCCATCTCCATCGACATGCGCCGGCCGGCCGGCCGCGCGATCAAGACGCGGTCTGCGCCGCGACTTGCGATCGACTTGTATTATGCAGCGATCTTGTTGCCGACCCGGGTCGGCGCATCCGCGGATCGACTTCCGCGTCGGCGCTGGCCATCGTCCGAATCCTCATGCTCCGTCTGCCCCGCGTCGTCGAACTGCTGCTCGTGATCGCGCTCTGCGGGCTCGTCGCGCTGGTGGCTCACGCGCGTGATGCGCGGCACGCCGATCGAGGTGCCCCCGCCGGCCGCCGTCGGACCCGGCGGCGCGAACGGCCGCGTCGACGAAGTGCTCGCGAGCGCACGGCTGTTCGGCTCGCGGCGTCCGGGCGTCCTGTCCGACAACGTGCGTCCGCTCGGCGTCGTGGCCGACGCGTCGGGGCGCGGCAGCGTCATCGTCAGCGTCGACGGGCAGCCGGCGAAGGTCTATCGGGTCGGCGACACGCTCGACGGTCGGCAGGTCGCCGCGATCCGTGCCGACGAGATCGAGCTCGAATCGGGTGGCGCCCGGCAGGTGTTCCGGCTGCCGCCGCCGCGGCCGTCGTCGACCGGCCTGACGGTGCTCGGCACGGGACCGGCGCCGGCGTCCGCGGCCGCCGTCGTGTCCGCGCCGCAGCAGTCGCCGATGTCGATGCCGGGCACCACGCCGCTGCAAGCGCCCGAGACCCCGATGCGCGCACCGCGCGTGGCCCCGGTCCGCGGCCCGGGCGCGACGCCCGAGATGCCGTTGCCGCCGCCCGCCGGCGGCTGAGCGAAGCGGATCCGCCTCGCGTGGTCGGCGCGAAACATTATTGACCGACCGGTCGGTCGAAAGTAGTATCGGGGCTCGCCGCGCAGACCGTCATCCGATGCCCGACTCCCCGCAGCAGATCGCCGAAGCCGTCCGCAGCCAGATGGTCGCGAACGACCGCGCGCCGCGGATGCTCGGCATCGACGTCGCGGCGATCGCGCCGGGCCGCGCGACGACGACGATGACGGTCCGCGAAGACATGCTGAACGGTCACGACATCTGCCACGGCGGCCTGATCGCGGCGCTCGCCGACACCGCGTTCGCGTACGCCTGCAACTCGTACGACGAGGTGACGATCGCCTCCGGCTTCTCGATCGACATCACGGCGCCGGGCCGGCTCGGCGACAAGCTGACGGCGGAGGCGACCGAGATCTCGAAGGGCGGCCGCACCGGCCTCTACGACGTCGTCGTCACGAACCAGCGCGGCGAACGCATCGCGGTGTTCCGCGGGCGGTCGTACACGATGAAGGGCAAGCCGGTCGTGCCCGTCGTCTCGAGCGAATGAACGTGTCGATGCGAACGATGTCGCGACGCGGCCTCGATCCGATCGAGCACGCGAGCCGCGACGAGATCGCGGCGTTGCAGCTGTCGCGGCTGCGCGAATCGCTGGCCCGCGCCTATCACCACGTGCCGCACTACCGGCGCGCGTTCGACGCGGCCGGCGTCCATCCGGGCGACCTCGTCGAGCTCGCCGACCTCGCCAGGTTTCCGTTCACGACGAAGAAGGACCTGCGCGACAACTATCCGTTCGGGCTGTTCGCGGTCCCGCGCGAGGACGTCGTGCGGATCCACGCGTCGTCGGGCACGACCGGCAAGCCGACCGTCGTCGGCTACACGAAGAACGACATCGACGTGTGGGCCGACCTCGTCGCGCGGTCGATCTGCGCGGCCGGCGGCCGTCGCGGACGACCTCGTGCACGTCGCGTACGGCTACGGGCTCTTCACCGGCGGCCTCGGCGCGCACTACGGCGCCGAGCGGCTCGGCTGCACGGTGATCCCGATGTCCGGCGGGCAGACCGAGAAGCAGGTGCAGCTGATCGTCGACTTCCGGCCCGACATCATCATGGTCACGCCGAGCTACATGCAGGTGATCGTCGAGGAGTTCGAACGGCAGGGACTCGACGCGGCCGCGAGCTCGCTGTCGATCGGCATCTTCGGCGCCGAACCGTGGACCGAGGCGATGCGCGCCGACATCGAGCGCCGCGCCGGACTCGACGCGGTCGACATCTACGGGCTGTCCGAGGTGATGGGACCCGGCGTCGCGAGCGAGTGCGTCGAGAGCAAGGACGGCCCGGTGATCTGGGAAGACCACTTCTATCCGGAGATCATCGATCCGGACACCGGCGACGTGCTGCCCGACGGGACCGAAGGCGAACTCGTCTTCACGTCGCTGACGAAGGAAGCGCTGCCGATCGTCCGCTATCGCACGCGCGACCTGACGCGACTGCTGCCGCCGACGTCGCGCGCGTTTCGCCGCATGGGCAAGATCGTCGGCCGCAGCGACGACATGCTGATCATCCGCGGCGTCAACGTCTTCCCGACGCAGCTCGAGGAACTCGTGCTGACGCACGAGCATCTGTCGGGCCAGTACCAGATCGTCGTCGGTCGCGACGGACATCTCGACGACCTCGAGCTGCGCTGCGAACTTCGTCCCGGCTGCGACGCCGACCGCGATGCGATCTCGCGGTGGCTGGAGCAACGCATCAAGTCGATGGTCGGCGTGTCGACGCGCGTGTCGGTGCTGCCGACGAACACGATCGAACGAACGCTGACGGGCAAGGCGAAGCGCGTGATCGACACGCGCCCGCGCTGAGAGGAGACGTCATGTACACGCAAGCGATGGATGCCGCGAAGCTCGAGCCCGCGGCGACCCCGAAGAGCGCCGACGAGGCGCGGCTGCAGCAGTCGTTCGATGCCCGCATCGACGCCGGCGACTTCATCGAGGCGAAGGACTGGATGCCGGACCACTATCGCAGGACGCTGGTGCGGCAGATCAGCCAGCATGCGCATTCGGAGATCGTCGGGATGCTGCCCGAAGGCAACTGGATCACGCGCGCGCCGACGCTGAAGCGCAAGGCCATCCTGCTCGCGAAGGTCCAGGACGAAGGCGGCCACGGACTGTATCTGTATGCCGCGGCCGAGACGCTCGGTACGTCGCGCGACATGATGATTCACTCGTTGCATTCCGGTAAGGCCAAGTACAGCTCGATCTTCAACTACCCGACGCTGACGTGGGCCGACGTCGGCGCGATCGGCTGGCTCGTCGACGGCGCGGCGATCATGAACCAGGTGCCGATCTGCCGCTGCTCGTATGCGCCGTACGCGCGCGCGATGATCCGCATCTGCCGCGAGGAGAGCTTCCATCAGCGGCAGGGCTACGAGTCGCTGCTGACGATGATGCGTGACGGGACCGACGCGCAGCGACGGATGGTGCAGGACGCGATCGATCGCTGGTGGTGGCCGAGCGTGATGATGTTCGGCCCGCCCGACGACCAGTCGCCGAACAGCGCGCAGTCGATGCGCTGGGGCATCAAGCGCTTCTCGAACGACGACCTGCGCCAGAAGTTCGTCGACGCCGCGGTCGACCAGGCGAAGGTGCTCGGCGTCACGCTGCCCGACCCGGACCTGCGCTGGAACGACGAGCGTGGCCAGTGGGACTTCGGCGCGATCGACTGGGCCGAATTCAAGGCGGTGATCGCCGGCGACGGTCCGTGCAATCGCGAACGGCTGCAGGCGCGCGTCGACGCGTGGGAAGAAGGCGCGTGGGTCCGCGAGGCGGCGCTTGCGCATGCGCGAAAGCGAGAAGCGGTGATGGCGGAGGCCGCGTGACGTCGCTGCGATGTCCAGGGCCGTCGTTCCCGCGAAGGCGCAACGCCCGGCGTCGTTTGATCGTGATCGAGCCGCCGGGCCTCCGTAGGCGCGTGGGCGACGGCGGCGATGCGAGGAATGAGCATGGATGAGAAGCAATCGCCCGCCGCCGAATGGCCGCTCTGGGAAGTCTTCGTGCGCAGCAAGGCCGGGCTCGACCACAAGCATTGCGGCAGCCTGCACGCGGCCGACGCGAAGATGGCGATCCAGAGCGCGCGCGACGTCTACACGCGTCGCCAGGAAGGCGTCAGCCTGTGGGTCGTGCGGTCCGACCAGATCGTCGCGAGCGATCCGGGCGACAAGCCGATGTACTTCGACCCGATGGAAGACAAGGTCTACCGGCATCCGACGTTCTATGCGTTGCCGGCGTCCGTCGACCACATGTGAGACGTCGATGACCGCGAGCCAGCCGTCGATCGTCCTCGATCCGTCGCCCGCGGTGCGGTACGTGCTGCGCATCGGCGACACCTGCCTCGTGCTCGCGCAACGGCTCGGCGAATGGTGCGGCCATGCGCCGGTGCTCGAGGAAGACATCGCGATGGCGAACATCGCGCTCGACCTGCTCGGACAGGCCCGCGCGTTGCTGGCGCACGCCGCGATGCTCGACGGCCACGGTCACGACGAGGACCGGCTCGCGTTCCTGCGCGACGAGCGCGATTACTTCAACATGACGCTGGTCGAGCTGCCGAACGGAACGAACGGTCGCCGCGACTTCGCGTTCACCGTCCTTCGCAACTTCGTCGTCGCGACATTCCTCAAGCAGCTGTGGATGCGGCTGCTGCAGTCGAGCGACGAGGCGCTCGCCGCGATCGCGTCGAAGGCCGTCAAGGAAGCGCGCTACCACCAGCAGCATTCGGGCGAATGGGTCGTCCGGCTCGGCGACGGCACCGACGAGTCGCGGCGCCGGCTGGACGCGGCCCGCGAGCGGCTGTGGATCTACACGGCGGAGCTGTTCGAGTCCGACGCGGTCGACGACGCGGCCGAGGCGAGCGGTCTCGGCCCGCGCTGGTCGTCGCTGCACGCGGCGTGGCTCGCCGACGTGGCCGACGTCTTCGACGAGGCGGCGCTCGTGCCGCCACTCGACGCGCCGAAGACCGGCGCGTTTCGCAGCAGCGGCAAGTCCGGACGTCACAGCGAGCACATGGGTTTCCTGCTCGCCGAGATGCAGTCGCTGCAGCGTGCCTATCCGGGCGGGGTCTGGTGATGACGATCGATTCGCTCGAACGCGTCGATCGACCGACCCGCGCCCGGGCCGTGCTCGGCGACGTTCTCGATCCCGAGGTGCCGGCACTGTCGATCGTCGACCTCGGCATCGTCCGCGACGTGGTCGAAGGGAACGACGGCGTGCTCGAGCTCTTCCTCACGCCGACCTATTCGGGTTGTCCGGCCACCGAAGCGATCGAAGCCGCGGCGCTCGCCGCGATCGACGCGGCCGGACTCGGGCCCGCACGCGTCGTGCTTCGGCGTGCGCCCGCGTGGTCGACCGACTGGATCACCGACGCGGGCCGCAGGAAGCTCGCCGACTACGGCATCGCGCCGCCGTCGCATGTCGCGGCGACCGACGTCCGTCCGCTGCGCTTCGTGCGACCGTCGCCGCCCTGCCCGCGCTGCGGCAGCGCGCGCACCGAGAGGCTGTCCGCGTTCGGCTCGACGGCCTGCAAGTCGCTGCATCGCTGTCTCGCGTGCCGCGAACCGTTCGAGCACTTCAAGCCGATCTGATTCCGTCATGCAGCCGCTGTTCCACCCGCTGCGCGTGCGCGCGGTCGAGCCCGACACGTCCGAGGCCGTGATCGTGTCGTTCGACGTGCCCGACGACCTGCGTGACACGTTCGGCTTCACGCAGGGCCAGTACCTCACGCTGCGCACCGAGATCGACGGCGTCGACCTGCGTCGCTCGTACTCGATCTGTGCCGGCGTCGACGACGGCGAGTTGCGCGTCGGCGTCCGCAAGGTCAAGGCCGGCGTGTTCTCGAACTGGATCAACGCGTCGTTGAAGCCCGGCGACACGATCCACGTCATGGCGCCGCAGGGCCGCTTCTACGTGCCGGTCGATCCGGCCGCGAAGCGCCACCACGTCGGCATCGCCGGCGGCAGCGGCATCACGCCGATCCTGTCGATCATGAAGACCGTGCTCGCGCGCGAACCGGCGAGCCGCTTCACGCTGATCTACGGCAACCGGCAACTCGACTCGACGATGTTCAAGGAGGAGATCGAGGACCTGAAGAACCGCTACATGACGCGGCTCGTCGATCCATCACGTGTTCTCCGAGGGCGCGAGCGACGCACGCGAAGACGATCCCGGTCGCGGGACGATGAACCGCGACAAGATCGCCGCGCTCCTCGACGCGCTCGTGCCGGCCGCGTCGATCGACCACGTCTACGTCTGCGGACCGTTCCGGATGAACGACGAGGCGCAGGCGGCGCTGTCGACGCGGGCGTGCCCGACGAGCGCATCCACATCGAGCGCTTCGGCGTCGCCGACCCGGCCGCGGGCGCCATGACCGAGGTCGGCGCGGTGCTGCACGAGGCGCAGCCGGGCGACGCGGACCGCGCGCGCGTCGTCATCGTCCGCGACGGCCTCTCACGCGAGATCGAGTTCCGTCGCGATCAGCCGAGCATCCTCGACGCCGCCTCCGCGGCCGGACTGGAGGTGCCGTTCTCGTGCACGTCCGGCGTCTGCGGCACGTGCCGCGCCAGGTTGATGGAAGGCCGCGTCCGGATGGAACGCAACTTCGCGCTCGACGACGCGCAGGTCGCGGCCGGCTTCGTGCTGACGTGCCAGGCGCATCCGCTGACCGAGCGCGTCGTGCTGTCGTTCGACGAGCGCTGATGGCCCGGGGCCGCGCGGCGAACTACGACGAGCACCGCGACAGGATCCTCGCGAAGGCCGCGCATCTGTTCGCGACGCGCGGTTATCCGACGACGACGATGAACGAGGTCGCGAAGGCCGCCGGGCTGTCGAAGGCCACGCTGTATCACTACTTCCGCGACAAGTACGCGCTGCTCGTCGACGTCGCCGAGAGCCACGTGTCGAGTCTCGAGGCGCTGGTCGCCGAGGTCGCCGCGCTGCCGCTCGCGCCCGACGAGCGGATGCGGACGCTGATCGATCGGATCATGCGGGCCTACGCCGGCGCCGAGGACGCGCATCGCGTGCTGACGACCGAGGTCCGCTTCCTCGAAGCCGCCGACCGCCGTCGCATCCTCGGCAAGGAGCGTCGCATCGTCGAAGGCTTCGCCGACGCGATCGGCGCGTGGCGTCCCGAGCAGCTGCGCGCCGGGATGACCAAGCCGCTGACGATGCTGCTGTTCGGCATGATCAACTGGATGTACACGTGGCTGCGTGCGGAAGGACCGCTGACGCGCGAGTCGATGGCGCCCGTCGTCGCGTCGCTGTTCTTCGGCGGCGTGCCGGCCGTCTGCTCACCGGCGAAGGACACGATGCCGAAGCGCCGCCGCGCGGCATAAAAAAGGCTATGTTGTACTTCGCGTACCCATTGGCGATGGCTCGTTATTTTTGTAGGAGCATCTCTGCCACCCCACTCTCGCAGGCGCCGCATGAATTCGGCCGCCGCACAGGCGCTGATTACTGGACGACGCTGCGCTCTTGCCGCGCCGTCGTCTCATGTTCTACGTGACTCTTGGCGTGTAGCCGTCTGATCCCACTGCGAAAGTCTCACATTCGCCAAGCGAGCCACAGAACATCGATGGCCGGACCGTGACAATCGCCAAAGGCTGAGTTACACTCCATTCCAAATCCACCTGGCAGGGGGGAGAATGGGATGGCAGAAATGTCCGATCATGTCTTGAAGACGATCGAAGAGCTTGAGCTCAGGCTCGCCGAGCAGTCGGCCGCGGTCGCGGAAACCAAGCGTTTCATCAATCAACTGTGCAGGCTGGGCGGCGTCGCCGAGCGCTACGACGACGCGCACGTCGAGGCGCACGGTGGCCCCCGTCTAGCGATCCGAAGTGACCAGTTCTACGGTCAGCCTCAGGCGACCTGCGTCAAAGAAATCTTGATCATGCGTAAGGCGCTCAATCAGGGGCCTGCAACCGTGAACGAGATTTACAGTGCGCTAGTTGAAGGCGGCTTCGCCTTCGACACCAAGAACGACGAGAACGCCAAGCGTGGCCTTCGCATTTCCATCTCGAAGAACACGGCGCTGTTCCACAAGCTACCGAACTCGAAGGTCGGCCTGCTTGAATGGTATCCAAACGCGAAGGCCGCAAAGCCTAGGAAGGGCTCTGACGCAGCGGGGAACGCTGAGTCACATGGAGCAGCAGATACCGAGTCCGCAGAGGAAGAGCCATGAAAACAAGATGACTCGCGCCTAGCCAACGCTCACTTGGCTAGGCCGGGTAAAACACCGCCCTCGGCGACGAAGGTCTCTGGCAGGAGGATCGCCGAGGGCGGCTTGTGAGCACAAACGACAGCGCGTTAAAGCATGCCACTGTCACCCACAGTTATCTGGCGATAACTTCGATATTGTATTGCGTCGAAGGACTGCGGGCAAGAACTGCTTTCAACCCTCACTATGAGGTAAGCAGCTATGCCGCCGATGTACGCAAGGGTCAAGACGGTCTTTGTGCGGGCTTACACGAGGTTCCGATTTGGCGTCACGGAACACGTCTGCCAGCACTTCCGTTCGCACCCAAACCAACTCAGCTTGTTTCTAACCACCGCAGTCTCAACCGGCAGGCCCCTTCGCGGGGCCTGCCTCCTTCTTGTCGGGAACGACGATCGTCACGACCCGCTCAAAGTCCGATTCCGAGGCATCAGCCTCGACAGCTCTAGCGGTCTCGGTGAACCGCGCAGACTGGTCCGGATCATCCGGCGTCACGCCTCGATTTTTTCGCACTTCGCCTCCACGCTTCCTCGTTAATGAGTTCTTGCGTAGGTTAACCGCCGACCGACCACCCCGAGCAGCAGATTGTGCGCCCGCTGCTCGTCGTTGATGCCGAGTTTCACGCGGTTGTTGTACCGGAAATCGAACTCGGCCATGTAGCGGTTCAAATGGTTTCGGCCGCAATGCTGGTAGACGCCCTTCATGCCGCGCTTGAACACCGAGAAGAAGCCTTCAATGGTGTTGGTATGGATGGTCTTGTCGATGGTCGAGACGTACTCGCCAGCGCCGTGACGAGTGAAGCCGTGCGCGGCGAAGTGCTGGGCGACGCTACCGTAGTAAGCCGCCTCGTCGGTCATGACGCGAGCCTCACGAGCGATGTTCGCTTGAAGGATCGGCAGCAAGGTCGCTGCCTTCAGATTGTCGACCACCATGCTGCGCGCTTGACCAGTAGTCCGGTCGACGAGCGCGAGCACTTTGTTCTTGTGTTCGTACCCGCGACCCTTCTTCTCACCCTTTGGCTTTTTGCTGTAGTCGCGGCCGATGAAAGTCTCGTCGACTTCGACGACGCCACCATCGGAGCCAAAGGGGGCGAAGTTGCCAGAGCGCATGGCTTCACGGATGCGGTGCGACATGAACCATGCGCTTTTCAGGGTGATGCCGAG
Source organism: uncultured beta proteobacterium (assembly GCA_963795885.1). Taxonomy (GTDB): domain Bacteria; phylum Pseudomonadota; class Gammaproteobacteria; order Burkholderiales; family Burkholderiaceae_D; genus CAHJXF01. The sequence goes on along the minus strand of CAWCJI010000004.1, from coordinate 125,058 downwards.
GGTCCGATGCAGTTGGTTCGAGCTGATGCCCTTCTTGCTCGATGCAATCAGGAAGATCGCTTGCAGCCAGAGGCGAAGCGCAATGTGGCTCGACTCGAAAATGGTGCGGACCTTGACGGTGAAGGGCTTACGGCAGTCGTAGCACTTGTACGCCCCGATCCGGGTCGACGCGCCCATCATCTTCCGGTTGCGCTCGGTTCCGCCGCAATGCGGGCAAACCGGGCCACGCGGCCAGATGCGAGCCTCTACAAAAGCGTAGGCGGCTTCTTCGTTGTGGAAGTGCGCTGCGGAAAGGATGCTCATGTCGTTCTCCTATGCAACCCATTCTAGGAGAACGCTTTGGGTACGTCAAGTATAACATCGCCATAAAAAAAGCCCGATCGACGATCGGGCTTTTTTGCGACGCGAGGTACTTCAGGCGGCGCGCGACTTGCGGCGACGAGCGAGCGCGGCGAGCCCCGAAAGACCGATGCCGAACAGGGCCACTTCCGCCGGCTCCGGAACCGCGCCAGGCTGCTGCGGCGGCGCGCTCGTCAGGCTGCCCGCCTGGATGAACACCGCCGAGTCGAGCGCGGTGTCGAGCGCGTCGGCGATCACCAGCGTCAGCGTGTAATCGGCGCCCGCGGTCAGGCCGCTGGCCGTCGCGTTGAACAGTGTCGTGTAGCCGTCGTAGTCGAAGTTCGGATCCTGCGCGGCCTGGTTGTCCACGTAGAACTGCGGGTTCGCCGGGTTGGTGCCGGGCGCGTGCGGGCCCCCGTTGTTCACCGTATTGATCGACACCGGGTCGGTCGTGCCCGGGACGAGCGCGATGTTCTTATTGCCGGTGATTCCCGGTCCGCTGATGAAAAAGCTGAACTGGTCGTTGAACGAGTAGACGTAATTGACGTATTCGGCCGACGCGAAAAAGTAGTTGAATGATGCGGTCGTCGAGTTCGTCGTCAGATGGAACGTCAGGACCGCCGCGTCGTTCGTCACGCCCGTCAGCAGCGACGAGCCCGGCGTTCCGAACCCGGTATTCGGCACGCCATTGTTAGCCGACCAGGGCAGACCTGCGGAGGACGCGGCGCCCGAGCTGAGGATGATGCCGCTGTCGATCGAGAGTCCTGCCGCCGTGCCGCCAGTGAACGTACCCTCTGCCTGCGTCGAGCCGCTGTACGTCGCGTTCGAGATCGTGATGCCGGACCCGCCGAGCGCGTTCGCGAGACTGGTTGCGGACAGAGCCGAGGTGACGGTGGCCGGCGCCGCGTGCGTGGCGACGGCGATACTGGCCAACGACAATGCGACGGCCGACCGGGCGAAAATTTTTGAACTGATCATGTAAAGCTCCCTTTGGAATTGCCTTGAGTAATTGTTTTTTTCTACCTGGCGACAGTAGTAAGCATCGAACGCGCCAACACGCGGAAACCACTGATTTCATGAGTTTTCTCAGAATCGAAGGCGAATATTCGCTGCGTCGTGTCAATCGTTTCGACAGTAACGGGTCGGTTAACAATTTGCGCGATACCTCGCACGACCTTTTCCCATTGGCCAACCCATGACTCCGTCCACTTCCGTCGCCGCTTCGTTCGACCTGAACCGGCTCGAACCCGGGTTCTACGACGATCCATATCCCACCTATCACGCACTGCGGAGCGAGCAACCGGTAAAGGTGTTGCCGGACGGCTCGGTGTTCCTGACCCGCTACGCAGACCTCGTCGCGGTCTACAAGGACACCGTCCGCTTCAGCTCGGACAAGCGCGAGGAGTTCCGGCCGAAGTACGGCGACTCGCCGCTCTATGAACACCACACGTCGAGCCTCGTCTTCAACGACCCGCCGCTGCACACGCGCGTACGGCGCCTGATCGCCGGTGCCCTGACGCCGCGTCACATCGCGGCGATGGAGCCCGCGCTGGTCGCGCGCGTCGAGTCGCTGCTCGACGCGATGACGGTGTCGGCCGAGCACGGCGACACGGTCGACCTGATCGATGCCTTCGCCTCCGCGATCCCGGTCGAGATCATCGGCAACCTGCTCGCCATCCCGACCGCCGAACGCGGGCCGCTGCGCGACTGGTCGCTCGCGATCCTCGGTGCGCTCGAGCCGGTCCTCACCGATGCGCAGGCGTCGACTGGCAATCGCGCCGTCGTCGAGTTCACGACCTACCTCGCGGAGCTGATCGCCGATCGCGAGGCGCATCCGGGCGATCCCGAGGTCGACGTGCTGACGAGGCTGATCCAAGGCGAAGGCGGCGAGCGACTGAGTGCCGTCGAGTTGATGCACAACTGCGTCTTCCTGCTCAACGCCGGACACGAGACGACGACGAACCTGATCGGCAACGGGCTCGTCGCGCTGATGCGATGGCCCGACGAACGCGAGCGGCTGCTTGCCGACCCATCGCTCATCAATCAGGCGGTCGAGGAGTTCCTGCGCTACGAGAGCTCGAACCAGCTCGGCAATCGCATCACGACCGAGGCCGTCGAGATCGGCGGCGTCCTGCTCGACCCGCGAACGCGGGTCCATCTGTGCATCGGCGCCGCGAATCGCGACCCCGCACAGTTCCCCCACCCCGACCGCTTCGACGTGGCGCGGGCGCCGAACCGGCATCTCGCGTTTGGCTCGGGTCCGCATCAATGCGTCGGGCTGGCCCTGGCGCGGCTCGAAGGCCGCGTCGCGCTCGCGCGTTTCCTCGCACGCTTCCCGCATTACCGGCTCGACGGCGAGCCCATCCGCGGCGGCCGTGCGCGCTTCCGCGGCTTCCTGCACGTTCCCCTCCGGCTGTCGTGACACGTCGGCCGCGCGATGCGGCCTTGTCACGCTTGTGAGACATCCGCTGATTCAGCCTGAATGCCGAACCAAGGCACTCGCAGCCGTTCTATCGCGAGGTCCTGTTTCGGAGAAACGCATGAACGACGTCCCACCGACCGGCGGTCCCGGCGGCGAGCAACCCGCCGGTGTGTCGACGCGCGTTGGCGGACCCACCGTCACCCGCCGCGGTTTTTTGCAGACCGCAGTTGCCGCGGCCGGCGTCGCGGGCACCGCCGGCCTGCACGCGGAACGGTCGTCGGCGCAGCAAGCGATCGGCGATGCGTCGGCGGCCGCTCGCGCGGTCACGCTGAACGTCAACGGCCGCGACGTGACGATGCAGATCGAGCCGCGCGTCACGCTGCTCGACGCATTGCGCGAGGTCGTCGGCCTGACCGGTACGAAGAAGGGCTGCGACCGCGGCCAGTGCGGCGCCTGCACGGTCCTCGTCGACGGCCGTCGCATCAACTCGTGCCTGACGCTCGCGGTGATGAACGAAGGCACGCGCATCACGACCGTCGAAGGACTCGCGACCGAACGGCCGCCTGTCGCCGCTGCAGGCGGCGTTCGTCGAGTACGGGACGCGTTCCAGTGCGGCTTCTGCACGCCGGGCCAGCTGTGTTCCGCGACCGCGGTCGTGACCGAACTCAGGGAAGGACGCGTGAGCGCCGCGACGCCGGACGTGCGCATGGCGCGCGTCGCGGTCACCGATGCCGAGCTGCGCGAGCGGATGAGCGGCAACCTCTGTCGTTGCGGCGCGTATCCGAACATCCTGGGCGCGATCCGCAGCGTGATCGCCGAGGCGACCGGATCGCGAAGCCCGTCCCGTCGGCATCGGTCGACGGCGTCGGCGGCCGTGATGCGTCGAGAGCTGAGGAGCCGACATGCAGGCCTTCAGCTACCAACGCCGCGACGACGTCGCGTCTGCCGTCGCGGCCGGCCAGCAGGCCGGTGCGCGCTACATCGGCGGCGGAACCAACCTGCTCGACCTGATGAAGGGCGGCGTCGAGAAGCCGACGACGCTGGTCGACGTCTCGCAGCTGCCGCTGGCCGACGATCGCCGAGTCGGCCGACGGCGGCGTGACGATCGGCGCGCTGGTCCGCAACAGCGACGCGGCCGACCATCCGCTGTCCGCACGCGCTATCCGCTGCTGACGCAGGCGCTGGTCTCCGGCGCGTCCGGGCCAGCTGCGCAACATGGCGACGGTCGGCGGCAACCTGCTGCAACGGACGCGCTGCTACTACTTCGTCGATCCGGCCTTCACGATGTGCAACAAGCGCATCCCGGGTTCGGGTTGCGCCGCGATCGAAGGCCACAACCGCATCCACGCGATCCTCGGCGCGAGCGACGCCTGCATCGCGGTCAACCCGTCCGACATGAACGTCGCGCTGGCCGCGCTCGACGCGACCGTCCGCGTCGATCGGTCCGCGCGGCGAGCGCCGCATCGCGTTCGGCGACTTCCATCGATTGCCGGGCAGCGCGCCGGAGCGCGACACGACGCTCGAGCCCGGCGAGCTGATCACCGCGGTCGATCTTCCGCCCGCGTCGCGCCTCGCGGCGCGCTCGACCTATCTCAAGGTGCGCGACCGCGCGAGCTACGCGTTCGCGCTGGTCTCCGTCGCGGCGGCACTGGACATGGACGGCGGCAACGTCGCCGATGCGCGGATCGCGCTCGGCGGCGTCGCGCACAAGCCGTGGCGCGCGCGCGAGGCCGAGGCCGCGCTGGTCGGCAAGCCGCTGTCGCGCCGGACAACGTCGACGAACGCCGCCGCGCTCGTCGTCCGCGACGCGCGTGCCGTTCCACGACAACCGCTTCAAGGTCGCCCTGGCCGCAGCGCGCCGATCGCCCGCGCGTTGACGACCGCGAACGCCGCCTCCACCGCCTGACCAAGCCGACGACCAGACCATGCCCTTCTCATCGCTCCCCGACACCGTCCTCGGCAAGCCCGCTCGACCGCCGCGACGGCCCCGCGAAAGTGACCGGCACCGCGCGCTACGCCGCCGACCAGCCGGTCGCCGGGACGCGCTCATGCCTATCTCGTCGTCAGCACGGTGCCGTCCGGACGCATCACCGCGCTCGACGCGTCGATCGCGTCGCGCTCGCCCGGCGTCGTTCACGTCATGTCGTACCAGAACGCGCCGAAGCTCCCCGACGGCGGACGCGACGCGGTCGAATCCGCCGCACCGGCCGCGTGATGACGCTGTTCCAGGACGACAAGGTGCTCTACAACGGCCAGCCGATCGCGGTCGTGGTCGCCGACACGATCGAGCATGCGCGCGCCGGCGCGAGGCTGTCCGCGTCCGCTACGAGACCGCGAGCGCGGTGCTCGACTTCGATCGCGCGAAGCCGTCGGCCTATGCGCCGAAGAAGCTCAATCGCGGACCGGCCGACACGAAGGACGGCGACGTCGACGGCGCGCTCGCGGGCGCGTCCGTCCGCCGATCGAGGCGGTCTACACGACGCCGATGCAGCATCACAATCCGATGGAGCCGCACGCGACGATCGCGGTGTGGGAAGACGATCGACTGACCGTCTACGACGCGACGCAGTCGATCAGCGGCGACCGCAACACGATCGCGAAGCAGTCTCGGCCTCGACCCGAAGAACGTGCGCGTGATCTGCCCGTTCGTCGGCGGCGGCTTCGGCTGCAAGGGCTCGACGTGGTCGCACGTCGTCATCGCCGCGATGGCCGCGCGCGCCGTGAAGCGGCCGGTCAAGCTCGTCGTCGATCGCACGCAGATGTGGGGCCCGGTCGGCGGGCGTCCGATGACCGAGCAGACGATCGCCCTCGGCTCGGGATCCGACGGCAAGCTGAGCGCGACGCGGCATGCCGTGATCTCGCACACCTCGACGTTCGAGGACTTCGTCGAGACGTCGGCGCAGCAGACGCGGATGCTGTACGACGAGCGACGACACGCGAGACGACGCATCGGCTGGTCAAGCTCAACGTCGGCACGCCGACGTTCCAGCGCGCGCCCGGCGAGGCGACCGGCAACTTCGCGATCGAGTCCGCGATGGACGAGATGGCGATGCGCGTCGGCATCGATCCGCTCGAGCTGCGGCTGCGCAACTATGCCGAGAAGGATCCCGACGGCAACAAGCCGTGGTCGAGCAAGTCGCTGCGCGACTGCTACCTGATCGGCGCCGATCGCTTCGGCTGGTCGAAGCGCAGTCGCGACGCCGCGGCAGCATGCGCGACGGCCACGACCTGATCGGCTACGGCATGGCGACGGCGACCTATCCGACCAATCGCTCGAAGGCGTCGGCCCGTGCGACGATCGGCCCCGACGGCATCGCGGTCGTGCAGTCGGGCACGCAGGACCTCGGCACCGGCACGTGGACCGTGATGGCGCAGGTCGCGGCCGACGCGCTCGGCTTCCCGCTCGACAAGGTGCGCTTCGAACTCGGCGACACGCGACTTCCCGCAGGCGCCCGGTTCCGGCGGCTCGCAGAGCGCGGCCAGTGTCTCGCCGGCGGTGCGGGCGGCCTGCGCTCGAGGCCCGCGCGCAGCTGATCCAGCTGGCGATCCGCGACGGCAAGTCGCCGCTCGCGAATGCGCAGGCCGACGACGTGACGATCCAGGCCGGCTGGTTCCAGTCGATCTCGCAGCCGACGCGTCGCGAGGCGGTCGCGGCCGTGATGCGGCGCGCGCCGGCACCGGTGAAGACCGAGGCCACCGTCGCGCCCGGCGACGAGCGCGAGAAGTACGCGATGCATGCGTTCGGCGCGGTGTTCGTCGAGGCACGCGTCGACGAGGACTTCGGCCGCATCCGGGTGCCGCGGATCGTCGGCGTCTACGGCGTCGGCAACCGGCTCAACGAGAAGACGGCGCACAGCCAGCTGATGGGCGGCATCGTCTGGGGGCTCGAGCATGGCGCTCCTCGAGGAAAGCCTGCTCGACGCGCGCAACGGCCGCTTCGTCAACGCGAACCTCGTCGGAATACCACGTGCCGGTCAACGCGGACGTCGGCTGCATCGACATCACGTTCGTCGACGAGGACGATGCATTCGTCAATCCGCTCGGCATCAAGGGCATCGGCGAGATCGGCATCACCGGCGTCCCGGCGGCGATCGCGAACGCGGTCTACAACGCGACCGGGCGTCGCGTGCGCGACCTGCCGATCACGCTCGACAAGCTGCTGACCGCCTGACGGCGATCGGGAAGTTCGCGGCTAGCGCGGGACAGCCGGCACGTTGGCTTCGTCCGACACCGGAGGCGCCGTGCTCGATCGCTTGATCCGGGCGGGCTTCTCGAGATAGCTGCGTGCGTCCATGTACTCCGATCCCATGAACGGCGCCGCGTCCTTCTCGTCGTCGCGTGAGCGGTTCCTGCTCTTGGTGGTGTTCATGCAGCGGTCCGTCCGGCGCCTTCGGTCGAACGAGGCTGGCATAGCTCCGCGGAGCTTACGGGTAGGACGTCGGCTCATTCCGCCCGCAAGTTCGGGCGTTCGGCATTCTTCCTACCGTCGTTTCGTCGTGGCGGAGCGACACGGCCGACACGCCGGGTCGCATGGTGACGACGATGCCGCGACACGTCGCGATCCACCAACCGGAGATGAATATGGCAGACAGCACACTCGATCTGACCGGCGAGGAATCGCCGACCACCCTGCGCGGTCACGGCACCGGCGCGCTCGGACCGAGCGACACGTCGGATAGCGGCAGCGACGTCGTCGGCGGGCCCGGCATGGATGAAGGCCTGTCGGACGACCAGTCGCGCGAGATGCCGATGAAGACGCGTGCGACGGCCGGGCGCGACCTCGGCGACGACGATCTCTCATCGGACTCCGACAGTTCCGGCACCGGCGAGCGTGCGTCGTCGGGCGTCGACGATGCGCCGGCCAACGACCTCTCGACGACGGTCCATCCGGGAATCGACTCGGGAGCCGACGAGCTCGACGACCCGGATGCGGTCGACATCGAGCGCGTCGACGGGAACCTCGAGAACGTCGTCGCCGGCGACGAGGACCTCGACGACGTACCCGGTCTCCGACGGCGCGACCTGAACCGGTCGGCCGCGGCGCGTTACTTGGGCCGCGGGTTCGAGAGGCCGTCGTCGCCGCGACGGCTTCGTCCGGCACGCTGATCGGCGATCGTGTGCGCCACCGCGCGCGCGACGTTGCGGACCTCTGCCTGCACGGCAGCGTCTTCGTCGAGCGCCTGATGGCTCGTCGCGTACGGCTCGTAATAGCCGATGAATCGATCGAGCCGCGCCTTGTCGCCGGCGTCGACGAGCCCCATCCAGTCGAGCCAGTCCGACAGCGCGCGCCGCGTGCCTTCGATGCCGGCGACGTCGCCGTGCACGACGAGGCCGTACGCACGCCCCGCGAGGTGCTTCGGATAGTCCCAGCCGTCGATCTCGATCTGCTTCGCTTCCGCGGCCTTCTTGCCGTGCGTCGACGACGGATCGGGGTTGCCGCCGTCGGCGCAGACGAGACGGTCGATCATCGCCTTCAGCACCGTCGGTGACTGGTACCAGTGGACCGGCGTCACGAACACGACGCCATGGGCCGCGACGAAGCGCTCGTAGATCTCGCCCATCCAGTCGTTGACCTGTCCGCTCGCATGGTTCGGATAGCAGCTGCACGGCCAATGGCACAGCGGCATCGCCGTCGACACGCAGCCCTTGCACGGATGGATGCGCTTCTCGTATTCGTTGGTCTGCCCGCTGAGGTCGAGCAGGTCGGGCTCGACGCCATCGGCCTCGAGCTGCGCACAGACGATCTTCGCGAGCCGGAAGGTCTTCGACATCTCCCCGGGGCAGGAGCCGTCGTTGCGCGGCGAGCCGCAGACGACGAGCACGCGCGACTTCGTCCCGGGCTCGCGTTGTCGCGCCTCGAGCTCGATCAATCGGTCGCGCGTCTCGCGCCACTCGATCGACAGGTCGTAGTCCGGATCGGCGAAGCCGGGACCCGCCTTCGCGGTCTTCGGCGACTTGCGGCCCTCGTGATAGCCGTCCCACGCGATCGCCTCGAGCTTCGCGATCTCGTCGCGCAGCCGGTCGAACGCCGGATCGTAGAAGTTCGCCTCGAAGCGCTTGCGGAACGTCTCGCGGTCGATGAAGTGCGCGACCTGACCTTCGACGACGTGCGGCGTGCCCTTGCGCTCAGCGCTTGTCGACACGCTCGGCCTCGAAGGCGGACCGCTCGAGCACGACGCGTTCGAGCGGATCGGCGGATCGGCTCAGGCGCTCGGCGACCGAGTGGATCTGCGCGAGATGCGCGTTGTACGTGTTGATCATCGCGGTCTCGTCGAGCCCCTTCTCGTCGGCGAGGTATTCGAGCGCCTCGCGCGTCAGCAGGAAGTGGTGTTCGCGGCCGTGGAACTCATGGCCGAAGTCGAGTCCGCCTTCGTCGTTGCTTTTCATTCGATCTCCTTGAATACAGGGTCGCGATGATAGACGCGGGCGTACGCCGGGCCTTGCGGCGAAACGCTGATTCGGCGGACGCGACGGCAGGGCCGTCGTCCTTGGCATGTCCTCGATGACGATCGACGACGCGCGAGACCTTGATGCAAGTGCCGTTCGCGATGCCCGGGGCGATCAGTCCGCCGGCAACACCGTCGCGCAGCAGCTGCCGAAGCCGATGCGCCGATAGCCGTCCTTCTCGCACCACGCGCGCAGGATCACCGTGTCGCCGTCCTCGAGGAACGTCCGCGACTCGCCGTTCGGCAGCGACAACGGCTTCTTGCCGCCCTCGACGATCTCGATCAGCGCGCCCGCTTCGCTCGGCGTCGGCCCCGAGGCGGTGCCGCTGCCGAACAGGTCGCCGGGCATCAGCCGGCATCCGTTGACCGTGTGATGCGCGACCATCTGCGCGACGCTCCAGTACGCATGCCGGAAGCTGGTTCGCGACAGCGGCATCGGCGGCGTGCCGTCCGCCTTCGATCGCGACGTCGACAGCGACGCGTCGAGCACGATGTCGAACGCGCCGTCGCTGCGCACCGACGGCGCGTCGAGATACGGCAGCGGCTGCGGATCGCCGGCGACGCGCTCCCACGTCGTTCGGATACGGCGCGAGGGCCTCGGTCGTGACGATCCACGGCGAGATGGTCGTCGCGAAGTTCTTCGAAAGGAACGGGCCGAGCGGCTGGTACTCCCACGCCTGGATGTCGCGCGCCGACCAGTCGTTCAGCAGGCAGAAGCCGAACACGTGGTCGTCGGCCTCGGCGATCGGAATCGGCTCGCTCGTTGCCGGTGCCGACGAAGATGCCGACCTCGAACTCGTAGTCGAGGCGCTTCGACGGTCCGAACACCGGCTCGCTCGCGCCGGGCGGCAGCGTCTGGCCCTTCGGACGGCGGAAGTCGTCGCCGCTGACGCCGATCGTCGACGAGCGGCCGTGGTAGCCGATCGGCACCCACTTGTAGTTCGGCAGCAGCGGGCTGTCCGGGCGGAACAGCTTGCCGATGTTCGTCGCGTGATGGACCGACGCGTAGAAGTCGGTGTAGTCGCCGATGCGCGGCCGGCAACGCATGCTCGACGTCGGCCTGCGCGAACGAGGCAGGCCGTCGAGCGTCGCCCTGCGTCCGGCGGCGCCGCTACGCAACGCGCGCGACAGCGCGAGCCGGAGCGCGGACCACGCGGCCGGGCCCGCGCGCCATGAACGCGTTGAGCACCGGCGCGTTCGCATCGCCGAGCGCGTCGCGGATCGTCTGCGCGAGCGCGCGTGCGCGTCTTCGCGGCCAGCGCGAGGTCGAGGACGCGGTCGCCGATCGCGACGCCGATGCGGAACGGCTCGCCGTCGTGCTCGCGACGGAAGACGCCGAACGGCAGGTTCTGGATCGGGAAGTCGCAGCCCGGTCGCGTTCGCCGATGCGACCCAGCTCGTCAGCGCCGGATCGTGCGTCTCGTTGATGCGGGTCATGACGGGACCGCGTTTCCGCCGGCCGTGCGACGCCCGCGGCGGACGCATCGAAGTTGTTCTTCAGTCCCTGCCAGCACTGGAAGTATTCGGACTGCAGCTGCGAGGTCTCGAGCGCGATACGGCGTCGGATGCAGGATCGCCGGCGTCTCGAACATGAACGCCATCGTGTCCCTGATGTAGTCGGGCTTCGACGTGTCGGACTGTCGACGCCTTCTCGAACGTCTCCGCGTCGGGACCGTGGCCCGACATGCAGTTGTGCAGCGACGCGCCGCCCGGCACGAAGCCTTCGGCCTTCGCGTCGTACGCGCCGTGGATCAGCCCCATGAACTCGCTCGCGAAGTTGCGATGGAACCAGGGCGGACGGAACGTGTCCTGCGCGGTCAGCACGCGCGGCGGGAAGATCGACGAAGTCGAGCGTGTCGACGCCCGGCGTGTCGGACGGCGCCTGCAGCACGAGGAAGATCGACGGGTCCGGATGGTCGAAGCTGATCGAGCCGATCGTGTTGAAGCGCCGCAGGTCGTACTTGTACGGCGCGTAGTTGCCGTGCCATGCGACGACGTCGAGCGGCGAGTGATCGATCTCGGCGGACCAGAGCCGGCCCGACGAACTTCGCGACGAGCTCGAACGATCCTTCGACGACCTCGTAGCGAGCCTCGGGCGTCAGGAAGTCGCGCGGATTCGCGAGGCCGTTCGAGCCGATCACGCCGAGGTCCGGCAGCCGCAGCAGCGCGCCGATAGTTCTCGCAGATGTAGCCGCGCGCGCCCGCCTCGTCCTCGAGCAGTTCGACGCGAAAGCGCACGCCGCGCGGCACGACGACGATCTCCTGCGGCGCCACGTCGAGCGTGCCGAGCTCGGTCGCGATCCGCAGCGCGCCTTCCTGCGGCACGATCAGCAGCTCGCCGTCGGCGTCGTAGAAGAAGCGGTCCTCCATCGAGCGGTTGGACGCGTAGAGGTGGATGCCGCAGCCGTCGTTGCCGGCGATCGTCGTCAGGCCGTCGATGAAGTCGGTCGGCTCGGTCGGCATCGGCATCGGGTCCCAGCGCAGCTGGTTCGGCGGCGTCGCGACCTCGTCGAAGCGGCTGCGCAAGCGGCCCATGCCGATCTCGCGGAACGGGCGATGGACCGCCGCGGGCCGCACGCGGTACAGCCACGAGCGCCGGTTGTGGCTGCGCGGCGCCGTGAAGGCGGTGCCCGACAGCTGCTCGGCGTACAGGCCGTACGCGACGCGCTGCGGCGAGTTGCGGCCGACCGGCAAGCGCGCCCGGCATCGCCTCGGTCGCGAACTCGTTGCCGAAGCCGGACAGGTACGCGAGCTGCGACGTGACGGACGACGGAGCCAGTGCGGTGGCGGTCATGGGACCTCCTTTCGTTCGGCAGCGGCCGACGCCACGCCGTCGCGCGCACGGGCCATTGCCTCGCGCAGGACGCCGTCGTCGCCGATGTGGTTCGCCAGCAAGAGGATCAGCTTGCAGTTCACGAGTTCACTCTCGTCGCGGCCGAGGTCGCGATGCATCGCGATCAGCCGCTCGTAGAAGTCGTCGGGCCGCGCGAGATTCGCGTTCGATGTTGAGGACGGACATCACGCGACGGCTTCGGTTCGGCAGAGCGCATGGTCGAGCGCGGCGCGGACGATGTCCGCGGTCGGCGTGCGCCAGCGCGCGCAGACGTGCTGATCGGGCCGGATCAGGTAGGCGGTGCCCGGGGTCGCATCGTAGCGCGCGGCGATCAGCCCATCGACGTCGACGACGATCGTCGCGTCGCGCGGCAGCGATGGCGAGGATCCTCGCCGTGCGACGACGAGGCAGCGCAACGGGACGTCGGCCTGCGCCATCGCGTCGTTCGTCACGCCGTCGATCCGTCCGTCTTCGTCGACGAATGCGAGCAAGGTGAATTCGGAGCGCAGCACGTCGAGCAGCCAGCCCGGCGCTGCCGTCGATCGCCAGCGGCGCGTCGACGCACGCGGCGCCCGGCACCATCGAACCGGCGAACGCATCGACGTCACGCGTGTTGAGCGGCGACGAGACCAGCGTCGCCGGCACCGACAGCCGGCCGCTGTTGACCAGCCGTCGCGCGAACGGATGCGATTGCGCGAGCCTCAGTACCGCGTCGCGGAACGTGCGCGAGACGTCGCTTTTCGGCGTGATGAAGTCGGTCGAGCGCGTCGACGCGACGATGTTCTCGTCGGCCGCGGCGACGCGCTCGTCGTCGTAGCTGTCGAGCAGGCGATCGGTGCGCCTTGCCGTCGAGCACGAGCCGCAGCTTCCATGCGAGGTTGTCCGCGTCCTGCACGCCGGAGTTCGCGCCGCGCGCGCCGAACGGCGAGACGCCGTGCGCCGCGTCGCCGGCGAACAGCACGCGGCCGTGCCGGAAGCGGTCCATCCGCAGGCAGGCGAACGTGTAGACGCTCATCCACTCGAACTCGAAGTCCGCGTCGGAGCCGGACGATGCCGCGAGCAGCGCACGCACGCGCGGCGCGACGCGCTCGGGTTCGCGTTCGGCGACCGGGTCGGCGTCCCAGCCGAGCTGGAAGTCGATGCGCCAGACGTCGTCGGGCTGCCGATGCAGCAGCACCGACTGGCCGCGATGGAACGGCGGATCGAACCAGAACCAGCGCTCGGCCGCGAAGCGGGCCGACGTCTTCCGGCGACATCTTGACGTCGGCGATCAGGAAGCGGTCGCGAAACGAGTGGCCCGCGCTCTTCAGTCCGAGCATCGTGCGCATCGGCGAGCGCGCGCCGTCGCAGGCGATCACGTAGTCGCAGCGCAGGACGTACGGTCCCGTCCGGCGTCTCGACGTCAGCGACGCGCCGTCGTCGTCCTGACGAAGCGCGACCACGCGGTTCTTCCAGCGCAGGTCGACGTTCGGCTCGGCCGACGGCCTTCTCGAACAGGAACCCCTCGACGTAGTACTGCGGCAGGTTGACGAACGCCGGACGATGATGGCCCGGCTCCTCGAGCAGGTCGAAGCGATAGACGAGGTCGTCGCGGAAGAACACGCTTGCCGACGTTCCACGACACGCCCTTGTCGACGATGCGATCGCCGCAGCCGAGCCGGTCCCAGATCTCGAGCGTGCGCTTCGCGAAGCAGATGGCCCGCGAACCGGTCGACAGCGTATCGTCGTCGTCGAGCACGACGACCGGCACGCCCTGGCGCGCGAGGTCGATCGCGCAGGTCAGGCCGACGGGCCCGGCGCCGACGACGACCACGCGATGATGCGCGGGCGCCGGGCGATCCTGGTCCGCGCAGCGCCGGTAGCGCAGCGTCGGCGGCTCGCGGTCGAGCGGCATGCGGCGATCCGGTGCGGCGACTCACCCTTCGAGCGCTTCCCACATCTGCTGGTCGCGCTCGGCGGTCCAGACGCGCGGGTCGGGATACTGCGTCGCGAGGTCGTACGCGCGCGTGACGTCGAACGGCATGCAGTGGTCGAAGATGACCCAGTGGCCGTACTTCGGCTTCAGCTTCGCGTACGTCTCGCGATACGTCGCGCCGAGGTCCTTGCCGCTCTTCGCCGCGACCTTCACCGCCTCGTACAGGTCCGCGATGAACGCTCGCGTGCCGGCGAGTCCGTCGGCGACTTCCTGCGGCGTCTTCAACGCGGCGCCGCGGCCCGGTACGAGCGCCGCGGGCTTCAACGCGGCGACCGCGTCGAGCGTCTGCGGCCAGTCGTCGTAATAGCAGTCGCCGGCGTACGGCGTCGCGCCGTACTCGACGAGGTCGCCCGACAGCAGCGTCTTCTCGCCGGGCAGCCACACCACCGTGTCGCCCTTCGTGTGCCCGCGGCCGAGCTGCATGATCTTCACCTCGAGCTTGCCGAGCCAGAGCGTCATCTCGCCCTTGAACGTCAGCGTCGGCCACGTCAGTCCGGGCACGCTCTCGACCGACCGGAACAGCCGCGGGAAGCGGCCGATCTCGCTCTTCATGTCGGCGTCGCCGCGCTCGACGATCAGGTCGTAGGTGTCCTGGCTCGCGATGATCTCGGACGCGCCGTAGGCCGACGCGCCGAGCACGCGGACCGCGTGATAGTGCGTCAGCACGACGTACTTGATCGGCTTGTCGGTGATCTCGCGGATGCGGCGGATGACGTCCTGCGCCATCACGGGCGTCGCCTGCGTGTCCGCGACGAGGACCGCGTCGTCGCCGATGATGATGCCGGTGTTCGGGTCGCCTTCGGCCGTGTACGCGTAGGCGTGCTCGGACAGCCGCTCGAACGTGACCTTCTTCTCTTCGAGGTCGGCTTGCGATGCGAATTTCTTCTCGGCCGTCATGCCGTGTCTCCTGTCTTGTCCCGCCATCGTGCTCACGATGCGACGCACGATGGCACACCGCCGAATCGTATGCGATGATTGGCTTAAGGTCAATCGATTGACCATTCACCAAATGTCATGAGCAAGCCCCAGCGAGGGATCCAGTCGGTCGAAGTCGGCGGCAAGCTGCTGCTCGCGCTCGCCGCGGCCGGACGCGCGATGGCGCTCGGCGAGCTCGCGCGCGAGAGCGGCATGGACGCATCGAGCGCGCACCGCTACCTCGTCAGCTTCGGCAAGCTCGGCCTCGTGCGGCAGGATCCGTCGACCGGCGTGTACGACCTCGGACCGTCGGCCGCGCAGCTCGGGCTCGCGGCGCTTCAGCGGCTCGATCCGCTGCGCGAGGCGACGACGGCGGCCGCAGCGCTCGTCGCGCGGATCGGCCACACGGTCGCGATCGCGGCGCACGGCCATCTCGGTCCCACGATCGTGCGGATCGAGGAGTCGATCCATCCGCTGCACGTCAACATGCGGACCGGGACGGTGATGTCGCTGCTCAACACCGCGACCGGTCTGGTCTTCGCGGCGTGGCTGCCGCGCGTCGACGGTCGCCCACATGCTCGAGCAGGAGGCGGTGCGGCTCTACGGTGACATGCCCGCGCGGACGACCGAGGCGGGCATCGCACGGCTGACCGGCGAGGTCCGCCGACACGGCCTCGCGCGGGCGGTCGGTCGGCCGATCCCCGGCATCAACGCGTGGTCGGCGCCGATCTTCGACTTCAACGGACGCCTGGTGCTGGCGCTGACGAGCCTCGGGCCGTCGGGCACGTTCGACACGTCGTGGAACGGATCGCTCGGGCGCGCGGTCCGCGACGCGGCCGACGACGTGTCGCGCAGGCTCGGCTACGTGCCGGCTTGATCGTGCGAGCGTGCCGATGACCGCTCGACCGGTCCGCGTACAGCTCAGCCGCAGGAAGGGCTGGCGCATGCCGCCGAACACGATGACGGTGGCGCGGCCGGGGCCGTGGGGCAACCCGTTCCGCGTCGGCGATGTCGGTCCGGACGGACAGGTGATCGCGACGCGCGACGAGGCGGTCGCGCTGTATCGCGCCAACGTCCACGAGCCGCCGCCCGGGCACCGCTACGACGAGCTACGCGGCAGGAACCTCGCGTGCTGGTGCCCGCTCGACGGGCCGTGCCACGCCGACGTGCTGCTCGAACGCGCGAACGGCGATTGACAGCGGCTGGACGCGACCGGCAGGCGGTCGGGACGTCGAGAAACCTGTCGCCCCCGGCGATGGCCGGGGTGCAGGTCCGCGGCGACGCGACGATCGCCACCTTGGGTCCCGGCCTTTGCCGGGACGTCGGCCTTGGGGACTCGGACGTTCCCCGAAGAACTACGCGTGCGCCGCCTGCTGCAGCGAACGGAGCTCGTCGTCGTTCAACCGCGGTCCTTCCAGCGTGACGCGCGACTCCTGCGTCTCGGCCGTGCGGAAGCGCGCGATGATCGGCTTCAGCTCGTCCTTCACGTGCGTCTCGTCGTAGCCGTTGAACAGGTGACCGACGAGGCCGCGCTTGAGGTCGCTCGTCTTCATGAACCAGTCGGCGACCGGCAACGTGAGGTTCATGTTCACGTTCATCATGATGCCCATGTTGTGATGGGCGGCGTGATGACGACGGATCGTGTTGACGAGCGGCATGTGGCGCACGAACCAGTTCTCGCGGACGTGGCAGCACAGGTGGAACGTCTCGTAGACCATGTAATGGCCGATCATCGTGATGAACACGACGTAGCCCGCGTTCGCATCGATCAGCCACGCCGCGAGGCTGCCGAAGACCGTGCCCATCACCGCGAGCACCGTCAGCACGCGCCACGGGAAGAACACGATGCGGAATTCCTTCACCGTGCTGATCGTCGGGTCGTTGTCGGTGAAGTACTGGTGATGCTGGCGCGTGTGGCGGTCGTAGATCGCGCGCAGCGCGTAGACGTCGACGAGCCGATGCATCACGTACTTGTGCATCGCCCATTCGAGGAAGTTGCCGGCGAGCGCGACCGGCACGACGAGCAGCCACTCCCACGTCGCGTTCTGCATGCGGCTCACGCAGTAGGCGATCGACGCGATGCCCGCGGCGTACATGACGGCCACGTGGACGAAGCCGTTGTACCAGGGACTGATCTCGGAGACGTACTTGTCGCGAAAGCGGCGCTGGCGGTCGGTCATCATGATGGTAATCCCCGATGTGCTCTGTTCCCAATCTGATATATTAGTTGCCGACCAGTGATACGTCAACCGATGTTTCCTCCCGCGGCCCGTCGTCGCACCGTGATCCGCCGATGAACAAGCGCGCGTCGCCCATCGAGTTCGCCCCGGCGCCGAGTCTCGCCGATCTCGCCTACGCGGAGATCGAGGAACTGATCATCACGCTACGGATCGCGCCGGGCAGCGCGATCTCCGAGTCCGAGCTGTCGGCGCACACCGGCTTCGGCCGCACGCCGATCCGCGAGGCACTGCACCGCCTCGCGCGCGAAAAGCTGGTCGTCATCCTCCCGCGGCGCGGCATCATCGTGTCGCACATCGACGTGTCGCAACAGTTGCGGCTGCTCGAGGTGCGTCGTGAACTCGAGCGTCTGATCGCGCGCGCGGCCGCACGCCGCGCGTCGGACGACGAGCGCGCCCGGTTCATCGAGCTCGCGCACAACTTCGGGACGGCGTCGAAGGACAACGACGACGTCGAATTCATGCGCGTCGATCGCGAGTTCAACGTGCTGTGCACGAGCGCGTCGCACAACGAGTTCGCCGAAGGCGCGATGAGCCTGATCCATTCGCTGTCGCGCCGCTTCTGGTATGCGAACCATCGCGCCGCGCAGGTCATGCCGCTGACTGCCACGCTGCACGCGGCGGTCGCCCGCGCGATCGCGTCCGGAGACGAGGGTCGCGCCGCCGCCGCGAGCGACCGCCTGCTCGACGGCATCGAGAAATTCACGCGAGGAGTCGTGGACCGGCGTTGACGCCGGTGACGAATCGAGCGCGCAGGACGATCGCGACGGCGCACGAGACGCCGCGTGATCGCGTGGAGGACGCCGTCGACCACCGACGCGCGATGAGCGAACGACCGAGGAGACAACCATGGATCGTAGACGTGCATTGAAGGTGATCGGCGGGGCGGGTGCGGCGATCGCGGCGCAGCCGCTGACGAGCTTTCCGGCGATCGCGCAGAACGCGCCGCTGAAGATGGGCGTGATCGGCCCGAAGTCCGGCATCGCCGGCACGATCGGCGACAACGGATTCCGCGGCACGCAGTTCGCGGTCGATCGCATCAACGCGGCGGGCGGCATCGCGGGTCGCAAGGTCGTCCTCGTCACCGAGGAGGAGACGAACCCGAAGGACTCGATCGAGCGCCTGCGCAAGCTCGTGCTGCAGGACAAGGTCGACTGCGTGCAGGGCATCGTGTCGTCGGGCGTCAGCCTCGCGATGGGCGCGGTCGCCGAGGAGATGAAGGCGCTGACGATCTTCTGGGACGGCACGACGCAGGACGGCGTGAAGGAGACGATGCCGCATCCGCGCTACGTCTTCCGCAGCACCGACAACGAGTGCGAGGCGGTGATGGGCTCGCTGCTGGCCGTCAAGCACTGGAAGGGCCAGTTCAAGACGATCGCCGGCATCAACCCCGACTACTCGTACGGACGCAACAACTTCGCGGCGTTCCAGGCCATCCTGAAGAAGTACGACATCGACGCGCCGGTCGTCGCCGAGCAGTGGCCGAAGGTCGGCACGCTCGACCTGAATTCGCACGTGGCGTCGCTGAAGGCCGCGAAGCCGGACCTCGTCTTCTCGTCGCTGCTGTTCGCCGACCTGCCGGTGTTCATGAAGACCGCGTACGCGGCCGGCCTGATGGACGGCAAGACGAAGTTCGTGTTCCCGGCGGCCGGCTTCCAGCACACGCTGCTGAAGAAGGAGTTCACGCCGGAGGGGATGATCTTCGGCCACAACACGCTCTACTTCGCGCTCGACAACCCGACGCCGCTGCAGAAGGCGTTCGTCGACGACTACGAGGCGAAGTACAAGGACTATCCGAACTGGGAGGCGGACCGCGCGTACTTCGCGACGATCGTCTACAAGGAGGCCGTCGAGAAAGCCTACAAGGCGAAGAACGCGTGGCCCGACAAGGAAGCGATCATCGACGCGATGGAGGGGTTGCAGGTCGCGTCGCTCGGCGGGCCGGGCGCGATGCGGAAGGATCACATCGCCGACCAGACGTTCTATCAGGGCCTCACGACGCACAAGAACCGCTACGACTTCGCGACGATCACCGACGTCACGACGATGTATTCGGACCAGTTGCAGAAGCCGACCGGCGTGGACTTCTGGGAGTGGATCAAGACCGCGCAGATCAAGCTGTGATGTCCATGCATGCATGGACATCACAGTCCCCGCGAAGGCGGGGATCCGATGTCGCGCTCTCGTCGCATCCAGCCATGCGACGCGTTCGGGAACGAGCGGTCACCCCGGCGAAGGCCGGGGTGACCAGCGAATGAAGCGCACGTACCAGCGACCGTGATCTCCTTCGTCGACATCGTCATCGGCGGCGTGTTCCACGCGTCGGTGCTGTTCCTCGTCGCCGCGGGGCTGCAGCTCGTGTTCGGCGTGCAGCGCATCGTCAACCTCGCGTGCGGATCGTTCTACGCGCTCGGCGCGTACTTCGGCATCACCGCGGTCAACTGGGCGACGCATCACGGCGTGCCGCCGTCCGCATTCTTCCTCGTGCTCATCGTCTCCGGCGTCGTCCTCGCCGCGATCGGGCCGTTCATCGAGCTGCTGCTGCGGACCGTCTACGGGCGCGACGAATCGTTCCAGCTGCTGCTGACGTTCGCGCTCGTGCTGATGTTCCAGGACGTGCTGCGCTTCTTCTGGGGCGCGAATCCGCAGGACCTCGGCACCGCGTCGATGGCGTACGGCAACACGTCGTTCGGCGAGGTCTCGGTGCCGACCTACAACCTGCTCGTGATGATCGCGAGCCTCGTGATCGCGATCGGGCTCGGCTGGTTCCTCAAGCGCACGCGCTTCGGACGCATCCTGCGCGCGACCGCGGAGAACCGCGAGATGGCGCAGGCGCTCGGCGCCAACGTGCGCTGGATCTACTCGGCCGTGTTCACGCTCGGCACGATGCTCGGCACCGTCGGCGGCGCGCTCGTCGTGCCGACGGCCGCCGCGTCGCTCGACATGCCGGTCGAGCTCGTCGTCGAGGCGTTCGCCGTCGTCGTGATCGGCGGGCTCGGCAGCATGCGCGGCGCGCTCGCCGGCGCGCTCGTCGTGGGCCTCGTGCGAGCAGCCGCGATCTCGTACTACGCGGAGCTCGAAGTGCTCGCGATCTACCTGATCGTGATCGTCGTGCTCGTCGCGCGGCCCGCGGGTCTGTTCGGGAAGCCGGCCGAATGAGCGCGCATCCGCCGCTGCCCGTCGACGACGACGCGATCGAGCCACTCGCCTCGCCGGCTGGGGACGAGGGCCGCCATCGCGGCGCCGGTCGGTTCGACACGACTCCGTCGGCCGCGGCATCGAAGGCCGGCGACGATGCAGGGTCCAGCTCGGCAACGACGCCCGCACCGGCGGCAGCGACCCGCGCGAGCACCGCCCGAAGCAGCGTCGCCTTGCTCGTCTTCGTCGCCATCGCCGTCGTCGTGCTCGCGGCCCTGCCGCACGTCATCGACGAATACCACGTCACGCTGGTGATCCCGGCGTTCGGCTACGCGATCGCGCTGCTCGGCTTCAACCTGCTGTTCGGCTACACCGGCCTGCTGTCGTTCGGGCATGCGTTCTACGTCGCGATCGGCGCGTACGGCGCGGCCGTGCTGTCGAGCCGGCTCGGCGTCACGAGCTTCGAGCTGATCCTGCTGATCTCGTGCGCGGCGTCGGTCCTCGTGGCGTTGCCGGTCGCGTTGCTGTCGGTGCGCTACGTGAAGATCTTCTTCGGCATCCTGACGCTCGCGTTCGGGATGCTGTTCCACTCGTTCCTGTTCAAGTTCTACGACCTGACCGGCGGCGACACCGGCATCCGCGTCGCGAAGCCGACGCTGCTCGGCATGCCGTTCGCCGACCTCGACAAGACCGCGTTCCTCGTCGGGCCGTTCTACGACTACTGCCTCGCGCTGCTGGTCGTGCTCGGCATCGTGATGTGGCGCATCGTGCATTCGCCGTTCGGGCTGCACCTCGTCGCCGTCCGCGAGAACGCGCGCAAGGCCGAGTACCTCGGCGTGCGCGTGCGGCTCGCGAAGGTGATCGCGTTCCTGATCTCCGCGTTCTACTGCGCGGTCGGCGGCGCGATCCTCGCGGTCAACACCGGCCAGGCCGACCCGGAGCTCGCTTACTGGACCCACTCCGGCGACCTCGTCTTCATGGCTGTCCTCGGCGGCTTCGCGAACTTCTTCGGCCCGATCGTCGGCGCGTTCTCGTTCGTGTTCCTGAAGTCGGAGCTGATGGGCGACACCGAGTACTGGCGCTTCTTCCTCGGCCTCGTGCTCGCGATCATCGTCGTCGCGTTCCCGCGCGGGCTCACCGGCGTCGTCGCCGATGTCTGGGAGCGGGTCGCGCATCGCGGGGCGAGACGATGACCGTGCTGATCGAGACGCAGGACGTCCGCAAGGCCTACGGCGACTTCGTCGCGCTCGACGGCGTCACGCTGTCGGTGTCCGATGGCGAGACCGTGTCGATCGTCGGTCCGAACGGCGCCGGCAAGACGACGCTCGTCAACGTGCTGACGGGGCTGCTGAAGCCGACCGCCGGTATCGTGCGCTTCAAGGGCCACGACATCGCGGGCATCGGTCCGGTGCGGCTCGCGCGTCACGGCATGGCGCGCGCGTTCCAGCTCGTGCACATCTTCCCGTCGATGACCGTCGCCGAGACGATCGCCGTCGCGGTGGTCTCGAACACGTCGCGCGGCCTCGACCTGTTCCGCTCGATCGGCCGCGACGCGAAGGTCCGCGCGCGGGCCCGCGACGTCGCGGCGATCTTCGGCCTCGATCGCAAGCTCGACACCGAGGCGCGGCTGCTCTCCCAAGGCGAGAAGAAGCTGCTCGACATCGCGAGCGCGTTCGCGCTCGTGCCCGAGGTCATCCTGCTCGACGAGCCGACGTCGGGCGTCGCATCGGCCGACAAGCACGGCATCATGCGCACGCTCGTCGACGCGTCGAAGTCCGCCGGCGTGAAGGCGATCCTGCTCGTCGAACACGACATGGACCTGGTCGCCGAATACTCGACGCGGATCGTGGCGCTGACCGCCGGCAAGGTCCTCGCCGACCGCGACCCGAAGTCGTTCTTCGCCGATCCCGAGATCGTCGCGGCGATCGTCGGCAAGCCGGTCGGCCGCAGGACGCGCGACGCGCTCGCGGTCGGCGCGGAGGCGAGCTGACGTGCTCGCGATCGACGCGCTGACGGTCGACATCCAGTCGAGCCGCATCCTGCGCGGCATCTCGCTCGCGGTGAAGCCGGGCGAGCTGGTCTGCCTCGTCGGCCGCAACGGCGCCGGCAAGACGACGACGTTCCGCACGATCATGGGCCTGTGCCGGCCGGTCTCGGGCTCGATCGACTGGGACGGCGCATCGCTGGTCGGCCAGGCCGCGCATCGCATCGCGCAGCGCGGCATCGGCTATTCGCCCGAGGAGAGCCAGGTCTTCGGCGACCTGACCGTCGCCGAGAACATCGAGATGCCGACGTGGACGCGGCCGCAGGGCCGTCCGGCGAAGGAACGCATCGACCTCGCCTACGAGATCTTTCCGAAGCTGAAGCAGTACGCGAAGCGCGGCGGCAACCAGCTGTCGGGCGGTGAACGCAAGATGGTCTCGATCGCACGCGCGCTCGCGCTCGACCCGCGACTGCTGCTGCTCGACGAGCCGTTCGAAGGGCTGTCGCCGGCGATCATCCCGAGCATCGCCGAAGGCATCGCGTCGATCCGCGAGCTCGGCCACGGCGTGCTGATGGCCGAGTCGAACGCGCATCACATCCCCGATTACGCGGACGGGCTGTACGTCCTCGAACGCGGCGAGATCCTCTATCACGGCAGGCCCGGCGACGCCTATCCGCCCGAGGTCGAACGGATCATCTCCGGCGCGGCCTGACCACTCATCCAGGGAGCACACGATGCCCAAGATCCTCACGCAGCAGCAGATCGACGCCTTCTGGCGCGATGGCGCCGTCTTCCCGATCCGCGTGATGCCGCGCGACGAGGCACTCGCGATCCGCGCGAAGCTCGAGGCGTTCGAGACGAAGACCGGCGGTCCGCTGAAGGGCGACCTGCGCCACAAGACGCACCTGCTGTTCCCGTGGCTGAACGACCTCGTCCATCAACAGCGGGTCGTCGACGCGATCGAGGACCTGTACGGCCCCGACCTGCTGTGCTGGACGACGAACTTCTTCATCAAGGAGGCGTGCAACCCGGCGTTCGTGTCGTGGCATCAGGACTCGACCTACTGGGGACTCAACAAGCCCGACGTCGTGACCGCGTGGGTTGCGCTGTCCGACAGCAACGCGTCGAACGGCGCGATGGGCTTCATCCCGGGCACGCACAAGGTCGACCAGATCCCGCATCGGGACACGTTCGACAAGAACAACCTGCTGACGCGCGGGCAGGAGGTCGCGGTCGACGTCGACGCGTCGCAGGCGGTGACGATCACGCTCGAGCCGGGCGAGATGTCGCTGCATCACGTGCGTCTCGTGCACGGGTCGCCGGCCAACCCGTCGAACGATCGCCGCATCGGCTTCGCGATCCGCTACATCCCGACGTCGGTGTCGCAGATCGCGGGGCGCGACAGCGCGACGCTGGTCCGCGGCACCGATCGCTTCCATCACTTCGACCTCGAGCCGCGGCCGAGCGAAGACATGGAGCCGTCGTTCGTGCGGCTGCATCGAGAGATCGCGGAGCGCAGCGCGGCGATCCTGTATCGCGGCACGGACGTGAAGAGCTACAACGATCCGAAGGCATTGCGGCAGGAAGCGGCTTGAGGGCGAGTCTTCCCTTCGTCGTCCCCGCGAAAGCGGGGACCCGGCTTCGTTCGTCGGTGACCGCACCGTCCCGGCACGGCCGCAACGCAGACGCCGCATGAAGTTCCGCGCCGCCGTCCTGGACGCCGTCGGTCAGCGCATGACGATCGACACGCTGACGATGGCGCCGCTGCGGCCGCACGACGTCCTCGTCCGGCTGCGCGCGACCGGTCTCTGCCACACCGACCTCGAAGTGATCCAGGGGCAGCTCGCCTACCCGCTGCCGATCGTGCTCGGCCACGAAGGTGCCGGCGTCGTCGAAGCCGTCGGGTCCGACGTCACGACGATCGGCGTCGGCGACCACGTGATCTGCTCGTGGAATCCGTACTGCGGCCACTGCTTCTATTGCGACCGCGGCGTGCGCATCCTGTGCGAGCCGCTGAAGCGGCACGAGCCGCGCGGGCTGCTGCTCGACGGCACGTCGCGGATGACGCGCGACGGCGAACCGGTCCATCACTTCTTCACGACGTCGACGCACGCCGAGCTGACCGTCGTCGACGAGTCCGGTGCCGTGCCGATCTCGAAGGACATGCCGTTCGACGCCGCCGCGATCATCGGTTGCGGCGTGATGACCGGCGTCGGCGCCGCGGTGCGCAAGGCGAAGGTCGCGCCGGGCGCGTCGGTGCTCGTGATCGGTTGCGGCGCGGTCGGCCTGAACGTGATCCAGGGCGCGACGCTTTCCGGTGCCGGACGCATCATCGCGGCCGACGTCGACCCGTCGCGCCGGACGCGCGCCATCGAGTTCGGCGCGACCGACGTCGTCGACCCGTCGCGACCCGACACGCTCGATGCGATCCGCGCGATGACCGATGGACGTGGTGCCGACTACACGTTCGAGGCGGCGGGCCACAAGGATGCGTTCCGCCTGTCGGTCGAGGCGACGCGACCGGCCGGCGACCTGGTCTGGCTCGGCAAGATCGCCGTCGGCGACGAGGTCGCGTTCCGCTGGGGCTCGCTGATGGGCGAGAAGCGCATCGTGCGGTCGAGCTATGGCGACGCGCTGCCGAAGCGCGACTTCCCGTGGCTCGTCGAGCTGTATCTCGAGGGTCGGCTGAAGCTCGACGAACTGATCACCGCGCGCATCCGGCTCGACGCGATCAACGACGGCTTCGATGCGCTCGCGCGGGGCGAAGGCATCCGCACGGTCGTCGTCTTCGACTGACGCGATGCCCTGCGGCCCTTGCTCGATCGAGGTGAGGCATTGCTGCTCGCCCGCGAGCGACGTCTTCGATTGACGCGATGGGGCATCCGCCGCTCACCGCCGGACAGATCCCGTGCACGCCGCACGAGGCCGCGCTCGGCGACCTGCCGCTCGAATCGGGCGGCGTCATCCGCGACTTCCGGCAGTCGTACGTCACGCACGGCAGCCTCCGCGACGACCGATCGAACGCGATCCTCGTCTGCGCGTCGCTGACCGGCACGCATCATCGGCTCGACTTCCTCATCGGGCCCGGCCGCGCGCTCGATCCGACGCGATGGTTCGTCGTCGCGACCGACCCGATCGGCAACGGACTGTCGACGTCGCCATCGAACAGCGCATCGCAGCCGGGCATGCGCTTCCCGCGCTTCGGGTTGCGCGACATGGTCGCCGCGCAACACCGGCTGCTGACCGACCATCTCGGCATCGACCACGTCCATGCCGTCGTCGGCGCGTCGATGGGCGGCATGCAGGCGCTGCAGTGGGCCGTGTCGCATCCGGCGTTCATGGACCGGCTCGTCGCGATGACGCCGATGGCCCGCACGCATCCGTGGTCCGCGATGGTGATGGCCGCCGCGCGGGCCTGCCTCGTCGCCGATCCGGCGTGGACCGGCGACGGCTTCGCCGAGCGGCCGTCGCGCGGCTGGCGCGCATACGCGGCGCTGATGCAGGCGCTCGCGTTCCGCTCGCCGGATGCGCTCGCCGCGCGCCACGACGACGCGCGCGACGTGCCGGCGGCGCTCGATGCGATCGTGGCGCAGGTCGAGGCGAACGGCTTCGACGCGCACGACTTCCTCTACCAGTCGTGGGCTTACGACGCGCACGACGTCGGCACGACGCCGGGCTTCGAGAACACCGACGCGGCGCTGCAATCGATCCGCGCGGCCGCCCTGCTGCTCGCGCCGCCGCTCGATCTGCTCAACCCGTCGTCGTCGGCACGCGAGGCCGCCGCGATCATCGCGAACGGCCGCTTCGTCGAGATCCCGTCGATCGAGGGGCATCAGGCGGCGACGGCGACGTCGGCCGCCGACGCGGCCTTCCTGAACGACGTCGTCGCGGCGTTCCTGCTCGAAGGCTCGGACGAGGGCTGACGTCGGTCGCGGCTCATGACCAAGCCGCGCCGTGCATCGTCAAGAGCCCGCGGAAGGATCGGACAGAAGCCCCGACCTCGCCTCCAGCTCCGCGACGAGCCGCCGTGCCTCGTCGCCTTCGGGGATCGCGCGTCCGCTGTCGCGCCACTCGACCGCGCTCTTGAAGCCGTCGACCTGCGCCTGCCGCCTGAACCACATCCCGCTCGGGTCGTGCCGCGTGATGCCGTCGAAGACGTTGGCCAGCATCTGCGTCTGCGCGAGGCCCATCGTCATCAGCGTCTGATTGACGATCATCTTGTGCATCATCAGCTGCGCGTGCGGGACGCCGGCGATGCGACGCGCGAGCGCCATCGTCGCCTCTTCGAGCGTGGCGGGCGGGACCGCGAGGTTCGCGAGCCCCCATGCGGCCGCCTCCGTGCCGTCGATCAGGTCGCCGGTGAACATCATCTGCTTCGCGCGCGCGGCCCCGAGCCGATAGGTCCACATCGCGGTCGTCGGGCAGCCCCACACGCGCGTCGGCATGTAGCCGATCTTCGCGTCGTCGGCCATCACGAGCAGGTCGCAGCACAGCGCGATGTCGCTGCCGCCGGCGACCGCGTAGCCGTGGACCTTCGCGATCGTCGGCTTCGTCGATCGCCACAGCGCCATGATCCCTTCCGTCGACGCCATCATCGCCGCGTAGTCGACCATCGGATCCCACGGCCGCCTCTCCTGGCGGTTCGGATGATCGTCCTCGCCGGGCGCGGCCTCGGCATATTCCTGCATGTCGAAGCCCGCGCAGAACGCGCGGCCCTGCCCTTCGACGACGATCACGTGCACCTCGTCGTCGGCCTCGGCCCAGCGGACCGCGGCCGCGATCTCGTCGGGCATCGTCCGGCTGATCGCGTTCAGCTTGTCGGGCCGCGCGAGCGTCAGCCGCGCGATGCGCGGCTCGGCGGCGTCCTTCTCGATCCGCAGCGTGCTGTAGGTCGGCATGCCGTCTCCTCGTGCGCCGGTCATCGGCCGGCTGGCGACGCGAGTCTAACGGCGCGACCCGCCTGGCGTCGTCAGCTCTGCGCGCTTGCCCTCGCCTCGAGCTCGGCCAGTCGCTTCTTCAGCGCGCGATCCTCGTTGAACCGCGTCGTCTCGTCGCGGATCACGGCGACGACCGCGTCGACCTTGCCGTCGGGCGCGAACAGCATCGCGACGGTGAATGCGATCGACATCGCGCGGCCGTCCTTGTGGATCGCCGGCACGCGCAGCATCTCGCCGGCGCCGTAGCGCGTGGTTCCGGTCCGCATCGACTGGTGGTAGCCGTCCCAGTGCCGCGCGCGCAGCCGCTCCGGCGTGATCAGGTCGAGCGATCGGCCGAGCGCCTCCGCTTCCGTGTGCCCGAACATCCGCTCGGCCGCGTCGTTCCACAACGTGATCGCGCCGTTCGCGTCCGCGACGACCACCGCGTCGCCGATCGCCGCGACCAGCGCGCGGCAGTCCACCTCGGTCTTCATGTCGTCTCCTTCGTTGATCGCGATGGTCCCTTCATCGCCGACCGCCGCCCAAAACGAAACGGCGCCCGCAGGCGCCGTTCGTCCGGCCGGCGACGACGTCAGACCGCCTGCGCCTCGTGCAGCTGCTTGATCTGCTCCGCCGAGTAGCCGAGGTCGGCCAGCACCTCGTCGGTGTGCTCGCCGAGCAGCGGCGATCCGGTGATCTCGGGCTTCATGTCGGAGAACTTGATCGGGCTGCCGACCGTGAAGTACGAGCCGCGTTCCTTGTGCGGCACCTCGGTGATCGTGCCGCTCTCGCGCAGCGACTTGTCCTCGAGGATCTCCTTCATCGTCAGGACCGGCGAGCACGGGATGTCGAACTTGCGCAGGATGTCGACCGCCTCGAACTTCGTCTTGTCCTTCAGCCAGCCCTCGATCGTCGCGAAGATCTCCATGATGTGCGGCTGGCGTGCCTTCGCGGTCGTGTAGGCCGGATCGGTGATCCACTCCGGCTTGCCGATCGCCTTGCAGATCGGCTCCCACGCATGACCCTGGATCGTGAAGTAGATGTACGCGTTCGGGTCGGTCTCCCAGCCCTTGCACTTCAGGATCCAGCCCGGCTGGCCGCCGCCGCCGGCGTTGCCGCCGCGCGGCACGACGTCGCTGAACGTGCCGTGCGGATACTGCGGATACTCCTCGAGGTAGCCGATGCGGTCGAGGCGCTGCTGGTCGCGCAGCTTGACGCGGCACAGGTTGATGACGCTGTCCTGCATCGACACGGCCACGCTTCTGACCCTTGCCGGTCTGCATGCGGCCGATCAGCGCGGTCAGGATGCCGATCGCGAGGTGCATGCCGGTGTTGCTGTCGCCGAGCGCCGCGGCGCTGATCGTCGGCGGGCCGTCCCACCAGCCGGTCGTCGAAGCCGAGCCGCCCGCACATTGCGCGACGTTCTCGTAGACCTTGAGGTCGTCGTAGTGGTGGCCGTCGGAGAAGCCCTTGACCGACGCGACGATCATCTTCGGATTGAGCTCCTGGATGCGGGCCCACGTGAAGCCCATGCGATCGAGCGCGCCCGGGCCGAAGTTCTCGACCAGCACGTCCGACTCGCGGATCAGCTTCTCGAGGACTTCCTTGCCCTCGGGCTTCTTCGTGTCGAGCGTCAGCGAACGCTTGTTGCTGTTGAGCATCGTGAAGTACAGCGCGTCGACGTTCGGGATGTCACGCAGCTGGCTGCGCGTGACGTCGCCGGCGCCGGGGCGCTCCACCTTGATCACGTCGGCGCCGAACCAGGCGAGCAGCTGCGTGCACGCCGGCCCTGCCTGCACGTGCGTGAAGTCGATGATCTTGATGCCTTCGAGAGGTCTCTTGTCCAACGTATTTCTCCTTGTCTTACTTTGACTGAACTCGATTCACTTCTTCATGGCCGCGGTCTGCGGGTTCAGGCTCGTGATGCGGCCGCTTTCGGTACCCGCGGTCTCGTCGATGATCGCGTTGATCAGCGTCGGCTTGCCCGACGCGATCGCCTCCTCCATCCCGGCGCCGCAGCTCCGCGGGCGTCGTCGCATAGACGCCGACGCCGCCGAACGCTTCCATCAGCTTCTCGTAACGCGCGTCCTTGACGAACACCGTCGGCGCGACGTCGGGTCCGCCGCTCGGGTTCTTGTCGGTGCCGCGATAGACGCCGTTGTTGTTCATGATGACGACGCAGACCGGCAGGTTGTAGCGGCAGATCGTCTCGACTTCCATGCCCGAGAAGCCGAACGCGCTGTCGCCGCACACGGCGATCACCGGCTGGCCGCTCTCGACGGCGGCGGCGACGGCGAATCCCATGCCGATGCCCATCACGCCCCATGTGCCGACGTCGAGCCGCTTGCGCGGCTTGTACATGTCGACGATGCTGCGCGCGAAGTCGAGCGCGTTCGCGCCTTCGTTGACCAGCATCGCGTCGGGGTTCGCCTTGACGAGGTCGCGGACGACGTTCAGCGCGCTGTGGAAGTTCATCGGCGACGGATCCTTCGCCAGCGTCTCGGCCATCTTCGCGATGTTCTTGCTGCGGCGACCGGCGATCGCGCCGGTCCACTCGGCCGGCGGCTTCGCCCAGCTCGAGCCCATGCCGTCGAGCAGCGCCCGCACGCACGAGCCGATGTCGCCGACCACCGGCGCATCGATGCGCACGTTGCTGTCGGCCTCGGTCGGCGAGATGTCGATCTGGATGAACTTCTGGCCGCCCCACGTCTTGTGGTCCTTGCCGCCCCACGTCTTGCCCTTGCCGTGCGACAGCAGCCAGTTCAGGCGCGCGCCGATCAGCAGCACGACGTCGGCTTCCGGGAGCACGAACGAGCGCGCGGCCGATGCCGACTGCTCGTGGGTATCGGGCAGCAGGCCCTTCGCCATCGACATCGGCAGGTACGGGATGCCGCTCGTCTCGACGAGCTTGCGGATGTCCTCGTCGGCGCGCGCATAGGCGGCGCCCTTGCCCAGGACGATCAACGGCTTCTTCGCCGACTTCAGCAGGTCGAGCGCGCGGGAAACCGCGTCCGGACCGGGGATCTGTTTCGGCGCCGGATCGACGACCTCGATCAGCGACGCACGGCCGGCCGCGGCCGGCATCGTCTGCGCGAACAGCTTGGCCGGCAGATCGAGATAGACGCCGCCCGGACGGCCCGAGACGGCGGCCCGGATCGCGCGCGCGATGCCGACGCCGATGTCCTCGGCGTGCAGCACGCGGAACGCGGCCTTGCAGACCGGCTTCGCGATCGCGAGCTGGTCCATCTCCTCGTAGTCGCCCTGCTGCAGGTCGACGATCTCGCGCTCCGACGAGCCGCTGATCAGGATCATCGGCCAGCAGTTGGTCGTCGCGTTCGCGAGCGGGACCAGGCCGTTCAGGAAGCCGGGCGCCGAGACCGTCAGGCAGATGCCCGGCTTGCCGGTGATGAAGCCGGCGATCGCGGCGGCGTTGCCCGCGTTCGCCTCGTGGCGGAACGAGATCATCCGCATGCCTTCGGCCTGCAGCATGCGCGTCAGGTCGGTGATCGGGATGCCGGGCAGACCGTAGATCGTGTTGATGCCGTTCAGCTTCAGCGCGTCGATGACGAGGTGGAAGCCGTCGCGTCGTCTGCTCTTCGGCCGCCGGCTCGGCCACGTTGGGCATCGGGGTGTTCAGCACTGCGGACATGCCTGTCTCCTACTATTTGTTCGCGAGGGATGTGGCGCTCGGCGGCGACTTTCGATCGGTCGTCCGGCCGGTCGTTCGACCGATCGCGAGACCGCGCCCGATGGCCGACCGACCTTCGATCGGGCGACTCGACCGGCCGGACGCCCGGGGGGCCGGGTGCGCGACCGGGTATTTCGCTCAATATGGGACTATGATTCCGGCCCTTCCAGTCAGCCGTTGACCGCGATCAACTTTTGAAAAATCTCGATTCCGGTCGCAAGGATCCAGAAAGCGTCCCGTGACCACCGTAGCGAGCCATCCGGAAAAGAACATCATCCGCCTGCAGCTCAAGCGCAACGAGGTTCTCACCGAACTCGACGATGCAGGCCGCGAAGAACTGGAGTCGATGCTGGTCGTCGTCGATGCCAACAAGGGCGACGTGCTGCTCCCCCAGGGCGTTCGCAACATGGAGCAGTACTTCATCCTCGACGGGTTGCTGAAGCGCGTCGTCTCGAACGCGCAGGGCAAGGAGATGATTCTACGCTTCGCGGCCGAAGGCGACATGGAGACGAGCTACGCCGCGTGGCGGATGGGAACGCCGACCCCGTACGGCATCGTCTGCGTCACGAAGACGCGCGTCGTGCGACTCGCGATGCCGCAATGGACGGCCTTCCTCGAGCGTCATCCGCCGACGAAGGAGTGGTTCCAGGCGTGCGTGATGCGGCTGATGACGGAGGTCATGGCCCACACGATCACGCTGCATCTGCTCGATGCGCCGGGACGCGTGCAGCGCTTCGTGCGCAAGCGCCCCGACCTTCTCGATCGCATCCCGCAGAAGCAGCTGGCGGCCCACCTGAACCTGTCGGCCGAAACGTTGAGCCGGCTGCGGCACAGCGGCAAGATCTGAACGGGCCGGCGGCTGCCGGCCCGCCGAACGACCTCAGGGCGCGCCGCGCGCGTTCGTTTCCTCGATCAGCTTGCGACGCATCGGCGCGAGCACGAGCTTCGCGATGATGCCGGCCGCGATGCTGATGACCGCGCTGAAGATGAAGACGGCGTTCCAGTTGCCGCCGACCGACAGCACCGATGCGAGCGGGACCAGCAGCGACGCCGTCCCCTTCGCGGTGTACAGCGTGCCGGCGTTCGCCGCGGCATTCTTGACGCCGAACGTATCCGCGCACAGGGCCGGGAAGATCGAATAGATCTCGCCCCAGAACAGGAACGTCAGCGCGGCGAACAGTCATGAACAGGTACGGGTTGTGCCCGAACATCATCAGGCCGAGCAGCGCGAGGCCCTCGCCGATGAAGACCAGCAGCATCGTGTTCTCGCGGCCGATGTGGTCGGAGATGAAGCCGCATAGCGGGCGTGTGAAGCCGTTCGCGAGATTGTCGATCGCGAGCGTCATCGTCAGCAACGGCAGGCTGATCCCGAGAATGCTGACCGGCAGCTTCGCGAGACCGTAGTCGTTCGCGATCGGGCCGAGCTGCGCGGTGGCGATCAGGCCGCCGGCGCCGACGGCGACGAACAGCACGTACGTCAGCCAGAACGTGCCGGTCTTCATCATCTGCCCGGCGTTGTAGTCGACCTTCGACATCACGATCCGGGGCGGGATCGGCACGCCCTTCGGCGCGGTCGGGCGCGTCATGAACAGCGCGATCACGAAGATGACGGCGCCCTGCAGCAGCCCGAAGAAGAAGAACGTGTGCTCGTAGCCCGAGCTCGAGATCATGTTCGCGATCGGGATGACCGTGACCGCGGCACCGGCGCCGAAGCCGGCCGCCGTCAGCCCGGCGGCGAGGCCGCGACGATCCGGGAACCACTTCAGCGCGTTGCCGACGCAAGTCCCGTAGACGCATCCGGCGCCGACGCCCGACACGACCGCGGCGACGTACAGCTCGGGCACCGTCGTCGCATAGGAATT
This sequence comes from uncultured beta proteobacterium, assembly GCA_963795885.1. GTDB lineage: Bacteria > Pseudomonadota > Gammaproteobacteria > Burkholderiales > Burkholderiaceae_D > CAHJXF01. The sequence goes on along the minus strand of CAWCJI010000004.1, from coordinate 92,303 downwards.
GATGACCCAGCCGATCGCCGCGAGGATGCCGCCGCCGGCGACGACCGGTCGCGGACCGAACTTGTCGACCAGCCAGCCCTCGACCGGCACGAGCCAGGTCTCGACGACGACGAAGATCGAGAACGCGAGCTGGATCGCCGACAGCCCCCAGTGGTTCTTCGTCTCCATCGGCTTGACGAACAGCGTCCAGCCGTACTGCAGGTTCGCGATCATGGCCATGCACAGCACGCCCATGACGAGTTGTCCCCATCGATACCCGTTGCCGCGCACGCGCGTCGAAGCGGGCGCGACTCCGGCCGTTGCCGCGAGAGGTCGATCCATGAGCAAATCTCCTGAGTGTTCGGGCAAACCGTTCGACGAGCGGCGCTGCAACGGAACGGGGCGTCGCACCCGATTCACCCGCCGCTCGACGACAGTTTATTCGTTCGGACAGCCGGTCATCGGCCGGCTGCGGCGAAAGTTCAGCCGTTCGACGGCTCGTCCGGTCCGATCGACCTGCCCGGCCGACCGTCCATCCTCCGCGCGAACGTCCGCTTCCCCGCCGCCAATGTGCCGCCGAAACGGCGTCAAAAGATTGATCCGTATCAACACTTCGGGTTAGCCCTAATCGCGTGGAAACCACACCACGGCGCGTCCCGGCGGGTCCCGGTGTCGTGGTGCGCTGCGAGATTTCCGGCCGGAGCTCTGGAATTCCTCCAATGGCATCCTATTTGCTGCAGTGCAGTAACACGCGGTCTCGAGCGTCGTGCTCGCCGTGACAGCCGGACGAAGCAGCTGAGCGGCGACACGAACACGGCGCCACGGAGCCGCTCTCCATCTCACCTTCATCCGGAGCCCGCATGAACCGCATCTATTCGAACACCGGCGCCCGAGACTGGCGCGCCGAAAACTTCTGGCACGCGCTGTGGAAGGCGACGCCGGCCTATCTCTTCGTGAACGGCGCCCGCCACGCGCTCGCCGCGCGCAAGGCCGGCTGAGGCAATCAACGCTGCGCCGACGCCGGGTGCTGCGCCGGCGGATGGCGGAAGTACCGCCCCTTCGGCAGGATCGCGAATTGGTACGCGCCGCCTCGCGGCCACTGCGCGGCGCTTTCGGCCCGCGCGTAGGCCTCCGCCGCGCCGGGTGCGCCGAGATCGACGGCCAGGCCGAGCGCCGGCACGAGGTTGTCGACGAAGCTCGTGGCGATCGAGTCGAGCGCACCGTTTTCGTCGTGCTGGCGAAACAGGCGATCGTCCGGCAGCGGCGGTAACCGCCCGTAGTTCGCGTCCAGCAGTTGTCCGCCGTTCGTGAAGTAGTCCCACAGGCCGTCCGCGCGCATCGTGCCGACCGCCATCGAGTACTCGCCCGCCCGGCGCCAGTCGTACGCACCCGGCGTGTGCGGCGGTCCGAACAGGATCACGGGCCAGCGCGCGACGAACAGCGCCAGGTCGTGGAATGCGCTCTTCGCCGGTTCGCCCAGGTCGAGGTCCAGCCCGTAGCCGAACAGGACGACCTGCGTCTGGAACGCGGCCTGGAAAGCGCCGATCATCTGGCGCTTGCCGTCGAAGCCCTCACCGTAGGCGGTGTCGCGTCCCTGCAGCAGCCCGAGCTCGTTCTTGAAGGCGCTCGCCGGCCAGTCGTAGTACGGCTTGAACGGGCCGTTGTCGTAGATGCCGCGCCGGTAGTTGCCGTCCAGGAACAGGATGTTCTGTTCGACCGAGGCCTTCACCGACGGGTACCAAGGGTCGTCCTTCGGCAGCACGTGATAGAGCTGGAACAGCGCGGCGAGCGACCACGCCGCGCCGCGCGGCTGCGTCGCGATCGGGCTGAAGATTCCTTTCGAGAATCCGCGCCCGTTGTCGGTCATGTGCACGTAGTTCCACGCGCACCAGTACTTCATCTCCTCGAGCGCCCAGCGGAACGCCTGGTCGTCGCCCCGTGCCCGCATCAGCAGCGCGTAGAAATAGAGGAAGTGCGGCTCGTGCGCCGAATCGACGACGATCCTCGGGTTGCCCACGGGATCGGGCTTCAGCGCCGTGTCGCCCTTCGACGACGACACCACCGACTTGTACGGATTGAGATCGAAGCGGACGGGGCCGCCATGGACCGGGTCCTGCTGATGGATCGGGAACCACTTCGACGACTTCGCGTTGGCGATCATGTTCGCTTCCGCCCGCTTGTCGAACGTGATCGCCCATCGAGCCGCCGACTTCGTGACGAGCCCGATCTCGTCGCGGTACCCGCCCGTCGGCTCGTACATCGTCATGTCGCCCGGCTGCCCGTCCGGAAACGAAGACGGGAGGCTCGCCAGCTCCGATTCCGGCACGTCGCCGGGCCGATAGCCGAAGTGCAGGCCGGACAGCTTCTCGAAGGTTTCCGGCGTCAGCGGCTCTGCCGCGCCGCCGACACGCTGCAGCGACGACGCGACGAAAAGAACGGTGACGATCGTGGCGGCGAACGATCGCCGCGCGAGCGAAAGGGTTGAGCGGGTCGGCACGCGTCGTGCTTGAAGAGATCGGACAGTTGTTATGATGATCGATCCGATGCGCGTCGGTCCTGGCACCGGTCGAATGCGCGGCGCCGGACGAACGTCGCGGCGCCGAACCAAACCCCCATGATGCTTCACTGCGACCACCCGTGCTGATCGGAATCGTCCGCGTCGCGCTGCAGCGACCGTACACGTTCGTGGTGCTGGCCGTGCTGCTGCTGATCGTCGGGCCGCTGGCCGCGCTGCGCACGCCGACCGACATCTTCCCCGAGATCCGCATCCCGGTCATCGCGGTGGCTTGGCAGTACACCGGGCTGCCGCCCGAGCAGTTCGCGGGCCGCATCACGACGCTCTACGAGCGCAGCCTGACGACGACGGTCAACGACATCGAGCACATCGAGGCGAACTCGTACGCCGGCATCGGCATCGTCAAGATCTTCTTCCAGCCGGGCGTCAACGTCGCGGTCGCGAACGCGCAGGTCGCGTCGATCTCGCAGACGGTGCTCAGGCAGATGCCGCCCGGCATCACGCCGCCGCTGATCCTCAACTACAACGCGTCGACCGTTCCGATCCTGCAGCTCGCGCTGTCCGGCAAGGGGCCTGAGCGAGCAGAACCTCTTCGACCTCGCGGTCAACTCGGTGCGGCCGCCGCTCGTCACGGTGGCCGGCGCGGCGATCCCGTTCCCGTACGGCGGCAAGCAGCGCCAGGTGCAGATCGACCTCGACACGGCCGCGATGCAGGCGCGCGGCCTGTCCGGCCAGGACGTCGCGAACGCGCTCGCCGCGCAGAACCTGATCATCCCGGTCGGCACGCAGAAGATCGGCAGCCTCGAATACACGCTGCAGCTCAACAACGCGCCGTCGGTGATCGCCGACCTCGGCGACCTGCCGATCAAGGTCGTCAACGGCAGCGACCGTCTACATCCGCGACGTCGCGAACGTGCACGACGGCAACTCGCCGCAGACCAACATCGTGCACGTCGACGGCGGCCGCTCGGTGCTGATGTCGGTGCTGAAGAACGGCGCGACGTCGACGCTCGCGATCGTCGACGGCATCCGCCAGAAGCTCGTCGACACGAAGGCGCAGCTGCCCGACAACCTCGTCGTGACGCCGATCAACGACCAGTCGATCTTCGTGCGCGCGGCGATCAAGGGCGTCGCGTCGAAGGCGCGATCGCGGCGGCGCTGACGAGCCTGATGATCCTGCTGTTCCTCGGCAGCTGGCGCTCGACCGTGATCATCGCGGTGTCGATCCCGCTGTCGATCCTGGGCTCGATCATCGCGCTGTCGGCGATCGGCGAGACGCTCAACATCATGACGCTCGGCGGCCTCGCGCTCGCGGTCGGCATCCTCGTCGACGACGCGACGGTCACGATCGAGAACATCAACTGGCACCTCGAGCACGGCAAGGACGTCGAGACCGCGATCATGGACGGCGCGCGGCAGATCGTGACGCCGGCGTTCGTGTCGCTGCTGTGCATCTGCATCGTGTTCGTGCCGATGTTCTTCCTGACCGGCGTCGCGCGCTTCCTGTTCGTGCCGATGGCCGAGGCGGTGATGTTCGCGATGGGCTGCTCGTTCATCCTGTCGCGCACGCTCGTGCCGACGATGGCGAACTTCCTGCTGAAGCCGCACGCGGCGCACGCCGAAGGGCACGTGCCGGCCGCCGTCGCGCAATCCGCTGGTGCGTTTCCAGCGCGGCTTCGAGGCGCGCTTCGAACGCATCCGCGGCGGCTATCGCGGGCTGCTCGCGCTCGCGCTCGGCCGCCGGCCGCTGTTCGTCGTCGCGCTTCATGGCGGTCGTGCTGGCTGTCGTTCGGCCTCGCGCCGTTCCTCGGCAGCAACTTCTTCCCGTCGGTCGACGGCGGCCAGGTGCTGATGCACGCGCGCGTGCCGGTCGGCACGCGGGTCGAGGAGACGTCGGCCGCGCTTCGCCGACATCGAGGACGCGATCCGTCGCGTGATCCCGCCGTCCGAGATCGAGACGCTGGTCGACAACATCGGTCTGCCGTACTCGAGCATCAACCTGACCTACAACAACACCGGCGTCGTCGGGACGCAGGACGGCGACATCCAGATCGCGCTGAAGCGAAGGCCATCGACCGACCGCCGACTACGTCCGCGAGCTGCGCGAACGGCTGCCGCGCGAGTTCCCCGACACGACGTTCTCGTTCCCGCCGGCCGACATCGTCAGCCAGATCCTGAACTTCGGCGCGCCGGCGCCGATCGAGATGCAGGTCCGCGGCAACAACCTCGACGGCGAACTTCGCGTACGCGAACAGGCTGCTGAAGGCGCTGCGCGCGATCCCGGGCGTCGCCGACGCGCGCATCCAGCAGTCGAGGCAGCAGCCCGGTGTTCGACGTCGACGTCGACCGCACGCGCGCGCAGGACGTCGGCATCACGACGCGCGACGTGACGAACAGCCTCGTCGTCAACCTCGCCGGCAGCAGCCAGGTGTCGCCGACGTTCTGGCTCAATCCGGCGAACGGCATCTCGTATCCGATCGTGCTGCAGTCGCCGCAGTACACGCTCGACTCGCTGTCGGCGCTCGCGAACCTGCCGATCGCGGGGGCCGGCGGCGCCGGGCGGCAATGACCGCAGGTGCTCGGCGGCCTCGCGCGCTTCTCGCGCAACACCGCGAACGCCGTCGTCAGCCAGTACGACATCCAGTCGATGATCCAGATCAACGCGACGACGCAGGATCGCGACCTCGGCGCGGTCGCGAAGGACATCCGCAAGGTCCTCGCCGACACCGCGCCGGCGAGTTGCCGCGCGGCTCGACCGCCGCGCTGATCGGCCAGGTGCGCACGATGGACAGCGCGTTCTCCGGCCTGATGTTCGGCCTGCTCGGCGCGATCGTGCTGATCTACCTGCTGATCGTCGTCAACTTCCAGTCGTGGAGCGATCCGTTCGTCATCATCACGGCGCTGCCGGCGGCGCTCGCCGGCATCGTGTGGATGCTGTTCGCGCACGCACACGACGCTGTCGGTGCCGGCGCTGACCGGCGCGATCATGTGCATGGGCGTCGCGACGGCGAACAGCGTGCTCGTCATCAGCTTCGCGCGCGAGCGGCTCGAAGCGCTCGGCGACGCGACGCGCCGCCGCGCTCGACGCCGGCTTCGTGCGCTTCCGTCCGGTGCTGATGACCGCGCTCGCGATGATCATCGGCATGCTGCCGATGGCGCTCGGCCTCGGCGAAGGCGGCGAGCAGAACGCGCCGCTCGGCCGCGCGGTCATCGGCGGCCTCCTCTTCGCGACGATCGCGACGCTGTTCTTCGTGCCGGTCGTCTTCAGCCTCGTCCACGCGCGCGACGGCCGACGCGCACGCCGCGCCGCCGTCGCGCGCGCCCTCGATCGGAGAACCGCGATGTCGCCTGACCCCGCTCGGGCCAACCGCGCCGGCCGCGACGCCGTCGTCGCAGCGCAAGCTGCGGCATCGCCGCGATCGTCGTCGCGGTCGTCGCGATCGTGATCGTCGCCGGCGGGCATCGTCGACGCGGATCGTCGAACGCCGCGAGGCTGTCCGAGCGCGCGTCGCGCGCAGGCGGTCCCGACGGTCAGCGCTGATCGCGCCGGGCAGCGGCGAACGCGGCCGCGACGCTCGACCTGCCGGGTCGCCTCGAAGCCTATTCGCGCGCGCCGATCTACGCGCGCGTCAGCGGCTACCTGAAGAGCTGGAAGGTCGACATCGGCGCGCCGGTCAAGGCCGGCCAGCTGCTCGCCGAGATCGATTCGCCCGACCTCGACCAGCAGCTGCTGCAGGCGCGGGCCGACCTCGCGAGCGCGAAGGCCAACGCGCAGCTCGCCGGCACGACCGCGAAGCGCTGGCAGTCGCTGCTGGCCGGCGACTCGGTGTCGCGCCAGGAGGCCGAGGAGAAGGCCGGCGACCTCGCGACCAAGCAGTCGATGGTCAACGCGGCGCAGGCCAACGTCGACCGCTACGTCGCGATGAAGGCGTTCACGCGCATCGTCGCGCCGTTCGACGGCATCGTGACGTCGCGCTCGACCGACGTCGGCGCGCTGATCAACGCCGGCAGCGGCACGGGCCCGGAGCTCTTCATGGTCTCGGACACGCAGAGGCTGCGCGTCTACGTCAACGTGCCGCAGAACTACGTGGCGCTGATCGGGCGCGGCACGAAGGCGCAGCTGACGGTGCCGGAGCATCGCGGCAAGACCTACGACGCGACCGTCGAGTCGACGTCCGGCGCCGTCAACGCCGCGTCCGGGCAGCATGCTGATCCAGCTCGCCGTCGACAACGCGGACGGCGAGCTGCTGCCCGGCGGCTTCGCGAACGTCAGCCTCGCGCTGCCGGCGACGCGGCGACGCTCGACGTGCCGCCCGGCGCGCTGATCTTCGACCGCAACGGCACGCGCGTCGCGACCGTCGACGCGAACGACCACGTCGTGCTCAAGCCCGTGACGATCGCGCGCGACCTCGGCCGCGTCGTCGAGCTCGCATCGGGGCTGTCGCCGAACGATCGCGTGATCGACAGCCCGCCGGACAGCATCGCGAACGGCGACGTCGGTGCGCGTCGCGCAGCGGCCGACGCGAAGGACGCGAAGGCTCCTGCCCGGAAAGAGTGATGCGTCGTCGCCCTCTCGAGCGCGCGGTCGCGTGCGCCGCCGCGTCGCTGTTCGTCGGCGCCTGTTCGCTGGCGCCGCCCGAACGGATTCCCGATGTCCCGCTCGCCGCGGGCTACAAGGAACCGCGCGCCGTGGACCACGGCGCAGCCGGCCGACACGCTGCCGCGCGACGCCTGGTGGACGCTGTATCGGCGACGACGAGCTCGACGCGTTGCAGGTCACGCTCGTCGCGAACAGCCCCGACCTCGCCGCCGCGCTCGCGCGCTACGTGCAGGCGCAGGCGCTCACCGACCAGGCGCGCGCCGGCCTGTTCCCGACGGTGACCGGCGAAGCGAACGCTGCAGCGCGACCGCCAGTCCGCATTGCGACCGCTGCGTGCTCGGGCGCGACGTCGCCGGACCATCTACGGCTCGTACACGCTCGGCGCGCAGCTCGACTACGAGTTCGACCTGTGGGGCCGCATCCGCAACGCAGGTCGCGGTCGGGCGTCGCGTCCGAGCAGGCCGCGCAGGCCGACCTCGAGTCCGCGCGGCTGAGCCTGCAGGCGCAGCTCGCGGACAGCTACCTCGCGCTGCGCGGACTCGATCGCGCAGATCGCGCTGCTCGACGACGCGGTCGACGCGTACACGCAAGGCGCTCGACCTGACGACGACGCGCCACGACGGCGGCGTCGCGTCGGGCCTCGACGTCGCGCGCGCGCAGACGCAGCTCGACTCGACCCGCGCGCTGGCCGAGCAGACGCTCGCGCAGCGCGCGCGTCAACGAGCACGCGATCGCCGCGCTCGTCGGCGACTCGCCGTCGAGCTTCACGCTCCCGCCGCGGCATCGCCGACATCCCGCTGCCGAACGTGCCGCCCGGCGTCCCGTCGGTGCTGCTGCAGCGCCGGCCCGACATCGCCGCGGCCGAGCGCCGCATCGCGGCCGCCGAACGCGAGCATCGGCGTCGCGCGCGCCGCGCACTACCCGGCGGTCACGCTGAGCGGGTTGATCGGCTACCAGAGCAGCGACCTCGACAACTTCATCGCGGCGCCCAACGCGTTCTGGGCGATCGGCCCGTCGCTCGCTCGGACCGCTGTTCGACGCGGGCCGCGCGCCGGGCCGAGGTCGAGCGCACGCGCGCGGTCCTCGACGAGCAGAGCGCGCGCTATCGCAGCATCGTGCTCGGCGCGTTCCAGCAGGTCGAGGACAACCTCGCGCTGCTGAACCACTACCGCGAGCGGCCGTCTCGGAACGGTCGGCGGTCGACGCGGCGCAGCGCTCGCTCGACTTCGCGTCGCTGCGCTATCGCGAAGGGGCGGTGAACTATCTCGAGGTCGTGATGGCGCAGACGGCGCTGCTGCAGACGCAGCAGACGTCGCTCAGCCTCGACACCGCGCAGCAGCGCGCGAGCGTGCAGCTGATCCGCGCGCTCGGTGGCGGCTGGTCGATCGACGATCGACCGCTGGTGCGACGCGTGGACGGCACGTGACGACGCCGGCCGAAACCGGCTCGAAGTTTTTTCCGTAGTTGTGTAAGTTTCGCTCCGCGGTCGCGACGAACCGGCATCCGCGGGCGTCGAGACGCGAACGGGCCGACGACTTGCTTTCGTCGACCGCTCGCTCGTTGCGAACGTTGCGCGGTCCATCCCTGTCGAAGGGCATCGCGCGAAGATGGTCCGGCCGAATACACTGAAGCTTCTGCGTCCGGTCCCGCCGGCGCTGAACGGGTTCGAGCTCGAGGATCTAAAACAACAAGACGGACTCGGCGTTCCCGTCGGCGTGCTCTTCAACGGATCCATGGACAAGCAGTCGCATCCCATCCTCAAGGCGAGAACCATCCTGGCTCAGGCGCTCGGCGCCGGCGACGCGACGACGCGGGCACTCGTGCCGCCGGTCCACATGTCCGCGACGTTCCTGCGCGACGCGGACAACGGCTACGAGTCCGGCTACGTCTACGGGCGCACCGACAACGCGACCGTCAAGCAGGTCGAGGCGATCCTCGCGCACCTCGAAGGCGCGGCACGACGCGCTGCGTGTTCGGCTCGGGGATGGCCGCGGCGACCGCGATCTTCCTCGCGCTCGAACGACCGACGCACATCGTCGCGTCGCGACGGTCATGTACTGGGGCTTTCGCGAGTGGCTGGTCGACATCGGTCGCTACGGCCACACGGTGACGTTCGTCGACACCACCGACCTCGACGCGGTCGCCGCGGCGGTCCGCCCCGGCGAGACCGGCCTGTTCTGGATCGAGACGCCGAGCAATCCGCTGTGGACGATCACCGACATCGCGGCCATCTGCCGAGATCGCGCATGCGGCCGGCGCGCTGCTGTGCGTCGACTCGACGGTGTCGACGCCGATGCTGACGCGACCGATCGAGTTCGGCGCCGACATCGTCGTCCACTCGGCGACGAAGTACCTGAACGGCCATTCGGACGTCATCGCGGGCGCGGTCGTCGTCGGCGGAGGATTCGACGCTGTGGCAGCAGCATCCAGAAGCTCCGCGGGCAGCTCGGCGCGATCCTCGGCCCGTTCGAGGCGTGGCTGCTGATGCGCGGCATGCGCACGCTCGACGTCCGCGTGCGCGAGCAGTCGAAGTCGGCGGCGCGACTCGCCGAGCTGCTGTCCGATCATCGACGCCGTGTCGGCGGTGCTGTATCCCGGCCTCGCGACGCATCCCGGCCACGACATCGCGGCGCGGCAGATGGACGGCGGCTTCGGCGGCATGCTGTCGGTCCGCATGAAGGGCGGCGAGCGCGCGGCCGTCGCGGCCGCGGCGAAGGTCGAGGTCTGGCAGCGCGCGACGTCGCTCGGCGGCGTCGAGAGCCTGATCGAGCATCGCGCGTCGATCGAAGGCGTCGGCACGCCGTGCCCGCCCGACCTGCTGCGGCTGTCGACCGGCCTCGAGGATCCGCACGACCTGTTCCTCGATCTCGATCCGCGCGTTCGACTGATGGACGAACGATGACGACAGGCTCGATGGCGACCGCCGCGACGAAGACCGTCGCCGTCGCGATCGTCTGCAAGACGCCCGAGGCCGGGACGCTCGAAGACGCGTCTGTCGCCGCCGCTCGCGCCCGACGAGTGCGCGGCCATCTCGGCGTGCTTCATCGAGGACCTCGCGCGCACGATCGACCGGCTGACCGACGACGGCGACGTGACCGGCTTCGCGCTCTACACGCCGGTCGGTTCGGAGGCCGCGTTGCGCCGCCTGTTGCCGGCTCGCTTCGAGATCCTTCCGCAGGTCGACGGCGACTTCGGCGAGCGGCTGCTGCACGGCATGCGCGACCTGCTGCGCTCGCACGCGGCGCGATCCTGATCAACTCCGACAGCCCGACGCTGCCGCTCGCGATCCTGCGCGCGGCGGTCGACGCGGTGACGTCCGGCGACGTCGTCGTGCTGAGCCCGGCGCACGACGGCGGCTACACGCTGATCGGGCTGTCGCGCCTGCATCGCGCGGCTGTTCGACGACATCCCGTGGAGCACGAGCGCGGTCCATCGGCTGACCGTCGACCGCGCGGACGAGATCGGCGTGCCGGTCGTCGACGTGTCCGGCTGGTACGACGTCGACGACGCGGCGTCGCTGCGATGCTCGAGGACGAACTCGCCGGCCGGCGCCCCGCGTTCGCGATCGGACGTCGGCGACGACGCGCCCGCGACGCGACGCTTCCTGCGGCGAGCGTGTCGCGCAGACCGTCGCGAGCGTGCGTGATCGACAGCTCGGCATCGGGCCCCGTGTCGTCGTCACGGTCGTCATTCCCTGCCTGAACGAGGCCGAGGCGATCGGCGGCGTCGTCGCCGAGGTGCGTCGCCGAAGGCGTCGACGAGGTCATCGTCGTCGACAACGGCTCGACCGACGCGACGCAGGCCGACGCGCGCGAGCGCCGGCGCGACGCGTCGTGGCACAGCCCGAGCGCGGCTACGGACGCGCGTGCGCCGGCGGGCCTCGCCGCGGTCGGCGACGACGCCGGAGATCGTCTGCTTCCTCGACGGCGACGGCAGCGACGTGCCGGCCTTCATGCCGCGCCGTCGTCGGGCCGATCGCCGTCGAGCAGCGCCGACTTCGTGATGGGCTCGCGGCTGCGCGGCCGTCGCGAGGCGGGCAGCATGACGCCGCAGCAGATCGTCGCCGGCCGCGATCGCCGGTCGTTCTGATCCGGACTGGTCTACGGCGTGCGCTACACCGACATGTCGCCGTTTCGCGCGGCGCGCGTCGACGCGCTGCGCGCGCTCGGCATGCGCGAGATGACGTACGGCTGGAACCTCGAGATGCAGATGCGCGTGGCGGCCGCCGGCTGGCGCGTCGCTCGAGGTCGCCGGTCGATCATCGCTGCCGCCGCGGCGGCGTCTCGAAGGTGTCGGGCGATCTCGTCGCCGGCCTGTCGGCCGCGTGGAAGATCACGACGACCTTCGTGCGACTCGCGACCGTCGCTGAAGAGGTCGCGACGCAGCCGGCGCCGGCGCGCTCGATGAAGGTCCTCCTGACCGGCGGCGCCGGCTTCATCGGCCAGCACGTCCTCGCCGAGCTCGTCGCGACGCGGCCACGACGTCCGCGTGCTCGACTCGCTGCGTCCCGACGTGCATCACGGACAGTCCGTGGTCAGCCGCCGGCGTCGGTCGAGTTCAGGCAGGCCGACGTGCGCGATGCGGCCGCGGTCGACTCGCGCGCTCGCCGGCGTCGACGGCGGTGATCCATCTCGCCGCGAAGGTCGGCCTCGGCGTCGACATCGGCGACACGCCCGACTACGTCTCGTCGAACGACTACGGCACGGCCGAGCTGCTGGCCGCGATGGCGCGCGCGAAGATCGGCCGTCTGACGCTCGCGAGCTCGATGGTCGTGTATGGCGAAGGGCTCGGCCTGTGTCCGGTGCACGGCCCGGTCGTCGCCGGGACCGCGCACTCGACCGACGCGATGGCCGCCGGCCAGTTCGAGCCGCCCTGCCCGCTCTGCGGCGAGACGCTCGCGCCGGCGCTGGTCGGCGAGGACGCGCCGATCGATCCGCGCAACGTCTACGCGAGCACGAAGGCTCGCGCAGGAGCTGCTCGTCGAGCAACTGGGCGCGCGTGACCGGCGGTTCGGTCGCGACGATGCGCTATCACAACGTCTACGGGCCCGGGCATGCCGCGCGACACGCCGTACGCCGGCGTCGCGGCGATCTTCCTGTCGTCGCTGCGCCGCGGCGAGGCGCCGATGGTCTTCGAGGACGGCGGCCAGCGTCGCGACTTCGTCCATGTCCGCGACATCGCGAAGGCCACGGTGCTCGCGGCCGAACGGCATCGCGACGGCATGCGCGCGTTCAACGTCGGATCGGGCACGCCGCGCACGGTCGGCGAGATGGCGAGCGCGCTCGCGCGGGCGCTCGACGGCCCCGAGCCGATCGTCACCGGCAAGTTCCGCCTCGCCGACGTGCGCCACATCACCGCCGACTCGTCGCGGCTGCGCGACGAGCTCGGCTGTGCGCGATCCGCACTGAATTCGACGAACGGGCATGGACGAACTTGCACGAACGGCTCCGTCCTGAAGGAAGCCGCATGCTCGACCGTCGACGCCGACCGCCATCGAACCGCCCGTCCGGACCCAGGCATCCGCAGTCGGCTGCATCCGCTGCCGCTGCGGCTCATGCACTGGATCAACGCCGTCACGATCTTCGTCATGATCGGCAGCGGCTGGAAGATCTACGACGACGAGGTCATCTTCGGCTGGCTGCACTTCCCCGACTGGCTGACGATCGGCCGCTGGGCGCAGCACGGGCTGCAATGGCATTTCTTCGGCATGTGGATCCTCGTGATCAACGGGCTCGCATACCTCGGCTACGGCTTCGCGACGGGACGCTTTCGCCGCATGCTGCTGCCGATCCGACTGGCGCGACCTGCTCGCGACGTCTCGCGACGCGCTGCACTTCCGGCTCGCGCACGACGACGCGACCGTCTACAACATGGTGCAGAGGCTGCTGTACATCGGCGTGATCGTCGTCGGCATCGCGCATCGTCGTCTCGGGCCTCGCGCTGTGGAAGCCGATCCAGTTGTCGGCGCTCGTCGCGCTGGTCGGCAGCTTCCAGAACGTCCGGCTCGTCCACTTCCTGTGCATGGCGGCCATCGTCGGATTCGTCGTCGTGCACGTCGCGCTCGCGCTGCTGGTGCCGAAGACGATCGTCGCGATGGTCGGCGGCGGGCCGATCATCGACGACGATGCGCCGCTCGACGCGCAGCCGGTCACGGCCGCCTGAAGGAAACGTCATGACCATCCTGCGTCCGCCGTCACGCTCGCTCTTCCGTCCGACAGACGGCGTCGATCAGCGCGTGCTTCACGACGAGCATCGGACTCGTCGAAAGCATCGAGCGTCGCAACGTGCTGCGCGGCGCGATCAGCCTCGGCGCGCTGACGATGCTGTCCGGGCTGCGATGTGACCGAAGACAAGCAGGTGCAGGCGCGTCCTGCGCGCGGTCTCGCGATGGAACGACGGCGTGCAGGCCGCGATCTTCCGGCCCGACCATCTCGCGCCGACCTTCGCCGAGTCGCAGGTGCTGAAGCCGCCGCGCTTCAACGCGTTCTACGATGTCGAGGACGTGAAGCCGGTCGACGGCGCGACGTGGAAGCTCGAGCTGGCGGCCTGATCCGCGACAAGAAGGCGTGGACCGCCGACGAGATCTACGCGCTGCCCGAGCAGGAGATGATCGTCCGCCACATCTGCGTCGAAGGCTGGGACTACATCGGCCAGTGGTCGGGCGTGAACCTGCGGCGCTTCCTCGAGCTGATCGGCGCCGACACGTCCGCGAAGTACCTCGCGTTCCATTGCGCGGACGGCTACGTCGAGTGCGCTCGACATGCCGACCGCGCTGCATCCGCAGACGATGCTCGCGACGAAGTACGCGCGCGAGATCCTCACCGAGCCGTTCGGCTATCCGCTGCGGCTGCGAACGTCGACGAAGCTCGGCTTCAAGAACCCGAAGTGGCTCGTCGCGATGGAGGTCACGAACACGGCCGCAGACCTACTTCGGCAAGGAAGGCTTCAACTGGTTCAGCGGGATCTGACCAGCTTCGACCGACCACCCGATGGCCGACACCCTCCTCGCTCAAGCGCAACCGGCGTCGTCGGATCGTGAAGCGACGACCCGCCGATTCGATCGACGCGAATGGCCCGCCGCTGGCCGCAGAAGGTCGCGCGTCGGCGACCTGTCGGCCTGCCGGTCAACGACGACGACGACGTCACGCTCGGCTTCGTCGCGCCGGATCGTCCGCACGCCCGAAGGCCGCATCCGCCTGATCGTCTCGTACAGCCGCTGGTTCGGTGGCCGCTTCGGCCGCCGGTCGCGGTGCCGCTCGAGGCCGTCGGCATCTACGGCCGGCAGCTCGCGTCGCTCGAGATGAAGCCCGACGAATATGCGACGCGCGCCGACGTGGGTCGAAGGCGGCGACACGCCACTCGGCGACGACGACACGGTCCGCGTCGCGTTGATGCGACGTTGATGCGGCATCGTGCCGCGCTTCGATCGGACGTCGATGGTCGCGCGGGGCGCCTTCGCGCTTGATCCCGCGACGGTCCGTATAAGCTAGCCGCGCTCGCATCACGTCGGCCTTCGCCGGCGCATCCGTCTCTCCCAGCTCATGGCGTCGACCCTCCACGTGTTCGGCTGCGCGGCCGTCGCGCTCGCGTTCTGGACCGCGTGCGGTTATCTCGTGATGCGGCGCTTCGTCGATCGATCGTTCGCGCTGTCGTGCGCGCCGGCCGCCGGATGGGCGATCCACAGCGTCGTCGTGCTGCCGCTGTTCTTCGTCCTGCCGTGGTCCGCGCCGAGCATCGCGCTCGTCGCGCTGCTGTCGCTCGCCGATCGCCGCGATCGCGATCCGCGGTGCGCGGCCCGAGCCCGATGCGATGCCGATCGCCGCCTTGCCGAAGTGGCCGCTGCTGCCGGCCGCGCTGGTCGCCGCGGTGATCGCGTCGGCGATCCTGCCGAAGCACGTCGGCGACGGCGTCGCGCTGGCCGGTCCGATCTACGACCATGCGAAAGCCGCGCTCGTCGACGAGATCGCGCGATCGGGACCGCCGCCCGGCAACCCGTTCCTCGGCGGCGCGGGCGGGTCGGGTCGACTCGCGTACTACTACCTGTGGCACTTCAGCGCCGGCGAGCTGTCGCGGCTGCTCGGCGTCACCGGATGGGAAGCCGACGCGGCGATGACGTTCTTCTCGGCGTTCTCGTCGCTGACGCGATGATGGCGCTCGCCGTGCGCATCGGCGGCCGGTCCAGTGCCGCATGGTGGGTCGTCGTGCTCGCGGTGTCCGCGTCGTCGCGCCCGCTGCTCGTGTCGATGTTCGGTGAGCCGGGTCTCGATGCATGGATCCGCAATCCGGGCGGCTTCGGCGGCTGGTTCTTCCAGTCGGCGTGGGTTCCGCAGCACCTCGCGGGAACGTCGTGCGTGCTGCTCGCGGTCGTGATGATCGCCAGGCTCGCCGGACGCGCCGACGTCGCCACGACGGTCGTCGCCGGCCTGCTCGTCGCGGCCGGCTTCGAGACCTCGACGTGGATCGGCGGCGTCGTCTTCGCGGTCGCCGCGGTCGCGATCGTGCCGGTGCTGTCCTTCGAGACGGAGCCGGCGCGACGACGGCGATTCATCGTCGCCGCGGCCGTGGCGGGCGTCCTCGCGGCGATCGTCGCGTCACCGTTCCTGCACGACCAGCTCGCCGCGCGCCGCGACGCGCCAGACCGGCTCGCCGATCGTGCGTCCGGCCGTACACGATCGCTCGGCGAGACGTTTCCGGCGGCGCTTCGTCGCGCTGCTCGATGTCGCCGGCTACTGGCTCGTGCTGCTGCCGATCGAGCTCACGGCGGTCTATCTGCCGGGCCTCTTCGCGATCGTCGGGTTGTCGAAGCTGCGCGATGCCACGCCGCCGCGCCGACGGACGATCGCGGCGCTCGCGGCGTTGGCACTCGCATCGCTCGTCGTCGGCGGCGTCCTCGCGAGCACGCTCGCCGACAACAACGACCTCGCATGGCGCGCGGTGCTGATGGCCTCGACGGTGCTGATCGTCTTCGCGGCCGCGGGTCTCGCGTCGTGGGTCGAAGCACGTCGTCGCGTCGCGGTGGTTCTCGCGTCGATCGCCATCGCGCTCGGACTTCCCGAAGCCATCCACCTCGCCCGGGCCGACCTGTTCGGCACGCCGCGCGACGAAGATCGACGATTCGCCGAAGCACCCGAGCTGTGGCGCGCGGTGCGCGAACACGCGAGCCCCGACGAACGCGTCGCGAACGACCCGTACGCGTTGTGGGGCATGACGCCTTGGCCGGTCAACATCGGCTGGAGCCTGCTGGCCGATCGCCGCTCCTGCTATTCGACGTGGGAGCTCGCACAGGTCTACACGTCGATGCCGCACGACCAGCTGCGCGCGATCGACCGTCAGTTCGATCGCGTCTTCGCGGGCAAGCCGGAGCCGGGCGACGTCGATGCGCTCGCGACGGACTACGACTGCGCGGTCGCGGTCGTCACGCCCGACGACGGCGCCTGGCTGCACGATCCGTTCGCGACGAGCGACGCCTATCGACTCGTCGACGAACGTGCGGATCGGTGGCGCATCTATCGACGCGGCCGCGCGAAGAGCGCCGACTAGCCGGCAGGCTCGATCCGGAGCGCGAATTCGCGGACGATCGCAGGCCCGGGGCCGGGCGCGATGATCCGCACCGCGAATCGATAGTCGCCCGGCAGCGCCGCCGCCGCGTCGAAAGCCACGACGGCGCTCGTCCCGTCGCCTTGTGCCGTGACCGTCATCCGCGCCGGGTAGCGATGGCCATCGTCTGCCGGCAGCAGCTTCCACGCGAACGACGGCGACGCGGCCGCGATCGGCGGCGTGCCCGGCGCCGGCTGCGGGCCGGCGGTGGTGGCGACCCCGAGGGGCTGCGCGCCGGGCGGCGCACCGGTCGAGACCGGATCCCTCGCGACGACGATCGCCGTCTGGTGACCCGCGAGCGTCAGCGTCTGACGATAGTCCTGTCGGGCGATCGCATCGGGCAAGCGCTTGAGGATGACGTCGGTCAGCACGAACGGCGGCCGCTTGCCCGCGGCGCCCTCCGGCACGAGGCGGCCGACCGTCGTCTCGAACATCGTGCGCGTCAGCTGCCACGACTCGAAGTACTGATCGTAGGCCTGGACCAGCGCCGTGTCGGTGGGCCAGCTGATCACGTACGGCCCCGCGAGTGCGGTGGTGTCGGCGGCATCGTTGAGCATCTTCAACGCGTCCTCGGCGTCGCGCAGCTTGCCGATCTGCGCATCGAGGTCGGAGATCGATGGCGGCGCGACCAGCTTGCCGGTGACGTAGACGACCTGGCTCAAGCCGAGGATGCCGAGCAGCGCGGCCGGGACCTCGAACGTGCTCAGGTCGCTGACCTGCGCGCCGACGCCGATCAGCGAGACGCCGACGACGACCGAGAACCAGATCATCTGGAAGTGGTAGACGTCGAACGTGCCGTTGGTCGTGAAGATGTCCTTCCACTTCGCCGCGTTGACCTCCGCGATGCCGCCCGGCGGCAACCAGCCGCGGTTGACGAGCCAGGTCCAGTTGTCGAAGCTCAACCGGTTCTTCGCGAGATCCGCGCCGGCGGCTGCGGTACCGCCGATGCCGGAGATGCCCATCAGCAGCACGATCGTCTGCGACAGGCCGGTCAGGTGGCCGGTCATCATCCAGATGTGCGTGACCAGGCCGAACACGATCAGCGAGAAGAACAGGATCTGCAGGTTCGTCGCGTTGCCGAGGCCGTTGCTTCCCGCCGTCAGCACGACCGGATTGAAGATGTGCGTCCAGATCGTCTTGTAGTTGGTCCCGTCGAGCGGACCGTGGCCCTTGTTGATCTGCGCGGCCTGGTTCTGGAACGACGACTTGAAACGGTCCGCGATCTTCGGACCCGAGACTCCCGTGGCCGCGACGCGGCCGCGCGCCGCGGACCGTGCCGCCGTGCCGACGACATTGCCGTCGTCGTCGTAGACGCGCCGCATCCGATGCACGGCGAAGGTCGCGAATGCGGCGACCACGTACGCGACGATGCAGCCGAGGATCGCGAACAGCGCGGCCCAGGTCCGGTTCGCGACGACGGTCTCGATCGAACCGATCACCCGCGGCTCGCTGCCGTCGGCACCGGCCGAGCCGATCACGTAGATCCGTGCGCGACGCCACAGGCCATGCATCTGCTGCACGTTCGCATCGAGGTGCAGCAGCGTCTTGTCCTGCGGTCCCTCGTCGGGCTTGAAGTCGGTCCCCGGCGCCGATGCGACGCCGCGGGTCGCGCGCTCCGACCAGACGCCTTCGGGCCAGATCACCTGAGAGAGACTGCCGCCGTCGATCGACGCGGCGGCGCAGTCGGCGAACGGATCGCCGACGATCAGCGCGCGGTAGGTCAATCGCTCGAGCGGCGTGCCATCCTTCGCGACCGCGTCGCGGTCGACGAACGTCTTGAAGACCAGCACGCTGAACGGACCGGTCGACGGCACGAAGTCGGTGGGGCTCGCGATTCGGATATGTTCGAGCCTGGGCGCGAGCCGGTCCACGGTTCGCGACGCTTCGCGCGGCGAGCTCCAGCGGACCGTGTCGTCCCGCGCCGATCCGGCATCGCCGGGTGCGTCCGGTCCCGTGCGCGACGCCGAACCGTCGCCGCAGTTCCAGGGAGCGAAGCGCGGGAGCTTCGATGGGGCGTTCGCGTGCGGCGTCGCGTCGACCTTCGCCGCGTCGGACGCCGTCGTCGCGGAGCCGTTCGCGTCCGCCTGCGCTCCGTCGGCGTTCGGCGCACCGGTCTGCGCCGCCGTCGGATTCACGCCGAGCACGACCAGCAGCAGCGCAACCGCGACACGGGTCTTCATGGCATCCGCTTCATCATCATCCCCATCGACGACGCTGGACGGCTCGGATCCGCCGGCCGGCGATCATATGTCGGGCTTCGGACGCACGGCAAGGACGGTTGTCGCCGTGCGATCGACGCGACCGATGGACGTCGGGTACTGACGATGAAGGCGGGACGATGAAGGCAGGTCGATGAGCGGCGCGATCGCTGCACTGGCACCGCTGCTCCGCGTCGCATGGCGCGATGCGACCGGTGCCGGCGTCGCGAACGTCGATGCCGCGACCGCGGACCGCCACCTGCTCGAAGCCGAAGCCTGGCTGTGCCGCGCGCAGGATGCGTCGAGCGACGGCGGCGTCAGCTACGGCTACTCGTGGCGCGGCGGCTGGCGACCGTCGTACCCGGAGACGTCGGGCTACATCGCGACGACCTTCCTGCGCCTCGCGCGCGTCCGCGATCCGAGCTACGTCGATCGCGCGATGCGCGTGCTGCACTGGCTGCTGTCGATCCAGAAACGCGACGGGTCGTTCGGCAATCCGCGCTTCGGCGACGACGGCATCGTGTTCGACACCGGACAGATCCTGTTCGGCCTCGTCGCCGGTCACGAGCACGCCGGCGATCGACGATTGCTCGAAGCGGCTCGTCGCGCGGCGGACTGGCTCGCGACCGTCGCCGACGCGGACGGGCTGTGGACGCGCCACGAGCATCTCGACACGCCGCACGTGTACAACACACGGACGGCCTGGGCGCTGCTGCGGATGAACGCGCTCGAGCCGGACGCGGCACGCGAGGCGGTCGCGCGGCGCAACCTCGACTGGGCGGTCGCCTCGCAGCGCCCGAACGGGCTGTTCGACCACTGCGCGTTCCGCCCGGGCCGTCCGCCGTTCACGCACACGATCGCCTATGCGACGCGCGGCCTGCTCGAGTCCGCGATGATGCTGGACGACGCACGCTATCTGGATGCAGCCCGGCGCGCGGCGTCGACGGTCCTGCGGCACCTGCGCGACGACGGTCATCTGCCGTCCACGATCGACGAGGATGATCGGCCGGTCGCATCGTCGTGCTGCATGACCGGCAACTGCCAGTTCGCGATCGTGTGGTCCCGGCTCGACGCGATCGAGCCCGACGAGTGTTACAAACGTGGCTTGAATCTTGCCTTGAGCTACGTGATGGCCCGACAGGATCTGACCACGTCGGCGTCCGGCGTACGCGGAGGCGTGAAGGGCTCGCATCCCGTCTGGGGGCGCTACGCGTGCATGACCTATCCGAACTGGGCGACGAAGTTCTTCGTCGACGCGATGTGGCTCCGTCGGAGCGCGACGACGTGACCGTACGCGCCGCGGTCCTGAACGGAAACTTCGACATCCTGACGTCCCGACGTACCGTCGACGCGGTGTTCGATGCGGTCGATTGCGGTCGGCGCGGATGGCTGTGCACCGTCAACGTCGCGACGCTGATGGCGATGCGCGACGACCCGTGGCTGCAATCGTTCGTCGACCGCGCGATGATCGTCGTCGCCGACGGCCAGCCGATCGTCTGGTCAGCCCCGTTGTTCGGCGCCGCCCTGCCCGAGCGGGTCGCCGGCATCGACCTCGTCGACGCGCTCTGTGCGCGGGCCGCGGAACGCGGGCTCGGCGTCTACTGCCTCGGTGCGAAGGGTCCCGTGGTCGGCGCCGCGATGGCGGCGCTGCGCGACCGTCATCCGCGACTCGAGGTCGCCGGTGGCGACGGATACTTCACCGCGGCCGACGCCTCGAGGCGGGCCGACGCGATCCGCGCGAGCGGCGCGAGCCTGCTGTTCGTCGGGATGGGCACGCCGTTGCAGGAGAGATTCATCGAGCAGCAGTGGGATCGGCTCGGCGCCCGCGTCGCGATCGGCGTCGGCGGCAGCTTCGACGTGCTCGGCGGCACGCGCCGTCGCGCGCATCCTCGGCTCGCGAGCCTCGGCCTCGAATGGCTCGTCCGCCTCGCGCAGGAGCCGGTGCGCCTGCTGCCGCGCTACCTGAAGACGAACACGCAGTTCTGCCTGCTGATCGCCGGCGCGCTGATGGCACGGATGCGGCTGCGTCGGGCCACGCGATGACGGCGGCGCGATGACGCAGGTGCCGCTGCGCGTGATGATCGTGATCGGCACGAGGCCCGAGGCGATCAAGCTGATGCCGGTGATCGTCGAGGCGCGCGCGCGGCCCGACGACTTCATCGTCACGACGGTCCGAACCGGCCAGCATCGCGATCTCGTCGACGACCTGATGATCGAGTTCGGGCTCGAAGCGGACGTCGACCTCGACGTGATGGAGCACGACCAGTCGCTGGCGGCGGTGATGGCCGACTGCGTGCGCGGCCTGTCGATGACGATCGCGCGCGAGCGGCCCGACTGGGTGATCGTGCAGGGCGACACGACGACGACGTTCGCGGGCGCGTTGGCGGCGTTCTACAACCAGGTGCTGGTCGCCCACGTCGAGGCCGGCCTGCGGACCAACGATCGCCGCGACCCTTTCCCCGAGGAGCTGAACCGTTCGATGACCGCGCGGCTCGCCGACCTGCACTTCGCGCCGACCGAGGCCGCGCGCGCGAACCTGCGTCGCGAAGGCGTGGCCGACGAGGCGATCGTCGTCACCGGCAACACCGTCGTCGATGCGCTGAAGCTGACGATCGCGCGACCGGGCGACGCGGTCTCGAGAACGATGCCCGACGAGCGCTACGTGCTCGTCACGGTCCATCGTCGCGAGAATCATGGCGACGCGCTGCATCGCATCTGCGACGGGCTGACGCGACTGCTCGTTCGTCAACCATTGTTGACGTTACGGATTCCGATGCATCCGCACCCGCGCGTGCGCGAGACGCTCGTCGAGCGGCTCGGTTCGCACCCGCGTGTCGCGCTGACCGACGCGCTCGGCCATCGCGACTTCGTCCATGCGTTGAACGGGGCGGCGCTCGTACTCACCGACTCGGGCGGCGTGCAGGAGGAATGCGCGGTGCTCGGCAAGCCGGTCCTGGTCCTGCGAGCCGACACCGAGCGGCCGGAGGTCGTGGCCGAAGGCATCGGCGTCGTCGTCGGCACCGACGGGACTCGCATCGTCGACGCCGCCTGCGCGCTGCTCGACGACGATGTGCGCTACGCGGCGATGGCCCATCGCAGCACCGCGTTCGGCGATGGCGACGCGACGCGGCTGATCCTCGACGCGCTGCTCGCGCACAGCGGTCCGCAGCGACGCTGCCAGGGCACCGCGACGCCGGAATAAACGATCGTCGTCGACGGTCCTCCCGACATCGGTGATCCGCTTCCTGCGTCGAACGACTCGACGCACCGGACATCGACCGTCACGCATCCATTCGAGGAACCATCATGAAGCGATCCTTCGTTCTAGCGGCATTGCTGGCCGTGTCCGGCGCCCACGCGAGCCCGCCCGTGACCGACGCGCCCGCGTCCGTTCGAGTCCCGTCGACGACACTGACGCGCGCCGAGGTCAAGGCCGAGACGCTGCGGGCGCTGCGCGCCGGCGAGGTGTCGTTCGGCGACGTCGACCGGCCGCGACCGATGCCGTCCGCCCCGGGCAGGACACGCGCCGAGGTCGAGGCGGACCTGAGCGCCGCCCGCGCCGCGCACACGACGACCTTCAGCGACGCCAGCTATCCGGAACCGGGCATTGCGACCGTGCCGCGCGCGAAGGGAGCCACCAGGGCATGGCTCGCGTCGGTCGCGCGGCGGCTCGGCGGAACGTCGAGGACGATGAGCGACTGACGCGTCGCCGTCGAACGCGAGGCGCCGTTCGAGGCGCCTCTTTCGCGTCGGTCACGACGCGAGCCGCTTGACCAATGCGACGAACTCCGCCTCGTTGACGTCGGAGACGGCCCAGAACGTCATGCCGTCGCGCGACCAGTGCGCGATCCGGAAGCCGCGCTCCGCGCTGAAGGACGGCGAACGGTCGCCGCCGGTCGCCGGCCACACGAACGTGTCGACGAGATGCTCGCCCTGCTTGTAGACCAGCGCGGCGACCGGCCGGCCGTCGAGATAGTCGACGCGACCGCCGACGAAGACCGCGTCGCCGAGATCGCTGTCGCGGACCGGCGGCGAGAAGTCGAGCTTCGACGACAGGAACGGCTTGACCAGATGATGGTCGGCCGACGAGACGTCGACGAGGTGCTGGCCGAGCGTCGATCGCACATGGCTGCCGACGACCTCGTCGGCGAGTCGCGTGTCCTGCGCGTTGCGCTGGATCGCGAGCTGTGCACCGAACGTCAGCGCGAACGTCGCGGCCACCGCGGCCGCGAGCGGTCGCCAGCCGGTGAAGCGTCGAAGCGCGTCGCCGATCGAGGCCTTGCTCGGCGAACGCGCCGTGCTCCGATCGGCCGCGAGCATCGCCCCGACACGGCGACGCAGCGCGTCGGGCGCCGCGTGATAGTCGGCATCGCGACGCACCTGCTGCTGCAGTCCGCGCAGGCCGTCGACCTGCGCGCGCAGATGCGCGTCGTCCTTCATCGCGCGCTCGACGCCGAGCTGCTGGACCACGTCGAGTTCGCCGTCGACGAACGCGTGGATCTGCTCGGGCCCGATGTTGTCCTTCATGACTTCGCTCCGTCCTTCGTGACCGGCTGCCATCCCTGCGGCACCCCGCGCGGCACCGAACGCACGCCCGGCGTCAGCGCCTGCCGCATCAGGTTGCGCGCCCGCGCCAGCCGCGACATCACGGTGCCGATCGGGATGTCGACGATGCGTGCGATGTCGGCATACGAACAGTCCTCGAGCTCGCGCAGCACGAGCACCTCGCGGAACGCGATCGGCAGGTCGGCGATCGCCTGATTGATCCGCTCCCGATCGGCCCGACGCATCGCGATCACCTGCGGTTCGTCGGCGGACGGGCCCGGCAGGTCCGTCGAGCACGTCGTCGGCGTCGTCGAACGCGATGATCTCGTTCGGCCGGTTCTCGCGGATCCACGAGAAGCACGTGTTGCGGACGATCTGCAGCAGCCAGCCGCGCGCGTTGTCGCCGCGAAAGCCGCCGACGTAACGCAATGCACGCACGAACGCGTCCTGCACGACGTCTTCGGCGTCGTGATCGTTGCGGGTCAGCCAGCGCGCGAGGTTGAAGGCCGCGTCGAGATGCGGCAACGCCAACGCCTCGAAGCGCCGTTGCTGTTCGTCCAGGGTCATCGGTCGGTGCTCGCGCGCCCTCGTTGCGTCCACCTCGTCGACAAGACTTTCACCGCGGCGAGTTTATTCCCGCACGGTCGAGATTCGATCGCGGGAATAAGCGCGGTGTCGTCGCGGTATGTCGAAGCAGGAGCGCGAACGTCCGCGCGTCCACGTCACCGGAGGACCCGCATGCATCATCTCGATCGAAGGCAGTTCATGAGGCTGGCCGGCCTCGGCGGCGTGGTGTTCGTGTCGGGCCTCGCGACGACATCGACCGGCGCCCACGCGGCGACCGGCTTCGACGACTTCTATTTCGTGCAGCTGTCCGACTCGCACTGGGGCTTCGAGGGACCGCCGAACCCCGACGCGCACGGCACGTTGCCGAAGGCGGTGGCGGCCGTCAACGCGCTGCCGATCCCGCCGGACTTCATCATCTTCACCGGCGACCTCACGCACACGACCGACGACCCGCGCGAGCGACGCCGCCGGATGACCGAGTTCCGCGACGTGGTGTCGCAGCTCGACGTGAAGACGATCCGATTCATTCCCGGCGAGCACGACGCGTCGCTCGACAACGGCCGCGCGTTCAAGGAGCTGTTCGGTCCGACGCACTACACGTTCGAGCACAAGGGCGTCCACTTCATCGTGCTCGACAACGTCAGCGATCCCGCCGCGTCGCTCGGCGACGAGCAGCTCGCATGGCTGTCCGACGACCTCTCGAAGCAGCCGAAGGACGCGCGCATCGTGGTCTTCGCGCACCGGCCGCTGTTCGATCTCTATCCGCAATGGGACTGGGCCACGCGCGACGGCGCGAAGGCGGTCGACATCCTGATGCCGTACTCGAACGTGACCGTGTTCTACGGCCACATCCATCAGGAGAACCATCACATGACCGGGCCACATCGCGCACCACTCCGCGAAGTCGCTGATGTTCGCGCTGCCGGCGCCCGGCTCGCGACCGAAGCGCGACCCGGTCGCGTGGGACGCCGCGAATCCGTACGGCGGACTCGGCTTCCGCGAGATCGAGCCGAAGGCCGACGGCACGACCTACGAGGTCGTCGAGTTTCCCGTACAGAAAGGATGAGAGCGATGAACGAATGGATCGAGACGGTTCACCGCCGTCGCACGTGGCTGAAGGGGATCGGCGCCGTCGCGCTGGTGTCGGTGGGCATCGTCGGACTCGCGAAGCCGAAGGAACGCGTGATCAAGGTCGTCGCGAAGAAGTTCACGTTCGTGCCCGGCGAGATCCACGTCGCGATGGGCGAGACCGTCGTGTTCCAGCTGACCGCGCCCGAGGTGCCGATGGGCTTCAGCCTGCCGGACTTCAATCAGCGCGTCGACGTCATTCCCGGCAAGGTCGCCACGCTGCGCCTGACGCCCGACAAGACCGGCACGTTCACGTTCCTCTGCGACCTCTTCTGCGGCAGCGGCCACGAGGACATGAACGGCACGCTGATCGTGACGTGACGCGATGAAGCCCGTCACGATCCACGATGGTCGCCGCCGCGCCGCGATCGCGGCCGGCCTTCGGCTGACGGCCGGCGTCGCGCTCGGCGTCGGTCTCGGCCCGCACGCCGCGCGCGCGGTCGACAAGCTCGCGAAGGCCGCCGTGCAATACGACGAGACGACACGGCATCCCGGCAAGGACTGCAACGACTGCACGCAGTTCGTCCCGGGCCGAAGTCCCACGGCGAAGGGAAGCTGTAAGATCGTCGACGGCGACATCGATCCACACGGTCACTGCATTGCGTTCACGCCGCTGCCGACAAAGTAGCCGTCGCTCGATCGTTCCCGGACGCGTCGCGGACCGCGAGCGCGCCGGCCGGCAAGCCGCTCGATGATCAGGCGACCGAGTCGCCGCGAGGCCCGCTTCGTGTCGGGCCTCATCCTCTTCACGTACGTCGCGTTCCACCTCGTCAACCATGCGCTCGGGCTGATCTCGATCGCGGCCGCGGAACGCGGGCTGCACATCGCCGTCGCGGTGTGGCAGAGCGTGCCGGGCACGATCGTGTTGTATGGCGCCGCGGCGGTTCACGTCGCGCTCGCGTTCGTCGCGGTGTACGAACGCCGCACGTTGCGGATGCCGCCGCTCGAGCTGCTGCGCATCGTGCTCGGCTTCACGATGCCGACGCTGCTGATCGGGCATGCGGTCGCGACGCGGCTCGCGTTCACGATCTACGGCCATCCGCCCGACTACGCACACGTCGTGTGGGCGCTGTGGCACTCGGGCCGTCAAGGGATGCAGATCGCGCTGCTCGTGCCCGGCTGGGTCCACGGCTGCCTCGGCCTGAACTTCGCGTTCCGCGCGCGACCGTGGTTCGCGCGTTTCCGTCTCGCGCTGTTCGCCGCCGCGCTGCTGCTGCCGGTGCTCGCGGTGCTCGGGTTCCTGTCGATGCTGAAGGAGGTCGTCGAGCTCGCGAGCGATCCGGGCTGGATCGCGACGGTCGGCAACGCGACGACGGACGCGCAACGCGCGACGCTGACCGTGCTGCGCGAACGCATGCTCGACGTGTACCTCGCGGCGATCGTCGCGCTGCTGGTCGCGCGCTGGATGCGGTCGTTCATCGAGGAGCGTCGCGGCAGCCTCGTGACGATCGCCTACCCGGACCGCGCGATCCGCGTGCCGCGCGGCTGGTCGGTGCTGGAGGCGAGCCGCAGTCACGGCATCGCGCATCTGTCGATGTGCGGCGGTCGCGGCCGGTGCTCGACGTGCCGCGTCCGCGTCGTCGACGGTGACGCGCACTGCCCACCGCCGTCGACGAACGAGTCGAGGACGCTCGCGCGCGTCGGCGCGTCGCCCGACACGCGACTGGCCTGTCAGCTGCGTCCGTCGGGCGACGTCGGCGTCGTGCCGCTGCTCGCGGTCCCGCGCCACGGCTCCAGGTCCGTCGAGCGCGGTTCGTCGGAGCACGAGCTCGTCGCGATGCTCGTCGCGGCGCGCTGGGACCGTTCGCACGACCGCCTGCTGCCGCACGATCGCCTGTACGCGGTCCAGCGATTCCAGGAGACGGTCGCAGCGGTCGCGAGTCGCTTCGGCGGCATCGCGACGGAGAGCGTCGGCGATCGCGTGCTGCTGCTGTTCGGCCTCGACGAAGCGCGCGACGAAGCGGCCCGTCGCGCGCTCGCGTCGGCGCGCCGGATCGCGCTGGACCTCGACCGCATGAACGGTTCGCTGCAGAAGGCGATCGGTTGCGGCGCGCGCCATGCGATCCACTTGCACGTCGGCACGATCGCCATCGCCGACATCGATCGCGCGACGTCGAAGGTCGCGCACGCGGCCGGCGATCCGATCGACGCGTTGCGCACGCTCTCGTCGACGCAGCCGCACGACGAAGCGGCGGACGACCCGGAGCCCGTCGTCGCGCTGTTCGCGTCGAAGGCCGTTCTCCGCGCCGCCGGCGAGGAGACGGCGACGGACGCCGGCGCGAGCGGACCCGCGAACGGGTCGCGCGTCGCGTTCGTGCGTCTGACGAACGCGACGTCGTCGCGCGAGCCCGCGGCCGCGCTCAGTAGTTGACGACGGTCCGGATCGACTTGCCTTCGTGCATCAGGTCGAAGCCTTCGTTGATCCGGTCGAGCGGCAGCACGTGCGTGATCAGGTCGTCGATGTTGATCTTGCCTTCCATGTACCAGTCGACGATCTTCGGCACGTCGGTCCGCCCGCGCGCGCCGCCGAACGCGGTGCCCTTCCACACGCGGCCGGTCACGAGCTGGAACGGTCGCGTGCGGATCTCCTGCCCGGCACCGGCCACGCCGACGATGACCGACACGCCCCAGCCGCGATGGCAGCATTCGAGCGCCTGCCGCATCAGGTCGACGTTGCCGACGCACTCGAAGCTGTAGTCGGCGCCGCCGCCGGTCAGCTCGACGAGATGCGCCACGAGGTCGCCGTCGACCTCCTTCGGATTCACGAAGTGCGTCATGCCGAACTTGCCGTGCGAGCGCCTCGCGGCCCGGGTTGAGGTCGACGCCGATGATCTTGTCCGCGCCGACCATCCGCGCGCCCTGCACGACGTTGAGGCCGATGCCGCCGAGCCCGAACACGACGACGTTCGCGCCGGCCTCGACCTTCGCCGTGTTGATGACCGCGCCGATGCCGGTCGTGACGCCGCAGCCGATGTAGCAGACCTTCTCGAACGGCGCGTCCTCGCGGATCTTCGCGAGCGCGATCTCCGGCAGCACCGTGAAGTTCGCGAACGTCGAGCAGCCCATGTAGTGATGGACCGGCTTGCCGCCGAGCGAGAAGCGGCTCGTGCCGTCGGGCATCACGCCGCTTGCCCTGCGTCGCGCGGATCGCCGTGCACAGGTTCGTCTTGCGCGACAGGCACGACTTGCACTGCCGGCACTCGGGCGTGTAGAGCGGGATGACGTGGTCGCCCTTCTTCAGCGTCGTGACGCCGGGTCCGACGTCGACGACGATGCCGGCGCCTTCGTGCCCGAGGATCGCGGGGAACAGTCCTTCGGGGTCGGCGCCCGACCGCGTGAACTCGTCGGTGTGGCAGATGCCGGTCGCCTTGATCTCGACCAGCACCTCGCCGGCCCTCGGACCGTCGAGCTGCACGGTCTCGATGACCAGCGGCGCTCCTGCCTCGTGCGCGACTGCTGCGCGTACATCCATGCGTGGTCTCCGTTCGATTCGATGCGTCGGGTCGACGCGCCCGGCATTCTTGCATCTGTCGAAGCCGTCGATCGCCTGCGACGATGCCGAACCGCCGATCTCCGTGCCCGCGCGTTTGGGATTCGCCGCACGTTGGCCTAATCTCTGACCGCAACGAAGGCCTGGAGCGCGTCGTCGCGATCCCCGGCCACGACCGTCAAGAGGAGAACCATGAAGCTGCTTCGCCATGGCGCCGTCGGCGCCGAAAAGCCCGGACTGATCGACGACGAAGGACAGGTGCGCGACCTGTCCGGCACGGTGCCGGACCTCACGCCCGACTGGCTGACCGACGACCGGCTCGACGCGATCCGCGCGCTCGACGTCGCGACGCTGCCGGTCGTGCAACCGACGCGCATCGGCGTCCCGATCGCCGGCATCCGGCAGATCGTCGCGATCGGTCTCAACTACCGGCATCACGCGATCGAGGCCGGCATGCAGATCCCCGAGGCGCCGATCGTGTTCTTCAAGGCGATCACGTCGCTGACCGGTCCCGACGACGGCATCGTGATCCCGAAGGACTCGAGCGCGACCGACTGGGAGATCGAGCTCGCGATCGTGATGGGACGCACGACGCGGCGCGTCTCGATCGACGACGCGCTGAGTCACGTCGCCGGCTACGCGGTCGCGAACGACGTGTCGGAACGCGACTGGCAACTGAAGCGCAGCGGCGGCCAATGGAGCAAGGGCAAGGGCTTCGACACGTTCTGCCCGCTCGGTCCGTGGCTCGTGACGCGCGACGAGGTCGAACCGGGCCGGCTCGACGTCAAGCTGTCGGTCAACGGCGCCGTCAGGCAGCAGTCGTCGACGTCGGACATGATCTTCGGCCCCGCGGAGCTGATCGCCCGCTGCTCGGAGTTCATGACCCTGATGCCGGGCGACGTGATCCTGACCGGTACGCCGCAAGGCGTCGCGATGGGCATGAAGCCGCCGCAGTACCTGCGGGCCGGTGACGTCGTCGAGCTCGAGATCGCGGGGCTGGGACGGCAGCGGCAGGCGGTCCGCGCGTTCGACGGCTGACGTCGATCCGCGCGAAGCCGCGCCGATCCGGTCAGGCGGCCGCGAGCTCGCGCTCGGCGCCGCCGGTCGCCCCCGGGCCCGACAGTTGCAGCAGCGCCGGCACGCGCATGGCGTCGATCGGTCGCGACAGCAGATAGCCTTGTCCGTAGTGCACGCCGAGCGTGCGCAACATCGCCAGCTGCTCGCCGGTCTCGATCCCTTCCGCGACGATCCTGCGACCGAGCGCCTCGCCCAGATGCACGATGGCCTTGACGATCTCGACGTTGTGCGGGCGTTCCTTCAGGGCGATCACGAACGAACGATCGATCTTCAGGCTGTCGATCGGTAGCCGGCTCAGGTACGACAGCGATGAGTAGCCGGTCCCGAAGTCGTCGATGCTGAACCGCACGCCGAGCGCGCGCAGCGCGTTCATCGTCTCCAGCGCGAGGTCGAGGCGATCCATCAGCGTCGTCTCGGTGATCTCGAGCGTCAGGCGCTGCGGCGCGATGCTGTAGCGTTCGAGGAGGTCGGCCACCTCCTGGACGAGCGCAGGTCTGGCGAGATCGCGACCGGACAGGTTGACGTTCATCGTCAGGTGCGACGCATGCGGCGCCATCGCGTCCCAACGCGCCAGTTGCTCGAGCGACCGGTCCAGCACCCAGCTCGTCAGCGAAGACACGTAGCCGGATTCCTCGGCGAGCGCCACGAACACCGCCGGGCTGACGGGTCCGCGTTCCGGATGGATCCAGCGCGCGAGCGCCTCGAAGCCCGCCAGCGAGAATGGCGCCAGCTCGTAGATCGGCTGGAACTGCAGTGTCAGCTTGCCCTCGCCGATCGCCCTGCGCAGATCGCCTTCGAGCGACAGCTTCTGCGCGACGCGCTCGTGCATCGAGACGTCGAAGACCGCGATCTGCCCGCGGCCCGCGTTCTTCGCCTCGTACATCGCGAGGTCGGCGTCGCGCAGGATCTCCTCGACCGTGCGGCGACTGACGTCGCTGAACGTCAGTCCGATGCTCGCCCCGGCGACGACCTCGGTGCCGTTGACGACCAGCGGCTCGACCAATGCGGCCAGCACGCGGTCCGCGACGCCGCGCGCCTCGCCGTGGTCGCGCAGGTTCTCCATCAGGATCACGAACTCGTCGCCGCCCAGCCGGGCGACGAGATCGTCGGGGCGGACGCAATCGATGAGCCGCTTGCCGACCGCGCACAGCAGTTCGTTGCCGGCCGAATGACCGAGGCTGTCGTTGACGACCTTGAAGCGATCGAGGTCGAGGAAGAGGACGGCGAACAGCGACGCGGGACCGACGGCTTCCTTCTGCATGCTCAGCGCCAGTCGCTCGATGAAGCAGTTGCGATTCGCGAGGTCGGTCAGACCGTCGTGGTAGGCGATGTGCTGCAGGCGGCTCTCGGCATGCTGCCGCGACGTGATGTCGTAGAGCTGGTAGATCAGGCAGCGTTCGTCGCCGGCCGAATCCTCGTACTGGCCGCAGTGAAGCGCGACCCAGACCGCGCCGCCCTGCGCGCTCCGGCAGCGCAGTTCCATCGAGAACGCGGCCGCCCGACGAGCCGCCACTTCGCTGGCGCGCTGCGCGTGCAGCGGGGCGTCCTGCGTGTGGAGAAGACTGTTGAACGTACGCCCGACGAGATCCTCGCCCTGCTCGCCGAACAGCATGCTGAGCGCGTTGTTGACCTGGACGACGCGCCCGGACCGGTCGACGATGGCCATGCCGATCGCCGCATGCGTGAACGCGGCCATGAAGCGTCGCTGGTTGCGCTCCGCGTCCGCTTGCGCCGCAGTGATCAGCGCGTCCTGGGCGGCGCGCTCGTCTTCGCGCCGCCGCAGCGTGATGCGGACCAGCAGGATCAGCGCGAAGACGACGAGACCGCCGACGACGAGGACGATGGGGCCGAAGAGTCGCGCGTTGAGCGACAGCATGCTCGCCACGAAGGCGGCCGACGTCGCGGTGATGATCATCCATGCCGAGTCGGCGATCCACACGCGCGGCTCCAGCGGCTTGCCGTTCTTGACGGACAGCATCGTCAGCAACGGGAACATCGACAGCAGGATCGGCAGCGGCGCGACGAGCACGACAGCGACCGAAGCGGCCGCGTCGAACGACAGGCCGGCGCGATGGATCGCCGCGACGAGCCGTCCGTCGATCGTCGCCGCGACGAGCATGCCGGTCGCCGCGGCGGCCGGCGTGCTGATGCGGCTGCTGACGCGCCGCGACGTGCGCATTGCGCCGATCAGCCCGTCGAGTCCGGCCGCGACGACGGCGAGCGGTGCACCCTGCAACGCGAGCAGCAGGAAGATGAAGACGTCGGCGACGCTGATCGAATATTTCGTGCGCGGGATGTGCGTCGCGAACAGCGCGGCGACGCCGACCGCGACGAGCGTCGCGACCACGGGCCAGCCGAGCGTCTGCCAGTCCGCGACGGTGCGGACGAGCGACCATCCGAACGCGGCGAGACCCACCGCGACGATCGCGAACCAGAGCGCCGCCGCGAGCGGACCGTAGTCGTGCAGGTGTCGGTCGCGGAAGGCGACCCACAAGGCGCGGTGACGGACGGGTTCAGACGCAACGGCGGACATTCGACGACGCCTCGGTCGTGGACGGCATTCGGGAACTCATCGGCACGGATCGTGAAAGCCTGATAGCGGCACGACCGCGATGATCACGAGACAGGGCGCGTGCCGGTCGCGATGGCCGCGACGCGAACGCTTTTGCGCGCTGGTGGCGCGACGCGGATCCGACGGCCCAGCGAGCCGTCGGGTCCGCGCGACGGCAGCCTACGGCTCGCCGTTGAGGCTCGCGTCGGTCGTCGAGCTGACGGTCGTCTGCCCGCTCTCGCTGAGGATGAAGCCTTCGCTGAGGATGAAGCCCTCGCTGAGGATGAAGCCTTCGCTCAGGATGAAGCCCTCGCTGAGGATGAAGCCTTCGCTCAGGATGAAGCCTTCGCTGAGAATGAAGCCTTCGCTCAGGATGAAGCCCTGGCTCAGCAGCGACCCACCGCTCGACGCGAGCGAGCCCGACAGTGCGCTCGACAGCATGAAGACGCCGGTCTGCGACGCGTAGGAGCTCGGCCCGATCAGGGTGCCCGCGGTGATCACGCCCGGCGTGACCAGCATCTGGTTGGCGGCAGGAACCTCGACGATCGACTTCACGTACGTGTTCGCGGCGATTGCGGCGCCGGTCCAGTAGTTGACCGTGCTACGGCGGACATTGCCGCGTGCCCACACGAGCTTCGGATCCCAGATCGGCTGGTAGCTCGTGAACAGCGTCGTCCCGCTCAGGACCTGGTTGCCGCCGGCATAGACGAACCTGCTCCACGGAAGCGTCGCCCCGTTGAACACGGTCTGCGGCGCGGGCATCGACTTGCCGGCCGCCAGCAGGTTGGCGCCCGGAGCGAGGGTCCCGGCCGCGATCGACGGGCCGATGTCGGTGCGGAGCGCACGGGCCAGCCCGATGGCACCCGACACGTTCAACAGACCGGCGCCTTGTTGCAGGAGGTTCGCGCCGCCGATCGGCTGCGCGGAGTACTGCAGCATCGCCTTGACGAGCGGCGGGGTCAGTCCCGGGTTCGCCTGCAGCATCAGCGCGATCGTTCCGGAGACGACCGGCGCGGCGATCGACGTGCCGCTGAGGTTGAACAGCTGCTGGAGATGCGTCTGCTGCATCGAGCCGTAGTCGGCGCTCAGCGACGGGAACTTCTTCGGCAGGTAGCTCCACGAGCCGCCCGAGCGGTTCGTGGCGACGGCGCCGACGATGCGGTTGCCCGGCGCGACGAGGTCGGGCTTCAGGAAGTTGTCGACCTGGCGCGTCCCGTTGACGTCGATGAACGATCCCCGCGTCGGTCCGCGCGAGCTGAAGAAGTTGACGGTATCGTCGGCTCGCGAGGCGGTGCCGTGGGTGTTCGCGGACCCGACGGTGATGACCGACGGCTCATCGCCCGGCGAGCCGATCGCGCCGTACTGCTCCTGGCCGCCCGGCGTCTGGCCGAAGTTGCCGCCGGCGACGACCACCACGATGCCCGACGCGACGGCCGCACGGGCCGCGCGGCACAACGGGTCGGTCAGGTAGCTCTCGGTCGAGTCGGCGGCGAGGCTGAGGTTCAGCACGCGGATGTTGTAGTCCTTCGCGTGGTAGATCACCCAGTCGATGCCGGCGAGGAAGTCCGACAGCTGGCCGTAGCCGTTGGCATCGAGCACGCGCACGTCGACGAGATTCGCGTTCGGCGCGATGCCGGTCGAGTCGCGAGACTGGTACGCACCGCGGCCGGCCGCGACGCTCGCGACGTGGCTGCCGTGCCCGTACGGGTCTTCGACGTCGGTGTTCGTCGCGTCGATCGCCTTCTCGAGCGCGGCGATCGTCGCGCTGCCGGGATACAGCGAGCCCGACGTGTCGAGGCCCGGCGTCCAGTCCTTGCCGCCGCCGATGGCGGCGTCGCCGACCTTCGTGAAGTCGACCGCCTTCAGCACGCGCGACGTCCGGCCGTCGGTGCCGCGGAAGTTGATGTGGCTCGCCGCGACGCCCGAGTCGAGAACCGCGATGCCGACACCGGTGCCGTCGAGTCCGGTCCACGACACGCCCGCGCCGTTGCGGACGTTGGTCGTCGCCGTCGACTGCTCGAGCAGGCTGGCGCTGCGGGCGGTCAGACGATTCGGCGAGATGCTTTGCACGTCGCTGCGCGCGGCGATCGTCGCCACGGCGCTCGCCGGCAACAGGACCGACAGCGCGCGCACCGAGACGTATCGAAGATAGACCGAGCCGCCGGCTTGCATGACCGCGGCGCGCAGGTCGACGAGGTCGGGATCGGTGCTGCTGCTGACGATGATCGTCTTGACGTAGCGAACCGGCCCGACGTTCTTCGCGAAGCTGACGTTCGATCCCTTCGAGTTGGCGAGCGCCGCGGCGAGGTCCGCCGCGATCTTGGTCGACATCGCCGGCAGCGGCGCGAGCGACGCCGGCCCTCCCGGTCCCGGGCCGGCCATGGCCGTCGTTGCCGATCCGGCCAGCATGCCGAGCGCCGTCAGCGCGGCAACGAGCCGTGCCGCGATGCGCGAAGAGGCCTGCGTCGGGACCGCCGCGACCGCGGATCCGGTCCAGCGCGCGGACGTCGGTGTCGGTCGATCGGAACCGCCGTCGGCCTGACTAGGAATCGTTCTAGGGGTCGTTCCGTCAAAGAGTGCCATGGTCGTCGCTTCGAGTGAATTGCCTGATCTCTCAGCGGCAACGTGCGTGCCATCCGACGTCGTGGTCCGGCGACATCGAGAGTCGATCGGCCTTCGTCGAGGCGTGCGCCGCAGTGGCGGTCGGACTCGTCGCGCATCGAATCGTCGCGGACGCAGCGACCATGGCCATCGGCCGGACGAGCGACGAAACGCGTCACTCCACTGACCTTTTTTGTCCGCACGAGGGGCGCAACGCAAGAAACGGAATGTTTTCGCCTAGGTATTCCGACGATCGATCGCGCGGAGCTACGCTAAGTGCGAACCGCCCGCGCGTCGACCGATGCGACGCGCGCTTCGTCGAACGACCGGACGCGCTTCAGCCTGCCGTCATCGCCCGGATCCGCGCCCGATCGAGCGGCAGGTCCCGCATGCGGACGCCCGTCGCATCGGCCACCGCGTTCGCGATCGCGGCCGCCGTCGGTCCCTGCGACACCTCGCCGATGCCGAGGAACGGCTTGCCGGGACGATCGATGAGATGCACGTCGATGCGATCCGGGATCTGCGTGAAGCGAAGGATCGGATAGCCGCCCCAGTCGCGGCTCGTGATGCGCTCGCGGTCGAACGTCACCGCCTCCATCGTCGTCCAGCTGGTCGACTGCACGATGCCGCCCTCGACCTGATTGCGGATCCCGTCCGGACTGACGATCTCGCCGCCGTCGACGGCGGCGTGAACGCGGACGATGCGGAGGTCGCCGCTGTCGCGATGGACCTCGACCTCGCACGCGACCGCGAGATAGCCGGCGAGATTCTTGTAGCGCGCGAACGCGAAGCCGTTGCCGCGCAACGGCGCGCGCTTGCGGGCCGCCCAACCGAAGCGCTCCGCGGCCATGCGGATCACGTCCTTCGCGCGATCGTCGTCGAGATGGCGCAAGCGGAACTCGACCGGGTCGGCGTTCGCCGCGCGCGCCAGCTCGTCGACGAAGCTCTCGATCGAGAACACGTTCATGTACGCGCCGAGCGAACGCAGCGCCGACACGCGCAGCGGCATGTCGGGCAGGAAGCGATGGACGACCTTCGCGGTCGGCAGCACGTAGAGCGGGATCGCGTTGCGGTCGCCGCCGCCTTCGGGCTGCGGGATCGGCTTCGGCGGCGACGGCGCGAACGGCTTCTCGAGCAGCGTGGCAGCGAGCAGGTCGCCCGCGCCGCCGGCACGCGTCGCATGCGTGTTGCTCGACACGCGGTACTGCCAGTCGACGATCGCGCCGCTCGCGTCGAGCGACGCCTTCGCGTCGACGATCATCGGCGGCCCGTACGGCTCCCAGCCGTGCTCGTCGTCGCGCATCCACTGCACGCGGACCGGACGACCGGGCAGCGCACGTGCGACCAGCGCGGCGTCGGCGGCCACGTCGTCGGCGCCGTTGTGGCCGTAGCAGCCGGAGCCTTCGACGTGGATGCAATGGACCTGCGCCTCGTCGACCGACAGCATCTCGGCCAGCGCCTTGCGCAGCGGATAGACGCCCTGCGTGTGCGTCCACACGGTGTATCTGCCGTCGTCGCAGCGCGCGATCGCGCACGACGGGCCGATCGACGCATGCATCTGGTACGGCCGGCGATACGTCGCCTCGACCGTGTGATCGCGTTCGCGTTCGTGCCCGACCCGCTGCGATCGAGGATCACGGTCTCCTGCGCACGCGCACTGCGGATCCCTTCGTAGATCCGGTGCGGGTCGGGCAGGCTGGCGGTCGACTGCCATCGGGCGCCGTCGGCGAGCGTCCGCGCCGCGACGATCGCCTGGTACTCGCGTTCGGCGACGACCGCGACGAAGCGACCGTCGCGCACGATCTTCAGCACGCCGGGCGAGCGCGTGGCGGCGTCGGTGTCGAGCTGCATCAGCGTCGACCATCGCGACGGCGGCCTGACGACGCGCGCGTGGACCATGCCGTCGGGGCGCATGTCCTGCACGTACGCCGCGCCGCCGGTCACCTTCGCCGGGATGTCGATCCGCGCGAACGGCTTGCCGACGACCGCATGGCTCTTCGGATCGCGTGGCGCGGCCGACGGCGTCGGGTCCGGCAATGCCTCGACGTGCAGCGATCGATCGGCGACCAGCTCGCCGTACGTGACGCGCTTCGTTCCCGACACGACGACGCCGTCCTCGACGCGCAGCTGATCCGTCGTCGTCGACCAGCGATCGGCCGCGGCGCCGAGCAGCAGCGCGCGGGCCTGCGCCGCGGCGTGCCGGATCGCGGTGCCGCTGTCCTGCATCGAATGGCTGCCGGCCGTGTAGCCCTCGTCGGCGGTCCGCTCGGTGTCGGCGGTGACGATGACGACGCGAGAAGGAACGACCATCAGCTCTTCGGCCGCGACCTGGATCAACGCGGTCTTGATGCCCTGTCCGAGCTCCGCCTTGCCGGTGAAGACGGTGACCCGGTTCTGCGCATCGATGCGGATCCATCCGTCGATCCACGGCAGCTTCTTCAGGCTGCCGGGCAACGGCGACGCCGACGGCGCCGGCGCGCCCTCGCCCTGCGACCATCCCGGCCGCCACGCGAACGCGACGACCAGCGCCCCGCCGGCCGACAGGAACGCGCGACGCCTCACGGCCCGACCTTCTGCCCGGCCGCGCGCTGCACGGCCCGGACGATCCGCATCTGCGTGCCGCATCGACAGAGGTTCGTCGACATGTGACGGCGGATCTCGGCCTCGGTCGGGTTCGCGTCGACCGCGAGCAGCGCCTCGGCGCGCATCACCATCCCCGCGATGCAGTAGCCGCACTGCGCGGCCTGCTCGTCGATGAACGCCTGCTGCACGCGGCCCGGACGTTCGACGGTGCCGAGCCCTTCGACGGTGGTGACGCGACGATTGCCGACCAGCGAGACCGGCATCAGGCACGAGAACGCGGCGTCCCGGTCGATCATCACCGTGCAGGCGCCGCACTGGCCGAGGCCGCAGCCGAACTTCGCGCCGTTCATCTGCAGGTCGTCGCGCAGCACGTACAGCAGCGGGGTCGCGGGATCGGCATCGACGGTTCGGGCGGTGCCGTTCAACTGCAGCGTGAAGCGAGCCATCGTCAGTCCTGCGGCAAGAGGATCGATGCGTGCGCCGACTCGTGCATCGGTCCGGTCGTCGAAGCGTTCATCGACGGGTCGCCGCGACGGCGCGTTCGAGGTTCGGCCATGGTGGCGCGTCGGCGCCCGCACGTCGCAGATAGGTCAGCAGCGCGACGAGCTGCTCGTCGTCGAGCGTCGTGCCGAACGCCGGCATCCAGCGTCCGTGGCGTCCGTCGGGCGGCGCGATGCCGCCGCGCACGATGCGCAGCAGGCTCAGCGGTTCGTCGTCGTACAGCGCCACCGCGAGCGGCATCTGCAGCGCGCCGTTCGATGCGACGTCGCGACCGCGGTCGTGGCATCCGGCGCAGGCCGTCGCATAGACCTGCGCGCCGAGCGCCATCCGCGGATCGGACGCGTCGAACGCGGTCGTGCTCAGCGGTCGCGCGGCGCGGCTCCGGCTCGCGGCCTCGCGCGACTTGCGGGCATCGGTCGACGGACCCATCGTCGCGACGATCGCCGTCGCGATCGCCGACACGTCGGCCGGATCGGCGTCGCCGAAGCTCGCGACGACTTCCTGCATCGGACCGCCGGCCATCGCGTGATCGGCCGTCAGGCCGGTGCGCAGGTATTGCGTCATCGCGTCGACGGTCCAGGCGACCGGCGACGGCGTGCTCGCGTTCAGCGGCGGCGCGTACCAGCCTTCGACGACGGCGCCGGCGAGCGGTGCGTCTTGCTTCTCGGCCTGCAACGCGTTGCGCGGCGTGTGGCAGGCGCCGCAGTGGCCGAGCGCGTCGACGAGATACGTGCCGCGCGTCTCGTTCGCGCCGGCCGTCGCGTCTCGATCATGCAGGAACAGCGCGTTCCAGCCGGCGATCAGCGGCCGCCAGCGCAGCGGGAACACGACGTCGTTCGCCGGCGGATCGACCTCGGCCGCATCGCGCGTCATCAGGAACGCATACAGCGCCTGCAGGTCGTCGTCGCTCGTGCCGCGGAAGTGGTCGTACGGGAACGCCGGATACAACAGATGTCCGTCGCGCGACACGCCGTCGCGCATCGCGCGGACGAACGCCGGCGCCGACCATCGGCCGATGCCTCGGTCGGGCGCCGGCGTGATGTTCGTGCCGTGGATCGTGCCGAACGGCGTGACCAGCGGCACGCCGCCCGCGTACGGAACGCCGTCCGCGACCGTGTGGCAGCTCGCGCAGTTGCCGATCGCGGCGAGCATCGCGCCGCGCGCGACGACGGCGCGATCGAAGCTCGCGGGCGACGGACGATCGGCCGGTTCGATCGCGGGGCGCCATGCGAACGCGACGAATGCGACGAACGCGACCAGCAGCACGACCACGACGACGACCGCGACACGACCAGGACGTCTCACCGTTGCTTCGTCCGATCAGTTCGACGCATCGGCCCGTCGTCGCGAGGGTCGCATCAAGCCGACGCAGCCGCGGCGGACCGCAGCGGTGACGACGAGACGGGCGACGCCTGCTCGTGCGCGATCGCGTCCGCGACGATGCGACGGAAGCGGACGACCGCGGCGTCCATCGCGAGCGGCAGCATCGGCGCGGCCGGGTCCGCGTCGATCGCGCGGCTTTGCGCCGTGATCATCGCGCGGTCCTCCTCGAAGGCGACCAGCAGCGCGCGATGGAGCGCTTCGGCCAGCGCATGCGTGCCGTCGACGTTGCGACGTGCCTGCTGAAAGAAATAGTGCGTCGTGCGATCGGTCTCCGGCGTGACGGTCTGGCAGCTATGCAGTCGCACCGAGCGCGACAGGTCGTCGCGAGCGGCCGCCGATCGGCCGTCCGCCCGAATGCATCAGCAACGTGCCGGGCAGCACGAAGTCGTAGATGAACCAGCGATCGATGTTGCCTTGCGGGTCGCGCAGCGCGCTGTAGTACGGCGGCGGCGGCACGTCGCCGACCTCGCGGGTGACGCGGATGCCGCGCGGGATCGCCTCGATCGTCGGGCGCGCTTCGGCGATCGCACGCGTGCCGCCGAGCGTCTTCTCGTGCACGTACGACAGATGCGAGAAGTCGAGCAGGTTGTCGCACACGAGCGGCTGCGGCGTCTCGTAATGCAGATAGCCCGGCACGTAGTCCCACTCGGGGTCGTCGCACGAGAAGTTATCGGGCAGCAGGTCGGGGTCGGCGCGCGACGGGTCGCCCATCCACACGAAGACCCACTTGTTCTTGAGCGCGACCGGATAGGTCGCGACGCGCGCCTTGTCGGGGATCGCGGCGGTGCCGGGGATCTCGACGCAGCGACCGGTCCGGTCGAACAGCAGGCCGTGATAGCCGCAGCGCACCCGGTCGCCTTCCTTGCGTCCGAGCGACAGCGGTGCGAGCCGATGACAGCAGCGGTCACGCAATGCGACGATCTCGCGCGACGCGGTTCGATACAGCACGATCGCCTCGCCGAGGACGGTCCTCGCGAACAGCGCGTCGTCGGGCACCTCGTGGTCCCAGGCGATCACGTACCAGCAGTTGCGGACGAACATGCGGACCTCGTCGAAAGCGTTCGCGTCGTCGTGCGCATCTCGACGACTGCGGGTCCGCTCTGCCGGGAATCGTACATCACCGCGCACGACACCCGTCGCTCGTGATTGCGCATGCGAGCGTGTCCGACCTGCGGCTGATCCATACTTTCGGCATGGCAAGCGAGGCGCCGCCATGCGAAACGAACAGGCAGCCTCGACGCTCGACGCCTTCGACGCGGGACGTCCTTGCATGGATATCGTGGTGGTGACCGGTGCAGGCTCGGGGATCGGCGCGGCGACGTGCAGGCGGCTCGCGGGCCGAGGCATTGCGCTCGTGATCCATACCGGCAGCAATCGCGCGGGTGCCCAAGCCGTGGCCGAACAGTGCAGCGCGGTCCGCACGCAGGTGGTCGTCGGCGATCTCGGCGACCCCTCCACGATCGACACGTTGATGCAGGAGGCGCAGACGATGGGCCGCTTGCGCGGCGTGGTCGCGAACGCGGGCTTCGCGGACCGGCGCTCGATCGCCGAGCTCGACGACGCCGCGGTCGACCGTTCTCTGCGCGTGATGGTGACGTCGCTCGCGCATCTGCTGCGCAGGAGCATCGAT
Source organism: uncultured beta proteobacterium (assembly GCA_963795885.1). Taxonomy (GTDB): domain Bacteria; phylum Pseudomonadota; class Gammaproteobacteria; order Burkholderiales; family Burkholderiaceae_D; genus CAHJXF01. Next base: position 51,358 of record CAWCJI010000004.1, on the reverse strand, counting down.
CCGCTGCGGGCCGGCGTCCAGGCCGGCGGCGTCGGGCGGTTCGTCGCCGTCAGCTCGTTCGTCGCCCACCGCTTCACGCCCGGCGCCTCGGCCTTCGCGGCGAGCGTGGCGGCGAAGGCGGGCGTCGAGGCGCTCGTCAAGTCGGCCGCAGCCGAGCTCGCCTCGAGCGGCGTTACCGTCAACGCCGTCGCGCCCGGCTACGTGCGCAAGGACGCGGCGCATGCTGGCGCCGGACGCGGCACACTCGATGCGTCGCAATGGGCGCAAGCGCGCGAACGCATCCCGATGGGCCGGCTGGCCGAGCCCGACGATATCGCCGGCACGATCGAGTTCCTGCTCGGTCCCGACGCCGGCTACATCACCGGTCAGGTGCTTCACGTCGACGGCGGCCTGACGCTATGACGACCGTTCGCCTTACCCTCTCGAATCCGATCGACACGACACCATGAGGACCCGATGACGAACCGCCGCCAGTTCATCACCATCGCCGCGGCCGCCGGCGCGACCACGATCGTTCCGCACGCGGTCTTCGCGCAGACCGACGGCACCGAGAGCGCATGGGCGCGCATCCAGCGCACGAAGACGCTGCGCATCGGCGCGGTCGCCGGCGCCGCGCCCTACTACCAGAAGGACCTCGCATCGGGCGAGTGGCAGGGCTTCATGATCGACTTCGCGAAGAGCCTCGCCGCGAGCCTCAACGCGAGGCTCGACATCACCGAGACCACGTGGGGCAATGCGGTCCTCGACCTGCAGGCCAACAAGCTCGACGTCTTCTTCGGCCTGAATCCGACGCCCGCACGGCAGCTGGTCATCGACTTCTCGGACCCGCTGTTCAACAACGCGTTCGTGCTGCTCGCACGCCGCGACTTCAAGCCGTCGACGTGGGCCGAGCTGAACGATCCGAACGTCAGGATCGCCGTCGACATCGGCTCCTCGCACGACCAGATGATCACGCGCGTGTGTCCGAAGGCGCAGATCATCCGGCTCGAGAAGTCCGCCGACGCGAGCCTCGCCGTGCAGACCGGCCGTGCCGACGCGCAGGTGCTCGTCACCGTGCTCGCGCTGACGGTCGTCAGCAAGAACCCGTCGATCGGACAGGTCGTGCTGCCGACGCCGGTGCAGGCGACGACGACCAACCTCGGCTTTCGCAAGGAGGCCGATCGCACGTGGGTCGAGTACGTCAACAAGTGGATCGCGCAGACGCGCGCCGGCGGCAAGGTCAAGGACGTCGTGCTCGGCAATCTCGAGAAGCTGTCCGGCGTGCGTCCCGAGCAGGTGCCGCCCGGCATGACGTTCTGATCGACGCCGTCGCGGCGACCCGCGACGAACGAGGGGGCACGCGTGTATCACTGGGACTTCGGGATCCTCTGGACCTATCGTGCGTTGCTGATCGCCGGCCTCGGCTACACGCTGGCGTTCACCGTGCTGTGCGTCGCGCTCGGACTCGTCATCGGCCTCGTGACCGGCATCGGCCGGCTGTCGAGGAACCGTGCCGTTTCGGGCGCGCTGCGGACCTACGTCGAGGTGTTCCGATGCACGCCGGTGCTGGTGCAGCTGGTCTGGTTCTACTACGCGCTGCCGGTGCTCACGGGCCTGCAGATCTCGGCGCCCCTCGCGGCCGCGTTGTGCCTGTCGCTCTACGGTGGCGCGTTCTATTCGGAGATCGTCCGCGGCGGCATCATCTCGACCGACCCCGGACAGATCGAGGCCGCACGCGCGCTCGGCATGCGACGGCATCAGGTGATGCGACGCATCGTCCTGCCTCAGGCGCTGAAGCGGATGGTGCCGCCGCTGATGAGCCAGTCGATCATGCAGCTGAAGAACACGTCGCTGCTGTCGGTGCTCGCCGTGCCCGACCTGCTGTACCAGGGACAGGTCGTCGCGCACGAGACCTATCGGCCGCTCGAGCTCTACACGTTCATCGCGGTCGCGTACTTCGCGGTGCTCTTGCCGGTGACGCTGTGGGCGAAGCGGCTCGAGTTCGGCGGCGCCGTGGCCGAGGCCTGACGTGGTCGCGCCGCTGATCGACGTCGTCGGCCTGCGCAAGTCGTTCGGGGGCCACGACGTGCTGAAGGGCATCTCGCTACAGGTCGTGCGCGGGCAGGTGCTCGCACTGATCGGCCCATCCGGGTCCGGCAAGTCGACGCTGCTTCGCTGCATCAACCTGCTGACGATTCCCGACGCGGGGCGCATCGCGGTGGGCGATCAGACGATCGACTTCGACGGACGCCGCACGCGACTGCCGAACGACCGCGGGCTGGCGCGCTTCCGGGCTTCGACCGGCATGGTGTTCCAGCACTTCAACCTGTTCTCGCACATGACCGCGCTGCAGAACGTGATGGAGGGGCCGCTGACCGTGCTCGGGACCGCGAAGGCGCAGGCGATGGCCGACGCGCGCGCGTTGCTCGACAAGGTCGGCCTGCTCGAACGGGCCGACGTCTACCCGGACCAGTTGTCCGGCGGACAGAAGCAGCGCGTCGCGATCGCCCGCGCGCTGGCCATGCGACCGGACGTGATGCTGTTCGACGAGGCGACGTCTGCACTCGATCCCGAACTCGTCGGCGAAGTGCTCGGCGTGATCCGCGGCCTCGCGAGCGAAGGGATGACGATGATCCTCGTGACGCACGAGATCGGCTTCGCGCGGCAGGTCGCGGATCAGGTCATCTTCCTGCGCGACGGTGTCGTCGCGGAGTCCGGACCGGCGAGGAGCGTGATCGACGACCCGCGACAGGAAGCGACGCGTGCGTTCCTCGGCCGGTTCACGGCGCGCGACGCGCAACGGTAAGGAGGTCCTCGTTCAGCCGATCGGCGTGAATCGTTCGAGCCGGATGCGGTCCGGGTCGACGCCGGCCGCCGCGAGCAGCGCCACGACTGCGGCCACGTAGCCGTCGCTGCCGCACAGGTAGAAGCGGGCGGTCGGGAACCGGTCGACGAGGCGCGAGACCGCGTCCTGGTCGATGCGTCCCTCGGTCCCGGTCGTGCGGACCGTGAAGACGAAGTCCTCGTTGGCCGCCGCGATCCGTTCGAGTTCGTCGCGGCAGAGCGCGTCGTCGCGCGAGGACACCGAATGATGGACGAACAGCCTCGATCCGCCGCGCCGTCTCGCCAGCGACCTCGCCATCGCGAGCGCGGGCGTGATGCCGATGCCGCCGGCGAGGAACACGACGTCGACGGTCTCGTCGGGGTCGCGGCAGAAGTCGCCGCGCGGCAGCGAGACGCGCATCGCGACGCCGCGGTCCAGCACGTCGAACAGCCAGCGCGACAACAGCCCGCCCGGCTCGCGCTTGATCATCAGCTCCTGGTGCCAGTCGCCGTCACCCGACGACGAGACCGTGTACGGTCGTTCCACCCAGTGGCCGCCGATGCGGACCTGCAGCACGACGTGCTGACCAGGAATCGTCGCGATGTCCGTCCCGGCCGGCAGTCGCAGGCGGAACGCGCGCACGCTGTCGGTGAGCGGCAGGACCTCGGTGCACGTCGCCGGCAACCATTCGCCGTGGCCGAGCAGCTCCTCGACCGCCGGGATGCACCCGCCGCAGACCATCGTCGCGCCGGTGCCGGAAGCGATCGCCTCGACCGTCGTGCAGCCGCGAGCGATGGCCGCGACGATCGCCTGCATCGAAACGCGCGAACATCGGCAGACGAGCTCGTCCGCGTCGCACGACGGCGCCGCGGCGGGCCGGAGGCGGCCCTCGGTCGCGAAGCCGGCCAGGTCGGCGTCGTCGATCGCGTCGCCGTCGAGCAGCCGCTCGAAAAGCTGGCCGAGCGACGCGCACGGACCCTCGGACTCGATCTCCACGATCCGGCGGTCGTGAAGATGGAGGGCACGCCGCACGCGGAGCGCGGCGTCGCGATACTGCACGCTCGCCGTGGCCTCGGGCGCATCGAGGACGCGCGCCGAGAAGGCGTGGAGCTCGACGAGACGGACGCTCGCGACCTGTCGTCCGTCGGACAGGTGATGGACCGCCATCAGCGTCGGCTGCGATCCGAGCTTGCCGCCCTGCAGCGTGAGGAGCCCTCGCTTCGGCAGCAGGTACATCGCCTGCAGCGATTCCATGATGGAGCCGAGGCGCGGGTTCGCCGAGACGGCGCCTCGGAACCAGGCGCCGGCGATCGATGCGACCTTCAGCGGCGAGGTGGCGCGGACCGAGGCGGTCCTCGGCGCGTCGTTCAGGATCGCGAGCTCGCCGAAGAACTGGCCCGGCAGCATGTCGGTCAGGATGGCCGAGCCGTCGCCGTCGCCGTGCGTCGCGCGTGCGGTGCCTTCGAGGATGAGATAGACGTCGTGTCCGGGATCGCCTTCGCGGATCACCGTCTCGCCGGCCTCGAAGTGGACGATCCGGTACGGAGCGCCGGCGGTCAGGTCGCGAAGGACCTGCTCCCGCAGCAGCGTGTCGCGCACCGCCTGCCGGCTCGCCCCGATGCGCACGAAGTGGCGGCGGACGGACGCGTCGGCGTCGCAGATCCGCACGAGCGCGTCGCGCGAGATGACGAACAGGCGGCAGGCGGTCACGGCGCGCACGGTCGCGTTGCGCGTGCGGTTCTCGGCGTCGATCAACGATTGCTCGCCGAAGCTCTGGCCCGGCTCGATCCGCGCGAGGACGAGGCTCGTGCCGTCGAACGCGCGTGCGACGACCTGCAGCGAGCCGGATGCGACGACGAAGAACGCGTCCCCGACGTCGCCTTCGCGAACGACGAGTTCGCCGGCGATGACATTGCGTTCCCGGGCGTCCGCGGCGAGGAGGTCGCGCAGCGCCGAGGGAAGCGTGGCGAACGGCTGGACCGCGGCGAGCCGTCGCGAGACCTCCGCTTCAACGGTCGAAGCTTCCATCGCTAACGCGTGCCGCGTGGACGAGCGGCTCGGCGACGGCGGCCCGCGTTGGAGGTCACGTTCGCGGCGTCGGAGACGGTCGACCGTGTCCGCGGCTCACGCGTCGGCCACGCGACCGAGGGTGACCGGCAGCGACCGGAGCCCGCGGAACGACAGGTTGCGCTGCCAGCTGCAGCCGTCGACGGCGACCGCGTCGGGGAAGCGCAGCACGAAGCGGCCGACGGCCTCGCGGACGACGATGCGCGCCATCGCGCCGCCCACGCATCCATGCATGCCGATGCCGAGCGCCAGGTGGGCGGACGTCGGCCGGTCGAGATCGAGGCGGTCGGGATCGACGAACTTGCGGGGATCGCGGTTGGCGGCATTCAGCATCGTGATGACGATGCCCCCCTTGCGCACGACCGAATCGGCGACGACGGTGTCCTGCGTCGCCCGCCGCAGGACGGTGAACACCGAGCCGTCGTGCCGCATGAACTCGTCGACCGTGGAGTCGGAGAGACCGCCGCGCCGGGCGATCCATGTCCTGCATCGCGGGTCGGCCAGGATGTTGTGCAACGCGGATGCGATCAGGTTCATCGAGCTTTCGTAACCCGCGATGATGAGGGTCATGAACATCCCGACGATGTCTTCGTCGCTGACCGCCTCGCTCCCGTCGTCGGCGGCCGCCAGCGCGCTCAGCACGTCGTCCTGCGGATCCACCCGCTTTTGCGCAATCAGCGCGAGGACATACGCCCGCAGCTCCGTGACGCCGCGATAGCCGAGCTCGACGGCCTGCTCGTCCGCAATGCCGGAGCCCATCAACGCGAAGATGTCCGTCGTCCAGCGCTTGAAGCGCTCGATGTCGTCGCGCGAGATGCCGAGGACGGTCGCGAGCACGACGGCCGGGATCGGATAAGCGTAGTGCTCGATGACGTTCGGCGACGGCTCGCGCTCGACGGATGCGAGCGCCAGACCCACGGCGTCGGCCGCCGCTTCGGAGATGATCGGGATGAAGCGCGGCCCGAAGCATTGCAGCAGCCGGGTTCGCAGCACGGCATGGTGTGGCGGGTCCATGAACAGCAGCCATCGTTCAAGCTGCTGCACGTAGGCGTCGACCTTCGGCTGCAAGGCCGCCGGCGCGCCGCGGACGAACTGTCGCACGCGCTGCGACGAGAATCGGGGGTCCTGCAGGATCCGCTCGACGTCGTCGAAGCGCGTGACGATGTGCGCTTCGAGCTGCGGGTCGTACCAGCATGGATCGTGGCGACGCAGCGCCGCGAAGGTCGGATACGGATCGTCGAAGAACGCGTCGCCGAGAAGGTCGTACTCGCGCATCACGGACCTCGCCGGAGACCGTCGGGCGATCGCGGCCTCTGCTGCGATCGGACCTCGGACGCGCGCGATCGATCGGAGCTCGACCCGCTCGACGAGGACGGCTCATTCTATGGCTTCGGGAGCCTGGCGGATCGTGGTTTCCGCAGCGCGTCGCCATTCGAACGGTTCGCGCCCGAACGAGGCTGCACCGCGCAAGCGCTGCGGAAACGAAGCGATCGCGCTTTCCGCGACCGCCGACGCGGCACCAAACAAAAAGGGCCTGCATCGCTGCAAGCCCTCGGATTGGTTGCGGGGACAGGATTTGAACCTGTGACCTTCGGGTTATGAGCCCGACGAGCTGCCAGACTGCTCCACCCCGCGGGCCGGATTGTACGCGATCGGTTCGCCTCGAACAAATCGCCCGTCCACCGCATCGACACTGCACCCGACGCCCCGGACGGCCGCGACGCTTCCGGTATAGTCCTTCGATGACTCCGGCGCTGAACTTCTGCTCCGTCTGCGGCCATGCGATCACGCGGCGCGTCCCGCCGGACGACAACCGCGAGCGCGCCTGTTGCGATGCGTGCGGCGCCATCCATTACGTCAACCCGAAGATCGTCGTCGGCACCGTCCCGGTGTGGGACGAGCGCGTGCTGCTGTGCCGTCGTGCGATCGAGCCGCGCTACGGCTTCTGGACGCTGCCCGCCGGCTTCCTCGAGGTCGACGAGACCACCGCCGCCGGCGCGCTCCGCGAGACGCTCGAAGAGGCCGGCGCGCGCGTCGTGCTGACGTCGCTGTTCACGATGCTCGACGTCGTGCACGTCCATCAGGTCCATCTGTTCTATCTCGCCGAGCTCCTCGACATCGACTTCGCTCGCCGGCGATCGAAAGCCTCGAGGTCAAGCTGTTCGACGAGACGCGACATGCCGTGGGACGAGCTCGCCTTCCGGACCGTCTCGACGACGTTGCGACACTTCTTCGACGATCGCGCGTCGCGGCCGCTTCGAGCTGCACACCGGCACGATCGAATGGAGCGGACGCACTGTGGCCGCCCCCGTCGCGGACGTCGCTGCCGTGACCGCGAGCCCGGGGCGTTGATCCACTGGCTGGGACCGGACGACCCGTTCCCGCCGGTCGCCCGCGCGTCGCGTCGATCCCCCCGGCCTGCTCGCGGCCGGCGCGGACCTGTCGGTCGACCGGCTCGTCGACGCCTATCGACACGGCATCTTCCCGTGGTTCAGTCGACGGCGACCCGATGCTGTGGTGGAGCACCGACCCGCGGATGGTCCTCTTCACCGACGAGTTCCGCGTCTCGCATTCGCTGCGCAAGCGCCTCGTGCGGTCGATCGACGACGACGGGATCGAGATCCGCTGCGACCACGCGTTCGAGGACGTCATCGCGCGCCTGCGCGGCGCCGCGCGACGACGACGGGGGCACGTGGATCGTCGACGAGATGATCGACGCCTACGTCGCGCTGCATCGACGCGGCTTCGCGCATTCGGTCGAGACGTGGATCGACGGCCGGCTCGCGGGCGGCCTCTACGGCGTCGTCGATCGGCCGCATGTTCTTCGGCGAGTCGATGTTCACGCGTGTGACCGACGCGTCGAAGATCGCGCTCGCGCACCTCGTCGCTTTCGCGCGTACATGCGGAAATGCCGATGCTAGACTGCCAGCAGCAGACGAGGCATCTTGCGTCGATGGGTGCGCGACCGATCCCGCGGGCCGATTTCTGCGAACGTGCGGCGGTGCTGGTCGAGCGATCCGCGGTCGACTGGCCCGACCGGCTGACGTGGTCGCGCGAGCCCGTCGCGGACCGCTGAGCCCATCCGCCGAACCGAGACGTATCGCGCATGACGCAACTGAAAGACCTGCCGTTCGCGACGCTGCAGTTCTACGCGACGGCAACCTATCCGTGCAGCTATCTGCCGCTGCGGCAGGCGCGCTCGCAGGTCGCGACGCCGGGCCATCTGATCAACGCGGACGTCTACAGCGAGCTCGTCCGCTCCGGCTTCCGCCGCTCCGGACTGTTCACGTATCGCCCGCATTGCGACGGCTGCCGCGCTTGCGTGCCGGTCCGCGTCTGCGTCGATCGCTTCGCGCCGAACCGCAGCCAGCGGCGCGCGACGAAGCGCCACGACGACCTCGTCGCCCGCATCTGCGCGCTCGCGTTCGACGCCGAGCACTACGCGCTCTATCTCGACTACCAGACGACGCGTCACGCCGGCGGCGGCATGGACCACGACAGCCGCGACCAGTACAGCCAGTTCCTCCTGCAGAGCAAGGTCAACACGCGGCTCGTCGAGTTCCGCGACGGCGGCGGCGTGTTGCGGATGGTCAGCATCATCGACGTGCTCGACGACGGCCTGTCGTCGGTCTACACGTTCTACGACACGAGCGTCCCGCAGCGCGAGCTTCGGCACCTACAACGTGCTCTGGCAGATCGCGCAGGCCGCGCAGCTGACGCTGCCGTACGTCTATCTCGGCTACTGGATTCACCGGCAGCGACGAGCATGGCGTACAAGGCGAACTTCCGGCCGATCGAGGCGCTGCGCGCCGGACGCTGGCATCACCTGTCCGACGCTCGAAGCCGGACGCTGACGGTCATCGTGCCGCCGCCGCGCGGGCGATGACGACGGGGCCATGCTGACGCTCGACCGCCTCTACCCGTTCGCGCGCGACGCGCTGTTCGCGCTCGATGCCGAGGCCGCGCATCACGCTCGCATTGACGAACCTGCGACGCGCGCGTCGGCTTCGGCCTCGGACCGCTGGTCGCGCCGCCGGTCCCCGACGATCCGCTGACCGTGATGGGCCTGCGCTTCCGCAACCCGGTCGGGCTCGCGGCCGGCCTCGACAAGGACGGCGCGTACATCGACGCACTCGCGCACCTCGGCTTCGGCTTCATCGAGGTCGGCACCGTGACGCCGCTGCCGCAGACCGGGCAACCCGACGCCGCGCATGTTCCGCGTGCCGGCGGCGCGACGCGCTGATCAACCGCATGGGCTTCAACAACGCGGGCTCGATGCGTTCGTCGCGAACGTCTCGCGCTCGACGTATCGCAGCCGCGGCGGCATCCTCGGCCTCAACATCGGCAAGAACGCCGACACGCCGATCGAACGCGCGGTCGACGACTACCTGACGTGCCTCGACGGCGTGTATCCGCACGCCGACTACGTCACGGTCAACATCTCGCTCGCCGAACACGAAGCAGCTGCGCGAGTTGCAGGGCGGTCGACGCAGCTCGGCGGCCTGCTGGCGCAACTCAAGCGCCGACAGACCGAGCTCGCCGATCGTCATGGCCGCTACGTGCCGCTCGCCGTCAAGATCGCGCCGGACCTCGACCTCGCGCAGATCGACCTGATCGCCGACGCGCTGGTCGCGCATCGCATCGACGGCGTCATCGCGACCAACACGACGCTGTCGCGCGAGGCGGTCGCCGGACTTCCGCATGCGAACGAGGAAGGCGGCCTGTCCGGCGCGCCGCTCGCGGCGGCATCGACGCGCGTCGTCGAGGCGCTGCATCGCCGGGTCGCCGGCCAGCTGCCGATCATCGGCGTCGGCGGCATCGTCGGCGGCGACGACGCTCGCGCGAAGCGCGCGGCCGGCGCGCGCCTCGTGCAGCTCTACACGCGGGCTCATCTATCGCGGGCCGGCGCTGGTCGCCGAATGCGCCCGCGCGCTGCGCGTCTGAGCCGCGTTCGCGATTGCGCGATCAGATCCGCTGCAGCGTGCCGTCGCTCCGGATCCGCACGCGATCGCCCTGATGGAAGCCGGGATCGTTCCCGTAATCGACGTCCTGGACATCGCCGCGGTCCATCTTGACCTGGACGGACCAGATCTTCTTCGAGCTCAGCTTGCGGCCGATCACGTTGCCGGCGACCGCGCCGCCGACGCCGCCGATCACGGTCGACGCCGTGTTGCGCCCGAGCAGGTTACCGGCCACCGCCCCGCCGACGCCGCCGACGACCGTCCCCGCGGTGCCGGAACCGCGCTCGTCCTTCCGGTTCGTCGTGACGACCGTGCCGCAGCGGTCGCAGCGGTCGCGGTCGCGCTGCGCGAAGGCCGGCGCCGCAATCATGACGAGCGACCCCGCGACCACGAACGCCAGGCACCGTCGCATCCACTGCATCCGCGCATCGAACATCATCGTCTCCTGTCAAGGTGGCGCCGGTCTGATCGCGGCGCGGTGATCCGGCGCACCGCGCCGGCGTAGCGCGCAGCGTACTCCGTCGACCACCGTCCGCTATAAGATCGCATCGGACCCGTCGCCATGGAACCGAATCCCCACGCCTCGCTGCGGTCGCCGACGATCCAGGTCATCGAGCGGATGACAGACGCTGATCGACGCGCTCGCGAAGGAGCGCGACCCGGTCACGCTGAAGCATCTCGCGGCCGTCGCGGGCCTGCATCCGTCGACGGCGCACCGCATCCTCAACGACCTCGTGCTCGCGCGCTTCGTCGATCGCGTCGAGCCCGGCCGCTACCAGCTCGGCATGCGGCTGCTCGAGCTCGGCAACATCGTCAAGTCGCGGCTGTCGGTCCGCGATGCGGCGCTCGACCCGATGCGCGCGCTCCACCGGAGCACCGGGCAGACGGTCAACCTCTCGGTGCGCCAGGGCGACGAGATCATCTACGTGGAGCGCGCGTACAACGAGTTCTCGGGCGTGCAGGTGGTCCGCGCGATCGGCGGCCGTGCGCCGCTGCACCTGACGTCGGTCGGCAAGCTCTTCCTGTCGTCCGACGATCCGCGGCAGGTCCGCAGCTATGCGATGCGCACCGGGCTGACCGGCACACACGCCGAACAGCATCACCGAACTCGCGCGGCTCGAACGCGAGCTTGTCGCTCGTGCGCACGCACGGCTACTCGCGCGACGACGAGGAACTCGAGATCGGCGTGCGCTGCATCGCGGCCGCGATCCGCGACGACAGCGGCAAGCTCGTGGCAGGGCTCTCGCTGACGGCGCCGGCCGACCGTCTCGACGACGGCTGGATCGACGACCTCACCGGCACCGCCGCGCGCATCTCGGCAGCGATCGGCGGCCGGTGACGTCAGGACGTCGACCGCTGGACTCGCGACGCGGAAGGATCGCGAACGCGGCGATGGCCAGCGCGATGAAGACCAGCGTGACGGTGGCCGATTCGGGCAGCACGGCGAACCAGCCGGCTTGCGGCGCTGGCGGTGCCGGTCAGCAGCGCGCCGGCGACGATCAATTTCCTGGCTGACATGGTGCATGACGATCGAATGGGATGACCAGGGATGGCGCAACATAGCATGCCGTCCCGCGTTCGCAGGGCGGAGCGCAGGAGGTCCGGCTCAGCCTTGACGCGGCTTGTCCACGACGGCCCTAACGCGTCGCGATCGGACGAATCGCGACCGCCGTCCGTCACGCCTTCGGCATCGTCTCGCGGAACGACGAGCGCTCGTGCAGCTTGTCGATCGAGCTTCGCGCAGGTTCGGATACTCGTCGCGCCAGCCGATCTCCGGATAACGGAATTCGATCCAGCCGAGCGCGCAGCCGACCGCGATGTCGGCCAGCGAATAGTGATTGCCGTTGCACCAGGGCCGTCGGCCGAGGCCGGACGACATCGCCTTCAGCGCGCCGTCGACCTTGCAGGCGCTGCCGCGCCACCCACTTGTCGCTGCGCTCGCCTTCGGCGCGCTGCGTCTGCTTCGAGACGCATCAGGATGGCCGCGTCGGCCAGGCCGTCGGCCAGCGCCTCCCAGCACTTGACCTCGGCGCGTTCGCGTCCGCTCGCCGGAATGCAGCTTGCCGACCGGCGTCAGCGTGTCGAGATACTCGACGATGACGCGCGAATCGAACACCGCGCCGCCATCCTCCATGATCAGGCAGGGCACCTTGCCCGAGCGGGTTCGACTCGGCGATCTTCGTGTCGCCGCTCCAGACGTCCTCGAGAACGAACTGGTAGTCCAGCTTCTTCTCGGTCATGACGATGCGCACCTTGCGCACGTAAGGACTGGTGGTCGAGCCGATCAACTTCATGTTTATGGGGTGTCGCCCTGGAGGTTTCGTCGCGCCGGGCAGGTCCCGAATGCCGGAGCTTAGCCGCCGAAGTATAGCATCGAGCATGCCTGCTTCACGGGCTCGGACGGGTCCAAGAGCCTGATCGCACGCGCATTTCGCATGCTTGCGATGCTAGACTCGACGGCCTCGCGCGCCGCCCCCGACGGCGCCCGAGCCGCCCCCTTTTGCCGCCGACCTGCCCGCCGATGGACGCCGATGCCGCCCGCCCCGCGCGTGCGATGACCGCATCGCTCGCGACCCTCGATGCCCTGTCGCCGCTCGACGGACGCTACGCGTCGAAGGTCGACCGCTTGCGTCCGCTGCTGTCCGAAGCCGGCTTCATGAAGCATCGGGTGCGGGTCGAGCTGGCGTGGCTCGTCGCACTGTCGGATGCAGGCTTCACCGAGTTGCGTCCGTTCGCGCCCGCGACGCGTGCCTGGATCGAGTCGCTCGAAGCCGGCTTCACGACCGATGATGCCGCACGCATCAAGGCCATCGAGGCCGTCACGAACCACGACGTGAAGGCCGTCGAGTACTGGCTGAAGGAGCGCTTCGCGGCGGCGCCCGCGGACGTCGCCGCCGAACTCGCCGGCGCAAGCGAGTTCATCCACTTCGCCTGCACGTCGGAAGACATCAACAACACGTCGCACGGCCTGATGATCAAGGCCGCGCGCGACGACGTGCTGCTGCCGGCGCTCGCCGCGATCCGCGGGCGGCTCGTCGACTTCGCGCATCGACACGCCGACGTCGCGATGATGTCGCGCACGCACGGCCAGACCGCGAGCCCGACGACGGTCGGCAAGGAGTTCGCGAACGTCGCGGCGCGCCTCGGCCGTGCGATCGAACGGATCGCGAGCGTCGAGGTGCTGGCGAAGATGAATGGCGCGGTCGGCAACTACAACGCGCATCGCGCCGCGTATCCCGACCTCGACTGGGAGTCGTTCGCCCGGCGCGTCGTCGAGCGCGACCTCGGGCTCGTGTTCAATCCGTACACGATCCAGATCGAGCCGCACGACTGGATGGCCGAGCTGTTCGATGCCGTTCGCCCGTGCGAACGCGATCCTCGTCGACTTCGATCGCGACATGTGGGGCTACATCTCGCTCGGCTACTTCGGCCAGCGCATCAAGGCCGGCGAGATCGGATCGTCGACGATGCCGCACAAGGTCAACCCGATCGACTTCGAGAACTCGGAAGGCAACCTCGGTCTCGCCGATGCGCTGCTCGCGCATCTGTCGCAGAAGCTGCCGATCTCGCGCTGGCAGCGCGACCTGACCGACTCGACGGTGCTGCGCAACGTCGGCGTCGCGTTCGGGTACTGCGTCGTCGCATACGACGCCTGCCTGCGCGGCCTCGACAAGCTCGAACTGCGACGCGAGCGCGTCGCCGCCGACCTCGACGATGCGTGGGAGGTCCTGGCCGAACCGGTGCAGACCGTGATGCGTCGCTACGGCCTCGACAATCCGTACGAGCAGTTGAAGGCGCTGACGCGCGGCACCGGCATCTCGCGCGACGCGATGCGTGGCTTCATCGAAGGTCTCGACATCCCGGCGGGCGAACGCGAACGACTGCTGGCGATGACCCCGGCGTCGTATGTCGGCGACGCCGCACGGCTGGCGTCGTCGATCCGCTGACCGGCCCGCTCGATCGGCGCCAAAAAAAACGCGAAGGCGTGAACCTTCGCGTCAAAAAGCGGCGGCCTGAGCCGCCCCTCCTCCTCCTGGTGCCCGATCGCGTGACGATCGGACGCGGTGCGTCGAACGCCCGGCTCGCGCCAAGTCGGCGGCATCTTAAGCCGTCCGATCCGCGGTTGTCATCGGTAAATGCACCGATGCGGCGCGAGCAAGATTCAACCAACGCCCGATCCGGGTGCCTCGGCCGAAGCGGCGCGAATGCAATAGGCGGCGATCGCCGCGAGCACACCGCCGTCCTCGCCGACCGCGCCGGCGACATCGATGCTCAACATCGGCAGCGCCGCCCGCAACGCGTCGACCTGCGCGGGCAGGTCTCGTCGCAAATGACCGCCCTGCCCGAAGAACACCGGAACGATCGTCAGCGCGGTGCAGCCATCGGCCGCGAGCACGCCGGCGGCTTCGGCGAGATCCGGTCGCATCAACTCGAGGAAGGCCAGCCGCACCGGTATCTGCGGCCGCTGGTCGGCCACGAGATCGCGGAGCCGCTCGAACGGCTCGGCCCAGCGCGCATCGCGGGCGCCGTGCGCGAACAGCACGATGGCATGCGCATGCCTCGGCGACTCGGCAGTCGTCGCGCTCATCGTCGTTCGACCCAACGCAACGTGACGAGGGCGGCCGCCAGCACGACGATGCTCGGCATCGCGGCCGACAGGATCGGCGGCCACGTGTTCAGCATGCCGACGTGCGAGAACAGGTTGTTCAGCAGGTAGAAGCCGATGCCGAGCATGATGCCGGCGAAGATCTTGAAGCTGATGCCGCCCGCGCGAAAGTGCAGGTACGCGAACGGCAGCGCGAGCGCCATCATCACGAGCACCGCGAACGGATAGATGATCTTCTTCCAGAACGCGATCTGGTATCGCTCGGACGTCTGCCGGTTCTCTTCGAGATGCCGGATGTACGTGTCGAGGTTGCGCGCGGCCATCCGCTCCGGCGTCACGGTCAGCACCGACAGCAGTTGCGGGCTGAGCTCCGAGTCCCACAACCGCTGCGGCTCGCGGACCACGTCGACCTGGTCGGGCGCATCGGTGCCGCCGAGGTTGACGAAGCGCGTCTCGGTGACGTTCATCAATCGCCATGCGTGCGGCGGCGAGAACTTCGCGCGTTCGGCGAACACGATGTCCTGCAGCCGCAGCGAGTCGTCGAACTCGTAGATGCGGACCTGGTTCAGCGCGTTGTCGTTGCCGACCGTCGCGATGTTGACGAAGCGGACCAGGAGACGCCCGTCCGGCGTCCGTGCGTTGTCCTTCACCCACAGCCCGCTCTTGAAGCCGCGTGCGACCGGACCGGCGCCCGGCTTCAGCGCGAGCTTCTGCGTGAACGACTCGACCCGCGGGGTGACGAGCTCGCCGAGCAGGAACGTGAGGACGACGAGCAGCAGGCCGGGCACCATCACGAGCCGGACCGCGCCCGCGGTCGACAGGCCGGCCACGCGCAGGATCGTGAACTCGGAATGCGACGCGAGCTGCGCGAGCGCATAGATGGTCCCGATCAGCGCGGCGATCGGCAGCAGCTCGTAGGCGCGCGCCGGCAACTGCAGCAGCACGAACAGCGCGGCCTGCTCGATGCGGTAGCCGTTCTTGCCGACGTCGTTGATCTCGTTGATGAAGTCGAACGACGTGTAGAGCACGAGCAGCGCCGCGCAGCACGAGCGCGACCGCGAGCAGGATCTCGCGCGCGAGATAGCGCTGGACGATCCGCATCGTCATCGCGGCCGGCGTCGGCCACGCGTGCGCGAGCCGCACGTCGCGCGCGCAGTCGCGCGCGCAACGTCTGCGGCACGCGGTTGCGCCACGCGAGCATCGCCACCGCGAGCGCGACCACGCATCGCGTGCACGAGCCACCAGCGACGCGCGAACGGCGAGGCGGCCGCGGCTCGTCCAGCTCTGCACGATGTTCATCAGGTTGTTGTAGAAGAAGTACACGAGCAGCGCGACGAGCAGGTTGGCCGAGCGGCCGGCCCGCGCGTTGACGAACGACAGCGGGATCGCGAGCGACCGCGAGCGCGATGACCGACAGCGCGAGGCCGATGCGCCAGACCAGCTCGCCCTTCGCGCGCGGCGGACGGGTCGACGACAGAGATCGTACGAGCTGCGGATCCGCGCGGAGTCGTCGTTCGAGAAGTCCGGCGACTGGTTCTCGATGCGCACGCCGTACCTCTCGAACTCCATGATCTTGTAGTCGGGCTTGCCCGGCTCGCCTTCGTAGCGGCGCCCGTTGTTCATGACCATGAACTCGTCGCCGTTCGCCTGGCGTTCGACGCGCCCGGTCTTCGAGACGATGACGCTGACCCGGCCGTTGCGGATGGTCGTCGACGAACACGTTCTGCACCGACGCGGTCGACGGATCGAAGTCCTCGACGAAGAACACGCGCGACCCGTCGGCCGATTCGCGGAACTGGCCCGGCGCGACGCGCGAGACCTCGGTGCGCTGCTCGAAGCGCGCCTTGAACTCGCTCGCCTGCCGATTCGCCCACGGCGCGACGAACAGGCTCGACAGCCCGACGACGATCGTGACCGGGACGACGAATCGAAGCACCGGGCGCAGCCAGCGCGTCAGGCCGAGCCCGGACGACTGCCAGACGACCATCTCGGAGTCGCGATAGCTGCGCGTCATCGTCAGCAGGATCGTGACGAAGACCGTGAGCTGCATCAGCACCGGCAGGTTGTTCAGCGCCGCGAACATGATCAGCGCGAGGACCGCTCCGTTGTCGACCTGCCCGGCCGCGGCCTGGCCGAGCACGCGGACGAGCGCGATCGTCAGCACGATCGTCAGCAGCGCGATGAAGATCGCGCTCGCCGTGCTGACGAGCTCACGAACCAGCGAGCGCTCGAAGATCATCGGAGGTCAACGGAACAAGCGGTGGGGATCGAAGGCCGCGGCGACGTTCGCGTCGATGCTGGCATGCAGGAAGGCCGATGCACGCATCGATGGAAGTCGACGGCCGCATCGATGAGAGTTCGAACGTTCGCGTCGATGAAAGGTCGGACGACGAGCGGCCATGCGGCGCAAGTCCCCGGATGGGCGCTTTGACGAACGAGGTCCGCAGCCAGATAATCGCTGGTTCGTCGCGGGTTCGGCAGCATCGCCATCAAATCAAGGAAAAACTCGAATGGAATTTAGCACGAAAGCCGGCACGCCGGACCGCATCAAGAGCGGCTGCGTCGTCGTCGGCGTCTATGCCGATCGCAAGCTCACGCCGGCCGGCAGCACCGATCGACGCGGCATCGAACGGCGCCCTCGCCGCGGCCGCCAAGCGCGGCGACCTGCCCGGCAAGCGCGGCGGCGTGCTGATGATGAGCGGCGGTCCCCGGCATCGCGGCCGAGCGCGTGCTCGTCGTCGGTCTCGGCAAGCAGGACGAGCTGAAGGCAAAGGGCTTCGCAGAGGCGGTCCGCGCCGCGGTCAAGACGCTCGACGCGACCGGCGCCGGCAGGCGCTGTTCACGCTCGCGGACGCGTGGCGTCGCCGACATGACGATCGCCGAGAAGGTTCGCTGCCTCGTGCTCGCGGCACGCGAGGCCGTCTATCGCAGCGACGAGCTGAAGAGCCAGAAGGAAGACGAAGGCCGCCTGACGCGGATCGTGCTGCCCATCGACAAGGGCGGCGCCGACGGCATCGAGCGCGCCATGGCGCTCGCGGTCGCGCTCGCGAACGGCGCCGAGCTGACGAAGCGCCTCGGCAACCTGCCGTCGAACGTCTGCACGCCGACCTTCCTCGCCGACACCGCGAAGCAGGTCGCCAAGGACTGGAAGCTGAAGGTCGAGATCCTCGAACGCAAGGACATGGAAGCGCTCAAGATGGGCTCGCTGCTGTCCGTCTCGAGAGGCTCGGCCGAGCCGCCGAAGCTGATCGTCCTGACGCACGCGGGCGGCAAGTCGAAGGACGCGCCGGTCGTGCTGGTCGGCAAGGGCATCACGTTCGACACCGGCGGCATCTCGCTGAAGCCGGGCGACTCGATGGACGAGATGAAGTACGACATGTGCGGCGCGGGCTCGGTGCTCGGCACGCTGCGCGCCGTCGCCGAGATGGGCCTCAAGCTCAACGTCGTCGGCGTGATCCCGGCGTGCGAGAACATGCCGTCGGGCACGGCGACGAAGCCGGGCGACATCGTCACCAGCATGTCGGGCCAGACGATCGAGGTGCTGAACACCGACGCGGAGGGCCGCCTGATCCTGTGCGACGCGCTGACCTACGCCGAGCGCTTCAAGCCGGCCGCGGTGATCGACATCGCGACGCTGACCGGCGCGTGCGTGATCGCGCTCGGCCACGTCAACTCGGGCCTCTTCTCGCCCGACGACGAGCTCGCCGCCGAGATCCTCGCGGCGTCGCGGACCGCGGGCGACGCGGCGTGGCGCATGCCGGTCGAGGACGACTACCAGGAGCAGCTGAAGTCGAACTTCGCCGACATGGCGAACATCGGCGGTCGTCCGGGCGGCAGCATCACGGCCGCGTGCTTCCTGTCGCGCTACACGAAGGCGTATCGCTGGGCCCACCTCGACATCGCCGGCACGGCGTGGAAGAGCGGCCCGGCGAAGGGCGCGACCGGCCGTCCGGTGCCGCTGCTGACCGCGTTCCTCGAAGCCCGCGCCGCCTGAGCGACGGTCGCGTCGTCGTGCACGGGCTGCCGACGCGAGGCGCCTTGCGCGTCGACGCGTCCTGGGCGATCCTCGCCGCATGACGCAGATCGACTTCCACGTCAACGCGCCGTCGAAGCTCGCGTACGCCTGCCGGCTCGCGCGAAAGGCATACGGCGCCGGCGCGCGCGATGGTCTTCCACGCCGGCGACGAGCGCGTGCTCGCGGAGTTCGACCGGCTGCTGTGGACGTTCTCGCCGCTCGACTTCATCCCGCATTGCCGCGTCGCCGACCGGCTCGCCGACGTGACGCCGATCCATCTCGTCGGCCCGGACGATGCGGACCGCGTGCCTCCATCACGACGTGATCGTCAACCTCGACCGCGAACAGCCCGCGTTCTTCAGCCGCTTCGAGCGGACTGATCGAACTGGTCGCGGCCGACGAGGCGGACCTCGACGCCGGCCGCGCGCGCTGGAAGTTCTACAAGGACCGCGGTTATCCGCTCGAGCGTCACGACCTCGCGGACGTTCCGGCGTGATTGCATGCCGGCCCGGCGCGACGAACGATCGATCGACATTCGAATCGTCGCGGGAGCGTCGATGACCGACGAAGACGACGACCTGCCGGTGCTCACGCACATCCTCAGGACCGCGGACGGCCGCGCGGCGTCGTCGGCCGGCGCATACGGCCCGGTCGGCCACGAGGGCTTCGATTTCGACGTGCGTCCGTTCGAGGACGCGCAGACCGCGTCTGCGATCGTCATCGGCCACGAGCTTCCCGAGCCGCCGCATGCAGCGGACGCGGCCGCATCCGCGACGACGTCGATCGCGGCACCGACGACTGCCGTGCCCGCGCCGCTCGTCGAACCCGTGATCGTCGCCGATCCGCGGCAGGACATGCGGCACGATGCATTCAATCTCGCGCAGGACACCGACGAGGCGGCGTCGGCACCGGCGATCGACGAACCGCTGCTGGTCATGCCGCACGACGGCCCCGAGCCCACGTCGCCGGACATCGACACGACGCTGGACTTCTCGATGCCGACCATCGCCACCCGCGTGCGCGAGGCGGTGCTCGAGGGTCTCGCGATGCGCATCGACACCGAGCTCGACGCGCGCATCGCGCAGGCGATCCACGCCGAGGTCGAGACCGCGCTCGGCCGCCTTCAGCACACCCTGCGCGCACAGCTCGGCGAAGCGCTGCGCGACGTCGTCGCTCGCGCGGTCGACGAGGAGATCGCCCGGCTCGGCCGCGATCCCCACGACCTCTACTGACCGTCGCACAGCCCTCGGTCGTCACCCGAACGGCTCCGTCGATCGGCGGTACCGACGACGCCGCGGACGCGATAGATTGCAGCTCCGTCGTTTCGACGGGCCTCGACGCGCGCGACGCGCGCTGACCACCCGTGACGCCGCCCATGCCCTCGCCGACGATCGCCTCCTCGACCCTGCCGCGCTGCCGCTGGGCGGACCCCGCCAATCCGCTCTACCTGCGCTATCACGACGAGGAATGGGGCGTGCCGAGCGGCGACGAGACGCATCTGTTCGAGATGCTCAACCTCGAAGGCGCACAGGCCGGGCTGTCGTGGTCGACGGTGCTCGCGAAGCGCGACGCGTACCGCGAGGCGTTCGACGGCTGGGACGCCGCCAAGATCGCGCGTTACGGCGCGCGCGACGTCGATCGACTGATGAACGATGCGGGCATCATCCGCAACCGCCTGAAGATCGAGGCGGCCATCGCGAACGCGCGGGCGATGCCCGCGCTGATCGACGAGTTCGGCGGCCTCGTGCCTTATCTTTGGAGCTGGGTCGGCGGCGTCCCGATCGCCAGTCGGCGCGCCGCAGCGGCGCCGCCGTTGTCACGTACGGAGCTGTCGGAGGCGCTGTCGAAGGACCTCGCGCAGCGCGGCTTCCGCTTCGTCGGGCCGACGATCGTCTACGCGTACCTGCAGGCGGTCGGCCTCATCGACGACCACGATGCCGGGTGCTTCCGACACGTGAAGCGTCGGCCGCGATGACGACCGGCTGAAGCGCCGCTGGCGCCGAGGCGATGCCCGCGAGCGGCGCCGCCCCAGCGCTCTCGTTCGCTCAGCTCTGCGGAGCAGACGATCCGGACAGGATCGTGTTGATCGCCTGCACCTTCTTCGCGAGCGACGTGCTCTCGTCGGCCTGCACCTTCTGCGGCACCTTGACGTAGATCGTCAGCACGTATTTGCCGGCCGCCTTGCGGACGATGTCGGCGGCGGCAGAGGCGATCTGCGCTTCACCCTTCGCGATGCTGCCGTCGCGATTGAAGCGAGCGCGCAGCAGCGCGGCGACGAGCTTCTCGGTCTCGCCGATGTAGAGGCCGGTCGGTGAAATCGTCGTCTTGATGCGGTCGTTCGACGACGCGGCCACGGGAACCGGGCGGACGGCGACGGTGATCGGTCGGGCCTTCGGCGATACGGCGGACGAACGGTTCATCTTCTGTGCGTTGGCATCGATGCTGTCCGGTTCGATGACACCCCAGTTCGTCGTGACGCATGCTGGCGTGCCAGGCGAGCACAGAGGCTGTGTGCCGTCCCCGGCGCTCGCGGTCGAACCGACCGATGCGATCAGGAAGATGAAGAGAACGACCAGCGGGCGTAAGAGCGTCATGGGTGGTCCTTTGCGTTCATGGAATTCTTGAGGCGTTCCGTTTCGACCGACGGCTGCTTCCCGATCAGCACGGAAAGCATCTGGCGGCATTGCCGATACACACGCATCGCCTCGGTCGCGTCATTCGCGCCGAGATGGATCTGCATCAACGCGCGATAGAGACTTTCAGCAAGCGGTTCACGTGCGAGAGCGGCCTCGATCAACGCGATCGCCCGCGCCGGCTCGCCGATGTCCGTCCAGTAAGCGATCAGCGTTCTCGCCGCGCGGACGAATGCGGTACGAAAGCGCTCGCGCATGGCCTCCCGCCATGCCGTGCTTTCTTCATGCTCGAGCGGCAAGCTGCTGAACAGCGTCAGCAGGCGATGCCCGATGTGCTCGACCTGCGGCCTCGCGAGACCCCCGCCTGCCACGGATTCGGCGTCGACCGTGGCGTCCATCAGTTCGCGGGCATCGGACGACATGCGCCGCGAGTCGAGCGCGATCTTACCGTCGCGGACGACGAGCAGCGTGTCGTCGTTCAGTAACTTGCGAAGCCGGGCGACGGTTACTTCGAGATTCTTCTTGCCGCCGGCGTCGTCGGCGTCGGGCCAGAGCGCCGTGACGATGGCCGTCCCGTCCGAGACGAGGTCCCGGGCGCAGGCGAGATACTTGAGCAGGTCCAGAGGCTTCTGCTGCGTCTTGCCGGTGAACACCATCGGTTCGCCATCGACGACGATCCGGAACGGGCGCAGAACCTCGATACGGACGTGCCACGGCCAGTTCGACGGTGCGTTCGAAGGCGCGTGCAGGCGACGCGTCGTGACCATCCTGGTGGCGAAGCCGGTGCAGATATCCGCGTCGAGCGCGCGTGCCGCGATCTCGGCGCTGACGCGAGGCAGCAGCTGCAGGATCGAAAACGTGCGGCGTTCCTCCGCCCGCGGCAGATGGACCCGCAGCAGTTCGTCCGATCGCTTCGGGTCGCTCGCGAGCGAGGCATGCGCCTCCAGGAGGCCACGGGTCAACAGCAGGCGACGGGCGTCGGGCTGCGACGCGCGCGCGGCGACCTTGCTCGCGAGGTCCAACGCTTCCTCGACTGCCCCCATCGCGTAGAACAGCTGCACACGGTCCTGGTCGAACAGCACGTTCGATGTTTCGGGGAAGCCTGCTTCCTCCAGCAGATGCTCGGCCTGTGAAAGCGTCGTCAACGCCTGCTTCACGTCGCCCTGCAACGCTTGCAGTCGGGACTGCAGGTGCAGCACCAGACCGCCGCGTCGACCGAGCCTCGTCGCACCCGCCGACTGAAGCGTCGCGATCAACGCTCGCGCGCCATCGACGTCGCCGGTGCCCAGCGCAAGGCGAGTCAGCCCGATCTGCGCATCGATGCGTGGCTGCGACAACGCGTTGGCAGCGGCGATCTCGAGCGCCTCGTCGAAACGCCGTTTCGCCCGATCCTCGAGCCCGACGCGCGCGAAGTGGTACCCGTTCTCGACATTCCAGCTCGCCTGCAGGTGCGGTGCGGCGAGACTGCATGAAGGCAGCCCGTCGACGCACAGGATCGTCAGCTCGGCTTCGTCGATCCGCATCGTGCGCCGCATCGCGGCCACCAGCAGCGAGCCGGCGAGCAGCGTCTCGTTCGATGACAGAACCTCGTCCATGACGAGCGTCATCAGCCTGTCCTGGGCCGCATCCTGCGCCTCACGCGCTCTGCCCTGTCCACCGACGAGCAAGTCGTGCACGACCTCGCCCGCCACGCGGATCGCCCGAGCCTCCGCGTCTTCGTTCGCATCGATGGCCGATGAACAGGCGCCGAACCGTTCAGCCCAGGTCGCCATCTCGCCGACGTTCTCGATGGTCGCGAAGATCACGAACAACGCGAGCGAGACCGAAAGCGCACGGCCGTGGGCATCGCCTGATGCGTCGTAGCCGGCGAACGCATCGTCGCAACGTCGCAGTGCCTCCGCGTTGTCGTTGCCGATCAGGCCACGCGCCATCCAGAGCGCGATGTCGGGCGACGCGCGATCGGCGTGTCGCTCGGTGATCGGCAGCAGCGACGACAGATGATGACTACGCAGAGCGCCGCTGCCGTGCGACGCCACGACGGACCGCAACAGGGACGTGTCGAGTGCGGCGAGCTGCCATGCGAGGTCGAGCCGATCGACGGCCAGCAGATGCGCGGTCAGCGGGCCGGCCATCGCCAGGTCCGGCTCGCCGATCGTTCCGGGTTCGCGCAACGCGTTGCGGAACAGGTCGTGCAGCCGCCAGCAGCCCTTCGGCATCCGCGTCACGTTCGATGCCGCCTCGCGCGACACGTGACGTCGATCGGCGACCAGCCGCTCGACGAACAGTCCGCGTTCGGACAACGCCTGCAACCGCGCGCACGCCGACGCCCAGTCGGGCGCCACGTCCGGGAGGTCCATCGGCACCTGCGGCAACTCGGCGAACAGACGCAGACGCGCGATGTCGTCCTTCGCGGCGCCGCCCAGCACCTGCCCCGCGATCAGCAACGCGAGCGGCGTGCGTACCGACTCCAGCGGATCGTCCGATCCGTTCGTGCCGGATGGTCCGCCGAGCTGCATGGCCAGCATCAGGCCCGCGGCCCAGCCGTCGGTCGCGTCGACCAGCGCGTGCAGCGACGGCGCGTCGCCGCCGAGACGCCGCGCGAGCGCCCTCGCCTCGTCCTCGTCGAACGCGAGCAACCGATGGCCGACGGTCCAGAGCCGCGACCCGGCCAGCTGCGCGGCGAACGCGGCCTCGGGCATGAGCTGCGACGCGAAGCACAGCGTCCGCCGGCCGCCGCATGCGTCGATCGCGGTGGCGAACAACGGAGCCGTCGAGCCGGCCAGGTGATGCGCGTCGTCGACGACGACCGCGCAGTCCGCGGGCAGCAGCTGATCGAGCCGTTCGAAGTAGCCGGTCGCGAACGCGCGCGGCTCGTCGCGGTGTTCGGGCGAGAACGTGGGCAGCGGATCGGCGCAGAGCGACGCCGCGGCGCCGCTGAACGCAGCGAACAGCGCGGCCGGATCGCGATGCCGCTCATCGGCGGTCAGCCAGAGGGACGGCACGCCGCCGCGCTGGAGATACGAGCGCAACAGCACGGTCTTGCCCGCGCCGGTGGGTCCGTGCAGCCACACGGCACCCGGCAAGCGTTCGTCGAGCAGCGCGTACAGGCGTTCGCGATGCAGGACCATGCCGGGCGTGCTCGACGCGGCCGGCGCCGTGACGGAGGGACGGTCCGGAGGCCGCTTCGCAGAACCCATCCACGCATTTAAGGGCACGCCGTGCCATCCCGCAAGGGCGAACCGCTCCGCTCCGGTCGGCATCGATCGCATCGACGATCATGAATCGGACGGGCCGACGTCGCGGTGGGACGACCGTTCCACGAACCGTCGGCGTCGACGCCGAGCCCTCGATTGCACGAAGGGATCCGTCATCGCGATGACGCGTCGTCGCTCGAACGCGGCGCTTCGGTACGTCGGCCGACGGCATTGCCGAAGCCCGCGTGATGGCTGCTCGCGGCCGATGAATGGCCGCGGCCCGATCCGTCGTCGCCGCCGCTCGCCACGATGACCGACACCATCGCCAGTGCCGTCACGACGACGAGGACCGTCATTTCGACGATCGCGAACACTGCGGTCGGTTCGTGAGCGGCGTGGGCGATCCGCAAGCCGGCCCGTTGCGGGCCGGCGCCGCGCACCCGCGGGTCCGCGGGCCGGTCTTCGTGCGTGCTGTCAGACATCGCGAGCTCCGTCGCATGGCCGTTCGGCCGACGAACGAAGCTTCGTGCCGCACGACCCACCGATCACCCACACATGCGCGCACGGCGTCCGTGAGTCGATGCGGATCGGCAGGCCGATGCGAAGCGTCGCGACAAGGTTTCGCGATCCGTGGGCGACGCCGACCTACCTTGCGATCACGCCGCGCAGCGATCGTTCGACGACGCGCCGGTCCGGACGGACCTCGACCGCGAGCGCGACCGTGCTCGTCGAGGAGGCGATCATGTGGTTCTGAAGAAAACGACGCGCGTCAGTCGCCGAGGAACTCCGAGACCGACTTCAACCCCTCGACGTGATCGGAAACCACCTTCACGATCACGACGACCGGCACGCTGAGCAGGACGCCCCAGACGCCCCAGATCCAGCCGAACAGCAGCAGGCCGACGAACACGGCGACGGTGTTCATCTTCGCGATGCGGCCGGCCATCCACGTCGTGAGGACGACGCCGACCAGCGCCGCGATCACGATCGAGAGCCCGGCGACGAGCAGCGCGGCGCCGAGCGAGCCGAACTGCATCAGCGCGGCGACGCCGGTCAGCAGCGCCGTGCCCACGGGGCCGAAGTACGGCACGACGTGCAGCACGCCGGCCACGATGGCCCAGGTCCCCGCGTTGTCGAGTCCGATGATGCGAAACGCGGCCCAGCTCGCGATGCCCACGGCGGCGTTCGTCACGACGAGCATCACCATGAAGCGCTGGATCGACAGGTCGATCTGGTCGAACATCTGCACCGTGATCTTCTTCGACGACAGCGATCGTCCGGCGACCTTGACGAACTTGCGCTTGAACTTGTCGCCCGAGATGAGGATGAAGTAGGCGAGGAAGATCATCATCACCATCTGGCCGACCCACGCGAGCACGCCTCGGCCGCCCGACAGGAACACGTCCTTCACGCGCACGGTCGGCTGCTGCACGACGACCACCGTTCCCGCCGGACGTGCCGTATTGCCGGTCGCCTCGTCGGTGGCCTTCTGCAATGCGTCGGCCGCGCGACGGACGTTGTCCAGGCCGGAGCTGCCGCCGGTGTCGAGGACGTCCGCCAGTCGCTGAACCTTCGTCACGACGGCCGGGACCTGGTCGATGATGGCCTGGGCCTGGTGACGCAGCCCGTAGACGCTGAACACGACGGCGCCCATCAGCACGAGCAGCACGACGAACGCGCCGAGCCAGCGCGGCACGTGGCGGCGCGCGAGCCAGGTGACGAGCGGGTCGAGCGCATAGGCGAGCAGCACGGCGACGACGACCGGGATGATGAACGTGGCGGCGGCCTGCATCGCGAACAGCGTCGCCAGAACCGCGAGGACGATCAGCGCCTTGCCGGCCGCGTCGATCGGCGGATCGTTTTCGGAGCCGACGACGACTGGCTTCTCGTTGTCCGCCGGAACGGGTACCGACGACAGCGCCTCGCCTGCGTCGGCGACGGAAGACAACGGATCGATCTGCGCGGACATCAGGCCCCCAGTCGCAACATGTTGGCCTTCAGCGCGTCATCGATCGTCGCGGCGGACTCGCTCAGGTGCGCCCGATTCTCGGGCGAGAGCCGGTTGCCGCCCAGCGCGTGCCGGATCGACCCGCGAAGCTCGATCGCGTACTGACGTTGCAGGCTGCGTTCATCGGCGAGCGTCGCGCTGCCCGTGTGCAAGAGGACGAACACCATCCGCTTCAGGTGCTCGCGCTGCAGGTTGCGCCGCATGCGCGTGATGTCGCGGCCGGTCGTGAGCTCGCTCCAGATCGCATGCTGCAGCGTCCCGTACAGCTGCGACAGCGTCAGCAGCTCGCGCGGCCGGCTCCCGATGTTCTCCGCATCGCCGATGCGACGCGCGACCGGATCCGACATCAGGTGATCGAGCGCGCCGGTCTGGATGGCCAGGACGCGGCCGGGCAGATAGAACACGTTCTTGTTGCTGCCGTTCGGGTCGTCGCGTTCGAGATAGTCGATGCCGAGACGGCTGACGAACTCCGGCTTGAAGCGGAAGCTGTCGACGGAGAAGAGCTGCGTCGCGAGCAGGTCGAGCGCCTCCTTCTGACGCGTCGCCTCGACCGGGACGTACAGCGGGCCGCCCGTGTCGAGCGCGACGGTGCGTCGTTCGATCGGGACGGCCGGCGCGTGATTGCGGCTGGTGCGGACACCGCCGACGTACTTCGCGATCAGCGGCGTCGCACGCGCGATCTCGTTGAAGCCGCGCTCGACGCTGCGACGCAGGACGAGATAGCTTTCGTCCGGCTTCATCGGCCGGTTCTGCAGCCGGTCCCACAACTCGCGCGACAGTTCGAAGCGCTTGCGGTAGTACGCGAGCGGGTCGCTGCCGAGGTCGAAGCGGTTGACCTCGGGATCCATGCCGTCCGGTCCGGCATCGGCATCCTCGTCGGTCGCGAACGCGAGTGCCGGCTCGGTGCTGCGCGCCGCGAGCCGCATCAGCGCAGGACGTTCCTCTTCGGGCGTCGGCGCGTCGATCGGTCGGTACGCGTATTCGATCGCCCAGTAGTCGTACGGACCGAGGCCGCTCATCACGTATTCGCCCTGATGCTCGTCGCGCGTCGCGATGTTGAACGGCGTGTAGTCCATCACCGATCCGGTCAGCCCGTTCGCACGCGTGAACGCCGCGTCCTGCAACTGCTGCGGCGTGCGGATCGTCGATGCATGGAAGTTGTGACGCAAGCCGAGCGTGTGACCGACCTCGTGCGTGACGACGTCGCGCAGGTAGTCGCGGGCGAAGCGATCGGCCTCGGCGCTGTCGGCCGGCACTTCGCCGCGGGCATCGAGCAGCCCGAGCGCGAACGCCGCTTCGCCGACGGCCTCGGACGCGTAGTCGCAGCGGAAGCGATCGTCGTCGCCGGCCGGCAGCGCGCCGTCGAGCGACCGCACCGGCTGCGGCAGGACTTCGCTGACCAGCGTGCGTGCGTTGCGCGTGAAGACGTCGGGAATCGCGATGTCGGCGTCGAGGATCTCGCCGGTGCGCGGGTCGCTGTGCGACGGTCCGATCGCGAAGCCGGCGTCCGCGCCGAGGAACCAGCGGACCGACGCATGGCGCGAATCGAGCGTGTCGAAGTCCGCGTCGTCGGGCTGGATCTTGACGACGATCGCATTCGAGAAGCCGATCCGCTCGAACGCCTTGTTCCATTCGAGGATGCCTTCCCTGATCGTGTCGCGGTAGGCGACCGGCACGTTGCGGTCGATCCAGTAGACGATCGGCTCCTTCGGGTCCGACATCGCGGCGGACGGGTCCTTCTTCTCGAGTCGCCAGCGCTCGACGTAGAACCTGCGCGGCGTCGGCGACGCGTCGCCGTCGTAGTCGACGATCTCCGTCGTGAAGAAGCCGACGCGATCGTCGGCGTAGCGCGGCCGCATCGGCTCGGGCAGCGCCATGAAGTTGTAGACGAAGCCGATGAAGACGCTGCGCGCATCGGGCGGCGTCGTCGGCGGTGTCGTCGGCGGCGTCGGCATGATCGGATTGAGCGGCGGCATCACCCCCGGCAGCCGCGGCGTCGAGAAGTGGTCGCGTACCGACAGGCTGGTGGCGTGCTCGTCGGCGTGCAGCCGCACGAAGCTCGAGTTGGCGCGGTCGAGCCCGTAGTTGATCCGGAACGACGACTCCAGCTTCGTCGAGTAGCCGGGGATGTCGGTCATCAGCAGCGCGGACGCGTCGATCAGCACCGACTTGCGCGCGCCGTCCGGTTGCGACAGCACCGGCGCGCTCCCGATCAGGCTGTCGGGGAAGCTCTGTCGAACCGCGCGCTCGGCCGGCGACCCGGGCGACGCGAGGAATCGCGTGTTCTTCGCGATCAGCTGCATCGCGTTGCCGACCCGATGGAACACGACGACGTAGCGCCGGCCCATCTGGCTCGCGTACGCGCCGCGCTCGCCGACCGAGTCGCTGATGTTGAACGAGAAGAACAGCGGTCGATCGAGTTGATCGGACGGCACCTCGATCCAGACGCGATCGTCCTTCTGCCAGAGCGGCAGCAGGCCCTTCATCTCGGTCGCGCCGGCGATCACCTCGCGAAACGGCTTCAACGTCGCGTTGTCGGGCCTCGATCCGGTGGCGGCCGGCGTCGCACCGGCTGCGGCAGGCGCGGCGGGCCCGGATCCCGGCGGCGAGCCGACCGGCGCGGCCGATGCCGACGCCGCGGCCGGGCGCGGCGCCGCGGCAGGTCCGGTCGCCGGCCCCTTCGTCGCGCAACCGACCAGGACGAATGCCGGCACGAACGTCGCGACGGTCCGCGCGATGCACGCGATCGTTGCGCCTCGCGGGAGGCGCCGTGCTTCGGTCATTCGAGCCTCTTGAACGATGGAAGGGCGCGGCCCGTCGAACTCGCGGCCACGTCCATTAAACTTGCCTGGTTGCGAGTCTGCCAGAGAACGAGCCGTCGATGCCCCTCGAAATCCCACCGAATCCCGATCCGTCGGCCAATGCCGTCGCGCCGCTCGCAAAGAGTTTCGAGCCGGCGGCAATCGAGGCGCACTGGTATCCGGTCTGGGAGGAACGCGGTTACTTCCGGCGCCGGCCCGACGAGCACGATCCGGCGCACGCGTACTGCATCCAGCTGCCGCCGCCGAACGTCACCGGCACGCTGCACATGGGCCATGCGTTCCAGCAGACGCTGATGGACATGCTCGTCCGCTATCACCGCATGCGCGGCTTCAACACGAACTGGGTCGTCGGCACGGACCACGCGGGCATCGCGACGCAGGTCGTCGTCGAACGACAGCTCGAGGCGCAAGGCATCACGCGGCAGTCGCTCGGTCGGGAGGCCTTCGTCGCGAAGGTCAAGGAATGGAAGCAGCGCTCCGGCTCGACGATCACGCGGCAGATGCGTCGTCTCGGCGACTCGGCGAACTGGGAATACGCGGATGCCGAGGGCGAGAAGGCCGGCTACTACACGATGGACGCGCACATGAATCGCGCGGTCGTCGAGGCGTTCGTGCGGCTGCACGCCGACGGCCTGATCTATCGCGGCCAGCGCCTCGTCAACTGGGACCCGGTGATGAAGACGGCGGTCTCGGACCTCGAGGTCGAGACCGTCGAGACCACCGGCACGATGTGGTACATCGTCTACCCGTTCGTCGACGGCCCGCAGGACATCGTCGAGACGGATGCCGAGGGACTGACACGGACAACGACGTTGCGCGGCGTGACGATCGCGACGACCCGGCCCGAGACGATGCTCGCCGACGGCGCGGTCGCCGTTCATCCCGACGACCCGCGCTATCGCCATCTCGTCGGCCGCCAGGTCATCCTGCCGCTGTGCGATCGCACGATCCCGATCGTCGCCGACACGATGGTCGACATGGCGTTCGGGTCCGGCTGCGTGAAGATCACCGGCGCCCACGACTTCAACGACTACGGCGCCGCCTTGCGGCACGACCTGCCGCTGATCGTCATCTTCACGCTCGACGCGAAGATCAACGACAACGGACCGCCCGAGTTCCAGGGCCTCGATCGCTATGCCGCGCGCGACGCGGTCGTGGCCCGTCTCGAGGCCGACGGTTATCTCGTCGACGCGAAGCCGCACACGATGGCGCAGCCGCGCTCGGGCCGCACCGGCACCGTGATCGAGCCGATGCTGACGAACCAGTGGTTCATGAAGATGGACGGCCTCGCGGCGCGCGGCCTCGCAGCCGTCGAGCGCGGCGACGTGCGCTTCTTTCCCGATCACTGGCGAGCGACCTACGATCACTGGCTGTCGAACATCCAGGACTGGTGCATCTCGCGGCAGCTGTGGTGGGGTCATCAGATCCCCGCCTGGCACACCGACGGCACGCTGATCGACGGCGCAGCGTTCGTCGTCGCGCGCGACGTCGACGAGGGGCGCGCGATCGCGGCGGCCGCTGGCTACGACGGCCCGCTGACGCAGGAGGTCGACGTCCTCGACACGTGGTTCTCGTCGCAGCTCGTGCCGTTCGCGACGCTCGGCTGGCCCGACGACGATGCGCAGAGCCGTGCCGACCTCGAGACCTTCCTGCCGTCGGACGTGCTCGTCACCGGCAACGACATCATCTTCTTCTGGGTCGCCCGGATGATCATGATGACGCTGCACTTCACGAACGAGGTCCCGTTCCGAGACGTGTACATCAACGCGATGGTTCGCGACGCCGACGGCAACAAGATGTCGAAGTCGCAGGGCAACACGCTCGATCCGCTCGACCTGATCGACGGCATCGGCTTCGATGCGCTGCTGCAGAAGTCGCTGTCCGGCCTGATGCTCGAAGGCCACAAGCAGCGCGCGAAGGTCTACATCCAATCGCACTTCCCGAACGGCATCCCGGCCTTTGGCGCCGACGCGCTGCGCTTCACGTTCGCCGCGCTCGCGCCGCTGTCGATGACGCTGAACTTCGACCTGTCGCGGTGCGAGGGTTATCGCAACTTCTGCAACAAGCTGTGGAACGCGACCCGCTTCGTGCTGATGAACGTCGAGGGACTCGACGCCTCGCACCGCGGCGTCGCCGGTGACCAATCCGAGGTCGACGCGGCGCTGTCGCTGCCCGACCGCTGGATCATCAGCCGATTGCAGCGCGCGGAGGCCGACGTCGCGAAGGGCTTTGCCGAATACCGCTTCGACCATGCCGCGACGGCGATCTACCAGTTCGTCTGGGACGAGTACTGCGACTGGTATCTGGAGCTCGCGAAGGTCGCGCTGCAGGCCGGCACCGACGTCGAGCAGCGCGCCACGCGCCGGACGCTGCTGCGCGTGCTCGAGGCGACGCTCAGGCTCGCGCATCCGGTGATCCCGTTCATCACCGAGGAGCTGTGGCAGAAGGTCGCGCCGCTCGCCGGCAAGGTCGACGACGGCGTCGTCACGAGCGTGATGATCCAGCCGTATCCGACCGCGCAGCCGGAGAAGATCGACCCGCTTGCCGATCGCTGGGTCGCCGACCTCAAGGCCTGCGTCGACGCGGTCCGCAACCTGCGCGGCGCGATGCGGATGTCGCCCGGCGAGCGCGTGCCGTTGATCGCGGCCGGCCGCGACGAGGCGGTTCGCGCGCGTCTGGACGCGAGCGCGCCCTATCTCAAGTGGCTCGCACGGTTGTCCGACGTCACCGTCGTCGAGTCGCTCGACCCTTCGGCATCGAACGCCGTGCAGGTCGTCGGCGACGCGTTGTTGATGCTCGACGTGCAGATCGACGTCGCGGCCGAGCGCGAGCGCGTCGCGAAGGAAGAGCAGCGCGTCGAAGGCGAGATCACGAAGTCGCGAGGCAAGCTGTCGAACCAGAGCTTCGTCGGCAAGGCGCCGGCGGCGGTCGTCGCGCAGGAACGCGAGCGACTCGCGCGCTTCGAGAAGACGCTCGACGAGCTTCGCGAGCAGGCGGCGCAACTCGCCGCAGGCTGAGCAACGAGCCGACGCGCGCGACCGTCAGTCGGCCGCGATCGATCCCGAGACGGACGGACGATACTTGCCGCGCGGTCGGGGGTCGTTCGCCGATGCGAAGCGCCACGAGTTGCCGCCGGCGCCCTTGCTCTCGTACATCGCGAGGTCGGCCGCGAGCATCAGCGTCTCGACGGCGTCGCCGTGGTCGGGGAACAGCGCGATGCCGATGCTCGCTCCGATCGTCAGTTCGTGTCCGCCGTACGTCACCGTCTCCGACAGGCGCGCGATGACGCGCTTGACCGTCTCCTCGACGACCTCGCGCGAATCGATCTCGCGCAGCACGAGGACGAACTCGTCGCCGCCCCAGCGCCCGACCGTGTCGAGCTCGCGAACGATCGTCGACAGGCGGCGAGCCACCTCCTCGAGGACCGCGTCGCCGAAGCGATGACCGTAGCTGTCGTTGACGGCCTTGAAGCCGTCGAGGTCGAGCTCGACGGCCGCGACGCGACGTCCGTCGCGCCGGGCCGACGCGATCGCCTGGTCGAGACGGTCCTGGATGAACCGGCGGTTCGGCAGCCCCGTCATCATGTCGTGGTTGGCGTGGTGCCAGTTCTCGGCTTCCTTCTGCTTCTGCAGCGACAGGTCCGCGAGGATCCAGATCGAGCACTGCTCGGTCGCCGTCGACGTGTCGGCCGGCGGGTCGACGAAGCGCCCGGTGACGCTGACCCAGATGGCGCGGCCGTCCGATCGCAGGACGCGACGCTCGAGCTTCAGCGTCTTGTGCAGCCGCTGGAAGCGGCCTTCGATCTCCGCCCAGCCGGCCGGATCCTCGAAGATCGACTGCAGCGGGCGATCGACCAACTGGCTGGTCGACAGGCCGACGAGGTCGGCGAGCGCCTGATTGGCCTGTTCAATCACGCCGTCGTTGATGATCGCGATGCCTTCGCCGGCGCTCTCGAACACGAGACGCTGCATCCGCAACGCGTAGCGGTGGCTCTCTTCGGCGGCGAGCCGCTCGACGACGTCTTCGTAGAGGCCGATGAACTCGACCTCGCCGCGGCTCGTCTTCACGGCGGCGATCTTCAGCAGCACGTCGATCTTCGTGCCGTCTGCCTTGCGGTGCCGGACGACGCGCGGCGCGGCCGGCCCCTCGATCGCGGCGCGCGACAGCGCGAGGATCTCGGACCAGGTCGATTCGTCCGGGACCAGCGCGCGGGCGCTCGTGCCGAGCAGGTCCTCCTTGCGTGCATAACCGAACAACCGGAGCGCCGCGTCGTTGCAGATCGCGACGCGCCCGTCGCGGATCACGACGATGCCGAGCGGCGCGCTCTCGATCAACGCCGCCTGTTCCGATGCGCGCCGCTCGTGATCGATCTGTGCCGAGATGCTCGCTCGAAGCAGCGATGACGATTTGCGCTTGACGGCGAACAACATGCCGGCGATGACGAGCCATAGCACGGCGAGCAGCGAATCGAGCCCCGCCTGGCCCGTCAGCGTGATGCGCGCCAGGTGGAATTCCTGCGCGAACACGATCGGGATGACGAACAGGACCTGCGCCAGCCGGTTGCCGGTCGACGACGTGCTCGCGACGATTAGCGCGAGCGTCAGCACCAGGGCCGACGGCAACGCGAGCGGCGCCGTGTCGCCGGCGGCGAACGCGAGCGATCCCCAGGTGACGCCGCTGAACAGCGCGCTGCCGGCGTACGCCGACTCCCACGCCCGCAAGCGCCTCGCGACCGTTTCCGACGCGCCGACGACCGACGGCCGCATCCGTCGCCATGCGAACGACAGCGCGGCGCGGGCGAGCGCTGCGGCGACCACCGCGGCGATCCACGTCCCGATCGGCGTGCTCGGCGCCGCGTCGTGAAGCAGCAGGCCGACGAAGGCGATCATGCAGATGGTCATCACGCCGCCGACCTGCGCATCCTTCGCGCTCACGTCGAGCAACGCGATCCGCTGCAGGACCGACGCAGCGCCGTCCAGCGATCGTCGCGGCACAGACGATTCGGCGGGTTGAGGCGGATGCATCGAGTCGGGTTGGCTGGTGTGACCCACCCGGATACCGGCAGGCTGACGCGTCAGAGCGCTCACCGTCGGCGACGGGCGCGCCATGCAAAATGGCGGGATGTCCGCGGCATTATCGCAAGCGCCCCCGCGTTTCGGCGTTCTGGCACCAAATTTCACCGCTCGCCGTCGCGCACGACCGACGATGCCTGTCGCGAATGTCCGAATCTTGTTGCGGCCGATCGGTGGAACGGCGGCCGATGAGCGCGTCGGTCGGTCGCTTCGCGCCATCGCCGAGCGGACCGCTGCACGCAGGGTCGCTCGTCGCGGCGATGGCCAGCTGGCTCGACGCCCGGGCAGCCTCCGGGCGCTGGCTCGTCCGCATCGAAGACGTGGACCGCCCGCGCGAAGCGAAGGGCGCCGCCGACGCCATCCTGCAGGCGCTTCATGCCCATGGGTTCCGATGGGACGGGCCCGTCGTGCGGCAGAGCACGCGCGATGCACGCTACGAACACGCGTTCGAGCGGTTGCGCACTGCCGGCCTCGTCTATCCGTGCGGCTGCACGCGGCGCGAACTCGAGTCGTCCGCACCGGCCGGCGACGACGGAACGCTTGGAGACTCGGGGCGCGTCTATCCCGGCACGTGCCGCGGCGGCCTCGGGCCCGGCCGCGAGGCGCGCGCGTGGCGGATGCGAGTCCCGGACCGCGACCTCGTCTTCGTCGACCGCGCGGTCGGCGCCGTCCGTCAGAACCTGGCGCACGACGTCGGCGACTTCGTCGTGAAGCGCGCCGACGGCCTGTGGGCTTATCAGTTGGCCGTCGTGGTCGACGACGCCGACCAGGGGATCACCGACGTCGTGCGCGGCGTGGACCTGCTCGACTCGACGCCGCGTCAGCGCCTGCTGCAGGATGCGCTCGGGCTACCGCATCCGCGGACGCTGCATGTGCCGCTGGTCGTCGATGCCACCGGCGCGAAGCTGTCGAAGGGTCACGGCGCCGCGCCGCTCGATCCGGCGCATCCGCTGCCCGCGCTGATGGCCGCGGTGCGACATCTCGGACTCGAGGTCGGCGAGCCCGAACGGCTCGACGAGTTCTGGACCCGCGCGACCGCCGCGTGGGCGGTGCGCTGGCCGCGACCCTAGCCCGACTTCTTCGAGCCGCCGAGCAGCGCGGCGACCTTGCGCGTCGGGCGGATGCTCGGCGTCTGCGTCGGCTCGGGTGGCGTCGCCTCGGCGGTCGGCTCGGTCGACGGCTCGTACGGCTTGAGGAAGAACTCGTCGACCGCTTCGTGGTGCCCGCGGGCGCGCGTCGCATAGCGGGCCGCGCGCGGACCCGCCTGTTGACCGGCACCGACGGTGTCGTCGCGTTCCCGTCGTCCGGCGCTGCGATCCGGCGGACGCGCATCGCGCTCGCGGCGCGGCCGCTCGTGCGGACGGAAGCCGTCGAGCGCCGCACGCTCCAGCGGTCGCTTCGTCAGCTTCTCGATCTCGAGCAGCAGCCGCTCTTCCTCCGGCGCCATCAGCGAGATCGCGATGCCCGACGCGCCGGCGCGTCCGGTCCGTCCGATGCGATGAACGTAGTCCTCCGGCGCGTACGGCAGGTCGTAGTTGATGACCGCCGGGCAGCTCGACGATGTCGAGCCCGCGCGCCGCGACGTCGGTGGCGACGAGCACGTCGGTCTCGCCCTTCTTGAACGCGTCGAGCGCGATCATCCGGTCCTTCTGGCTCTTGTCGCCGTGGATGGCGTCGGCGTTGATGCCTTCGTTCTTCAGCTCGCGCGCGAGGCGGCCCGTGCCGATCTTCGTGTTCGAGAAGACCAGCACCTGCTTCAGCTCGCGCGTGCGGATGATGTGGGCGACGGCCGCACGCTTCTGGTCGGCCGGCATCGCGTAGAGGATCTGCTGCACGAGCTCGGTCGTCGCGTTGCGACGGTCGACCTCGATGACGACCGGGTCGGTCTGGAAGCTCTGCGCGAGCCGCTTGATGTCGTTGCTGAACGTCGCGGAGAACAGCAGGTTCTGCCGCTTCGCGGGCAGGAGGTTGATGATCCGCTGCAGGTCGGGCAGGAAGCCCATGTCGAGCATGCGGTCGGCCTCGTCGAGGACGAGCACCTGGACCTGCGACAGGTTCAGCGTCTTCTGCTGCACGTGGTCGAGCAGGCGGCCCGGCGTCGCGATCAGCACCTCGACGCCCGCCCGCAACGCGGCGGTCTGCGGCGCCATGTCGACGCCGCCGAAGACGACGGTCGAGCGAAGGTTGGTGTGCTGCGCATAGCGCGCGACGTTCGCCGCGACCTGATCGGCGAGCTCGCGGGTCGGCGTCAGCATCAGCGCGCGGACCGGATGACGCGCGGGCGACGCGCTGCCGTTCGCCAGCGGCAGCAGGTTCTGCAGGATCGGCAGCGAGAAACCGGCCGTCTTGCCGGTGCCCGTCTGCGCCGCGCCCATCACGTCCCGTCCGGACATGATGACCGGGATCGCCCGCGCCTGGATCGGCGTCGGCTTCGTGTAGCCCTGCTCGGCGAGCGCCCGCTGGATGCTCGGATCGAGTCCGAAGCTCGTGAAGTTCACTTCGGGCGCCGCGACGGCGGTCGCGGCTTCTGGTGCTTCGGTATCGGTCAACGGGGACAACGCCGCAAGGAAGATAAGCGCGGGATTATCGCAGACCGTCGCCGCCGCTGCACGCGTGCGAACGCGGCGGTCACGCGATCGTCTCCAGCACCTCGCCGATCGTGCCGCAC
Organism: uncultured beta proteobacterium; assembly: GCA_963795885.1. Lineage (GTDB taxonomy): Bacteria > Pseudomonadota > Gammaproteobacteria > Burkholderiales > Burkholderiaceae_D > CAHJXF01. The sequence continues at coordinate 14,509 of CAWCJI010000004.1, read as the reverse complement.
AACTGCTCGAGATGCTCGCGTCTCGCGATCAGCGGCGGCGACAGCGCGAGGATGTCGCCGGTGACCCGGACCATGATGCCCGCCGCATAGGCCTTCTTGAAGACCTCGAGGCCGCGGGCGCCAGGCTTGCCGTCGCGCGGGCGCAATTCGATCCCGCCGACGAGTCCGAGGTTGCGAACGTCGATGACGTGCGGCTTGTCGCGCAACGCATGCAGGAGGTCCTCGAAGACCGGCGCGAGCGACGCGGCGTTCGCGAACGCGTCCGTCTCCTCGTAGACGTCGAGCGTCGCGAGCGCGGCGGCACAGGCCAGCGGATGTCCGGAGTAGGTGTAGCCGTGAAAGAACTCGATGGTGCCGTCCGGCTGCTTCATGAACGCGTCGTGGATGTGCGGCTTGACGAACACCGCGCCCATCGGCACGCAGCCGTTCGTGATGCCCTTCGCGACCGCCATCAGGTCCGGCTCGACGCCGAAATAGTCGCTCGCGAACGGCGTTCCGAGACGGCCGAAGCCGGTGATGACCTCGTCGAAGATCAGCAGGATGCCGTGCTTCGTGCAGACGTCGCGCAGCCGCTGCAGATACCCGCGCGGCGGTACCAGCACGCCGGTCGAACCCGCAACGGGCTCGACGATCACGGCGGCGATCGTCGATGCGTCGTGCAGCGCCACGAGACGTTCGAGCTCGTCGGCGAGTTCGGCGCCATGGGCCGGGACGCCGCGGCTGAACGCGTTCTTCGCGAGGTTGTGCGTGTGCGGCAGGTGATCGACGCCGGACAGCAGCGAGCCGAACCACTTGCGGTTGTTGACCATGCCGCCGACCGAGATCCCACCGAAACCGACGCCGTGGTAGCCGCGCTCGCGACCGATCAGCCGCGTGCGCGTGCCGTCGCCCCGCACGCGGTGATACGCGAGCGCCATCTTGAGCGCCGTGTCGACGGCTTCGGACCCCGAGTTGGTGTAGAAAACCTGTGAGAACCGGCGGTCCGTCAGGTCGACCAGCCGCTCCGCGAGCTCGAACGCCGACGGATGGCCCATCTGGAACGACGGAGCGAAGTCCAGCGTCTGCGCACTGTTTACGATCGCGTGTACGATCCGTGGTTGCGCATGGCCGGCATTGACGCACCACAGTCCAGCCGCCCCGTCCAGGACCGTGCGTCCGTCGGCGGTGCGGTAATGCATGCCCTCGGCCGAGACGAGCATGCGCGGAGCCGCCTTGAAATCACGGTTGGCGGTGAACGGCATCCACCACGCGGACAGCGCGGCGGGATCGGAGAGGTCGGTGCTCATGACGTGGTCGAAGTTGCCGATAGACGAGAAGCGATGGCACCCTCCCGCCCGGCGGATCGCAATTTTTGGTGTGCTAGCATAACCAAAAAGACTCCGCACCCTGCGCAACTTGCTCGTTCGCGTGTTCCGGGAGGGGAGAGCGGAACGAAAGTCTTGCGGAGCAACGCGTGAAGAGTCGGAGGACCTTGCAGGACCATGCGGGCGATGCCCGGCCCGACGTGCGCCCCGCTTCGGACGATCTGGGCGGCCGCACGATCGTCGGCGTTCCGTTCGACGTCCCGCGGCCGCTCACGTCGCTGGTCGTCGACCAGCCCGACGCCGAGGGCTCGAGCGAGCTCGCGCTGAACCAGACGCTGTTCAAGGTGCGACTCGCCGACAGCGACGGCCGCCGCAGCACGGCGAGCATGCTGGTCAACAAGATGTACGCGTGGCGCGGCTACAAGATCGCATGGCACGCGCGCCAGCAGCCGAACCGGATCACGCTGGTCGCCTCGCACGGCACGTCGCCGATGGCGACGATCAGCATCGGTTTCGATTCCGAGGAAGGCCTCCTCGTCGACGGCCTGTACAAGGAAGAGATCGATGCGTTGCGCTCGATCGGCGCGCGGGTCTGCGAGTTCACGAAGCTCGCCGTCGACGGCGCGATCCGCTCCAAGCGCGTGCTCGCGACGCTGTTCCACATCGCGTACATCTACTCGCACAAGATGAACGGCTACAGCGACCTGTTCATCGAGGTCAATCCCCGACATGTCCGCTTCTACGAGGCGATGCTCGGGTTCAAGCAGTTCGGTCCCGAGCGCCTCAACACGCGCGTCAACGCGCCGGCGGTCCTGCTGCGTCTCGAGTTCTCGCATCTCGCCGAGCAGCTCGCGCGCTTCGGCGGACGTCCGGATCTGGCACGCGGCGAGAAGTCGCTCTATCCGTACGGCTTCTCGCCCGCCGAGGAAATCGGCGTGATGGGTCGGCTGACGAAACTCAGTTAGCGCCGCGTCGGCCGCATCGAATGGCAGACGCGCAGAACGCGGCGTTCCGATACGACGAAGCGTTCGCGCGAAATCTCGGATGGGTGACCGAGGCCGAGCAGCAGCGATTGCGCAGCAGCCGCGTCGCGATCGCCGGCCTCGGCGGCGTCGGCGGTAGCCACCTGCTGACGCTGACGCGGCTCGGCATCGGCCACTTCCACATCGCCGACTTCGATCGTTTCGCGCTCGCGAACTTCAACCGGCAGGCCGGCGCGAACGTCCGGACGATCGATCGACCGAAGATCGACGCCCTCGCGGAGATGGCGCTCGACATCAACCCCGAGGTCGGTCTGCGTCGCTTTCCCGAGGGCGTCGTTCGAGACGGGATCGACGCGTTCCTCGAAGGCGTCGACCTGTATCTCGACGGCCTCGACTACTTCGCGGTCGACATCCGTCGCGCGGTCTTCAAGCGCTGCGGCGAGCTCGGCATCCCGGCGGTCACCGCGGCGCCGCTCGGCATGGGCGTCGCGCTGTTGAACTTCCTGCCCGGCGGCATGACGTTCGAGGACTACTTCCGGCTCGAAGGCTGCAGCCCCGACGAACAGGCGATCCGCTTCCTGCTCGGGTTGTCGCCGAGCCTGCTGCAACGCCGCTACCTCGTCGATGCCTCGCGCGTCGACTTCGCGATCGAGGCGCGGGCCGTCGACCGCGATGGCCTGCGAGCTGTGCGCGGGGTTTGCGGCGACCGAGTGCCTGAAGATCCTGCTGAAGCGCGGTCGCGTGCTGCGGGCGCCGCACGGCATCCACTTCGACGCCTATCGGTATCGGCTGTCGCGGACGTGGCGTCCCGGCGGCAACCGCAACCCGCTGCAGAGGCTGATGCTGGCCGTGGCCCGGCGTCAGCTGGCCGGCAACCGAACGGCATGACCGATCGGGTTCCGGTCGACCGCGTCGCGGCGATTCTCGACCTCGCACGGTGGGCGCCGAGCGGCGACAACGAACAGCCGTGGCGCTTCGAGCGCATGGGCTCCGATCGCGTCGTCGTGCACGGCTACGACACGCGGCACGAATGCGTCTACGACCTCGACGGCAGCGCGAGCCAGATCGGACTCGGGGCACTGATCGAGACGATGACGATCGGCGCGTCGCGGCACGGAATGACGGTCGATGCCGTGCGCCGCGCCGACTCGTCCGTCGAACGCCCGCTGATCGACGTGCGCTTCGTCGACGATCCCGCGGTGATCGTCGACCCGCTCGCCGACTTCATCGAATCGCGAAGCGTGTATCGGCGACCGTTGAGCACGCGGCCGTTGACGGCGCCGAGACGAGCGGCACTGGCGAAGCTCGGTCGGCGATGGATACGCCCTCGCCTGGCGCGACGGCTGGAGCGGCCGGCGGCGCATGGCCGCGCTGCTGTTCCGGAGCGCGAAGCTGCGTCTGACGATCCCCGAGGCGTATCGCGTCCATCGCGACGCGATCGAATGGGGCGCCCGCTTCAGCGAGGATCGCGTGCCCGAACAGGCCGTCGGCATGGACCCGGTCGGCGCCGCGATGATGCGCTGGGTGATGCGCAGCTGGACGCGCGTCGTGTTCTTCAACCGGTTTCTCGCCGGGACCTGGTTGCCGCGCATTCAGCTCGACCTGCTGCCGGGGCTCGCCTGTGCCGCGCACTTCGTGATCGTCGCCGGCAAGACCGCGAGCACGATCGACGACTGCATCGACGCTGGTCGGCGGATGCAGCGCCTGTGGCTCACGGCGACCTCGCTCGGCCTGCAGTTGCAGCCGGAACTGACGCCGCTGATCTTCGCGCGCTACAGCCGGACCGGCGTGGCCTTCTCGTCCGCGCCGGGCGCCTCGCGGGCGGCGGCGCGCATCGCGGACGACCTGCGCGACGTGGTCGGTGAAGACGTCGCGTCCCGCGCCGTCTTCATGGGCCGCATCGGGGCCGGTCGCGCGGCGACATCGCGCTCGCTGCGATTGCCGCTGCCGCGACTGATGGTCGGCAGCGCCGATCAGAAGCTGCGTCGCACCTCGGCGTAGACGCGATCCTGATTGTTGAACTCGCCGAATAGGCCGGTCGGCCGGCCGCCGAAGACGTCGACGCCGAACGCCGCACGCCAGTCCTTCGCGAAGTTCCACACGAGGCGCGGACGCACCATCCAGTCGCTGCGATTGAGGCTGCGGATCGCGAGGATCTCGGGCGCGAAGTGGTCGCCGATCTTGCCGCTCAGGAACACGCTGACCCCGTCCTCGCGTGCGCTCGGGAGGATGCCGGGATCGTGATCGTTGTAGCGCCGCTCGAAGAACTGCAGGTTGAAGCGGGCGTCGTTCGGCAGCGGCCACTCCGCGCTGATGATGTAGTCGAGATAGTTCTGCTTCACGACGCCGTCGGCGTCGGCCAGGCTCGTCGTGTTGAAGTTCGTGCCGACGGCGTAGACGACCTCGCTCTTGACGACGAAGTCGGAGAAGTCCTTCGCGACCGTGAAGCCGTATTGCGTGATGCGGTCGTGCTTCGGCGTGTAGACGAGCGTCGGGTTCGGCGCGTAGACGATGCTGCGGTAGAACGTGGGCGCGGCATTCACGCTGTTGTACGCGAACAGCGCCATGTCGTAACCCGCGATCAACGTCGACAGGCGGGCACCGACGTTTTCCTGACCCGCCCCGTGCGGCTTCTGCTCGGTCTGGATCACATAGCCGTAGCCCGGCGCCGACGGCGGATACGGGTAGAAGTTGCTGCCCGGCTTGCCGATCTGGTCGACCGTCGGGAACGGGATCCAGATCGCTTCGAGGTGCGTGTCGCCGCGGAAATATTCGGCGCGCGCCGCGTACTGCGGAATGCGGATCTGCTCGAAGTCCGGCAGCACGAACTGCCGCAGGTCCTTCGCGGACACGACGTCGGCGAAGAACAGGCCGACGACCTCGCCCCACACGATCTGCTGACGCCCGACCCGGAAGTCGAAGTCGCCCGCGCCGTAATCGATGAAGGTCTCGCGCACCTCCGGATCGAAGCGCTGGTTGCGGCGGACGTCGTCCGGATAGAAGTGGCTCAGGCTGTAGATCGCGTCGTAGTCGAGACGGACGCCGGCGCGCCACTTGAACACGCTCGAGAACTGACCTTGCGCATCGAGCTCGAAGCGGTTCAACAGCTTCGACCAGTGGCCCGGCGCCGGATACGTGTAGGCGGCCTCGAACTGGTCGTAGCCGTGCAGCCCGATGCCGGTCGGTGCGTCTTCGGACGGCAGGTCGTCGTCGAGCAGCACGTCCGCACGATCGCGCGCGTCGCGCGTCTTCTCGCCGGGCGGCGCCTGTGCGACGAGACGTCCGGCTTCCGCGTCGGCGCCGATCGGCATCGCATCGTCGGAATACGCGATCGTCGTCGCACCCAGCAGCGCGAGCGCGCAGCCGATGCGCGTGGAAGCCCTGCTGATTCGGACCATTGGCATCGTCTGTCTCGCTCTCAGGCGACCTTCATGACGCGATCGGGGTTGTCGGCATACAACCAGGTCCGGTCGACCTTGATCCCGAGGCGCTTGATCTCGCCGTCCTCGATCCGGATCAGCCGGTCGGCCATGTTGATCACCTTCTGGTCGTGCGTCGAGAAGATGAAGGTCGTCTTCGTCGACTGATTGATCTTCTTCATCAATCGCAGGATGCCTTCGCCCGTCTTGTGGTCGAGGTTCGCGGTCGGCTCGTCTGCGAGGATGATCTTCGGATGGATCGCGAGTGCGCGGGCGATCGCGACGCGCTGCCGCTGGCCGCCACTCAGCTGATTCGGCCGATGATGCGCGAACTTCGCGATGCCGACGACGTTCAGATAGTGATGGACGCGCTCGGCGCGTGCGGTCTTCGTCAGCTTCTCGATCTGCAGCAACGGGTATTCGACGTTCTCCGCCGCGGACAGCACGGGCAGCAGGTTAAAGGTCTGAAAGATGAAGCCGATGGTACGGGCACGAAGGTCGGCCAGTTGATCGGGCGTGCGACTGGTGACGTCGTGGCCGTTGATCGTGATCGTTCCTTCCGTCGCCTGGTCGATGCAGCCGATGAGGTTGAGCAGGGTCGTCTTGCCGCTTCCCGACGGCCCCGCGATCGCCAGGAAGACACCGCTCTCGATGCTCAGCGTCACCTTCTTCAAAGCCTGGACCGATTGCGTCCCGAGCAGATACTCCTTCGTGACGTTCTCGAGCCGAATCAATTCCATATCGGGAGAATCAGGGACATGCGGATCGGTATGATAAAGGCCGCGCGGCAGCGATCGATGCAGCCGCGGACGCGCATCGCGGTCCGCTGTTGCAAAAAAGCTCATCGCATCCCGATGGCCCGCTTCGCGTTCCAGTCCGTTCCGGCGTCATCCTTCGAGGATGCCCGCCGCCGCCATCCATCCTTCCCATGAAAACGACCCGCTTCCTATCGCTTCTCGCGTTCTCGGCGACGCTGATGTTCTCGTTCCTGTTCGTCGCGGCGCCCGCGCGCGCGCAGGACGCCATGCAGGACCTGCTCGAGAAGGCCGACGAGATCCGCTTTCCGCGCGAAGGCTTCCAGGTCGACGTCGCCATCGCCAACAGCGCGCCCGGCAAGGAACAGGACAACCGGAAGTACCGGATCCTTTCGAAGGGCAACGAGAACACGGTCGTCATCACGCTCGAGCCCGCATCCGAGAAGGGGCAGATCCTGCTGATGAAGAGCCGGGACCTGTGGGTCTTCCTGCCGAACATCTCGCAGCCGGTGCGGCTGTCGCTGAGTCAGCGCCTGACCGGCGAGGTCTCGAACGGCGACCTCGCGCGGGCCAACTTCTCCGGCGACTACACGCCGCAGGGACTGCGGACCGAGACGATCGAAGGCGAGACCTATCAGGTGCTCGAGCTCTCGGCCGTCGATCGCGGCGTGACGTACCACCGCGTCGTCTACTGGGTCCGGCAATCGGACGGTCGCCCCTACAAGGCGGAGTTCTATTCGTTGTCCGACAAGCTGCTCAAGACGTGCCGCTACCTCGACTACAAGAAGGTCGCGGGGCAGATGCGGCCGACGCGTCTCGTCATGGAGGACGCCTTGCGTTCCAACGAGGAGTCGGTGCTGGAGTACAGCAACATGAAGTTGCGCGACCTGCCCGACAAGGTCTTCACGAAGGACTACCTCAAGAAGCTCGAATGAACGGACCGCGGCCCTGTCATGCCTGCCTGAGCGCGTCGACGACCGGGATGCGTGCGACTCGACGGGCCGGGAACCAGGCCGCGGCCACGGTCGCGAGGAAGCCGATGATCCCCGCGACCGCGACGGTCGACCCGTCGAGGTGGATCGCCGCGACATAGCCGGCGCTCGAGTTGGGCGGCGGCGGCATCGGGATGCCGATCGCGGAGATCGCGACCGCCAGCAGCAGCCCCATCACCACGCCTGCGATGCTCCCGAACAGGCCGAGCAGCGCGTTCTCCTTCAGCACGAGGGTCGAGACGGCCCCGCAGTGGGTGCCGAGCGCCATCAGCGTCCCGAACTCGCTGGTCCGCTCGTAGACGCTCATGTTGACGGCGTTGATGACGCTGAGCAGCACCGCGAGCAGGATGATGATCTCGAGCACGAAGAACTGGCGCTCGTAGAGGCTCGCCGTCTTGTCGTAGAAGTCGGCCAGCTGCCGCCACGTCTTGACCTCGTAGCGATCGGCGTCGAGCGAGCGCGCGAGCGACGCGGCAGCGGCGTCGGTGGATTCGGTCCGCGACAGCAGCACGACGACCGAGTTGACCGACGACAACGCCATCAGCTGCTGGGCCGCAGGCAGCGTCACGCGGATCGCGCGGCCGTCGTAGTCCTTCGACGCGCTCCGGAAGATGCCGACGACCTCGAAGTCGTCGTTGTTGAGAGCGCCCTCGACGGTGTTCAGCAGGATCGTCGCGTGATCGCCGACCTTCAGCTTCAACGCCGACGCGACGCCCTCGCCGATGAAGACGCCGTTCGCATCCTTCGTCTGCAGCGCACGCCCGTCGACGACCTGCAGGAGGCTGCCGAGCTTCGCTTCCTTGTCCGGCTCGACGCCCTCGCCGAGGACGGGGAAGTCGGACCGGCCGTTGTTGAGGACGGCGGCGAACGAGAGCCGCGCCATTCCTTCTTCGAAGTCCGGCAGCTTCTTCGCGAGATCGACGAGCCGGTTCGGATCGTCGATCAGGTAGTTCTGCGGCGAACGCGAGCCGCTCTCGTAGAAGCCTTTGCGGTAGATCTGGATGTGACCGAGTTGCGAATGGATCGTCGACTCGCGCAACTGGATCAGCGCATCCTGGATGAACCCGCCGCACAGGATGAGTCCGGCGACACCCGCGCCGATCACCGTCAACGTCAGCGCCGTGCGGGCCTTGTTGCGAAAGACGTTGCGAAGCGCGAGCGCGAACATGTCGGTCAGCGGTTCTGTCGCAGCGCGTCGACGATCACGAGCCGCGACGCCTTCCACGACGGGTACAGGCTCGCGAGCAACGTCGCGACGACCGCGAGCGCGAACGTCGTCAACGCAAGCGGCCAGTCGAGCATGATGCCGGCCGAGTACCCGACGCTTCGACCGGGCGGCGGCGGCATCGGGATGCCGATGAACGAGATCAGATGCGCGAGCAGATAGCCCACGACCAGCCCGATCGTCCCGCCGACGAGCCCCAGCAGCACCCCTTCGCCGAGGAAAAGCCGGATAATCCGGCCGGGTCGTCCGCCCAGCGCCATCAGCGTCCCGACCTCGCCGGTGCGTTCGAGCACGTTCATGACGAGCATGTTGGAAATCCCGAGCACGATGATCAGGCCGATCATCAACCGCACGATGTCCATCTGGCTCGACAGCAGCGTGACCGTCTTGCTGTAGAAGTCCGCGAGCGCGGACCACTCGACGAACTGCAGTTGCTGATCTGCGAAGCGCTGCCGGAACGCGACGGTCGTCGCGTGGGTCGATTCGACGTCGTCGAGCGCGATGACCCAGGCGTGCGACCCGTCGACCTTCAGCAGGCGGCGCGCGGCGGCGAGCGGCATCTTCAGCGCCGCGTCGTCGTAGGCCTTGACCTGCGTCGAGAACAGGCCGCGAACGGTCAGCTCCAGCGCGCTGACGCCGCCGCGCTCGGGCGTGATCAGCAGCACGACGTTCTCGCCGACGCCGACGCCGAGATTGCGGGCGAGGCCGACGCCGAGAATGACGCCCTGCGCGTCGCCGTCGACGAGGTTGGTGCCTTCGAGGATCGGCAGCGCCTTGCTGACGATCTCCTCCTTGCCGGGTTCGACGCCGGTGCCGATGAACGAGAGCGTGGAGTCGCGATAGCTGATCAGCCCGTTGACGTTGAGCCGCGGCGCGACCGCCTTCACGTGCGGTTGTTGCTCGATCTTCGTGAGCGCGTCGGAAGATCGAGGCAAGATGAACGCGAACGGATCGGACGTGCCGCTCTCGAGATACCCGGGGCGCATCACCTGGATGTGCCCGAGTCCCGTTTCGGTTGCTGCTTCGCGCATCGCCCAGAAGATCCAGTCGACGAAGCCGCCGGCGAGCATCAGCACGATGACGGCGAACGAGATGGCCGACAACGCGACGGCCGAACGCACGCGATGACGAAAGATGTTCCGGATCGCCAGGGTGAAGGTCAGCATGCGTCGGACGATCGTCGCGGGACGTTACTGCACGAGAGGCACGACCCGTCGTGACGCCTGACGAGTCGGCAAGGTCGAATCAAGCCTCGCATCAGGCGCCGGGCCGTTCGCGCCGGGCGCGCGTGCTCTTCGTGGCCGAAGCCGTGACGCTGGCCCATGTCGCCCGCGTCCATGCGTTGGCACAAAGGCTCGACGCCACGGCGTACGAGGTCTGCGTCGCGGCGGACCCGCGCTACGACGAACTCGTCGGGTCGCCTTCGTTCGCCACGCGGCCGATCGAATCGATCGCATCGAGCCGGTTCGCCGCCGCCTTGCGGAAAGGCACGCCGATCTACGACGTTTCGACGCTCGAACGCTATGTCGAAGACGATCGACGCGCGATCGAGGCGTTCGATCCCGAGGTCGTGGTCGGCGACTTCCGCCTGTCGCTCGGCGTCGCGGCACGTCTGTCGGGGAAGCCGTATCTCGCGATCACGAACGCCGGCTGGAGCCGCTACGCGCGGACTCGTTTCGTGGTTCCCGACCTGCCGATCGTGGACTGGTTCGGCGTCCCGCTCGCACAACGCCTGTTCGACCTCGCGCGGCCGCTGGCCTTTCGTCGTCATGCGGCCGCGATGAACACCGTGAGACGCAGACATCGACTGCCCCCGCTCGCCGCGGACCTGCGCGACGTCTATACCGACGGCGACTTCGTGCTGTACGCCGACGTCCCCGAACTGTTCCCGACGACTGCACTTCCGCCGACCCATCGCTTCGTCGGCGCCGTACCGTGGGACCCCGACCGCGCCCTTCCCGACTGGTGGCGGTCGTTGCCGAGCGACCGACCGATCGTCTACGTCAGCCTCGGAAGCTCGGGGGACACTGCCGTGCTGCAGACCATCCTCGACGGCCTCGCGATGCTTCCCGTCCGCGTCGTCGCCGCGACCGCGGGCCGCTCGACCTGGAGCCGTCTGCCGGCCGACGCATTCGTCGCCGACTTCCTTCCCGGCTCGACGATCTGCAAGCGTGCGTCGCTCGTCATCTGCAACGGCGGCAGCCCGACGTCCTATCAGGCACTGGCGGAAGGCGTCCCGGTGCTCGGCATGCCGAGCAACCTCGACCAGTTCATCAACATGACGGCCGTCGAGGATTTCGGCGCGGGCTGCCTCCTCAGGCCGGGCCGCGCTTCCGCACGATCGATCGCTTCGTGCGCCACCGCGCTGCTCGAACGACCGGGCTTCCGGGTAGCCGCCAGAACCTTGCAGGATTCGATCCGTCGGCATCATCCTGGCGAAATCCTGGCCGAAACGATCGAGGCCGCCCTCGCCTACCGGACCGTGTGAGCGATGCGGCTCGATCGCCGTCGTCGCCGCGTCGAGGATGCCGGCTTTCAAGCGTCGACCGGCAGCGTCGTCGGCGACGGTGCCGAGCGGATCAGCCGCGCGGGAACGCCGCCCCAGATCTCGCCGGCGCCGATCCGCGTCCGCTTCCCGACGACCGCGCCGGCCGACACGATGGCCCCGTCGCCGATGTGGACGCCCGGCATGACGATGGCGTTCGCTCCGATCGTCACGCCGTCGCCGATCACGACGCGTTCGAGCGCGAAGTGCCTGCCTTCGATGACGTGCGCGTACAGCACGGCGTTGTGTCCGAAGATGCAGTCCGACCCGGCGGTGATCAGCGGGGGATCGAGCAGGATGCCGCCGTACGTGTTTCCGCCGAGCTTCGCCCCCAGCGCCAGATAGAGCAGTCGAAGCAGCGGCACCGGCACCAGGTTCGTCCGAACGAACGGGTTGAACAGCATCAGGTAGAACAGGATGTTGATCTGGGCGACCGCCTCCGCGCGGGAACCCTCCGCCAACGAACCCTCGTGCAGCGGACTGACCGCCAGGAACAATCGATAGACGACGAGCGCGAACAAGTAGAAAGTGACGACGCCGGCCATGGTCAGCGCGACGCCGCGGAAATCGCTGCTCGGCGCGATCGCCGCGAAGCCCACGCAAGCGGCGGCGGTCAGGGCGATCGCCGCGACCAGATAGCCGACGAATTCGAGGATTTGCGAGCCTGTGATCTTGCGCATCGTCAGGAGACCACGGAATCACTTCGCGGCGGCCGCGCCGGTATCGGGCGTCGATTGCCGCCGGTTCGCCGATTCAAGTCTTCGGTAGAACGTCGACAAACTTTACAGAGTGATTCGCCGCCGCTCTGCTCGCCGCCACCAAGCGATACTCAAGTCATTGATTCGGAACGAGCAATCTCTCTTGGCACACCTGTTGCTCAGGATAGGGTCAGGAAGCAAGGAAATCGAAGTACCGGATCAACCATCGGAGCAAGAAATGAAACTCAAGTTTATCGCAGCTGCCCTGGCAACCTCGGCCGTCGCGTACGCCGGCGCCGGTTTCGCAGCGCTGACCCCGACGATCTACAACCCGGACAACCTGACCGGCGCGACGTTCGTCAATTTCGACGAAGCCAGCAACGGCACCGCGTTCACGACGGGTTTCGCGCCAGTGGCCGGCACGAACTTCACGTTGACGTACTTTGCCGACGTGGCGCAGGTCACCGGCGGCACGGCGTCGTTCGCGCACATCGACGGTGATGCCAGCAAGGCGATCGCCGGTTCGACGTACGAGTATACGGTCGTCGCGACGCTGAACGAGACGGTGACGAGCTGCAATGCCGGCGGCACGGTCTGCATGTTCAAGATCAACGGCGGCAACTTCAACGTTTATTTCGACAACAACACCGGCACGTTCGCCGACAACACGCTCGGGACCGGTTTCAATAACGGCCTGCTGCAGTTGCAGGGCACGATCGCGGCCAGCACGATGGACCAGACGTTCAGCACGGTCGCGGGCTTCAACGTGACGGCGGTCATCGCCAACATCAGCTACACGGACATGAACGCGGCCGATCCGGCGCATATCACGCCGAACCTGGCGTCGGCCACGACCGTTTCGACGCTGCAGCTCGGCGCGTTCGTGACCGCCCCGCCGGCTGGTGGCTACAACGGCGTCGCGTTCAACTCGAGCAACGTCGTGTTCCAGGCGGACGGCAACACCGCGTTCGCGACCGCTGTTCCGGAGCCGGGCTCGCTCGCGCTGCTGGGTCTCGGTGCCGCCGCTCTCGGCCTGCGGATGCGCCGTCGCAAGTCTGCCTGATCGAGGCCGGCCTGCTGACAAAAGCCCCTTCGGGGGCTTTTTTCATGGCCGTCGCGCATGCCGGGCGACCTCGAATCGAGCCGCTCTTTCCACGACCGTCGACCCGCTCCTTCCGCAACTGGTGTCGTCGGTCCGATCGCGCGACGTCACGCGCTCCCGCGCCGACGCGCGCCCAAACGAAAGGCCCCCGCAGGGGCCTTTCGCCGTTCATCGATCCCGACTGGGTGGGCCGTGCTGGGCTCGAACCAGCGACCAAAGGATTATGAGTCCTCTGCTCTGACCAACTGAGCTAACGGCCCGCGTTGCTGCCCGGCGCCATGCCGGCGCCGGTGGTTAGAGCACGACCCGCCGCGCGATCAACTTCCTTCGAGAAACGACTTCAGCTTGTCGCTGCGGCTCGGGTGACGCAGCTTGCGCAGCGCCTTCGCCTCGATCTGACGAATCCGCTCCCGCGTGACGTCGAACTGCTTGCCGACCTCTTCCAGCGTGTGGTCGGTGCTCATCTCGATGCCGAAGCGCATCCGCAGCACCTTCGCCTCGCGCGGCGTCAGGCTGTCGAGCACGTCCTTCGTCACGTCGCGCAGGCTCGCGTAGAGCGCCGCGTCCGCCGGAGCCAGCGTGTTCTGGTCCTCGATGAAGTCGCCGAGATGCGAGTCGTCGTCGTCGCCGATCGGCGTCTCCATCGAGATCGGCTCCTTCGAGATCTTCATGATCTTGCGGATCTTGTCCTCGGGCATCTCCATCTTCTCGGCCAGCGTCGCCGGATCCGGCTCGGCGCCGGTCTCCTGCAGGATCTGCCGGCTGATCCGGTTCATCTTGTTGATCGTCTCGATCATGTGGACCGGGATGCGGATCGTGCGCGCCTGGTCGGCAATCGACCGCGTGATGGCCTGACGGATCCACCACGTCGCGTAGGTCGAGAACTTGTAGCCGCGGCGGTATTCGAACTTGTCGACCGCCTTCATCAGGCCGATGTTGCCTTCCTGGATCAGGTCGAGGAACTGCAGGCCGCGATTCGTGTACTTCTTCGCGATCGAGATCACGAGACGCAGGTTCGCCTCGGTCATCTCGCGCTTCGCCTTGCGCGCCTTCGCCTCGCCGGTCGCCATCTGCTTGTTGATGTCGCGCAGGACCTTCAGCGGCAGCAGCACGCGCAGTTCGAGGTCGGCCAGCTTCTGCTGGAGTTCCTGGATCGCCGGCACGTTGCGCGCGAGCGTGGCGCTGTATGGATGGCCCGCGTTGACTTCACCGATGACCCACTTGCGGTCGGTCTCGTGACCGGGCCACGAACGGATGAAGTGCTGGCGCGGCATGCCGGCCTTGTTGACCGAGATGTCGAGGATCTGCCGCTCGATCGAGCGCGCCTCGTCGACCTGCGAACGCAGCGTGTCGCAGAGCTTCTCGACGATCTTCGCGGTGAAGCGGATCGTCATCAGCTCGGCGCTGATCGCCTCCTGCGCCTTGACGTACGGACGCGTGCCGATGTCGCGTTCCTTCTCGAACGCGCGGCGCATCTTGTCGAACT
>CAWCJI010000003.1:0-31785 GCA_963795885.1 uncultured beta proteobacterium | reverse complement strand
CCTTCGAGGAACGACTTCAGCTTGTCGCTGCGGCTCGGGTGGCGCAGCTTGCGCAGCGCCTTCGCCTCGATCTGGCGGATGCGCTCGCGCGTGACGTCGAACTGCTTGCCGACTTCTTCCAGCGTGTGGTCGGTGGTCATCTCGATGCCGAAGCGCATGCGCAGCACCTTCGCCTCGCGCGGCGTCAGCGTGTCGAGCACGTCCTTGCCGACGTCGCGCAGGCTCGCGTTCAGCGCCGCGTCCGCCGGCGCCAGCGTGTTCTGGTCCTCGATGAAGTCGCCCAGATGCGAATCGTCGTCGTCGCCGATCGGCGTCTCCATCGAGATCGGCTCCTTGGCGATCTTCATGATCTTGCGGATCTTGTCCTCGGGCATCTCCATCTTCTCGGCCAGCGTCGCCGGATCGGGCTCGGCGCCGGTCTCCTGCAGGATCTGGCGCGAGATGCGGTTCATCTTGTTGATCGTCTCGATCATGTGCACCGGGATGCGGATGGTGCGCGCCTGGTCGGCGATCGAGCGCGTGATGGCCTGGCGGATCCACCACGTCGCATAGGTCGAGAACTTGTAGCCGCGGCGGTATTCGAACTTGTCCACCGCCTTCATCAGGCCGATGTTGCCTTCCTGGATCAGGTCGAGGAACTGCAGGCCGCGGTTGGTGTACTTCTTCGCGATCGAGATCACCAGGCGCAGGTTGGCCTCGGTCATCTCGCGCTTCGCCTTGCGCGCCTTCGCCTCGCCGGTCGCCATCTGCTTGTTGATGTCCTTCAGGTCCTTCAGCGGCAGCACCACGCGCGTCTGCAGGTCGAGCAGCTTCTGCTGCTGTTCGCTGGATCGCCGGCACGTTGCGCGCCAGCGTCGCGCTGTACGGCGTGGCCTGCGCTGACTTCGCCGTCGACCCAGCGCAGGTTGGTCTCGTGCCCGGGAAACGCTTGATGAATGCTGGCGCGGCATGCCGCCCTTGTTCACCGACGAGGTCCAGGATCTGCCGCTCGATCTGGCGCACTTCGTCGACCTGCGCAGCGCAGCGTGTCGCACAGCTTCTCGACGATCTGCGCGGTGAAGCGGATCTTCATCAGCTCGCGCGAGATCGCTTCCTGCGCCTTGAGGTACGGCGCGTGCCGACTTGTGCCTTCCTTCTCGAAGCGCGGCGCATCTTGTCGAACTGCTTGCGATCGACGTCGAACTTCTCGAGCGCGTCGACGCTTCAGCTGCTTCGAGCGCGCTTCGCGTTGGCCGAGCGGCGCCGTCGTCGTCGTCTTCCTCGTCTTCCTCGGCCTCTTCCTCGGCCGCCTCGTCGTCGCCTTCGATCGCTTCCGCGGCTGCGGCGGCGACAGCCGTCCGAGTCTCCGGTCGGCGCGTTCGGATCGATCAGGCCGTCGACGACTTCGTCGATCCGCATCTCGTCGTTGCGCGATCTTCGTCGGCCAGCGCGAGGATCTCGGCGATCGTCGTCGGGCAGGCCGAGATCGCCAGGATCATGTGCTTCAGGCCGTCCTCGATGCGCTTGGCGATCTCGATCTCGCCTTCGCGCGTCAGCAGCTCGACCGAGCCCATCTCGCGCATGTACATGCGCACCGGGTCGGTGGTGCGGCCGAACTCGGAGTCGACCGTCGACAGCGCGGCTTCGGCCTCTTCCTCGGCGTCGTCGTCGCTCGCCGCGACCGGCGCGTTGTCGGACATCAGCAGCGTCTCGGCGTCCGGCGCCTGGTCGTAGACCGCGATGCCCATGTCGTTGAACGTGCCGATGATGCCCTCGATCTGCTCGGCGTCGACGATGTCGTCCGGCAGGTGGTCGTTGATCTCGGCGTACGTGAGGAAGCCGCGCTCCTTGCCGAGCTTGATCAGCGTCTTCAGCTTCGTGCGGCGCGCCTCGAGCTCTTCCTCGGTCCCCGGCTGGCGGGCGGCGAGCGCCTCGCGCAGGAACGCCTTCTCCTTGGCCTTGCGCTCACGCGCCTTCAGCTTGTCGTTCGGTGCCGACACCTTGACGGCGGGCTTCGGGGGAACCGTGCCGTTGGCGCCGTTCGCCTTCGCGACCGGCGCGGCCGGGGCCACGGCTGCGTCCGGCTTGGATGTCATCGGCGCGACGGGCTTGACGACCCGACGCGGGGCCGCCGTCGCGGACGCGAGCGCGACCGCCGGCTTCGTCGGCAGCTTGGCGATCGTCGGCGCCTTCGCGGCGGAAGTGGTGGTTTTCTTGGGAGCAGACTGCGGCATAGATTTCCTCGTTCACGACACCGTCACGCATACGCGCGTGGGCATTCGCACATGGGGGCGCATCGCCGCCTTTCACCAGGCGGCGGAAAGACCGTCATCGAGACGCGGGACGACTGTATGGATGCACCGATAGCGCGAAAGAATGACGCGGCAACGCCGCGTCGATCGCGTTCCTGCTGATATGCGACGTGGTGCGCACAGCGAGAAGGCGGGCCGGAGATAACCATTCGGGCTGTCGGTGCCTGCTGGGCGAGGCGACGCGGTCGGCCGAAGAGTCCGGTAGGACAGCCGATGCATGATATCACCGCCGATCCGACGCCGGGGAACACGGGCAGTACCGCAGATGGCGGACACTCGCGCCGTTTCAACCGCGGCGCAGCCGGTCGCGTTCGGCAACCAGCCGAGCGACCTCCTCCTTCGCGGAGCCGTCGGTCGTGCCGCCAACGGCCAGCTCCGCGGTCAGTCGCGCGAGCCGGGCGTCGACGGCTTGCCCGCGCAGACGGTGGACGCGTCCGTCAGCTCCTGCGCGGCCGCTTCGACCTGCTCCCGACGACGCAGCGCCTGCCGCTCGTCGTCGGCCTCGCCCCGGCCCGATCCAGCAGGTCCCGCTTCGTCTCGTCGCTCGGTCAGCACCCGCCTGCATCAGCTTTCGTAGATGTCGCGGTTGGGCGACTCGCGCAGCGCATCCGACATGCGAGGAAGTCGACGTCGTGCCCCGCCGCCTTCGCGGCTTTGACGATCTCCATGATCAGGTCGCGGGAGTCGCCGGCCCCCTCCTCGAGCGTCTCGAGGTCGGACGCGCTCAGCGAGTGGGATGTATCGGATACTTGATCAGCGCGACGAGCGCGCGCTGGGCCAACCCCTGCGGCGGCTTGCGCTCGACGCGGCGGGTCGCGCTCGTCGGGCGACATCCTCGTCTTGATCTGGAACGACTCGAGGATCTCCTCGACCGCCGCGCCGGTCAGCCCCGCCAGCGCCCGGACGATTTGCATCCGGAGCGCGCCGACCGGCAGCGCCTTGACGAGCGGACGCGCATCGAACAGCGCCTTCGCGCGTCCCTCGGCGCTCGCGAGTTCGCTCGTGCGGGCGACCTCGCGCGACCAGGTATTCGGACAGCGGTAGTCGCAGCCCGCACCGCGGCGAGGAACGCTTCGCGCCCGATCGCGCGACATAGCTGTCGGGATCGTGCTCGGGCGGCAGGAACAGGAACGACAGCGCCTTGTCGTCGGCCGCGTGAGGCAGGGTGGCCTCGAGCGCGCGCCACGCGGCCTTTCGTCCGGCGGCGTCGCCGTCGAAGCTGAACACGACGCGGTCGGTCTGCCGCAACAGCTTCTGCACGTGGTTCGGCGTGCACGCCGTGCCGAGCGTCGCGACCGCGTTCGCGACGCCGAGCTGCGCGAGCGCGACGACATCCATGTAGCCCTCGACGACGAGCGCGAAGCCCGCTCCCGGATCGCCTGGCGCGCCTCGAACAGGCCGTACAGCTCGCTGCCCTTCTGGAAGACCGGCGTCTCGGGCGAATTCAGGTACTTCGGCTCGCCCTTATCGATGACGCGCCCGCCGAAGCCGATCACGTGGCCCGCGTATTGCGGATCGGGAACATGATGCGGTCGCGGAAGCGGTCGTAGCGCGCTCGGGCCCGTTCCAACTCCTCGTCGCGCTCGATGACGAGGCCCGCTTCGACGAGCGACCGGCGTGCGTAGTCGTCGAACGCTCGCGCAGCGCGTCCCAGCCTTCCGGCGCGTAGCCGAGGCCGAAGCGCGCCGCGACTTCGCCGGTCAAGCCGCGGTGCTTCAGGTAGGCGATCGCGCGCGGCGAGCCGCGCAACGGCTGCGGTAGAAATCGCTGGCGCCTCGAGCGCCTCGATCAGCGACGCGGCCGACACGGCCAGTCGCGCCGGGTCGAACGGCTCGCCGTCGTCGCGTGCGCGACGTGGCGACGGGCCTCGTCGCGCTTCGGGCACGGTCATGCCGACGGACTGCGCCAGATCCTTACCGCCTCGGGGAACGTCAGCCCGCGTACTCGATCAGGAAGCCGATCGCGGTGCCGTGCGCGCCGCAGCCGAAGCAGTGATAGAACTGCTTGGTCGGGCTGACCGTGAACGACGGGGATTTTTCGTTGTGGAACGGGCACAGGCCCATGAAATTCGCGCCGCCCTTTTTCAGCTTGACGTAGCGGCCCACCACGTCGACGATGTCGACGCGGTTCAGCAGGTCGTGAATGAAGGACTGGGGGATCAACGAGGGCCGGCGATAGCGGAGCGCGGCGCAAGGCGATCAGGCCGGCGAGCGCCGCCTTGACCAGGGCCGACACGCGCGTCATGTCGGCACGGCCGGCGAGCTTCGGCTTGAGCGTCGGCCATCACCTTGCCCATGTCCTGCGGTCCGGCGGCGCCGAGGCGGCGACGGCGCGCATCTCGTCGACGATCTCGGCGTCCGTCAGCGCCTGCGGCATGTAGGCGGACAGCACCGCCATCTCGGCCTTTTCCTTGTCGGCCAGATCGTGCCGCGCCGCCGGCTTCGAACTGGTGATGGAATCCTTGCGCTGCTTGACCATCTTTTCGACGATGGCGAGGACGTCGGCGTCGGTCAGCTTCGATGCGCTCGTCGACTTCCTTCTGCTTGATTGCGGCGGTCAGCAGGCGGATCGTGGTCAGCCGGCCGGTCCTTCGCGCGCATCGCGGCCTTCATGTCTTCGGTGATTTGTTCTTTCAGGTTCATGGTCCTCCCTGGTCGGTCGGAACTCGATCAATGCAAAAACCCGCTGCGGCGAGGCCGGAGCGGGTCTGTTCGACTGATGCGGTCGCGCTGGCCGGCGTGGCCGGCCGCGATCAGTACATCTTCTTCGGGAGTTGCTGGCTGCGGAGACGCTTGTAATGGCGCTTCACCGCAGCGGCCAGCTTGCGCTTGCGCTCGGCCGTCGGCTTCTCGTAGAACTCGCGGGCGCGCAGCTCGGTCAGCAGGCCGGTCTTTTCGATGGTGCGCTTGAAGCGACGCAGGGCGACTTCGAACGGCTCGTTTTCTTTGAGGCGAACGGTCGGCATTGAAAAGGGAAACAGGTTGGGCGATGCCCGGTTGCACAAAGCGAAGCCCGCGAAAATAGCGTAGTTTCGTGGGATGGGAAGACGAGCGGGCGACCGGGGTGCGCGAGGCCGCTGACGCCCGCCGCAACGCCGGACGCCCACGCCCACTGGAAATTGTAGCCGCCGAGCCAGCCGGTCACGTCGACCGCCTCGCCGACGAAATGCAGGCCCGGCACGCGCTGCGCCTCGAGCGTCTGCTGCGACAGCTCGCGGTGTCGACGCCGCCGAGCGTGACCTCGGCCTTGCGGTAGCCTTCGGTGCCGTCGGGCATGATGCGCCAGCGATTGAGATCGCGGCCAGTGCGCCCAGCGCGCGTCCGGCATTCGGCGATCAGCGGTCGACGATCCGGCGTCTCGAGCCACCGGCCGGCGAGGCGGCGCGGGACGAGTGGGCGAGCACGTTCGACAGCTTCTGGCGCGACGTCCGTTTTCGCTCGATGAGGCCGGCGCCGACGTCGACGCCGGCACGAGGTCGATCTCGAGCGCCGCGCCGGGTCGCCAGTACGTGGAGATCTGCAGGATGGCCGGCCCGGACAGGCCGCGATGCGTGAACAGCAGGTCCTCGCGAAAGCGCGCGGACCGCCGTCGTCGCAGCCACGTCGACCTCGAGCGCGACGCCGGCCAGCGCGCCGAACGACGCCCAAGCGTCGGCGCGAAGGTCAGCGGCACCAGCGCGGGCCGCGGCTCGACGATCTTCAGCCCGAATTGCGCGCGATGCGGTAGGCGAAATCCGTGGCGCCGATCTTGGGGATCGACAGGCCGCCGGTCGCGACGACGACGCGTCGGCGACGACCCATCCGTCGTCGGTCGCGACGCGTAAGCCGTCGCCCCGCGACGACTCCGGCGCGCGGACCGGCCGCGCCACTGACGCGCCCGCGTCGCACTCGGCCACCAGCATGGCGATGATCTGTTCGCTCGACTCGTCGCAGAACAGCTGGCCCCGATGCTTCTCGTGGAAGCCGATGCGGTGCGTTCGACCAGGGCGATGAAGTCCTGCGGCGTGTAGCGGGCGAGCGCCGCTGCGGCGAAGTGCGGGTTCCGCGACAGGAAGTTCTCCGGCCCGACGTGGCGATTGGTGAAGTTGCAGCGGCCGCCGCCGGAGATGCGGATCTTCTCGGCGAGCTTCGCGGCATGGTCGATCAGCACCACGCGCGGCCGCGCTGCCCCGCGACGGCCGCGCACATCATGCCGGCCGCGCCGGCGCCGATCACGGCGACGTCGAAGCGGTCGGTCATCGATGGGGCCGGGGACGCACGGCGCGAGGTGGTCCCGGCAATAGGTCGCGACGAAGCGTCGATCGGGAACGCCTCCGGGTCCCACGGGCTTTTCGTGAGCCGCTCGGGCGGCAGATAGACGTAGGTCTCGCCGGTCGCGTCGGGCCCTCGGCGCAGGCGAGCGTGACGGTTTCGCGCCGGTAGTCGTCGCCTTCGAAGCGGTCGAGCCGTGCGACATCGGCGGGGTCGACATCGAGGTACACCACGCCGTCGACCGTCCGCCCGCCGGCGCGACCATGCCGGGGTAGTCCCGCCGGCGACCGCGAACCGTGCGTGGTCGTCGAGCCGCCGGCGAGCGATCGATAGCGACCCGTGACGACCCGCGTCCAGACCTCGGGAACATCAGCGAGCCGTACGTGAAGACGCCGGTCATGGGGCGGCCTCGCCGTGTCGGATGTGCCAGCAACGGTGGATGCGGCGATCGCGGAAGTCCTGGGGCACCGTCTTCTCGCTGATCTCGACGAAGGTGCGCCCGTCGCGACCTGCGGGTCGAGCGCGAAGCTGCGCAGGTTCGTCGAGAAAAAGAGGTCGCCGTCCGGCGACGGCGGCTACAGGCACTGGCGGATCAGCCACGGATGATCGCGCTGCACGTCGAGCACCCCCTGCATCGACTTCGAGTTCGAGAACGTCGGCGGGTCGAGCACGATCAGGTCGACGCCGTCGCGGTCGCCGGCCTCGAACGCCGAGACCGCATCGCGCAGCCACGTCAACACGTCGGCCCGGACGACGCGGTGCGCCCAGGTCGAGCCCGTTCAGCGCGAGGTTCCGCTGGGCCCACTGCAATACGTGTTCGACAGGTCGACGCTTTCCGACGACGCGCCGCCGGCGGCCGCATAAACCGTGAAGCTGCCGGTGTACGCGAAGAGGTTGAGGAAGCGCCTGCCGCCGGCGTGCGCGCCGACGATGCCGCGCGTGACGCGATGATCGAGGAACAGGCCGGTGTCGAGATAGCCGTGCAGGTTGACGAAGAAGCGGTGCCCGCCTTCGCGCGCGACGAGGTCTTCCGCCTCGACGCCGGTCGCGAGGTGCTGCGCCGATTTTCGCCGCCGACGCGCTGTCGCCCGCGATGCTTGGTCACGGCCCGATCCGCCGGGACCTCGAGCATGTCGGCCACCGCGTCGACGACGTGCTCCATCCATTCGCGCGCTCGGCATCGGTCTGCTTCCAGCCGGTATCGACCTCCTGGACCTGCAGCCAGGCCTCGTCCGACGGTTCGACCTCGAAGCAGTCGACGATCAGCGGAAACTCGGGCACGTCGCGGTCGTACAGCCGACACGCGTGCACGTCCGCACGCCGCGCCCACCGCCGCGTGTGGCGGGCGTTCTTCGCGACTCGGTGCTGGAAGTCGGCGAGGTCGGTCACTGGCAGACGTTACGAAGGCCCGGCGTCGCTTCGGCCCGCGACGAAGCATCCACATCCCGGTTCGGCACGCTGCCCTCGATGAAGTCGTGGCGCGCAGTCACCCTGGAAAGAGTCCCGATGAAGCAGATCCTTCGCGTCGAGCCGCTCGCCACCTGGCTCGAGGCCTTCGCCGCGCCGACCTCGACCGTCACGCGGCATGGCGACACGATCTACGTGGCGGGGATGCCGCCGTTCGACCCGAGACGGGACGCGTCTTCAGCGGCCGGATCGAACGTCAGCACGAGCTGGTGCTCGAGCAGCTGAAGCTGTGCGTCGAGACGGCGGGATCATCGCTCGACGACGTGCTGAAGGTCGACGTCTACGCGACGTCGGTCGATGACTACGCGGTCATCAACGCGGTCTATCGACGCTTCTTTCCGTCCGACTGGCCCGTGCGCATCTTCGTCAACGTGCCGGCGTGGCCGGGCGATTTCGACATCGAGATCGACTGCATCGCGGCGGTCTGAGCGAACCCGTCCATGTCCGACCCACCCGACCCCCGCTTCGCCCGCGTCGCCGCGATGATCGGCGACCCGACCCGTGCGCCGATGCTGGCCGCGCTGCTTGATGGGTCGCTGCAGACGGCCGGCGAGATCGCGCGCGGCGCCCGCGTCACGGCGCAGACCGCGAGCGCGCATCTCGCGAAGCTGTCGGACTCGGACTCGTCGCCGTCCGCGAGCAGGGCCGGCATCGATATTTCAGGCTGGCCGACGGCGACGTCGCCCACGCGCTCGAAGCGCTCGCGATCGTCGCCGAGCCGAAGGCGGACGCGACGCATCGCCGGCCGCTGGTCACAGCCGGCGATCCAGCCGCTGCGCCACGCGCGGACCTGTTACGCATCTGGCCGGCGACTTCGGCGTGCGCCTGCACGACGCGCTGGTCGCGCACGACGTCTTCATGGTCGACGCGGGCGCCACGTCGTCGACGAACGCGTCGTCGCTGGCTCCGCGACCTCGGGTTCGACGCCGAACCCTGCGTGCGGCGACGCAGGGTCACGTCTATCCGTGCGTCGACTGGTCCGAGCGACGGGACCACTTCGCGGGGCCGCTGGCCGTCGCGTGCTCGACCACTTCGTCGAGGCGCGCTGGCTCACGCGCATCGCGGGGTCGCGCGCCCTCGCCGTCAACCCGGTGACGGTGCACAGCCTCGATCGATTTCTCGGTCCGCCCCGGCGCTGACCGGAGTCATCCCATGTGCAGGCCGCCGTTCAGCGAGAAGTCGGCGCCGGTCGCGTAGCCGCCCTCGTCCGACGCGATCCACGACACGATCGAGCCGATCTCTTCGGGCAGTCCGAGCCGCTTGACCGGGATGCCGGAGACGATCTTGTCGAGCACGTCCTGCCGGATCGCGCGGACCATGTCCGTGCCGACGTAGCCCGGCGAGACCGTGTTGACGGTCACGCCCTTCGACGCGACCTCCTGCGCGAGCGCCATCGTGAAGCCGTGGATGCCGGCCTTGGCGGTCGAGTAGTTGGTCTGCCCGAACTGCCCCTTCTGACCGTTGATCGAACTGATGTTGACGATGCGGCCGAAGCCGCGCTCGACCATGTCGTCGATGACCTGCTTCGTGACGTTGAACAGCGAGTTGAGGTTCGTCTCGATGACCGCGTGCCAGTCTTCCCTGGACATCTTGCGGAACATGCCGTCGCGCGTGATGCCGGCGTTGTTGACGAGGACGTCGACCGGACCGACTTCCGACTTCACCTTCGCGAACGCGGCGACGGTCGAGTCCCAGTCGCCGACATTGCCCACCGATGCGTGGAACGTGTGGCCGTCCGCCTTCTGTTCGTCGATCCACTTCTGATAGTCGCGGCTCGGGCCGCAACCCGCGACGACGGTGTAGCCGTCCTTCGCGAGCCGCTGGCAGATGGCGGTACCGATCCGCCCATACCGCCGGTCACGTACGCAATGCGCTGTGCCATCTCGTTGTCTCCTGGTTATTGTTGTTCGACCTGCAGTCCGGTCAGGGCCGTTCGACGCAGAGCGCGACGCCCATGCCGCCACCGATGCACAGCGATGCGAGCCCCTTCTTCGCGTCGCGTCGCTTCATCTCGTACAGCAGCGACACGAGGATGCGACAGCCCGACGCGCCGATCGGATGGCCGATCGCGATCGCGCCGCCGTTGACGTTGATCTTCGACGTGTCCCAGCCCATCTCCTGGTTCACCGCGCAGGCCTGCGCCGCGAACGCCTCGTTGATCTCCATCAGGTCGAGCTGGTCGGGCGTCCATCCGGCCTTCTGCAGCGCGCGCTTCGACGCGCCGACCGGGCCCATGCCCATGATCCGCGGCTCGAGGCCGGTGGTCGCGAACGACGTGATCTTCGCGAGCGGTTCGAGGCCCAGTTCCTTCGCTTTCTTCGCGCTCATCACGACCACGGCCGCCGCGCCGTCGTTCAGTCCCGACGCGTTGGCCGCCGTGACGCTGCCGTCCTTCTGGAACGCGGGCCGCAGGCCGCTCAGCGCCTCGAGCTTGACGCCGTGACGCACGAACTCGTCGGTCTCGAACGGGACCGCGTCGCCCTTCTTCTGCACCAGCGAGAACGGCAGGATCTCGTCCTTGAAGCGACCTGCCTTCTGCGCCGCCTCCGCCTTGTTCTGCGACGCGACGGCGAACTCGTCCTGCATCTCGCGTGAGATCGAGAACTCCTTCGCGACGTTCTCGGCCGTCGTACCCATGTGGTACTGGTTGTAGACGTCCCACAGGCCGTCGACGATCATGCTGTCGATCAGCTTCGCCTCGCCCATGCGGAAGCCGTCGCGCGAGCCGGGCAGCACGTGCGGCGCGGCCGTCATGTTCTCCTGGCCCCCGGCGACCACGATCTCCGAGTCGCCGTGCGCGATCGCCTGCGCCGCGAGCATCACGGCCTTCAGCCCCGAGCCGCAGACGACGTTGATCGTCATCGCCGGGACCGCCGCCGGGATGCCCGACTTGATCAGCGCCTGCCGCGCCGGGTTCTGCCCCGAGCCGGCCGTCAGCACCTGGCCCATGATGACCTCGGAGACCTGATCGGGCGCGATGCCCGCGCGTTCGAGCACGCCCTTGATGACATGCGCGCCGAGATCCGGCGCCGGGACCTTGCCGATCGAGCCGCCGAACTTGCCGACGGCCGTGCGGCCAGCCGCGACGATGACGATGTCGTCCATGTTTTCCTCGGTTTGTTGTTGTCGATGCCGCGAACGACGGTCAGGTCGCGCGGACCGCGACGTAGCGACCGGGCGCCGGTTCGATTGGCTGGTAGTGCGCGTTGCCGTATGTCGTGCGCGCCTTGATCTTCCTGCCCGCCTGCGCGGCGAGCCAGCCGTGCCACTCGGTCCACCAGCTGCCCGGCACCTCGGTCGCCTTCGCGAACCAAGCATCGGCATCGGCGGGGAAGCGGTTGTTCGACGGCGTGTACGTCCAGTGGCTGCGCTTCTTCTTCGCCGGGGGATTGATGACGCCGGCGACGTGGCCGGACGCGCCGAGCACGAAGCGCTTCGGGCCCTTCAGCAGCTGCGTGCTGGCATAGGCCGACGGCCACGGCACGATGTGGTCGTCGCGCGATCCGTAGATGAAGACCGGCGACGCGATCCGGCCGAGGTCGACCGGCACGCCGCGCACCGACGTCGCGCCCGGCACCATCAGCTTGTTCTCGAGATACGTGTTGCGCAGGTACCAGACGAAGTACGGCCCGGGCAGGTTCGTGCTGTCGGCGTTCCAATAAAGCAAATCGAACGCCGGCGGCGGCTCGCCCTTCAGGTAGTTACTGACGACGTAGTTCCACACGAGCTCGTTCGGCCGCAGGAACGAGAACGAAGTCGCGAGGTCGCGCGCCGGCATCAGGCCGACCTCGCAACCCGGTCCGCCACCGATCGTCGCCTCGCGCTGGCGGACGGAATTCTCGTCGACGAAGACGTCGAGGATGCCGGTGTCGGAGAAGTCGAGCAGCGTCGTCAGCAGCGTCAGCGACGCCGCCGGCTGCGCCTCGGCGCCCTTCTCGCGCGCCGCGATCACGGCAAGCGCGGTCGCGAGCATCGTGCCGCCGACGCAGAAGCCGAGCACGTTGATGGTCTTCTGCTTGCCGATGTCGCGCACGACGTCGATCGCCTTGACGATGCCGTCCTCGATATAGTCGTCCCATGTCAGCGCGGCCTGCTCGATCGTCGGGTTGCGCCACGAGATCAGGAACGTCGTATGGCCTTCGGACACCGCGTTGCGGACCAGCGAGTTCTCAGGCTGCAGGTCGAGGATGTAGTACTTGTTGATGCACGGCGGCACGATCAGCAGCGGCTTCTCGAACACCGTGTCGGTCAGCGGCTTGTACTGGATGATCTGGATCAGCTCGTTCTCGAAGACGACCTCGCCTTCGCTGGTCGCGACGTTGCGCCCGATCTCGAACGCGCTCTCGTCGGTCATCGAGATGCGGCCCTTCGCCGTGTCGGCGAGGAACAGCGCGAGGCCCGAACGCAGGCTCTCGCCTTTCGTCTCGACGATCTTCTGCAACGCGTCCGGGTTGAGCGCCAGAAAATTCGCCGGCGACATCGCGTCGATCCACTGCTGCGTCGCGAAGCGAATCTTCGCGCGCGTCTTCGCGTCCGCCTGCACCGCGTCGGCGAGGCCGTAGATGAAGCGGGCGTTCAGCAGGTAGAGATCGGCGACGAACGCATGAGGACCGGTCCATGCCTGCGCGCTGAAGCGCTTGTCGGAGAACCCGGACGGGCGCCCCTCGCGCCAGCTGTCCCACAGCGCGGTCCAGTCGCGGACGTAGTCGTTCTGCAGTTCGAGCAGCTTGGCGGGATCGACCGAGAACGACGTCGAGTCCTGAGCGCCGGGAATCGTCGGCAGCGCGAACGGAAGGTTGCCCGCGAAGGTCTTCAGCCATTGCGCCGCGTCGGGAACCGCGGCGTCGGGCGACCCGGACAGACCCGGCCATGCGAACGGTAGGCTCTCCACGCTGTCTCCTTCTCGTTCTTGTAATGCCGCCGGACTGCATGCCTGGCTGATAGGCGAGGCGAT
Source organism: uncultured beta proteobacterium (assembly GCA_963795885.1). Classification (GTDB taxonomy): domain Bacteria; phylum Pseudomonadota; class Gammaproteobacteria; order Burkholderiales; family Burkholderiaceae_D; genus CAHJXF01. Next base: position 18,823 of record CAWCJI010000003.1, on the reverse strand, counting down.
TCTGCACGGCGGCAGCAACCAGTGTCAAACAGCGAAGCGGCGCGCGCGCGTCGGACGAAAGAGGATGTATCTCGTCGCGATCGGTTGGATGTTCGTCGTGGTCTGCATGGCCGCGGTCGAGGCGGTCAGCACGTCGCTGCTCGGCGCGATGGTGACGCTGTTCGCCTACGGGCTGCTGCCGCTCGGACTCTTCCTGTGGCTCGTCGGGACGCCGCAGCGGCGGCGCAACCGCGACGGCGCGAAGCGCCGCGTGGCCGGGGCGAGCTTCACGCCGGCCGGATCGTCGGACCTCGCGAACGACGACCAAGCCGTCGCTAACGATCGATCCAGATCAACGCCGCCATCCGGCCCGTGACGCCGTCGCGCCGATACGAATAGAAGCGCTTTGGTTCGGATGCGGTGCACAGACCGCTGTCCAGCACGGCGCGCACCCCGCAGCCGGCGAGCCGCAGCCTTGCGAGGTGCGCGAGGTCCGCGAACCACTTGCCGTCGGACTTCGGCTTGAACGCGGTCGCTGCCTCGTCGCCGTTCGGCGCATCGACGAACGCGCGCCGGACGTCGTCGCCGACCTCGAAGTGTCGCGGCCCGATGGCGGGTCCGAGCCATGCCATCGTCTCGGCGGGGTCGAGACCGCTCGCAGCCAGCGTCGCCTCGAGCACGCCGGCGGCGAGACCGCGCCAGCCCGCGTGCGCGGCCGCGACACGAGTCCCGTCGGCGCTGGCGAACAGCACCGGCATGCAGTCGGCGACCAGCACCGCGCAGACGACGTGGGGCAGCGCCGAGTACGACGCGTCGGCTTGGACCGGAGCGTCGACCCGCGCGGCATCGACGACCGTGGTGCCGTGGACCTGCTGCAACCAGGCCGGCTCGCTCGGCAGGTGCGTCGCAAGCCGCGCGCGATTCGCGATCACCGTGTCGCGGTCGTCGCCGCAGCCGAGCCCGAGATTCATGCCGGCCCACGGACCGGCGCTGCCGCCGCCATCGCGCGTCGTCACGAACGCACGGACGCCGGGCGCCGCAGGCCAGGCCGGCACGATCCAGCGTGGATCGAGCGGTGGCCTGTCAGCCATCCGCCGCGGACGGAGGTTGCGTCGGCAAGCCGATCGATCGTGCGAGCCCGGCCATGTCGGCCGGCATCGCGGCCTGCCATGCCATCGATGCACCGGTGGTCGGATGCAGCAGCGCGAGTCGCCACGCGTGCAACGCCTGCCGGCCGAACGGGATCGGCCCGCCGGCGCGTCCGTAGGTCGGGTCGCCGACCAGCGGATGCCCGATCGCCTGCAGATGGACGCGGATCTGATGCGTGCGGCCGGTCTCCAGCTTGCAGACGACGAGCGATGCGGCGCGTCCCTTCGCGACCTCGACCGACGCGATCGTCTCGAAGCGGGTCGCGGCCGGCTTCGCGCCTGCGCGCTCCGGCTCGCTCGCGCGTGGCAATGTGAACGACGTCATCCGCGTTCGATCGCGCGGGTCGCGGCCGATCGGCCGGTCGATGCGGCCCGACGGCGGCGGCGTGCCGTGGACGATCGCGAGATAGGTGCGGCCGACGCTGCGCTGCTGCAGCTGACGCACGAGATCGGTCTGCGCCTCCAGGGTCCTGGCGACGACCATCAGCCCGCTCGTGTCCTTGTCGAGCCGATGGACGATGCCGGCCCGCGGCACGCCGGCGAGCGCGGGCGCGTGATGCAGCAATCCGTTCAGCAGCGTGCCGCGCCAGTTGCCGGCGGCCGGATGGACGACGAGTCCGGCCCGCTTGTCGATCACGATCAGCGCGTCGTCCTCGTGAACGATGTCGAGCGCGATGTCCTCGGCGACGAAGGCCGTCTCGTCGTCGCTCGCCTGCGGCTCGACGCGGACCTCGTCGCCGGGCCAGACCGCATCTCTCGCGGTCGCGACGCGATCGCCGATCGTCACGTGTCCGTCGCCGATCCAGCGCTGGATGCGCGCGCGCGAGTACGTCGTGAGCCGCGACGCGAGCCACTTGTCGAGGCGGCCTCCCTCGGCTTCGGCGCCTGCGACGAGGCGCGTGTCCGGGCCGCGTGCGACGGCCCCTTCGGCATCGCCTTCGACGACGTCGCCATCGGCCTCGTCGTCGGGCCATCGACTATAATCACGCGCTTCGATCGAGGCAGGTAGCGGCATGAAGATTCGAGGATCGGCAGGTGGCGCGACGATGCGGGGATCGACCCGCGAAGCGCGCGATCGCGTGGGTGCATCGCTCGCCGCACTCGCCCTCGCGGCCCTTCTGGGCGGATGCGGCCTGTTCAGCGGCAAGGAAACCGACAAGACCTCGAACTGGACCGTCCAGCGATTATATTCAGAGGCCGAGGACGAGCTGTCGGCCGGCGGCTACGCGAACGCGATCAAGTATTTCCAGCAGATCGAGACGCGCTTCCCGTTCGGACGCTATGCGCAGCAGGCGCAGATGGAGCTCGCGTACGCCCAGTATCGCGACGGCGAGAAGGAACTCGCACTGCAGGCCGCGGACCGCTACATCAAGCAGTACCCGAACAGCCCGAACGTGGACTATGTCTACTACCTCAAGGGCATCATCAACTTCAACGACAACCTCGGTCTGCTGAGCTCGATCACCGCGCAGGACCTGACCGAGCGAGACCCGAAGGCATTGCGCGATTCGTTCGACGCGTTCCGCCAGGTGGTCGTCAAGTTCCCCGACAGCAAGTACGCGCCCGACTCGGTCATCCGGCTGCAGTACCTCGTCAATGCGATGGCCGCGCACGAGGTCCACGTCGCGCGTTACTACATGCGGCGTGGCGCGTACGTCGCGGCAGCGAACCGCGCGGAGATCGTCGTGCAGCAGTACCAGCAGGCGCCGGCGGTGCGCGACGCGCTCGAGATCATGGTCGCCGCGTACGACGGGCTGAAGATGCCCGAGCTGCGTGACGATGCGAAGCGCGTCCTCGACAACAACTTCCCCGCGGGCCCGAACCAGAACGCGATCCGCGAGAAGAAGCCCTGGTGGGTCTTCTGGTGATCGAGCCGGCGCCCTAGCCGGTCGTCCCCGCGGCTTCGGCCGCCTCGACCGACGGCGGCGTGCCGTCGAAGAAGGACGTCGCGACGGTCTCGTCGCGCGTGCGACGGAACGGCGGCAGGCTCTGCCAGATGCGGCGACCGTAGGGCTTGGTCACGAGCCGCTGGTCGCAGATCATCAGCACGCCGCGATCGGTCTCGTCGCGGATCAGGCGGCCCGCCCCCTGCTTCAGGCTGATCACCGCGCTCGGCAGCTGATGGTCCATGAACGGATTGCCGCCGCGGCGGGCGAGCGCGTCGAGTCGCGCGGCCAGCACCGGGTCGTCGGGCGGTGCGAACGGCAGCTTGTCGATGACGACGAGCGACAGCGCGCGGCCGCGCACGTCGATGCCTTCCCAGAAGCTCTGGCTGCCGACCAGGACCGCGTTGCCGGCACGACGGAAGCGCTCGAGCAACTCGCTGCGGCTCCCTTCGCCCTGCTGCAGCAGCGGGAAGTCGACGCCTTCGGCCTCGATGCGCGCGCGCAGCAGTTCGCCCGCCGCCCGCACCGCGCGCAGCGTCGTGCACAGGACGAACGTGCGGCCGCCTGCCGCGCGGATCACCGGCCATGCCGCATCCACGACGGCCGCGGTGTAGCGCGGCGACAGCGCGTCGGGCAGCCCCTCGGGCAGGTACAGCAGGCCCTGCGTGCCGTAGTCGAACGGGCTCGGCCAGCTCTTCGCGTCGAGCTGCGACAGCCCGAGCTGCGACGTGAAGTGATCGAAGTCGTTCTTCACGGCGAGCGTGGCCGACGTGAAGATCCACGCCCGCGGCGTCCCGGCGCGCTCGCGATCGAACACCTCGGCGACCGACAGCGGCGTGCGGTGCAGTTGCAGCGCATGCGTGAACGTCTCGAGCCAGCGGATCGTCGGCGTCGCACGCTCGTCGTCGCCTTCGTCGTCGCTCGACTGCCGCCAGCGCGCGAGTCGGTCCGCGAGCGTCGTCGCGCGGCGCCAGCACTGCTCGATCGGCTCGGCGCGCTCCGCGTGTCGTTCGAGCAGTCGCGATCAACGCGCGCAGCACCCGCTCGACGTCGTCGAGCGCGGCATGGAACGGGGCCGACGTCGGCAGCTGCTCGAAGCCGATCTTCTGCGGATCGACCCCGAGCGCGAGTCGCAGATCACGGGTCGCCTTCTCGAGCGGCGCGATGGCATCGGGCCACACGAGCGCATCGCGCGCATGCGCGAGCCCCGCGGCCAGCGTATCGCGTGCGAGTTCGAGCACCTGCGCGGTCGACGTCGTCTCGCCGAAGAACGCCGTCGCGGTCTCGGGCAGTTGATGGGCCTCGTCGAAGACGACCGTGTTCGCGGCCGGCAGCAGATCGGTGATCCCTTCGTCGCGCAGCACGAGGTCGGCGAAGAACAGGTGATGATTGACGACGACGAGGTCGGCCTCCTGCGCCGCGCGCCTCGCCTTCATCACGAAGCATTGCGCGTGATGCGGACATTCGGTGCCGAGGCAGTTCTCGCGCGTCGACGTCACCAGCGTCCAGATCGGCGCGTCCTCGGGCACCTGCGCGAGCTCGGCGCGATCGCCGCTGCCGGTCGACAGCGCGAAGCGCTCGATCGCGCGCAGATGCACCGCGTCCTGGCGCGTCACGAGGCGACCGTTGTCGCGCGTGCGGGCGAGATGCTCGTGGCAGACGTAGTTGGCGCGTCCCTTCAGCAGCGCGACGGTGACGGGCGCCCGCAGCGCCGCGCGGACCAGCGGGATGTCCTTGCGAAACAGCTGGTCCTGCAACGTCTTCGTGCCGGTCGACACGATCACCTTGCCGCCCCACAGCATCGCCGGCACGAGATACGCGAACGTCTTGCCGGTCCCGGTGCCGGCCTCGGCGATCAACGTCCCGCTGCGCTCGACGGCATCGGCGACGGCCTCGGCCATCTCGATCTGGCCATCGCGCGGCCGATAGCCGTCGATCTCGTCGGCGAGCGGTCCGTCGGCGGCGAAGATGCGGGCCAGCGCGGCACGGCGATCGGAGGCGGAGGATGACAAGGCGGTCGATGGATGAAGGATCGCGCCGTCGCGAAGCGACGACGCGCCGCCGGATCAGGCGGGAATGTCGGGCACGAGGCGATACTGCAACTGCAGGATCTGGTCCTTGATCTGCAGCTTCTTCTTCTTCAGTCGCCGCAACTGCAGCTCGTCATGAATCGGAATCGCGGCGAGCGCGCCGATGACGTCGTCGAGGTCGCGATGCTCGACCTGCAACTCGACGATGCGGCGCCGAATGCTCTCGTCTTCCATGCGATGGCGGCCCTTTCTTGCATGCCATAATGCGGCGCTGTGCATTGTAAAGCCCGACATTGATGGCAGAACATCCACGATCCGGGGGCCGGCCCGCGACGGCCGCGAATCCGGCACCGCTGCGGATGTCCGCCTGTACCGGCCAGCACATCGGCGACCGCTCCGAGCAGCAGGACCGGGTCGGCATCTTCACCTCGCGACGCCTGCCCGACTCGGCACTGTTCGTCCTCGCGGACGGCATGGGCGGCAAGACCGGCGGCGCGATGGCGGCGCAGCAGGTCATGAGCACCGCCAAGAACCTGTTCGAGGAATACTCGGTCGGCGAATCGATCCATTCGCTGCTGACCGAGATCGTGCACGAGGCCCACCTCGTCATCCGCCTGTCGGCGCTGTCGACCGAGAAGGAACCGCACAGCACGCTCGCGGCGCTCGTCGTCCAGCCGCATCGCGCCGATTGGGCCCACGTCGGCGACAGCCGGATCTATCGCTTCGCGCACGGCAAGCTTGCGGGCCGCACGACCGATCACTCGTATGTCGAGCAGCTCGTCAGCGAAGGCAAGCTCGACCGGCGCGGCGCGAACTCGCATCGACTGTCGAACCTGCTGACGCACGCGCTCGGAACCAACAAGCAGCCGTCGATCGACTTCGGTTCGGTCGATGCGCTGTCGGCCGGCGACACGTTCATGCTGTGCAGCGACGGGCTCTGGCACTACTTCACCGACAGCGAGCTGGCCGTCGTGCTGTCGACGTATCCGGTCCGCCGGGCATCGGAGCGGCTGATCCAGATCGCCCGCGAACGGGCCGACGGCGGCGGCGACAACTGCACGCTCGCGATCGTGCGGATGGAACCGCTCGATCCGCGCGCCGTCGCGAGCGGTGGCGAGATGCCGGGGCTGTTCCTGGAACGCGAGCCGCGCGTCTAGTCTCTGGTCGATCTGCGTGCCGGACGGCGGCGCTCAGGGCTTCGGCCCCGCGATCGAAGGAAAGCCGGTTCGTGCGGCATCGGCGGCCGCCTGCGCCGCGGCGGCCGTCTTCGCGTCCTTCGCCGCCTTCGCATCGTCCCGGCGCTTGCGCTCGGCCGTCTTCTCGGCCACGCGCCGATCGATGTCCTTCGCATGGGCTTCCGCGACCTGCTGGTGTTTCGCGAAGTCGACGGCATTCTTCGCCCGCTGGTCGGGCGTCGGTGCGGAGCCGGCCAGCGGCGCCAGCTTGACGACCGGGCCATGCGGCTTGGCCGCCGTTGCTGCATGCGTCGTCGCCGAGTGCTCACGACCGGCGGTCGACCGCGCAGCGTCGGTCTGCTTGTTCTCGTAGGCCTGACGATTGCGCTCGCGTTGCGCGGCGTCGGCCGGCGCGTTCGCGGCTCGCTCGGCATCGCGCTTCGCCTTGTCCGCTTCGAGGCGGTCCGCGCGATCGCGTCGCTTGAAGCGGTTGGCCTCGATCTCGACCGCGTCGATGTCGGCGAGCCGCTTGCGCCGCTGCGCGCGCGCCTCGTCGACGCACGCGTTGACGAGGATCTTCGCGATGCAGGCGCGCGCGGCGTCCTTGTAGTCCTTCTCGACGCGGACCTTCGCGCCGCTCGTCGACGACAGTGCCGCGTCCGCCTTCTCGATCGAGTCGATCGACGCCGCGGGGAAGCGCTCGCGCAGCGAGTCGATCGACGCGGCGGCGGCCTGCGCGCGCACATCGACGGTCGTCGCGAACAGCAACGCGCCCGCGACGGACGCGAGCAGCGACGAGGAGATGGCAAAGCGGTGCGAACGCATCCGGCGATTATCGGTGTTCACAGATCGATGCGCGCGGCGCGGCGCTCGAGCCTCAGGTATTCGACCGACTGCATCTCGCGGATGCGGCTCACGGTCCGCTGGAATTCGTTGGACAACGCGCCGGCCGTGTAGAGCTCCTCGGGCGCGACCGCGGCCGACAAGATCAGCTTGATGCGCCGGTCGTAGCAGACGTCGACCAGCCAGGTGAATCGCCGCGCTTCGGACGAGAGCGCGGCGCTCATCTGCGGCACGCCCGACACGACGATCGTATGGAAGCGATTGGCGAGTTCGAGATAGTCGTTCTGCGAGCGCGGACCGCCGCACAGCGTCGCGAAGTCGAACCAGACGGCGCCGCCGGCGCGACGCAGCGCGCGGAGCGGCCGGTTCTCGATCGTGAGCTTCGGATCCTCGTCGGCGGTCTCCGCGATCGCATCGAATGCATGGCGAAGCGCCTTGTCGGCGGCCGCACCGAGCGGCGTGAGGTAGGTCTGCGTCCGCTCGAGCGTCCGCGTGCGGTAGTCGATGCCGGCGTCGACGTTGAGCACGTCGAGCTTCGCCTCGAGGAGCTCGATCGCCGGCAGGACGCGCTCGCGATGGAGTCCTTCGGGATAGAGCGTGTCGGGCCGGTAGTTCGACGTCATCACGAACACGACACCGAGGTCGAACAGCGCCGACAACAGCCGATGCAGGATCATCGCGTCGGCGATGTCGCTGACGTGGAACTCGTCGAAGCACACGAGCCGATACTTCTTCGCGACGCGGCGCGCGACCTCGTCGAGCGGATCGACGGTGCCCTTCAGCTCGTCGAGCTGGCGATGCACGCCGCGCATGAACTCGTGAAAGTGAATGCGCGTCTTGCGACGGACGTCGACGACCGAATAGAACGCGTCCATCAGGAAGCTCTTGCCGCGTCCGACGCCGCCCCAGAGGTAGACGCCGCGCGGCGGCGGCGCATGGACGAGCGACGCGTCGAGCACCTTCAGGAATGCGTTCGCGCGCCGCTTCTTGAACGCGACGAAGTCGTCGTCGAGCCGCTGCAGCCGTTCGACGGCGCGCCGTTGCGCCTCGTCGGCCGTGAAGCCGCGGCGCGTGATCGCGTCTTCGTAGAACTCGCGGACGTTCATCGTTGCCGCTCGAGCGCCGGACGGAGAGCGGCGCCGCCGCTCAGAAGTTCAGCGCGCGCTTGTCGACCGCGAGTGCGGCTTCCTTGGTCGCCTCGGACAGCGACGGGTGCGCGTGGCAGATGCGACCGATGTCCTCGGACGCCGCCTTGAACTCCATCGCGACGACCGCCTCGGCGATCAGCTCCGAGACGCCCGGCCCGACCATGTGGACGCCGAGGATCTCGTCGGTCTTCGTGTCCGCGATGACCTTGACCAGGCCGGTCGTGTCGCCGAGCGCTCGCGCGCGGCCGTTCGCCATGAAGGGGAACGTGCCGACCTTGTAGTCGCGTCCGACCGACTTCAGCGATTGCTCGGTCTGGCCGACCCATGCGATCTCGGGATGCGTGTAGATCACCCACGGCACCGTGTTGAAGTCGATGTGCGGCTTCTGGCCGACGATGCGCTCCGCGACCGCGACGCCCTCCTCCTCGGCCTTGTGCGCGAGCATCGGACCGCGCACGACGTCGCCGATGCCCCAGACGTTCTCGACGTTGGTCCGGCAGTCGCCGTCCACGACGACGAAGCCGCGCGCGTCTCGCTCGAGGCCGATCGCGTCCGCATTCAGGCCTTCGGTATTCGGGATGCGACCGATCGACACGATCAACCGGTCGAACGTGCCGCTCTGCGAGGCACCCGCGGCGTCGGTCCATTCGAGCGAGACGTCGTTGTCGCCGGCGGCGACCTTCGTGATCTTGACGCCGAGCGCGATCGCGAGACCCTGCTTGTCGAACGCCTTCTTCGCTTCCTTCGCGACCTGCGTGTCGACTGCCGCGAGGAAGTCCGGTAGCGCCTCGAGGACGGTGACCTCGGCGCCGAGGCGCCGCCACACGCTGCCCATCTCGAGGCCGATCACGCCGGCGCCGATCAGGCACAGCTTCTTCGGGACCTCGGGCATCGCGAGCGCGCCCGTGTTCGACAGGATCAGCCGCTCGTCGAACGGCGTGCCGGGCAGCGCGCGCGGCACCGAGCCGGTCGCAACGATGACGTGCTTCGCGACCAGCGACTCGCCGGCGGCGCCCGCGTCGGTCCCACCCGGCGCGACCTTGATCTCGTAGCCACCGTCGACACGGCCGACGAACGAGCCGCGTCCGAGGAACGACGTCACCTTGTTCTTCTTGAACAGGTACGTGATGCCGTCGTTGTTCTGCTGGACGACCTTGTCCTTGCGCTTCTGCATCTGCCCGAGGTCGAGTTCGAGGCCGCCGACCTTGACGCCGTGCTCGGCGAAGCCGTGGCCGGCCATCTCGAAGTGCTCCGACGATTGCAGCATCGCCTTCGACGGGATGCAGCCGACGTTCGTGCAGGTGCCGCCGAGCGCGGCGCCGCCCTTCGCGTTCTGCCATTCGTCGATGCACGCGACCGACAGGCCGAGTTGCCCCGCGCGGATCGCCGCGACATAGCCGCCGGGACCGCCACCGATCACGACGACGTCGAAGTTCTTGCTCATGATTTTCTTGTGGGAGGAGGGCCGCGCCGATCGCGGCGGATGATCACCTGCGGCCGGACGCACAGGATGCAAGCGGGCAACGCCGCACGTGCGGGATCACGATCCTTCGGACGGCACGAAGATCCACAGCAGCAGGTAGGGAAGCAGGCCGACCCCGGCGAACAGCGTCGCGACGACGAAGACGAGCCGCACGATCCAGCTGTCGACGCCCGCCATCTTCGCGATGCCGCCGCAGACGCCGCCGAGCCAGCGGTCCGACACCGAGCGACGCAGCCGATGGACCGATGCCGCGGCCGCGTCGATCGCCGGATAGACCGGCGCCGGCGGCGACGACAGCAGCCGCGCCTTCGCGGCCTCGAACTCCGCGTCGGTCAATCGACCCGCCGCATGCTGCGCGGCGAGACGATCGATCTCGTCTGCGAGCGACGTCATCTCACAGGTCGAGCAGGATGCGCGCCGGATCCTCGAGCGCTTCCTTGATCGCGACGAGCGCCAGCACCGCCTCGCGGCCGTCGATGATGCGGTGGTCGTACGACATCGCGAGATAGTTGACCGGCCGGATCACGATCTGCCCGTTCTCGACCCACGGACGATCCTTCGTCGCGTGGATGCCGAGGATCGCCGACTGCGGCGGGTTGATGATCGGCGTCGACAGCATCGAGCCGAACGTGCCGCCGTTGCTGATCGAGAACGTGCCGCCGGTCAGGTCCTCGATCGTCAGCTTGCCGTCCTTCGCCTTGCCGGCGAAGTCGGCGATCTTCTTCTCGATGTCGGCGAAGCTCATCTGGTCGACGTCGCGCAGGATCGGCACGACGAGGCCACGCGGCGAGCTGACGGCGATGCCGATGTCGAAGTAGCCGTGATAGACGATGTCGGTGCCGTCGACCGACGCGTTGACGATCGGATACTTCTTCAGCGCGTATGTCGCCGCCTTCACGAAGAACGACATGAAGCCGAGCTTGACGCCGTGCTCCTTCTCGAACTTGTCCTTGAAGCGGTTGCGCATCTCGATGACCGGCGCCATGTTGACCTCGTTGAAGGTCGTGAGGATGGCGGCGGTCGACTGCGACTGCACGAGGCGCTCGGCGACGCGCTGACGCAGCCGCGACATCGGGACGCGCTGCTCGGTGCGGCCCTCGAGGACGTCGTTCGCGGCGCTCGGCGACGGCGAGCGGGTCGACGTCAGGTTGGCCGGCGGCTGAGCCTGCGGCTTCGACGCGCCGGACGCGATCGCGCCGAGCGCATCGCCCTTCGTGATGCGGCCTCCACGCCCCGTGCCGGCCACGTCGCCGGTCGCGACGTCGTTCTCGGCCAGGATCTTGGCGGCGGACGGCATCGCCACCGCAGAAGCCGGTGCAGGCGCGGACGGCGCGGGCTGCGACTGCGCAGCGGGCTGCGGTGCCGGCGCGGCGGCGACCGGTGCGCTCGCGGGCGCCGCCGGAGCGGCCGCCGGCGCCGCAGCGGCCGGTTGCGCGCTGCCCTTGCCGTCGGTGTCGATCTTCGCGATGACCTGATCCGACATGACCGTGCTGCCGTCGGGCATCACGATCTCGCCCATCACGCCGGCCGACGAGGCCGGCACTTCGAGCACGACCTTGTCGGTCTCGATCTCGACGAGCACCTCGTCGCGCGCCACCGCGTCGCCGGTCTTCTTCTTCCACTGCAACAGCGTCGCTTCCGAGACGGACTCGGACAGCTGCGGGACTTTCACTTCGACGAGGGCCATCGATGCTCCGTTTTATTGTTCGATGCGGTCAGCTTCGGCCGACGACATGCGCTGGTTGAATCCGTCGTTCCCGCGCAGGCGGGAACGACGGCTTCCATCGATGGGCGTCGATGGACCTACTTGCCCAGCACCAGGCCGCGCGCCCGGCCGAACGCCGCCTGGATCAGCGCCTTCTGCTGCTCGTTGTGCTTCGCGTAGTACCCGACGGCCGGCGATGCCGAAGCCGGCCGGCCGGCGTACGACAGCTTCTGGTCCTCGTCGAGGTTCTCCAGGAGGTTGTGCTGGATCTGGAACCATGCGCCCTGGTTCTGCGGCTCGTCCTGGCACCAGACCACTTCGGTCGCGTGCGGATACTTCTTCAGCTCGGTCGAGAACGCCTTGTGCGGGAACGGATAGAGCTGTTCCAGACGCAGGATCGCCGTGTCCTCGCGATCGCCGCGCGCCGTGCGCAGGTCGTAGTAGACCTTGCCCGAGCAGACGATCACGCGCTTGACCTTCTTCGGCTCGAGGTCGGCGGTCTCGGGGATCACCGTCTGGAAGCCGCCCTTCGCGAGATCGTGCAGGTCGGACACGGCCTCCTTGTGCCGCAGCAGCGACTTCGGCGTCAGGATCACGAGCGGCTTGCGGAACAGCCGGATCATCTGGCGGCGCAGCAGGTGGAAGATCTGCGCCGGCGTCGTCGGCTGGCAGACCTGCATGTTGTTGTCGGCGCAGAGCTGCAGGAAGCGCTCGGGCCGGGCCGACGAATGCTCCGGACCCTGGCCCTCGTAGCCGTGCGGCAGCAACATGACGAGGCCCGACACGCGGCCCCATTTGACCTCGCCCGACGAGATGAACTGGTCGATCACGACCTGCGCGCCGTTGACGAAGTCGCCGAACTGCGCCTCCCACACGACCAGCGTGTTCGGCTCGGCCGACGAATAGCCGTACTCGAAGCCGAGCACGGCTTCCTCGGACAGCACCGAGTCGATGATCGTGAACGGCGCCTGCCCTTCCGAGACGTTCTGCAGCGGGATGTAGCTGCCGGCGTCCCAGCGCTCGCGATCCTGCGAAGTGCAGCACCGCGTGGCGGTGCGTGAACGTGCCGCGACCCGAGTCCTGGCCCGTGATGCGCACGCCGAAGCCCGACGCGACCAGCGTCGCGAACGCGAGGTGCTCGCCCATGCCCCAGTCGAGCGGCTGCTCGCCGCGCGCCATCTTCGCGCGGTCGGCGATGACCTTCTCGACGAGCGGATGCGGCTTGAAGCCGGCCGGCAGCGTCGTGATGCGCTGGCCGATGCGCTTCAGCTCGGCGATCGGCACCGCCGTGTCGGCGTTGTCCGTCCACTTGCGGTTCAGGAACGGCAGCCAGTCGACGGCGTACTTGCTCTTGAAGTTCGACAGCACCGGGTCGACCGTCAGCCGGCCCGCGTCCATCGCGGCGCGGAAGTCGGCGACGTACCGTTCGGCTTCGGCGTCGGTGATCACGCCCTGTGCGACGAGGCGGTCCGCATACACCTTGCGGGTGCCCGGATGCTGGCCGATCTTCTTGTACATCAGCGGCTGCGTCAGCGCCGGCGTGTCCTGCTCGTTGTGGCCGAGCTTGCGGAAGCAGACGATGTCGATCACGACGTCGCGCTTGAACTGCATCCGGTAGTCGACCGCGATCTGCGTCGCGAGGATGACCGCGTCCGGATCGTCGCCGTTCACGTGCAGCACCGGCGCCTCGATCATCTTCACGACGTCGGTGCAATACAGCGTCGAGCGCGAGTCGCGCGGGTCGCTGGTCGTGAAGCCGATCTGGTTGTTGATGACGATGTGGATCGTGCCGTGCGTGCCGTAGCCGCGCGTCTGCGCGAGGTTCAGCGTCTCCATCACGACGCCCTGCCCTGCGAACGCCGCGTCGCCGTGCACGAGGATCGGCACGACCTGGCTGCCGTCGATGTCGCCGCGCCGCTCCATCCGCGCCTTCGCGGACCCCTCGACGACCGGATTGACGATCTCGAGGTGCGACGGATTGAACGCGAGCGACAGGTGCACCGGGCCGCCGGGCGTCGACACGTCGGACGAGAAGCCCTTGTGGTACTTGACGTCGCCGGACGGCAGGTCGTCGACGTGCTTGCCTTCGAACTCGGCGAACAGGTCCGCCGGCATCTTGCCGAGAACGTTGACCAGCAGGTTCAGCCGGCCGCGATGCGCCATGCCGATGACGATCTCCTGCACGCCCTGGCTACCCAGGCGCTGCACGCACTCGTCGATCGACGGGATGAAGCTCTCGCCGCCTTCGAGCGAGAACCGCTTCTGTCCGACGTACTTCGTCGCGAGGTAGCGTTCGAGCCCTTCGGCGGCCGTCAGCCGGTCGAGGATGTGCTTGCGCGTCTGCGGATCGAAGTGCGCGTTCGCGCGGATCGACTCGAGCCGCTCCTGCATCCAGCGCTTCTCCTGCGGGTCGCTGACGTACATGTACTCGACGCCGATCGAACCGCAATAGGTCTCGCGCAACGCCTTGACGATCTCGCGCAGCGACGCTTCCTCGAAGCCGAAGTACGTGTTCGGCGCCGGGTAGATCGTCGCCATGTCGGCTTCGGTGAAGTCGTAGAACGCCGGCTCCAGCTCCGGAATCGCCGGACGCTCCTGACGCTTCAGCGGATCGAGGTTGGCCCAGCGCGCGCCGAGGAAGCGGTACGCGGCGATCAGCTGCTGGACGTAGACCTGCTTGGTCGCCAGGCCGTCGGCCGCCGCGTTCGGCGGCGTGAGGACGACGGTCACGCGCGCGTTGCGCGAACGACGTGACGATCGGGGCGTGCGACACGTCGACGGCTGTTGCGACCGTCCGGTGCGGGCGAATGCTGCAGCTGGTCGAAGTATTCGCGCCAGTGCTCGGGAACCGATCCCGGATTGTCGAGATAGGCCTCGTAGAGCTCCTCGACGTACGGCGCGTTGCCGCCGAAGAGATACGAATCGAGACGCGATTCCTGCATCATGACGCTGCACCTTTCCCCGGGTATCCCGAGTGTGAGTGGGTGATGTCTGACGGCCGGCTCACAGCCGGGTCTTCGTCGAGATCGACCTCCGCTTCTCGACCATGCCGATCCGCGGATTGCCGGCCGTGGCCGACGAGGTCGGTGCGGCGCAGGCGCGTGAGAATACCACCGCCGCCCGTCCGCCGCTGCGACGCATCGGCGCTCGCGCGTCCGGCGACGCCGCTCAAAGCGTCGGCCAGGCCGAAACAAAATGGCGCCCGAAGGCGCCATTGCAAGGTGGCCGGTTCCTCCGCGATCGAGCCGGATCAGCGCTGCTCGATCGGCACGACGTCCCGTCGCGGCGCGCCGACGTACAGCTGGCGCGGGCGGCCGATCTTCTGCTCCGGATCCGCGATCATCTCGTTCCACTGCGCGATCCAGCCGACGGTCCGCGCCAGCGCGAAGATCGCCGGTGAACAGCGTCGTCGGGATGCCGAGCGCGCTCTGCACGATGCCCGAGTAGAAGTCGACGTTCGGATAGAGCTTGCGGCTGACGAAGTACTCGTCCTCGAGCGCGATCTTCTCCAGCGCCATCGCGAGCTTGAACAGCGGATCGTCGTGCAGCCCCAGCTCGTCGAGCACCTCGTGGCAGGTCTCGCGCATCAGCTTGGCGCGCGGATCGTAGTTCTTGTAGACGCGATGGCCGAATCCCATCAGCTTGACGCTTCGAGTCCTTGTCCTTGACCTTCTTGATGAACTCGCCGAGCTTCGCCTCGCCGCCCTGCGCCTGCAGGTCCTTGAGCATGTTGAGCGCGGCCTCGTTCGCGCCGCCGTGCGCCGGGCCCCACAGGCATGCGATGCCCGCCGCGATGCAGGCGAACGGGTTCGCGCCCGACGAACCCGCGAGCCGCACCGTCGACGTCGACGCGTTCTGCTCGTGGTCGGCATGCAGGATCAGGATGCGGTCGAACGCGCGGACCAGCACCTCGTTGATTTGTATTCCTCGGCCGGCACCGCGAACATCATGCGCATGAAGTTCGCGCTGTACGACAGGCTGTTGAGCGGGTACACGAACGGCTGGCCCGATCACGTACTTGTAGGCCATCGCGACCAGCGTCGGCAGCTTCGCGATCAACCGGATCGCCGAGATCTCGCGGTGCTGCGGATTGTTGATGTCGAGCGCAGTCGTGATAGAAGGCCGACAGCGCGCCGACCGTGCCGACCAGCACCGCCATCGGATGCGCAGTCGCGTCGGAAGCCGCGATAGAAGAACGTCATCTGCTCGTGGACCATCGTGTGGTTCGTGACGGTCTTGACGAAATCGTCCTTCTGCTGCTGGTTCGGCAGCTCGCCGTTCAGCAGCAGGTAGCAGGTCTCGAGGAAGTCGCACTTCTCGGCCAGCTGCTCGATCGGATAGCCGCGATACAGCAGCTCGCCCTTGTCGCCGTCGATGTAGGTGATCGTCGAATTGCACGACGCCGTCGACATGAAGCCGGGGTCGTACGTGAACATGCCGGTCTGTCCGTACAGCTTGCGGATGTCGATGACCTCCGGTCCGATCGTTCCCTTGAACACGGGGAGGTCGAAGTCGGCGCCGTTCGTCGACAACGAAAGCTTGGCCTTGATATCTGACGTTTCCATGTTTGCGTCCTTCGTTGATCTTGCAGGGAACGGCGTTCGGTGCGGCCACGCGTTCGCCGGACGCCGGCGACACCGCCGGCGGCGCGGCGGTGCTACGAGTCTCGCAGCAGGTCGATGACCCTGCGCGCGGACGGATGATCGAGCGCGGCCTCGGGTTCACGACGGGCGAGGATCAGGTCCATCAACTCGTTGTCGGGCAGTTCCAGAAGCTGGGTCAGCGCACCGACGTCGTCGTCGGTCAGCGTCGCCTCGTGTCGATCGAAGAAGCGGGTCAGGATCAGGTCGTTCTCGAGCAGCCCGCGACGCGCGCGCCAGCGCAGCCGTGCGCGTTGCGTCGGGTCGGACTGATGCGAGGAGGCGATGGCGCTCATGGACGCCCGATCACACCGCGCGTCGGACCATCAGTTCCTTGATCTTGCCGATCGCCTTCGCCGGGTTGAGCCCCTTCGGGCAGACGTCGACGCAGTTCATGATCGTGTGGCAACGGAACAGCCGGTACGGATCCTGCAGGTTGTCGAGCCGCTCGCCGGTCGCCTGGTCGCGGCTGTCGGCGATGAAGCGATAGGCCTGCAGCAGGCCCGCGGGGCCGACGAACTTGTCCGGATTCCACCAGAAGCTCGGGCACGACGTCGAGCAGCAGGCGCACAGGATGCATTCGTAGAGCCCGTCGAGCTCCTCGCGCTCGGCGGGCGACTGCTAGCGCTCCTTCTCCGGCGGCGGCTCGTCGTTGACGAGGTACGGCTTGATCGAGTGGTACTGCTTGAAGAACTGCGACATGTCGACGATCAGGTCGCGGATCACCGGCAGCCCGGGCAGCGGCTTCAGGACCACCGGCTGCTTCAGGTCGCGCAGGTTGGTCGTGCACGCGAGGCCGTTCTTGCCGTTGATGTTCATCGCGTCGGAGCCGCAGACGCCTTCGCGGCACGAGCGACGGATCGAGACGGAGTCGTCGACGTCGGCCTTGATGCGCAGGATCGCGTCGAGCAGCATCTTGTCGGTGTCGTACAGCTCGACCTCGAGCTTCTGCATGTACGGCGCGCGCCCGCTGTCGGGATCGTAGCGATAGATCTCGAACTTCATCATGCGCGTCGGATGTTCCGCCGTGCCGTGCTCGCCTCCGAGCGACTGGCGGACGGCGGTCATTTCAGCGGGAGTGTTGGCGGTCATGCTTGCCTCGGATCATGGGCGACGACAGCGTCGCGAGCGGGTGGTCTCGTTCAGAACGTGCGCTTCTTCGGCTGGAACGTCTCGACGGTCATCGGCTTCAGGTTGACCGGCTTGTAGTCGAGCCGGTTGCCGTCGGAATAGAACAGCGAGTGGCGCATCCATTCGGCATCGTTGCGATCGGGGAAGTCCTCGCGCGCATGCGCGCCGCGCGATTCCTTGCGCGCCTCGGCCGACGACGATCGTGGCCTTCGCGACCTCGACCAGGTTGGCGAGTTCGAGCGCCTCGATGCGCGCGGTGTTGAAGACCTTCGACTTGTCGTGTGATCGCCACGCGCGTCGGCGCGCTCGGCCAGCTCCATGATCTTCGTGACGCCCTCGGCGAGCAGCCCCTGCGTGCGGAACACGCCGCAGTGCGGCTGCATGTTCGCGCGGATGTCGTTCGCGACGTCCTGCGTCTTCTCGCCGCCGGTGCGCGATTCGAGCGCGGCGAGCCGCGCGGTCGTCGCCTCGGCCGCGTCGGCCGGCAGCGGCTTCCACGGTTGTTCCTTCAGCTTCGACGCGACGATGTGGTTGCCGGCCGCGCGACCGAACACCAGCAGGTCGAGCAGCGAATTGGTGCCGAGGCGATTCGCGCCGTGCACCGACACGCACGCGCATTCGCCGATCGCGTACAGGCCGTTCACGATCGCGTTCGGCGTGCCGTCCTTCGGCACGACGACCTGGCCGTGATAGTTCGTCGGGATGCCGCCCATCTGGTAGTGGATCGTCGGCACGACCGGGATCGGCTCCTTGATCGGATCGACGTTCGCGAACTTCATCGCGATCTCGCGGATCGACGGCAGCCGCTTCTTGATCGTGTCGGCGCCGAGGTGGTCGAGCTTCAGCAGCACGTAGTCCTTCTTCGGACCGCAGCCGCGACCTTCCTTGATCTCCTGGTCCATCGAGCGCGACACGAAGTCGCGCGGCGCGAGGTCCTTCAGCGTCGGCGCGTAGCGCTCCATGAAGCGCTCGCCGTCGCTGTTGAGCAGGATGCCGCCCTCGCCGCGCACGCCTTCGGTGATCAGCACGCCGGCGCCGGCGACGCCGGTCGGATGGAACTGCCAGAACTCCATGTCCTCGAGCGGGATGCCGGCACGCGCCGCCATGCCCATGCCGTCGCCGGTGTTGATGAAGGCGTTGGTCGACGCGGCCCAGATGCGGCCGGCGCCGCCGGTGGCGAGCATCGTGGTCTTCGCCTCGAGGATCATCGCCTCGCCGGTCTCCATCTCGAGCGCGACGACGCCGACGCACGTCGCCGTCGGCGTCGCGGATCAGGTCGAGCGCCATCCACTCGACGAAGAACTGCGTGCGCGCGCGGACGTTGCGCTGGTACAGCGTGTGCAGCATCGCGTGGCCGGTGCGGTCGGCCGCGGCGCAGGCGCGCGCGACCGGCTTCTCGCCGAAGTTGGCCGAGTGGCCGCCGAACGGACGCTGGTAGATCGTGCCGTCGGGGTTGCGGTCGAACGGCATGCCGAAGTGCTCGAGCTCGTAGACCACGTTCGGCGCCTCGCGGCACATGAATTCGATCGCGTCCTGGTCGCCGAGATAGTCCGACCCCTTGACGGTGTCGAACATGTGCCAGTACCAGTTGTCCTCGCTCATGTTGCCGAGCGACGCGCCGATGCCGCCCTGCGCCGCGACCGTGTGCGAGCGGG
>CAWCJI010000002.1:0-201320 GCA_963795885.1 uncultured beta proteobacterium | reverse complement strand
CGACGATGTGGTTGCCGGATGCGCGACCGAACACCAGCAGGTCGAGCAGCGAATTGGTGCCGAGGCGATTCGCGCCGTGCACCGACACGCACGCGCATTCGCCGATCGCGTACAGGCCGTTCACGATCGCGTTCGGCGTGCCGTCCTTCGGCACGACGACCTGCCCGTGATAGTTCGTCGGGATGCCGCCCATCTGGTAGTGGATCGTCGGCACGACCGGGATCGGCTCCTTGATCGGATCGACGTTCGCGAACTTCATCGCGATCTCGCGGATCGACGGCAGCCGCTTCATGATCGTGTCGGCGCCGAGGTGGTCGAGCTTCAGCAGCACGTAGTCCTTCTTCGGACCGCAGCCGCGACCTTCCTTGATCTCCTGGTCCATCGAGCGCGACACGAAATCGCGCGGCGCGAGGTCCTTCAGCGTCGGCGCGTAGCGTTCCATGAAGCGCTCGCCATCGGAGTTGAGGAGGATGCCGCCCTCTCCGCGGACGCCTTCGGTGATCAGCACGCCCGCACCGGCGACGCCGGTCGGATGGAACTGCCAGAACTCCATGTCCTCGAGCGGGATGCCGGCACGCGCCGCCATGCCCATCCCGTCGCCGGTGTTGATGAACGCGTTCGTCGACGCGGCCCAGATGCGGCCGGCGCCGCCGGTCGCGAGCACCGTCGTCTTCGCCTCGAGGATCATCGCGTCGCCGGTCTCCATCTCGAGCGCGACGACGCCCACGACATCGCCGTCGGCGTCGCGGATCAGGTCGAGCGCCATCCACTCGACGAAGAACTGCGTGCGCGCGCGGACGTTGCGCTGGTAGAGCGTGTGCAGCATCGCGTGGCCGGTGCGGTCGGCTGCAGCGCAGGCCCGCGCGACCGGCTTCTCG
The DNA here is from genome assembly GCA_963795885.1 of uncultured beta proteobacterium. Classification (GTDB taxonomy): domain Bacteria; phylum Pseudomonadota; class Gammaproteobacteria; order Burkholderiales; family Burkholderiaceae_D; genus CAHJXF01. The sequence continues at coordinate 200,442 of CAWCJI010000002.1, read as the reverse complement.
CCGAAGTTGGCCGAGTGGCCGCCGAACGGACGCTGGTAGATGGTGCCGTCCGGGTTGCGGTCGAACGGCATCCCGAAGTGCTCGAGCTCGTAGACCACGTTCGGCGCCTCGCGGCACATGAATTCGATCGCGTCCTGGTCGCCGAGATAGTCCGATCCCTTGACGGTGTCGAACATGTGCCAGTACCAGTTGTCCTCGCTCATGTTGCCGAGCGACGCGCCGATGCCGCCCTGCGCCGCGACCGTGTGCGAGCGCGTCGGGAAGACCTTCGACAGCACCGCGACCGACAGGCCGGCCTCCGCGAGTTGCAGCGACGCCCGCATGCCGGAGCCGCCGGCGCCGACGATGACGGCGTCGAAGCGGCGGCGCGGCAGCTTGCTGTGGATGGAGACGATCGGTTGACTGCTCGGAGTGTCGGCCACGTTCAGATCCTCCACAGGATGATGACGGCGTACACGACGCAGGCGAACAGCCAGACGATCGTCGCGAACTGCAGCAGGATGCGGATGCCGGTCGGCTTGACGTAGTCCATCCAGATGTCGCGCATGCCGACCCAGACGTGGTACGCGAGCGCCGCGAACGCGACGAGGGTCGCGACCTTCATCCAGGGCCGCGCGAACAGGCCGGCCCATCCGTCGTACGAGAAGTTGCGGCCGCCGAAGAACGCCGCCAGCAGGATGATCGTGTAGACCGCCATCACGACCGCGGTGAAGCGCTGCGCGAGCCAGCCGGCGAGGCCGTAATGCGCGCCGACGACGAGGCGCTTCGAGCCGATCCGGTCGCTCGCGTGTGCGTCGGCCATCAGAACGCTCCGAACGTCTTCAGGGCGAACGCGACCCAGAGGACGAGGCTGACGACGAGGACCGCGATGGCCGTCTGACGTCCGGTGTCCTTCTCGACGCCGAGATGCATGTCCATGAACAGGTGCCGGATGCCGGCCACGAAGTGATGCAGGTAGGCCCAGATCAGCACGAGCAGCACGAGCTTCGTCAGCCAGTGCGACGTGAATGTCTTGAACGCGTCGAACGTGCCGACGGACGTGAGGCTGCGATCGAACAGATAGAGCACGAACGGCAGCGCGAGGAACAGGAGCGCGCCGCTGATCCGATGAAGGATCGAGACCCAACCGGCGGCCGGCAGCCGATAGGCGACGAGTTGACCCACGTGGATGTTGCGGTAGATCGGCCTCGTCGGCCGCGTCGTCAGGTCGGACATGCTTCCCTCGTGATGGGATGGTCGCCCTTCGCGATGGGCACCGTGCGCAAGAGAAGGCGACGGGCGCGGAGCAACGCACCATTTTCGCCGATTTCGCGCACGACTCCAAACCGGGCGCTTCGCGTCGTCCCTTCGATCGCCTCGTGGACGTGCGCGGTCGTCATCAGCCGAGCGTGTTTCGATAGTGATGACGGGTCGTCGCGTAGAGCCCTCGCCGCAGCTCGACCGGACGATCGACATAGGTCATCGACACGCGCTCCACCGACAGCAACGGTGCATCGATCGCGACGTCGAGCAGTCGCGCCGACTCCGCGTCGGCTGCCACCGCACGGATGCGTTCCTCGGCGCGCGTCATCGGCGTCGCGAACTCGGATTCGAAGAGGCCGTACAGCGGACCGCGATAGGCCGCGATGCGTTCAGCGGTCAGCCCGCGGAAGACCGCGCCGTTGAGCCAGATGTCGTCGAGGACCGTCGGCCGGCCGTCGAACGACAGCACGCGACGGATCGCGACGACGCCGTCGCCAGCCTTCAGATGCAGGCGATGCGCGATGTCGGCCGACGCCCGCGTGCGTCGACACGACAGCACGCGACTCTCGGAGGTCTCTTCGCGATCGTCGTCGGGCGCGAGCCGGAGGAAACGGAACTGCGCGCGCGGCTCGTGATGAGTCGCGACGAACGTGCCCTTGCCCTGGCGGCGCACGAGCAGGTTGCCCGCGGCCATCGCGTCGATCGCCTTGCGCACCGTGCCCTGGCTGACGCCGTAGCGCTTCGCGAGCTCGATCTCGCTCGGGATCGCGGCGCCCGGCTTCCACTCGCCGCTCTGCAGTCCCGCGGTGATCAGCGTCTGTATCTGCGAATAGAGCGGGCTGAAGGTCGCGCCCGTCGCCGCGGTCCGCGCGCCCGCAGGCTGCTGCCGTCGATAGCCGTGCGCGCTCACGGCCGCTCGCGTCGGGCGTCGTACCGCGCGGTCGTCGGGGGGAGGCGGGCGTCCGGCACGGGGTTCATCGATGCGATCTTATATAAGAGAACGAATCCATGCCGGCGCGCCGCCCCGTCGCCTTCGGCGAGCATGGTTTCGTCGTAAACTCCACGCCCCGTCGCGGCTTCGTTGCGCCCTCGTTCGAAGCGGCCTTCGGCCCGTCGCGATGCATCTCACGGAGACCATTTCATGACCCAAGACGCCAAGCGTGTCGCCGTCACCGGCGCCGCGGGCCAGATCGGCTACGCCCTCCTGTTCCGCATCGCGAACGGTGACCTGCTCGGCCCCGACCAGCCGGTCATCCTGCAACTGCTCGAGATCCCCGACGAGAAGGCGCAGAAGGCGCTCGCCGGCGTGATCATGGAGCTCGAGGACTGCGCGTTCCCGCTGCTCGAAGGCATCGTCGCGACCGGCGACCCGATGGTCGCGTTCAAGGATGCCGACGTCGCGCTGCTGGTCGGCGCGCGGCCGCGCGGTCCGGGCATGGAACGCAAGGATCTGCTGTCGGCGAACGCGCAGATCTTCACGGCGCAGGGCAAGGCGCTGAACGCGGTCGCGAAACGCGACGTCAAGGTGCTCGTCGTCGGCAATCCGGCGAACACGAACGCGTACATCGCGATGAAGTCGGCGCCCGACCTGCCGAAGGAGAGCTTCACCGCGATGCTCCGGCTCGACCACAACCGCGCGCTGTCGCAGCTCGCGACGAAGACCGGCACCGCGGTCGGCGACATCGAGAAGCTCGTCGTCTGGGGCAACCATTCGCCGACGATGTATCCCGACTACCGGTTCGCGACGGTCGACGGCAAGGGCGTCAAGGATCTCGTGAACGACGACGCGTGGAATCGCGACGTGTTCATCCCGAAGGTCGGCAAGCGAGGCGCCGCGATCATTGAGGCGCGCGGGCTGTCGTCGGCCGCGTCGGCCGCGAACGCGGCGATCGACCACGTGCACGACTGGCTGCTCGGCAGCGACGGGAAGTGGGTGACGATGGGCGTGCCGTCCGACGGCAGCTACGGCATTCCCGAAGACGTGATCTACGGGTTCCCGGTCGTCACGAGCAACGGCAAGTACGAGATCGTGAAGGGCCTCGAGATCGACGCGTTCAGCCGCGAGAAAATGGACTTCACGCTGAAGGAGCTGCTCGAGGAACAGGACGGCGTGAAGCACCTGCTTCCCTGACCGGCTCGAAGGACGGCGAGCCGGCAATGCCGGACGCACGCGACAGGAGTGGCGATGGCCGAAGCGAACACCGAAGCACCCGCGTTCAAACCGAAGAAGTCGGTCGCGCTGTCCGGCGTCACGGCCGGCAACACCGCGCTGTGCACGGTCGGCCGCACCGGCAACGACCTGCACTACCGCGGCTACGACATCCTCGACATCGCCGAGACGAGCGAGTTCGAGGAGATCGCGTACCTGCTCGTGCACGGCAAGCTGCCGACGAAGGTCGAGCTCGCCGCGTACAAGAAGAAGCTCAAGTCGCTGCGCGGGCTGCCGGCCGCGGTGATGGACGCGCTCGAGACGCTGCCCGCGTCGGCGCATCCGATGGACGTGATGCGCACCGGCGCATCGGTGCTCGGCTGCGTGCTGCCGGAGAAGGACGACCACAACCATCCCGGCGCGCGCGACATCGCCGATCGCCTGATGGCGTCGTTCGGCTCGATGCTGCTGTACTGGTATCACTACGCGTTCAACGGGCGGCAGATCGAGGTCGAGACCGACGACGATTCGATCGGCGGCCACTTCCTGCACCTGCTGCACGACGAGGAGCCGTCCGACGCGTGGGTCAAGGCGATGCACACGTCGCTGATCCTCTACGCCGAGCACGAGTTCAACGCGTCGACGTTCACCGCGCGCGTGATCGCCGGCACCGGCTCGGACCTCTACTCGGCCATCACCGGCGCGATCGGCGCGCTGCGCGGCCCGAAGCACGGCGGCGCGAACGAGGCCGCGTTCGACATCCAGAAGCGCTACGACACGCCGGACGAGGCCGAGGCCGACATCCGCCGGCGCGTCGAGAGCAAGGAGGTCGTGATCGGCTTCGGGCATCCGGTCTATACCGTCTCGGACCCGCGCAACAAGGTCATCAAGGAAGTCGCGAAGCGGCTGTCGACGGACGCGAAGGACCTGCGGATGTTCGAGGTCGCCGACCGCATCGAGGCGGTGATGTGGGACGCGAAGAAGATGTTCGCGAACCTCGACTGGTTCTCCGCCGTCAGCTATCACATGATGGGCGTGCCGACCGCGATGTTCACGCCGCTGTTCGTGATCGCGCGGACGTCGGGCTGGTCGGCGCACGTGATCGAGCAGCGCATCGACGGCAAGATCATCCGTCCGACCGCGAACTACGTCGGTCCCGAGGACCTGACGTTCGTGCCGCTCGCCGACCGCAAGTAGGCCGGCGCCGCCGGAGCGCCGAGGTGGCCGCCAGGGCCGCTTCAGCGCCCGTCGAACGCCGGTCCACGGCGTCTTCCCGGAGGCCTCGCGTCGCCTCCGTGTTGCTTCATTGCCGCAATCCGGGGCGACGCGGCTCATGCTACGCAGGTTTCGACCGATAATTCGAGGCTGACCTCGGAGCCGATCGGATGGCCCACGCCGCCGCGATGCAAGACGCCGACATCTACGTGAAGACCGACGCCGGGCGCGACGAGATCAGGTCGCGCGCGCTCGGACTGCCGATGTCGATCCGGGCGATCCTGCTGATGGTCGACGGTCAGCGGACGGTCTCGGCGATGCGCGGCATCATCGCCGGCTCGAAGGCGCCGGCCGATGTCCTCGACAGCCTCGTCGCGCAGGGACTGATCGAACCGGTCGCCGCGCCGCAACCCGCGCCGGCACGGCCGGCGCCTCCGCCGGCCCCGATCCCCGCCGCCGTTGCACCGACGCCGATGCCGGTCGCGCCCGCCGTCGCCGCGAAGGCCGCCGCGCCGGCGCCGCCGGTCGTCGCGCCACCGCCGCCGGTCGCAGTGACGCCGGTCGTACCGGCGCCTGCGCCCGCCACGGCCCCGCCGGTCGCAGCCGACGCCGGCACGCTCTACGACGGACCGCTCGACCTCACGCTGCCGACGATCTACGGCCCCGAGTCGTTCCCGGCGCCCGAGCCCCGGCCGGCTCAACCGGTGCAACCGGCGCCCATCCTCGACAGCGTCGAGCCGGCGCCGGTCGCGAACCAGTACGAGCGTCTGTACGCGATGATGAACGAGATCGTCCGCGACTTCCTCGCGCCGCACCGGCGTTATTTCTTCCAGCTCAAGATCGAGCGCTGCACGACGGCCGACGAACTGCTCGAGCTGTTGTACGACCTGCAGACGGCGCTCTCGAAGTCGCGCGGCGACGCGTTCGCGACCGACGTGATCTCGCGACTGCGCAACGCCGCGGTCTGATCCCCGCCGGCGCGCCGGCTCCCTCGTTGCAGGCGTCGGCCGCGTGGCCGACCGGCGTATCCTTTCGCGCTCGCCGTCCGCGCCTCCATCGAAGGATCCATGTCCGCACCGATCTCCAACGTCCGTCCCGAACCCGACCAGGTCCTCGTCGACATCGTCGACTACGTCGTCGACACGCCGATCGACAGCGATCTCGCGTACGACACCGCCCGCAACTGCCTGATCGACACGCTCGGCTGCGGCCTCGAGGCGCTCGAGTATCCGGCTTGCACGAAGCTGATGGGGCCGATCGTGCCGGGCACGGTCGTCCCGAACGGTGCGAAGGTCCCGGGCACGCAGTTCCAGCTCGATCCGGTGCAGGCCGCGTTCAACATCGGCGCGATGATCCGCTGGCTCGACTTCAACGACACCTGGCTCGCGGCCGAGTGGGGCCATCCGTCGGACAACCTCGGCGGCATCCTCGCGACCGCCGACTGGCTGTCGCGCAACGCGGTCGCGGCCGGCAAGCCGCCGCTCGTGATGAAGGACGTGCTGACCGCGATGATCAAGGCGCACGAGATCCAGGGCTGCATCGCGCTCGAGAACTCGTTCAACAAGGTCGGCCTCGACCACGTCGTGCTCGTGAAGGTCGCGTCGACCGCCGTCGTCGCGCAGATGCTCGGCCTCTCGCGCGACGAGATCGTCAACGCGGTCTCGCTCGCCTGGGTCGACGGCCAATCGCTGCGCACCTATCGCCACGCGCCGAACACCGGCAGCCGCAAGAGCTGGGCCGCGGGCGACGCGACCAGCCGCGCGGTGCGGCTCGCGCTGATCGCGAAGACCGGCGAGATGGGCTATCCGTCGGTGCTGACCGCGAAGACCTGGGGCTTCTACGACGTGCTGTTCAAGGGCCAGCCGTTCACGTTCCAGCGCAAGTACGGCAGCTACGTGATGGAGAACGTGCTGTTCAAGATCAGCTTTCCGGCCGAGTTCCATTCGCAGACCGCGGTCGAGGCGGCGATGACGCTGTGGGGCGAGCTGGTCCGGCTCGGCAAGACGGCGGCCGACATCGCGAAGGTCACGATCCGCACGCACGAGGCGTGCATCCGCATCATCGACAAGAAGGGCCCGCTCGACGAACCCGGCCGACCGCGACCACTGCATCCAGTACATGGTCGCGGTGCCGCTGATCTTCGGCCGCCTGACCGCCGGCGACTACGAGGACGCGATCGCGCTCGGGCCGGTCTGGGGGCCGCGCATCGACGCGCTGCGCGACCGCATCGAGTGCGTCGAGGACCCGCAGTTCACGAAGGACTATCACGACCCCGAGAAGCGATCGATCGCGAACGCGCTGACGGTCGAGCTGACCGACGGCACCGTGCTGCCCGAGGTCGTCGTCGAGTATCCGATCGGCCACAAGCGCCGCCGCGCCGACGGCATCCCGCTGCTGGAAGCGAAGTTCCAGACCAACCTCGCGCGGCGCTTCCCGGCCAAGCAGCAGACACGCGATCCTCGACGTGTCGCTCGACCAGGCGAAGCTCGAGGCGATGCCGGTCCACGAGTACGTGGACCTCTACGTGATCTGAATGCGGTCGCCATGAACCGGTGGCTGCTCGACGCGTTCGAGACTTGAGTATGTCGGAATGGGTATGTATCATTCGCACATATCAGTAGCGGCAGGAGACGCCATGGAAGCCACCGTTGCGGAGCGCGGCCAGATCACGCTGCCGAAGGCCGTGCGCGATGCGCTCGGCCTGACGAAGGGAACGCAACTGCGCGTCGAGCTCGATGGCGCGCGGATCGTCCTGTCGAAGAACGTCGACGATGCGATCTCGCGGGTCCGCGGCCGTTTCAAGCTCGCGCCGGAGTTCAAGGACACCGACGACGCGATGCGCGCGATCCGCGGCCGTGCACCGGGCGACCCGGTCGATCCCTGATCCGGCGCGATGATCGCGCTCGACTCGTCCGTGCTCGTGGACATCCTGACCGATCAGCCTGACTCGACGGCGTCCGGCGAGGCGCTGCGCACGGCGCTCACCGCCGGTCCGGTCGTCGCCTGCGACGTCGTCGTGGCGGAGGTCTGCAGTTCGGTCGTCAACAGCGACGACCTGTTCGACGCGCTCGCCGACCTCGGTGTCGCCTATTCGGCGGTCGAGATGAAGTCGGCGGTTCGCGCCGGCGAGATGCAGCGCCGCTACCGTCAGCGTGGCGGCGCACGCGACCGCACGGTCCCCGACTTCCTCGTCGGCGCGCATGCTCTGCTCCAATGCGACGGGCTGATCACGCGTGACAAAGGCTTCTACCGCGACTATTTCAAGGGACTCAAGGTCATCGTGCCGAAGACCCGCTGACCGCTCCCGCCACCTGCCCGAGACTTCCATGCCCAGCACACCCGACAACGCGTTCGACACCCGTCAATCCTTCAAGGCCGGCCGCAAGACCGGCCAGTTCTACTCGCTGCCGGCCCTCGGCAAGACGCTCGGCGTCGACGTGTCGCGACTGCCGGTCTCGATCCGGCTGGTCCTCGAGTCGGTGCTGCGCAACTGCGACGGCAAGAAGGTCACCGAGGCGCACGTCCGCGAGCTCGCGAACTGGAAGCCGAATGCCGAGCGGACCGAGGAGATCCCGTTCGTCGTCGCGCGGATCGTGCTGCAGGACTTCACCGGCGTGCCGCTGCTCGCGGACCTCGCGGCGATGCGCAACGTCGCGGACAAGATGGGCCAGAACCCGAAGAAGATCGAGCCGCTGGTGCCGGTCGACCTCGTCGTCGACCACTCGGTGCAGATCGACTACTTCCGCCAGCCCGACGCGCTCGATCTGAACATGAAGCTCGAGTTCCAGCGCAACAAGGAACGCTATCAGTTCATGAAGTGGGGCATGCAGGCGTTCGACACGTTCAAGGTCGTCCCGCCGGGCATCGGCATCGTCCACCAGGTCAACCTCGAGTACCTCGCGCGCGGCGTCCACGAGAAGGACGGCGTGTACTACCCCGACACGCTGGTCGGCACCGACAGCCACACGACGATGATCAACGGCATCGGCGTCGTCGGCTGGGGCGTCGGCGGCATCGAGGCCGAGGCCGGCATGCTCGGCCAGCCGGTCTACTTCCTCACGCCCGACGTGGTCGGCGTCCACCTGACCGGCAAGCTGCGCGGCGGCGTCACGGCGACCGACCTCGTGCTGACGATCACCGAGATGCTGCGCAAGGCGAAGGTCGTCGGCAAGTTCGTCGAGTTCTACGGCGAGGGCACCGCGTCGCTGTCGGTGACCGATCGCGCGACGATCGCGAACATGGCGCCCGAGTACGGCGCGACGATGGGCTTCTTCCCGGTCGACGACAAGACGATCGACTACTTCAAGGGCACCGGCCGCACGCCGGACGAGATCGCGGCCTTCGAGGCGTACTTCAAGGCGCAGAAACTGTTCGGCGTCCCGGCCGACGGCGACATCGACTTCTCGACCGACCTCGCGCTCGACCTCGGCAGCGTGGTGCCGTCGCTCGCCGGGCCGAAGCGGCCGCAGGACCGCATCGAGATCGGCGACGTCGCGTCGACCTACGACTCGCTGTTCTCGAAGCCGAACGCGCAGAACGGCTTCAACAAGCCGGCCGATCAGCTCGAGCAGGCGTACACGACGTCCGACGGCGTCGAGCTGCACAACGGCGACGTGCTGATCGCGGCGATCACGAGCTGCACGAACACGTCGAACCCGAGCGTGCTGCTGGCCGCAGGGCTGCTCGCGAAGAAGGCCGTCGAACGCGGGCTCACCGTCGCGCCGCACATCAAGACGTCGCTCGCGCCGGGCAGCCGCGTCGTGACCGACTACCTGACGAAGACCGGCCTGCTCTCCGCGCTGACGGAGCTCGGTTTCGGCGTGACCGCATACGGCTGCACGACCTGCATCGGCAACGCCGGCGACCTGACGCCGGGCATCAACGAGGCGATCGTCACGAACGACCTGATCTGCGCGGCCGTGCTGTCGGGCAATCGCAACTTCGAGGCGCGCATCCATCCGAACATCAAGGCCAACTTCCTCGCGTCGCCGCCGCTCGTCGTCGCGTACGCGATCGCCGGCACTGTGCGTCTCGACGTGATGACGGAGCCGCTCGGCAAGGACAAGGACGGCAACGATGTCTTCATCGGCGACATCTGGCCGACGACCGACGAGGTCAACGCGCTGCTCTCGTCGGCGATGGACGGCAAGACGTTCCAGCGGCTGTACGGCACGCTGACGAAGAAGGGCGATCTGTGGAGCCAGGTCGCGACATCGTCCGGTCAGGTCTACAACTGGCCGTCGTCGACGTACATCGCCGAGCCGCCGTTCTTCGAGGACTTCACGATGGAGCCGAAGGTCGGCAAGCCCGGCGAGATCGGCACGATCCGCGGCGCGCGTGCGCTCGGCCTGTTCGGCGACTCGGTGACGACCGACCACATCTCGCCGGCCGGTTCGATCAAGGACACGTCGCCGGCCGGCAAGTACCTGATCGACCACAACGTCACGAAGGTCGACTTCAACAGCTACGGCGCGCGGCGCGGCAACCACGAGGTGATGATGCGCGGCACGTTCGCGAACGTCCGCATCAAGAACCTGATGATCCCGCCCGACGCGAACGGCTCGCGCATCGAGGGCGGCCTGACGCTGCTGCAGCCGTCCGGCGAGCAGATGCCGATCTACGACGCCGCGATGAAGTACATCGCCGAAGGCACGCCCACGGTCGTCTTCGGCGGCGAGGAATACGGCACCGGCTCTTCGCGCGACTGGGCCGCGAAGGGCACGCAGCTGCTCGGCATCAAGGCCGTCGTCGCGCGCAGCTTCGAGCGCATCCATCGCTCGAACCTCGTCGGCATGGGCGTGCTGCCGCTGCAGTTCAAGAACGACGAGTCGATCGACTCGCTCGGCATCGTCGGCGACGAGACGTTCGACATCGTCGTGACCGGCACGCTCAGGCCGCTGATGGACGTCAAGCTCGTCATCACCGGCAAGGACGGCCAGAAGAAGGAGACGACGCTGCTGCTGCGGATCGACACGCCGATCGAGGTCGACTACTACCTGCACGGCGGGATCCTGCCGTTCGTGCTGCGGCAGTTGCTGGCGGCCTGATCGGCGGGGACGCGCAGACCTGGTACGTCGCCCCGGTGAGGGGCGCGGCCCGGTTCGCGCGCGGCGGATGCCTGGACCCCGGCCTTCGCCGGGGTGACGTGGCGCGCGTGGCGCGCCGCGTCATTTGCTATCCTTGCAATCCTTCTGCAGTCGCGTCGCGCGGTTCCGCCGTCGCATCGCACGCCTGTCATGGCCAGCAAACGTCCCCGCACCAAGTCCGCCTTGCCCCGCCTGTCGAGGGACGGCGAGCGGCTGGTGTCGTTCGCGCAGAGCCTGTCGTCGTCCGGGAGCCGCCTCGAGGACGCGTATTGGGAAGACCTGCTCGGCCGCGACGTCGAGCGCTTGCTGGACCACGGCGCCGATGCCGCCATCGACGCGGCGCTCGATCATCTCGACGCGACGCTGCCGGCCGCGTTCGATGCGCTGATCGAGGTCGTCGAGACGCGCGCCGAGACGACCACCGTGAACGTCGACGGACAGGACTGGCAGGTGCTGCTGGTCGCGGCGCCGATCCTCGCGTGGTCGCGTTACGAGGTGCCGTCGGGACCGATCAAGGCCGACGCCGCCGAGGCGCTCGAGACGCAGCTGCGCGCGCATTGCGGCGCGGCCGAGGGCCGCGTCTCGCTCGCGCCGTACCTCTACTCGATCGACCAGTTGCCGCGCGACTTCTCGGACGTCCACGCGCTCGCCCGATCGCTCGCGCAGCGTGCGCTCGGCCGCGACGAACGCAAGTCGTCGACGAAGCGGATGCCCGAGACGGCGCCGCTGCTCGCCGACACGCGCTACCTGATCGCCGCGTTCGTCGCGAAGCCGGGCTCGCCGCTGTTCCGCTGGCAGGAGGAGCCCGACGCGCGCGCGAACGAGCGCCGCGAGTTCACGCGGGAGCACGTGCTGGAGCGCTGGCGCGAGCAGGGCCTGCCGACGCTGAAGACGCTGATGCCGGGCTGCGCGCTCGACGTGATGATCCCGGACGGCTATCACGTCGCATCGCGCGACTCGGACCGCGAGATCCGGCCGTACGCGATCCGCGCCGCGATCGCGTTCCTCGAGAGCGCGCTGGAAGTCCAGCCGTCGCAGCTGCGTGCCGTCGTCGCCGGCTTCGGCAACGAACGGCCCGAGGAATATCGCGTCGGCTTCACGCTGTCGCGCAACCCCGACGTCGTGCACGGCGTGGTGTGGCCGCTGTTCGGCCGCGAAGAAGGTCCGGAGGCCGGCGGCCCCGAAGAGCAGATCGCGGAGCTGCTGCGCGAGAACGGCATCACGGACGTCGTCGTGCTCGAGCAGGGCTTCCCGCTCGAGTTCTGCGACGACTGCGGCGCACCGCTGTTCGCCGACCCGGTCGGCGACCTCGTGCACGCCGAGCTGCCCGAGGAAACGGAAGCGCCCCGCGCCCATCTGCATTGAACGAACCGGGTCCCGCATCGACCGAGCGGGCTGAAGCGGCGACCGCCGACTCGCTGTCGCCGACGCCGAACGCGAGCGCAGACGACGCGCTGGCGCCGACCGCGAGCTCGCCGGTCGCGGCCGCGTCGTCGCCGGACGACGCACCATCGACTTCGATGCGGGCCTCTGTGGCTCCTGAAGCCCGACCTGCGGTCGGTGCGACGCCGAAGCCCGCACCGGTCGATCCGTCGAGCCGCTTCAGCCACGTCGAACGCCGCAACATCATCGTTGGCCTGATGCTGGCGATCCTGCTCGGCGGGCTCGACCAGACCATCGTCGCGGTCGCACTGCCGCGGATGGCCGCCGAGTTGCAGGGCTTCTCGCTGATCGCGTGGGTCGTGTCCGGCTACCTCGTCGCGTCGACCGTCGTCACGCCGATCTACGGCAAGCTCGGCGACCTGTTCGGCCGTCGCATGCTGCTGTCGGTCGCGATCGTCGTGTTCCTCGTCGCATCGATCGGATGCGCGTTCGCGCAGTCGATGCCGCAGTTGATCGTCGGACGCGTGGTGCAGGGACTCGGCGGCGGCGGTCTCATCTCGATCTCGCAGACGATCATCGCGGACGTGGTGCCGCTACGCGAGCGCGGGCGATACCAGGGCTACATCAGCGGCGTGTTCGCGGTGGCGAGCGTGGCCGGGCCGGTCGTCGGCGGCCTGCTGACGCACTACCTGTCGTGGCGCTGGATCTTCTGGATCAACCTGCCGCTCGGCGCCGCGGCGTTCCTCGTGTCGCGCCGCGCGCTGCAGCACCTGCCGGTCGCCGGCATCCGCCGGCGCATCGACTACCTCGGCGCCCTGCTGCTGATGCTCGGCCTGACGGCCCTGCTGATCCCGATCACGCGGATCGGCCAGGGCGTCGCGTGGAACGACCTGCCGAACGCCGCGCTGTTCGGTGGCGCGATCGTCGTCCTCGCGGTCTGCCTCTGGTACGAGAACCGCACCGCGGAGCCGATGATCCCGATCAACCTCTTCCGGCTGCCCGTCGTGGCCGCCTGCTGCGGCATCCTGTTCATCTGCTTCTTCCAGCTCGTGTCGATCTCGTCGCTGTCGCCGCTGCGCTTCCAGCTGGTCGCGAACGTGACCGCCGATGCGGCCGCGTGGCGACTGCTGCCGCTGACGTTCATGATCCCGTTCGGCGCCTTCCTGTCGGGCCGGCTGATGCTGAAGACCGCACGGACGAAGCCGCAGCAGCTGGTCGGCACCGCCTGCATCCCGTTCGGATTGCTCGGCCTCGCGTTCACGTCGCCGACGCACGCGACGCTGACGGCGCTGCTGATGACGTGGGTCGGCCTGTCGATCGGCGTCGTGATGCCGTCGTCGCTGGTGGCCGTGCAGAACGTCGTGCCGCGCGCGCAGATCGGCGTCGCGACCGCCGGCACGTCGTTCTCGCGTTCGCTCGGCGGGGCCATCGGCGTCGCGCTGCTGTCGGCCGTGCTGCTGTCGTCGTTGCGCACCGGCGAGACGGCGACGAGCGCGCGTCCGGCCGGCGAGCTGGCGCCGCGGCTGTCGGCGCTGTCCGCCTCGTCGCCCGACGAGGTGAACGACGCGTTCCGCAAGCTGTTCATCATCGCCGCGCTGGTCTCGGCGTGCGCCTTCCCGCTCGCGCTCACCCTTCCCGATCGCCGGCTCGACGCGCCGGCCTGAGTCGTCGCGATGCCGCGGTGCGGCGCCGCTCGTTCCCCGGAGCCTCCATGTCGATGTCCTCGTTCGCCCGCCGCGTCCTCGCCTGCCTCGTCGCCGTCGTGGCGATCGCCGTCCTGTCGACGGCCGCGCACGCCGACACGCTGTCGATCGGTCTGTCGTCCGACGTCACGTCGATGGATCCGCACTGGAACAACTCGGGCCCGAACGTCTCGCTGTCGACGCACGTGTTCGAGCCGCTGACGCTGACCGATCGCAACGGTCGGCTGATTCCCGGCCTCGCGATCAGCTGGCGCGCCGTCGATCCGACGACGTGGGAGTTCAAGCTGCGGCCGAACGTGAAGTTCCACGACGGCAGCCCGCTGACGCCCGACGACGTCGTCTTCTCGATCGAGCGCGTCAAGGCGCTGCAGGGCAGCCCCGCATCGTTCGCGAGCTTCGTGCGACCGATCGTGTCGGTGACCGCGGTCGGCGCCGACGTCGGTCCGGATCAGGACGGCCGAGCCGCACGTGCTCGTGCCGTACGACCTCAACTCGATCTTCATCGTGTCGAGGAAGGCGGCGGCATCGAGCGCGAACAATGCGGACTTCGATTCGGGGAAGGCGGCGATCGGCACCGGGCCGTTCAAGCTCGCGTCGTTCAAGCGCGGCGATCGCGTCGAGCTGGTCCGCAACGACGCGTGGTGGGGTGGCCGGGCGGCCTGGGACAAGGTCGTCTTCCGCATGATGTCGAACGACGCGGCTCGCATCGCGGCGCTGCTGTCGGGCGACGTCGACGCGATCGAGAACGTGCCGACCGCCGACGTCGCGAAGATCGCATCGGACGCGCGCTACTCGGTCGTGCGCCAGACGTCGTGGCGCACGATCTTCTGGCACATGGACCAGTACCGCGACGTGACGCCGTTTGCCACCGACAAGTCGGGCAAGCCGCTACCGAAGAATCCGTTCAAGGACCCGCGCGTGCGGTTGGCGGTTTCGAAGGCGATCAATCGGGATGCCGTCGTGTCGCGCGTGATGGAAGGCCTCGCGGTCCCGGCGTCGAACCTCGTGTCGCCGGGCATCTTCGGCTACAACGCCGCGATCCCGGTCGAGCCCTATGACCCGGCGGGCGCGAAGAAGCTGCTGGCCGACGCCGGCTATCCCGACGGCTTCCAGCTGACGCTGCACGCGCCGAACAACCGCTACGTCAACGACAGCCGCATCGCCGAGACCGTCGCCGCGTTGTTGTCGCGGATCGGCATCGTGACGAAGGTCGAGACGCAGCCGTGGACCGCCTACCTGCCGCATGCGCGCAACGGCGAATACACGATGGCGCTCGTCGGCTGGGGCTCGTCGCTCGGCGACAACACGATCAAGAACCACCTCGCGACGGTCGACGAGAAGAAGGGCTACGGCGCGTGGAACTTCGGCCGCTCCAGCAATCCCGAGGTCGATCGCAGGCTCGATCACGACTTCACGCTGTTCGACGACCGCGCGCGCGAGGAAGAAGCCAAGTCGATCGCGGCGCTCGCGCTGAAGGACCACCCGGTGATCCCGATGCATCACGAGATCGTGACGTGGGCGCTGAAGAAGGGCCTGACGTACCCGGGTCGCGTCGATCAGTTCACGTTCGCGTGGCAGGTCACGAAGACGAACTAGCGCGTTCGTCCCCACGCAGGTTCCAGAGGATCGGCAGCAGCACCGCCTCGCCGAGCCGCTTGCTGCGCGCGCCGTTCCAGCCGACGCGCGGATCGGGCGCATCGGCGTTGTCCTTGAACGGCATCTCGAGCGTGATCGACAAGCAACCGAAGCGGTGGCCGACCCACTTCGACGCGAGCTTCAGCGCATCGCTCGAATACTTGCTCGCGGCATAGCCGTGCAGGTCCTGGAAGTCGGGGCTGACCGCCTTGAACGACGCGACGAACGCCGCCTGCTCGACGCGCTGCCGATCGCTGAAGTCCGGCAGCATCTCGCTGCCGGCGATGAAGACGTACGGCAGCGCCTCGTCGCCGTGGGCGTCGATGAAGAAGTCGACACCGGTGGCTTCCATCCGTGCGCGGACCAGGAAGACCTCGGGGCTGACGTCGAGCGACGGCGCGAGCCATTCGCGGTTCAGGTTCGCGCCGGCCGCGTTGGTCCTGAGATTGCCGCGCACGCTGCCGTCCGGATTCATGTTCGGCACGAGGTGGAAGTCGGCCAGCGCGAGCGCCGCGCGTGCGACCGGATCGCTGTCGTCGATCAGTCGCTCGATCAGTCCTTCGACGAACCATTCGGCCATCGTCTCGCCGGGATGCTGTCGCGCGATGATCCAGACCTGCCTGCGCCGGATGCCGTCGTGCAGTCCGACGTCGACGCAATCGATGTCCCGGCCGTCGCGCGTGACGCCGAGCGCCGCGATCCGCACGCGCGGCGATGCCGATGCGCGCCCGATCAGCGCGAGATGGCGCTCCCAATCGTAGGGCTCGAAATAGGCGAACCAGATCGCGTCGTGCGACGGCACGAGATCGACCTGCATGACGCCGTCGCGATAGGTCGTCGGCACGCGGAACCACGCGACGCGATCGTATGACGCGACGACCGAATAGCCGTCCCAGCCGTCCGGATACGTGCACTGGCCCGCATTCACGAAGCGGATCGCACAGGCGCGATCGCGTGCGCCGTGCAATCGGAAATGGAACCACTGCGTGAAGTCCTGATGGCTGTCCCGACGGATGCGGACGTCGATGCGCTCGACGTCGCCGTCGGTCGCGATCGAGTCGACCTCGATGGCGCCGGAGTCGAAGCTGCTGCTGATGCGGATCATGGGTTCGACGCCTGCGAGCGTCGGGGGACGGTGGACGACAAGGCGCACGATAGCGCGATCGTCGTGGCGCTGCGGCGATCCGACCGTCGTCGACGCTCGCGACGACGACACGCTACGATCGGGCCCGCGTCCCGTCCCGCCATCGCTTCACAATCTCGTCAATGATCCAGAGTCGACTGCCGAATATCGGCACCACCATCTTCACCGTGATGTCGTCGCTCGCGGCGCGCCACGACGCCGTCAATCTCGGTCAGGGCTTTCCGGACTTCGCATGCGATCCGCGCTTGATCGACGCGGTCGATGCGGCCATGCGCGCAGGCCACAATCAATATCCGCCGATGAGCGGGTGGGGTCCGTTGCGCCAGGCGATCGCCGAAAAGATCGAGCATCTCTATGGCCGGCGTTACGATGCGGACAGCGAGATCACCGTCACCGCCGGCGCGACGCAGGCGATCCTCACGACGATGCTGGCGCTGGTCCATCCCGGCGACGAGGTCATCGTCATCGAACCCGCCTACGACTCGTATGCGCCCGCCGTATTGATGGCCGGCGGAACGCCTCGTTTCGTCGCGATGGAGCAGGCGTCCGATCCGTCGCAGGGATTCTCCATTCCGTGGGACCGCGTCCGCGAGTCGGTCAACGACAGGACGCGAATGATCGTCCTCAATTCGCCGAACAATCCGACCGGCATGGCGACGACCGAGGCCGACATGCGCGAGCTGGAGCGCATCGTCGTCGAGTGCGGTCTTTATCTGCTATCCGACGAAGTCTACGAACACATGCTGTTCGACGGCCGTCGACACGAAAGCGCTTCTCGCTATCCATCGCTCGCCGAACGCAGCGTCGTCGTATCGAGTTTCGGCAAGACGTTTCACGTCACCGGATGGAAGGTCGGCTATGTCGCGGCACCGGCGGCGATGACGGCCGAATTCCGCAAGGTGCATCAATTCAACGTTTTCACCGTCAATACGCCGATGCAGGCGGCGATCGCCGGATACCTCGCCGACCCGGGTCCCTATCTCGAGCTCGCGGCTTTCTACCAACGCAAGCGAGACCTCTTCTGCGACGGATTGCGTGCAACGCGGCTGCGTCCGCTGGTTGCCGAAGGAACCTATTTCGCGCTGGCCGATTATCGCGACGTCCGAGATGGCATGACGGACGCCGATTTCTGCGAATGGCTCACGACCGACATCGGCGTCGCCGCCATTCCGTTATCGGCGTTCTACGATCGCCCGCGTCAAGCGCATTTGATCCGGTTTTGCTTCGCCAAGAAGGAAGAAACGTTGGTGCGTGCACTCGATCGACTTGCACGCTTGTAAACAGATCGTGACGATCCTGTCAATCGCCCGTTCATTCCGAAGTACAACCAATGCATTTGCCAAGATTGATTCGCTGCGTATAATCCGGCGCACGAATCGAATCGAGGTGATCATGGCGACCTATAAAGATCTGCAATCCCAGATTGAAAAGCTGCAGAAGCAAGCCGAGCAGGCGCGTGACAAGGAAATCTCCGCCGTGGTCGCACAGATCCGCGGAATGATGAGCGAGTACGGCATTCAGGCTTCGGACCTCGGCCTTTCTTCGCGCCGCAAGCGGAAGAGCGGAACGCCGGCGGTGCCGAAGTTCCAGAACCCGCAGACTGGCGAAACGTGGACCGGCCGCGGCCGCGCGCCGAAATGGATCGAAGGCAAGGATCGCGCGAAATTCGCGATCAAGTAAGGCAGCAATGAAAAGGCCGGCTTGCAGCCGGCCTTTTTCTTATCGGTCGTGAACGGCGCGCGGCGCCGATCCGTCACCGGTTCATTGCAGTCGCGAGAAGTCGACCGGCACGCCGGTCTTCGCGGTGACCTCGTCC
This sequence comes from uncultured beta proteobacterium, assembly GCA_963795885.1. Taxonomy (GTDB): domain Bacteria; phylum Pseudomonadota; class Gammaproteobacteria; order Burkholderiales; family Burkholderiaceae_D; genus CAHJXF01. The sequence continues at coordinate 182,069 of CAWCJI010000002.1, read as the reverse complement.
TTCGTCACGCCGTCGGCGAGCTCGGCCGCGCTGATGCCGCCCGCCGTCACCTCGAACGCGCCGAGGTCGGTGATGATCTCGTTGACGACGCCGACGCCGGTCAACGGCAACGTGCACTGCGGCAGGATCTTCAGGTCGATCGTGCCGTCCTTCTTGCGCGCGGTGTGCTCCATCAGCACGATGACGCGCTTGACGCCGGCGACGAGGTCCATCGCGCCGCCCATCCCCTTCACCATCTTGCCGGGGATCATCCAGTTCGCGAGATCGCCCTTCTCGCTGACCTGCATCGCGCCGAGGATCGCGAGGTTGATCTTGCCGCCGCGGATCATGCCGAACGAGTCGGCCGACGAGAAGATCGACGAGCCGGGGATCGTCGTGATGGTCTGCTTGCCGGCGTTGATCAGGTCGGCGTCGACCTCGTCGTCGGTCGGGAACGGGCCGATGCCGAGCAGCCCGTTCTCCGACTGAAGCCAGACCTCGATGCCCTGCGGCACGTGATTGGCGACGAGCGTCGGCAGCCCGATGCCGAGATTGACGTAGAAGCCGTCCTCCAGTTCCTTCGCCGCGCGCGCGGCCATCTGATTGCGATCCCAAGGCATGTCGATTCTCCTTATGCGTTGACCGCGGCGCCGGCCGAGGCCTTCACTTCGTCGCCGCCTGCCGCGCTCGTGGCGGGCGCGGACTTCTGACGCACGGTCCGCTGCTCGATGCGCTTCTCCGGCGCCGCATTGACGACCAGTCGATGCACGAAGATGCCCGGCGTGTGGATGTGGTCGGGATCGAGCATGCCGTTCTCGACGACCTCCTCGACCTCGGCCACCGTGATGCGACCCGACGACGCGACGTTCGGGTTGAAGTTGCGCGACGTGCGGCGGTAGATCAGGTTGCCCGAACGATCGGCCTTCCACGCCTTGACGAGCGCGATGTCGGCGACGAGCGACCGTTCCATCACGTAGCGCTCGCCGTCGAACTCCTTGATCTCCTTGCCTTCGGCAACGATCGTTCCGTAGCCGGTCTTCGTGTAGAACGCGGGGATGCCGGCGCCTCCGGCGCGCAGCTTCTCGGCGAGGGTTCCCTGCGGCGTGAACTCGAGCTCGAGCTCGCCCGCGAGGTACTGACGCTCGAACTCCTTGTTCTCGCCGACGTACGACGCGATCATCTTGCTGATCTGCCGCGTCTCGAGCAGCAGCCCGAGGCCGAAGCCGTCGACGCCCGCGTTGTTCGAGATCGCCGTGAGATTCTTCACGCCGAGGTCGCGGATCGCGGCGATCAACGCTTCCGGAATGCCGCACAACCCGAAGCCGCCGACCGCATAGACCTGGCCGTCCTTCGCGATGTCGGCCAGCGCATCGCGAGCCGACGGATACAGCTTGTTCATGGCGATCTCCTTGTCGTTGTCATGATGCGTCCCCGGTCTCGGCCGCGCCGTCCGCGAGCGCGTCCAGCAGCCGCTGCGGCCACGGAATCGACTTGCCGCTCGCGTAGTCCATCCACACGAGCACGTTGCGGCCCTTCGCGTACAGGACGGCGGGCGCCTCGTCCCCTTCGATCGTCATGTCGAGGTCCATGCTCGAACGTCCGACCCGCACGACCGTCTGCGTCACGAGCGCGTCGGCCGGATACGTCATCGGCTTCAGGAAGTCGCACGACGCGAACGCGAGGATCGGACCTTCGGCGGATTCGGATCGGACGTCGACCATCATGCCGTTCTCGACGAACCACGAGATGCGCGCCTCTTCCATCAAACGGAAGTAGAGCGTGTTGTTCAGGTGATTCATCGCGTCGAGGTCGCCCCAGCGCAGCGGGATGGTCTTGCGATAGACGCGCATCGAATGACGAGGCCGAGGTCGGTCAGAGCGCCGAGTGGCCGTCGTCCGCGGTGATGATCGAGCCGTTGATGAAGCGCGACTCGTCGGCCGCGAGGATCAGCAGCAGGCCGTCGAGGTCGGACGGATCGCCGACGCGCTGTCGCGGCAGCATCTGCACGAGCTTCTGGCCGGCCTCGCTGTCGAACTGCGCCTCGTTGATCTCGGTCCGGATGTAGCCGGGACAGATCGCGTTGACGTTGATGCCGAATCGGCCCCACTCGACCGCCATCGCGCGCGTCATGTGGACGACCGCGGCCTTGCTCATGCAGTAGACGCCGATCTGCGGCATCACGCGCAGGCCGGCGACCGACGCGATGTTGATGATCCGCGACGCCTTCTCGGGCAGCCCGTTCTTCTGGTCGCCCTTCGCGCGCGCGATCATCCGCTTCGCGACCTCCTGCGCGACGAAGAACGCGCCTTCGGTGTTGGTCCGCATCACGAAGTCGTAATCGTCGGGCGTGACGTCGACGAGGCGCTGCGTGTTCGCGACGCCGGAGTTGTTGACGAGGATGTCGATCGGGCCTGCCTCGGTCTCGGCATGCGCGACCGCGGCCTTGATGCTCGCGTGATCGGTGACGTCGAGCGCGACCGCGTGCGCCTGGCCGCCGTCGGCCTCGATCTCGGCGCGCAGCTCCTTCAGCCGATCCATCCGGCGCGCCGCGAGCACGACGCTCGCGCCGGCCTTCGACAGCACGCGCGCGAAGCGATTGCCGAGCCCGCTCGACGCGCCGGTCACGAACGCGATCTTGCCTTCGAGGTTGACTTCGATGCCCATGGCGGAGCGGTCCGTGTGTCGTGAACGTCAGCGCTCGTCGCGGCCCGCATCGCGTCGATGCGAACGACGCCACGACGACGATTCTTGCGGCTTCGTCTCGTTTGCGGCCTTGATCGATCTCATCGAGAATCATGCTTCGCCGCGGGGGACGAAGCTCGATCAACGGGCGTTGCGGCGAAGCCGAGTCTATCAGGAACCTCATGGATCAAAGCCGGGAACAAGCGCTCGTCGAACAGTACGGGCCGCGCGAAGCGATGGAGTACGACGTCGTCGTCGTCGGCGGCGGACCTGCCGGGCTGTCGGCCGCGATCAGGCTGAAGCAGCTCGCTGCCGAACAGGGCGGCGAGATCAACGTGTGCGTGCTGGAGAAGGGCTCCGAGGTCGGCGCGCACATCCTGTCGGGCGCGGTGATGGACCCGCGCGCGATGAACGAGCTGTTTCCCGACTGGAAGGAGAAAGGCGCGCCGCTGAACGTGCCGGCCAGCGAGGACCACTTCCTGTTCCTGTCCGAGACCGGCGCACGCCGCACGCCGAACTGGATGCTGCCCGACATCTTCCAGAACCACGGCAACTACGTCGTCAGCCTCGCGAACGTCGTCCGCTGGCTGGGTCAGCAGGCGGAGGCGCTCGGCGTCGAGATCTTCCCCGGCTTTCCCGCGGCACAGGTGCTCTACGACGAATCGGGCGCCGTGCGCGGGGTCGTGACCGGCGACCTGGGTATCGGCAAGGATGGCGAGCCGACCGCCGAGTTCCAGCTCGGCATGGAGCTGCATGCGAAGTACGTGCTGTTCGCCGAGGGGTCGCGCGGCAACCTCGGCAAGCTGCTGATCGAACGCTTCGCGCTCGCGGCCGACAGCGACCCGCAGAGCTACGGCATCGGCATCAAGGAGCTGTGGGAGATCGATCCGTCGAAGCACCGGCCGGGCCTCGTGATGCACACGGCCGGCTGGCCGCTCGACACCTCGACGTACGGCGGCTCGTTCCTCTATCACCTCGACAACAACCAGGTCGTCGTCGGCTTCGTCGTCGGGCTGGCCTATCGCAATCCGTACCTGTCGCCGTTCGAGGAGTTCCAGCGCTACAAGACGCATCCGTCGATCCGCCACTATCTCGAAGGCGGCAAGCGCGTGTCGTACGGCGCGCGTGCGATCACGGCCGGCGGTCCCGTGTCGCTGCCGAAGCTCGTCTTCCCCGGCGGCGCGCTGATCGGCTGCGACGCGGGCTTCCTGAACGCCGCGCGCATCAAGGGCAGCCACACGGCGATCAAGAGCGGCATGCTCGCCGCCGAGGCCGCGTATCAGGCGATCACGTCGGGTCGCGCAGCGGGACGAATTGTCGGCGTATCCGGCGGCGTATCGCGCGTCGTGGCTGTACGAGGAGCTGCAATCGCACGCGTAACTTCAAGCAGTGGATGTCGAAGGGACTGTACGTCGGCACGATGATGGTCGGCTTCGAGCAGAAGGTGCTCGGCGGCAACGTGCCGTGGACGCTGCATCATCATCACGCCGATCACGAGTGCCTGAAGCCGGCGGCCGAGTGCGAGCCGATCGTCTATCCGAAGCCCGACGGCAAGCTGACGTTCGATCGACTGTCGTCGGTGTTCATCTCGAACACGAACCATTCGGAGAACCAGCCGAGCCACCTGACGCTGCGCGACCCGACGGTGCCGGAGCGCATCAACCTGCCGATCTACGCGGGACCGGAGAGCCGCTACTGCCCCGCTGCGGTCTACGAGTACGTGCCGAAGGAAGGCGGAGGCGAACGGCTGCAGATCAACGCGCAGAACTGCGTGCACTGCAAGACGTGCGACATCAAGGACCCGACGCAGAACATCGTGTGGGTGACGCCGGAAGGCGGCGGCGGGCCGAACTACCCCAACATGTGACGCCCTCGCGGCCCTGCGGTCGCGACCACGGCACGAACGAAGACCGCATGTCCACGACCACGACCTGCCACCGCGGCGCCGTCTCGCTCGAGCTCGTGGATGGTGCCGGGACCGAGAAATACGTCGACTAGCAGCCGAAGGCCGGAACCCGATCGCTGCGGTCGTGTGTTGCTTGATTGAATCCCGGCCTTCGCCGGGACGACGACGCGAGCTTGCGACTCCGAGGGGCCGCTAGCCTTTCGGCTGCCAGGTCCCCGACAGGACCTTCTCGAGCCAGAACGCGCCGATGATCGTCTTCACGTCGGTGATCGTGCCGTCGCGGACCCACGCGAGCACCTGCGACGGCTCGACGGTGAACACGTCGAGGAACTCGCCGTCGTCGAGCTTCGCGGCGCCGGCGGTCAGCCCTTCCGCGAGGTAGAGATCGATGTGCTCGTTCGAATACGAGATCGCGTTGTTGATCGTCGCGAGGAACGTGAAGCGCTCGGCCGCGTAGCCGGTCTCCTCGCGCAACTCGCGACCGGCCGTCGCGAGCGGCGACTCGCCTTCGTCGATCTTCCCGGCGGGGAACTCGATGAATGCGCGCGACAGCGGATGCCGCCACTGTCGCTCCATCACGACCTGCCCGTCGGCGAGCAGCGGAATCATCATCACCGCGCCGGGATGCACGATGTATTCGCGATGCGTCTCTCTCCCGTCGGGAAGGCGCACCGTGTCGCGATTCGCATGGAGGAAGTTGCCGTCGAAGACGCGCTTCGACGCGATCGTCACCTCTTCGAGATGCGAGTCGTCCTGCGTCGCGGCGTCGCGCATCAGCTCGCGAGCGTGCGAGCCATCGCCGACACGCACGCCTGCATCACCGCGTCGGGAACGATGCCGAGGACGATCAGCGCCGCCCCGTTGACGATCAGCAACGCGCGCGCGTCGAGGCGGCCGCTGCCGGCGCCGGCGATGGTCGAACCCTCGACCGGCTCGTCGAAGTACATCAGCTTGACGATCCGCAGGTAGTAGTAGGCGCCGACGAGCGACATCATCACGGCGAAGACGACGAGCCACACCGACCCGGTCGCGAACGCGGCCGACAGCACCGAGAACTTCGCGTAGAAGCCGACCGTCGGCGGCACGCCGGCGAGCGAGAACATCGTGATCAGCATCACGAGCGCCGCCCACGGATTGCGGCGGTACAACCCCTTGAAGTCGTCGATGTGGTCGGCCTCGTAGCCGTTCCTCGACATCACCAGCAGCACGCCGAACGCGGCGCACGTCGTCAGCGCGTAGATCACCGCGTAGAACAGTGCCGAGCTGTATGCGCTCGCGGCCGAGTACGCGTTGCCGTTGATGATGCCGGCCAGCATGCCGAGCAGCAGGAAGCCCATGTGCGAGATCGTCGAATAGCCGAGCATCCGCTTGACGCTCGTCTGCGCGATCGCCGCGAGGTTGCCGAGCGCGAGCGACAGCACGGCGAGGATCATCAGCATCTGCTGCCAGTCGAACGCGAGCGCGATCATCCCCTCGACCAGCAGGCGCAGCACGATCGCGAACGCGGCGAGCTTCGGCGCGCCGCCGACCACCAGCGTGATCGCCGACGGCGCGCCCTGGTAGACGTCGGGAATCCACATGTGGAACGGCACCGCGCCGAGCTTGAAGCCGAGCCCCGCGACGATGAACACGAGGCCGAACACCAGGATCGTGCGGTTCGCGACGCCGGCGTCGAGCTGCTTCGCGAGCACCGTCAGGTCGAGCGTGCCGGTCGCGCCGTACAGCATCGACATGCCGTACAGCAGGAAGCCGGACGACAGCGCGCCGAGGATGAAGTACTTCATCGCCGCCTCGGTCGACGCGCGTGTGGTCGCGGCGCAACGCGACCAGCGCGTAGAACGCGAGCGACATCAGCTCGAGGCCGAGGTAGATCGACAGGAAGTTGTTGGCCGAGATCATCACGAACTGGCCGAGCACCGAGAACAGCACGAGCGGATAGAACTCGCCGCCGCGCTCGCCCGACACGATGCCGCGATCGACGAGGTAGTCGTGCGAATAGACCAGCGTCGCGATCATCGCGATCGACGTCGCGAGCTTCAGCAGGTTCGACATCGGGTCGCCGACGAACATGTTGCCGAACGTGTAGGCCGTCGTGCCGCCGTACAGGTAGAGGCCGTTCAGCACCGCGCAGATCGACGAGCGTGCCGATGCTGAGCCAGTACGACGTCAGCCGCCGGCGATCGCCGAGGAACATGTCGATCAGCAGGATCGCCGAGCTCGCGACGAGCAGGAACGATCTCCGGATAGGCCGGGACGAGATTGACGACCGGGAACGACGAGGCGGCGGGATTCATCAGAGCTTGGACTGCGCGACGTGCTGCAGCAGGTTGGCGACCGACGCGTGCATCACGTCGGTGAACGGCCGGGGCACGAGGCCCATGTAGAGCGACGCGATCGCGAGCACGGCCAGCATGCCGAACTCGCGCGCGCCGATGTCCTTCAGTGCCGCGACGTGCGCGTTGGCGACCGCGCCGAACGAGACGCGCTTGTACATCCACAGCGAATAGGCGGCGCCGAGGATCAGCGCGACGGCCGCGAGCAGTCCGATCCAGAAGTTGAACTGCACCGCCGCGAGGATGACCATGAACTCGCCGACGAAGCCCGAGGTGGCCGGAAGGCCGCAGTTCGCCATCGCGAAGAACAGGAAGAACGCGGCGAACCTCGGCATCGTGTTGACGACGCCGCCGTAGTCGGCGATCAGGCGCGTGTGCATGCGGTCGTACAGCACGCCGATGCAGAGGAACATCGCGCCCGACACGAAGCCGTGCGAGATCATCTGCGAGATGGCGCCTTCGACGCCGAGCTCGCTGAAGATGAAGAAGCCGAGCGTGACGAAGCCCATGTGCGCGATCGACGAATACGCGACGAGCTTCTTCATGTCGGTCTGGACCATCGCGACGAAGCCGACGTAGATCACCGCGACGAGCGACAGCGTGATGATGAACGGCGCGAACTGATGCGCCGCGTCGGGCGCGATCGGCAGCGAGAAGCGCACGAAGCCGTACGCGCCCAGCTTCAACATGATCGCGGCCAGCACGACCGAGCCGCCGGTCGGCGCCTCGACGTGCGCGTCGGGCAGCCACGTGTGGACCGGCCACATCGGCACCTTGACCGCGAACGCCATGAAGAACGCGAAGAAGATCAGCGTCTGCGCCTCGATCGACAGCGGCAGCTGCTGCCACGTCGCGATGTCGAAGCTGCCGCCGGCCTTGTACCAGAGGTAGATGATCGCGACGAGCGTCAGCAGCGAGCCGAGGAACGTGTAGAGGAAGAACTTGATCGACGCGTAGACGCGGTTCGGGCCGCCCCAGATGCCGATGATCAGGTACATCGGGATCAGCGTCGCCTCGAAGAACACGTAGAACAACAGGCCGTCGGTGGCCGAGAACACGCCGATCATCAGGCCCGACAGGATCAGGAACGCGGCCATGTAGCCGGCGACGTTGTCCTGGATGACTTGCCAGGCGGAGATCACGACGATGACCGTGATGAACGCGGTCAGCAGCACGAACCAGAGCGCGATGCCGTCGACGCCGAGCGCGTAGTTGACGGCGAAGCGTTCGATCCACGTCGCGTGCTCGACGAACTGCATGCCGGGCGTGCCGAGGTCGAAGCCGGTGTAGAGCGGAATCGTGACGACGAAGCCGGCGATCGATGCGACGAGCGCGAGCCGGCGGATCAGCGGCGCGCGGTCGTCGCGGCCGATCGCGAGCAGGATCAGCCCGGACACGATGGGGATCCAGATCGCGAGGCTGAGGTAAGGAACGGTTGCTTGCATGTTGTTGTTATGGACGGCGCCTGATACGACCGCTGTCATCCCGGCGAAGGCCGGGACCCAGGTTCTTCACGCACCGAGAAAGCGACTTGGGCCCCGGCCTTCGCCGGGGCGCTCCGGTGAGCGCTGCGCGGTCACCGAAGCGGCTGCCGCAAGACGAAGTACGACATCAGCGCCAGCACGCCGATGATCATCGCGAACGCGTAGTGATAGATGTAGCCGGACTGCGCGGTGCGCACGACCGACGCGAACCAGCCGACCAGACGCGCGCTGCCGTTGACGACGATCCCGTCGATCACCGACTGGTCGCCGCGCCGCCACAGGCCGTCGACCGAGACGCCGCGCCCCGCCCGCGAACACGATCTCGTTGATGCGGTCCATGTAGTACTTGTTGTCGAGCAGCCGGTAGAGCCACGCCGTCTTCGACTCGATGCGATCGGGGAGCGCCGGCTTCACGAGATACAGGTACCACGCGACGACGACGCCCGCGAGCGCGAGCCAGAACGGCAGGCTGACGAAGCCGTGCAGTCCCATCGCGAACGCGCCGTGGAACTCCTCGGCGAGCTTCTCCATCACGCGATGGTTCTCGCCGACGACGATCGCGCCGTCGAACCAGTGGCCGTAGAGCATCGGCTCGATCGTGAAGAAGCCGATCGCGAGCGACGGGATCGCGAGCAGGATCAGCGGGATCGTGATGACGAGGCCGGTCTCGTGCGGCTTCTCGCCCGGGTCCGAGACCGTGATGCTCCTCGTCGTGCGGATCGTCGTGCGCCTGGTCCTGCGCGATCTCGTCGTGACTCGCACTCGCCTCGTTCGTCGTCAGCTTGACCGCGGCCTCGTGGCTCGCATGCGCGTGCGGGTCGTTGAAGACGCGTGCCGCGGCGTGCGACGTGTCCTGCGCGACGGCCCGCGTCGCGGTCGACGTCGACGCGTGGGCGCCATGCGCATCCGCGCTGCCGTGCGAACCGTGGTCGGCGTGCGCGAGCCCGAAACGCTCCCTGCCGTGGAACACGAGGAAGAACATCCGGAACGAATACAGCGCGGTCACGAACACGCTGACGACGACCGCGAAGTACGCGAAGCCGGAGCCCGCGATGTGCGACTCGCCGACGGCCTCGATGATCGAGTCCTTCGAATAGAAGCCCGAGAAGAACGGCGTGCCGATCAACGCGAGCGAGCCGATCAGCGACGTGATCCAGGTGATCGGCATGTACTTCTTCACGCCGCCCATGTTGCGGATGTCCTGATCGTGATGCATCCCGATGATGACGGAGCCGGCCGCGAGAAACAGCAGCGCCTTGAAGAACGCGTGCGTCATCAGATGGAAGATCGCGGCCGAGTACGCCGACGCGCCGAGCGCGACGGTCATGTAGCCGAGCTGCGACAGCGTCGAGTACGCGACGACGCGCTTGATGTCGTTCTGGATGACGCCGAGGAAGCCCATGAACAGCGCGGTGATCGCGCCGATCACGATGACGAACGAAAGCGCCGTGTCGGACAGCTCGAACAGCGGCGAGAAGCGCGCGACCATGAAGATGCCGGCCGTGACCATCGTCGCCGCGTGGATCAGCGCGGAGATCGGTGTCGGGCCCTCCATCGAGTCGGGCAGCCACACGTGCAGCGGAAACTGCGCCGACTTCCCCATCGCGCCGATGAAGAGGCAGATGCAGGCCGGCGTCAGCAGCATCCAGTTCGTGCCGGGCAACGTGATCTTCGCGAGCTCCTCGCCCTTCGCGAAGACGTCGCGCGTAATGCATCGTGCCGGTGTACGCGAGCAGCAGGCCGATGCCGAGGATGAAGCCGAAGTCGCCGACGCGGTTGACGAGGAACGCCTTCAGGTTCGCGTAGATCGCCGTGGGCCGCGTGTACCAGAAGCCGATCAGCAGATACGACACGAGGCCGACCGCCTCCCAGCCGAAGAAGAGCTGGAGCATGTTGTTGGCCATGACCAGCATCAGCATCGAGAACGTGAACAGCGAGATGTACGCGAAGAAGCGCTGATAGCCCGGGTCGTCGGACATGTAGCCGATCGTGTAGATGTGGACCATCAGCGACACGAACGTGACGACGAGCATCATCGTCGCGGTCAGCGAGTCGATCAGGAAGCCGACCTCGAAGCGCAGGTCGCCGATCTGCGCCCAGGTGTACAGCGTCTCGTCGACGCGCGCGCCGTCGCGGACGGCGAGGAACACGCCGCACGACAGCGCGAACGCGATCAGGACGCCGAGGATGCAGACGGTGTGGGCGCCCTTGCGACCGATGACCTTGCCGAAGAAGCCGGCGAGGATCGCGCCGACGAGCGGCGCGAGCGGGACGGCGGCGAGCATTCCGAGCGATACGGCGTGGGTCGATGGGTCCATCGTCAGCCCTGGAGCTCGTCGAGGTCCTCGACGTTGATCGTGTCGAGGTTGCGGAACAGCAGCACGAGGATCGCGAGGCCGATCGCGGACTCCGCCGCGGCCACCGTCAGGATGAAGAACACGAACACCTGGCCCCCGTAGTCGCCGAGGTAGTTCGAGAACGCGATGAAGTTCGTGTTGACGGCGAGCAGCATCAGCTCGATCGCCATCAGCAGCACGATGACGTTGCGGCGGTTGAGGAAGATGCCGATGACGCTGATCGAGAAGAGGATCGCGCCGAAGACGAGGTAGTGGGCGAGGCTCAGCATCGGCGATCTCGCGCTTGCGCACCGCTCGTGCAGACCATGTCGTCCCGGCGAAGGCCGGGACCCCAGTCGCGTCCGTCCTTGCCCATCGAGAACTCGGGCCCCGGCCTTCGCCGGAGCGACCAACGGGAAGCCCTCACGATGTCACCTTCTCGCGCTTCTCGCTCGGCATCTTCACCATCCGCACGCGGTCCCCGCGCTTGACCAGCACCTGCCGGTTCGGGTCCTGGCCCTTCGTGTCCTTGCGGGCCCGCAGCGTCAGCGCGACCGCCGCGATGATGGCGACCAGCAGCACGGCCGCCGCGACCTCGAACGCGTAGACGTAGTCGGTGAAGATCAGCTTGCCGAGCTCGCGCGTGTTGCTGCTGCCGGCCGGGATCGGCAGCGTGTTGGCCGCCGTCTCGGGAATGATGAAGGTCTTCAGCAGCACGAACGCCATCTCGAGCACGATGATGATGCCGACGCTCGCCGCGGCGGGCAGATGCGTCCAGAAGCCTTCGCGCAGCTTGTCGAAGTTGATGTCGACCATCATCACGACGAAGATGAACAGCACCATGACCGCGCCGACATAGACGAGCACCAGCGCGATCGCGAGGAACTCGGCCTTCAGCAGCATCCAGATCGCGGCCGACGTGAAGAACGCGAGCACGAGGTGCAGCGCCGCGTGCACCGGATTCTTCGCGGTGACGACGCGCAGCCCCGCGTAGATCGCGATCGCCGCGAACAGGTAGAACAGGATGGCCTTGATGTCCATTCGTCGTTCGTTCACGACGCCGCGATGCGATCGCGACGCGCTGATCGTTCTTCGTCGAATTGCCCGTGCCGCCATCAGCGGTACGGCGCGTCGGCCGTGCGCGCTTCCGCGATCTGCTTCTCGTAGCGGTCACCCACCGCGAGCAGCATCTCCTTCGTGAAGTGCAGGTCGCCGCGCTTCTCGCCGTGATATTCGAGGATGTCGGTCTCGACGATCGAGTCGACCGGGCAGCTCTCCTCGCAGAAGCCGCAGAAGATGCACTTGACGAGGTCGATGTCGTAGCGCGTCGTGCGGCGCGTGCCGTCGGCGCGCTGCTCGGATTCGATGGTGATCGCGAGCGCCGGGCACACCGCCTCGCACAGCTTGCACGCGATGCAGCGCTCCTCGCCGTTCGGATAGCGGCGCAGCGCGTGCAGCCCGCGGAAGCGCGGCGACTTCGGCGTCTTCTCCTCGGGGAACTGCACGGTGATCTTGCGCGCGAACATGTAGCGCCCCGTCAGCGCCATGCCCTTCAGCAGTTCGCCGAGCAGCAGGCTCCCGAAGAAGTCCTTGATCGCGGTGACCGTGCTGCGGCCCTGCTCGCGCTCGACCTGGATGCGGGTGGTGGGTTCGACCAGCATGATTCAGCTCACTCTCACTTCCAGATGTTCAGCGGCGTCTGCATCCACAGGCCGACGATCATCAGCCAGGCCAGCGACAGCGGGATGAAGACCTTCCAGCCCAGACGCATGATCTGGTCGTAGCGATAACGCGGGAACGTCGCGCGGAACCAGATGAAGAACGTGACGAGGACGACCGTCTTGCCGAACAGCCAGACCCAGCTCCAGAACGCCATCGAGTCGACGATCCACTGCGGCGTCTGCAGGCCGAACAGGCCGAACGAGATCGGCGCCGACCAGCCGCCGAAGAACATGATCGCGGCCAGCGCCGAGATCAGGATCATGTTCATGTACTCCGCGAGGAAGAACATCGCGAAGCCCATCCCCGAGTACTCGACCATGTGGCCGGCGACGATCTCCGACTCGCCTTCGACGACGTCGAACGGATGGCGGTTCGTCTCGGCGACGCCCGACACGAAGTAGACGACCAGGATCGGCAGCAGCGGCAGCCAGTTCCACGACAGGAAGTTCAGGCCGAACGCGTTGAAGCGGCCGTGCTGCTGGCCCGCGACGATGTCGCTGAAGTTCATGCTGCCGGCGACCATCAGCACGACGACGAGCGAGAAGCCCATCGCGATCTCGTAGCTGACCATCTGCGCCGACGCGCGCATCGCGCCGAGGAACGCGTACTTCGAGTTCGACGCCCAGCCCGCGATGATGATGCCGTACACCTCGACCGACGTGATCGCCATGATGTACAGCAGGCCGGCGTTGATGTTGCCGACCGCGTCGTTCGGGCCGAACGGCACGACGGCCCATGCGGCGACCGCCGGCATGATCGCCATCATCGGCGCGATCAGGAACAGCCCGCGGCTCGCGTTGGCCGGGACGATGATCTCCTTCAGCAGCAGCTTCAGCACGTCGGCGAACGGCTGGAGCAGTCCGAACGGACCGACGCGGTTCGGGCCGAGGCGCAGATGCATCCAGCCGATCACCTTGCGTTCCCACAGCGTCAGGTACGCGACGCACAGGATCAGCGGCAGCACGACGCAGATGATCTTGACGAGGTTCCAGACGAGCGGCCACACGACGCCGAGCGTCGACTGACCGTTGGTCGTGATCCAGTCGATCATGCGGTGACCGCGTCCGGCGTCGGCGCCGTCGCGACCGCGACCTTCGCGAGCGAGACCGGTCCGAACAGCGACGGCAGCGCGGCCGTCGACGGATGGCCGGCCGAGATCGCGACGCAGCCGTCGACGACGCGCTCGTCGAGCTGGCAGGCGAGCTCGCAAGCCGCATTGCCCATCGTCGACGCGGACCGCTGTCGCCGGTCTGCAGACCCGGCGGCCGCGAGCGTCCGGCCGTTCAGCGCGGGCCCGCGGCGGCGCCGCGTCGCGCGTCGCTTGCAGCGGCGGCGAGCGGCGCACCAGCGGATCGGAGAAGTAGATCGGCACGTCGGCCATGCGCTCGAGGCCGCCGTCGATCGGCGCGATCGGCTCCGACGCGCCGCGCGTTGCCGGATGCCGCGCGCGCGACGCAGCGCGACGACAGGTCGACGGCGCCGCCGGTGATCTCGGTGCGCACGGCCTCCGACGTTCGTAGTCGAAGCCGTCGCAGGCCGAGCAGGTTGCCGAGCACGCGCAGCACCTTCCACGCCGGGCGCGTATCGCCGCGCGGCTTGACGGCGCCGTTGAAGCTCTGCGCACGCCCCTCGCAATTGACGAACGTGCCGGACGTCTCGGTGAACGGCGAGATCGGCAGCATCACGTCGCATGCCGATCGACCGCGCTGCTTGAACGACGTCAGCGCGACGACCAGCTCGGCGCCACGGAGCGCGGCGACCGCGGCCGGCGGGTTCGCGAGGTCGAGCTCGGGCTCGACGCCGAGCAGCACGTAGGCGCGGCGCGGGTCGTCGAGCATCGCCGCGGCGTTCAGGCCGTCGGCGATCGGGAACGCGTCGACGAGATGCGAACCGACGGTGTTCGCGGCTTCGGTGAGGAAGCCGAGCGTCGCACCGGTCGCATCGGCGAGGCTGCGGGCCGACGCGAGCAGTTGCGCGTACTGCGGATGCCGCACGACGGCGGCACCGAGCAGGATCGCCTTCTTCGAGCCCGACGCGAAGCTCTTCGCGATGCTCGCAGCCGGCCTCGTTCGATGCGTCGGGCGCATCGTTAGCCGACGGCGGCAGCGATCGCGTCGAGCGACGCCTGCCACTGCGACGGCGGCGCGATCAGCTTGTTCGCGACCGGCATCAGCAGATCGTTGTCCGAGGCGTTCAGGACCGACAGCAGCGCGCCCGCTTCGTCGCCTGGCGCAGACGCTGCGACAGCAGCGGCTGGTCCTTGCGGACGAACGAGCCGATCACGCAGCATGCGATCGAGCTCGGCGAACTGCGCGACCGACATGCCGAGCCACGGCGCGGCGACGTCGCCGCTGAAGTCGCTCTGGCGCAGTCGCGTGTCGACGTTGTCGGAGCCGAGGCCGCGCATCAATCGCGCGAGCAGGTGCAGCTCCTCGAGCGTCGAATGCGGCGACGCGAGCGCGCCGACCTGCGACGGACCCTGGTCCGCGACGATGCGCTTGCAGCCCCGACGCGACGTGCTCGAGCGCCTCGGCCCAGTCGACCTCGCGCCAGCCCGACTCGCCGCTTGACCATCGGCTTCGTCAGACGATCCTCGACGCCGAGACCTTCGTACGAGAAGCGGTCCCGGTCGGAGATCCAGCACTCGTTGATCGCCTCGTTCTCGAGCGGCAGCACGCGCATGACCTCGGCGTTCTTGACCTGCACGATGAGGTTCGACCCGAGCCCGTCGTGCGGGCTGATCGACTTGCGACGCGACAGCTCCCACGTGCGTGCGCTGTAGCGGAACGGCTTCGACAGCAGCGCGCCGACCGGGCACACGTCGATCATGTTGCCCGACAGCTCCGAGTCGACCGTCTTGCCGACGAACGTCGTGATCTCGGCGTGCTCGCCGCGGTTCAGCATGCCGAGCTCCATCACGCCGGCGATCTCCTGACCGAAGCGGACGCAGCGCGTGCAGTGGATGCAGCGCGTCATCTCCTTCATCGAGATCAGCGGGCCGACGTTCTTCTCGAACACGACGCGCTTCTCTTCGCGGTAGCGCGAGTTCGAGCCGCCGTAGCCGACCGCCAGGTCCTGCAACTGGCATTCGCCGCCCTGGTCGCAGATCGGGCAGTCGAGCGGGTGGTTGATCAGCAGGAACTCCATCACGCCCTTCTGCGCCTGCACGGCCTTCGGCGAATGGGTGCGCACGATCATGCCGGCCGTGACCGGCGTCGCGCAGGCCGGCATCGGCTTCGGCGCCTTCTCGACCTCGACGAGGCACATGCGGCAGTTGGCCGCGATCGTCAGCTTCTTGTGATAGCAGAAGTGCGGGATGTAGACGCCGAGCTTGTTCGCGGCGTCCATCACCATGCTGCCTTCCTTGACCTCGACGGACTTGCCGTCGACTTCGATCTGGACCATGTCGTCGATGGGTTAGGCGTGGATCGATTCCGGATGCCGCGGCACCTCGGAATCGCGAACCGTCTCGTTGGCCTGCGACCGCTCCAGCGACGTCATGTGCGCCGGGTGCGGATGCGCGCCGGGGCCGACCAGGCAGCACTTGTTCTTGATGTGGTACTCGAACTCGTCGCGATAGTTCTTCACGAACGCGCGCACCGGCATCGCCGCGGCGTCGCCGAGTGCGCAGATCGTGCGTCCCTGGATGTTGTCGGCGACCGACAGCAGCAGGTCGAGGTCTTCCATGCGGCCTTCGCCGTGCTCGATGCGATGGATCACGCGATACATCCAGCCGGTGCCTTCGCGGCACGGCGTGCACTGGCCGCACGATTCCTCGAAGTAGAAGTACGCCAGACGCAGCAGCGACGCGACCGCGCAGCGCGTCTCGTCCATCACGATCACCGCGCCGGAGCCGAGCATCGAGCCCGCCTTCGCGATCGCGTCGTAGTCCATGTCGGTGTTCATCATCAGGTCGCCCTTGACGACGGGCGCCGACGAGCCGCCGGGGATGACCATCTTGAGCTTCTTGCCGCCGCGCATGCCGCCGGCGAGCTCGAGCAGCTTCGCGAACGGCGTGCCGAGCGGGATCTCGTAGTTGCCCGGCATCTCGACGTCGCCCGACACCGAGAACAGCTTCGTGCCGCCGTTGTTCGGCTTGCCGACCGCGAGGAACGCGTCGGCGCCGTTGCGGATGATCCACGGCACGGCCGCGAACGTCTCGGTGTTGTTGATCGTCGTCGGCTTGCCGTACAGGCCGAAGCTCGCCGGGAACGGCGGCTTGAAGCGCGGCTGGCCCTTCTTGCCTTCGAGCGACTCGAGCAGCGCCGTCTCCTCGCCGCAGATGTACGCGCCGTAGCCGTGGAAGCCGTGCAGCTGGAACGAGAAGCCCGAGCCGAGGATGTCGTCGCCGAGATAGCCCGCGGCGCGCGCCTCGTCGAGCGCCTCCTCGAAGCGCTCGTACTCGGCCCAGATCTCGCCGTGGATGTAGTTGTAGCCGACCGCGATGCCCATCGCGTAGCCCGCCGATGATCATCCCCTCGATCAGGATGTGCGGGTTGTAGCGAAGGATGTCGCGGTCCTTGAACGTGCCCGGCTCGCCCTCGTCGGAGTTGCAGACGAGGTACTTCGGCCCCGGGAACTGGCGCGGCATGAAGCTCCACTTGAGCCCGGTCGGGAAACCCGCGCCGCCGCGGCCGCGCAGCGCCGACGACTTGACCATCGCGATGACCTGCTCGGGCGTGATCTTCTCGTCGAGGATCTTGCGCAGCGCCGCGTAGCCGTCGCGCGCCTCGTAGTCCGCGAGCCGCCAGTTGTCGCCGTTCAGGCCCGCCATGATCTGCGGCGCGATGTGACGATCGTGGATCGACGTGTCGCGCCGGCGTGATCGGGCTGCGCCGTCGCGTTCGGACCGCACCTCGGGAGATCGGGCCTTGCCGTAGGGTTCCATGTCCGTTTCTCGCGTCCGCCTATCAGCTGCGTGCCGTCGCGTCGTCGCGCGCGGACGACAGCTCCTCGAGCAGCGCGTCGATCTTCTCGTGCTCATGCAGCTCACATCCGCTTGTTGTTCACCAGCATGACCGGCGCGTCGCCGCAGGCGCCCATGCACTCGCCTTCCTGCAGCGTGAACTCGCCGTCCTTCGTGGTCTCGCGAAGTCGATGCCGAGCTGCGCCTTCAGTACTCGGCCGCGCGCGCGCCGCCGGACAGCGCGCACGGCAGGTTCGTGCAGATCGTGATCTTGTGACGCCCGACCGGCCGAGTGTTGTACATGTTGTAGAACGTCGCGACCTCCT
Organism: uncultured beta proteobacterium; assembly: GCA_963795885.1. Lineage (GTDB taxonomy): Bacteria > Pseudomonadota > Gammaproteobacteria > Burkholderiales > Burkholderiaceae_D > CAHJXF01. The sequence continues at coordinate 164,395 of CAWCJI010000002.1, read as the reverse complement.
GCACCGCGATCGCCGGCATCGACAGGTAGTCGGCGACGTCGGCCATCGTCTCGATCGACAGCCAGCCATTCTCGTCCTGCGCGATGCCGAGCGCGGCCATCACGGCCGACTCCTTGCCGTCCGGCGGGAACTTCGCGACCTCGCGATCGATGCGGCGGTAGGCTCGTCGGACAGCACGCGCTTCTGCGGACACCGGTAGGCGGCGTCGCGTGCAGCGCCGACGGGATGTTCGATTCGGTGTTGTTCATGCGCGTCAGCGCAGGAAGTAGCCGACGGCGCGGTAGCGGCCGTCGGGACCCTTGATCATCGGCAGCGTCTCGGTGAACGGCTTGCCTTGCGACGCGAACACCGACTCGTACGTGAGCAGCAGGTAATCGCCCGGCGGCGCGCCCTGCGGATTCGTCTCGGGCTTCGCATCCTTCAGCGTGCGCGACCCGAGCTGGCCGATCGTGTCGCGCGTCTTGACCATCTGCGTCGTCCACTCGGTCCGCGACACCGACTGCTTCAGGTAATCGGACGACGCGTCCCACGCGTCGCCGTACTTCTTGGCATCGAGCAGCTGCAGGAACGCGTCGCCGGCGTGCGGATCGACCTGCCCGAACGCCGACGCGGCGACGACCATCAGCATCACCGACAGCAACCAGCGAACGGCACGACCTCTCATCGATCGATCTCCCCGAACACGATGTCCTGCGTGCCGATGATGGTGACCACGTCCGCGATCATGTGGCCGCGCGACATCTCGTCGAGCGCCTGCAGATGCGGATATCCCGGCGCGCGGATCTTGAGGCGATACGGCTTGTTCGCGCCGTCCGACACGAGGTAGATGCCGAACTCGCCCTTCGGATGCTCGAGCGCCGCGTACGACTCGCCGGCCGGCACGCGCATCCCTTCGGTGAAGAGCTTGAAGTGGTGGATCAGCTCTTCCATGTTCGACTTCATCTCGACGCGCGACGGCGGCGCGACCTTGTGGTTGTCGACCATCACCGGGCCCGGATTGTTGCGCAGCCATTCGATGCACTGCTTGATGATGCGGTTGGACTGGCGCATCTCCTCGACGCGCACCAGGTAGCGGTCGTAGCAGTCGCCGTTGACGCCGACCGGGATGTCGAAGTCGAGCAGGTCGTAGACCTCGTACGGCTGCTTCTTCCGCAGGTCCCATTCGATGCCCGAGCCGCGCAGCATCGGTCCGGTGAAGCCGAGCGCCTTCGCGCGCTCGGGCGAGACGACGCCGATGCCGACCAGCCGCTGCTTCCAGATGCGGTTGTCGGTCAGCAGCGTCTCGTATTCGTCGACGTAGCGCGGGAACCGGTTCGAGAAGTCCTCGATGAAGTCGAGCAGCGAACCCTGACGGTTCTCGTTCAGGTCCTTCGTCGCGCGCGCGTTCTTCCACTTCGACGCGACGTAGCGCGGCATCGCGTCGGGCAGGTCGCGATAGACGCCGCCGGGCCGGTAGTAGGCCGCGTGCATCCGCGCGCCGGACACCGCCTCGTACATGTCCATCAGGTCCTCGCGCTCGCGGAACGCGTACAGGAAGACCGCCATCGCGCCGACGTCGAGCGCATGCGCGCCGAGCCACATCAGGTGATTCAGCAGGCGCGTGATCTCGTCGAACATCACGCGGATGTACTGCGCGCGCAGCGGCACCTCGACGTCGAGCAGCTTCTCGATCGCCATCACGTAGCCGTGCTCGTTGCACATCATCGACACGTAGTCGAGCCGGTCCATGTACGGAACGGACTGCAGGTACGTCCGCGTCTCGGCCAGCTTCTCGGTCGCGCGATGCAGCAGGCCGATGTGCGGATCGGCGCGCTGCACGACCTCGCCGTCGAGCTCGAGCACGAGCCGCAGCACGCCGTGGGCCGCCGGGTGCTGCGGCCCGAAATTCAGCGTGTAGTTCTTGATCTCAGCCACTTCGCACCTCGCTGACCGGCGCAGTTGGGCCGATGACTTTGTCGCGGCGAGCCTTTCGACGCTCGCGTACGCGCCCGTACGCACCGCTCGAAAAGCTCCGCCGCTTCGCGTCCTCGACCCAACCGCTCGGTCGTCGAGGCGCAAAGCCATCCGTGCGGGCAACCTCACTTCAACCCTCCGTAACCTTCTTCGCGGATCACGCGCGGCACGATCTCGCGCGGCTCGATCGTCACCGGCTGGTAGATCACGCGCTTCTGCTCGGGGTCGTAGCGCATCTCGACGTTGCCGTAGACCGGGAAGTCCTTGCGGAACGGATGACCGACGAAGCCGTAGTCGGTGAGCATGCGACGCAGGTCGTTGTGGCCTTCGAAGACGATGCCGTACAGGTCGAACGCCTCGCGTTCGTACCAGTTCGCCGCGTTCCACACCTCGGATCACCGATGGCAGCACCGGGAAGTCGTCGTCGGCCGCGAACGCGCGCAGCCGCAGACGCGCAGTTGTTCTTCAGCGACAGCAGATGCGAGACCGCCGCGAACCGCAGCCCGTCCCAGGCGCCGTCGCCGTAGCTCGTGGTAATCGACGCCGCACAGGTCGAGCAGCTGGTCGAAGCCGAGCTCGGGCGGTCGCGCAGCGCGCGCGCCGTCGCGAGGTAGTCGTTCGCGGCGACGACCAGCGTCAACTCGCCGAGCGACGACACGAGGCTCGTCATCCGGTCGCCGAAGGCCTCGCGCAGGCGCGCTTCGAGCGTCTCGAGACGCGTCGCGGTCTTCGGCGCAGCGTCGGCAGCGGGCGCGATTTCTGGCAGGTTCGCGGGCGGCGTCGACATCAGGAGCGGGCGATCGTGGTCTCGCGCTTGATCTTGTTCATCAACTGCAGGATGCCGTACATCAGCGCCTCGGCCGTCGGCGGACAGCCCGGCACGTAGACGTCGACCGGCACGATGCGATCGCAGCCGCGCACGACCGAATACGAGTAGTGGTAGTAGCCGCCGCCGTTCGCGCACGAGCCCATCGAGATGACCCAGCGCGGCTCGGTCATCTGGTCGTAGACCTTGCGCAGCGCCGGCGCCATCTTGTTGCACAGCGTGCCGGCGACGATCATCACGTCGGACTGGCGCGGGCTCGGCCGGAACACGACGCCGAAGCGGTCGAGGTCGTAGCGCGACGCGCCGGCGTGCATCATCTCGACCGCGCAGCACGCGAGGCCGAACGTCATCGGCCACAGCGAGCCGGTGCGCACCCAGTTGATCACGTTGTCGAGCTTCGTCGTGACGAAGCCTTCGGAAAGTACGCCTTCAATACTCACGATCGATGCTCATGACGAACCATTGCGTTGCGAAGAGCGATCGCGGCTCACTCCCAGTCGAGCGCGCCCTTCTTCCAGATGTACCAGAAGCCGACGAGGAACTCGACGACGAACAGCACCATCGTCGAGTAGCCGTACAGGCCGAGGTCGCGCAACGAGCACGGCCCACGGGAAGAAGAACGCCGTCTCGAGGTCGAACAGGATGAAGAGGATCGCGACGAGGTAGTAGCGCACGTCGAACTTCATCCGCGCGTCCTCGAACGCCTCGAAGCCGCACTCGTACGGCGCCAGCTTCTCGCTGTCGGGCTTGTTCGGCGCGACGAAGCTGCCGAGCGTCATCGCCGCCAGACCCACGATGGCGCCGACGAGGATGAAAAGAAGGACCGGGAAGTAATTTTCGAGCGACAAGGAGGAAGCCTCGCGGCGATGTGAGCCGGTCGGCGCGACACCGCGCGCGACGGCTCGGCGGCGACCGAACAACAGGCGCATTGTAAGAGAGATCGCACCCCCTCTGCAGCGGCGCCGGGCCACGGTGTCCAAATACAGGCGCCGGCCTACGAGCACAACCGCGTCGCCGGGGCGTCGCCCGGTCGCGAGCGGCGAGATGCTCGCGCGATGAGCGCAATCGTCCGCATCGGCATCTCCGGCTGGACCTACGACCGCTGGCGCGGCACCTTCTTTCCGCCGGGCCTCGCCCGCCGTCATCAGTTGCGCTACGCGGCCGAGCGGTTCGGATCGATCGAGATCAACGGCACGTTCTACGGACTGCTCGCGCCGGACGACTTCGCGAAGTTCCACGACGAGACGCCCGACGACTTCGTGTTCGCCGTCAAGGCGCCGCGCTTCCTGACGCACATGCTGCGCGCACGCGAACTCGGGCCGTCGCTCGCGAACTTCCTTGCGTCAGGCGTCCTCCGCCTCGGTGCGAAGTGCGGGCCGTTCCTGTGGCAGTTCCCCGAACGGTTCCGCTTCGATCCCGAGGCGCTTCGGCCGCTTCCTCGCCGCCCTTCCGCGCGACATGGACCAGGCGGCGCACCTCGCCCGCGGCCACGACGACCGGCCGAGGAAGGGCACGTGGACCGAGCCGCGCGTCGACGGGCCGTTGCGGCACGCGGTGGAGATCCGCAGCCGGTCCTTCGAAGTGCCGGCGTTCGTCGATCTGCTGCGCGAGCACGACGTCGGGCTCGTCGTCGCGGACACCGTCGAGTGGCCACTGCTGTTCGACGTGACGAGCGATTTCGTCTACTGCCGGCTGCACGGCTCCGAGGAGCTCTACGTCAGCGGCTACGACGACGACGCGCTCGAGACGTGGGCTCGGCGCGTCGCGGCCTGGACCGCCGGCCGCGAGCCGCGCGGCGGCGCTCGCGTCGGGTCGCCGCCGGTCCGTCGGCCGCGCGACGTCTACGTCTACTTCGACAACGACGCGAAGGTGCGGGCGCCGGTCGACGCCGAGCGGCTGCAGCAGCTCGTGCGGCCGCGAATCGATCGCACCGTGAACATGCGATCGGCCGGACCGCCCGGCGCAAAAGACGAAGCCCGCGACAGCGGGCTTCATGGCAACCCACCGTAGCGGGTCTGTATTCGATGGTGCCGACGGCGAGACTCGAACTCGCACAGCTTTCGCCACTACCCCCTCAAGATAGCGTGTCTACCAATTTCACCACGTCGGCACGTGGGGCGATGCGGACCGATCCGCTTCGCCGAAACCGCATTGTCTCACTGCTTGCGATGCGTCGAGGAACGCTTCGCTCGTCACGCTGCTGATGCGAGCGCTTGGCGCTCGCACGTCGTCACTCCGGGCCCTACTTCGGAATCTCGCCCTGCTTCGGCGGCGCGTTGGGCGCCGTCTCGCCGGCCGGCGCGGCTGGCGTCGGGTTCGTCGCGGCGCCATTGGCCGGTGCAGGCGCGGTCTGCGCCGGCAAGCTCTGCATCACGCTGTTGCTCGTCTTCGGACGATTGGTCGCGAAGTACGACAGCGCCAGCGTCGTGACGAAGAAGACGCCGGCCAGGAACTTCGTCGTGCGGCTGAGGAAGTTCGCGGACCCGCTCGCGCCGAACAGGCTGCCCGACGCGCCGGCGCCGAAGCCGGTGCCCATGTCGGCGCCCTTGCCGTGCTGGAGCAGCACGAGGACGATCACGCCGACCGCGGACAGCAGCATCAGCACGTAGACGATCTTGCTCAGGATTTCCATGCTCGTTCCGTTCTCACTCGTTGCGTTGCGCGCGCGTCACGCGGCCGCGACATCCGTCGACCGCGACTCCGCCGCGGCCTCGGCCGCCGCGTCGACGATCGCGAGGAAATCCGCGGCGACCAGCGATGCGCCGCCGATCAGGCCGCCGTCGATGTCCGCGCATCCGAACAGCGACGCGGCATTGGACGCCTTGACGCTACCGCCGTAAAGAATCTTCACTTCCTTCGCGACCTCGGCGTCGTACGACGCGACGTGCCGGCGGATCGCCGCGTGCATCCCTTGCGCCTGCTCCGGCGTCGCCGTCCTGCCGGTGCCGATCGCCCAGATCGGCTCGTACGCGATCACCGCCTCCGCGAGACGCTTGGCGCCGATCCGTTCGACGACCGCATCGAGCTGCCGCGCGACCACTTCCTCTGCCCTGCCCTGCTCGCGCTCCTCCAGCGACTCGCCAATGCAGACGATCGGCGTCAGGCCCGCATCGATCGCGCGATCCGCCTTCAGCGCGACGCGCGCGTCGCTGTCGCCGAACGACGTGCGCCGCTCCGAGTGGCCGACGATCGCGTACCGACATCCGAAGTCCTGCAGCATCGACGCGGATACTTCGCCGGTGTAGGCACCCTGCGCATATTCGCTGACGTCCTGCGAACCGAGCGCGACGGACGACGACGCGAGCGCCACCTGCGCCTGCGCGAGGTACGGGAACGGCACGCACACCGCGACGTCGCAGGCCGACGGCGGCGTCGCGGCGCCGGACCGGATCGCATCGAGCAGCGCGGCGTTCGACGTCAGCGCGCCGTTCATCTTCCAGTTGCCGACGACGACTCGGGAGCGGGACGGCATGAGGAAACGAAGTCGTGAAGTGACGATTCAGGCGAACCCGCGATTGTACGCAGTCGCCGATGGGGCGGCAAACCGCGTCACAGCTCCAGCACGATCTTGCCGACGTGCGTGCTGCTCTCCATCAAGCGGTGCGCTTCCGCCGCTTCGGCGAGCGGGAACGAGCGATAGACGACCGGCTTGATCGCGCCCGATTCGATCATCGGCCAGACGTGCTCGCGCAGGTTCGCCGCGATCTGCGCCTTGAACGCGACGTCGCGCGGACGCAGCGTCGAACCGGTGACCGTCAGGCGTCGACGCAGGATCTGGCCGAGGTCCGCTTCGGCCTTCGAGCCGCCGAGCAGCGCGATCAGCACGAGTCGTCCGTCGTCGGCCAGCGCCTTCAGTTCGCGCGGGATGTAGTCGCCGGCGACCATGTCGAGGATCACGTCGACGCCGCGGCCCTCGGTGAGTCCCTTGACGACCTCGACGAAGTCCTCGGTCCGATAGTTGATGCCGCGCTCGGCACCGAGCGCCTCGCAGGCGCGGGCCTTGTCGTCGGAGCCCGCGGTCGCGAAGACGCGATGGCCGAACGCCTTCGCGAGCTGGATCGCCGTCACGCCGATGCCGCTCGTGCCGCCCTGCACGAGCAGCGTCTCCATCCGCCCGGCGGCGTCGCGACCGAGACCTGCGCGATCGAAGACGTTGCTCCAGACGGTGAAGAACGTCTCCGGCAGCGACGCCGCCTCGACCATCGACAGGCCGAGCGGCACCGGCAGACATTGCGCGGCGGGCGCGGTGCAGTACTCGGCGTAGCCGCCGCCTTGCACCAGCGCGCAGACCTGGTCGCCGATCGTGAGATTGAGGTCGGCCAGCGCGGTGCCGTCGCCGACGTCGGCGATCAGGCCCGCGACCTCGAGTCCCGGCAGGTCGGATGCGCCCGGCGGCACCGGGTAGTGACCGCCTCGCTGCAGCACGTCGGGCCGGTTGATGCCGGCCGCACGCACGTGGATCAGCACCTCGCCCGGCTTCGCGACGGGCTTGTCGCGTTCGCACGGCGTGAGGACTTCGGGGCCGCCGAAGCGGGCGATCTCGATGGCTTTCATGGACAGGAGCCTATGACGACGGACGTTGGACGCTCTGAGCGCCCGGGCGAAGAAGCGTTCGCATGCGGCAGTCCCGCGCCGCGGTCCGCACAACGGAAAAGCGCGCCGAAGCGCGCCTTTCGCCGGCGGGTAGAGACAGGGTCAGACCGCTTCGCTGACGGCCGGTTGCTGCGCCGGCGCCGGCGGTGCCGACTCGGCCGCGGCGGCGGCCTTCATCGACAGCCGCAGGCGACCCTTGTCGTCGGCCTCGAGCACCTTGACGCGAACCGTCTGGCCTTCCTTCAGGTAGTCGGTGACGGCATTGACGCGCTCGTTCGCGATCTGGCTGATGTGCAGCAGCCCGTCCTTGCCCGGCAGGACCTGGACGATGGCGCCGAAGTCGAGCAGCTTCAGGACCGTGCCCTCGTAGATCGTGCCGACCGCGACCTCGGCGGTCAGGTCCTCGATGCGCTTCTTCGCGAGCTGGCCCGCGGCCGCGTCGACCGACGCGATCGTGACGATGCCTTCGTCGTTGATGTCGATCTGCGTCTTGGTCTCTTCGGTCAGCGCACGGATCGTCGCGCCGCCCTTGCCGATCACGTCGCGGATCTTCTCCGGGTTGATCTTGACGGTGATCAGGCGCGGCGCGAAGTCCGACAGCTCGGTCTTCGTGTGCGGCATCGCTTCCTGCATCTTGCCGAGGATGTGATGACGGGCCTCCTGCGCCTGCGCGAGGGCGACCTGCATGATCTCCTTCGTGATGCCCTGGATCTTGATGTCCATCTGCAGCGCGGTGATGCCGGTCGTCGTGCCCGCGACCTTGAAGTCCATGTCGCCGAGATGGTCCTCGTCGCCCAGGATGTCGGTCAGGACCGCGAACTTGTTGCCTTCCTTGATCAGGCCCATCGCGATGCCCGCGACGTGCGCCTTCATCGGGACGCCGGCGTCCATCAGCGCGAGGCAGCCGCCGCAGACCGATGCCATCGACGACGATCCGTTCGACTCGGTGATCTCCGAGACCAGGCGGATCGAATAGCTGAACTCGTCGGCCGGCGGCAGGCAGGCGAGCAACGCGCGCTTCGCGAGGCGGCCGTGGCCGATCTCGCGACGCTTCGGCGTCCCGACGCGTCCGGTCTCGCCGGTCGCGAACGGGGGCATGTTGTAGTGGAGCATGAATGAGTCGGTGAACTCGCCCATCAGCGCGTCGATGCGCTGCGCGTCGCGCGCGGTGCCGAGCGTGGCGACGACCAGCGCCTGCGTCTCGCCGCGCGTGAACAGCGCCGAGCCGTGCGTGCGCGGCAGCACGCCGGTGCGGATCTCGATCGGCCGCACGGTGCGCGTGTCGCGGCCGTCGATGCGCGGCTCGCCTTCGAGGATCTGGCTGCGGACGATCGACGATTCGAGCGTGAACAGGATGTTGCCCACGTCGATCCGGTCCGGCACCTCGCCGCCGATCGACGTCGCTTCTTCCTCGAGCTTGCTCATCACGGACGACGTGATGCGCTTCAGCATCTGGCTGCGTTCCTGCTTCGAGCGGATCTGGTACGCGGCACGCAGGTCGCCTTCCGCGAAGTGCTTGACGCGCGCGATCAGCGCCTCGTTCTTCGCCGGAGGCTGCCAGTCCCACTCGGCCTTGCCGCCGTCCTTGACGAGTTCGTGGATCGCGTCGATCGCCTTCTGCATCTCGGTATGGCCGAACACGACCGCGCCGAGCATCACGTCCTCGGGCAGCTGATCGGCCTCGGACTCGACCATCAGCACGGCGGCTTCGGTGCCCGCGACGACGAGGTTGAGCTTCGACGTCGTCAGCGCGGTCTTCGACGGATTGAGCAGGTACTGGCCGTTCGCATAGCCGACGCGCGCGGCGCCGATCGGGCCCGCGAACGGGACGCCGGAGATCGCGAGCGCGGCGGACGCGCCGATCATCGCCGGGATGTCCGGATCGATCTCGGGGTTGACCGACAGCACGTGGATGATGACCTGGACCTCGTTGTAGAAGTCCTCGGGGAACAGCGGACGGATCGGGCGATCGATCAGCCGCGACGTCAGCGTCTCCTTCTCGCTCGGCTTGCCTTCGCGCTTGAAGAAGCCGCCGGGGATCTTGCCGGCCGCATAGGTCTTCTCGATGTAGTCGACGGTGAGCGGGAAGAAGTCCTGGCCGGGCTTCGCGTTCTTCGACGCGACGACGGTCGCGAGGACCACCGTGTCGTCGACGGTCACGACGACGGCGCCGCCGGCCTGCCGGGCGATCTCGCCGGTCTCGAGCGTGACCTGATGCTCGCCGTACTGAAAGCTCTTCGATACCTTGTTGAACATGGACATGGACGTTCCTTTTGGCGCAGTGCCCGCGCGCATCTCCCGACGCGCATCGAGCCCGATCTTCCCCGGTGGATCGGTACACCTCGACTGATCGGGCCGGCCGCCTCGCGGCCGGTTCAACCCGCAGTCTCGGGCCGTACTTCGGATTCGGCTTCTGCTACGACGCCGCGCGTGGCCCACGCGCGCGGCGCATCACGACAAACGGTTCATCGATGCAGCAACGCCGAAAGCCCGCGACAGACGACTGACGCGGGCTCTCGACTCGATTCGGTGAAGGGACCGGCCAAGGGCGCGGTTGAACGGCGTGCTGCTTATTTCCGCAGACCCAGCTTCTCGATCAGCGCACGATAACGATCGGCATCCTTGCCTTTCAGATAATCGAGCAGCTTGCGGCGCCGGCTCACCATCCGCAACAAACCACGGCGCGAGTGGTGATCCTTGACGTGTTCCTTGAAGTGAGGCGTCAGCTCGTTGATGCGAGCGGTCAGCAATGCGACCTGAACCTCGGGAGAGCCGGTGTCGTTCTGCGCGCGCGCGTGGGCGGTGACGATCTCGGCCTTGTTGATGTTGGCGAATGCCATATCCGGACTCCTTGGGGCGCATCGTCGAACGACTGCCCCTGACTGGCGGTGACAGCTGGATGGGCCGTCCCGTGATGGATCGAGCCCGCGATTGTACAAGGAACCGGAGCGTCGAGCCAGCAGGCATGCGCGCTGCTGCGGTATCGTTCGGCCCCCCGCCAGACCCGGTCCTCGCCATGCGCTTCCTCTTCGTCGCCGCCCTCGCCGTCTGCCTGCCGTTGCTCGCCTGTGCGGTCGGCTTGCCGGTCGACGACGGCGCCCGCGCGCAGGCGATCGTTGCGGCGATCGACCCGAACGCGTTGCACGCGACGATCGAGAAGCTCGTGTCGTTCGGCACGCGGCACACGATGTCCGACACGACCTCCGACACGCGCGGCATCGGCGCCGCCCGGCGCTGGGTCGCGGCGCGATTCGGCGAGATCGGACGCGACTGCGGCGGCTGCCTCGAGATCGTCACGCCGTCGCGGAGCTTCACCGGACCGCGGTTGCCGACCGCGACCGAGGTCGTCGACGTGCTCGCGATCCAGCGCGGCACCACCGATCCCGACCGCGTCGTGCTCATCGCCGGGCATCTCGACTCGCGCAACAGCGACGGCATGGACGCGGTCGGCGACGCGCCGGGCGCGAACGACGACGCCTCGGGCACGGCCGCCGCCATCGAGTCGGCACGCGTCCTGTCGAAGCAGAAGTTCGCCGCGACCATCGTCTATGCGGTCCTGTCCGGCGAGGAACAGGGGCTGTACGGCGGCAAGGTGCTCGCCGACTACGCGAAGTCGCGCGGCTGGCGCGTCGAGGGCGACCTCAACAACGACATCGTCGGCAACACCTACGGCGAGGATGGGGTGCACGACAGCAGCACGGTGCGCGTGTTCTCCGAAGGCACGAAGGCGATCGAGACGCCGAAGCAGGCCGACTACCGCCGCTACCACGGCGGCGAGATCGACTCGCCGTCGCGCAACCTCGCCCGGTTCATGGCCCGCATCGCCGACGACGACATGGCCGGCTTCCACGTGAAGATGGTGTATCGCACGGACCGCTTCGGCCGCGGCGGGGACCAGGTGCCGATGCTCGAGGCCGGCTTCCCGGCGGTCCGCGTGACCGAGGCGCACGAGCACTACGATCGCCAGCACCAGAACGTCCGCGTCGAGAACGGCCGCCGCTTCGGCGACGTCATCGAGTGGGTCGACTTCGGCTATCTCGCGCAGGTCACGCGGCTCAACGCGCTGACACTCGCGGCGATGGCTGCCGCCCCGGCGCCGCCGACGGGCGTCGCGATCGACGGTGCGGTCAAGCACGACACGACCGTCACGTGGAACGCGGTGCCCGGTGCCGTCGGCTATCGCGTCCGGTGGCGCGACACGACGGCCGCACAGTGGCAGCACCAGCGCGACGTCCGCGTGGCCGGCGGCGCCGCGCCGAAGGTCGTGCTCAACGACATCGTCGTCGACGACTGGGCGTTCGGCGTGTCGTCGGTCGCCGCAGACGGCTCCGAGTCGCCGGTCGTCTATCCGGGCGACGCGGGGTCGTTCTGAGCGGCCGGCGCCGCGCCGGTCGCATCGACCATACGGCGGGTTGCGAGGCAGACGCCGACCGCGGCCGCAAGATGACGGCCCGGGCTCGCCGTCAGTCGCCGCCGGCGCGTCGCTGGCGCACGGTCTCGTACAGGCAGACGGCGCTCGCGACGGAGACGTTCAGGCTCTCGACCGCGCCCTGCATCGGGATCCGTGCGAACGCGTCGCAATGCTCGCGCGTGAGGCGGCGCATCCCCTCCCCTTCGGCGCCGAGCACCCATGCGACCGGACCGCGCAGGTCGAGGTCGTAGATCGTGCCGGGCGCGTCGTCGCTCGTGCCGACGATGCGGACGTCGCGCTCCTTCAGCTCGCGCAACGTGCGTGCGAGGTTCGTCACCGTGATGTACGGGACGGTCTCCGCGGCGCCGCTCGCCACCTTCTCGACGGTCGCGCCGATGCCAGCGGCCCGGTCCTTCGGCGCGATGACCGCATGCACGCCGGCGCCGTCGGCGACCCGCAGGCATGCGCCGAGATTGTGGGGATCGGTGATGCCGTCGAGGACGAGCAGCAGCGGGGCGCGCATTGCCGAGCGCGTCGAGCACGTCGTCGAGGCTCGTCGCGACCCTGAGCGGCTGCGCGAGCGCGACCACGCCCTGATGCGGCGCGCCGCCCGACAGGCCGTCGAGCCGGTTTCGCGTCGACCGCGATCGGCCGGACGCCGGCGTCCTCGGCGCGCGCGATCAGCGTTCGCATCCGCGCGTCGCGACGCGCGGCGTCGACATACAGCTCGTCGATCGTCGCGGCGTCGTGCCGAAGCCGCGCCGCGACCGCATGGAATCCGTGCAGCGGCCGCGGGCGCGCCATCGAGCGTCCTAGCGCTTCTTCGAGCGCCTGACCTTCGCCATCGCGGCCTTGCGCGCGGCGCGGGCCTGTAGCGCCGGCGCTTCGCCCCGCGGTGCGGCGTCATGCGGGCCGGGCGCGTGCAAGGCGACGCGTGGCTTCGCCGCACGCTTGCCGGCGGTCCGCGGCGGGCCCTTGCGCGCGTCGTCCGGCAACACGCCGCGCATCAGCTCCTGATAGCTGCTGCCGCGAACGAGCCTGAACTCGATCTTGCGCGCCTCGAGGTCGACGCGTGCCACCTGCACCGTCACCGGATCGGTCAGGCGAAAGCGCTGACCGGTGCGCTCGCCGCGCAGCTCGTGCATCGCCTCGTTGAACTGGAAGTAGTCGGTGCCGAGCTCGGAAACGTGCACGAGCCCTTCGACGAAAAGCCCGTCGAGCGTGACGAAGATGCCGAACGGCGCGACGCCGGTCACGGTGCCTCGGAACTGCTCGCCGACCTTCTCGCGCATGAAGTAGCACTTGAGCCACGCGAGGACGTCGCGGCTCGCCTCGTCGGCGCGACGCTCGTTCGCCGAACACTGCAGGCCGAACTGTTCCCACACGCCATGGACGTGCTGGCGATCGCCTGCGGCCGAGTCCTTCTTCGGCGATGGCGCATCGTCGTCGCCGTCGCGGTCCGGCAGCCGCGGCACGTAGACCGTGTTCGCGATCAATGCCTTCAGCACGCGATGGACCAGCAGGTCGGGATAGCGGCGGATCGGCGACGTGAAGTGCGCATAGGCCGGATACGCGAGGCCGAAATGACCGCCGTTGTCCGGCGAATAGATCGCCTGCTGCATCGAGCGCAGCAGCATCGTCTGCAGCAGCGGCGCGTCGGGTCGATGCTTGATGCGCGCGATGACGGCCGAATAGTCGCTCGCATGCGGATCGTCGCCGCCCGCCAGCGTCAGTCCTAGCGTCTTCAGGAAGGCGCGCAGGTTCGTGAGCTTCTCGGGTGTCGGGCCGTCGTGGACGCGATAGAGACCCTCGTGCTTCTTGCGCGCCATCAGGTCCGCCGCACTGACGTTCGCGGCCAGCATGCATTCCTCGATCAGCTTGTGCGCGTCGTTGCGGGTGCGCGGCAGGATCTCCTCGATCCGTCCCTGCGCATCGGCGACGATGTACGTCTCGACGGTCTCGAAGTCGATCGCGCCGCGCGCCGCCCGTGCGCCGACGAACGCGTGGTAGACCGCGTACAGCTGTTGCAGCATCGGCAGCATCGCCTGCTTGCCGGTCGTCGCGACCGGCGCGCCCTCCACCGCGGTGGACAGCATGCCCCACACCTCGTCGTACGTCAGCCGCGCGGCCGAGTGGATCACCGCGTTGAAGAACTGATAGGCCGTCACCTCGCCTTCGGGGCTGACGACCATGTCGCAGACGAGCGCGAGCCGGTCGACGTGCGGATTCAGCGAGCACAGGCCGTTCGAGATCTTCTCGGGCAGCATCGGGATCACGCGTCGCGGGAAGTACACCGACGTGCTGCGCTCGAACGCATCGCGGTCGAGCGCAGTGCCGACGCGGACGTAGTGGCTGACGTCCGCGATCGCGACCAGCAGGCGCCAGCCCTTCTTGCGGCCTTCGAGCGGCTCGCAATACACCGCGTCGTCGAAGTCGCGCGCGTCCTCGCCGTCGATCGTGACGAACGGGACGTCGGTGAGGTCGACGCGACCGGCGGCGTCGACCGGTCGCACCGTGTCGGGCAACGCGGCTGCCTCGGCCATCGCTTCCGGCGAGAAGACGTGCGGCACGTCGAACTTTCGGACCGCGATCTCGATCTCCATGCCGGGGTCGTCGATCTCGCCGAGGACCTCGTCGATGCGACCGATCGGTTGCGTGTACCGCGAGGGTTGCTCGACGATCTCGACCGTCACGACCTGGCCCGGATTCGCCTTCTTCGTCTCGCCCGGCGGGATCAGGATGTCGTGCTTGATGCGCTGGTCCTCGGGCACGACGACGAACACGCCGCGCTCGGACAACAGGCGACCGACGAGGCGCTTCGTGCGCCGCTCGGTGACCTCGACGATCGTGCCTTCGGGCTTGCCGCGGTAGTCGGTGCCGGTCGGCTTGACCAGCACGCGGTCGCCATGCAGCACCTTCAGCATCTCCTTCGGCGCGAGCCAGATGTCGGGGCTGCTGCGATCGTCGCGGACAAGAAAGCCGTAGCCGTCGCGATGGCCCACGACGCGACCGGCGATGAAATCGAGCTTGTTCGCGAGCAGAAGGACGCCCTTGCGATTCGGCATCAGCTGGCCGTCGCGTTCCATCGCCGCGAGCCTGCGGTCGAAGCCGGGCATCTCGTCGGCGCCGACGCCGAGCCGCTTTGCCAGCTCCTCCGGCATCAGCGGCATGTTGCTGGCGCGAAGCTCGGCGAGGATCGCCTCGCGCTCGGGGATCGGGTAATCGAAGCGTGCGGCCGCCGCGTCGGGCGTCGTCGTGCGACGCGCGGGATCGGGCCGGCGCGCGGCCGGCGACGCCGGCACGGGCTCGCGTTCGACCGGCTCCTCGAGCGTCGCCGCTTCGACGTCGTTGGCAACAGGGGCCGGGGCGGCCGGACGCTTGGTCTCGACCTGATGGGCCGGGGACGCGGCGCTGAGGAGCGCCGCGGTGGCTCGCGCACGAAGGCTGCGAGCCGGTTTCTCGTTTGACAAATCGGTCTTTCTCTTTAAACTGCGCTGCTCGTCGGAACGGGCAGGGTTGATTGCTTGCCTTGCTTCTGCCGCGCCCAGATGGCGGAATTGGTAGACGCACTAGGTTCAGGTCCTAGCGCCGGCAACGGTGTGGAGGTTCGAGTCCTCTTCTGGGCACCAAATATAAAGGGTCGCGTCGCGGCCCTTTATATTTGGCGCCCAGAAAGCGAAGCGCCTGCGCGCTTCGCGGGAGGACTCGAAAGTTCCGGCTTGCAAGCCGGACCGGGGTCGCGCGCAGCGTGACCGAGTCCTCTTCGAAGCTGATGCACCTTCGCGACAGCGAACGTCATTCTAAAGCTTTAAGGTCGGACGTCACCGTCGTTCATGAGATCGGGGTTGTACCGGGGTTTCGCAACCCCTCACCGCACCCCCCTCCGGATCCACGCCTCCAGCTGCTGCGGCCGCAACGAGTCGTATTCCTCGAACGGCTGATGGATCCACGGGTTGTTCGGCAGGTGCTCGACGTAGTAGTCGGGCTCGAACTTCGACGAGCCCTTCCACCAGATCACCGCCGTCCGCACCTCGTCGACCTCCGGGAAGCGGCGCTTCAGATGCTCGCTGACCTTCTCGAGCGTGACGCCCGAGTCGACCAGGTCGTCGGCCAGCAGCACCCTGCCCCCGAAGGTGCCGCGACTGATCGTGATGTACTTCGCGATGTCGAGCTCGCCCTTGGCGGTGCCCCCGTCCTCGCGGTACGAGCTCGTCGACAGGATCGCGAGCGGCAGGTCGAAGACTCGCGAGATCACGTCGCCGACGCGCATGCCGCCGCGCGCGAGGCAGAGGATCTGGTCGAACTTCCAGCCCGACTCGTGGATCTGCAGGCAGAGTCGTTCGATCAGCCGGTAGTACTCGTCGTATCCAAGCCAGAGGTCGAAGTCGGTCGAAGCGGGAACGGGCATGGCAAGCCTGACGACGCTAGTCGAAGGGATGGTGCAGGACGATCGTCTCGTCACGATCGGGACCGGTCGAGATCATATCGATCGGCACGCCGCAGACCTCCGCGAGTCGGTCGAGATAGGCGCGCGCCTGCGGCGGCAGCCGATCGAGGTCGCGCACGCCGAACGTGCTGTCGGTCCAGCCGGGCAGCTCTTCGTAGATCGCCTCCAGGCCGTCGACGTCCGCGGCGCCGAACGGCAACAGGTCGGTCGTGCTGCCGTCGCGGCATCGATAGCCGACGCCGAGCTTGATCGACTCGACGCCGTCGAGCACGTCGAGCTTCGTGATGCACAGGCCCGACACGCCGTTGATCTGAACCGAGCGCTTCAGCGCGGCCGCATCGAACCAGCCGCAGCGCCGCGCGCGACCGGTCACCGATCCGAACTCCTTGCCCTTCTCCGCGAGATGGCGGCCGACCTCGTCGAACAGCTCGGTCGGGAACGGACCCGAGCCGACGCGCGTCGTGTACGCCTTCGTGATGCCGAGCACGTAGTGGAGACTCTGCGGGCCGACGCCAGCCCCGGCCGACGCGGCGCCCGCCACGCAGTTGCTCGAGGTGACGAACGGATAGGTGCCGTGGTCGACGTCGAGCAACGTGCCCTGCGCGCCTTCGAACAGCAGGTTCCTGCCGTCGGCCTGCAGCCGCGCGAGCTCGCGCGGCACGTCGGCGACCATCGGCTTGACGCGCGGCGCGAGCGCCATCGCCTGGTCGAAGACCTCGGACGCGGCGACCTCGGCGCAGCCGAGATAGTTCTTCAGCACGAAGTTGTGGAAGTCGAGCACCTCGTCGAGGCGCTCGCGGAAGCGATCGGGCGTGAACAGGTCCTGCAGCCGGAGCGCGCGCCGCGCGACCTTGTCTTCGTACGCGGGACCGATGCCGCGACCCGTCGTGCCGATCTTCGCCTCGCCGCTCTTCGCCTCGCGTCCCTGGTCGATCGCGGCGTGGTACGCGAGGATCAGCGGACAGGCCTCGCTGATCGAGAGCCGCGCGGCGACGTCGACGCCGGCCGCCTCCAGCTCGTCGATCTCCTTCAGCAATGCCTCGGGCGACAGCACGACGCCGTTGCCGATGAAGCAAGGCGTGTCGGGCCGCATGATGCCGGACGGGATCAGTCGCAGGATCGGTCTTCCTGCCGCCGACGATCAGCGTGTGGCCCGCGTTGTGGCCGCCCTGGAACCGCACGACGGCGTGCGCATGGTCGGTCAGCCAGTCGACGACCTTGCCCTTGCCTTCGTCGCCCCACTGCGTCCCGATCACGACGACGTTCTTGCTCATGATGGTACCGATGGAGGTTGGTCGCGAAATTGGCCGGAGGTGGAGGACGTGACGACCCATTCGTCGCCGCGCGCGACGAGCGTGCGCGCCGGCGCGCCCGCTGCGAGCGCCCGGATCGCCGTCGTCGCCATCGAAGCGGCGCACGACCTTCTCGCCGTGCGCGCGCAACGACGCGATCGCGGCGCGCAGCGACGCGCTGTCGTGCGACGGTGCCGCGATCGGCGGGCGTTCGTCGGCGACGACCGCGATCCGCGTCAGCTCGCGCAGGTCGAGGCTGAATCCGGTCGCGGGCCGCGCACGGCCGAACGCCAGACCGACCTCGTCGTAGCGGCCGCCCTGCGCGACGGCGCTCGGCAGCCCGGCGCAATACACCGCGAACATCGTGCCGCTGTGATAGTGGTAGCCGCGCAGGTCGGCCAGGTCGATCGAGACGCGCGACGGCTCGAGCGCGCCGGTCAGTCGCTCGAGCGCATCGAGCGCGGCACCGATGCGCGGCAGCGACGGAAGCTGCGCGCGTGCGTCGGGCCAGCGTCTCGACGCCGCCGTGCAGGTCGTTCAACGCGACGAGCGCGTCGATGGTCGCCGGCGACAGCTCGTCGCCGAGCGCGACGCAGGCCGTCCTTCGCCTTTGTCTGCAGCAGCGGATGGACGCGTTCGGCGGCGATGAAGCCGCGCGGATCGGCGGCGAGGATCGCGCGCAGGATCTCGGCATGTCCGAGGTCGAGACGGGCGTCCTCGACACCGGCCGCCGCGAGCGCCGCGAGCAGCAGTTCCTGGATCTCGAGGTCGGCCTCGATGCCGCCGTGGCCGTAGAGCTCCGCGCCGACGACGAACGGCTCGCGCGTGCCGGTCAGCGAGCGCGGACGCGTGTACAGCACGCTGCCCGCATAGCAGAGCCGCGTCACGCCCGGCCGGTTCAGCAGATGCGCGTCGATCCGCGCGACCTGCGGCGTGATATCCGCCCGCAGACCCATCGTGCGGCCCGACATCTGGTCGACGAGCTTGAACATCTGCAGGTCGAGGTCGCGACCCGTGCCCGACAGCAGCGACTCGACGTACTCGAGCATCGGCGGCATCACGAGCTCGTAGCCGTAGCTCGCGAACAGGTCGAGCAGCGTCCGCCGCAGCGTCTCGATGCGGCGGGCCTCGGCCGGCAGGATGTCGGCAATCGCTTCGGGCAGCGACCAGGCGGGCATGGTGAGTGGGTCTCGCGACGGCCGGCTCGGGCTCGCCAACGTGAGTGTCGTCAGAACGCGTGCATCGCGAGGAGGACGACGATGCCGCAGATCACCGCCATCAGGCCGATGAACCGGAGCTGGCCGTCCTCCAGCAGCGTGATGCGCCGGAAGGTGTCCTTCCAGATGGCCGGAAAGACGAGCGGGACGATGCCTTCGAGGATCAGGACGAGCCCCAACGCGATGATGAAGGACGCGCCCACGCCGACCTCGGCCCGCGATCAGCGGCGGCGCGCCGCGGGAGCGGACGACGTGTCGGGCGTGCGCAGGTACTTGAAGAAATCGGTCGACGGGTCGACGACGAAGACGTCGCCCTTGCCGCGGAAGCTGCGACGATACGCGTCGAGGCTTCGGTAGAACGCGTAGAACTCCGGGTTCGATCCGAACGCCTGCGCGTAGATGGACGAGGCCTTCGCGTCGCCCTCGCCCTTCGTGCGCTCGGCGTCGCGATACGCCTCGGCGATGATGACCTCGCGCTGCCGGTCGGCGTCTGCCTTGATCTTCTCGGACTCGGCGGCGCCGGTCGACCGCAACTCGTTCGCGACGCGACGACGCTCGGCTTCCATGCGGCGATAGATCGAGTCGGCGATCTCGGGCAGCAGGTCGACGCGCTTCAACCGCACGTCGACGATCTCGACGCCGATCTGCTTCGACTCTTCGGCGACCTTCTGCTTGATCGCGGCCATCACCTGCTCGCGCTCGCCGGACACGACGTCGTGCGTCGTGCGCTTGGTGATCTCCTCGTTCAGCGCCGACTTGACGATCTGGCCCATGCGGATCACCGCGCGCTCGGTGTCGGCGCCGATGCTGATGTAGTACTGCTTCGGGTCGACGATGCGCCACTTCACGTACGTGTCGACGAGCACATTGCGCTTCTCGGACGTGATGAAGCGCTCGGCCTCCGGCGTGTCGATCGTCTGGATCCGCTTGTCGAGGAACACGACGTTCTGGAACGGCGGCGGCAGCTTGAAGTGGAGGCCCGGCTCGCGGATCACGTCGCGAATCTCGCCGAACGCGAACAGGATCGCGAAGCGGCGCTGGTCGACGACGTAGAACGTCGACGACACGATCATCAGCAAGATGACGATGCCGAGGACGACGACGATGATGCGATTGATCATCGTGCGGCGTCCCGGTCGCGACTGCGCAGGCCGTCGCGCGAACGCGTGTCGGAGTCGCTGCTCGTCACCGCCGGCGGCGGCGTCGTGCCGGACGGCGAAGGCGACGAAGCGGACGGCGCCGACGACGCGGCGGCGCGCGCGCCGTCCTGCACCGCCTGCACGCAGCTTGTCGAGCGGCAGCATCAGCAGGTTGCCGCCGCCTCGCTGGTCGACCATCACCTTGACCGCGTTCGAGTAGATCTCCTGCATCGCGTCGATGTACAGGCGTTCACGCGTGACCTGCGGCGCCTTCGCGTATTCGGTCACGACCTGGTTGAAGCGGCTCGCATCGCCTTCGGCCGTCGCGATCACGCGCTGCTTGTAGCCGTCGGCCTCCTGCAACAGACGCGACGCGTTGCCGCGCGCGCGCGGGATCACGTCGTTCGCGTAGGCCTGACCCTCGTTCTTCGAGCGCTCGCGGTCCTGCCCCGCCTTCACGGCGTCGTCGAACGCCGCCTGCACCTGCTCCGGCGGTTGCGCGTTCTGCAGCGTGACGCTCGTGATCAGGATGCCGGTCCGGTAACGATCGAGGATCTGCTGCGTCAGCGTCTGCACCTGGATCGCGACCTGCTCGCGGCCCTCGTACAGCACCGTGTCCATCTTGCTGCGCCCGACGACCTCGCGGATGGCCGTCTCGGCCGACTGCTTGACGGCTTCGTCGGGATCGCGATTGTTGAACAGGAACTCGGGCGCGTCCTTCAGTCGATACTGGACGGCCATCTGCACGTCGATGATGTTCTCGTCGTCGGTCAGCATCAGCGACTCGCGCGGGACCTTCGTGCGCAGGCTGCCGCTATAGCCGACCTCGACCGTGCGCACGCCGGAGATGTTGACGATCTCGTCGCTCTGGAACGGATACGGCAGCCGCCACTGGATGCCGGCGCCGGTCATCGACTTGTAGCGGCCGAACTCGAGGATGACGCCGGTCTGGCCTTCCTGCACGATGAAGAAGCCGCTGGCCAGCCAGATCGCGACCACGATCCCGACGACGATGCCGACGAGGGCCAGCGTGCTGCGACCATTGACCGGCGACGGGCTCGGTCCGCCGGCCTGCGGTTCGCGGCCCTGGTTGTTGCGACGACCGCCGAAGAGTCCGGACAGCCGCCGATTCAGGTCGCGCCAGAGCTCCTCGAGGTCGGGCGGACCATCGCGACGGCCGGGACGCCGGTTGTCGGGTCCGCCTTCGGAATGGACGTTCGGGTCGAACGCATCGAGGGAAATCTGCACCGAAGTCGGCTGGAACGAATGAAGTTGGAGGGACGGATCGTAGCGCGAGCTTCGCGGCGCATCGCGGGCGCCGTCGGCGGGAGGATTCCTGCGCGGCTGAACACCGCGACGACGCGAGAACGGCGAAGGATTCTACGCGTTCAGCGCCTCTCGACCGCCGAGGTCGATGCGCTGCCGCTCGTCGACGCTTCCCGCGTCGATCGGGGAGTCCGCCAGGCGCCCTTCGCGAATGCCGGTTGCGGCTTCGACGAGAGCGCCGCGCAGTTCGGCCAGTCCGGCGCCGGTCCGCGCGCTCAGCGAAACGCGGCGGATGGTATCACGCGCATCTCGCTCGATCGCCGGCGGAAGATCCGCCGCGTCGATCTTGTTGAAGATCGATGATCTGCGGCACGTCGGCCGCGCCGATCTCGTCCAGCACCGCGTTGACCTGCGCGATCTGTTCGGCGCGCTGCGGACTCGCGACGTCGACGACGTGCAGCAGCAGATCCGCGTGGATCGTCTCCTCGAGCGTCGCCTTGAACGCCTCGACGAGCGAGTGCGGCAGGTCGCGGATGAAGCCGACGGTGTCGGACAGCACGATCTGCCCGGCGCCTTCGAGATAGAGCCTGCGCGACGTCGTGTCGAGCGTCGCGAACAACTGGTCCGCGGCGTACGCTTCGGCGTGCGTCAGCGCGTTGAACAGCGTCGACTTGCCGGCGTTCGTGTAGCCGACGAGCGAGACCGAGACCGCGTTGCCGCGACCGCGCGAGCGCCGCTGCGTGGCTCGCTGCGCGGCCGAGCTTCTCGAGCTTGACCTTCAGCGCGCGGACGCGATCGCCGATCAGCCGGCGGTCGGTCTCGAGCTGCGTCTCGCCGGGGCCGCGCAGTCCGATGCCGCCCTTCTGCCGTTCGAGGTGGGTCCAGCCGCGCACGAGCCGCGTGGCGAGATGACTGAGCTGCGCGAGCTCGACCTGCACCTTGCCTTCGTGGCTCTTCGCGCGCTGCGCGAAGATGTCGAGGATCAGCGCGGTCCGATCGACGACGTTGATCGACAGCCGCGTCTCGAGGTTGCGCTGCTGCGCCGGCGACAGCGCGTGATCGAAGACCACGAGATCGATGGCATCGGCCGCGATGCGCGAGGCGACCTCGTCGACCTTGCCGGAGCCGATGAACGTCGTCGCATCGGGGCTCTGACGTCGGGCGCTGACGACGGCCGACGGTTCCGCACCGGCCGACTTCGTCGAGCTCGACCAGCTCGTCGAGACTGGCCTTCGCATCGGCTCGTCCGAAGTCGACCGACACCAGCAGCGCACGTGGCGCGGCCCCGACGCCGGTCTCGCGTCCGACGCGCCGCGACGGCTGCGGCGACGTCGAGGCCTGTGCCGGGACCGACATCGATCGGCGCCTCGACGACGTCGTCGAGCGAGGCGGCATGGCGCGCGCTGCTCCTCACCGGCCGATGCTCATTCGGCGGCCTGCTCCACCGAGAAGTTGACGGCGCGCGCCGGGACGACGGTCGAGATCGCGTGCTTGTAGACCATCTGCGTCACGGTGTTCCGCAGCAGCACGACGTATTGATCGAACGACTCGATCTGTCCCTGCAACTTGATGCCGTTGACGAGGTAGATCGAGACGGGGATGTGTTCCTTGCGCAAGGCGTTCAAGAACGGGTCTTGCAGCAATTGCCCCTTGTTACTCATGGTGGTACTCCGGGAGGTCTTTGTTTGATTGGTATGCCGTCAGGCGCACTGGCTTTCGGGGCTCGAAAAGAGATGGGGCCCCGCGTGCCGATCTCAACATTTCCCGACGGGAGGCATCGGGTTGCCGACGCGACCGCGACGCGGTGATCGGCGATTCAATGTAATGCATTTCTTGCGTCGTCGCCACGCGCAAGCCGGGAAGGGTGCAACGAAACTCAAAGGAACCGCCGCGCGGTCACTTCATGCTGTGCGCCGCATAAGGATTGCGCGTCGACCGGAACTCGACGCGAAGTGGAGTTCCCTGCAACGAAAAAGTTTCGCGGAAGGACGTCTCGAGGTAGCGCCGATACGTCTCCGGTACCTGGTCGAGTCCGTTGCCGTGGATGACGATCACCGGCGGGTTCTGTCCGCCTTGATGCGCGTAGCGAAGCTTCGGTCGCGACAGGCCGCGGCGCGGCGGCGTCTGCCGATCGACCGCCGCGATCAGCGCGCGCGTCAGCTTCGGCGTCGGCAGCTTCGCGAACGCCGCGGCCGCGGCACCGTCGACCGACTTCATCAACGCCGCGATGCCCTGACCCTTCAACGCCGAGATGTGGTGGGTGCTGCGCGAAGCCGAGGAACTGCAGCTTGCGCGCCGCGTCGCGCTTGATCCGCTCGCGGCCGTAGTCGTCGAGGTCGTCCCACTTGTTGATCGCGACGACGACCGCGCGTCCGGACTCGACGACGAAGCCCGCGATGTGCGCGTCCTGGTCCGAGATCTCCTGATGCGCATCGAGCACGAGCACGACGACGTTCGCATCGGCCACGGCCTGCAGCGTCTTGACGACCGAGAATTTCTCGACGGCCTCGAAGACCTTGCCGCGCCGCCGGATGCCGGCCGTGTCGATCAGCGTGTACGGCTTGCCGCCGCGATCGAAGTCGATGTGGATGCTGTCGCGCGTCGTGCCCGGCTGATCGAACACGATCACGCGCTCCTCGCCGAGCAGCGCGTTGACGAGCGTCGACTTGCCGACGTTCGGACGGCCGACGATCGCGATCTTGATGCGTCGAGGCCCGTCGTCGATCGCGGGCTCGTCCTCGTCCGACGACGCGAGCGGCGCGACGCGCTCGAGCAGTTCCTCGATCAGCTCGCGGACCCCGTCGCCGTGGGCCGACGAGATCGCGACCGGATCGCCGAGGCCGAGCTCGTGGAACTCCGCGGTGACGGTGCCGTGCCGCATGCCTTCGGCCTTGTTGACCGCGACGATCATCGGCCGGCCGGCGCGCCGCAGGTCGTCGGCGATCGCCTGGTCCTCGCCGGTCAGGCCCTGACGGCCGTCGACCAGGAAGACGAGTGCATCGGCCTCCGCGATCGCCTGGCGCGTCTGCTTGGCCATCTCGTGGACGATGCCTTCCTTCGCGACCGGCTCGAAGCCGCCGGTGTCGATCACGAGGAACGGCCGCTCGCCGACGCGACCGGTGCCGTAGTGACGGTCGCGCGTCAGCCCCGGCATGTCGGCGACGAGCGCGTCGCGCGATCGCGTGAGCCGGTTGAAGAGCGTCGACTTGCCGACGTTGGGCCGGCCGACGATCGCGATCACCGGCAGCGGCTGGCCGGTCGTCATGGCCGCTCGCGGGCGATCGAACGACCCGCTCGATCGCGAGGATGGATCATCGTCGCCTTGCGCTAGTCCGTCGCGAACGCGTAGAGGTTGCCGTCCGGCGTCTGGAACAGCACCGCAGGCGCACTGCCGGCCGAGAACGACACGCGGCGCGATCACGAGCGCGGAGCCGTCGGTCGGCGTCCGCGCGATCAGCGAGCCGTCCTCGCGCGACAGCCAGTGCACGAAGCCCTTGTAGTCGCCGACGGCGATGGCGCGACCGACCGATGCCGGCTCGGTCATGCGGCGATAGGCCATCTTGTCGTTCTTCCAGATCGACGCGCCGTTCGAGCGCGTCAGCGCGTTGACGTTCGAGCTCGCATCGGTCACGTAGGCGAAGCGGCCGTCGATGTTGACGCCGGTCGCGGTCGACAGGTCGCGACTCCAGATCGCGTTGCCGCTCGAGACGTCGAAGCAGCCGACGCGCCCCTGGAACGCGCCGGCGCAGACCTCGCGCCCGGAGACGACCGGCGTGCCGACGACGTCGGCGACGCGCTCGAGCTCGGTCGCGCCCTTCGGCACGGCGACCGATCCCTCCCAACGCAACACGCCGGTCGCCGTGTTGAGCGCGACCAGCCGGCCGCCGGGGAATCCCGCGAAGATCAGCGAGCCCTCGATCGTGATGCCGGCGTTCGTGCGAAGCGTCAGCGGCTGCGTCGAGCGCGTGTACGTCCAGCGCTTGCGGCCCGTGTCGGCGTCGTACGCGATCATGCGGCTGTCGGTCGTGCGCACGACCACGAGGCCCTGACCGACCGCCGGCGCGCTCAACACTTCGGTGCCGGTTGGAACGCGCCAGCGAGGCTTGCCGTCGGCGTCGAGCGCGATCACGTCGCCGCTGGCCGTGACGACCGCCGCCGTGTCCGCGTCGGATCCGACGCCGGCCGCGAGCGGCACGTCGAGGTCGGTGCGCCAGACGACCAGCCCGGTCGCGAGCGCGCGACGTTCGACGATGCCCTTGCCACCGGCCGCGATGACGTCGGGACCGATCACCGCCGGCGAGAAGAAGTACCGACCGGCCTTGCCGACGCTCGCGTTCCACAACGGCTTGACCGAAAGGGTCGACGTGAACGGTTCGAGCTTCGTCGGCTTGTACTTCGGCTCCGACGAGAAGATGTAGACGTCCTCGAACCACGCAGGCGCAGCCTGCGAGCGCGAGGAGCGCCGACGAACGCGAGCCAGCGCGCGCGACCGAGTCGAAGCCGCTTCACGGCTTCGCTCCCGCTGGCGCGGTTGCAGGTGCGGCGGCGGACGCCGGGGCAGGTGCGGCCGTCGGTGCCGCCGTCGGCGCGACGGCGGCCACGCCGCCCATCAGGCCGTCGAGCTTCAGCTGGACGACGTTCGCGTAGCCGCGGCCTTCGGGACGCGCCTCGAGCAGCGCGAGCGCCGCGGTGTACTCGCGCTTCGCGTCGTCGAGTCTTGTTCTGCGCGAGATAGATGTCGCCGCGACGATCGGCGAACGACGCCTGGAACGGCACCGACAACTCGCCGGCGGTCTTCGCATCGACCTGCTTCAGCGCCGCGTCGTAGTCGCCCTCGTCGAGCAGCACGCCGGCCATCCGCACGCGGCCGATCGCCCGGTACTCCGGGTCGATCGCATGCTCGATGGTCCATTGCAGCTGCGCCTTCGCGGTCTTCGCGTCGCCGCTGTCGATGTTCGCCTTCGCCGCGAGCAGCGCGCCCATCTCCGCGTACGCGGTCGAGCCGAACTTGTCGAGCAGCACGCCGGTCAGCTCGCGCACGTGGCCCTGGTCCTTCGCCGCGACCGCGCGCTGCAGTTCCTCGTAGGCGCCGGCCGCCTTCGCGGTGCGGTCGCGCTGGTACCACTGCCAGACGTTGTAGCCGGCGACGGCGACCGCGACGCCGAGCACGAGGCTCGTCAGCGCGTTGCCGTAACGGTCCCACCACGCCTTCAACGAAGCGATTTGCTCCTGCTCTTCCAGATCGTAGGCCACTCGGTCTCCGTGATTAATGCTTGAGCGCGCCCGGACCGCCGTCCGCGGTCGCCAGGCTCGCCGGTTCGTCGACCGGCTGCGATTCGTCCAACGCGTCGATCGGCTCATCGTCGCCGACCAGCGCATCGACGAGCATGGTCGTCAGCGAGTCGAGCGGGACGCGGCGCTGCTCGCGCGCACCGCCGCGCACGAGCAGCTTGACGGTCGCTTCGTTCGCCGCGACCTCGTCGTCGCCGAAGATCACCGCGAACGCGGCACCGCTCGCATCGGCCTTCTTCATCTGCGACTTGAAGCTGCCGATGCCGGCCGCGGTCGCGCAATGCAGGACGACGTCGAGGCCGACGGTGCGCAAGCCCTCGGCGACCTTCATCGCGAGCCGCGCCGCCTGCGTCGCCCTGATGGACGACGTAGACGTCGCACGACGGCTCGGCCGCGGCGTCGCCGCGCATCAGCTCGAGCAGCGTTCGATGCCGACCGCGAAGCCGCAGGCCGGCGTCGGCTTGCCGCCGAGCATCGCGACCAGCGGATCGTAGCGCCCGCCGCCGCAGACCGTGCCCTGCGCGCCGAGCGCGTCGGTGACCCACTCGAACACGGTGAGGTTGTAGTAGTCGAGGCCGCGGACGAGGCGCGGGTTCACCCGGTACTCGATGCCGGCGTCGTCGAGGCGCGCCTTCACGCCTTCGAAGTGCGCGCGCGACGCGTCGCCGAGGAACGCCCACAGCGGCGGCGCCGATTCGACCAGCGGCTGCATCTCCGGGTTCTTCGTGTCGAGGATGCGCAGCGGGTTCGTGTGCAGGCGACGCTTCGCGTCGTCGTCGAGCAACTGCTCGTTCGCTTCGAAGTATTCGATCAACGCGACGCGATGCGCGGCCCGCTCGTCGAGCTGGCCGATGCTGTTGATCTCGAGCCGCACGTCGCCGAGGCCGAGGTCGTCGAACAGCCGCTTCGCGAGCAGGATCACCTCGGCGTCGATGTCGGGTCCCGCGAAGCCGAGCGCCTCGATGCCGAACTGATGGAACTGCCGCGAGCGTCCGCGCTGCGGGCGCTCGCGACGGAACATCGGTCCGACGTACCAGAGCCGTTGCGGACCGTCGTACAGCAGGTTGTGCTCGATCGACGCGCGCACGACCGACGCGGTGTTCTCGGGACGCAACGCGAGCTGCTCGCTGTTGCCGTCCTTGTCCGCCTTGTCGTCGAACGCGTACATCTCGTGCTCGACGATGTCGGTGACCTGCCCGATGCCGCGCGTGAACAGCGACGCATGCTCGAGGATCGGCGTGCGGATGCGGCGATACCCGTAGGCGCGCGCGACCGCGCCCGCGGCCTCCTCGAAGCGCTCCCAGCGCGCCGCGTCGGACGGCAGCACGTCGTGCATGCCGCGCACCGCGCGCAGCGCGTTCGTGTCGTTTGCCATCGTCAGGCCGTGACCGCCACGTCGGCGCGGCCGTAGCGGCGCTCGACGTAGCGCGCGACGATCGCCTGGAACTCCTCGGCGATGCGGTCGCCCTTCAACGTGATGTCGCGGGCGCCGTCGATGAAGACCGGCGCGACCGGATTCTCGCCGGACCCCGGCAGGCTGATGCCGATGTCCGCATGCTTCGATTCGCCGGGCCCGTTGACGATGCAGCCCATCACCGCGACGTGCATGTTCTCGACGCCGGCATAGCGCGTCTTCCAGATCGGCATCTGCTCGCGCAGCCAGCTCTGGATGCTCGCCGCGAGCTCCTGGAACACCGTGCTCGTCGTGCGGCCGCAACCCGGGCAGGCGATGACCATCGGCGCGAACGCGCGCAGCCCCATCGTCTGCAGGATCTCCTGCGCGACGACGACTTCCTTCGTGCGATCGCCGCCGGGCTCCGGCGTCAGCGAGATGCGGATCGTGTCGCCGATGCCCTGCTGCAGCAGCACCGCGAGCGCCGCCGTCGACGCGACGATGCCCTTGCTGCCCATGCCGGCCTCGGTCAGGCCGAGGTGCAGCGGATAGTCGCAACGACGCGCGAGCTCGTGATAGACCGTGATCAGGTCCTGCACGTTCGACACCTTGCACGACAGGATGATCGCGTCGCGCGCGCAGCCCGACCTCCTCGGCCCGCGTCGCGCTCTCGATCGCCGACGTGACGAGCGCCTCGACCATCACGTCCTGCGCATCGAGCGGCTCGGCGCGCCGCGCGTTCTCGTCCATCACGCGCGCGAGCAGCGCCTGGTCGAGGCTGCCCCAGTTGACGCCGATGCGCACCGGCTTGTCGTGCAGGCAGGCGACCTCGATCATCCGCGCGAAGTTGTCGTCGTGCTTGCTGCCGGTGCCCGCGCCGGAGCCGACGTTGCCCGGGTTGATGCGGAACTTCGACAGCGCCGCAGCGCAGTCGGGGAACTGCGTCAGCAGCTTGTGGCCGTTGTAGTGGAAGTCGCCGACCAGCGGCACGTCGATGCCCATGCGGTCGAGCTGGTCGCGGATCGCAGCGACCTCGCGCGCCGCTTCCGGCGAGTTGACCGTGATGCGCACGAGTTCGGAGCCGGCCAGCGCGAGCTCCTTGACCTGGATCGCGGTGCCGATCGCGTCGGCCGTGTCGGTGTTCGTCATCGACTGCACGACGATCGGCGCATCGCCGCCGACCTTGACCACGCGGCCTCCATGACGGATCAGGACGCCGCGCGTCGCGTGGCGGCGGGCCGGTCCGCGGGTCGCGGCGGCGGGAGCGGGAGTCGATCGATCGAGACAAGGCAGCCATGAGGAGGATTCCGATTGGGACGCGGCGAGTCGTTGCGTCGGGACGTGCGGCACGGCCGCAGCCGGGTCAGGACAGCGTGAGCCGCGCCACCTGATCGCGCGTGTACGGCCCGAGGTCGACCGGCTGCCCGTGGAAGCGCAACGCGACGCCCTTCGCGTTGCCGACGATCAACGAGTACGGCGCCTCGCCGTCGACCTGCTGGTCGGACCCGGCCACGTTGAGCCGGTGCATCAGCACGCGACCGTCGGCCGACTTGACCTCGACCCACGAATCTTCGTTGAAGTGGAACACGAGCGCGACGTCGGCGGACGCGCTGCGTCTGCGGCTGAGCCTGCGTCGGCGTCTGCGCGGAAGTCTGCGCGGCGGCCTCAAGCGACGTCGTCGGGGCCGGGGTCGCAACGGCGGTCGGGGCCGGCGCAGCAGCCGTCTTCGGCACGGCAGTCAGCTCCGTTCGCGCGGTCACCGGTCTCGGCGGCTGCGTCGGATCGGTCCGCGCCGACGCGTCACCGCGATGGATCAACCGTTCGAACGATTCGGTCCCGGACCAGGCGATCAACGCCGCGGCCACCGCGAACGCGAAGGCGCCGAAGACCAGCGTGCGGCCGCCATGGCGATCGTCCATCGGCCCGTTGCGCCTCGGCAGCGTGACCGGCATCGCCGCCGGCGCGACGAGGATGCTCTCGGGATTGCGCGAACGCATCAGCGAGTCGTCGACGCGATCCATCAGCGACGTCGCGTCGAGGTCGAGCGCACGGGCGACGTTGCGCAGGAAGCCGCGCAGGAACGGACCGTCCGGCAGCTCGTCCCAGCGCTCGTCCTCGAGCGACTCGATCCGGCGCGGCGGCAGCTTCACGACGTGGGCGACGTCCGCGTGCGTCAGGCCGAGCGCCAGGCGCCGCGCGCGCAGGAACGCGCCGACGCCGACCGGCTCCGTGTCCGAACGCATCGCGCCGATGAGGCCGTCGTCGGCTTCCATCGCGCTCAGTCGCTGTACTCGCCGCGCCGCTGCAGCTGCGCCTCGCGGGAGTCGGCGAACAGGCGCTCGAGCTGATTCTCGAGCGCGACCTCGTTGTTCTTGTTGCCGAGACGGCGCTCGATGCGGATGCCCAGCCACAGGCTCGCCGCGCGTCGGCGCCGGACCGTTGTTGACCTGCGAGACGTAGAAGCGCGCCCGCGAGAAGTCCTGCCGGTCGTAATAGAGCTGCGCGAGGTTGTAGGCCGCGACAGGACCGCCCGGATCGATCTCGAACGACCGCCGGAAGTACGTCCTCGGCGAGCGCCGCGTCGCCCATCTTCTTCGCGCAGACGCCGGCGTTCTGCAACGGCTTCGCCTTCTGGGTGTACAGCGGGTCCTTCAGCGCGTTCTCGAAGTAGGCGAGCGACTCCTTCTCGCGGCCGCGCTGACAGAGGTACCACCCGTAGTTGTTGTTGACGTCGGGGTTCGTCGGTCCGAGCTGCAGTGCGCGCTGGAAGCTCTGGTCCGCTCGCGCGTCCTCGCCGAGCTCCGTGTAGACCATCGCGACCATCATCTGCACTTCGGGATACGTCGGATCGAGCGCGTCCGCCTGCTTCAGCTCGTCGAGCGCGACGGCGAATACTTGCCGTCCTGGTAGTAGCCGATCGCGAGCTGCAGCCGGATCGCGGCGCGTTCCGCGGCGTGCTTTGCGGCGAGTCGCGCTTGTCGATGCTCGCGTCGGCAGTGTTCGGCGTCGGCGTCCTCGTCGACGTCGTCGAGCAGGCGGCGAGCACCGAGGCGAGTGTCGCGACGATCGCGATGCGGGCGATGCTCATGCGTTCGCCACCTCGGCGATCGGCACCGTGCGGCGGCCGCGGCTCTCGCGTTCGGCCAGCCGGGTGCGATCGCGGACGGTGCCGGCGAGCTGGCCGCAGGCGGCGTCGATGTCGTCGCCGCGCGTCTTGCGGATCGTCGTGACGATCCCGGCCGCGAGCAGGATCTCGCCGAACGCGCGGATACGCTGACGCGACGAGCCTTCGATGCCGGCGCCGGGGAATGGATTGAACGGGATCAGGTTGAACTTGCACGGCGTGTCGCGGACCAGCGCGACGAGTTCGCGCGCCTGCGCGTCGCCGTCGTTGATGCCGGCAAGCATCACGTACTCGAACGTCACGAAGTCGCGCGGCGCGCGCTCGAGGTAGCGTCCGCACGCCGCGAGCAACTCACGCAGCGGGTACTTGCGGTTCAGCGGTACGAGCTCGTCGCGGAGCGCATCGTTCGACGCATGCAGCGACACGGCGAGCGCGACCGGACAATCGTCGCGCAGGCGATCCATCATCGGCACGACACCCGACGTCGACAACGTCACGCGCCGTCGCGAGAGCCCGTATGCGTTGTCGTCGAGCATCAGCCGCAGCGCCCGGAGCACCGGCTCGTAGTTCAGCAACGGCTCGCCCATGCCCATCAGCACGACGTTGCTGATCACGCGCTCGCCGGCTTCATCGCCGGCGCCCGCGGCCACCGCCCCGAGCTTGCGGTTGGCCAGCCACAGCTGTCCGATGATCTCGCCGGTCGTCAGGTTGCGATTGAAGCCCTGCTTGCCGGTCGAGCAGAAGCGGCAGTTGACCGCACACCCGGCCTGCGTGGAGATGCACAGCGTTCCGCGCCGCGTCTCCGGGATGAACACCGTCTCGACCGCGTTGCCCTGTCCGACGTCGAGCAGCCACTTCCGCGTGCCGTCCAGCGAGACATGGTCGCTCGTCGCCGTCGGCTCGCGCACCTCGGCGGCCGTGGCGAGCCGCTCGCGCAGACTCTTCGCGAGCGTCGTCATCGCGCCGAAGTCGGACTCGCCGGAGCGATGGATCCATTGCAGCAGCTGCTTCGCCCGGAACGGCTTCTCTCCGTGCGCGACGCACCACGCGGCGAGCGCGTCCGCGTCGAGGTCGAGCAGGTTGGTCCGGGGTTCCATCGTCGGCGTCGGGCGGCCTTCAGCGAGGATAGACGTTCAGCGCCGGGAAGAAGTAGGCGATCTCGGTCGCGGCGGTTTCCGGCGCGTCGCTGCCGTGCACGGCATTGGCGTCGATGCTGTCCGCGAAGTCGGCGCGGATGGTCCCGGCGGCTGCCTTCTTCGGATCGGTCGCACCCATCAGGTCGCGGTTCTTCAGGATGGCGCCCTCGCCTTCCAGCACCTGCACGACGACCGGACCGGAGATCATGAAGTCGACCAGGTCCTTGAAGAACGGACGGGCCCGATGGACGGCGTAGAAACCTTCGGCTTCGGCACGCGACAGCTGCGTCATGCGACAGGCCGCGATCTTCAGTCCGGCGTCCTCGAAGCGAGAGAGGATCTTGCCGACGACGTTCTTCGCCACCGCATCCGGCTTGATGATCGAGAGGGTGCGCTCGCTTGCCATGTGGTTGTTTCCTCAGGTGCAATTGTTATTTTGTCAACCCTCGATGTTACCACGGCAAGATCCGAGACAGGCGCGTCCGCGTCTCGGCGCGGGCGGACGAAGCTGCAACTTTTCACAAGCCGTTGCGTCCCAGTGCAGTATGATCGGCTCGGCATTGCAGGCGCCTTCCGCCCCGCTTCGAATCCCTTGAATTCGGGGCAGCGCCCACGATCTAGTAGCCGGTGTCTTCTCGCTTGAATCAGGAGTCTCGATGGACAACGATCTGAATCGAAATCTGCAACGCGCCAATCCGTATGCCTTCGGGTCGACGGCCACGTCCGGCTCGCTGCTGTCGCGCAACGCGGTTCTGCGCAATACCTATTGGCTGCTCGCGCTGTCGATGATCCCGACGGTGCTCGGCGCCTGGGCCGGCATCGCCTTCAACTTCGCCGGCGTGATGGGCGCGCGTCCGGGCATGACCGCGATCGTCTTCCTGGTCGGCGCGTTCGGGCTGATGTTCGCGATCGAGCGGAACAAGAACAGCGGCGTCGGCGTCGCGTTGTTGCTCGCCTTCACGTTCTTCATGGGCCTGATGCTGTCGCGATTGCTGGCGTTCGTGCTCGGATTCTCGAACGGCCTGTCGCTCATCACGATGGCGTTCGGCGGCACGGCGATCATCTTCGGCGCGATGGCGACTGTCGCGTCGGTGAGCAAGCGCGACTTCTCCGGCATGGGCCGCTGGCTGATGATGGGCGCGATCGTGATCCTGATCGCGGCGCTGGCCAACATCTTCCTGCAGCTGCCGGCGATGATGCTCGCGATCTCGGTCCTCGCGATCGTGATCTTCTCGGCGTTCATGCTGTACGACGTCCAGCGCGTCGTGAACGGCGGCGAGACGAACTATGTCAGCGCGACGCTCGCGATCTACCTGGACCTGTACAACGTGTTCAGCAACCTGCTCGCGATCCTCGGGATCTTCGGCGGCAACCGGGACTAGGTTGGGTCGCGCGACGCTTCACGAAAGGCCCGCTTCGGCGGGCCTTTTTCATGGCCGATCGAAGACCGCGATCGACTCCACGTGCGACGTCTGCGGGAACATGTTGACGATGCCGGCCTGCGCGAGGACGTAGCCGGCCTCGTGCGTCAGTACCGCCGCATCGCGCGCGAGCGTCGCCGGATTGCACGACACGTAGACGATGCGGCGTGGCGCGGAATTCGACGCGGACTGCGCACCGATCGCAAGCGCCTTCGCGACGGCGACCGCGCCTTCGCGCGGCGGGTCGATCAGCATCCGGTCGAACGGTCCGAGCCCGTCGAAGAACGCGGCGTCCACCTCGAACAGGTTCGCCACGCGAAACGACGTCTTCGACGCGAGCCCGTTGCGCTCGGCGTTGGCCGCAGCGCGCGTCGTCATCGCAGCACTACCTTCGACGCCGACCACCTCGCGCGCCCGCGTCGCGATCGGCAGCGTGAAGTTGCCGAGCCCGCAGAACAGGTCGGCAACGCGATCGTCGGGTCGCGCGTCGAGCAGCCGCAGCGCGCGACCGACCAGCACCCGGTTGATCGACGCGTTGACCTGCGTGAAGTCGGTCGGCGTGAAGTGCATCCGGACGTCGAACTCGGGCAGGTCGTAGTGCAGCTCGGACGGGGAGGCGCCCGACAGCGGTCGCGCGGTGTCCGGTCCCTTCGGCTGCAGCCACAGCTCGACGCGATGCTCGCTCGCGAACGCGGCGAGCGTCGCCTCGTCCGCCGCCGACAGCGGCTCGAGGATGCGCAGCACGAGCACGGTGACCGGGTCGCGAGGCGACTCGCCCTCGCCGATCGCGAGCTCGATCTGCGGCAGGCGACGCGCGATGCTCAACGAGGCGACCAGTGCCCGCAACGGCACCAGCAGCGCGCCGACGTGCGGCGGCACGACGTGACACTCGCGCATGTCGGCGACGTAGCTGCTGCGCTTTTCGTGGAAGCCGACCAGCACGCCGCCCTTCTTCTCGACAAGTCGGACCGACAGTCGCGCGCGATGTCGGTAACCCCACGCCGGCCCGTGGATCGGCGCGAGCATGCGGCCGGGACGCACGCGGCCGATGTGCCAGAGGCTGTCTTCGAGCACGCGCTGCTTGACCGCGACCTGCGACGCGGCGTCGAGATGCTGCATCGAGCAGCCGCCGCAGACGCCGAAGTGCGGACAGCGCGGCACGACGCGCGACGCGCTCGCCTTCAGGATCTCGCCGACGTCGGCGAGCTCGTAGCTCGCCTTCTTCTTCCGGCTCGCATAGCGGACGCGTTCACCCGCCAGCGCGCCGTCGACGAAGACGACCTTGCCGTCGACGTGCGCGACGCCGCGACCCTCGTGATCGAGCGACTCGACGACCAGCGTCGGCGCGTCCGGACCTGCCGGCTCGGGCAGCGGCGGCCGCGCGCGCGTCAAGCGTCGTGGCCCTTCCAGGCGTCGAGATACTCGCGCCAGTGCTGCCCCGGCAACGACGACAGCAGCGCCTTCGCGAGCGCGACCTCGGCCTCGAACGCGGCCGGGGTCTGCGTGCCGCGCATGACCTGGAAGCGGCACCACATCAGCCACGTGTTCATCACGTCGGTCTCGCAATACGCGCGGACCTCGTCGATCCGGCCGTCGAGGTACGCGGGCCAGACCTGGCTGCCGTCCATGCCGAGCTTGCCGGGGAACCCGCACAGCTTCGCGAGCGCATCGAGCGGCGCGGCCGCTCGCGGCTGGTACATCGACAGGATGTCCATCAGGTCGCAGTGCCGCATGTGATAGCGACCGATGTAGTTGTTCCACTTGAAGTCGCGGTCGTCGTCGCCGAGGTCCCAGTAGCGACCGGCCGCGACGCCGTGGACGAGGCTGCGGTAATGGAGCACCGGCAGGTCGAAGCCGCCGCCGTTCCACGACACGAGTTGCGGCGTGTAGCGCTCGACCGTCTTGAAGAAGTCGGCGATCAGCTTCGCCTCGCCGTCGTCGGGCTCGCCGAGCGAGCGCACGCGCAGGCCGTCGTCGTCACGAAATACGCAGGCGATCGCGACGATGCGCTGGAGGTAGTGCGGAAGGAACGAGCGGCCGGTCGCGGCTTCGCGATCGGACAACGCGCGCGTCGCGACCTCGGCGTCGGTGAGGTCCGCGCCCCATCCGTGCAACCGGCGCAGGCCGGCGGCGTCCGGGACGGTCTCGATGTCGAAGACGAGGACGGGCGTCATGCGCGCCCCCGACCCGCGAGACGACGCATCAACGCGGCGGCAGGTACTGCAGCGGATCGACCGGCTTGCTGTCGCGGCGGATCTCGAAATGCAGCTTCACGCCGTCGGCGTCGGTGCTGCCCATCTCGGCGATCTTCTGCCCCTTCGTGACGGTCGCGCCTTCCTTGACGAGGTTCGCGCGGTTGTGCGCGTACACCGACAGCACGTCCGGCGAGTGCTGGACGATGACGAAGTTGCCGTAGCCGCGCACGCCGGTCCCGGCGAACGTCACGCGTCCGTCGGCGGCGGCGAGCACCGGGTCGCCGGCCTGGCCGCCGAAGTCGACGCCCTTCGCCCGCTCGTCGAAGCCGCCGCTCGCACGCGCCGTCGTCGGCCAGCCCCACGAGATGCCCGACGTCGCCGGCGGCGTCGTGGGCGTGACGGGCGTGGTCGGCGCGATCGATGCGATCGGCGGCGGGGCATTCGCCGGCGCCGAGCCCTCGACATCGCGACGCGACATCTCGGCGAGCGTCGCGTCGGAGTACGGCTTCTTCAGGCCGAGCGGACCGGTCTTCAGCGGCGCGTTCGACGCATCGACCGACGCCGCCGGATTCGACGGGCCCGGCGGCAACGTCGTGACGACGCCCGGCGGCCCGATCGGCTTCGCCTCCACGCTCTCGGTGCCGACCGGTGCGGTCGTCGCGACCGGACTCGTGTCGGTCGGCGGCGGCACGCCCGGCGGCGTCACGCGCAGCACCTGATCGGGCCGCACGCGTGCATTCGGCGGCAGGTCGTTCCACGCCGCGAGCTCGGCGGGCGTCGTGTTGAAGCGCGGCGCGATCGATGCGAGCGTGTCGTTCGGCCGGACCGTGTAAGTCCCGATCCGGGGAATCGTCGTGCCAGACGGCGAGACCGACGACACGGCCGGCTGCGCGCCGCTCGACCAGTCGACGACCTGCGGCCGGTCGAGCGGCGTACTCGCGCAACCGGCGAGCGTCGCGATGCCGAGCACCGCGATGGCGACGAGGGATCCGGACGATGGCGAGCGGGGCGTCATGACAATGGCTTGCAAGCGGTGCGGAATCGTCCGTGGCGAAGCGAACGAGTGCGGACCGATCGGAATGCGGGGTCGGCAGTTTAGCCTACCGTCCTGCGTCCCTTCAGGCGGTGCCGTGCCGCAGCGGCACGAAGCGGACGGCGTCGAGCAGCGTCGTCGACCACGTCGATCGTCCGGTGCGGACGATCAGGCACAGCGTCTGTTCGCCGGCGCGCGAACGGCCCGTCGACAGCGGCGCGAGCACGCGGCCGCCGACCTTCAGCTGATCGAGCAGCGCGTCGGGCAACGCGTCCCCCGCGGCGGCGATCAGCATCGCGTCGAACGGCGCCGCGTCCGGCAAGCCGACGAGCCCGTCGCCGTACACGAGCCGCAGGTTCGGCATCCGCAGCGCGCGCAGGTTGTCGCGCGCCCGATCGTGCAACGCGCGGATGCGCTCGATCGAATAGACCTCGCCGACCACCGCGGCGAGCACCGCCGCCTGGTAGCCGCAACCGGTGCCGATCTCCATCACGCGCGCCGAGCGCACCGCGACCGGCAGGTCCGCGACGACGAGCTCCGTCATCCGCGCGACGACGTACGGCTGCGAGATCGTCTGCGCATGTCCGATCGGCAACGCGGTGTCTTCGTAGGCGTGGCTCCCGAGCCCCTCGTCGACGAAGCGATGACGCGGCGTCTTGCCCATCGCGGCGAGCACGGCCGGATGGCGGATGCCCGATGCCTTCAGGCGCTCGACCATCCGCTCGCGCTGACGGTCCGGATTGAGCGACGCGCGCGCGTGACCCGTCCCCTGCGTGCGCTCGCGGCGGTCGCGCTCGGCCTTCTCGCGCGGGTCTTCGACCGGCGGGCGCGAAGCGGCCTTCGGCGCAGGCTTCGCCTTCGCGACGGTCGCGGCGATCGGCTTGCCGGGGCGCGTCTTCCTGGCCGGCGGCGTCGCCGGCATGTCGACCATCCACGGCTTGCGCGTCGAGGTCATCGATGCGCGTTCAGGCCCCGAGCCAGCCGCGCACGTCGTCCAGGCGGTCGCCGTGCGTGAGGTCGATCTGCAGCGGCGTGACCGCCACCATGCCGTTCGCGACCGCGTGGAAGTCGGTGCCGGGACCGGCGTCGCGCGCCGCGCCGGCCGCGCCGATCCAGTAAATGGTGCCGCCGCGCGGGCTGTCCATCACGTGGACCGGCTCCGACGGATGACGCTTGCCGAGCCGCGCGACGACGATCGGCGCGTCGTCGGCATCGGGGCGGTTCGGGATGTTGACGTTGAGCAGGAACGGGACCGTCGGCTTCGCCGCCATCGCGCGCGACACGATCTTCGCCGCGACGCGCGCGGCCGCGTCGAGATGCGTCCAGTCCTTCTCGACCAGCGAGAACGCGAACGACGGGACGCCGAACAGGAATCCTTCCATCGCGGCCGCGACCGTCCCCGAATAGATCGTGTCGTCGCCCATGTTGAGCCCGTTGTTGATGCCCGACACGACGACGTCGGGCCGATGCTCGAGCAGACCCGTCAGCGCGATGTGCACGCAGTCGGTCGGCGTGCCGTTGACGTAGCGAAAGCCCTGCTCGGTCTCGTTGACCGACAGCGGGCGATTGAGCGTCAGCGAATGCGAAGACCCGCTCTGGTTCTGCTCGGGTGCGACGACCGTGACGTCGCCGAGCGTGGACATCGCCTTCGCGAGGGCGACGATGCCGGGCGCGAAATAACCGTCGTCGTTCGAGACGAGGATGTGCATGTCGACGAGGCGAGCGTCCGGGGCGACGGCGAAAAAATAGCCGCGCTCGATCGAGGGCGGCTCTGGGTCCGGCGCGGATCGTCTAACGTCGGCCCGTGTGTCCGGAGTTGCGTCGCGAGCTTAGCACGCGTCGGCGTCGGGTCAGGCGGCGATCGGCTGCTTGCGGCGGCACCACGTCTCGAAGCGCTCGCGGTCCATCGGCCGCGCGAAGAAGTAGCCCTGGCCGGTCTGGCATCCGAGCGACGCGAGCCAGCGACGCTGCTCCTCGTTGTCGATGCCTTCGGCGACCGTCTTGAGCTTCAGTTTGCGGGCGAGGTCGAGCGTCGACTCGATGATCGACTGCGCCTTGCTGTTCGACTTCAGCCGACGCACGAACGAGCGATCGAGCTTGAGCTCGGTGATCGGTGTGCGATGGAGCTGTTGCAGCGACGAGTAGCCGGTCCCGAAGTCGTCGACCGCGACGCCGCAGCCACGCATCCGCAGCCGCAACACGTTCTCGAGCACGGTCGCCGCGTCGCGCGCGAACGCCTTCTCGGTGATCTCGATCGTGAACTGCGTCGGCTGTGCACCGGTCTTCGCGATCGTCTCGAGCAGCTGCTTCGCGCAGTTCGGCTTCTCGAGCGTCAGGGGCGACACGTTGACCGCGACCTGCACGTCCAGGCCGCGCTGACCCCAGGCGACCACGTCGCGTCCTGCCTGCTCGAGGACGAGATGCGTGAGCGGCTCGATCAGTCCGCTGCTCTCGGTCAGGTCGACGAAGTGGGTCGGCGCGAGCAGACCCAGCTCGGGGTGCTCCCACCGGACCAGCGCCTCGGCGCCGCGCACGACGCCGGTGGTCAGGCAGACCTTCGGCTGGTAATGGGGCACGAACTGCCGCGTCGCGATCGCGATCTCGATCTCCTCGATCGCGCGCTGTTCGCCGACCGGGAAACCGAGCCCGACGACGTCCGAGTAGACGGTGAGGTTGCCGTGGAGCCGCTCGATCAGCGGCGCCAGTGCGTCCTTGTCGATCGGGGCGCGCAGCGCGCCGAGCAGGGGGGCGTCGTAGGCGCGCGCCATCCACTCGGCGGACGACAGCACCGCTTCGTCGTGCTCCGAAAAGAGGATGAGGCCGCCGACGCCGAGGCGTGCCGCATGCCGGATGAATTCGAGGCCGTCCATGCCGGCCATGTCGAGGTTGCACATCAACAGGTCGAACGCGACGTCGCCGGCCTCGAGCAATGCGAGGCCCTCGCGACCGTCGTCGGCCTCTTCGGCCTGCGGACAGCCGAGCTCGCGCAGCATCTCGGCGATCCGACGCCGACGGCCGGTCTCCTCCTCGACGATCAGCACTCGCAGTTGGCTCAAGCCCGCCATCGTTCCTGTCCTCGTGGTCGGGCCGTCCGCGTCGCGGACGCGATCGATCACCCGGAGGCACTCAAGCCCCGGTACACAGGGTCCTTATCGGCCGGACTGTGACAAGCTTGAGGAAGTCGCGGCAGACCGGCCGATCGGGAAAACCCGTTGCGATCACACGAGCCGCCCTTACCTGACCGCACATGACCGCCCATTCCGTCCTTGATCTGTCGCCGATCGCCGAAGGCA
This sequence comes from uncultured beta proteobacterium, assembly GCA_963795885.1. Lineage (GTDB taxonomy): Bacteria > Pseudomonadota > Gammaproteobacteria > Burkholderiales > Burkholderiaceae_D > CAHJXF01. The sequence continues at coordinate 124,364 of CAWCJI010000002.1, read as the reverse complement.
GCGATGCCGCGCAATCGTTTCGCAACTCGCTCGACCTCGCGCAGCATGCCGAGCGCTGGGGATTCAAGCGCTACTGGCTGGCCGAGCACCACGGGATGCCCGGCGTCGCGAGCGCGGCGACCGCCGTGCTGATCGCGCACGTCGCCGGCGGCACGTCGACGATCCGCGTCGGGGCCGGCGGCATCATGCTGCCGAACCACGCGCCGCTCGTCATCGCCGAACAGTTCGGAACTCTCGCATCGTTGTTCCCCGGACGCATCGACCTCGGGCTCGGACGGGCCCCGGGCGCCGACCAGCGGACGGCGCGTGCGTTGCGCCGAACCCTCGACAGCGATCCGGACGCGTTCCCGCGCGACGTCCTCGAGCTCGCCGACTATTTCTCGGCGTCGCCGCAGCAGCCGATCCGGGCGGTGCCCGGCACCGGTCTCGACGTCCCGTTGTGGATCCTCGGCTCGAGCCTGTACGGTGCGCAGCTCGCGGCCGCGCTCGGCCTGCCGTTCGCGTTCGCATCGCACTTCGCGCCGCAGCAGATGATGGATGCCATCTCGATCTACCGTGCGCAGTTCAAGCCGTCGAAGCAGCAGGCAACGCCGTACGTGATGCTCGGCTTCAACGTCTTCGCCGCCGACACACACGACGAGGCGGTCTATCGCGCGTCGTCGAGCCAGCAGGCGTTCATCAACCTGCGCAGCGGTCGGCCGACGCCGCTGCCGCGGCCGGTCGAAGGCTTCATGGACCGGATCGGCCCCGACGCGAAGGCGTTGCTCGGGCAGGTGCTGACCTGCTCCGCGATCGGCACCGCCGACGAAGTCCGCGACGCGATCGAGCGCTTCGTGGAGCGCACCGGCGCGAACGAGCTGATGCTGACGTCGCAGATCCACGACCACCAGGCGCGGCTTCGGTCGTACGAGATCGCGGCCGACGTCATGTCGAACGAGCGCGTCGCGGCCTGATCGCTCACCACGGCAGCCGTGCGCCGTCGTAGGCGAAGAAGCCGCCGCTGTCGGCCGGCGTCCGGGCGTCGAGCACGGCGAGCATCTCGGCTGACGCCACGGACGGTGGGCGTCCGATCCGCTCGCCGCCGAACGGCCGCGACAGCGCCGTATCGACGGTCCCCGGATGCATCGCGACGACGACCGCACCGGGTCGCGCACGCGCGATCTCGATCGCCGCGTTCTTCACGATCATGTTCAGCGCGGTCTTCGACGACCGGTACGCGGTCCAGCCGCCGAGCCGGTCGTCGCCGATGCTGCCGACCTTCGCCGACAGCATCATGACCAGCGAACGGTCGCGGTCGAGCAGCGGCGCGACGTGCCGAAGCAGCACCGCGGGTCCGAACGCGTTGACGCGAAAGACCGCAGCCAGCTTCGCGTAGTCGAGCTCGGCCAGCCGCTTGTCGGGCATGAACGCGTCGCTGTGCAGTACGCCGACGGCGTTGATCAACAGATGGATCGGGCCGTCGGACGCGAGACTCGTCGCGGCATGGGCGATGCTGTCCTCGTCGTCGAAGTCGATCTTCGGCGTCGAGCGGCGGTGCAGCGCGTCGACGGCTGCACAACGCGGATCGGCGCGCAACGCGTCGACGAATGCGGAGCCGATGCCGCCCGACGCCCCCACGACGACCGCGCGATAGCCGGTCGGCAGCGACGACATCACGGTTCCGTCACCACCCTTCGCTGCCCGGCTCGCCCTTGAACGGCCCGGCGAGGTCCGGCGTGACCCAGCCGCCGTAGAAGCCGCCGGGTTGCGGCTGTGCGCGGACGCCGTCGACGAGACAGGCGAGCGTCGACGCATAGAACGCGAAGTGCGCGGCGAGCCGCTCGGCGCCGGCCAGCGGATGCGGGTAGCTCCACGCGACATTGCGCAGGACGCGATCGCCGACGCGGACGGTCCAGTACGACGCGGGACCCTTCCATTCGCAGAACGACGAACCGGAGGCGCGTTCCAGCCGACGCAGGTCGACGTCGTCGGGCGGCAGATAGAAGGTCGGCGGATGACCGGTCTCGCAGACCTTGACCGCACGGTTCGTCCGCGCGATCTCGACGTCGTCGAGACGGACGACGATCTCGCGCGCTTCGTCGGCGATCCGCGGCGGACGCGGAAAGTCCCAGACCGACGCCTGGCCGCGCTTCGGCGCTTCGGCGAACGCGGGACGGCCGTCGCCGCGCCAATGCCAGTGATCGCGCGCGGCGGCGAGCCAGCCAGGAACTTCGGGCATTCGAACGGGCCGCGACAGCGGAGACGGAGACGGAGACGGGCCTTCAGTATCTCGCATCGACGGGCCGCCACGGCGACCGGCACTCGCCGATCGTCCACTGGCCTCGACCGCTCGACGACGGCGGTCGGGCCAGGCGTGCGTCAAGCGACGCGTTGCACTTGCCGCGCGGCGTTGCTCAGGCCGTCGTCGGCCTCGACGCCGGACCGGAACGACGACGCGACGCGACGAGTCCGACCAGTCCCACGCCGAGCAGCGTCACCGTCATCGGCTCGGGGATCTGCGCGTTGCCGACCGCGAACGCGATCGGGCTCGACAACGTCAGCGACGTGATCGCGGCCGACGGCTTGAAGATCGCGAGACCCTCGGGCTCGCCGAGCGGCAACGCGTCCGGGATCGCGCCGAAGATCAGCGACTGTCCGGTGTTGGCGGTGACCGTCAGGAAGTCGGAACCGAGACCGAACGCGTCCTCGATGGCGAACGGGATCATCACGGTGTCCGTGACCGCCTTCGAGAACGTGATCGTCAGGTTGTCGCTGCCGAAGAAGTTGTCGTCCAGCAGCGCCGGCGAGAAGCTGAGCAGGCCCGCCGTGTTCTGGACCTGGAAGCCGTTGCCGGCCGGCGACGTGAAGGTCGCGGTGAGACCACCCGACGTGATGCTGAAGGTCGGCGTGTCGCCGACGGATCCGCTCAAGTTGAAGATCGTGGTGGCGTTCGCGCCCGAAGCGAACGCCATCACGCCGAGAGCAGTCACGAGCATCTTGCGAACCAACATGTTTCTCTCCCTTGCAATGAAATCGAGATGAAGCGAATCGGCATCGACGGTTCGGCGCGACGCGTCGCGCACGACCGGACGATGCCGGCGGCGGGTGGGCCGCATGGTCTTATTGCATCGGCAGCGGGTACATCAGTCCGCCCGCGGTCCAGAGCGCGTTGAAGCCGCGCTCCAGTCGATAGGTCCTGCCAACGGTCCGCTCGAAGATCTCGCCGTAGTTGCCGGTGGCCGCGATCACGCTGGCCGCCCATTCGGGACGCAGACCGAGGGCTTGCGCCACCGCCCGGTCGCGGCCGAGCAGTCGTTCCGCACGGAGGTCGGTCCGCTTCATGGCCTCGGCGACGTTCGCCTGCGTCACACCGACGGCTTCCGCCTCGATCAGCGCGTTGACGGTCCAGTCGACGATCAGGCCGAACTTGTGATCGCCGTAGCGATAGGCGGGCACGACCGGGTCGATGCCGAACCGCTCGGGCAGGAACACGAACGGCGGCGCCTTCGCCGGAAAGTCGGCGCGGGAGTCCGCGAGGCGCGTCTCGAGTGCCGCTCCCGCTGCGCAGCGCGCGACGGCGACCGACGCATCCATCTCGCCCTGCTCCGAATGGGCCTGCAGCCCGTACGGAATACCGCGCGCGGTCATCTCGTCGCGCAGCGTTCGCTCGGCCGGCGTGTTGTTCATCGCGCAGATGAGCTTGTCGCCGAGGTCGGCGACGGACTTGACGTCGCTCGACTGCGGCACCATCAAGCGCTGCGTGTCGAACAGGACCGGCGGACCGAACGCGACGCCGTACTGCAGCGCGACCTCGGTCCCGGGCGTGATGCCGACCGCGAGCGCCACCCCGCCGCTCTGCAGCGCCGCGAGCGCCTCCGGCTCGGCAGGGAACCGGACGATCTCGACCTTCGCACGGTCGCCGAAGATCGCGATCGCGACGGCGCGGCAGACCTCGCCGCCGAGCGCCGACAGGTCGCCGTGCTGGTCCTGGCCGTTCCAGTCGTCGGCCGACTCGACGGTGCCGCACTTCAGATGACCGGCGGCACGGACCGCGTCGAGCGTGTCCGCCGCGGCGGGTCGCGCGACGGCCAGGCACGAGAAGATCAGGACAACGAGGAAACGAGGCATCGTGGGTATCTGGGTGACGTGGGCACGCGAAGAGGCGGCGCGCGGCCGCCCTTTCGTTTCGCGACGGATCACGGCGTCCAGATGCCGGACGTCGGCGTTCCGGGCGACTGGCTCGGCCGCGGGTTGACGTCGACCGGATACGGGTCGATCGGCGCGCCGGCCTGATAGGCCGAGACGGACGGGAAGTCGGTCGGCAGCACGCCCACCGCCATGCAGGCGCCGTTCGTATACCCGTTCGTCGAGAAGTTCGCCGTCGCGAGGTGCGGCAACGTCTTGATCTGCGTCGGTGTGAACGTCGCGATCGATGGCGAGATCGGGTTGTTGTTCTGCATTCGCGTGTAGTCGAACGCCTCCGTCAGGTCGCCGAGGTTGTTGTTCGGATCGTCCGATGGTCCGAGATTCGCCTGACCGAGGTTGGTGACGCCGAGCGAACGGGCATGCGCCTCGTCGGGCAGTTGCGCCAGCGGGACCAGGTTGTACAGCTCGTTGATGAACTTGATGACCGAGCCGTGCTCGCTGTATTGATGCGAGATCGAGCCTTGCAGCGACCACGGCGAGATCACGATCGTCGGGATGCGCGGACCGCCGGCGAGGATCGAGTTGTCGACGAAGTGGCTGCGCTGCTGGACCTGCTCGTGATCGTAGAAGCCGTCGGTCTCGTCGTACGTGATGATGATCGCGCTCTGGTTCCAGTACGGGCTGTTCGCGATCGCGCTGATGGCCTCGGCTGCGAAGGCCTCCGAGATCTGGTGGTCCGAATAGGCCGGGTGGTCGTCGTTGCCGATGAACGCGTGCTGGATGCCGGGCGTCGGATCGACCGGAACGAGGCCCGCGTTGTTGCTGTAGCCGCCGCGGTAATAGAACACGCCGCCGTTGGCCGGCAACGTCCGGTTGTTGACCGAGTCGAGGAAGTCCTGCGCGCCGTGCAGGTTGTTCGACAGGATGTTCGTGTTGTCGGCGAGGTAGCCGAAGTACTGCGGTCCGTTGTGATGCAGGATGTAGCCGGTGTACAGGCCCGGATCGTTGGTCGGGTTCGGCGTGCCGGTTCCCTGCGGCTCGTACGGGTCCGGCGCGTCGTGGCCGTTGAAGCCCTGCTGGAACCAGCCCCAGTTCACGACCTGGTTCTTCGCGGCGATCGTGAAGATGTCGTGCTGCACGTCGACGAGGTCGGCGCGCGGGTTCTGGTCGTACTTGATGACGTTGGCGATGTTCGAGCCCATGAACGACAGCGGCTGCGACGCGAACGTCAGGTTCAACGCCGGGTTGCTGGCGTTCTCGTCGAAGTTGTACGGCGGCTTGACGGCGTTCGGATCCTTCAGCGACCCGGGGTACGGGCCGGGGTCAGCCACGATCGGCACGAACGCGTTCGAATTGCCCGCGAAGTTCGAGCCGTACGTCGCGCCCTTGACGTTCTGGAACGCCGGGTTCGCGTACGTCACCGTCGCGCCCTCGTTCGGATGCAGCGCCCACTGCGTCTCGCCCGACTGACCGGCGATCATGGCGATCGCGTTCGGCGTCGACGGGCCGATGATCGTCTGGTGGAAGTTGTCCATCAGCACGAAGTTCTTCGCCCACGACCACATGAACGGGATCGTGTCGCAGTCCAGATGGCTCATCACCGTCTCGCCCTGCTGCTTCTGCGCGAGCGTCACCGCCGTCGGCGCGGCGCCCGTGTTCTTGACGATGTTGCCGCTGCTGTCGGTCGTGAGACCTTCCTGGTTCATCGCGTAGCGATCATTCGCGGCGACGAGCGTGATGGGGTCGACGTGCAGGTCGTTGGCCATGCCCTGGTGGCTGTGGTCCACCGAGATCAGGTCGGCCGGATAGATCGGCACGACCGCCTTGCTGGCGGTCTGGACCGCTTGCGGCATCAGGAACGGCTGGATCGTCGTCGGGTTCAGGCTCGTGTCGATGTAGCGCTGCGTGAAGTTGGCCGTCTGGTTGCCCGGCGTGAAGCCCGACGGCGCGCTGAACAGTCCGTTCGCGCCAGGAAAGGTCCCGAAGAAGTGGTCGAACGATTCGTTCTCGTGAAAGATGACGAAGACGTACTTCACCTTCTGCTGCAGCAAGGCGACCTTCTGCGCGAGCGTGAGGGACGTCTGCGCCCTCGCCGGCGGAATCATCATCGGGTTGATGAGCGTTGCCGCCATCCCGAGGGCCGCACCGCGCCGCCTCCACGTCCTGTTCATCCGCATGGGACCATCTCCTGTATGACTTGCGATTGTTCGACAGGGCGGCACTACATCATTCGCCGATGACAGCCGAGTGAACGGCTTATGACAGTCGCGGGATTCGGTCTCGTAAGTCGCGCGAGGGAGCGTCAGATCGCTCGACCTTGCGGAAGAAGGTGGCGGATTCCATCGATCTCATCGTGCGACGCTCGCCGGCGCGACAGGACGCACAGGCGAAAGGGTCGGCGCGGCGCAAAGGAACGCAGCGGTCCGCGTGACGAGAGTCGAGCGATAGAGGCGGTCGACATCACGGTGGCATCGGATGTCGACGGCGTGCATGAAGACGAGCACGCGACGAACGAAGGCGGCTTGGGTTTCCGCTCGATCGTTGGTCGGGGCGAGAGGATTTGAACCTCCGACCACCTGCACCCCATGCAGGTACGCTACCAGGCTGCGCTACGCCCCGAGCGGCCGATTATACGTTGGCCTCGGGCGCCGCCGTCACCGCTTCAGCAGCGCGGCGATCGCGACGAGCTCCTCTCGCCACGCCGCGACGTCGAAGGACCCGTCGGCGGACGGCGACGGTTGATGCGGCGCCGCGCCGTCCGCATGTCCGTTGCGCCAGACGTCCGGCTCCTCGCTGCTCGCAACGCGTGCGCCGCCTCGCCCGTCCAGTCGCGCGTCGAGCCGATTGCGCGCGCCGCTGATCGTGAAGCCCTGCTCGTACAGCAGCTCGCGGATGCGGCGGATCAGCAGCACTTCGTGATGCTGGTAGTAGCGCCGGTTGCCGCGACGCTTGACCGGCTTCAGCTGCGTGAATTCCTGTTCCCAGTAGCGCAGCACGTGCGGCTTCACGCCGCACAGTTCGCTGACCTCGCCGATCGTGAAATAGCGCTTCGCCGGGATCGGCGGCAACGGCCCCGCTTGCGGATCGCCTTTGAGCACGGGAAGTCCGTCGCGGCGACGAGTCGGGACGCAGCCGCGGGTCGCCGCGTCAGGCGGCGGCGCGTTCCTCGGCCGCGTCGCCTTCGACGATCGCCTTCAGCTTCTGGCTCGCGTGGAACGTCACGACGCGCCGCGCGGTGATCGGGATCGCCTCGCCGGTCTTCGGATTGCGTCCGGGCCGCTGCGGCTTGTCGCGCAGCTGGAAGTTGCCGAAGCCCGACAGCTTGACGCTGTCGCCGCGCTGCAACGCGAAGCGGATCTCCTCGAAGAACGTGTCGACCATGTCCTTCGCCTCGCGCTTGTTCAACCCGACGCGCTCGAACAACAGCTCGGCGAGCTCGGCCTTCGTCAGCGTGGCGCCGCCCGCGGTCGTGCGCCGCGTCTTGGCCGTGGGAAGGGGCTGGGGCTGTTGCATGCGCGTGCGTCTTTTCGAGGCCGGAACGAAGTCGTCGCCCGATGGCGATGGCGTGATGGGCGGCAAGGATCCGGGGTCGGCGGCGCTGAACCCCGGCTCGACTCTCGAAGCAGGAACGGTGCTAGGAACGCAAGCGGGCACCGACGCTTCTGCCGAGCGCCGCGACGAGGTGACTCATCACGGACTCGATCGCGGTCTCGTCCAGGGTCTGTCGAGTATCTTGCAACCAGAAGCGGAAGGCAAGACTCTTTTCGTTTTCATTCAAGCCTTTGCCGCGATATTCGTCGAACAGCTCGACGCGCCGGACGAGGTCGGGACCGGCGCCGCCCGCCGCTGCGATCGCGTCCAGCACGCGTCCCGCGGGAATCGCGGCATCGACGACCAGCGCGAGATCGCGCTGCACCTCCGGGAAGCGCGACACGGCCTCCAGCGCGGGCAGGTCGGCTTCGATCAGCGCCGCGGCATCGATCTCGAAGACGACGGCAGGCCCCGGCAGCTCGTAGGTCTGCTGCCAGCGTGGATGCAGCTCGCCGACGAACCCGACGACGGCGCCACGGCTCGTGATCGTCGCGCTGCGCCCCGGATGCAGCGCCGGATGCGGCGAACCCTCGAAGCGCGCGAACGTCGGCGCAGCCGCCGGCCCGAGCGGCACGAACAGCGCCTCGACGTCGGCCTTCACGTCGAAGAAGTCGACCGCGCGCGGCGGATGCGGCAGCCCCCATTGATCGTTCGCCGCGCTGCCCCACGCGATCGCGCCGACCTTCAGCGGCTGCGCGATGCCCGCGACCGAGAGCGGTCCGTCGAGGACCGACGGGTCGCGGCGATAGACCTTCGCGATCTCGAACATCCGCACGCGGGCCGCCTTGCGGTTCGCGTTGTAGCGAACGTTCGCGACGAGGCTGCCGATCAACGACGAACGCATGACCGCAAGTGGCGCCCGGATCGGATTCAGCAGCCGGATCGGGTCGTCGTTGCCGGCGAAGTCGCGCTCCCAGGCTTCCTCGACGAAGCTGTAGTTGATCGCTTCCCGATAGTCGCGGGCCGCCAGCGCGTCGCCGATCGCGTGCACGCTGCGTCGGGCCTCCGGCTGCGCGCGCATGACGTGCCGAGCGACCGGCAGCCGCGTTGGGATCTTCTCGTAGCCGTGGCCGCGCGCGACCTCCTCGATCAGGTCTTCCTCGATCTCGAGGTCGAAGCGATACGGCGGCGGCGTGACCGCGAACACCTCGTCGTCGCCGAGACCATCGCGCGTGAAGGGCAGCGAGAATCCGTCGAAGACGTCGGCCATCTCATCGGCCGAGATCGGGACGCCGATGACGCGGTTGGCGCGCGCGACACGCATCGTCACCGGCTCGCGCTTCGGCAACGCGACGACGCGATCGTCGATCGGACCGACGACCGTGGACGCGTTGCCGCAGATGTCGAGCACGAGTCGCGTGATCCGCTCGAGATGCGCGACCGTCGTCGTGGGGTCGACGCCGCGCTCGAAGCGATTCGCCGCTTCGGTCGAGAAGCCGTAGCGTCGCGCGCGGCCGCGGACCGCGTCGGGCCACCAGAACGCGGCCTCGAGGTAGATGTCCGTCGTGTCGAGCGACACGGCCGTCGCGTCGCCGCCCATGATGCCGGCGAGGCTCTCGATCGCCTCGTCGTCGGCAATCACGCCGACGTCCGTCGCGAGCGTGACCGTCTCGCCATTCAGCAGCTTCAGCGTCTCGCCGTCGCGCGCCCAGCGGACCGTGAGGCCGCCGTGGATCTTGTCCAGGTCGAACACGTGCGTCGGACGTCCGACCTCGAGCATCACGTAGTTCGAGATGTCGACGAGTGCCGACACGCTGCGCTGGCCGCTGCGCGCGAGCCGTTCGATCATCCAGACCGGCGTGTCCGCGCGCGCGTCGACGCCGCGGACGATGCGACCCGAGAACCGGCCGCAGAGATCCGGCGCGTCGATCCGAACGGGTAAAGATTCTTTACTGCTCGCGGGAACCGGCTCGTACGACGGCTCGACCAGCGGGTCGCGAGACAGTGCGGACACCTCCCGCGCGACACCGAGAACCGACAGGCAGTCGCCCTTGTTCGGCGTCAGCTTGATCGAGAAGACGTGGTCGTCGAGGTCGAGCGCGTCGCGCAACGGCGCGCCGACCGGCGCGTCGGACGGCAGGATCAGCAGGCCAGCGTGGTCGTCGGACAGCTTCAGCTCGCGCGCCGAGCACAGCATCCCCTCGCTCGCGACGCCGCGCATCGTGGCGCTCCTGATCTCGAACGGCGCGTCGCCGTCCTTCGGCGGCGGCAGCACCGCGCCGACCAGCGCCGTCGGCGCCTTGATGCCGGCGGCGACGTTCGGTGCGCCGCAGACGATCGTCAACGGCTCGGCCGCACCGACGTCGACGCGGCACACCGACAGCCGATCGGCGTTCGGATGCTTCGCGACCTCGAGCACCTCGCCGACGACGATGCCGGCGAACGGCGGCGCGACCGGGCGCACGTCCTCGACCTCGAGCCCGCGCATCGTCAGCGCGTGTGCGAGCGCATCCGTCGACAGGTCGGGGTCGACGAAGGTACGAAGCCAGGACTCGGACAGTTGCATCGGTGGTTATGCAGCGCGGCTCGGAGGCCCGTCGGCGGCGACGGCATCGCCGTCGCGCGGACTCAGTGGAATTGCTCGAGGAAGCGCAGGTCGCCTTCGTAGAAGAGCCGCAGGTCGTCGATGCCGTAGCGAAGCATCGCGAGGCGCTCGATGCCGCTGCCGAACGCGAAGCCGATGTGCCGTTCCGGATCGAGGCCGAAGTTCGCGACGACGGTCGGATGGACCTGCCCCGAGCCGGACACCTCGAGCCAGCGGCCCGCGAGCGGACCGGTCTCGAAGCGCATGTCGATCTCCGCCGACGGCTCGGTGAACGGGAAGTACGACGGGCGAAAGCGGACCGACAGCGCGTCGGTCTCGAAGAACGTCTCGAGGAACATCGTGTAGACGCCCTTCAGGTCGGCGAACGAGATGCCGTCGCCGAGCCACAGCCCTTCGACCTGATGGAACATCGGCGAGTGCGTCGCGTCGCTGTCGATGCGGTACGTGCGACCCGGCGCGATCACGCGGATGTCGGTCGCGGTGCCGGCCATCACGGCCGCCGCGTGCATGCGCGCGTAGCGAACCTGCATCGGGCTGGTGTGCGGACGCAGGTTCAGCGGCCGGCCTTCGGCGTCCGTCATGTCGACGTAGAACGTGTCCTGCATCGAACGCGCCGGATGGTTCTCGGGATTGTTCAGCGCCGTGAAGCTCATCCAGTCGGTCTCGATCTCGGGGCCGTCGGCGACGTCGAAGCCGATCGACCGGAAGATCTCCTCGATGCGACGCCAGGCACGCATCACCGGATGGATGCTGCCGGTCGACAGGCCGCGTCCCGGCAGCGTCACGTCGATCGCCTCGCCCGACAGCTTCGCGTCGAGCTCGGCCTCGGCCAGCGCGCGGCGACGCGCGACGAGCAGCGCCTCGATGGCCTGCTTCGCCGCGTTGATGGATGCGCCCTGCGCCCTGCGTGCTTCGGCGTCGAGCCTGCCGAGGCTCTTCAGCAGCTCGGTGAGCGCGCCGCCCTTGCCGACGAAGCGCGCCTTCTCGTTCTCGAGCGTCGCGCCGTCCGTGGCCGCCGCGAAGCGGCGCCGCGCGTCGTCGACGAGCGCGTCGAGGGGCTCGACGCCGAGCGGTTCGATGGTGGCGGTCATCGACGGATCATCGGGCATGCGATGGACGAGGCGACGGATTCGGCGATGGCGCCGCAGTCGGCGCGAAGCATGGACGACCGGTGTCGGACGGGGCAATCGTCCGGCCCCGCCGCTTCACGCGATCGCCGATGCGATCGCCGAACCGTTCGGTTCAGGCCGATGCGTTCGACTCTTCGGCCGCCGACGTTCCGACGACCGACCTGACCTGGCCGACGATGGCCGCGAACGCGGGCTTGTCCATCACCGCCATGTCCGCGAGCACCTTGCGGTCGAGCTCGATCGACGCCTTCTTCAGGCCGGCGATGAACACGCTGTACGTCATGTCGTGCTCGCGGCACGCGGCGTTGATCCGCGTGATCCAGAGCGCGCGGAACGTGCGCTTCTTGTTGCGGCGATCGCGGTAGGCGTACTGCCCGGCGCGCATGACCGCCTCCTTGGCGATGCGGAACACGGTGCTGCGACGGCCGCGGAACCCCTTGGCGGCGTCGAGGACCTTCTTGTGGCGCGCGTGCGCCGTGACTCCACGTTTGACGCGAGGCATGTCGTTTCTCCTTGGGTCGGTGTGGGATCAGGCGTACGGCATCATGGATCGGACGCTGTTCATGTTGGTCTCATGAACGGCCGTCGAGCCACGCAGCTGGCGCTTGGTCTTGGTGGTCTTCTTGGTGAGGATGTGGCGCTTGAAGGCCTGACCGCGCTTGACGGTCCCGCCGGCCCGCACCACGAAGCGCTTCGCAGCGCTCTTCTTGGTCTTCATCTTGGGCATGACTACTCCTGTCTTCGATGCCGGAGGGTGGTCGCACCGCGCGACGCTTGGGAACCCGATGGCACTTGTTGTCGATGGGCTTTCGCTCATCGTTTCGAGGCGCTTGCGCGCAACGATCGACGAAGCTCTTCGGGCTTCGTCGTCCCGGCGAAGGCCGGGACCCGAGTTCAACGACCGTACAACGGCGCGAGACTTGGATCCCGGCCTCCGCCGGGATGACGATGAGGCGCGTTGCGCCTCATCGTCACTTCTTCTTCTTCGGCCCGATGACCATGATCATCTGACGGCCTTCCATCTTCGGGAACTGCTCGACGACGCCGACCGGTTCCAGGTCGGCCTTCACCTTCTCGAGCAGCCGCATCCCGATGTCCTGGTGCGCCATCTCGCGGCCCCGAAAGCGCAGCGTGATCTTCGTCTTGTCGCCTTCTTCCAGGAACCGCGTCAGGTTGCGCACCTTGATGTTGTAGTCGCCTTCGTCGGTCCCGGGCCGGAACTTCACTTCCTTGACCTGGATGATCTTCTGCTTCAGGCGGGCATCGTGCGCCTTCTTCTGTTCCTGGTACTTGAACTTGCCGTAGTCCATCAGCCGGCAGACCGGCGGATCGGCCTGCGGCGCGATCTCGACCAGATCGACTTGGGCCTCTTCCGACATCCGCATCGCATCGCCGATCTTGACGATGCCGAGCGGTTCGTTGTCGATCCCGACCAGTCTGACTTCAGGCGCGTTGATCTCGCCGTTCAAGCGGTGCTGCGATTTGTCTGTAGCGATTGGGTAACTCCGTGGTGAATGAAGGATGCGCCGGTCGCGCGGTGCGGATGCCGGTCAGGCAGGTGCTGCCGACGGGCCGGCGCTCCGTGCGGCGACCTCGTCGCCCAGCCGCTTGCCGAACTCGCCATGGGCCATCACGCCCAGATCCGCGCCGCCGCGCGCGCGGACGGCCACCGTCCCGGCCTGCAACTCCTTGTCGCCGATGACGAGGATGTACGGCACCTTCTGCAGGCTGTGTTCGCGGATTTTATACGTGATCTTCTCGTTACGCAAATCCGATTCGACCCTAAAGCCTTGTTTTTGCAACGTTAAGGCCACGCTCTTCGCATACGCCGCTTGCGCGTCCGAGATATTGCAGACGACGGCATGCACCGGCGCCAGCCACGCGGGCATCGCGCCGCCGAAATGCTCGATCAGCATCCCGATGAAGCGCTCGAGCGAACCGACGATCGCCCGATGCAACATCACCGGCACGCGACGCGTGTTGTCCTCGGCGACGTACTCGGCGCCGAGCCGCCCCGGCATCGAGAAGTCGACCTGCATCGTGCCGCACTGCCACTGTCGACCGAGCGAGTCGCGCAGCGTGTATTCGATCTTCGGGCCGTAGAACGCGCCCTCGCCGGGCGACAGCGTGAACTCGCAACCCGACGTGCGCAGCGACTCCATCAGCGCGTTCTCGGCCTTGTCCCAGACCTCGTCGGACCCGATCCGCTTGTCCGGCCTGAGTGCGACCTTGTAGATGATGTCGGTGAAGCCGAAATCACCGTAGACCTTCTTCAGCAGCGCCGTGTAGCCGACGCATTCCTCGAGGATCTGGTCCTCGGTGCAGAAGATGTGGCCGTCGTCCTGCGTGAAGCCGCGGACCCGCATGATCCCGTGCAGGCTGCCGGACGGCTCGTTGCGATGGCACTGTCCGAATTCGCCGTAGCGCAGCGGCAGTTCGCGATAGCTGCGCAGCCCGCTGTTGTAGATCTGGACATGCCCGGGGCAGTTCATCGGCTTCAGCGCATAGGTGCGGTTCTCCGACTCGGTCGTGAACATCGCATCCTTGTAGTTCTCCCAGTGCCCGGTCTTCTCCCAGAGCGCACGGTCGAGGATCTGCGGACCCTTGACCTCGAGATAGCCGTTGTCCTGGTAGACGGCGCGCATGTACTTCTCGACCTGCTGCCAGATCGCCCAGCCCTTCGGATGCCAGAAGATGAGACCGGGCGCCTCGTCCTGCATGTGGAACAGGTCGAGCTGGCGGCCGAGCTTGCGATGGTCGCGCTTCTCGGCCTCCTCGAGCATGTGCAGGTACTGCTCCTGCTCCTCCTTCGTCGCCCACGCCGTCCCGTAGATGCGCTGGAGCATCTCGTTGCTCGAGTCGCCGCGCCAGTAGGCGCCCGCGACCTTCATCAGCTTGAAGACCTTCAGCTTGCCGGTCGACGGCACGTGCGGGCCGCGACACAGGTCGATGAAGTCGCCCTGCCGGTACAGCGAGATGTCCTCGTCCGACGGGATCGACGCGATGATCTCGGCCTTGTACTTCTCGCCGATCGAATCGAAGAACGCGACCGCGTCGTCGCGCTTCCAGACTTCGCGCGTGACCGGTCGATCGCGCTTCACGATCTCCGCCATGCGCTTCTCGATCGCCGCGAGATCGTCGGGCGTGAACGGCCGCTTGTACGAGAAGTCGTAGTAGAAACCGTTGTCGATCACCGGGCCGATCGTCACCTGCGCGTCCGGGAAGAGTTCCTTCACGGCGTCGGCCATCAGGTGCGAAGTTGAATGCCGGATGATGTCGAGACCGTCGGCATCCTTCGCGGTGACGATCGCAAGTTCGGCGTCGTGGTCGAACACGGCCGACGTGTCGACGAGGCGCGGCCCGTCTTCATCGACGACCTTGCCGCCGAGTGCGGCCTTCGCGAGGCCGGGGCCGATCGACGCCGCGACCTCTGCGACGCTGACGGGGTGGTCGTAAGAACGGACGGAGCCGTCTGGGAGCGTGATATTGGGCATGACGAAAGGCAGGAAAGGGCGGACGCGGGAATAAAAAAAGCGCAGGCGAACTGCGCTCGATCGACGCGGGCCTCGGGCCCGTCAGCGCAGACGCATCAGATGCGGAATCCCTTCCACGTTCGCGGTGCCATAACCATGATCGCTTTCGCCGGGCCCTTCCGAACCTCGACGGATGCGGCCGTCGGCCGGGGCGCTCGCGGCGCCGATGAAACACGACGACCGCATCGATCGCGGTCCGCCGGTCGGCGACTATAACGCAGTCGGGACGAATGCGCCGAGCGGCCGTTCGACGGCGGGAATGCGCCGATGGACGTTCGGCGACCGGCGCTGCCAGCGACCGCGGCGCACGTCTCTTCGACGCTCGATCCGCGTCATCGTCGCGCGATCCCTCGTTCGCGATCGACACGAGCCGCGCTCGGACGGTTGCTTCACGACCGTCGTGCTATTTTCGGTCGCCGCTCCACATCGTTCATGAACATCGCGACCACCCCCGACTCGGTGCTGCCCCTCGCGCTCGAGGCGATGGCGCGCACGCCCGATGCGCGCCTGCGCGAGCTGATCGCGGCGCTGACCACGCATCTGCATGCATTCGTGCGCGAGACGAAGCTCACCGAGGGCGAGTTCGAGCAGGCGCTCGAATTCATCGTCGGGCTCGGGCAGGCCACCGGTCCGACGAAGAACGAGGTCGTGCTGGCCGCCGACCTGCTCGGGGTTTCGACGGTCGTCGCGTCGCAGAGCAACCAGGACGTACAGGGCGAGTCGGCGTCGGCGCTGCTCGGGCCGTTCTGGCGCGCGAACGCGCCGCTCTGCGAAGCGGGCGCGAACATCGCGAGATCGAACACGCCGGGCGTGCCGTTGCAGGTCGCCGGCCGCGTGTGCGACGCGACCGGCGCGCCCGTCGAGGGCGCGACCGTCGACGTCTGGCAGGCGTCGCCGGTCGGCCTGTACGAGAACCAGGATCCGCAGCAGGACGACATGAACCTGCGGGGCCGCTTCGTCACCGACGCCGACGGTCGTTTCCACTTCCGCTCGGTGCGGCCGGCCGGCTATCCGGTGCCGACCGACGGTCCGTGCGGCGTGCTGCTGCGCGCGCAGTTGCGCCATCCGAACCGGCCGGCGCATCTGCACTTCATGATCAGCAAGGACGGCTACAAGGTGCTGACCACGCAGGTCTTCGCGGACGACGACGAGAACCTCGAGAGCGATCCGACGTTCGGCGTCACGCGGCGCCTGATCGGCCGCTATGCGATGGCCGCCGACGGCCGCTCCGCGACGCTGCGCTACGAGTTCACGCTCGAGCCCGGCACGATGAAGCTGCCCCGGCCGCCGATCCCGTGATACCGACATGAGCTTCGACCCCGTCACCCGACTCGACGGCAAGGTCGCCGTCATCGCCGGCGGCTTCGGCGCGATCGGCCACGCGACCGCGCAGAGGCTCGCCGCACTCGGCGCCGGTTGCGTGCTGCTGCACCGGAAGGCGGACGATGCCGACGCCCGTGCCGCCGCATTGCCGTCCGATCGCGGCCAGCGGCATGTCGCGCTGCGCGCCGACATCATCGACAGCGCGAGCCTGCGGTCGGCCGCCGACGCGGTGCGCGCGTCGCACGGCCGCTGCGACATCCTCGTGAACAGCGCCGGTCACACGCGGCCGGTTCCGGCCGCCGACCTCGATGCGCTCGGCGACGACCTCATCGACGAGCTGATGCGGGCGAACTTCCGCGGTGTCTTCGCGACGATTCGCGCGTTCATGCCGCTGCTGAAGGAGAGCGGCGACGGCCTGATCGTCAACGTGTCGTCGATCGCGGGGTTCACCGGCGTCGGCAGCAACCTCGCGTACGTCGCCGCGAAGGCCGGCGTCGACGTCGTCGGCGACGCGCTCGCGAAGGCGTTCGCGCCGGCGGTCCGCGTCGTGTCGGTCTCACCGGGCGCTGTCGAGTCGGGCTTCGTCCCGGGTCGCGGCGCCGCGTTCGCGGACACGATGGCGCGCACGACGCCGCTCGGCCGCATCGGGAAGCCGGACGACGTCGCCGCCGCGATCGAGGCGCTCGCGACGACGATGCGTTTCGTCACCGGCACGCGCATCGTCGTCGACGGCGGGCGGCACCTGTGAACGAGCGCACGCTGATCACCTGCGCGGTCACCGGCAATCTCGTGCGCCCGGACCAGACCCCGCACCTGCCGATCACGCCGGCGCAGATCGCCGACGAATGCCTCGCCGCGGCCGAGGCCGGCGCGGGCCAGGTCCACGTCCACGTCCCGTCCGGCATCCGGAGTCCGGCCGGCCATCGATGGAGGTCGACCTGTATCGCGACGTCGTCGACCGCATCCGCGCACGCGACCGCGAGCTGATCATCAACCTCACGACCGGCCCGGGTGGCCGCTACGTGCCGAGCGACGACGACCCGAAGGTCTTCGCGCCCGGCACGACGCTCGTGCCGCCGGACCAGCGCGTCGCGCACATCGCGCTGATCCGACCCGACGTCTGCTCGCTCGACCTGAACACGATGAACTCGGGCCCGGACGTCGTCATCAACACGCCGAAGAACGTGCGACGGATGGCGCGCGTGATCCGCGACGCCGGCGTCAAGCCCGAGCTCGAGGTCTTCGACTCCGGCGACATGCATCTCGCCCGCGACCTGATCGCCGACGGCACGCTCGACGGGCCGGGCATGTGGACCTTCGTGCTCGGCGTGAAGTACGGCTTCGGCGGCGCGCCCGAGACCGTGCCCTACGCGAAGAGCCTGCTGCCGCCGGGTGCGTTCTGGACCGCGTTCGGGATCGGCCGCATGGAGTTCCCGATCGTCGCGCAGGCGTGGCTGCTCGGCGGCCACGTGCGCGTCGGGATGGAGGACAACATCTACCTTTCGAAGGGCGAGCTCGCGACGAGCAACGCGCAGCTCGTCGCGAAGGCGCGCGACATCATCGAGAGCCTCGGCGGCGAGGTCGCCACGCCGCGCGACGCGCGCGCGATGCTCGGGCTCGCGGCATGAGTCGCGCGCTGCGCGTCGACGAGAAGGCGGCGAACGCGGACGCGCTCGGCCTGCGACTCGCGCCGCAGGACCAGCCCCGACCCGGACCGGGCGAGGCGGTCGTGCGCGTCCGCGCGGCGGCGATCAACCCGAGCGACGTCAAGGCCGCGCTCGGCCTGATGCCGCAGGCGGTCTGGCCGCGCACGCCGGGCCGCGACTTCGCCGGCGTCGTCGTCGACGGACCGGCCGAGTGGGTCGGCCGCGAAGTCTTCGGCTCGGGTGGCGACATCGGCATCACGCGCGACGGCTCGCACGCCGCCTTCCTCGTCGTTCCGGCGGCCGCGCTGCACGACAAGCCGGGCCGCATCGGCATGGACGAGGCCGGCGCGCTCGGCGTGCCGTTCGTCACGGCATACGAAGGCTTCCGCCGCGCCGGCATGCCGCACGAGGGCCAGACGGTGCTCGTGCTCGGCGCGAACGGAAAGGTCGGACAGGCGGCGGTGCAGCTCGCGGCGGCCGGCGGCGCGAACGTGATCGCGGTCCAGCGGCGCGGCGCTCCGTTCGAGGGGCACGCCGCATCTCCGATCGACGTGATCGATGCGACGACCGAGGACGTCGCGGCGCGCGTGCGCGAGCTGTCCGCCGGACGCGGCGCCGACCTCGTCTACAACACCGTCGGCAGCGCCTACTTCGCGCAGGCCAACCAGTCGATGGCGAAAGGCGCGACGCAGATCTTCATCTCGACGCACGACCGCGCGGTGCCGTTCGACATCTTCGCGTTCTATCGCGGCATGCACACGTACGTCGGCATCGATTCGCTCGCGCTGGACTGCGTGACCGCGTCGGCGCGGCTCGCCGCGATGAGCGAGGCGTTCGACAGCGGCACGCTGCGCCCCTTCCCGATCGCGCGCGCGTTCGGCCTCGACGATGCGGACGACGCGTATCGCGCGGTGCTCGGCGGCAGCGCCGACCGCATGGTCGTCAACCCATAGGCTCGTACGAGGAGCACCGATGCACGTCACCCGGATCGCCGAAGCGCCCGAGTACGAAGCGCCGAACCACGTCGACATGCGCTGCCTGCGGCTGCAGGGCAAGGAGGCCGGCCCGTCGACGCAGATGTGGATGGGGATGAGCGTGATCGAGCCGGGCGGCCACACCGGCCTCGACGGCTCGCCGATGGAGAAGCTCTACCTCGTGCTCGAAGGCGAACTGCAGCTGACCGGTGAGCTCGACGGCCTGCGCGAGGAACGGACGCTCGGCCCGCGCGACTCGTGCCGCTTCGCGCCTGGCGAGAAGCGGCAGCTGCGCAACCTGACCGACCGACAGGCCGTCGTCGTGCTCGTGATGCCGACGGCCGCGCCCGCATGAAACGCGCGTGCGAGCGGATGCGGACGACCGCGTCGAGGACAACGACCACGAAGGAGACGACATGATGTCCTGTGCCATCCGCCGCCGGCTGCTCGCGCTGCTCGCGTGCGCAGTGCTCGCCGCAGCGATGCCCGCGAGCGCGCAGTCCGACTGGCCGCGCGCTCAGACGATCACCTTCATCGTGCCGTTCACGCCGGGCAGCGCGACCGATGTCACCGCGCGCGTCGTCGCCGAGAAACTCGGCCCGGCACTGGGCACGACGGTCGTGATCCAGAACCGGCCCGGCGCCGGCGGCACGATCGGCGCGGCGCAGGTCGCGAAGGCGGCGCCGGACGGCTATACGCTGCTCGTGCATTCTGCGGGCCACCTCGTCAATCCGTCGATCTTCCCGAACCTCAGCTACGACACGTTGAAGGACTTCGCCGGCGTCACGCCGCTCGTGACGCTGCCGAACGTCCTCGTGACAGCGCCCGGTCATTTCGCCGACGTGGCCGACCTCGTCCGCCAGGCCAAGGCCAACCCCGGCAAGTTCAACTATGCGTCGGCCGGCAACGGGTCGGCGACGCACATGAACGCAGAGGTGTTCCGGCTCGCGGGCGGAATCCAGGCGCGGCACATCCCGTTCCGCGGCACGCCCGAGGCGATGACCGAGACGATGGCCGGTCGCATCGACTGGTTCTTCGCGCCGCTCGTCTCGTCGCTGTCGCTGATCCGCGACGGCAAGCTGAAGGCGCTCGCGGTCGGCACGGCGACCCGCTCGCCGCTGTTGCCGCAGGTGCCGACGACCGTCGAGGCGGGCGTGCCCGGATCGCAATACCAGTTCTGGGTCGGGCTGTTCGCACCGGCGAAGACGCCGCGCCCGATCGTCGACCGCCTGAGCAACGAGATCGCGAAGATCATGGCCGCCCCGGACGTCAAGGAGCGGCTCGAACAGCTCGGGGCCGAGCCGTTCGTGATGCCGCCGGCCGCATTCGACGCGTTCCTGGCAAGCGAGACCGCGAAGGCGCAGGCCATCGTCCGCAACGCGGGCATCAAGGTCGACTGAGCCGACCGGTCCCGCCACAAACGAAAAACGCCTGGCATCGGCCAAGCGTTTCGTGGGTCGTGCGAATCTGGTAGGCGCGATTGGACTCGAACCAACGACCCCCACCATGTCAAGGTGGTGCTCTAACCAGCTGAGCTACGCGCCTGCAAAAAGAGGCGGGAATATAGCATAGGCGAGGTCCAGGAGGCCTCGGCGATGCGTCGTCGCAACGCGTCCCGCCTGCGTGCGTCCGTCACGGAACGTTCACGCAATCGTCATGGCCGCGTCACCCGACGACGATTCAATGCGGGCTCAGCATGAACGCTCCGCTGACCTCCGCGCCGCTGTCGGCCGCCCCGCTGTCATCCGCCCTGTTCGCGCCGCTGCGGTCGACACCGCCGGACGACGAGCCGGCCCATCGCCACCGGACGATCTGGATCTCCGACGTCCACCTCGGGACCGCCGGCTGCAAGGCCGACCATCTGCTCGACTTCCTGAAGGCGCACGAGTCCGACACGCTGTACCTCGTCGGCGACATCATCGACGGGTGGCAGCTCAAGAAGGGCTGGACCTGGCGCCAGTCGCACAACGACGTGGTGCAGAAGATCCTTCGCAAGGCACGCAAGGGCACGCGGGTCATCTACGTGCCCGGCAACCACGACGAGTTCGCCCGCGGCTACGTCGGCCACGCGTTCGGCGGCATCGACGTCGTGCACGAGGCGACGCACGTCACCGCCGACGGACGACGGCTGCTGATCACGCACGGCGACCTCTTCGACGGCGTCATCCAGCATGCGAAGTGGCTGGCCTATCTCGGCGACTCGCTGTACACGTTCGTCCTCGCGCTGAACCACTGGTTCAATCGCGTGCGCGGACGCCTCGGCTTCGGCTACTGGTCGCTGTCGCAGTACCTGAAGCACAAGGTCAAGAACGCGGTCAGCTTCATCGCCGACTACGAACAGGCGCTGGTCGCGGAGGCGAAGCGGCGCGGCTTCGACGGCGTCGTCTGCGGCCACATCCACAAGGCCGAGATCCGCACGATCGACGGCATCGTGTACTGCAACGACGGCGACTGGGTCGAGAGCCTGACCGCGCTGGTCGAGGACCAGGCGGGCCGGCTCGAGATCGTCGAATGGCGACCCGGCGCATCGAATGCCCGTCGCGCCGAGGCGCTCGAGGCCGCGTCGTGAAGGTCCTGATCGTCACCGACGCCTGGGAGCCGCAGGTCAACGGCGTCGTCCGCACGCTGAAGTCGACGCGTCGCGAGCTCGAGAAGATGGGCCACGTCGTCGATCTGCTGACGCCGCTCGAGTTCAGGACCATCCCGTGCCCGACCTATCCGGAGATCCGGCTGTCGCTCGCGCCGGCGAAGCGCACGGCCGAACGCATCCGTGCGTCCGCGCCCGACGCGATCCACATCGCGACCGAAGGCCCGCTCGGGCTCGCGGCCCGTCGTCATGCGATGCGCCACGGCCTGCCGTTCACGACCGCGTACCACACGCGCTTTCCCGAATACATCCACGCGCGCTTCGGCTTCCCGCTGTCGATCACTTACCGCTTCCTGCGCTGGTTCCATGGCGCGGCGCAGGCAATCATGGTCCCGACGCGCGTCGTCCGTGACGACCTCGTCGCCTACGGCTTCGAGCCGAATCGCGTGGTGCTTTGGTCGCGCGGCGTCGAGCTCGACGTGTTCAAGCCGGGCCCTGCGATGGCCCACGATCTCGCGAAGCCGATCTTCCTGTACGTCGGCCGCGTGGCGGTCGAGAAGAACATCGCGGCCTTCCTCGCGCTCGACCTGCCCGGCAGCAAATGGGTCGCCGGCGAAGGACCGTTGTTGACGAAGTTGAAGAGCGAGAACCCGGGCGTCCGCTTCACCGGCGTGCTCGGCCAGGCCGAGCTCGCGTCGCTCTACAATGCCGCCGATGTCTTCGTCTTCCCGAGCCGCACCGACACCTTCGGCCTCGTGCTGCTCGAGGCGCTCGCGTGCGGCTGCCCGGTCGCGGCGTATCCGGTGACCGGCCCGATCGACGTGATCGGCCGCGACGAACCGGCCGGGGCGCTCGACGATGACCTGCGAGCAGCGGCGCTACGCGCGCTCAACGTCCCGCGCACCGTCGCCCGCGCCCACGCCGAACGTTATTCGTGGGAGGCGTGCACACGTCAGTTCGTCGCGCACCTGCATCCCCTCGGCGCCGCGCACGAGCTGGTCGACGTTCCGGTCGCGAGCGGATGACGCCGCCGGACCGCGCCGACGAAGCCGCGCTGCGGGTCGTCGTCGAGGCGATCGAGGTCGAGAGCCCGTACAAGAGCAGCGGCGGCCCCCGGCGGATCTGGAATGCGCTGATCTATTCGATGCGCGGCCTCAGGCTCGCGCTGCGCGTCGAGAGCGCGTTCCGGCAGGAGCTGATCCTCGCGGCGGTCCTCGTGCCGACCGCGATCGCGCTGTCGCTGCCGGCGCTCGAGACGCTCGCGCTGATCGCGTCGCTCGTGCTGGTGCTGATCGTCGAGCTGATCAACTCCAGCATCGAGGCGGCGGTCGATCGCATCTCGCTCGATCATCATCGTCTCGCGGGGCGCGCGAAGGATCTCGGCAGCGCGGCGGTCTTCCTCGCGCTGATGCTGTGCTTCGTGACCTGGCTGCTCGTGGCCGGGCCGGTCGTCTTCGCGCACGTCTCGCACGCATGGGCGCGCTAGACTCCAAGCCGACCGATCCACGCGACCTGTTGGTCCCATGCCGAACATCAATCTCTTCATCTGGCGTCATGCCGAAGCGGAAGACAGCTCGCCGGACATCGCACGACCGCTGACGACGCGCGGGCAGCGCGACGCGTCGCGCGTCGCGAAGGCGCTCGCGAAGCAGATCGACGAGCGGACCTGCATCGTCTCCAGCCCGGCGACGCGGGCCCGCGAGACGGTCGAGCCGCTGATCGCGCGAACGCGCATCGAGCTCGCGATCGACGATCGCCTCGCGCCCGGCGCGCATATCGACCAGGTCCTCGAGGTCCTCGAGCACATGATCGCGACGTGCAACGACGACGGTCCGACGATCGTGATGGTCGGCCATCAGCCGTGGGTCGGCCAGCTCGCGCGGCGGCTGCTGACCGACAGCCGCGGCGACATGAGCATGAAGAAGGCCGCGGCGTGGTGGCTCGTGCGCCGCTCGCGCGACGGCAGCACCGAGTGGACGATGAAGTCGGTGCTCGATCCGGACCTCGTCTGACCGATCCGGTCGAGGTCGCGGGCCGGCGATCGCAGCGAGCCGTCAGGCCCGCTGCTCGACGCGTGCCGCGCCGGCGACCTTCGGCGCCGGCGTGGCGCCCGCGGCGCCCATCGTCGACGCGATGTCCGGGCCGCCAAGCCGCGCGATCATCGCCCGCTGGTCGGCCTTGGCCTGCGCGTCGACGGCCTCCGGGTCGCAGATCGATCGCAGCTCGGCCTCCATGTCGCGCACGACGGACGCGTACGTCGGGTCCGCCGCGAGATCGTTCAGCTCCTCGGGATCGTCGTCGAGGTCGAACAACTCGGGCGCGAAGCGCACGTAGTAGTGGAACTTCCAGCGGCCCTTGCGGACCATGAACCCGGCCGTGTTGCTTCCGGCCGCGTGATATTCGCTGAAGACGACGCGATCGCGTTCCGGCGGAGAGGACGCGATCACGAACAGCGACCGCCCGGGCCGCGCGGACATCTCCGGCGCCGGATCGATGGCGGCGCCTTCCAGGATCGTCGGGAAGAGGTCGACGAGATCGACCGGCGTCTCGCAGACGCCTCGGGCAACGCCGGGCCCCGCGACGATCATCGGCACGCCGACGCTCTCCTGGTACAGCGTCGACTTGCCCCAGAGGCCGCGCGAACCGAGGTTGTCGCCGTGATCCGACGTGTAGATGACAGTCGTCTCGGCGTCGAGCCCCGTCTCGCGAAGCGCCTGCATGATGCGGCCAACGTTGTGATCCAGGAAACTGCACAACCCGAAGTAGGCGGAGAACGCCTGCAGCCGTTCCTGCGGACTCGCGAAGTTCTCCTCGTTGCGCTCGAACTCCGCGTAGGCCTGCACCCACGGATGCCGTCGATAACCGGTGCTCGGATGCAGCTTCGGCTCGGGCATGCGGTCCGGCGGATAGAGCGCGAAGAACTCGTCGGGCGCGACGAGCGGGAAATGCGGCGCGACGAAGCCGACGTAAAGCACGAACGGCCGATCGCGACGCTCGGCCGCGGCGTGCAGCCATTCGACACCGACTTCCGCGACGGCGCGATCGTACGATGTGTACGGCGACTCGCCGGCGCCGACGCGTTCGCCGAGCATCCGCTTGCGCCCCGGCCGGTTGCCGACGTACGGATCGCGGATCGACGCCCACACCATGCCGTGGCCGCCGACGACGTGCATCGGGATGTGCTCCTCGTCGAAGCCGGCCGGATCCTCCTTCGCGCGGTAATGGAGCTTGCCGATGCTCTCGACGCGGACGCCGTGACGCTGCAGCACGTGACCCCAGCCCGGCGGCGCGCCCGAATACGGCATCGCATTGTCCCAGTGCCGTGTCTGATGGACGCGCATGCCGGTCGCAAATGCAGCCCTCGCGGGGACGCAGATCGGGCTCGGCGTGTACGCGTTCGCGAAGCGCACACCGCGAGCCGCGAGCGCGTCGAGGTTCGGCGTGCGGACAAACGGGTGTCCGGCGCAACCCATGACGCGCGGGTCATGCTCGTCGGACATGATCACGATGACGTTGCGGCGTGGCATGGCGGTTCCCTTGGATGCGTCCGAGAGGCGGGTCGATGTGCTCAACGCGGGGACCCGTCGAAGATCCGTCCCGCGTTGAGCATCTGACCCGGATCGAAGAGGCGCTTCAGCGCACGCATCAGGTCGAGCTCTTCCTTCGAGCGGCTGAGCCAAAGGTAGTCCTTCTTCACGACGCCGATCCCGTGCTCGGCCGAGATGCAGCCGCCGGCGTCGCGCACGGCGCGATAGACCGCGTCCTCGACGGCGTGGATTGCCTCGTCGCTTCGATACGGGCCGGATAGCACGTGCAGGTTGCCGTCGCCGAGATGCCCGAAGAACAGATGCTGCTGCGCCGGAAAGCGTTCCGAGAGAAGGGTCCGCGTCGACGACACGAAGCTCTCCATCGCGGACATCGGCACCCCGACGTCGAACGCCGCATGCGGCTTCAGCGCCGACAGCAGTTCGCCGATCGCTTCGCGATATCGCCAGAGCCGCATCGCGTCGTCGAGCGACTGCGCGACGATCACGTCGTCGACGATGCCCTCGTGGAGCGCGCGCTCCAGCGCCCGTTCGAGCAGCACGCGGTCGTCCTCGTCCGACGCCCCGAGCGTCTCGATGAGCACGTAGACCGGATGCGATTCGTCGAACGGCTTCGGCAGGCCGCCGACGCGCTGGGCGGCGCTCATGTAGTCGTCCCACATCAGCTCGAAGGCCGAGAGGCCCGCGACGCGCGCGCGCAGCTCCTTCAGCAGCCGCGTTGCGGACGAGAAGGATCCAAGAGCGCACAGCGCCGTCGTCGTCGCGAGCGGCTTCGGCGCGAGCTTCAGCACGAGCCGCGTGATGACGCCGAGCGTTCCCTCGGAACCGATGAAGAGCTGTTTCAGGTCGATGCCGGTCGTGTTCTTCGTGACCTGGTTCATCATCGACACGAGCGTGCCGTCGGCCAGCGCCACTTCGATGCCGAGGACGAGGTCGCGCATGGTCCCGTACCGCACGACGCGGTTGCCGCCCGCGTTCGTTGCCGCATTGCCGCCGATCTGGCACGAGCCGCGCGCGCCGAGGTCGAGCGGGAAGAACCAGCCTTCCGCTTCGACGTGCGTCTGCAGTCGTTCGAGCGTCGCGCCGGCCTGGACCGTGATCGTCCCGCCGACGCGGTCGAACGCTTCGATCGCGTCGAGCTTCGACAGCGACACGGCGACTTCGCCTCGCATCGGCGCCGCGCCGCCCGCGAGCCCGGTGAGACCGCCCTGGACGACGACACGCCGGCCGGCGCGGCCGAGCACTCCGAGCACCGCGGCGACCTGCGCCGGTGTCCTGGGAAAGAGGACCATCGACGGCCGCTCGCGCTCCGTGTCGCTCCAGTCGCCGGCATGGGCATCGGCGATCGCCGGGTCGACGACGACGTCCCGCGCGGCGAGGTGTTCGCTCAATGCGATGACGAGGTCGGAGCCCACGTGGTGCGTCGTCGTCATGCGGTCTCCGCGTCGATGCGGCGTGCGGTCGCCTTCAACGCGCCGCCGTGACGCCGGAACGCAACGTTCGCGATCAGCGCGATGACGGCGACGGCCGCGACGTAGTAGCCGGGCGCCGCGTTGTCGTGGGTCGACTTCACGAGTTGCGCCACGAGCAGCGGCGTGACGCCGGTGAAGACGACCGTCGCGAGGTTCAGCGACAGCCCGATCCCGCTGAAGCGCACGTTCGTCGGGAACAGGTCCGCGAGCAGGAACGCGTACGTTCCGTTGACGAGCCCGCCGACGAGGCCGATCAGCACGAACGCCGTCGTCGGATCGATCTGTTGCGAGGCGAGCGCCCGATAGAGCGGCACGCTTCCGACCAGGAAGATGAGCGTGCCGGCACGATGCAGCAGGCGGCTCGGCACGCGGTCCCCGAGCCAGGCGACGACGACGAGCGAGACCGACATCGTCGCGATGCCGAGGTTCTGTCCCGCGCTGGCCGAGGCTGCACTGAGATGCAGCACGCCGGTGAGGTACGACGGCAGCACGACGAACAACATGCTGTTCGACGTGTTGACGATCGCCGCGAGACCGATGCCGATCAGCGCTTGGCGCGGGAACGCCGCGATGATCGTGCGGAAGGGACGCTTCGCGACGTGCGTCTTCATGCGCTTGAACTCGTTCGACTCCTCGAGTGACGTGCGCAGCCAGTACGACAGCAGGCCGACGAGGCCGCCGAAGACGAACGCGATGCGCCAGCCGTACGCGGCGACGTCGCCGGTCGCAAGCATCGAATGCAGCGTGAAACTGATCAACGTCGCGACGAGCACGCCCGAGTTGAGGCAGAAGATCACGAGTCCGCTGACGAAGCTGGCCCTCGCCGGAATCTCCTCGACGACGTAGGCGATCGAGCACGGCAGCTCGCCCGCAAGGAAGAAGCCCTGCGCGAGCCGCAACGAGACGAGCAGGATCGGCGCCGCGACGCCGATCGTCGCGTAGCTCGGGATGAGGCCGATGCCGATCGTGCAGCCGGACATCGCGAGCACGGAGACGAGGAACACGACGCGTCGTCCATAGCGATCGCCAAAGCTGCTCAGCACGATTCCGCCGAGCGGGCGCGAGACGTAGCCGACCGCGAAGACGCTGAACGTGCTGATCAGCGAGACGAGCGGGTCGGACTTCGGAAAGAACTGGCTGCCGATCTCGAGCGCGAAGACACCGTAGATGATGAAGTCGTAGATCTCGAGCGCGCCGCCGAGGCTCGCCAGCACGACGACCTTCCACTTCGCCTGCTCGGCCGCGACGTGCGGCATCGGTACTGCATCCGCGACGGACATCGCATCGTCTCCTGTCGTCACCCGCTCGCTGCGTTGGCGGGCGGTCGATTGGTCGCCGCGTTCGCGAAGCGCCGACGAGCCATCTTCGAAGGCAGGCGACGGCGCGTCAATTGAGAGTTTTTCGCGCGCGCATATCGATTTGCATATGCGCTCCGGACCGACCGGCCCCCGCGCGCATCGACGACCGGCGTTGCCCGTCTCGAGACAGCCGCCCGGCACCCATCGCCCCGTCGGCATAATCGTCCGATTCGTCAGCCGAGCCGGCGGACGTGGAGCGGCAATGGATCCGATCGAGCGCTTCTTCCAGCGCGGCCTCAAGCTCAGTCATCTGCGCGTCGTCACGATGTTCGCGAGCCTCGGACAGATCCGGCTCGTCGCCGAGCGGATGCACCTCACGCAGCCGGCGGTGTCGAAGCAGCTGGCCGACCTCGAGACCGGACTCGGCGCGCCGGTGTTGAAGCGAGTCGGCAATCGCCTGCAGTTCACGCCGATGGGCGAAGCGCTGCTGAAGCGGGCCCGCGAAGTCCTGCTGCAGCTCGAGCAGGCGCGACACGAAGTGGACGCTTTCTGCAGCGGCCTTTCGGGGTCGCTCGCGGTCGGGGCCGTCGCGACCGTGCTACCGGTCGTCGGCCCCGAGCTGACGCTGCAGATCAAGAACCGGGCGCCGAATGTCGACGTCCGGTTCTTCGAGGCGACGAGCGACCGGCTGTTCCCGATGCTCGCCGACGGCGCGCTGGACCTCGTGTTCAGCCGCATGCGGCCGCCGGACGGCAACGCAGCGTTGAAGGGGGAACCGATCCTCGAGGATCCGATCGTCGTCGTCTGCGGCGCGCAGCATCCGCTCGCAGCCCGTCGATCGCCGACCCCGGCGGACATCGCCGGCATGCCATGGATCCTGCCGCCTAGCGAAGCGCCGACGACTGTTGCGCTGAAGCGATGGCTCGACGAACACGGGCTGTCGCTGCCGGCGGGCTGCGTCGAGTCGATCTCGATGCTCGTCAACGAGCGGCTGCTCGAGGCGTACCCGTTCCTCGGTCTCATGCCGCGATCCGTCGCGCTGACCGGCTCGCAGCAGGGCCGCATCCGCATCGTCAAGCTGCCGGGCGCGTCGTTCCTCGGCACCGTCTACGCGTTCCACCGTCGCGCGATCGCGCAGCCCGTCGTTGACGCGGCGCTCGAATGCGTCGTCGCCATGCGGGACCGGCTGTCCGCCTCGGCTGCGTTCGCGACCGCGGCCGTCGGCGGAGACGCGCGGTCCACCGCTAGCGCAGCTCGTCGGCCGTCTGTCGCAGCTCCAGCGCGACGCCGACCTTCGCCCACTCCGCGGCCTCCTGGCGGAGGTTGAATTCGGTCAGCGGATGCTCGGCGAGCCAGTCGGCGTCCGCCTCGAGCCGGAAGCCCTTGGCGCTGCGATCCAGCGCGAGGCTCGACACGTCGAGCTCCGAGCGGCGACGATGGACCAGCGCGGCGATCCGCAGGCACAGCACGGCCAGCCATTCGTTCGGCTCGACGATCGCGTCGGCGACCTTCGACAGCTTGCCGGTGTGACCCAGGACGATCAGCGCGATCTTCGCCTGGTCCATCCGCGAGAAGCCCGGCATGTCCGCGTTCGACAGGATGTACGACGAGTGCTTGTGATAGCCGGCGTGCGAGATCGACAGCCCGATCTCGTGCAGCGTCGCGGCCCATCCGAGGCGTCGCTCGACGTCCGCATCGGCTTCGTCGTCGGCATCGAGCAGCGGTCTCAGCAGGTCGAGCGCGAGCGTCGCCACGCGCTTGGCCTGAACGCGGTCGACGCCGTAGCGATGCGTGAACTGTCCGATCGTGACGTCGCGCATGTCGTGCTGCTCGCTGCGGCCGAGCAGGTCGTACAGCACGCCCTGGCGGAGCGCCGCATCGGTGACCTCGATCGCGTCGAGATCGAGCATCTTGAAGATCGCCGACATGATCGCGAAGCCGCCGGGCAGCACCGGGATGCGGTCGGGTTTCAGTCCTTCGAGCTTGAGACGCTCGGCGTGCCCGGCCTTCAGCATCAGCTCGCGCAGCGCCGCGAGGCCGTCGCGCGTGATGCCTTCGGCCGACAGCCCGTTGTGGACCAGCAGGTCGCCGAGCGCGCGGGCGGTCCCGGACGAACCGATCGCCTGCTGCCAGCCGGCGTCGAGATAGTCGCGCGCGATCACCTCGAGCTCCTTCTGCGCCGCGAGCTCGGCCTGCTTCATGTTCTGCTTGTCGATCTCGCCGTTCGGGAAGAAGCGCAGGCTGTAGCTGACGCATCCCATGAACAGCGACTCCATCAGCCGCGGCTCGCGGCCCTCGCCGATGATGAACTCGGTCGATCCGCCGCCGATGTCGACGACGAGCGTCGAGCCGTCCTTCAGCGACGCGGCGTTCGCGACGCCGGTGTAGATCAGGCGCGCCTCTTCGCGACCGGCGATCACCTCGATCGGGAAGCCGAGCGCGGCTTCCGCCTTCGCGAGGAAGGCGCGTGCGTTCTTCGCGACCCGCAGCGTGTTGGTCGCGACCGCGCGCACGTTGTGCGGCGCGAACGAACTCAGGCGGTCGCCGAAGCGTTCGAGCACGGCGACGGCGCGGGCCTGCGAGTCGGCATCGAGCGTCTTCTCGCGCGTCAGCCCCGACGCGAGCCGCACGGTTTCCTTGAGGCTGTCGAGCGGATAGACTTGCGTCCCTGCCGGCGTCCTGACGACCCGGCCGATCAACAGGCGAAAGCTGTTGGATCCGAGGTCGACGGCGGCAAGCAGCGTTTCATTGGCGGGCATGGAGGCGGCTGTTCTGATCGTGCGATCGGCGTCGCGATTGCGATGCTGCACGGATGTTAACCAATGAAGGCCTCTCTTTTGCGACGCGGCGATGCGAACTGATGTCTCGCCGTTGAAACATTCGTCGGCGAGACTGGTCGGCGGGACCGACCACCCGAACAAGCGCTTGCCGGCCCACGACTTCCTCAACCGAGAGCTGTCGCTGCTCGCGTTCAACGAACGCGTCCTCGCGCAGGCCGAGGACGACGAGCTGCCGTTGCTCGAGCGGCTCCGCTTCCTCTGCATCGCGACCAGCAACCTCGACGAATTCTTCGAGGTTCGTGTCGCCGGGCTGAAGGCGCAGCTGCGGCTCAATCCGTCGCACGCCGACGTCGACGGCATGCCCGCTGACGAGACGTTGCGGCTCGTCTCGCGTCGCGCACACACGCTGGTCGCGCGGCAGTACGCGCTGCTCAACGGCACGCTGCTGCCGCTGCTCGCGCAGCAGGGTGTCCGGCTCTACCTCACGGCCGACTGGGACCAGCGCATCGACGAATGGGCCCGCACCTATTTTCGCGAGGCGATCCTGCCGGTGCTGACGCCGATCGGCCTCGATCCCGCACATCCGTTCCCGCGCGTGCTCAACAAGAGCCTCAACTTCGCGGTCGAGCTCGGCGGCCGCGACGCGTTCGGCCGCAAGTCGGGCGTCGCGATCGTGCAGGCGCCGCGTGCGCTGCCGCGACTGATCCGGCTGCCGGACACGTTGGCCGATCAGCCGTACACGATCGTGATGCTGACGACGATCATGCAGGCCTATGTCTCCGAGCTGTTCGCGGGGATGGAGATCTTCGGCTGTCATCCGTTCCGGGTCACACGCAACTCCGACCTCTTCGTCGACGACGAGGAGATCACGAACCTGCGCGTCGCGCTGCAGGGCGAACTGCCGCAGCGGCACTACGGCGACGCCGTGCGGCTCGAGATCGGCGACACGTGCTCGGACGGGATGGCACAGCTGCTGAAGCGAGAGTTCGCGCTCGACGATGCCGACGTGTATCGCGTCGACGGACCCGTCAACCTCGTGCGGCTGATCCAGCTGCCCGACATGGTCGCGCGGCCCGACCTCAAGTTCCCGTTGTTCCACCCGGCGCTGCCGGCCGAGATCCGCAAGGCGAACATCCGCAACACCGACCTGTTCCGCACGATCGCGAAGCGCGACATCCTCGTCCATCATCCGTACCAGTCGTTCGTGCCGGTGCTCGACTTCCTGCACGCGGCGGCCACCGACCCCGACGTCGTCGCGATCAAGCAGACGATCTACCGGACCGGCAGCGACTCGGCGCTGATGCAGTCGCTGCTGCTCGCGGCCAAGAGCGGCAAGGAGGTGACCGCGGTCGTCGAGCTGATGGCGCGCTTCGACGAAGAGACCAACATCAACTGGGCCTCGCAGCTCGAAGAGGTCGGCGCGCACGTCGTGTACGGCGTCGTCGGGCACAAGACGCACGCGAAGATGGTGCTCGTCGTGCGGCGCGAGGTGACCGCCGACGGCTCGCGCGTGCTGAAGCGCTATGCGCACCTCGGCACCGGCAACTATCACTCGGGCACCGCGCGGCAGTACACGGACTTCGGGCTCTTCACGGCGAACGAGGAGATGACGTCCGACGTGCACGAGATCTTCCAGCAGCTGACCGGGCTCGGCAGCGCGAAGAAGATGAAGCGCATCTGGCAGGCGCCGTTCAGCCTGCACGCGAACACGATCGCCGCGATCCGGCACGAGGTCGCGATCGCCGCGTCCGGCAAGCCCGCACGCATCATGGCGCGGATGAACTCGCTGCTCGAGCCCGAGGTGATCCGGGAGCTCTACGCCGCGAGCGCGGCGGGCGTGAAGATCGACCTGATCGTCCGCGGCGTGTGCACGCTGCGACCCGGCGTGAAGGGCCTGTCGGAGAACATCACGGTCCGCTCGATCGTCGGCCGCTTCCTCGAACACAGCCGCATCTTCTGCTTCCACAACGGCGGCAAGGACGACGTCTACCTGTCGAGCGCCGACTGGATGGACCGCAACTTCTTCCGGCGCATCGAGGTCGCGTTCCCGGTCCTCGATCCGAAGCTGCGCCGGCGCGTCATCGACGAAGGGCTACGCGTCCACCTGCGCGACAACGCGCTCGCGTGGGTGATGGACAGCGACGGCGTCTATCACCGCAAGCGACATCGCAAGGCACGCTTCTCGGGACAGCAATCGTTGCTGGAGAAAGCGACCGACGGCTGACGGTCGGTCGGGACCGATCCGCCACGCTGCCGCGTTCAACCGGCTTTCGTCTTCTTGGCCGTGGTCTTCCTGGCGGCCTTTTTCGCCGCCGCCTTCTTCGCCGTCGTCTTCTTGGCCGTCGTCTTCCTGGCCGTGGTCTTCTTGGCCGTCGTCTTCTTCTTCGTCGTCGTCTTCTTCGCCGCCGTCTTCTTGGCCGTCGTCTTCTTCGCCGTCGTCTTCTTGGCCGTCGTCTTCTTGGTCGTGGTCTTCTTGGCCGCCCCCTTCTTCGCGGCGGTCGAGCGTCGCGCCGACTTCGCCGCCTGCGACGTCTTCTCCGACTCGGCGAACGCATCGGGCGCGGGCGCGCCCTTGCTTCCCGGCTTGCGCATCTTCTCGCCGCTGCCGTGCGCGATGCGCTCGCGCTTCGCCTGGATGTTCGCGTACAAGCCCTTCTTCGCTGCCGCCATCGATCGTCTCCCGGAGTGAGTTGCGTCGCGCATGCTCGCGCGGCGCCGATCGCGACGACATAGGCCATCGGACGATCCGCATCGACCGGCCGGTGCAGATCAGCGCCGTCGGGCCTCGACGACTCCCGTCACCTCGCCGATCGCGAGCAACGCCTTCTGCAGCTGCCGCGAGTCGCCGACCTCGGCCGTGAAGCCCATGCGGGCCATCCCCTTGCGGCTCTCGGTCTGCACGCCGACGACGTTGATCTTCTCGCGCGAGAAGACTTCGGAGATGTCGCGCAGCAGCCCCTGCCGGTCCTGCGCCGTGACCTGCACGTCGACCGGATAGACCGCGTCGCCGTGCTCGACCGCGTCGCCCCAGTCGACGTCGATCATCCGTTCGGGATCGCGCGCCCGCATTGCGGCGAGGTTGCTGCAATCGGTCCGATGGATCGACACGCCGCGGCCGCGCGTGACGAAGCCGGCGATCGGATCGGGCGGCGCCGGCTTGCAGCACTTCGCGAGCTGCGTCATCAGCGCATCGACCCCGACCACCAGCACGCCGCTCTTCGCGCCGTCGGTCGTCGCGCCGCGCGTGCGGAACGCCTCGACCTCGGGCCGCGCCTGCCGCGCCTCCTCGGGCGCCGCCGCATCCGCGACGTGGCGCAGCGGAAGCTCGTCCTTCGCGACGGCCGCGAACAGCTCGTCGGCGCGTGCGAAGCCGAGACGCGACGCCAGCTCGTCGAGCGACGGCATCGCGCGTCCGTTGCCGCGCGACGCCTGCTGCAGCGTCTTCTCGACCAGCGCCCGGCCGGCGGCGAGCGTCGCCTCGATCGCGCGCGCGTTGAACCACTGCCGCACCTTCGCGCGCGCACGCGGACTGTGCAGGAAGCCGAGCTGCGGGTTCAGCCAGTCGCGCGACGGGCCGAGCGCCTCGAGCGGCGTCGTCGGCGACGGCTTGGCCGTGATGATCTCGACGGTCTGGCCGGTGGCGAGCGGCGTGTTGAGCGCGACCATCGCGCCGTCGACGCGCGCGCCGCGGCAGCGATGCCCGAGGTCCGAATGCACGTGATACGCGAAGTCGATCGGCGTCGAGCCGACCGGCAGCTCGATGACCCGTGCCTCCGGCGTCAGCACGTAGACACGGTCGTCGATCGGCGCCTCGCCGGGGTCCAGCGCGTTCGCATCGCGCTGCAGGTCGCCGGCGACCTCGGAGCGCCATGCGAACAGCTGCCGCAGCCACGCGATGCGCTGGTCGAACCGGTCGGCCGCACGCGTCGACGCGCCGCCCTCCTTGTAGCGCCAGTGCGCGGCGACGCCGTACTCGGCGAAGCGATGCATGTCGCGGGTCCGGATCTGCACCTCGAACGGCCGGCCCTCCTCGTCGCGCACGACGGTATGGATCGACCGATAGCCGTTCGGCTTCGGCTTCGCGATGTAGTCGTCGAACTCGGTCGGCAATGCATGCCAGCGGCCGTGCACGATGCCGAGCGCCTCGTAGCACGACGCCTCGTCACCGACGATGACGCGCAGTCCGCGCACGTCGTACAGGTTCTCGAACGACAGCTTCTTCGACTGCATCTTGCCGACGATGCTGTACAGGTGCTTCGGCCGGCCGGTGACCGTCGACTCGATGCCGGCGGCCTTCAACGCGTCGTGCAGCTCGCGCGTCTTGCGCACGATGAACGACTCGCGCTCGATGCGCTTCTCATCGAGCAGCTTCGCCGTGCGCTTGTACGTGTCGGGGTCGAGGAAGCGGAACGCGAGATCCTCGAGCTCCCACTTGATCTGCCACACGCCGAGCCGGTTCGCGAGCGGCGCGTAGAGCTCGAGCGACTCGCGCGCGACGTCCGGGTCGTTCCAGTCGACGAGCGGCTGCTTCGTCTCCGCGTACCAGCGCAGCGTCTGCAGCCGCGACGCGAGGCGGACGAGCACGACGCGGACATCGGTCGAGAACGCGAGCAGCATCTTGCGCAGCGTCTCGGCCTGTCGCTCGCGCATCTTCGCGTCCGGCGATGCGCCGTCGCGCGCGAGGCCCGGCATCAGGCTCGACGGATGCGCCGGACGCGTCGCGGCGGTCCCCGACTTCGCGAGCTTCGCGAGCTGCCGGACGCCGATGACGATCGTCGCGATCTCGTCGCCGAAGTTCTCGGTCAGCTGCTCGGCAGGGTTCGCGAGGCGTTCGGCCGCCGCGAACAGCAGGCCGGCCGAACGCGCGGCCGCGTCGGCGCGCACCGCGTCGAGGATGCGGACGACGCCGAGCGCATGGGCGACGATGCTCTCGCCGCTCGACAGGCGGCCCGTGCCGTACAACGCATCGGCGAAGTCCCAGGCCTTGCGGACCGATTGCGCGTCGGCCGCGTCGAGGTGGTCGATCAGCGCGTCGATCGCATGCGCGTGACGCGCCTCGGGATCGTCGGCGTCGAGCGGGGTCATTTCGCGCCGAATGACGCGCGGCCGCGGGCCGCGTCGCGGGAGGCGATCAGAGGGCGAATCATCGGCCGATTATAGGGAAGGCCTCGCGCCGACGAGCGGCCGCGACGCCTCGCGGGGCGGCTTCCCGCGCGCAGCTAGGCCGGCGCCGCGGCCAGCGCGCGCACCGGCTTCTTCTCCTTGATCGGCAGGTTGATCAGCGCCGCCGCGACGGCGAGCGCGATGTCCGCGTACCACATCCACAGGTAGTCGTGATTGCGCGCGAACGCGAGGCCGCCGAGGTACGCGCCGAGGAAACCGCCGATCTGATGCGACAGCAGCGTCAGCCCGAACAGCGTGCCGAGATAGCGCGTGCCGAACAGCTTGCCGACGAGCCCGGCCGTCGGCGGCACGGTGGCCAGCCACGTGAAGCCGAGGCTCGCCGCGAACAGGTAGAACGTCGTCGGCGTCTTCGGCGCGACGAGATAGAGGAGGATCAGCACCGCACGGCTCGCATACATCAGCGCGAGCAGCATCTTCATGCGGTAGCGCTGGCCCAGCCAGCCGATCGACAGGCTGCCGGCGATGTTGAACAGCCCGATCAGCGCGAGCGAATTCGCGGCCACCTGCGGCGACAGGTTGCACCACGCGACCTCGCCCGGCAGGTGGGTGACGAGGAACGCGATGTGGAATCCGCAGGTGAAGAAGCCGGCATGCAGATACAGGTAGCTCGGGTCGTGGAACGCCGCACGGATCTGCCGCTTCAGCCCGGCGTCCTCGACGACCGACGCCGCCGACGGATGCGCCGGCACGTCGCGCGGGACGAGGTCGTGCTGCTTGCGCAGCGGCCACGCGAGCGGGATTGTCGCGAGCGTGACGGCGGCCATCGTCAGGATCGCGGTGATCCATCCGGCGGCCCCGATGATCGCCTGCATCAGCGGCGCGAACACGAACTGGCCGAACGAGCCGCCGGCGTTGATGAAGCCGGCCGCGAACGAACGCTTGTCGGGCGCGATGCGCTGCGCCGTCGCACCGATCAGGATCGAGAAGCTGCCGGCGCCGGCCCCGGCCGCGGTCAGGATGCCCATCGCGATGATCAGCCCCGCCTGCGACTTCATCAACGGCGTGATGGCCATGCCGGCTGCGAGCAGGAACGCGCCGAAGACGATCACGCGCGACGCGCCGAACTTGTCGGCGATGGCGCCGAACAGCGGTTGAGCCGCACCCCACACGAACTGCCCGATCGCGAGCGCGAAGCTGATCGACACGATGCCGAGGCCGGTGGCCGTGTTGATCGGCGACAGGAACAGGCCGGTCGACTGGCGGGCGCCCATCGTGATCATCAGGATCGCGGCCGACGCGAGCAGCAGCGGCCAGTTCGAGCGCACGCGATTCGCCGCGTGCGCCTGTGCGTGCGTCGTCGTTCCCTGCGAATCCGTCATGCGGCCTCCCCGCGGCTCAACCGGTCTTGTCGTTGAACGTCTCGATCAGATGATCGAACAACCGATGCAACGACGCGACCTCGTCGTCGCCCCACGTCCGGTTGACCGCATCCTGCGCATGGCGCCACAGCCGCTTCGCCTCGTCGTATCGTGCCCGTCCGGCCGCGGTCAGGCGCACCTCCCGCACGCGCGCGTCGATGCGGCTCGCGGCCAGCGTCACGAGCTTCGCGTCGACGAGCGGACGCAGGTTGCGCGTCAGCGTCGTGCGGTCCATGTCGAGCGCGTCGGCGAGCGGCCCCATCGCCACGCCCTCGCGTCGCAGCAGTCGCGACAGCAACGCGAACTGCGTCACGCGCAGGCCGCTCGGCGCGAGCGCGCGATCGTAGTGCTGCGTGACGCGCCGGGCCAGGCGACGGATCCGGGTACAGGTGCAGCCGACGACGCGACCGGAAGCCGCATCCGGAGGCGCCGGGCGCCGGGCAATGCTCGCGGATCGTGAGGTCGTGTCGGGCATGAATCGTCGAGCTGAAATATAGTGTAGATACACCTATCCGGCAATCGCGGCGACGACCCGCCTTCTGCGCAAGGAGATCATCATGAACGACACGCCGAGCGGCGTCATCAACCAGGCCGATCTGTGGCGCGACGAGGAAGCGCGCGTCCGCGAGACGATCGGCGGCCCCGGCATCATGGACCGCGAGAAGCTGCGCTCGATGTCCGGCATGGAGGTCTTCGCGGCGATCCGGCGCGGCGAACTGCCGACGCCGCCGATCGGCCGGCTGATGGACTTCGTCGCGATCTCCTTCGAGCCGGGCCGCTTCGTGTTCCAGGGCACGCCGCGCATCGATCACTACAACCCGCTCGGCACGGTCCACGGCGGCTACGCGGCCACGCTGCTCGACTCGTGCGTCGGCTGCGCGGTGCACACGATGCTGCCGGCCGGCACCGGCTACACGACGCTCGAATTGAAGATCAACTACATCCGGGCGATGACGGACAAGACGGGGCCGGTGCGCGCCGAGGGCCGCACCATCTCTGTCGGCCGCCAGACGGCCGTCGCCGAAGGACGCCTGACCGACAGCGACGGCAAGCTGCTGGCCTACGCGTCGACGACCTGCCTCGTGTTCCCGATCTAGCGCGCGACCGCACGGGCCGGGCCGCGCCGCGGCGCTGCGGCCACGCTTCGTGCGTCGGCATCCACGAGCCAGCACCACAGTCGATAGCCGACGATCGCACCGACGATCGCCGCGACGTCGACGAACCGGGCGCCGGGGAACGCCGGCTCGGCCAGTTCCGCGAGCGTCCGCAGCACGACGAGGCAGAGCAGCGCAGGCGCGACGATCCACGGACGGTCGCGGATCAGCAGCCGGAACAACCCCCAGGCGACCGCGCCGCCGACACCCCATCCGACGATCGAGAGCAACGTCGGATCCGGCGTCGACGCACGCGTCAGCATCGCCGCGGCGACGACGCCGATCGCGATGCCGACCTCGATGCGGCGCCGGCGCGGCGACAGGATCGCGATCACGATCAGCAGCAGCGCCACCGTGACCGGGAACGTGCAGCTGTCCGAGGAACGCGCCGACCGCGGGCGCGACCGAGTCGGCCGATCCGACGGCCGGCACGCGCGGCGCCGACGCCGGTGCCGAACAGCCGGCCGTAGCCGGCGATGCCCGATGCCAGCAAGCCGAGCGCGAGCGGCGCGAGCCACCGCCGCAGCCCCGGCATCGTCGGACGCACGGTGCCCGGCTCGGTGCGACTCGCGATGCGCACGCCGACAGCCGTGACCAGCGCGCCGAACAGCGCGGCGGCCGACGCGACCCCGGCCCACTGCAGCGTGACGCGCAGCATCTGCGCATCGAACGGCTCGGCGACCGTGAAGCCGAACTGCGTCGCGTTGAGGTCGAGCCAGATGCCGGCCGACACCGACAGCGCCATCGCGACGGCCGCGACGGCGGCCGCGCGCTTCGACGCTTCGCCGCGCGCGAGGCGGCGCACGAGCGACACGACGAACGCGATCGTGAACGCGAGGCCGATGATGCCGAGCGCGATGCGCGGCAGTCGCAGCTGCGCATCGCGCTGCCGCTCGGCGCGCTCCCACGCGTCGGGCACGAACACCGAGCGCCCGACGACCGCGACCTCGTCGCCGTCGAGCGCCGCGACGACGCGCGCCTCGCCGCCGGCCGGCATCGCGACCGCCGGGTCCGCGTAGACGAACGTCCAGTCGACGCGTCCCGGCTGCTCGGCGGCGTGCGACGACACCGGTCGCAGCTGGCGTGCCGACAGCTTGACCCAGTCGGCGATCGCCGCGTCGGCGATCACGCGCGCGTCGGCTTCCGACAGGCGCTTGCCGGGTCGCGACTCGGGGATGTCGTGCTCGATCAGCCGGACGCCGTCCGGCGCTGCTCGACCGTCGACGACCACGACACGCCATGCGTCGCGCTGCGCGACGTCGCCGTCGAAGCGCGCGAAGCGGACCTCCCAGTGTGGCGGCGGCAGCCATTCGCCGATCAGCCGCGCATACAACGATGCGCCGCCCTCGCGCCATGCGAAGCGCGCGCCGACCGGGTCGCTGGCCGCGACGGCCTTCACCGTCCGCCGCCAGCGGGCGTCGAGCGTGACGCCGCGCGCCGCGATCGCATGCTCGGCGATCGCCAGCGCCTGCGCACGGTCGATCGCGAGCGGCGGCGCATCGGGCGGGGTCGCGATGCGCAGCCCGAGGCCGATCAGTCCGATCGCGCCGAGCACCAGCCACGGCAGCACGTCGCGGCGGGACGCGCGTGGATCGATGGACGGTGTCGGCGGGGCCATGGGCTCCGCCGCATCGTCGACGGCCTCGAGCACCGCGTCTTCCGCCGCCTGCGTCTCCGGTGCGGCCGCGCTCGCCGCCGCGTTGCGTTCGCTGTCGGGCAGGTCGACGAGCCGTCGGGCCCGCCACGTCTGCACGCCGAGCACGATCAGCGGCACCGCGAGGATGCCGATCACCATCGCGCGATCGACCACGATGCCGGGCGCATCGGTGACGAACAGCGGGATCGACATCAGCACGAGGTCGAAGCCGAAGTGGAACAGCATCCCCGGCACGAGCCCGTAGCGCAGGTACACGATGCCCCACACCAGCGACGGCACGAACAGCTCGATCGGCCGCGCGTACGCGGGCTGGCCCGGATAGTTCGCGTGCGCGCAGCCGAACACGATCGCCTGCAGCACGAGCGCGACGACGATGAACGTCTTCTCGCGGCCGAAGCGACGGCCGAGCAACGCGGCGCCCGCGAGCGGCACCGCGCGGAACAGCGACTCCTCCATCATCCCGGCCTGCAGCGCCATCGAGACCGGCGCGAGCCACGGCAGCGGCTTGCCGAGGATGTTCGGGTCGACCAGCGAATCGGACGGCGACCACCAGCCGAGATAGCGCTGCACGAGGAAGTAGAAGGTCGCGATGAACGCGAGGTCGAAGCCGATCCACGCGTAGCCGGCCAGCGTGCGACCCCAGATCGCACGCGAATGTGCCGGCCGGCGAGCGCCACGCGCGCCACAGCTGCGGATGCGTGCCGAACGCGAGGCGTCCCAGGCCTTCGGCCGTCGCGAAGATCACGGTCAGCAGCAGCCACGTCACGACGCCGCCGACCAGCGCGGCGACGATGGCGGTGATGCGATGCGTCGTCGCCGATGTCGCGGTGTCGTAGCCGAGCCAGCTGCCGGTCACCGCGGACAGCGCGGCGCCGGTGATGAACAGCGCGACGACCCCGGCCCACTTCGACGACGGCGCCCAGCGCACCGCGTGCCGTCGCATCAGCCAGATCAGGCCGACGAGGCATCCGCCGAGGCCGTACACGAGCCCGGCGACGACGCTCGCGGCCGCCGCGATGTTGTTGTTCGCCGAGCGCATCGTCTCGTAGCGCCGCGTGAACGCCTCGGGCACGTAGATGAAACGTTGCAGCTGCACGAGGCGGTCGCCGGCGACGACGAGGCGCAGCCGCAACCGGCCGTCGCCGATCGACGGCGCGCCGTCCAGCTTCCGCTCGTAGACGAACTCGTGATCGACGCGCTTGCCGGGCTGCGTCTGCGCGGACGCCGTCAGCGGCCGGTAGCGTCCGAAGTCGACGCCCCAGTCGCGGCTCGCGGTCGCGGTGGCGATCGTGCGTGCCTCGTCCTCCGACAACGCGGGTCCCGGCTCGGCCTCCGGCACCTTGCTGAAGAAGCCGACCGGCCGACCGCGCGGCGTGAACGCGACCTGCACCTCGCGCTCGACGCCCGGCGAGAACAGCCGCACGCGCCAGCGATACAACGTGAACTCGTCGTCGAAGCCCGGAGCGCCGGTCCCGATGAACGGCTTCAGCGCCGGCTTGCCGCCGCCTTCGAGCTCGATGAACGTCTGCGCGGCCGCGTTGCCGTCGAAGCTCGCGACGGACTGCGTGAGGTCGACCGTCGTCAACCGGCGCTCCGCGGTCAGGCGCCTCGCCTCGTCGATGGCCATCGACCTCGACATCCGCACGTCGAGGTCGAGCACCGGGAACGCATCGCCGAACCAGTGAAGGACCGCGAACATGCAGAGCGCCGACGCGATCAGGATGGCGATCCAGAACGCGGGCTTGCGGGCGAGGCTCGAGGTCACGGGTCCCTTTCGAAGCGCAGAGGTCGGCGAACGGCGCCGGCCGGCGTGGCGGCCATCATAGCGAGCGGGCCCATTCGGCCGCGAGCAGCGGCGCCATCAGGTAGCCGCGCGAGCCGAGCGCGGTGATCGTCGGCACGCCGGCGAGGGCCTGCGCCGCGCGCGACGACGGATGGGCGAGACGCACGCCGCGCCATGCCGGTCGCAGCGCGATCTTCGTGCCGAAGGTCCGCGCGACGCGATCCTCCAGATGCCGGACGGCATCGTCGGGCACCGCATGCGTCGGCCAGGTCTTGCACGGCGGTTCGCGCGTCGGGCCGACGAGCATGCCGTCGTCGCGGGGCACGGCGTAGAGCCCGAACGACAGCGGCTCGCGGGTTGGCGTCGCAACGCAGGTCGCGAGGCTGCCGGGTTCGTAGCGCGCGTCGTTCGCGATCGCGTCGTCGAGCAACGCGCAGCCCCACGCGCCACCGCACCAGAGGACGCGTCGCGCACGGATCGCCGATCCGTCGGCCAGCACGACGCGATCGATGCCATCGAGGACCGCACGGCCGTCGATGCGCGTCGCGCGCGATCCCGCCACGAGCGCGCCGAGCAGGCCGGCCGACTCGACCCAGCCCGCGTCGCGCAGGAACAGCGACGGCACGCACTCGACGAGGCCGAGCGCGGTCGGCGCGCGATCGTGCCAGTCGAAGTCGAGCGCGGCACCGATCGTCGCGCGCCAATAGGCCTCGGTCGCGAACTCGTCGTACCGACCGATCAGCGGGCGATACAGACCGCGCGCGCCCGCGATCGCATGACCGTCGCGACGCAACGCGTCGACGAGCGCGAACGTCGCGTGCATCCCGTCGACGCCGCGTGCGACGAGCCGGCCGACCCGGCCGCGCAACGGGTTGACGAGCGCGACCGGGACATCGCTCGCGCGATGGACGCCTTCGTCGACGAGCGTGACGTCGCGACCGCGACGCGACGCGAACCAGGCCGCGGACCATCCGGCGATGCCGCCGCCGACGATCAGGACGTCGGCGTCGGTCATGCGGCCGGCGTCCGCGCTACTTCGAGTAGTCGTACAGCGGCGCGCCCTTGTCGACGATGTGGACCGTGAACAGCTTCAGCGGCGTGTCGCCGACGATCTTGTAGCCGCCGTGCTTGACGTCGCGAAGATTGAGCAGCACGGTGCCGGTCGGCTGCATCACCGGGTCCTTGCCGGCCGGCTGGATCATCGTGCCCTGCACGACGTACGCGGCCTCGATGCCGTGATGAAAATGCGACTCGACGGTCTCGCCCTTCTTGTACTCGGCGGTCGACTCGATCACTTCCATGTTCGGCGTCTGGCTGAGGTCGGCGCGCTTGGCCTCGACGCGTTGCGGCGAGTCGCTGTAGGTCTGCGCGACGAGGCTCGTGCCGTAGCCGAGTGCGAACAGTGCGGTGCCGCAGGCGATCCTGCGGATCGACGATGTCTTCATGGCGTCTCCTTCGTTTCGCAGCGATGCGCTGCGGGCGTGCCGGATGGTCCGGCGCGCGCATCTTCGCAGCGTTTCGCCGCACCGAGGGAACGCGATGCCTCGCGTCAGGACGGCTGCGCGAACAGCGCGGCCAGCCGTGCGACCGCATCGCTCGATGCCTGCCGATCGGGCGTCACGTCCGCATTGCCGAAATCGCCGTCGGCCTGCGCCTGCACGAGGATGCCGTCGCGTCGCGGCACGACCTGCAGGTTGTGCCCGCGATAGACGAGGCCGTACGTCACGTCGGGCTGCGGCACGAGCCGCGCCGTCTGGCCGCGGACCGGCACGATCGACTCGTCGCCGAACAGCGCTCGCGCGCCGTAGCCGGTGCAGTTGACGATCGTTGCCTCCGGCAAGGATCGCAGCTCGCGAGGGCTCTCGAAGTGGCGCGTCACGATCTCGCCGCCGGCTCGAAGGAAGTCGTCGATCAGCAGTCGCGAGTACGCGCTGATGTTGAAGACCATCTGCGTGTAGCGCACCACGAACGGAACCGCGAACGGATGCTGCGACGCCGTCAGCGGCTGCGCCCGCGGGTGGAGGTCGGCGAGCAGCCGCTGCTCGAGGTTCGGATAGTCGGGCTCGCCGGGCTCGTGCGGCGCCGATGCGTCGAACGGAATGTCCGACAGCGCGTAGCCCTCGCGCCACTCGACCGGATGACCGGGCAGGCCGAGCAGGTTCTGGTAGAGATGGAACGAGCGCCGCGCCATCGCCTCCCAGCGGCGCTCGAACGCCGGCGTCGACGCGTCGAGCGTGCAGATCCGCGAGTCCGGCGACCAGACGCCCGACGCGTTCGACGAGCGCACGTCCGGCGGGCGTTCGCTCGTGTAGATGCGGACGCGGAAGCCCGCCCGCTGCGCCGTCAGCGCCGACGTGATGCCGATCGCGCCGCAGCCGATCACCGCGATGCGCGCGCCCGGCGCGGCATCGACGAGGCCGATCGCGATAGCCGCCGATCCCCACGACAGCGACCATCCGCTGCCGCCGTGGCCGTAGTGGTGGATGACGGTCCGGCCCGCCACGCGCTCGGTCTCGATGCGCGGGCCGGCCGCGCGGAACGGCCGCGTGCAGACGTTGAGGTCGACGATGCGATCGGGACGCGCATCGATCGGGACCAGCGCGGGACGTTCGGCGAAGCGGGGCTTCGGAGGCGCGGTTGTCGCTTCGTCGTCCGGCGTCGCGGCGAGCACACCGCGCGTCGGCATCGACACGAGCGACAGCGCGGGTAGCAGCAGACCCGCGGCGCCGACGAAGCGGCGACGCGGACGATCGACCGCCTCGTCGCGAGTCGAGCCAGTCACCGTGCCGCGGGGTCTGCTCACGGCCGTACGATCAATCTTCCTTCCGCATGTGCGGAAACAGGATCACGTCGCGGATGTTCGGCGAGTCGGTCAGCAGCATCACGAGGCGGTCGATGCCGACGCCGCAGCCGCCGGTCGGCGGCATGCCGTATTCGAGCGCGCGGATGTAGTCGGCGTCGTAGTACATCGCCTCCTCGTCGCCGGCTTCCTTCGCCGCCGCCT
Organism: uncultured beta proteobacterium; assembly: GCA_963795885.1. GTDB lineage: Bacteria > Pseudomonadota > Gammaproteobacteria > Burkholderiales > Burkholderiaceae_D > CAHJXF01. The sequence continues at coordinate 79,675 of CAWCJI010000002.1, read as the reverse complement.
GCGCCTGGAAGCGCGCGGCCTGGTCCTCGGCATCGTTGAGCTCCGAGAAACCGTTCGCGATCTCACGGCCGGTGATGAACAGCTCGAAGCGCTCGGTGACGCCGGGGCGCGCGTCGGACTCGCGCGCGAGCGGCGACACCTCGACCGGATAGTCGACGATGTACGTCGGCTCCCACAGCAGGCTCTCGGCGGTCTCCTCGAACAGCGCGAGCTGCAGCGCGCCGAGGCCCGCGTCGCGCAGCGGCGGCTGGTCGATCGCCACGCGCCTCTTCTTCAGCTCGGCGCGCAGCCAGTCGACGTCGGCGAGGTCCTCGTCGCGATAGTCGGGGAAGTGCTTCGTGATCGCGCCGGTGATCGTCAGTCGATCGAACGGCTTCGCGAGGTCGAGCTCGCGGCCCTGGTACGTCAGCGTCGCATGGCCGGTCGCGTGGATGGCCGCGTCGCGGATCAACGCCTCGGTGAAGTCCATCAGCCAGCGGTAGTCGGTGTACGCGGCGTAGAACTCGAGCATCGTGAACTCGGGGTTGTGCCGCGGCTCACGCCTTCGTTGCGGAAGTTGCGATTGATCTCGAACACGCGCTCGAAGCCGCCGACGACGAGCCGCTTCAGATAGAGCTCGGGCGCGATGCGCAGGAACATCGGCATGTCGAGCGCGTTGTGATGCGTCGCGAACGGCTTCGCGGCCGCGCCACCGGGGATCGGATGCAGCATCGGCGTCTCGACCTCGAGGAAGCCCTCGCCCGTCATGAAATCGCGGATCGCGGACACCGCCCTGCTGCGCGCGACGAACGTGGCGCGCGTCTCGTCGCTGACGATCAGGTCGACGTAGCGCTGCCGATACTTCACCTCCTGATCGGCGAGCCCGTGGAACTTGTCGGGCAACGGCCGCAGCGACTTCGTCAGCAGCCGGATCGACGTCGCCTTGACCGACAGCTCGCCGGTGCGCGTCTTGAACAGCGTACCGGTCGCTGCGACGATGTCGCCGAGGTCCCAGCGCTTGAAGTCCGCATACGCGTCGGCGCCGATCGCGTCGGTCTGCACGTAGAGCTGGATCGCGCCGGAGCCGTCCCTGATCGTCGCGAAGCTCGCCTTGCCCATCACGCGCTTCAGCATCATGCGGCCCGCGACGGAGACGACGATCGCGTCGCTCTCGATGTCCGCGCCGTCGCGTGCATCGTGCGCTTCGTGCAGCGCGCCGGCGCCATGCGTCGGCACGAAGTCGTTCGGGAACGCGATGCCCGCGGCGCGGATCTCGCCGAGCTTCGCGCGTCGTTCGGCGACGATCTGGTTGTCGTCGACCGGCGTCGGTTCGGAGGCGATCTCGTTCATCGGGTCGGGAGGTTGCGGCGGGTCGGGCGAAGCCGAGGTGGTCGCGTCGCGCGTCACGCATTGCGGATGTCGTCGATCTCGGTCGCGCCGAAGTCGTCGCGGTCGACGTAACGGAGGATCTTCGCCGCGACGTCGGCCGGCGCGACGAGCTTGCCCTCCTCCTTCATGCCGGCGAAGTAGCGTCCCTCGGGGAACGCGTCGGGGTCCTGGCCGCGCATGAAGACCTGCATGCCGGTGTCGATCACGCCGGGCGCGAGCGACACGGCGCGCGCCTTGCGCTTCGCGCGCGACGGGTCGTCGGGCTCCGCGTTGATGCAGCGCGCGAACATGTCCATCCCCGCCTTGCTGACGCAGTAGGTCGCGGTGCCGTCCATCGGTCGCCGCCCGAGACCCGACGAGATGTTCAGCACGCGACGGTCCGCGTCGAGCGTCGCCGTCGCGGCGAGGAAGCGCGTCGTCAGGATCATCGCGGCCGTCGAGGTTCGCGTCGATCGCACGCACGACGACCGCGGGGTCGAGCTTCGCGATCGGGCCGACCGGTTCGGCGAGCGCGGCGTTGTTGACGAGCACGTAGCGGCTCGCGTCGCGCGGCATCGCGTCGGCGATCGTGCACGCGAGCGCGTCGGTCGCGGCGGTGTCCGACAGGTCCTGCAGGTACCAGTCGAGCCACGCGCCCTTCGCGCGCGCCATCGCGGCCAGCGCGTCGTTCGCGGACCGCGCGATGCCGATCACGCGTCGGTCGGGCGACAGCCACTGCTCGACGAGCGCGGCGCCGAGGCCCTTCGATGCGCCGGTGACGACGATGACTTCCATGCGGTTCGATGCTCCCTGGCTTGCGGCGACCGACGTCCGCCGCGCATCGGATCGAGCGCGGGACCGAAGGTCGGGCCGCGATCATATCGAACCGTGACCCGACGAGGTCGCCGCGGCACGCGGACGCGACGGGTCGAGCCGACGCGAACGGCCGTCGGCTCATCCCTCGTGCGCGCCGACCCGCTCGAAGAAGCGTCCGATCTCCTCGGCCGCGCGGTCCGGATCCTCGCGATGCGGGAAGTGACCGACGTCGTCGAAGCGCGCGAGGTCGAGGTCGGTGAACGTGTCGCCGAGCCGGTCCGTCCACGCGTACGGGAACAACGGATCGTGCTCGGCCCAGCGGACGCAGGTCGGGACCGTGATCGGCGGCAGCGGCGGCGCCTCGCCCTTCGCCATCGCGACCCGGCCCGCGTGCGCGGCGCGGTAGTACGCGAAGCCGCCGGCGAGGTTGCCGGGCTTCATGAAGTTGTCGACGTACGGCTCGACGAGCGGCTCGATCGCGTCCTTTCGATACGCCCAGTCGCGCAGGATCGCGCCGATGTACGACCGGCAGCTGTCGCGGCTCGCGCCGACCAGCGCCGGCGCGAAGTCCATCTGATGGAACGACTGGTACCAGATCGTGTTGAGACGATCGGGCGTCGCGATCCGCGGACCGATGCCGGGATACACGAAGTCGAAGAAGAACAGGCCGGTCAGTCGCTCCGGTGCCTTGCGCGCGAGCGACAGCATCACGGCGCCGCCGACGTCGTGGCCGACGACGCCGACGCGTTCGATGTCGAGCGCATCGAGCAACGCGACGAGGTCGTCGGCGTGGTCGGCCGCGCCGAACGGACCCGGCGGCTTGTCGCTGTCGCCGAAGCCGCGCAGGTCCGGCGCGATCGTGCGATGGCCGTCCGCGAGGCGCGTCATGACCGGCTCCCACGCCCACCAGAACTCGGGCCAGCCGTGCAGCAGCAACAGCGGCGGTCCGTGTCCTTCGAGCGCCACGTGGAAGTCGGCGCCGTTCGCGGCGACGCTGCGGTGTTCCATCAGATCCACGCGTCCATCGGCGCGGTCATCGTGCCGCTTCCGGCGTCGCCGGTGTTCACGACGCCGCGCGGCTCGATCAGCATCACGTGGCATTCGCGGATCGCGAACGGCCGGTGCTCGACGCCCTTCGGCACGACGAACAGCTCGCCGCTCGACAGGTCGACGCGGCCGTCGCGCAGCTCGATCGACATCGAGCCGTCGACGACGAGGAACAGCTCGTCGGTGTCGTCGTGCCGGTGCCAGACGAACGCGTCCTCGATCTTCACGAGCTTGATCTGGTAGTCGTTCATCTCGGCGACGACCTTCGGACGCCACTGCTCGGTGAACAGCGCGAGCTTGGCCGCGAGGTTGATCGGCGCGTGCACGCGCGTGTCGAGGGCGTCGTCGGACATCGTCAAGTCTCTCCTTGCGTGACGGCGTCCGGCGCCAAGGACGCCGACCGGACCCGCTCCATCGTGACCTGCGAATGGCGAAAGCCGAGCTTCTCGTAGAACGCGACGAGGCCGGGCCGTTCGGCGCGCAGGACCCACGTCATGTCGGGCTCGTCCCCCATCACCGCCGCGACGAGCGACCGCGCGATGCCGCGACCGCGATGCGTCCCGGCGACGACCAGCGTGCACAGATAGCCGTTCGAGATGCCGTCGCTGACGGCGCGGACGAAGCCGACGACGACGTCGCCGTCGATCGCGACCAGCGCTCGATGCGAGCCGGCGATCATCGCGGCGAACGGCACGGAATCGAAGCGACCGCCCTGCCAGCCGTTCTCGAGCAGCAATCGGCGCGCGGCCTCGTGCTCGTGTGCTTCGATCGGGCGAATGGCGATGGTCATGCGATCGGGATTGTCGCTCGTCGCGCGGGCGGCGAACAGGCGCAACGCATGGCACGGCCAACGATCTGAGACATTTTCCGACGACCGGACTCCGCATCGCCGGTCGCCACCGACGCTGCCGCGTGCGTCAATGCGGATCGCCGCGTCTCGAGCGGTGCTTCCGGCTCGTCAGCTCGTGCGATGAACCTTCCAGTCGAACCGCGGGCGGACCTCACCGAACTGTGCCGCGCGATCGAGCGGCTCGTCGACGCGAGGGCGGCGCACGCGACCGTCTGCCCGTCCGAAGTGGCGCGCGCGATCGCGGGCGACGACGGGCCGTGGCGCGCGCTGATGCCGTCGGTCCGCGAAGCGGCCGCCGTGCTCGTCCGGCAGGGCCGGCTATCGGTCACGCGGCGTGGCGAGGAGGTCGATGGGCTGGACCCGGGAGGACCGGTCCGGCTCGGCCGACCGCGCCGGTGATCGGCGTCAGACCCCCTGCTTCAGGCTCGCCTCGATGAACGGATCGAGGTCGCCGTCGAGCACCTTCTGCGTGTTGCTGATCTCGACGTTGGTCCGCAGGTCCTTGATGCGCGACTGGTCGAGCACGTACGAGCGGATCTGGTGACCCCAGCCGACGTCGGTCTTCGACGCCTCGAGCTTGTCCTGCTCGGCCTGGCGCTTCCGCAGCTCGGCCTCGTAGAGCCGCGACTTCAGCATCGCCATCGCCTCCGCGCGGTTGCGGTGCTGGCTGCGGTCGTTCTGGCACTGCACGACGATGCCCGTCGGCAGGTGCGTGATGCGGATCGCCGAGTCCGTCTTGTTGATGTGCTGCCCGCCGGCGCCCGACGCGCGGAACGTGTCGATCCGCAGGTCGGCCGGGTTGATCTCGACCTCGATCGAGTCGTCGACCTCGGGATAGACGAACACGCTCGCGAACGACGTGTGACGGCCGCCCGACGAGTCGAACGGGCTCTTGCGGACGAGCCGATGGACGCCGGTCTCGGTACGCAGGAAGCCGTATGCGTATTCGCCTTCGATCTTGATCGTGGCGCTCTTGATGCCGGCCGTCTCGCCTTCGGACTCCTCGAGCAGCTCGGCCTTGAAGCCCTTGCGCTCGGCATACTTCAGGTATTGCCGTTCGAGCATCTGCGCCCAGTCCTGCGCCTCGGTCCCGCCGGCGCCCGCCTGGATGTCGAGGAAGCAGTTGAACGCATCCGCCTCGTTCGAGAACATGCGACGGAACTCCATCGCCTCGACGATCCTGCGCAGCGCATCGGCATCGGTCTCGATCGAGACCAGCGTGGCGTCGTCGGCCTCGTCCTTCGCCATCTCGAAGAGGTCGGCGGCGTCGCCGAGGTCGGCGTCGAGCTTCGTCAGCGTCGCGACGACGTCCTCGAGCGACTTCTTCTCGCGGCCGAGCTCCTGTGCGCGCTTCGCGTCGTCCCAGACCTTCGGGTCCTCGAGCGCGCGGTCGACCTCGTTCAGCCGGTTCGCCTTGGCATCGAAGTCAAAGATACCTCCGCGCTTCGTCTGCGCGGGTGCGCAGATCGGCGATGGTCGAGGCGATCTGGTTCAGGCGTTCGGCGTCCATGGCACGCGGTCGGATGTGAGGGGCCGCGATTGTACGTGACGGTCGACCGCCGAGTCCGCGTCGCGGCTACTTCGCGATCGTGATCGCGGGGCCTGCCGCCTGTCCCGTCGCCATGCTCATCTGGAACAACTGGAACAGCAGCGCGAACGCCTTGCGGTTCCATGCATAGCCGGTGTCCGGGGCGACCGCGTAGTACGAGCCGCGCCACGCGACGGCGTAGTCGGCGTCGGCCGGCGCACTCGGCGATTCGACGATCGCGAGCGCGCTGACGGGATTGTCCGAGATCGCCGGCGTTCGCGGGTCCGCCGGAACATCGAACTCGGGTTCCTCGGCGACGCCCCGGCCGATGAAGTTGAGCACTTCGTGGAAGCTGCGCAGCGCGAGCGTCCCGTGCATCGGGATCTCGCCGCCCGCGAAGCCGGACCGGATGTCGACGAGGATCTCGTTGACCGGCGCCTCCTCGGCCTCGGCATGCAGACGCTGGCGCTCGTCGTTCGACAGGACCGCGGGATCGTAATTGCTGATCATCACCCGCCCGACGATCCGCTTCGAGACCTGCCACGACTTGCCCCCGTCGCCGTAGCCGAGCGTGTAGTCCTTGTAGATCGACGCGAAGGTTTCCGGCGTGACCGCATCGAGCGGCATCGTCCAGACCCGCTGGAAGTACAGCGGCTCGACATGCAGCGCGTGGCGATCCTGGATCGACGACAGCTGCGCCATCGCGCGTCGATAGACGACGTAGCCGTCCCGATCGGACGGCCGGTTCGTGTACGCGACGTAGCGATGGGCGGCGTCGACGTCGAGCCTGAGCTCCGCACCGAGCAGGCGCAGCAGCGCGTCGACGTCGTAGCCCTGGCGAAGCAGCAGCGACAGCTTCTGCTCGGGGAACGGCGTCAGCAGTCGCTGCGTGTAGTCGTCGCCCTGCATCGGCGCGATGCTGATCGTCGGGTTCTCCTCGGCGGCCGCATTGAAGATCGGGACGACGCCGCCGTGCGGTCCGGCCGCCGCCGGGCCGAAGCCGCCGTTGAGCGTGAACCGGTAGGTCGCCGCGATGTTCGACACGGTCGTGAAGTGCATCGGCTCGTTGCGTCGTGCGCGGGCAATGTTGGTCAGCAGCTGTTCCGCGACGGCGTCGCCGGTGCTCGTGTCGTACGACAGGACGACGCGGTCGAGCGCGGTCGTCGACGCGCATCCGGCGACGCAGGCGAAGGCGCCCAACAGGGCTGGGATCTTGAGCGACATGGGCTTTCAGGCGACGACCGATGCGAAGGCGGAGGCGACGTTGCCCGCCGCCGTGACGATGCTTTCGCCCGGGCCTTCGATCCGGGCTTCGCGCGACTCTAGCGCGTCTGGTCGCGTCGACGGATGACAGCCGCCGCGCGGCGGATCGGCGTGGACGCGGCGGTTACGCGGCCGATCGTCAACGCGTGGTCGCGACGCCAGCGATCGAGCTCGCGTCGCGGACCGGCTTCGCGGCAGCGCGCGCGACGGGTTCGTCGGCGCGCTGTGGCCCGATCGAACCGACGAGGCGATGCCGGACCATCTCGATGTGGGCGCGCAGCAGATGCACCTCGTGATAGAACGCGAGCGGGATCTTCAGCCGGTTGACCGACGCTTCGATCTCGTCGAGGCGCTCGATCTCGCGGCGCCTCGCGTCGTCGTCGTTGCCGTCGGCGGTGCGCTGCTCGATCTCGCGGACCTCGCCGTACCAGCGGAAGACCTTCGACCGGACGCGCCAGCTGTACAGCGCCGGCACGATCCGCGTCAACGGGATCGCCAGCGCCAGGATCGGCACGATCACGACCAGCAACCGCTCGATCAGGTTCGCGACCCAGAACGGCAGATAGCGCTGCAGCAGCGGACGACCCGACTGAAACCAGCGCGTCGCCTGTTCCGACATCGGGAAGTCCTGCACCTGGGCCGACGGGAACTCGCCGCGGCGCTGGAAAAGGCCGGGGCCGTGATGGACCTCGTTCGCCGCTTCGAGCAGCAGGTAGACGAGCGCCGGATGCAGGTCGTCGCGGCACACGAGCAGCGACGTCGCGGCGACGAGCCTCACGTCGTGCGCCGGGCGGCTGTCGGCGAGATCGATCGCACCCTGCGGCAGGACGAGCGGGGTCAGCGTCGGGAAGTAGCGCGACACGGCCTCGGACTGCGCGAGGCTGACGACGTGCAGCCGGCCCTTGAACATCGACTGCAGCAACGGCGACTCGGGCGCGCCGATGATGAACGCGATGTCGAGCGATCCGTCGCCGAGCGCCTGCGCGGCTTCGGTCCCCATCGTTTCCACGAGCGTCGCGTTCTTCTCGTTGACGCCGGCGGCGCCGAGGATCTGCAGCGCCAGCCGTCGCAGCCCGCTGCCGGGGATGCCGATGCCGATGCGCTTGCCGGCGAGGTCGGACAGACGGACGAGCTGGTCGATGTGCGGCGCGAACAGCCACACCGGCTCGTAGTAGACGCCCGCGATGGTCTCGAGACGCGGCGCGTCGCGGCGCGATCCGATGCCGCTCTGCACGAAGCCGACGTCGTAGTGCACCCCGTCGACGCCGCTGTCCGACTTCAGTCGTTCGTAGTTCTCGACGGCGCCGGACGACGGATGGAGTTCGAGCGTGACGCCGTTGCGCGCGAGGATCGCCTGATAGCGCCGGGCGAACTCGTCGTAGGCGCCGCCGGCGGTCCCGACCGTCATCACGACCTTCGACGGCGGCGCGGGCCGGACGAAGCGCTGCGCCACGTAGCCGACGCCGACCAGCAGCAGCGCGACCGGAACCAGCGTGACGATCGAGTCGCGCACCGACAGGTGGAAGCGATCGCCGAAGCGCTCGATGAGGTTGCGGGGTCGCCGCTCGTGCGGACGCTGCGGCGGTGGAGACGGCGGTGCGTTCGGCATGGTTCGATGTTCGCATGGCGGCGGTGCGGCGACCGTGCGACGACATCCCGTTCGAGCGTGTATGGTCCGGTTGTTCCGGACGATGCGTCCCGCAACGATCACGCCACCTCACGAACGCGCTTCGAGCAGCGAACAGCACGCATGCGTCCGACGATTCCGATGAACCGGCGTTCCCGGAAGATCTCGCGCCGGATGTTCTTCTCGCGTTCGATCTGGAGCCGTCGGCTGTGGTTTCTCGGCGGCGCGGTGATCGTCGGCGGCGTGTCGGTCCTGTTCGCGCTCGCCGCGAACGTCGCCAACACGTGGTTCCACCGGGCGGCCGCGTTCGGCCCCTGGGTGCCGTTCGTCGTCGCGCCCGCGGGTTTCGCCGCGATCCGCTGGCTGACGATCCACGGCGCGCCCGGCTCGCAGGGCAGCGGCATCCCGCAGGCGATCGCCGCGCTCGCGCTGCCCGAGGCCGCGCGCCGGCGTCTGCTGTCGCTGCGCGTCGCGGCGGGCAAGGTGGTGCTGACCGTGCTCGGGCTGCTGTGCGGCGCGTCGATCGGTCGCGAAGGACCGTCGGTGCAGGTCGGCGCGTCGATCATGTATGCGCTGTCGCGCTCGTCGGCCTTCCCGTACGAAGGGATGCAGCGCGGGCTGATCCTGTGCGGCGGCGCGGCCGGCATCGCCGCCGCGTTCAATGCGCCGCTCGCCGGCATCGTGTTCGCGATCGAGGAGATGGCCCGCTCGTTCGAGCAGCGCACGATCAGCATCGTCGTGACGGCGGTGATCGTCGCCGGCGTCGTGTCGCTGGCGCTGCAGGGCAACTACGCGTACTTCGGCCGCACCGCGGCCAGCCTCGACCTGCCCGCCGGACTGCCGGCGGTGCTCGCGTGCGGCCTCGTCGGCGGTTTGGTCGGTGGCCTCTTCAGCCGCCTGCTGCTGTGGCTCGGGCAGGAGAACGCGCGCGCCTGGTCGTCGTGGCAGCACGCGCGGCCCGTCTGGTTCGCGGCGCTGTGCGGACTCGCCCTCGCGACCGTCGGCGCCGCGTCGGGCGGCCTCGTGTTCGGCACCGGCTACGAGGAGACGCGCGCGCTGCTCGCCGGCGACGCCGAGAGTGCCGGATTCGGCGTCGCGAAACTCGCGGCCACGCTGATCTCGTACCTGTCCGGCATCCCCGGCGGCATCTTCGCGCCGTCGCTCGCGGTCGGTGCGGGTCTCGGGCACGACCTCGCGCGGCTGTTCCCCGCGCAGCCGGCGGGCGCGCTCCTTCTGCTCGGCATGGGCAGCTACTTCTCGGGCGTCGTGCAGGCGCCGCTGACCGCCTTCGTCATCGTGCTCGAGATGACGCAGAACGCCGAACTCGCGCTGCCGCTGATGGCCGCGACGCTGATCGCGCACGCCGTGGCGCGGACGGTCTGTCCGCGGCCGTTGTACAAGCAGCTCGCGCGCGGATTCAAGGCCGCCCATTGAAGAGCCATCGACGATGACGAACGAATCGCCCCATCTCAGGATCGCCTCGGCCGGTCTCTCGGCCGAGATCGCCACGCTCGGCGCCGAGTTGCAGAACCTGTCAGACGCCGACGGCCGGCGACTGCAATGGGACGGCGACCCGTCGGTCTGGAACGGCCGTGCGCCGTTGCTGTTCCCGGTCATCGGGCTCCTGCAGGACGGGGTCTATCGACTCGACGGCCGGACCTACGCGATGGCGAAGCACGGGTTCGCTCGACACTCGCGTTTCGACGTCGTGTCGCAGGACGCGTCGTCCGCGCTGCTGCGCCTCATGCCGAACGACGAGACGCGCGCGTGCTATCCGTTCGAGTTCCGGCTCGACGTCGCGTTTGCGTTGCACGACGCGGCGCTGACGGTCACCGCGACGATCGCGAACGACGGCGACCGAGCGATGCCGGCGAGCTTCGGCTTCCATCCGGCGCTGCGCTGGCCGCTGCCGTACGGCGAGCCGCGCGCCGACCACACGATCGTCTTCGAGCACGACGAGCCGGCGCCGATCCGCCGCATCGATTCGAACGGCCTGCTGACCCCCGATCCGCATCCGACGCCGGTCGTCGGCAACGTGCTGACGCTGCGCGACGAGTACTTCGACGACGACGCGCTGATCTTCGATTCGCTGACCAGCCGCCGCGTGAGCTACGGCGCGTCGCACGGCCCGCGGATCGCGGTCCGCTTCGACGACTTCCCGACGCTGGGCGTCTGGACGAAGCCCGGCGGCGCGCATTTCATCTGCATCGAGCCGTGGCAGGGCTCGGCCGACCCCGAAGGCTATCGCGGCGAGATCTGGGACAAGCCCGGCATCGTCGTCGTCGACCCCGGGTCCGAACGGCGCTTCGCGATGACGATCGCGATCACGGCCTAGCGCCGAGCGCTCCGCAAGAAAACTGTAGTCCTCGCGCCGCGCCCGTTTCGACGCGCGTCCGACAAAGCGTCGCCATCCGCTTCTGCATCCTCGCTCGTCGACGCGTGACCAAGGCCGCCGGCCGTGGACGCGAGCGGACGGAGCAGCCATGGACGATTCGAAGAACTACACGCGTCGCGATGCGGTGAAGACCATCGCGGCCGGCATCGGCGCGGCGACCGTCGCGCGCAGTGCGAACGCCGCACCCGGCGACGCGATGGGCCCGACCGCGGCCCCGCTCGTCGACCCGAAGGACAAGTATCCGAAGCCCCCGTTCAAGGGGCAGTCGCAGGAATGGCCCGGCCTCGCGAGCCGCATGGATCCGCCTCCTGACCACGGCGAACGGAGCTATCGCGGGTCGGGGCGGCTCGCGGGCCGCAAGGCGCTGATCACCGGCGGCGACAGCGGCATGGGCCGCGCCGCGGCGATCGCGTTCGCACGCGAAGGCGCCGACGTCGCGATCAACTACTACCCGACCGAGGAGCCCGACGCGCAGGAAGTCGTCGCGTTGATCCGCGCGGCCGGACGCAAGGCCGTCGCGCTGCCCGGCGACCTGCGCGACGAGGCCTTCTGCACCAAGCTCGTCGCCGATGCGGTGAGCCAGCTCGGCGGCCTCGACATCGTCGTCAGCAACGCGGGTCGGCAGCAGGCGCGCGAGTCGATCGGCGACCTCACGACCGAAGAGTTCGATGCGACGATGAAGACGAACATCTACGCGCCGTTCTGGATCATCAAGGCGGCCGTGCCGCACCTGCCGCCCGGGTCGGCCATCATCGGCACGACGTCGGAGCAGGCCACGAATCCGACGCCGGAGCTGTACCACTACGCGATGACGAAGGCGGCGACGACGAACTACGTGCGTTCGTTGGCGAAGCAGTTGGCGCCGAAGGGCATCCGCGTCAACGGCGTCGCGCCCGGCCCGATCTGGACGCCGCTGCAGGTGAGCGGCGGCGCGCCGCCGGAGAAGCTCAAGATGTTCGGCGGCATGACGCCGATGAAGCGGCCGGGCCAGCCGGCGGAGCTCGCCTCGATCTACGTGCAGCTGGCGGCCGCCGACGCGAGCTACGCGACCGGGCAGGTCTACGGCGCGGCCGGAGGCAGCGGCCAGCCTTGATGGCGCCGCGCGACGGCGGCTGACGGCTCGTCGTCGCGGTCGTCGTCGCTTCGAAACGAAGGGCGGGCCGCGGCCTCGCATTGCGTATCATCGGTGCGCCTCCCCGCGCCCGATGAACCGCCCGTCCCGCCTGTCCGTCGTCCCTTCGCGCCGAGGCGCTGGCGGGGACGTTGCCGTCTATGCGGGCTTCGGGGGCCAGGCGCCCGCGCATGTCGAGGCCGCGCTCGAACGCATCCTCGCGAGCCGGACGTTCCGCCGCTCCGAGCGGCACAAGGACTTCCTTCGACACGTGGTCCGCGCGGCACTGGACGGACGCCACGACGAGTTGAAGGAGGTCGTGATCGGCATCGAGGTCTTCCGTCGCGACGTCTCGGACTACGACCCGCGGCAGGACCCGATCGTCCGCGTGGAGGCCGGTCGCGTCCGCGACAAGCTCGCGCGCTACTACGCCGACGAAGGCGTCGCCGACGCGTTCGAGATCCGGCTGCCGGTCGGCGGCTATCTGCCGCAGCTCGCGCGCCGCGCCGCGGGACCGAAGGCGCCGCGCAGCATCGGTTCGTTCGCGGTCCTGCCGTTCGCGAGCCTGTCGTCGGATCCCGCCGACGCGATCTTCTGCGAAGCGCTCGCCGACCAGCTGATCGACGCACTCAGCCGCGTGCCCGGCGCCCGCGTCGTCGGACGCGCGTCGGCAGCCAAGGCGCGTGGCGAGAGCGTCGACGTGAAGGTCGTCGCGCGGCTGCTCGGCGTCGGCCACGTCGTCGAAGGTAGCGTGCAGCGCGCCGGCGATCGTCGCCGTTGCCTGGCGCAGCTGTTCCGCGCGCGAGACCGCGCGTGCCTGTGGTCGCAGCGCTTCGACCTCGACGTCCGCGAGCCGGCCGATCTCTTCGCTTTCCAGGATCGGGTGACCGGCGCCGTCGTCGAAGCGGTCGAACGCCTCGACGTCCGCGAAGCACGCCACGCCGCGCCGTTCGCGCCGACGCGGACCGTCGGGACGGTCCATCCCGAAGCGCGCGACCTGTACGAGCGGGCACGCTACCTCGTCCAGCAGCGCAGTACCGAGGGCCTTGAAAAGGGCGTCGCGCTGCTCGAGCGTTCCATCGCGCTCGATCCGGACTTCGCGCCGGCGCACACGCAGCTCGGCATCGCCCGCAGCACGCTGTACGGCATCCACGCGGTGCCCACGCTGCCGGCATCCCGCGAGGTCGAGCGATGCGCACGGCGGGCGCTCGACCTCGACCCGAACGACGGCGACGCCCGCGCGCTGATCGCGAACATCGCGTTCCGCATCGACCGCGACTGGCCGCGCGCCGAGGCGCTGTTCCGCGAGGCCCTGCAGGTCGCGCCGAACTGCGCCGGCGCGCACCAGAGCTACGCCGCTGCGCTCGTCTTCAATGGCCGTTATCCCGAGGCGCTGGAGCACGCACGCATCGCACTCGACCTCGATCCGCTCAACATCACGGTCCGCATCCATGTCGCGGTGGTCAGCGCGTACGCGCGCGACTACCGGACGGCGGTCGACGAGTTCCATTCGATCCTGGACCTCGACCCGGACCACGTCTACGCGCACATCATGCTCGGCTCGTTGCTGCTGTGGGCCGGCGACAGCGCGTCCGCGATGACGCACTTCGAGCATGCGATGCGGGTCGAGCCGGCGCATCCGATCCCGCACTTCAACGTCGTCTTCGTGCACGGCTTCGACGGCGACCGCGAGCGCGCACGACGCATGCTCGACGAGCTGATCGCCAGGCTCGAGGCCGCCGGCACGCCGTATCAGCGATACAACCGCGCGATGGCCGAGGCGTTCCTCGGCGACGTCCCGGCGATGTGCGCGACGCTGCGGCGGGTCGCGACCGCGCACGAGCTGCTGTTCATGAGCGTGCCGGCCGATCCGAGCTTCGATCCCTATCGCGACGACCCCGCGTTCGTGGCGCTGATCGAGGAATTCGGACTGCCGCGGCTGCCGCCGTCGCCGTTCGCGACGTCGATCGCCGACGCCCGCTGAGAGTCGGCGGTCTTGCGGCGCCTCCGCGCGTGGACGCGCCCGCGCCACGAATGATAGTTGACAAATTTGCATACTATTCGCATCATCGACGATGAAAACCAAACGTTCCGGAGATCGTCGATGAAACCGCCGCCGTCCAACTTCCCGCGCATCTCGTCCGGCCTCAACTATCGCGATGCGGCTGGCATGATCGACTGGCTGTGCGACGCCTTCGGCTTCGAGATCCGGCTGAAGGTCGAAGGCGACGAGGGGCGCATCGTCCACAGCGAGCTGACGTTCGGCGACGGCCTGATCATGGTCGGCGAGGAACGCAGCGGCGCGGAGCAGCGCTTCGGGATGGACCAGAAGAGCCCGCTCGGCGCCGGCTGCAACACGCAGACGCTGATGGTCTACGTCGACGACGTCGATGCGCATTGCGAGCGCGCCCGCGCCGCCGGGGCGCAGATCGTGTCGGAGCCGTCGCTGCACGACTATGGCGACGACTACTGGGCCGACCGCAGCTACGGCGCGAAGGACCCGGAAGGCCACGTATGGTGGTTCTCCGAGCGCGTCCGCGGTGGCTGAGCGTCGTCGCCGGCATGCAGCGATCGACGACGCCGCGGTCGCGTCCGCGCTGACCGCGTTGACCGACCCGACGCGACGCGCGGTCGTCGCGCTGCTCGCGCGCGGACCGCAACGCGCCGGCGAACTCGCCGTGGCGCTGTCGATGACGCCGCCGTCGCTGAGCCGTCACCTGCGCGTGCTGCGCAGGAGCGGCCTCGTCGGCGCCGACGATCTCGACGACGACGCGCGCGTTCGTCTCTATCGCCTGCGGCCCGAGGCGCTGTCGCCGCTGCGCGGCTGGCTCGACGAGATCGAGTCGTTCTGGAGCGACCAGCTCGACGCATTCAAGGCGCATGTCGAACGGTCGCCGTCGCGACGTCGACCGCGCGGATGACGACGGAGCGCGGCGACGCGGCGCGCGTCACGGTCACGGTCGCGGTGCCGCCGGCCGAGGCATTCGCCGCGTTCACCGAACGGATCGACGTCTGGTGGCGGCGCGGCCGTCGCTTCAGCAACGCGCCGAACGACCGCGGCATCGTGCGCATCGAACCGGGCGTCGGCGGTCGCCTCTTCGAATCGATCGAGACCGACGACGGCGAACGCGTGATCGAGATCGGCAGGACGCTGGTCTGGGACCCGCCGCATCGGCTGGTGCTCGAGTGGCGCAACGTCACGTTCGCGCCGCACGAGCACACCGAGGTCGAGGTCGAATTCCGTCCGAGCCGAAGCGGCACGACCGTCGTGCTCGTCCATCGTGGATGGGGCGCGATCCGTCGCGATCATCCCGTACGTCATGGCCTCGACGACGCGGGCTTCCTTCGCATGATCGGCCTGTGGTGGGGCGACCAGCTGACGTCGTGGCGCTTGCGGGCCGCGGCGCCGCAGGACCCGCCGCCGACTCGCTGACGCGTTCGCTGACGACGAGGCGCGCGCTTCGCTATCCCTCGATCAGCTCGCGGATGCGCGCCGCGAGCGTCTCCATCGCGAACGGCTTCGTGATCACGTGCATGTCCGGTTCGAGGTGCGCGTCGCTCAGCACCGCGTTCTCGGCATAGCCGGTGATGAACAGCACCTTCAGTCCGGGTCGCGTCGCACGCGCCCCGTCCGCGAGCTGTCGTCCGTTCATGTTGCCGGGCAGGCCGACGTCGGTGACGAGCAGGTCGATCCGCGTCGACGAGCGCGCGATCTCGAGCCCCGTCGCGCCGTCCTCCGCCTCGATGGCCGTGTAGCCGAGGTCGGTCAGCACTTCGACGACGAGCATCCGCACCGTCGGCTCGTCGTCGACGACGAGCACGGTCTCGCCTTCGATCGCACGCGGGCCGTCGGCGGCCGCGCGGCGCGCCCTCGCCGGCCTCGGCCTCGCCGTGATGGCGCGGCAGGAAGATGCAGATCGTGGTGCCGGTGCCGAGCTCCGAGTGGATGTCGATCGCGCCGCCCGACTGTTTCGCGAAGCCGTACACCATCGACAGCCCGAGGCCCGTCCCCATGCCGATCGGCTTCGTCGTGAAGAACGGGTCGAACGCGCGAGCGACGACGTCGGGCGCCATGCCGGTACCGGTGTCGGACACGCGGACGCAGACGTAGTCGCCGGCTTCGAGGCCGTGCCGGGCGGCGGTCGCCGGGGTCATCCGATGATTGCCGCTCTCGATCGAGATCTGGCCGCCGTGCGGCATCGCGTCGCGCGCGTTGATGCACAGGTTGAGGACCGCGTTCTCGAGCTGGCTCGGGTCGATCAGGCTGGTCCACGGCCCGGGCCCGTCGATCGTCTGCAAGTCGATCGAAGGGCCGACGGTCCGGCGGATCAGCTCGTCCATGCCGTTGACCAGCTGCTTGACGTCGGTCGGCTTCGGCGCGAGCGTCTGGCGGCGCGAGAACGCGAGCAGCCGGTGGGTCAGCGCCGCGGCTCGCCGCGTCGAGCTCTGCGCGGCGCTCATGTAGCGATCGACGTCGGCCAGCCGGCCCTGGCCGATGCGCAGCTGCATCAGCTCGAGGCTGCCGGCGATGCCGGTCAGAAGATTGTTGAAGTCGTGCGCGAGGCCGCCGGTCAGCTGACCGACCGCCTCCATCTTCTGCGCCTGCCGCAGCGCTTCCTGCGTCGCCTCGAGCGCGGCCTGCCGCTGCTTCTCGTCGGTCACATGGCGACCGGTCGCATAGACGACGCCGCCGCGCGGGGCCGCGACCCACTCGATCCAGCGATACGAGCCGTCGCGATGCCGATACCGGTTCTCGATGATCGGGAGCGGCCCGTTCATCACGTCGGCGAGCGCGCGCTCGGTCAACGCGAGGTCGTCCGGGTGGACGAACTGCTCGATCCGTTCTCCGATCAACTGCGCCTCGTCGTAGCCGAGGATCGCCGTCCACGCCGGGTTCGCGCGCCGGAAGACGCCGTCGGAATCGAGCGCCACCAGCAGGTCGGGCGACGTCTCCCAGAGATGGTCGCGTTCCGCGGTCCGCTCGGCGAGCGCCGCGGCCTGCGCCATCTCCTCGGTCACGTCGCGCGCGCTCGAGTAAAGCCGATCGTCCTCCGGCACCGAGACCCACGACAGGCAGCGATAGTCGCCGTTGCGGCAACGGAAGCGATTGACGAATCGCAGGACCGGATCGTTGCGGCGCACCTGCTCGAAGGCCGCGATGCTCGATGCCAGGTCGTCGGGATGCACGAGCTCGGTGTAATGCCTGTCGACGAGCTCGTCGGGGTCCCAGCCGAGCGTCTGCGTCCACGCCGGGTTGACCGCGATGAAGAGGCCGTCGGACAGCGAGTTGACGGACAGCAGGTCGGTGCTGACGTCCCACGTCCGGCTCGACTCGCGGGCGCTGGCCGCGACGCGCTCGAGGCTCGCGCTCAGCTTCACGACCTGTGCATCCGAAGCGCGGCGCTTCTCGTCCGCGCGATCGCGCGAAACCAGCGCGCGCCGCAACTCCATCAACGCCATCACCTGTCGGGCGAGGGCCAGCAGCCCGTCGCCCTGCTCCGGCGTGAGTCCGCCGGGACGCGGCTGCAGATCGATCACACACAGCATGCCGATACCGACGCCCTGCGGCGTCTCGAGGCGCGCACCCGCGTAGAAGCGCAGGTGCGGGTCGGCGGTGACGAGGGTGTTGTCGCGGGTGCGCGGATCGGCGGTGAGGTCGTCGATGACCAGCAGCCCCGGTTGCGCGAGCCCGAGACGACACACCGACTGCGACAGCGGCGTCTGGCAGGCGTCGAGGCCGGCACGCGCCTTGAACCACTGGCGGTCGGTCGTGACGAAGCTGACCAGCGCGATCGGCGTCCCGCAGATGTGCCGCGCGAGGTGGACGATGTCGTCGTACCCCTGCTCGGGCGGCGTATCGAGGATGCCGTACTCGTCCAGCGCGACGATGCGCGGCTCGGACGCTTCCGCGCGCTCGGGCACGGCGTCCACCGGCTCCTCGTCGAACGGTTGTGTCGAAGCGTCCATCATCGTTTCCTCGTGCCGCAGCCCGACGTCGCGAGTGCGTCCGCGCGGGGCGAAGGACGTCGTCGGCGACCCCGCTGCAACCGGTTACCGCGCCGCGCGCGCGTCAATCGACCCCGAACGCGTCCAGCAGCTTTGCGACACCCGCGTTTCGCATCGACACGAACCGTGGCATGCCGCCGTCGTATTCGGGATAGTCCTCGCCCTGAATCAGCGGGGTCAGATAGGCCCGGCAGGCAGGCGTGATGCCGAAGCCGTCTTCGCGGATGAACTCGCGCGGCACCGCTTTCTCGACGTTCGCGACGTCGGCGAGATCCGCGACGCCGAGCTGGTACGCATACGGTTCGTCCGACAGCCGCTCGATCGTCGGCATGACGGCGTTGCGGCCTTCGATCGCCAGCGCGACCGCCTTCTCGCCGACCTCGTACGCCTGCGTGACGTCGGTCTTCGACGCGATGTGGCGCGCGGCCCGCTGCAGATAGTCGGCAACGGCCCAGTGGTACTTCACGCCGAGCGCATCCGCGACGATGCGCGCGACGACCGGGGCCGCGCCGCCGAGCTGCGCATGACCGAACGCGTCCTTCGTGCCCTGCTCCGCGAGGAACGAGCCGTCGGCGTTGCGACAGCCTTCGGAGACGACGACCGTGCAGTAGCCGTGCGAGCGCACGAGCGTGTCGACGCGCTCGACGAACGCCTGGCGGTCGAACGGGATCTCGGGGAACAGCACGATCACCGGGATGCCGTGCGACTCGATCAATCCGCCGGCCGACGCGATCCAGCCGGCGTGGCGGCCCATGACCTCGAGCACGAAGACCTTCGTCGACGTCTTCGCCATCGATCGCACGTCGAACGACGCCTCGAGCGCGGACACCGCGACGTACTTCGCGACCGAGCCGAAGCCCGGGCTGCAGTCGGTCACCGGCAGGTCGTTGTCGACGGTCTTCGGCACGTGGATCGCCTGCAGCGGATAGTTCATCGCCGCGGACAACTGACTCACCTTGTGGCACGTGTCCGCCGAGTCGCCGCCGCCGTTGTAGAAGAAGTAGCCGATGTCGTGCGCGCGGAACACGTCGATCAGCCGTTCGTACTGCCGACGATTCGCGTCGAGCGAACCGAGCTTGTAGCGACACGAGCCGAAGGCGCCAGCCGGCGTCGATCGCAGGCCGCGGATCGCGTCGTCGCTCTCGACCGACGTGTCGATCAGGTCCTCGGTCAGCGCGCCGAGGATGCCGTTGCGGCCCGCGAGGACGGTGCCGATGCGATCGGGATGCCGGCGCGCGGCCTCGATCACGCCGCACGCGGACGCGTTGATGACGGCGGTCACGCCGCCGGACTGCGCATAGAACGCGTTGCGTCGGCTCATCGTCGGTCCTTTCGATTCACGTGCGGCACAGACTGCGGAACAGCGCTGCGTATTCGGCCGCCGACGCGGTCCAGCCGACGTCCGCGGCCATGCCGGCCCGCTGCATCGAGCGCCAGGCCGCCGGTCGCGCATAGACATCGATCATCCGCCGCAACGCCTGCACGACACCGGCGCTCGTCAGGTCGTCGAACTGGAAGCCGGTCGCGACACCGGCCTTCGATGCCGCGTCGTTCGCGTCGACGATCGTGTCGGCGAGTCCGCCGACGCGCGCGACCACCGGCACGCAACCGTAGCGAAGGCCGTACAGCTGCGTCAGTCCGCACGGCTCGAAGCGGCTCGGCACGAGGATCGCATCGCATCCGCCCTGCAGCCGGTGCGACAGCGCGTCGTCGTACGCGATGCGGACGCCGATCCGGTCGGGCCAGCGCGTCGCCGCGTCACGCAGCGCGTCCTCGAAGCGACGATCGCCGCTGCCGAGAATCGCGAGGCGCACGCCCATCGCCACGATCGCGTCGAGCGCGTCGACGACGAGGTCGATGCCCTTCTGCTCGGTCAGCCGCGTGATCATGCAGACCAGCGGACCGTCGTCGTGCGGCAGCCCGAAGCGCGCCTCGACGTCGCGCTTGTTTTCGACGCGCACGTCGAGACGATCGGCGTCGTAGGGTGCCGCGAGCGCTTCGTCGTTCGCCGGATCCCAGATCGTCGCGTCGATGCCGTTGACGATGCCCAGCACCGCGCCGGACCGCGCCTCGCCGCGCCATCGCAGGATCGCGTCGAGTCCCATGCCGTGCTGCGCCGTGCGGATCTCGCGCGCATAGGTCGGGCTGACGGTCGTGATCGCGTCGGCGAGCAGGATGCCGGCCTTGAGGTAGCCGACGCCGCCGTGGTATTCGAGCGCGTCCGACGTGAACGCCTCCCATGGCAGCCCGAGGCGATCGAAGACGTCAGCGCCGAAGATGCCCTGGAACGCGAGGTTGTGGATCGTCAGCACGGTGGCCGGCATCGAATGGCCGACGGCGCCGAAGCGCAGGTACGCCGGCACGAGCGCGGCCTGCCAGTCGTGCGCGTGGACGACCTCGGGCGCATAGCCGTCGACGGCGCCGGAGCCGATGCGCGCGGCCGTCGCCGCGAGCGCCGCGAAGCGCTCGGCGTTGTCGGGCCAGTCGCGGCCGTCCGGACCGAGATACGGGTTGCCGGGCCGGGCGTAGAGATGCGGCGCGTCGAGGACGAAGAGGTCGAGCGGGCCGTGTCGCGCTGCCAGCAACGTCGCGGCGCCGCCGAACCACGACGGCCATTCGGCGACGACCTGCGTGGCGGTCAGTGCATCGACGACCGCCGGATAGCCCGGCAGCAGCGTCCGCATCGAAACACGCTGCTCGGCGAGCGCGGCCGGCAGCGCGCCGGCGACGTCGGCGAGGCCGCCGGTCTTGACGAGCGGCACCATCTCCGAGGCGACCGACAGCACCTGCAGCGGCGCGCCGGTGCCGTCGCCGCGGACGGGACTCATCGCTCGATCAATTCGCCAGCCGATCGATCATCGGCTGGGTGATCAGGCAGACGCCGCGGTCGGTGCGACGAAAGCGCGACGCATCGAGCTCGGGATCCTCGCCGACGACGAGACCGTCCGGGATCACGACGCTGCGATCGATCGACGACCTTGCGCAGCCGGACGTGCCGCCCGACCTGCACGTACGGCAGGATCACGGCCTCGTCGATCCGCGTCCACGAGTTGGTTCGCACGCCGGTGAACAGCAGCGATCGCCGCAGCTCGGTGCCCGACACGATGCAGCCGCCGGACACGAGCGACGAGATGGCGATGCCGCGTCGGTTCATCTCGTCGTGGACGAACTTGGCCGGCGCGGTCAGCTCCTGGTAGGTCCAGATCGGCCACGCTGTTGTCGTAGAGGTTGAGCGCCGGCGTGATCGCGGTCAGGTCGATGTTCGATTCCCAGTACGCGTCGACGGTGCCGACGTCGCGCCAGTAGTCCTCGGCCTCGGCCGACGACTTGACGCACGACGCGCTGAAGCGATGCGCGACGGCCTTGCCTTCACGGACGATCAGCGGGATCAGGTCGCGGCCGAAGTCGTTGCTCGATTCGGCATTGCCCGCGTCGCGCTCGAGCAGATCGAACAGGAAGCGCGTCTCGAAGACGTAGATGCCCATCGACGCGAGCGCGAGATGCGGCTTGTCGGGGATGCCCGGCGGATCGGCCGGCTTCTCGAGGAACGTGACGATGCGGTCGTGATCGTCGACGTGCATCACGCCGAAGCCGGTGGCCTCCATCGCGCGGCACCTCGACGCAGCCGACGGTGACGTCCGCGCCGCTATCCGCGTGCTGCTGCAGCATCAGCTCGTAGTCCATCTTGTAGATGTGATCGCCGGCCAGGACCACGATGTAGCGCGGCCCGTAGCTCTGCACGATGTCGATGTTCTGATAGACCGCGTCCGCGGTGCCGCGATACCACAGGTCCTCCGACACGCGCTGGCTCGCGGGCAGGATGTCGAAGGTCTCGTTGCGCTCGGGCCGAAGGAACGTCCAGCCGCGCGTCAGATGGCGGATCAGGCTGTGCGCCTTGTACTGCGTCGCGACGCCGATGCGGCGGATGCCCGAGTTGAGCGCGTTCGACAACGCGAAGTCGATGATGCGGGTCTTGCCGCCGAAGTAGACCGCGGGCTTCGCTCGCGTGTCGGTGAGTTCCATCAGCCGGCTGCCGCGACCGCCGGCGAGCACGAAGGCCATCGTGTCGCGCGCGAGGCGACCGTGGGTCTGCGCAGGGCTCATCGTTGCTTTCGTTCGTTGACCGCTCGTCGACGAGGCGCGTCGCCTCGATCGGGTCCGCGACGCCCGCCGTCGACGGTGATTGCCTGCGTCTCAGCCCGCGTCGTCCCGGAGCCCCGCGCGTCGCTGCGCCATCTTCGCGAGGATCGACCAGTCCTTCGAGCCGAGTCCCTCCTCGATGCCCTGCGTCATGTTCTCGCGGACGATCTCGGCCGACGGAAGCACCACGCCGTTCGCGCGCGCCGCTTCGAGTGCGAGGCCGACGTCCTTGAAGCCGAGCGTCAGCTTGAAGCCCGGCTCGTAGGTGTCGCTCGCGATGAAGCCGCCGTAGCGCTTGTAGCTCGGCGACGCGAACAGCGTGTTCGTCAGGACGTCGAGGAAGTCCTTCGCCGCGACGCCGTAGCTGCCGGTCAACGCCGTCGCCTCGCCCATCGCCTCGATCGCGAGCGTGATCATCAGGTTGCCGGCGATCTTGACGATGTTGGCGCGCTTCGGATCGTCGCCGAGCGGCCAGGTCTTCTGGCCGAGTGCATCGAGCGCCGGCCGTACCTTCGCGACCGCGTCGGCGTCGCCGGCGACCAGCACGTTCAGCTCGGCCCGCGCCGCCGCCGCCGGCACGCCGAACACCGGCGCGGAGACGTACGCGATGCCGGCGTCGCGATGGAGCGCCTGCAGTTCCTCGACGAGCGCGAGCGAGATCGTCGCCATCATCACGTGCACGCAGTCCGGTCGTGCCGACTCGAGCGCGCCCGAGTCGACGATCACGCTGCGCACCGCGCGATCGTCGGCCAGCATCGTCAGCACCGCGTCGTTGTCGAACGCGTCGATCGGCGACGACAGCACCGTCACCCCGTCGAGCGCCTCGGCGGCGGCCGCGTTGCGATTCCAGACGGCGACGCGATGGCCCGCGCGAACGAGGTTCGGGACCATCGCCGCGCCCATGCTGCCGATCCCGATGAAGCCGATGTCCATGCGCGTTCGCGTTCGAGTCGGTCGTCGTCGGTCAGGGGAGCGGGCCGTTGAGCCGGGCGAACGCGTCGGCCACCTGCTTCCTCGACCGCACGGCGACGATGCCGATCGGTTCCTCGGCCGCCGCCCTCGCGAGCGCCACCGCCTTCTTGGGGCAGAGGCCGAGACAGGTCGTCGTGACGACCCGCGTCCGCGCCGGCAGTGCCTTCGTCTCGCGACGCACGAGTCCGACGAGCTCGTGCGGCGTCAGTTTCCGGGCGCCGTTGCTCCGCTTGCCGCAGGCCTTGCAGACCAGATAGACCGCTTCGAAGCGCGGGCGAACCGCCGCGACGTCGGCTGCCATCACGCGCGGGCCGGCGGGCCGTCGCTCACTTCGTCGGCTTCCCGGCCTCGTTCGGCGCCGGATACGTCGGCACGTCGCCGGGGGCGGTCGAGTTGTTCGACGACGCGTGGCCGACCGCCTTCAGCGGATGCCTCTTCTTCTTGGCCGGCAGCGACCCCGACGGGTTCGTCGCATCGGGCGTGGTCTGCGTCGCGCCGGCGGCCGTGCTGCCCGGTGCCGACTTGGTCTGGTCGAGCGGCGTCGCGGTCGACGCGTTGCCTCCGGGCGTGTTGGCCGTCTGCGCGGCGACGACGAACGGAACGGCTGCTGCGAGCAGGCCGAGAGATAGACGGATTCGATTCATGGCAAGGGACTCCTGGGGTAAGCGGGACAACGGTGTCGGACGGGTGACGGCCAAGCCGCGAGAGCAGCACTCTAAGGACGTCGCACGCCTCCGGGCGGACGCTTCGTCCGATTGCACTATAGGCTGCAACCGCGGACATCGTCCACGACGAAGCCGTGACAGCCTGGCGCAAGAGCGTAATGTCCGAGGCACGACCACGACCAATCGCCTCGCCGTCACCTCAGGGACGACTCCATGGCCAACACGCAACCTCCGGTTTCCGCGACCTTTCGCCTCAGGCTCGTCGCCATGCGATTCTGGCAGCCGACCTCGGCGTGCCTGACCTGCATGCCGGGGAGCCTCGCCAACGTCGTCAGTCTTCCGCACTGGGAGCTCGCGTTCAAGACCGGCCTCGCGACCGGCGCGCTCGTGCTGCTGCTCAGCCTGACCCCGCTCGTCC
This sequence comes from uncultured beta proteobacterium, assembly GCA_963795885.1. Classification (GTDB taxonomy): domain Bacteria; phylum Pseudomonadota; class Gammaproteobacteria; order Burkholderiales; family Burkholderiaceae_D; genus CAHJXF01. Next base: position 55,490 of record CAWCJI010000002.1, on the reverse strand, counting down.
GGGTGTTCCGACATCCGGTCGGAAACGCGGCGATCGTCGGCTTCCTGACGATGCTCGGCGACGCGTACTCGCATCCCGATCACTACGGGAGCGGCTTCGTCGAGCCGATCGTCACCGGCCTCGTTTCCGCGACCTTCGCGCTGATCGCCGGCTTGCTGCTCGAAGACCGCGCCCGCCGGCTGCGACACGTCTGGTCGCGTCTGCGCCGCGCAGGCTGAGCCGGTCGCAGCGGCCTACTCGGCGTCCTCGACGATGAACTGGACCTTCGTCGCGCCGTTGTAGACGTTGGCCGCGAGGCGATAGACGACGTGCGCGCGGTCCGGCAGCGTCGCCACGCGATTGAACCAGATCGCGTCGAACACGCGGCGGTCGCGACGCAGCGTCAGGCGCAGGTGCTTGTCCTTGACGATGCGCTGCGTCTCGACGTCGAACGCGTCGACGAACAGCGGCGCCGCGAAGCCCTGGCCCCACACCTGCGCGTCGAGCGCGAGGACGTTCGCGATCGTGACCTCGGATGCGTCGAGCGAGCCGTCGGTCTCGATCGTGCGCGTCAGCGACGCCGGGTCGAGCAACGCGTGGACGGCGTCCTCGAACGCGGCCTCGAAGCGGTCGAGGTCGCCCGGGGCGATCGTCAGTCCGGCCGCCATCGCATGGCCGCCGAAGCGCACGATCAGTTCGGGATGACGCTTGAACACGACGTCGAGCGCGTCGCGCAGATGGAGTCCCGCGATCGAGCGGCCGGAGCCGCGCAACGTGCCGTCCCCGTTGATCGCGAACGCGATCGCGGGGCGATGGAAGCGATCCTTCAGCCGCGAAGCGACGATGCCGACGACGCCCTGATGCCACGTCTCGTCGAACAGCACGATCGTCGCGCGCGGTCGCGAGCCGGGCACCGTCGCCTGCTCGCGCCGCGCATCGATCGCGGCGAGCGCGTCCTCCTGCATCACGGCCTCGATGTCGCGGCGCTCGCGATTGATCGCATCGAGCTGCTCCGCGATGACCGCCGCGCGTTCGGCGTCGTCGGTCACGAGGCACTCGATGCCGAGCGTCATGTCCGCGAGCCGGCCGGCCGCGTTGATGCGCGGACCGAGCGCGAAGCCGAGGTCGAAGGCGCCGGCGCTGCGCGACTCGCGACCCGCGACGCGGAACAGCGCGGCGACGCCCGGCTGCATGCGCCCGTTGCGGATCCGCTCGAGTCCCTGCGCGACGATCAGCCGGTTGTTCGCATCGAGCCGGACGACGTCGGCCACGGTGCCGAGCGCGACGAGGTCGAGCAGCCGATCGAGCCGCGGCTGCGGGTTCGCCGAACCCGGTGCATCGAACACGCCGCGTCGACGCAGCTCGGCCCGCAATGCGAACAGCACGTAGAACATCACCCCGACGCCGGCCAGGTGCTTGCTCGGGAACGCGCAGCCGGGCTGGTTCGGGTTGACGATGCACGCGGCCGCCGGCAACCGGGACGCCGGCAGATGATGATCGGTGACGACGACGTCGATCCCCAGCCGGTTCGCGGTGTCGACGCCGTCGATGCTCGCGATGCCGTTGTCGACCGTGACGATCACGTCGGGTCGCTTCGTCGCATGCGCGATCTCGACGATCTTCGGCGTCAGTCCGTAGCCGTCGTCGAAGCGATTCGGCACGAGGTAGTCGACGTCGGTCGCGCCGAGCATCCGCAGCCCGCGCAGTCCGACGGCGCACGCCGTCGCGCCGTCGCAGTCGTAGTCGGCGACGATGCAGATGCGGCGACGCGCGGCGATCGCGTCGGCGAGCACGCAGGCGGCCTCGTGCGCGTTGAGCAGCAGCGATGGCGGCAAGAGCCGCGACAGGTCCGCGTCGAGCTCGCGCGGATGCGTGACGCCGCGCGCCGCGTAGAGCCGCGCGAAGAACGGTGCGACCCCGGCCGCGACCAGCGCATCGTGCGCGACCGTGTCGACGCGACGCTGCGCGATCTTCATGTGTCCGCACTCGCGGTGAACAGCGCCGGCAGCGACGGCCGGCGGCCCCATCCGCGCCAGAACTTTCGCGTGTCGCGAGGCGCGAGCGTCACGACCTTCGACTCGTCGTCGCCGCACAGGACCATGGTCACCGTGCCCACGTCCCTCGCGGCCTGTTGCCGCAGGACGCCGCCGATGCGGGCATCGAGCCGGACGAGCTGCTCCCGCCATCCGCTCCAGTCGTCGGTGCGCGCGGGCTCGACGAACCGGTCGAAGCTCTCGAGCGCACGCGGCGCGTCGGGGTCGATCTCGATCGCCGCGAGCAGCGGCAGCGTCGAGTCGACCGATGCATAGCGAGGCTGCGCACCGCGAGGCTTGCCGTTGCCCGACAGCCAGAGCGTGTTGATCGTCGGCTGGCCGTTCGACTCGCGCACCTCGTTGACCGGATGACCGAACCACAGCATCTGCACTTCGTTGACGCAGCGACGCCAGCCGAGCGCCGCGTCGTCGACGACGGTCGGGCTGCCGATGGTCCGCGGCTGCCAGGCGGCGACGTTCTCGCCGATCGCGCGGTCGATCGCCGCCCCCGCGAGCGCCACGCCGTCGTCGCGCATGACCGGCCAGTGCGTCAGGGTCGCCGGCTCGACCGGATCGAGCCGCCATCCGCATTCGGCGAGGATCGGCTCGGCCGATTCGGCGAGCGCTCGCGCCTCGAGCAACGTGACCGCGAGCGACCCCGGGTCCGTGAGCCGCAGATGATCCTTCGCGATGTTGAAGTGCGCGGGCTCGACGACGTAGCGGCCGGCACGCGTCGCGGGCGGCAGGCCGCAAGCCGCGGCCCACAGCTCGGCCACGTTGACCTGCTCGACGGGGATCCCCGAGCGCAGCGCGAACACGAAGGCCTGCCAACTGGTGAGCGCCGAGTCGAGCGGCAGCGGCACGGTCTCGACGGTCGCCGCATGCGCGACGAAGCGCATCAGGTTCGGCAGCGCCTGGTCCCCCAGCAACTCGGACGCGAGCGACGGATCGACGAGCGCGGCGAGGACGAGGAAGTCGAGGTCCGGCATGAGCCTCGATTCTAGCGGTCGGGTCGCGCGACGCACGCGCGCGATCGGCGACGACGGAGCGCCCGGCGCCGGGCACGGCCCTGCCGGAGACGCGTCGCTGTGGCACACTGCCGCCTCGCTCGCGCCTGCCGTACGCGCCCACGACGACCCGTCGCGACAGGGCGATCCGTCGCGACGAGCGGCGGGCATCGCGATGACGATCGTCCCGCTCGACCGTCCATCCCGCACGGTTCCGCGTGTTCCTTCCTTTGGTCCCGTTCCCGTGAACCTTCCCTACGAATGGCAGGTCGGCCTGCGCTACACGCGCGCCGGCAAGCGCCGCGGCGAAGTCGACAACACCGGCAAGGCCGGTGACGGTTTCGTCTCGTTCATCGCGGCGATCTCGATGGCCGGCATCGCGCTCGGGGTCGCCGCGCTGATCGTCGTGCTGTCGGTGATGAACGGCTTCCAGAAGGAGGTCCGCGACCGGATGCTGTCCGTGCTCGCGCACGTCGAGGTCTTCAATCCCGAGACCGGCGTGAAGGACTGGAAGGCGCTCGCGACCGAAGCCGAGCGCGTGCCCGAGGTCCGCGCGGCCGCACCGTACGTGCAGGGCCAGGCGATGCTGACGCGCGACGACGTCGTGCGCGGCGTGCTGATCCGCGGCGTCGAGCCCGCCGACGAGGCGAAGGTGTCGGACCTCGCCGGCGAGATGCGGGCCGGCAAACTGTCGGATCTCACGGCCGGCAGCTTCAACATCGTGCTCGGCAGCGAGCTCGCGCGCGCGTTCGGCGTGCGCGTCGGCGACCGCATCAACGTGCTCGCGCCGCAGGGCGTCGTCACGCCGGCCGGCGTGATCCCGCGGCTGAAGGCGTTCAACGTGTCGGGCGTGTTCGAGAGCGGTCACTACGAATACGACAGCTCGCTCGCGCTGATCGACATCGACGACGCGAGGACGCTGTACCGGCTCGACAACGACACCGGCATCCGCCTCAGGCTCGCCGACATGCAGCAGGCGCCGGAGGTCACGCGCAAGCTCGCGGCGACGCTCCATGACGACGTGCTCGTGCGCGACTGGACGCAACAGAACAAGAGCTGGTTCTCCGCCGTGCAGGTCGAGAAGCGGATGATGTTCATCATCCTCGCGCTGATCGTCGCGGTCGCGGCGTTCAACCTCGTGTCGTCGCTGGTCATGAGCGTGCGCGACAAGGAGGCCGACATCGCGATCCTCCGCACGCTCGGCGCGTCGCCGAAGTCTGTGCTCGCGATCTTCGTCGTGCAGGGCGCGCTGATCGGCCTCGCCGGCTGCTTCGTCGGCATCGTGCTCGGCATCCTGCTCGCGCTCAACGTCGCCGCCGTGGTCGGCTTCATCGAGCACGTCTTCCACGTCGCGTTCCTGCCGCAGAACATCTACTTCGTCAGCGAGCTGCCGAGCGACCTGCAGTGGAGCGACGTCGTCACGATCGGCTGCGTGTCGGTGCTGCTGTCGTTCGTCGCGACGCTGTACCCGAGCTGGCGCGCCGCGCGCATCGAGCCGGCGCAGGCGCTCCGCTACGAATGATCGCGACGAATGACCGGATGGTCGGCGCATCGGGCGAACGAGCGACCGCCGCGCCGGTCCTCGCGTGCGAGCGGCTCGCGAAGTCGTTCGGCCGCGGCGAGACCGCGGTTCACGTGCTGCGCGGCGTGACGCTCGCGATTCGCGCGGCCGAGACGGTCGCGATCGTCGGCGCGTCGGGGTCCGGCAAGAGCACGCTGCTGCATCTGCTCGGCGGGCTCGACACGCCGACCTCGGGCCGCGTCGCGATCGACGGCCGCGACTTCTCGTCGCTGCCCGAGACCGAGCGCGGCGACGTGCGCAATCGACGGCTCGGCTTCGTCTATCAGTTCCATCATCTGCTGCCCGAGTTCAGCGCGCTCGACAACGTGGCGATGCCGCTGCGGATCCGTCGCGAGCCGCACGACGCCGCGCGCGCCGCGGCCGGCGACATGCTCGCGCGCGTCGGCCTCGGGCATCGCCTCCATCACCGGCCCGGCGAGCTGTCGGGCGGTGAGCGTCAACGCGCCGCCCTCGCGCGCGCGCTCGTGACGCGGCCGGCCTGCGTGCTCGCCGACGAGCCGACCGGCAACCTCGACCGCGGCACCGCGGCCGAGGTGTTCGCGCTGATGACCGAGCTGAACGCGAACTTCGCGACCAGCTTCGTCGTCGTCACGCACGACGTCTCGCTGGCGGCGCGGATGAATCGACGCCTGACGCTGACCGACGGGGCTCTTTCGGCAGACTGACCCGGGTCGACGTGGTCCGCATCGTCCGAACGGTCGATGCGGGCAGGTCTCCATCGGTCGATCCTCGGCCGATGCGAGCCGCATGCGTGGCCTTCGTCGCCGGCGCGCTGGCGTTGCAGCAACGGGCGACGCTGCCCGGTGGCGATGCGAGCGCGGCCGCCGGCCTGGCCGCCGTCGTCGTCGCGGTCGTCGCCGCGCGTCTGTTCGTTCGTCTGCGGCCACGACCGGAGGCCCGACCGTCGAACGATGTCCGGCGGCACGGCCCGACCCGGCATCTGCGCGTCCTCGCGCGCATCGCGATGAAGACGACCGTGACGCTCGCGGCATTCGCGACCGGCTTCTGCTGGACCGCGTGGCGGGCCGATGCGCGACTCGCCGACGAATTGCCGCATGCGCTCGAGGGCCGCGACCTCGTCGTCGTCGGCACGATCGCGGTGCTGCCGTCGATCGATCCGCGCGGCACGCGCTTCGAGTTCACCGTCGAGTCGGTCGTGTCGCGCGACGAGCGCGGCCGGCCGCTCGCGGTGCCGGCGCACCTGGCGCTCGGCTGGTACCGGCCGATGCGCGCGCCGCCGGGATCGTCGAGCGGCGTGCCGGACCTGCGACCGGGCCAGCGATGGCGACTGACGGTGCGCCTGAAGCGCCCGCACGGCTCGGCCAACCCCGACGGATTCGACTACGAATACTGGCTGCTCGAGGAAGGGCTGCGCGCGACCGGCTATGTCCGTCCGGGTGTCGACCCCGGGGACGTCGCGGAATCCGACGACGAGGCGATCGACCCGACGGCCGAACCGGCGACGTCGACCCGCAAGCTCGACGACTTCGTCTGGAGCATCGGCCACGTCGTCGAACGAACCCGCGCCCGTCTGCGCGACCGCGTGCTGACCGTGCTCGCCGACGGCGGACCGATCCGCGTCAACGCGCCGTATGCCGGCGTGATCGTCGCGCTGATCGTCGGCGACCAGCGCGCGATCGCACAGTCCGACTGGACCGTCTTCAATCGCACGGGCATCGGCCACCTCGTGTCGATCTCGGGGCTGCACGTCAGCATGCTGGCCGCGCTCGGCTCGTGGCTCGTGTTCGCGGCGTGGCGTCGCCGGCCCGCGTGGTGTGCACGACTGGCGGCCCACAAGGCGGCCGCGCTCGCCGGCACGACCGTCGCCTTCACGTACTGCCTGCTCGCCGGCTTCGGCGTCCCCGCACAACGCACCGTCTACATGATCGGCGTCGTCGCGTTCGCGCTGTGGACGAACCGGCTGACGTCGATCTCGCGCGTGTTGTCGATCGCGCTCGCGATCGTCGTCGCGATCGATCCGTGGGCCGTGACCGGCTCGGGCTTCTGGCTGTCGTTCACGGCCGTCGCGTCGATCTTCTACGTCGCGTCGGGGCGGCTCGAGATCGACCGCTCGACCGAACCGTGGCTCCGTCGCTTCGTTCACGGCCTGCGCGCTGCCGCGACCGTGCAATGGGCCGTCACTCTCGCGCTGACGCCGCTGACGCTGCTGTTCTTCTATCAGGTGTCGATCGTCAGCCCGATCGCGAACGCGGTCGCGATCCCGCTCGTCAGCTTCGTCGTGACGCCGCTCGCGCTCGCAGGCGCGGTGCTGCCCGGCTTCGTCGGCGCGCTGCTGCTGCATGCGTCGCACGGACTCGTCGCACTGCTCGCCGCGATGGCTCGAGTGGCTGAGCGCGTCGCCGGTCGCCATCTGGAGCGGCGCGGCGCCGGGCGCTTGGGCGTTCGTCGCGGCGATGGTCGGCATCGCCTGGTGGCTCGCGCCGCGCGGGCTCGCGTGGCGCTGGACGGGCGCGCTGTGGCTGCTGCCGCTGTTCGCGGCGCCGCTCGATCGCCCGCCGATCGGCACCGTGCGATTGACGGCGCTCGACATCGGCCAGGGCACGTCGGTGATGATCGAGACGCAGCACACGAACGTGCTGTACGACACCGGACCCGAGTACGCGCCGCCGCTCGACGGCGACGAGGCCAACGACGCGGGCAGTCGCATCATCGTGCCGTTCCTGCGTGCGCGCGGCATCGACCGCGCTCGACCGGATGATCGTCTCGCACAACGACCTCGATCATTCGGGCGGCGCGCTGTCGATCCTGCACGCGATGCCGGTCGACGAGACGCGCAGCTCGCTCGCGCTCGACATGCCGATCGTGCGCGCGTCGACGTACCACGTTCGCTGCCGCCCGGGCCAGTCGTGGACGTCCGATGGCGTTCGCTTCGACCTGATCGCGCCGTCGCCGGACGTCTACCTTCCGCGCGAAGGCAAGGCGGCCGCGAAGCCGAACGCGAAGAGCTGCGTGCTGCGCGTCGCGACGGGCGCGCACGCGATGCTGCTGACGGCCGACATCGAGAAGCCGCAGGAAGCGCGCGCTGATCGAGCGGTCGCCGGCGATGCTCGCCGCCGACGTGCTGCTCGTGCCGCATCACGGCAGCCGCACGTCGTCGAGCGACGCGTTCCTCGACGCGGTCGCGCCGCGGCTCGCGATCGTGCAGGCCGGCTATCTCAATCGCTTCGGCCATCCGCGACCCGACGTGCTGGCGCGCTACGCGGCGCGCGGGATCCCCGTGCTGCGCAACGACCGCGACGGCGCGATCACCGTGACGATGGGTCCGTCCGGCGTCGACGTGGCGCGTTATCGCGACACCCATCGGCGCTACTGGTACGGGCGTTGAAGCAAGCGATCGGCGTCAGGCGATGGTCGGCCGCACCCGCACCCGCTGACCGTCGACGCCTCGCCTGTCGACGCCCCGCTTCCCGCTTCGTCACCCGGCACCACGGTCGTCCGCGGAGTCGGCGATGCCCGACCAGCGCTTCAACGACGGCGTCTCGACGCCGATCAGGTCGAGGGCGCGCGCGATGGTGTCGTCGACGAGCTCGTCGATCGTCGACGGCCGGCGATAGAACGCCGGGACCGGCGGCATCACGATCGCGCCCATCTCGGTGACCGCGACCATGTTGCGCAGGTGCGCGAGGTTGAGCGGCGTCTCGCGCGCGAGCAGCACGAGCCGGCGTCGCTGCTTCAGCATCACGTCGGCGGCGCGCGCGACGAGGTTGTCCGACAGCCCGTGCGCGATCGCGGCCAGCGTCTTCATCGAACACGGCGCGACGACCATGCTGTCGGCGTCGAACGAGCCGCTCGCGATCGATGCGCCGATGTCGCGCGAGCCGTGCGCGACGACGGCCAGCGCCTCGATCTCGGCGCGCTTCATGTCGAGCTCCTGCAGCGCGGTGAGCGCGCCGGCCGACGACACGACGACGTGCGTCTCGACGTCCGGGACGCGCGACAGCATCCGCAGCATGCCGACGCCGTAGATCGCGCCGCTCGCACCGGTGATCGCGACCACGATCCGCCTCATCGCCGATCCCTCGACGGCAGGCGTGCGGTCTGCGCATCGGCGCGTGCGTCCGCGCGGGTGTCGAAGCGGACGTCGACGCGCGTGCCGTCGAACTCGGGTCGCGAGACGATCGACACCGTGCCGCGATAACGGTCGGCGATCTCCTTGACGATCGCGAGACCGAGGCCGGCGCCGTGGCCGGGCGACGCGTCGGATCGCCAGAAGCGGCGGAACGCCTGCGCGCGCTGATCGGCCGACAGGCCGGCCCCGTCGTCCGCGACGCCGAGCAGCACGAAGCCGTCGCCGGTCTCGAGCGTGATCGTCACCTGCCCGCCGTCGCGGCCGTAGCGCAGCGAGTTGTCGACGAGGTTCGCGACCAGCTCGCCGGCCAGCACGCGGTTGGCGACGATCAGGCCCGGCGCACCGTCGTGCTCGAAGCCGAGGTCGATGCCGCGCGCGATCGCGTCGGGCAGCCGCCGTTCGATCACGTCGGCCGCGACGTCGGCCAGCGCGCACGGACGTGCGGGCAGCACCTCCGGCGCCGGCCTCGGCGCGCGCGAGCGTCAGCAGCTGCTCGATCAGGTGCGCGCTGTGCGCCGCGCGCCGCTCGACCTCGCGCATGCTGTCGCGCGCCGGGCCCGCGGGATCCGCCTTCAACGCGAGCTGCGCCTGCAGCCGCAGGCCGGCGATCGGCGTCTTCAGCTGATGCGCGGCGTTCGCGAGGAACTGGCGCTGCACGTCGACGGCATCGACGACGCGACCGATCATGTGATTGATCGCCTCGATCAGCCCGCGGACCTCGGTCGGCGCGCTCGACGGATCGAGCGACTGGAGGTCGCCGGCCGAACGACGCGCGACCTCGGCCTCGAGCGCGCGCAGCGGCGCGAGCGCGTTGCCGACGCCGCTCGAGACCAGCAACACGGCGACGGTCCCGATCAGCGCCATCATCGAGACCGTTCCGACGAGGATGCCGCGGGCGACGTTCTCGCGCTTGCGCAGCGTCTCGCCGATCTCGACCAGCGCCGCCGCGTCGCCCGGTCCGACGCGCTTCCTGACATAGGCGACGCGCAATCGTCTCGGTCCCGACGGCGACCGAGCGGAAGTACGGCTCGCCTTCGGGAATCGCGGCATCGGGCAGCGCGCCGAGCTCGCCGTTCGCGGTCAGCACGCGGCCGGTCGACAGGTCCGACACGCGATACGTCACGTCGTCGCCTTCGTCGCTGAGCAACCACGGAATGACGTCGGCCGACAGGGCGACCTCCATCGTGCCGTCGCGCCAGCGCACCTGCTTCGCGAGCATCTGGACCGAGTCGAACAACGAGCGGTCGTAGGCGCGCGTCGCGAAGTGGGTCGCGGCCGCATACGCGACCGCCGCGCCGAGGACACCGATCAGCACGAGCCCGACGACGAGCCGGCGCGTCAGCGCGACCTTCAGCGATCCGCCGACCGATGCGGCAGAGGCGACGGGCGCGGGCTCGTGCGCGAAGACGGACGCGGCCGGTGCGCCCGGCAGGTCGATCGTCGACGGCTCCAGCCGCGCGTTCATGCCGACCCGCCTTCCACGAAGCGCAGCACGTAGCCGAGCCCGCGCACGTTGCGGATCTCGATGTCCGCATCGACGACCTTGCGCCGCAAACGATGGATGTAGACCTCGACCTTGTTGTCGGCCGACGGACCGTCGTCGCCGATCAGGTTCGCGAGCTGCGCCTTCGAGACGATGCGACCGGACCTTGCGCAACAGCAGCTCGAGCAGCGCGGTCTCGTGCGGCGACAGCGCGAGCGGCCGGCCGTCGATCGACGCCGAGCCGCGCATCCGACTGCCATTCGAGGCGGCCGACGATCAGCACCGCCGACCGGCCCCGACGCAGCAGCGCGCGCACGCGCGCCTCGAACTCGGGCAGGTCGAACGGCTTCGTCAGGTAGTCGTCGGCGCCGCCGTCGAGCCCGCGCACGCGCGCCTCCATGCTGTCGCGCGCCGACAGGATCAGCACGGGCAGCGTGCGATTGACGGGGTCGCGGCGCGCGCGCAGTCGCGCGAGCACGTCGAGTCCGTCCATTCGCGGCAGCCCGAGGTCGAGCACCAGCAGATCGAAGTCCTCGGTCGCGAGCAGCGTGTCGGCGTGCGCGCCGTCGGCCGCGCCGACCGCGTCGTGGCCGGCATGCGCGAGCGCCTGGGTCAAGCCCGTGCGCAACGTCGGATCGTCTTCGGCGAGCAGCACTCGCATCGATGTTCAGGGTTCGTTCAGTTTGTCTTCCTATTATGAAGCCGACCCTCTCGCCATCCGCGTCGACGTCGATGAAGCGCAACGAATCGCTACCGACCCTCGTCCTGATCCACGACCTGCTCGGCTCGACGCGCGAGTTCGACTTCATCGCGCCGATCCTCACCGCGCGTGGGATCCGCTTCGGTTGCGCGCCGATCGACGGGTACTCGCACGGCGCAGGCCGAACGATGATCGCGTGGCGCGACTGGGTCGACGCAGCCGACGCTGCACTCGACCGCGAGCATGGATCCGATGCGCCGATCGTGCTCGCCGGCGCGGGGACCGGCGCCGCGCTCGCGGCGGCGCTCGCGCTGCGGCCGCGGCGTCAGAACGTCGCCGGCGTCGTGATGCTCGCATCCGCGTTCGACTGCTGCGCGCGCCTCGCGCCGCGCCATCGAACCGCCGCGAGGCTCGGGCTCGATCGGTGGATCGAGATCGACCAGGGCGAGCCGTTCGGCGTCAAGAATCCGAAGACACGCAAGGCGATCGCGCGTCGAGCTCGCCGACGAAGGCATCGTCGCCGATCGGCCCCGCGCGGCTGCCGCTGCGCGCGCTGCGCGAGAGCGATCGTCTGCATGCGCACGTGCGCACGTCGATCGCGTCGCTGACGTCGCCGCTGCTCGTGCTGCACGCGCGCGAGGATGAAGTCGCACCGCTCGACGGCATCGAACGATTCGTCGCCGCGATGGCGCATCGGGGCCAGTCGGCGCAGCTGATCACGCTCGAGCACAGCTACCATCGCATCACGATCGACAACGATCGTCAGCGCGTGGCGCACGAGATCGCCGACTTCCTCGGCGCGCCGAAGCGTCGTGCCGCGACGGCATTCGCGACACCGCGCGTGGCCGTGGAGACCGGCTAGGCGGCGACCGGCGGCGGCAACGCCGCGCGTCGATAGGCGCGCATCACGATCACGATGCCGGCGACGATCATCGGGATCGACAGCCACTGCCCCATCGACAGCCCGAGCGCGAGCAACCCGAGGAAGTCGTCGGGCTCGCGGGTGAACTCGACGACGAAGCGCGCGATGCCGTAGCCGATCAGGAAGACGCCGGACACGGCACCTTCCGGCCGCGGCTTCCGCGCGTACCACCAGACCAGGATGAACAGCAGCACGCCTTCGCCGGCGATCTCGTAGAGCTGCGACGGATGGCGCGGGATGCCGTCGTGCGCCTGCGGGAAGACCATCCCCCACGGCACGTCGGTCGGCGCGACCCCACAACTCGCCGTTGATGAAGTTGCCGGTCCGTCCGGCGGCGAGGCCGGTCGGCACCAGCGGCGCGACGAAGTCGGCGATCTGCCAGAACGTGAAGCCGCGGCGCCTCGCGAACACGATCATCGCGACGATCACGCCGATCAGGCCGCCGTGGAACGACATGCCGCCTTCCCAGACCTTGAACACGTCGAGCGGATGCTGCGCATACCAGCCCGCCTTGTAGAACAGCACGTACCCGAGCCGGCCGCCGATGATCGTGCCGAGCATCCAGAAGAACAGCAGGTCGTCGAGGTCTCGTACCGTCAGCTTCGTCAGGCCGCGCGCGATGCGCCAGCGGCCGAGCACGACGACCAGCGTGAACGCGAGCAGATACATCAATCCGTACCAGCGCACGGCGAGCGGTCCGATCGAGATGGCGATCGGGTTGAACTGCGGATGGACGAGCATGAGGCGCGCGGACGGTCGGCTAAGATCGGGAGTTTAGCCAACGCCGCTTCGAGCGCCGTGGCAGCATCGAAAGAGGAGACGCCGAATGGCGCACAACGAACGATCGAAGCACGTCACCGAAGGGGACGTGCGAGCGCCGAACCGCTCGATGTACTACCCGATGGGGTACACGCGGGCCGACTTCGACAAGCCGATGATCGGCGTCGCGAACGGGCACTCGACGATCACGCCGTGCAACGCCGGCCTGCAGAAGCTGGCCGATGCGGCGATCGCCGCGATCGAAGCGTCCGGCGGCAAGGCGCAGGTCTTCGGCACGCCGACGGTGTCCGATGCGGTGTCGATGGGCACCGAAGGGATGAAGTATTCGCTCGTGTCGCGCGAGGTCATCGCCGACTGCATCGAGGTCGCGGTGATGGGCCAGTGGATGGACGGCTGCGTCGTCGTCGGCGGCTGCGACAAGAACATGCCGGGCGGCATGATCGCGATGGCGCGCACCAACGTGCCGTCGATCTACGTCTACGGCGGCACGATCAAGCCCGGTCGACACGACGGTCACGACCTCACCGTCGTCTCGGTCTTCGAGGCGGTCGGCGAGTTCGCGCGCCGGTCGGCTGTCGCGGCCGGACTTCGAGGCGATCGAGGAGAAGGCCTGTCCGACCGCCGGTTCGTGCGGCGGGATGTACACGGCCAACACGATGAGTTCGTCGTTCGAGGCGCTCGGGCTGTCGCTGCTCGGATCGTCGTCGATGGCGAATCCCGACGACGAGAAGACCGGTTCGGCCGCCGAGTCGGCGCGCGTGCTGGTCGATGCGGTCAAGGCGAACCGCCGGCCGCGCGACATCATCACGAAGAAGTCCATCGAGAACGCCGTGTCCGTGATCATGGCGACCGGCGGCTCGACGAACGCGGTGCTGCACTACCTCGCGATCGCGCATGCGGCCGAGGTCGAGTGGACGATCGACGACTTCGAGCGCATCCGCCAGCGGGTGCCGGTGCTGTGCGACCTGAAGCCGTCGGGTCGCTTCGTCGCGACCGACCTGCATCGCGCCGGCGGCGTCCCGCAGGTCATGAAGATGCTGCTCGATGCCGGGCTGCTGCACGGCGACTGCCTGACGATCACCGGCCGCACGATCGCCGAGGAGCTCGCCGACGTGCCGTCGCAGCCGCGCGCCGACCAGGAGGTCATCCGGCCGTTCGACCGGCCGATGTACGCGCACGGGCCACCTCGCGATCCTGAAGGGCAACCTGTCGACCGAAGGCTGCGTCGCGAAGATCACCGGCCTGAAGAACCCGGTGATGACGGGCCGCGCGCGCGTGTTCGACTCGGAAGACGACGCGATGGCCGCGATCATGGCGCGCGCGATCGTCGCCGGCGACGTCGTCGTGATCCGCTACGAAGGCCCGAAGGGCGGACCCGGGATGCGCGAGATGCTCGCGCCGACGTCGGCGCTGGTCGGCCAGGGCCTCGGCGAATCGGTCGGCCTGATCACCGACGGCCGCTTCTCCGGCGGCACGTGGGGCATGGTCGTCGGACACGTGGCGCCCGAGGCGTATGTCGGCGGCACGATCGCGCTGATCGAGGAAGGCGACTCGATCACGATCGATGCGAATCGGCTGCTGCTGCAGCTGAACGTCGACGACGACGAGATCGCGTCGCGGCGCGCACGCTGGTCGGCGCCGGCGCCGCGCTACGCGCGCGGCGTGCTCGCCAAGTTCGCCCGGCTCGCGTCGACCGCGAGCCGCGGGGCGGTCACCGACGGCTGAGCGCGCGGCGCCGATCGCGCCGCGGGCCTCAGCGGCGATGCTGGGTGCGGGCCTGCAGGCCCTTCTTGATGCGTTCTTCCTTGACCTTCTCGAGCTCGTTGTGCGCCTTCTTCTTGTCGAGGCCGAAGAACGGCTCGACGATCTCGAACCAGGCGAGCGCGAGACCGAACGGCAGCAGCACGAGCCACCAGGACCAGTGGCCGACCGGTCCGAACTCGAAGAACTTCATCATCAGCAGCAGCATGCCGATCCCCAGGAACCACATGCCCATTCCCTCCGGAAACAATCGTCGACTATATCCGATGGCTGCGTCGGTCCGACGCCGCGGTGGCGTGCGATCGGGTGGCGGGCTCGCGAGCGATCCGTCGCGGACTCAGCCGGTATCGGCAGGCTCCGGCGAACGTGATGCTGCGACGACCGCGCCTGCGTCGTCGCTGCTCGCCGCGTCGCTCGCGCCGCCGCACGACGGCTCGGCGGCCGACGACGCTGGCCCTCGCGCAGTCGAAGAAGTGCATGAACTGCCATGCGCTCGACCGGAAGCTCGTCGGACCGGCGTTCAAGGCCGTCGCCGCGCGCTATGCGGACGACCAGGGCGCCAGGACCGCCTCGCGACGAAGATCCGGGCGGGCGGCGCCGGCGCCTGGGGCGTCGTGCCGATGCCGGCGAACGACGTGACGGCCGCGGAGGCGCGCAACTCGCGCACTGGGTGCTGCAGCAGAAGTGACGACGCACGGAGTGCCTGGCGGGTCCAGACGGTCGATCGGCCGGACGCACCCGGACGTCGTCCGCGGGGCCACCGCGGTGCAAGAAAAGGCCGCCCGAAGGCGGCCTTTTCGTCGGGCGGAAGCGGCGTTACTGGACGACCGCCAGCACTTCCTTGTTGCCGCCCTTGTACGTGTAGAGCGTCAGCGCGCCGTTCTTGATGTCGCCGTGCTCGTCGAACGAGATGTGGCCGGTCACGCCGTTGTACGACTCCTTCGCGAGGAACGGCAGGTACTTCGCCGGATCGGCCGACTTCGGCCTTCTTCATCGCGTCGGCCATCACCATCACGGAGTCGTAGACGTACGGCGCGTAGATCTGCACGTCGGTGCCGAACTTCGCCTTGTACCTGGCCTTGAAGTCGTTCATCGGGCCTTCCTTGCCCTTCAGGACGCCGCCCGCCTCGGCGCAGATGACCTGGTCGTCGCCCATGCCGTCGCCGGCCAGCTTCGACAGCTCGCCGGTGCAGATGCCGTCGCCGCCCATGAACTTCGACGTTGATGCCGAGCTGCTTCATCTGACGCAGCATCGGACCGGCCTGCGCGTCCATGCCGCCGTAGAAGACGACGTCCGGCTTCTTCGCCTTGACGTTCGTCAGGATGGCCTGGAAGTCGGTCGCGTTGTTGTTCGTGTGCTCGGTGTCGACGACCTTCGCGCCGGCCTTGATCGCGCCCTTCTTGAACTCGTCGGCGACGCCCTGCGCCGTAGGCCGTCGTGTCGTCGATGATCGCGACGGTCTTGCCCTTCAGCGTCGTGGCCGCGTACTTGCCGAGCACGCCGCCGAGCTGCGCGTCGTTCGCGCAGACGCGGAACGCCGTCTTGAAGCCCTGCAGCGTGTACTTCGGGTTCGTCGCCGACGGCGAGATCTGCGGGATGCCGGCGTCCGAATAGATCTTCGACGCCGGGATCGTGGTGCCCGAGTTCAGGTGGCCGATGACGCCGTTGACGTGCGCGTCGACGAGCTTCTGCGCGGCGGCGGTGCCCTGCTTCGGATCGGCCGCGTCGTCTTCCTTCAGCAGCTCGAACTTCACCTTCTTGCCGCCGATCATCGTGCCCTTGGCGTTCAGTTCGTCGATCGCCATCTGCGCGCCGTTCTCGTTGTCCTTGCCGAGGTGGGCGATGTTGCCGGAGATCGGACCGACGTGGCCGATCTTGACGACCTCGTCGGCGTAGGCGCGGCGCGCGACACGACGAACGCGGTCGCGATGCGCGGCGAACAGGACGTTGTGCTGAGCTTTCATGCGGGGAACTCCAGTCGAGGAGGTTGAGGTGGCAACGCTGAATTCGTCGCGGACGGCAGGCCGTGAGGCCGGCCGGCGGACGCGACAAATTACACGAATCGCGACCGCAATCATAGTCATTCGCCGACACGGCCCAGACCGACCGCGTCGGTTCGGCCGCGGCGACGGGCGCCGCGACGCCGCGCGCCCGACCGCTACACTTCGCGCCGCTGCCATGCACGCTTCGATTTCGACTTCGCGACCGACCCGGCTCCACGCCCGCCGCTGCGCGTCGCGATCGATGCCGCGACGCGCGCGCCGGAGCCCGACTGCGTCGCGCGGCTGCTGACGGCGGCCACGCTCGACGACGCGGCGCTCGGCCGCGTCCGCGCCGACGCGACGCGGCTCGTCGAGACGTTGCGCGACAACGCGGGTCAAGGCCGGCGGCGTCGACGCGCTGATGCGCGAGTTCTCGCTGTCGTCCGACGAGGGCGTCGCGCTGATGTGCCTCGCGGAGGCGCTGCTGCGCATTCCCGATCGCCGCGACGCGCGACGCGCTGATCCGCGACAAGATCGGCGGCGGCGACTGGAACGCGCACGTCGGCCAGAGCCCGTCGCTGTTCGTCAACGCCGCCGCGTGGGGTCTCGTCGTCACCGGCCGGCTCGTCTCGACGCACAGCGCGCGCGGGCTGTCGGCGTCGCTGACGCGGATCGTCGCGCGCGGCGGCGAGCCGCTGATCCGCAAGGGCGTCGACCTCGCGATGCGGATGCTCGGCCGCCAGTTCGTGACCGGCGAGACGATCGAGGACGCGATCGACAACGGCCGCGACAACCGGCGCCGCGGCTATCGCTACTCGTACGACATGCTCGGCGAGGCGGCGCTGACGGCCGCCGATGCCGAACGCTATCTCGACTCGTACCGGCATGCGATCGAGGCGATCGGCGCGCAGCGCCGCCGAAGTGCCGGCGACGACGTCCGCGTGCGCCCCGGCATCTCGATCAAGCTGTCGGCGCTGCATCCGCGCTATGCGCCGTGCGACGCGCGAGCGCGTGATGGCGCGAGCTGCTGCCGATCGTGAAGGAGCTGGCCGGCGTCGGCGAAGCGTCACGGCATCGGGCTGAACATCGACGCCGAGGAGTCCGAACGGCTCGACCTGTCGCTCGACCTGCTCGAGGCGCTCGCCGAGCGACGACGCAGCTCGATCGCTGGGACGGCCTCGGCTTCGTCATCCAGGCCTATTCGAAGCGCGCGCCGGCGGTGATCGCGTTCGTCGCCGACCTGTCGCGACGCACGAACGCGCGGACCGTCGGGTCGTCGACGCCGCGCCGGCTGATGGTCCGCCTCGTCAAGGGCGCGTACTGGGACAGCGAGATCAAGCGCGCGCAGATCGAGGGGCAGGACGGCTACCCGGTCTACACGCGCAAGGCGCACACCGACGTCGCCTATCAGGCCTGCGCGCGGGCGCTGCTCGACGCGGCCGACGCGATCTATCCGCAGTTCGCGACGCACAACGCGTACACGCTCGCATGGGTCCGCGAGGCGGCGCGCACGGCAGGGCGTGGCCGAGACCGACTACGAGTTCCAGTGCCTGCACGGGATGGGCGAGACGCTGTACGACCAGGTCGTGACCGGCGGCTCCTCGCTGTCGTGCCGCATCTATGCGCCGGTCGGCAGCCACGAGACGCTGCTCGCATACCTCGTGCGGCGGCTGCTCGAGAACGGCGCGAACACGTCGTTCGTCAATCGCATCGTCGACGCCCGCGTGCCGATCGCGTCGCTGATCGCGGATCCCGTCGTGCGCGCACGCGAGACCGGCGGCGCGCCGCACCCGGCGATCCCGTTGCCGTCGGCGCTGTTCCCCGACGGCCGCGTCAACTCGCGCGGCTTCGACGCGTCGAACGAGACCGAGATCGTCTCGATGGCCGATGCGCTCGCGCGCTTCGCCGACCATCGCTGGATCGTCGGCGACGGCGACGCGATGGAGACGATCGTCAATCCGGCGCGGTCACGGTGACGAGGTCGGTCGCATCGCGCGATCGTCCGCCGACGACGTCGTCGCCGCGGTCGCGCGCGGCCGAGACGCGGCAGCGACGTGGCAACGCGTGCCGCCGGCGTCGCGTGCCGCGCTGCTCTGTCGCTGCGCCGATGCGCTCGAAGCCGCATCGCGTCGAGCTGATCGCGCTCGCGATCCGCGAGGCCGGCAAGACCTTCGGCAACGCGCTCGGCGAGGTTCGCGAGGCCGTCGACTTCTGCCGCTACTACGCGAAGCAGATCGAGGACGATCCGCCGGTCGGGACGATCGAGGCACGCGGTCCGATCGTCTGCATCTCGCCGTGGAACTTCCCGCTCGCGATCTTCACCGGCCAGGTCGTCGCCGCGCTCGCGTCCGGCCATGCCGTGATCGCGAAGCCGGCCGAGCAGACGCCGCTGATCGCCGCGCGCGCCGTCGCGCTGTTCCACGAGGCCGGCATCCCGCGCGACGCGCTGCAGCTCGCAGTCGGCGACGGCGAGTCGGTCGGTGCGCCGCTCGTCGGCGACACGCGGATCGCCGGCGTGCTGTTCACCGGCTCGACCGACGTCGCGCGCTCGATCGCGGCGACGCTGCGCGAAGGCGCGACGACGACCCGGTCCTCGTCGCCGAGACCGGCGGACAGAACGCGCTGATCGTCGACTCGAGCGCGCTGACCGAGCAGGTCGTCGGCGACGCGATCGTCTCGGCGTTCGACTCGGCGGGTCAGCGCTGCTCGGCGCTGCGCATCCTCTGCCTGCAGGACGCGGTCTACGACACGACGCTGACGATGCTGAAGGGCGCGATGGCCGAGCTGGCGGTCGGCGATCCGGCGCGCTGGTCGGTCGACATCGGCCCCGACGATCGACGCCGAGGCGCGCGACCGGCTCGTCGGCACGTCGACGCGATGCGCGCGAAGGGCCTCGCGGTGCACGCGCTGCCGCTGCCGGCCGAATGCGCCGACGGCACGTTCGTCGCGCCGACCGTGATCGAGATCGATCGCATCGCCGACATCCCCGGCGAAGTGTTCGGGCCCGTCCTGCACGTGCTGCGCTGGCGCTTCGGCGAGCTCGACGCGCTGATCGACGACGATCGACGCGACCGGCTACGGCCTGACGATGGGCGTGCACAGCCGCATCGACGAACACATCGAGCGCGTCGCGGCACGCGCGCCGCGTCGGCAACCTCTACGTCAACCGCACGCTGATCGGCGCGACGGTCGGCGTCCAGCCGTTCGGCGGCGAAGGACTGTCGGGCACGGGACCGAAGGCGGGCGGCCCGTTCTATCTCGCGCGCCTCGACCCGACGCGCGGCGCTCGTCGCTTCGTCCCGTCCGGGCGAGACGCCGCCGTACGCCGATCGGCGTTGGCCGCGCTGCGCGAAGCGATCGCGGCCTCGGATGCGTTCGACGTCAACGCGCGCGGTCGGCTCGATGCGGCCTGCGTGCAGGCCGAGGCCGCGGCGGCCGCGCTGACGTCGATGAGCCTGCCGGGTCCGACCGGCGAGTCCGACACGCTGCGCGCTGCGTCCGCGCGATCGCGTCGCATGCCTCGCCGACGATCCGGTCGACCTGATGCATCAACTGATCGCCGCCCACGCGGTCGGCGTCGTGCCCGACGCATCGGCCGCGGTGCTGCCGGCCGCGCTGCGCGGCTTCGTCCATGACTGGGACGGGCGCGTCGAGACGATCGACGACCTGCAGGCGCTGCTGGTCGCGTTGCCCGCGGCCCGTCATGTCCGCACCAAAGCGGCGTGCGCGGCCCGTCCCGGCGCGCTCGTTGCGGTGATCGCCTGGGACCGCACGCACCGCGCCGGTGCTGCAACTGTGGCGCCTGATGCGCGAGTTCGCGGAGAGCGTCAACACGGCAGCGGCCGGCGGCAATGCGTCGCTGATGACGCTCGAGGAGGCGTGAAGCATCGCGCGGCCGGCGGCCCTGCTGCTAACATCCGACCATGACATGGGCATGGCTATTGCGTCGCTCCGCGTCGCACGAGCCGTCCCACCATCGCGAGCGAGGAGAGAGCCGCGTCATCCGCGGATGCAATGGACATCTTCTTCCAGCAGATCCTCAACGGTCTCGTGCTCGGCAGCATCTATGCGCTGATCGCACTCGGCTACACGATGGTGTACGGCATCCTCAACCTGATCAACTTCGCGCACGGTGACGTGCTGATGGTCGGCGCGTTGACGGCCTACGCGGTCGTGCAGGGACTCGCGGGCATCGCGCCCGGCACGCCCGGTCCGGTGCTCCTGGTGGCCGGCCTGATCGTCGCGATCCCGGTCTGCATCCTCGTCAACGTGACGATCGAACGCGTCGCGTACCGGCCGCTGCGCAACGCGCCGCGCCTCGCGCCGCTGATCACGGCGATCGGCGTGTCGATCATCCTGCAGACGCTCGCGATGATCATCTTCGGTCGCAACTACAAGGTCTTCCCGCCGCTGCTGCCGAACGATCCCGATCGAGGTCGCCGGCGCCGTGATCACGCCGACGCAGATGATGATCCTGATCGTCGCCGCCGCGATGATGGGCGGACTCGTGCTGCTGGTCGAGAAGACGAAGCTCGGTCGGGCGATGCGCGCCACCGCCGAGAACCCTCGCATCGCGAGCCTGATGGGCGTCAACGCCGACTCGGTCATCGTCGCGACGTTCGCGATCGGCGCGGCGCTCGCCGCGGTCGCCGGCGTGATGGTCGCCGCGAACTACTCGGTCGCGCACTTCTACATGGGCTTCATCCCGGGCCTGAAGGCGTTCACGGCGGCCGTGCTCGGCGGCATCGGCAACATCTACGGCGCGATGGTCGGCGGGCTCCTGCTCGGCATCGTCGAGGCGCTCGGCGCCGGCTACATCGGCGACCTGACGGACGGCTTCCTCGGCAGCAACTACCAGGACATCTTCGCGTTCGTCGTGCTGATCATCGTGCTGACGCTGCGGCCGTCGGGGATCATGGGCGAACGCGTCGCGGACCGCGCATGAACGACTCGGCCGCGACCGACCTCTCCGTCCCGGTCGACGAGGCCGAGCCGATCGGCGCGCCGAGCCGCAAGGCGTACGCCGGGCTCGCCATCCTCGCGGTCGTGCTGATCGTCGCGCCGATCGTCGCGGGCCACGCCGGCGATTCGTGGGTCCGCATCCTCGACTTCGCGCTGCTGTACATCATGCTGGCGCTCGGCCTGAACATCGTCGTCGGCTTCGCGGGGCTGCTCGACCTCGGCTACATCGCGTTCTACGCGGTCGGCGCGTACATGTGCGCGCTGCTCGCGTCGCCGCAGTTCGCGACGGTGCTGCAGTCGTTCGTCGACACCTATCCCGACCTCGGCAACTGGCTGGTCGGCGTGTTCGGCGCCACCGTCACCGAGCACGGCATCCATCTGCCGGTCTACCTCATCGTCCCGCTCGGCGCGGCGCTCGCGGCGACGTTCGGCATCCTGCTCGGCGCGCCGACGCTGAAGCTGCGCGGCGACTACCTCGCGATCGTGACGCTCGGGTTCGGCGAGATCATCCGCATCTTCATGAACAACCTGAACTCGCCGGTCAACATCACGAACGGGCCGCAGGGCATGCTGAACATCGACCCGGTGCACGTGCTCGGCGTGTCGTTCGGCAAGCCGACCACGATCTTCGGCTTCCAGGTCACGGTCGTGCAGCTCTACTACTACCTGTTCCTCGTCCTCGTGATCGCGATCGTGTTCTTCTGCATCCGGCTGCAGAACTCGCGGATCGGCCGCGCGTGGGTCGCGATCCGCGAGGACGAGATCGCCGCGAAGGCGATGGGCATCAACACGCGCAACGTCAAGCTGCTCGCGTTCGCGATGGGCGCGTCGTTCGGCGGCGTGTCGGGCGCGATGTTCGCGTCGTTCCAGGGCTTCGTGTCGCCCGAGTCGTTCGGCTTGTTCGAGTCGATCGTCGTGCTCGCGATGGTCGTGCTCGGCGGCATGGGCCACATCCCGGGCGTCATCCTCGGCGGCCTGCTGCTGGCCGCGCTGCCCGAAGTGCTGCGCCAGGTCGTCGTGCCGATCCAGCAATCGTTGTTCGGTCACGTGATCGTCGATTCCGAGGTCATCCGCCAGCTGCTGTACGGGCTCGCGATGGTCGGCGTCATGCTGTTCCGTCCGGCCGGACTGTGGCCCGCGCCCGAGCATGGCAAGGGGCTCGGCGGCATCAAGCCGAAGCGTTCCGCGGCCGAAGGCGCATGACATGAGCGCCGTCGCGAGCGAGGTCCGACCGAATCCGGCGAAGGCCAACGTGCTGCTGTCGGTCAAGGGCGTCAACAAGCGCTTCGGCGGACTGCAGGCGCTGTCCGACGTCGGCGTCACGATCCGCCAGGGCATGATCTACGGGCTGATCGGCCCGAACGGCGCCGGCAAGACGACGTTCTTCAACGTCATCACCGGCCTCTATCAACCCGACTCGGGCAGCTTCGAGCTCGACGGCGTGCCGTACTCGCCGTCGGCGCCGCACGAGGTCGCGAAGGCCGGCATCGCGCGGACGTTCCAGAACATCCGGCTGTTCGGCGAGATGACCGCGATCGAGAACGTGATGGTCGGTCGCCACGTGCGCACGCATGCCGGCGTGATCGGCGCGGTGCTGCGCACGCCCGGCGCCCGGCGCGAGGAGCACGCGATCCGCGAACGCGCGATGGAGCTGCTCGACTACGTCGGCATCTCGCGCTATGCCGACTTCCGCGCGCGCACGCTGTCGTATGGCGACCAGCGTCGTCTCGAGATCGCCCGGGCGCTCGCGACCGACCCGAAGCTGCTCGCGCTCGACGAGCCCGCAGCCGGCATGAACGCGACCGAGAAGATGTCGCTGCGCGGCCTGCTCGAGAACATCCGCAACGACGGCCGCACGATCCTGCTGATCGAGCACGACGTGAAGCTCGTGATGGGCCTGTGCAATCGCGTGACGGTCCTCGACTACGGCAAGCCGATCGCCGAAGGCGTGCCGGCCGACGTGCAGAAGAATCCGGCGGTGATCGAAGCCTATCTGGGCGCGGCGCACTGATGGCCGCGCTGCCGAAGGCCGCCGTGGCCGAGACGATGCTCGCCGTCTCGGGACTGAAGGTCTCGTACGGCGGCATCCAGGCCGTCAAGGGCGTCGACCTCGAGATCCGTCGCGGCGAGCTCGTGACGCTGATCGGCGCGAACGGCGCCGGCAAGACCACGACGCTGAAGGCGATCACCGGCCTGCTCAAGCCGGCCGCCGGCACGATCCATTATCTCGGCGCGTCGCTCGACGGCAAGCCGACGTTCAAGCTGCTCGCCGAGGGGCTCGCGATGGTCCCGGAGGGACGCGGCGTGTTCGCGCGGATGACGATCGTCGAGAACCTGCGGATGGGCGCGTACGTGCGCAGCGACGAGGCCGGCATCAAGGCGGACATCGAACAGATGTTCACGACCTTCCCGCGACTGAAGGAGCGTGCGAACCAGCTCGCCGGCACGATGTCCGGCGGCGAGCAGCAGATGCTCGCGATGGCACGCGCGCTGATGGGCAAGCCGAAGCTGCTGCTGCTCGACGAGCCGTCGATGGGCCTGTCGCCGCTGATGGTCGACAAGATCTTCGAGGTCGTCCGCGACATCCGCACGCACGGCGTGACGGTGCTGCTGGTCGAGCAGAACGCACGTCTCGCGCTGCAGGCGGCCGACCGCGGCTACGTGATGGAATCGGGCGTGGTCACGATGACCGGCGAGGCATCGTCGATGCTCGACGATCCGAAGGTGCGGGCGGCGTACCTCGGCGAGTAGCGGCCGGGCTTAGCGGCATCTGCCGCGCGCTGCTCGACGGCAACGCGCTCTCTCCCTCCGACATGCGAAGGCCCGGCGATCTGCCCGCCATGCGCCCGACACGCGTCCGGCCCGTCCTCCTCGCGGCCGCGCTCGCGGTCATCGTCGTGCTCGCGGTGCTCTGGTCCGTGGGGCCGCTCGCGCGACTCGTCGGTCCCGGCGCCCTCGAACGCGTTCGCGGCACGCTGCGCGAATGGCCGCTCGCGCCGCTGGTCGTGATCGGCGGCTACGTCGTGCTCGGCTTCGTCGCAGCGCCGGCCACCTTGATGATCGGCGCCACCATCCTGCTGTTCGGACCGCTGGTCGGCGCCGTTTACGCGTTCACCGGCATGCTCGCGAATGCCGTCGCGACCTACGGTGTCTCACGCGTCACGGCGCGGGAGGTCGTCGACGCGTGGCTCGCGCGACGTGTCGGATCGAAGCTCGCCCTGCTCAATCGGCTGCTCGAACGTCGCGGCTTCGTCGCCATCGTGCTGATGCGCCTGACGCCGACGCCGTACACGTTGCAGAACGTGCTGGCCGGCGCGGCGCGGATTCATGCGCTGTCGTTCGTGATCGGGACGGCGGTCGGCATCGTGCCGGTGATCGCATTGATGGCCGGTGTCGCGACGCGATACGGCGCCTGGACGGGCGACGACGGCTTCGGCGACGTGCTGCTGTCGGCGATCGCGGTGGTCGCGGTCATCGCGGCCGTCGGCTACGTCACGCACCTCGCCGCGAAACACTGGAGCAGCCACTGACGCGAGCGGTCACTGAGGCGCGGCGACGGCCTGCGCGTCGACGGGCTTGCGAGGCTTCAGATTCGTCGCGAGAAATGTGTCGACGCGACGATAGAAGTCGGCGCCGTTGACCGGGTCGAAACGCATGTGCTGCTGGTCGTTGTAGAGCACCCACTCATACGGCTTGTGCGCATCGTCGAGCGCGCTGCGCATCCGGGTTCCGTGCGTGATCGGCACCCTCTGGTCGTTCGCGCCGTACGCCAGCAGCAGCGGTGCCTGCACCCGATCGGCATGACGATCCGGGGAAACGGCTCGCAGCTGGTCGCGTCCCGTCGATGGGTCGCCGAGCCGCAAGCGCAACCATTCAGTGGCGTCGCCTCCGCGCTCGGAACGCATGAAGTCGGAATCGTCGTCGAACAGCAATTCGAGATCGGAGACGGCGAGGAATGCGATGCCACAGCGGAACATCGTCGGTTCCTTTTCGAGGCCCCACAGCGTCGCATACCCGCCATAACTCGCGCCGTACAGACAGACCCGATCGCCGTCGACCTGGCCGGAGTCGACCAGCCACCGAACGCCGTCGGTCACGTCGTCCTGCATCGCGAGGCCCCACTGACGCCAGCCGGACTTCTCGAACGCAGCTCCGTAACCCTGCGTCCCGCGAAAATTCGGCTCGAGGACCGCATAGCCGCGCGATGCGAAGAACTGCGAGTCGGCGTCAAAGCCAAAGTTGTAACCCGGCGCGAACGGTCCACCGTGGATCACGACGATCAGCGGCGCCTTCGCGCCATCCGGCCGCTTCGGGATCGTCAAGTACGCCGGGATGGTCAAGCCATCGCGTGCCTTGTAGTGCACCGCCTTGCGCGGCGACAGCGCGTCTTCCTTGAGCCAGGGATAGCTGGTCGCGACCGGCTCGAGCCGCATGGTCTTCCGGTCGAGCAGGAAGTACTCCGGCGGCTGCGTCTCGGTCTCGCTCCGGACGATGACACGATCCGCATTGAAGCGGGCCCAGGTGAGGCTGTTGTGCGCGTTCGGCAGCGCCTCATCGATCGAACGCTGCAGCCGAAGCCATTGAGGATCGAGCCAGTGGACGCCGTCCGGCGAACCATCGGCGACGCCGACCATCTTCCGCTGCGTCCAGTCCGGGATCACGCTGCCGGCGTCGACCGACTTCGCCTCGAACACCCGCTCGCCGACCTCTCCCGTTTCGGTGTCGAACTTGAAGACGCTCGCGCGACCGCCGTGTTCGGCCACCGGGATCTTCACGTACAGCGTGCGGTCGTCGAAGTCGAAGTCGATCGGATCGAAGGTCGGGGCGCTCGCTGGATCGTCGCGCAGCTTCGTCCACTTGTCGTCGTTGCTGCGCCGATACCAAACGATCCGTCTCGCGCCACCGCGCGGAATCGAGACCGCGATGCGTACCTGCCCGTTGTGATCCGCAACGAACTCCTGGACGTCGCCAGGTGACTGCACGGTGAGAAGTTGCTTTTCGCCGGTGTTCGCGTTGAAGCGGTAGGCGTCGAGGCTGTAGACATTGCGGTCGATCGTTTGGACGATGAGGTCGGTGCCTTCCGGACCCACGACATTGATGACGGTCGCGATACCCGCACGCGCGATCCTTTGCAGATCGCGTAGCAGCGACTGGTCCGTCACGTCGATCAGGACGTGCTGATGGAGCGTCGTGACGCCGCCGACTTCGTCGAGATCGGCCGTCGTCGCCTCGATCACGCGTTCGCCGAGCCAGCGATAGCTGATGACGTCGTCACGCGTCTGGCCGGTCAGCGCGCTCGCCGTCCGTTTGTCGAGATCGATCAGCGCGAGATTGGTCCGACCTTTGATCGGGATCAGCGCAGCGAGCCGCCGGCCGTCCGGCGATAGCGTCACATTCTTGTACGCGGGAAGCTTGTAGAAGTCCTCAGGCGGAGGCAGGCTGCGCGCGGGCGGATCGACCGTCTGAGCACAGAGCAACGCCGGTGCCGCGCACGCCGCAACGAGCGCGAGTCTCCGCATCATCGAACGCATGGCCTCTCCTCTCCAGCCGTCGCCGCCTCGAGTCGCTTCTTTTCATGCGGATTCATCGTGAGCTGCCCAAACCGTCAAGCCACAGCCGCCGCATCAGCAGCCGTCGTGAACGCGTCCGCGTAGAACTCCTCGGCCGGAAGACCGCGCTCTGCGACGAAGTCGCGCCTCGCCGAATCGACGACGATCGGCGCGCCGCACACGTAGACCTGATGCTGCGACAGGTCTTCGAAGTCTTCCAGCACCGCCCGATGCACGAAGCCGGTCCGTCCCGTCCATCGATCGTCGTCGGTCGGGTCGGACACGACCGGTACGTAGCGGAACGACGGCAGCGCGTCTTCCCAGCTTCGCGCGAGCGCGTCCATGTAGAGGTCGTGCGGACGTCGCGCGCCCCAATACAGCGTGATGTCGCGTTCGATCGCCTTCAGCGCGGCCGACTCGAGCATCGCCTTGATCGGCGCGAAGCCCGTTCCGCTGGCGACCATGACGATCGGCCGCAGGCTGTCGTCGCGCAGGAAGAACGAGCCGAACGGCCCTTCGACGCGAAGGATGTCGCGCTCCTTCATCTGCGTCGCGCCGACGCCGAACACGTGATCGGTGAACGCGCCGCCCGGCGTGTGACGGACGTGCAGCTCGACCTGCTCGGCCACGCCCGGCGCGCCGGCCATCGAGTAGCTGCGCCGACGACCGTCCTTCAACAGGATCTCGAGGTACTGGCCCGGCAAGTACTGGAGACGTTCGGTCGCCGGCAGCTGCAGACGGACGACCGCGACGTCCGGCGCCGCGCGGGTCAGGCTCGCGACGCGGGCCGGCATCTTCTTGATCGGGATGCCGCCGACCCCGCGCACTTCGCGCGCCTCGATGACGAGGTCGCTTTCAGGGAACGCGCTACAGAACAGCGCAAAGCCCTGCGCTTCGTCGGAAGCCGACAGCGCGCTGGCCGCGTGCGGCGCATGGTGGACGGTGCCTTCGACGAGCCGCCCGCGGCACGAGCCGCAGGCCCCGTTGCGGCAACCGTAGGGCAAGGCGATGCCGGACCGGATCGCGGCGTTCAACACGCTCTCGTCGGCCTGCACGTCGAAGCGCTGACCGCTCGGCTGAACGACCACGGAGAATGTCATACTCGTTCGAATGGTGGGATGCCCGCGTTGACGACGGTCGCTTCGATCGCCACGGACTCGAGGTCCGCCGGGACGACGGGCCTGCGCGACGCGCGCGCAGGCCGATTCGCGGGTGCCCGCATTCTAATCGTCGGCTGCGGCGACGTGGGTCTTCGGCTCGTGGCGCTGCTCGGCGACCGCTGCCGCATCTTCGCGACCACGTCGTCGGCCGAGCGGGCCGCTCGCCTCCGTCGCGCCGGCGCGACGCCGCTGATCGTCGATCTGGACGACCCGCGCACGACCGACCGCGTGCGAGGCCTCGCGCCGACGGTCGTCCACCTCGCGCCACCACCACCGCACGGCGCTCGCGACACGCGGACGCGAGCGCTTCTTCGCGCACTCGGCAGCGTCGAGCGGCTGATCTACGTCAGCACCAGCGGCGTCTACGGAGACTGTGGCGGCGCATGGGTCGACGAGACCCGCGCGGTCGCGCCGGCGACCGACCGCGCGCGTCGGCGCGTCGATGCCGAGCGCTGCCTGCGTGCCTGGGCAAGCGACCGCGGCGTGCAGCTCACCATCCTCCGCGTGCCCGGCATCTACGCCGCCGACCGGCTGCCGACCTCGCGCATCTCGGACGGAACGCCGGTGCTCGTGCCGGCGGACGACGTCTACACCAATCACGTCCATGCCGACGACCTGGCGCGGCTGATCGCGCTCGCGATCCATCGCGGCGCGCCGCAACGCATCTATCACGCGGTCGACGACAGCGCGATCAAGATGGGCGAATGGTTCGATCGCATCGCCGATGCCGGCCGTCTTCCGCGCCCTCCGCGGCTGCCGCGAGCCGAGCTCGAGGCTCGCGTCGGCCCGATGCGGATGAGCTTCATGCGCGAGTCGCGACGGCTGTCGAACCGCCGGGCTCGCGACGAGCTCGGCTTTCGTCCGCGTTATCCGACCGTCGCCGACGGCCTCGCGACGCTCGAATGAAAAAGGCCCGCCGCTCGGTCGAGCGACGGGCCTTCGATGCGTGGCTTGCGAACGCGGACCGTCAGGCGTCCAGCTCCTCGACCTCCGCCGGCGGCTGCGGCGCACCGCCGTCCTCCGGGAAGATCAGGCGGATCTTGTTTTCGTCGTCGAGCTCGACCGTCACCTTGCCGCCGCCGACCAGACGGCCGAACAGCAGCTCGTCGGCCAGCGCGCGGCGGATCATGTCCTGGATCAGCCGCGCCATCGGGCGCGCGCCCATCATGCGGGTCGAAGCCCTTCTTCGCGAGATATTCGCGCAGGCCGTCGTCGAAGACGATGTCGACCTTCTTCTCGTGCAGCTGCTCCTCGAGCTGGATCAGGAACTTGTCGACGACGCGCAGGATGATCTCCTCGTCGAGCGAGCGGAAGCTGATCGTCGCGTCGAGGCGGTTGCGGAACTCCGGCGTGAACATCCGCTTGATGTCGGCCATCTCGTCGCCGGCTTCCTTCGAGTCCTTGAAGCCGATCGACCGCTTCTGCAGCGACTCGGCGCCCGCGTTCGTCGTCATGATGATGATGACGTTGCGGAAGTCGGCCTTGCGTCCGTTGTTGTCGGTCAGCGTGCCGTGGTCCATCACCTGCAGCAGGATGTTGAAGATGTCCGGATGCGCCTTCTCGATCTCGTCGAGCAGCAGCACGCATGCGGCTTCTTCGTGATCGCCTCGGTCAGCAGGCCGCCCTGGTCGAAGCCGACGTAGCCCGGCGGCGCGCCGATCAGCCGGCACACCGCGTGGCGCTCCATGTACTCCGACATGTCGAAGCGGATCAGCTCGATGCCGAGGATGAACGCGAGCTGCTTCGCGACTTCGGTCTTGCCGACGCCGGTCGGACCGGAGAACAGGAACGAGCCGATCGGCTTGCTCCGGCTTGCCGAGGCCCGAACGCGCCATCTTGATCGCAGCGGCGAGCGCCTCGATCGCCGGGTCCTGACCGAACACGACGTTCTTCAGGTCGCGGTCGAGCGTCTGCAGCTTGCTGCGGTCGTCGGACGACACGTTCTGCGGCGGGATGCGGGCGATCTTGGCGATGATCTCCTCGATCTCGGTCTTGCCGATGGTCTTCTTCTGCTTGCCGACTTCGGCAGGATGCGCTGCGCGGCACCGGCCTCGTCGATCACGTCGATCGCCTTGTCCGGCAGGTGACGGTCGTTGATGAAGCGCGCGGCCAGCTCGGCGGCCGTCGTCAGCGCGTTCGCCGAGTACTTGACGCCGTGGTGCTCCTCGAAGCGCGACTTCAGGCCGCGCAGGATCTCGCACGGTCTGCTCGACCGACGGCTCGTTGACGTCGATCTTCTGGAAGCGACGCGACAGCGCGTGGTCCTTCTCGAAGATGCCGCGGTACTCGGTGTACGTGGTCGCGCCGATGCACTTCAGCTGGCCCGACGACAGCGCCGGCTTCAGCAGGTTCGACGCGTCGAGCGTGCCGCCCGACGCCGCGCCGGCGCCGATCATCGTGTGGATCTCGTCGATGAACAGGATCGCGCTCGGCGTTCTCCTTCAGCTGCTTCAGCACGGCCTTGAGCCGCTGCTCGAAATCGCCGCGGTACTTGGTGCCGGCGAGCAGCGCGCCCATGTCGAGCGAATACACCTGGCGCTCTCGCAGGATCTCGGGCACGTCGCCTCTGCGTGATGCGCCACGCGAGGCCTTCGGCGATGGCGGTCTTGCCGACGCCGGCCTCGCCGACCAGCAGCGGGTTGTTCTTGCGGCGGCGGCACAGCACCTGGATCACGCGCTCGACCTCGGCCTCGCGGCCGATCAGCGGGTCGATCTTGCCGTGCACTCGCGAGCTGGTTGAGGTTCTGCGTGAACTGGTCGAGCGCGGTCTGCCGCTGTTCCTTCTCGCCGTCGGCGTCGACGTTCTCGGTCTCCGAGCCGGCGCCCTGCTGCGCGGGATTCTTGGTGATGCCGTGCGAGATGAAATTCACCACGTCCAGGCGGGTGACGCCCTGCTGGTGCAGGAAATAGACCGCGTGCGAATCCTTCTCGCCGAAGATCGCGACCAGCACGTTCGCGCCGGTCACTTCCTTCTTGCCGTTGGCCGTCGACTGCACGTGCATGATCGCGCGCTGGATGACGCGCTGGAAACCGAGCGTCGGCTGCGTGTCGATCTCGTCGGTGCCGCGAGACCACCGGCGTGTTGTCGTTGATGAAATGCGTCAGATTCTTCCGCAGATCTTCGATGTTGGCCGCACAGGCGCGCAGGACCTCCGCCGCCGTGGGGTTGTCGAGCAGCGCCAGCAGCAGGTGCTCGACGGTGATGAATTCGTGTCGGCGCCTGGCGTGCCTCGACGAATGCCATGTGCAAACTGACTTCCAGTTCCTGCGCGATCATGCTTCCTCCATCACGCACTGCAGCGGGTGTCTGGTGCTGCCGTGAAAACTCGATGACCTGATCTACCTTCGTCGCTGCAATGTCGCGCGGGTACACGCCGCAGACTCCCTTGCCCTCGATGGACCTTCCACATGATCTGGAAGGCCTGATCCGCATCCTTTCCGAAGAACTGCTGAAGCGACCATCACGACGAACTCCATCGGAGTGTAGTCGTCGTTGAGGATCATGACCTGATAGATCGGTGGCGGCTCGACTCGCTGCGTTTCGCGCTCGAGGACCGTCGTCGGTTGCTGATCAGGATCTTGCTGGGACATCGACGCAATTCTAATGCCAACCTCTGGCAGACCCAGATGGGAACAACGACGCAAATCGCAAGCTGCTCCGTGCTTCGTCGCCGTCCTCGCCCGTCGTCGTGCAGACCGCTTCGATGGCGTCCCGGTCCCGCGACGAGTTTACTCTTGGACGCTCCGCTGTCACGGACGCGAGTTGCGTTTTTACACGGAGCGACGCCACGACCGCGCCCTGCGGACGATAGCAATTTCCATACTTGACAAGGTACGGCCGAACCAAAAGAATAGTTCGGTGTTTGCTGTCAAGTCGTTCCATCGAAAGCGCATCTTCGAACTTGTACGCCAAGCACGGGCAGGGCTTCAATGTTCAGGGGGGAGCAGACCGCGAGCAGCGGTTGGCTCTTGAACCAAAGCTCGTTTTTCGGCCATCAACACGTGGTCTCTTTTTTGAAAGATCGTTTTCATGGCGACAGGTACAGTGAAGTGGTTCAACGACGCGAAGGGGTTCGGTTTCATCACGCCCGATGACGGCGGGGAGGATCTGTTCGCGCACTTTTCTGCGATCCAGATGAACGGCTTCAAGACCCTCAAAGAAGGTCAGAAGGTGCAGTTCGACGTGACGCAGGGCCCGAAGGGCAAGCAAGCCTCGAACATCCAGGCCCCCTGACCCGAGCAGCGAGATACGAAAAACCCGGCCTCGGCCGGGTTTTTTTTCGTTCGCAGCGGCGTTGCGGCGACGTCGATCGACCGCGTCGCGCGACAGATCCGTCAAGAGATCCGACACCGCGACGTCACATCTGTTCGATCATCACCTGGCCGAATCCCGAGCACGACACCTGCGTCGCGCCTTCGATCAGCCGTGCGAAGTCGTAGGTCACCCGCTTCGACAGGATCGCCTTCTCCATCGACGTGATGATCAGGTCGGCCGCTTCGACCCAGCCCATGTGTCGAAGCATCATCTCGGCCGACAGGATCTCCGAGCCCGGATTGACGTAGTCCTTGCCGGCGTACTTCGGCGCGGTGCCGTGGGTCGCCTCGAACATCGCGACCGAGTCGCTCATGTTCGCGCCGGGCGCGATGCCGATGCCGCCGACCTGCGCGGCGAGCGCGTCGGAGATGTAGTCGCCGTTCAGGTTCAGCGTGGCGATCACCGAATACTCGGCCGGGCGCAGGATGATCTGCTGCAGGAACGCATCGGCAATGACGTCCTTGACGACGATCTCCGTGCCGGTCCTCGGGTTCTTGAAGCTCGACCACGGGCCGCCGTCGATCGGCTGGGCCCCGAACTCCGCCTTCGCGAGCGCGTAGCCCCAGTCGCGGAAGCCGCCTTCCGTGAACTTCATGATGTTGCCCTTGTGGACCAGCGTCACCGACGGCTTGTCGTTGTCGATCGCGTACTGGATCGCCTTGCGGACCAGCCGCTCGGTCCCTTCGCGCGAGACCGGCTTGATGCCGATGCCCGACGTGTCGGGGAAGCGGATCTTCTTGACGCCCATGTCCTTGATCAGGAAATCGATCAGCTTCTTGGCCTGGTCGCTCTCGGCCGCGTACTCGATCCCGGCGTAGATGTCTTCCGAGTTCTCGCGGAAGATGACCATGTCGACCTTCTCGGGCGCCTTCACCGGACTCGGCACGCCGGCGAAGTAGCGGACCGGTCGCAGGCAGACGTAGAGATCGAGCTCCTGGCGCAACGCCACGTTCAGCGACCGGATGCCGCCGCCGACCGGCGTCGTCAGCGGACCCTTGATCGACACGACGTAGTCCTTGAGGATCTGCAGCGTCTCGGGCGGCAGCCACACGTCGGGGCCGTACACCCGCGTCGACTTCTCGCCCGCGAAGATCTCCATCCATGCGATGCGCCGCTTGCCGCCGTACGCTTTCGCCACCGCCGCGTCGACGACCTTGATCATGACCGGCGTGATGTCGAGCCCGGTCCCATCGCCCTCGATGTACGGGATGATCGGCTGATCCGGTACGCTCAACGAAAAGTCCGCGCTGACGGTGATCTTTTCCCCGGCTTCGGGGATCGTGACGTGTTCGTACATGGATTCTCCGTGAGTGGTCCGGATCGCGCGGACTCTCTGGCCGGTGCGATCGTGCGACTCGCGCGCGTCGCACGAGTCGGGGTCGACCTCGGGGCGGTCGACGACAGGCCGGAAATTATGCCCGATCCGTCGAGCCTCTTCGGCCGCGTTCCGATGATCCGACCATGCTGATCGCCTTCCACAAACCATACGGCGTGCTGTCGCAGTTCACGTCGCAAGACGACAAGCCGACGCTCGCGCGGTTCATCGAACGCCCCGGTCTCTACGCGGCCGGACGCCTCGACTTCGACAGCGAAGGATTGCTGCTGCTGACCGACGATGGCCGGCTGCAGCGCGCGATCGCCGACCCGGCTCATCGCCTCGCGAAGCGCTATTGGGTCGAGGTCGAAGGCGACCCGTCGCCGGACGCGCTGGGACGCTTCGCCGAAGGTCTTGTCATCGGACAAGGCGCGGATCGCTACGTCGCGAAGCCGGCCCTCGCCCGTTCGATCGATGAGCCCGCACTGCCGCCCCGCGACCCTCCGATCCGCGTTCGCCGCAACATCCCGACGCGATGGATCGAGGTCGAGCTGCGCGAGGGACGCAACCGGCAGGTGCGTCGAATGACCGCCGCGATCGGCCATCCGACGTTGCGGCTGGTGCGGGTCGCCATCGGTTCGATCGATCTGATCGCGCTCGGTATCGCGCCGGGGATGTCGGTCGAGTTAGAAGCGGATAGACTGGAACCTGCGTCGATTCGGACGGAGCGGCCGGCCGTTTCCGGGACAACCCGGAAGCACGGGCTGTCAACCGCGTTTTCCAGTTGACGTTATTGGCTGTGATCCGAAGCTCTGGCCGATCGTTACAAAAAGCCCTCGAGTCGGACCGAAAAAACGAACCTGATGAACTTTTTGAGGAAATGAACATGAGCAAGCTGATCGCTGTCCTGATGGCGTCGTTGTTCGCGACGGTCGCCGTCGCACAACAAAACACCCCGGGCGTTCCGCCGACGCAGCCCGCCGCCGGCACGACCGAAAGCGCAGGCGTGACGAAGAGCGCGACGGACGCCACGTCCGACAAGAAGGCGGCTCGGATCGCGAAGGCGAAGGCTCGCAAGGCCAAGCGCGACGCGAAGGTCGGCGACAAGCCGCTCAACTGATCGACGCTGTTCGCAATGAAGAGCCGGCCCGGTGGGCCGGCTTTTTCATTTGGACGATCGGTTCGTGACGACCGAACGATTCGAATCGACCGCGGCCCAACGCCGGTCGTCCTTTCGAGGCAATGGCATGGATATCGAATGGCAGCAGTGGACAACGGCCTTGCGACGATGCGCCGTCGTGGCGCTCTTCGCCGGAGTTGCGACCGCCGCCGCTCAGGATGCACCGACCGAGTTCCGAGTCATCCCGCTGTCGGCAGGCATCCACGTGATTCGCGCGGAGGTCGCCGGCGAACCCGGGGAGCGCGAGCGCGGACTGATGTTCCGCAAGCAACTCGGCGCGAATCAGGGCATGGTCTTTCTGTTCGAGCGTCCCGGGATGCAGTGCATGTGGATGCGCAACACGCTCATCCCGCTGTCGGTCGCCTTCATCGACGATCGCGGTCGTGTGATCAACGTCGAGGAGATGGCGGCGCAGACCGACGACAACCACTGCGCGGCGAAGCCCGCGACTTATGCGCTCGAGATGAACAAGGGCTGGTTCTCGAAGCACGGCATCGCGGCCGGCGCACAGATCTCGGGACTTCCGAAGCCGTCGCGTTGACGACGGCGCCGCTTCGTCAGAAGTGCCGCGCGTAGCGCAACTGCGCGAAGTTCTGGCCCGGGTTCGGGTTGCGGATCCCGCCGTTCGAGAAGTGCTCGATCCGCACCGACAGCTCGTTCGCGTCACGTAGGCCGAAGCGGACGCCGACCGATGCGTGGTCGTCGAACTGGAAGGTCGTCGAGAACTGCCGGCCGTGGTCCTCGAAGCGCGGCGTGACGATCGTCAGTCCGACGCCGGCCTCGACGAAGAAATCGCGCAGCTTGCCGCCGAACGTGTAGCGCAGCACCGGCGCGGCGGTCAGCTGCGTGAACTGCGTGCGCTGTCCGTCGTCGTGATGGTGGACGAACCACTCGCCCAGCACCGCCTCGCCGTAGACGGACCAGCCGGTGGGATCCGAAACATCGTTCGGCACGAAGGTATGGAAAGCGCCGATCGCGATGCTGCGAACCGCGCGATCCCCTTCGCCGGCCTGCAGGAACCACGCGTTGTCGCTCGTCTGAGCACACGCCGCGGTGCTCGCGACGCAACCGGCCGCGACGATCGCAGCCGATGCCACGGCCCGAGCGAGGCGAGTGGCAACGATGCGCGAGCCAACGCCAGCACGAAGTGCCTCGAGCGGGATGGACACGGTTGGCTGCTCGGCGTCATGACCGGTGCGGCCCTCACGACGCGTGGCCTGCGAGCCGGATCAACCCTGATCGTGGTCTTGTGGTCCCTGCATCGGTCCGCATCGAGCCGCGGACCGCTGTGTCTCAACCGAGATTCCGGTTCGCGAAATCCCAGTTGACGACGTTCCAGAAAGCTTCCATGTACTTCGGGCGGGCGTTGCGGTAATCGATGTAGTACGCGTGCTCCCAGACGTCGCACGTCAGCACCGCCGGGTCCGAACCCTTCAGCGGCGTGTCCGCATTGCTCGTGGTCACGATGTCGACGCCGCCTCCGCGCAGCACGAGCCATGCCCAGCCCGACCCGAACTGCCCGATGGCGGCCTTGGTGAACGCTTCCTTGAACGCGCCGAAGTCGCCCCACTTCGCCTTGATCGCATCGCCGACGGCGCCCGTCGCCTCGCCGCCGCCCGACGGCGACATGCAGTTCCAGTAGAACGTGTGGTTCCAGACCTGCGCGGCGTTGTTGAAGATGCCGCCCGACGATCGCTTGACGATGTCTTCGAGCGGCGCGTCCTCGAACTCGGTGCCCTTGATGAGATTGTTCAGGTTCGTGACGTAGGTCTGGTGATGCTTGCCGTAGTGATACTCCAGCGTCTCCTTCGAAACGTTCGGCGCGAGCGCATCCATCGCGTACGGAAGCGGCGGCAACTTGTGTTCCATGTGTTCTTCTCCGGTGAGATGCAGGCGGCCCTGGCGAACCGGAGATTCTAAAGGCGCTTCGATCGCTTCACATGACGAGCCGGGCGATTCAGGCGGCCGCTGACGGCGGCGAGTCGTGCGAAGCGGCCATCGGTCACGGGGTCGATGACACGACGTCCGCCGACAGTCGACCTCGCGCGACTTCCACGACGATCCGCGAGCCGGCATCGACCTGCGCGGCGTCGCGAACGATCGCTCCGTCGGCCGTGGTCGCGATCGCATAGCCGCGCGACAGGATGCCCTTCGGATCGAGCAGCGACAGGCGCCGGGCGGCGCCGTCGACCGCCAGCGTCGACGCGACCAGACGACGATCCGCCGCACGGATCAGCCGCTCGCGCCCGCTGTCGACGCGCATCGTCGACAGTTCGATCCTCGGCGCCGATCGCCTGATGCGGCCGGTCGCGGCGACGATCGCGCGGACCCTGCGGTCGAGCGTTTCGCCGCCGGCCCGCGTCAAGCGGCGGATCGCTTCGTCGAGCCGGGCGCGCGCCGCGAGCAGACGCTGCTCCGGCGATCGGAGCCGCCGCGCCGCTTCGTCGACGCGCTGCGATCGCTGGTCCAGCGATCGTTCGATGGCCCGGATCAGCGCGGCCTTGCATCGCGCGACGGACGCGCCGAGCGCGATCGCATCGGGACTCGCGAGTTCCGCCGCGGCGGTCGGCGTCGCGGCCCGGACGTCCACGACGAAGTCGACGATCGTGACGTCGGTCTCGTGACCGACGCCGCTGACGACCGGCACGCGCGACGCCGCGATCGCATGCGCGACGCGCTCGTCGTTGAACGCCCAGAGATCCTCGATGCTGCCGCCACCGCGCACGATCAACAGCACGTCGATCGGATGCGGCGCGTCGGCATGCGCGGCCGCCGCGATCGCCTCGACCAGCCGTTGCGGCGCTTCGTGGCCCTGCACCGGCGTCGGATAGACGATCACCGACACGTGCGGGGCGCGGCGCGCGAGCGTCGTCAGCACGTCGCGCAACGCGGCGGCCTGCAGCGACGTGACGACGCCGATCGTCCGCGGATGCTTCGGCAGCGGTCGCTTGCGAGCGGCGTCGAAGAGACCGAGCCGTTCGAGCGCCCCCTTGATCCGCAGGAACGCCTCGTACAGCGCGCCGAGTCCGGCGCGACGCAGCTGCTCGACCTGCAACTGGAACTCGCCGCGCGGCGTGTAGAGCCCCGGGATCACGCGGGCCTCGACGTGGTCGCCGTCGCGCGGAAGCCAGTCGAGCAACTGATTGCGATTGCGAAACATCACGCAGCGAGCCTGCGCGTCGCGATCCTTCAGCGAGAAGTACCAATGGCCGGACGCGGCGCGCGTGACGTTCGAGATCTCGCCGGAGACCCACGACAGGCCGAAGCTGCGCTCGAGCGTCGACGCGATCCGCCGGACGAGCTCGCCGAGCGCGAGCACCTCCGGGCCCGACCGCGCCTCGACCCAAGCATCGCCAGATTTCACGCGGGTTTCCACGGCTTTTCGTCCGGAAAGCGCCGGCGCATGCGGACCTGTCCACACGCGGGCTCGGGCACGCAGGCCGCCGAGCGCGCCACACCGAGCGCAATCGTTCCTCGAAAGCGCTTTACTTTCAGGTGCCTTGCCGCCGCGCCGGACACGCGTCGCGCACGTCCGGCCTCGCCCGACCGCGAATGCCGACCGATATACACAGAGTTATCCACACCGAGCCAAGCTCTTGAGCCGACAGCGTTTCGTTGCAACACGGGCGTGATCATCGGCTTGCCGTACATCGTCCGAGAAGCTACATTGCGGGTCGCTCGAGCGGCGGCCTCGCTTCGATCGCAGGCCGCGGCGTCGCCCGCGATCCCGCCGCGATTCTGCCATCCGCCGCCTTCCCTCTTCCGCAGGAGCATCCGTTTGGGTTCGATTTTTCTCGCGGCAGGCTGGCCGATCTGGTTCCTGCTGGTCGCGTCCATCATCGCGCTGGCGCTCATCATCGAACGCGCGATCGTGCTGCGTCATTCGAAGGTCGTCCCGCCGAACCTGCTCGATGAAGTGGTCGGGCTCTACCGGGCTCGCAAGGTGACGCCCGAAGTGCTGACCAGGCTCGAGAGCAATTCGCCGCTCGGCCGCATTCTCGCCGCAGGTCTGCGCAACGAGAAGGCGCCTCGCGAAGTGATGAAGGCGTCGATCGAAGAGGCGGGGCGCGTCGTCAATCACGAGCTCGAGCGCTTCCTGAACCATCTCGCGACGATCTACACCGCCGCGCCGCTGCTCGGGCTGTTCGGGACGGTCATCGGGATGATCGAGATCTTCGGCTCGCAGTCGCCCACCGGCAGCACGAACCCGGCCCAACTCGCGCACGGCATCTCGATCTCGCTGTACAACACGGCGTTCGGTCTCGTCGTCGCGATCCCGTCGCTGATCTTCTATCGCCAGTATCGCGGCAAGGTCGACAGCCTGGTGCTCGAGATGGAGCAGCAGGCGGTCCGCTTCGTCGACATCGTCCATGGCGAGCGGAACGTCTGAGCACCGGCAGGCGCGCGCATGAACTTCAAGAAAGGCACGTCCCGCGAAGAGCCCGAGATCAACCTGATCCCGCTGATCGACCTCTTCCTCGTCATCATCATCTTCCTGATGGTCACGACGACGTACTCCAAGTTCGCCGAGCTGCAGATCACGCTGCCGACCGCCGACGCGGAGAAGGCGCCGCAGCGCCCGGCCGAGATCGACGTCGCGGTGACGCAGGACGGTCGCTACACGATCGACGGCCGTCAGGTCGCGGCGCGCGATCCGAACGGCCTTTCGGAAGCGATCCGCGCCAGCGCCTCGACGCGCAAGGATCCGGTCATCGTCATCAATGCCGATGCGCAGGCGACGCATCAGTCGGTCATCAACGTGATGGAAGCGGCCCGGGCCGCGCAGATCGCGCAGATCACGTTCGCGACGCAGACGACGCCCGGGAAGTAGCGGTCCGGTCGCGCGCTCAACCGGTCGCATCGGCGTCGTGGCCTCCACGCCGTTCTGTTAGTGTCCGCGAAAAAGCAGCTTCGAACCCCGGCATCGCCTCTTCCATGACCCTGTGCGGATGATCGCCACGTGAAGCCCCGTCGCGCCATGACGGCGATCTGGTACGGCAGCGGCCGCCCGAAGTGGCACCCCCGCTCGATCGCGCGACGCTCGCTGGCCACCGTGCTGGCGCCGCTGTCGACGCTGTTCGGCACGACCGCCGCGGTCCGACGCAAGCGTTCGCTGGCATCGGCGGACCGCTTGCCGGTCCCGGTCGTCGTCGTCGGCAACCTCACGGTCGGCGGGTCGGGCAAGACGCCGCTGGTCATCGCGCTCGTCGAGGCGCTGCGTGCCGAAGGTTATGTGCCGGGCGTGATCTCGCGCGGCTACGGTGGCAGCGCGACGCGGGTCTCGACGTTCATCGCGGGCGTCGATGCGAAGGAGGCGGACGCCGCCAACGAGTTCGGGGACGAGGCCGTGCTGATCGCGGTCCGGACCGGCGCGCCGGTCTTCGTCGGTCGTCGGCGTCCCGACGTCGCACGCGCGTTGCTGGCCGCGCATCCGGACGTCGACGTTCTGATCGCCGACGACGGGTTGCAGCACTACGCGCTCGTTCGCAACTTCGAGATCGCGGTCTTCGACGCACGTGGCGCCGGCAACGGCAAGCTGCTGCCGGCCGGTCCGCTGCGCGAGCCGCTGTCGCGCCTGGCCGACGTCGACGCCGTCGTGCTGAACGGCCCCGACACGCCGATGCCGAAGCTGCCCGACGGCGTCCGCCTGCTCGCCGAGCCGTATCGGATGGAGCTCGTGGCCGGCGACGCGTATCGGGTCAACGACCCGTCGATGAAGCGATCGCTCGAAAGTTTTCGGGGACGGCGCCTGACGGCCGCGGCCGGCATCGGCCACCCGCAGCGGTTCTTCGCGATGCTGCGCGGCATCGGCCTGAGCTTCCACCGGATGCCGCTCGACGATCACCATCGCTATCGCACGAATCCGTTCGAACGGCGCAACTCCGAGGCCGTGCTGATGACCGAGAAGGACGCGGTCAAGTGCGCCCGTTTCGACGAAGCGCGGATGTGGGCGGTGCCGGTGACGGCCCGCATCGACCCGCGGCTCGTCGCGGCGATCCTCGCGAACGTCGGCGGCTCGAAGCGCTCGCAGCCGACGGCTCCCTGACTTCGAGGAGACGGACATCGACCATCGACTGCTGGACATCCTGGTGTGCCCCGTCACGAAGGGGCCGCTGACGTACGACAAGGTCCGCCAGGAACTCGTCTCGGAAGCGGCGCGGCTC
Organism: uncultured beta proteobacterium; assembly: GCA_963795885.1. Classification (GTDB taxonomy): domain Bacteria; phylum Pseudomonadota; class Gammaproteobacteria; order Burkholderiales; family Burkholderiaceae_D; genus CAHJXF01. Next base: position 14,525 of record CAWCJI010000002.1, on the reverse strand, counting down.
GCCTACCCGATCCGCGACGGCATCCCGGTCATGCTCGAGTCTGAGGCGCGCCGGCTCGACCCCGAGCCCGGCGAAGCGGGCGCGGCCTGACGCGCCGCGTGGCCGCGCTCGACGGATTCCTCGCGGTCGTCCCCGCGCGTCGGGCATCGACGCGACTGCCGGACAAGGCGCTCGCCGACATCGCGGGCAAGCCGATGGTGGTGCGGGTCGCCGATCGGGCGCGCGCGAGCGGCGCGGCGCGCGTGATCGTCGCGACCGACGACGAGGCCATCGCCGACACGGTCCGCAGGCACGGCCACGAGGCGGCGATGACGTCGGCCAGCCATCGCTCCGGGACCGATCGCATCGCCGAGCTGACGGCCGCGCTGGTTCGCGCGGGCGAGATCGACGGCGACACGGTCGTCGTCAACGTGCAGGGCGACGAGCCGCTGATCGACCCGGCGCTGATCGCGCGCGCCGCTGCGACGCTGACAGACGCGCCCGACTGCTCGATCGCGACCGCGTGCCATCCGATCGCGAGTCGCGACGAGTGGGCCGACCCGAACGTCGTGAAGGTCGTCGTCGATGCGCGCGGCCGTGCGCTCTACTTCTCGCGCGCGCCGATCCCGTGGAAGCGCGATGCGAACGACGCGAGCACTTCGATCGACGCGATGCGGCACATCGGCATCTACGCGTATCGCACGAGCTTCCTCGCGACCTTTACGACGCTGGCGCCGGCCGCGATCGAGGCGATCGAGTCGCTCGAGCAATTACGGGCGCTGTGGCACGGATTCGCGATCGCGGTCTTCGTCACGGACGTCGCGCCGGCCGCAGGAGTGGACACACCGCAGGACCTCGAACGGGTGAGGGCACTGTTCGGCCCGGCGTCCATCGGGGCGACCGACGATTGACCGTGCGCCGACACATCCGGTAAGGTTCGCGTCGGCGTGCGGGGCGATCCGCTCCGGGCCGTTCCGACGCGAACGGCGACACGATCCGCGACGATCAAGAAGGCCGAGCGAAGACGACGAGACGCAAGACGTCGCGGACCGGTCACCATCCACTCCTGGTCTTTCCAAGGCACGACTGCGATGCGGAGAGCTTCATGCGCCTGATCCTGCTGGGCGCACCCGGCGCCGGTAAGGGCACCCAGGCGCAATTCATCCGCGAACGCTACGGCATTCCCCAGATATCGACCGGCGACATGCTGCGTGCCGCGGTCAAGGCGCAGACGCCGCTCGGCATCGCCGCGAAGAAGGTGATGGACAGCGGCGCCCTCGTCTCCGACGACATCATCATCGGGCTCGTCGCCGACCGCCTCGCGCAACCCGACTGTGCGAACGGCTACCTGTTCGACGGGTTTCCGCGCACGGTTCGGCAAGCCGATGCGATGAAGGATGCCAACGTCGCGATCGATCACGTGCTGGAGATCTTCGTCCCCGATTCGGAGATCGTCGAACGGATCACCGGGCGCCGCGTCCATCCGGCGAGCGGTCGGGTCTATCACGTGCATTTCAACCCGCCGCGGAAGCCGGGGTTCGACGACCTCACCGGCGAGCCGCTGGTCTATCGCGACGACGACCACGAGGACACGGTGCGCAAGCGCCTCGAGGTCTATCACGCGCAGACCGAGGTGCTGATCGGCTATTACTCCGAGTGGGCGGCACGTGGATCGACGCCGGGCGAGCCCGCCGCGCCGATCTATCGCAAGGTCGCCGGCACCGGGACCGTCGACGAGATTCGCGAGCGCGTCTTCGAGGCGCTCGCCTAGCGCGACCGGCAACGGTCGCGTTTCGCAACACCATCACAACACGCCGGTCGATCCGGCGCATCACGGGAGCAGGAGAATGGACGCTGGAATGACGGGGCTGTGGTTCGCGCTGATCTGCGGCGCGATCGCGGTGATTTACGGCGTGGTGTCGCGCAGCTGGATCCTCGGGCTGCCGGCCGGCAATGCGCGGATGCAGGAGATCGCGCTCGCCATCCAGCAGGGCGCGGCCGCCTACCTGAAGCGCCAGTACACGACCATCGCGATCGTCGGCGTCGTCATCTTCCTCATCGTCGGCTTCGTGCTCGGCTGGGCCAGCGCCATCGGCTTCCTGATCGGCGCGCTGCTGTCCGGCGCGTGCGGCTTCATCGGCATGAACGTCTCGGTGCGGGCGAACGTGCGGACGGCCGAAGCGGCGACGCGCGGGCTCGACGCGGCGCTCAACGTCGCGTTCCGCGGCGGCGCGATCACCGGCATGCTCGTGGTCGGCCTCGGGCTGCTCGGTGTGGCCGGCTACTACGGCGTGCTGGTCGGGTTCGGTTCGCGCGAAGGCGCCGACCCGACACTGCTGCACGACTACCTCCAGCCGCTGATCGGCCTCGCGTTCGGCGCGTCGCTCATCTCGATCTTCGCGCGGCTCGGCGGCGGCATCTTCACGAAGGGCGCCGACGTCGGCGCCGACCTCGTCGGCAAGGTCGAGGCCGGCATCCCCGAAGACGATCCGCGCAACCCGGCGGTGATCGCCGACAACGTCGGCGACAACGTCGGCGACTGTGCCGGCATGGCGGCCGACCTGTTCGAGACCTACGCGGTCACGCTGATTGCCACGATGCTGCTCGGCTCGCTGCTGATGCGCGGCGCCGAGGCTGCGGCCGTCATCTATCCGCTGATGCTCGGCGGCTTCTCGATCATCGCGTCGATCATCGGCTGCTTCTTCGTCAAGCACACGCCGGGCAAGAAGATCATGACCGCGCTGTACAAGGGGCTGATCGTCGCCGGCGTCCTCGCGCTGATCGCGTTCTATCCGATCACGAGCTGGGTCTTCGGCAACACGCAGCTCGCGACGCTCGCCGGCGAGCAGGGGTTGTCGCTCGTCAATCGGCTCTACCTGTCGTCGCTCGTCGGGCTCGTGCTCACCGGCCTGCTGGTGTGGATCACCGAGTACTACACCGGCACCGAGTACAAGCCGGTCCGCTACGTCGCGCAGGCGTCGACGACGGGCCACGGTACGAACATCATCGCGGGCCTCGCGGTCTCGATGAAGTCGACGGCGTGGCCGGTGATCTGCGTGTGCCTGGCGATCTACGCGTCGTATTCGCTCGCCGGCCTGTACGGCATCGCGACCGCCGCGACGTCGATGCTGTCGATGGCCGGCATCATCGTCGCGCTCGACGCGTACGGCCCGATCACCGACAACGCCGGCGGCATCGCCGAGATGGCCGATCTGCCGGAGGCGATCCGCAACGTGACCGATCCGCTCGACGCGGTCGGCAACACGACGAAGGCGGTGACGAAGGGCTACGCGATCGGCTCCGCCGGCCTCGCGGCGCTCGTGCTGTTCGCCGACTTCACGCACGCGCTCGACGTCCAGGGCAAGACGGTGACGTTCAGCCTCAGCGAGCCGGCCGTCATCATCGGTCTCTTCGTCGGCGGCCTGATCCCCTACCTCTTCGGCGCGATGGCGATGGAGGCGGTCGGACGCGCGGCGGGTTCGGTCGTCGTCGAGGTGCGCCGTCAGTTCGCGACGATCAAGGGCATCATGGAAGGCACCGCGAAGCCCGAGTACGGCGTCGCCGTCGACATGCTGACCCGCGCGGCGATCAAGGAGATGATGATCCCGTCGCTGCTGCCGCTCGTGACGCCGATCGTGCTTGCGGTGATCATGCATGTGCTGATGGGACCCGAGGCCGCGCGGATGGCGGTCGGCGGCATGCTGATGGGCACCATCGTCACCGGCCTCTTCGTCGCGATCTCGATGTGCACCGGCGGCGGCGCGTGGGACAACGCGAAGAAGTACATCGAGGAAGGCAACTTCGGCGGCAAGGGCTCCGAGACGCACAAGGCCGCGGTCACCGGCGACACGGTCGGCGATCCCTACAAGGACACCGCCGGACCCGCGGTCAACCCGCTGATCAAGATCATGAACATCGTCGCGCTGCTGATGGTGCCGCTGCTCTGATCCGACGGATCACGATCGACAAAAGGGCCGCGATCGCGGCCCTTTTTCATGGAATCCCGACGCCACCGCTCGTCGCGTTCACGGGTTGCCGACGTCGATCCCGTCGTCGTGCAGCTTGTTGGTCGTCCCGCTGCGATTGCCCTGATCGGCCGACACGTTCGTGTCGTTGCCGGCCTCGATGTCCTCGCGCGTGAGGTCCGGATGCGGCTGGTCGCTCTCGACGCTCTCGCCGTCCTCGCGCGCTTCGTCGTCGATGCCCGACTGCTGGTTCTCGCGTGGATCGTCGAGGCCGATGGACGTGGTCATGATGGTCTCCTGTCGGGTTGCGGGTTCATCGGACCCGCATCGTCTCGTTCGGTTCGGCGCGCGACCGACACGACCGACGATTCAGCCGTCGGCCGACCACGCACGGTCGATCAGCGCCCGCGCATCGCACCCCCGCGGGAGCTCGCCGAACGCGGCGCCCCAGCCGTCGCCGGCCAGACGGGTCTCGCAGAACGCCTCCGCCATCGCCGTCGAGCCCGAGTGCAACAGCAACGACGCCTGCACGAGCGTGACGAGTCGACGGACGAACCGGCGCGCCGAAGCCTCGTCGACTTCGGACGTCGCGAGCGTCGACGCGAGCCGCTCGAACGCCGCGTCGTACGAACCGTTCGAACCGCGTCGCGGCGCGAGCTCGGCGAACAGCGCGTCGGCCGTGCGCTGCGACTTGCCGAACGCGCGCAGCACGTCGAGGCACATGACGTTGCCCGACCCTTCCCAGATCGAGTTGACCGGCATCTCGCGATAGATTCGCGCGAGCGGCCCTTCCTCGACGTAGCCGTTGCCGCCGAGCACCTCCATCGCCTCGCCCGCGAGCGCCGGCGCGCGCTTGCAGACCCAGTACTTCGATGCCGACGTCATCGCGCGACGGAACAGCAGCTCGCGGTCGTCGACATCGTCCTGCGTCGAACGCGCGCGCGAGCCGCAGCGCGAGCGCCGTCGCCGCCTCCGACTCGAGCGCGAGGTCCGCGAGCACGTTCGCCATCAGCGGCTGATCGACGAGCGGCGTCCGAAGACGCAGCGACGACGCGCATGATGGATCGCCTGCACGAGCGCCTGCGCGCATCATCGCGGCGCTGCCGATCACGCAGTCGAGCCGCGTGAAGTGCGCCATCTCGAGGATCGTCGGCACGCCGCGGCCCGGCTCGCCGACGAGATGGCCGTACGCGTCGTCGAACTCGACCTCGGCCGACGCGTTCGAGCGGTTACCGAGCTTGTCCTTCAGGCGCTGGACGCGCACCGCGTTCTTCTGCCGTCGGGCGCATGCGCGGCACGAGGAAGCACGACAGGCCGAGGTCGCGGCCGGCGTCGAACGCGTACGCGAGCACGAGATGCGCATCGATCTGCGGGCCGAGTAGAACCACTTGTGGCCGATCAGCCGATAGCGTCCGTCGGCCTCGTCGGCGCGCGTCGTGTTCGTCGCGCACGTCGGAGCCGCCCTGCTTCTCGGTCATGCCCATGCCGACCAGCGCGCCGCGCTTCTGCTCGACCGGCAGGTCGCGCGGGTCGTAGTCACGTGTGACGATCTTCGGGACCCACGTCGTACGGGCCCAGTCGTCCTTCCGGAGCGCGGCGACGGCGCCGTACGTCATCGTCGTCGGGCACAGCGTGCCGTGCTCGACACGGCCCTGCATGACGTAGCCCGCGGCGCGCAGCAGGTGCGCGTGCGGCCCCGCATCGCGTTGCCACGGGCTCGCGTGGAAGCCGCGGGCGACGATGCCTTCCATCAACGCATGCCATGCCGGATGGAAGTCGATGCGATCGACGCGACGGCCCTGCGCGTCGAAGCTGTTCCAGACCGGCGGGTAGCGGTTCGCCTGCGCGGCCCACTCGGCATTGCGCGGATCGGCGAGCGCGACACCGATCGCGTGGAGCGGCGAGACGTCGGCATCGGGCACCTCCCGTCGCACGGCATCCTGAAGGCCACGATCCGCCGCGAACAGGTCGTGCTCCGCGAGCGGCGGGACCTGGTTGAACACCGCATCGGGTGCCGGTCGCGGCGGCGGCTCGTGCGACGGGGCTACGGTCGGGCGCGCACGGGTCGAAGCGATCGAAGACATCGGCGAACTCCTGGGATGCGATCGTTTGCGCAGCGAGGATACGCGCACCGCTACGCTAGAATCGCCGCCCTCGTGCGTCCGCATGCTCGACGGTTCGCACGCATCCATCATCGCGGAGACTGCATGAAGATCGACGGCAAGGTGTTCATCGTGACCGGTGGCGCGTCGGGACTCGGCGCGGGCACGGTCCGCATGCTGGCCGACCGCGGCGCCAAGGTCGTCGTCGCCGACGTGCAGGCCGATGCCGGCGAGAAGCTCGCACGGGAGCTCGGCCAGCAGTTCGTCAGGTGCGACGTCGCGAGCGAGGCGGACGGCAAGGCCGTGGTGGCTGCGGCCACCGCCGCCGGCAAGCTGATGGGCCTCGTCAACTGCGCCGGCATCGCGCCGGCCGCGAAGACGGTCGGCCGCGACGGCGCGCATCCGCTCGACGTGTTCACGCGGACGATCATGGTCAACCTCGTCGGCTCGTTCAACATGATCCGGCTGGCCGCCGAGGCGATGACGAGGAACGATCCCGAGGACACCGGCGAGCGCGGCGTGCTGATCAACACGGCGTCGGTCGCGGCCTATGACGGCCAGATCGGGCAGGCGGCTTATTCGGCGTCGAAGGGCGGACTCGTCGGGATGACGCTGCCGATCGCGCGCGACCTCGCGCGGAACGGCATCCGCTGCATGACGATCGCGCCCGGCATCTTCAAGACGCCGATGATGGAGAGCATGCCGCAGGACGTACAGGACTCGCTGGCCGCGTCGATCCCGTTCCCGTCGCGGCTCGGAACGCCGGCCGATTACGCGAAGCTCGTCGAACACATCGTCACGAACGAGATGCTGAACGGCGAGACGATCCGGCTGGACGGGGCCATCCGGCTGGCGCCGAGATAAGACGCGGGCGCGGACACCGACGACGGCTACGGGGACGTTGCCCGCTTAGTTCAACCGTCGCGTCGCGTCCCGCAACGCGTCCAGCGTCCGCCGGATCTCGCCCGCCTCCGGCGCGTCCGGCTCGAGCTCGAGATACGCGCCGAGATCGTCCACCGCCGCCCGCGGACACTCGAGCTGCGCGTACACGAGCCCGCGATCGCGCAACTCCTCGTGCGCGTCCGGCAGCAGCACCACGAGCCGCTTCTGCACTTCGAGCAGCCGCTCGTAGTCGTTGCGGCCGTGATAGATGCCCTTCAGGTTGCGAAGCATCCGGGCCAGGATCTCGCGTGACGATGCCTCGCGGATCGCCTGGACCAGCGCGATCTCGATGCTCTCGCGCGCCGCCTTGCCGCTCGCCTCGTCGTGCTCGGACCCGGCCTTCAGCGCGTCGATGAACTCCGACAGCCGCTCCTCGAGCTGCTCGCGCGACAGCGACTCGCCGGTCATCGGATCGAGATACAGGTCGCCGGCGCGGACCTTCAGCTTGACGAGGAAGTGGCCCGGGAACGACACGCCGCGCAGCGGCAGGCCGACCTGCTGGCCGATCTCCATCATCAGCACCGCGAGCGAGATCGGGATGCCGCGCCGACGCTCGAGGACCTCCGACAGGTAGCTGTTGCGCCGGATCGTAGTAGTCGTTCGCGTTTCCGGCGAAGCCGAGCTCCTGGAAGAAGTAGCGATTCAGCAGTCGAAGCTTGTGGACCTGGCCGGCGTCGGCGGGCAGCCGCGACTTCAGCGTCGCGGCGAGCCGGTCGATGTCGCACTGCACCGCCGCGAGGTCGAGCCGCGGATCGACGACCTGCGCGATCGCGACGGCCGCCTCCGTCAGCGGAATGTCCTCGCCGTCGTCGGGCGGCGAGACCAGGGTCGTGAAGTAGTCCAGCGGCGTCATCGCATCGGCGTCCATCCGCAATGGGATCGTCAAATCGCGTCTCGGTTCTCTGGTCGTCAGGCGGTGCGTCGCAGGTCGCGCAATCGCAGGCCGCCGGCATAGAGCGCCGCGAAGTACAGCGCGGCGCCGCCGACCACGATACCGCCGAGTGCCGCGATCCGTCGACCCGGCTCGGCGCGCATCGCGATCCACGCGAACTGCTTCTCGCTCCACGCAAGGAACACACCCAGCACGAGCAGCGCGACCGCGAGGCGCACGGCGAACGCGAACCACCCGGCGCGCGGCCGGTACACGCCGCGGCTGCGCAAGCCTGCGAACAGCAGCGCCGCATTCAGGCAGGCCCCGAGGCCGATCGCGAGCGCGAGCCCTGCATGCGCGAACATCGGCACGAAGACGAGATTCATCGCCTGCGTGCCGATCAGCACGACGACGCCGATCTTCACCGGCGTCCTGATGTCCTGCCGCGCATAGAAGCCCGGCGCCAGGATCTTCACGAGGATCAGCCCGATCAGTCCGACGCCGTATGCCGTCACCGCATGCTGCGTGGCCGTGACGTCGAGCGCCGTGAACTTGCCGTAGTGGAACAGCGTGGCCGTCAGCGGCTCCGCCAGCAGCCACAGCCCGAGCGACGACGGCAGCGCCAGCAGGAAGCTCAGGCGGATGCCCCAGTCGAGCATCGCCGAGACGTCGGCGGTCCGGCCTTCGGCGTTCGCGTTCGACAGGTGCGGCAGCAGCACGGTGCCGAGCGCGACGCCGAGCAGCGCCGTCGGGAATTCCATCAGCCGGTCGGCATACGTGATCCACGACACGCTGCCGCACGCGAGCCGCGACGCGATGTTCGTGTTGATGATCAGGCTGATCTGCGCGATCGACACCGCGAATGTCGCCGGCAGCATCTGCTTCAGCACCCGCCGCACGCCCGGGTCCGCGAGCGCCGCACGGAGGTCGAAGCGGATGCGCGGCAGCATGCCGACGCGGATCAGCGCGGGGACCTGGAACGCGAGCTGCGCGATGCCGCCGACGACGACCGCGAGCGCCAGCGCGAGCACCGGCGGATCGACATGCCGCGCGACTGCGAGCGAGAAGAAGATGAAAGACAGGTTCAGCAGGACCGGCGTGAACGCCGGCACCGCGAAACGTCGCCAGGTGTTGAGGATCGCCGACGCGCCGGCGACCAGGCCGATCAGCGCGATGTACGGGAACATGATCCGCGTCAGCATGACCGCGAGCGCGAATCCGTCGTTCATGGAGCCGTCGTCGACGAGTCCGTTCGCGGTCGGGACCGAGCAGCGATCGTTCTTCAGGCCACCGGCGAGCAGCCAGACGACCAGCGGCGTCCCGACGATGCCGATCAGCGTCACGGCGACGAGCGCCCAGGTCAGCACGGTCGCGACGTGATCGACGAGCTGGCGCGTCTCGTCGCTCGTCCGTTGCGCCTTGAACTCGCCGAGGATCGGCACGAAGGCCTGCGAGAACGCGCCTTCGGCAAAGAGGCGGCGCAGCAGGTTGGGGATGCGGAACGCGACGAAGAACGCGTCGGTCGCGACGCTGGCGCCGAAGATGCGCGCCATCAGGTTCTCGCGCACGAGACCGGTGATCCGCGAAACCATCGTCATCCCGCTGACGGTGGCCAGCACGCGGAACAGGTTCATCGGCCGATTATAGGTGGGCACCGCCGACGGCCGACCGTCGCACCCGCCGTCCGCGCGACGCACAGGCGCTGGTTGCGCGTCGGCGGACGAGCCGCTACAATCGCGGGCTCGGCATTTTTCTCGCCGTCCTCATTCGTCCGTGGCGCCCCGCGCCGACCCCGAAGCTCATGGCCAATTCAGCACAAGCAAAGAAGCGCGCGCATCAGAGCGCTGCCCAGAACCTGCACAACGCGAGCCTGCGCTCCGCGTTCCGCACGTCGGTCAAGGCGGTGCGCAAGGCGATCGCCGCCGGCGACGCCGAGGCCGCGCTCGCGCAGTTCCGCAAGTCGACCGGCATCATCGACCGCATCGCGGACAAGAAGATCATCCACAAGAACAAGGCAGCGCGACACAAGAGCCGTCTCGCTGCAGCCGTGAAAGCGCTGAGCGCCTGAGATCGCCGCCCCGCCGGTCGATCCGGTCGTCGAAAAAGCGCACGTAGGTGCGCTTTTTTTATTGGCGCGACCGTGGCGGTCGCGAGTCAGCCGGCGGCCGGCGGCACGGCGGGAACGACCGGCGCATCGACCAGATCGCCGGCATCCATCGTTTCGAGCTGGTTGTCCGTCGCGAAGCCGATGACGAAGTCCCAGGCGCGCGGTTCGAGGTCGCGCAGGCGGGAGTCGACGACCACGCAGCGGACCCCGGCGATCATCGCCGGCTGCGCATACGGCGAGTAGCCGAACACCGGCCCGCCGGTGGCGACGAAGCCGGGGCGATACGCGGACAGCACGCTGCACAGCCGCTCGTCCCAGTCGCTCGGACGAAACGGTTTGCCGTTGGACGTGACGCCTTTGATGATCAGCTCGCGCGGAGTCGTCGGGTCGGACATGAAGGCGCGGGACGGGAACACCGGCGAAGCGCCGGGCGGCGCTCGCGACGCCGCGGCGGATACGCGGCGCGACGGATTATAGAGAGATCGGGCACGAGGTCCGCCGGCGGTCCACGAGGCGTCCGCATGCGGCGGCACCGGGCGTTACCGCGGATCGCGTGGCCAGGGGAGACGATGCGATGAACACGGTCGACCGTTCAACGCGCGCCAGGCTGTTGACGCTGTGGCGCGGCGGCCTCGTCGCGCGCCGCGACTTCGGGCTGCTGTGGCTGTCGTCGACGGTCACGAGCTTCGGCGGACAGATCACGATGCTCGCGCTGCCGCTGACGGCCGTGCTGCTGCTCGAGGCCACGCCCGCCCAGATGGGTCTGCTCGTCGCCTGCGAGTCGCTCCCGTTCTCGCTCTTCTCGCTGCATGCCGGCGTGTACATCGACCGTCTGCGCAAGCGTCCCGTCATGATGGCCGGCGAGGCCGTCATCGCGCTCGCGTTGCTGACGATCCCGCTCGCCGCGTCGCTCGGCCGGCTGTCGATGCCGCTGCTGTACGCGGTCGGCTTCGTGCTCGGCACCGCCTTCGTCGTCGCCGGGAGCGTGGCGCAGGTCTATCTGACGCAGATCGCCGGGCGCGAGCGGCTGATCGAGGCGAACAGCCTGTTCATCGCGAGCGAGTCGGCCGCGCGGCTGACTGGTCCCGGCGTCGCGGGCTTCCTGATCCAGTGGCTGAGCGCGCCGGTCGCGATCCTGTTCGACTGCCTCGGCTTCGTCGTGTCGCTGTCGTTCCTCACGCGCATCCGCGACCGCGAGACGCTCCCGGCGCCGCGACGCGACGCCGGCGTCAACAAGGAGATCGTCGCCGGCCTCGCGCTCGTGCTGAAACATCCGATCCTGCGGCCGTTGACGCTCGTGTCGACGTCTTGGTTCGTGGTGTATCAGGGATGGAACGCGCTGCAGACGCTGTATGCAACGCGCGAGCTCGGACTGTCGGCCGGCGAGCTCGGCGCGGCGCACATGATCGGCGGTGCCGGTGCGCTGCTCGCGGCGCTCGCCGCGCGTCGAGTGACCCGCCGCCTCGGGACCGGCGTGCCGATCCTGATCGGCGTCGCGTGCTCGGCGGCCTCGTGGCTGATCATCGGCGCCTTGCCTCGCACCGGCCATCCGCTCGCGGCGCTCGGCGCGACGCTCTTCCTGTTCGACGCGGGCACGACGCTGTACTGGATCAACTACGCGAGCCTGCGGCAGGCCGTGACGCCGGACGGCATGCTCGGTCGCATGACGGCGACGATGCGCTTCTTCACCGTCGCCGCGGCGCCGCTCGGTGCGCTCGCGGCCGGCCACGCCGCCGAGGCGTTCGGCGTGCGCGCGACGCTGATCGCGATGGGCTCGCTCGTCGTCGGCATGGCGTCGCTGCTCTATTTCCGGACCGGCCTGCGGCACGTTCCGGACGTCGCGTTGCTCGATTCGGCACGCGTCGAAGCGGTCGCGCCGATCCCGCAAGGGACCGGCCTGATCGCGGCCGAATGACGGGCTGCATGCCTCGTCAGCCGCTCCCAAATCGCTTACCATCACCCACGCATTCGCCTCCACGATGCCGCCCGTTCACGCTCCGCTTTCGACGATCCGCGACGCCATGAATCCGACCTCCGACGCATCGCACCTGATGAACACGTACGCCAATCTGCCGGTGTACCTGGCGTACGGCAAAGGCGTCTGGCTGTGGGACGAACAGGGCCGCAAGTACCTCGACGGGCTCGCCGGCATCGCGGTCAACACGCTCGGGCACGACCATCCGCGGCTCGTCGCGGCGATCACCGACCAGGCCACGAAGCTGATCCATTCGTCGAACGTCTACAAGGTCCGCCTGCAGGAGAAGCTGTCGACGAAGCTCGCCGAGATCTCGGGCATGGACAAGGTCTTCTTCTGCAACTCGGGGCTCGAGGCGAACGAAGCCGCGCTCAAGATCGCGCGCAAGTACGGCCACGACCGCGGCGTCGCGAATCCCGAGATCATCGTCTACGAACACGCGTTCCACGGCCGCTCGATCGCGACGCTTTCGGCGACCGGCAACGCGAAAGTCCAGAAGGGCTTCGAGCCGCTCGTGCCGGGCTTCGTCCGCGTCCCGTTGAACGACGTCGCCGCGCTTGAACGCGCCTCGGCCGAGCATCCCAACGTCGTCGCCGTGTTCCTCGAAGCCATCCAGGGCGAAGGCGGCATCACGCCGGCTCGCGTCGACTATCTGAAGGCCGTCCGCGCGATGTGCGACGAGCGCGGCTGGCTGCTGATGATCGACGAGGTCCAGTGCGGACTCGGCCGGACCGGCAAGTGGTTCGCGCACCAGTGGGCCGGCATCTTCCCCGACGTCATGCCGCTCGCGAAGGGACTGGCCGGCGGCGTGCCGATCGGCGCCGTCGTCGCGCGCGGCCCGGCGGCCGACGTCTTCGGGCCGGGCAACCACGGCACGACGTTCGGCGGCAATCCGCTCGCGTGCCGCGCCGCGCTCGAGACGCTGTCGGTGATCGAGGACGAAGGCCTGCTGGCCAACGCCGAGAAGGTTGGCCAGACGCTGCGCGCGGTGTTCTCGCGGGAGTTGTCGTCGGTCGCCGGCGTGATCGACATCCGCGGCCGCGGCCTGATGCTCGGCATCGAACTCGCCTGTCCGTGCGCCGACATCCCGAAGCGCGCCCTCGCCTACTCGTCCGACTTCGGACTGCTGATCAACGTCACGCAGGAGCGCGTCGTCCGGCTGCTGCCGCCGCTCGTCATGAACGTCGACGAGGGGATGATGCTGGCGGAAGGCGTGGTGGCGGTCGTGCGCGACTTCCTCGCGCGGCAGGCGGAACCCAAGGCCGCCTGATACCGGTCGCTCGCTTCGTGTCGAGCGGCCGCCTGCCGGCTCCGGAGACCGCGCGCGACGGCCCGCGCCCGCGAGTCGCAGCGCCCTGCGCACGATGACGATCCGTCACTACCTCCAGTTCAACGACCTGTCCCGCGAGGACTACCGTCATCTGTTCGAGCGGATGCGGTTGATCAAGGACCGGTTCAAGCGCTACGTGCCGTACCAGCCGCTGACGGACCGCACGCTGGCGATGGTCTTCGAGAAGGCGTCGACGCGCACCCGCGTCTCGTTCGAGGCCGGCATGTACCAGATGGGCGGATCGGTCATCAACCTGACGACCGGCGATTCGCAGCTCGGCCGGGCCGAACCGATCGAGGACACCGCCCGCGTCATCAGCCGCATGGTCGACCTCGTGATGATCCGCACGTTCGAGCAGTCGCGGATCGAGACGTTCGCCGCGCATTCGCGGGTGCCGGTCATCAACGGCCTCACGAACGAATACCATCCTTGCCAGATCCTCGCCGATATCTTCACGTTCATCGAGCATCGCGGCGACATCGAGGGTGCGACGGTCGCCTGGATCGGCGACTCCAACAATGTCTGCAATACCTGGCTGCAGGCCGCCGAGACGCTCAACTTCAGCGTGCATGTGTCGACACCACCGGGATACGAGGTCGAACCCGAGCGCGCCGGCCTCGCGAACGCGTCGCACTATCGCGAGTTCGACGACCCGGTCGAGGCGTGCCGGGACGTCGATCTGGTCACGACCGATGTCTGGACGAGCATGGGCTTCGAGGCCGAAAATGCGTCGAGGCAGAAGGCGTTCGCCGCGTGGCGCGTCTCGGACCGCATGATGTGGGCCGCGAAGCCGAGCGCGCTGTTCATGCACTGCCTGCCGGCGCATCGCGGCGAAGAGGTCGACGCCTCGGTGATCGACGGGCCGCGCAGTGTCGTGTGGGACGAGGCGGAGAACCGCTTGCACGCGCAGAAGGCATTGATGGAATTCCTGATCCTCGGACGAACGCATGCGTGAGACGGGCCGATCCGGCAGCGACGAAGGACGCGCGGCGCGGCGCATCGCATGAGTGCGGGCCACCCTTCGGAAAACGCACGCACGTTCGATGCTGCGCTGGAAGCGGTGTGGCTGAACCATCCGTGCTCGCCGATGGATGCGGTCGCCGTCGCCGACGAGGCGCTCGGCACGCGTCGGCTGTCCAATCCCAACGACCTCGTGTTCGCGCACCTCATCGCCGCGAGCAGCCACGTTCGCCTCGCGGACGTCGCACATGCGCGGATCCACCTGTCGAAGGCCCGTGCCGGGCTCTCGCAATC
>CAWCJI010000001.1:0-723150 GCA_963795885.1 uncultured beta proteobacterium | reverse complement strand
GGCACGAGCGAGAAGCCGGTGACCAGGTCGAAGTTGAGGCGGATCAGCTTGTAGAGCGAATACTTCGACTCGCCGGCGGCGCGCTCCTCGTGCGCCGACCTCGATCTCGGCCGGGTTGTGCGCGAACGTGTAGGCGAGCGCGGGAATGAACGTGTTGATCTCGCGGCAGCGGTTGATCGTGTCGATGATGTGGCGGCTGTAGGCGCGCAGCATGCAGCCCTGGTCGGTCATCTTGATGCGCGTGATGCGCTCGCGCAGCCGGTTCATCACGCGCGACGCCGTGCGTGCGCCACACGGCGTCCTGGCGCTGCGGTGCGGATCGTGCCGACGTAGTCGTGAGCCGGCGCTTCATCGCGTCGAGGAGCTTGACGATCTCCTCGGGCGGGTTCTGCAGGTCGGCGTCGAGCGTGACGATCGATCGTCGCCGCGCGACGTGCTCGAAGCCCGCCATGATCGCCATGTGCTGGCCGTAGTTGCGCGTTGAACAGCATGACGCGCGTCACGTCGGGCCGCGCGCGGAACTGCTCCGCGAGCAGCGCGGCCGAGCGGTCGCGACTGCCGTCGTTGACGAAGACGACCTCGTAGCGCAAGCGCGCCGCGCATCGCGTCGAGCGCCGGATAGAGCCGCGCGAACAGCGCGGCAGGCCGGCTTCCTCGTTGTAGACCGGGATCACGACCGACACGTCGACGGTCGTCGCCGCGACGACGCCGCGACGCGTGTCGGGCGGATCGACCCGTTCGCCGGCGCGCGCGATGCCGACGGGCGACGCGATGCGCGGCTCGAGCGTGTTCGTGGTCGTCATGACGTGCGCAGGACGCCTGCAGCGTGTCGACGACGCGTTCGACGTCGGCGTCGGTCATCGTCGGGAACAGCGGCAGCGTCAGCGTGTTGCGCCCGGCATATTCGGCATGCGGGAAGATCGCCGTCCTTCCAGCCGAGCCGTCGATACAGCGAGAAGAGATGCAGCGCCGGATAGTGGACGCCGGTGCCGATGCCGCGCGCGTCCATCGCCTTCATCACGTCCGCTCGCGTCCGGCCGCGTCGCGCGAGATGCGCCTCGGGCAGCATCACCTGGAACATGTGCCAGTTGCTGCGCGCGAAGTCCGCGACCGGCAGCCGGCATTCGATCTCGTCGAGGAAGGCGCGATCGAAGCAGTCGAAATAGCGCTGCGCGAGCGCCCGTCGCTTCGCGGTGAAACTCTCGAGCTGCGGCAGCTGGCCGAGGCCGACGCGCGCCGCGACGTCGGTCAGGTTGTACTTGCCGCCGACGCGCTCGACGTCCATCCCGTCGACGCCCGAGCGCACGACGCCCTGCAGCCGGTACTGCTCGGCGAGCTTCGCCTCGCGCTCGTCGTTCATCACGAGGCAGCCGCCTTCGATCGTCGTGATGTTCTTGTTCGCGTGGAAGCTGAACGAGACGAAGTCGCCGATCGAGCCGATCCGCTTGCCGTCCCAGTTGCTGCCGAAGCTCTGCGCCGCGTCCTCGATGACGCGCAGCCCGTGACGTCCGCGCGATCGCGTACAGCCGCGTGCGGTCGACCGGCAGGCCCGCCAGGTCGACCGGGCATGATGGCGCGCGTGCGTCGTCGTGATCGCCTCGACGCGATCCAGATCGATGTTGCGCGTGACCGGATCGATGTCGACGAACACCGGCCGTCGCGCCGACGTCGAGGACGACGTTCGACTGTCGACACCCAGGTCAGCGGCGTCGTGATGACCTCGTCGTCGGCGCTGCCGCCGTCGTTGGTCGAGCCGATGCCGGCGATGCGCAGCGCGATCTCCATCGTGCAGGTGCCGGAGTTGAACGCGCGCACCGGACGGCCGCCGCAGTACTCGGACAGCTTCGCCTCGAACGCCTTGACGTTCGGACCGGACGTGATCCAGCCCGAACGCAGGACGTCGACGACCCCGGCGATCGTCGCCTCGTCGATCGTCGGCCGCGTGAACGGCAGGTACGGCAGCGGCATCGTCTTCGGGTTCGCGCTCATGGTGATATCGGTCCGTTCATGCGCTCTTCGTCAGCACGACCACGCCGACGATGATGATGCCGATGCCCGCGAGCCGTGCCGGCGTCAGCGCCTCGCCGAACAGCCACCACGCCGCGGCGGCGTTGAGCACGTAGCCGAGCGACAGCAACGGATACGCGACCGACACGTCGACGCGGGACAGGCCGAGGATCCAGACGACGACGCTGACGACGTAGCAGGCCAGGCCGCCGAGGATCGGCAGCTGCGTCGCGAGCCGCCAGCCGATCGGCACGATGTTCGCGAACGAATAGTCGAACGTGCCGACCGCCGCGGTGACGTTGTTGACGCCCGCCTTGAGCAGCAGCTGCGCGCAGGCGTTGAGGAACACGCCGAAGAGGATCAACGCGAGGCTGGCCGGGTTCAAGTTCGTTCTCGCATGGCGGACCGGCTTCCAACGCGCTCGACCCGGCGCCGGTTTACTCGCGAGGACGCGCGACGACGACGCGCCGGGCATCGCGCGCGACGATGCGCATCGGCAGATGGGCGGCCGTCAGTGTAGCGAATACGTCGTCGCCCATGATCGCGAGCGGGTCGCGCTCCGCGTTCCAGCGCTCCACGAAGTGCGCGAAGTTGTCGACGCCGCGGTCCGGCTCGGCCGTCAGACCGAAGTCGAGCTCGTCGCGAAAGCCGACCAGCGTCACCGTGCGCCGCAGGTAGAAGTCGAAGCCGTGCTCGAACATGCCGACGCTGTAGATCGTCGTGTCGGGACCGATCAGCGGCCGGACCTCGCGCGCCAGGTCGTAGGTCGACATCTCCCGTCCGAGGATCTCGTGCGACAGGACGAGGCTCGTGAAGGAGACGAGCGCCGCGGACCCGGCGACGACGATCGCGGCGGCGACGCGCCGTCGCGGCGGCGAGGCCGATCGAGACGAGCGTCCCGGCGAGCCAGATCGCCATGCAGGCGATGGCCGCGTCCCGGAAGCGCGCGACCGCGACGCCGCTCTCGGCCGAGTCCAGCGGAACGACGCGGAACGCGATGCCGACGGCGACGGCGACAACCGCGACGAACGTCAGGTGCCGGCGCAGCGCGCGGGCGTCGATCGTCGCGAGACGCCTCGCCACGAGCAGTGCACAGGCCGGGAACAGCGGCAGCACGTACGACGGCAGCTTCGAGCCCGACGCGCTGAAGAACGCGAACACGAACGCGACGTAGACGATCAGCAGGCGCTCGGGCGCGAATCCGTCACGCGCCGGAACGCGCCAGCCGGAGACGATCGCGCCCGGCACGACCGACAGCCACGGCAGCGATCCGACGACGACGACCGGCACGAAGTACCACCACGGACCCTCGCGGCGATGCTCGGTCGTGAGGAAGCGCTCGACGTGCTCGTGGATGAAGAAGAAGTGCGCGAAGTCGGGGTTCGCCTTCGACACCGCGACGAACCACGGACCGGCGATCAGCGCGAACAACGCGAGGCCGCGGACGACGTCGAGCGTCCGCAGCATCGTCCAGTCGCGCGACACCGCGACGTAGCCGACCAGCGCCGCGCCGCACAGCACGACCGCGACCGGTCCCTTCGACAGGACGGCGAGCGCGAGCGCAGCCCACGCGACCAGCATCCAGCCGCGCGAGCCGGATCGGCCGCGCGAGCCCGCACCGCAGTGCGCATCGGCGATCGACTCGCGTCGACGCGCGTCGCGCGCCAGCAGCACCGCGCACCACGTCGTCGTCATGAAGAACGTCAGCCCCATGTCGAGCGTGTTGAAGTGCGCGAGCAGCACGTACGCGAGGCTGCTCGCGATCGCGGTCGCCGCGAACAGGCCGGTGCGCCGGTCGTAGAGCCGCGCCGCGGTCCAGCCGACGACGAGCACGCCGGCGAAGCCGGTCAGCGCGGTCCACAGCCGCGACGTCCATTCGCTCGCGCCGAACGCCTCGTAGGCCAACGCGGTCGTCCAGTACTGCAGCGGCGGCTTCTCGAAGTACTTGAGCCCGTTCAGCCGCGGCGTCAGCCAGTCGCCGGTGACGACCATCTCGCGCGGGATCTCCGCATAGCGGCCTTCGTCGGGCTTGATCAGCTTGCGATGCCCGAGCCCGCCGAACCATACGACGGCCAGCAGCACGATCGCGACGGCGACCTGGACGCGGACGCGGACGGGCGGCGCAGCCTCGTCGCGCGACGAGGCCGACATCACGCCGCGGCCGGGACGACGGGCTCGATCAGCAGTGCGGCGGCGACCCGCCGACCTTCGGCCATCAGGATGTTGTAGGTGCGGCAGGCGGCGCGGACGTCCATCGTCTCCACGCCGACGCCGCGCTCGACGAGCGGCTTCAGCAGCCGCGGATGGACGAAGCGCAGCCGGTCGCCGCTGCCGAACACCACCAGCTCCGGCTCCTGCGCCGCGACGAACGCGAAGCCCTCGACCGTGAGCGCGTCGAAGCGGTCGAACGGCCACGCAAGCACCGGGCGGTCCGGCAGCACGACGATGCTGCGGTCGTGGCGGACCGCGTTGACCTCGACGTACCCGTCGCCGTAGGCGTTGAACGTGTTGGACGACGGGACGACGGTGGCGTGGAGCTTCACGACGGGCGACGCTTCGGCGATGGTCCGCGTGTCGAAGGCGCGACACGGGGCGCGTCGCCGCGTGGGAATCGGGGGGTGCGAATTATAATCGGCATCGGCGTGCGGAGACCGACGCCGGTCGTCTGCGGCGCGGTTGCATCGGCGCTGTCGCCTGGTCTCCGCGATGCAATCGAGTCCGTCGGCTCCGTCGCCGTCGCCATCGTCCGTTCGCCGTTCACCGTTTCGTCACCCGCGCCGCGAGGCACATCGGGGTCCGCATGAGAGAGTTCTCGCGCATCAAGCGCCTGCCGCCGTACGTCTTCAACATCACCGCCGAGCTGAAGATGGCGGCGCGTCGCCGTGGCGAGGACATCATCGACATGAGCATGGGCAACCCGGACGGGCCCACGCCGCAGCACATCGTCGACAAGCTGGTCGAAGCGTCGAAGCGCCCCGACACGCACGGCTACTCGGTCTCGAAGGGCATCCCGCGGCTGCGGCGCGCGATCTGCCGGTGGTACGAGTCGCGCTACGGCGTCGTGTTCGATCCGGACCGCGAGGCGATCGTGACGATCGGCTCGAAGGAGGGACTCGCGCACCTGATGCTCGCGACGCTCGACCGCGGCGACACGGTGCTCGTGCCGAACCCGAGCTACCCGATCCACATCTACGGCGCGGTGATCGCGGGCGCCGACATCCGCAGCGTGCGGATGACCGCGGGCGTCGACTTCTTCGCGGAGATGGAGCGCGCGATCCGCGAGTCGATCCCGAAGCCGAAGATGATGGTGCTCGGCTTCCCGAGCAATCCGACCGCGCAATGCGTCGAGCTCGAGTTCTTCGAGCGCGTCGTCGCGCTGGCGAAGCAGCACGACATCCTCGTCGTCCACGACCTCGCGTACGCCGACATCACGTTCGATGGCTGGAAGGCCCCGTCGATCATGCAGGTCGCCGGCGCGCGCGACGTCGCGGTCGAGTTCTTCACGATGTCGAAGAGCTACAACATGGCCGGCTGGCGGATCGGGTTCATGGTCGGCAACGAGGATCTCGTCAACGCGCTCGGCCGGATGAAGAGCTATCACGACTACGGCTCGTTCACGCCGGTCCAGGTCGCGGCGATCGCGGCGCTCGAAGGGCCGCAGGAGTGCGTCCGGGAGATCGCGGCCAAGTACCAGAAGCGTCGCGACGTGCTCGTCAAGGGACTGGCCGAGGCGGGGTGGAAGGTCGACGTGCCGCGCGCGTCGATGTACATCTGGGCGAAGCTGCCGGACGCGTACGCGTCGCTCGGCTCGCTCGAGTTCGCGAAGAAGCTGCTGGCGGACGCGCGCGTCGCGGTGTCGCCGGGCATCGGCTTCGGCGATTACGGCGACGACCACGTGCGCTTCGCGCTGATCGAGAACGAGGCGCGCACGCGCCAGGCGATCCGCGGCATCAAGGAGATGTTCCGCAAGGACGGGTTGCTGCCGCGGGCTGCGGCTTGAGCTCGCACCTCGGCTTCCCGCGCCACACCTCGATCCGTCGTTCCCACGAAGAGCCTGCCCCGGCAATGGGTCCGGGCCGCGGCGGGAACCCACTGTCGTCCTCGTCGACGTCGCCAGCTTCCGGCCTCGCGTGAACGACGAACCAAGTACTCGCTTCCGGCCATGACTCCCCTCCGCATCGCCCTGATCGGCACCGGCACCGTCGGCGGCGGCCTGCTGCGCGTGCTCGCGCGCAACCAGGAGGAGATCCGTCGTCGCGCGGGTCGCGGGATCGTCGTCGCTCGCGTCGGCGCGCGCGACGTCGCGAAGGCGCGGACCGTCGTCGGCGACGACATCGCCGTCGACGACGATCTGCTCGCGGTCGTCACCGATCCGTCGATCGAGATCGTCGTCGAGCTGATCGGCGGCGGCGGCGACGCGAAGCGGCTGACCCTCGCGGCGATCGCGGCCGGCAAGCACGTCGTGACCGCGAACAAGGCGCTGCTCGCGGAGCATGGCAACGAGATCTTCGCGGCCGCTCGCGCGCGCGGCGTGATGGTGGCGTTCGAGGCGGCCGTCGCCGGCGGCATCCCGATCATCAAGGCGCTGCGCGAGGGCCTGACCGCGAACCGCATCGAGTGGATCGCCGGCATCATCAACGGCACGAGCAACTTCATCCTGTCGTCGATGCGGGACACCGGCGCGACGTTCGCCGCGGCGCTCGCCGACGCGCAGCGGCTCGGCTATGCGGAGGCCGACCCGACGTTCGACGTCGAGGGCATCGACGCCGCGCACAAGCTGACGATCATGAGCGCGATCGCGTTCGGCATTCCGATGCAGTTCGATCGCGCGTACACCGAAGGCATCTCGACGCTGACCGCCGACGACCTGCGCTACGCCGAGGAGCTCGGCTACCGCATCAAGCTGCTCGGCATCTCGCGACGCGTGGAAGCGGACGACCGGGGCACGGGCGGCATCGAGCTGCGCGTGCATCCGACGCTCGTCCCGCATCGACGCCTGATCGCGAACGTCGAGGGCGTGATGAACGCGATCCTCGTCAAGGGCGACGCGGTCGGCGCGACGATGTACTACGGCGCCGGGGCGGGTGCGGAGCCGACGGCGTCGGCGGTCGTCGCCGACCTCGTCGACGTGACGCGGCTGCATACGGCCGACCCCGGGCATCGCGTGCCGCACCTCGCGTTCCAGCCCGACTCGCTGTCCGCGACGCCGATCCTGCCGATCGGCGAGGTCCGCACCGCGTACTACCTGCGATTGCGCGTGGCGGACAAGCCGGGCGTGCTGGCCGACATCACGCGGATCCTCGCGGACGCCCGCATCTCGATCGGCGCGTTCCTGCAGAAGGAACCGGCCGAGGGCACGCATGCGACCGACATCATCATGCTGACGCACGGCACGATCGAGAAGCGCGTCGACGCCGCGATTGCGCAGATCGAGCAGCTGGACACCGCGTTGTCGGCGGTGACGCGCATCCGCGTCGAGGACCTGGCCTAGGGCCATGCACGATGAATCGTTCGCGCAGCGATCCGCATGCCGCACTGCTGCGTCCCGCCTCGACGGCATGAACGGGCGCTGATCGCGATGCGACTCAATCAGGTGACGGTCGCGACCGGCGACCTCGAACGGTCGGTCTCGTTCTATCGCGCGCTCGGCCTCGAGCTGATCGTCCGCGCGTCGCACTACGCGCGCTTCGTCTGTCCCGAAGGGCGCAGCACGTTCTCCATCCATCGGACCGACCAGCCGGTCGCGTCGACGACCGTCGTCTACTTCGAGTGCGACGACCTCGACGAACGCGTCGCCGCCCTCGAGGCGGCCGGCATCCGGTTCGACAGTCGTCCCGTCGACCAGCCGTGGCTGTGGCGCGAGGCGCGGCTCGCCGACCCCGACGGCAACCCGATCTGCCTCTACTTCGCCGGCGTCAACCGCATCGACCCGCCGTGGCGCGTCGACACGTCGACCCGGTTCGCGTGATGAACTACCTCTCGACGCGCGGCGGTCCGTTCCGTCCCGACGGCCGCGACGCGCACTTCCTCGACATCCTGCTCGAAGGCCTCGCGCCGGACGGCGGACTCGCGATGCCTGAGCGCTATCCGCGGGTCGCTGCCGACACGCTCGAGGCGTGGCGCTCCCTGTCTTATGCCGAGCTCGCGTTCGAGGTCGTGCGCCTGTTCGCGACCGACATCCCGGCGGCCGATCTGCGCGCGATCGTCGCGCGGACGTACACGCGCGAAGCGTTCGGCGGCGGGGCGATCACGCCGCTCGTGTCGCTCGATGCGTATCGACCCGGGCTTTCGCTGCTCGAGTTGTCGAACGGTCCGACGCTCGCGTTCAAGGACCTCGCGATGCAGCTGCTCGGCAACCTGTTCGAGTACGCGCTCGCGCGGACCGGACGCTCGCTGAACGTCGTCGGCGCGACGTCCGGCGACACCGGCGGCGCGGCCGAATACGCCTTGCGCGGCAAGGCCAACGTGCGGGTCTTCATGCTGTCGCCGCAGGGCCGCATGAGTCGCTTCCAGACCGCGCAGATGTTCTCGCTGCAGGACGCGAACATCCACAACCTCGCGGTCGACGGCGTGTTCGACGACTGCCAGGACCTCGTGAAGGCGATCAGCGCCGACGCCGACTTCAAGGCACGGCATGCGATCGGCACCGTCAACTCGATCAACTGGGCGCGCGTCGTCGCGCAGGTCGTCTACTACTTCCGCGGCTACTTCCTCGCGACGGAGGGCAACGACGGGCGCGTGTCGTTCACCGTGCCGTCGGGCAACTTCGGCAACATCTGCGCCGGCCACATCGCGCGGACGATGGGCCTGCCGATCGATCGCCTCGTGTGCGCGACGAACGACAACGACGTGCTCGACGAGTTCTTCCGCACCGGTGTCTATCGGGTGCGGACCGCCGCGGAGACGCACGCGACCAGCAGTCCGAGCATGGACATCAGCAAGGCGTCCAACTTCGAGCGCTTCGCGTTCGATCTCGTCGGTCGCGATCCCGGCAGGCTGCATGCGTTGTGGAAGCAGGTCGAGACCGACGGTCGCTTCGACCTGTCGTCGTCGCCGGTCTTCGCCGACGTCGCGAGCCGCCACGGCTTCGCGTCGGGCGCCTGCACGCACGACGAGGTGATCGCGACGATCCGCGGCGTCCACGCGGCGACCGGCCGCGTCATCGATCCGCACACCGCGGTGGCGGTCAAGGTCGCGCGCGAAAAGATGCGAGACGGCGAGACGATGATCGCGCTCGAGACCGCACAGCCGGCGAAGTTCGCCGAGACGATCCGCGAGGCACTGGGTTTCGAGCCGCCGGCGCCGGCAGGATACGAAGACCTGCTGGAACGGCCGCAGCGCTCGGTCGCATTGCCGGCGGAGGTCGATGCGGTGAAACGCTATATCGCCGGGTACGGAAGCTGAACGCGAGCCGGCCCGCCAACATTGCCGGGCCGAGCTCAAGGCGTCGATACGCAGGGTCGGTGCCCGAACGGCGCGGCGTCGTCAACGTCCATAGGGTGGTTGGCAAGCCGACAGCTGCGGATCACGATCGGTTCACCGCTGACCGATCGTCGGCGGCCCGCAGGGTCGCGCAGGCGTCGGTCGCGCGACTTCATCGATGGACCGAAGCAGAGAACCGGAAGGAAGTCACGTGAGAGAACTCACCGCATTCGAGGTTGCAGAGGTCGGCGGCGCCATGACGATGTTGGCGAAGGTTGGAGGCTTGCTGGCCGGGGGCGGGGCGGTGGCCGCGTGCTTCGGTCCCGCCGGGGCCATTCCTGCCGCAACCTTCTTTCTTGGCGCCGGCGTCTTCTTCGCCGTCGACGCTGTCATGAACTGACGGGCCGGGAGCGCGATCATGCGTGAACTGACATTCGACGAAGTCGACGCCGTATCGGGGGCTTTCAGCTACGAGAGCGCCGCGGCCTCGTTGTTGGCATTCTCGAGCGCGTCGCTCCTCATGGGCAACGCACCGCTGGCCGGCGTTCTTGCGATCGCCGCCCTCGGCTGCTACCTCGCGAGCTAACCTTTTCCCGAGCCTGGCACGATCGCGTGGCAGGCAGCGTGGAGGCCGTCTCCATGAACTGGCACTGGAGCGCGTTGATCGTCTGCTGTGCGACGGCCTTCATCTGGCTGAAGGTCGGCCTGGGCACGTCGCGCGACAGGAAGGTGCTCGGCCTGAGTTCGCGAATGATCCACTTCGCGTTCGCAGCGATCATCCTGTTGACGGGACTGACCGTGTTCGTACGCGACTGAGCGACGACAGTTCGTCGGGCTCAGGCCGCCTGCGCTCCCGGCACCGCGTGCAGCCGTCCGTAGTTGTCCTCGAGCCGCACGATGTCGTCCTCGCCGAGATAGCTGCCCGACTGGACCTCGATCATCTCGAGGTCGATGACGCCCGGGTTCTCGAGCCGGTGGACGGTGCCGAGCGGGATGTACGTCGACTGGTTCTCGGACAGCATGATGATCTCGTCGCCGCGCGTGACCTTCGCGGTTCCGGAGACCACGATCCAGTGCTCGGCGCGATGGTGATGCATCTGCAGCGACAGGCACGCGCCCGGCCGCACGACGATGCGCTTGACCTGGAACCGGAGGCCGTTGTCGATCGAGTCGTAGTAGCCCCACGGTCGATGGACCTTACGATGGTTGTCGGCGACCGGCCGCGCCTCGGCCTTGAGCCGCGCGACGATCTTCTTGATGTCCTGCGTCTTGTCCTTCTTCGCGACGAGCACCGCGTCCGGCGTCTCGACGACGATCATGTCGTCGAGACCGAGGCACGCGACCAGCCGGCCATCGGTGATGACGAGGCTGTTGCGCGTGTCCTCGAGCATCGCGTCGCCCTGCACCGAGTTGCCGTCGGCATCCTTGCTCGACGCCGCCCACACCGCGTCCCACGCGCCGACGTCCGACCAGCCCGCGACCAGCGGCACGACGATGCCGTCGATGCCGAGCTCCGGCGCGGCGGCGAGCTTCTCCATCACCGCGTAGTCGATCGAGTCGGACGGGCAGAACGCGAAGGCATCGCGACCGATGCGGACGAAGTCGCGATCGGTCGAGCCGGCCTTGAACGCCTTGTCGCACGCCTCGTACATCGTCGGCGCGAAGTGCGCGAGCGCCTTCAGCCAGACGCTGGCGCGCATCATGAACAGACCGCTGTTCCACAGATGCTTGCCGCCCTCGAGATACTGGCGCGCGACGTCGACCGGGGGCTTCTCGACGAAGGCGACCAGCGGCTGGGCGCCCAGGTTGTGCACGCCGCCGTCGCGGATCGACGTGCCGACCTCGAGATAGCCGTAGCCGGTCTCTGGCCGGTCCGGGACGATGCCGAACGTCACCATCGCGCCGCCGAGCGCCGGCCCGACCGCCGCGTCGATCGCCTGATGGAAGGCGTCGAGGTCGCGCATCACGTGGTCCGCGGGCATCACGAGCAACAGCGCGTCGTCGGAGTCGGACGCCGCGAGCATCGCGGCGATCGTCAGCGCAGGCGCCGTGTTGCGACCGAACGGCTCGAGCAGGATGCGTCCGCCGTTCGCGCCGGCCGAACGCATCTGCTCGGCGGACAGGAAGCGATATTCCTCGTTGCAGACGACGATCGGCCCGCTCGCGACGGTGATGTCCTTGCACTGGTAACCGGACAGCCGCGTCGCCGTGGACTGCAGCATCGTCTCGCCGCCGACGAACGACAGCAGCTGCTTCGGATACTTCTCGCGCGACATCGGCCAGAGCCGGGTGCCGGAGCCGCCGGAAAGAATGACGGGTTGCAGGATCATGGATGGGCCCCTTCGTGGTGGGATGGCCGGGCGGAGAGCCGGCTCTTGTGGCGATGCGTGAACGAGCGGCAATACTAACGTGGCGTCACTTCGTTCGATCGCGTGGTAACAAATGGAAGCAATGCAGGATTCGCGCCTGCGCAAGCATCGGAAAGTCGTTGCTTTGTCGATGCCGAGGCCATCGCACTTGTTCGGGTCTGGAATTGCCCAACGACGACAGGCCCTAGAATGTCGCGATGCAAGGCACGGCCATCGACTCGACCCGCTTCGCCGCCGCTCCGGCCGCGGTCGATCGTGCGCCGCGCGCCGCGCTGCGGACGGTCGACGAGGCGCTGACGCGGCTCGTCGAGGCGGTCGATCCGATCAAGGACGTGGAGTCCGTGGACACGTCCGGCGCCCGCGGTCGCGTGCTCGCGGCGCCGTTGCGCTCGAGACTCGACGTGCCGATGGCGGACAACTCGCAGATGGACGGTTACGCGGTGCGCCGCGCGGAGCTGTCGACGGCGACCGCCGAGGCGCCGATCGCGCTGCCGGTGTCGCAGCGGATCCCGGCCGGCCGTGTCGGACAGCCGCTCGAACGCGCGAGCGTCGCACGCATCTTCACCGGTGCGCTGATGCCGGCCGGCGCGGACGCCGTCGTGATGCAGGAGGCGGCGATCGTCGACGAGGCGACGGCGACCGTCCGCTTCAGCGAGCCGCCGGCCGACGGCGAATGGGTCAGGCGCCGCGGCGAGGACATCCGCGACGGCCAGGTCATCCTCGAGGCAGGCACCCGGCTCGGGCCGCAGCACCTCGGCCTCGCGGCGTCGATCGGCACCGCGCGCCTCGACGTCGTGCGCCGGCCGCGCGTGGCGATCTTCTCGACCGGCGACGAGCTCGCGATGCCGGGCGAGGTCGCGGTCGAGGCGCTGAAGCCGGGCGCGCTCTTCAACTCGAACCGCTTCATGCTGCGCGCGCTGATCGAGGCGCTCGGCTGCGAGGTGGTCGACCTCGGCATCGTGCCCGACACGCTGGCAGCGACCCGCGCGGCGCTCGTGCGGGCCGCGGACGGGTCCGGGCAGGGCGCCGACCTGATCGTCACGTCGGGCGGCGTGTCGGTCGGCGAAGAAGACCATCTGCGTCCGGCGGTCGCCGCCGAGGGCAGCATCGACTTCTGGCAGATCGCGATCAAGCCGGGCAAGCCGTTCGCGTTCGGCCGCGTCCGCGAGGCGCGGTTCGTCGGGCTGCCGGGCAACCCGGTGTCGAGCTTCGTCACGTTCCTGATCCTGGTGCGGCCGCTGCTGATGCGGTTGCAGGGGATGCGCGAGACCGCGCCGCGTGCCTACGCGATGCGCGCCGACTTCGACTGGCCCCGGCCCGATCGTCGGCAGGAGTTCCTGCGCGTCCGCATCAACGACGACGGTGGCCTCGATCTCTTCGACCGGCAGGGATCGGCGGTGCTGACGTCGACGGTCTGGGCCGACGGGCTGCTCGACAATCCGGCCGGTCGCGCGATCGCTCGCGGCGACGCGGTGCGCTTCCTGCCGTTCGCCGACCTGCTGCACGGATGAGCGCATGCGCGTGACGCTGCTGTACTTCGCGAGCCTGCGCGAAGCGGTCGGCCTCGCGCGCGAGACGTGCGAGCTGCCGCAGGGGGTCGACACGACGGCGCGCCTGAGGAACTGGTTGCGCGAGCGCGGCGGCGCGTGGGCGGCGCTCGCCGACGGCCGCAACATCCGCGCGGCCGTCGACCAGGTGATGGTCGGACCGGACGCGCCGCTGCGCGACGGTGTCGAGGTCGCGTTCTTCCCGCCGGTCACCGGCGGCTGATCGAACGCGATGACGATCGTCGTCAGGGTCCAGACGGCCGACTTCGACGCGGGCGACGAGCTCGAGCGGATGGGCAGGCCGGGCGTCGGCGCGATCGCGAGCTTCATCGGCATCGTCCGCGACACGAACGAGGTCGCCGACCGGAGCGCGACGATCGGTGCGTTGACGCTCGAGCACTATCCCGGCATGACGGAACGATCGCTGGAGGACATCTGCGCGAAGGCCTGCGCGCGCTGGTCGCTCGTCGACGTGACGGTCGTCCATCGCTACGGCACGTTGCTGCCGACCGACCGCATCGTGTTCGTCGCGGCGAGTTCGTCGCATCGCCGCGCGGCGTTCGAGGCCTGCGACTTCATCATGGACTACCTGAAGACCGAGGCGCCGTTCTGGAAGAAGGAAGCGACCCCCGACGGTCCGCGCTGGGTCGAGGCGCGCGACACCGACCGCGACGACGCGGCGCGTTGGGCCGGGTCGGCCGACGCGCCGAGCCACGCGTCATGAACGTCGCTTGAGCGCGATCGGTCCGGCCAGCTTCCTCGCGCTCGCGGCCGGCTCGCTGATCGGCGCGACGCTGCGTTGGCTGGCGCAGATCGTGCTCAATCCGGTCCTGCCGACGTTGCCGCTGGGCACGCTGCTGGTGAACGTCGTCGGCGGCTTCGTGATCGGCGTGGCGGTGGCCGCATTCCAGGGCCACGCGGGTGCGCCTGCCTACTGGCGCGTGTTCGTCATCCCCGGCCTGCTCGGCGGGCTGACGACGTTCTCGTCGTTCACCGCCGAATCGATGTTGCTGCTGCAGGAAGGCCGCCCCGGCTGGGCGTTCGCGCATGCCTGTGCGCACGTGTTCGGCGCACTCGTCGCCTGTTTCGCGGGGTATCTGTTGATGCAGAGGTTGTCCTGACCGCCATGTCCGCCACGCCGATCGCCACGACGACCGAACCGTTCCGCTATCGCTGGGCCGCGCGCGGCGACGTCAACGGCTTCTTCGCGCTGTCGATCGACAACCTCGCGCTGCTCGTGTCGATGAGCGGCATCCTGATCGGCGTGTTCGGCATGCCGGCCGACATCGTGCTCGGCCGCATGATTCCCGGGACCGCGATCGGCGTGCTGATCGGCGATGCGATCTACACGTGGATCGCGTTCCGGCTCGCGAAGAAGGAACGGCGCCACGACGTCTGCGCGATGCCGCTCGGCATCGACACGCCGTCGATGTTCGCGCTGTCGTTCGGCGTCGTCGGGCCGGCGTTCGTGATCACGAAGGACGGCATGAAGGCGTGGGAGGTCGGCATGGCCGTGCTGGTGCTGATGGGCGTCGCGAAGCTGATCGCGTCGTTCTTCGGCGACGCGATCCGACGCATCCTGCCGAAGACCGCGCTGCTCGGCGCGATCAGCGCGGTCGGCGTCGCGCTGATCATGTTCTTCCCGTTCGGCAAGGTGATGGCCGAGCCGATCGGCGGATTCGTCGCGCTCGGCGTCGTGCTGTTGACGCTGGTCGGACGCGTGCGGCTGCCGGCGAACGTCCCGGCGGTCATCGCGTCGGTCGTCGCCGGCCTGGCCGCGTATTCGATCGCGCGCCTGTTCGGCTACGAGCCGCCGACCTTGCCGGTCACCGGCGGCTCGTTCGGCCTGCACCTGCCGTGGCCGACGACCGCGTTCGTCGAAGGGCTCGACCTCGCGTGGCAGTTCATCCCGCTCGCGATCCCCGCCGCGTTCCTCACCGTCGTCGGGGGCATCGACGTGACCGAGTCGGCGGCGCTCGCGGGCGACCGCTATTCGACGCGCACGATCCTGCTCGTCGAAGGCATCGCGACGCTCGGCGCCGCGCTGTGCGGCGGCGTCGTCCAGAACACCCCGTACATCGGACATCCGGCGTACAAGCGGATGGGCAGCCGCGCGGCCTACACGCTCGCGACCGGACTCTTCATCGCGATCGGCGCCGCGACGGGACTGATCGGCGTGCTGATCTCGGCGCTGCCCGAGTCGGTCGTCGTGCCGATCCTGGTCTACGTCGGCCTCGAGATGAGCGCGCAGGCGGTCCACGAGTCGGAGCCGAAGCACGTGCAGGCGATCGCGCTCGCGCTGATCCCGGTGATCGCGAACCTCGTCAACATCGAGATGGGCGGCGTGCTCGGGGCGGCGAAGGTCGACGTGCTGTCGCTGCCGGCGGACACGCAGCGCAACCTGACGGTGCTGACGATGCTGGGCAACGGCTTCATCGTGACGGCGATGATCTGGGCGACGTGGCTCGTGTGGATCATCGACCGTCGCATGATCGCGGCGGCATGGCTCTGCGTCGTCGCGGCCGGGCTGACGTGCGTCGGCCTGATCCATTCGCCGTTCGCCGACGGCCATCTGTTCGTTCCCGGTTCTGCGACGCCGCGGCTCGTCTATGCGCTCGTGGCCGGCTACCTGCTGCTCGGCGCGATGTGCGCGGCCCTCGCCAGGCAACCGCGGGTCGCGGACGTCGCCGTCGAGACGGGCGACGCGGCGCCCGTGCATCGTGCGCACGGCGTGCTGCCGACGGAGACCGCGCTCCCGATCGAGGCGCGCTGAGCGCGGCCGCAGCGCCGCCTCAGCGATCGCGTCGCGTCGCTTTGATCAGCGTCGCAGCCTTCTCCGCGATCATGATCGTCGGCGAGCAGGTGTTGCCCGACGTGATCCGCGGCATGATCGCCGAGTCGACGACGCGCAGACGATCGATGCCGTGCACGCGCAGGTCGGCATCGACCACGGCGCGTGGATCGCTGGTCGGGCCCATCTTGCAGGTACCGACCGGATGGAAGATGGTCGTCCCGATGTCGCCGGCCGCGGTCGCGAGTTCCTCGTCGGTCTCGTAGCGCACGCCGGGGAAGAACTCGGCCGGCGCGTAGCGGCGCATCGCCGGCTGCAAGACGATGCGTCGCGTGAGTCGGATCGAGTCGGCGGCGACCTTGCGGTCGACGTCCGACGACAGGTAGTTCGGCGCGATCTTCGGCGGCACGGCGGGATCGGGCGACACGACCTGCACGGTCCCGCGCGATGCCGGTCGCAGGTTGCAGACCGACGCGGTGAACGCCGGGAACGCATGCAGCGGCGAGCCGAACGCGTCGAGCGACAGCGGCTGCACGTGGTACTGCACGTTGGCATACGGCTCGTCCGGCGTGCTCTTCGCGAACGCCCCGAGCTGGCTGGGCGCCATCGACATCGGGCCGCGTTGCAAAGCGAGGTACTGCAGCGCCATCCAGGCCTTGCCGTGCCAGCGGTTCGCCATCGTGTTCAGCGTGCGCGCGTTCGTCAGCTTGAACGCCATCCGCAACTGCAGGTGGTCCTGCAGGTTCGCGCCGACGCCGGGCAGCGCATGTCGCACGGCGATGCCGGCCGCCGCCAGTCGCTCCGGGTCGCCGATGCCCGCGCGCTGCAACAGCGCCGGCGATCCGATCGAGCCCGCGCAGAGGATCGTCTCGGCCCGTGCGCGCACCTCGAACTCGACGTCGCGTTGACGGAAGCGGACGCCTCGACAGACGAGGCCGTCGAATTCGAGCGTCGTGTCGACGGCTTCGGTGACGAGGACGACGTTGGGACGCGCGTCGCGACCCTTGAGGATCGGATGCAGGAACGCCTTCGACGCGTTCCACCGGATGCCCCGCTTCTGATTGACCTCGAAGTAACCGCAGCCGAAGTTGTCGCCGCGATTGAAGTCGTCGACGCGCGGGATGCCGGCCTCTGCCGCCGCGTCGCGGAACGCGTCGAGCACGTCCCAGTGCAGACGCTGGCGCTCGACGCGCCACTCGCCGTCGTGTCCGTGGAAGTGCCGACGGTCGGCTCGCACGGGTTCTTCTTCCTGCAGCCGACGCTCGGCCGACTCGTCGAGCGCCCAGTGGCTCTCGCTCCGGCGAAACAGCGGCAGCACGTCGTCCCAGCTCCAGCCGGGATTGCCGGCCGCGGCCCAGTCGTCGTAGTCGTGTTTCTGCCCGCGCATGTAGATCATGCCGTTGATCGACGACGACCCGCCGATGACCTTGCCGCGCGGATAGATCAGTTGGCGACCGTTGAGCCCGGGCTCCGCTTCGGTCTTGAAGCGCCAGTCGGTGCGCGGGTTGTCGATGCAGTAGAGATAGCCGACCGGGATGTGGATCCACGCGTAGTCGTCCATGCCGCCGGCTTCGACGACGAGGACGGAGACGTTCGGGTCGACGGACAGGCGATTCGCGAGGACGCAGCCGGCGGTGCCTGCGCCGACGATGATGTAGTCGAAGGTATGCGACATGATTTCGCGTCTGTGCGCGATGCTTGTTTCGCGGATGGCATTCTGCCAGTCGAACGTGTCGACCGGCGAGCCGCCGCGTAACAGGAGGAAACGGGCGAGGGGTTGCCCGGCGCGACGCGCGTCGTGCGTCTGGTTCGAGCGGTCAGCAGAAGGGCGGTGTCCGGGCCGAATCCGCTCGTCGCCGAACGAGGGTCACGGCGTCTGCGATGCCCAGAACGGCGCAAGGGCCGGCCCGATCGCGCCATCGGCCACGTAGGTCGATGCGACCAGCGAGAGATGTCCGTAATCGAACGTGGTCAGGCCTTCCCGATCGTCGTTGCCGACGTAGGTCTCGCACCCATCCTTCGTGCAGAGCGCATCGATCAGCGAGACGTAGGTGAGGACGTCGCTGTGTGCATAGCGGTCCTTCAACGTGCGGTCGGTGGCGAAGATCTCCTGATTCAGGTGCGAAGCGAGGCGCCGCGGTCGCGGGACCGCGAAGTCCTTGACCATGACCCGGTAGAGATTCGGCATCCATTCGGGGCAAGGGCCGACGAGAACGATGTGCTGCACGCCATAGGAAAGGAGCGTCTTCGCGAGCGCGTTCCAGTCGGTGCTCTCGTGACGCGACTGTTGGGCGAGGACGACGACGGCCGGCCGATGTTCCTTGATCGCCGCCAGCGCATACGCGTTCGATCGCTTGCACGATTCGTCGTCGCTGACTCCGACCGATAGGCTCGGGTGGCACCCGAACGTCGCGACCTGACCGAGCGCGACGTCGTTCGGAAGGACCGCCGCGATTCCGTGGCGCAACGCTTGCGCGTGCGAATCGCCCCAGATCAGCAGCGCTTGCGAAGTCGAAGGGACGCAGGTCGGATCGATGTGGGTCTGCGGAATGCCGCTCGCATCGATGAAGCCGCATTGGAACGCCCACTGCGTCTGCAGGTCGTGGGTCTCGGTATATCGCTTGAAGAAGTCGATGTAATCGGATTGCGCGTCGTGCCGGTTTCTCTGCGCTTCCCATTGCTGCCATCCGAAGCAACCGACGACGAGCATCCCGGCGCTCAGCAGCACGGGCTTCCGCCAAGTCGCCGGTCCGAAGCGGACCGGGTGCTCGACGAAGCGATAGGTCAGCCACGCGGCGATCGCGGCGGCGACCAGCGCGGAAAGCCGATACAACCGCGGCGTCTGGTCGAAGTAGAGCCGCATGTAAGCGAGGATCGGCCAGTGCCACAGATACAGCGGATAACTGATGCGTCCGACGAACAACGCGATCGGGTTCGATAGAAGCGTCCGATTGATGAAGCTCGTGCGCGGACCCGCGATCAGCAGGGCGGCGCCGGCGACGGGAACGATCGCCCGCCAGCCCGGGAACGGGTCGATGCTCCGGAACAGCAGGGTCGCGGTTGCGAGCAATGCCAGCCCGAGCCAGGGAAAGGCCTTGTGAACGGTACCCTGCATGACAGTCAGCGCCGCATTCGGCGCTGACTGTCGCATCGAATACTCGTGATAGGCCAGCAGTGCGCCGACCCACAACTCCCAGAAGCGCGTGAACGGCAGATAGAAGGTTTGAATCGGATGACTTCCGATCAGCAGAAGATTCGCGAGCAGCGAGAGCGCCAGCAGCGCGAGCACGACGCTGACGAGCACGCGGCGCTTCCAGAAGCCGATGAGCAGCAGGGGCCAGACGATGTAGAACTGTTCCTCGATGCCGAGCGACCAGAGATGCAGCAACGGATTGACGTCGGGCGATGCGTCGAAGTATCCGGACTGACCGAGGAGCGCGAAATTGATGACGAATGCCGCGCTCGCCGCGACGTTGCCGTTCAGCGTCGTGAGCTCGTCGGCGATGAAGAAGAAATGTCCCGCGGTCAGGGTCAGGACGATGATCAGCAACAACGCGGGGAAGATCCGCTTGATGCGGCGGGAATAGAAGCCCGCGATGCTGAACGTGCCGCGGCTGAGTTCCTGATAGATGATTCCCGAGATCAGGTATCCGGAGATGACGAAGAAGATGTCGACGCCGACGAATCCGCCATGGATCCAGCGCGGAAATCCGTGGAAGCCCAGGACCGAAAGAACGGCGATCGCGCGGAGACCGTCGATCTCCGGCCGATAGCGATGCAGCGACGCTTGCGCCTTTGCCGGGTTCGCGGTCGCTGCCATCGGCTCGAACGGCTCGGCCGTCGGCAGCAACGAAGCGCCATGGGTGCTGGTCATGCTCATGCGGCGAATGGGTGGTTGGACGGTTCTTGTAGCACGTCGTCAGTCGGCAAATTAAGTCCTTGGTCCGAAAGGCAAACTCCGTGCCACTGAGGACTCGGCGCCGGGCGTGGCGTCGCTGGAGTTGACCGCGGCCGACGCGGTCGCGGTCGTCGCTCGCGTCTTGCGGTCGACGTCAGCGCGTCGCGCCCAGTGCGGCCGCGTGAAACGCGATGTGGTCGGCGCAAAACGTCGCGACGAAGTAGTAGCCGTGGTCGTAATCGGCGTGACGGCGCAGCGTCAGCGGCTGACTGGCCGCACGGCAGGCAGCCTCCAGCGCCTCGGGCCGAAGCTGTTCTTCGAGGAAGGGATCGGCGAGTCCCTGGTCGATGAGGATGCCGCCCGGGAAGGGGCAGCGCGCGCGTTCCATCAGGCGGCTCGCGTCGTGTTCTTCCCAGGCCGAGATGTCGCTTCCGAGATAGCGGCCGAACGCCTTTTCGCCCCAGGGGCAACGCGTCGGCGATGCGATCGGCGCGAGCGCCGAGACCGAACGGAACAGCCCGGGATGCCGCAGCGCGAGCGTCAGCGCCCCGTGGCCGCCCATCGAATGTCCGAAGATCGAGACGCGTCCGCGATCGACGTCGAACCCGTCGACGAGGATGTCGAGCAGCTCTTCGGTCACATACGACTCCATCCGGAAGCGCGATGACCACGGCGCCTGCGTCGCGTCGAGGTAGAAGCCAGCGCCTTCGCCGAAGTCCCAGTCGGTCGTCGCGCGGTCGATGCCGGTATCGCGCGGACTCGTGTCCGGCGTGACGAGGACCAGCCCGTGCGCGGCCGCGAAGCGCTGCGCGCCGGCCTTGATGGCGAACGTCTCCTCGGTGCAGGTGAGGCCCGCGAGGTAGATCAGCGCGGGCATCGGACCCGACGCACCGGTCGGCACGAACACGCCGAAGCGCATCGCACCGCCGGTCGTGCGCGATGGATGCCGATGGAAGGACTGGATGCCGTCGAAGCAACGGTGGCGACTCAGCGTTTCGAGGGTCATGAGGGCTTTGGGTTGGCGGAATCGACGCGTTCGATCGTGCGCGGTTCGACTGCGTTCCTGATCGCGATTGCGTGCGGACGCGAGGGCGGTTCGGTCGTCCGTGAACCGTGACAACAACGATGCGGCGGCCACTCAATTTAGCAACTTCGGGACCGATAGCTGTGCAGACAGTCGGCTCGCCATGCGCGTGCCGGGATGCGCGGACCGGCGCATCGCCACGGCGCCTCCGATGCCGCGACCGTCCCAGCCTCGTCCCGGAGTCGATCATGTCGTCCCCCTTCTTCCTGCGCGCGCGCACAACGTTCGTCGCGCGCTTCGATCGTCGCGTCCCTCGATTGCTGTTCGCCGTGGCGTCGTTCGCGCTCCTGTGCGCCTGCGGCGGCGGTGGCGGCGGCGGCGGGAGCTCGAGTCCGGCGGCGGCCGTCGCGACCCCGGCGTCGACTGCGACGACGAACGTCGCGACCGGCGCGGCGTCGTCTGCGGCATCGAGCGGCGCCGACCCGACCGCATCGTCTTCGACGCCAGGGTCCGGCGCGTCCACGACGTCGACGAGTACCCAGGCCATGTCGACGCAGACCTCGACATCCGGTTCTTCGCAGAGCACGACGACGTCCACGTCGCAGCCGGATACGACCACGACCGCGACGCAGGCGGCCGCATCACCGCCGGTGATCACGACGCAGCCGCTATCGATCACGGTCGCCGGCGGCCAGTCCGCGTCCTTCACGGTGGTGGCAACGAGCGCCGACACGCCGACGTACCGTTGGACGCGCAACGGCGTCGCGATCGCGGGCGCCACATCGGCGACCTACACCGCTGCCGCGGTCCAGCTGTCCGACAGCGGCGCGTCGTTCGTCGCGCAGGTGACCAACGCGGCCGGCACCGCGGCGAGCACTGCCGCGCGCTTGACCGTCAACGCGGTCGCCGCGCAGCAGGCGACCGCCGCGCGACCGTTCTCGGATCAGTCGCCCTGGAACTCGCGGCCGACGAAGTTCACGCTCGGCACGGCGCAGGTCCCGACGTCGTACTACTACCCGACGGTCGCAGACGGCGCCTATTCGGTCACCGGCTTCGTCGCGTCGAACAGCGACCCGTCGATGGCGGTCGCCGGGCCCAGCGGCGGCTCGGGAATCTACATCGCCGACGCGGAGACATACGTTCCGCAAATCGTGATCCCGCACTGGCCGGCCGGCGTCGCGGGGGCGAGCGGTACCGACGGCCACGCGGACATCATCGACGTCGCGAACAACAAGATCCACTCGTTCTGGCAGCTCCGCCAGGCCAATGGCCAATGGACCGCCGTCCAATACACGTGGACGACGCTCGACGGTCGCGGGTGGGGAACGCCGGCCGAATACATGGAGGGATCGCGGGCGACCGGGGTCCCGACGATCGCCGGGGTGATCCGGGTCGCCGAGATCAACGACGGCGCCGCGTCGTACAAGCACGCGCTCGCCATGTCGATGCCGTCGAACGCGTTGTCGCCTTCCCCGGCCTACATCTTTCCGGCGACGACCGCCGACATCAACGCCTATCAGAACACCGGCACGATCCCCGAAGGCGCGTTGATGATGCTGCCCGCGACCTTCGACGTCTCGAAGATCCAGAACCCGGACCTGGCGAAGGTCGCACGGACGCTGATGTCGTTCGGCGCGTACGTCGTCGATCAGAACTACGGCACGCCGTACGTCATCTATGTCGAGAACGGCGGCAACTACAGCCTGATGCCGAACGGGTGGGACAACGAGGTTGCGAGCGAGCTGGACCTCATCCGTCAGCAGTTGCGCCAGGTGACGCAGGT
This sequence comes from uncultured beta proteobacterium, assembly GCA_963795885.1. Taxonomy (GTDB): domain Bacteria; phylum Pseudomonadota; class Gammaproteobacteria; order Burkholderiales; family Burkholderiaceae_D; genus CAHJXF01. The sequence goes on along the minus strand of CAWCJI010000001.1, from coordinate 700,309 downwards.
CAGCGAGTGGGTCGACGCGACCGGCGCCGTGTTCACGCCCGAACACAACCTCAACCTGCTGTCGATGCGGGGCTCGTGGTACGTGCTCAGCGGAACGACTGCAGGCGTCTTCGACACGTACCAGCAGGCCGTCGTGTTTCCGGATAACGGACAGCCGGTCCTGCAGATCAATTCGTCGGGACGCAGCATCCCGACGGTCGGCTGGGCGGCCCCGCAGCCCGGCGAGACGTTCAAGCTCGTCGTGACCGCGAGCGGCGGTGCGTCGCTGCGCCTGCAGTTGCTCAACGCCGGCGGCAACCTGGTCGACTCCGGTTTCCTCGTCGACGGACAAACCCTGACGTTCCAGTGGCCGAACACGACCGACGTCTGGGTCTACGTCGTCGTCTCGAGCGGTGCGCAAGGCGGCGGCAAGGTCTCGGCGACGCTGATCAAGCAGGGATCGTGACGAGAAGGCGACGCGCCACGGCGCGCGCCGCTCGTCATCGGATGGCGTCGCGGTAGACCGCGGCCGTCTCGGTCAAGCCGACCTCCAGCGGGATCGATTCCAGACCGAGCAGCGAACGGACCTTCGACATCGTCAGGCGAATCTCCTGACGCCACAGTCGCGCGAGCGACGGCGGAATGGGCTTCGGCAGGTCGAGGCCGCGCAGCTTCAGCCGTCCGGCGAGGATCTCCACGATCTTCAGAGGCGGCGCCAGCAGTTTCGTCTCCAGCTTCAGCCCGCGGTCGCCGAGACGGCGCACGGGAACGGCGCCCAACGCCTTCGCATAACGAACGAAGTAGTCGTTCCACGTGGGCGGGTCGTCCATCGACAGGTTGAATGCCTGGCCGCCCGCTGCCGGATTGCGCAGCGCGAGCGCGACCGCCTTCGCGACGTCGTCGACGTGCACGAGATTGCAGTAGCCGTCGCCGCCCGCGCCGAGGTCGCCGATGCGACGCGCGACGAGCCATTCGGCGATGCGGCCGCTCCACTGGACGCTGCCCGGCCCATAGACGCAACCCGGCCGGAAGACGACCACGTCGTCCCTGCCGGTCGCCATGCGCTCGGCCTCGACCTTCGCGGCCGAATAGGGACCGAGGTCGCCGCGCAGCGGTGCGTCTTCGTCCACGTCGCCGACGGCCGATCCATAGACGGCCATCGAACTGAGGTAGACGATGCGGGCCGTCGCGGACGCAGCCTTCCGATCGAACAGCGCTTTCGCATGCGCGACGATCGTCGCTTCGTCGCCGGCCACGCAGCTGACGACGCCGTCGGCACCTCGCATGGCGGCGGCGAGCGCGACGGCATCCGTCGCGTCGACGATCAGCCGTTCGATGCCTCCACCGGCCTGTCCCGGGCGCCGGCCCGCGGCGACCGGTGCTGCCCAGTCCGTCGCGGCGAGCGATGCGACGACGCGCCGTCCGATGAAGCCGTCCGCGCCGAGGACCAGCACGCGCATCCGGTCGCGCTCGGAGGCCGTCATGCCGCCGCTTCCATCTCGCTCGCTCGGACGGGCCGGGCCGCATCCGCGCCCGACGCGACGACGGCGTCGTGATCGTCCCCCGCCCGCAGGTGCGCGGCGAGCCGCAACGCGAGCGCGACGAGCGTCAGCGTCGGATTGGCCTGGCTGGACGTGGGGAAGACGGCCGCGCTTGCGATGAAGAGGTTCGCGATGCCGTGCACGCGGCAGTCCGCGTCGACCACGCTGGTCCGCGGGTCGTCGCCCATGCGCGCCGTGCCGATATGGTGGCCGCCGTAGGCGCCGTAGCGCGTCATCTCGAGCTCGACCTGCTCCGGGTCGTATTCGAAGCGCGCGACGCCGCTGCGCTCCAGGTCCGACGCGAGCAGGTCGAGCGCTCGCTTCACGGTGTCCAGATCGCCGGACGCATATCGCCAGTCCGCATGCAGCTTCGGCATCCCGAGCGCGTCGACCTGGTCGGCGAGTCTCACGCGACTGTCGGGGTCCGGCCGTTGCTCGGCGTGGAAGTCGAGGCTGTAGCGGTTCGCGCGCGGCTGCACGACGATCGAGGGGAACTTGCGAGCCGCGAACGTGCGATTGCGGAGCCAGTGCGAGACGAAGCGACCGGCACCGGCTGCATCGACGACGACGTTGCGAACGTGGGCGATCCAGGTGCCGAGTGATTGCGTCTCCGCGCCGTGCAGGCGCCGCCCGTATTCGTAGGGCACGAACAGCCGGGCGAGGTTGAGCAGCGACAGGGCGCCGGAGCGATGCGTCGGATCCGTGATGCGCGGGTGATGGAGGCGCGCGATGAAATTGCCGAGCCCCAGTTGTCGCTGCGTCTCGGCCGACAACGCGATTCGCTTGCGGCAATAGGTGCCGTCGTCGGCGATGTCGTAGCCGTGCCAGATGGCAGCCGATGGGTCGTCGAAACGGATCGTGCCGATGGTCCCGGCCAGGTGGCACATGTAGTAGCGACCGAGCACATCGTGATCATTGCCGATGCCGGCCGGAGCCACGTCGCGACTCGCCAACAGCAGGCGCGGCACCTCGAGCCCGCCCGTCGCGAGGACGAAGCGACGAGCCTTGACGCGACCGGTCTTGCCAGCGAGCGTCCGTACCGTCGCACCGACGACCGATCGTCCATCGGGATCGAGTGACAGGGCGGTGACGTTCGCGTGAAGAACGACCTGCACGCGCGATGCCGCCCGCAGCTTGTGCCCGTAACGCGCGCCGAAGTCGGTCGGGCAGCTGAAGCGCTCGAGGCTGTCGGTCGTGAAGTGCGAAGAGGCGAAGCCTTCGATCATCGGTCGCCCGCCACCGGGCAATGCATCGGCCGCCCGGTACGCGAACTCGCCGGCCTCGCAGATCCGGTTCGCCTCCGGATAGAACGGCATCAGCGTGTCGAGGCCGATGGGCCAGCCGCTGTGCGGGACGTAGGGACGCGGCTCGAAATCGATCGCGTCGAACGGCATGCATCGGCCGCCCCAGATCGTGGTCGAGCCACCGAAGCGCCGCTGGCGAAAGCGGTCGAGCGGACTGTGCGCGCGCTCGTCCTCGACGCTGCCTTCATAAAGGGCTTGGGTTCGCACGTCGGGCCGCTCGCTTCCGGCTTCGAGCAGCACGACGTCTTGTCCGCTGTCGATGAACCGAAGGGCCATCGCAATCCCGGCGGCGCCCGCACCGACGATGCAGATCTGCGTGTCGAACACGTGACCGTCCGGCAGATCGTCGAGATCAACCAGCATCTTCGTCCGCCGGTGCGTCGACGGCACGTCGATGCGAGAACGCGGGAATCGGCGCGTCGATCCACTTCGCGCAACCCGCTTTCGCGGCGTTCATCGGCTTGATCGCTTGCAATCCATAGGCGGTCCGGGGTGGGCGATCGTGCGACGGAGCGGTTCGGCGTCCCGACTTCGGCCGCCGTGAGCGGCTCTTCGCCCGCGTAAGTCGAGCAATAACCATGCCCCTTGGAACACGCGCACAGCGATTTCGCGAATCATACGGGACGCTTCGTGTCATCGCTTCGTCCCGACATGCCCCCGTATAATGCACCGCACCATTTCGTCGCCATCCGCGTGAAACGCGTTGCCCTGCGCGTCCGGTGCCGGGCACAGACCTTGCCTTTTTCCCTCCCGGCCGGGAATCGTTTCGCGCCGGCCCAGCCATCATGACTCGATGCCTCTGAACCAAACTGCTCGTCTGCTGCTTCGCGTCACGGAACTGGACGCGTTGACAATCGCGATGGCCGATGAACTCGCGCAGGCGAGCACGCTTCCGGTCTCCTTCGTCGCGGACGAACGCAAGGTGCGGGTGTCGCGATCCTTCCGCGACGTCGTGAGCGTGACGGTGCCGGCTTGTGAGGAGCTCGGCCTGTACTGCCCGGACGACTTCGCGTGGACCTGCGGCGACTATGGCTATCACCTGGCGCGGCAGCAGTATCCCGAAGCCGAACGGTTCTGGATGATCGAGTACGACGTGCGGTTCTCCGGTCGTGCATGCGAGTTCTTCGATTTCTTCTGCGACCGCGACGCCGATTTCCTCGCGGCATTCCTGCGCGAGGCGGAGCCGTACTGGTACTGGTCGGCGAGCGTGAGGGCGAGAGGCCTTCGTCCATACCGCTGCCTTTTTCCGGTGACGCGTCTTTCCGCGCGAGCGATCGACGCCGTGCGCGAAAAGCGCGTGCAACAGTCGCGACGCTCGCTACGTCGCAGGTTGTGGCCGAACGACGAAGCGATGGTGGCGACGACGCTTTGCAACGGAGACTTCTCCTGCCGCGACTTCAACGGCTTCGGCCCCACGTTCTATGACCCGTCGAGCTTCTCGTTCACCGAGCCGATCGACGGCGACGCGTTCGACTTCGATGGCCCGACGCGCATCCATCACCCGGTGCTGTACGGCGAGCGTTACCACGCGAAGGTGTCGCGACTGAAGGCGGCCGAGGTCGAGATCCCGAAGTCCGAGCAACGTTCGAGGCGCATGTCGGCGCGACTCAACCGCCTGACCGCATGGTGACCGGCGCGACGACCGGGCATGGTGCCGTTGCAGCGGCCTCGAGCGACATGCCGGGTCCATCCAACGCAAACGAGATGCCCAACCCATCCGCGCGACTGATCGCCTTCTACCTTCCGCAGTTCTTCCCGATCGAGGAGAACGACGAATGGTGGGGCCCGGGCTTCACCGAATGGACGAACGTGGCGAAGGCCACGCCGTTGTACGAGGGTCACTGGCAGCCGCATGTTCCGGCCGACCTCGGCTTCTACGACCTGCGGGTCGCGGAGACGCGGGCGGCGCAGGCCAGGATGGCCCGCGACTGTGGAGTCGAGGGCTTCTGCTATTGGCACTACTGGTTCGGCAACGGCCGACGGATCCTCGAACGACCGTTCAACGAAGTGCTGGCGTCGGGAGAGCCGGACTTTCCGTTCTGTCTCGCGTGGGCGAACGAGTCGTGGACCGGCATCTGGCACGGGAGTCCGGGCACCACGCTGCTCAAGCAGGAGTACCCGGGCCCTGCCGACGAAGCGGCCCACTTCGCGTGGGCCTTGACCGCCTTCCGTGACGACCGCTACATGAAGGTCGACGGCAAGCCGATCTTCGTCGTCTTCGCGCCGCACAATCTTCCGTCCACCGCATCGTTCATCGCGCACTGGAGGACGCTCGCGGAACAAGCCGGCCTTCCCGGCATGTACTTCGTGGCGATCAGCAACATCTACGTGCCGGGAGCCGATCCTTATCGCGACCCGATCTACGATCCGTTCGATGCGGTCACGCCGCATCCGCCGCACGACTATCTCAAGACCGCCGTCGCCACCCGCGGAAAGCGGTCGCTGGGGCAGAGGATCAGGGGCCTCACCGCCGACAAGATCCTGCGTCGCCTGACGGGGCGTCGACGGCAGACGCCGTTGCGGGTCGACTATGCGGACGTCGTGCGTCGCGTCCTCGAGGACATGCCGTCCGAAGCGCGCTTCCTGCCGTGTGTCCTGCCGAACTGGGACAACACGCCGCGGTCGGGCGTGCGAGGAGTCGTCTACGAAAACGCGACCCCCGAGCTTTACGAGCGATATCTGACGAAGGCGGTCGACAAGGTGGCGGGACGGTCCGCCGAGACGGCGATCGTCTTCGTGAAGGCCTGGAACGAATGGGCCGAAGGCAACTATCTCGAGCCCGACCTCAAATGGAAGCACGGCTACCTCGACGCGACCCGCCGGGTGATGTGGCGCGGGTCGGCCCCCTGACGCCGCTCGGCGCGCCCGGACCTTTCCACATGCGACTTCACGAGCAGGTGCATTGAATGCGGATCGTCTCGGGTTTCCGGATGGCGTTCGGCCGCGTCGGTCCGGGCGAGCACCGCCGCAATCGCCTCGTCGCGATCGTGCAGGGCGTCGCGAGCGGAATCGCGAACCGCCTCGTCTCGGTCGTCATCGGTCTCGTCTCGGTGCCGCTGACGATCGGCTACCTCGGTGCCGAGCGTTACGGCGTGTGGGCGTTGGTCGCGTCGACCATCGCGTGGCTGCGGCTGGCCGACATCGGCGTCGGCAACGGCTTGAACAATGCCGTCGCTTCGGCCTTCGGCGAGGACCGGCCGGACCTCGTCCGTGCCCACGTCAGCACCGCCTTCGGCCTGCTGGCCTCGTTCGCCGCGATCCTCGGCGTCGTGGCGGCGATCGCGTGGCCATGGATCGACTGGAACAGCCTGTTCAACGTGAAGACCGAGATCGCCAAGGCGGAGCTCGGCCCCGCGATGGCCGCGGCGATCGGCATCTTCCTGGTCGGTTTCCCGCTGTCGGTGGTCAGCCGGACCTACGTCGCGACGCAGAGCGCGAAGCTCGCCAACTACTGGGGCACGGCCGGCACGGTCGGCAGCCTCGTCGCCCTGATCATCGTCACGCGGACCGAAGGAGGGCTCGTGTGGCTGGTGATCGCGGTCTCCGGTGTCGGTGTCGCCGTCGATGCGATCAGCGGCCTCTATCTTTTCCTGCGTCACAAGCCGATGTTCGCGCCGCGCTGGTCCAGCATGCGACGTTCGTCGGTATCGGTGATCGTCAACGTCGGCGTGCAGTTCTTCCTGATCCAGATCATGGCGCTCGTCGTCTTCGAGACCGGCAACTTCGTCGTCGCGCATTTCCTGGGCGCCGATCAGGTGCCGGCGTACAACCTCACGTACAAGCTGTTCGGCTACACGTCGCTGATCCAGTCCATCCTCTTCAACTACATCTGGGTCGCGTACACCGAAGCCATCGCCCGCGGCGACATCGAGTGGGTGCGCAAGAGCTTTCGGTTGAACGTGCTCTTCTCGCTCGGTTCGACGGCTGCCGTCGCGCTGCCGTTGATCTTCATCGCGCGTCCGTTCATCCACGTGTGGGCCGGCGACGCCGCGGTGCCGACGCCCGAGCTGGTCCGATGGATGGCGGCGTGGACGATGATCAACGCGTTCTCGAGTCCCTACGCGTGCCTGCTCGCGGCCGCGGGCCGGTTGCGGTACCAACTGGTCTACAGCGCATTCTCGACCGTCACGATCATCGGGCTCTCGCTGTATCTCGTGCGTATCTGGGGAAGCACCGGCGTGATCGCGGCGCCGGTGATCGCGTACCTGATCTTCATCTGCATTCCGATCGCATTCGACGTCGCGAGCCTGCTGAAGCGGCTCGATCGCCATGCGGCGGTACCGGACGCAGGCGGCGCCGGCGCCGCCGCATGAGCGATCGTCGCGCCGCGTATCCATGAAGATCGCGGTCTGGCACAACCTTCCGAGCGGAGGAGGCAAGCGCGTCCTCCACGAGCAGGTGAGCCACCTCGTCGCACGCGGACATCATGTCGAAGCCTGGTGCCCGCCATCGGCCGACCGTAGCTACCTGCCGCTCGCCGATGTCATCGAAGAGCACGTCGTTCCGCTGCCGCGCTATCGCAAGCTGACGCTCGGGAAGCTCACCGGGGTGCCGCGCGAAGTCGGTCGCCTGTTGCGGGAGATGGAAGACCATTGCCGTGCTGCCGCGGCCGGGATCATGGCGGGCGATTTCGACGTTCTCCTGGCGCATCCGTGCCAGTTCTTCCGGTCCACGCCCATCGCGCGTTTCGTCGACCTCCCATCGGTGCTGTACCAGCAGGAGCCGTATCGATGGCTCTACGAGGCGTTGCCGCGTCTGCCCTGGCTCGCGCCCGAGCCGAGCAAGCGGCCGCTGTTCAGTCCCGGTCGCCTGCGCGAGTACCTGATGGACCGACGCATTCTCCACAATGCGCGCGTGCAGGGCCGGGCCGAACTCGACGACACGGCCGCCTTCGATCGCGTTCTCGTCAACTCGCTGTTCAGCCGCGAGAGCGTCAAGCGCGCCTACGGCCTCGATGCGGACGTGTGCTACCTCGGGACGGATCTGTCGCAGTTCGTCGATCGGGACGAGCCGCGCGAGTCGATGGTCGTTGGCCTCGGATCGATCACCGTCGAGAAGAACGTCGAGTTCGCGATTCGCGCGCTCGCGCTCCTCGATCGCCCGCGCCCGCGACTGGTCTGGATCGGCAACATCGCGGACGAGCGGTATCTGGCGCGCCTGATGCAGCTCGCTGCCGACCTGGACGTCCCGTTCGAACCGAAGGTCCGCATCGGCGACGACGAACTCGTCGCGACGCTCAATCGCGCGAGCGTGATGGTCTATGCGCCTCGCCTCGAGCCGTTCGGCCTCGCCCCGATCGAAGCCGGCGCATGCGGGCTGCCGGTCGTCGCGATCGCCGAAGGCGGCATTCGCGAAACGGTCCGCGACGGCGAGACGGGCCTCCTCGTGCAACCGACGCCGCGCGCGATGGCCGACGGGGTCGCGGCGTTGCTGGCGGACCCGCAGCGCGCGCGGCGTCTGGGCAGGGCCGCACGCGTCAATGCGGTCACGCATTGGTCGTCGATCGCGGCGACGGACCGTGTCGAACGGGTGCTTCGGGAGATGACCGCCGCGTGACGATCAGCGCGCGACAGTCCGGACCGGAACGCCTTCGCGATCACGCTCCCGCTTCTCGGCAAGGACTTCGTCGAGCGCGTCGACGACCGACGCCGATCGATCGGTGAACTTGCGCGCATAGACGACCTCGCGCTTCGGCGTGGGGGCGAGGTTGTCGTCCGAGTCGACCACGAACGGCGCTCGAAAGCGCGCGAGATACGTCGCGTCGATCGCGACCGGTCCCGTCTCGCCCGGCAGCCAGTGCGTGAACGTCAGGCTGTGCGCGATCCGCGAACGGAACGGCGAGTTCCACAGGATCAGCTGAAACAGGAATTCGTCGGGACAGTCGATGTGCCGGCAGAACGCATAGAGCTTCGGATGGCGATCGATGTAGTCGACGACATGCCGCAGGGCCGCAGGGGTCAACGTCCACCATTGCGATCCGCAAACCAGCTCCATGCCGCCGAAGTGCGAGCGATAGTCGCGCGCAGGCAGCAGCACGTTGATCAGCTGTTGCAGTTCCCACTTGAGGCGTACGAACGGACGGTTGCGGCGGATGTAGTAGCGGGTCAGCCGCTCGATCGGCTTGCCGTACCGTGCATCGGGGAACGGATAGGTTTCGATGAACTCCGCACCCGCCGCCCGATCGAGCAGTTCGGCGATGTACTCGTTCGGCTGGATCGGATAGCAGGCCCCGCTGAGCAGCGCGTAATAGTCGCAGCGCCCGCCGGCCAGAGCCATCCTCGCGAGCGCGAGCGTCGCGTCGACCAGCGAGATGTTGCCCCACGCGCAATCGATCCGCGTCGGACAGAGCATCACGCGTTCGTTGAAGATGCCGAGAAACGGCGCGATGTCGGTCTTCGCGTCGAGGTGCACGTAGACGAGGTTGTCCGGCGAAGACAGCGCATCGACGAGTCGTTGGAGGTGGCGCGGATGGTCGTGCGCGAGGATGAGATAGGCGATCTTCATCGAAGATTCTTCAGTGCTTCGCTCCGGAGGACGACATCTCCACGAGCCGGGATCGGACGACTGCACGTCAGCACTGCCCGCCTCTCGACGCATCCGCGCTTCCGGATCCGCCCGCGCGCAGTGCCCGGATGCAGGCGAGTACGTGAGCCGCGACGAGGCGATCGCCTGCCGGCGTGAAGTGACTGTCGGGTAGGAAGTTGCCCGGGTTCGTCGTCGGCACGATCGTGTGCGTGCTGACGAACGGCACTCCCGCCTCGCGCAAGGCGGGCCCGAGCGACCGATAGAGGTCGTCGATGCCTGGCCGGTCCTGGAACAGGATGACGAGCGGAATCTTTCCTTCGTCGCGCGTGCGACGCGCGAAGTCGATCAGCAACGCACTCATCAGCGGTCCGACGTCGTGCGACGCGTCGGACCGTGTGCCGCTCAGCGTCCACTCGCTGCGTCGCGTCGCACCGGCATGTTGCGCATACGCGCGTCGAAGCAGGCGCATCAGCGTGCTGTCGTCAGCGACGTTCTGCCGCATCAACAACGGATCGTAGAACGCGTCGTCGCGTGCCAGCTGGCGTTCGAAGGCCGCCCAGACGAGCGGCTGCCGCATCTGGTCGGGCGACGTGATCAGCGGCTGCTCGGACAGCAGTGCGCCGTCGTCGGCAAGCCGATAGCGCGGATACGTGTATGGCATCGGCGCTTCGAACGAGGTCGTCATCCCGGTCAACGTCGTCATGCGGTCCACCGACGACGCGAGGACACCCATCACCTGCACCTGGTTCGGGTCGTGCCGCGCATCGTGGAGCATCCGGAAGCAGGTGTAGCTGTGGTTGAGCGACGCGCTCGGGCCGGAGCGGAAGCTCACCGCCATCGACGGGTCCAGCGCTTCGAGCTCATGGCCGACGTGGTCGCTGAAGGACATGCCGTAGACGGTGAGGCCGACGCGTCCCGCGACCGGTTCGATCGACGCCGTGCACGTCCGCTCGAGCCAGCCGGCATAGGCGATCGGCGCCGCGTCGCGCTCGCTGCTTCCGAGGATCCGATGCAGCTTGCCTTCGACCGATCGCCCGTAATCGAAGTAGCGCTGCAGCAAGGTCGGCTCGCGCTGGTTGTCGTCGGGGTAACGAAAGATCGTCCCGAGCGCGACGTCGAGCGCGACGACGCACAGGAAGGTCCAGGACAACGTCGCGAATACCGCGCGTCGACGACGTTCAGAACTGGAAATAGATGAACTGGACCGGCGCATTGCTGGTTCCCATCGCGAGCACGAAGATCATCGACGCGTAGAGCGCGCCCTGCGCAGGTCGCGGCCAGAAGCGAAAGCTCTCCGACCGGCCGGATCGGTAGTCGGCGATCTGAAGGAAGACGAGCATCCCCAGCCCGACCACCGCCGGCAGGACGGGACGCGGCATGACCGAGGGGACCGTGGGGCCGACACCGAACATCGTTTGCGAGAAGCCGACGATCTGTCCGAACGAATTGGCTCGAAACAGCAGCCACCCATAGCAGACGAAGATGAAGAAGAAGAGGATCTTCGACGTGTCGAGCGCGACCCGTCGCATCGCGTGAAAGGGTCGCCGGTGTCGATGCTCGATCGCGTCCTGCATCGTCGCGAGCTCCGGCTGTCGGCCGGTCAGCAGCCGATGTCCGCACAGCAGGGCACCCTGGTACACGCCCCACAGGACGTAGTTCCAGGCCGCTCCGTGCCACAGCCCTCCCAACGCCATCGTCGCCATGAGGTTGGCATACGTGCGGCCCTCGCCCTTGCGGTTGCCGCCGAGCGAGATGTACAGATAATCGCGCAGCCAGCGTCGACAGGCTGATGTGCCAGCGGCGCCAGAACTCGCTCGGGCTTGCGCGAGAAGTAGGGCAGGTCGAAGTTGATCATCAGCTCGATGCCGAGGAGCTTCGCGACGCCGCGCGCGATGTCGGTATAGCCCGAGAAGTCGCAGAAGATCTGGAACGCGAACAGCAGCGTCGCCAGCACCACGTCCTGCGTCGAAACCGTGCCGGTCGAGTTGAAGACGGCGTCGACGGGCACGGCGAGACCGTCGGCGATCGCGACCTTCTTGAACAGCCCGAACAGGATCAGCAGCACGCCGTGCATCGACTGCTCTCAGCCGGATCGTGCGAGGCCGTTGCAGCTGCGGCAGGAGGTGTCGCGCCCGCTCGATCGGGCCGGCCACCATCGGCGGAAAGAACGCGACGAACAGTGCGAAGTCCCAGAAGCGGTGGGCCGGGCGGATCCGCTCGCGGCCGACGTCGATCGTGTAGCTCAGCGACTGGAACGTGTAGAAGCTGATGCCGACCGGGAGGACCACATCCAGATGCCAGTGCGACGGCTCGTAGCCGGCCGCCCGCAGCGCGGCTTCGGCCGAGCCGACGAAGAAGTTGAAGTACTTGAACGTCGCCAGGAAGCCGAGGTTGACGAAGACCGTCGTGAACAACAGCAGCCGGCGACGACGGCGTGGCTCCATCGCCGCGACGCGCCCGTGCGTCAGGTTCGCGAGCAGCGCGACGACGATCGTGCCCGCCAGCACGCGCAGTCCGAGCGGCGAAGGATGAACGATGGCCGCCACCCCCGACACGGCGACCGCGTGCCAGTCGACGCAGAGGAAGGCGAGTGCGGCCGCGACGATGAACGCCGATGCCGTGAACCGTTCCCTCATCGGCACCCGGCCTTCGCCGAGCATCAGGCCGATCCAGAAGTCGACGGTCGTCGAGAACGCGATCAGGAACAGGAAGCGGACGTCCCACCAGCCGTAGAAGACATAGCCTGCGATCAGGAGCAGGACGTTCTGTCCCCGGAGTCCAAGCAGCCGATAGAGGGCGTAGACGATCGCGAAGAAGACGAAGAACTCGGGCGAATTGAAAAGCAATGGAAGGATCCTCTGCGCACGCGTTTGCGCACATCCGACGCGGCGAAACCTGGATGCCGATCGCGCAAGACGCATGCCATGAATTTCAGGCGCGGTCGATGCGCCCGGCGACGCGCCCGAGTTCGTCGTCTTCGTGGACGGTATCCGTCGTCGGCGATACCCGATCATCGTGCAAGCGCTTGCGCAACCGCGCGAGGCGCGACTCTACCAAGCCATACATCGCCGCCGCATAACCGACCGACAACCCGAACGCGAGGGCGATGCGGACTGCCATAGGCATCGTCGGGAAGCGTGTGTACACGATGCCGATCCAGATGTAATGGACGAGATAGAACGTGTACGAATAGAGCCCGAGCAGGCGAAGCGGCTTCGTGACCAGCACGCGATGGACGAGGCCGCGGTCGATCAGGACGAACGCGAAAAGCACGTACAGTGCACCGCCCTGCAGGCTGTAGCGGACCGTCTGCCGGAACGGTTCCGAACGTACGAGGAAGCAGGCCAGCAACACGATCAGCGCGGTCGCCACGTGCCATGGCTTCGGGCGCCAGTAGTCGGCGTCCAGGATCGGATTTCGCCAGAGCGCCAGGCAGCATCCGAACAGGATGCTGTCGATGCGCGTGTGGCTCCAGAAGTAGATGTTTCCGTAGTCCGGTATGGTCGCGACCGTCGCGATCCGCACGAGCAAGCACGAGCAGGCAGGCGGCGGCGCAGGCAAGGGCCGCGTGAATGGGCTTCAATCTTGCAAGACCGGTGGCGAATGCGAACGGAAAGAGCAGGTAGAAGTGCTCCTCGACGGCCAACGACCATAGAGGCAGATACGGCAACCCTTCGGGGTGGCCCCACAGCGGTGAGTAGTTGACGAGGAACGTCAGCTGCGCCACGACGCCCCACGGATCGACGTCGAATGTCATCCAGCCCAGTGCGAGCGTCAGTGCGCAGAACGCCAGCGTGATCCAGAGCGGCGGCCCGATCCGCAACGTGCGGCGGATGTAGAACGCGGCGAGGCTGACCCGTCCGCTCTCGCGCATCTCGTGAACGAGCAGCGACGTGATCAGGAAGCCGGAAAGGAAGAAGAAGATCGTGACGCCGAAACCGCCCGGCACCAGGCGCTCGAATCCGGCGTGCGCCACGAATACCAGCGAGACCGCGATCGCGCGAATCCCGTCGAGCTGCGCGATGTGCGGGAACCGCTTCATCGCATCACGTCGCACGGCAGGACCTGTCGACGACGAAAGCGTCGCCGACCGATACGACTCGCGGCAAGCCTGCGCTCGGTCATCCGAATGATCATTCCCCTGTCGCCTTCGATCGATCCGACCTCGATCCACGCGTCCGTCTGCATCGTCGGCGCGGGTGCCGCGGGGATCACGCTCGCGTGCGAGCTCGACGGTTGCGGCTTCGGCGTCCTGCTGCTGGACGCGGGCGGCCTGAAGGCCGACCTCGCGCACTCGCGTCTGCTCTACGCCGGCACGGCGGGCGCACCGCATCCCGATCCGACCGAATTCCGTCGGACCGGCTTCGGAGGAACGACCAGGATCTGGGGCGGACGCTGCGTGCCGTTCGACCCGATCGACTTCGAACGGAGGGACTACGTCCCGAACAGCGGCTGGCCCATCGCCTACGACGATATCGCGCGACATTATCGAACGCGCCCTGCAATATTGCCACGCCGGGTCGTTCGACTTCTCCGTCGCGCGGCTCGATCAGCGGCGCCTTGCCGACGTTACCCGGCGTCGAAGGCAACGGCGACCATCCTGCCGGACCGCATCGAACGCTACAGCCTGCCGACGGATTTCGGTCGCGAACATCGCAAGAAGCTCGCCGCATCCAGGAACGTCACGGTGCTGCTCGACGCGCGCTGCCTGCGCCTGATCAAGGCCGACGGCGAGGATCGGATCGAAGCGGCCGAAGTCATCGACCGACGAATGACGCGTCACGCAATACGGGCACGACGGTTCGTCGTCGCGACCGGCGGCATCGAGGCGACGCGCCTGCTGTTCGTGTCCGATCGCGACGGACCGGGGCTCGGTAATCGCGGCGACCGGCTCGGTCGATATTACGCATGCCACATCGAGAATGTCTGCGCGCGCTTGACGACGGAGCCCGGCAGGAAGGTCGCGTTCGCGTTCGAGAAGACCGACGACGGCGTCTACGCGCGGCGAAAGCTGCAGTTCTCGGCCGACGCGCAACGCAGGCATCGACTCCTCAACAGCGCGTTCCGTCTGCACTTCCCCGACTACTCGGACGCGTCGCACGGCAGTGCGGTGATGTCGGCGATCTTCCTCGGCAAGTCGGCATTGATCTCGGAGTACCGCGCGATCCTCCAGCACGGGTCGGAAGCGCAGGGCGAATCGACGAAGGCGGCACACCTGCGCAACGTCCTGCTCGGGGCGCCGCAGCTGGCGCGATTCGGCGCCGATCTGCTGATGAAGCGCGTGCTCGCGCGGCGCAAGCTTCCGTACACGCTGGTCGCGAATGCGGACGGCAGCTATCCGCTCGAATTCAACGCCGAGCAGATTCCGCTCGAGGACAGTCGCATCACGCTGTCGAACGAACGGGATGCCGTCGGCGTGCCCGCTCGTGCGACTGGACTGGCGCGTGTCGGACGAGGACTTCGAAGCGGCGGAGCGGGCTTTCCACGTCCTCCGTGCGGCCGTCGCACGGACGCCGCACGTCCGTGTCCACTTCGACGATGCCGACCTTCGCCGGCGCGTTCGTGCATCGGTTCCGGTCGGCGGGCATCACATCGGAAGCGCGCGCATGGCGACGTCCGAGCGCTCGGGCGTCGTCGATTGCAACTGCGCCGTGTTCGGCCTGTCGAATCTGTTCGTCGCGAGCGCGGCGACGTTCCCGACCAGCAGCCATGCGAACCCGACGTTGACGATCGTCGCGCACGCGATCCGCCTCGCGGCACTGCTGCGGGCGGCCGGATGAGCGACGCTCGATGCCGTGCACGCAGCCCTTAGCGTTCCATGGGTCTGGTATGCTTCGCTGCGGTGCAACAAAGTGCCGCAAGGGTGCGTCCGTCGACGGTCTGACGGCCCCGGTCTCCGGCACGGACGTTGCTTGATAACCGCTACCGTCGCACGACGAGCCGGTTGTCATCATCTCGTTCGTCGTGCAGGCGAAGATGCGCGTACAGGTAGCCCGCAATGACACTCTTCCAGCTTCTCCAGATCTTGCGAGCACGCGCCGCGATCGTCGTCGCGTCGCTGGTGCTGACGGCACTTGCCGGATTCGATCGTCAGCCTGCTGCTGCCGAAGCAGTATCTCGTCAGCGCTTCGGTACTCGTCGATCGCAATCATCGATCCGGTCGCCGGAACCATCTCGCCGACCGCGTTCCATGCCGGGCTTCATGAGCACGCAGGTCGACATCATCAGCAGCAGTCGGGTCGCCGATCACGTGATCGATGCGTTGCAGCTCGACAAGGATCCCGGCCTCAAGAAAGCGTGGATCAATTCCGACGATGGCAAGGGCGACTTCCGCGTGTGGCTGCAGAAGCTGCTGCTCTCGAAGCTCGACGCGAAGCCATCCCGCGACAGCAACATCCTGCAGATCGGCTACTACGGCACCGACCCTGTCTTCATCACGAAGGTGGCGAACGCGTTCGCGCAGGCCTATCTCGAGACGGATCTCGAGATGAAGATCGAACCGGCGAAGCGTTATTCGCTGTGGTTCGAGGACCAGACGCGCCAGGCGCGTGCCAAGGTCGAGGCTGCTCAGAAAGCATTGAGCAATTACCAGCAGACCGCCGGCATCGTGGTGTCGGACGACCGCGTCGACTACGAGAGCAACCGGATCAACGACCTGTCCGCGCAACTGACGCAGGTGCAGAGCCAGCTCGGCGAGAGCCAGAGCAAGCGAGCCAGCGCGAGCGCCGCCACGACCGACGAGGCGATGCAGAGCGCGTCGGTCAACCGGCTCAAGGCCGAGATCGCGCAGCTCGAAGCGAGACTGCACGGAAAGCAACGGAACTCTCGGCCGCAACCATCCGCAGACGTTGCGCATGCAGGCGGAACTCGCGACGCTTCGCGGCCAACTGACCACGAGGTCGGACAGATCGCGACGTCGTTCGAGACGAGCTATCAGATCGACAAGCAGCGCGAACAGCAACTGATCGCGGCCATCGCGGCGCAGAAGTCCCGGATCCTCGACCTCAATCGTCAACGCAACGAGTTCAACGTGCTGCGCCGGGACGTGGAGGCGGCGCAGCGCGAATACGACGCGGTCGGACAGCGGCTCGCGCAGACGCGTCTCGAGAGCCGGTCCAGTCAGAGCAGCGTATCGATCCTGAGTCCTGCAACAGAACCCTTGCATCCATCGAAGCCACGGGTGCTGCTGAATACCGCCGCCGCGGCGGTGGCCGGGCTCATGCTAGGCGTGGTGTTCGCGCTCGCCCTCGAGTTCTCGAATCGTCGGATCCGCTCGGTCAACGATCTGGGGCTGGCGCTCGAAGTCCCTGTCCTCGCCAGCATCAGCAGCGCTCGCCGGCTGAGCACGAGCTCGTGGCGTTCGCGGATGATGTTGCGTCACGAGCCCGCAGCCTCCTAGGCAGCGAGCGCGAGGACATTCCTTGATCGATCAGTCAGGCATGACGAATTTGGCAACCCCGCTCCCACTTCCTTCGCGAACCGATCCCGAGATGCGGATCAGCCCGGGCCGTCGGACGATCGGCGCCATCCTGATCGATGCCGGCCGCATCACGCCCGAGGACGCCGAGCGCATCCTTCGCGTGCAGAAGGCCGACGGCTCGCGCTTCGGCGAGGCCGCGTTGAAGCTGGGCCTCGTGACGTCCGAAGACATCCGGTACGCGCTGTCGCATCAGTTCGACTATCCGTACCTGCGACCGGGCGACACGCGCTTCGGTCAATCGCTGGTCGCGGCATACGAACCGTTCAGCCACACGGTCGAGCAGCTGCGCGCGCTGCAGAAGCCAGCTGATGCTTCGGTGGTTCGACGCCGACGTGACGCACAAGTGCCTCGCGATCCTCGCGCCTGTCAGCGGCACGGGCGCGAGCTTCATCGCCGCGAATCTAGCGATCGTGTTCTCGCAGCTCGGCGAGCGAACGCTGCTGATCGACGCGAACCTGCGTTCGCCGACCCAGCATCTGCTGTTTCGGACCGCGCCGTCGCCGGGGCTCTCCGACATCCTTTCGGGCCATGCGGATCCATCGGCCGTCGTGCGTCTCGACTCGTTCCTCGGCTTGTCGATCCTGCCGGCAGGAACGCCTCCGCCGAATCCGCAGGAGTTGCTCGGTCGCGGCGTGTTCAGGGACATGCTGGCGCGGCTCGCGCGCGAGCACGATGTCATCCTGATCGATACGCCCGCCGCGGCGACGTTCGCGGACTCGCAGACCATCGCCGCGCGAGCCGGAGCGGCACTGCTCGTCGCGCGCCGCAACCAGACTTCGACGCAGCAGTTGAGTCGCCTCGCTCGCGACGTCCAGCAACACGGCGCTCTGCTCGTCGGCTCCGTCCTCAACGAGGGCTGACGACCTCGGGCATCGCGCCCGGCTCGATGCGCATCGCGCGATGCAATACACGGCATTGATCCGGACGCACAACAGCTCGCCGAGGGTGGAGCAGGTCGTCGCCGCGCTGCGGGACCAGACGAGCCCGCCGGCGCGGATCCTCGCGGTCGATTCCGGCTCCGAGCTGCAGCAACGAAGGTCGCTCGTCGAAATCGTCGACGATGTCGTGGACTATCCGGAACAGACGTTCAACTATTCCAAGGCGATCAATGTCGGCGTCGCGCACTGCCACACGCCATGGGTCCTGATCATCAGTTCGCACGTCGTCCTGACGGATCCGCAAGCGATCGGCCGCGCGATCGCGGAGATGCAGTCCGTCGACGCCGCAGGCTTCTACTTTCACCGCACGACACTGGAGTGGTGCCCCGAGTTGATCGGCCGCGACAACTTCGACGGCCGCAATGGACTGCACAACACGTGCGCGTTCGTGCAGAGCGAAGCCGTTCGCGAACGCCCCTTCCGCGAAGACGTCTTCTCGGCCGAGGACCAGGAATGGGCCGCGGACCAGTTTCGCCGGCGCGATGCGAAGATCCTTCGGATCGGCTCGAACAAGATGCGCTACGACAATCCGAACGAGAATGAGGTGAAGCTCATCAACGAGGAGGTGTCGATCGCCTACTTCACCTGTCGCGAGAAGCTCGGATTGCCATACCTCGCGTACTGGCTCGTTCGCTCCGTGGCGCTTCTCGTCGCTGGTCGGCCGCAGCGGTCGCGCACATGTCTCACGATCGCTCGGGAGTTGCTGCTCGCCCGGTTTCGAGCGCCGGTCCGTTTGTCGCGTTACTACTAGGACGCCCGATGCACGACGCAGGCGATCCCAGTGCTCCCCAGCTGGCCGGTCAAGCGCAACCGGTGGCTCCAGCGTGTCCTGGGCCTGAACGACCCGTCACCCGGCGACGCATGGCTCTGGGTGGGCTGCATCGTTCTCGGCTCGGCGATGTGCGGTGTCCTGACGGCAGCGGTCGGCACCAAGTTCCAGGATCGCCCGATCTTCTACCTCGCGGTGCCGCTCGCCATCGCGCTCGTGGCGATGGCGGTCGGCGATCCGCGACGGCTGCTGATCGGTCTCGTCGTGTTGAGGGCCATCCTCGACCCGGTCTTCCAGCGCGCACAGTTGCCCGGCATCGGAGGCCTCGGAGGACTCCTCAACTTCGTCATGATCGGCGTTGCGCTGACGCTGCTCACACTCGAGCGCGGGCGCGTCACGCAACGCGAGTCCTGGGTTCCGTGGATGCCGTTCATCGCCGTGATGGCGCTCGCCCTGACTCATGCGCCGGATCGCATGTTCGGCCTGCGCAGCTGGCTGTCGCTGCTGACTTACGCAGCCGTCTATCACGGCGCGTTCTATTGCGCCAACCGCGTCGACGGCATGACGAAGCTGCTGAATTTGCAATTGTTGTCCTCGGTTCCCGTCTTCATCTATGCGATCGTCAGCTTCCTCGTCTACGGTGCTTCCTACACGCTCGAAGCCGGCGATGGCGATGCGACGAGTGGCCGGCTTTCCGAGCCGCTCGCGCATCCGAACATCCTCGGCTTCTACTGCGTGTTGATGCTGGGGGTGTGGTTGTTGAGGCCGCCGCCGCAAACGCCGACGCCGCTGTTCACGCTACGCAACCTCCGCGCCGCGATCTACCTTTGTCTGCTGCTCGGCGTGCTCGGCGGTACGCAGACCCGGTCGGCGTGGGCCGGCGCGCTGTTCCTGCTGCTGGTCTACGGCGTGTTCGTGCGGCGTGCCGCCCTTGTCCTGCTACTCGTCGGCGGGGTGCTGGCTCTGGGCTTGCCCGAGGTCCGCGATCGCATCGTCGACCTTGCGAGCAACAACGAGGTCTATACCTATTCGCGGCTGAACTCGTATGCGTGGCGTCAATACCTATGGCAGTCGGCCCTTGCCGCCATGTCGCCGTTGTCCTACATCATCGGAAACGGGTACGCCGCCTTCTGGACCAACTCGCCGTCGTTCTTCCCGCTGTCGGATGGACTGAACTGGGGCGCGCACAATGTCTACATGCAGTTGTTGTTCGACAGCGGCATCGTCGGCGTGATCGCTTTCCTGTCGATCTATGCGATCGCCGCGCGACTGGTCTGGACACGGGTGTCGTTGCCGACGAGTTCGCGCATCATGACGATCGCGTTGCTCGGATGCTTCACGTTCATGAGCTACTCCGACAACATGCTCGACTACCTCGTCGTGAACTGGAACGTCTGGTTCGTGATCGGGCTCGTGGTCGCTTCGTCTGCTGGCGCCAAGATGCAGCGGCAGCGCACGCCCTGATCGTGCCGACGCGCGAGGGCCGCGACCCCATCGACTCGCCTCGAGGCATCGCGTGCCGGGGCGCGAAGTTCACCTGCGCACGCACGACGCGGTCCACGCATCGGGACGTGGCGCGGTGAGCGGCATGCGCGTTGCGATCACCGGTGCCGGCGGCTACCTCGGACGGGAGACGCTGCGCTGCCTGCATGCCGAAGGCACGGAAGCCGTCGTCCTGCGGCGAGAAGCGCACGAGACGAGCCGCTGGGTGGACCAGCTTCGCGACGTCGAGGTCGTCATCCATCTCGCGGCGCCGACGTCGGGACTCGATCCGGTCGTGGTGGCGGACGCGCTCGATTGCACGCAGCGTCTCGTCGATTCGCTCCCGAAGCGGCCGTTGCGCTTCGTCCTCGCGAGCAGCCTGGCCCTGATGCGCCCGCGCGCGGACGACGGCTTCCTCGACGAGGCGTCATCCACTTACGACGGCCGCGATCTGCTGGCGCAGGACCTGTACACGCAGATGAAGAGCGAACAAGAGGCGATGGTGCGGACGGCCTGCGCGGAGCACGGCTGGGGGCTGACGATCCTCCGGCCGAGCAACGTCTGGGACCAGGAGCGGTGGTTGCAGCCGTGCGTCGGTCCGAAGGCCGGTCCGTTCTGGTTCGTCGTCGCGCCGAGACGTCGTCTGCGTCTCGTTCATCGCGCCAACTGCGCCCGCGCGTTCGTCGACGCGATCCATCTGCCGATCGACGCCGGCGTGCAGGTCGTCGTCGTCGATGACGAGGCCGGCATTACCGCCTGGCACTACGCGACGAAAACGATCGACTCGTTTCGTCGCCGCTACGTGCCGATTCCGGTGCCTGGCTCGCTCTTCGAGGTGCTGACGACGCTGGCTGCGACCGTGCTGCGGCTCGTTGCCCCCCTGCGCCGCGTCCCCGGCCTGCTGCTGTCGCAGCGACGCGTCGCACGTTTCGGGGCGTACCGGATCGATTCGAGGTTGGCGCGGGAACGCATTCGCTGGACGCCCGATCTGACGCCGTACGGTTTGCCGGAACGTCGCTGATGCGCATCGCCTATTTCACGAACACGTATGCGCGCGCGAGCGATACGTTCATTCGCAACGAGGTCGTCGAGCTTCGTGCGCGCGGCCATGTCGTGCACACGTTCGCTGTGCGCAAGCCAAACGAAGCGGGCACGCCGAGCCCCGACGTCGCGGCCGAACGCAGCGGAACCTGCTACATCCTCTCCGTGGCGAAGGCCACGCTCGCGCTCACCATCGTCCGGACGGCGCTGCTGCGGCCGGCCGCCGTCGCGCGCGGGCTCATCCTCGCGATGCGCGTGAGCCCGGACGGTGTGCATGCGCGAGTCATGCACCTGTTCTATTTCCTCGAGGCGGTGTACCTCGCGGCGCGCCTGCGCGAGCTCGATCTGCAACTGCTGCACAACCATATCGCCGAGAACTCGGCCACGGTCGCGATGTTGGCCGCGGAGATGTCGGGCGTTCCATTCAGCATGACGGTGCACGGCCCGGGCATCTTCTTCCATCCGCAGAAGTGGGCGTTGCGTGAAAAGATCGCCCGCGCGGCATTCACTGCCTGCATCAGCGAGTTCTGTCGCAGCCAGTGCATGCTGCATTCGCAGCGGGCCGATTGGCCGAAGCTGCAGGTGGTCCGTTGCGGCGTCGGTCGAGAATTCGAGCACGTCTACTCCGGCGACCCGCCGCAAGCGCCGCGGCTCGTCTTCGTCGGACGCCTTTGCGACGAGAAAGGCTTGCCGCTGCTGCTCGAGGCCGTCGCTCGCAACGTGTCGAGCGGCAAGGCCTGCGAATTGCTGATCGCCGGCGACGGACCGCTTCGAGAGTTCGTCGAACGCTTCATCGCCGAGCGCGACCTGTCGAGCTCGATCCGCCTGCTCGGTTGGCAGGGCAGCAACGAGATCGCCGCATTGATCGTCGGCGCACGGGCACTGGTCCTGCCAAGTTTCGCGGAAGGATTACCGGTCGTGATCATGGAAGCACTCGCGCTCGGCAGACCCGTCGTCACGACCGCCATCGCGGGCATTCCGGAGCTCGTCGAAGCCGGACGCAACGGCTGGTTGGTGCCGCCCGGGTCGGTCGACGCTTTGGCCGACGCCATCGGCGAAGCGACCGCCGCGCCGGTCGAGCGCCTGCGCGCGATGGGCGACGAGGGGCGGCATGCGGTGCGCGAACGCCACTCGTTGACGGCCGAAATAGCCAAGCTCGAAGCCTTGCTGGTCGACGTCATCCAGCGCCACAAGGCCGCAGCGACGGCCACCGTCGGATCGGTCGTCCTCGCCTCGAACATGGATCGCCATTGAAGATTCACCGTCGTGCCGCACGCGTGTCGGTCCTCTGGTTGATCGCGGCGACCTGCGTATCGGCATTCGCGCAGGTCGCGTCGCCGTCGCGGCCGTTCTCCGATCGTTCGCTGTGGAATGCGCGCCCCGCGAAGTTCGCGCTCGGCACGTTCGAGATTCCGCGGACGCAGTACTTCCCGGCGGTGGCCGAAGGCGCGTATTCGGTCCGCGTCTTCGTCGCCAAGCCGGCCGACCCGGCGGTCACGGTCTACGGCCTGCCCGAGACACAAGGCATCTGGATCGCCGACGCCGAGACGCACGACTCGCAGATCGTCATCCCGCACTGGCCGTCGGACGTCGTGCCGGCGACGGGCGGCGACGGACACGCGGACATCGTCGATCCGGCATCGAACCGCATCCATTCTTTCTGGCAACTGAAGTTCGTCGACGGCAAGTGGCGCGCGGCGCAGTACACATGGACCGCCCTCGACGGCCGCGGCTGGGGCGATCCGGGGCACTACTTCCAGGGTTCGCGCGCGGCCGGCGTTCCGCCGATGGCGGGGTTGATCCGGACCACCGAGATCGACGATGGGCAGCCGACCTACCGGCACGCGCTCGCGATGTCGCTCGCATCGAGCGGCCTTTCGGCGAACCCGACCTACGTCTTTCCGGCAACCGCAGCCGACAGCGACGCCGCGAAGGTGAATCACGGCGCGATTCCCGAAGGGACGCGGATGATGTTGCCGGCCGGCTTCGACATGGCTTCGATCAAGGATGCGAAGCTGGCCAAGGTGGCGCGGACGCTGCAGACCTACGGCGCGTACGTGGTCGACTCCAACGGCACGACGCCGTTCGTGATCTACGTCGAGATCGGGTCGGGGTTCTCGCTGATGCCTCCGAGCGGGTGGGACAACGAGATCGCGGCGCAGCTCGACCACATCCGGTCCGCGCTGAGGCCGGTGACGTCCGTCACGCAGTGGGTCGACGCGAAGGGTGAGGGCTTCGTCCCCGAGCGGCGACTCAACCTCCTTTCGATGCGAGGGCCTTGGTTCGTGATCGGGCAGGGGACGCCCGGGGTGTTCGACAGCTGGCAGCAGGCCGTGCTGTTCGCGGCCGACCGTCGTCAGACGGTGCAGACCAACGCGTCCGGTCGCAGCATGGCGACGGTCGACTGGGCGACGCCGCACGCAGGGGAAACGATGCGGCTCGCGGTGTCCGCAGCGAACGGCGCGACGCTCCGCCTCGCGCTGGTCGACGCGAGCTCGCAAACGGTCTACGACTCCGGCGTGTTGGCGGCCGGACGCACGGTCGACTTCAAGTGGCCGGCCGCCGCGCAGAAGCCGGTGCTGACCATCACGAGCGGCCCGCAGGGTGGCGGCCGCGTCGCTGCGACGCTGGTCTCGGTCGATCGCACGTCCTGATGCGGTGGCCATGCCCACCGCGCTGATCCTCGTCGCGACGGTCGCCGGAGCCGTCGTGGTCGGACTGCTGTGCGGGCTCTCGGCGCTGATCTTCGTCCAGACGGTCGTCGCGCTCTCCGCTCGCCGCGAGGCGCGGTCGCCGGAGACGGGCGCGCTCAGGCCGCGACTCGCGGTCCTCGTTCCCGCGCACGACGAGGCGACGGGCATCACGGCGACCCTCGAGTCGCTGTTGCCGCAGCTCGCGAGCGGCGATCGGCTGGTCGTGATCGCCGACAACTGCACCGACGAGACCGCGACCGTCGCGCGTGCGAGCGGGGCAACGGTCATCGAACGCACGGATCACGTCCGACGCGGCAAGGGCTTCGCCCTCGATCACGGAATCCAGTTCCTCGCGAGCGATCCGCCCGACGTCGTCCTCATGTTCGATGCCGACTGCGTCGCCGGCATCGATTGCGTGGAGACGCTCGCCGGCGAGGCCGAACGACTGCGTCGACCGATCCAGGCCCGTTACCTGATCCGGGCGGCGAACGCCAGCATCGTCTCGCGCGTCGGCGAGTTCGCCCAACGCATGCGCAACTGGGTCCGTCCATCGGGGATGCTCCGGTTGGGGCTTCCCTGCCAGTTGATGGGCTCGGGAATGGCGTTTCACTGGACGCTGCTGCAGCAGCAGAGCGTGGCGAGCGGTCATCTGACCGAGGACCTTCAGCTGGGCCTCGCGTTCGCGCGGCAGCGCCGCTATCCGTCGTACTGCCCGGCCGCGATCGTCGATAGTCAAGCCGTCAGCGATCCGGATAGCGCGGTCGTCCAGCGGACCCGGTGGGAACATGGGCATCTCGGAACGATCATCGGCGAGTGGCCGAAGCTCGCATGGCTTTCCGTGCGCAGGCTCGACGTCAGGCTGGCCTCGATGGCATGGGACCTCGCCGTCCCTCCGCTCGCCTTGTTCTCGTCGTGCGTACTGCTCGCCGGGTTCGTCGCGCTCGTGATCGGTCTCGCCGGAGGGCCGTGGTGGCCGACCGCGTGCCTCGTCGTCACGATCGCGATGCTCATCGCCGCGATCGCATTGGCGCAGCGGGGCTTCGCGCGCGACCTCATCGAACTGCGCGAGCTCTTCTTCTTCGTGCCGCTCTATCTCGTTCGCAAGGCGCCGATCTATCTGCGTTTCCTTCTGCACCGGCAGGTCGAATGGGTGCGTACCAAGCGTAATGTCGGATGATCCCGCGCCGGCGGATGCGTCCGTCGGCCGCGGTGCTCCGGCCACGGACTTCCACCGTCCCGTCTACGCGATCCTCGGGCTGCCGTTCGATGCGCTCGGCCTCGACGCATGCGCCGCAAAGGTTCGCGCTGCGATGGACGCGCGCCAGCGTTGCCTGGTGTCGACGCCGAATCTGAACTTCGTCGTCGCATGCCTGAGCGACGACTCGTTTCGCGCGTCGGTCCTGCAAAGCGACCTGTCGCTCGTCGACGGCATGCCGCTCGTCTGGGTCGCGCGCGCGCTCGGACTGCCGTTTCGCGAGCGGGTCGCGGGCTCGTCCCTGTTCGAGGCATTGCGGGCGCCGGGTCGCGCGCCCGTCAAGGTGTTCTTCTTCGGCGGTCCGGAAGGCGTCGCAGAGCAGGCATGCGCGCGTCTCGATGCCGTCGGATCGATGACCTGCGCGGGATGGCACTCGCCGGGCTTCGGCTCGATCGCGGACATGAGCGCACCGGCCGTCATCGATGCGATCAACGCGTCGAACGCGGACTTCCTGATCGTCGCGCTCGGCGCCCGGAAAGGGCAGGCCTGGATCCTCGCGAACCTCGATCGGCTGCGCATCCCGCTGATCAGTCATCTGGGCGCCGTGATCAACTTCGTCGCAGGAACGGTGACGCGGGCGCCGGAGCGGTGGCAACGACTCGGCCTCGAATGGCTCTGGCGGATCCGCGAGGAGCCGCAGCTGTGGCGGCGATACGCGAGCGACGGGTTCGTGTTCGTGCGCCTGCTGGCGACTCGCGTCCTTCCGACGATGATCGACCTGCGCCTGCGACGACCGTCGGCCGCCGCGCTTCGGAATGCGCGCATCGACGTGACATCGCATCCGGAGGAGACGGTCGTCACGGTCAACGGTGCCTGGACCGCGGCGAATCTCGAGGCGATGCGCGACGCCTTCGAGCGCGTCAGCGCTTCCCCAACCGGCATCGTCATCGACGTCGCCGCGCTGGCGTTCTTCGACAGCGCGTTCGTCGGAACCCTGCTACTGCTGCAGGGTCACCAGATCAACGCAGGTCGCGCATTTCGCGTCCGCGCCGCCGGCGCCCGCACGCGCGCGCGCTTTCGTCGCTACGGAGTGAGGCTCGCGTGACAGTCACCCCGCACGCTCCACGGGCGCACCCATGCGCTGGTCGCCTTGCAGGTCGTCCATGAGCCGCTCCATGTGGCGGGCGACCGCACGGAACGTGAACTTCTCGAGCGCGGACCGGCGCGCAGCATTCCCGATCGTCGTGCGCTTCTCGCGATCGACCCACAACGAGTCGATCGCGGCCCGAAGCGACTCCTCGTCGCTCGCGTCGACGAGCACCGCATCGCGTCCGTCGTCGATGTAGTCGACGGTGCCGACGGTGCGCGTCGCGACCACGGGACGCCCGGACATCATCCCTTCGACCACCGTCACCTGTCCGGCCGCGGTCTCGAGGTCGAGCAACGGCACGATGGACATCCGTGCGCGCTGGCACAGCTGGCGACATGCCGTTTCCGAGAGTCCGGCGCGAACCTCGATGTTCGGTGGAATGGCGAGTCCCTCGAGCGCATGCGGTGCTGCGACGATCAGCGCGCGATACGGCGAGTCCGCCAGCACGCGCAGGAGCAGCGCGTAGTCGCGCTTCGGGGTCCCCATCGAAAGGAGGAACGGCGACTCCTCGTCCTCCGACTCGGTAATCGGCTTCTCGGCCACCGACAACGGAACGAAGGTGAATCGCTCCGCGGGAATCCGCAACCAGCGACTGTAGACCGCGATCTCGTGCGTCGAATGGACGACGAACCGGTCGACCGCCGCATAGCCGAAGCGCGCGACCCGGCCCTGGAAGCCTTCGTGCGTATGGCTGAAATTGAACATCCACGCGATCACGGGCCGCTTCGAGAATGTGAGCCGCTTGAGGATGCCGACGAGCAGCGCCAGTTGCGGGAACACGCAGACGAAGCCGACCGGCGTTCGCGAGAACATTCCGTGCCGCCAGCCGGCGAGGGCGTGCAGGAGGTAATCGCGCCAATCGCTGCGGCTCGCTTTCGCCCGCGACCGGTCGTGCTCGTACGACGGGTCGATCACGTGGAAGCGATGCGTCGACGCTCGGACGAAACTCGGGATCCAGCCTTCGCTGGCCTTGAAGACGGACAGGACGACCCACTCCATCGCGGTCCTAGAACAGGCTCTCGCTGACGTAGATCGTGTCCCCGACCAGGACGGGGTCGTTCAGCCCGACGCTGAGCTGCTCGGGCGTCCCCTGCGCGTTCGGACGCACGACCTTCAAGCGTCGCTCGGTCCCGCGCAGCGTGAGGCCGCCGGCCGCGGCGAGCGCCTGACGCATCGTCATGTTGCGTTCGATGCGATAGTTGCCGGGGCGCGTCACCTCGCCGTAGATGTAGAACATCGGCGCCCGCGGTACGTAGACGGTGTCGCCGCCCGCGACGACGATGTCGTCTCCGACCTTGTCGCTTCGATACAGCGCGTCGATGTCGACCTCGCGCCGGATCTCGTTTCCCCCGCGCGTCCCGGTCAGGATGACCTTGTCGTCGCCGGTGGTCGTGATGCCCCCGGCCTCCGCGAGCACCTGCGAGATGCGCGTGTTCGTCGACTCGATCGCGAACGACCCCGGGTGTGCCACCTGTCCCAGCACCGCGACCTTGTTGCCGCGGATCTCGAGCAGCTGCACGCTGACCTGCGGGTTCTTCAGGAAACCGCCGTCGACCAGCGCTTTCGCGATCCGCCGCTCGGCCGTGCTCAGGTCCGCATCGCCGAGCGCGACGCGGCCGATCAGCGGATACGTGATCGACCCGTCTTCCGCGACCCGCGTGTCGAGCGTGAGGTCGGGATTCTGGAAGACCGAGATGTGCAGCTGGTCCCCCGCACCGAGTCGGTAGTTGCCTGGATCGGCGGCGCTCGCAGGCAACGGGACGGCAAGAGCGATCGTCGATGCGACGAGCCACGCAAACAGCCGAGCCAGGCGATCGAAGCCGGATGCGCTTGATCGACGTTCCGGACGGTCGGGCCTTGGCATGAAGCCGTGCAGAAGAAAGACGATGGAAGCCAGCGGTTCCTCACGAGCAGTCAACGCAGCCGGCGTCCAGCAACGCTGCCGCGCAGGACTCAGGTGGACCGCCGTACGAAGAAGAATCCAGCGAGCGCGATGGTGGCGACGATGGCACTCAGCGGTCCGGGCTCCGGCAAGTCTAACCCGAGCCAGCGATCGGCGGACGGCGCCGAAACGGTGCGCGGCGCGACGGCGTATGCGCCGCGGCGTTCCGGTAGTTGAACCGGCCCGAACAGATTCGCGATCGCCTGCCTGCGCGAGCAAAATTGACTGATCGGTCTGTTCGGAAATCTCCGCGGGCGCTTCCTGATGAACGCGTGCCACGACATGCGAAAGCACCACCCGGGTGCGGCCATCGAGGTTGCGGGAAGCGGCCTCTGCCCGTGGCTCGCCAGCGGCGGCGCCGCCGAGCGACGCCAGAAACAGACCTGCCACCACCTTCGCGTTCTTCATCGACACCCCCAACAGTCGTCCGTTAACTAGCAAGACGCGGGCCATTGGATCGACGCCGCCTCGTTGCTCCCGTGGGACAGTGACGACCGTAGAAGTCACGCCAATGACCGGTGGGCCATTGTATGCCGCATTGCACCATGAAAACGCCGATTTGCAGGATTCGGGTGCCCGAGCGTCAAAATTGGAAGCGTCCAGCGACCTGAGCGCCGGTGTTCGAGTACTTGAAACCGTCTTCGGTCGCGTCGCGCCGCTCGTGGGAGATGCTGCCGGTCAGCGTCAACGCCCGGATCGGCGACCAGACCAAGTCCAGCGATGCAGCTCGCGTCTGTTCCCGGAATTGGCCGTCGACGGGAATCGGCGGCTTGCGGAACGTCTGGAAATTGACGGTATACGACGGGCGAACGGTGACCTTCTGCGTGACCGCCCAGTTCCCGGTGATGGACGCGAAGTTCTGAACGACATAGCTGCTCAGGTCCGACTGCGAGCTGTAGAGCTGGCGGGAGACGGTCCCTACGAAACTCGTCTTGCCGGTCGCCTGGAACGTGAGATTCGCGCTGGCCACGTAGCCGGCGAAATTGCGGAACTGGAAGCCCGGGTGGGTCCGATCCAGGTAACCGACCTCCGCGTTCGCGGACCACAACCCGGTGACCCGCCAGGATGTCCGCAATCCGGGCTCGAACTCGTGGAAGTTCGTCGCGAAAGGTTGCGTGATGATGGCGTCCGTCTGTAGCGTGGCGTCGTTCAGGTTGTCGTACTCGCCGTGGGCCCCGCGCACGAAGAGTTCGACCGTGTTCTGCGAAGGAAACGTATAGATCAGCGACCCCGTCACCGAGCGGGTGGTCGAGTTCTCCTGCTGGAACGACGCACGCTGGCTCTTGCCGACCACCTCCGTGAAGGCGATCTGCGGATGGACCGCCGCGCCGGGCTGCCAGTTCGCGTCGAGCTGCGTCAATACCGTCTTGTAGGCATTGGCGACCGTCTCGAATCCGACGTTCGCGAAATCGCTCGGTGCCTCGGTGCTGCGATAGATGACGTCGCCGCCGACGGAAGGCGTCAGCTTCCACGCGTAGGACGCATTCACGTTGTGGCCCGTCAGGTCGAGCGAACTGTAGTTGCTGTATTTGTAGCGCGTGACGTCGCCATCGAAATGAAAGGTTTGCAAGCCATAGGTTTTGTCGACCGACAATCCGACTGTCAGCGTGCGTGTCACGGCCGAACCGGCTTGCCCTTGGCTGTTCGCATCGCTGGGGAGGCGGAAGGAATTGGAGTCGTAGCGAAGGCCGCCACTGATGCTCGGCGTGACGACGCCGTCATCCGCGGCCTTGGAGACGGCCGGATGGACGATCAATGCGAAAACGGCGACCAAGGCGGCTCGTTCGATCGCCGACGTCACGCGCCGCCATGCGCCGGCAATCATTCCAATGCATGCTCCTGCCCTGCGGTCATCCATCACGGCATCCGTGGCATGTTTCATGCCTGCCGTAGCAGCGCGGCCGCGCCGCATCTTGCCTCAACCATCGTACGGATTCACTCAAGTGGCATCGTTGTCGATCGAAAAGCTGCCGGGCCTGCTGCATGGCCGCGACGACACCCACGCGCATGTCGAAACGCTGCTCGAT
Organism: uncultured beta proteobacterium; assembly: GCA_963795885.1. Lineage (GTDB taxonomy): Bacteria > Pseudomonadota > Gammaproteobacteria > Burkholderiales > Burkholderiaceae_D > CAHJXF01. Next base: position 670,243 of record CAWCJI010000001.1, on the reverse strand, counting down.
CCGTGCGCACTGGTCCTGTCGCTCCTGATCTGTGCGCTCGCCTTCGACGATAACGGCGGCACGAAGTATCTCTTGTTGTCGCTGATCCTGGTCACGCTGACGTTTCCGGGACGGTCGCGCCTGCACGTGACGTGGTTGCGACTCTTCGTCGATCTCGCGCTGCTGTCGCTGACGCTGATCGGACTGCTGCTGTTCTTCGGCTGGGCCACGAAGACACTCGAGCTGTTTCCCCAGCGCGCGCTGCCGTATTGGCCCTGGGTCACGCTCGCCTGCCTGGTCGCCGCGCACGTGGCGTTCCGCGCCGCCGCGCCGCTGATCATCAAGCATCGGCAACGATCGGTGATCGTGGGGATGAACGCCCAGGGCATCGCGCTCGCCAATCGCATCGCGCAGAACCCGTACACGGACCTGGCGTTCGTCGGGTTCTTCGACGATCGGCAGGGGTCGCGGGTCACGACGCAGGAGAACTACCCGGTGCTCGGGCGCTTCGCCGACCTGTCTTCCTTCGTCGAGAACCATCAGATCCGTGTGATCTACCTGTCGCTGCCGATGGCGACGCAGGACCGGACGATGAAGCTTCTCGACGAGCTGCGCGATACCACCGCATCGATCTACTTCGTGCCGGACCAGTTCGTGACGGACCTGATCCAGGGGCGGATGAGCGCGGTCGTCGATATCCCGGTCGTCGCGGTCTGCGAAACGCCCTTCGTCGGGATCAACGGGCTGATGAAGCGCTCCTTCGACATCGCCGTCTCGTTCGCGGGGCTGATCCTGCTCGCCCCGGTCCTGCTCGCGATCGCGATTCTCGTCAAGATGAGCTCCCCCGGCTCGATCATCTTCCGGCAACGGCGCTACGGGCTCGACGGACAGGAGATCATCGTCTACAAGTTCCGGTCGATGCGGGTCGAGGAGGACGGAGCCCGCGTCCAGCAGGCGACCCGTCACGACCATCGGATCACGCCGATCGGCGCCTTGCTGCGCAAGACCTCGCTCGACGAGCTGCCGCAGCTGATCAACGTGCTGCAGGGGCGGATGAGCCTCGTCGGCCCGAGGCCGCACGCGGTGGCCCACAACGAGCTCTATCGCAAGCTCATCAAGGGCTACATGGTCCGTCACAAGGTCCGACCCGGGATCACCGGCTGGGCGCAGGTCAACGGCCTTCGCGGAGAGACGGACACCGTCGACAAGATGGCCGCGCGCATCCGCTACGACCTCGACTACTTGCGCAACTGGTCGCCCCGTCTCGACTTCCACATCCTGCTGAAGACGGTCATGCTGGTCGTCAACGACAAGCAGGCGTACTGAGCGGCAAACGGAAAAGCCGCCTCGCGGCGGCTTTTTCCTCGACCGAGTGATCAGTCAGCCCTTCGTGCGGCGACGCCGTCCGGCCACGAGCGCCAACGCACCCAAACCCAACAACGAGATCGCGCCCGGCTCCGGCACGCCCGTCACGCCGAATGCGTGGTTGTCGGTCTCGAACGCGTTGCCGCTGCTCGAGTAGACGATGCGGTCGTAGAAGCCGCTCGGGAAGTAGTCGATGTAGTTCGCCTGGGCCTGGTTGCCGTCGGTCGCCGACGACGGGAAGGCCACCGCGTTGATCGCGGCGCCGTCGAACTGGTCGACCAACGTCGTGCCCATGAAGAACTGGACCATGTTGAAGGTGTCCAGCGAACCGGCGTAGAACCCGAAATAATTGGCCGGCTTCGACAGGACGATCGTGACCGGGGACCCGTCGGTCGAGCCGACGGTGAAGAACGTCGTGGTGTCGCCTGCAGGGCTCGCGTACTCGTTCGCGACATTGCCCGTGCGGAAGTGCGAACTGGATGCCGGGGCCATCGAGCTGGCTTCGTAGTAGGTCGCGCCGCAGCTGTTCGCCGACGTCCCGCTGTTGAAGTTCACCGTACAGACATTGGGACGCGCCGACACCATGCCGTCGGCGCCGGCGGCCATGCCACCCACTTCGATCATGCCGGCCTGGGCGGCGCCGCAGGCCGTCGCGACCGCGACGGCGAGGAGGGTTCGTTGGAGGAACATGTAGGGTTTACCGCTTTGATGGAGTTGTCTTGTTGCAGAGCAACGAGCGAGCCACTGTAAGCAACTCATTGTTTTGATGGCGAAGCAAATCGTCGCAACTGCCTATTTTGCGCTTGAGTGACAAGCGTCCCGACAATGCGACGGACCGCGTCGCTTCCCCCCGCTACTTGTTGACGGGCATCATGAACTCGGGACCCTTGGCCGACGCCGCATCGGGCCAACGCTGCATCACGCTCTTGTAGCGCGTGTAGAACCGCACGCCTTCCTCGCCGTACGCGTGGTGGTCCCCGAACAACGAACGCTTCCATCCGCCGAACGAGTGGAACGCCATCGGCACCGGGATCGGGACGTTGATGCCGACCATGCCGACCTCGATCCGTCGCGAGAACTCGCGCGCCGTGGCACCGTCCGCCGTGTAGCACGACACGCCGTTCGCGAATTCGTGGCCGTTGATCAGCGCGATCGCCTCGGCGAGGTCGTGCACGCGGACGATGCCGAGCACCGGCCCGAAGATCTCCTCCCGGTAGATCTTCATGTCGGTCGTGACGTGATCGAACAGCGTCGCGCCGAGATAGAAGCCGTCCTCGCGGCCCTCGACGACATGTCGGCGACCATCGGACTCGAGCGTGGCGCCGCTCGCGATGCCGTCCTCGATGTAGCCGAGGATCTTCTGCCGATGGGTGTCGGTCACGACCGGGCCCATGTCGGCATCGTCTTCCATGCCGTCCTTGATCTTCAGCTTCGGGATGCGCTCCTTGATTTTCGCGACGAGTTCGTCGGCGATGTGGCCAACGGCCACGCCGACCGAGATCGCCATGCATCGCTCGCCGGCCGACCCGTAGGCGGCGCCGATCAGTGCGTCGGCGGCATGGTCGAGGTCGGCGTCGGGCATCACGACCAGATGATTCTTGGCGCCGCCGAGCGCCTGCACGCGCTTGCCTCGCGCGGTGGCCTCGCGATGGATGTACTCGGCGATCGGCGTCGACCCGACGAAGCTGACCGCGTCGATGTCCGGGTGCGCGAGGATCGCGTCGACCGCCTCCTTGTCGCCCTGGACGACGTTGAATGCGCCATCGGGCAACCCTGCCTGCTGCAGCAGTTCGGCGATCAGCAGCGAGGCCGACGGGTCGCGCTCCGACGGCTTCAGCACGAACGTGTTGCCGCACGCGAGCGCGATCGGGAACATCCACATCGGGACCATCGCCGGGAAGTTGAACGGCGTGATGCCGGCGCACACGCCGAGCGGCTGACGCAACGAGAAGTTGTCGATGCCGCCGCCGATGTTGTCCGAGAACTGGCTCTTCAGCAGTTGCGGGGCGCCGCAGGCGAACTCGACGACCTCGATGCCTCGCATCACCTCGCCCTTGGCGTCCGAGAAGACCTTGCCGTGCTCGCTGCGTGATGAGGCGCGCGAGATCGTCGTGATGGCGGTTCAACAGCTCCTTGAAGCGGAACAGCACGCGAGCGCGGTTCAGCGACGACGTGTCGCTCCAGCGAGGGAACGCGGCGCGCGCGGCGTCGACCGCCTGGTCGACGATGGCAGCGTCGCGCGAGCAGGACCTCGGCCGAGATCGGCGCCGGTCGCCGGATTGAAGACGACCGACCGGCGCGCATCGGGATTCGGCGCGGCAGCGGCACCGCCGATGTGGTGACCGATCGTGCGGATGGACGGTTGGGCGGCTGTCATCGGTGCTCCTTCGCGGCGCGTCTCGGGGATCCGCCGAAGGATACCGCCGGCGACGCGCCCGCGCAGTCCGCTGCGGGTCGGACGTGCCGGACTGCAGTTCATCCGCATTCGCCGACGTTCCATCGCGCGGTGACCACGACCGAGGTGTTCGGTGTGGCTAAATGCGCCGCGTATCCAACCGGAGGCCACGATGCTGTCGATCACCGACCTGACCCACGTCTACCCGAACGGCGTCCGCGCGCTCGACGCGGTCTCGCTCGAGATCCCGCCCGGCATGTTCGGCCTGCTCGGCCCGAACGGCGCCGGCAAGTCGTCGCTGATGCGATGTCTCGCGACGCTGCAGGTGCCGACCTCCGGTGCGATCCGCTTCGATGCGAACGAGAACGTCGGCATCGACGTGTTGAGGGACCCGGCGGCGTTGCGCGCGACGCTCGGCTACCTGCCGCAGGACTTCGGCGTCTATCCGCGCGTCTCGGCGATCGATCTGCTCGACCATCTCGCGCTGCTGAAGGGACTGACGACGCGCGGCGAGCGACGCGACGCGGTCGAGCGGCTTCTGCGTCAGGTCAATCTCTGGGACGTCCGCAAGAAGGCCGTCGCCGGCTTCTCGGGCGGCATGCGCCAGCGCTTCGGCATCGCGCAGGCGCTGCTCGGCGATCCGCGGCTGATCATCGTCGACGAGCCGACCGCCGGCCTCGATCCCGAGGAGCGCAATCGCTTCAACAACCTGCTGTCGGAGATCGGCGAGAACGTCGTCGTGATCCTGTCGACGCACATCGTCGACGACGTGACGGACCTGTGCCCGCGGATGGCGATCCTGGTCGGCGGCCGCATCGTCGAGAGCGGCACGCCGGGCACGCTGATCGAACGGCTGCGCGGCCGCATCTGGCAGGCGACGATCGAGAAGGCGCAACTCGACCTCGTGCGGGCGCGCCTGCCGGTGATCGCGACGCGTCTGCGAAGCGGCAGCACGGTGATCCGCGTGCTGTCGGACGCGTCGCCGGGCGTCGGCTTCGCGGCATCGGAGCCCGGCCTCGAGGACGTCTACTTCGCGACGCTCCATCGGCATCGCTCGGCGCAGGACGCCGAAGCGAAGGCGGCCTGACATGCTGCGCGCGATCGCCGCCTTCGAATGGCGTTATCAATGGAAGAGCCCGGTCTTCTGGGTCGGCTTCCTGCTGTTCTTCCTGCTCGCATTCGGCGCGACCACGATCGACACGATCCAGATCGGCAGCCGCGGCAACGTCAACGTCAACTCGCCGTTCGCGATCGTGCAGACGGTGGGCATCATGACCGTCTTCGGCATCTTCGTGCTCGTCGCGATGGTCGCAGGCACCGTGATCCGCGACGACGAGACCGGCTTCGCACCGATCCTGCACAGCACGCGGATCTCGAAGGGCGCGTATCTCGTCGGCCGTTTCGGCGGCTCGATCGCCGCCGCGCTCGGCGTGATGGCATCGGTGCCGCTCGCCATCGCGATCGGCGCCGCGATGCCCTGGCAGGACGCCGAGAAGGTCGGCCCGTTCGTCGCCGGCCACTACCTGTACGCGCTGTTCGTCATCGCGTTGCCGACGTTGCTGATCATGGGCGCCGCGTTCTTCGCGCTCGCGACCGCGACCCGCTCGCTGATGTGGACGTACGTCGGCGCCGTCGCGGTGCTCGTGCTGTTCTCGGCATCGCGCATCTGGCTGCGCGATCAGCAGCGCGACACGGTATCCGCGCTGACCGATCCGTTCGGACTGTCCGCACTGTCGATCGTCACGAAGTACTGGACCGCCGCGGACCGCAACGCGATGCGTGCCGCCGGTCACCGGCCTGCTGCTCGAGAACCGCCTGCTGTGGCTCGGCGTCGCGGCCGTGCTGTTCGCGATCGCGTGGCGCATCTTCCGCTTCGAGGCGCCGTCGAAGCGCGCGCGAGTCGCCTCGGGCGTCGAGCTCGACGAGCCGACGGCCGCGCCGATCGCATTCGCCCCGCACACGACCACGACGCAACGAGCCGGCGGCTTCGCGCAGCTCTGGTCTCTCGCGCGCTTCGACATGGCCTTCGTGTTCCGCAGCCCGGCCTTCTTCGTGCTGCTCTTCATCGGCGTCATCAACGCGGGCCTGTCGGCGTGGACCGTCGGCGACTGGTACGGCAGCGACGCGTATCCGGTCACGCGACTGATCGTCCAGGCGCTGGCCGGCGCGTTCACGATCATGCCGCTCATCATCGCGATCTATTACGGCGGCGAGCTGGTCTGGCGCGACCGTGATCGCCGCATGCACGAGATCGTCGACGCCACGTCGGCGCCCGACTGGACGCACCTCGTGCCCAAGATCCTCGCGATCTCGCTGGTGCTCGTGACGACGACGCTCGTCGCGGTGCGCCACCGGCATGGCGATCCAGCTGATGAAGGGCTACACGCATCTGCAGCCGTTGGCCTATCTGCTGTGGTTCGTGATGCCGACGTCCATCACCGCGATCCAGCTCGCCGTGCTGTCGGTCTTCGTCCAGACGCTCGTGCCGCAGAAGTTCATCGGCTGGGGCGTGATGCTCGTGTACCTCGTCGCGTCGGTGGCGCTCGGGACGGCCGGCTTCGAGCACAACCTCTACAACTACGCGGGTGCACCGAACGTCCCGTTGTCCGACATGAACGGCATGGCCCGCTTCTGGATCGGTCAGGCGTGGTTCGAGTTCTACTGGAGCGCGTTCGCGACGATGCTCGCGGTCTGCGCATACGGCCTGTGGCGACGCGGCACGACCGACGCGCTGCGGCCGCGTCTCGCCGCGTTCCCCCACCGCATGCGCGGCGCGCCGGCGCTGATCGTCGTCGCTGCCGCGGTCGCCTGGATCGCGAGCGGCGCGTTCATCTACTACAACACGAATGTCCTGAACGTCTATCGCCCGCAACCGGCGCACGACCGGATGCTCGCCGAAGCCGAGAAGGCGTTGCTGCCGTTCGAGAAGATCACCGTGCCCCGCATCGTCGGCGCGACGCTCGACGTCCAGCTCTTTCCGCACCAGACACGCGCCGTGACGACGGGGACCTACCGGATCGTCAATCGCAGCGACCGATCCGATCGATCAGATCCACTTCAACTGGATCGAGCGCCTGCGAATCGAACGCCTCGAGGTCGACGGCGGCCGCGTCGCGCAGCGCGATCGACGGCTTCCCGTACCGGATCTATCGACTCGAGCCCGCGATGCAGCCGGGCGAGACGCGCGAGGTCCGATTCACGACGACGCTCGAGGAACGCGGCTTCCCGAACAGCAATCCGCTGACGCGGATCGTCGAGAACGGCACCTTCCTCGACAACAGCGAGATCACGCCGAACATCGGCGTGTCGCGCGACGCGTTCCTCACGGACCGCGCGAAGCGTCGGAAGTACGGCCTGCCGCCGGACCTGCGGCCGCCGACGCTCGAGGACGAGTCCGGTCGCGTACGCAACGTCTTCAGTCCCGCGAGCGACTGGGTCGATGCGGATATCGTCGTTACGACCGACGCGGACCAGACGCCGATCGCGCCGGGATACGTGGTGTCCGACACGACGGCGAATGGCCGGCGCACGGCGCATTTCAGGCCCGACGCGCCGATCAACAACTTCTTCTCGATCCAGTCGGCGCGCTATGCGATCCGGCGCGGCCGGGTCGGCGACATCGACCTCGCGGTCTATTACGAACCGGGCCACGAATACAACGTCGACCGCATCCTGACCGCGATGAAGACCGCGCTGCCGATGTTCGCCGAGCGCTTCTCGCCGTACCAGTTCCGGCAGGCCCGCATCCTCGAGTTCCCGAGCTATGCGAGCTTCGCGCAGTCGTTCGCGAACACCATCCCGTACTCCGAGGACATCGGCTTTCTGACGAAGCTCGGCAAGCCCGACAAGATCGACGTCGTCACGTACGTCACCGCGCACGAGATCGCGCATCAATGGTGGGGACATCAGCTCGTGCCGAGCTATCAGCAGGGCGCGACGATGCTCGTCGAGAGCTTCGCGCAGTACTCGGCGTTGCTCGTGATGGAGAAGATGTACGGCAAGGAGCAGATGCGCCGCTTCCTCAAGTACGAGCTCGACCGCTACCTGCGGCGACGCGGCGGCGAGGTCGTCGAGGAACTGCCGCTGGCGCGTGTCGAGAACCAGCAGTACATCCACTACCAAAAAGGGTCGCTGGTGATGTACTGGCTGAAGGAAGTCGTCGGCGAGGACACGGTCGACCGCGCGATGGCGAAGATGATCGAGCAGCACGCGTTCAAGGCCGCCCCCTATCCGAACACCCGCGACTTCCTGACGATCCTGCGCGCCGAGGCAGGACCCGAGCACGACCAGCTGATCACCGACCTGTTCGAGAAGATCACGCTCTACGACGTCAAGGCGACCAACGCGACGGCCGTCAAGCGTGCGGACGGCAAGTTCGACGTGCGTTTCGACGTCACCGCGAAGAAGCTCTACGCCGACGGCAAGGGCAAGGAGACCGAGGCGCCGCTCGACGAGCCGTTCGACATCGGCGTCTTCAGCGCGGAGCCGGGACGACCCGGCTACGACGCGTCGTCGGTGCTGTACTTCGACCGCCAGCCGATCCGGAGCGGCACGCAGAGCGTGACGGCGGTCGTCGACCAGATGCCGACCTTCGTCGGCGTCGATCCGTACAACAAGCGGATCGACCGCAACTCGGAGGACAACCTCGCGCGGGTGAGCGCGCCGTGACGCGAGACGTCAACGCGCGATCGACCGCCGTGATCAGCCTTCGCGATAGATCGCCGGGAACTTCGCCTTCAGCGCCTCGACCTTCGGTACATCGTTCATCACGATGTACGGCTGCATCGGATGCAGCGCGAGGTAGTTCTGGTGATAGCCCTCTGCAGGATAGAAGGCGGTCAGCGGCGTCACCTGCGTGACGATCGGATGCGCGTACACCTTCGCCGACTGCAGTTGCGCGATGTACGCGTCGACGACCCGCTTCTGATCGGCGTCCCTGTAGAAGATCGGCCGAACGATACTGCGTCCCGTGGTCCGGACCCTGGTAGTTCAGCTCGGTCGGATCGTGCGCCACCGAGAAGAAGACGCGCAGCAACTGTCCGACCGTGACCTGCGACGGGTCGTAGACGATCCGCACCGACTCGGCATGGCCGGTCGTTCCGGTGCTGACGGTCTCGTAGTCCGCGGTCGCCTTCTCGCCGCCGGCATAGCCGGACGTGACCGACGTGACGCCCTTGACGTGCTTGAACACCGCGTCGACTCCCCAGAAGCAGCCGCCGGCCAGGACCAGCGTTTGCGACCCCTTCGCCGATGCGAGCGGCAGGTCGACGGCGGCCGCCGGCACGTCGAACGTCCGATCCGCGGCGCCCGCGAGGCCGCAGCCGGCCAGCGCGATGGCGAGGCCCGCGGCGGCGATCCGCAAGCCGCGTCTGACGAGAGTCTGTCCGTTCATCGAAGTCCTTTTTGTCGGTCGATTCAAGCGGCGCGCTTGACGAAGTTCATCGCTGCCGAGTTCATGCAATAACGAAGCCCGGTGGGCTTCGGGCCGTCGTCGAACACGTGCCCCAGGTGGGCGTCGCAGCGCTTGCAAGACACCGCGGTGCGGACCATGAAGGCGCTGCGGTCCTCGGTCTCGACGATGTTCTCCTTCGCGATCGGCTGCCAGAAGCTCGGCCAGCCGGTCCCCGACTCGAACTTCGTCTGCGAGTCGTAGAGCGGCGTGCCGCAGCAGACGCAACGATAGATGCCGGCCGCATGCAGGTTCCAGGTCTTGCCGCTGAAGGGCCGTTCGGTGCCGGCCTGGCGCGTCACCGCGAACTCCGTCGCGTCGAGCTGCTTCTCCCAATCGGCATCGGACTTGACGACCTTCGGCACCGTGACCGGCGCGAGCCTCGCACCCGTGTCGCTGAACGGCACGATCAAGACCGCGCTCGCCTGCGGCGCGATGCCGCTGGACGGCTTCGCCGCCGTGCGTCGCGTCGGCAGCGACAGGAGGATGCCCGCGCCGATGACCCCGCCGGCGATGATCAGCCGGCGACGTGAGGCCGAGGGCGCGTCGTTCACAGTTTCCGAGTTCATGCCTTCTTTCGAGTGATCGTCGGGTCGATGCCCATTCGTCGACGGGCCCGGAACGTTCTTACATCGAGCTCGCACCGCTTGATAGACCTTGCGAACGCACGGGCGTTCCATCGCCGCTCGCCGGTTGACCGCCTGCCGGGGCTGCATTATTGATCGGCCGGTCCACCGTCGCTCGCGAGGCACGATGTCGCTCTGGAGAAGGATGACGAGCAAGCTCGGCGACTGGATGTCGCCGAATGAGCCCGCGGGGCCGGCGCCGCAGCTGCGACAGCTCGTGTTGTTCTTCGACGGGACCGGCAACAGCATCACCGGCAACGACAGCGACACGAACGTCCTGAAGCTCTGTCAGGCACCGCTGCCGGTCGCGGCGACGAACGAGCGCATGCGGCTCTATTACGACCCCGGCGTCGGCTCGGCGGATCAACTGCCTGCGACCGGCCTCTTCGACCAGTTGCGTCGGACGTGGGAGCGCCTCGCCGACGCGCCGCCCGCATGCCTGGGTCGTTGTGTGCTGGCGCTTGAAAGCGTGCGACGCAACCCAACCTGAACGCTAACTTTTTTCGGGTCTCCGCCATGCGAATCGACAAACTCACGACCAAGTTCCAGGAGGCGCTCGCCGATGCGCAAAGCATCGCGAGCGGCCACGACAACCAGTTCATCGAGCCGGTCCACGTCCTGCTCGCGTTGTTGAACCAGCAGGACGGCTCCGCACGCTCGCTGCTGCAGCGCGCCGGCGTCGACGTGCAGCGGCTCGCGTCGTCGCTCGAGCAGGCGATCGACGCGACTGCCGCAGGTGCAGGGCACCGGCGGCCAGATCCAGATCGGACGCGACCTCGCGGGTCTGCTGAACATCGCCGATCGCGACGCGCAGAAGCGCGGCGACGAATTCGTCGCCAGCGAGATGTTCCTGCTCGCGATCGCCGACGACAAGGGCGATGCCGGCCGCCTCGCGCGCGAGGCCGGACTCACGAAGACCGCGCTCATGGCCGCGATCGACGCGGTCCGCGGCGGGGCGAACGTCAACAGCGCCGACGCCGAGTCGCAGCGCGAAGCGCTGAAGAAATACACGATCGACCTGACCGACCGGGCTCGGCAGGGCAAGCTCGACCCGGTGATCGGCCGCGACGACGAGATCCGTCGCACGATCCAGATCCTGCAGCGGCGCACGAAGAACAACCCGGTGCTGATCGGCGAGCCGGGCGTCGGCAAGACGGCCATCGTCGAGGGGCTCGCGCAACGCATCGTCAACGGCGAGGTGCCCGAGTCGCTGAAGGGCAAGCGGCTGCTCGTGCTCGACATGGCGCTGCTGCTCGCCGGCGCGAAGTATCGCGGCGAGTTCGAGGAGCGTCTGAAGGCCGTCCTGACCGACATCGCGAAGGACGAGGGCCAGACGATCGTCTTCATCGACGAGATCCACACGATGGTCGGCGCCGGCAAGGCCGAGGGCGCGATCGACGCCGGCAACATGCTGAAGCCCGCGCTCGCGCGCGGCGAGCTGCATTGCATCGGCGCGACCACGCTCGACGAATACCGCAAGTACGTCGAGAAGGACGCCGCGCTCGAGCGCCGCTTCCAGAAGGTGCTCGTCGGCGAGCCGTCGGTCGAGATCGACGATCGCCATCCTGCGCGGCCTGCAGGAGAAGTACGAGCTGCATCACGGCGTCGAGATCACCGACCCGGCGATCGTCGCGGCGGCCGAGCTCAGCCATCGCTACATCACCGACCGCTTCCTGCCCGACAAGGCGATCGACCTGATCGACGAGGCCGCCGCGCGGATCAAGATGGAGATCGATTCGAAGCCCGAGTCGATGGACCGGCTCGACCGCCGGCTGATCCAGCTCAAGATCGAGCGCGAGGCCGTCCGCAAGGAGAAGGACGAAGCGTCCCAGCGCCGCTTCGAGCTGATCGAGCAGGAGATCGGGCGCCTCGAGAAGGAGTATTCCGATCTCGAGGAGATCTGGAAGGCCGAGAAGGCGGCGGTGCAGGGCTCCGCGCACGTCAAGGAAGAGATCGATCGCGTCAAGGCCGACATCACGAAGCTGCAGCGCGAAGGCAAGTTCGACAAGGTTGCCGAGCTGCAGTACGGCAAGCTGCCGCAGCTCGAGGCGCAGGCGAAGGCTGCCGAGTCGGCGAACGCCAGCGACGAAGCCGAACCAGCTGCTGCGCACGCAGGTCGGCGCCGAAGAGATCGCCGAAGTGGTCTCGCGCGCGACCGGCATCCCGGTCAGCAAGATGATGCAGGGCGAGCGCGACAAGCTGCTGTTCATGGAGGACGCGCTGCACAAGCGCGTCGTCGGCCAGGACGAGGCCGTGCGTCTCGTGTCGGACGCGATCCGTCGTTCGCGCGCCGGCCTGTGCGGATCCCGAACCGGCCGTACGGCTCGTTCCTGTTCCTCGGCCCGACCGGCGTCGGCAAGACCGAGCTGTGCAAGGCGCTCGCGAGCTTCCTGTTCGACTCCGAGGATCACCTGATCCGCATCGACATGAGCGAGTTCATGGAGAAGCACAGCGTCGCGCGACTGATCGGCGCGCCGCCCGGGCTACGTCGGCTACGAGGAGGGCGGCTACCTGACCGAGCTCGTGCGTCGCAAGCCGTACAGCGTGATCCTGCTCGACGAGATCGAGAAGGCGCACCCGGACGTCTTCAACGTGCTCCTGCAGGTGCTCGACGACGGCCGGCTGACCGACGGGCAGGGCCGTACGGTCGACTTCAAGAACACGGTGATCGTGATGACGTCGAACATCGGCTCGCAGTTGATCCTCGCCGAGAGCGGCGGGCTCGCGACGGCGGACAAGGCGGCGCAGGACGCGGTCTACGAGCGGATCAAGGGTCTCGTCTGGCAGGAGGTCAAGCAGGAGTTCCGACCCGAGTTCCTGAACCGCATCGACGAGGTCGTCGTGTTCCACGGGCTCGACCAGGCGAACATCGCGTCGATCGCGAAGATCCAGCTGCGCGGGCTGACGGATCGTCTCGCGAAGCTCGAGATCGACGCTCGACGTGACCGACGCGGCGCTGAACGAAGCTCGCGACGGCGGGCTTCGATCCGCTGTTCGGCGCGCGGCCGCTGAAGCGCGCGATCCAGCAGCAGATCGAGAACCCGTTGTCGAAGCTGATCCTCGAAGGGAAGTTCGGCCCGAAGGACACGGTCCACGTGGACTTCGGCGAGCGAGGCGGCTTCACGTTCGAAGCGCCGCACGCGCTCGCGGCCTGACGTTCGGCGTCTAGACCCCGTCGTTGCGCGGGACGGACGGCTCGCTCGCGGAGATCGCGGCGAGCCGTTCCTGTTTTCCCCAGCCCCGCTGGCCGGTGACGAACGTCACCCAGCCGAGCGCGGCGCCGAGGTGACGCAGGATCTGGAAGCTGAACGGCTCGGCGAGCGCGGCGACCAGCGCCCAGCCGAAGCTCGCGTTCGCGCGATTCGAGCCGCCGACCCAGCGGCGATAGAGGTGTACCGACCACAGGTGGAACGCGAGGTCGATCGCGATCTTCGCGATGATCCAGGCCGACACCGGCACCAGGACATTGATCCGGCCTCCGGCGATCGATGCGACGAGGATGCCGAGCGCGGTCAGCCCGAAGAACGGCTGCAGCGTGTCGATCGCCTTGACCGGCAGCATCCAGCGACCGAGGTTGCCGAACTGACGACCGTCGCCGACCATCGCCCGATACCAGTACTGCGTCTGCAGGAAGCCGCCGAACCAGCGGCGGCGCTGGCGGAGGAACGGCGCGATCGTGCTCGGCGCTTCGGTTTCGGCGAGCGCGCCGCCGACGACGCCGGAACGCCAGCCGAGGCCGTGCAGCGCCGAGTGCCGCATCAGGCGATGGAGCAGCTCGTAGTCCTCGACGAGGCAGTGCTCGTCGAAGCCGCCGACCGCGAGCACCGCGTCGCGCCGGAATGCGGCGAAGGCACCCGAGATCAGCAGCAGGCAGTCGACCTGCATCCAGGCGTAGCGCGACAGGAAGTTGCGGATGTATTCGTACGTCTGGAACCACTCGAACAGGCGCCCGATCGGCGATCGTCCGCAGACCGGCTTCAGGACACCGGTGGCCGCGACGAGCGACGACTCGTTCGAGAACGCCTCCCGCATCGCGCGGACGGCGCCGGGCGCGAGCCGCGTGTCGGCGTCGACGGTCATCACGATCGTCGTCACGCCGGCTTCGGGTGTCGACTGCAGTGCGGCGTTCAGCGCGCGTGCCTTGCCGCCGTGCGCGAGCCGCAGCCAGTGCAGCGACGCGATCGTCGCGCTGGTCGCCCAGCCGCCGACGGCGGGCGCGTCGAACCCGAACCGTTCGACGAGCAGTTCGCGCGTGCCGTCGGTCGAGCCGTCGTCCGCGACGATCAGGGCGTCGGGCGGGTCATCCTGCGCGAGCAGCGATGCGATGGTCGTCGACAAGACGACGGCTTCGTCGTGCGCGGCGATCACCACCGCGATCCGTTCGCGCGGCGCGCTCGACAGGGCTGCGGCTCGCGGGCCGAGCAGCGGCAACGTCTTCCACGCGACGAACGCCAGCAGCACGGTGTCGTAGACGATGTAGGCGACCCCGGTCGACCAGGCCCAGATGCCGCCGAGCGAAAAGGCGCCGGCAAACAGCAGCAGCCAGAGGCCGGCGACGAGCGCGTGGATCAGGACGCTGGCGAGCGGGGTCGGGCGCCGCTCGAAGCGCGGGGACGCGCGGCGGAACGCGTCCGCGAGGAAAGGACTCAAAGCGGCAACGCACGCGGCGACGACGACGGGTCTGCATGATCCCATGCCGTCACGACCCGCTCCCAGGCCGGCCTGTCACAACATCCGTCGTGGCCAAGAGATGGCGGGGTTCTTGCGATACTCGCGCTTCACACCGCAGCCGACCCGATGCCGACGATCGATCGCTACAACCGGACCGCCATCGCGCTGCACTGGGCGATCGCGTTGCTGATCATGGTCAACGTCGCGCTCGGCCTGTCGGCCGATCATCTGCCCGACGACTGGGTCCGGCCGGTGATCGACACGCACAAGTCGATCGGCATCACGGTGCTCGGCCTCGCGATCATGCGGGTGCTGTGGCGATCGACGCATCGACCCCCACCATTGCCGCGCGACTACCCGCGATGGGAACGGTGGTGCGCGCACGCCGCTCACGTCGCGTTGTACGGCGCGATCCTCGCCTTGCCGTTGTCCGGATGGCTGCACGACTCGGCCTGGAAGGACGCCGCGACGCATCCGATGTCGTTGTTCGGCGTCGTGCCCTGGCCGCGGATCGCCTGGGTGATGCGAACCGATCCGGCGACGAAGGAACTGCTGCACGACCGCTTCGGGGCGCTGCACCTGTGGCTCGGCTACCTGCTGTACGCCCTGTTCGCGCTTCACGTCGCGGGCGCGCTGAAGCATCAGTGGCTCGATCGCCACGCCGAACTGCAGCGGATGCTTCCGACGCGCCGCGCCTCTGGATGATATATATAATCTATCGTTTTTATCGTAATTCAGCATTTGTGCTATCGCAGCAACGCGTCCAGAATGCGCCGAATCGAATTGTTTGCAACCCCAGGAGCGCTACCCATGAGTGAACTCAAGAACATCGAAGGCCAGAACGTCCCCGACGTCACGCTGCGCGTGCGTCGCGACGGTGACTGGGCCTCGACCACCACCGACGAGCTGTTCGGCAACAAGACGGTCGTCGTCTTCTCGCTGCCGGGCGCCTTCACGCCGACGTGCTCGTCGACGCACCTGCCGCGCTACAACGAGCTCGCGCCGATCTTCAAGCAGTACGGCGTCGACTCGATCATCTGCGTGTCGGTCAACGATCCGTTCGTGATGGAGGAGTGGGCCCGTGACCAGGAAGCCGACAACGTGACCCTGCTGCCGGACGGCAACGGCGCGTTCACGGAAGGCATGGGCATGATGGTCGACAAGAGCGCGCTGAACTTCGGCAAGCGTTCGTGGCGCTATTCGATGCTCGTCAAGAACAAGAAGATCGAGAAGATGTTCATCGAGCCGGACAAGGAAGGCGACCCCTTCGAAGTGTCCGACGCCGACACGATGCTCGACTACATCCATCCGAACGCGAAGCGCCCGGATCAGATCGCCATCCTGACGCGCATCGGCTGCCCGCATTGCGCGCGCGCCAAGAAGGCGTTGAGCGACGCGGGGCTCGAGTACGTCGAGGTGCCGCTCGGCCACACGATCCGCACGAAGGCGGTCGGCGCGATCACCGGCGCGAAGACGGTCCCGCAGGTCTTCATCAACGGCGAGCTGATCGGCAGTGCCGACGACCTCGACAACTACCTGAGAAAGGCGGCCTGACGCCGGCACGAACGGCAACGGTCGAAGAAGGAGCCCGCCCAGCGGGCTCCTTTCCTGTCGGACACAACGAACGAGAACGAACATGGAACGGATCGAAACCGACGTCGCCGTCATCGGCGCCGGCACCGCGGGACTCGCGGCCTACCGCGCGGCGAAGGCGGCGGGCAAGCGCGCCGTGCTGATCGAGAGCGGCGCGTACGGCACGACCTGCGCGCGCGTCGGTTGCATGCCGAGCAAGCTGCTGATCGCGCCGGCCGAGGCTGCGCACATGCTCGATCGACTGCCCGGCTTCGGCATGGCGCTCGACGGCGCGTTGAAGATCGACGGCCGCGCCGTGATGGCGCGCGTGCAGCGCGAACGCGATCGCTTCGTGGGCTTCGTGACGCGCGGTGTCGACGAGATCCCCACGGACGACAAGATCGTCGGACGGGCTTCGTTCCTCGACGACCACACGCTGTCGATCGATGGCGGCGCGACCGTGCATGCGAAGGCTGTCGTCATCGCGACCGGCTCGACGCCGAATTTTCCGCCGATCTGGAAGTCGCTCGGGGACCGGCTGATCACGAACGACCAGGTCTTCGAACTGCCGGACCTGCCGAAGAGCGTCGCGGTGTTCGGTCCCGGCGTCATCGGCCTCGAGCTCGGCCAGGCGTTGCATCGACTCGGCGTGACGGTGAAGGTCTTCGGCCGCGGCGGCGGCATCGGCGCGATCGGCGACCCGGCGATCCTCGCCGAGGCGCGCAAGGTGATCGGCGACGAGGTCTATCTCGACACCGACGCGCATGCCGACGTCCATCGCGAGGGCGACGAGGTCGTCGTGCGCTTCAAGGGTCTCGACGGCGTCGACCGTGTCGAGCGATTCGAGTATCTGTTGGCCGCGACCGGTCGCACGCCGAACGTCCATCACCTCGGGCTCGAGAACACGACGCGTCGTGCGCAACGTCCATGCGATCCCGGAGTTCGATCGCGAGACGATGCAGTGCGGCGACGACGT
Source organism: uncultured beta proteobacterium (assembly GCA_963795885.1). GTDB lineage: Bacteria > Pseudomonadota > Gammaproteobacteria > Burkholderiales > Burkholderiaceae_D > CAHJXF01. The sequence goes on along the minus strand of CAWCJI010000001.1, from coordinate 653,210 downwards.
CGATCTTCATCGCCGGCGACGTCAACAACGACGTGCCGGTGCTGCACGAGGCTGCGGACGAGGGCCGCATCGCCGGCGACAACGCGGCGCGTTACCCGGCCGTCGCGCAAGGGCCTGCGTCGCGCGCAGATCGCGATCATGTTCACCGACCCGCAGATCGCGATGGTCGGCAACGGCTAGCGCGGCGCGCAGTCGTTCGCGCACGTGACCGGCGAGGTCTCGTTCGAGGACCAGGGACGCGCGCGCGTCATGATGCGCAACAAGGGCCTGCTGCACATCTACGCGGAGATCGGCACGGGCCGATTCCTCGGCGCCGAGATGATCGGTCCGGACGCCGAGCACATCGCGCACCTGCTGTCGTGGGCGCTGCAGATGAACTGCACGATCGCGCAGATGCTCGAGATGCCGTTCTATCACCCGGTCGTGCAGGAAGGCTTGCGGACCGCGCTGCGCGACACGCAAGCGAAGCTCGACGAGGCGGCGCCGCCGGTCCGACGCGCGGCCTGAGTCGCGCGGGGCAGTCGACGAAACGGCCGCAACTGCGGCCGTTTCTTTTGCACAGAGTGTTCGATGCACTGTGCGGTGCATCAATCGATGCCACATCGTGAGACGGTCGGTTTACATCGTAAGAAATGGAGCAGTAGACCATTGAATCTAAGCTATCTGGCATCGAGTCATCTATAAGACATACGACTTGACCGCCACGGCGCCGTCGTTCACCATCCGTCACGAAGGTCGTGCCTTCGCCGACCACAGCAGATCGTCATCGACCGGGAGATTCACATGAGCGCACGCGAACTCGAAACGCAGAAGCTGCAGAAGGACTGGGACACGAATCCGCGCTGGAAGGGTGTCAAGCGCGGCTATTCGGCGGCCGACGTGATCCGCCTGCGCGGCTCGCTCCCGATCGAACACACGCTCGCGCGCCGCGGCGCCGAGAAGCTCTGGCACCTCGTCAACACCGAGCCGTTCGTCAACACGCTCGGCGCCCTGACCGGCAACCAGGCGATGCAGCAGGTCAAGGCCGGGCTGAAGGCGATCTACCTGTCGGGTTGGCAGGTCGCGGGAGACGCGAACCTCGCCGGCGAGATGTATCCGGACCAGTCGCTGTACCCGGTCAACTCGGTGCCGGTCGTGGTCCGCCGCATCAACAACACGTTCCTGCGCGCCGACCAGATCCAATGGTCCGAAGGCAAGAACGACGTCGACTTCTTCGCGCCGATCGTGGCCGATGCGGAGGCCGGCTTCGGCGGCGTGCTGAACGCGTTCGAGCTGATGAAGTCGATGATCGAAGCCGGCGCCGCGGGCGTCCACTTCGAGGACCAGCTCGCGTCGGTCAAGAAGTGCGGCCACATGGGCGGCAAGGTGCTCGTGCCGACCCGCGAGGCGAACGCGAAGCTCATCGCGGCGCGTCTGGCCGCCGACGTCATGGGCGTGCCGACGCTGGTGATCGCGCGGACGGACGCCGAGGCGGCGGACCTCGTGACGAGCGACGTCGACGACCTCGACAAGCCGTTCCTGACCGGCGAACGCACGATCGAAGGCTTCTATCGCACACGCAACGGACTCGACGCGGCGATCGCGCGGGGCGTCGCGTACGCCGAATACGCCGACATGGTGTGGTGCGAGACCGGCAAGCCCGACCTCGCGTTCGCGAAGGCGTTCGCCGAAGGCGTCCATGCGAAGCATCCGGGCAAGCTGCTCGCGTACAACTGCTCGCCGAGCTTCAACTGGAAGAAGAACCTCGACGACGCCACGATCGCCGCGTTCCAGCGCGAGCTCGGTGCGATGGGCTACAAGTTCCAGTTCATCACGCTGGCCGGCTTCCACAGCCTCAACTACTCGATGTTCAACCTGGCCCACGGCTACGCGCGCGACAACATGAGCGCGTTCGTCGAGCTGCAGGAGGCCGAGTTCGCGGCGGCCGCCAAGGGCTTCACGGCGGTCAAGCACCAGCGCGAGGTCGGCACCGGCTACTTCGACGCGGTCACGCAGACGATCGAGCGCGAAGCGTCGACGACGGCGCTGAAGGGCTCGACCGAGGACGAGCAGTTCTTCAGCGCGCACGACGAGGAAGAAAAGAAGGTCGCCTGACCTCCTTCAGTCCCGGCGCAGGCCGGGACCCGGTTGCTATATCGAATCGGGCCCCGGCTTGCGCCGGGGCGACGACTAGACGGGCGAGTAGGCCAGCTTCACGTAGATCGGCGCGTACGCCTCGGCCTGCGTCACCTCGACCAGGACTCGCGCGCGAGCTCGAGCAGCGCGAGGAAGTTGACGATCGCGACCGGCACGCCGCGCGCCGCGTCGAACAGGTCGGCGAACTCGACGAAGCGCGTGTCCTTCAGCCGTCGAAGGATGTTCGTCATGTGCTCGCGGACCGACAGCTCCTCGCGCTGGATGCGGTGATGCTGCACGAGCCTCGCGCGACGCAGGACGTCGGCCCAGGCGGCCTGCAGGTCGGCGACGTGCACGTCGGGCCAGGTCCTCTCGACCGTCTCGTCGATCACCGCGGCCGCCAGCACGAAGTCGCGGCCGACGACCGGCAGCGCGTCGATGTGCAGCGCGGCAAGCTTCATCCGCTCGTATTCGACGAGGCGCCGCACGAGCTCCGCGCGCGGGTCGTCGACCTCGCCGCGTCCGTCGCTCTTCTTGACCGGCAGCAGCATCCGCGACTTGATCTCGATCAGCATCGCGGCCATCAGCAGATATTCGCCGGCGAGCTCGAGGTTGCTCTTGCGGATCTGCTCGATGTAGCCGAGGTACTGTCGCGTGACCTCGGCCATCGGGATGTCGAGGACGTTGAAGTTCTGCTTGCGGATCAGGTACAGCAGCAGGTCGAGCGGTCCCTCGAACGCCTCGAGGAAGACCTCGAGCGCGTCCGGCGGGATGTAGAGATCCTGGGGGACCGTGAACAGCGGCTCGCCGTAGAGGCGCGCGAACGCCATGCCGTCCGTCATGTCCGGCGTCGTGTCGACGGACGCCGGCGGCGGCAGCTCGTCGATGGCCGACGCCCCGTGCGAAGCGGAGACCACGCTAGAGCTTGGTCTGGTAGACGTATCCGGGCTGCGGCACGCGCGACGTCTTCACCTCTTCGCGTTCCTCGGCCGTCTGCGGCTTCTTGTCCCACCAGATCGCGCGCCCCTTCTTCTGGCTCGCGACGATCTCGGGATGCTTCGCCTTCAGGTCTTCGAGGAAGCGGGTGATTTCGGATACGTACATGGCTCGGTCGATGTCGTGGAAGCGCGATCTTAACCTTTCGGTCTGCGCTTCGACGCGGGCGTTCCGGCAGGGACGCCTCGTCGCGGCCAGCGCCTCGCGCAGCAGGTACTCGACCTGCGCATTGACGCTGCGCAGTTCGGCGGCCGCCAGCCGCTCGAGTTCGCCCCAGAGCACGGGATCGACCCGCAACAGGAACGACTTCTTGTCGGGACTGGCCATCCGCGGCGATGCGCTCGACGCGCGTGTCAGCGCGACGCGCGCGACCGGTACTCGTCGAGTGCGTACTGGATCGCGGATCGCAGACGACCCGGCTCGTCCGTCCCGATTCGCAGCGAACGCCCGTCGACCAGATCGACCCGCACGGCATCGAGGCCGGCGACGTTGTACAGCATGCCCTGACGCGTCCAGCGGATCCCCCAGCCGTCGTACCAGCGCGACCGGACGGCGGTCACGCGCTCGATCCGCTCGAGCGGGATCGCGCGACGATAGAGTCCGATCCCGAACCGGATCACGACATGCGTCGTCGTCACGATCGTCGACAGCCAGGAGAAGCCGATGACGAGCACGGCGACGGCGATGCACAGCAGCGGGACGAGCGCCGGCGACAGCGTGCGTCGGTCGGGCGGCGCGGCCGACCAGATGACGACGAGGCAAACGAACGGGACGATCGCGCCGACGATCATCGGCCAGCCGAACTGGCGATGCTCGTAGAGGGCGCGCGGGGTCGTGTTCATGGCGCCACCTCCCGTTCGAGCAGCACCGAGCGCCACGCCAGAAGGTTCGGCGGCGCCGGCGCGAGACGCCAGCCGCTGCGCCCCTCGCGCGCCAGCAGTTCGAGGAGCGCATCCTGCATCGCGGCGCTGCTGAACCACGACATGCGCTCGAGCTTCGCGACCTTGTATTCGAAGCGCCTCATCGCCGCTCCTCAGTTGTACAACGTGCCGGCGTTGATGACCGGCTGCGTGTCGTTCTCCGAGCACAGCACGACGAGCAGGTTGCTGACCATCGCCGCCTTGCGTTCGTCGTCGAGCTCGATGATGTGACGCTCGGACAGCCCCTTCAGCGCCATCTCGACCATCGTGACGGCGCCGAGCACGATCTTCTGGCGCGCGGCGATGATCGCTTCGGCCTGCTGACGCCGCAGCATCACGCCGGCGATCTCCGACGCGTACGCGAGGTGCGTGAGTTTCGCGTCGTCGATCGCGATGCCGGCGATGTCGAGTCGGTCCGACAGCTCGTTCATCAGGCTGTGCGTGACCTGCGCCATGCTCGATCGCAGCGTCAGCTCGGTCGTGTGCTTCGGCGCGTTCGGCGTGTCGTCGACGGTGTCGAGATCGCTGATCCCCTCGTCGTACGGATAGCTCGACGCGAGGTGCCGGATCGCGGTCTCGGCCTGGACCCGGACATAGGCTTCGTAGTCCTCGACGTCGAACAGCGCCTGCGCCGCGTCGCGCACGCGCCAGACGATGGCCGCGGCGATCTCGATCGGATTGCCGCGCGCGTCGTTGACCTTGATGCGGTCCGACACGAAGTTGTGCGCGCGCAGGCTCACCTTCGTCTTGCGCGCGAACGGGTTGGCCCAGCGCAGCCCGTTGCTCTGGTCGGTCCCGACATAGCGGCCGAACAGCGTCAGCACCGCGCTCTGGTTGGGCGGCAGCATGTACAGGCCGCCCAGCACGAGCAGACCGACGACGACGAGCAGCGCACCGCCGAGGATGAGCGGCGGATACAGCGCGTTGCGGACGACGGTCGTCATGCCGATCGCCGCGATCACGATGCCGACCAGCAGCATCGCGTAACCGCTGATCGTGTGCTTGATTCGGTCCTGCGAACGTATCGCGCTCATGGTCGCCTCCGGCTCGACGATCGGGCGCAGCGCACGCCGACGATCGGTTATCAAAGTGATATCACTTTAATACTAATCGGGCGGATGTCAAGCGTTCCGGGGATTTATGCGCATGGTTCGGTGAGGCTCGCTCGTCGGACGGGAAACGCAATGCTCCGCGAAAAATGACTCGGAAACCGGACCGTCGTGCTTCGGTCGACCGAGCACCGAAGCTATGATCGGGGTCCAGGCCGGATCATCGGGAAGCCATGAAGACTGTCGCCACGACCGCGGGGAGCGCCGCGAGGCAGAAGAGCGCGGCGACCGCACGGTCGGTCGCGTCCCAGCCGCGCGGCCGCGTCGCGACGTCGGCCGACCGCAATCGGCATCCCTGGGGTACGCAGAGCATCCACCGTGCGGTCACCGTGCTGCGGGAGCTCGCGTCGCACGGCCGGAAGGGTGCGCGCCTGATCGAGGTCGCCGACGCGTTGCGACTCGAGCGCCCTACCGCGTATCGAATCCTGAAGGGGTTGATGGCGCAGGGGATGGTGAGCAAGGACGCCGAGACGAGATGCTATCGGCTCGGGCATCTGGTGTACGAGCTCGGTCTGGCCGCGTCGCCCCACTTCAATCTGAAAGAGATCTGCGGGCCCGCGCTGGCGCGCATCGCCGGGAAGTCGCAGGACTCGGTGTATCTCACGGTCCGCAGCGGCCTCGACGCGGTCTGCATCGATCAGATCGAAGGGACGTATCCGATCCAGGCGCGCACGCTGGACATCGGCGGGCGCCGGCCCCTGGGTTGCGGCGCAGGCGGGCTCGCGCTGCTGCTCGAGCTGCCCGACGACGAGATCGAGCGCGTCATCGCGATCAACTCGCCGCGCTTTCCGGCGGTCGGTCGGATCACACCGGAGCGGATGCGCGAGGCGATCCGTAAGTCCCGCAAGGCGGGTTACGCGGTCAACGAGGAAGACATCCTGCCTGGCGTGACCGGCATCGGCGTGGCGTTGCGACCGACTCAGGGCCGGGCATATGCCGCGATCAGCCTCGCCGGCATCAGCGCGCGATTCGAAGGTCGACGACGCGCCGAGCTAGTCGCGATGCTGCAGAAGGAGGCGCGAGCGCTCGCGCGCCATGTGAGCGCCGAGACGTCGCTGTGGGAATGACGATCGCTCAGGTGTCCAGCGCAGGATGCCTCGCCGGGACGCCGTAGGTGCCGCCGGCGTACAGCAGCGGCGTGCGGTCGCTGTGCCCGAAGTCGATCACCTCGCCGACGAAGATGACGTGGTCGCCGCCTTCGTAGCGGAACACGCTCCTGCACTCGAACCACGCGACGCAGCCGTCGAACAGAGGTACGCCCGAGTCGCCGCGGCTCCATGCGACGCCGTCGAAGCGGTCCTCAATCGGCGCTGCGAAGCGCGCCGCGAGTGGCATCTGCTCGGCGCACAGCACGCTGACTGCGTAGTGCGTCGCCTGCATGAAGACGGACAGGCTCCTCGAGTGCTTGTTGAGGCTCCACAGCACCATCGGCGGCGTCAACGACACTGAGTTGAACGAGTTCGCGGTCAGGCCGATCGGCGTGCCGTCGGGCGCGTTGGTCGTGATGATGGTCACGCCGGTCGCGAACCGCCGCAGCGCGTCGCGAAAGCGCCGGCTGTCGAGCTCAGCGACCATCGGACGACGCGCGATCGATGCTCATCGGCTCAAAGGCGATCGGTCGTATCGAACTTCTGACCGAGGTGGTACTTGCCGATCGTGGCCGCCGTCTTGTCGACGTTGGAGTGCAGCGTGTGTACCCGCAGGTCGCGCAGCATGCGCGACAGCGGCTCCTCGCCGGTCAGCGCGCTCGAGCCGGCGATCTGCGCAGCGAGGTCCATCACGACAGTCGCGCCGGTCGTCGCATGGTGCTTGGCGACGAGCGAGAACAGCTCCGCTTGCTGCAGGTCGCCGCGTGTCCATAGCCAGGCCGCGCGATAGATCAGCCAGCGGACCGCGTCGATCGTGACGCGGACCTGGCCGAGGCGCAGCTGCGTGTACGGATCGCCGGCAGTGCCTCGTATCGGCAGGTACGCGGTCAGGCGATCGAAGATGCCCTCGCAGGCGCCGAGGTACTGCGCCGCGAGCGACAGGTAGTGGCGCGCCTGCCAGCGTTCGCGGGCATAGACGCCGGGCGCGCCGATGCGCCTCGCGTCCGGGACGAAGCAGTCCTCTAGGACGAGATCGGGGCTCACGGCCGCGCGCATCCCAATCGGGTTCCATTGGTCGACGATGTCGAGCCCCGGCGACCCGGCGGCGACCGCTAGCCCGACGTGACTGTCGGGCGACTGTTCGCCCTTCTGCATCGCGAAGACGACGATGAACGCGGCAGCCCCGGCGAGCGTCGCGTAGTTCTTTCGTCCGTTCAGCACGACGCCGTCGGGAATCGATTGCGCCGCCGTCTCCAGCGCATAAACGCCGCGCGCGGTCCGCCCCGGCTCGCTGCCGACCGCGCCGATCAGCGCTCCAAGTTCGACGACCGGTGCGAGCAGCGCGTCGCGCGCCGCGCCGTCGCAGGTCCGGTCGATCAAATGGGTCGCATGCAGGTGGACGTGCAGGCAATGCGCGGTCGACAGGTCGCTGCGCGCCGTCTGTTCGATCGCGAGCAGGTAGAGCAGCGGATCGTCGCCCATCACACCGGAGCCGAGCCCGCCGCGCGATGCGTCGATCGTCAGGGCGAGCAGTCCGTGCGCGTGCAGGTCCGCAAGGTTCTCGAGCGGAAGCCGGCGCTCGCGATCGAACATCGCCGCACGCATCGCGAAGTGCTCTCGCGCAAGATAGCCGACGAGCTCGTAGAGGTCCTGCTGACGCTTCGTGAAGTCGAAGTTCATCTCGCCGCCCGCGCCGACTCGGCGTTACCCGGCACGAGGGCCGTCTCCCAAGCGAGGTAGTCGCGCATCGCCTGACGGCCGCGCTCGTACGGCGGTCTCGAGACGTCGTCCTGCGGCGGCATCGCGGCCGTTTCGATCGGCCGTCCGTCCGCGATCCACGCACGCGTGCCGCCGCCGAGGACGACGACGTCGCGATACCCGAGCGCGGCGAGCGTCGCGGCCGCGTAAGTCGACTGGATGCCGTCGTTGCAGGTCACGCCGATCGACGCGTCGCGGGTCGCGACGACGTCGTCGACGCGAAGCTCGAGCCAGCCACGCGGCAGCCAGCGTGCCCCCGGCACGTGCGCCGCGGAGAAGCGGACGCTGTCGTCGACGTCGATCGTCGACATCCCTCGGTCGAGCATCGTCGCGAAGACAGAGGACGGTACCGCGCGCGTCGTCGCGTGCGCGCGGTCCCACCCGAGCCGGCGCCCCGTCGCGCGGCCGGCCTCGATCGGCCGACCGGCCGCTCGCCAGGTGCCGAGGCCGCCGTCGAGCACAGACACGTCGGGCAGCGCCATCCGTTTCAGCCACATCGCCGTGACGTCGGCGCGAACGTCTCCGTCGTCGACGACGACGATCGGTGCGCGCCGCACGGCGATGAAGTCGTCGGTCCGCTGGACGAGCTGACCGCCGGGGACGTTGCGCGCACCGGGGACGTGCCCCCTTTCATGCTCCGCGACCGAGCGAACGTCGAAGACGTAGCGGTTCGCGGCCCCGACGAGACGCGCCGCGAGCGACGCGTCGTCGACACGTCGGACACCAATGGCCTCGGCGCGCGCGCGGGCCATCGCCTTCAGCGATTCGTCGACTTCGACATCGGACGCGAGGCGGCGGTCGGCGCGTCGTTCGAGCGATCGCTCCGCGAGAATCCAGCCCATCGTGCCGTTCTCGAGTGCGACGACGTTCGTCAGCCCGAGGGCGCGCAGGGTCTGCGTGCCGATGATGCTGCGAGTCCGCCCTGCGCAATGGACGACCACCGTCTCGTGCGCGTGCAGCGTCGCAGCGCCGAGCAACAGGTCGAAGCTCGGCGCACTGACGGACCCGGGGATCGTCGCGGCGCCGTACTCGCCCGGCGTTCGCACGTCGCAGAGCAGCACGTCGCGACCCTCGTCACGCCAACGCGTCAATGTCTCCGGATCGATCGACGGGACGTGGTCGTCGTGATGCACCGTCTCGCCAAAGCGCTTGGACGGAACGTTGGTGCCGGTCGCGAGCGGAAATCCTTCGCGTCGCCACGCGTCGATGCCGCCGTCGAGGACGCTGACGTCGCGATAATCGAACGATCGCAGCGTGGAAGCCGCGAACGCGGCACGGCCTTCGCCGCCGTCGACCACGACGATCGGCGTCGCGCAATCGACGACGAGTTCGGCGATCCGCGACTCGATGCGACGCCGCGGCAATGGCGTCGTGCCGAAGATGTGGCCGCGTTCGGTCTCGCCCGGATCGCGCACATCGAGCACGGCGATCGCGCGGTCCGCTCGCATCGCGTCGTGCAGCGCGCTCGCAGTGACGAGGTGCGAGGAGGTCATGCGATGACCCGGCGGTCGGCTGCGACCTTCGCGCGCGCGGCGTCGCGAAGCGCGAGCTTGCGGATCTTCTCGGTGCCGGTAAGCGGCCACACGTCGACGAACTCGACGTGACGCGGGACCTTGTACGACGCGATCCGCGCTCGGCAATACGCGATCACGTCGTCCGGCGCGAGCGCAACGCCGTCGTGCCGTTGCACGTACGCGTACGCCACCTCGCCGAGGCGTGCATCGGGGACGCCGACGACGACGGCCTCGCGCACCGACGGATGCGTCTTCAGGAACGTCTCGATCTCGAGCGTGGCCACATTGAAGCCGCCCGGCTTGATCATTTCCTTGACGCGGCCGCGATAGGCGAGATGACCGTCGTCGTCGAGCTCGCCCAGGTCGCCGGTCTTCAGCCATCCGTCGGCGTCGAACGCCTTCGCGTCTTCGTCGGGCTGTCGGTAGTAGCCGCACATGACGTTGAACCCTCGCACGCGGATCTCGCCGATCCGGCCCACGGGCAACGGCACCTCCGAGGCCACGTCGACGATGCGGACCTCGACGCCCGGCACGGGTCGGCCGTTCGTGGTCATCCGGCGTTCGAGCGAATCGCCGCAGTCGCCGCGCGTCACGGCGTTCGACGTCTCGCTCATGCCGAAGACGCCGATCAGTTCCGGCACGCCGAGCACCGTCGTCGCGGCGACGAACGCGTCGCGCGACAGCGGCGCGCCGGTTCCCGTCCGCAAGCTCGACAGGTCGTATCGCCCGCGTTCCGAGAAGCCCACGAGGTCCTTGACGATGGTGTCGACGAAAAACGCGACCGAGATGCGCTCGCGCTCCACGAGCGCGCAGAACGTCGCCGGATCGAAGCGGTCGGCGATCACGATCGCGGCACCCGCCAGCAGCATCGACAACGTGTAGCTCGTACCCGTGGCAGAGAACAGCGGAACGCTCGACAGGTAGCGGTCGGCCGTCGTCAGATGCATGCGCTCGACCGTCGCGGCGTTGTTCTGGAGCAGCGCGCCATGACGAAGCATCGCGCCCTTCGGGAACGACGTCGTGCCCGACGTGTAGAGGATCTGCGCGACGTCGTCGGACGACACGGCGGCGAGGCGGCGAGCCCAGGTCTCGTCGTCGACGGTACCCGATGAGACATCGGCGAACGGACGGATGGATTCGGGAAGCGCCGAGCCGCGCGCGACGACGCGACGCAGCGACGGCAGCGCGTCCGATCGCCAGCGATCGACCGGTTGCGCATCCGCGTCCGGAACGATCCGGCGCAGCAGGTCGAGATAGGACGTGCCGCCCGGCGCGGCCTCTTCCATGATCAGCGTGGCGGCATCGCAGTTCGCGAGCACGAAGCGGAGGTCGTCCTCGCGGAATCGTGTGTTGATCGGGATCAGCACGGCGCCGACGAGCGGCACGGCCCAGCGCGCGATCATCCAGTCAGTCGAGTCGCTCATCCACAGCGCGACGTGCTCGCCCGGTGCAACGCCGAGTGCGACGAGCCCGCGTGCGAACGCGTGCACGTCGCGCTCGAGCGCGTCAAACGTCAGGCGCGTCGCACCGTGGATCAGTGCGTCGCGACCGCGGTGCACGTCGGCCGCCCATGCGAGCGCGTCGCCGAACGTGCGGCGCAGCCACGGCGCACGCGCCGCAAACGCGGGGTCGATGCGGACCTGTCGTGCGGTCATGAGGATCGTCCTGCGCGGCGCTCGACGACGGCGCGACCTTCGGCAACCACACGGTCGCCGACCGATGCCGTGAGGTCCATGTCGATCGCGTCGTCGCGCACATCGGTGATGGCGGCCTGCACCGACACGAGGTCGCCGGGCCGCACGGGCGACGTGAAGCGTCCGTCGAGATGCCGCACGCGAGCGGACGGTCCGGTCCATTGGGTCGCCGCGCTGCTCATGAACGCCATCGTCAGCATGCCGTGCGCGACCACGCCGCCGAGGCCCGCCTCGTCCATCGCGTAGGCCTGGTCGTAATGGATGCGGTTGTAGTCGTCGGAGGCGCCGGCGTAACGCACGAGCTGCGTCGTCGTGATGACCGGCATCGTCACCTCGAAGCGCGCGCCGATCTCGATCGGCACCGATGACGCACAGGTCATGCGAGGCTCCTCTGCCCGACCTGTTCGCGCGATCGGTAGACCGTCGTGCGGGTCATGACGAAGACGGGTCGACCGGCGGCGTCGACGCCGTGCAGCCGCTGGTGCAGCAGTTCCATACGACCGCGGCGTCCTGCCTTCTCGTCCACGCCGGCCAATTCGACCCGACAGGTCAGCACCATCCCGGCCTCGATCGACGCGCTGTAGTCGAAGGCGATCTGTCCGGCCATGACGCGGCGCCGGTCGAGCGATGCCATCCACGGCGGCTCCTCGGGCGGGCGGAAGCACGTCGGGAACGTCGGCGGTGCGAGCAGATCGGCATACCCGAGCTCGCGTGCGTGCGCCAGGTCGCGGTAGCGGAGGTCGGGATCTCCGATCGCGTCGGCGAACTTGCGGATCGCGCCGCGCTCGACGTCGACCGTAAAGGGCTTAGAGAAGCACCCGACGAGGCTGCGATCGATCTCGCTCATGCGGTCGTCTGCTGCAGTCAATCGGTGATGCGCTCGACGATCGTCGCCGTGCCGGGACCGCCGCCGCAGCACATCGACTGCAGTCCGTAGCGCGCATCGCGGCGCTCGAGCTCGTCGATCAGCATCATCATCAGACGCGCGCCGGTCGACCCGAGTGGATGGCCCATCGCCATCGAACCGCCGTTGACGTTGACCCGGTCCATGTCCGGCGACAGCTCGCGACACCACGCGCCGAGCACCGATGCGAACGCCTCGTTGATTTCGAACAGGTCAATGTCCGACATCGACAGGTCCGACCGCTCGAGGATGCGGCGCGTCGCCGGGATCGGACCGGTCAGCATGATCTCGGGACTGACGCCGACCACGACCTGTGCGTGCAGTCGCGCAAGTGGCCGCAGTCCGCGATCGCGCGCCGTCGACGCGCGCATGAAGAGCAGGGCCGCGGCGCCGTCCGATACCTGGCTGGCGTTGCCGGCCGTGATCCGGCCGTACTCGCGGAACGACGGTTTCAGCGACGCGAGCTTCTCCATCGACGTGTCGGGGCGGACGCCCTCGTCGCGCGTGAAGACGCTGCCGTCGGGCTGCACCATCGGCACGATCTGCCGATCGAACCGGCCGGACGCCTGCGCTTCGGCGGCGCGCACGTGGCTGCGAAGCGCAAGCTCGTCGAGCGCGGTCCGCGACAGGTCCCAGCGTTCCGCGATCCGTTCGCCGGCCTCGCCCATCGTCGGCAGCGCAAAGCGCTCCACGAGCTTCTGCGGACTGCGGCTGCCGTAACGCGTGTCGTCGTTGCCGCCCTGCGTCCGACTCATCAGCTCGACCCCGCCGGCGATGACGACGTCGGCGACATGGGAGCGGATCATGTTGTCCGCGAAGTGCGCCGCCTGCTGTGCGGATCCGCACGCCCGCTGGACCGTGGTGCCGGGGACCTCGACGGGGAAGTCGGCCATCAGCAGCGCGTTGCGCGCCACGTTGCCCGCGCACTCGCCGACTTGTGTGGCACAGCCCGCAATCGCGTCGTCGACGTCGCCCTTGTCGATGCCGGCGCGCCGGACCACCTCGTCGAACACGGTGCCGAGCAGCACCTGCGCGTGCCAATCCTTCAGCGAGCCATTGCGGCGACCGACCGGCGTGCGAGCCATCGCGACGACGACGGGCTCGTCGTCCTTCAGTTCGGAAAGCTTCATCGCCGATGCTCCTTCGGGACCTTCGATGCGTGCATCATTCGTCGGCGCCTTGCGCCCACTGGCTGTTCTTCCGCTTGAGGATGTGGCCTGCGATCATGTTCTTGTGGATCTGCAGCGTGCCGCCGTAGATCGAGCCGCCGCGAACCTCGCGATAGCGCGCCTCGACCGGGTACTCGGTCATGTATCCGTAGCCGCCGAGCAACTGGATCGCGTCGTCGCAGATCTCCTTCGCTGCCTGCGCGACGTAGACCTTCGCGACCGACGTCTCGAGCGGGGAGGGCAGGCCGATCGCGGTGTTCGCGGCGGCACGCCACGTCAACAGCTGCGCGGCTTCGAGCTTCACCTTCATGTCGGCGAGCATCCACTGGAGCCCCTGGAAGTCGGCGAGCTCGCGGCCGAACTGCTTGCGTTCCTGCACATAACCGAGCGCGAACTCGTATGCCGCCTGCGCGGATCCGAGCATCCGGGCGATGCTGCCGAGCCGCTCGACGTTGTAGACGCTGATCAGGCGTCCGAACGCGTTGCCGGTCGCGAGGATGTGGTCGCGCGGCACGCGGCATTCGTCGAAGTAGAGCTCGTACTGACGCTCGCCGGCCATGTTCAGCGTGCCGGGACTGATCGCGAGGCCCGGTGCATCGTGCGGCACCATCAACGCGCCGATGTCCGAAGCCCTGCCGCTGTTGCCAAAGCGGCAATAGAGCATCGTGTAGTGGTTTGCACGCGCGGCGCTGATAAAGATCTTCTGTCCCGTCACGACGACGTCGTCGCCTTCAATCCGCGCGCGCGTCTTCATCGCTGTCGCGGCCGACCCCGCATCCGGTTCGGTGATACCGATCGACACGCCGATCTCGCCGCGCGCGACGCGCCCGACCCAGCGCGTGCGTTGCTCGGCGGTGCCGAGCTCGAGCACGGCGCCGATCGCCCCTGTCGACGTGCGATGCGAGAGCCCGCCGAGCGTCGAGTCGACCTTCTGAATGCACTGGATCAGCAGCAGCGTGTCGAGCAGCGGCAGGCTCATGCCGCCGTGCTCGTGCGGCATGTTCAGCGCGAGGAGCCCGCTTTCGGCCATCGCTCGCCGTAGCGCCTGCAACGGGCCGAAGTCGCCGACCGCCTCGGCCTCGTGCGCGGCGTGCGCCCGCGGAAGGAGCTGCATGCACAACTTCTCGGTCGCGGCGATCAGTTCCTTCTGATCGCCTGTGAGCTGGAAGTCCATCAGCGCTGCAGCGTCGAGTCGAACGACTCGCCGAGTTCCGATGCCCCGACGATCTGGGCGGTGCGGTCGTGACCGACGTGCAGGATGTGCGTGTCGAGGTCCCGGATCAGCCGGCCGAGCGGAAACTCGTCGAACAGCGCGGTCGAGCCCGCCAGCATGATCAGCTGCTCCTTGACCTTCAGCGCCGCGTGCGCGCAGATGGCCTTCGCCTTCATCGACGCGAGCTCGGCCTTCTGGACGTCTCCTTCGCGCCAGACGTCGATCGCGCGTTCGAATGCCGTGCGCGCCCCGAACAACGCGATCTCGCACTCGCCGGTCCGCAACTGCATGAACGCGTCCTTTCCCTTGCCGCGCGCCTTGAGGCCTTCGATCGTCCACTGGTAAGCGCCCTCAATCGCGCCGAGATAGTTCGCCGCGAAGCCGAGGTGGAAGCGACCCTGCCAGCGCCCTTTCGGATAGACGCCGGGTTCGCCGAGGACATGGTCTTCGTCGCAGAACACGTTGTCGAGATACAGCTCAGGACTCGGGCAGACGCGCATGCCGGTCGGGCGATACCAGTCGTGGTTGATCGCGAGCCCGTCCATGCCCGGCTCGACGATCACCATCAAGTGGCTCTTCAGATACTCGGTCTCGCCTTCGATCGACGCGAAGACGATCGCGCAGCCGTTCTCGTAGCCGTTCGTCGCGTAGTTCTTGTTGCCGTTGACGAGGTATCCGCCGTCGACTTTCTTCGCGGTCGTCCGCAGGACGTACATGTGCTTGCGGTTCGCTTCGCTGCCGACGAACGACGAGACCGACATGTGGTCGAGCATCGGCTGGATGAATTTCTCGCGCTGACGGTCGGTGCCGATCGCGTCGACGGCCCACGCGACGTGGTTCTGGACCTGCATGCAATGCGCGGTGCCCGGCGATGCGCGCGCGACGGTGCGGATCGCCTGGAGGAATGTCGCCGGATCGTCGCTCATCACGTTGCTGCCGAGGCCGCCGTGCTCGCGTCGTACCGTCGCCGTCAACAGCCCACGCTGGTACAGGTCCTCCAGGTTCTCGAGCGGCATCGCGCAGTCGTCGTGCAGTGCGCGCTCGCGCGGGCGGAACGTCGTCTGCACGTGTTCGTTCAGTTCCTGCAGGAGCGGGGTCGCCAGTGCGGCATGTGCGTCGAATTTCATCAGGGTCTCCTCAGGCGGGGGTCGGTTCGATCGAAGCGAGGCGTTCGCGGGCGGGGCGCGGGAGCGTCCGCAACGGGACGGGCGGAATCGACTCGGCGAAATGGCAGGCGACCCGTTGACGTTCCGCGATCTCGCGCAGTGCCGGCTTCTCTTCGCGGCAGCGATCGCGCGCATGCGGGCAGCGCGGGTGGAACGGGCAACCCGACGGCGGGTTCATCGGCGACGGGATCTCGCCGGCCACGCGCACCGACGACCGGTCGTCGTCGCCGCTGCGCGCGTCGACCGACGCGATCAACGCCTGGGTGTACGGATGTCGGGCACGATGGACGATGTCGTCGGTGTCGGCGACCTCCATGAACTCGCCGAGATACAGCACGCCGATGCGGCGGCTCATGTACGCGACGACCGCGAGATCGTGCGAGATCAGCAGGTAGGTGAGCTGCAGCGAGCGCTGCAGGTCGCACAGCAGGTTGAGAATCTGCGCCTGGATCGACACGTCGAGCGCGGACACCGGCTCGTCGAGGATCATGCAGCGCGGGTTGACGCCGAGCGCGCGCGCGATCGACACGCGTTGCCGCTGGCCGCCCGACAGTTCGTGCGGGAAGCGGCGGCCCGCGTCGCCGGGCAGTCCGACCAGCTCGAGCAGCTCGCGGACACGGGCGTTCATCGCGCTGCCACGCGACACGAGCCGATGGATGCGCTGCGGCTCGTCGACGATGCGGCCGATTCGCATCCGCGGATTCAGCGAGCTGTACGGGTCCTGCAGGACCGGCTGTACCTCGAGATGGAAGCGACGGCGCTGCGCTCCCGAGAGCTTCGCGACGTCGCGTCCGCCGATCTCGACCACGCCGACGCTCGGCGGCTCCGCGAGCATCAGCATCTTCGCGATGGTCGTCTTGCCGGAGCCGGATTCGCCGACGAGTCCGAACGTCGATCCGGACTCGACGGCGAACGAGACATCGCGTACCGCGTGCAGCGGACGCGGCCGGCCGAACAAGCCCCGGCGCACCTCATACGTTTTCGCGAGCCGTTCGACGCGGATGAAGTCGCTCAAGGCGCGAGCTCCTCGCCGGTGTGCGCTCCCGCCTCGGCGGTCGCGTCCGGCGTCGCGGCCTCGCCGACCCGCGGATGCCGTGCGGCGTCGCTTGCGTGACGGTCGACGACCGCGCCGGACTCTTCCGCGAGGCGCTCGCGGGTGCGCCAGCATGCCGATCGGCGCGTGCCGCCGGCCACGTCCCATTCGAACCAGTCCGGGTACTGCGCATGGCACCGCTCGATCGCGTACGTGCAGCGCGGGGCGAAGCGGCAGCCGTCGGCCAGGTTCGACAGCGCCGGCTGTGTCCCGGCGATCGCGGTCAGCTTGCGATCGTAGGTCGCGAGCACCGGTACCGCCTCGAGCAGGCCGACCGTGTACGGATGCGCCGGCCGCGCAAAGACCTCCGTGATCGGCCCCGACTCGACGATGCGGCCGCCGTACATGATCGCGACGTCGTCGCAGAACTGCGCCGCCAGATGCAGGTCGTGCGTGACGAACACGATCGCGAGCCGCGTCTCGCGCTGCAGGTCGCGCAGCAACTTCAGGATCTGCAGCTGGACCGTGACGTCGAGCGCCGTGGTCGGTTCGTCGCAGATCAGGAGGTCCGGCGACAGCGCGATGTTGATCGCGATCGACACGCGCTGCCGCATGCCGCCGGAGAACTGGAACGGGTAGCTGTACAGACGCTCGGCCGCGGCCGGGATCTTGACCTTCTCGAGCGCCTCGATCGATCGCCGCCTCAGCTCGTCGCGGTTGGTCACACCCTGGTGATAGCGGAAGACCTCGCCGACCTGCTTGCCGATCGTCAACAGTGGGTTGAGCGACGTCATCGCATCCTGCAGGATCATCCCGATCTCGCGGCCGCGGATCTTCTCGAGGTCGCGCGGCTTCATCCGCTGCAGGTCGCGGCCCTTGAACCACACCTCGCCGGCCGCCACGCGTCCGTTCGACGGCAGCAGGTTCATGACCGACAGGCAGGTCATGCTCTTGCCGGAGCCCGACTCGCCGACCAGTGCCAGAGAGCGCCCGGCCACCACCGAGAAGCTGACGTTGTCGACGGTCGTGACCGCGCCGTCCCGTCCGCGCATCACGGTCGTCAGGTTGCGAACGTCGAGAATCGGCGCGTCGTCGGTCATCGTCGGATGCGAGTCATCCGCGCGCCAGCGTCGGCGACAGCCGATCGCGCAGCGCGTCGCCGAGGAGGTTCGCCGTCAGCACCGCGAGCATCAGCATCGCGCCCGGCATCGCGCAGATCCACCATGCGGTCTCGAGGTAGCCGCGGCCGTCGGCGATCATCGTGCCCCAGGTGGCCGTCGGCGGCTGCACGCCGAGGCCAAGGAACGATAGCGTCGCCTCGAGGATGATGATGATGCCGATGTCGAGCGTCGCCAGCACGATGAACGTGTTGACGACGTTCGGCACGATGTGCGTGAGCACGATCCGCAGCGGCGAAGCGCCGGCCAGCTTGGCGAGCAGGACGAAGTCGCGCTGACGCAGCGACAGCGCTTCCGATCGCGTGACGCGCGCGAAGCGCGCCCAGTTCGCGAGCGACAGCACGATGATCAGGTTGAACAGCGAGAAGCCGATCGCGCCAACGAGCACGAGCGCAAGGATGACGGCGGGTAGCGCGAGCTGGATGTCGGCGAGGCGCATCGCGATGGCGTCGACGGCACCACCGAGATAGCCGGCCGCGATGCCGAAGAGGCCACCGCCGGCGCCGGCCAGCAGCACCGCGCAGAACGCGACGAACAGCGAGACGCGCGAGCCCCAGATCACGCGCGACAGCACGTCTCGCCCGAGCTGGTCGGTGCCGAGCCAGTGCGAAGCGGACGGGGCCTTGAGGGTGTCGGCCAGCGAGATCGCATCAGGGTCGAAGGGCGCGAGCAACCCCGGCACGATCGCCATCACGATCAGTGCGATTGCGATCAGCGACACGATCGCGAGCTGTACGCGCTGCAGGATGAGTCCGCGCGCCGGAGGCGGAGCGACGACGAGCCTCGGCTCGGCCGGTCGCTGACGGATGGCAGGCAACGGGATCGCCGCGTCGAGGTCGTCACGCATAGCGGATCCGCGGATCGATCGCGGCGTAGAGGATGTCGACCGCGAGGTTCAGCGACGTGAAGATCAGCGCGCCGATCGTCACCGCCGCCTGGACGACCGTGTAGTCGAGGTTCGAAATCGACTCGAGGATCAGCCGACCGACGCCGGGCCACGCGAAGACGAACTCCACGCTGACCGCACCGCCCATCAGGATGCCGAACTGCAGTGTCGTGAACGTGACGACGGGCAGCAGCGCGTTGCGCAACGCATGCCGGAAGACGATCACGCGCGCGGGCACGCCCTTGATCCGCGCGAGCTTGATGTATTCGGACCCGAGCACCTCGCTCATCGACGAGCGGGTCAGCCGCATGATGCCGGCCGCCGAATACCAGCCGAGGGCAACGGCCGGCAGCGCGAGATAGCGCGGACCGCCGTAGCCGCCGGTCGGCAGCCAGCCGAGCTGGATCGAGAACAGCCGGATGAACAGCAGGCTGAAGAGGAACGGCGGCGCCGCCTGGCCGACGATCGCGAAGACCTTCGCGAACTGGTCGAGCGCGCCGCCGCGCCGCACGGCGCCGACCACGCCGAGCGGGACGCCGATCGCGATGCCCAGCGCGAGCGACGAGAGGGTGAGGTAGAGCGTCGGCCCGAGCGCCTGCAGCACGACGCTCGCCGCCGGCTGCGAGAAGCGATACGACGTCCCGAGCCGCCCGCGCAGCAGGTCGGCCAGATAAAGGCCGTACTGCACGAGTACCGGCTTGTCGAGTCCCATCTGGTGCCGCAGGACGTCGCGGTCAGCCTCGGTCGCCTCGGGCGGCAGCATCAGGTGCGTTGGATCGCCGACCAGGCGAACGATCATGAAGATGACGAGCGTCACGAGCAGCACGGTGACGAAGCTCTGCCCGACGCGTCGCGAGACGTATGCGATCACGTCGCGACCTCTGCCTTCGCGACCCGTTCTCCGGCCAGGACCTTCAGCTCGAGCTTGCGGATCTTCTGGCTGCCGGTGCGCGGCCAGGTCGTGACGAACTCGACATGCCGCGGGACCTTGTACCCGGCGATGCTCGCCCGGCAGTATTCGACGAGCGCCTCAGGCATCACGTCGGCGCCGTCGGCGATCTCGATGTACGCGTAGCCGACCTCGCCCAACCGCGCGTCGGGCACGCCGACGACCACGGCTTCGCGGACCGCCGGATGCGTCTTCAGGAAGACCTCGATTTCTTGCGTGGCGACGTTGAAGCCACCGGGCTTGATCATTTCCTTCAGTCGACCGCGATAGATCAGGAAGCCGTCCGCGTCGAGTTCGCCGAGGTCCCCGGAGTGGAGCCACCCGTCGGCGTCGAACGCCTTCGAGTCCTCATCCGGCTGACGGTAGTAGCCCTTCATCAGCGTGTAGCCCCGGATGCAGACCTCGCCGACGGTGGCGGGCGGCAGCGTCGCCTGCGTCGTCGCGTCGACGATGCGGATGTCGACGCCGTCGACCGGCCGCCCGTTCGTCGTCGAACGCTTCTCGAACGAATCGGTCGTGCGTGTGCGCGTCGCGGCGTTCGACGTCTCGCTCATTCCGTACGCCGACACGAGCTCGGGAATGCGGAGCGTCTCGCTCAACCATCGGAACGAGCCCGTCGGCAGCGGTGCGCCGGTGCCGGTCCGCAAGCTCGACAGGTCGTAGCGATCGCGTTCGGCGAACGCCCGCAAATCCTGGACGATCGTGTCGACGAAGAAGCTCATCGTGATCCGCTCGCGCTCGACCGTCTCGCAGAACAGCCGCGGCTCGAACGCGTCGACGATCACCATCGTCGCGCCGGCGAGCCACGTCGCCAGCGTGTAGAACGTCCCGGTCGCGGTGAACAGCGGCACGCACGACAGATAGCGATCGCGTTCCGTAATGCCGACGCAGTCGATCGCGAAGTAGTTGTTCTGCAGCAGCGCGCCATGGCAGACCATCGCGCCCTTCGGGAACGACGTCGTTCCGGACGTGTAGAGAATCTGCGCGACGTCGTCGGCTCGCACGCTCGCCATCCGCGCGTCGAGCACGCCGTCTTCGAGCATCGCGCGACCGCGAGTCTCGACGGCGTCGAAGGCGTCCATCGAACACGGGACGTCCGTGCCGGCCGCAATCACACGGCGCAGCGCGGGGAGGGCGGTCGACGACCAGGCGCCGCGGGGCTGGTCGCCGACCGTCCGGTCGATCTGCGCCAGGATGTCAAGGTATGGCGTGCCGCGCGGCGGCTGTTGCTGCACGATCAG
The DNA here is from genome assembly GCA_963795885.1 of uncultured beta proteobacterium. GTDB lineage: Bacteria > Pseudomonadota > Gammaproteobacteria > Burkholderiales > Burkholderiaceae_D > CAHJXF01. The sequence continues at coordinate 632,277 of CAWCJI010000001.1, read as the reverse complement.
CGTGGTGCTGTCGGACTGTCCGAGGACGTAGACAACGTCGTTCGCGCGAAAGCGCGTATTGACCGGCACAAGGATCGCGCCGATCGAGGGCACCGCCCAGCGTGCGACGAGCCAGTCGGGAGAATCGCTCATCCATAGCGCGACCTTCTCGCCCGGTTCGACGCCGGCGTCGATCAGCCCGCGCGCGAACGCACGAACGCGTTCGGCCAGCGCCGCAAAACTCACGCGCGTGGCGCCGTGCACGACCGCCTCGCGGTCGCCGTGACGTTCGGCCGCCCATGCGAGCGCTTCGCCGAACGTGCGCGACAGCCAGATGCGTTCCGTCATGGCTTCCAGCGGATGTCGTGCAGGTTGTAGTAGCCGCTACCCTGCTGCGGTTCCCAGTCGAGCTTGGAGTCCTGCGCGAACGTGTAATAGAGCTCGGTGATCAGGACCGCGTGCCCGTCGTCGTGCAACAGTCGTCCCACCTGCTGAAAGATCGCGTCGCGCTTGCCGCGATCCGTTTCGGCATCGCCCTGCTGGATCAGCTTCTCGACCGCCGGGTTGTCGTAGTCGCTCCAAGTACCTTCCTTCGTCGCGGCCCCGCTGATCGGATGGACCGGGTCGTAGATGGCATTCGAGAACTGCATCATCGTCAGCGGACCGCTCTTGTGTGTGTTGTTGAGCCGGCTCCACGCGGCATAGTCGATGACCTTGACCTGCGCGCGAACGCCGACCGCCGACCAGTACGCCGAGATCGCTTCGCAAAGTTCCTTGGGGTTGTCGGTTGGGCAGAGCAGCTCGGTGTCGAATCCGTTCGGATATCCCGCGCCGGCGAGCTCCTTCTTCGCGAGTGCGCGATCGTAGGCGTATGGCTTCAGCGTGTGATCGACTCCGTACGGGTAGCCGGCGCTGATGTACGACGCGAGCGGTGCGCCGATCCCGTGCAGGACGTTGTTGATGATCGCCTGCGTGTCGACCGCGTGGTTCAACGCGAGGCGGACATCGCGCTTCGCCAGCGGCGATGCCGGGACATTCGAGTAGATGCGAACCGCGAGCGGACTGCCGACGAGCACCGGCTTGACGGTGATGCCCGACGTCTTCTTGAGCCGGTCGATGTCCGCGGGCGCGATGTAGTCGACGATGTCGGCCTCGCCCGCGAGCAGCGCGTTGACCCGGCTCGACGCGTCGGGAATGCTCTTGAACAGCAGGCGCTTGATGCCGGGCTTCTTTCCCCAGTAGCCGTCGAAGCGCGCGAGCTCGACCGACTGCCCGATCTTCTGCTCGACGAAGCGATACGGACCCGAGCCGATCGGCGCCTTTGCGAACGCCTCCGGCGACGGCAGGCTCTCGGTGTAGGCCTTCGGCAGCAGCTGCAAGTAGCCGGCGACCTTGTTGATGAACGCGCCGTCCGCGCGTTTGAGCCGGAACACCGCGGTCGTGTCGTTCGGCGCATCGACGCCGTCGACAAGGTTCACGAAGTACGGACGACGCGTGCTCTTGGTCGCCGGATCGAGGATGCGCTCGGTCGAGAACTTCACGTCCCTGGCGATCAGCGTCGTCCCGTTGTGGAACTTGACGTCGGGTCGCAGCGTGAAGGTGTACGTGAGTCCGTCCGGTGAAACCTTGTAGGCCGTCGCGACGCTCGGCTCGAGATTGCCCTTGCGGTCGAAGGCGAACAGCGTGTCGTACAGCTGCCATCCGCAACGCTGCGAGTCGGCCGTCGCGGCGACTTGCGCGTCGAGATTGCTGATCTCCTTGCCGACGCCAAACACGACCGTGTCGCGGTCGACGGCGGGCTTGCCGTCGATCGCGCACGCGTCGGTCGTCCACGCGCCGAGCGCGACGGCGAGCGCGACGAGACCGGTGGACGAGGCGGCGAGCGCCGGGCGAAAGATATCCATGTTGGCTCCTGCCTGGCCGCGACTAGCGCGTGGTCTCGGGACCGCCCTTGACGTAGACGATCTGCCCCGACACGAACGAAGCCTCTTCGCTGCACAGGAACGCGATGACGTTCGCGATGTCGCGCGGCACGCCGACCCGGCGCAACGGAATTCCCTTCGCGCGCTCCGCCTTGTACGCCTCCGGCTCGAAGCCGAGTCGCTCCGCGGTCTGGCGCGTCATCTCGGTGTCGACGAAGCCGGGCGCGACCGCGTTGACGTTGATGTTGTAGGGGCCCAGCTCGACCGCCGCGGTGCGCGTGAACGCCTGCAGTCCGGCCTTCGCGGACGAGTAGTTGGCCTGCCCGCGGTTGCCGAGTGCGGAAGTGGACGAGAGGTTGACGATCTTGCCGGCCTTCTGCGCGACCATCGTCCGCTGAGCCGCGCGCGTGCAGAGGAATGTGCCGCGCAGGTGGACGCTCATAACCGTGTCCCAGTCGTCGAGCGTCATCTTGAACAGCAGGTTGTCCCGCGTCACGCCCGCGTTGTTGACGAGGATGTGCAACCCGCCGAGCCGCTCGACGACGGTCGCGAACAGGGCGTCGACCGACGACTCGTCGGTCACGTCGCAGCCGAGCCCGATCGCCTGGACGCCGTGCGCGTCGGCGATGCGCCGCGCCGCGTCGTCGGCGGCGTCGGCGGCCACATCGCAGATCGCGACGTCCGCGCCTTCGCTCGCGAAGAGGTCGGCCGTGGCGAAGCCGATGCCTCGGGCCGCGCCGGTCACCAGCGCGACCTTGCCCCCGAACCGCTCCATGCCCGTCTCCTCCGATCCTGCTCACCACCGGTCGGCGCGTGCGGTGACAGGCGCGTCCGGGGGACTCGTTCGATCCTTGATGAGTCCGGAGTGTAGGGGGCTCGTCGAGGAGGCGTCAACATGTGAACGCGCGTTCGAGCTCCGGCAACCGTCCGCAACGGTCTTTCGCAGAACCTGTCATCGCGATTGGTGCTCTATGAAGCGCGCGTTGAGGCTTGGCGAGCGGCACGGCCTCCGCCGCCGCATGCGACACGGTCGAAACGTGCGAGCCGGACAATTCAACCGATTTAGTTCCACAATGTGGAACCAAGATTGAGGCGTCAGTGCTCGTGTACACCTGCAGCTTCACGGCCCGCGATCCTTCCGCCGACGAAACACTCGGCGAGGTTGCCGCCCGCCAGGTATACGTGGCCGAAGACGCTGCCGAGTTCACCCGCGGCATAGAGCCCCGGGATCGCGCGGCCAAAGGCGTCGATCACGCGTTGTCGTCGATCGTGGACCGGGCCGCCCTGCGTATTGATGACGACCGGATACAACGCCGCGGCGTAGAACGGAGCCTCGACGAGCGGCATCATCGTCTCCGGCCGACGGCCGAACGCGCGATCGTGACCGACGGCGCAGTCTGCGTTCCACGTCTCGACGGTCCGGCGCAACGCGTCGCCGTCGATCGCGAGCTTCGCGGCGAGTCCATCGAGATCGTCCGCTCGGATCAGGATGCCGTTGTCGACCTCCGCGAGGTTGTCGGCGCTCCAGCGATAGTGATGTTCGCGATCGTTGGTGATCGCCCGGCCCATCGGATAGCGTCGCCGCCCGGCCTCGTCGAAGACGAGGAACGACGGCAGCCGCGTGTGCCGGTAATGCTGCGGATCAAAGTGGTCGAATTGTCGAACGCCCGTGTCGGACAAGTAGGGCGGATATTCGTTGACGTAACGCCGCCCGGCCTGATCGACGATGATCCATGCCATCGTCGGCAACGGCACGGCCGACCGTTCCGGCGTCCACATCGGCAGGAGCTTCGCGTACAACCCGTACGGATAGGCAGGGTCCGGATGACGCATCCCGTACGGTCCGTGGTAATGCCACATGTGCCACAGCGCCGCGCCGACATCCTGCGCCATGCGGATGCCGTCGCCGGTGTTGCCGCGGAAGCTGCCGGCCAGCACCGGCGTCGAGACCAGGTACTGCCGCTTCATCTCGTCATCCGCCTCGAAGCCGCCGCATGCGAGCACCACGCCGCGCGTCGCGCGCACGCTCGTCGACGCGCCGCCCTTGCGTACCGTGAGTCCGGCGACGCGCCCGTCGGCGTCGCGCACGAGGCGTTCGGCCGGGCAGTCGAGCCAGACGGTCAGGCGCCCGTCGGCGACGCGCAGATTGACTTGATCGGCGAGCACCTTGAACAAGTAGCAGCCGGGTCGCAGTGGACGCGCGGCGAGGAAGCCGTCGGCCTCGGGGCCGTCGTCGCCGAAACCGGGAATCGACGCGACTTCGGCATAACCCAGTGCGTCCGTGCCCGGAAACGGATAGTTGCCGACCGCCGGCTCGATCGAGACGACCGCGCCGTTGATCGTGCCGAGCTCGCGAAGATAGTCGCCGACCGTCGCCATGCCGTCGGCGAGCACGCGCAGCACGTCGTCTGGCGTGCGGCCGCCGCAGGTCTGCTGCAGATAGGCGTACGCGGCGTCGGCGTCGTGCGTGATGCGGATGCCGCCCGCCGACAGGATCGAGATGCCGCCCGGGTCCAGCATCTTTTCGACGAGCAAAGTCCGGGCGCCGGCGTCACATGCCTCGATGGCGGCGACCGCCCCGGCCGCACCGTAGCCGACGACGACGACATCGAATGTCGCTGGCTCGATCATCGGTCGCACCTCGTTTGAGCGAGTCCACAATGTGGAATGAAGCCGTGCGGATGTCCCTGGGCGTTCGGCTGCAGCGCCGCCTCGCTAACGCGCAATTGCGACCAAGTCGCACAATTCCGTATCATCGCGCCATAGTAGATGAGTCCGTGGCACGGCTGCCGCTGCTCGTTGCGACCGCGTCTGCGACGCGATCGGCTGGTTGAGTCCAACATGTGGTCATCGTAGGAGACGGGGATGGCGGAGATCAGCGTGAAGTCGGACGTCACGGGCGTGGTCTGCAAGGTGATGGCCCAGGTCGGCGATGCCGTCGCCGAGTACGACCCGATCGTGCTGATCGAGTCGATGAAAATGGAGATTCCGGTCGCGGCGCCGAAGAGCGGCACCATCGCATCGATCCTCGTCAGCGACGGCGAGATGGTCGGTGAAGGTGATCCCGTCGCGGTGCTGAAGACCTGAACGCCGCGGCGCGGCCCGGGTCCGCGCGATGCGCGAGCGCGGATCGCCGCGCTCGATCACTTCCAGCCGACGCGGCGGAAGTTCAGGAAACCCGATCCCTGCTGCACCTCCCAATCGAGGTCCTTCTTCTTCGCATAGACGTTGAAGAGCTCGGTGACAAGCACCGCGGCAGCATCGTCGTGGAGGATCCGGCCGATCCTGCGGAAGACCTCACCGCGTGCCTCGCTGCCCGACGTCGTGTCGAGTTCCTTCAAGAGCGCCTCGACGTCCGGGTTGCTGTAGTCGGACCACGGTCCGTCCTTGGAAAACGAGCCCGCGACTGCGTGGATCGGATCGTAGATCGCGTTCGTGAACTGTGTCGTCGTCGCGGGCCCTGTCTTGTGCGTGTTGTTCAGACGGCTCCAAGCTGCGTAGTCGATGCGGTCGATCTTCGTCCGCACGCCGACCTGCGACCAATAGGCGGCGATCGCCTCGGCAAACTCCTTCGGAGTGCCGACGGCGTCGTAAAGCTCGAGCTGGAAACCGTTCGGGTAGCCGGCCTGGGCGAGCAGTGCCTTCGCCTTCGCGGGGTCGTACGGATAGGGCGCGACGGTCGGATCGCCGCCGTACGGATAGAAGCGCGAGATGAACGTGCCCATCGGCTGCCCGACGCCGTGGAAGACGCCCTTGATGATCGCGTTGGCGTCGATCGCGTAGTTCAGCGCCTGACGGACCTCTTTCTTCGCGAGCGGCTGGCCGGGCACGTCCGAATACAACCGCACGTGCATCGGCGATGACACCGGATTCGTGATCACCTCGAGCGAGACATCTTTCTTGAGCCGATCGACGTCCGGCAACGGGATCAGCGCGGCGATGTCGACCTCGCCGGACAGGATTGCATTGACCCGGCTGCTTCCTTCGGGGATGTACTTGTAGACGAGTGTCCGGATCTGCGGCTTGTCCCCGTAGTAGCCGTCGAAGCGTTCCATCTCAAGGTACTGCCCGATGCGGTTGTCCTTCACACGATACGGACCCGTGCCGATCGGCGCGGCGGCGAACGCTTCTGGCGACGGCAGCTTCGACGCGTAGTTCTTGCCAATGATGAACAGGAATCCGGCGATCTTGTTCATGAACACGCCGTCGGGTTGCTTCAGGTGGATCACGACCGTCTGCGCATCCGGCGTCTGGATGCCGTCGACGAACGGCGCGAAGTACGGACGCCGCGTGCTCTTCGACGCGGGGTCGATGATTCGTTCGATCGAGTACTTGACGTCCTCCGACGAGAACGTGTCGCCGTTATGGAACCGGATCCCCCTCTTCAATGTGAACGTGTAGGTGAGCTTGTCGTCGCCGACCTTGTAGCTCGACGCCATGCGCGGCACGAGGTTGCCCTTCGCATCGAAGCCGTACAGCGTGTCGTAGATCTCCATCGCGTATCGCTGCGAGTCGCCCGATGCGGTGACCTGCGCGTCGAGACTCTGGATCTCCTTGTCGAGCGCCACCACGAGCGTCTGCCGGTCGACGGCTGGCGAGCCGGGATCGGCTGCGAGCAGGGGTTTCGTCAGCGCCAGGCAAGCGACCGCGAGGACGACGGCGAGCCGGACGGACGAACGGGATCGGGACAGTCGGTTCATGGAAGCACGCTCTCGGCGGAAAGAATCGAAGGGGAGGGGCACGGCAGCAAGACGGCCCGACGTCGACGCGAACGGAGCGCCGGTGGCCGCACGACATCCGAGCATCGCGGGGCGACGCAGTCCGCGTCGATGCGGGGCCCCGCCGACCACGCGCGCCTCATTTCCACGACGTGCGGCGGAAGTTGAGGAATCCGGAACCGCGCTGCGGCTGCCAGTCGAGCTCCTTCTTCTTCGCGTAGACGTAGACGTGCTCGGAGAGGTTGATCGAGGCCGCGTCGTCGTACAGCAGGCGGCCGATGCGGTGGAACAGTTCGCCTCGGGCGGCCGCGCCCTGCGTCCCGTCGAGCGTCGCGAGCAAGGTCTCGAGCGCCGGATTATCGTAGTCACTCCACGTGCCATCCTTCGAGAACGTGCCGACGATCGGGTGCGCCGGGTCGTAGATCACGTTGGAGAAGATGGTGACCGTCGCGGGTCCCGCCTTGTGCGTGTTGTTGAGGCGGATAAACGCCGAGTAGTCGAGCCGCACGATGCCGGTCTTCACGCCGATCTGCGACCAGTAGGCGGCAACGGCTTCGGCGAGTTCCTTCGGCTGGTCGGTGCCGCCGTAGAGCTTGATCTCGAGGCCGTTCGCGTAGCCTGCCTTCGCGAGCAGCGCCTTCGCCTTCGCGGGATCGTAGGGATAGGGCGGGAGGTCGTCGCCGCCGTACGGGTAGTACTTCGAGATGAACGAACCCATCCGGCTGCCCTGGCCGTGCAGCACGCCGCGGATGATCGCATCGCAGTCAATCGCATAGGTCAACGCGAGACGGACGTCGCGATTCGCCGTCGGCGTGCCGGGGACGTTCGAATACAGCCGGATGTGCAACGGCCCGCCGTTCGGGTTGATCATCACATCGAGGCCGGGATCGGCCTGCAGGCGGGCCGTGTCCTGCAGCGGCACGACCGCCGCGAGGTCGACCTCGTTCGCGAGCAACGCGTTGACGCGCGCCGACGGGTCGGGGATGAAGCGCAGCACGAGGTGCGCGATACCGGGTCGTTCACCGATCTGTTCGCCCCACCAGCCGTCGAAGCGTTCGAGCTCGAGCGACTGACCGATCCTGAACGCCTTGACACGATACGGACCGCTGCCGATCGGCGCCGCCGCGAACGCTTCCGGCGTCCCGAGCCGCCTCGCGTAGTCCTTCGGCACGATGAACAGGAAGCCCGCGATCTTGTTCAGGAAGGCGCCGTCGGGTCGTGACAGATGGAACGTCACGACATCGCCGTTCGCTTCCACGCTGCGGACCACCGGCGCGAAGTACACGCGCCGCGTGCTCTTGACCGCCGGATCGAGGATGCGCTCCATCGAGTAGCGCACATCGTCGGCACCGAGCGGGTCGCCGTTGTGGAAGCGGATGCCCTTGCGCATCGTGAACGCGTAGTCCAGGCCGCTCGCCGATACGGCGACGCTGCTTGCCATCCGCGGCACGAGATTGCCGGTCGCGTCGAAGCCGTACAGCGTGTCGTACACCTGCCACGCGTAGAGCAGCGAGTCGCCCGTCGACGTGACTTGCGCGTCGAGGTTGCTGACCGCCTTCTCGAGCGCGACGACCAGCGTGTCCGTGCCACGGGCCGGCGTGTAGGAACCGGCCGTCGCCGAGGTCGTGCCGCAGGCGACGGCGACGGTCATGATCAACGTCAACGTCGATCGTGCTGAAAGCCGCAAACGCGATGCGACGCGCCTCGTCGATAGTCCAGTCACCCGGGTCTCCTCGACATTCCAATATATGGACGCCGCTTTATGAGTCCGGGGACCGCACTGGGTCGGCTTGCCGGGCTCGAAAACGTAGGTCAACTGCGACGGCGTGTCAATCGGGAACGACGCGGGTCGTCTTGATCCAATCTTCGCGTGCCTATAATCGCGAGCTCTCGTATCAATATCTGGACACTCACCGAGCGCGCTGCGCGTCGACTCCCCGATGGATCCGCAACGTATCGAAGACCTCGAGCGGCGCCGCGCCGCGATCCGGAACGCCACCTCCGCGCAGGCGCTCGAACGTCTGCGCGCGCAAGGCAAGCTGACTGCCCGCGAGCGCGTCGAGCGTCTGCTCGACGCCGGCAGTTTCGTCGAGATGGGCGTGCACGGGCGCAGCGCGCATCCTGACCTGAAGAACCGCACGCCGGCCGATGGCATCGTCGTGGGTCACGGCACGATCGACGGCCGCATCGTCTACGTCGCTGCCGACGACTTCACCGTGCTCGGCGGAACGCGCGGACGGGTCGGCGAGATCAAGATCGCGCGCGTGCGACATGCCGCGCTCGCGCACGGCAAGCCATTCATCGCGTTGATGGAGGCCGGCGCGGCGCGCGTGCAGGAAAGCTTCGGCGCGATGGCGGCCAACATGGGCGCTCGTTTCGGCGATCACTTCCGGATGTCCGGCCGCGTGCCGCAGGTCGCCGCGATCCTTGGCCCCGCGTTCGGCGGTCCGTCGTTCACGTCGGCACAGTCGGACTTCACCACGCTCGCGCGCGGTACGGGCTTCATGGGAATGTCGGGCCCGCTGGTCGTGAAGGTCGGGATCAAGGAAGACGTCACGTCCGACGCGATCGGCGGTGCCGACGTCAGCGAGTCGGTGACGGGACAGACCGACCATGTCGGCGAGTCCGAGGACGAATGCCTCGCGGCGATCCGCACGTTCCTGTCGTACCTGCCGTCGAATTGCGACGAGATGCCGCCGCGCGTCGAGACGCGGCCTGCGGAGGTCGATGGCGACGATGGCCGGGAGCGGCTTCGGGCGCTGATCCCGGATATCGGCCGGCAGGCGTACGACATGCGCCGCGTGCTGTCACTGCTGGTCGACGGCGGGGCGCTTCTCAACTACCGGCCGCGCTACGGTGCGAACCTCGTGACGGCGTTCGCGAGGTTCGACGGTCGATCGGTCGGCATCGTGGCGTCGAATCCCGCGGCGCGCGGCGGCATCCTCGACGAGAAGGCCGCGCACAAGGCGCGCAAGTTCATCGAGCTGTGCGACGCGTTCCATCTGCCGCTGGTGTTCTTCTGCGATGCGCCAGGATTTCTTGTCGGACCCGAGATCGAGAAACAGCGGATGGTCACGCTGGCCGCGCGCCTGCTCAACACGCTCGTCGCCGCGAGCGTGCCGAAGGTCACGATCGTCGCACGCAAGGCGATCGGGCTCGCTTACCTCGCGCTCGGCGGTCGTGTCATGAATCCCGACACGATCGTCGCGTGGCCCACCGCACATTTCGACGTGATGGGTCCGGAGGCGGCGATCGAGATCGTGCACGGCAAGGACATCGCCGCGGCAGCGGACCCGGCCGCGCGTCGTGCGGAGATCACGCGTCGCGTCGACGAGGAGTCCAGCGCTTACCAGGCAGCGGCACTCGGGCTGATCGACGATGTGATCGATCCCGCGGAGACGCGCCGCGTCATCATCGCCTCGCTCGACAAGACCGCAGCCGCGAACCGGCCCGGTTTCCGGCACCGCGTGGATCCCTGATCGTCGGTCCGCACGAGGCGTCGATGCCGATCACGTTCGAGGTCGTCGATAGGATCGCGCGGGTCGTGCTCGATCGTCCCGAGGCGCTCAACGCGATCGACGCCGTGATGCGGCGGCAACTGCAGGACGCGTGGACGCGCATCGCCGAAGACGACGAGATCGATGTGGCGATCGTCACCGGCGCCGGCGACCGCGCATTCTCGGCCGGCGCGGACCTCAAGAGCCCGCAGTCGGAAGCCGTGCCGCTTGCCGCCGAAGGTGATCTTGCCGGCGGAAGCGACTCGCTGACCGCCACGCTCGTGACGTCGAAGCCGCTCGTCTGCGCATTCAACGGCCTGGCGTTCGGCGGCGGCCTCGAGATCGGGCTCGCGTGCGACGTGCGGATCGCCGCCACGCACGCGCGCTTCGCGTTGCGCGAAGTCCGCGTCGGGACCATCCCGGGTTCCGGCGGCACCCAGCGACTGCCCCGCTTGATCGGGCAGGCCCGTGCCACGTACCTGCTGCTGACCGGCGATGAGATCGATGCCGCACAGGCACTCAACTGGGGACTCGTCAGCCACGTCGTCGCAGCGCACGAGCTCGAAGGCTGTGCTTGCTCGATCGCGCAACACATCCGGTCGAACGCACCGCTGGCGGTCCGCGCGGTGAAGCAGCTGCTGCGCGATGGCACATCGTTGCCGCTCGACGCGGCGCTGGCGCTCGAGCGGGCTGCCTGGGTGAGGCTGCGCGACAGCGAGGACCGAGCCGAGGGACGCGCCGCGTTCCGCGAGAAACGCCCGCCGCGATATCGTGGTCGTTGACCCCGGATCCTAGGCGGCTAGCGTCGAAAACGGCGTGGTCGCTTCGAGCGTGGTGCGATACATCAGACGCCGCTGCTCGGCCGTGTAGCCGCCAGTGGCGCGATGAACGGTCGCCCAGTTGTCCCACATCAGGAGATCGTTCGGACGCCACCGGTGCGTGTAGACGAAGCGCGGCTTCGTCGAATGTTCGAGCAGCATGTGTAGCAGTTCGTCGCCTTCGCGTTCGGAACAGCCGAGAAGGCGCACGGTGAAGCCTGCATTGACGAACAGGCTCTTGCGCCCCGTCACCGGATGACGGATGACGACGGGGTGGACAACGTCGGGCGTCAGCGATTTCTGCGCGTCGGTCAGTTCCGCGGTGGCGCCGCGGACGTTCGCGACTCGCGCGTAGACGTCGCCGAACCGATGTATTGCGCGCAGGTGAGCGATGCGCGCCTTGAGGTCGTCCGGCAGCGCGTCGTACGCGGCTGCGGTGCTTCCGAACTGCGTGTCGCCGAGGACCGTCCCGTCTTCCGCGGTCGGTACTTCGACGGCGTAGAGCAGCGACCCGCGGGACGGCTCGGCGACGTACGAGAGGTCGGTATGCCAGAACTCGCCGGAGCCGCCAATTCGCCGTCCGTTCTCTACGATGTTGGAGACGCGGAAGATTTCAGGATGACCTGGCAGCAGGTACTTCTCGACGACATGGATGGCCAGCGTTCCGAAGCCGCGCGAAAAGCGGATTTGTTCCTCCGGCGTCAGCGACGAGCCGCGAAACACCAAGACCGAGTGATCGGCGAACGCGCGCCGCAGCTCGCCGAAGACCGCATCGCTCGACGGTTTCGACAGGTCCAGACCAATGACTTCGGCACCGAGCGCAGCCTGGAACGGAGCGACCGTGAAGCCACGGTAATCGACGGCGCGGGCTTGGCCCGACCCGGCGGGACGGGATGACTCGATCGCGTCGGTGGACATCGCCGTCTCCTTCATTTCCAGCGGACGTTGCGCAGATCGTAGAACGCGTAGCCCTTCTGCGGTTCCCAGTCGATGTCGCTGTCCTTCGCGAAGATCGCAAAGAGTTCGGTGATGAGCACCGCATGTCCGTCGTCGCGCAACAGTCGACCGATGCGGCGAAACAGCTGGTCGCGCGCGGTGGGATCGGACACGCCATTCGTCTCGTCGATCAGCCGTTCGACCTCGGGATTGAAATAGTCGCTCCAGGTGCCGTCCTTCGCGGCCGTCCCGGCGATCGGCGTGATCGGATCGTAGATCGCATTCGAGTACTGCATGACCGTCATCGGCCCGGACTTGTGGGTGTTGTTGAGTCGGTTCCAGGCCGGATAGTCGAGTATCCGGATCTTCGCTCGGACTCCGACCGTCGACCAGTATGCGGCGATCGCCTCGGTCACGTCCTTCGGATACGAATTGGGAGAGTAGAGGTCGGTCTCGAATCCGTTCGGGTAGCCAGCTTCCCTGAGGAGTTGCTTCGCGCGGACCGGGTCGTAGCCGTACGGCTTCAGCGATGGGTCGACGCCGATCGGATAGTACGAAGAGATGTACGTAGTGAGCGGTTTGCCGATGCCGTGCAGGACGTTCTCGATGATCGCATCGACGTCGACGGCATAGTTCAGCGCGAGACGGACTCGTCTGTCCGCCAGCGGCGTCCCGGGGCGGTTGCCGTAAAGCCGGATGTTCAGCGGACTGCCGGTCGGAACCGGCGTCACGACGAGCCCCGCGGTGTGTCGCAGCCGATCGACGTCCGCGGCCGCGATGCCGTCGGCCATGTCCACTTCGCCGGCCAGCAGCGCGTTGACCCGGCTCGACTGATCGGGCACAAAGCGGAACACGAGACGCTTGATCGCCGGCTTGCGGCCATAGTACTGGTCGAAGCGGGCGAGCTCCACGGACTCGCCGATCTTCTGGCTCACGAACCGGTACGGGCCGCATCCGACCGGCGCCTTCGCGAACGCTTCGACGCTCGGCAGCCTCTCGGTGTATTCCTTCGGCACGAGCGCGATGAACGCCGCCACCTTGTTCAGGAAGACGACGTCGGGCTTCTTCATCCGTACGACGACCATGAATGCGTCCGGCGCCTCGACAGACCCGACCGTCTCGGCGAAGTAGGGACGCCGCGAGCTCTTGACCGCCGGGTCGAGCGTCCGCTCAATCGAATACTTGACGTCCTTCGACGTAAGCGTCGTGCCGTCGTGAAACTTCACGTCGCGACGCAGCGTGAAGCGGTACTCGAGCCCGTCGGGCGACACGGCCACGCCGGTCGCGACCTGCGGAACGAGACGGCCGTTCTTGTCGAACGTGTACAGGCTGTCGAACAGCTGCCACGCGTAGCGGTCCGAGTCGCCGGTGTTGTCGACCTGCGCATCGAGCATCGCGATGTCGCGACCGGTCGCGAACACGATCGTGTCCCGGTCGACCGCCGGCTTGCCTGCGATCGCGAATACGGGTGATGCGCAGGCCATCGACACGATCGCGATCGCACACTGCATCCGCGCGCTCGCGAGCATCCGTCGTCCGATCGAGGTGGAGGCGCTCATGCAGTAGCCGCGTGGACCGACGCCCGCCTCAACCGCGCGTGACCGGCATCTCCTCGAGCGACGCCCGCCGCGACTTCGGCACCGTCATGTGCTTCGACAGCTCGAGCTTCGCGACCGCCACCTGGTGCACTTCGTCCGGTCCGTCCGCGAGTCGGAGCGTGCGCGAATGCGCGTACATCATCGCGAGCGGGAAGTCGCCCGAGACGCCGCCACCGCCGTGGATCTGGATCGCCCAATCGATGATCTCGCAAGCCATCCGCGGCGCGACGACCTTGATCATCGCGATCTCGGCCTTCGCGACCTTGTTGCCGACCGTGTCCATCTTGTGCGCGGCGTTCAGCGTCAGGAAGCGCGCCTGGTCGATCATGCAGCGCGCGTCCGAGATGCGTTCGAGCGTCACGCCCTGTTCCGCGATCTTCTTGCCGAACGCGGTGCGCTCCAGCGACCGCTTGCACATCAGCTCGAGCGCGCGCTCGGCCACGCCGATCAGTCGCATGCAATGGTGGATGCGGCCGGGCCCGAGCCGGCCCTGCGCGATCTCGAAGCCGCGGCCTTCGCCGAGCAGCACGTTGCCGACCGGCACGCGCACGTCCTTCAGGTCGACCTCCATGTGGCCGTGCGGCGCGTCGTCGTAACCGAACACCGTCAGCGGGCGCATCACCGTCACGCCCGGCGCGTTCGCCGGCACGACGATCATCGACTGCTGCTCGTGACGGCCCGCGTCCGGATTCGTCTTGCCCATCACGATGTAGACCGCGCAGCGCGGATCGCCGGCGCCCGATGACCACCACTTGCGGCCGTTGATGACGTAGTCGTCGCCGTCGCGCGTCATCGAGCACTGGATGTTGGTCGCGTCGGACGACGCGACGCCCGGCTCCGTCATCAGGAACGCGCTGCGGATCTCGCCGCGCAGCAGCGGGTCGAGCCACTGACGCTTGATGTCCTCGGACGCGTAGCGCTCCAGCGTCTCCATGTTGCCGGTGTCCGGCGCCGAGCAGTTGAAGATCTCCGGCGCGAAGTGCACGCGGCCCATGATCTCGCAGAGCGGCGCGTACTCGAGGTTCGTGAGTCCTTCGGGGACGCGCTTCGAGAACGGCAGGAACAGGTTCCACAGCCCGGCGGCGCGTGCCTTCGGCTTCAGTTCCTCGATGACCTTCGTCGGGATCCACGCGTTGCCGTTCTTCCGGTTCGTCTCGACTTCCTCGTGGAAGCGATGCTCGGCCGGATAGACATGCTCGTTCATGAAGGCGAGCAGGCGTGCTCGCAGTTCCTGCACCTTGGGGCTGTATTCGAAATCCATCGCGTCTCTCTCGTCCGTCGGTCCCGCGAAGGCGGGAACCCAGTGTGGTGTTGCGTCGTGTCTCGCCTCGCTGCTCGAGCGTCGCAGAGTTCGTGTTCGCGTGAGCGCCGAGAAGCGGTTCCTGCGCGTCGTGCGGACGCGACCTTCGTCTGCGACCGTGCGCCGGCTCAGGGCACCAGCACGACCTTGCCGGTGACCTGTCGCGCCATCACCGCGTTGAGCGCCTTCGCCGCGTCGGCCAGCGGATAGCGTGCCGAGATCAGCGGCTTGATCGTGCCGGCCTGCATCATGCCGACCAGCGCCGTCAGGTCGCGCACGTTCGCTTTCGGTTCGCGACGGACGAACTCGCCCCAGAACACGCCGACGATCGAGCAGCCCTTCAGCAGCGTCAGGTTGAGCGGGATGCTCGGGATCTCGCCGTTCGCGAAGCCCACGACGAGAAACCGTCCGCGCCATGCGGTGCTGCGCAGCGCCGGCTCCGAGTAGATGCCGCCGACCGGGTCGTAGACGACGTCGACGCCGCGGCCTTCGGTCAGCGCCTTGATGCGCTCGCGCAGGTCCTCGGTCGAATAGTTGATCGTCTCGTCGGCGCCGTGCTCGCGGCAGACGGCGAGCTTGTCGTCGCTCGACGCGGCCGCGATGACGCGCGCGCCCAGCGCCTTGCCGAGCTCGACGGCCGCGAGGCCGACGCCGCCGGCCGCGCCGAGCACCAGCAACGTCTCGCCGGCCTGCAACGCCGCGCGGTCCTTCAGCGCGTGGTACGACGTGCCGTACGTCATCACGAACGACGCCGCGATGTCGTACGGGACGCCGGGCGGCATCGGGATCAACTTGATCGCATCGGCGACGACCTGCTCCGCGAAGCCGCCCCAGCCGGTGAACGCGATCACGTCCTGACCGACGCGGTAGTCGTTGACGTCGGCGCCGACCGCCTCGATCGTCCCCGCGACCTCGCCGCCGGGAGAGAACGGCAGCGGCGGCTTGAACTGGTACTTGTTCTGGATGATCAGCGTGTCGGGGAAGTTCACGCCGGCCGCCTTGACGGCGATGCGCACCTGCTTCGGACCCGGCTCCGGCGTCGGCATCTCCGACAGTTCCAGCGTGTCCGGCAGGCCATGGCGGCTGCAAAGCACCGCCTTCACGTGCGGACCTCGTTCGTCGAACGGCAGTCCATCGCCGCGTCTCCTCGTTGTCGTGGCGTCGTCGGGGCGCGACGCGGTCGGGCGATTATAGCGACCGGGGTCGTCGCCACCGGCCGCTTGCGCTATGTTGCGTGCGATTCCCTCGAGGCTCCGACCCATGCGTCTCTCCAAGCACCCGTTCCTCGTCTTCGGCGTCGTCGCTGTCGCCGCCTTGTGGTTCGTGATCTGGGCAACCGACTTCGTGACGATCGACGGCGAGTGGACGGTCTACACCGCGCGATGCGATGCCGGCACCTGGAACGGCGACGTCTGTGGCGGGACGATGAAGGCCGGTGACCGGCATCGCTTTCGCGCGCTGAAGGCGCACCGCGAGGTGCTGTACTGGACCGCCGGCGAGACCGGCGAATCCGGCCGCTACCTCAAATGCGAGATCAAGGACGGCCGTAACTGGGCCTGCCCCGGCGACCGACAGGGACCGCCGGCGATCGCGACGAAGATGGTCCACGGCATCCCTGACGAGACGCCGAGCGCCGAGGCGGCTGCCGTGCATCGCATCCCGAAATGGAAGTGGGAGTTGCTGGCGCACGGCCTGCCGGCGGGGCATACCGCGTCGAACTGACGGCGCGCCTCGGACGACGAACGCTCAGGACACGCGCATCCCGGGCTTCGCGCCCGCATGCGGCTCGAGCACGTAGAGACCGGGCTCGGCCTTCGCGTCGATCGCGCTCGCCGCGAGCACCATCCCCTCGGACACGCCGAACTTCATCTTGCGCGGGGCGAGGTTCGCGACCATCACGGTCATCCTGCCCTGGAGCTGCTCCGGGGTGTAGGCGCTCTGGATGCCCGAGAAGACGTTGCGCGTGACGGGCTCGCCGGCGGCGTCCCGCTCGCCGATGTCGAGCGTCAGCCGCAGCAGCTTCGTCGACCCCTCGACCTTCTCGGCGCGAACGATGCGCGCGATGCGAAGATCGATCCTGCCGAAGTCGTCGATCGTGATCGTCGGCGCGATGGCCTCGATCGCATCGGCCGACGAGGATGTCGCAACGACCGCCGGTGTCGCTGCGGGTGCGGACTCCGCCGCGGATGCCGCTGCCGGCGGCGCGGCCTGCGCAGTCTCGAACAGCGCATCGAGCTGCTTCGCGTCGACCCGCTGCATCAGGTGCCGGTACGGCCGGATCGACGCGCCGGGCTTCAGCGGCACGTCGAGGTCCGACCACTGCTGCGGCGGCAGGCCGAGGAAGGCCTCGGCATCGGCCGCGAGCGTCGGCAGGAACGGCTTCAGGTAGATCGTCAGCACGCGGAAGCATTCGAGCGTCTGCGTGCAGACGCGATGCAGGTGCAGGCGGTCGGCCGGGTCGTTCGACTTCGCGAGCAGCCACGGCTTGGCGAGATCGAAGAACCCGTTCGTCGCGTCGGCGAGCTCCATCGCGAGGCGGATGGCCTTGCCGAACTCGCGGGCCTCGATCGCATGCGCGATCTCGCGCGACTCGTCGCGCAGCTCGGTCGCGAAGCCGTCGCGCGCGACGTCGGCATCGGCGTACAGACGTCCGTCGAAGTGCTTCGCGATGAAGCCCGACGCGCGGCTCGCGATGTTGACGTACTTGCCGACCAGGTCGCTGTTGACGCGCGACATGAAGTCGTCGGGATTGAACTCGATGTCCTCGATGCGCGCGTTGAGCTTGGCGCCGATGTAGTAGCGCAGCCATTCGGGATTCATCCCGAGGTCGAGGTAGCGCAGCGGTGACAGTCCGGTCCCGCGGCTCTTCGACATCTTCTCGCCGCCGCCGAGCGTGATGAAGCCGTGCACGTTGATCGCGTCCGGCGTCTTGCGACCGGAGAAGCGCAGCATCGCCGGCCAGAACAGCGTGTGGAAGTAGATGATGTCCTTGCCGATGAAGTGGACCTGCTCCACTTCCTCGTCGCCGATGAATTCGTCGAAGGTCTGCTGGTGGCCGTCGGCCGCCGCCTTGCCGGAATCGAAGTAGCTCTTCAGCGACGCGAGGTAACCGACCGGTGCGTCGAGCCAGACGTAGAAGTACTTGCCGGGCGCGTCGGGGATCGGGATGCCGAAGTACGGCTCGTCGCGCGAGATGTCCCAGTCGGCGAGTCCGCCGACGCGCTCCTCGCCTTCCTTCGGCTGCGGGTTGAGCCACTCGCTCGCCTTGTTGCGCGCCTCGTTCTGCAGCCGTGCCGCGCCGCTGGTCGTCGAGACGCCCGATGTCCAGCCTCGCAGGAAGGTCGCGCAACGCGGGTCCGACAGCTTGAAGAAGAAATGCTCGGACGACTTGAGCACCGGCTTCGCGCCGGTCAGCGACGAATACGGCTCGATCAGCTCGGTCGGTGCGTAGACCGAGCCGCACACCTCGCACGAGTCGCCGTATTGATCCTTCGCGTGGCAGACCGGACACTCGCCCTTGATGTAGCGGTCCGGCAGGAACATGTTCTTGACGGGGTCGAAGAACTGTTCGACGTCGCGCGACGTGATCAGGTCGTTCGCCTTCAGCGCACGATAGATCGATTGCGACAGCTCGACGTTCTCGACCGAGTCGGTCGTGTGCCAGTGATCGAAGTCGAGGTGGTAGCCGTCGAGGTAGCGACGGCGCCCGGCGGCCATCTCCGCCACGAACTGCTGCGGCGTCACGCCCGCCTTCTCGGCCGCGATCATGATCGGCGCGCCGTGCGCATCGTCCGCTCCGACGAACGCGACGACGTGGCCGCGCATCCGCATGAAGCGCACCCAGATGTCGGCCTGGATGTACTCCATCATGTGCCCGATGTGCAGCGGCCCGCTGGCGTAGGGCAGGGCAGTCGTGACGAAAAGCTTGCGTGACATGCGGTTCGAGGACCTCTCGAGAATCCCGGGCGCGCGAGTGTACCGTGGGTACGACAGGGGTCTCGTTCATCACCGACTGCGACGCGTGCGCAGAGAAGCCCTGTCACAAATTATCCCTTGACGCTTTTTCGGTGCTCCACCGATAGTCGGCCCGCACGAATCGGAAGGTCGAGGAGAACGGCATGGCGGTCGGCATCGGTAGGACGGTGATGGGTCGGTTCGCACCATCATTCTGGTCGGCGGCCGCGATGGCAGCGATCGTTTCGCTCGGCGGCTGTGGCGGCAGCGGCGACGGCAGCAGCGATGCGACGCCCAGCGCGATCGCGCACGTCGCCGGTCCCGGAGGCCCGGCCGGCGGTCCGACCGGCCCATCGGTTGTCAGCGCTTCCGACGCCGAGCGGCTCCTCGATCAGGCCGCGTTCGGTCCGACCGCCGCGTCGCTCGCGGCGGTGCAGAGCGTCGGCATTCCGGGGTGGGTCGAGCAGCAACTCGATGCGCCGGCCGGCGCCTACGCGCCGATCGCGTACATCGACGCGAACAGCGCGATCGGTTGTCCGACAGGCGCCGTCGCGACCTGCTATCGCGACAACTACACGCCGTTCCCGGTCCAGCTCCAGTTCTTTGGCCATGCGCTGACCGGTTCGGACCAGTTGCGCCAGCGGGTGGCGCTCGCCTACTCGCAGATCTTCGTGATCTCGGGCATCGACATCAAGCCGGCCTACGCGGTTCGCAGCTACCAGCAGATGCTGCTCGACAACGCGTTCGTCAACTATCGGCAGCTGCTCGAGCGCGTGACGCTGCATCCGGCGATGGGCGACTACCTCGACATGGTCAACAACAACAAGCCGACGTCGGGCGTCGAGGCGAACGAGAACTACGCGCGCGAGGTGCTGCAGCTGTTCTCGATCGGGCTGTCGAAGCTCAATGCCGACGGCACGATCGATCAAGGACACGAAGGGCGTGGCGGTGCCGAGCTACGACCAGAGCGTCGTGCAGGCCTTCGCGCGGGCGTTCACCGGTTGGACCTATCCGGCGCTCGCCGGCGCGACGTCGAAGTGGACCAATCCGGTCAACTACTCGAGCGACATGGTCCCGTTCGACGCCCACCACGACGTGAACGCGAAGACGCTGCTCGACGGCAAGACGATCGCCGCGGGACAGAGCGCGACGAAGGATCTCGCCGATGCGCTCGACACGATCTACAACCATCCGAACGTCGGCCCCTTCATCACGCGGCAGTTGATCCAGGCCCTCGTGACGAGCAACCCGAGTCCTGCGTACGTCGCGCGGATCAGCGCCGTGTTCAACGACAACGGCATCGGCGTGCGGGGCGACATGAAGACCGTCGTCCGTGCCATCCTCCTCGACGTGGAGGCACGTGGCGACAGCAAGACCGACGTGGCTTACGGCAAGCTTCGCGATCCATCGGTCTACGCGGCGTCGGTCGCGCGGGCATTCGGCGGCACGTCGGACGGCGAGTATCTCAACAGCCAGGCGGCCGCGATGGGTCAGTCGGTCTTCCAGCCCGGCTCGGTGTTCAGCTTCTATCCGCCGGACTACGCGCTGCCGGGCTCGGCGACGCTGCAGGCACCGCAGTTCGGCGTCCAGAACACGACGACGTCGGTCGCGGCATTCAACTACGTGTACACGCTGCTCTACTCGACGAACGGCATCGCGCCCGACACGACGGTCGTCGGTGCGATCGGGACGAAGGTCGACCTGAGCGCGTACGCGGCGCTGGCCGCGACGCCGTCGGCGATGGTCGACCAGCTCGACGCGTCGTTGATGCATTCGACGATGCCGGCCGCCGAGAAGGCCGCCATCACCACCGCCGTCACGGCCGTGTCGGCCACCGACCAGCTCGGTCGCGCGCGCATGGGCGCCTATCTCGTGGCGACATCGCCGCGCTACCAGATCAACCGGTGAGACCACAGATGACCGATTCCGTCGAACGACCCGACCGTCGCCGCGCGCTGGGCGCGCTGTCGGCGCTGGGCATGAGCGCGTTGATGCCGCGCATGGCGCTGCCGCTGGCCGAGGCTGCCGACACGAGCGGCTATCGCGCGCTGGTGTGCGTGTTCCTGTTCGGCGGCAACGACTCGAACAACATGATCGTGCCGTACACGACGGCCGGCTATGCCAACTACGCGGCGCTGCGCGGCGCGCAGAGCGCCGGCGGCGTGGCGCTGCCGCAGGCGAGCCTGCTGCCGATCGCCGACAAGTCCGGCGCGGCCAACTACGCGTTCCATGCGCAGTTCTCGGGTCTGCAGGGCCTGTGGGCGCAAGGCAAGCTGGCGACGCTGTTCAACGTCGGCACGATCCTGAAGCCCGGTGCCACGCGCACCAACTACACGACCATCGGCGCGGCGCCGCCGAACCTGTTCTCGCACGACGACCAGCAGCGCCAGTTCCAGGGCATCCGCCTGAACAGCATCACGGCCCCGTCGGGCTGGGGCGGTCGCATCGCCGACCTGCTCGGCAACGCCGGCGGCAGCGCGCCGGTCGGCCTGTCGATCGCCGGCAACGCGCTGTTCCTGACCGGCGACAAGACCAGCCAGGTGGCGCTGCCGCAGACCGGCTCGATCGCGGTCAGCGGCCTGACCACGTCGGCCACCGACCAGGCCCGCTATGCGGCGATGAAGACGCTGATGTCGGGCGGCAGCGACGCGGTGATGGTCTCGACGCTGGGCGGCCTGCAGGGCGCGACGATCGCCTTCACGCAGACCTTGAACCCGATCCTGTCGGGCTCGTCGACCGCGGCGGCCGCCTTCGGCACGCAGAACAGCAGCATCGCGAACCAGCTGAAGCAGGTCGCCAAGATGATCGAGCACCGCGCCAGCCTCGGCAATCCGGGCCGGCAGATCTTCTTCGTCTCGCACGGCGGCTACGACACCCACAGCAACCAGATCGCCACGCAGGACAGCCTGTTCGCCCAGCTGTCGCCGGCGCTGACGTCGTTCTACAACGCCACCGCCGGCCTCGGCGTGGCCGACAGCGTGACCACCTTCACGCTGTCGGACTTCACGCGCACCTTCAAGCCGGCCAACGGCGGCAGCGACCATGCCTACGGCGGTCATCACCTGATCATCGGCGGCGCGGTCAACGGCCAGGCCAGCTACGGCACCTTCCCGACGCTCGCCCTCGGCGGACCGGACGACGTGACGACCTCGGGCCGCTGGCTGCCGACCACCTCGGTCGACCAGTACGGCGCGACGCTCGCCAAGTGGATGGGCCTCGCGCCCGCCGACATGGCCGACGTCTTCCCCAACCTCGCCAACTTCACGACCACCGACCTCGGGTTCCTGAAGGCGTAGCGACGTTCGTCCATGCGATCATCCCTCGATGGATGATCGCGACTCTTCCTTCCCGATGCCGGCCCCGTGCGCGGGCCGACGCGGCGCCGTGCCGCGTTGAAGGTCTTCGGCATCGCCGGCTGGTCCAACGCCGGCAAGACGACGTTGATCGAACGCCTGCTGCCGCGTCTGACGGCGCGCGACCTGTCCGTCTCGGTCGTCAAGCACGCGCACGAGAAGTTCGACATCGACAAGCCGGGCAAGGACAGCTTCCGCTTTCGCGAGGCCGGCTCGCACGAGGTGCTGGTCAGCTCGCCGACGCGCTGGGCGTTGATGCGCGAGCATCGCGGCGCGCCGGAGCCGGGCCTGGCCGAGCTGCTGTCGCATCTGTCCGCCTGCGACCTCGTGATCGTCGAAGGCTTCAAGCGCGATGCGATGCCGAAGCTCGAGGTGCATCGGGTCGCGAACGGCAAGCCGCTGCTGTTCCCGACCGACCCCGACATCGTCGCGATCGCGACCGACGACGCGGTCGACACGACGCTGCCGCGCTTCGGACTCGACGACGTCGACGGCATCGCGGCGTTCATCGTCGGGCACGTCGGCCTCCCGTAGAATCGCGCGCTCGCCCAACGCCGGAGCTACGGATGAGCATCAAGTCGGATCGCTGGATCCGCCGCATGGCGGCATCGCACCGGATGATCGAGCCGTTCGAGCCGGGTCAGGTGCGCGTCGCTGCGAACGGCCACAAGATCGTCAGCTACGGCACGTCGAGCTACGGCTACGACATCCGCTGCGCGAACGACTTCAAGATCTTCACGAACATCAACAGCACGATCGTCGATCCGAAGAACTTCGACGAGAAGAGCTTCGTCGACTTCGCCGGCGACGTCTGCATCATCCCGCCGAACTCGTTCGCGCTCGCGCGGACGGTCGAGTACTTTCGCATCCCGCGCAACGTGCTGACGATCTGCCTCGGCAAGAGCACGTACGCGCGTTGCGGAATCATCGTCAACGTGACGCCGTTCGAGCCCGAGTGGGAAGGCTACGTGACGCTCGAGTTCTCGAACACGACGCCGCTGCCGGCGAAGATCTACGCGAACGAGGGCGTCGCGCAGGTGCTGTTCTTCGAGAGCGACGAGGTCTGCGAGACAAGCTACAAGGATCGCGGCGGCAAGTACCAGGGCCAGCAGGGCGTCACGCTGCCGAAGACCTGAGCGTCACGCGGCGGCCGCCGTCGCCGTGCCCGCGCGGCGCTTCGCGCGACCCTTGCCCGACGGTCGCGGCGACTGCGCCGTCACGAACGACGCGAGGAAGCATCGCGTCGCGCCGTTCGGGAACTCGACGTTGACGCGATTGCTGTCGGACGACGTCACGAGCCCGTTGCCGTAGCGCGGCACGCGCACCGGCTCGCCGACGCGGAATGCCGGCTGCGCGACCGGCTCGCGGGCGAGCGGGACATGCAGCGGATCGGGCGCGGGCACGTCTGCCGTCGCCTCGGCCTCGACCTTCCGTTCGACCGACGCGATGCGGGCGCAGTTGTCGCAGGTCCCGCAGCGCTCGAAGTCGCTCTCGTCGTCGAAGTGCTTCAGCAGCACCTGCCAGCGGCACTGACCGGTCAGTCCGTAGAAGACCATCTGCTCGAGCTGCGCACGGTCGTGCTCGCGCTTCTCGCGATAGCCGCCGACGAGTCGTTCGACCGCGCCCGACCCGAGGTCGCCGCGCTTCACGCGCAGCACGCCGTCGCGGCCGCGCATGACGATGCGCTCGCGACGCAGCAGCGCGAGCGCGACGTGGACCTTCGCCCGCGGCCGCTCGAGCGCGTGCTGCAGCGAATCGAGGGTCCAGCGATCGCCGTCGGGCGGCGGCTCGACGAGCTTGAGATAGACCGCCTCGACGTCCTCGAACGCCGGATAGCGGCCCGCGAGGAAGAAGCTCTGCACGGCCTTGTCGCGCTGCAGGTACAGCAGCGTGCAGCGCGACGGCGCGCCGTCGCGGCCGGCGCGGCCCGACTCCTGATAATAGGCGTCGAGCCCGCCCGGCATCTGGTAGTGCACGACGCTGCGCACGTCGGCGCGGTCGATGCCGAGGCCGAACGCGTTCGTCGCGATCATCACGCGCGCGCTCGCCGGACATGAACGCATCCTGCTGCTCGCGCCGCTCGGCGGCGGACAGCTTGCCGTGATAGCGACCGACCGGCATGCCGGCCGCCGCGAGCGCGTCGTGCACGGTCTCGACCGCCTTGATCGTCGACGCGTAGACGATCGCGGGACCGGTCTCTTCGGCGATCAATGCCTGGAGCCGGGCGACCTTCTCGTCGTCGTTCGCGACCTGGTCGACCGCGTAGCGCAGGTTCGGCCGATAGATGCCGGTGCTGATCCGCTCGAGCGTCGGCAAGCCGAGTTGCGCCGCGATGTCGTCGGCGACCTCGTCGCTGGCCGTCGCGGTCAGCGCGAGCAGCGTCGGACGACCGAGCACGGCGAGCGCCTCGCCGACCTCGAGGAAGCTCGGCCGGAAGTCGTGTCCCCACTGAGAGATGCAGTGCGCCTCGTCGATCACGAGCAGGCTCGTCGCGGCGCTCGACAGCAGTCGACGGAAGTCGCCGTCGACCAATCGTTCCGGCGTCGCGAACACGATGCGCGCGCGCCCCGAACGGACCGCGTCGTCCGCTTCGCCGAGATCGTGCGCCGTCAGCGCGCTGTTGAACTGGACCGCCTCGACACCGGCCTCGCGGAGCTTGTCGCACTGGTCCTTCATCAGCGCGATCAGCGGCGAGATCACGACGGTGCGGCCGGGCAGCATCAGCGCGGGCAGCTGGTAGCAGAGCGACTTGCCCGCGCCGGTCGGCATGATCGCGAGCGTGTCGCGACCTTCCATCACGTTGCGGATGACGTCGAGCTGTCCGGGTCGCAGCCGCCGCAGGCCGAAGACGTCGTGCAGCAGGCGGTTCGCGTCGCGCTTCCACGCGCCCTCGCGGACCGGAACCGCGCGGGACCTGGTGGCGTTCGGCGAAGGGGATCGAGGCATGCGAGCGATGGGACTGCGCGCCGCGGCGGACGTGGGGGCAGTCGTCGCGAGCATCGCCGCGCGCCCGTCCGGTCCTCACCGGTCAACGACGGATTCGACTGTCGGAATGCGCAGCGGACGCCGGCGCCGCCGACGAGGACCGGATCACCTCCCCAGCGGCCCTCGTAAAGACTCTTTACTGGCCGGGATCGAAGCTCGGCGGACTCTCCGGCACGAGCCTGCCTTCGCGGGGCGCCGGACGAGCCGGGCCCGCCTTGGCCGCGACCGGTCGGTCCTTTGCCGTCTGCGACGGCACGGCAGCCGCGCGCGAGCCGACACTCGCATCGACCGGACGATCGGAGCCGTCGGCGGTCTTCTCGCCGATCGCGGTGCTGCGGACCGGCGCGACGTGCGGCACGTCGCAATCGGCGCCCTGGCAGCGCGCGACCGGACGCGGCGCGGGTGCCACGTCGAACGCGACGCGCTTCGCCGCGCTCTTCCCGCCGTCGGCGTCGACGAGCGCGAACTGCATCGTGGTCGGCGACCGGTCGGCGACGATCGGAACGCGGAGCATGCCGTCGGCATCGGGCGTCGCGGTCGTGGCGACCGGCGTCACGCGCGGCGCCTCGACGATATCGTCGACGACGACCGAGGACTCGATCGCGGCGATCGGCGCATCGCCGGTCCTGAACGCGATCGCTGCGTTGAACGACTTGCCTGCGACGATCCCGTCCGGCAGCACGACGCTCGCGATCGTCGGCGGCGTCGCGGCGATCGGGGCGAGCGACAGCTCCTTCGTGAACGGCGCGGTGCGCGTGCCGTCGGCCATCGTGACCACGTACTCGAACGTCGCCTTCAGCGGCTTCGTCGAACGAATGCCGATCAAGCCTGCCGGGACGCGGCCGTTGGCGAGCGGGTCGCTCGACACATCGACCACGGTCGGGGCCGATCGCATCGGTGTGTCGCCGTCGACGAAGCGCGCCTCGACGCTGTCGATCGCGCCGTGCGGCGATGCCATCGAGACGAAGACCTCGCGCTGCCGGCCGTCCGCCACCAGCGGCTCGCTGCTGACGACGTCGGTGATGCGGGGCTCGGGCGGTAGCGACGGCGGTGCCGCGGCGACGGGCGGCGTCGGTTGCTCTTCGACCGCAGCGGGCATCGCCGGCCTGCCGCCCGGCGCGGTCGTCGCTTCGTACCGGACGATCGCGAGGACCACGGCCACCGCGGCGATCAGACCGCCGATGCCGTACCAGCGATTGACCACCGGCGCGGCGTTCGGGATCTCTTGATCGGATAAGTCGGCGTCGGGCGGAGACACGTGGGCGGTGACCGGAAGGACTTCGACGGGGGCGCTCGTCGGCGGCGATGCGAGCGGCGCCGACGCGGCCGCCGGCACCTCGGTCCGGCGGCCGATCGGCCGCAATGCCTGCGACGCGGCGGCCACCGACCACAACCGCAGGACGCGCGCCCACGTGCCGACGACCCACGCCGCCTCGTCGGGCTCGAGCGATCGTCGCATCCGCAGGCGACGCTCGAGGCGCAGCGCGAGCGGCGCGACGTCGTCGTCCGCATGGACGGCCAGCAGCGCCTGCGGGATCTGCTCCTCGAGCCCGATCAACAGCAACGCGATGTCGCCGCGTGCCCGCGGACAACGCGCCTCGAGCTCGGCGCGCAACGCGTCGGCCTCGTAGAACATCGCCGGTCCGTGCAGGTCGACGACCGCCTGAAGCGCCTGCTCGGCAGTCTCGCCGCGTGGGTGTGCATCGGACGGATGCATCGGGGTCGCGTCGGACCAGGCGGCCGTCGAGGTCGCGTCGTCGTCGGGATCCGCTTCAGCCATCGGCATCGATCGCGGCGCGCGCGCGCCGTCATGCCCGGTTACCGTGTTGCGGCCATTGTGGTCACCGCGCAGAGCGCCGGTCAACGTGAAACCCTCGCTGTGGCGTGGCCGCGCAACGGTCCGTCGTCGATGGCGGTCGAATCAGCCTCCCGACCGTACGAGTCGACCGCCGACGATCCGCACGCGTGCGCCCACCGGAGGACGGTCGGCCGTCGTGAACGCCAGGGTCCGATGGTCGTCGGCACGGACGAGGACGGTATAGATCGCGCCGCGGATCGCACTCGCCGATTCGAGCACGCGCGCCGACGTGACGACGCCGCCGCACGAAGCCTCGCTGCATCCGGCGACGGCCGGCGTCCGGGCCTCGGCGCGCGCGGTGGCCTGAGCCTTTCGCGATCGCGCGGCCATGCGCTCCTTCGCGCGCGCCTTTTCGGCCGCGCTGTGCGTCGCGTCGACCTTCGAAGACGTGAGCGCGGCGGGCGCGCGTGTCGAGGTCGACGACGACGAACGTGCAGGCGTCGACCGCGCGTCGAGCGATGCGCGAGCACGCGATGAGGGACTCGCGCGAGGCGATGCGGGCAACGCGTCTTGCGCCGGTGGCGACGACGGGACGACCGGGGCGATCGACGGCGATGCCTGCGTCGGGCGCTCGAGCGCTGGTGCCGGGGCCTGAGTCGGTGGCTCGAGCGCCGGTGTCGGAGCCTCGGCGACCGGTGGCGTCGCGGCGGTGGGCGGCGGTGCGACCGGGGCAGCCGGTGTCGGCGTCGGCGCGTCCACCGGGGCCTGTGCGACCGGAGGCAGCGGCGACGGAAGGGTCTGCTGCGACGTCGTGGTCGTCGCCGGCTCGCGCCGGCCCATCGCGTCGAGCCCCAGCCATGCGACGAGCGCGACGATCGAGTATCGCGACGGCCGCGACGACCGGTCGTGCGACGCGCCGGCGGGCGGGCGCGGCGGTGGGCGGCATGCTCCACCGCGGAGGCTCGGTCGGCTCCGCCCCGACCGAAGGGCCCGGAGTCGGCTCCGCCTCGACCGGAGACACCGACGTCGGCTGCGAGGTGGCCGTGCGCGGCGCGACGTCGGGTGTCGGCAACGGCAGCGGCTGCTGGTCGTAGGCCGGCGGCAGGCGATCGTCGTCGAGCGTCGACGGAGGCACCGCTTCTTCCGCGGGCGTCGGAGCGGTCAGCGCTTCTTCGACGGCCGCGGGAGCCGGCAGCGTCTCCTCGACGCGCATCGATGCAGGCTCTGCCATCTCGACGGTCACCGGCGCGGGCCGGACCGCTTCGTCGCGCGTCGAATCGAGCAGCATCTCGTCGCCGAGCACCGGCACGGACGCCGGCTCGTCGCCGATCGTTTCGACGGACGCTGGCCCATCGATCCGCGACTCATCGGTCGAAGGCGAACGCGCAGGTCCCGCGGCTCGTGCGGTCGGCAGACCGGGCTCGCGGTCGGCATCGTGTGCACGTCCGAACGGTACGCTCGGCGGCACGTTCGTCGACGGCGCCGCGGGCATCGCGCGCACGTCGGTCGGCAACGCGAACGCGTGCGCCCAGGTCCGCACGGACCACGCGGACCAGCGCGCGTCGAGCGACGACTTCTGCTGCAACGCATGCGCGCACTGGCGCAGCAGCGCCGGCAACGCGGCATCGTCGTCGGCCGCTCGCAGGCGTTCCGCGACGCCGGCGTCGACGGCCGCGAGCAGCGCGTCGACATGACGCGGGACATCCGGGCACGCCTGCGTCAGCAGCAGTCGCAGCTGCGCAGGCTGCGCGACGAGCGCGACGCCGCGAACGTCGATCAACGACGCGAGCGCCGATTCGATGTCCGGGTCGCGTCCGTCCGAGCCGGCCTGCCACGATGCGTCGAAGACGTCTTCCATGTCGCTCCCGGGCGCGCGTCCCGATGACGCGGCGATGCCGCCCGCATGTTAGGGCCTCGACCGATGTGCGGCAAACGGTCGACGGATCGATGCGCGACGTCGCGTTCGCGACCACCGGACGACGCATCCGTGCGGACGAATCGGTGGACTAGAATGCGCGCCTCTCGTCGCCGGGGCGCGCCCCGGCGCAGAAGATGCGGTCGCTTCCCGATGCCGCGACCCGCTCGATGTCCGCTTCGAGGAACGCCCGATGAAATTCCGCTTTCCGATCGTCATCATCGACGAGGACTACCGTTCCGAGAACACGTCGGGACTCGGCATTCGCGCGTTGGCGGCGGCGATCGAGGCCGAGGGCATGGAGGTGCTCGGTGCGACCAGCTACGGCGACCTGTCGCAGTTCGCGCAGCAGCAGTCGCGCGCATCGGCCTTCATCCTGTCGATCGACGACGAGGAGTTCACGCCGGGTCCCGAGCTCGATCCCGCGATCCTCAACCTGCGCGCGTTCATCGAGGAGATCCGCTTCAAGAACGCGGACATCCCGATCTACATCTACGGCGAGACGCGCACGAGCCGGCACATCCCGAACGACATCCTGAAGGAGCTGCACGGCTTCATCCACATGTTCGAGGACACGCCGGAGTTCGTCGCGAAGCACATCATCCGCGAGGCCCGGTCCTACCTCGACGGGCTCGCGCCGCCGTTCTTCCGCGCGCTGATCCACTACGCGCAGGACGGCTCGTATTCGTGGCACTGCCCGGGCCACTCGGGAGGGGTCGCGTTCCTGAAGAGCCCGGTCGGGCAGATGTTCCACCAGTTCTTCGGCGAGAACATGCTCAGGGCCGACGTCTGCAACGCGGTCGAGGAACTCGGGCAACTGCTCGACCATACCGGACCGGTCGCGGCATCGGAGCGCAACGCGGCCCGCATCTTCCACGCGGACCACTGCTACTTCGTCACGAACGGCACGTCGACGTCGAACAAGATCGTGTGGCACGCGTCGATCGCGCCGGACGACATCGTCGTCGTCGACCGCAACTGCCACAAGTCGATCCTGCATGCGATCACGATGACGGGCGCGATCCCGGTCTTCCTGACGCCGAAGCGCAACCACCTCGGCATCATCGGCCCGATCCCGAAGGACGAGTTCACGCCGGAGTCGATCGCGAAGAAGATCGAGGCGAACCCGTTCGCGCGCGCGGTCGCGAACAAGAAGCCGCGGATCCTCACGATCACGCAGTCGACGTACGACGGCATCCTCTACAACGACGAGACGCTGAAGACGATGCTCGACGGCGAGATCGACAACCTGCACTTCGACGAGGCGTGGTGCCCGCACGCATCGTTCCACGACTTCTACGCGAACATGCATGCGATCGGCCAGAACCGGCCGCGGCCGCAGACGTCGATGATCTATTCGACGCAGTCGACCCACAAGATGCTGGCCGGGCTGTCGCAGGCGTCGCAGATCCTCGTGCGCGAGTCGGAGACGGTGAAGCTCGACCCGACCATCTTCAACGAGGCGTTCCTGATGCACACGTCGACGAGCCCGCAGTACGCGATCATCGCGTCGTGCGACATCGCGGCCGCGATGATGGAGCCGCCGGGCGGCACGGCGCTCGTCGAGGAGAGCATCCTCGAGGCGCTCGACTTCCGCCGCGCGATGCGCAAGATCGACGCCGAGTTCGGCGACGACTGGTGGTTCCAGGTGTGGGGACCCGAGGAGCTCGTCGACGACGGCATCGGCACGCAAGAAGACTGGGTGCTGAAGTCGGACGACAACTGGCACGGCTTCGGCAACCTCGCGCCCGGCTTCAACATGCTGGACCCGATCAAGTCGACGATCGTCACGCCGGGCCTCGACGTGTCGGGACGATTCGCCGACATCGGCATTCCGGCGTCGATCGTGACGCGCTACCTCGCGGAGCACGGCGTCATCGTCGAGAAGACCGGGCTCTATTCGTTCTTCATCATGTTCACGATCGGCATCACGAAGGGCCGCTGGAACACGCTGCTGACCGCGCTCCAGCAGTTCAAGGACGACTACGACAAGAACGCGCCGATGTGGCGGATCCTGCCGGAGTTCGTGAAGGCGCAGCCCGGCTACGAGCGCGTCGGTCTGCGCGACCTGTGCCAGCAGATCCACGACATGTACAAGCAGCACGACGTGGCGCGCGTGACGACCGAGATGTACTACTCGGACATGCAGCCGGCGATGAAGCCGTCGACGGCATACGCGTGCATGGCCCATCGCGAGATCGATCGCGTGCCGATCGACGAGCTCGAAGGCCGCATCACCGCCGTGCTGCTGACGCCGTATCCGCCGGGCATTCCGCTGCTGATTCCCGGCGAACGCTTCAACCAGACGATCGTCCGGTACCTCGCGTTCACGCAGAAGTTCAACCTCGCGTTCCCCGGCTTCGAGACCGACGTGCACGGTCTCGTCGAGGAGAAGGTCGGCACCGCGACGCGCTTCTTCGTCGACTGCGTGCGTCGTAGCTGAACGGACGATCGAACGAAGGTCGTTGCGTCGGCCGTCGCGGGCGACGAGCCGGAATGAACCTCGTCAGCGCGTCGCGGCGGCGGCACGCGACGATCGGCGCGTCCGCATCGCCGCGGACGCGCGTCGCAACACGCTAGAAGAAGCCCGCCATCGCGTACGCGGTCTTCGTGAACATCGGGTCCTGCGCTTCCGCGATGTCGAGGTTGACCTTGTTGGCGGTCGTCACGATGCGGGTCCGGTATTCCTTGCGATCGCTGACCTCGGACACGCGCTGCTGGCTGGAGCCGGCGTCGGACACCTTCGCGGTGATCGCGGTGTCCTTGCGCACGAGGACGCCCTTCGCCGCGCGCTCGCGGATCGAGACGTCGCAGATCAGCATGTACGTCACGTCGTGGACCGCCGAGTCGGCGATCGTCGATGCCACGCCCGCCGCGAGCCCGCCGATCGCGCCGCCGCGATAGCCGTTGTAGCCGCCGGCGCGGCTCGATCCGATCAGCGCACCCGCCGTGGCGCCCGCCGCGATGTCGCCGCCGACGTAGCCTTGCTGGAGCGCCGCCTGCGCGGCGGTCGGGCTCGACTTCTCGAGGCTGAGCACGTAGATCAACATCAGGTAGTGCGCCGAGTCGGGATCGTCGACGATCTTGTAGCCATTCTCGTTCGTCGCGAACTGCTCCTTGACGAAGCGCGAGAACGCGCGACGGTCGAATTCCGACACGCCGCTGCGAATGTCGACGAACACCGTTCGTTCGGCGCGCGGGACCGGGTCCACGAAGACGGCGGTGCTGGTCTTCGCCTGCACGTCGAGGTTCTTCTTGCTGACGGCGACCGAGGTGGCGGCACAGCCGGCGACGGCGATGGCCGACGCGAGCAGCAGACCGCGGAGGGCGGAGGCAACGACACGCATTCTTGTTCTCCCTTTCGTGTGAAGCGATGCGCCGTCAGCGATATCGCCAATAGCGGCCGTAGTAGTGGTGGTAATAGATGCAGTTGCGATAGTCCCCGTAGTTGTAGTACGCGTAGGTCGTGAGGTTCGCGCAGGTCCAGCCCGGAGCCCAGTAGGTGGGCGGTTGCGCGACCGGCTGGACGTTCTGTTTCTTGGCCTGCTCGGCGTAGGCCTCGGCCTTGTTGACGTCGCCCGGATCGAACGGCGCAGCCATCACGGCCTCGTTCAACTTGCGCTGCATCGCCTCGCGATCGTCCTGCGCCAGCGCGGCGCCCGGCATCAGCGTGCCGAGCAGGACGCCGCAGAGCGCACCTGCCGCCATCGAACGTCGACTCATCGCCGCCTCGCTTGTCACGATTCGTTTCAGTCTTTCATCGCTCGTCCGGTGCGGCAACGGACGAGCCGCGTCACCGCGCACGGCGACGACGGGTCGATGCCAGCGCGAACACGCCGAGCGCGATCAACGCGATCTCCGACGGCTCCGGCACGCCGAGCGCCGCCGCGAAACGGCCCGCGAGCAGCTGCTGACCATGCGTCGTCGGATGCACGCCGTCGAAGAACAGGTAGCTTTCGACGCCCGCGGCCGCGCACGCCGCCGTGACTGTCGAAGCGATGTCGGTCACGCTGCCGCTGAGACAGGCATCGGTCACGTCGGAGAAGCCGTAGGCCGACGGATTGCCGATGACCTGCGTGAAGAACGAGAACGTGTCGAACGGAACGATGTCGCCGGGATAGGCGGTCCCGAGGCCTGCAAGCGCGGTCGCGAGTCCGGTGTTGAACGCGATCGACAGCGCTTCGGCCTGCGCCGACGCGATCGGCCCGCCGGCGAGCGCGGTCGGCGTCTTGCCGATGTCGGGCAGGTTCGGCACGAGGATGTGATGCGCGCCGGCCGCGAGCAGCGCGGCGATCGAGTTCGTCGTGTTCGTCACGGCCGAGCAGATGAACGGGTTCGAGCTCGTCGCGCACGACGGCACCACCGGCGTCATGCCGTAATAGAGGATGTCGTTGGAGCCGCCCCAGACGACGTAGAGCGCGTTCGGATCGGCGACCGGCGATGCGGCGAGATAGTCGCCGACCTCGCCGAGCACGCCCTTGAAGCCGGTCGAGACCGTGTTCGGACCGATCATCAGCGTGCCCGGCACCGCGGCGTTGGTGAGGCCCGACGACGCGCCGCCCTGTGCGTAGTTGGTCCCGCCGGTCAGGCCGCCGAGAAACGGCGCGCTCAGGTAATGCGGAGTCAACGGCAGGCCGAGCGCGCTCGCCAGGTACTCGACGGCGACCGGACCGCTGCTGAAGTGGCCGCCGACGCCGGCGCCCGGGATCAGCGGGAACGACGGCGCGACCGCATGGATCGACGACGACAGTGCCAGGTCACTACCGCCGTCGCTGAGGCTGTCGCCGAACACATAGATGGAGTCGAAGGCCCCGGCGGACGCCACGACCGGGGACAACAGGCACAACGGCAGGCACAACCCCAGCGCCGCGCGGCGCAGGCGTTCGACGAACATGATCGATCTCCCTGTTCTGCGGGCCGGCCCGCCGGATTGCCGGGGGCTGCCTCGCGACACGCGTTGATAACAAACGCGGAGCGAATCCGCAATCGGGGAAATCGATCGGCGGCCGTCTAGGCCTCCACGCCGCCCAGGATCGGATAGTCGGTGTAGCCGTGCTGGTCGCCGCCGTAGAACGTCTTCTCGTCGGGCGGGTTCAGCGGCGCGTCGAGGCGATAGCGCGTGACGAGGTCCGGGTTCGCGAGGAACGGCTTGCCGAAGGCGATCAGGTCGGCCCGGCCGGAAGCGATCGCGGCAGTCGCCTTCGCCTTGTCGAATCCGAAGTTCGCCATGTAGATCCCGCCGAACGCGTCCTTCAGCGACGCGTAGTCCACGCGCGGCGGCGTGCCCGGCTTCGCGGTCAGGTCGCCTTCGACCGCATGCAGATAGGCGAGGCCGCGGTTCGCCAACGCGCTCGCGACGGCGACGAACAACGTCTGCGGATCGCTGTCGTCGATGTCGTTGAAGCGGTTGTCCGGCGAGATGCGCACGCCGACCCGGTCGGCGCCGACCTCCGCCGCCACCGCGTCGACGATCTCGAGCAGCAGGCGGATGCGGTTCTCGGTCGAGCCGCCGTAGCGGTCGGTCCGGTGGTTCGTCTTGTCGCGCAGGAACTGGTCGATCAGGTAGCCGTTGGCCGCATGGACCTCGACTCCGTCGAAGCCGGCCGCCATCGCGTGCTTCGCGCCGGTCCGGAAGCTCGCGACGACACCCGGGATCTCGCCGGTCTCGAGCGCGCGCGGATGACTCAGGTCCTCGAAGCCGCGGCCGGTGTAGGTCTTGCCCGCCGCCGGGATCGCCGACGGCGCGACCGGCGCCTTGCCGTCCGGCTGGAAGTCGGTATGCGAGATGCGCCCCACGTGCCAGAGCTGCAGGAAGATGCGCCCGCCCGACGCATGGACCGCGTCGGTCACGAGGCGCCAACCCGCGATCTGTTCGTCGCTGTGCACGCCCGGCGTGCTGATGTAGCCCTGACCTTCCGGCACGACCTGCGTCGCCTCGCTGATGATCAGGCCGGCGCTCGCGCGCTGCGCGTAATAGAGCGCATGCAGCGCATACGGCACGTTGCCGTCGATCGCGCGGCTGCGGGTCAGCGGCGCCATCACGATGCGGTTCGGCAGGCGGTACGGGCCGAGATCGATCGGCGTGAAGAGGTCTTTGGTCATCGTGGACTCGGTCGTGGAAGAGGGGCGCGGCGACATGCCGCGACGCTTGCAGATGTGCTCGAACGTCGCGCCTTCAAGCGCGATCGTCCGCCGCGGCAAGTCAGACGTGCGCGATCGCGAGCAGACCGAGCACGCCGCCGAGCGCCGCGACGCCGTAGACGCCCCACTGCAGCCAGTTGCGGCGCGTGAGCAGCGCGATCGCCGACAGCGCGATCGCGATCTGCAGGAACGTCGTCGCCTGCGCCCAGCGATGATGCTCGTGCATCAGCGCATCGGACTGCTCGTCGAAGCCCTTCGACTCCGCCTCCAGATGCTCGGCCGCCTTCTGGATCTCGGCCTTCTCGCCCTTGTAGCGCTCGACCTCGGATCGATAACCGTCCTGCCGATCGGTCGCGACCAGCGCGACCGCGAGCTCGGCCAGGTTCTGCTTGTTGCTCTTCGCCTGGTAGTAGTTCCACTGGTTCGACGCTTCGGTCTTGCGGATCGCGGCGTCGTTCTTCGCGAGCTGCGCATGGGCCTGCGTCGCGCCACCCTGATACGAGAACAACGCGCCGACCGTCGCGAGGATCGCGGTCGTCACGGCGACGCGGCCCGAGAAGCGGTCGCCGGCGCCATGCTCGGCCGCATGCTCGAGCTCGTGATCGTGCGGACCGTGTACGTGGAAGGCGTCTTCGGACATCGTCTGTGCTCGTCGGGAGGGATCGCGCCGCGGCTACCCGGCCGCATCGCGCCGCGCATAGTGCACGAACGCGAACGGCCATGCATCGTCGCCCGACGCCGGATGCTCTTCGCGCGAGCGGACGACCCACTCGTCGTCGTGGAGCGCGGGGAAGAACACGTCGCCGTCGACGTCGCGATCGATCTCGGTCGCGACGACCGCGTCGGCCCGCAGCAGCGCGTCGGCGTACAGCTGCGCGCCGCCGATGACGAAGATCTCGCGATCGGCGCCGCACAGCCCGATCGCCTCGTCGAGCGAACGCGCGACCTCGATGCCGTCGGCGTGCCAGCCGGGCGTCCGCGTCACGACGACGTTCTGCCGGCCGGGCAGCGGACGACCGATCGACTCGAACGTGCGGCGTCCCATCACGATCGGGTGGCCCATCGTCGTGCGCTTGAAGTGCGCGAGATCCTCGGGCAACCGCCACGGCAACGCGTTGTCGCGCCCGATCGTGCCGTTGCGCGCCCGGGCGACGATCAGCGTCAACGTCATCGCATCAGAACTCGCGCGTCTCGGTCGACGTGTACTCGACGCCGCCCACCATCTTCGCGACGAAGTTGTAGATCCAGGCGCCGATCATGCAGAAGATGAAGCCGAACAGCGCGTAGAGGAACGGCGCGAGGACGATGAAGACGATGCCGAGCCGTTGCCCCGTCGGCGCGAACATCGAGATGATCGCGTAGAGGATGATGAACGGGATCGTGATGACGAAATAGAGGCAGGCGAGGACCTTGGCGGTCTGGAACGGCGAGATGCGCGTGATCTGTTTCAGCATGTCTTCCCCCTGAAGAACGACGAAAGCCCGCGTTCGAGCTAGACGGCCACGGGCGCCTTGATGTGCGGCTCGGCCGCGTAGTCGACGATCTCGAAGTCGTCGTACCGGTAATCGAAGATCGAGCCCGGCTTGCGCCGGATCACGAGGCGCGGCAGCGGATGCGGGCGTCGTGCGAGCTGCTGATCGACCTGCTGCAGATGGTTCAGGTACAGGTGGCAGTCGCCGCCGGTCCACACGAAGTCGCCGACGTCGAGGTCGGTCTGCTCGGCGACGAGATGCACGAGCAGCGCATACGACGCGATGTTGAACGGCACGCCGAGGAAGATGTCGGCGCTGCGTTGATAGAGCTGGCACGACAGCCGCCGCTTCGACTCGCCGTCGACCAGTGGCGCGACCCAGAACTGGAAGAACGCGTGGCACGGCGGCAGCGCCATCTCGGGGATGTCCGCGACGTTCCACGCCGACACGATCAGCCGGCGCGAGTCCGGATTCGCCTTGATGTCGCGGACGAGCTGCGCGATCTGGTCGACGTGTTCGCCCTGCGGCGTCGGCCACGAGCGCCATTGATAGCCGTAGACCGGACCGAGCTCGCCGTCCTCGTCGGCCCATTCGTCCCAGATCGTCACGCCGTTGTCGCGCAGGTACGCGACGTTCGTCGACCCCGACAGGAACCACAGCAGCTCGTGGAAGATCGACTTCGTGTGCAGCTTCTTCGTCGTGACGAGCGGGAAGCCCGCCGCGAGATCGAAGCGCATCTGGTAGCCGAACACGGACCGCGTGCCGGTGCCGGTGCGGTCCGTCTTGACGACGCCGTGGTCGCGCACGTGGCGCATGAAGTCGAGGTACTGGCGCACGTCAGCGGGCGACGATCGGGATCCGGGTCTCGGGTTCGCGATCGCTTCGATCCGCGATGCGCATGGCCGCCATGTTGCCATAGCGGCGAGCGCTCAATGCAGCTCGAACTGCATCCGTGCGAGCCGCGCGAACAGGCCGCCGAGCTCCATCAGCTCCGCGTGCGTGCCGATCTCGACGATGCGGCCGTGGTCGAGGACGACGATGCGATCGGCCTTCTGCACCGTCGACAGCCGATGCGCGATCACGATCGTCGTGCGGCCCTGCATCGCGGTCTCGAGCGCACGCTGCACGGCGACCTCGCTCTCGGTGTCGAGCGCGCTCGTGGCCTCGTCGAGCAGCAGCACCGGTGGATTTCGGAGGATCGCGCGCGCGATCGCGATCCGCTGCCGCTGCCCGCCCGACAGCCGCACGCCGCGCTCGCCGAGGAACGTCGCATAGCCTTCGGGCAGCCGCATGAGGAAGTCGTGCGCCTGCGCGGCCTTCGCCGCCGCGACGATCTCGTCGTCGGTCGCGTCGGGGCGTCCGTAGCGGATGTTGTCGCGCGCGTCGGCCGAGAAGACGACCGTGTCCTGCGGGACGATGCCGAGTGCGCTGCGCAGCGCGTCGAGTCCGAGCCGGTCGATCGGCACGTCGTCGATCGTGATCGTGCCCGACTGCGGCTCGTAGAAGCGCATCAGCAGCTGGAAGACCGTCGACTTGCCGGCGCCCGACGGCCCGACCAGCGCGACCGTCTCGCCCGGCGCGATCGACAGCGTGAAGCCGTCGAGCGCCGCGGTGTCCGGTCGCGACGGATAGCGGAACACGACCGAGTCGAAGCGCACGCCGACGCCGCCGCTGTGTCCGGCGAGCGTGGCCGGCGCCGACGGCGATGCGATGAAGCTCTTCGCATCGAGCAGCTCCATCAGCCGGTCGGTGGCGCCGGCGGCGCGCAGCACGTCGCCCCACGTCTCGGTCAGACCGCCGATCGCGCCGGCCGTGAGCACCGCGTACAGCACGAACGACGCGAGCAGGCCGGGCGACATCGTGCCGGCCATCACCGCGTTCGCGCCGAGCCACAGCACGAACACGATCGCGCCGAACACGAGCGTGATGACGAGCGTCGTCAACCAGGCGCGCGTCGTCGTGCGGCGCACGGCCGTCGCGAACGACGCCTCGACGCTGCGCCGGAAGCGCGTCGCTTCGGCAGGCTCCTGCGTGAACGCCTGCACGGTCGGCATCGCGTTCAGGATCTCGCCCGCGAGCGCGGACGAATCGGCGATGCGGTCCTGGCTCGCACGCGACAACGAGCGCACGCGCCGGCCCATCACGACGATCGGCACGACGACCAGCGCGAGCAGGCCGACCGTGATCGCGAACAGCTTCGGGCTCGTGACGGCGAGCATCGCCATGCCGCCGACGAACAGGAACGCGTTGCGCAGGCCCATCGACATGCTGGTGCCGACGACCGTCTGGATCAGCGTCGTGTCGGTCGTCAGCCGCGACAGCACCTCGCCGCTCTTCGTCGTCTCGAAGAACTCGGGCGACTGTTCGAGCATCCGCGTGTAGACGGCGGTGCGGACGTCGGCCACGACGCGTTCGCCGAGCCAGCTGACCATGTAGAAGCGCGCGG
Organism: uncultured beta proteobacterium; assembly: GCA_963795885.1. GTDB lineage: Bacteria > Pseudomonadota > Gammaproteobacteria > Burkholderiales > Burkholderiaceae_D > CAHJXF01. The sequence continues at coordinate 593,445 of CAWCJI010000001.1, read as the reverse complement.
CCGTCGACACGGCCAGCACGACCGCGACCGCGAACAGGCCGACGAAGTAGAAGTCGACGTTCGACGTCGCCGCGCGGTTGAGCCGGCCGAGCGCGCTGGCCATCGCGCCGGTCGCCGAGGCCGGCACGGCCGCCGACGTCACCGTCGCGGAAAAGCCATGATCGACGAGCTGACGGAACGCGAGCGGGACGACCAGCGTCGACGCGGCCGCGACGACGAGGAAGACGAACGCGAGCAGCAGCCGGCCGCGATACGGCGCGATGAACGGGACGAGGCGGCGCAGCGTCGCGAGCGGACTGCGGGGGCGTACGTCGTCGGGAGAGGTTGCTTCGGGCATGGAGGACCGACGGGTCGGTCCGGTGCTTCACGGACGTCGGAGCGCGCGGTCGCCGATCGGGACGTCGCCGCGCGCCGGCATTGTAGCCGCGGGCCGCGTCGCGACGGGATCAGCGACGCGCCGGCGCACCGTCGGGCAGATCGATCGTCGGATGCTCCGGCGACAGCAGCGCGGTCGCGGTCCGGTCGCCGTTGCGCGCCACGACGATCGCGCGATGCGACGGGTCGATCGCGAAGAACAGCCGATAGTCGAGCGTCAGCGCCGCTGCGGCCTTCGGACAGACGACGTCGATGAAGAGCGCCGCGTAGGCGCCGTCGGCGTGGTCGTCGACCAGCTGCTTCGTCAGTCGCGACGAGCAGGCCTTGGCCCCGCGCCTGAACGCGATGCGGTCGAGCGCGTAACGGCCGATCGCGTCCTGATGGCCGCGCAACTCCTTCCACGTGATGTCGCCGTCGCCATCGTCGTCGAGCCGCATCACGAAGTCGAGGTCGCGCAGCGCGATGTCCCACTGGACGTGGACGGTCGTCGACCCGCCGCTCGCTTCGACGACGTCGAGCGTGACGTACGCGTCGCTCGCGGAGTGCGCAGGGGCGTTCGACGCGAGCGCACAGGCGAACGCGCCGACCAGCATCGCGACGAGACCGCGACGCGTCGCGATCAAGTCGAAGCCTTCGCGAGCTGCGCCCGAAGCTCGCGGGCGATCGGCTCGATGATCGGATCCTCGAGCTTCGTCCGGTCGAGGAACTCGAGCACCGGGGCCGCGGCGGCCGGCTGGCGCGCGGCGAGCGCGGCCTCGAGATAGACGCGCACGTCCCACGGCGCGCGCTGGACCTTCCAGTTCTGCCGCGCGAGGTCGAGCGCCGTCGCCGGATCGTTCTGCGCATGCAGCGCGAAGCGGACCTGCTCGCGGCCGAACAGGTCCTCGCCGCGCTGCGCGAGCGCCTCGAAGCGCGCCGACATGACCCACACGTAGCGCGGCAGGTCCGGGCTCTTCAACGCGGCCTGCGCGAGCACGAGCCGGAGGAACGCGGTGTCCGACTGAGCGGCTTCGGCGAGCAGCGCCGGCACCTCCGACGCGCGGCCGCGATCGAGCAGGAAGTCGGCGTACGCGACGAGCAGGAAGTTGTCCTTCGGCGCGTACGCGAGCGCCTTCCGGTAATGCGCCTCGACCGTCGGCCAGTCGCCGAGCCGTTCGGCGCCTTCGGCGAGCAGACCCTCGATCCAGGCCGCGAGCGACGGCGGCAGTCCCTGCGGTCGCGCGTCGATCGCCGTGAGCGTCGCGACGCTGCGCTTCGCCTGACCGGTGTACGCGAGGATGTTCGCGCTGCAGACGATGCCGATGACCGGGTCGCCGCGCGTCAGCCGCGCGCAGTCGCCGGCGGCCGCCGGGTAGTCGCCCTGGACCATGTCGAGCGTCGCGAGCGTCAGCCAGGCCTGTGCGTTGTTCGGGTCCGCGGACAACGCGCGTTGCAGCTGCGTGCGGGCGGCCGGGAACAGATGGCGATACTGCAGGATCGTCGCGTACAGGATCAGCGTCGACGGCGGCGGCGCCTTCTGCGCGAGCCACGGCGCGAGCACCGCCTCCGCATAGCCGACGTAATGGGCGTCGCCGAGCTGGCGACCGAATTCGATGTAGGCCTCGGCGAGTTCGTTCGCCGCGGCGAGGCCGCGCGGATCCGCATCGAGCTTGCGGCGCCGGTCGACGATCAGCGCGACGGCCGGATCGGAAGCCTTCGGCACCTGTTGCACGACCTCGGCGTCCGACGCCGGCACGAACGGCGCACGGAACGGCGCGTCGGGCGGCGGCGCGGCGGCGACCGCGTTGCCGGCGACGACGAGCGCGAAGACCAACGGAAAGGCGCGCAGCGACACGCGACCGCGACCACCTGAAGAGACTCGGAACATTGGGGCCGGATGTTACGCGCCGATCAGCGGACATCCGACCGATCGCCGACGGCCCGCGCCGCGTTGCATCCGTCGAGCAGCTTTTCGCGTACTGTGGTGAACGCCTCTTCCCGAGGTCCTCGAGGTCTCCGTTGATCGAGCGTTCACTCCCCGGCATCGCACGGCCGACCCCGGCCACCCACCTGACGTTCACGGCGTCCGAATGGGGCCGCCTCGCCGGCTTCTACGGCTTCATCGCGTTCCTCCACGCGCTCGGATGGGGCCTGTACCTGCACCACGCCGCCGGGCACCCCGCGCTCGTCGGCCTCGGGCTGGCCGCGTACATGTTCGGACTGCGTCACGCGTTCGACGCGGACCACATCGCGGCGGTCGACGACACCGTGCGTTTCCTGCTGCAGAAGGGCAAGAAGCCGCTCGGCGTCGGCTTCTTCTTCTCGCTCGGGCATTCGACCGATCGTGCTGCTGCTCGCGGCCGGCATCGCGATCGCCGCGGTCGCGGTGAAGGAGCACCTGCCGGCGTTGCAGGACTTCGGCAGCGTGATCGGCGCGAGCGTGTCCGGGCTGTTCCTGTGGATCATCGGCATCCTCAACCTGCTGGTCCTGCTCGACATCCTGAAGGTCTGGCAGCAGGCGAAGAAGGGCACGCACAGCCACGCGCATCTCGAGCAGCTGCTCGCGCAGCGCGGCCTCATCAACCGGCTGTTCGGCGGCCGGCTGCAGAAGCTGATGAACCACAGCTGGCAGATGTATCCGCTCGGCCTGCTGTTCGGCCTCGGCTTCGACACGGCGTCCGAAGTCGGGCTGCTCGCGATGACGGCCGGCGCATCGGCGGGCGACCTGCCGATCGGCGCGGTGCTGTCGCTGCCGATCCTGTTCGCGGCCGGCATGTCGGTGATGGACACGACCGATGGCGTGCTGATGTCGAAGGCCTACAACTGGGCGTTCCTGAATCCGTTGCGCAAGATCTTCTACAACATCGCGACGACCGGGCTGTCGATCGCCGTGGCGCTGATCATCGGCAGCATCGAGCTGCTGCAGGTCTTCATCCATCTGCTGCACCTGAAGGGCGGCATCTTCGACGCGGTCGGCGAGCTCGACTTCGGGCTGCTCGGCTACTTCATCGTCGGGCTGTTCCTGCTCGGATGGGCCGTGTCGGTGGCCGTGTGGAAGTTCGGGCGGCTCGAGGAGCGCTACGCGAACGCGCCGGTCGCGCCGCACAGTCATGTCCATCGTCACGGCGATGACGTGACGCATGCGCATCCGCATCTGCACTGACATGCGGATGCCGCATCGACGACGTTTGCGGCGGGCTCTCGCGGGCCTCGCATGCGTGCTCGTGCCGGGCCTCGCCGCGGCCGACACGGTCGCGAGCCTGCTCGGCAACTTCACGATCAACCAGTACGACGAGATCGCCCTCGATCGCACGGCCGTCCACGTCCATCACGCGGTGGTGTTCGGACAGCTGCCGGCGTTGCGCGAGCTGCATCTGGCCGACGCCGACGGCGACGGCGTGACGACGCAGCAGGAGCGCGACGACTACGTCGCGAAGCTCGCGCCGCAGTACGCGTCGCAGCTGTCGCTCACCGTCGACGGCAACGCGGTGCCGCTGCACGCGGTTCGGTGGACGACCAGCCTTCCGACCGAGCAGGGCGGCTTCTCGCTGCGGCTCGATCTCGACTACGAAGCCTCGCTGCCGGCCGCGAGCGACGAACGGACGCGGGCCGTGCACTTCGAGAACGGCAACTTCGCGGGCCGCATCGGCTGGCGCGAGATCAGCGTGAAGCCCGGACCGGGCATCGCGGTCTTCGACTCCAATGGGTTCGCCGGCAGCCTCACCGGCGGCCTGACCGAGGCGCTGCAGCAGCTGCCGGCCGGCGGACCGCTCGACGAGCGGGCGGTCGACCTTCGCTATCGCGCCGGTCCGATGCCGGCCGATGCGCGACCGATCGCGTCGCGAACGGATCGGGGCACGGTCACGCCGTCCGTCGCGAAGCCCGACTCGGCGAACGCCGACGGCGACTGGCTGCAGCGTCGCACGAAGCAACTCGTCGATGTCATCTCCGCGCCGACGGTCGCGCCGCACGTCGCGGTCCTGGCGCTGCTCGCCGCGATGGTCCTCGGTGCGCTGCACGCGTTCTCGCCCGGCCACGGCAAGACGATCGTCGGGGCGTACCTGATCGGCTCGCGCAGCACGCCGCGCCATGCGGTGTTCCTCGGCGCGACGGTGACGATCACGCACACGCTCGGTCGTCTTCGCGGTCGGCCTCGCGACGCTGGCCGCGTCGCGCTGGTTCCTGCCGGAGCGACTCTTTCCCGCGCTCAGCCTGCTGTCCGGCCTGCTCGTGCTGGGCATGGGACTGCTGCTGCTGATGCAGCGCTGGTCGACCGCGCGCCGTGCGCTCGCCGAAGCCTTGATCCGTCGACTCGATCGCACGATCGCGAGACACGAGACCGTCGACGACGCGCCGCGATATCGAAGGCTCGTGACCGCCGGTCCGATGCGGTTCGGGATGGCGACGGGGTCCGCTTCGATCGTGCGCCGCGACGATCATCGTCATTCGCACGATCACGTCCATCCACATGTCCACGCGCACGACCATGCGCATCCGCACGACCATCCGCCGCACGATCACGGCCATGCCGACGGGCTGATGCATTCGCATGGCGGCACGATGCACTCGCACCTGCCGCCGGGCGCGAACGACGAGAAGGTCACGTGGCGCAGCCTGCTCGCGCTCGGGGTGTCCGGTGGCCTCGTGCCCTGTCCGTCGGCCATGGTGCTGCTGCTCGCCGCCATCGCGCTCAACAAGACGTTCTACGGGCTCGTGCTCGTCGTCGCGTTCAGCATGGGGCTCGCGTTGACGCTGATCGCGGTGGGCCTCGTGTTCCTGTACGCACGCAACCGCTTCCGACGGCCGCTCGGCGCGCGGCTCTGGCCGCAGGTGCTGCCGGCGGTGAGCGCCGCGTTGATCCTGATCGTCGGCATCGTCCTCTGCTACGGCGCACTCAGCAGCTTCACGTCCCGTCCGCTCGGCGCTTGAGCGAGCGCGCCCGACGCGCGGCGCGCGGCGCGCGCACGAAGCATCAGGGACTCGCGACCGCGTTGCTCTCGCTCGCATCCCTTCCGACGTTCGCCGCCGACGTCAGCCCGTTGCCGCCGATCGAGGTCATCGGCAACTACGACAACGGCATCGGCAAGTCCGACGCCGCGAGCGAGGGAACCGTCACGGCGACGTTGATCGAGAACCGTCCGGTGCTTCGCCCCGGCGAGATCCTCGAGTTCGTGCCGGGACTGATCGTGTCCCAGCACAGCGGCGACGGGAAGGCGAACCAGTATTACCTGCGCGGCTTCAACCTCGACCACGGCACCGACTTCGCGACCTTCGTGGACGGCATGCCGATCAACATGCGCACGCATGCGCACGGCCAGGGCTACACCGACCTCAACTTCCTGTTGCCGGAGCTCGTCGCGCGGATCGACTACAAGAAGGGGCCGTACGACGCCGACGAAGGCGACTTCGCGTCGGCCGGCGCCGCGCATCTGTCGCTGATCGATTCCGTCGACCGCGGGATCGCATCACTGACCGGCGGCGCTCACGACTACGTGCGGGGTCTGCTGATCGACTCGAACACACTCGGCGCCGGCACGCTGCTGTACTCGGTCGACGCGACCTACAACAACGGCCCCTGGGACAACGCGGAACATTCGCGTCGCCTGAGCGGCGTCCTGCGCTACTCGCAGGGCGAGCCGGGCAACGGCTTCTCGGTCACCGCGATGGCGTACGACGCGAACTGGACGAGCACCGACCAGATCCCGTTGCGCGCCGTCGACGAAGGGCTCATCGACCGCTTCGGCGCGATCGATCCGAGCGACGGCGGCAAGACATCGCGCTACAGCCTGTCGTTCGACGCGATCGCGCCCGATGCGCTCGGCACCTTCCGCTTCAACACGTATGCCGTCGCGTCGCGGCTCCATCTCTACAACGACTTCACCTACTTCCTCGACGATCCGGTCAACGGCGACCAGTTCGAGCAGTTCGAGAGCCGCAAGATGGTCGGCTTCGCGACCAGCCAATCGATCGGCATGCGCCTCTTCGGACTCGAGACGGAGAACACGATCGGCGCCCAGGGCCGCTACGACAGGATCGATCCGGTCGCCCTCTATCACGACGTCGACCGCGTGCGCATCGCGACGACGCGCCTCGACCGCGTCAGGGAGGCGAGCCTGGGCCTCTACGCGGAGAACCGGATCGGCTGGACCGACTGGCTGCGCAGCGTGATTGGCGCTCGCTACGACGTGTACCGCTTCGACGTCGCCAGCAACATCGACGGCAACTCGGGCAACGTCGGCTCGCACATCGCGTCGCCGAAGGCGTCGCTGATCTTCGGGCCTTGGGCGAAGACCGAGTTCTTCGTCAACTACGGCCAGGGCTTCCACAGCAACGACGCGCGCGGCGTGACGAGCACCGTCTCGCCGGCCGACGGCAGCGCGATCGAGAAGGCCATCCCGCTGGTCAAGTCGCGCGGCGAGGAGGTCGGCGTGCGGACGCAGATCGTGCCGGGTCTCGAAAGCTCGATCGCGTTGTGGCGTCTGACGCTCGCGTCGGAGCTCGTGTTCTCCGGCGACGCCGGCGATACGGAGCCGAGCCGTGCGAGCAGGCGCCAGGGCATCGAGCTGAACAACCACTACGTCGCGGCGCCGGGGCTGCTGTTCGACCTCGACGTCGCGCTGTCGCATGCGAAGTACACGCAGCACGATCCGATCGGCGACTTCATCCCCGGGTCGGTCGGCAATGTGGCGTCGTTCGGCGTCAGCGTGCTCGACCACGGGCCGTGGTTCGGCCACTTCCAGATTCGCTACTTCGGGCCGCGACCGCTGATCGAGGACGACAGCGTGCGTTCGAAGTCGACGACGCTCGCGTCGGCGCGCGTCGGCTACAACCTGAACCACAACCTGAAGGTCGCGCTCGACGTGTTCAACCTGTTCGATCGCAAGGCGAGCGACATCGACTACGACTACACGTCGCGTCTGCCGGGCGAGCCGGCCGACGGTGTCAACGACATCCATTTCCATCCGGTCGAGCCGCGGACCGCGCGGCTCACGCTGACCGCGAGGTTCTGAGCGCGGCGTCTAGAACGCGATCGGCCTGAAGTAGCCGGTCAGCTCGAGGTAGCCGCGGCCGACGATCGCGCCGTCCGCCGAAGCCGCATGCGCACGGACGGCGCCCTCCCAATAGATCGTTCCGGTCGACAGCCGACTGTCGAGCTCCTGGTCGTCCATCAGCGGCACGACGACGATCGTCGACGGCGACGAGCCTCCGACCGAGATGCGCTGCTCGATCGGCCACGTCGCACGGCTGCGCGGCGACGTCCACGAACGCAGCGTCGCGAAGTCGACGTCGTCCGGGCCGAAGCGGTCGATGCGACCGTCGGCGAAGCGCCGGGCGCCGCCGGCCCACAGCTTCGCGCCCGTCCGGTCGCGCATGCGGAACGCCATCAGCGCGCCGCCGTCATCGAGGTTCAGTCCGATCCAGTCCCAGCCGCTCGCCTGCGGATCGAGATACGCGCTCGACCATTCGCGATCGAGCCATGCGGTGCCGGTGACCGCGACCGGTCGATGCGCGCGTTCGATGGTCCCGGACACCGCGAGCTGCGGCACGCTGTAGTAGCGGCTCGCGTCGCGCGCGAGCGGTCCCTTCTGCGACCAGCCGGGATGCGCAGGGTCGGCACCCTGCGCGAGCGACCGGCCCGCGCGCCTCGAGGTCGAGATCGAACGCGACGTCCGCGCCCGCCACCGACGTGTGGAAGCGGAGCGCGTCGTCGGGACCGACGCGCTCGAAGCGCCAGTCGTCGAGGACCACGTTCGCGTCGTCGGTGGACGCTGCCGCGATGCCGAAGCCGTCGCGCGAGACGCGCTGGTCGTGGACCAGACGGCCGGCCTTCGGATCGGCCAGCGCCGCGTGCGCGAACAACAGCTGCTTCGGCGCGAACGCGCTCGGGTTCGCGTCGTCGATCGCGAGGCGTGACCGGAAGAACGTGACCTGGAAGCCGACGTCGTCGCCGTCGGCCGTCTTCAGCCACCCGGTCACGTACCACCACTCGGTGCGGTAATCGGGATGCGCGCCGTGGTCGCGCGGGAAGGCGAACGACGCGTCCCTCGGGACGTCGGCGAAGACCGGCGGCACCGCGTGGGCCATCGCCGCGATCGACAGCAGCAGCGACGCGATCGCGAGCCGGACCGTCATCGCTACCAGTCCTCGCGGACGGCCAGCACGGCATCGCGCGTCAGTGCACGGCGGCCCGACACGACGGCCGTTCCCGCCGACGCGACGACGAGCGCGAGGCCGACGATCGACAACGTCCGCCACGGCACCTCGGTGTCCATCGTCCAGTGGAACGACTGCGGGTTGACGACGTGGATCAGCACCTGGCTCAGCGCCAGGCCGAGCACGCCGCCGGCGAGCGCGCCGAGCACGCCGAGGATCGCACCTTCGCTCGCGAGCTCGCCGGTGATCTGGCGCTTCAGCACGCCGATGTGACGCAGCATGCCGAACTCCTTCGAGCGCGCGAGCGTCTGCGCCGAGAACGTCGCCGCGACGCCCGCGAGCCCGATGCCGATCGCGACGGCCTGCAGCAGATAGGTGACCGCGAAGCTGCGGTCGAAGATCGCGAGCGACAGCTTGCGGATGGCCGACGGCTCCGCGATCTGCGCACGCGCCCGCAACGCGGTCGGCAGCGCGGCACGCACATGATCGACGACCGACGCGGCCGACGTGCCGGGCGAGACCGTGATCGCCGCGTCGCCGAAGCGATCGTCGCCGGTGATGCGCCGGTAGTCGTCGCGGCGCATGACGATGCTGCCGAACTGCCGCGCGTAGTCGCGCCAGATGCCGGCGACGACGAAGCGCTGCTGCGCCGGTAGCGGCAGCCGCAGCGGCTCGCCGAGCCTCGCGCCGTAGAGATCGACGACCGCCTCGGAGACCCAGATCGGGATCGTGCCTTCGTCCGCCACGCGCGTTCGTCGAACGAGCGGGATGCTCGTCGACGGGTCGGTCTCGTCGACGGTGCGCGCGATCAGCGCCACCGCCGGCCGCGTCGGCGACAACGCGAGCGGCACGACCTTCTGCAGGTCGACGCGCGCCACGCCGTCGACGTGTCGCAGCCGCTCGACGTCGTCGGGACCGAGCCCTTCGCCGGCCGTGCCGGTGCGCAGATACAGGTCGGCCGACAGCAACTCGCCGAGCCACGCGTCGACCGAGTGGCGGAAGCTCGCGATCATCACCGTCATCGCGACCATCAGGCTCGCCGACGCGACGATCCCGCTGAGCGCGACGGACGCGGCCGACGGCGCGGCCGACAGTCGCCGCAACGCGAGGTCGAGCGCGACGCCGCGCGGACGACCGTTCCGCGCGAACGGCGCCAGCAGCCGACGAGCCGTCCACGGCATCGCCGCGATGCCGCCGAACAGCAGCAGCGCCATCGCGACGTAGCCGGCGATCGGCAGCCCCGCGATCGCCGGCAGCGATGCGCACGCGATGCCGAGCGCGATCAGCGCCGCCGCGATCCACGGCGTCGCGACGCGATGACCGGCGTCCGCGCCGCTCGACTTCAGCGCGATCGCCGGCGCCGCGCGCGCCGCGGCACGCGCCGGAAAGAAGCTGCCGACGAGCGAAGCCGCGATGCCGAGCACGAAGAACAGCGCGGCCGCGTCGGGCGCCGCGAACAGCAGCGGTCGCGCCGTCGATGCATGGCGCGCGAAGTAGCCGCCGCCGAGGTCCTCGCCGACGAAGCGCATCGCGAGCGCCGCGAGTCCGACCCCGGCCGCGAGTCCGAGCACGCCGCCGATCACGCCCTGTACCGCGCCCTCGACCAGCACCTGCGCGACGACGCGGTTGCGCGTCACGCCGATCACGCGCAGCAGCGCGAGCTGTGCCCGCCGCCTCGCGACCGCGAGCGACTGCGTCGAGTAGACGAGGAACGCGCCGGTGAACAGCGCCATCAACGCGAGCATGTCGAGGTTGACGCGGTACGCGCGCGACAGGTCGCCGGTGCGCGCGCGATCGTCGGCCGCGCTCGTGACGACCGCGTCGGACGGCAGGAGCGCGGCGACGGCGTCGCGAGCCTTCGCGACGTCCGCGCCCGACGCGAGGCGGAGATCGATGCGCGACAGCCGACCGAGCCGTCCGAGCCGCCATTGCGCACCGGCGATGTCCATCGACGCGCGTTCGATGCGCGGGTCGCCCGCCGGGTTCGAGGCGGCCGGTGCGCGTGCCGCGTCTTCGTCGTCGGCGAGCGTGCCCGCGATCCGCAGCACGACGGTCCGGCCGTCGACGCGGACGGCGAGCGGATCGCCGACCGACTTGCGCAGCGTGGCGAGCAGCGACGCGGCGACATGGATCGCGTCCGGCTCGAACCACGCGAGGTTCGAGGCCGCGCCGCCATCGTCGATCGAACCGACCAGAGCCGGCGTGACCGGCGCCGCGCGCAGCACGTCGATGCCGTCGATGCGCAGCGTGATCGACGGGTCGTCGACGAGCGCGGCATCGCGTTCGACGACCGGGCTCGCGACCGCGATCGTAGAACGCAGCGACGGCGCGCGGACGAGGCGCGGGAAGAGCGCCTCGTCGAAGCCTCGATCGCTCGTCGCGACGACGCGCAGGTCCGCCGATCCGCGCAGGCGGTTGAGGCCGCCGGTGAAGTCGTCGAGCGCGACCGCGTTGACGAGATGGACCGCGAAGCCGAGCGCGACGCCGATGACGATCGCCGCGACCGAGACCGCGTTGCGGACCGGCTGCGCGCGCCACTCGCCCCAGGCAAGCCAGGCGGCGAGTCTCACGACGCCTTCGCGGACAGGCCCGCGGCGCGAAGCAGGAGCACGCGATCGGCGCGCGCCGCGGCGACCTCCGAGTGCGTGACGAGCAGCGTCGCCGCGCCTCGCTCGCGTCGCCGCTCGTCGATCACGTCGAGCACGCGCACAGCGGTCTCGGGATCGAGGTTGCCGGTCGGCTCGTCGAGCAGCAGCAGCGTCGGCTCGTGGACCAGCGCTCGCGCGATCGCGACGCGTTGCAGCTCGCCGCCGGACAGGACCGCCGGGAAGTCGGCGCCGCGACCGTCGAGTCCGACCGCCGCGAGCATCGTTCGCGCGCGCGTCGACGCGTCGGGCGCCCGCTGCAGCACCAGCGGCAGCGCGACGTTCTGCTCGATCGTCAGGTGCGGCAACACGTGGAAGGCCTGGAACACGAAGCCCATGCGGTCGCGGCGGACGCGCGTGCGCGCATCGTCGTCGAGCGCCGCGAGGTCGCGACCTTCGAAGCGAACCGACCCTTCGGAGACATCGTCGAGACCGGCGACGATGTTCAGCAGCGTCGACTTGCCGACGCCCGACTCGCCCATCACCGCGACGAACGTGCCGGCCCGCATCGTGAAGTCGAGTCCCGCGTAGAGCACGCGTCCGTTCGGCAACCGTTTGCCGACCGCCGACAGCTCGAGCAGCGGCGCCGTCGCGACATCGACCGACCGCGCCTCGCGATCGACGGGCCCGCCGCGATCCTTCAGGCCGCCATCCCGAACAGCAGCGTCGCCTCGCCGCGCGCCGTCTCGTTGACGTCGGCCGCGGCGAGCGCGTCGATCTCGGCCGCGAGCGCCTCGAGCTGCGCGACGTTGGTCCGGATGCGGGCCTCGAACGCGGCGTCGTCGAGCACGTCGCGCAGCCCGCCGTTGAGCGCGGCGAACCACGGCAGGCTCGCCTGATCGAGCATCGTTCCCGCCGGTGCGCGCCGACGCCGCGCGCTGCCCGACGTCGCGTCGCCCCAGCGGCGCAGCGTCGCCTGCATCGCGGCGTTGAGGTCACGAGCGCGATGCAGCGGCACCGCGAGGCGTCCGATCATCCGGCGATCGGTGAGCCGCTTCTGGAAGAAGAGCTGGCACAGCACGCCCCAGTAGTACGTGTAGTCCCACAGCACCTTGACCGGCATCACGCGCTCGTTGCCGAACAGCCGGTACTGGTCGCGATAGAGCGTCAGCGTACTTTCGTAGAACGACCGGAACAGCTCGCCGTAGAAGAGCGCGGGACCGCGGATGTTCTCGCCGGCGCGCTCGGCCCGGATCAGTTCGGTGACGTACGTGTTGCCGATCGCGATGAAGTCCGACCCCGGCGAATAGAACGGGTCGAGGAACCAGCCTGCCTCGCCGGCCAGTGCCCAGCGGTCCTGCGAGAAGATCTGCCTGCAGCCGTACGAGAAGTCCTTGTAGTACGCGAAGTCCATCAGTGCATCGGACTTCTGCACGAGCACGCGACGGATCTCTTCATGGACGACCGGCTGATGCTTCGCGATCCAGTCCATCGCGCGGTCGAAGGTGTTCATCGACGCGAGCGGATGCATCGCGGCCTCCGCGACGATGCCGATCGAATGCGCGCCGGAGCCGAGCGGGATCAGCCACAGCCAGTAACCGGGCCCGCAGAAATGATTCGTCGACATCCAGCGGGCCGACGGCGAGCAGCGCGCGCGCCACGCCGGGTCCGTCACCCAGTCGTCGATCTGAAGCCGCGCGGACAGGCGGAACCAGACCGCGTTGGCCTCGTGTGCGTTGTCCTCGGCGAGGTCGAGCTTGCGCTTCAGCAAACCGGCGCGACCCGATGCGTCGATCAGCCAGTCCGCATGGATCGTCTCGCGCACGCCGTCCTTCTCGACCTCGATCGTGTGGCCCGCGGCATCGACGTCGATGCGGCGCACGGTCGTCGCGTCGTCGAAGCGAGCGCCGCGACGGACGACCTCCTCGGCCAGGTGGTTCTCGAAGATGCCGCGATCGATCTGCCACGACGGCGTCGACATGAAGCGGCTCGCGCCGAGCTCGGTCACGTCGGTCAGGTCGCGCTCGCCTTCGGAGAAGAAGAAGCGGAAGCCGAACTTGCGGACATGCTGCTCGTCGAGATGCGCGCGCAGCCCGAGCGTCTCGGCGAAGTAGTGCGCGCCGATCTCGACGCTCGACTCGCCGATCTTGTGCGCGGCCGCCGGCGCCGGATGCGCACGCCGCTCGACGACGCGCACGTCGAGCGACGGCATCGCGTCCTTCAGCTGCAGCGCGAGCGTCAGACCCGCGAGTCCGCCGCCGGCGATCAGCACGTCGTGATGCGAAGTCGGTGACGGGGATGCGGGCATGGCGGGTCGCTCGGACGCGGGGAAGAAGGGGACGAACGAGCTTACCCGAACGACCCGCGACGGCGCGTCGTCAAGTCCCGTCGGCGGGTCGGACGGCCACGGAAAGCGTCGCGGCCGGGCCGAGCGGATAGCGCAGCACGGCCTCGTCCGTCGAAGCGAGCGCCTCCCCGAGGGCGACGGCTTGCGCCGCAGGGCTGGTCAGCGCGAGCGATGCGAGCGTCGGATGCTTCGGCGCGGGACTCGTGGCTCGGCCCGGCTCGATCGTCAGCGACAACGTCGTGGCGGCTCGCTTCGACGATCGGACGGACGACCAGCGCGAAGCCGAAAAGCGCGGTGTTCGCGACCGCGTGCGACAGCAGTCCGACCGCCGGCGTGTCGAACGCGACCAGCAGGACCGGCCGATGCTCGGCGACCGCGAGCGTCGCCGCCTCGACGAGGCCGAGCGCGACGCTGTCGTCGCCCGCGGCGATCGCGTTGGTCGCGGCCGGATCGTGCGTCGCGATGCTCCAGTAGCCGGCGGCCGCGTTGTGGACCGACAGGTGGAAGCGCGTCGGCGACAGCGCGAGCGGGTCGGTCGCGAGCGTCTCGCAGAGGTAGTCGACGATCGCGAGGTCGCCGTGCGCCGATGCGAAGACCGACGCGATCGAGGTCGTGTCGATTTGCGAGCCGGCCATCGCGACGGCCTCGCGCGCCACCTCGAGCGCGGCCGCGACGCCGACCGGCGCTCGCCGACGTTCGGCCGGCGGCAGCAGCGCCGCGGCCGGTCGCGAGGTCGACGGCGACGCATCGTCGATCGCTCCCGGCTCGCGCAACGCGGCGCGCAGCGCGGGCCAGCCTTCGAGACCCGCGCTCCACGCGCCGATGCCGATCACCTCGACCCGCAGCGTCGTCATCGGCGGGCGCGCCGCCAGGCGTCGGCATCGCGCGCGAACGCGAGCACGCAGTTGTTGCCGCCGAACGCGAACGCATGGTTGAGCGCGATGCCGACGTCGCCCGACGTCCCGTCGATGCGGACCTGCGGGCCGCACAACGGATCGAGCTCGTCGCATCCGAGCGTGCCGGGTGCGAAGCCGTCGCGCATCGCGGCGAGGCAGACGATCGACTCGACGATGCCGGCCGCGCCGAGCGCATGGCCGGTCCAACCCTTCGTCGAACTCGCCCGCGTGTGCGCGCCGAACATCGACGCGACCAGCGCGGCCTCGACCGCATCGTTCTTCGGCGTCGCGGTGCCGTGCAGGTTGATGTAGTCGACCGCATCGGTCGTCGACGACGCCATCGCGAGCGCGGCCTCGATCGCACGGCGTGCTCCGACGCCTTCGGGATGCGGCGCCGACATGTGATGCGCATCCGACGACTCGCCGTAGCCGACCAGCAGCGGCCGACCGCCGTGCCGTGCGTCGTCGTAACGCTCGACGATCGCGAAGCCCGCGGCCTCGCCGATGCTGATGCCGTCGCGCGCCGCATCGAACGGTCGACAGGGCCGCGACGACACGAGCCCGAGCGCGTTGAAGCCGAACAGCGTGCTCGCCGACAGGCTGTCGACGCCGCCGACGACCGCCGCGTCGACGAGTCCGACGTCGATCATCCGCATCGCCTGCGCGAAGACTTTGGCGCTCGACGAGCAGGCGGTCGACGTCGTGCTCGCGGGACCGTCGATGCCGAGCGCGTCGCGGACGAACGACGTCGTCGCATGCAGGTGATGGAGGTCGTGGCGCGCGAGCGTCGACGGCACGAGCCCGGTCGCCGCCCGTTCGCGATACGCGTGCTCGCTCGCCGCGATCGTCGACGTACTCGTACCGACCAGCAACGCGACCCGATGCGCGCCGACCCGTTCGATCGTCTCGCGGACGGCGTCGACGAAGCCGTCCTGCGCGAGGCCGAGCCACGCGAGCCGGTTGTTGCGGCAATCGCGATCGACCAAGGCAACCGGCAACGTCACCGACTCGACGCCGGCGACGCGTCCGACGGACGTGTCGAGCGCGACGCCGGAGCCGATCCACCGTCGTCGTTGGCGACGAGGCCGCTGCGGCGCTCGCGGATCGCCGCCTGCAACGCGTCGACGCCGCGCCCGACGGCCGTCGTGGCGGTGAACGCCTCATCACGACGAGCGGTCTCATGACGAGGAGGACGCGAAGGACGCGGGGAACGCGAAGAACGCGTCGACGATCGGCGAGGGCACGCAAAAAGTTAGCACATGGACCATCGCCTACAATCGCAGCCCGCCATCGACCTGCCGGTCGAACGGCTCGTCGACGTCACGCCTCGCCCCCTTGATCGATCTCGCCGCCATCCGCGCCGCCCGCGCCAACATCGCAGGCGACGTCCTCGACACGCCGTTCGTGCATTCGCGCACGCTGTCGGAAATGGTCGGGGCCGAGGTCTGGCTGAAGTTCGAGAACCTGCAGTTCACCGCGTCGTTCAAGGAACGCGGCGCGCTGAACAAGCTGAAGGCGCTGTCGCCCGAGGAGCGCGCGCGCGGCGTCATCGCCGTGTCGGCCGGCAACCATGCGCAGGGCGTCGCGTACCACGCCGAGCGGATGGGCATCCCGACGGTGATCGTGATGCCGCGCTTCGCGCCGGCCGTGAAGGTCGCGAACACGCGCCGCTTCGGCGCGGAGGTCGTGCTCGAGGGCGAGACGTTCGACGACGCGAAGGCGCACGGCATCGCGCTCGCAGCCGAACGCAACCTGGTGATGGTCCATCCGTACGACGACGAGGCGATCGTGGCCGGGCAGGGCACGTGCGGGCTCGAGATGCTCGAGCAGGAGCCGTCGCTCGACACGCTGGTGATCGCGATCGGCGGCGGCGGGCTGATCGCCGGCATCTCGGTCGCCGCGAAGGCGTTGAAGCCCGGCATCGCGATCTACGGCGTCCAGGCCGAGCGCTTCCCTGCGATGTACGCGGCGGTGAAGGGCGAGTCGCTGAAGTCGGGCACCAACACGATCGCCGAAGGCATCGCGGTGAAGTCGCCGGGCGCGATCACGCTGCCGATCATCGAGGCGCTCGTCGACGACATCGTGCTCGTCTCGGAGTCCGACATCGAGCATGCGATCGTGATGCTGCTCGAGATCGAGAAGACCGTCGTCGAAGGCGCCGGCGCGGCCGGTCTCGCCGCGCTGCTCGCCGCGCGCGAGCACGGGACACGACCGCTTCGTCGGGCGCCGCATCGGCCTCGTGCTGTGCGGCGGCAACATCGATCCGCTGATGCTGGCCGGCATCGTCGAGCGCGGCATGGTCCGTGCTGGCAGGTTGGCGCGTGTCCGCGTCGACCTGCGCGACCTGCCCGGCGCGCTCGCACGTGCGACGGCGCTGATCGCGAATGCCGGCGCGAACATCGAGGAAGTCCATCACCAGCGGGCGTTCACCACGCTGCCGGTGCAGTCGGTCGAGGTCGACTTCGTCATGCAGACGCGCGGGCACGAGCACATCAGGGACGTGATCGACGTCCTCAACGCGGCGGGCTTCGCGGCGATGAACCATGACCATTGAACGCATCGGAAAGGGACTGAGGCGGGTCGCGTCGGTCTTCCTCGTCTCGGCAACGTTCCAGGCTGCCGCGCAGGCCCCGTCGCAGGTGCCCGAGCCGCTCGCACGCTACGGCGATGCGGTGCTCGCCGCGCTGCGGTCGCGCGACCTGGGGGCGCTCGAGGCTCGCTTCGACGACAACCTGCGGCGCGTGCAGCCGCCGGACCGGCTCGGCGAGACGCTCGACAAGGTCACGGCGCAGATCGGTGCGCTCCACGAGTGCGATGCGCCGGCGGTGACGCTGCGCCAGCCGGTCACCGTCGTCGAGTACCGCTGCCGGCTCGATCGCGGACCGTTCATCGTGCGGCTGTCGTGGAACGCGCAGAGCGAGCTGGTCGGCTTCTTCTTCCTGCCGCCGCCGCCGCCGAAGGAGGCGCCGCCCGCGAACGCGCACGAGGAAGCGGTGACGGTGGGCGCGAACGGCTGGCCGCTGCCGGGCACGCTGTTGATCCCGGGCGGCGTCGCGCGTCCGCCGGTCGCGGTGCTCGTCCAGGGTTCCGGCCCGAACGATCGCGACGAGTCGATCGGCCCGAACCGCGTGTTCCTCGACCTCGCGAACGGACTCGCGCGCGCGGGCATCGCGACGCTGCGCTACGACAAGCGGACGCGCGTCTTCGGCGAACGCTTCGCGAACGAGCTGAAGAACTTCACGCTCGACGACGAGATCGTCGATGACGCGGTCGCGGCGCTGGTCGCGGTGTCGCGACGCGGCGGGTTCGGCCCGGTGTTCATCATCGGCCACAGCGAAGGCGCCTGGCTCGCGCCGCGCATCGCCGGACGGGCGCGCGCGGCCGGCGTCCCGATCGCCGGCATCGTGATGCTCGCGGCCAACGCGTCGCCGCTGGCCGACGTGATCGTCCAGCAGTTCGGGCTCGCGGCGTCCGCGTCGCCGCCCCGCGCCACGCAGGAGATGGTCGACGAGGTCAGGGAAGAGCGCAACAACGTCGCGCGGCTCGTCGCGACGGGACACGTCGAGCCGGGGCACGAGGCGCTGCCGTTCGACATGCCGGCCTCGGCGTGGCTCGACATCGCCCGCTACGACGCGCCGGCGGCGCTGCTCGCGCAGACCGGGCTGCCGGCGCTGCTCGTGTTCGGCGAACGCGACTTCCAGGTGCAGCCGTCCGAAGCGGCGCTGTGGCGATCGCGCGTCGGGTCGCGTCCTGCGACGTCGATCGTCGTGTTCCCGCGGGTCAACCATCTGCTGATCGAAGGCGACGGGCCGCCGGGTCCGGCCGAATACGAGCGGCCGGGGCACGTGTCGCAGGCTGTCATCGCCCGCATCGCGGGCTGGATCGCCGATCCGACCCTGCGTCGCTGACCGGCACGCGTCACGGCGACGCGCCGCGCCGACGGGCCCGGTGCTCCGATACACTGGCTCGCTCCACCGAGTCGGCACGATCGATGCATTCGCGACGGGATCCGCAGAGATCCCGCTCCTCCCATGGCCGAGCCCGCCAGCCGCCCCATCCGCTTCGTCCATCGCGGCGCGATCGTCGAGGTGACCGACGCACCGACGACGCAGAGCGTCCTCTATTGGCTGCGCGAGTCCGCGCATCGCGTCGGGACGAAGGAAGGCTGCAACGAAGGCGACTGCGGCGCCTGCATGGTGATCGTCGGCGAACGCGACGACGCGGCGCCCGACGGCGTCGCGTTGCGGCCGGTCAACAGCTGCCTGCCGTTCCTGTCGACGCTCGACGGCCGCGCGTTGCTGACCGTCGAGGACCTGCCGACCACCGCCGCCGGCGAGCCGCATCCGACGCAGGCGGCGATGGTCGCGTGCCACGGCTCGCAGTGCGGCTTCTGCACGCCGGGCTTCACGATGTCGCTCGCGGCCTGTTACGACGACCACGTCGCGGCCGGCACGAAGCCGTCGCGACGCGAGGTCGCCGACACGCTGGCCGGCAACCTGTGCCGCTGCACCGGCTATCGACCGATCCTCGACGCCGGCGAATCGATGTTCGGACTGCCCGGTGCGTCGATCGATCGCAAGGCGATCCGCGTGCTGCTCGACCGGCTCGCCGACGATCCGTCGCTGTTCTACCGCGCGCCCGAATCGGCGCTCGCGAAAGCGCAGGGCGCCGACGCGTGGGTCGCCGCGCCGCGGACGATCGCCGAGCTGTCGTCGATCCGCGCCGAGCATCCGGACGCGCGGCTCGTCGCCGGCGCGACCGACGTCGGCCTGTGGGTGACGAAGCAGTTCCGCCCGATGCCGAAGATGATCCGCGTCGACCGCGTCGAGGCGTTGAAGCGGATCGTCGACGACGGACGCCTGCTGACGATCGGCGCCGGCGCGTCGCTCGAGTCGGCGTGGGACGCGCTCGTCGCGGTGGCGCCGTCGCTGCGCGAGATGCAGCTGCGCTTCGCCGCGCCGCCGCTGCGGCGCGCGGGGACGATGGGCGGCAACGTCGCGAACGGCTCGCCGATCGGCGACAGCGCGCCGGTGCTGCTCGCGCTCGACGCGACGCTGGTCCTGCGATGCGGCCATCGCACGCGACGCATCGCGCTCTGCGACTTCTACGTCGACTACATGCAGACCCGGCTCGACGACGGCGAATGGATCGCGGCGATCGAGGTGCCGCACCCGGCGGCCGGCACCGCGATCCGCGCGTACAAGCTCGGCAAGCGCTACGACTGCGACATCTCCGCCGTGTCGGCCGGGCTCGCGGTCCGCGTGCGCGATGGCTTGGTGACGCACGCGCGGGTGGCCTTCGGCGGCATGGCCGCGATCGTCAAGCGGGCCAAGCACGCGGAGCGCGCGCTGCTGCAGCGGGCGTGGGACGAGGTATCCGTCGAGCGCGCCGTCGACGCGCTCGCATCCGACTTCACACCGCTCGCCGACCTGCGCGCATCGGCCGACTATCGACGCCGCGCGGCGGGCAACCTGCTGAGACGCTTCTGGCTCGAGACGCGCGCAGAAGCGCCGCTCGCCACACGCGAGACGTCGGTGTGGACGCGGGAGTCGACCGCGGACCGGGCCTCGTGAATCGCCAGGCCGACGCCTTCCTCGTCGAGCCGGCGACGACGCGTTCGTCGCCGCAGGGGATGGGCGCGGCGGTCCCGCACGAGTCCGCGACGCTGCACGTGCGCGGCGCGGCGGCCTACATCGACGACCTGCCCGAATGGAGCGGCACGCTGCACGCGGCGCTCGGCCTCGCGCCGGTCGCGAGCGGCCGCGTGCTGTCGATCGACATCGCGGGCCTCGAACGCGAGCCCGGCGTCGTCGCGGTCGTCTGCGCGGCCGACGTGCCGGGCGTCAACGACTGCGGCGCGATCCTCGACGACGAGCCGATCTTCGGCGACGACGTGATCCGCTATCTCGGCCAGCCGCTGTTCGCGGTGCTGGCCGACGATCGCGACACCGCGCGCCGCATCGCCGCACGCGCCGAGGAGTTCGTGAAGGTCGAGGCCACGCCGCCGGTGCTGACCGCGCGCGAGGCGCACGAGCTGAAGCGCTACGTCGTGCCGCCGATGCATCTCGTGCGCGAGAGCGCGCCGGGCGCGACGCGCCGCGCGATCGAGTCGGCCCCGCATCGCTTCCGCGACTCGCTCGCGATCGGCGGGCAGGAACAGTTCTATCTCGAAGGCCAGATCTCGTATGCGATCCCGCAGGAAGACGACGGGATGCGCGTGCTGTGCTCGACGCAGCATCCGAGCGAGATGCAGATCGCGGTGTCGCACGCGCTCGGCTGCCAGCAGCATCGCGTGCAGGTCGAGTGTCGCCGGATGGGCGGCGGCTTCGGCGGCAAGGAGTCGCAGTCGGCGCCGTTCGCCTGCATCGCCGCGGTCGGCGCGCGCGTGACGGGGCGACCGGTCAAGCTCAGGCTCGATCGCGACGACGACTTCCTGATCACCGGCCGCCGTCACGGCTTCGACTTCGACTACGACGTCGGCTTCGACGACGACGGGCGCATCGTCGGCGTCGAGATCGACATGATCTCGAACGGCGGCCATTGCGCGGACCTGTCGGCGCCGGTGATGACGCGGGCGCTCTGCCACTTCGACAACGCTTACTGGTTGCCCGAGGTCGTCATGCACGGCTATTCCGCGCGCACCGACACGCAGAGCAACACGGCGTTCCGCGGCTTCGGCGGACCGCAGGGCGCGATCGCGATCGAGGTGATCATCGACTCGATCGCGCGGCGCCTCGGGCTCGACCCGCTCGACGTCCGGCGCGCCAACTTCTACGGAACGAACGATGGAAGCGGGAAGGAACGCGACGTCACGCCGTACGACCAGCGCGTCGAGGACAACATCATCGGGCCGCTCGTCGAGCGGCTCGTCGCGACCAGCGACTATGCGAAGCGGCGCGAGACCGTCGCGACGTTCAACGCGACGAGCCCGGTCCTGAAGCGCGGCATCGCGCTGACGCCGGTCAAGTTCGGCATCTCGTTCAACGTCGCGCATTACAACCAGGCCGGGGCGCTGGTGCACGTCTACACCGACGGCTCGGTGCTCGTGAATCACGGCGGGACCGAGATGGGCCAGGGCCTCCACACGAAGGTCGCGCAGGTCGTGGCCGACGTCTTCGGGCTCGACCTCGCGCGCGTGCGCGTGACCGCGACCGACACGCACAAGGTCGTCAACACGTCGGCCACCGCGGCGTCGACCGGCGCCGATCTGAACGGCAAGGCCGCGGAGGACGCGGCGCTGCAGGTCCGGGCGCGGCTGGTCGCCATGCTCGCGAAGAGCGAGTCGACCGATGCCGTGTCGCTGCGCTTCACGAACGGTCGCGTCATCGGTGCCGGCGTCGACCGCAGCTTCGAGGACGTCGTCGCGAAGGCGTATCAGGAGCGAGTGCAACTGTGGAGCGATGGTTACTACGCGACGCCCGGGCTGCACTGGAACCGCGAGACGATGAAGGGCCGGCCGTTCTTCTACTTCGCGTACGGTGCCGCGGTCGCCGAGGTCGTCGTCGACACGCTGACCGGCGAGCATCGCGTGTTGCGCGCCGACCTGCTGCACGACGTCGGCCGGTCGCTCAACCCGGCGATCGACATCGGGCAGATCGAAGGCGGCTTCGTGCAGGGCGTCGGCTGGCTGACCAGCGAGGAGCTCGTGTGGAATCGCGACGGGTTTCTCGCGACGCATGCGCCGAGCACGTACAAGATCCCGACCGCGAACGATTGCCCCGACGACTTCCGCGTCGCGCTGTACGCGATGGACGACGCGGACGACGAGCACGCCGCAGACAATCCGGCCGACACGATCCATCGCAGCAAGGCGGTCGGCGAGCCGCCGCTGCTGCTCGGGTTCTCGGTGTTCCTCGCGATCCGCGACGCGGTCGCCGCATGCGCCGCGTCGTCACGCGGTCGCATCGATCCGACGCTGCGCGCGCCGGCGACGCCCGAGGCGGTGCTCGACGCGATCGACGCGGTGAGGGCGGCGCCGTGAGAACTGCGATATGACCCCCGTGCTGCGACGGGTCGCGACCGCCCGCATGGCGCGCGGCGTCCCGACCGTCGTCGTCGAGGTCGTCGCGTCGCGCGGGTCGGTGCCGCGCGAGGCCGGCACGCGGATGCTGGTCGGCGACGGCGATCTCGACGGCACGATCGGCGGCGGCAACCTCGAGTGGCGGGCGATCGCGACGGCGCGGCGGATGCTCGACGACGCGTCGTATCGCCCCGACGACGAGTCGATCGCGCTCGGCGCATCGCTCGGCCAGTGCTGCGGCGGCGCGGTCACGCTGCGCTATCGAATGCTCGACGCCGCGTCGCTCGCAGCGTGGATCGTCGACCGGCCGGTGCCGACGATCCAGGTGTACGGCGCCGGCCATGTGGGCAGCGCCGTCGTCCACATCCTGTCGCTGCTCGACGTCGACGTGCGATGGATCGACGAACGCGATGCCGCGTTCCCGGACGTGCCGTCGGCCGACTCCGTGACCCGCCTGTGCGTCGAACCGGTCGAGGCGGAGGCCGCGGCGGCGCCGTCGGGCTGCTTCCATCTCGTGCTGACGCATCGGCACGACCTCGATCTGCGGATCGTCGAGACGATCCTGCGACGCGGCGACTTCGCGTGGCTCGGCCTGATCGGATCGACGACGAAGCGGCGGCGCTTCGAGCATCTGCTCCTTCAGCGCGGCATCGACGCGGACGCGATCGCGCGCATCGTCTGCCCGATCGGCCTCGCGGGCATCGACGGCAAGGAGCCGTCGCACATCGCCATCGCGGTCGTCGCGCAGGTGCTGCCGCTGCTGGATGCGGTCCGCGACGCCGGCGTGGCGAAGGCGGCCGCGTCCGGCGGCCCCGACTGACGCGGCCCGACCACGATCGACACGGAGCATCGACCTTGCCATCGCTCCCGTCGTTCGTGTTCGAGGAGGTCGAGTCGTCCGGCTCGCTGCTGTTCGAGGAGTTCTTCGCGATCTACGAGGCCGCCTTCCCGATCGAGGACGAGCGCGAAGGCGTCGAGGCGTTCGACGCGATCCTCGGGCTCAATCGAGACCGTCGCGTGCAGGACGCGTTCGGCCCGTATCGCGAGGTCGTCGCGGCGGTCCGCAGCTGGGACGGCGGACCGGTGATCGGCGGGCACGTCTTCGGCATCGTCTCGGGCCCGCTGCATCGACGGCTCGGCTACGCGGCATCGATCCAGGGCATCTACAGCTTCCTGCATCCGGACCATCGCGGCAGCGTCCCGATCGCGGCGTTCTCCGCCTACTGTCGCTCGATGGCGACGCGCATCTTCGGCCACGGCATGACGTCGCCGCGCGTCGCGCCGATCCTCATGGAGGTCAACAATCCGCTGCGGATGCGGCCCGACGAGATCGTCATGGATCGCGAGGTGTCCGGCCTCGACCCGTCGCGCCGCTACGGCTTCTGGCACCGCTCGGGATACTCGCCGCTGGACGTGTGCTACGTGCAACCTCGTCTCCGCGACGACGCGGAGCCGATCCGCTACCTCGACCTGTTCTGCAGCCGCGACAGCGGTCCGTCGCTGAGCGCGGACCTGCTGATCGCGCATCTGCGTGCCTTCCTCTCGGTGTCGGTCCTGAAGGGCGACGACGCCGACCACGACGTCGATTTCATGTCGCTACGCGCCTCGCTGCCGCCCGGATCGTCGGTCTCGATCGTCGACCCCGCATCGCCGGACCAGCGGACGATCCGATCGCTCGCGCGCCGCGCCCGGCAGGAGGAAGGGCATGACGTCGCCGGGTGACGCGCGGCCGCTGGTCGCGAGGCTCTACGGTTTCCTGTATCGCTACCGCGAGACGTACGCCAGTCGCTTCGAGGCGTCCGTCCTGGTGCTCGAGATCGGCTTGATCTCGGTCGGACTGGGCCTGTCGATCGTCAACTGGATCGGCGCCGAGGCGGCCGAGCATCACGGCTCCGGACACACGCTGGAGGTGATGCACGACTTCTTCGAGGTCCCGGTCTTCGTCGTGCTGCTGTTGCTCGCCGTCAGCCGCGTCATCGTGAAGCTGCGGACGTTGAAGCTCGGCTATTCGTACGCGGAAGCCGTCGCGCTGCTGAAGGACTCGACCGCGGCGTCGAACCGCCGCTTCCACGACCTGATCCGTGCGAAGCCGATCGGGCGGACGCCGGCATCCGACGCGGACTGGCCGGTCCAGATCCCCGAGCACGCGAGCCGCATCGCGCGCCAGACCGCGAGCCTGCTGTCGATCCGCAGCTGGCTGCTGCGTGACGAGCAGTGGCGGTCGCGCGAGCAGGATGCGCTGGTCGACTGGTTCGGCATCTTCCCGCACAGTCTCTGGCTGGTTCCGCAGCCGCCGGCGGCGAGCGACGTCGCTGCGTCGCATTCGTCGGATGCCGGCTACTTCAGCGTCATCGTGCCGATGACGCCGCAGTCGATGCGTTCGCTCCGGCAGGGCAGGCGAGCCACCGACATGGCGGAGATCCACCAGCCGACGATCCGGACCTTCCGACTCGATCGCAAGCCGACGGATCCGATGGTGCCCCGGGCCGACCTGCTCGCTTACCTGCACATCCACGTCCCGCGCGGCGACGAGGCGCGCGACGACACGATGCTGATCGCGGCCAGCTTCCAGCATCTCGCCTATCTGCTGCTCGGGCTGTTCGGCGCGGAAGGCGACTTCACCGGCCGGTGGCATTTCACGGTCCTGTGCGAGTCGTCGAACGATCGGATGAACGTCGTGCTGCGCGGCGTCGGCTTCGTCCCGGTCGAACGCGAACGCGACGGCTCCGAGACGGAGGCGCGCGAGGCACGCAGCTACGCGGGCTTTCTCCTGTTCGAGCTCGTGGTCGAGGCCGGCGTCGGCCGCGGCGGCGAGGCGACCGCGTTCCTGGGCCTGTTGCGCCATTTCGTCGAGCAGCACGCGACGCGGCCTGCGCTCACGGACGCCTGACCGATGAGCGGCCCACCGTCGCTGGAAGCGGGCGACGACGGCGTGCCGCCGAAAGGTCTGCAGGCCGGTGCGATCGGCCTCGTCTCCAACGTGGTGATCGGCCTCGCGTCGACCGCACCCGCGTACAGCCTCGCGGTGACGCTCGGCCTGATCGTCGCGGCGGTCGGCGTCCACGCGCCGGCCGTCATGCTCCTGGCGCTGATTCCCAACTTCTGCATCGCCGTCGCCGCCGATCAGCTCAATCGCGCGAGGCCCGATTGCGGCTCGAGCTTCGCGTGGACGATGCGCGCGTTCGGTCCGCGCGTCGGCTGGATCACCGCATGGGCGATGCTGATGACCGACGTGATCGTGATGGCGACCTTCGCGGAGGTCGTCGCGCGCTACGGGCTGCTGCTGATCGGGGCGGACCGCGCGGCCGACGACGCGCGGGTCGTCGCCATGCTGGGCGTCGGATGGATCACGTGTTTGACGTGGCTGTCGATCCGGAAGATCCAGGTCTCGGTCTTCGCGCAGCGCGTCTGGGTCGGCTTCGAGATCGCGGTGCTCGTCGCGTTCGCGGCCGTGGCCCTCGTCCGCGTGCACGGCGGCTCCGCGCCCGCGACCGCCATGGCGCCGCACTGGGCCTGGTTCGACCCGTCGTCGCTCGATCTGCGGGACGGCGCACGTGGGATGCTGGCGGCGCTCTTCATGTACTGGGGCTGGGACACGTCGTTCGCGGTGAACGAGGAGACGGCTCGTTGCGAGCGGATCCCCGGCCGCGCGGCGGTCCTGTCGACCGGCCTGCTCGCACTGCTGTTCGCGCTGGTCGCGACGGCCGCACTGTCGTTCGCCGGCGTCGACGCGCACGGACTCGCGGTCGTCGGCGCCGCGCCGTCGGACGACGTCTTCGCCGCGCTCGCGAGCGCGGTCTTCGGCGCTGGCGTGCTGACGAAGGTGTTGTTGCTGGCGACGCTCAGCTCCGCGATCGCGTCGGCGCAGACGACGATCCTCCCGGGCGCCCGGCTCGTCCTCTCGATGAGCGTGCATCGCGCGTTGCCGGTCCGCTTCGCGGCCGTCGACCCGATCCGCTTCACGCCGACGGTCGCGACCGTGTCGATCGGTCTCGCTTCGACGATCGTCTTCCTCGCGCTCGCGGTTGCCGGCCGCGACGTCCTCGAGACCTCGATCGGCGCCATCACGATCCTGATCTCGTTCTACTACGCACTGACCGGCTTCGCCTGCGCGTGGACCTTTCGACGCGTCCTGTTCGTCGATCGGTCGAGCTTCCTGATGAAGGGGCTGTTGCCGCTGGTCGGCGCCGTCGTGCTCACGGTCGCGATGGTCGTCAGCGTGCGCGACCTGTTCGGCCAGCAGCCGGACCAGGCGCTGCTGTGGGGAGTCGGCTGTCCGCTCGCGGTCCTTCTCCTCGCGCTGACGGCAGGCCTCGCCGTGATGGCGGCGTGCGACGCGTCGGCGCCCGGCTTCTTCCGACGAGACCCGACGCGCCGCTGAGCGGTGTCGACCGCGCTCGCGTCACCGCGCCGCGAGCGCGGCGTTGACGTCGGCGATCACGGCGTCGACCTCTTTCTCCGTGTAGCCGCGATGGACGCGGACGATGCGACCGTCGCGCCCGATGATGAGCATGTGCGGGATGCCGCGGACGCCGTATGCGTCCCACGCACGATTCGCGACGTCGTGGGTCACGAGCAGGTCGAAGCCGGCGAGGCGCCGCGCGATGCCGCGATACACGTCGCGCGATTCGGTGTTGATCGCAATCACCTGCAGCTGGCCGCGGCCGGCGGTCCGCTGGATCGCGTCGAGGATCGGCAGCTCCTTCATGCACGGCGGACACCACGACGCCCAGAACGTCACCACGACGACCTTGCCGCCGTAGTCGGGCAGCTCGACCGGTTCGTCGTTGCGATCGGTCCCGACGAATGCCGGCGGGACGGCGCCGACACGCGGGCTCGAATCCGCGAACGCCGGCGCCGACGAGATCATCGCCGTTGCGCAGACCAGCACGCGCACGAGAGCCTTCAAGTTCGGGATCCGGTTCATGTGTCGGTCCTTTGCGATGCGGCGCCGAGCGCAGCAGAGCCGGCGGTCAGCCGGACATGCCCTCCGACCGCGGATCGATCGCGGTGCTGTCGGCGTACAGCTCGCTGCGATCGAGCACGACTTCGACACGGTGATACGCGTCGTCGCCGATCGTCTCGTCGATGCGCATCTGTGCCAGCTTCCGGCGCGCGGCGTCGATCGCCCTGCGGCGCAAGCGCTGCACCGGCGCGCCGTTGCCGGCCGGCGAGTTCGGGGCGTCGCTCGACAGCAGCTCCTCGAGCTCGTAGCGCAGCACGCGCGCCGGTTTCGACGCGTCGTCGCCGATGGTCCCCAACGCGGCCTCGAGCGCCGCGCGCCGCGCGTCGTGGACCTCGCGATCGACGAGTCCGTCGTCGTGCAGGTCGAGGACCGCGAGCAGCGGCGTCAGCGTCAGCCCCTGCAGGATCAGCGTGCCGACGACGACCGTGAACGCCGCGACGAGGATCAGCGCGCGATGCGGGAACGGATGGTCGCCGGCCGGCAGCGCGAGCGCCGCCGCGAGCGTCACGATGCCGCGCATGCCGCACCAGCCGACGAGGAAGGCTTCGCGAAACGTCGGCAGCGTGATCGACGGACGTCGCTTCATGCCGAATGCGCGCACCTTCGAGCGGATCAGCAGCGTGTACAGCATCACCCACGCCATCCGCACGCCGATCACGACGCCGAGCACCGCCGCCGACACCTCGGCGTAGGCGATCCGCTCCGCCGGCGAGAGGCCTTCGATCAGCGGCCGCAGCTGCAGGCCGATCAGCACGAAGGCGAGCACGTTGAGCGTGAAGACGGTCGTCTCCCACACCGCGTACGACGGCACGCGGATGCGCGCCGGCATCACGTGCGGGCTGGTGCGGGCGACCGCGATCGCATAGGCGACGACGGCGAGGATGCCCGACAGCCCGACGTGTTCGGCGACGATCCACACGCCGAACGTGCCGGCGAACTGCAGGATGATCGACGTGGGCACGTCCTCGATCCGGTCGATGATGCGCACGAAGACCCAGCCGGCCGCCGCGCCCGCCGCGATGCTGCCGACGACGACGATCGCGAGCGTCGGCACGGCGGTCGTCGGCGACAACGTCCCACCCATCGCGACCCCGACCGCCGCGCGATAGGTCAAGAGCGCCGTCGCGTCGTTGAACAGGCTCTCGCCGCCGAGGATCTGCGTCAGTCGATACGGCAGGCCGGCCTGCTTCAGCATCGCGGCCGCTGCGGCCGCGTCCGGCGGCGCCACGATCGCGCCGAGCGCGACGGCCGCGGCCCACGGCAGGTCCGGCACGAGCGCCTTCGCGACCCACGCGACGGCGGCCGTCGAGATGCCGACCGCGACGACGACGAGCGCGGTGATCGGGACCCAGTTGTCGCGCAGGTCGCGCGTCGAGGTGTCGTACGCGGCATCGAGCAGCACCGGTGCGACGAACAGCGCGAGCGCGAGCTGCGGATCGAGCACGACGCGCGGCATCCCGGGCAGCAGCGCGAGCACGATGCCGAGACCGGCGAGCAGCGCGGGATACGGCGCATGCCAGCGCCTCGCGAGCGCGGCGAGGCCGACCGCGACGACCAGCAGCACGAGGACCGATTCGAAGATCGCCATCGGCGTCAGGGTCCGTTCAGACGTTGCACGCGAGCGCGCGGAACCGACCGCGGGATCACGGTCCTTTTGCGCCCTCCGCCACCCAGCGGCCCAGCGTCGCGCGCTCGTCGTCGGTGATGCCGGTCGCGTTGTTCATCGGCATGACCTTCAACACGACCGCCTGCTGCTCGATGTCGCGTGCATGTTCGACGATGAAGGGCGGCGCGTCGAGCCGCACGTTCTTGTTCGCGAAGCCGGCGTTGTGGCACGCGACGCAGCGCGCGTCGACGATCGCCCTGACCTGCGCGAACGCGACCGGCGGCGCGCTCGGCGACGCGACCGCGGTCGATGTCGACTGCGGCATGTCGAGCCACGACGACCGCGCCGATCAGCACGAGCGCCGTCGGCACGAGCAGCTCCCAGTGGTTCGGGCCCTTGTGTCGCAGCACGAAGAACAGGCGGACGACCGCGCCGGTCGCCATCAGCAGGATCAGCGACAGCCAGTTCCAGCGACCCTGCGTCAGCGTGCCGTAGTGATTCGAGATCATCGCGACGATCACCGGCAGCGTCACGTACGTGTTGTGGACGCTGCGCTGCTTGCCGCGCTTGCCGTGGTTCGGATCGGGCGCCTGTCCCGCGCGCAGCGCCGCGACGACCTTGCGCTGGCCGGGGATGATGACCATCGCGACGTTCGCCGTCATCATCGTCGCCAGCATCGCGCCGGTCAGCAGGAACGCGGCGCGACCGGCGAACAGGTGGCAGGCGATCCACGCCGCGACGCAGACGTAGACGAACACCAGCACGCCGACCTTCGTGTCGCCGCCGACGTTGCCCTGCGCGTCGCGCCCGACGAGCCGGCAGATGCCGTCGTAGACGATCCAGCCGACGACGAGATACGCGAGCGCGCCGGCGATCGCCGCGCCCGGCGACCAGTCGTGCACGCGCGGGTCCACGAGGAACGTCGACGCGTTGACGAAGTACAGCACCGTCAGCAACGCGAAGCCCGACATCCACGTCGCGTACGACTCCCAGTACGACCAGTGCAGCAGCGCCGGCAGCGTCGGCGGCGCGACACGATACTTGTTGAAGTGATAGAAGCCGCCGCCGTGCACGGCCCACGACTCGCCGTCGACGCCCTTCGCGAGCAGGTCGGGGTCGGTCGGCTTGTAGAGGCGGTCGTCGGTCAGCACGAAATGGAACGACGTGCCGATCCACGCGATCGCGGTGACGACGTGCA
This sequence comes from uncultured beta proteobacterium, assembly GCA_963795885.1. GTDB lineage: Bacteria > Pseudomonadota > Gammaproteobacteria > Burkholderiales > Burkholderiaceae_D > CAHJXF01. The sequence continues at coordinate 563,319 of CAWCJI010000001.1, read as the reverse complement.
GCCAGCGCAGCAGCAGGTTGCCCCACTCGACCAGGTACGACTCGATCATCGGCCGCCCCGCCTTGGCATCGACGAGCAGGGCGACGGGAAGACAGGCGCGTGATGGCGAGCTTCGGTCATCAGCTGCCCCGGTAGGTCGCGTACGACCACGGCGACACGAGCAGCGGCACGTGATAGTTCGCGTCCGCGTCGGCGATCGCCGAAGTCGAGCGGGACGCGGTCGAGGAACGGCGGATCGGGCAGGGCGGTCCCGCACGCGCGGAAGTAGTCGGCCACGGCGAACACGAGGCGGTAGCGGCCGGGCGCGAGGTCGGCGCCGGCGAGCAACGGACCGTCGGCGCGACCATCGTCGTTCAACGTCAGCGTCTTCAGCATCCGTTCGGCGTCGTCCGCGCCGGCGATCCGCAGCAGCGCGACCGTCATCCCCGCGGCGGGGCATCCGTGCGCGGTATCGAGCACGTGCGTGGTGAGCTTGCCGATGATGCGCTCCGGGTCTCGTCGAAGCGCGAAGTGTATGCACGTTTCGTGCGAGGTCGGCGCCGTCGACGTTCCCGCGTCGACGGGACCCGGTGTCGTTAAACTCGTGCACGACGACGATACCGGGTCTTCGCCTTCGCGGCGACGACGGAACTCTTGGCAGCCGATCCGAATTACCCACGCGACCTGATCGGCTACGGCCGCGACGTCCCGCATGCGCGCTGGCCGAACGGCGCGCGCGTCGCACTGCAGTTCGTCCTCAACTACGAGGAGGGCGGCGAGAACAGCGTGCTGCACGGCGATCGGGCGTCGGAACAGTTCCTGTCCGAGATCGTCGGCGCGGTCGCCTACGAGGATCGCCACCTGTCGATGGAGTCGATCTACGAGTACGGGTCGCGCGTCGGCGTCTGGCGCATCCTGCGCGAGTTCGATCGCGTCGGCTGGCCGTTGACGGTCTTCGGCGTCGGCATGGCGCTGGCCCGCTATCCGGCGCTCGCGAAGGCTTTCATGCAGCGCGGCGACGAGATCGCGAACCACGGGCTGCGCTGGATCCACTACCAGGCGATCCCCGAAGGGGTCGAGCGCGCGCACATGGCCGAGGCCACGACGCTGCTGCGCGATCTCACCGACGGGCAGTGGCCGCTCGGCTGGTACACCGGACGCGACAGCCCGAACACGCGACGGCTCGTCGTCGAGCATGGCGGCTACGAATACGACAGCGACTACTACGGCGACGACCTGCCGTTCTGGACCGAGGTCGACGCGGTCGGCGAGCGGCGGCCGCACCTCGTCGTGCCGTACACGCTCGACGCGAACGACATGCGCTTCGCGACGCCGCAGGGATTCAACACCGGCGACCACTTCTTCACGTACCTGCGCGACAGCTTCGACACGCTGTACGCCGAAGGCGACCCGGCGGGCCTCGATCGTCCGAAGATGATGAGCGTCGGCATGCACTGCCGGCTGCTCGGACGTCCGGGCCGCATCGGCGCGCTGCGTCGCTTCATCGATCACGTGGGAGCGCACGCGAACGTGTGGGTATGCCGGCGCATCGACATCGCGCGCCACTGGAAGACGACGCATCCGTTCGAGGCGCCTCGATGAACGCTCCCGGCCAGCACGTCGGCTCGCGGCTCGCCGACTTCAACGCGGCATCGGAGAGCGATGCCGTCGCGATGCTCGACGGGATCCACGAGCATTCGCCATGGGTCGCGACGGCCGCGGTCCGCAGGCGCCCGTATGCGACGCTCGCCGCGCTGAAGCGCGCGCACGTCGAGGCGGTCCGCGAGGCGCCGCGCGAGACGCAGCTCGCGTTGATCCGCGCGCATCCGGCGCTCGCGGGCAAGGCGGCGCTGGCCGGCGACGTCACCGCGGCATCGACCGACGAGCAGACGCGAGCCGGACTCCTCCACTGCTCGCCCGACGAGCTCGCGGAGCTGCGCCGTCTCAACGATGCGTACGTCGCTCGCTTCGGCTGGCCGTTCATCGTCGCGGTGCGCGGTCCGCGCGGCGCGGGCCTCGGTCGTGCCGAGATCATCGCGACATTCCGGCGTCGACTCGACGCGCATCCCGACGCCGAGTTCGCCGAGTGCCTTCGCCAGATCGATCGTATCGCCGAGCTGCGGCTCGACGAGCGCTTCCAGAGCGGACCGACGCGCGGCGAGGCGACATGGGATCGCGCGGAGGAGCTGGCGCGGTACAGCGACCCGGGCTTCGCCGAAGAGGGCCAGCTGACGGTGACGTACCTGACCGATGCGCATCGCGCCTGCGCGCGGCTGTTCGAGCGCTGGATGCGCGACGCAGGCTTCGACGACGTCGCAAGCGATGCGGTCGGCAACGTCGTCGGCGTGTACCACGGCGAGCGGCCGGACGCGAAGCGGCTGCTGACCGGCTCGCACTTCGACACGGTCCGCAACGGCGGCCGCTTCGACGGGCGGCTCGGCATCCTCGTGCCGATCGCGGCGGTCGAGCGACTGCATCGCGAAGGCCGGCGGCTGCCGTTCGCGATCGAGGTCGTCGCGTTCGCCGAAGAGGAAGGGCAGCGCTACGAGGCCACGTTCCTCGGCTCGCGTGCGGTCACCGGCCGCTTCGACTACCGCTGGCTCGATCAGGCCGATGCCGACGGCATCTCGATGCGCGACGCGATGTTGCATGCGGGGTTGCCGGGCACCGAGGACGCGATCGCGGCGCTGGCTCGCGACCCGGCCGACTACCTCGGCTTCGTCGAGGTCCACATCGAGCAGGGGCCGGTGCTGAACGCGCTCGGACTGCCGCTCGGCGTCGTGACGTCGATCAACGGCGGGCTTCGATATCGATGCGAGGCGATCGGCGTCGCGAGCCATGCGGGCACGACGCCGATGGGCGTGCGACGCGACGCGTTCGCCGCAGTCGCCGAGCTCGCGCTGGATCTCGAGGAGCGTGCGTCGTCGGTGCCCGACCTCGTCGGCACGATCGGCATCGTCGAGGTCCCGGGCGGCTCGACGAACGTCGTGCCGGGTCGCTGCCGCTTCACGCTCGACATCCGCTCGACGACCGACGCGGTGCGCGACGCGTGTGCGCACGACGTCGTCGAGCGACTGAAGACGATCTGCGAGCGTCGCGGCGTGTCGTGGCGCGCCGACGAGACGATGCGGGCCGCGGCGTGCCCGAGCGCGCCCGACTGGCAGGCGCGCTGGGAAGCGGCGGTCGCGTCGCTCGGCCTGCCGATCCATCGGATGCCGAGCGGGGCGGGACACGACGCGATGAAGCTGCACGAGGTGATGCCGCAGGCGATGCTGTTCGTCCGCGGCGAGAACGGCGGCATCAGCCACAACCCGCTTGAGTCGACGACGGCCGACGACATCCAGCTCGCGATCGAGGCGTTCGACGCGCTGGTCGACGGGCTTCGGTGACGACCCGCCGCGGCGCCGTCGTCGAGACGGGCGGACCGTCACGCTCGAGCCGAAAGCACGGCCGCCGTCGTCGACCGGCGGCGGCCATGCGCTTCCGTCGCTCAGAGCGGCCCGGCCTTCGGATCGACGTCGCTGCCGTTGACGACGACTCGACCGTCGAAGATCAGCACGTCGTCGCCGTCGAACGAACGGAAGCTCCACGTCGGCGACGATCCGTCGGGCTTGCGACGCTCGGCGTAATCGACGCTCTCGGAACGCAGCAGTTCGGCCGCGACCTGCTCGCCGAGGCGCAGCGAACGCGTGTTGTCGCTGCGCCAGTGGACGCCGCCCATCGACCGTCCCATCGCGACGTTGCAGGCGATCTTGTTGAGTTCGCCTTCGACGGTGATCTCGTCGGCATCCGCACCGGTGTACGGGACGAGGACGCCGGTCGCGTCCGGCGTCGCGAGCGCGACCGGATCCTCCGGCGGCGCCATGCCCTTGAACGGGCTGTGCTTCGGGTTCGCGGCCAGATACGCCTTCAGCGGCGTGCGCTCCGCGAACCAGGCCTTGAGCACGGTGACGCAGGCACCCGCGACGGTGGCATGCCCGGCGCCGTACGACGGATGCGGCGGCGATCCTGCGGTGAACGCGAGCGGCAGGTAGTAGTTCTTGTGGCCGTTCAGTCCGGTGTTGACGAGGTACTTCGCGGCGCCGCTGTCGAACGCCATCGACGGCAGCCCGTACGCGCGCTTCGTCATCCCGCCGTTCTCGGGGAAGCCGACCTGCTGCATCTGCATCAGCGCGCCGTACGCCTCCGGACGAAGGCGGCGGTGGACCAGCCACTTCTGGCGCCACACGACCTCGAGCGCGCGCGCGGCGACCTCCGACACGCGTGTCAGGATGTCGGGGCCGCCGAACGTGGCGAACGGGGCCTGGCGCGCGTACGTGCGGTACGGATTGCCCGCGTCGAGCGGAATCTTCCACGACAGGCACAACAGCGCCGCATTGAAGTAGGCCTGATGGAGCGCGTCCTTGTTCACGAAGCGCGCGAGGTCGCGCATCGTGCTGATGCGCCGCGGGCCGCCCGGCTCCTCGAGCGTCGGTGCGCTGACGAAGTCGTTGTCGTCCGTGTAGCCGTGCGCCCATTCGTCGAGCCCGGCATTCTGCGCGCGCAGCCACGAGCCATGCTCGGTCAGGAAATCGAGATGGCTCTTGTACGGTCGCACCTTCTGCACGATGAACTGCGCGCCGTACGAGACGTCGTGCAGGAAGAACTGCGAGATCGGCGGACCCTTGTCCTCGCCGAGCAGCCCGCAACGGAACAACGTCTGCTGACGGAGGTCGAGCTTGCCGTCCTCGGTTGCCGGCAGGTCGCTGCCGAGGCGCAGGCCGCCCGGCTCGTTCGCGGCGATGGCCGTGCCGAACTGCGTCGTGAGGTCGGACACCGCCTGCGCGACCAGCGCGTTGCCGGTCCAGTTCGCGAAGAACTGGTCGCGCAGGATCGCCATCCACTGCAGTTCCGCCATCTCCGCGGCCGTCGACTTCGAACGCACCTTCGGCGCCGCAGGCATCGCGTATTCGATGGCACCGCCGGTCAACTTGTCGTGCGATCGTCCCGCCTGCGGGTTGTTGAAGCCGTCGGACTGCAGCGGCGGCGGCACGACGAAGCCGTCTTCGGGCGGCACGACGGTGCCGGTGTAGCCGCGCGGGATCGTGTCGAAGTCGCCGCCCGTCACGGCCGCGAGGCTGGAACGACTCGTAGGCCGCCGGGTCCACCTCGCCGTAGCGGTTGTGCGGCAGGGTCTTGTGGAAGTTGCCGATCGCGATCACCGGCGCGCTCCCGGGTCCGTCGAACAGGAGGCCGGTGCTCAGTGATTCGTCGTTGTTGTTGCCCATGATGATCTCCTCGAGATGCGACCGGGATCCGATCGAGACCCATCGTTCCGGTAGCCTCGCCCGCGCGATCGTCCACATAAGTCCGGAGACGCTGTGACATATGACCGAAGGCGTTCGTCGAGCGACGGGATCGCGACGGATGCGCGGATCGAGAACATGAAGCGAGTCGCGGCCGGGACGTCGCCTTTCGATATCGTGCAGAGACGCGAGGGCCGGCCATGACGGCGCGCCGCTTCGGCGTCGCCGTGATCGGGACCGGCATCATGGGTGGTCGCATGCTGGCCGCGTTGCGAACGCATCCGCGCTTCGTGGTCGCGACGCTGTGGGATCCAAGCGCGGACGCGCTCGATGCGGCGCAGGCGACCACGCCGGACGCGCGACGCGCGCGCGATCTCGACGACGCGGTCGACGACGGCGCGGTCGACGTCGTCTACGTGGCGTCGCCGCCGGCCTGGCACCTGTCCGCGGTCCGCGCGGCGCTGGCGGCGGGCCGCGCGTGCCTGTGCGAGAAGCCGCTCGCTGCGCAGGTCGACGAAGCGCAGACGCTCCGCGATCTCGTCGTCGCGGCGGGTCTGCCGTTCGCGGTCAACTTTCCGTTCGCGAGCGCGCCGGCGAGCCGCCGATTGATCGCGATGATCCGCGGCCGTGAACTCGGCGACGTGGTCGAAGCATCGATCACGGCGCGCTTCGCGCGCTGGCCGCGGGCGTGGCAGGCCGGCGCGAGCGACTGGCTCGCCGGCCCGGCACAGGGCGGCTTCACGCGCGAGGTGCTGTCGCACTTCGTGTTCCTCGCGCAGCGCCTGTTCGGACCGGCGACGGCGTCCGGCTCGCGGCTCGTGCGCGAGCCGGGCATGGCCGAGACCGCGCTCGAGGCGACGCTCGTCCACCCGTCGACGACCGTCGCGATCGATGCCGCGGTCGCGGGCGAGATCGCGGACTCCAATCGCTTCGAGATCGTCGGCGAGCGCGGTGTCGTCGCGCTGGTGGACTGGTCGCGGCTCGAGCTCGACGGCACGACGTCGACGCGCGTCGACGCGACGCCGGCGACGCTCGACCGGCTCGCGTGGATGCTCGAAGGCCGCGACGACCACGACCTCGCGACCGTCGACGAGGCACTCGCGGTCGTTCGATGCATCGAGTCGATGCTCGAAGCGCCGGAGACATTCGCGTGACCGGGCCGCTTCGATGAGACGGCACGTTCCGGCGCTGTGCTTGTCGCTGACCATCGCGGCGTGCACTTTCACCAGGCCGCCGGTCGCGTCGAATGCACAGGCGCCGGCCGCCGGTCCGGCATCGACGGGACCGCGACCGCTGTACGAGGCGCATCGTCCGCGCTCGCCGTCGTCGACTGTCCCGCGTCCCCCTTCCTCGCGAAGAGCCGCTGTCTCGCCGGTCGCGATGCGGCCGGCGCGTTCGTGATGATGGCGATCCCCGCCGACTGGAACGGCGTCCTGGTGCTGCATGCGCACGGCGGTCCGTTCCTCGGGCCGCCGACGATGGCGCGGGTGCACGAAGACCTGACGCGATGGGCCGTCGTCCCCGCGGCCGGCTATGCGTGGGCCGCGACGAGCTACCGGCAGGGCGGCGTCGCCGTGCGATCGGCCGGCGAGGACCTCGTGCGGCTGCGGGACATCGCGATCGCGACCGTCGGGACGCCGAAGACGGTCCTGCTGCACGGCCAGTCGTGGGGCAGCAACGTCGCGGCGAAGGCGGCCGAGACCTACGCCGGCCGCCATCTGTTCGACGGCGTTCTGCTGACCAGCGGCGTGCTCGCCGGCGGCCCGCGCGCGTACGAGCATCGCTTCGACCTGCGCGTCGTCTATCAGTATCTATGCGGCAACCTGCCGCGTCCGGACGAGCCGTCGTATCCGTTGTGGATGGGCCTGCCCGAGGACACCACGATGACGGACCGGGCGCTGCTCGCGCGGGCCGACGCGTGCCTCGGTCTGTCGCACCAGACCATCGAGCGCACGCCGGATCAAGCCCGGCGACTGCACGACCTGCTGGCGGTCGTGCGCGTGCCGGAGTCGTCGCTGCCCAGCGAGCTCCGCTTCGCGACCTTCACGTTCCAGGAAATCGCCCGCCGCTACGGCTGGCGCAGCGTCTTCACGAACGTCGGTGCGGCCTATCGCGGATCGAGCGACGACGTCGCGTTGAACGCCGGCGTCGAACGCGACGCGGCGGACCCCGACGCGCTGCGCGCGTTCGCCGACGACAGCGACCTGTCGGGCCGGATCGACGTGCCGGTGCTGACGATGCACGCGATCCACGACCCGACGGCGTTTGTCGAGATGGAGCGGCGGTTCGGCGATCGGATGGCGGCCGCGGGACATGCGGACAACCTGGTCCAGACGTTCAGCGACGACGCGGTGCACAGCTACGTCAGCGATGCGACGTACGTCGCGCTGCTCGAGGCGTTGACGGCCTGGGTCCATGACGGCATCAAGCCGTCCGCGGAAGGCATCGCCGCGGCTTGCGTGCGGGCGCAGGCGGACCATCCGTCGACGTGCCGCTTTCGTCCGGCCTTCCGGCCGGCGCCGCTGGAGTCGCGCGTCGCCGATCGCGACCGGCGTCCCGCCGACGCGGCTAGCGCTTCGTCAGCAACTTCTGTCCGACCCGTTGCAGCCGGTCCTTGAGGCCGTTCGCGATGATGCCGAGCACGCCGGGCAGTTCGATCTCGATCGCCACCGTCGTGTCGAGGACATCGATCACGCCGGCGATCGTCTGGCCCATCGCCGCGACGCTGAAGGTCAGCCGGTCTCCGTCCCAGCGTTCGGTGTGTTGGCCGCTGCCGCCCGGCAACGCCTGCGCGATGTTCGCGAAGCCGCTTTCGATGCGCCGGCGTGCCTCCACGCGGCCGAGCTGGTGCGGGATGGTCACCGCGATGGGGGTCGCCATGCATTCGAGCTTGCCGCGAAGCGCAGCATCGTGCAAGGCGACATGTTCGGATACGAGTGCCGGCGCTTCGCGCCTCGTTGCGATTCGAGTGCTCGAGAACGGTCCCCTGCCGGCCGCGAGGCGAGGTGCTGCGATCCCCGAGCGGAACGCTAGGGCGCGCGCTTCTTCGACGCGCGCTTGCTCGTTCGCTCGGGTCGCTGTTCGGTCGTCGGTCTGGCGATCGCCGCGTGCGTCGTGAGCGAGGCGTTCAAGGCAGTGGCCAGGGCCGCATCTCCGCTCATCAGATCGAGCCAGCGCAATTCGACTTCGGGTCTCCGCTTGCCCTTGCCGGTCAACCGGATGCCCTGCGGGTCGATGGCGACCGTGTAGTCGGCGCCGTCGATCGTGACTCGCCGCTTGAGCTCCTTGTCGAGGACGGTCGCCATGCGTGCCGGACCCGCGACCCGCTCTTCAGAGCGTCAATCGGAAGCCGTCCACGAACGCGCCCGGCAACCGCATGCTGGCCGTCGACCTCTTCTCGTACGTGCTCGAATCCGGGATGAACTCCCGCGTCGCCGTGAGCCCGGTCAGCCCGTCGCCGAGCATCCGGTAGACGCTGTCGTCGAAGCGCATCACGTTCGTCGGCGCGACCGCCTCGCCGTTCTCGACCCAGAACGTGGCGAAGCGGGTCATGCCGGTCAGCCGGCAATTCATCCGGTCGGAGAAGTTGAGGTACCAGAGATTGTTGATGCACAGGCCCGTGCCGAGCTCGCGCAGCACCTGCTCGTGCTCGACCGAGCCGGGCCGCCATGTCGAGCGACTGCGGCGACTCGTCGCCGGTCTCCGCGCCGTTCTGCGCGAGCCCGTACTCGCGCGCGGTGCGCGGCGACGTCAGCAGCGCCGCGGGCCGGCCGCCGGCGATCAGGTCGATGTGGTCCGGACGACGGAAACCGTCGGACTGCACGACCGGCATCAGGCCGCTCGCCGTGTGCTCGCTCATCGTCACCATCGGGCTCAGCGTCGCGAGCCCGTCGTGCAGCCGCTGCAGCGGGCTGGTCCGTGTCGCGTGCGCCTTCGCCGAGAAGCCGCCCCACGCCATCGTGCCGACGATCTCGCGCATCGCCATCGGCGACAGGTAGACGCGGTACGCGCCCGGGTCGAGCTGCCGGACCGGTCGCCGCAGGATCGACACGTCGTTCGCGGCGCGGATGATCTTCGCGCGCAGCACGTCGGGCTGCCACTCGAAGCCGGCGTAGCTGCTCTTCGCCGCCTTGTCGCCTTCGAAGTAGAGGCTCCATTCGAAGTTGAAGTTCGCGACCTCGTGCCAGTTGTGATGGCCGTACGAGCTCGCGAAGCCGCGTTGCAGCGGGCCCGTCGCGAGGAAGCCGACGAGGTCGTGCCCGACGCCGAGCGTGGTCACCGCGCCGGCCATGTCGATGCCCGACGGCAAGAGGCCGGTGCGGACGTTGCGCGACGTGAAGCCGTCGGTCTCGACGGTCAGCAGCGGATCGATCGGCAGGTCGGGCAGCGTCGCGCGCAACGACGCGAGCGCGCGTCCGCAATGATCGAGGTCGGCGGCGACGTCGCCGGTCAGCGTCAGCATGATCGACGCCTGCCGGCGTCCGCCATCGCTTTCGTCGATCAGCCGCAACGTGATGTCGGCCTGGTCGACGCGACCGGCCTGACGGATGCGGCCGTGGTTGAAGCGCACGAAGTCGGACTGCTCCGCCGCGTACGCGCACATGAACTGCTCGTTCCCGACGAGGAAGCGCTCGAGCCCGCCGGCGAGCTCGCCGAAGTAGCTCTCGCCATCGACGCGCGGCATCGTGCCGGTGCCCGCGACGCGCGGGTCGAGCAGCGCCGGTTCGAACGTCTCGACCGCCGTCATGCCGCGCCTCCGGCGCCGAACACGTCGACGTCCGCGAACAGGCACGGCGGCGACGCGTGGCCGACGCGGATCACCTGGTTCGGCTCGCCCTTGCCGCAGAACGGGGTGCCCATGACCTCGAGCGCGCTCTCGTCGCCGACCGCCTTCAGGCTGCGCCAGAACGTGGCCGACACGCCGCGATAGTTCGGATTCTTGACGACCGTCGTCAGCCGTCCCTGCTCGATCAGCCGGCCGTACTCGCAGCCGAACTGGAACTTGTTGCGCGAGTCGTCGATGGACCACGAGACGTTCGTCTTCATCAGCACGCCGCGTTCGATCGACGCGATCATCTCGTCGAGCGTCGACGTGCCGGGCTCGATGTTGATGTTCGCCATGCGATCGATGGGTGCGCGGTTCCAGCTCGACGAACGCGCGTTCGCGACGCCGCCGACGTCGATGTGCTCGCCGAGCAGATGGTTGGCCCGCGCCTGCGACAGCGCGCCGCCGAGCGGCCTGACGAGGACGCCTTCGCGGATCAACAGCTCGCGCTCGGCCGCGTTGCCCTCGTCGTCGTACGCATAGCTCGCGAACTGCTGCGGCCGCGTCGGATCGAAGCTCACGTTCAGCAACGGCGAGCCGTACTGGTAGTGGCCGAACATGTCGAGCGTCACGAAGCTCGTTCCCGCGAAGTTGCGTTCGTCGCCGAGGATGCGGTCGAGTTCGAGCGGATGCCCGATCGACTCGTGGATCTGCAGCATCATCTGGTCGGGCATCAGCAGCAGGTCCATCCGCCCGCTCGGACAGTTGGGCGCCTCGAGCAGGTCGAGCGCCTCGCGGGCGACCGTCGCGCCGGCGCCTGCGAAGCCGGCGCGCTCGAGCACCTCGGCGCCGCCCTGCTGACACCAGCCGTTGTACTGGCCGGCGAGGCTGCGCGTCTGCGTGTCGGTCGCCGTCGCTGACCGTGACCTGCACGTTCGGCTGCACGAAGCGATAGACCTGCGTGATGTCGTCACCGCGGTCGCCGCCGCGGTTCGTCAGATAGCGATGCGACGCAACGCACGACCCGACGGACGTCAGCGTGTCGACCACGCGCGAGTCGATGCGGGCCGACGCGTCGACGTCGGCGACGAGCGCGGCCAATTCACGTCGCGACGGCAGCGGACGGCCGACCGGCGACGCGTAGTGACCCTGCGGCGCGGCGTCCCGCGGGATCGGGTATTGCAACACCGACGTCGCGCTCGTGGCCTCGGCCCACGCGGCCGCCTGATCGAGCGCGCGCTGCAAGCCTTCGGCGGAGAGGTCCGACGTGGCCGCATAACCGTAGGCGCCGCGATGGACGACCGTCATCATCGCGCCGCGATCGATGCGCCGCATGAACGGCTGCGGCACGCCGAGCCGCATCGCGATGAACTCGCTGTCTTCCTCGACGAGTCGCAGCGCGAAGAAATCGACGTCGGCGCGCAGCCGATGGAACAGGTCCAGGACCCGATCGGATCGGGTCGCAGCAGGATCATGCGCGGCGCCGGTGGCGCTCGCGAGCGGCAGTGCACTCATGGGGGCGGACTCTCGAACGAGGCGCGCGCGTCGACGCACGCCTGAAACATCGAAGGCTACCCGAAAGGCGGTCGACCGGCGACTCTCGCGTACCTGCGATGCTCGTCGGACAACGGCTCTTCGGCAACGAGACCGCGCGACGACCGTCAGGCGACGATCGTCACGCTGCGCGCGGCCGGCGCCGCTTCGACGCGGCCGATGACCGCCGCCTCCGCGCCGGCGTCGCCGAACAGCTTCAGCACGCGTTGCGCCGACTCGGCCTTGCAGGCCACCAGCAGCGCCCCGCTCGCATGCGGGTCGGTCAGCAGGCTGCGCATCTCCGGCATCACGGCATCGCCGAGCGCGACGCGCGCGCCGTCGCGGTTCCAGTTGCGCGACGACTCGGGCGCGACGCATCCGCTCTTCGCCAGCGCGAGCGCGCGAGGCAGTGCGGGCACGAGCCGCGATTCGATCGTCGCCGGCCACGCGACGGTCATCGCGAGCGCCGTCGCGATCAGCCCCTCCGGCCCGACCTCGCCGACGGCATGCACGTTGCGGATCGTGCCGAGCGCGATGCCGATGCGGTTCGCGCGCGTCGCCTGTTCGATCAGCGTCGCGCGATCGTCGTCGGACAAGCGGCCCTTTGCATTGGCGGCGACATAGATGCCGAGACCGAGCGGTCCGCCGGCGATCAGCACGTCGCCGGGTTGCGCGCCGTCGAGGCCCTTGACGCGATCGGGGCGCACGACGCCCGCGACCAGCACATCGAAGCGCAGCGCGGGCGCGTCGACGAGGCGTGCGTCGACGAGCGCGGCGCCGGCGTCGTTCATGGCGACCGCGACGCCGTCGACCAACGATCGCTTCGCATCGTCGCTCGCGCCGGCCGGGCATGCGCACGTCAGGCGCGCGAACAGCGGTTGCGCGGCGCGCGCGTGGATCGACGACAGCCCGGCGGTCGCGGCGATGCGACCGCACTCGAACGCGTCGTCGATCGCGGCCTCGCGGCTGGTGTGCGACACGACCAGCATCTGCGCCGCGTTGATCTTCCAGAGCGTCGCGTCGCCGGACCCGATCGGCGACGCGAGGTCGGCGGGGGCGGCGAGGCCGCGCGCGGCGAGGACGGTGCTCAGCAGCGCGCCCGCGTCGAGCGAGGCGGGCGCGGCGGCGCCGAGCAGGCGGTCCGTCGCACGCGCCGGCGTCGACGCCGCGGCGGCCCGACGGACGTCGGAAGCCGGCACGTCCGGGGCTGCCATCTCAGGCCTCCACGATGCCCCCGACGACGGTGTTGAAGCCGCCGTCGACGTATGTGATCTCCGCCGTCACGCCGGCGGACAGGTCCGACAGCAGGAACGCCGCGACGTTGCCGACGTCGTCGATCGTGACGTTGCGCCGGAGCGGCGAGTTCGCCGCGACGAAGTCGAGGATCTTTCCGAAGCCCTTGATGCCCGACGCGGCGAGCGTCCGGATCGGCCCGGCCGAGATGGCGTTGACGCGCACGCCCTTGTCGCCGAGCGACGCGGCGAGATAACGCACGCTCGCCTCGAGCGACGCCTTCGCGAGGCCCATCGTGTTGTAGTTCGGCACGAAGCGGTCGCTGCCGAGATAGGTCAGCGTCAACAGCGACGAGCGGTCCGACAGCATCGGCAGGGCGGCCTTCGCGAGCGCCGGGAAGCTGTACGACGAGATGTCGTGCGCGATGCGGAAGCCCTCGCGCGACAGCCCTTCGACGAAGTCGCCGGCGATCGCCTCGCGCGGCGCGAAGCCGATCGCATGGACGAGCCCGTCGAGCTTCGGCCACGTCTTCGCGAGGTCGGCGAAGACGGCTGCGATCTGCTCGTCGCTGCCGACGTCGCAGTCGAAGATCAACTCGGACCCGAACTCCTTCGCGAAGCCTTCGGTGCGTTCCTTGAAGCGCTCGCCGACATACGTGAGCGCGAGCTCGGCGCCTTCGCGTCGGCACGCGCGGGCGATGCCGTAGGCGATCGAGCGATTCGACAGGACGCCCGTGACGAGGATGCGCTTGCCGTCGAGAAAGCCCATGGAGTCTCCGTTGGATTCGCGTCGGGCGTGGGTGTCGGCCCGACGATGGCGTCGCCTGGCGGCGGCGGGCCGAAAGTATATGCAAAGCGGCGACGCGCGCAGCGTCGCCGACGGCGAACGGGGCATGCCTTCGTCGCTCTCGCAGGGGCGGAGGCCCGACGTCGTGCCCGGGATGCAGGGACCCGAAGCGCCGTGTGGTTGTCGCCTTCCACGCAACGACGACGAGGACAGGCTTCGTGTTTCCGACCGGTCCGAGCGAGCGGACAGTTTCGCCCGCTCCCCGAATCCATGCAGAATGCGGGTTGCCTGCGGCGCGGCGTTCGACGCCGGTCGCGGGATCCAGCGCCGGCGCGAGGGTCGCCGTGCGGTCAACGAAGGCTCGCCATGGACCACGGACGATCGGACGGCGCCCACGGCGCACGAAGCGTATCTGCATCGCGACCGGTATCGCGAGTCGCGGCATGGCTCGCGTCGCGCGCATCGTCGCGACGGACCGGCGCCGTCGCGTTCGCGTTCGCGGTGCTCGGCGGATGTGGCGTCCCCAACAACCCGAATCCGCCCGGCTCCGAGTCGACGAACACGTACTTCACGGCAACGCAGGAGTCGTCGCCGAAGTACCTCGACCCGACCAGTTCGTACAGCGCGAACGAGACGCCGTTCACGTACTCCATCTACGAGACGCTGTTGCAGTATCACTACCTCAAGCGTCCGTACCAGCTGATCCCGCGCCTCGCGACCGAAGTGCCGACGCCGCGCTACGTCGACAAGGACGGTCATGAGCTGCCGGCCGACGCGCCCGGCGATCAGGTCGCCGAGAGCGTCTACGACATCCCGATCAAGCGCGGCGTGATGTACGCGCCGCATCCGGCGTTCGCGAAGAACGCCGACGGCAGCTTCGTCTATCGCAACCTGAAGGCCGCGGACGTCAAGGGCAAGTACGCGCTGCCCGACTTCCCGAAGACCGGCACGCGCGAGCTCGTGGCCGACGACTTCGTCTACGGCATCAAGCGCATGGCGACGCCGCGCATCAAGTCGTCGGCGTTCTCCGTGATGAACGAGTACATCGTCGGGATGACGGCATACGCGAAGCGCGTGCGCGCGGTCGACGCGCAGTTGCGCCAGGGACTCGGACCGACCGATCGCGACCTGCCGTTCCTCGACTTCCGCAAGATTCCGTTCGACGGCGCGAGCGCGCTCGACGATCACACGCTGCGCATCCGCGTCGTCGGCAAGTACCCGCAGTTCAAGTACTGGCTCGCGATGACGTTCTTCTCGCCGGTCCCGTGGGAGGCCGAGGAGTTCTACGCGCAGCCGGGGATGATCGAGCACAACCTGTCGCTGAACTACTGGCCGGCGGGGACCGGTCCGTTCATGGCGACCGAGTACATCGAGAACCGGCAGCACACGCTGGTCCGCAATCCGAACTATCGCGGCGAGCCGTATCCGTGCGAAGGGGAGCCAGGCGACAAGGAGAACGGACTGCTCGACGACTGCGGCAAGACGATGCCGTTCCTCGACAAGGTCGTATTCCGCATCGAGAAGGAACGGCTGCCGATGAAGAGCAAGTGGCGCCAGGGCTATCTCGATGAGCCCGACATGGACCACCTCGAATGGGGCCTCGAGTTCTCGAGCGAGGCGCGCGATTCGGACGCGACCGCGAAGGAGTTCCGCGACAAGGGCTTCCGCTTCCCGCGCGCCGTCGAGGCGGTCAACTGGTACATCGGCTTCAACTGGCTCGACCCGGTCGTCGGAAAGGGCAAGAGCGCCGCGGACCTCGAGCGCAACCGCAAGCTGCGTCAGGCACTGCAGATCGCGGTCGACTGGGACGAGTACTCGCAGCTGTTCGAGCAGCAGGGCAAGGCCGGTCCCCCGGCGACCGGACCGCTGCCGCCGGTCGTGTTCGGCTTTCGCACCGGCGAGCAGGGCATGAACCGCTACGCCTACGACTGGAAGGACGGGCGCGCGGTCCGCAAGCCGCTCGAGGTCGCGCAGAAGCTGATGGAAGAGGCCGGCTATCCCGGCGGCCGCGACGTCAGGACCGGCCAGCCGCTGGTGCTGAACTACGACTACCAGCGCGTGCCGACGCCGGAGCTGCGGGCCGAGATCGACTGGGTCATCAAGCAGTTCGCGAAGCTCGGCGTCCAGCTCGAGTTGCGCGCGACCGACTACAACCGCTTCCAGGACAAGATGAACCAGGGGTCTGCGCAGATCTTCTGGTGGGGCTGGAACGGCGACTATCCCGACGCGGAGAACTTCCTGTTCCTGCTCTACGGCCCGAACTCCAAGGCGTTGACGCACGGGCAGGGCGAGAACGCGGCGAACTATCAGAACGACGAGTACGACCACCTCTACGAGAAGATGCGCTACATGGACGACGGCCCGGAGAAGCAGGCGACGATCGACCAGATGGTCGAGATCGCGCGCCGCGACTCGCCGTGGCTGTGGGGCTACAACCCGTACTCGGTCGGCTCGTACCAGCCGTGGATGAAGAACGGCAAGCCGACCTACATGGTTCGCAACACGCTCGAGTTCCGGCGCATCGATCCGGCGCTGCGTGCGCGGCTCGTGCGCGAGTGGAACCCGCCGCACTTCTGGCCGATCTGGCTGATCGTGCTCGCGTTCCTGCTGAGCCTGTGGCCCGCGTGGCGCGCGTTCAAGGCGCGCGAGCGGACCAACGCGCTCGGCGCGCAGGTGCCGCTGGCCCGCCCGACGTGAAGGGCGCCTGATGGCGGGCTTTCTGGTGCGTCGGGTGCTCTACGGCATCCTGATCCTGATCGGCGTCAACCTGCTGACCTTCATCCTGTTCTTCACCGTCAGCACGCCGGACGACATGGCGCGGCTGAACATCGGCGGCAAGTACATCTCGCAGCAGCAGATCGACGACTGGAAGGTCGCGCACGGCTACAACAAGCCTCTGCTCTGGAACGCCCGCGACGGCGGCGTCGGGAAGATCACCGACACGGTGTTCTGGCAGCGCTCCGCGCGGCTCTTCGCGCTCGACTTCGGATCATCGGATACCGGTCGGGACATCGGCCACGAAATCTCGGAGCGCATCGGTCCGTCGATCGCGCTGCAGCTGCCGGTCTTCGCATTGACGATCGTCGTGTCGGTCGTGTTTTCGCTCGCGATGGTGTTCTTCCGCGGCAGCCCGCTCGACTTCTGGGGTGTCGTGCTGTCGGTCGTGCTGCTGTCGATCTCGAGCCTGTTCTACATCATCGCGGGCCAGTACGTGTTCTCGAAGGTGATGCGCGTCGTGCCGATCTCGGGCTTCGCCGACGGGCTCGGGCTGGTCAAGTTTCTGTCGCTGCCGATCCTCATCACGCTGGTGTCGAGGCTCGGCTACGACTCGCGGCTGTACCGCGCGATGTTCCTCGAGGAGCTGTCGCGCGACTACGTGCGCACCGCGCGGGCGAAGGGCTTGTCGGAGCAGGTGGTGCTGTTCAAGCACGTGCTGCGCAACGCGATGATCCCGGTCATCACGAACGTCTTCACGATCTTCCCGATCCTGTTCCTCGGCAGCATCGTGTTCGAGTCGTTCTTCGGCATCCCCGGTCTCGGCAGCTACACGATCGAGGCGATCGGCCAGCAGGACTTCGCGGTCGTCCGCGCGATGGTGTTCCTCGGCGCGATCCTGTACGTGGTCGGCTTCCTGCTCGCGGACGTCGCGTACACGATCGCGGACCCGCGCGTGCGGTTGGCATGAACCGACCGTGACCGACAGACGGCGCTCGATCGGGCGGATACGCAGGCTGCTCACGACCGATCCGCGGGATGACGCGTCGCTCGTCCTCGCCGTGGGAGCAGGACTCATCGTCCTCCTCGCGATCGTCCTGCGCCTCAAGCTGAGAAGCTTCGTCAGCGCCGACATGACGTTCTACTTTGTTCCCTGGTACGACCACCTGAAGACGCACGGGTTGGCGGGTTTCGGCGTCAACTTCTCCGACAACAACTTCCCCTACCTCTTCCTGCTGTACCTGAGTACGCTGGTACCGGTGACGAAAGTCGTCGCCATCAAGCTCGCGCCGATGGTGTTCGACTTCGTCGCCGCGTTCGCGGTCTTTCGGATCGTCGCCACGATCACGCGCGATCGCCCCCGGGCAGCGCTGGTCGCACTGGTCTTCCTGTTCCTGCCGACGGTCTTTCTCAATTCGAGTCTGTGGGGGCAGAGCGACGTCATCTACGCTTCGTTCCTCCTCTTCGCGCTCGACGCGGTGCTGAAGGACCGGGTCAGAAGCGCATGGGCGTTGTTCGGGATCGCGCTCGCCTTCAAGCTGCAGGCCGTCTTCTTCCTGCCGGCACTGGTCTATGTGTGGCTGAAGAAGCGAGGCCCGTGGTATGCCCCGTCGTTCGCCGCGCTCGCGTTCACGTTTCTGTCGCTCCCGCCGGTCCTGTTCGGCCGCGGACTGAAGGACACGTTGACCGTGCACGTCCGGGCCTACGGCGCCTTCCCGCAACCAACCGTGTCGGCCCCCAATCCCTATTACTGGGTTCCTGCCGACCTCTTCCGGCTGATCGACGGACCCGCGATCGTTCTGGCGGTCGCGGCGGTGGCGCTCGTTCTCTTGTTCTGCACGCTGCGTGTCACACCGACCGCCGTCAACCTGATCGTCGTGTCCGCAATGTTCCTCCTGACCGCACCGTTTCTGCTTCCGCAGATGCACGAGCGGTACTTCTACGGCTTCGAGGCGCTCTGTCTCGTGCTCGCCGCGCTCGACTACCGGAAGACGTGGCTCGTCTTCGTCTCGCAATTCGTCGCGTTCTTCTCGTACTCGTCGTTCCTTTTCAAGACGAACATCATCCCCTGGCCCGTCTTGTCCATGGTGATGCTGGTCCTGGTCGCATACTTCTTCTTTCTGATCGCGCAACGTTCCGACCTCGCGTGCGCCGTCGATCGGCCCGTCTCCTGATGCCCAAGTTCGTCTTCCTCTGGACCGACATCTTCCTGTGGCTCGTGGTCGCGATGGCCGTGGTCTACGTGTCGCGCGTCGCGCGCAATCCCAATGCCCGGCGCACGTGGCGCCGCGTGTTCGTCGCCCCGACCCCGATGGCCGCCGCCATCGTCGTCGCGATCTTCATCGTCATCGCGATGCTCGACTCGATCCACTTCCGCCCGCGCATCGACGCCGTGCAGGGGTCCGCGGCCGCACGCGGCGCGCCCGTCTACTCGGGCGAGACGCTGTCGCTGCTGGACGAGATACTCGCGCCTCTGCGCGAGTCGCGCGAGAAGACCTACTCGATGCCGCTCGCGTATCGCGGCTTCTCGAAGGAGGCGGCCGAGGAGAACGGTGCGATGGTGCGCGAGTTCCCGCGGCTGCGTTACGGCGGCCGGCTGCTGACGAATCCCGAGCGCGACTGGCCCGGTGACATCGCCACGCGGCTCGTGACCGGCGTGGTCCTCGGCGCGATCGCCGGCGTGCTCGCGATGGGCCTCGTCGCGGGCGGCGTGGCGAGCAAGCGCGGCGAGGGCATCGTCGCGGCGTGGGCATACATGCGCTCGGGCGGGTCGCAGATGCCGTGGGCGACGATCGCCCGGACCGTCCTCCTGCTCGGCCTCGTCATCGGCGTGCTCGCGTCGCTGGCGTCGGGCTATCACGTGTTCGGCACGGACCTGACCGGCAACGACGTGTTCTATCGCGTCATCAAGAGCATCCGCACGGCGATCGTGATGGGCGCGCTGACGACGGCCGCGACGCTGCCGTTCGCGCTCGGGCTCGGCATCATCGGCGGCTACCTGCGCGGCTGGGCCGACGACCTGATCCAGTACGCGTACACCGTGCTGTCGTCGATCCCGCCGGTGCTGCTGATCGCGGCCTGCGTGCTGCTGATCCAGGTCTTCATCGACAAGAACGGCGCGCTGTTCGAGACCGGCATCGAGCGTTCCGACCTGAAGCTGCTGTTCCTGTGCCTGATCATCGGCATCACCGAATTCGCGACGATGTGCCGGCTCGTGCGCGGCGAGACGCTGAAGCTGCGGGAGCTCGACTACGTGCAGGCGTCGCAGGCGTTCGGCGCCGGCGCCGGCAAGATCATGGTCAGGCACATCATGCCGAACGTGATGCACATCGTGATCATCACGCTCGTGCTCGAGTTCTCGCAGATCGTCCTTTATGAAGCGGTCCTGTCGTACGTCGGCGTCGGCGTCGATCCGTCGATGTCGAGCTTCGGCACGATGCTGAACCTCGCGCGCTCCGAGATGGCCCGCGAGCCGATCGTGTGGTGGAACCTCGCGACCGCGTTCGTCTTCATGCTCGGCCTCGTGCTGTCGATCAACCTGTTCGCCGACGGCGTGCGCGACGCGTTCGATCCGCGCGCCCGGACGTGGAAGCCGCGCCGGATCGCGGCCGACCTGCGCCGCAAGGTCGCCGCCGCGGTCCCGTTGCGGTCTCGCGCCGGATTCACGACATGACGGCGTTCGCCGGCGACCTGCCGCGCGGCCTGCCGGTCGCGGACGCGTTCGACGATCAGGAGATCCTGATCGCCGATCACCTGCACGTCGCGCTCGACTCCGACGCCGGCCTCGTCCGGGCGCTCGACGGCGTCCACATCGCGGTTGCGCGCGGCGAGACGTTCGCGCTGGTCGGCGAGTCGGGCTGCGGCAAGTCGATGACCGCGATGGCGTTGATGCGCCTGTTGCCCGACAACGGCCGCATCGACGACGGCTCGGTGACGCTCGACGACGAGGAGCTGCTGGTGTTGCCCGAGGCCCGCATGCGCGAGCGTCGCGGCGGCAAGATCGGCATCATCTTCCAGGACCCGTCGACGAGCCTGAACCCGGTGCTGCGCATCGGCGAGCAGATCGTCGAGACGATCGTCGCGCACACGCCGTTGCGCGGCGACGCGGCGCGCGCGCGGGCCATCGACTGGCTACGGCAGGTCGGCATCCCCGAGCCCGAGCGCCGCATCGACAGCTATCCGTTCCAGATGTCGGGCGGTCAGAAGCAGCGCGTGATGATCGCGATCGCGCTCGCGGCGGAGCCCGAGATGCTGATCGCCGACGAGCCGACGACGGCGCTCGACGTCACGATCCAGGCGCAGATCCTCGACCTGCTGAAGGACCTGCAGAAGCGGCTCGGCATGGCGATGATGCTGATCACGCACGACCTCGCGCGTCGTCGCGCAGATGGCGCATCGCGTCGCGCTGATGTACGCCGGGCAGATCGTCGAGGTCGCGACCGCCGACGAGTTCTTCGCGCGTCCGCTGCATCCGTATGCGATGAAGCTGTTCGACGCGCTGCCCGAGGCCGCGAAGCGCGACGTGCCGCTTGCCGCGATCCCCGGCACCGTGCCGCCGCTGACGCTCGACTTCCGCGGCTGCCGCTTCGCGGACCGCTGCGTGGCCGCGGTGCCGTACTGCTCGTCGCACGTGCCGGCGCTGTTCGACGACACGCAGGTCGCCATCGGTTCGAGCACCGTGCCGGTCGCGACGCATCCGGTCCGCTGCTTCATCTACGACCGGACGCTGCCCGACGACGTGCGGCCGAAGATGCCGGCCGACGCCGTCGAGGCGCTGGCCCAGGCCCGTGCGGCGCCGCCGCCCGGAACGCTGCTCGAGGTCCGCGACCTGACGGTCCACTTCCCGATTCGCAAGGGCGTCCTGCGCCGCGTCGTCGGTCACGTCAAGGCGGTCGACGGCGTGTCGTTCACGATCGGACCGGGACGCACGCTCGCGTTGGTCGGCGAGTCGGGCTGCGGCAAGACGACGACCGGCAAGGCGCTCGTGCAGCTGCTGCGCGACCAGGCCGACATCGGCGGCGAGACGATCTTCGACGGCGAGCGGCTCGACCGCCTCGAGGGCCGCGCGCTGCAGCGGATGCGCTCGAAGATCCAGATCATCTTCCAGGATCCGTTCGCGTCGCTCGACCCGCGGATGCGCGTGTCGGACATCCTCGAGGAAGGGCTGATCTCGCTGCGTCCCGAGCTCGACGCGTCGCAGCGGCTCGCGCGCCTGACGACGCTGCTCGACCAGGTCGGCATTCGCGCCGAGGCGCTGCACCGCTATCCGCACGAGTTCTCCGGCGGCCAGCGGCAACGTCTCGCCATCGCGCGCGCGCTCGCGGTCGAGCCGAGCCTCGTGGTCTGCGACGAGCCGACGTCGGCGCTCGACGTGTCGGTGCAGGCGCAGATCCTCAACCTGCTGAAGCAGCTGCAGCGCGACCTCGGCATCGCGTACCTCTTCATCACGCACAACATCGGCGTCGTCGAATATCTCGCCGACGACGTGGCGGTGATGACGAAGGGCAGGATCGTGGAGCAGGGGACGGCCGAGCAGGTGCTGCGCAGTCCGCGGCACGACTACACGCGCACGCTGCTCGCCGCGGTGCCGAGGATCCGCGCGTAGGCGATCCGCGCGCGTCGGCGAACAGCCTAGACGCGATAGCGCACGAGCACCACGTCGGCGGCCGCGTCGCGAAGCGGGATCAGCGCCTGGTACGCGTCCGAGCCGTACCACGCGTCGACCGCCTCGACGGACGGAAAGCGGAGCACGACGACGTCGGTCTCCGGCGATGCGCCGGCGAGCACGACGGGATCGCTGCCGCGCGCGACGACGACTCCGTCGAACGCGGCGATCGTCGCGGGCACCGCATCGAGATAGACCTGCCACTTCGCGCGGTCGCGGATGCGGATGCGGCCGACGACGCAGGCGCCGGAGGCGATCGGTCCCATCGGGCGAGTGTAGCGGTCTCGATGGGACGACCCGCCGAACGACGCGTGCCGCCGCGTCGCTACGCCTTCAGGAACCCGAGGTCGGTGGTCGTGAAGTTGGCGAGGTTGGGGAAGACGTCGGCCATGTCGGCGGGCGCGAGGCCCATCCACTTGGCGAGCGTCGCGCCGTACTGGTCGACCGAGGTGGTCGGCAGCCAGCGGCCCGAGGTGGTCACGTCGTCCGGTCCGCCGAGGGCGAGCGTCGGGAAGGTGCCGTAGCTGGCCTGGCCGTTGACCGCGCCGCCGATGATCAGGTGATGACCGCCGTAGGCATGGTCGCTGCCGCCGTTGGCCGGCTTGAAGGTGCGCGTGAAGTCCGACAGCGTGAAGGTGGTCACGCTGTCGGCCACGCCGAGGCCGGCGGTGGCGTTGTAGAACGACGTCAGCGCCGGCGACAGCTGGGCGAACAGGCTGTCCTGCGTGGCGATCTGGTTGCTGTGGGTGTCGTAGCCGCCGTGCGAGACGAAGAAGATCTGCCGGCCCGGATTGCCGAGGCTGGCGCGGTGCTCGATCATCTTGGCGACCTGCTTCAACTGGTTCGCGATGCTGCTGTTCTGCGTGCCGAAGGCGGCCGCCGCGGTCGACGAGCCCGACAGGATCGGGTTCAAGGTCTGCGTGAAGGCGATCGTCGCGCCCTGCAGGCCGCCCAGCGTCGAGACCATCACCGCGTCGCTGCCGCCCGACATCAGCGTCTTCATCGCCGCATAGCGGGCCTGGTCGGTGGCCGACGTGGTCAGGCCGCTGACCGCGATCGAGCCGGTCTGCGGCAGCGCCACCTGGCTGGTCTTGTCGCCGGTCAGGAACAGCGCGTTGCCGGCGATCGACAGGCCGACCGGCGCGCTGCCGCCGGCGTTGCCGAGCAGGTCGGCGATGCGACCGCCCCAGCCCGACGGGGCCGTGACGCTGTTCAGGCGGATGCCCTGGAACTGGCGCTGCTGGTCGTCGTGCGAGAACAGGTTCGGCGGCGCCGCGCCGATGGTCGTGTAGTTGGTGCGCGTGGCACCGGGCTTCAGGATCGTGCCGACGTTGAACAGCGTCGCCAGCTTGCCTTGCGCCCACAGGCCCTGCAGACCCGAGAACTGCGCATGGAACGCGTAGTTGGCCGCGCCGGACTTGTCGGCGATCGGCAGCAGGCTCGCCTGCGGCAGCGCCACGCCGCCGGCGCTCTGCGCGCCGCGCAGCGTCGCGTAGTTGGCATAGCCGGCCGTCGTGTACGGCACGATCATGTTGTTCGAGTCGTTGCCGCCGAACAGGAACACGCACACCAGCGCGCGATAGCCGCTCGTGTCGGCAGCCTCGGCCAGCGGCAGCGCCATGCGCGGCATCAACGCGCTCATGCCCAGCGCCGACAGCGCGCCCAGCGCGCGGCGACGGTCGATGGATACAACGTCTCGGTCGTGACGGCTCATCGCGTCCTCGTCAGCGGTTGATCAGGTAGCGCGGCGACACGGCGAACAGATACGCCGCCATCCGCGCGCGGCCGAGCGTGTCGGTCGCGGCGACGGCCGAGACCGCGTTCACGATCGCGGTCTTCTCCGTCGCGGTCATCGTCGTGTGCGTCATCGTCGCGTCGAGCTGGTCGACCATCGCCGACGGCGTGCCCGCGAGCGCGACCAGCGACGACAGGTCGACCTGCGTACCGGTCGAGCCGGTCACGGTCGTGTCGGCCGCGATGCCGTTCGTCGTGTTGAGCAGCGCGTACGCATAGTTGAAGCGCGCGACCGACGTCGTCGTGTTCTCGACGCCGAACTGCGGCGCCTCGAGCGTCGCGGAAGCAGGCAATGCATAGTCGGGCGGATAGAAGCTGAACACCGAGCCGGGCGTGAACACCGACTGGCCCATCGCCGCCGACTGCGCGTTCAGGTAGACCCCGTCGGACGTGCCGCCGAACGCTCGCGCGACGGCGACGGCATAGACCGACGGGTCGCGCAGCTTGCCGAACGTGCTGTCGGTCTTCGCCGCGCCGCGCGCCTCGCTGTCGAGCAGGATCGCGCGGACCACGGCCTTCATGTCGCCGCGCACGCCGGCACCGTTGTTGTTGAAGACCGCGGTGATGCGCGCCACGTAGGCGGGCGTCGGGTTGCTCGTGACCAGCGCCTGGATCAGCTGACGACCGATGAACGGTCCGACGTTCGGATGGTTGTAGATCGCGTCGAGCGCGTCGGAGAGATCCTTCGACGCGGTCTGTCCGGCCGCCAGCACCTGGCCGTTGAGCACGGTCTTCGCGGCGACGTCGTGATGCGCGTCGAACGAGACGAGGTCGGCCGAATAGTTGACAGGGTTTGTCCACTTCGACGTCGCGCTCGGCAGCGGCGCGTAGGTCCATCCGGTGAACGCGCGCGCGAAGGCCTGGACGACGCCGAGGTCGTAGCTCGGCACCGGCACGCCATTCGCATCGTTGACCGTCGTGCCGTCGGCGTTCAGCTTCGACAGTCCGATCGAGAACAGCTGCAGCACCTCGCGGGCGTAGTTCTCGTTCGCCTGGACGGTCGCGCTCGGCTTGTCGTTGTTGACCATGTCGAGGTAGTCGCCCATCGCCGGATGCAGCGTCACGCGCTCGAGCAGCTGCCGATAGTTGACGAACGCGTTGTCGAGCAGCATCTGCTGATAGTTCCGCACGCCGTACGTCGGCTTGATGTCGATCGACGACGTGACGAAGATCTGCGAATAGGCGAGCGCGACCCGCTGGCGCAGCTGATCGCTGCCGGTCAGCGCGTTGCGGAAGAACTGCGCCTGGACCGGGAAGGCCGAGTAGTTGTCGCGGGCGCAGGTCGACGCGGACCCGGTCGGGCAGCCGACCGCGCTGTTCGCGTCGATGTACGCGATCGCCGCATAGCCGGTCGTCGGCGTCGCGAGCTGCGCATCGACCCACGGCGCGAGGCCCTGCGACTGCACCGACGTGATGGTCGCGGCCGTCGGTCCGAACGTCGCCTGGTCGAGCAGACGCGCGACGTCCCCCGCGACGGGAGGCGGCGTCGGTGTCGGTGCGGTGGCCGCCGGCGGCGGGGCCGCTGCGACCGGTGCGGCCGAGTCGCTCGACCCGCCGCCGCTGCCGCCGCACGCGGCGAGGAGCGAGGCGACGAGGGCCGCGCCGACGGCCGGTGATCGAACGCGGCGAGGACGCTTCTGGTCGACGAGGGGTGTGCGCGGCATGGCGATCCTGCGGGCGGACGGAACACGCGCCCGATCCGAGCTGCGAAGCGATGCGGGCGGCGTCGCGGTCGGGCCTGCCGACTGTCGCCGCGCGGGATTTCGCGGTCAACGATTCTTACCGGCGTTTACATTCGTCGTCGCGCCCCGTTCACACGGCAAAATTCCGAGGGCGCGCGGGCCGCGGATCAGCGACTAGCCGCGTTCGCGCCGCGCTTTGCTGGCATGCTCCGCCGACCGGAGGCTTGCGACGATGACCGCCGAACCCGCACTCGAGACGACCGACCCCTACGAACGCGCCGCGCAGATCTACCCGGAGCTGAGCGAGGCGATGGGCGATCGCATCGCCGCGTACGGCGACGAGGTCACGCTCAAGCGCGGCGAGCACGTGTTCGAGCGCGGCGATCGCGGTGTCGACTTCTTCTTCATCCGCGACGGTGCGATCGAGATCATCGATCTCGACACGCACGGCACGCCGAGCGTCATGCACGTCCATCGCGCCGGCAACTTCACCGGCGAGATGGACCTGTTCAACAACCGCAGGGTGCTCGTGTCGGGACGCGCGGCCGAGGACAGTCGCGTCATCCGCGTCAAGCCGGCCGACTTCCGGCGCATGGTCGCCAGCGAGTCGGACATCGGCGAGATCATCATGCGGGCGTTCATCCTGCGCCGCGTCGGCATCATCCGGCACCAGTCGGCGGCGTCGTGCTGATCGGCGCCGCCCATGCCGGCGACACGCTGCGCCTGCAGCGCTTCATGCAGCGCAATGCGTTTCCCCATCGCCTGCTGGACGTCGAGGCCGAGCCCGACGCGGGAGGTTTCCTCGAGTGTTTCCGGGTCGAGCCCGATCAGCTTCCGGTGGTCGTCACCCCCGATCACCAGGTGTTCCGCAATCCGAGCAACGCGGCGCTCGCCGACGCGCTCGGACTGACCGAGGACATCGACCTCGAGCGCGTCCACGACGTGATCGTCGTCGGCGCCGGACCCGCGGGGCTGGCTGCTGCGGTCTACGCGGCGTCGGAAGGACTCGATACGCTCGTCGTCGAAGGGATGGCGCCCGGCGGCCAGGCCGGCACGTCGTCGAAGATCGAGAACTATCTCGGGCTTCCCGACCGGCATCTCCGGCGAGGCGCTCGCGGGCCGCGCGCAGGCGCAGGCGCAGAAGTTCGGCGCGCGTCTCGCGATCTCCCGGATGGCGGCGCGACTGCACTGCGACCGCGTTCCGTTCGGACTCGAGCTCGACGACGGGCGCACGGTGCTCGCTTCGTCGATCGTCGTCGCGACCGGCGCGCGTTATCGCAAGCTCGACGTGCCCGACTACGAGCGCTTCGAAGGTCAGGGCATCCATTACGCGGCGACCGCGATGGAGGCGCGTCTGTGCGCCGGCGAGGAGGTGATCGTCGTCGGCGGCGGCAACTCGGCCGGGCAGGCCGCGGTCTTCCTCTCGCGGCTCACGAAGCACGTCCACGTGCTCGTTCGCGCCGACGGCCTCGCCGCGACGATGTCGGACTATCTCGTCCAGCGGATCACGTCGTCGCCGCTGATCACGCTGCACACGAACACGGAGATCACCCGCCTCATCGGCGACCGCTATCTCACCGAAGTGGCCTGGACCGACCGGCGCACCGGCGAAGAGACCACGCATCCGATCGCCAACGTCTTCACGATGATCGGAGCAGAGCCGAACACCGAATGGCTCGATGGCTGCATCGACCTCGACGACCGCGGCTTCATCGTGACCGGGCACAGCCCCGACGGCGTGTCGCCGATCGCGCCGTACGCGACGAACCGCCCCGGTGTGTTCGCCGTCGGCGACGTTCGCTCGGGATCGGTCAAGCGCGTCGCATCGGCCGTCGGCGAAGGATCGGTCGTCGTGCAGGCGATCCATCACCATTTGCAGACCGTCGCCCCACCGGAACCGCGCCACGATGCCTGACCTGACCACCGCGATCGGCTGGCTGAGCACCGGCATCCTCGTCCTCACCATCGGTCGACAGGCGTTCAACCAGTGGAAGGAAGGCAGCACCGCCGGGTTGTCGAAGTGGCTCTTCGTCGGACAGCTCGCGGCGTCGACCGGCTTCGTCGTCTACAGCTGGCTGCTCGACAACCCGGTCTTCGTCGTCAGCAACATCTTCCTGCTGATCATCGCGGCGGTCGGGCAGGTGCTGTACCTGCGCAATCGCCGCCGCGAAGGCAAGACGGCCGCCGAGGACAGCTGACCCGCGTCGGACATGTGCATCGCCGACGCGGCGTGACGAACATCGTCGCGTCGGACCGTCGCCGGTAGCCGAGTCAGGTTAATGCGCGTCATCTCGGGCGCTCGTCCGAGACCGGGCCGTCCCGCGCCCGGCGACACTGCGCCTCCGCGTCGACGCATGGAGCGAGACGCGCATCTCGAGAGGAGCCAGAACGATGAAAACCATTCCGCCGCGCGGCTCCGCCGGCCGGTTCTACGCGCCGTCGCCGTCGCTCGGCGGCCGCATCGTGCGATTCGCCTTCGTCGGCGCCCTCGTGACTGCCGCCGCGTACGTCGCCCGCGCGAGGACCCGCGCCGCGCTCGCGGCCGGCGTGCGGACCGACACCGACCAGGACCGGGAAGCATGGCCGTGGCCGAGTGCCGAGGATGACCCCGACGAGACCGTGGGCACGTCGCATGCAGCCGTGTCGTCGATCGAGGCGTCGCAACGCGCGCAACCCGCGAGTTGAGATCGTCGGCGGCGCCGCCCATACCGACGATCGCGCGGCCCCGTCGATGCGACGCGCGTCGCGCTCGCTTGTCGCCTGTGCATGACCCCATTCCATTCGCTGAGCCGGCGACCCCGTTCTAGGAGAACTCCGTGAGCACTGCCAAGAAGACCATCCGCAAGTCCGTCGCGCCCGCCTCGTCGAAGAAGGCGGGGACGAAGGCCGCGTCGCGCGCGACCGCCAGCGGGCCGTCGCATCCGGATCCGAGCGGCACCAACGATCGGCTCGAGCAGAAGGCGGCGGACACGCAGGCCATGGTCGCGGCGATGCCGTTCAACGAGAACAAGCTCGCCGAGGCCGATCCGCAATCCGGCTTCACGCCGCCGGAAGGCCTGCACGTCCCGGTCCCTTCGCCCGACGTCACCGCGAGCACGCTGAGCGAGTCCAACACGTCGCGCAAGACCGGCATCCCTGCGACGAACGACGGCGACAACGGCAACGACGGGTCGCTGCCGCGCGTGCGCGTCAACGCCGGCGGCCAGGTGCTGACGACGAACCAGGGCGTCGCCATCGCGGACAACCAGAACTCGCCTGAAGGCCGGGCTGCGCGGGCCGACGCTGCTCGAGGACTTCATCCTCCGCGAGAAGATCACGCACTTCGACCACGAGCGCATCCCGGAGCGGATCGTGCACGCGCGCGGATCGGCCGCGCACGGCTTCTTCGAGGCGTACGACTCGATGGCGCACGTGACGAAGGCCGCGCCGTTCCAGGAGGCCGGCAAGCAGACGCCGGTGTTCGTGCGCTTCTCGACGGTGGCCGGCGAGCGCGGCTCGACCGACACCGCGCGCGACGTGCGCGGCTTCGCGGTCAAGTTCTATACCGACGAAGGCAACTGGGACCTGGTCGGCAACAACATCCCGGTGTTCTTCATCCAGGACGCGATGAAGTTCCCCGACCTGATCCACGCGGTGAAGCCCGAGCCGCATCACGCGATGCCGCAGGCCGCGTCGGCGCACGACACGTTCTGGGACTTCATCTGCGCTGTCGCCCGAGTCGACCCACATGATGATGTGGGTGATGTCGCGACCGCGCGATCCCGCGCAGCTACCGGATGATGCAGGGCTTCGGCGTGCACTCGTTCCGGCTGGTCAATGCCGCGGGCGAGTCGACGTTCGTCAAGTTCCACTGGAAGCCGCTGCTCGGCACGCATTCGCTGGTCTGGGACGAGGCCGTGAAGATCTCCGGCTGCCGATCCCGACTTCCATCGCCGCGACCTGTGGGAGGCGATCGAGGCCGGCGCCTATCCGGAATGGGAGCTCGGCTTCCAGCTGTTCACCGAGGAGCAGGCCGAGTCGTTCAGCTTCGACGTGCTCGATGCGACGAAGCTCATTCCCGAGGAGCTGGTCCCGGTCACGCCGGTCGGCCGGATGGTGCTGAACCGCAACCCCGACAACTTCTTCGCGGAGACCGAGCAGGTCGCGTTCTGCACCGCGCACGTCGTCCCCGGCATCGACTTCAGCAACGACCCGCTGCTCGGCCGGACGCATCCACTCGTACGTCGACACGCAGATCACGCGCCTCGGCGGCCCGAACTTCCACGAGATCCCGATCAACTGCGCCGGTCGCGCCGGTCTACAACAACCAGCGCGACGGCATCCATCGCCAGGCGATCGCACGCGGCCGCGTGGCGTACGAGCCGAACTCGCTCGGCGGCGGCTGCCCGTTCCAGGCCGGCGCCGCGACGGGCTTCGTGTCGTTCCCCGAGCCGGTCGCAGGAGCGACAAGGTCCGCGGCAAGCCGGAGAAGTTCGCCGACCACTACAGCGCAGGCGACGCTGTTCTTCGAGAGCCAGACCCCGGTCGAGCAGGCGCACATCGTCGGCGGCTTCCGCTTCGAGCTGAGCAAGCTGACGGTGCCGGCGATCCGCGAACGGATGCTGTCGAGCCTCGTCAACGCGTCGCCGGAACTCGCGCAAGCGCGTGGCCGAGGGCCTCGGGATGGACGTGCCGCGAGCCGATGCCGACCGCGCTCGGGCAAGCCGGCGGCGCCGGAGGTCGAGCGTGTCGCCGGCGTTGTCGCTGATGGCGTTGCCGGGCGACGGCAACGATCCGCACGCGCAAGGTCGCCATCCTCGTCGCGCCCGGTGCCGAGACGGCTTCGATCGAGACGCCTGCAGACGGCGCTGCTCGAGCGGGTGCGGTCCCGATGCTCGTCGGTCCGCGCCTCGGCGCGTATCAGGGCAGCGACGGTCACGCTCGAGGCGACGGCGACGATGGAGAACACGCCGAACGTCCTGTTCGACGCGCTCGTGCTGCCCGACGGCCAGACCGCCGTCGACGCACTGATGACGGTCGGCAACACGATGGAGTTCGTGAAGGACCAGTACCGTCACGGCAAGACGATCCTCGCACTCGGCGCATCGTCGGCCCTGCTGACCAAGGCGGGCATCGAACCCACGTTGCTCGACGGCAGCGCGGACCCGGGCCTGTTCGTCGGCGACGTCGGCGAGCATCTCGACGCCTTCATCGCGGCCATCGGCAAGCATCGCCACCCGGAACGCGAGACGGACCCGCCGCGGGTTTGATGATCGGGGTCGAGGGGCGCGCTCGCGACTTTCGACCGTCGTCGCGGACCTGTCGTCGACGCGAGGCGTGCAGTTGAATGGGGCGCGTCGCCGGCGTTCCTGCGGCTGGCCCGCTAGGCCGCGACCGGTCCCGAAGGCTTCACGCACCTCGCGGCCAGCGACGCGAGGTGGGCGCCGAAGCCGGCCGTCGCCCGGAAGTCCGGTCGCGCGCTCGTGACGACCCGCGGCTTTGCGCTCCAGGCGATGCGGGCGCCGGCGGCCTCGAGCGCACGGACGATCGCGACGTCCTCGCTGTTCGCGAGGCTCGCGAAGCCGCCGACGCTGCGATACGCCGTGGCCGACATGCCGAGGTTCGCGCCGTGGATGTGACGATGACCGTCGGCATCGCGGTACAGCCGTTCGTACAGCTTTCGGACGGTCTCGCCGTGCGGGTGCCAGTCGTCGACGGCGACGGTGCCGCACACGACGTCGCTGCGTAGCGCGAGTTGCGCGGCGAGCCAGCGTCGGCAGACGACGGTATCCGCGTCGGTGAACGCGAGCCACTCGGCCCCGAGCGCGAGCGCGGTCTCGGCACCGAGCGCGCGCGCCGCGCCGACGTTGCGCGCATCGCAGCGGACCGCGATGCGGCCGAGCGACTCGACGATCTCGGCGGTCGCGTCGGTGCAGGCATCGCATGCGACGACGACGTGAACCGTGGCGCCGCGCAGCAGCGGTGACCTGGCCGCGCGTGCGATCGACGCCAGACACCGTGCGATGTGTCGCTCCTCGTCGTGCGCCGGCACGACGACACCGATCACGCGCGGCGACGGATGTTCGACGATGCTGCGGTCGTGGCGCGCATCCTTCATCGCAACCCGTCGCGTTGCGCGACCGAGGTCTCGTCCGCGCTCCACGCCGTCAGTACGAAGTCGTCATCGACGTATTCGAACAGGCGCGGCAGTCGCAGCGCCCGCTCGAAGTGACGATGGGCCTCTTCGCCGCGCAGGTCGTAGCCGTCGATCGGATCGCGCCAGTCGCACGCGATCACGGTGCCGCTGCGGCCGGCGCTGTCGCGCGCCGATGCGGCGATCCGATCGCGTCCGTTCGCGTCGATGAAATACAGCAGCTCCGACAGCACGATCAGGTCGAACGCGCGTGCGGGCCAGTCTTCGGGAAGCCGATGACGTTCGACCGACACGTTGCGGTGTGAAGCGACGGCCATCGTCGCGAGCGCGACCGCGTCGGGAGATGCGTCGCTCGCGAGCAGCCGCGTGCAGCGCGGGGCCAGCTCGACGCTGACGTGTCCGTTGCCGCAGCCGGCCTCGTACGCATGGCCGTAGCGCTCGTAGGGCAACGACGCCAGCAGCATCGCCCGCTTGCGCCGCTCGTACCAGCGCGTGCGCGCGCCCCATGGATCCTGCGACGCGCGGTACAGCGCGTCGAACGGCGTCGTGGCGGACTCGTCGATCGCGCCGCTCATGCGAACACGACTTCGAACGGTCGCAGGAAGCGTGGCAGCACGTGCGGCGGCAACACCGCTGCGTTCGGACCGTCCGGCATGACCTGGCTGACGAACTTGCCGATCGCCCCGCGTTTCTTCGCGACCACCGCCTCGGCGATCGGCAGCCGACGCGCCCGCTCCCACGGCACGGTGGTCTCGGCCGGCAACGCCCAATGCCACATCCAGACCGGGTATTCGAACGTCGTCGCGCCGGTCAGCTGCTGCACGAGATCGGCGACGTCGCCGCAGGCCTCGTGGTCCGGGTGACCATCGAAGCGGCAGGTCGCGAGCAGCAGGTCGCGCTCGTCGATCAACTCGACCAACGCCTTCAGCAGCCGGTCGCGCAGCGTATCGATGCGCCCGTCCGGAAAGTTGAGTGCGACGACGGTGGCGTGGATGCCGAGGTGCTCCAGCGCATCCTGCAGCTCGAGCGGTCGGGCCGCAGCCAGCCGCTGGCGCGTCCATCGCGACGATCCTGGATGGCTCCCTTCGCCGTTCGTGACGGACACGATGCGCAGATCGGCGCCGACCTCCGTCAGGCCGGCGAGGCTGCCGCCGAGCGCGAGCACCTCGTCGTCCGGATGCGGTGCGAGCAGCCAGATGCGTCGGAACCGGTCGGCCCACTCGCGGACGTCCGACGACTCGATGCCGGCGATGATCGGCGAATCGAGCCAGACGCTCTCGTCGGTGCCGGTGCCGGCGATCAACCGGCGTTCGGGCGCATGCGGTGCGAGCGGCGGACGTGCGGCCATCAGAGTCGCCATCCGGGTTCCGCCCGCTCGTGCGCGTCCGCCATCAGCGCGCGCGCCTGCGCAACGCGGTCGTGTTCGGCGCGGACCTGACGCACGAAGATCGGCAGGTCGGCGACGCGGCGGGCGAGATCGGGCTCGTTGCAGAGCGGCCCGGGCCCGATCGCACGTCCCGCGTGATGGATGACGACCTCGGTCATGTCGGCGACCGCGCCGCGAACGCGCAGCGCCAGGCGCATCGCGTCGGCGGTCGGTCTCGCGTCGATCGCGGATGCGGCTTCGCGCAGCAACGCGGCCGCCGACGCGAGTGCCGCGTCGATCGCGCCGAGGTGCGCCAGCGCGTGGACGTCCTCGCGGCCGGCCTGCAGGTCCCGCACCCGGCTGCCGATCGCCGCCGCCGCGCCGTACCAGCAGGCCGCGACGCCGGCGCCGCCAAGCCAGAAGCCGGCCCGTACGAGATAGGCGCCGGCCGGCCCGACGATGCGCGCTGAGGCGCTCTCGCAGACGACGTCGAAGCTTCCGGAGTCGTGCATGCCGACCGCGTGCCAGCGGCTGTCGTCGATCACGATACCGGCGGCGTCGATCGGGACTTCGACGAGGTAGCGCGCGCCTCGCCGGTCGGTCGCGGTCATGAGGCCGACGTCGACGACCGACGCGCCCGAGCACCACGACTTTCGTCCCGAGATCGACACCCGCGACCCCGGTGCCGGTCCGGCCGCGTCGATGGTGAGCGGATCGTCGCGCGACTCGGACGCCCACACGGCGTACGAGCGGTCCGGCTCGCCATCGCGCGAGTCGATCTCCGCGAGGATCGCGAGCGCGTCGGTGTGGCTCTCGTAGAGCTTGGCCAACGCCAGGTCGTGGCGCGCGACGGCCTCGAGCGCCTGCCAGCGCTGCACCGTCAGACCACCGCCCGGTCGCGGCAGACGGTCGAGCTCGCGTTCGATCAGCAGGCGCAACGCGTCGCCCGGCGTGGTCGTGCCGCGCTCCGCGAGCTGCCTGGCGATGCGTTCGCCGATCGGCTCGACGCGTCGTCGCACGTCGCGCTCGCCATGCGACGACACAAGCTCGTCCAGCACCGCTACCATCCGTTTGCGCTCCTCTGGGTGACGTGCGCCTCGTCGGGCGCAACGATCGTTTCGCAGCGCATTGTTCGGGCACGTGCGATGCGCGCGGTTCGGACGAACGCTGATCGGGGCTGCCGAACAGCGCCCTTCACGGCTACGGTCGATGCGCAATCGATGTCGGTCGCAAGCGGCCGCCGGGATGCGCGCCGTTGACGGCGGGTCGGGATCGTCGCAATGTGAGGCGCTCGACCAGCAGCGGAGACGACCATGCGCAGCACCTCGAATGGATCGCACTTCGACGGTGGCCAGCTGGACCTGCGGAAGATGCAGGCGGCGATCATCGCGCGCGGCGAGCAGATCCGGACCGCGGTCGCCGGCGCGCGTGCGGCGCCTGCCTCGCGGACGGCGACGCGCGGCCGGGCCTCGAGCGGCGCGCCGGCGCCGATCCACGGCGGCGCGAAGGTGCTCGACGATCCGATGTTCTATCCGGCGCACGACGAGCGGACGGAGACCGCCGCGTATCAGAAGGTCCATCTCGACCTCACGGTCGCGCAGGACCTGCCGTGCATGGTCTGCGGCGTGCGCAACTCGATGCTGAAGGACGCGGCGAAGGCGAAGGATCCGACGCTCAATCCGTACGGCGCGACACAGATGGAAACGCATCACCACACGATCGAATGGGCGCTCGCGAACGCCATCGATCCGGCCCGCTTCAACAAGACGCTACGACCGAACCTCGCGTCCGGCCATCCGACCAACGCGATGTACCAGCGCGACATGACCGGAGCGGAGATCAGCGCCTGGGTCGATCATTCGCCGGACAACCTGTGGGTGCTGTGCGACGTCCATCATCGACACCGCTGGGTCGGCATCCACGAAATCAGCTATCCGTTGTGGGTGCCGCAGAGCCTGCTGACGCAGGACTTCATCGACCAGGTGACGAAGGCGGAGGCGGGCATCGACGCGACGGGGAAGGGCAACCCGGCACCGGCGCCCGCTCCGCCGCCGGCCGCCGTGAAGACGAAGCCGAAGGCGAAGGCGACGACGGCGACGACGGTGAAGCGGGGCGGCTGACGCGTCGAGCTGCGTCGCTAGCCGCGGCGAGACGGCTCTTCATCCTCGACGCCGATGCGGCCCTGTTGCGTCAGGAACGCGTGTGCCTCGGACCGGCTCTCGAAGATGTGCGCGGCCGCGTCGCGCGCGCCGAGGGCCGCGCCGAGCTTGAGCCGGAGGAAGGCGCTCGTCGTGTAGCGCGTGGCCGACGCGTAGAAGCGGGCCTGCAGTCCCGCGACCATGTCGAAGTAGCGGTCGATCACCCAGTCGTCGATCACGAAGCCGTCGTAGTTCGCGACGAGATCGACCTTGCGTCCGATGCGACCGCACAGCGCCTCGAACACGCGACGCACGCTGTCGACGTCGTCCGGCGTGCGGATCGCATAGCCCTCGAAGTTGACGAACAGCACGTTGCGCGCGGGGTCGTAGCTCAGGCGATCGGACAGCCGCAGGTCGAGCAGCACCGCGGCGAGTCCCATCGGCTTCTGCCAGAAGATGCGCGGGTCCATCAGCCGGGGGCTGTCGATGCGCGGCGCGAAGCCCATCTGCGCGACGATCTGCGTGTCGATGTCGATGCCCGGCGCGACCTCGATCAGCTCCAGCCCGTCGGCATCGAGACGGAACACGCAGCGCTCGGTGACGTACAGCACCGGCTGGCCGCGTTGCGCCGCGAGCGTGCCGTTGAACGTGATCTGCTCGACGGCCTCGACGAATTTCTTCGTGCGGCCCTCGGTCACGACGCGCAGCCGTCCGTCCTCGATCGCGACGTCGAGGCCGCCCGCGGTGAACGTGCCCGCGAAGACGAGCCGTCGCGCGTTCTGGCTGATGTTGATGAAGCCGCCGGCGCCGGCGAGCTTCGGCCCGAAGCGGCTGACGTTGACGTTGCCCGCGCGGTCGACCTCCGCCATGCCGAGGCACGCGAGGTCGAGACCGCCGCCGTCGTAGAAGTCGAACTGCTGGTTCTGATGCAGCAGCGCGTCGGTGTTGATCGCGGCGCCGAAGTCGAGACCGCCCTGCGGCATGCCGCCGATCACGCCGGGCTCGGCCGTCAGCGTGAGGTTGCCGAGGATGCGTTCCTCCGCCGCGACCGCGCCGACGATCTCCGGCATGCCGATGCCGAGGTTGATGACGCCGCCGAGCGGCAGCTCGAACGCGCAGCGGCGCGCGACGACCTTGCGTTCGTCGAGCCGCGGGATCGGCAGCGTGTCCACCGGCAGCCGCAGCTCGCCCGAGAACGCCGCGTTGTAGGCCGTCGCATAGGTCTGCGCATGCGACGTCGGCGCGACCACGACGCAGTCGACCATCACGCCGGGAATGATCACGCGGCGCGGATCGAGCGATCCCGTGGCGGCCATCCGCTCGACCTGCACGATGACGAGACCGTTCGCGTTGTGCGCGGCCATCGCCGCGGCCTGCGCGTCGAGGATCAGCGCCTCGCGCTCCATCGTGACGTTGCCGGACGGGTCCGCGGTCGTCCCGCGCAGCAGCGCGACGTGGATCGGGAACGCCTTGTAGAACAGCCACGTCTCGCCGTCGATCTCCATCGTGCGGACGAGCTCTTCGGTGGTCCGCGCGTTGATGCGGCCGCCGCCGTGGCGCGGATCGACGAACGTGCCGAGCCCGACCTTCGACAGCGTGCCGGCCCGGTGCGCGGCGATGTCGCGGAACAGATGCGAGATCGTGCCGAGCGGCAGGTTGTAGGCCTCGATCGCGTTCTCGACGGCGAGCGTCGCGAGCTTCGGCACCAGCGACCAGTGGCCGCCGATCGCGCGCTTCACGAGTCCCGGGTGCGCGAGGCGGTTCAGGCCGCGGTCCTTGCCGTCGCCGGGCGCGGCGGCGAACACGAGCGTCAGGTCGCGCGGTCCGTCGTG
Organism: uncultured beta proteobacterium; assembly: GCA_963795885.1. Lineage (GTDB taxonomy): Bacteria > Pseudomonadota > Gammaproteobacteria > Burkholderiales > Burkholderiaceae_D > CAHJXF01. Next base: position 526,413 of record CAWCJI010000001.1, on the reverse strand, counting down.
GTCGATGAAGCGCCGCTCGAGCGCGACGATCAGCTCGTCCGGCGTGCCGCAGCCGACGAAGCCCGACACGCACACCGAATCGCCGTCGCGGATCAGCTTGATCGCTTCGTCCGCGGTGACGGTCTTGTCCTTGATCATGCCGCGGCCCGGAGGCTCGGCGACCCGCGCGCGGCCTTGCGCGCCGCGGGGCGCGCCGCGCCGACGTCGCCGAACAGGAAGTCGACGATCGGTGCGATCCGCTCGTCGGTGGTCAGCGACGGCGCATGGCCGCAGCCTTCGAACTCGACGAAGCGGAACTCGCCGTCGTGCGGACGCGACCGGCGCTCCCGCATCTGCTCGACCGTCTCGAGCGACAACAGGTCCGAGTCCGCGCCGCGCAACAGCAGCACCGGGCAGCGGACCTGCGACCACAGCGGCCACATCGTGATGTCGAACCACATCGGGATCGCGAAGCGCGCGGCGATCGCGGGGTCGTAGTGGAAGCGGAAGCGCCCGGCGCCGTCCGGTACCACGCTCGTCTCGGTCAGGTGTCGCCACCAGTCGTCGCCGCACAGTCCGAACGGCGCATGGATGTCGCGCAGATGGGACTCGGCGTCGGCCATCGAGTCGAAGCGCCAGGTCTTCGACAGGTATGCGCCGATCCGCCGCAGCGCTGCTGCGGAGATGCGCGCGCCGAGATCGTTGAGGACGAGCTTCGACACCGGCGATGCCGGCTCGGCGGCGACCATCATGCCGATGTGCCCGCCGAGCGACGTCCCGACCCAGTCGACGGACTCGACGTCGAGCCGCGCGATCAGCGCCGCCATCGCGCCGCGATAGAGGTGGTCGGAATAGTCGACGCCGGGCGGCAGCCATTCGCTGCGGCCGCGGCCCGGCAGGTCGGGCGCGACGACGCGCGCGCCGCGTGCCGCGAGCGAGGCGGCCAGCACGTCGAAGTCGCGGCCGGTGCGCGACACCCCGTGCACGCAGACGATCGTCTTGTCGGCCCGCGGCGGTCCCCACTCGACATAGGCCATCCGGCGAAAGCCCGCGTCGGTCAGCACGGCGACTTCCTTCTGCACCGGACGCGATTTCATCCGTCGCGCTGCTTCAGCCAGTCGTGGATGCCGCGGCCGAGCAGGCCCTGCGACCTGCCGCCGACGAAGACGCCGACGTGGCCGCCGTCGAGGCCGATCTCGCTGTAGTCGTCGGTGCCGACCAGCCCCCGCAGCGCGCGCGTCGTGCCGGGCGGGATGACGTGGTCGTCCTTCGCATAGATGTTGAGGATCGGGCAGCCGATCGCACCGAGGTCGACGCGCCGCCCGTCGAGCGCGAACGTGCCGTTCACGAGCGCGTTGTTCTGATAGAGGTCGACCAGCAGCTGCTTCGCGGCGACGCCCGGGTGGTGCGGACGGTCGGCCAGCCACTTCTCCATCCTGAGGAAGTTCAGCAGCTTCTTCTCGTCCTCGAACGCGTCGAGCATGCCGACGTTGTACTTCGACATCGTCGCGCCCGGGGTCATCAGCGAGAACACGTAGCTCATGAGCTCGCCCGGCAGGTTGCCGTTGGCCTCGATCAGCCGGTCGATGTCCTCTTCGCCGAGGCCGCGCGACCAGAGGTTGATGAAGCCGTGATTGACGCGACCTTCGTCCTGGTCGCGATGGAAGTCGACCGGGGTGATCGTCAGTACGAGGTTCTTGACGCGCTCCGGATAGAGCGCCGCATAGCACAGCGAGAAGATGCCGCCTTCGCAGATGCCGAGCAGGTCGATCGCCGTCGTGCCGTGCTCGTCGGCGATGTGCTCGACGCAGTCGGCGAGGAAGCCGTCGACGTAGTCCTCGAAGCCGAGCCATCGGTCGCCGCGGGTCGGGTTGCCCCAGTCGACCGCGTAGACGTCGACGCCGAGCGCGAGCAGGTTGCGCAGCAGCGATCGGTCCTCCTGCAGGTCGGTCATCGTGTAGCGACCGACCTGGCCGTAGGCGACCAGCAGCGGCGTCGTGACCGTGCGTTTCGCGACCGGACGATAGCGATACAGCGTCGTGCGGTGCGTGCGGAAGACGACGTCCTTGTCGGCCGTCGCGATCTGCACGTCGTCGTCCTTGATCGACGACAGCAGCCGCTGGCCCTTCGCCATCTTGAGGTTGAAGTCCGACAGCTCGGCGAGCGCCTGCGCGGCCAGGGACTGCGTCTTCGCCGCCGGCTTCGTGCCGGACTTCGCGCCCGCTTTCGTGCTCATGTGCGTGCTCCGTTCGCCCGCCGACGGCGGGTCGTCTTCTTCGCGGCCCTGACGGTCTTCGCGGTCGCGGTCGGCTTGGCGACGACCGCGGGCGTCGTCGCGCGTGGCGATGCGCGGGTCAGCGTGCGCAACCGGCGGCGCAGCTCGACGACCTCGCGCTGCACGTCGTCCATCTCGGTCCGGGTCGGGATGTGCGCGGCTTCGCAGTAAGCCTCGGCGATCCCGCGTTCCTGCAGCCGGTAGTCGGACGCGGCGCGCAGCATCGTGCGTTGCGTTGCCATGAATTCATCCGACCGATAGACGTCGATCAGCGTCGCGTTGGCGACCTGCAGCCAGCGGTCGGTCAGCGCGCGCCACGTCGCGGGCGCCTCGGCCTCCGGCTCGATGAACGACGCCGCGAAGCGCTCGGACGCGGACGCCCATGCGCGCGCGACGATCGTCTGATACCGCGCGATGGCCTGGTCGCGTGCCAGCGCGAGCCGCTGCAGCTCGCCCATCTTGCGGTCCATGTCCCACAGAGTCGCGTAGCGGGGGCCGTCGAGCACGCGCCGCAAGCCTTCCTCCATCGTGCCCATGCCCAGGCCGGCCCACTGGTCGGGCGAGAAGAGGCGACGGATCGCGTCGGGGTCGAGCGCGCCGGGCTTCATCCCGCCGCTCGCGAATTCGGTCCACTTCGACAGCGAGTCCTGCCACACGGCGCGGAGCTCGTCGTACTGCGCTTCGAGCGGCGAACGCGACGCGGCGGCACCGTCGGTTGCCTGCTGCGCCATCGGTCGCACCGGTCGCGGCACCGGGCTGTGGCCACGCCGTCTTCATCGACGCCGGCAGGACCGCGTTCCACTGCTCGGCCCACGTCTTCAGCCAGTCGTTCATGTGGTCAGGGGAACACGACCACCTGACGGACGGCGCGGCCGTCGTGCAGTCGATCGAACCCTTCGTTGATGTCGTCGAGCGCGAGCCGACCCGACAGCAGCTTGTCGACCGGCAGCCGGCCCTGCGCGTACAGGTCGACGTAGTGCGGGATGTCGCGCGACGGGATGCAGGTGCCGATGTAGCTGCCCTTCAACGTGCGCTCCTCGGCCACGAGGTTGACGGCCGACAACGCCAGCGTCGCGGACGGCGGCGGCAGGCCGGCCGTGACGGTCGTGCCGCCACGGCGCGTGATCCGGTACGCGAGGTCGAGCGCGCGGATGACGCCGGCGAACTCGAACGCGAAGTCGACGCCGCCGGACGTCGCGGCGCGGATCGCCTCGACGGCGTCGGCCGCGCCGGCGTTGAACGTCTGCGTCGCGCCGAGCTCGCGCGCCTGCGCGAGCTTGTCGTCGGCGAGGTCGATCGCGACGATCTGTCGGGCGCCCGCGGCTCGCGCGCCGATCAGCGCCGCGAGGCCGACGCCGCCGAGGCCGATGACCGCGACCGACGCGCCGACGCGCACCTGCGCGGTATTGACGACCGCGCCGACGCCGGTCAGCACCGCGCAGCCGAACAGCGCCGCCTCGTCGAGCGGCATGGTCGGGATCGATCTTGCACGAGCGAGCGCCGCGACACCATCGCGTACTCGGCGAAGACCGAGCAGCCGAGGTGGTGATTGACGTCTCGCGCCGTCGCGATGGATCCGTCGGCCGCCGGACAGCAGCGTGCCGGCGCCGTTCGCGGCGGCCCCCGGCTCGCACAGCGCGGGCCGTCCCTCGGCGCATGGCGCGCAGTGGCCGCAGCTCGGCACGAACACCACGACGACGTGATCGCCGCACCGCGAGGTCGCGACGCCGTCGCCGACTCCTCGACGATGCCGGCCGCCTCGTGGCCGAGCGCCATCGGCATCGGCCGCGGACGGTCGCCGTTGATCACCGACAGGTCGGAGTGGCACAGCCCCGCGGCGGCGACCTTGATCAGCACTTCGTCCGGGACCGGGCGGCGTCGAGATCGACGGTCGTGATCGCGAGCGGCTTGCTCGTCGCGTACGGATGCTCGGCGCCCATGCGGTCGAGGACCGCGGCCCTGATCTTCATTGCGGTCCTCCGGACAGCGAACGCGAATGCCTGCGCGTGGTCGTCATGCGGGCGACCGGAGGTTCTTCAGCTTCTCGGTCAGCTTCATGTTCTCGCCGTAGTCGACCGGGCAGTCGATGATGACGACCGTCTCTTCCGACAGCGCCTGCTTCAGCGTCGGCAGCAGGTCCGCGGCGCTCGCGACACGATAGCCCTTCGCGCCGAAGCTTTCCGCGTACTTCACGAAGTCGGGGTTCTTGAAGTCGATGTGGCTCGGACGGCCGAAGTGACGCAGCTGGTGCCAGGTGATCAGGCCGTATTCCGAATCGTTCCAGATCACGACGACGAGCGGCGTCTTCATCCGCATCGCGGTCTCGATCTCCTGCGAGTTCATCATGAAGCCCGCGTCGCCGGTGACCGCGACGACCTTGCGGTCGGGATACGCGAGCTTGGCCGCGATGGCGCCCGGCAGCGCGATGCCCATCGCCGCGAAGCCGTTCGAGATGATGCAGGTGTTCGGCCGCTCGGCCTTGTACATCCGCGACATCCACATCTTGTGCGCGCCGACGTCGGAGATGACGATGTCGTCCGGCGCCAGCGCCTCGCGCAGGTCCCACACGATCTTCTGCGGCTTGATCGGGAAGCCCTCGTCGTCCGCGTATTCGCGGCGGTCGGCGACGATCGCCTCGCGGACCGACTGGAAGCCGAGCTTGCGCTGCGGCTTCGCGCGGATCGCGATGCCGCGCAGCGACGACTGGATGTCGCCGAGCACGCCGGCCGCGACGACGTAGTGCTCGTCGACCTCGGCCGGCAGCGCGTCGATGTGGATGATGACCTTGTCGTTGTCCGGATTCCACATGTCCGGGTGGTACTCGACCATGTCGTAGCCGACGCAGATCACGACGTCGGCCTTCTCGAACGCGAACCACGGCAGGTCGCGCGCCTTCAGGCCGATCGTGCCGAGCGACAGCGGGTTCGTGAACGGCACGATGCCCTTGGCCATGAACGTGTTCGCGACCGGGATGCGCAGGACCTCCGCGAACGTCACGAGCGCATCGGCCGCGCCCTGACGGACGACGCCGTTGCCCGCGAGGATGACCGGCGCCTTCGCCGCCTCGATCAGCTTCGCGACCTGGTCGAGCTTGTGGTCCGGCGCGATCGACGTGTACGCGGTCTGCACGTGGATCGGCTGCTTGTCGACCGGCATCTCGGCGATGTTCTCGGGGAAGTCGATGAACGCGCCGCCCGGCTTCTCGGTCTGCGCGACCTTGAACGCCTTGCGGACGACCTCGGGCACGATGCCGGGGTCGAGCACCTGCGTCGCGTACTTGGTGATCGGTGCGAACATGCCGACGAGGTCGAGGATCTGGTGGCTTTCCTTGTGCAGTCGCGTCGTCGCGCCCTGGCCGGCGATCGCGACGATCGGCGCGCGATCCATGTTCGCGTCGGCGACGCCGGTGATCAGGTTCGTGGCACCGGGCCCGAGCGTCGACATGCAGACGCCGGCGCGCCCGGTCAGACGCCCGTAGACGTCGGCCATGAACGCCGCGCCCTGTTCGTGGTGCGTCGTCACGAACGTGATCGGGCTCGCGAGCAGCGCATCCATGATGTCGATGTTCTCCTCGCCGGGAATGCCGAAGATGTATTCGACGCCTTCGTTCTCGAGGCATTTCACGAGCAGTTCGGCGGCGGTGGTGCGCTTCGCCGTCAGCGGCTTGTCCTGCTCGGCGGTGTCGTCCGAGCTCGTCATCAGTGCGGCCATCAGGGGCTCCCTTGTACGCGGCGGACCAGTGCGTCCGCGAATTCGGATGTCGTCGCCGTACCGCCGAAGTCGCCGGTGCGGACCGTGTCCTGTTCAATGTCGTCGTCGATGGCGCCGCGCAGGCGCGTCGCGACGTCGCCGCAGCTCCACGTGGTCGAGCATCATCGCGGCCGCGAGCATCAGCGCGATCGGATTGGCGATGCCCTTGCCCGCGATGTCGGGCGCCGAGCCGTGCACCGCCTCGAAGATCGCGGCGTCGGCGCCGATGTTGGCGCCCGGCGCCATGCCGAGGCCGCCGACGAGGCCGGCGATCAGGTCGGACAGGATGTCGCCGAACAGGTTCGTCGTCAGAGCATCATGTCGAAGCTGCCACGGGTTCAGCACGAGCTGCATCGCGCAGGCGTCGACGATGCACGTCGTCGATCGCGATGCGGCCTTCGTATTCGCTTCGCGACGTCGCGCGCCGTCTCGAGGAAGACGCCCGGTCAGCGCCTTCAGGATGTTGGCCTTGTGGACGATCGTGATCTTCTTGCGGCCGTGCGCGAGCGCGTACTCGAACGCGAACTCGCGCGATCCGCCGCGATGCCGGCGCGCGTGTTGACGCCGGTCGCGATCGCCACCGCGTGCGGATCGTCGCCGATCGGAATGTAGTGCTCGAAGCCGACGTAGAAGCCGTCGAGGTTCTCGCGCACGAGCACGAGGTCGATGTCGTCGTAGCGGCCGCCGGGCATCAGCGTGCGTGCGGGCCGCAGGTTGGCGTACAGATGGAACTCCTCGCGCAGCCGCACGTTCGACGAGCGATAGCCGCCGCCCGACGGCGTCGTCGAGCGGCCCCTTCAGCGCGAGCTTCGTGCGACGGATGCTGTCGAGCGTCGCCGCCGGCAGCGGGTCGCCCGACGCCTCGATGCCGGCGAGGCCGGCCTGCTGCGTCTCCCAGTCGAACGGCGCGCCGAGCGCGTCGAGGACGTGCGACGGTGGCCTCCACGATCTCCGGCCCGATGCCGTCGCCGGGGATCAGCGTCGCCGGAATCCGCGTGGAGGTCGGGGCGGTCATGGTCGGGCTCCTGATGGACGCATGTCGGCGAATCAGTGGACGGCGACTTCGACGTTGCCCGTCGCCGGGCGCTGCCGTCCGAGCACGAGGACCGCGATGGTCCCCGCCGCCGACAGCAGCACGAGCGGCAGCAGCCCGAGCGGATAGCTCGACGTCGCGTCCTTGATCAGCCCGAGCAGGTAGGTGCCCACGAAGCCGCCGATGTTGCCGATCGCGTTGATCTGCGCGATGCCCGCCGCGGCCGCGCCGGTCGACAGCCAGCTCGTCGCGAGCGCCCAGAACGGACCCTTGAACGCGTACGTGCCGATCACGGCCAGGCACAGCAGTGCGACGGTGAGATAGAGGTTGTTCGTCAGCAGCGTCGCGGCGAGGCTGGCGGCCAGCAGCGCGAGCGGGATCGCGGTGTGCATGACGCGTTCGTCCTTGCGATCCGAGCTTCGACCCCACAGTACCATCGCGATCGACGCGAGCCCGAACGGAATGGCGTTGACCCATCCGGTCTCGGTCGTCGACAGGCCGAACGACTTGATGATCTGCGGCTGCCACAGCGACAGGCACTGGCTCGCGCCGGATGCGCCCGCGTAGACGAGCGCCGCCGCGAGCACGTACTTGTTGAACAGGACCGAGCGCAGCGGCAGGTGCCCGACGCTCGGTGGGCGCGCCGACTGCTCGAACGCGAGCCGGCTCGACAGCCAGTCGCGCTCGGCGGAGTCGAGCCACTTCGCCTTCGCGGGACGATCCGGCAGCACGAAGATCGTGGCGATGCCGAGCAGCACCGCGGGGATCGCCTCGACGATGAACAGCGACTGCCAGCTCTTCAAGCCGAACACGCCCGGCATCTGCAGCAGCGCGGCGGAGATCGGCGAGCCGAGGAAGCTCGAGACGGGAATCGAGATCATGAAGATGGCGACGATACGCCCGCGGTAGCTCGCCGGAAACCAGTACGTCAGGTACAGGATCACGCCCGGGAAGAAACCGGCCTCGGCGGCGCCGAGCAGCAGGCGCACCGCGTAGAACGAATACGGCCCGACGACGAACGCCATCGCGGCGGAAACGAGGCCCCACGAGATCATGATCCGGGCGATCCAGATCTTGGCGCCGACCTTCTGCATCGCGAGGTTGCTCGGCACCTCGAACAGGACGTACGTGATGTAGAACAGGCCGCCGCCGAGCCCGAAGGCGGCGCCGGACAGGCCGACGTCCTTGTTCATGTCGATCGCGGCGAAGCCCGCGTTGACGCGATCGACGAACGCGATGAAGTAGCAAAGCATCAGGAACGGCACGAGGCGCCACGTCACCTTGTGCATCGTGCGGGTCTCGACGTCGGAGGGTGGCGTCGTCGCCACCACATCATCGCGTTCGCGCATCGTCATCTCCGGTGAAGGCTTGTCGCGCACGACCGCTCGATGTCGGCCGCCTCTCCCATCGTTCGCATGCTAGCGCCCGTCCTGCGTCGCGACGTCGACGGCCGGATCCCGCATGCTGCGCGCCTCGGGCCCGAAGCGATACAGCCGCGCCGGCGTCTCCGTCAGGACGATGGCGCGATGGCGTTCGTCGGGCACCCAGGCCGACAGCGACCGCAGCGCGTCGGCATAGCTCGCCGTCGACTCGTACTGCGTATGCGGCCAGTCGCTGCCCCATAGCAACCGCCTGGCGCCGAACGCCTCGAGCAGCATCGGGGCCGCGCGCGGCACGATCGACGGGCGATCGGCGGCGTCGACGCGGTACGGCGCGGACAGCTTGACCCACACGCGATCCGACACGGCCGATCGCAACAGCGATCGGAAGCCGGGATCGTCGACGCCGCGCGCGGGATCGGGACGTCCGAAGTGATCGACGACGACGTCGATGCCGGACTCGAGCAGCGGCTCGATCAGCGCCTCGAGTCGGCCGGCCTCGCAATGGAGCTCGACGTGCAATGCATGCGTCGCCAGGCGTCGCAGCAGGTGTTGCCAGCCGGGCGTCTTCAGGTCGGGGACCTCGGCGCCGATCAGGTTCAGCCGGACGCCGACGATGCCGGCGTCGAGCAGCGCCGCGAGGCGGTCGTCGCCGATGCCGGGATCGACGACCGCGATGCCGCGCAGCCGTTGCGGCATCGTCGCGATCGAATCGACGAGGAACGAGTTGTCGGTTCCGAGGAAGCTCGGCTGGACCAGGACCGCGCGACCGATGCCGTTCGCGTCGAGCGTCGCGGCATATCGATCGAGCGGCGCATCGTAGTCGGGCGCGTAGCGTCGACGTTCGTCGAGCGGCAGGCCGCGACGAAAGACGTGGGCGTGGCAATCGACCGTCGCGAGGCCGTCGTGCATCGATCCCGGCGGCCGTTCGAGCCGATCGCGTTCGTCGGTCATGAGGCGCGCGTCAATGGACGACGCTCGGCCGCACGATCGCCGGCGACGACCCGGCGGCCGCCGTGACGACGGCCGGTCAGCGAGCGGCCGCGCGTCTCCGGCAGCAGCAGCACGGCGACGACCACGATGCCGTACGCGATGCCGGCATCGATGCCGACCGCGCGTCCGAGCGGCATCGACGTGCTCATGTGCCCGACCAGCCACGGGAAGCCGGCCGAGACGACGCGGCCGAAGTTGTAGCAGAAGCCGACGCCCGCGCCGCGCGCCTCGACCGGATACAGCTCGTTGAAGAGCGCGCCGAGGCTCGCGGGGATGCCGGCCGCGAAGAAGCCGAGCGGAAAGCCGACGATCAGCATCTGCGTGTCGGTCAACGGGACGAAGAGATAGGCGACGACGGTGAGGACGCAGCAGATCGCGAACGTCGCGATGGTCGCGCGCCGGCCGATGCGGTCGAGCAGCTGCGCGCTCGCGATGCAGCCGCACCAGAACGCGACGATGATGACCGCGAGGTTGCCGCCGGTGCTCAGCACCGACAGATGTCGCTCCGACTGCAGGTAGGTCGGAAGCCAGGTCATCAGCGCGTAGTAGCCGCCGTGCGCGCCGACGCCGAGCAGGCCGCCGATCATCGTCACGCGCAGCAGGCCGGGCGCGAAGATGAGGCCGAGCGGATTCGGCAGGTCCGAGCGGCCGGCCGCGACGGCCTTGCGACGGTCGCGCATCGCGTCGACGGACACCTGCGGCTCGGGCACGGCGCGTCGCACGTAGATGACGAGCAGGGCCGGCAGCAGTCCGACGCCGAACAGCACGCGCCAGGCGTCCTGCTGCGGCAGGACGAAGAAGAGGCCGGCGAACAGCAGCACCGCGGCGCCCCAGCCGACGGCCCATGCGCTCTGCACGGTGCCCATCGCCTTGCCGCGATTCTCGGGACGGATCGTCTCGGCCATCAGCACGGCGCCCGCCGCCCACTCGCCGCCGAAGCCAAAGCCCTGCAGCGCCTTCAGGACGAGCAGTTGCGGTGTACGTACTGCGCGAATGCGCACAGCGAACGTGAACAGTGAGAACCACAGGATCGTGACCTGCAGCGTGCGGACGCGGCCGTAGCGGTCGGAGAGCTGCGCCGGTCGATCCAGCCGCCGAGCGCCGACGACACCAGCGTGATGCCGCTGATCAGGCCAACGTCCGCCTTGGCTGAGCGCGAATGCGGCGATGCATCGCCGGAATCGCGAGACTGAAGATCTGTGCGTCGAAGGCATCGAGCGCCCAGCCCGCGAAGCATGCCCAGAACGTCTTGCGTTCCGCCGCCGAACTGTGACCGTACCAGCTGAACATCGTCGTCTCCGTCACCGGCGGAAGCGCTTCGACTTCGTCCGGCCTGCGCGTCAGTTGTACGAGCCCCGAGCTTGAAGAACCTCAAGGTCAGCACATACACTGATCTATATGAGTGGATGACTCTAGCCTGCCTCGCGGGTGCCGGTCAATCATGGATTGCTAAGATGTGCTTCACCCATTCGTAACCGAAGGATCACCCCGCGCGGCATTGCATCGGTCGTGCGGCCGACCGGACGACGTTCGATGAGCAAGAACGGCGAATTCCTTGCGCGCGACACGCGACTGCCGCTGTATCAGCAGCTTCGCGACGAGCTGGCCGGACAGATCGCCACGCATCGCTGGCGGCCCGGCGATCTGATTCCGTCGGAGAGCGAGCTGACGAAACAGTTCTCGGTCGCGACCGGCACCGTCCGCAAGGCGATCGACGCGCTGGTCGCCGAAGGGCTGGTCGAACGCACGCAGGGGAAGGGCACGTTCGTGCGACGTCCACGTTTCGACTCGTCGCTGTTCCGCTTCTTCCGCTTCGAGTCGGTGAGAGGCGAGCGCCGCATCCCCGAGAGCCGCATCCTGAAGCGCCAGCTGCTGACCGCGCCGACGGCGGTCCTGAGCACGCTGAAGCTGCATCGGGACGAGAAGGTGATCCGGCTGACGCGGCTGCGGGTGGTCGAGTATCAGCCGTTGCTGGTCGAGGAGATCTGGCTGCCGCTCAAGCGCTTCCGCCGCCTGATGGACCTGAAGCTGACCGACTTCCCGACGTTGCTCTATCCGATGTACGAGCAGACCTGCGGACAGATGATCGCGTCCGCGAACGAGACGCTGACGGTCGAGCTCGCGACCACGAGTCATGCGGCGTTGCTGCAGCTTCCGCAGGGCACGCCGGTCATCGTGATCGAGCGCGTCGCGCTGGCGTACGACGGATCGCCGCTCGAGTGGCGCCGGTCGCGCGGGCCGGCCGACCATTTCCGCTACCACGTCGAGATCCGCTGAACGCGGCCGGACGCATGCACGGCATCGCCGCGGCGGATGTCCGGCATCTGCCGACCGACCGACCCGATGCGCAGGAGGGCTGCGCTGCTCGTCGAGTGCGTAACCTCGCGCGACGAGCCTTCCGCCGGTTGCGCGCGTCGACGACGCATGCCCGGTCGCGAACCGGCCCTTCCTGTCCATGAAAAGCGCAACCGCACCCCTCTGTCCGGCCGACGTCAACGGCTCGGTCGCCATGCCGGCGGGTGCGCCGCTGTGGGCGAGGCTCGCGCGGACGGCGGGGCCGGGCCTGCTGGTCGCGGTCGGCTACATGGACCCGGGCAACTGGGCGACCGACATCGAGGCCGGCTCGCGCTACGGGCATGCGCTGCTGTGGGTCGTCCTGTCGTCGAGCGTCGCCGCGATGCTGCTGCAGACGCTCAGCCTGCGCCTCGGCCTCGTCGCCGAGCGCGACCTCGCCCGCGCGTGTCGCGAACGCTATCGTCCGGCGGTCAACACGACGCTATGGCTGCTCGCAGAGGTTGCGATCGTCGCGTGCGACGTCGCGGAGGTGCTCGGCTCGGCGCTCGCGTTCCACCTGCTGTTCGGCTTCCCGCTGCGCGCCGGCATCGCCATCACGGCGTTCGACACCGTGCTCGTGCTCGCGCTGCAGGGCCGCGGCTTTCGGCGCGTCGAAGCGATCGTCGTCGGGCTGGTCGTGACGATCGGTGCCTGCTTCGCGGTCGAGATCGCGCTCGTGCGGCCCGACTGGTCGATGATCGGGGCCGGCTTCCTGCCGCATGTCGACGTGCTGCGCGATCCGCACATGACGCTCGTCGCGATCGGCATCGTCGGCGCGACCGTGATGCCGCACAACCTCTATCTCCATTCGTCGATCGTGCAGACACGGCGGATCGAGCGCGACGCCGGCAGCGTCGCGCAGGCCGTTCGCTTGTCGACCGTCGACACGGTGGTGTCGCTGACGCTCGCATTCGTCGTCAACGCCGCGATCCTCGTGCTCGCCGCGACGGCGTTCCACGCGCGCGGCTTCGGCACGGTGACCGAGATCCAGGACGCGTACACGTTGCTCGAACCGCTCGCCGGCGGCGCGGCCGCGCTGCTGTTCGGCGTCGCGCTGCTCGCGGCCGGACAGAGCTCGACGTTCACCGGCACGATCGCGGGGCAGGTACTGATGGAAGGCTTCCTCGACCTCAGGATGCCGAGCTGGGTGCGGCGCGTGATCACGCGCGGCCTCGCGCTCGTGCCGGCGTTCATCGGGGTCTGGTGGCTCGGCGACAGCAGCGTCGGCATGCTGCTGGTCGGCAGCCAGGTCGTCCTCGCGATGCAGCTGCCGTTCGCGATCTGGCCGCTGATCCGCCTGACCAGCGACCCCGCGGTGATGGGCCGCTTCGCATCCGGGCTCGGCGTGAAGATCGTCGCGTGGTCGCTGTTCGCGATCATCACCGCCGCGAACCTGTGGCTGTTGAAGGACTTCCTGAACTAGGCCATCGTTGCGCCGAACGAGCCGCCTCGATGCCGCGGTTCCGGTCGTCGCGGATCGAACGAACCGCTCCCTGCGGGCGCGCCGGTTGCTGAACTTGTCCTGGCGTCTTGCCATCCCATCCAGGAGCACTTCATGTTCGCTCACAACAAGCGACTGCAATACACCGTCCGCGTCAGCGGCACCAACCCCGGCCTCGCCAATTTGATGCTCGAGCAGTTCGGCGGGCCGCAGGGCGAGCTCGCCGCCGCCATGCGCTACTTCACGCAGGCCGTCGCGGAAGACGATCCGGGCCGCAAGGACATGCTGTTCGACATCGCGACCGAGGAGCTCAGCCACCTCGAAGTGATCGGCAACATCGTCGCGCTGCTCAACAAGGGCGCGAAGGGGCAGCTCGCCGAAGCCGTCGACTCCGAAGCGGACATGTATCGGTCCATCACCGGCGCCGGCAACGACAGCCACCTCACGCAGGTGCTGTACGGCGCCGGCGCGCCGCTGACGAACTCGGCCGGCGTGCCGTGGACGGCCGCGTACATCGACACGATCGGCGAGCCGACCGCGGACCTGCGGTCGAACATCGCCGCGGAGGCGCGCGCGAAGATCGTCTACGAGCGGCTGATCGCGCTGACCGACGATCCCGGCGTGCGGGAGGCGCTCGGCTTCCTGATGACGCGCGAGGTCGCGCACCAGAAGTCGTTCGAGAAGGCGCTGTACGCGATCCAGCCGAACTTCCCGGCCGGCAAGATGCCCGGCATGCCGCAGTTCGCGGACAAGTACGTCGACCTGTCGCAAGGCGAGGGCAACATGCGCGGCCCGTGGAACGAGGGCGAGCAGTGGGAGTTCGTCACCGGCGAGGCCGCGCGCCAGCCGCTGGACGGCGACGGCTCGGCGTCGACGATGCTGACCGATGACGAGGTGCAGGTGATGCAGCAGCTCGCGACGCGCACGCAGTCGGACCCGAGCTCGAACCCGGTCACCGGTGCGGACCTCGGCGCCGGGCCGGGCGCCGGCAAGGTCACGGAGCTCGAGCCGCAATAGACCGTCGGACCGGTTCGCCGGTCGGGCGCGTCGAGGTCGACGACTCCGACCGGTTCTCGTTCGACGACGACCGATGCGTCGTCCTCGCGAACCGCGAGCTCACCGCTCGCTGGTCAGCGTGTAGAGGTACGCGGCCACGTCACGGGCATCGCGATCGTTCACCTGCTGGTCCGGCATGCCGTTGCCCGGCACTACCTGCTGCGGATGCTGCAGCCAGCGGATCAGGTGCTCCGGCGTGTTGCTCAATGCGCCTGCGATCTCCGCGCGCGACGCGAATCCGTCGAGCGCCGGCCCGACCATGCCGTCCGCCTCGGCGACGCCACGGATGCGGTGACACGCGCCGCAGCCGATCGAGACGAACGCGCGCTTGCCATCCGCGACATGACCGTTCGCGAGTCGCTCGGCGGCGATGACGGTGTCGCGACGGTCCTCTTCGCGCAGCGTCGCCAGCGATCCGATCGCGAGGACCAGCGCCGCGACCATCAGCAGCAGCACGAAGCGGACGCTAGACGGCATCGCGGACCTCGACTCGACGCTGCGACTGCCGTGGCGCGAGAAGCCCGCGCGCGAGGACCAGCGCCGCCACCGCATGCACGAGCCCGCCGGGGATCCACATGATCAATCCGGCGAGCTGCTGATCCTCGGTCGGCGACAGGCCCTGCGGCGACAGGCCGAGTTCGGCGTAGCCGCGGTACCACGGGCTCTGCGAGAACGCCATCAACGCGCCGAGCGCGCCGGAGACGATCGACGTCGCGAACAGGCACAGCGCGGCGAGCCCGCGCGCCGACCGCGCCTGCGAGCGGCTGCCGCGCCGGCCGAGCATCGCGCTCCAGAACAGCAGCGCGCCGACCAGGAAGCAGAGATGCTGGACCGCATGCCATCCGTCGTCGGCGAGCGCGATGTCGAACAGCGCCGGCGCGTGCCACAGCCACAGCACGATCGCCTGCACGACGGTGGCGGCGATCGGTGCGGTCAGTCGATGCCAGGTCGCCGCGACGGCGCGCGTGCGCGTCAACGACCCGAGCCGCCGACGCGCACGCCGAGGAAATGCCCACAGCAGGATCACCAGCGGCTCCGCGAGCACGAGCAGCGGCGCGGCCGCGAGCATGAGCAGCTCGTGTTCGAACATGTGCGCGGAGAACGACTGCTCGCCGAGCGCGTGCAGCGGCGAGATCAGCGCCACGGCGAGCACGAGCCATCCGCAGCCGAACGCGAGCGCCCGCCGCCGCAGGCCGGCAACGCCGAGCGTCGAGCGGCGCGACAGCCGCGACCATCCGATCGCGAACGAGGCGAGGGCGATGACGAGCGGAACCGTGATCCACGGCTCGAAGCTCCATTCCGGCATCGCGCGGTCGACGGCATCGACGGCGTGCGCGCCGGCGCTCGATGCGATCGTCGCGAGCGGCCAGACGAAGACGATGCGGATCAGCGGCCGCATGACGGGATGATCAGCGTCGCCGCGGTCTGGAACGCGATCGCGAGCGCGAAGACGACGGCGCCGAGTCGCGCGAGCGCCGCGATCCAGGGGCCGGTGGGCGTGCGGTCGCCTTCGTCGCGCGCGATGGGCCACGCAAGCATTGCGGCCACGACGCACGACGCGATGCCGCCCGCGCCCCAGCCCACGCCGAGCCACGAGCCGACGGTGCCGCACGACAACCGCAGCGCGGTCGCGAGTCCGAGCTCGAACGCGTACCACGCGAGCGGCGGCAGCAGCAGCGCGACCCACGGACGGGCCCGTCGACCGATGCCACGAAGCGACGTGGCGTCCGTCACGACCACCTCGGCAGTCCGTAGAGGATCGCGAAGATCGGCAGCCATGCCAGCACGACGAACGTCCAGTAGTTGCAGTTGTCCTCGACGTCCGCGAACTGGTCGTCGCCGACCTCGTGCGTGTACAGCCACAGCGTGACGATGGCCGACTCGCCGAGCTCCGTGACGATGTGCGACGTGTGCAGCACCATCAGCATCCAGACGGCGGACCCATACGCGTCCGACGCCCAATGGATGTTGAGATGGCCAAACTCGTTCCAGCGGGCGATCAACAGCAACACCCCGAGCAGCGTCATCAGCAGCGCGCCGAGCCGCACGAGCCGCACGTCCTTCTCGCGAGCCTTCCGCGACAGCCACAGGTTCGGCGCCTCGGTCGCGATCAGTCCGATCGTGAAGACCGAGCTCCAGAACAGGTCCGGCGGATGATCGCCGCGCGGCGGCCACGCGCTGCTCTGGCTCTGCAGATAGAGATAGGTCGCGGCGGCCAGCGCGAAGGCCGTGCCTTCGATCAGCATGTAGCCGACGTTGCCCCACCACAGCAGGCTGGTCGGACCCGCGGCGCTGTCGGGCAGCGTCGACAGGTCGCCCTCGGTCCGCGTCAGATAGAGGCGACCGGCCTTCACGAGCGACTCCGCAACGGACCGGTCCTCGAGCGGGGACGCGTGGGCCAGAACCACACGGCGAGCGACGCGCCGAGCGGGATCGCGCCCCACGTCAACGCCCACGGCGTGAAGATGCTGCCGATGAAGAGGATGGTCACCGCGACCGCGGTGATCAGCGGCCACAGCGACGGCGCGGCGCTCTTCTGCCGATACTGCGGGACGGCGTCGACGATCGACGTGATGAGCACCTCGCGTCGCTCGAGCGCGAGGCCGTCCATGACCGGGAAGCGGTCGTCGTCGGACCACAGCGGCGTGAGGCTGTCGACCACCGGCGTCTGGTCGAAGTTGTGCGGCGGCGGGGGCGACGCCGCGGCCCATTCGAGCGTCGGTCCGTCCCACGGATTCGCGCCCGCACGCTCGCCGCGATAGAAGCTGACGAACGCGTTGTAGACGAACAGCAGGCCGCCCGCGACCGCGATGGCCGAGCCGATCGTCGCGACCATGTTGAGCAGTCCCCAGCCCATCTCGGGACCGTACGTGTAGACGCGGCGCGGCATCCCGGCGAGGCCGAGCAGATGCATCGGGAAGAAGCCGACGTTGAAGCCGCCGACGATCAGCGCGAAGCCCACTTGCCGAGGCGCTCGGACATCAGCCGGCCGGTCGCCTTCGGATACCAGTAGCAGAACGCGCCGAACAGCGGGAAGACGGCGCCGCCGATCAGCACGTAATGCAGGTGCGCGACGACGAAGTAAGTGTCGGTGAGCTGCAGGTCGAGCGGCGCCGACGCCGTCATCACGCCCGACAGGCCGCCGATCACGAACGTCGTGATGAACCCGACGACCCACAGCATCGGCGTCTTGAAGCGCGGACGTCCGCTCCACATCGTCGCGATCCAGCAGAAGATCTGCAGCCCCGCGGGCAACGCGATCGCCATGCTCGCGGCGGTGTAGAACGCATTGCCGAGGCGCGGCAGGCCGACGGCGAACATGTGATGGACCCACAGGCCGAACGCGAGTGTGGCGATCGCGAACATCGACAGGACCATCGGCACGTGGCCGAACAGCGGCCGCCGCGAGAACGTCTCGACGATCGCGGAGACGAACCCGATCGCGGGCACGAAGATGATGTAGACCTCGGGATGCCCGAAGAACCAGAAGAGGTGCTGGAACAGCAGCACGTCGCCGCCGCCGGCCGGCGTGAAGAACTGCGTGGACACGAGGCGGTCGCTGATCAGCATGCTCGTGACGAGCATCACCGCCGGCAGCGCGACGATCGTCATCAGCGATGCGATCGTCATGGCCCAGACGAAGAACGGGATGCGCGCGAGCGTCATGCCCGGCGGCCGCATCCGGAGGACGGTGGCGACGATGTTGACCGACGCGCACAGCGCCGCGACCTCGGTGAACGTGATCATCTGCGCCCAGATGTCGGCGCGATGGCCCGGCGAATAGGCGGGGCCGGACAGCGGCGGGTACTCGAACCAGCCGAGGTCGGGCGTGATGTCGAGCGCGTGCGAGATCCACAGCGTCAGCGCGCCGCCGAGATAGAGCCAGTAAGCTGAACGCACCGAGCCGCGGGAAGGCCACGTTGCGCTGGCCGAGCATCAGCGGCACGAGCCACATCGCCATCGCCTCCATCACCGGCACGGCGAACAGGAACAGCATCGTCGAGCCGTGCAGCGCGAAGGCCTCGTCGTACATCTGCGGCGACATGCGTCCCATGTCCGGTCGTGCGAGTTGCAGTCGCATGTCGAGCGCCAGCATGCCGGCGAGGAACAGCAGCGCGACGGTCGTCACGACGTAGCGGGCCGCGATCCGCTTGTGATCGACGGTCGTCAGGAAGCCCCACAGGCCGGGTGCGTCGCCGAACGTCGCGCGCAACTGCGCGCTGCGTCGCTCCGGCGTCGTCGCCGTGTCGGACGCGACCGTCATCGCAGCGACTCGAGATAGCGCGACACCGCATCGGCGTCGGCCGGCTCGAGCGTCACCGGCGGCATCATCGTGCCGGGCTTCAACGCCTGCGGCTGCGCGATCCAGCCCTGCAGACCGCCGCGCGTCATCGGCAACGTCCCGGCGGCGATCGATCGCCTCGAGCCGACGTGCGTCAGGTCCGGCCCGGGCCGGCCGACGGCCGCGGTGCCGCGGACCGCGTGGCAGCTCGCGCAGGCGCCCGACGTCGTCACCTGCATGCCGCGCACGAGCGCCGGATCGGTCGGCGCGGCCGCGGCCGTCGCCTGCGCGGCGAGCCAGGTTGCGAACGCGGCCGGCTCGTCGACCTTCACGTCGAGCGCCATGTGCGCATGCTGGATGCCGCAGAACTCCGCGCACTGGCCGCGTGACCAGCCGACGACGCGCGGCGTCACGGCGATCGCGTTCTCGCGCCCCGGCACGACGTCCATCTTGCCGGCGACGTTCGGCACCCAGAAGCTGTGGATCACGTCGGCCGATGCCAGCGTGATGCGCGCGGTGCGTCCGGCCGGCAGGTGCAGTTCGTTCGCGGTCTCGATCCATCGACCGCCGGCCGCGTCGCGATACTGGATGCGCCACCACCATTGATGCGCGGTGACGCGGACGTCGAGCGAGGCTTCGCGTCCGAGCGTCCACAGCCGACGATCGGTGAAGAAGCTCGCGAGGCAGAGCACCGTCAGTCCGACGACGATGATGCCGCCCCACGCGAACAGGCCGCGGCCGAGGCGCGCGTCGTCGTGTTCGTCTTCGTCGAGGTGCGCGCGCCGTCGCCACAGGCTCGCGCCGAGGAAGACGAGCACGGCGAGGTACATCGCGCCGCAGACCCAGGTCATCAACCCGAGCAGCGACGACAGGCTCGTCGCCTGCTCCGCGACCGGCTCGAGCGGCGACTGGCTGCCGGCGCAGGCGGCGAGGCAGGCGGTCGCCGTCGAGAGCAACAGGCGGCGCGACACGCGGCGCAAGAAGACGGTCACGAGCCCGGTCCCGCGCTCGCCGAAGCCGGCCGAGTGGCCGGCTCGCGAGCGAGGTCGTTCGCCTGCCGGAAGCGC
This sequence comes from uncultured beta proteobacterium, assembly GCA_963795885.1. Lineage (GTDB taxonomy): Bacteria > Pseudomonadota > Gammaproteobacteria > Burkholderiales > Burkholderiaceae_D > CAHJXF01. The sequence goes on along the minus strand of CAWCJI010000001.1, from coordinate 506,824 downwards.
GCCTCGGGCTCGACGTTCGGGAGGTCCGCGATGTACGCGGTGATCTCCCAGTCCTGCTCGATCGGGATCCGCGGTCCCTCGGACGGCGGCGGATGGCCGTGTGCGATGAATTCGAAGACGTCGTGGAACGAGCGGCCGTGTCGCCACGGTCCGACGGCGAGATCGACGGCGTGGCCCGGCTTGCCGTCGTGACAACCGGCGCATCCGTACCAGACGAAATAGCGGCCGCCCTGAGCGATCCTGTACGCGTTGTGGAGGTATTGCGGCATGCGCGGATCGGCGGTCCCGTCGGCAGGAGGCGTCGAGGGTTGCTCGACATCGACGACGCGGCGCTCCTTGCTGCAGCCCACGAGCAGGACCGACGCCAGCGCGACGACGCACGCGGCGCGGTGCCGCCGAAGCGGAAGCATCATGACGCCTCCTAGGAGCCGTCGTGCACGAAGCCGATCACGTGCGATCTTGTTGTTCTGCTCGCATGGTGACCGGTCGATGGCGGCTGCCTCGCCCGGTCTTGCGGAGTCAGACGTGGCAGCAAGCGATGTGCCTGCCAGGCTGCGGCGCGTCGAGCGTCGACGAAACGAGCGGTCGGCTCGCCTCGCCGCCGTGCCCTCGTCGCTAACGAGCGACCGGCGCGATGCGGGCCTGCAGGAACAAGAGGTACGACATCGGGTCGCGGCCGTAGGTCGAGTCCAGCGCCGACGGACCGCGCGGGATCCCGATGACGCCGCCGACGGACCAGCGGACCGCGCCCGTCGTCGCGAAGTCGTAGAGATAGCCGACCGACAGCTTCCGCACGACGAACGAGCGACCGTCGAGCGGCTCACCGGGCGCGAACAGCTCGTCCTTGTCGACCTGCTCGTAGCGGCCGAATAGCGTGTGACGGTCGCCGATGACCCAGGTCGATTCGACGAACGCGCCCGGAAGCCTCGAGCGTCGTGGGCCGCTCGCGTCGTTGCGCGCCCATCCCGCCGTCGTCGCCCACTCGTTGCCGTCGACCGACGCGTGATACATCGCCGAGGCGGTCGACCGGCGGACGCTGGTCAGCGGCTCCAGCTGCTCGGGACTCTTCAGATAGCCGTGGCTGACCTGCAGCGCCCATTGCGGCGTCGGGTTGTACGACAGACGCGCCGACCACGAGTCGAACCTGCGCGTCTCGATGTTCCATCGCGACTGATCGGGCTCGCGGCCGTTGAACCACGATCCCTCGAGCTTGACCGGGCCGTCGCTGACGCCGAGCGTCGCGACGCCGAACGTGATGTGCGTCGAGTCGAACCAGTGGTGCGTCAACGGCGCCTCGGGGTTGCGCATGCCCGAGAAGCGATGCATGTAGGTCGGCGGACCGAGCGCCGGCTCGCCGGGCAGGCCGACGTAGAGGAAGGTCTCGACGTCGTCCACGACCGGCATGCCATAGCTCGCGGACAGCTCCATCAGCGCGTCGTGCGGATGCTGCCGATCGATCAGCGGCGTGGCGCCATCGGCCGTCTCTCCGGTCTGGAACAGCAGCGGATAACCGCTCCTGCCCATCGTCGGGTCGAGCGACGCCATGCTGCGCAGGCCTAGCGTTCCCGGACCGAGCGGACGGTTCGCCATCAGCATCAGCATGCTCTCGGTGAACGTCTTGTCGTCGCCGCGCGGACCGGTCTGGCGGTCGTACACGACGTTCGCGAAGCCGTGCAGCATCAGCGACCAGCCGCCCCGGTCGGTCGACAGCATCTCCATCGGCGTCGCGTCCGGCTGCCAGCTGGTCCCGGACGCCTGCCGCGACATCGAGTAGGGACCGATGGCGGCGCGCATGTCGTCCATGGACATCGAGTCCGTCTGCATCGAGTCGCTCGCCGCGTCGTCGGACGCGGCCTGGGCATGGGCCAGGCCGACGCACAGCGAGGCGATCACGCTCGCCGCGCCGATGATGCCCTTCCGATCGATGCTCATGCGCGCGCGACGAGCCGCCTGCGAGCAACGGTCGCCCGCACGGGAACGCACCTCGACGTCAGGCCTGTCCGGTCCCCGCTTCTTCGAGCCCGGCCCACTCGTCGTCGGTGAACAGCCGCGAGCGCGTCAGGAACCGCAACCCTTCCGGTCCCTCGAGCGAGAACATGCCGCCGCGTCCCGGCACGACGTCAATGATCAGCGCCGTGTGCTGCCAATACTCGAACTGCGGTCCGCTGATGTAGAACGGCGCGCCGCCGATCTCGCCGAGCAGACGGTCGTAGTCGCCGACGATGAACTCGCCGCGCGGATAGCACATCGGCGCGCTGCCGTCGCAGCAGCCGCCCGACTGATGGAACATCAACGGGCCGTGCTTGGCTTCGAGCTTCGCGATCAGCGCGAGCGCGGCGGGAGTCGCGGTGACGCGTGCGACGGGTTCGGTCATGAGGATGGCTGGTCGGGACCGGCGCTTCGCGCGAAGCGCCGGTGATGGGACGGACGTCTCAGAAGAAGCCGAGCTTGTTCTCGCTGTAGCTCACGAGGAGGTTCTTCGTCTGCTGGTAGTGATCGAGCATCATCTTGTGGTTCTCGCGGCCGATGCCCGACTGCTTGTAGCCGCCGAACGCCGCGTGCGCGGGATAGTGGTGATAGCAGTTGGTCCACACGCGGCCGGCCTGGATGCCGCGACCCATCCGGAACGCCGTGTTCATGTCGCGGCTCCAGACGCCCGCGCCGAGACCGTACAGCGTGTCGTTGGCGATCGACAGCGCTTCTTCCTCGTCCTTGAACTTCGTGACCGACACGACCGGTCCGAAGATTTCCTCCTGGAAGATGCGCATCCGGTTGTTGCCTTCGAACACCGTCGGCTTGACGTAGTAGCCGCCCGACAGCTCGCCCTGCATCACGTTGCGCTCGCCGCCGGTCAGGACCTTCGCGCCTTCCTGCTTGCCGATGTCGAGGTACGACAGGATCTTCTCGAGCTGCTCGCTCGACGCCTGCGCGCCGATCATCGTCGACATGTCGAGCGGGCTGCCCTGCGTGATCGCCTCGACGCGCTTGACGGCCTTCTCCATGAAGCGGTCGTAGATCGACTCGTGGACGAGCGCGCGCGACGGACAGGTGCAGACCTCGCCCTGGTTCAACGCGAACATCGCGAAGCCTTCGAGCGCCTTGTCGAAGAACGCGTCGTCCTTGCTCATGACGTCGGCGAAGAAGATGTTCGGCGACTTGCCGCCGAGCTCCAGCGTGACCGGGATGAGGTTCTGGCTCGCGTACTGCGAGATCAGCCGACCGGTCGTGGTCTCGCCGGTGAAGGCGATCTTGCCGATGCGGTTGCTCGACGCGAGCGGCTTGCCGGCCTCGAGGCCGAAGCCGTTGACGATGTTGAGGACGCCCGCGGGCAGCAGGTCGGCGACGAGCTCCATCCACACGAGGATCGAGACCGGCGTCTGCTCGGCCGGCTTCAGCACGACGCAGTTGCCGGCCGCCAGCGCGGGCGCGAGCTTCCACACCGCCATCAGGATCGGGAAGTTCCACGGGATGATCTGGCCGACGACGCCGATCGGCTCGTGGAAGTGATACGCGTAGGTCTCGTGATCGATCTCGCTGACGCCGCCTTCCTGCGCGCGGATGCACGACGCGAAGTAACGGAAATGATCGACGGCCAGCGGCAGGTCAGCGAGCGTCGTCTCGCGGATCGGCTTGCCGTTGTCCCAGGTCTCGGCGGCCGCGAGCATCGCCAGGTTCTGCTCCATCCGGTCCGCGATCTTCATCAGGATGTTGGCGCGCTCGGTCGGCGAGGTCTTGCCCCACGCGGTCTTCGCCTGATGCGCGGCATCGAGCGCACGGTCGACGTCGGCCGCCGTGGATCGCGGAATCTCGCAGAACACCCGTCCGGTCACCGGCGTCACGTTCTCGAAGTACTGCTTGTCGACCGGCTCGACCCAACGGCCGCCGATGAAATTGCCGTAGCGCTTCTTGAACTGCACTGCCGTACCGAATTTGCCGGGTTCGAGCATGTCCATGGTGTCTCCTTCGGATGATGGGTCGCGGTTCGAAGCCACCCGCGAACGGTCTGTCGGCGCCGACGACTGACGCGTCCGACGCCACTGCCGCGTTTGCGTTGCAGGGTCTGCAACATACGCCGTTTTCGTTTCGGAAAATACTGGGGCGCGCTCGGCAACCCACGACCGGCGCGAACGAGGTCGGGCACGTTCGCGTATCGCCACACCGCATCGGTCCGCCGACCGCTAGGCGGTGAAGCCGACCCGATATCCCCACGAGTCCATGTACGACGGGATCGCGTTGAAGGACAGCGTGATGCGTCGGCCGCCTTCGTTGGGCGGCACCTTGTGCAGCAGATAGCTGGGGAACAGCGTGAGGTCGCCCGGCGCGGGCACCGTGCTCGTCCACTGATCCGCGTTGAACGGACCGAACTGCACGCGGTCGTGATTGTTCCGGAACCGGAAGTCGGCGCCTCCGAGGTCCTTCAGGAACACCGTCGATGCCGAGGGATGCGTCGTCGTCAGGTAGACGATGCCGGAGATGAAACTGTTCGCGTGATTGTGCATCGCCTGCTGCCCGCCGGCGTCGAGGACGTTGAGCCACATCTCCTTGATCGACCAGTCCTGCTTCTCGCCGACGATCAACGCGCCGAAGTCGACCAGCTTCGGCGCGAGCAAGTGCATCGACCTCGAGCAGGAGCGGGTTCTCCTGCGGCCGCAGGATCGTGGTGTGGGCGAGGTTGCCCGACTCGCTGTTGGGTCGGAGGGCCGCCGAGCCGAACGACGCGATCAGTCGCGTGACGAGCGTGGCCGGCAGCGCTTGTTCGGCGCGCAGCACCGGAACGGGAAACAGCCCGATGACCTTGTCCATCCGTTGCATCGACTTGTTCGGCGCGTGAGCGCATCCCGGAACCGCGGCGGCGCCGCTGCAGTGGCGTGGCGACATGCCGCCGAACCCTCGAAGCGAGCGCTTCGGCTCCAGCCGCAGCCTGTGACGCGCTTCGTCGAGCCGCGCGCGTCCGGTCGCTTCGTCAGGCGCAGCACGTCGGTAGTTTCGGCCCTGCGGCGAGTCCGAATCCATGTTCGTGATCTTTGGTGTCCGACCACGGACTGCCTGAGCCGACACTTGCGGTTTCGACCACGGGAGAGGTCGAGTCGCCATGCACGGACTCTGCTGAACGCAAGCAAGGCAGCGGAATATGGCAATGTAGCGCGGCGGTCACTCGTCGATTCGGACCTGGCATGAACTATCTAGAAGCGGACGTCCTCGCCGTCCAGGCGATCGAGGTCGTCCCCACAATCCTGAAGGTGATATGCGAGTCGACCGGCATGCGCTTCGCGGCGGTCGCCCGCGTCACCGAAGAGCGCTGGATCGCGTGTCAAGTGCTCGACCGCATCGGCTTCGGCCTCGTGCCCGGCGGCGAGCTCGAACTCGAAAGCACCATCTGCAACGAGGTACGCAACGCGCGGACGGCGGTTTACATCGATCATGTCGCGCAGGATGTCATCTACTGCTCCCATGCGACCCCTGCGCGATACGGCTTCGAGAGCTATGTCTCGGAACCCATCGTGCTGCGCGACGGCACCTTCTTCGGAACGCTTTGCGCGATCGACCCGGCGCCCGCCAAGGTCGATGACGAAAAGACACACGGGACATTCAAGCTCTTTGCGCAGCTCATCGCGTTCCACCTCCAAGCCAGTGAGCGATGGGTGGCGGGCGAGGCGATCCGGCGGAGTGCAGCCTTCACGGAGAGCGTCCTCGTCGCCAGTCCGGACGTCATCAAGGTGCTTTCTGCGGACGGCGTCATCGAGTACACGAACCAGACGGGTCGTACCGTCGACACCCGCTATGGTGAGGAGGTGCATCTCGGCGAGAAGTTGGTTTCCACATGGCCGGAGTCCGAACAGGCGAAGGTTCGGGCGGCCATCGAGCAGGCGAAAACCGGCGTCATTGCACGGATCGAGGGCTACCGTCCGAGCGCAGCGGGAGACCCCGGCTGGTGGGAAGCCAGCTTCACTTCGTTCGGCACCGAACGTGGTGACACGAAGATCGTCTGCATCTCCCGAGAGATCACGGATCGGATCCAGGCCGAGGCCATGAGCAAGGAGGCGACGCGCGGCCTCGCCGAACTCAACGAGAAGCTCGAACAACGCGTCCTCGAACGAACGAAAGAACTCGCGAGTTCGCAGGAAGCTCTGCGGCAGGCGCAAAAGATGGAGGCGGTCGGACAGTTGACGGGAGGCTTGGCGCACGACTTCAACAACCTCCTCACGGGCATCACCGGCAGCCTCGAACTGCTTCAGATGCGAACTGCGCAGGGCCGCTACGGCGAAATCGAACGATACGTGGGTGCGGCCCAAGGAGCGGCACGGCGCGCCGCTGCACTGACGCATCGGTTGCTGGCGTTTTCGCGCCGGCAGACGCTCGATCCCAAATCGACCGATGTCAACCGGTTGGTTGCGGACATGGCGGACTTGCTCCGTCGAACGGTGGGTCCGCACGTCGCGATCAAGGTGGTGGGCGCCGGCGGCTTGTGGCCGACGTTGATCGATCCGAACCAGCTCGAAAGCGCGTTGCTGAACCTGTGCATCAACGCGCGGGACTCGATGCCGCATGGCGGCCAGATCACGATCGAAACGGCGAATCGATGGATCGACGACCACGCCGGTCGCGAACGCGACCTGTCTGCCGGTCAGTACATCTCGCTTTGCGTGACCGACACGGGGACCGGCATGACGCCCGACGTGGTCGAACGAGCCTTCGACCCGTTCTTCACGACCAAACCGTTGGGAGAGGGGACCGGGCTCGGCTTGTCGATGGTCTACGGCTTCGCGCGCCAGTCTGGCGGTCAGGTTCGCATCTATTCGGAAGTCGGCATCGGCACGACGATGTGCCTTTATCTACCGAGAGACTCCGATGCATTTGCTCAGGATGTGTCGCCGCAGACGATCGAACGCGCGCAAATGCGCGGGACGGGCGAGGTGGTGCTCGTGGTCGACGACGAGCCGACCATTCGCATGCTCATCACCGAAGTGCTCGATCAATTTGGTTACGCCTCGATCGAGGCCGTCGATGGGCCGTCGGGCCTGCAGGTGCTGCAGACGACGACGAAGATCGACCTGCTCGTGACCGACGTCGGCCTGCCGGGCGGGCTTAACGGCCGACAGCTCGCCGATGCCGCGCGCGTCCTGCGGCCGAGCTTGAAGGTTCTGTTCATCACCGGCTATGCAGAAAATGCCGTGATCGGCGATGGGCACCTGGGCCTGGGCATGCAGGTCCTCACGAAACCGTTCGCGCTCGATGTGCTGGCTCAACGAATACGCGCGATGGTCGAGATGTGACTCGATCCGCTGGCGCATTGCGACTTGCAATGTTGTCGGCCGCGACCCCGCGCCGGACAACGGCACGTCAGCGGCGACCGGAAGAACGGATTGGTATGAAAAACGGCCCGCGCGGGGCCGTGTTCATGACGCTATTGGCGGAGACGGAGGGATTCGAACCCTCGATACAGCTTTTGACCGTATGCTCCCTTAGCAGGGGAGTGCCTTCGACCTCTCGGCCACGTCTCCGATGCTGCGGGTGCAACGGGTCGGAAGCGGGCGAGTGTAGCGGCTCGGTCGGCGGACGGCAAACGTGCGACGTCCGCCACGCACACCGATCGAGCGGTCGTCAGCGCGTCGCGGCCGCCGGTTCCAGCACCGTCATCACCTGGCCGCGCCGTTCCGGGCTGAAGCGGATGATGATCGCGATCGCGATCGCGACGACGCCCACCACGATCGCCAGTGCGTAGCTGTACGTGTTGCCGGGCTCCTCCGCGAGCTTCGACTGGAACGGCCCGTTGTACGACGCGAGGAAGTTGCCGATCTGGTAGATGAAGCCCGGTAGCGTCGCGCGGACGGCGCCCGGCACGATTTCGTTCAGGTGCACCGGGATCACGCCCCACGCGCCCTGCACGGCGAACTGCATCACGAAGGCGCCGACCGCGAGCATCACCGGTGTCGAGCTGTAGGCCCATAGCGGGATCGCCGGCAACGCGAGCAGCGCGCCGATCGTGATCGCGTTGACGCGCCCGATCCGTTCGGACGCGTAGCCGAACAACAGTCCGCCCACGATCGCGCCGACGTTGGCGACGATCGAGATCAGGCTCACCGTGTGCGTGTCGAAGTGATGCTGCTTCTGCAGGAACGTCGGATACAGGTCCTGCGTGCCGTGGCTGAAGAGGTTGAAGAACATCATCAGCACGATCGCGTACAGCGACACCTTCCAGTTGGCGCTCAGCGTCTTGAAGAAGCCGGGCTTCGCGTGCGTACTCGCCTCCGCGAAGGCCGGCGACTCGGGCACGTGCGAGCGGATGAACAGCACGACCAGCGCGGGCAGGATGCTGAACAGCAGCATCGCGCGCCAGCCGAACGTGTAGCCGAAGATCGTCTGGTCGTAGAACACGCCGAACACGATCGACGCGAGCAGGTAGCCGGTCGGGTAGCCGCACTGCAGGATGCCGGACACGACGCCGCGCGACGCGGGCGGGATCGACTCCATCGCGAGCGACGACCCGAGTCCCCACTCGCCGCCCATCGCGATGCCGAACAGCGCGCGCAGCACGAGGAAGATCGCCAGCGTCGGCGCGAAGGCGGCGCACGCGCCGAGCACCGAGAAGCACACGATGTCGATCATCAGCAGCGGCTTGCGGCCGTAACGGTCGGCGAAGCGGCCGAAGATGAAGGCGCCGATGAAGCGCATCGCGAGCGTCAGGAAGATCGCATACGCGACGTCGGGCACCCGCACCTGGAACGTCGCCGCGATCGCCGGCAGCGTGAAGACGAGGATGAAGAAGTCGAACGCGTCGAGCGTCCAGCCGAGAAAGGCGGCGATGACCACCTTGCGTTGTTGAGCGGTGAGTGCCATGCGTGTCCCTCGCTGACCGGCCGGATGCGGGGCATCGGCTTCGGCACGGTCGAGGGACCGTCGAGTCGACGCGACGCCGAAGACCGTCCGGGTCGGGTCGGCGTGCCCGTATTCTGCGCACGACCGGCCCTGGTCCGCTAGCTCGGCATCGGAACGCGCCGTCGGCCGCTCGCCTAGACGAGCACGCCGTGCGCTTTGGTGACCGTCGCGGCGCGGCTAGGCCGCCTTCTCCAGCTCGAACGCCTTGTGCAGGGCGCGGACCGCGAGCTCCATGTACTTGTCGTCGATGATCACCGAGATCTTGATCTCGGACGTCGAGATCATCTGGATGTTGATCCCTTCCTCCGACAGCGTGCGGAACATCAGGCTCGCGATGCCGACGTGCGATCGCATGCCGATGCCGACCGCGGACACCTTGCAGACCTTCTCCTCGCCGCGGATCTCGCGGGCGCCGATCACGTCCTTGACGCTGGCGTCGATGACGTCGATCGCCTTCCTGTACTCGTTGCGATGGACCGTGAACGAGAAGTCGGTCGTGCCGCCGACGCTCTGGTTCTGGATGATCATGTCGACGTCGATGTTCGCGTCGGCGATCGGGCCGAGGATGCGATGCGCGACGCCGGGCTTGTCGGGCACGCCGAGGATCGTGATCTTCGCTTCGTCGCGGTTGAACGCGATGCCGGAGATGACGGCCTGTTCCATGTTCTCTGCCTCCTCGAAGGTGATCAGCGTGCCCGACGTCGTCTCTTCGTCGAGAGGCATCGCCGGATCGGTCAGGCTCGAAAGGACGCGCACCGGCACGCGATACTTGCCGGCGAACTCGACGGACCGGATCTGCAGGATCTTCGATCCGAGCGACGCCATCTCGAGCATCTCCTCGAACGAGATGACCTTCAACCGCCGCGCCTCGGCGACGATCCGCGGGTCGGTCGTGTAGACGCCGTCGACGTCGGTGTAGATCAGGCATTCGTCCGCGCCGAGCGCGGCCGCGACGGCGACCGCCGACGTGTCCGACCCGCCGCGGCCGAGCGTCGTGATGTGACCTTCGTCGTCGACGCCCTGGAAGCCGGTGATGACGACGACCCGTCCGTCGTCGAGGTCGCGCATCACGCGCAGCTTGTCGATGCCCTGGATGCGCGCCTTCGTGTACGCGCTGTCGGTGCGGATCGGCACCTGCCAGCCCGCGTAGCTGCGCGCCTCGATGCCTTCCTCGGCCAGGGCGATCGCGAGCAGGCCGACCGAGACCTGTTCGCCGGTCGACGCGATCATGTCGAGCTCGCGCGGGTCCGGGTTCTCGGCGATCTCGCGCGCGAGGCCGAGCAGCCGATTGGTCTCGCCGGCCATCGCGGACGGCACGACGACGATCCGATGCCCGGCCGCATGCCACTTCGCGACGCGACGCGCGACGTTGCGGATGCGCTCCGTCGAGCCCATCGACGTGCCGCCGTACTTGTGGACGATCAATCCCATGGATGAACGCATGCGCGCAGGCGCGGCCGACAAAACAAAACGCGGACCGAAGTCCGCGTCTGCAGGGTCCCGCAATGTAATGGAAGCGCTGCGCCCAGGCAAATGTCGTCGACGCTGCGAACGTCGGCGGGTCAGACGCGCTTGCGCCTGCGTGTCGACCAGGAGGCCGATCGAACCGATGCCGAGGAGGGCGAGAGCGCCGGGCTCCGGCACGATCGCCTGCGGCACGAACGTCGAGCCGGCCAGGTCCGCGTCGCTGAAGCCCACGACGTAGTAGAGGCTCGGCCCCGACGTGTCCGGCACGAAGTCGTTGTCGTTGCCGATCCACAGCGTGTGCTCCGTGATGCCGTCGAGCACGACGTCCGCGCCGAACGCGATGCCTTCGATCTTCGACGGGATCTGCGTCGACGCGATGTTGTTCGCGTTCAGCAGCGCCACGAGGTCGAGGAAGGTCGTCTTGCCGACGGCGGCGTTGGCGGCGGCCGCGCCGCTCAGGTTCGTGATGTCGGTCGCGCCCGTCAGGTCGATCTCGAACAGCGTCTTGGCCAGGGCGGTGCTGCCGTCGCCGAGGCCCTTGCCGTCGCGCTCGTCGACGATGAACTGATGATCGTTCAGCGCGGTGATCTCGCTGACGCCGGTGCCGGCGGTGAGCAGGTAGCCGTACTCGTGCGTCGCACCGCTCGCGATGTCGATCGTCACGATCCGCAGCATCTTGCCGGTCGCCTTGTTCGACGCGTCCTGCTCGAGCGGCGCCTGCATGATGCCGACCAGCGTCTTGCCGTCGGGCGTGATCGCCAGGCCTTCCATCCCCTTGTTCGCGACGCGGCCGGTCGTGTTGCGCGGCGATCTCGACGGCGCCCTGCGGGCTCAGCGTCGAGATGTCGAGGTTGGACGGCAGCGTGTACGAGCGGATGCGGCTGCCGGTCGCGCGATCGAACTGGTAGACGTACGGGCCGTACTCGTCGGACACGAACACGCTCTTGCCATCGTTGGAGAGCGCGCATGCCTTCCGGGTCGAGGCGGGCGTCGTTCGCGTTGCCCGACGTGCCCGCGCCGTAGTTGTCGGACCGTCCGGTGAAGTAGTTCTTCGCCGCCGTGTTGACCGACGGCGCACCCGACCCGAGCGGCGTGCCGTCGATCCTGTTGCCGAGGCCGGCGCCGGTGCCGTAGATCAACGGCGTCGGACTCGACAGCAGCGTCGTCGCGACGAGCGTCGGCGTCAGCGTGAACGGCAGCGACGCGCCCTTTCCGCTCGCCACGAGATTCATCTGCACGGTCTCGAAGCGCGCGATGTACGAGACGGTGTCGTCGACCGCGCTGTTGTACGGCGTCGCATTGGGTCCGCGGTCGGGCGCGGCGATGAACGTATTGCCGCCGGCCCATGCGAGTGCCGACCCGATGCCGCCGAGCACGTTGCCCGGCAGTCCGTTCTCGAGCGTCCCGGTCAGACCCGACAGATCGACGCCCTGGCCGGCGCTCGATCCGGTCAGCGTCGCGGTGGCGAGCAGGATCGGCGTGCGCGAACGCCGGAGCCGCGAGGCAGGTCGTCGCGGCGAACGCGAGGCGAAGGGTCGTACGAAGCATGGTCGTGGGTCTCGTCGGGTCGGACAAGGCACGAGACCATCCGCGAGCCGCGTGTCGGCTTGATGACAGGCGCGCGTCATGCGGCGCGCCATTCCAGTTGCACGACCTGCGTACCGGGCATCGCATCGACCATCGCGGTCGCGTTCGGCGCGAGGCCCGCCGCGAGCAGCAGGCGGTCGCCGAGATAGACGAGCGGCAAGCGGCCGCGCTGCCACGCGGCGATGCCCGCCTCCTGATAGAGATTCTTCAACGTGCGGCTCGGGCCGTCGACATGCGTGCGCAACCGTTCGCCGCCGCGCCGCTCGTGGATCGCGAGCGGGCCGTCGCGCAGCGCCGCCGCGTCGAAGCCGCGGCCCGACGCCGGCACGAAGTGCAGGGCACCGTCCCATTCGGGGACATCGATCGACGGCTCGCCGCGCCACACCAGAGGACGGAACGCGGCCCGCGGCGGGCCGCCGCGATCGATCGACAGCGCGGCCTCGATAGACGCCGCAGCGTCTGGCGTTCGTGAAGCAGCTCGATCTGCGCGTCGGGCGACGCATGCAGCAGCTGCGCGAGCATCTCGCGCAACGCCGCGGTCGTCGGCGGACGGAGCCCGCGACCGGCGAGCCAGACACGTAGCGCGTTCGCGGCCCGGGCGTTCGACAGCGACGCGAGCCGGTCGACGTCGAGCGCGTGGTCGGCCGTATCGTCGGACCGCAGGTCCTCGTGCCCGATCTCGTCGAGCAGCGCCTGCATCGACGCGGCATGGCTCGCGGTCTGCGCGAGCCGCGTCGCGATCGACGGCACGATGCGACGCAGCGCCGGCATGACCTCGTGCCGGATCGCGTTGCGCGTGAAGCGGCGGTCCGCGTTCGACGGGTCGTCGACGTGCACGAGCTGATGCGTCCGTCGATAGTCGGCGAGCCGCGACGACGAGAGATCGATGAAGGGCCGCAGCAGCACGACGCCGTCGACGATGCGGCTCCGCGCCGCGGCCGCGAGGCCGCCGATGCCCGCGCCCCGCGCGAGGTTGACGAGCACGGTCTCGGCCTGGTCGTCGGCGTGATGCGCGGTCAGCAGCGCGACGCAGCCGCGGCGCTTGCACAGGCGCACGAGCGCCGCGTAGCGCAGGCGTCGCGCGTCGGCCTCCAGCGAGACCCCGGACCGCGCCGGAGCGATGTGATCGGCATCGAACGCCACGCCGAAGGCCGCCGCGCGATCCGCGCAGTGCGCGAGCCACTGGTCGGCGTCGTCGGCGATGCCGTGATGGATGTGGAACGCGAAGACCTCGTAGGCGCCGCGTCGCTGCAACGTGGCGGCCGCATGCAGCAGCGCGGTCGAGTCGCCGCCGCCGCTGTAGGCGATCGCGATGCGAGGCAGGGCCGATCCGGCGGCACGCGCGCCGAGCGCGTCGGCGAGCGCCGCCTGCAGCGTCGTCTCGAGACTCGCGTCGAAGCGCATCGCGGCCGTCACTCGGCCTGCGGCGCGATCTCCTTGTACTTCCCGTAGGCCGCGAGCCGCGCATGCCGCTGCGCGAGCAGGTCCGCGGTCGACATGCCCTGGAACTGCCGCAGCGAATCGGCCAGCGCACGCTTCAGCATCTGCGCCATCTGCGCCGGGTCGCGATGCGCGCCGCCGACCGGCTCCGAGACGATCTTGTCGATCAGCCCGAGCGCCTTCAGCCGATGCGCCGTGATCCCCATGATCTCCGCGGCCTCCGGCGCCTTCTCGGCATTCTTCCAGAGGATCGACGCGCAGCCCTCGGGCGAGATCACCGAGTACGTCGAGTACTGCAGCATCAGCACCTGATCGCCCATCGCGATCGCGAGCGCGCCGCCGGAGCCGCCTTCGCCGATCACCGTCGCGATGATCGGCACGCGGAGCTCGGCCATCGCATAGAGGTTGTGGCCGATCGCCTCCGACTGCCCGCGCTCCTCGGCGTCGATGCCGGGGTACGCGCCCGGCGTGTCGACGAACGTGAAGATCGGCAGTCCGAACTTCTCGGCGACCTTCATCAGGCGGAGCGCCTTGCGATAGCCCTCGGGCTTCGGCATGCCGAAGTTGCGTGCCGCGCGCTCCTTCGTGTCGCGGCCCTTCTGATGGCCGATCACCATGCAGGCCTGGCCGTTGAAGCGGGCCATGCCGCCGACGATCGACAGGTCGTCCGCGAATGCGCGGTCGCCGTGCATCTCGTGGAAGTCGGTGAAGATGTCGCGGACGTAGTCGAGCGTGTAGGGCCGCTGCGGGTGACGTGCGACCAGCGCGACCTGCCACGGCGTCAGCTTCGCGTAGAGGTCCTTCGTCAGCGCGTCGCTCTTCTTCTGCAGCCGCGAGATCTCTTCCGAGATGTCGACCGCCGAGTCGTCCTGCGCGAAACGCAGTTCCTCGATCTTCTCCTCGAGCGACGCGACGGGTTGCTCGAACTCCAGGAACGTCGTCTTCAATGCCATCCGGCTGTCTCCATCCGTTTGTCTGCGTCGATGCGCTGGCTGTTGTCTAGTAGTCGACCGGCAGGGGGTCGAGGCTGCGCCACAGGTACCACGTCGCGACGGTGCGCCACGGCTGCCAATTGTCCGCCACTTCGCGGGCCTCGTGGCGCGACACCGGTTCGCCGCTGAAGTAGTGCAGGCTGATCGCCTTCAACAGGCCGAGGTCGTCGAGCGGCAGCACGTCGGGCCGCAGCAGGTTGAAGATCAGGAACATCTCGGCGGTCCAGCGGCCGATGCCGCGGATGCCGACGAGCTCCGCGATCACGTCCTCGTCGCCCATCGTCGACCACTTGTCCGGATGGACCTGTCGTGCCTTGAACTTCGCGGCGAGGTCGAGGATGTACTCGCACTTGCGCTTCGACAGGCCACAGCGGAGCAGCGTCTCGTGGCCCGTCTTGATGACCGCGGCCGGCGTCATCCGCGGCACCGCCTCCGCGACGCGGTCCCAGACCGCCTGTGCCGCCTTCGTCGAGATCTGCTGTCCGGTGATCGCGCGTGCCAGCGTGACGAACGGGTCGCCGCGACTGACGAGGAAGCCGTCGGGATGCTTCGGGATCACGCGCCTGAGGATGCGGTCGCGCTTGATCAGGTCGGCGCGCGCCTCTTCCCAGTAGCACGGGCAAGCCGGCTGCACGACCGGCCCTGCGGCCGCCGACGTCGTCGACTCGGGGTTCGGTGCGGGCATCCGGCGACGGCTATGCGCGACGCCACACCGTGCCGGCCGCGCCGTCCTCGAGGACGACGCCTTCGTCGGCGAGCGCGCGGCGAATGCGGTCGGCTTCGGCGAAGTCGCGGTTCTTCTTCGCGATCGCACGCGCGGCGATCGCCTCGTCGATCCGCGCCACGTCGGCCGTCGGCCGGTCACTGCCGCCCGGGACCGCGCGCAGGAACACCTGCGGGTCGCGCGGCAGCAGGCCGAGCACGCCGGACAGCGACTTCAGCTGCGCGGCGAGCGGTGCCGACTTCGACCGGTTGACCTCGCTCGCGAGGTCGAACAACGCCGCGACCGCGATCGGCGTATTGAAGTCGTCGTCCATCGCGGCCTTGAAGCGCACGGCATGCGGCTCGTCCCAGTCGACCGCATCCGTCGCGTCGGCCGCCGTGTTGTTCAGCGCGGTGTAGAGCCGCGTCAGGCCCGCACGTGCGTCGTCGAGATGCGCGTCGGAATAGTTGAGCGGACTGCGATAGTGGTTGCGCAGCAGCAGGAAGCGCAGCACCTCGGCGTCGTAGTGCTTCAGCACGTCGCGGATCGTGAAGAAGTTGCCGAGCGACTTCGACATCTTCTCGTCGTCGACATTGAGGAAGCCGTTGTGCATCCACACGTTGACGAAGCGCTCGCCGTTCGCGCCTTCGCTCTGCGCGATCTCGTTCTCGTGATGCGGGAACTGCAGGTCCTCGCCGCCGCCATGGATGTCGAAGTGGTTACCGAGCAGCGCGCAGCTCATCGCCGAGCATTCGATCGCCCAGCCGGGCCGGCCCGGTCCCCACGGCGACGCCCACTTCGCGTCGGCCGGTTCGTCGGGCTTCGCCTTCTTCCACAGCACGAAGTCGAGCGGGTCGGCCTTGCCGGTGTTGACCATGACCCGCTCGCCGGCACGCAGGTCGTCGAGCGACTTGCCCGACAGGCGGCCGTAACCCGGGAACTTGCGGACCGCGAAGTTGACGTCGCCGTCGGTCGACGGATACGCGAGCTGCTTCGACTCGAGGCGCTCGATCATGTCGAGCATCTCGGGCACGTGCGCGGTGGCGCGCGGCTCGTGGTCGGGGCGCTCGATGCCGAGCGCGTCGGCATCCTCGGTCATCGCCGCGATGAAGCGCTCGGTGAGCGCGCCGATCGACTCGCCGTTCTCGGCCGCGCGCCTGATGATCTTGTCGTCGATGTCGGTGATGTTGCGGACATACGTGACGTCGTAGCCCGACGCGCGCAGCCAGCGGCGCACGACGTCGAACGCCATCATCATCCGCGCATGGCCGATGTGGCAGTAGTCGTAGACCGTGATGCCGCAGACGTACATCCGCACGCGACCGGGCTCGATCGGCGTGAACGTTTCCTTCTCGCGCGTCAACGTGTTGTGGATCTTCAGCATGCGAAGGAATCAGTGACGCCGCGACGACGCGCGGTCGACGGTGCGCAATCCGCGCGACGACGCGGCAGCGCGACAACGCATCGACGATGCGTCACGCGGTGCATCGCGATCACGCGGGCGTCGGGTGCGAGGTGCGTCGTGGCCGGGCGATCCCGGCGGGGCGAGTCCCATGGAACGATGGTCGAGATCACCCTGACGCACGTCCTCCGCACAAATGACAAGCCACTCGAGGGAAGGGCGCTCGTCAATAATCGAGCGTCCGTCGAGTGGCAGGTGTTTGCTAAACTTTGATCGTTCTTTTGTGCGGGCAGTATAGCATCGCGGTCCGCGCGGGCGATCAATTGTTCCACCGTCGCCGCGTGATCCGGATCGAAAACATGGATCGTCGCGCCGCATCGTGCACGCCATTTGCGGCGTTGCCGTCGCCCCCTCGCTCGCACTCCATCCCGTCATCGTCCTCATCGCCCAACCATCGTTCGTCCGGCCCTCGGCTTCGCGAACCCGCTCCATGACCGTCGCACGGCGTTCCCTCTCGATCCTGCTCCCGAAACGCGGGTCGCTCGTCGTCGCGTCGTGCATGTTGATCGCGTGTCTGGCCCTCGCGAGCGCACCGGTCGCGCGCGCCGACGAGCAGCAGGACGTCTCGAAGCTCGTCGCCAGCGGCAAGCTCGACGACGCGCAACAGAAGGCCGACGCGTTCCTCGCGAAGAATCCGAAGGACGCGCAGATGCGCTTCCTGAAAGGCGTGATCCTGTCGCAGCGCGGCCATCGCGAGGACGCCATCGCCGTCTTCACGGGGCTCACGCAGGACTATCCCGAGTTGCCCGAGCCTTACAACAACCTCGCGGTGATCTACGCGGCGCAGGGTCAGTACGACAACGCGCGCGGTGCGCTCGAGATGGCGATCCGCGCGGCGCCGAACGATGCGACGGCCTACGAGAATCTCGGCGACGTCTACGCGGCGCTGGCCGCACGCGCCTATCGCGACGCACGACGCTACGACGCGCATGCGGCGACCGCGCTGCGCAAGCTCGACACGATCCGCACGCTGCTGACCGGCCCCGCCGCGGCGGCATCGGCGCCGGCCGCGGAAGCGCCGGCCGCGAGCGCGGCGCCGCCCGACGCGCGCTCGCAGCGCTACGTCGGCCTGTCGCAGCCGGCGTCGCCGTCGACGCTGACGCGCTTCGGCGCGGAGGCGCCGGAGATCGTCGTGCCGTCGGTCGGCACGGCGGTCCCGCAAGGGTCGAACGTGGTCGGCGTCGGCACGCCGGACGCCGCCGCGTCGACCGAGACCACGACGCTGGCCGGCGCGAGGACGACGATCCCGCCCGATCCCGCGAACCCGATCCCGTCGATCACGCCGCCGTCCGGCCTGGGCATCGAGCCGCTCGTTGTCGACCGGCGCGCTCAGCATCCGCATCGACGGCGATACCGCCATCGCGCGCTTTCGCGAGGAGTCAGCCGAAGACCGGCGACGGTGTCGCGCAATCGACCGCGTTGACGCTGCATCGCGACGGCGACGGATGGACCGTGACCGACGACCGGATCGAGTCGTGACGTCTCGGACGTTCGCTGC
This sequence comes from uncultured beta proteobacterium, assembly GCA_963795885.1. Classification (GTDB taxonomy): domain Bacteria; phylum Pseudomonadota; class Gammaproteobacteria; order Burkholderiales; family Burkholderiaceae_D; genus CAHJXF01. The sequence continues at coordinate 488,798 of CAWCJI010000001.1, read as the reverse complement.
GCCGTGGCGCCGTCCTGCTCGCGGCCGTGGCCTGGACGTCGGTCGACGCGATGGGCGCCGGTCCGCCCGCGTCGCGATCGACACGTCGATGGGGCGCATCGTCGTCGAGCTCGACCTGACCAGCGCGCGCCGATCGACGACCCGCAACTTCCTGCGCTACGTCGACGAAGGCCACTACGACGGCACGCTCGTCCATCGCGTCGTCGAGGACTTCGTGATCCAGGGCGGCGGTCTCGCGCCGGACATGCGCGAGAAGCCGACGCACGAGCCGATCGCGAACGAGGCGAAGAGCCCGGCGAGTGGCGGACTGTCAAACGTCGCCGGGACCATCGCGATGGCGCGCGAGGAGGCGGTCGACAGCGCGACCGCCCAGTTCTACATCAACGTCGCCGACAACCTGCGACTCGACCACGTCGATGTACCGCCCGAAGGCGTGACGGTCACGCGCCGCGGCAAGGACGTGTTCATCCCGGCCTCCGACGCGGACCGCGTGTTCGGCTATGCGGTGTTCGGCCGCGTCGTCGACGGCATGGACGTCGTCGATCGCATCCGCCACGTCCCCGTGCACACGGTCGAGGCCGGGGAAACGTACGAGAACGTACCGGTCGAACCGGTCGTCATCCGGAAGGCAGCGCTGCTGCCGTCCACCAACTGAGGAGCCGTCATGGCCGCCAATCAAACCGTCAAGCTGCACACGAATCACGGCGTGATCTCGATCGAGGTCGATGCCGGCGAAGGCGCCCAAGAGCGCCGCGAACTTCATCGAGTACGCGAAGAGCGGTCACTACGACGGCACCGTGTTCCATCGCGTCATCAACGGCTTCATGGTGCAGGGCGGCGGCTTCGCGCCCGGCATGAAGCAGAAGCCGACCGGTTCGCCGATCGCGAACGAAGCCGACAACGGCCTGAAGAACGAGAAGTACACCGTCGCGATGGCGCGGACGAACGATCCGCATTCGGCGACCGCGCAGTTCTTCATCAACGTCGCCGACAACGACTTCCTGAACCACACGTCGCCGACGCCGCGCGGCTGGGGCTACGCGGTGTTCGGCAAGGTCGTCGACGGCATCGACGTCGTCGACAAGATCAAGGCCGTCAAGACGGGCCGCGCCGGCGGACACCAGGACGTCCCGGTCGAGGACGTGGTCATCGAGCGCGCCGAGGTCGTCTGAGCTTCGCGACGCCGGTCGACGCCGACGCGCGCTACGACGCGGTCTTCGCGTCCGACGTCCATCTGTCGGCGGAGCACCCGCGACCACCGACGCCTTCCTCGCGTTCGTCGACGCGCGGGTCGCCGGCCGTACCGGTCGCTTCTTCATCCTCGGCGACCTGTTCGAATACTGGGCTGGTGACGACGACGTCGACGATCCGCTCGCGCGGACGATCGCGACGCGCCTGCGCGAGATCGCCCGTGACGGCGTCGACATCGCGTTCATCGCCGGCAATCGCGACTTCCTGATCGGCGATGCGTTCGCGGCGGCGGCCGGCATGCGGCTGCTGCCGGATCCGCATCGCGAACGGATCGGCGGCGTGGAGCTGCTGCTGTCGCACGGCGATGCGCTATGCATCGACGACGTCGACTACCAGCGCTTTCGCGCGATGGTGCGCACGACCGGCGTGGCAGCAGGACTTCCTGTCGAAGCCGCTCGCCGATCCGTCGCGCGATGATCGCCGGCGCACGACAGCAGAGCGAAGCCGCGAAGGCCGGCAAGTCGATGGCGATCATGGACGTCGAACGTCGGCGCGGTCGATGCGCTGCTCGATGCGCATCCCGACACGATCCTGATCCACGGGCACACACATCGACCCGCGCATCACCTCCATCGCATCGCCGATGCGAGCCGCGAGCGCTGGGTGTTGCCGGACTGGGATGCCGACGCGGTGCCGCCGCGGGGCGGCGGACTCGCGTTGGCCAACGGCGCGATCGTCGAGCTGCCGATGCCGGCCTGACCGCGGGTCGGCAACCGGTCGATCGACTCAGTCGACCATCTCGTTCAGCCGCTCCGCGTCGAACGCGCCTCCTTGCGAGCGCTCGCCGGGCAGGCGCCGATCGCGTCGAGCGCCGCGGCCATCGCCTCGACCTTCTGCGTGAGCTCCGCGGTGTGGTCGATCAGGCCGTGCAGCGCGATCGACAGCGGATCGTCGGCGTCCCTCGTGACCGCGTAGGCCGAGAAGCCCATGCGGGCCGCGGTCTGCTCGCGGCGCTGCGCGACGGCCTCGCTGATGATCCGCGCCGGGATGCCGATCGCGGTGGCGCCCGGCGGGACTTCCTTGACGACGACCGCGTTCGAGCCGATGCGCGCGTTCTCGCCGACCGTGAACGGGCCGAGCACCTTCGCGCCGGCCCCGATCACGACGCCGCGCGCGATCGTCGGATGCCGCTTGCCGCCGTTGAGCGACGTGCCGCCGAGCGTCACGCCCTGGTAGATCGTGCAATCGTCGCCGACGTCGGCGGTCTCGCCGATGACGACGCCGAGGCCATGATCGATGAACACGCGACGACCGATCGTCGCGCCGGGATGGATCTCGATGCCGGTCAGGAAGCGACCCCAATGCGACAGCCAGCGCGCGAGCCACAGCCAGCCGCCGTGCCAGCACGCATGCGCGATGCGATGCAGGAACAGCGCATGCAGACCGGGATAGCAGGTGAGCACTTCCCACTTGCTGCGCGCGGCGGGGTCGCGCTCGCGGATCGTCGCGATGTCTTCGGAAAGGCGGGAGAGCATCGCGGCATTCTAAGGGCGGATCCGAAAGCTTGCCGGTGGGCGCCGCGGGGCGGCCGACGGGTCAGTCGGACGGTTTGAGGCGGGCCATCAACGCGGTCATGTCGTCGTGGTAACGACGCGATCCCTCCCGCCTCGGACACCTGCATTGCACGCAATCGATCGTGCGCGACCGCGACGTCGCCGCGACGGATGCGAGCCTCGAGCAACGCGACCGCCGCGTCGAGGTCGTTCGGACCGGGCGGGCCGACCGCACCGAGTCCTGCTGCACGATCCGCCTGCGACGAGGCCCATTCAAGCGCTTCCTCGCGGCGCTGCCGCTCCTGATGCAGCCACGACGGCTCGCCGGCCTGCGCGGTCAATTGCCTCGCGGCCATCAACGCGGTCAACGTGTCGGCGTCGCGGAACACGACGTCGGCGATGTGCACGCACGCTGCTCGCCTCGCCTCGGCCTTGCACCCCTGCTTGACGTCGCCGAACCACGGGACCGGCGCGGCCGCGGCGATGCCGATCGCACGGGTCAGGTCGTCGTAGCGCCGGCGCGCATCGTTCGACGGCGGCGCCGCCGCCAGGACGACGCGGGCGATCTCGTTCGCGGGGTCGCGGAACGTCGAGGCGAGTCCCGCGCGCCGGAACGCCGCGTCGGCCCGGGCGTGATCGCCGCTCCGGTCGAGCCAGGTGGCCAGCTCGACCCACGCCATCAGGTTCTCCGCGTCGGCGCGCGTCCAGCGCGTCGCGAGATCGAGCGCATCGCAACCGTCCGAGTCGGCCGTCGCTCGGGTACGGCAGCGTTCGAGCAGGAGCTGGAGGACGAGAGGATCCGTCGAGCCGCGCGCCTCGTCGATCAACTCGTGCAACGGAATCACTTCCGCGGACGGCGGGCCATCGGCGATCGCGGATGCGAACAGGATGCGCAGCCGAAGGTCGCCCGAACGTCGCGCGTCCGCCTCGATGCCGGTCCAGCGCTCGGTGGACGTCTGCGCGGAAGATGCCGCGACATCGCGATCCGCATCGGAAGCGCCTGCCGACTTCACGATCGCGCAGGCGACGAGGCATCCGACGGCAAGCCATCGAGCCGCGCCTGCAGTTCTTGGCCTCACGTGCGTCTTCGACCGATGTTCGAACATCGCCGCTCCCGGGTTGTCGGTGCCGCAGCTTAGGCCGCCGCGGACGCCGCCGTCCAGCGATGCGCCGCCATCGTCGACCGTCAGGCCGGTCGAGGCGCGTACACGATCCCGTCCATCAGCCGTCGCGCGCTGCGGCTCATCGTCGCGCGCTCGACGTGCCACCGACCGTCGCGACGTTCGACGACCGCGCCGACGGCGAGCACGCCCGACACGTGACCGATCCGCGTCGGCACGCCGGGCAGCGTGCGCGCGACCTCGGACACGATCGTGCCCGGCAGCGCGGCCGCGACCGCGAGCGCGATCGACCCGGTGCCGGTGAACGCGTGATGCAGCTTGCCCATCGACACGATGCGCGCGAGCACGTCGATGCTCGCGCGCTCGACGTCGACGCCGCCCGAGCTCCGGTACGCGGCCGGCGCGGCGACGAACGCGATCTTCGGCGTCGCCGGCCGGCTGCGCGTCGCCTCGTCGGCCGTCTTCGCGAGGCCCATCGCGACGGCGGCCCGCGCGCGGATCGCCTCGAGCCGCGCCAGCAGCTTCGCATCGCGATTGACCGCGTCGGGCAGCTCGCGGCCGGTGAGCTTCAATGCGTCGGCGCGCACGAAGACCGTCGGGTTGCCGGCGTTGATCATCGTCGCGCGGATCGTCCGGCCTCCCCGTCGGGAAGCGACCTCGGCCAGCTCCGGGACGCGCAGGTCGTCGCAGCGTTGCCGGTCGGCAGCAGGCCGTCTTCGCCGGCCTCGGCCGGGTCGATGAACTCGAGACGGATCTCGGCCGAGCCGAACGGCACGCCGTCCTCGTGGAACGTGCCGGTCTCGACGACGCGGCCGCCCCGCGTCGGCACGTGCGCGACGATCCGCTTGCCGATGTTCTGCTGCCAGATGCGCACGGCGGTCGTGGTCGTGCGCGACGGGTCGCGGTCGACCGGCTCGACCCAGCCGCGCGCGATCGCGAACGGTCCGACGGCCGCGGTCAGGTTGCCGCAGTTGCCGGACCAGTCGATCAGCGCCTCTTCGATCGACACGGCGCCGAACAGGAAGTCGACGTCGCAGTCCTCGCGCAACGACCGCGACACGATGACCACCTTGCTCGTCGACGACGTCGCGCCGCCGAGGCCGTCGGTATGGCGCGCATACGGATCGGGGCTGCCGATCAGCCGGCTCAGCAGCAGGTCGCGCATGCTCGGCCGTTGCAGGATGCCGCCCGGCAGGTCGTCGGCCGCGAAGAACACGCCCTTGCTCGTGCCGCCGCGCATGTAGGTGGCGCGGATGGCGACGACGTCGTCCGGAACGTCGGCCGTGTCGACGCGGCTCATGGTCGTGTGGTCGACGCGGTTACGGCGGCGTCGTCGACCCGGTGCGTCGACGCGCGGCCTCGGCGGTCCGCAGCATCGCCTTCGCGATGCCGCGCAGCCACTGCACCTCGTCCCGCTCCAGGCCGGCACGTGCGAACAGCCGGCGCAACCGCGGCATCAGCTTCTTCGGCGCCGCGGGATCGAGGTAGCCGATCGCGAGCAGCCCTTCCTCGAAGTGCTCGATCAGCGCCTCGCGCTCGTCGTGCGTGGCGAGCGCGGCCTGCTCGTCGCGCGGCGACGATGCCCGCGGTCGCCGCGAGCCGGCATTCGTAGGCGGCGAGCTGCACGGCCTGCGCGAGGTTCAGCGACGCATAGTCGTCGGACGTCCCGATGCGACAGCGAGCCTGACAGCGCAGCACGTCGTCGTTCGACAGCCCGTAACGCTCGCTGCCGAAGACGAACGCGACGCTGCCGCCGGTCGCGGCCCGGCCGACGGCATCGGCCGCCGCATCGCGCAGCGTCGTGGCCGGCGGCGCGAACTCGCGATCGCGCGCGCTCATCGCGATCGCATGCGTGGTCGAGGCGAGCGCGTCGGCGAGCGTCGGATGGATCGTCGCGGATTCGAGCACGTCGATCGCGCCGCTCGCGAACGCGATCGCGTCGGGCCGCGTCAGCACGTCGTCGAAGCGCGGCGCGACGATCGACAGCGTCGCGAGGCCCATCACCTTCATCGCGCGCGCGGCCGCGCCGACGTTGCCCGGATGGCTCGGCTCGACGAGGACGATCGCGATGCGCGCGAGCGCGGCAGGCTCATTCACCGCGACGTCGCAGGCCCGACCCGCGTCGGATAAAATGCGGGCCTCGAACGATCGATGCCGGCGCGCGATGCGCTGCACGAGCCCGTGCCGGGTCTTCGATCGTCGTTCTTTTCACCGTCGTCCGCAGGATGGTCGTCTCGCCGGTGGTCTCGTGCGATGGGCGGCCGTCGCGTTCCCTCAGTCAACGCTCCTCCGCATCTCGCCTCGTCATGTCCGCCGCCCTGCATCCGATGTTGAACACGGCCGTGAAGGCCGCCCGGCGCGCCGGATCGATCATCAATCGCGCAAGCCTCGATCTCGAGCGCGTGAAGATCAGTCGCAAGCAGCACAACGACTTCGTGACGGAGACCGACAAGGCGGCCGAGCAGGCGATCATCGACGTGCTGCTGACGGCCTATCCGGACCATCGGATCCTAGCAGAGGAGAGCGGGCTGTCCGACCTGAAGGCGCCGCTCGAAGGCGCCGAATCGGCCGCGCGCACCGCGGCCACCGCGGACGTCGATCACCTGTGGATCATCGATCCGCTCGACGGCACGACCAACTTCATCCACGGCTTCCCGCAGTACTGCGTGTCGATCGCACTGTCGCAGCGCGGGGTCGTCACGCAGGCGGTGATCTACGACCCGAACCGCAACGACCTGTTCGTCGCGACGAAGGGTCGCGGCGCGTTCCAGAACGACCGCCGCATCCGCGTCTCGAAGCGGTATCGGATGAACGAGGCGCTGCTCGGCACCGGCTTCCCGTTCAAGAACCTCGAGACGCTCGATCGCTACCTCGCGATGTTTCGCCTGATGACCGGACAGAGCGCCGGCATCCGCCGGCCCGGCGCGGCCGCGCTCGACCTCGCGTACGTCGCGTGCGGCCGCCTCGACGGCTTCTTCGAGATCGGCCTGAAGCCGTGGGACCTCGCGGCCGGCACGCTGCTGGTGACCGAGGCCGGCGGGCTGGTCGGCGACTTCCAGGGCGACCCCGACTACCTGTACGTCGGCGACGTGCTCGCGGGAACGCCGAAGATCTTCGGCCAGCTCGTCGCGACGCTCGGCCCGATGTTCCCGAAGCGTTCGCATGCGGTCGCCGCCGACGCGCCGTCCGCCGACTGACCTCGGCGTCGTGCGCCGGTCAGGACGCGGCGAGTGCGCGATCGACGATCGCCTGCGCTTCCTCGAGCACCTTCTGCAGATGTCCTTCGCCGTCGAAGCTCTCCGCATAGATCTTGTAGATGTCCTCGGTCCCGGACGGTCGGGCTGCGAACCAGCTGCTCTTCGAGCTGACCTTGATGCCGCCGATGGCCGCGTCGTTGCCGGGCGCGCGATCGAGCACGCCGACGATCGGCTCGCCGGCGAGCGTGTCGGCCGTGATCTGCCGACGGTCGATCGCCGACAGCTTCTTCTTCTGCCCGGCGTCGGCCGGCGCCTCGACGCGATCGGCCGCGGGCTTGCCGAGCTCGGCCGTCAGTTCTTCGTACAGCTTGCCCGGCCCGCGTCCGCAACGCGCCGTCATCTCGGCCGAAAGCAGCGCCGCGGCGATGCCGTCCTTGTCGGTGGTCCACACGGTGCCGTCGCGCCGGAGGAACGTCGCGCCGGCGCTCTCCTCGCCGCCGAAGCCGAGCGAGCCGTCGAGCAGGCCGCTCGAGAACCACTTGAAGCCGACCGGCACCTCGTACAGCCGGCGGCCGAGCCGTTCGGCCACGAGGTCGATCATCCGCGTGCTGACGACGGTCTTGCCGACCGCGGCCTCGGCGCTCCACTGCGGCCGGTTGCGGAACAGGTAGTCGATCGCGACCGCGAGATAGTCGTTCGACGGCAGCAGCCCTTCGCCGGACGTCACGATGCCGTGGCGATCGTGGTCGGTGTCGCAGGCGAACGCGACATCGAAGCGGTCCTTGATCGCGATCAGCCGCTGCATCGCATACGCGGACGACGGGTCCATGCGGATCTTGCCGTCCCAGTCGGCGCTCATGAACGCGAACGTCGGATCGACGACGTCGCTGACGACGGTGAGGTCGATGCGATGCTGCTCGGCGATGCGGGCCCAGTAATGCACGCCCGCGCCACCGAGCGGGTCGACGCCGATCCGCAGCTTCGCGTCGCGGATCGCGTCGAAGTCGATCACGTGTTCGAGGTCGGCGACGTACGCGCCGATGAAGTCGTGCCGATGCGTCGTCGGTGCGTTCATCGCATGCGCGTACGACACGCGCTTCACGCCGGCGAGGTCGCGTTCGAGATAGGCGTTCGCCGCGGCCTCGACGGTCTTCGTGATGTCGGTATCGGCCGGGCCGCCGTTCGGCGGGTTGTACTTGAAGCCGCCATCGGTGGGCGGGTTGTGCGACGGCGTGACGACGATGCCGTCGGCGCGGCCGGCGTCGGTCGCGTCGCGCCCCCGGTTGTAGACGAGGATCGCGTGCGAGATCGCCGGCGTCGGCGTGTACTCGTCGTCGACGGCCAGCATCGTGTCGACGCCGTTCGCGGCGAGCACCTCGATCGCCGAAGCGCACGCCGGCTCGGACAGCGCGTGCGTGTCGATGCCGAGGAACAGCGGCCCGTCGATGCCCGCGGCCTTGCGGTGGTCGCAGATCGCCTGCGTGGTCGCGAGGATGTGGCGCTCGTTGAACGACAGCTTGAACGACGAACCGCGATGGCCGGAGGTCCCGAACGCCACGCGCTGCTCGGCCACCGCCGGATCCGGGATGCCGGTGTAGTAGGCCGTGACGAGCTTCGGAACGTCGACGAGCGACGACGCCGGCAGCAGCTTGCCGGCGAGAGGGCTGATGTGAGTGGTCATGAGGGTCGGTGAGGTCGTGCGGCGCGTCGGCGCCGGCCGCGTCGGCGACGCGTTGGATGCGCGCCGCGCGGATCGGATGCTCGACGCGTCCGAGCGTGTCCGACCCGGCATTATGTCGAACATCGTGCGGCGTCCGGTCGGTGCCGCTTGCGCGATGTGGCGGTTGCTCGGCGCCGCCTCGACGTCGCGCCCCGCCGCAGTCGCCGCGCGGCTTCCGACGAGGCGGAGTCGTTGAACGACGCGACGACCGACCCGCGCCGATCGATGCAGCCTTCGCTCGCTCGCGAGACGCCGATGATGCAGCAGTACCTGCGCATCAAGGCCGACCATCCCGGCTCGCTGCTGCTGTACCGGATGGGCGACTTCTACGAGCTGTTCCACGACGACGCGAAGCGCGCCGCGCAGCTGCTTGACATCACGCTCACCGCGCGCGGCCAGTCGAACGGCGCGCCGATCCCGATGGCGGGCGTCCCGTTCCATGCGCTCGACGCGTACCTCGCGAAGCTGATCGGGCAGGGCGAGTCGGTCGCCATCTGCGAACAGATCGGCGACCCGGCGACCGCGAAGGGACCGGTCGCGCGCGAGGTCGTCCGCATCGTCACGCCGGGCACGCTCGCCGATGCCGGTCTGCTGCCGGACAAGGCCGACCGCCTGCTCGCCGCGGTCCGCATCGGGCGCTCGCCGCGGCTGCGGACGAAGATCGCCGGCATCGCGTGGGTCAACTTCGCGTCGGGCGACCTGCGGTTGCTCGAGTGCTCGCCGGATGCCGTCGAACGCGTGCTCGATCGCCTGCAGCCGGCCGAGACGCTGGTCATCGACGGCGGCGACGACGGCGACCAAGTCGCGCTCGAACGATGGACGCACGCGACGCGCTGCTCGCCGCAGGACTTCGACGTGCCGGGCGGTCGGCAGGCACTGTGCACGCACTTCGGCGTGGCGGACCTCGTCGCGTTCGGCGTGGGCGACGAGACGTTCGCGCTCGGGTCCGCCGGTGCGCTGCTGCGCCATCTGCGACGCACGCAGGCGCTCGACGGCGGCGACGTCGCAGCAGGCCCGCGACGTCGCACGCTCGCGCACATCGCGACGCTCGCGGTCGAACGCGAGGACCGCACGATCGCGCTCGACGGCGCGACGCGTCGCAACCTCGAGATCAGCGACAGCCTGTCGAGCGGCGAGTCGTCGAGCGACCGGGCCGACGACGCTGTTCGAGCTGCTCGACGTCTGTGCGACCCACATGGGCAGTCGCCTGCTGCGGACCTGGCTGCACGAGCCGCTGCGCGACCGCGACGAGCCGACGCGTCGCGCGATGGCCGTCGAGGCGTTGATGCGGCGCGCCGGCGCGAAGACGCACGCGGCGTGTCTGCACGAGCGCTTGTCGGGCACCGCCGACGTCGACCGCATCGCCGCCCGCATCGCGCTCGGCAGCGCACGACCGCGCGACCTCACCGGACTGCGCGACGCGCTTGCAACGGCTCGAGCCGTTGTGCGTGCAGATCGATGCGGCGATGCGGTCCGAACTCGATGCCGGACGTTCGATGCTGGCCGAGCTGGTCGACGGGCTCGCATCGCCGCACGACGCGATGGACCTGCTCACGCGTGCGGTCGACGCCGACCCGTCGGCGATGGTCCGCGATGGCGGCGTCATCGCGAAAGGCTACGACGCCGAGCTCGACGAGTTGCGCGCGCTGTCGTCCGACGCCGGCGCGTTCCTCGTCGACCTCGAGGCCCGCGAGCGCGCGCGGACCGGCATCGCGACGCTGCGCGTCGAGTACAACCGGGTCCACGGCTTCTACATCGAGATCGCGCATGCGAAGGCCGCGAACGTCCCCGACGACTATCGTCGCCGCCAGACGACGAAGAACGCCGAGCGCTACATCACGCCGGAGCTGAAGGCGTTCGAGGACCGTGCGCTGTCGGCGCGCGAGCGGGCACTGGCGCGCGAGAAGGCGCTGTACGAGCAGCTGCTCGACCGGCTCGCCGTCTCGATCGGCGCGCTGCAGCGGATCGCGCGTGCGCTCGCGGCCGTCGACGTGCTGCAGCGTATGCCGATCGCGCCGACGCGTGCGGATGGGCGAGGCCCGAGCTGGTCGTCGAGCCCGGCCTCGCGATCGACGCGGGTCGTCATCCGGTCGTCGAAGCGCAATGTCTTTCGCGCGCGGGATCGACGGGCGCCGACCGCTTCATCGCGAACGACTGCCAGCTCGGGCCGAACCGACGACTGCTGATCGTCACGGGCCCGAACATGGGCGGCAAGTCGACGTTCATGCGGCAGACGGCGCTGATCGTGCTGCTCGCGTACGCCGGTTCGTTCGTGCCGGCGACGCGTGCGGTGATCGGGCCGGTCGACGCGATCTACACGCGTATCGGCGCGTCGGACGACCTCGCCGGCGGCCGATCGACGTTCATGGTCGAGATGAGCGAGGCCGCGGCGATCCTGCATCAGGCGACGCCCGCGAGTCTCGTGCTGATGGACGAGATCGGCCGCGGCACGTCGACGTTCGACGGCCTCGCGCTCGCGTGGGCGATCGCACGTCGCCTGATCGAACACAATCGGGCGATGACGTTCTTCGCGACGCATTACTTCGAACTCACGCGGCTCGCGGACGAGTTCCCGGCCGTCGCGAACGTCCACTTGTCGGCCGTCGAACACGGGCGCGACGTCGTGTTCCTGCATGCGGTCGAGGAAGGGCCGGCGAGCCGCAGCTACGGCCTGCAGGTCGCGCGCCTGGCCGGCGTGCCGCAGAGCGTGATCCGCGCGGCCGAGAAGCAGCTGGTCGCGCTCGAGCAGGCCGCGCGAGACGCGGCGCCGCAGCGCGACCTCTTCGATCAGCCGCTCGACGAGGCACCGGACGACGAGCGCGATCCGGGCGCGACGGCCGTCGAGGTCGTCGATGCGCTCGCGTCGATCGACCCGGATCGCCTGAGTCCGCGCGATGCCCTCGACGCGCTGTACCGGCTGAAGCGGCTCGCTGGCGGCGAGCCGGCGGCATGACGAGCCCGTTCGGCCGCGCGATCGCGGCAGGCGCCGGGTTCGCGTGCGTGATGTCCGCCGCCGGCGGGCCGGACGCGCGGGCCGAGCCGGAGACCGATCGGCCACCGGACACGGGCGCCATCGCCTTCGCGGTTGTCGCGAGCGACACGGCCGCGGATGCGGACCGGGCCGCGGCCACGCTGCGCGCGATCGACGACAGTGCCGCGCGCTTCGTCGTGCAGTTCGAGAGCGGCGGCCCCGGGTCGCGCGCCTGCAGCGACGACGCGATCGAGCGCCGCCGCGCACTGCTCGATGCGAGCGCGAAGCCGGTCGTGCCGATCGCGAACGTGAGCGAGTGGGCGACTTGCGACGCGAGCGGCGGCGACCCGTTCGAGCGGCTGCAGCGTCTCGTCGATGCGTTCTTCGGAAGCGACGCGTCGCTCGGCCGCACGCGGATGTCGTGGGCTCGCCAGAGCGCGCTGCCGCGCTTTCGTCGCTATCGCGAGAACGTGCGCTGGCAGGCCGGACGGGTGCTCTTCGCGACGGTCGATCTGGCGGCCAACAACAACGACTATCGGATCGGCGCCGGGCGGAACGGCGAGTTCGAGGAGCGGGTCGTCGCGAACCGCGCGTGGCTCGAGCGCACCTTCCGCATCGCGACCGAGCGCCGGCTGCCGGCAGTCGTGATCTTCGTCGACGCGGCACCGCGTTTCAACGTCCCGCTGAGACCGCCCGACCCGCGCACGCGCGAGCGCGACGGCTATTACGAGTGGAAGGTCGCGATGCGCGAGTTGGTGCCGACGTTCAAGGGACGGGTGCTGCTGGTGCAGGGCCGCTACGCGGACGACCGGCGCGCGAGCGCAGCCGCTCGATCATCCGCTGCGGGACGCCGGGGGTCGGCCGATCGAGAGCCTTTACCGCATCGCGGCGCCAACATCGGAAGACGGCGGCTGGATGCGGATCGACGTCGAGCCGAACGTCACGACGCCGTTCCGCGTGTCGATCGAGCGCATGTTCGACGACCCGAGTGGCGAGCTGTACGGCCCGGGCCGCGTGAGATGATCGCGCCCGACGAACGCAGGAAGCGTGGCCGAGCGGTTTAAGGCACCGGTCTTGAAAACCGGCGACGGGGCAACCCGTCCGTGAGTTCGAATCTCACCGCTTCCGCCAGAACGCACTATGAAGGCCACCATACCGGTGGCCTTTTTCATAGAGAAAACGCCTTTCAGGTCGCCTCTTGACGTATCACCGCATCTCGCCGATGATGTGGTACGAATTGATGGCCGACACCGAATGGCACCTCATCCCAAGAACCAGCTCACTGCGATCAGCGTGGCCCGCAAGGGTCCGGGCCGCCACCTCGATGGCGACGGTCTCTACCTGGTCGTCGATCCGAGCGGCGCGCGGCGCTGGGTCCTACGCATCGTCGTGCGCGGCAAGCGAACCGACATCGGCCTGGGTGGCTTCAAGAACGTCTCGCTCGCGACGGCCCGGACGAAGTCGCGCGAGCTGCGCGAGATCGTCGGCGCCGGCGGTGACCCGCGAGCCGAGCGGGCCGCGGAGCGGGCGCGCCGCACGACGTTCCGCGACTTCGCGACGCAGTACATCGACGACCACCGCTCCGAGTGGAAGAACGCGAAGCACGCGGCGCAGTGGAATTCGACGCTTGAGCAGCACGCGTATCCGGTCTTCGGCGACCGCATCGTCGCCGACGTCGACAGCATGGCGATCGTCGCGGCGCTGAAGCCGATCTGGACGAAGACGCCTGAGACCGCCTCGCGGCTGCGGGCGCGTATCGAGACGATCCTCGACGCCGCGAAGGCGAAGCGTCTGCGGTCCGGCGACAACCCGGCAGCGTGGGCCGGAGGCCTGCAGGCGAGTTTGCCGCGCGATCGCAGGCGCGCTCGCATCGTTCACCACGCGGCACTCCCTTACGCCGCGGTGTCGGCCTTCCTGGTCGACGTGAAGGCGCAGACGGGCATCGCGGCTCGCGCGCTCGAGTTCGCGATCCTGACGGCTGCCAGAACGGGCGAGGTCATCGGCGCGCAGTGGAACGAGATCGACCTCGACGAACGCGTCTGGAACGTGCCGAAGGAGCGAATGAAGGCCGGTAAGCCGCACCGCGTTCCGCTGAGCCCGCGTGCTGTCGAGTTGCTCGAGCAGCTACCTCGTGCCGGCGAGTTCCTCTTCGGCACGATTCGCGGTGAGGAGAGCAAGCCGCTTTCGAACATGGCCATGCTTGCGCTGCTGAAGCGCATGAAACGGACCGATGTCACCGTGCACGGCATGCGCAGCACCTTTCGCGACTGGGCGGCCGAGCAGACCGCCTATCCCCGCGAGGTCATCGAGCACGCGCTGGCGCACCAGCTCGCCGATGAGTCGGAGGCTGCTTTACCAGCGCGGGGACTTGCTGCGCAAGCGCCGGGCGCTCATGGACGACTGGGCGACGTACTGCTCGACGGAGCGGCCCGCGAAGGCCGATGTCACGCCGATTCGAAGAGCGAGCGCGGCGTAACCAGACGAACGACCAGGACAAGTGCAGCTATGAGGACCAAGCGCAAGAGAATTGACGAGTACGCCGTGCTCGACAAGCACAACAGGCGACGAACGATCATCGTCACGCAGGAGTTCAAGATCGTCGAATTCCTCGACCCCGACACACCCGATCAGGAAGTAGCTGGCGCTCAGGAGCATCGGACGACTAACGGTGACCTCGTCAACGTCCGCGAGGATGGCAGCGTCGAGGACGTTCGAACCGGCGAGATCTGGAGGCGCGCCTAGTTCTGCAATACCGCCGCCTGACGGCCCTCAGGCGGACAGCCCGCGGTGTCCTACCACCGCGAGCTGCCCTAATCACGAAGTACCTACCTACGAGGTTCATCATGACTGCCCCAAACACTACCACCGCTTCCGAACCCGTCTTCCAAGCGTTCAGCTGGCACACGGACGACGAGAAAGAGCCCGCGAATCGCGCGGTGCATCGCGACGTCCGTCGACTCGAAGTGGTGGAAGACATTCTCCGTGGCAATGCGCTGCTCGTCGGCCTGCTCGAGCACGACGAGTCATTCACTCCAGACGGTGGCGAAGTCTTCGGCCCTCTGCACCGCGGGCAGTTGTACCGCTTCCTCATTTCGACCAACGCGGTTATGGCGGAGCTGCTCGCCGAGGATCGGGACGGCTTGGCGGACGCGATCTCTGCTCGTGCAGAAGCCGCGCGACGCGATGCAGAACTGCGCGACTTCGAGGCCAGGCGCTAGCTCGTCATGCAGATCGACGACTTCTCTGATCGGACGCCACAGCAGCCACCGCAGAACGTGAAGGCGTATTGGTGGGCGTGCGCGGTGCTCCGATCCTACGAACCGGGCGAGGGTCACGACGACCTCATCAAGTCCGCGCAGCGTTACGTCTCGCACATCCGCCAGCTCGCGGCCGATGACCCTCGCTTCCAGCATCACATGTCCGTGGCTCTTGCCGGTGCGTCGCGGGACGAAGGCGCTTAGCACCTAATGAAGACGCTGCTCGCTCGGCGACCTTCGACCCGTGGACCTGCTCCCAGTTGGCTGCATGCGTCCACGGGAGCTGAGGCATCCACATGACTCAGGCAGCACCCGAAGCGTTCGACCTCGCCAGTTGGAAGCGTTACTTGAAGGCGGAATTCGAAAAGGAGCTTGCGTCGCCAACCGCCGCGCATCTCGTCGACCCGTCCATCTATCGGGACCGCGCAGCGAGACTCGTTGATGACCGAACGATGGATCGGCTCTGGACGAGACTTGCTTCGCATGCGAACGACGCGAAGCCGTTTCGTGCCGGCTTTGCTCATCCGGTCGACCGGCGCCGGTGCCTATACGAATTCGCGACTGCGCTTATCTACTGTCACGCGGGACAACCACCCGTCTCGCAGGCTGCACTCGACAAGGTAGCGACCGGGATTCGAAAGCTGCTGGGCACTGTTCGCCATCATCCGCGGGCGGTCGCGCTCGCCCAGCAGCTCTTACGTGAACGGGCGAGCGACGCGCTTCCCGGCCCGGTCTTCCGCCTCGATCGTGACGGTCGACTTCGTGAAATCCGATTGGACCGGTACGCATTTCTACTGAACCAGGACGCTCTCGCACACGCAGTGGAGGTCTTGAGTGCCGCAGACGTGTCAGACAAGAGCCCCGGTGGTCCGCGAACGTCCCTCAAGGGGCAACACAGCGAGCGCAACGCCGTGGCTTTCCATGTGAAGTATTCCGTCGTGCCTCAATGGTTCGACGGCTCTCATCCTGCGGCTATCGGAAGGGGTTTGGCCGTCGTTCGGCCGGACTGGAAAGAGCTGTCGGCAGACGCGGTGAAGAAGCTGCTTCCGGCGGCCACGACGGGGAGTTAAGCGCAAGAAAATCTCGCTCGTTCGCTCCCTCTTAAGCGAACGCTGCCCGTCTATCGTTGCTCCACGCCGCTCAGCGGCTCAAGACGGAGCAGCACATGGCACAGAAGCAGAAGTCCGACGTCCCGTTCCAGCTGCGGAACTTCGACGCGCTACCGGACAGCGCGTCAATCTCGATCGACATCGCCTGCCAGCTGTCGGGACTCAGCCGGGCGACCATCTACCGCGCGATCAAGGCCGGCAGGCTCGAGCAGCGAAAGGTCGGTGGCCGGTCGCCGGTCGTCGCGGGCAGCTTCCGCCGACTCATGCAGGGCGGCGTGTGAGCGCCGCCATCGCCGAACGCGTCGGCGCCTTCGCGGCCGGCGCACTGGTCGCGCAGAAGTTCATTGAGGAGCTGCGGCTCGGCCAGGCGGTGCCGGCGGAGACGCCCGACCGCTACCGCGATCTCGCGATCGAATGGGGCTGCGATTCCCTGGCGCTTCACGGCTTCTTGATCGAGCTCGGCAAGAGAGCGGCGAGATGAGCATCGAGGCCATCCTCGACCGGCTGGCTCACGTCCGCCAGTCCTCGCCTCATTCATGGATGGCACGCTGCCCGGCCCACGAAGACCGGCAGGCATCGCTATCGGTACGAGTGCTCGACGATGGCAAGGTCCTCGTCAACTGCTTCGCGGGCTGCACGGCCGGTGAGATCGTTCAGGCGATCGACCTCCGACTGCTCGACCTGTTCCCGGCGCGCGATACGCCGCACGGATCGCGTTCCGCGCGGTGGCAAGGCATCTCCGCGTCGCAGGCGCTCCTTGCCCTCGCGCTGGAGGCGCACTTCGTAGCGATCGTGGCGAACGACCTAGCGGCCGGCAAGGCGCTCGAGGACGACGACCGGGCCCGGCTGTGGACAGCGGTGGGTCGCATCGGCCAAGCGAAGGAGCTGTGCTGTGGGTGATGCCCTAACGCGCGCGCAGCAGGAATTCGAGCGAGGCACGCGCCCGACACGCAACCTCCGCGTCACGCCGTTTCGCGAGATGAACATCCGCCGCGGCTGCCGGTACTTCATCAAGAACGTGATCCCCGGCGGCAGCTTCGTGCTCGTGTACGGGATCAGTGGCTCGGGCAAGACCTTCTTCGTCGGCTACGCGGCGCTGTGCATCGCCACCGCTCGGGAATTCCTCGGGCAACGGACGCTACGCGCCCTCGTGGTGTACGTGGCCCCAGAGAACCCTCAGAGCGTCGCAGAACGATTCGCTGGCATGCGCGACGAGTTAGGAATCGACGACGCCGACCTGGTCATGATCTCCGGCGACCTCGACATGCTCTCCAAGGAGGCATTCAGCGCGCTTTTGATGACCCTGCAGGGAATCGTCGAGGCCCACGGCGAGATTGGCGTCGTGGTTGTCGACACCGTGAGCCAGGCGATGCCAGGAGCCGACGAGAACAGCCCCGAAGGCATGACGTCCTTTGTCCAAGCGTGCCAGCGGATCCGCCTCGACTTCGGCTGTACGGTCGTTGCGGTCCATCACGGCGGCAAAGACGAACGAGCCGGCGCGCGCGGTCACAGCTCGCTACGCGCAGCGTGCGACGTCGAGATCAAGATCGTCGAGGTCGGCGGCCAGCGCATAGCCGAGTTGACGAAGGTGCGGGATGGCGCGACCGGGCTTCAGATGCCCTTCAGTCTGCGACCGATCAGCGTCGGGATCGACGAGGACGGCGACGCGATCACGACCTGCGTCGTAGAGTCGGTCGCGGCGACAACGGCGGCTGCAGTACAGCGGCCGCGCAAGCCGAAGGGCCCGGTGCAGGTGCTGGTCTGGGAAGCGCTGCTGCGAATGGTCGACGCACGCGGCAGAGTGCCGCCCCATCTCGGCCCGCTTTCGGCGGCTCGCGGCGTCACGATCGACGTCCTACGCGAGGAAGCGTACCGGTCGATGCAACAGATCGACGGCAAGCATCGGTCGACCCGATTCGCGTCTGCCCTGTCGAGTTTGAACGCCGATGGCTTCATCGGCCAGCGCGACGAATGGGTCTGGCTCCCCAACCCCGGGGTGATACCCGATTCCCCTCCACCTAAAGGTGGAGAGGGGAAATCGGGGCCCCGAATGCACCCGAACTACCCCGATTCGGGGTTATCGGGCGGATCGGGGAAATCGGGTAATCGGGGTGGCGCATGAGTGCGGTTCGTGCCTGCGTCCGCACCTTCACGATCGGCCGCTTCACCGCCGAAGTGAGCATCCCGCCGCTCGAGCGAGGTGCTGTCTCGTCCGTCGCCACCGAGTGGAGCCCGCGCGTTCCGCGCTTCGAGGTCGACTTCACGCCAGCACAGCGTGTCGAGTACCAGCGAAAGCTGATCGGCGTGCTCTCCGACAACGAGGGGATGTCGTGAACGAAGAGATGCTATACGCGCCGGAACAGACCGTGATGGTGTCGTTGATGGACAACGACGAGCTGCCTGCACAAGCGTTCATTGACGATCTGCCGATCTGGGAGATCTGCCTCGAGTTCGCCGGTCGCGCGACGCCGGATGCGCTCACTTTGAGCCTCGCGACGTGCTGGCTGCGCGCGCCGGCCGAGGCCAACGTCGCGAATCGTCGCGCGAGATTCGAAGCCGTTCACGAGGCCGCGTGCCGAATCCTCAACGAGGAACCGCACGCGCCGGACCTACGGACGCGGGACGAACGCTCAGCAGCAGAGCGTCGCGCGTTGGATCGAACCGCACGGCTTCTCGCGAAGGCAGCAAAGCTCTACGCGACGCACGCCATTCCCATCATCCTCGAGGAAGGTCTGAAGGCGCATATCAAAGAAGTACCAGAAAAGTCTTTTGAATCAGTACCTTAACGGGTCCTTGGAAACAGGTGACCGTCACGCGGGTAATTCGCTACCGCGCGCCTTCATTCGTTGCAGCAAATTTCTTTCGGGTTGACGGACACGATGACTGGCAAGACCGCGCCATAGGGGAAACAGGGCCTTTTTCAGGCTGAAAAACGCGTCGAAGGTTGACGTGATCGGGTTGACAGAACGACGAATCGAATTTTCACGAAGGGAATCGCATGGAAGCCGTCACGAGGCTCGCACCGGCTCGAGAACACACGCACGTACCTCGCGAGACGCTTGCCGCGAAGTACCAGGACGCCGACGCCGCGCTCGACAAGGTCGATGCAAGCGAGATGTTGGTCGGAGTCGACATCTTCGACATGACGGCCATCGCTCGACGCTTCCTCGACGAGGTTCGCCGACGCTCACTGGAATGCGCCGGCCTACCAGGACGCCGAGGCTCTGGAAGCAGTGCTCGAGCAGCGCAAGGTCGCTAACACCGCGATGGCTTACGCGGACCGCGACGGCTCGAACCGAGAAAGCGCGGCTCGCGGATCTCGGCATGGTGCGCCAAGTGGTCGAGATGATCGAAGCCTTCATCGATCGGGAGTGCCGGGACTACTACCGAGGCCTTTCGGCGGCGGAGCAGGCGCAGTTCCTCGAGCAGCTGCGCGAAGGGCTGCATCCGCGCGTCGCGCTCGGCTTGGCCCGGTCGCCGATCCAGGACGAGGTTGCACTCGAAGCCGCACAGCTATACGCGAAGTTCTCGGAGCCAGTCCGGCGCGCGAACATCGAGTTCGCCATCGAGACTCTCGCCGCAAGAAGGGTCGCAGCCAACCTGCTGATTGAGGCGATCGACAGGGTCGCGGACGCGATCCGAACGCGGATCGAAGCAGCGGCGGCTATCGCAGAAGACCAGCGCCGTGCCTATTCCGCCGAGCCGACCGTGACGCACGGGTAGCCCGAATCGCAACTCATCAACCACGAGGACCAAGCATGAAGAACGCAACGAGCAAGAAGGCCGTCACGGTCAAGAACCCCGGCACGGTCGTGGAGATCGCCGGTAAGGCGTACGTGCTGCCGCCGGTCAGTCTCGGCGCGATGGAACGGAGCGGCGCTCTCATTGCGCAGACTTATTGAAGGGAAGCTCGCCCCGGGGCAGCTCGGAATCGTCCCCAAGCTCGTTACCGAATCGCTCGCGCGCAACTACAACCAGATCGATCGTGACGAGATCGCGAACAGCATCGACCTCGGCAGCATGCAAGAGCTCATGGCCGCGCTCATGACGTCGGATCCGACGAAGCTCGTTCGCGAGCTCGAGGCGGACAACGCCGCGACGCCGGCTTAGACCCCACGCGGCAATCATCAGCGAGTCCCCATGGCCGATACACGATCCGACGCGTCGATTTACGTCACCGCCGACGTCTCGCAAGTTGAGGCGGCGATGGCGAAGCTGCAGAGCGACCGTCGCGAAGGCGATGGATGGCGTCAAGAGCTCCTTCACCGGGCTCACGTCGACGCTGGACAGCGTCGAAAGGCGCGTTCGTGGCCTTCGCCGCGGTGGCAGCCGGAGCAGGCGCCTTCGACAAATCGATCTCCAAGACGATCGCCTTCACCGGCGAGGTCGTCGCGCTGGCGAAGCAGCTCGGCATCACCACCGAAGAGGCGAGCGGCCTGAACGTTGCGCTCGGCCAGGTCGGCACCGATGCGGAGACCTACCTCGGCGCGCTGCAGAAGCTGACGCGTCAGGTGCGCGAGCACGAGGACGACCTCAACGCGGATGGGGATTGCGACCCGCGACTCGAACGGCCAATTCTTGAACGGCCGCGCCCTGATGGATAGCGCGCTTGCGGCGCTGCTCCGCTACAAAGAGGGCACTGACCGCAATCTCGCGGCCCAGGTCGCGTTCGGCAAGGGCGCCGCAGACAGCGCGAAGCTCCTCAAGCTGACGTCCGACGTTCAGCAGGAGGCGACGGAGAAGGCGAAGGCCCTCGGCCTGATCGTCGGCGGCGACAACGTCGCGGCCGTGAAGGCGTTCAAGGTCGCGAGCGAACGACGTCCAGGACGTCCTGCTCGCGATGGAAAGCGACGATCGGCAGCGCGGTGATGCCCGTCCTCACCAAGCTGGCCAACTGGTTCAGCGACGGCGGCCCTACTCGTCGGTCTCGGTCTTCAAGGCCGTAGCCGACGGGATCGGCGAGATCCTCGGCATCGTGGCCGACACCTTCGTCGAACTCTGGGACGCCGCGAAGCAGACGCTCGCGCCACTCATCGAGCTGTTTCATCAACGACTCGAATGCGACGCTGACCTTCGCAGACGTTGTGCGCAACGCGTTCAAGATCATCGAAGCTGCGTTGCTCACCTTCAAGACGGGCTTCGTGCTCACGTTCGATGTCATGTCGGTATGCGATCGACATCGTCGTGCGCATCGCTGCGAGGCTTCGCCGAACATCGCCACGGCGGTTCTACACAGCGACTTCCGCGGCGCAGCCGTCTAGCATGGACCAACGGCCTCAAGGGTATCAAGAAAGCGGTCTCGGACAGCGGCAAACGGATGTACGCGGACGCCATGAAAAATCGGCAAAAGATCGCCGACGTCCTGGCCGCGCTCGGACGCCGACAGCAAAGACGGGCACGAAAGTGAAGCCCACCGGCACCGAAGACTTCCACGACCCGAGGAGCAAGGGGAAGCTCGAAGACACCAGCAAGGCCGAGTTCGAAGAGGCCAAGGCACGGCTCGAGGCAGCCGGTCCTGATTCAACGCGAGTACTTGAAGGAGACGCAGGAAGCCTACGACGACTCCTACAAACACAATCTGATCTCGATCCGCGGTTACTACGACGCGCGGACCGTCATCGAGCAGCAGGAGCTGCAGGCCGAGATCGATGCGAAGCAGCAAGAGATCGCCGCCAACGAGGCCGCGCAACGCACCACGGCCACCGACCCGGAGCGCCTGAACCTGAAGGCGCACGAGATCAAGCTCACCAGTCAGCTCACAGTGATCCAAGCACAGTTCGCGAACACGGCAGTGACGAACAGCGCCTCGCGACCGAAGCTGAACGGCAGCGCACGGATCCGCTTCACGAGGTAACGATCGCGTCGAAGATCAACATCAGGAACTCGCAAGTAGCGATCGACCGCATCGCACTCGATCAGCGAAGTTCGCTCCGACAAGAGTCCAACATCGACGCGATCGCCGAGGAGCGAACCTTCGAGGACCGCCTCACCGCGATCCAGGCCGACGCCATCCGGCAGCGCATCGCGCTCGAGCAGGCCGGGCACAACGACCCGACGAAGATCGCGGCGATGAACGCGCAGCTGGAAGACCTGGAGCGCACCCATCAGGAAAAGCTTACCCAGCTCGACGCCGAGGCGACGCTGGAACGCAACAAGTACGCGACTGCGGCGGCCGAGTCGATTCAGGGCACGTTCACAACGTTCCTTGACGACCTGCAGGACCGCACCGAAGAAGCTGCGCGACACGTTCAAGTCGTTTTTCACCGGGATCCAGCACGACATCTCGTCGCAGATCTCGAAGCGGCTGTCCGATCAGGTGATGGGTGCCGGCACGACCGGCGGCGGCATGATCGGCGACTGGATGCAGAAGCTGCTGCCGGGCCTGCCCGCGAAGAAGGCGGCCGGGCGACGCGTGCGGCGGCGGCGGTGCCTCGAGCTCGCTGTCGAGCCTCTCGACGAGCGCAACGAAGACGGCGGCGACGCTCGACACCCAGACCGACAAGACGAACACCCTCACCGACGCGCTGACTCGACCTCATCGAGGCCGTCAACGACACGACCGACGCGATGGGCGGCGACTCGTCGGACGCGGGAGGCGGCGATGACACATGACCTCGGTGACGACACCGGCGACGGCGGCGATGGCGTCGAGCCTCCGGCGACCTCGCGAGCGTGATCGGCAAGGCCGGCGGCTCGAGCAGCATGGGCAGCTTCATCGACTGGTTCCAGAAGATCGGCGGTGCGTTCCTCGACAGCGGCACGGACTTCGTGCCGAAGGACATGCTGGTGATGGTGCATCGGGGCGAGCCATAGTGCCCGCTGCGCAGAACCGCACCGGCGGCGCGCGGGCTCGACGATCAATCATCACGCAGAACGTGCCGGGCGGCACGAACCGCGCGAGTGCGAACCAGGCGGCCCGCCAGGCCGGTGCAGCGACTTCTGCGGCGCTCGCGCGCTTCTCGTAACCACCAGACCACCAGAAAGGACCTCCCACAATGGAAACCCCCGAGCAACGCGCCGCACGGCGAGGACGCGGTCGACCAAGCGCACGCAGTGCCACGCCGGCGCCATCTCGCGAGTAGTTACCCCAAGCCAACTGCCGAGGCAGCCAAGGCGGCCGCCTACAGCCTCGCGTCGATACGACGGAAGCCGCGTCGGTGCTCAGGACGAGCGCAAGCGCATCTGCGGCGATCCTCGAAGGCGCCTGAGGCTGTCGGCCGCGAGCAGTCAGCCCGGGAGTTCGCCTTCCAGACGAGCCTATCCGGCCGACAAGGCCCGCACGATGCTCGCCGGAATGCAGACCGACGAGGATCTCGAGGCGGACGCCATCGCGAAGCGCATCGCAGGTCGCATCCGCAAGCCTCGCCTCGCCTGATCACCGCAAACCCAGGAGCCTGACCCATGCACGTCCTATCCCTGACGCACACGATCGTCGCCCCCAACAGCGCGATCGTCTTGAAACGAGCTGGAGGCCCGAAGATCCCGGACAGCACGATGGTCTGGCACGAGCCTGGCACCGTGCTCGACCTGGCGGACGACGAGGCACAGGACCTAATCGAGCGCGGGCACGTCGAGCACTACCAGCGAAGCTTGCACGGCGACGACCCGCTGATGCTCGCGAAGCGACGAGCCGGCGAAGCCGCTCAGTCCGCAGTGAAGACGGCACCGGACGCGACCTGGTCGCCAGATACCTTCACACAGGCGGCCGCTGGGGCCAGGGCGTCCAGCAGCCGATAGATCGCATCACCGTGCCAGCGGGAGCCAACGGGCTTGAGGTCTACGTCGGCCTCCTGCCTCAAGCAACGAGCTCGACCAGGCGGCCAGCCGGAGGTGCCCAAAAACACCGGCCTGCCCGCGATCACGGCTGGGGTCGCGGGCCCCTCGCGCGTTCAAGTGGCCAGGTCATGCGCTTCGCGTTACTCAAGGAGGTAGGATGAACGCCCCCGGTTCTTGGGCAATGTTGCGCGCGATGGACTACACCAGGCCGCAGTACTCGGACGATCAAATCGATGCGGCTGGAGTGACGCTCGTGGATCCGCTCGCTTCGCAAGACCGTCGCGTGTCGGCGGTTCAGGTCTTTGGCAACTGGCGAGCGGCCCACAACTATCCGCTTAACAGCATTACTACCGTACTGCGGTTGCGCGTTGGTCGCTTGTCTGGCGAAAAAAAGCCGCTCTTGGTGTTTCAGCGCTTAAAACGCATAGAGTCGGTAGAGAAAAAACTACGCGCCCGTCCAGACATTACGCTTTCGACGATGCAAGACATCGGCGGTTGTCGTGCGATCGTTCGATCAGTCAATAATCTCTTAGCTCTCCGCGATCAATACATCGACGGCACGCGAAGCACCCATCAGCTCACAGATCAAGAATGATTACATCGACCGCCCTAAGCAAGATGGCTATCGCGGAATTCACTTGGTCTATTACTTTGGCGGAGTTGCGGAACGCGCAACGATCTACCGCGAAAGGCATATGCAAGTCGAGATTCAGTTGCGGACGCTTCTACAGCATTACTGGGCCACTGCTGTTGAGACGGCGGAGACCTTTACTAGGCAGTCCCTAAAATCTCAGAAAGACGCGAACACCACGCCCTGGAGGAAATTCTTTGCCCTTGTGTCGTCTTGCTTCGCGCAGGAGGAAGGATGTCCACTTGTGCCAAAGCAAACAAAGGACATGGGCGAGATTGTGAGACAGCTTAGTGACCTAGAACAAGAGTATCGATTCTGCGATACGTTGGATGCTTATAAGGCCACGGCCGATCAGATAAAGAGACGAGACAAGGCGAAGTACTTCCTTGTTGAACTAGATCTAGAAACGAGGCGCGTTAGCTTAAAGGGTTTTAAGCCGGCGGAGTCCGAGGAGGCCAACAAGGAATATACTCAGAGCGAGCAAGAGTCGTTGTTTTCAACGACCGCACAGCGAGTCTTGGTGTCCGTTTCGGACGTCGAGCAACTGAAGAAAGCCTATCCAAACTACTTCTTGGATACAACCGAGTTTGTAGCGCGTGTCCGCGATATCACGTCGGGGTTTCGTTGATGTTAGTTGTAAGTTTCGCGCTTGAGCATGATCACCGCAGCTGAATACGCGCGCCTTCGTGGCGTGAGCCGCAACGCCGTGTCGAAGGCGATCAAGGCCGGCCGTATCAGCGTCACGACGGCCGCGAACGGCCGCATGCTAATCGACGCGGACCAAGCGGATCGCGAATGGGCTGCGAACACCGATCCTCACCGCCAGGAGACCGGGATCCTTCAAAGACTTCGCGATCACGGAGCAGCGGGCGCGGGACGCGAGCAAGCGGGGCATTTGCCGGAACCGCGATACAGCGCGAGCGACGATGGCTACGGAGCCTGATCATTCGTTGCTGAACGCGAAGAAGAGAGCGCTCGACATGCGTGTCGCTCTACAAGGCTCGAGCTCGCCACGATGCGGGGAGAGCTGGTTTCTCGCGACGCGGTCGAAGCGGTGCTTGCACCGAAGATCATCGCGGCAGCCCAGTACCTGCAAAGCATTCCAGACCGGCTCTCGGCGATCATCGCGGCGGAACCGAGTGCGGAAACAAGACGCCGCCTGCTGATGGACGAGTTCGCCAGAGTGCTGGAGATGCTTGCCGTCGATTTCGAGGCTCCGCACCTTTCGTCGGAGCAACTAATGGGGTGGCGGCTGCGACGTTCCGTGCAGGTCATCCCTGGCGTGCGGCTGAACTTCTCGAAGTCCGGCGTCAGCACGACCATCGGCGGCCGCGGGCTGCATACGACGTACGGCCGCGGTCGCGCGAGGACCACAGTCGGCGTGCCAGGCACGGGGCTGTCGTACACGTCGACGCGCTCGACTCGATCAGCGACGTCGAGCTCCGGAAGAGGCAATCCATTGTTCGGCATGCTGCTGCTCGCGGTCGCTGCAGCGTGCTACGCCGGCCGGTCGCCGATCGCCGGGACGATCTTCGTCATCTTCGGCGCGGGTTCCCTTCTTGCTCCCGCCTGTTCGCGCGCATCACGCGACGTCTATCGGGTGCCGCGGCGGCACAGGAGGCCGCCGAAGCGGCGGTAAGGGCCGAGACGGCGGTCCTGCTCGACAAGGTTCGCGTGCTGCTCTTCCTGGCACGAGCGGATGGCGCGGTGCGGGCCAACGAACGCGACCTGATCGTCGGCTACCTGCGGTCGCAGCCAGGAACGGAAGAGGCTGACGATGCGTGGCTGAAGCAGATGCACGCGAAGATGCCGCGCGAGCCGCTCGAGGCGATTGAAGCGGCAGCCACGCGCCTCGGCCATGCCGGCCGCATTGACGACACGTTCATCAACGCGACCGAGGCGCTCGTGAAGCTGAGCGGAGCCATCTCCTCGGACCAGCTGCGCGCGCTGACTGTCATCCGACGGCAGCGACTCGGCAGCGACGATTCGTCTCGCGCGCTTCGCCCGTAGTGACCGGCCCTAGCAGGTCAGGGCCGCTTGTCACGCCCGACGGCCGCTACATCGTCGTGCGTGGGCGGTTGTGGCGGTCTGCAAGCCCTGACCTGACCGAACACGACCGGCAGCGCCTCGTTGATGCATTGATGATAGCCCGCCGCGCGGTTCGCGCTGCTCGTGATGACGCGCACGCCCTGCGCGCGGCCCGCGCCGCCGTGCAGCAGGCGAAGGTCGGCCTCGGCGAACGCGGCCCGGTCTGGTGGACCGATGGAGCTCCCGACTACAACCGTCGGCTCGCACGCAACACGCCGTATGCCGCTTGGTTCGCGGCCGTAATGGAAGCCGCGCCGGCCGACCTCGAGGCCGGTGGTAGGGAAAGCCCGGTGGCGCCGCCTGCTGGCTTCGCGATAGCGTCGACGCCTTCAGCCAACCTCCCGAGAAATGCGTCCATGGCAACAGCGAAGAAGGCCGCAACCAAGAAGTCCGCGGTGAAGAAAGCGTCGGCGAAGAAGGCGGTCGGGCGAAAGGCAGCCATCAAGCGCACGCTCATCGAACCGCACGCCGGAGACAAACGCTACGTGCGCCGCGACCCGGAGGGGCAGTTCAAGCACGAAGTCGATGTCGGCAGGTCGCTGAGCGCAGACAAGCGGTCAACTGCCAAAACAAAGGTCAAGCCTGGGCAAGGCGACAAGGGCGACGTTCAGCGGTAAGCGGCCGGTCGTCTTCCGCCATCATTGGGTTAAGCGATGAAGCTTGCGGCGGCTCCTGCGTTCGAGAGAGACCAAGAGGTCATGCCACTTGAACTGGACGCGCACATCAACGACTTGGAGCGATGGGCGCGTGGGGCGCAGGTCGATGCTCGGCGTGACTCGATCGCATTCTGGGTTCTCAAGGCACCAGCGATTATTGGATCAGCCACCGCAGGTCTGTTTGCGCATCTCGGCCTGACGAACGCGAGCTTGATCCTTGCGACCTGCTCATCCGTCTGCATCTTCGTTGATGGGCTGCATCCGCGCGGGCAGCTACGTAACACGCACTTGCGCGCGTTGCACGACATCCGCAATCTAACGAACCGTATGTTGGGCGAGTGGCGCTCTAGGTCAGAAAGCGCGCCACCCACCACAGCAGCACGAGAGATCATTCGCCGGTCGGAAGCAGAGCGTGATCGCATCGCGAGATACGTCCGCGACGCGGAAGCGGCGCTAGGAGCGGGGGGTTCAAGACGAGGCTCCGCTTCTACATAGGCCGCGCGGCGAACGCCAAGCGACCTGCTCGATGACGGAGTTCAATCCGGACGACTGGGGTGTGAGGTGGCTTGCAAGCGTCACGTCCGCATCGATGACGCAGCGCCGGCTATCGACAGTCGAACGACATGGTGGTTTAGCCGCGTTGAAGAAGGCTGCGTCGGCCCAAGGCGTTCATCTTCTCCAGCTCACCGATGACCAGGGCAACGTCCTCATCGCCGCCAGTAGGCACGAGTTCAAAGTGATTTGCTGACTCGGTCACGGACAACTGGGCCACTAGGCGCGGTCGCCGGATTCAGCGAGCAAGTATGTTGCTGAAAGGACGAGAAGGCCCGCCCGTAGCGCGAGGAGGCAAGCCGCCGCGCCTTCGCCTTGAATAAGCGAAACGCGCCAGTTACAGCCATCCGCGTCGGCAGGCTTCAGCTGCACCGGACCTATAGTGCACCGATGACAAGCGCCGGCCGCTTTCGCCTCTGCTTGGACCAGTTTGTCGAGCTCAGAATTCGAGACACTTGTTCGGGTCATGTCTCGGAGGCTTAAGGACGATTCGGAGGTTGACGGTGCGTTCTATCTAGTGGGAGAGCAAGCGAGCAGCGAAGCCATTCAACACAATAGTCGGCACGTCTCAGCGGCGCTTCGCCGCCGCCGAGGCCACTTACTTGGAAAGGACGCGACGCTCGAAAAGCTCGAGCGATGCGAGCAGCGCCTGGACCGCATTGAGCTCTTGGAGATGCGTCTCGCGCAGCGCCTTCATTGAATCATCGTCGCACTCATCCGCCGCTTTTTGGAAGGCGGCCGCCTCAGCGCGGGCGGCAACGATGACGCTCCGAATGGCACTTCGAAGTCGATCGACATCGGGCCGGTCTTGCTTCTGCGTCATAAATGTTGGGAGGTGGGATCGTGACCCAATGATGCATGGGGTAAGCCGCTCGCACCCTTGAGCCCTATCGAATCGCGGTGCTGGGCGTCTCTCGCTGTTTCCAAGAGATCGGTCGGCGAGTTCCGCACAGACAAGCGCAACGCGCCGGGCAAACTCGTGCTCGGTCTCGGCGTTGGCCTTGAGCTCGACGACTAAGGTATCGAGCGTGACTTCCCGTTCGTCGTTCGACATTTCGTTTCCCTGAAGTGTTCGGCGGAGACCTACACTTGCGCGTAATGGTCTCCGACATCGTTGTGCCAGGGCAAGTCGTAACTTGCACCGGGTTGCACGACGTCTGCGAGGATTCGATGAAGGAAGGCATCTACAACGTGCACCTCAGCGCCGACAGCTATGACGGCGAGGCGTTGATCAACGTCGAGGGACGGCGGGGAGAGGGTCGCGACGGGGTGTGGCAGATCGCCGTCAACTTCACCGAATTTGGCGCGCGATGCGGAGCCAACGCAGTCATCGACATGCCACCCGACGTTGTTCACAACTCTCGAATCCCGGCTCACTATGCCGTTGACCTAAACGGCTCGAGCGACGAGGAGTCGTTTTCGTTGCTAGGGATCGGCCCGCTCGGGCTCATCATCGAACTGAAAGGACAGTGGACAGGTGGGTGAGATGCATGACCACTCCGTGTTGCACGAAGCTCGCCGCGCCTGCGAAGAGAGCCGCCGTTGGTTGGAGGCGCGTCGGAAGCAGGCACAAGCCGACGCGGCGGTCCTAGTACCGGCGCGCCACGCCGTTGATCAGTCTCAGGCAATGCTTGCGCAACGCGGTGCTCTGCTGCCGCATGCGACCGCTAAGGCGTACACCTGCCGTCACTCGAACGTAGATGTCCCACTCGGCGCGGTTGATGTCCATCCACTGGACGTACTGCGTCCACAGCTCGTGGAGTTCGTAGCGGCCGCACATGCTCAGCGCCAGCTCGCCACGCCGCCATGCCGGGAGCACGCGCCGCGATGATGGCGGCTTGTGCTCATCGTGCCGTCGCGGCACTGGGCCGTCGTGGCGTGCGTCGAACGCTGGGCTTGGTGCGACGGCTCAGGCGTTGCCACCGGCGCCGCTGCCGGACTTGGGGCCGCAGTTACCGCGCTGACCAGGGCCGCAGGCCTTGGCGAAGGAGCGATTGCAGCTGGAGGACTCGAAGGCGATGGCTTGTCGCAGCCGGCCAGCGCGACCAATGCCGGGACGATCAGGCAGACGGCGATGCACTTCAACATGCCGTCCCGTGCGCGACGATGCCATTGGAGGTCAGCATCCCGACCGGCGGCCCCCGGCGGCCGGCGGTGATCACACGCCACGCCTGCACCGGCCGACAGATCTCCGGTTCGCGAAAGCGCGGTGTCATCCAGACCACATTGCAAACGGGCGGCGGGTGCTGCTCCTCCATCCGCGCAACGCGCTTCGCAAGCCCGTGCGCATACCGCTCGAGGTGGTCGTTCTTCGCCTTCAAGGCGCGATTTTCGGCTCGCAGCGCGAAGGCGTCCTGCTCCGCCAGGTCGGCGCGCGCTGCGCGGTCCACGGCCCGCTGGTAGCGGCACACGAGCTGCACGAGCAGCCACAGGCGCTCACGTGGAGACGTCGGCTCCTCGCCGCTGCAGACGGCCAGGAAGTGCGCTTCCTTGTCGTTGCCCGGGTCGGTGCGATGGCACGCGAGCTCGTCGAGGCGCGCCTCGTACCGCGTGATGAACGCTCGCTCGTCGCGCGTGAAGTAGCGGCGACGCAGCTTCTCGTCGAGCGACCACCAGGTAGCCCAGACGGAGCGCGACTTGTACTCGTCAACCGCGTGCTGCGTGTCGGCCGAAAGGCGCTTCAGGGTGTAGCGGGAGGGGTTGTGTCCCATGGGGGAATTCTACGGGGCCAGCTGATTCGCGCCAGGAACGGCCGTTGCTACATCGCCGCCGTGGACGAACAGGAGACGCTTCGCACGCTGATCGCGCTCGCGCGAAGACGAGTCAATACCCTGTGCCGAAAGGTTGCATACGAGCGCGACGCCGCGGTCGTGGACCGCATGTGTGACGACCTGCAGGCCGCCGTGAGTCACCTCGAGCTTGCCGCCGCGCATCTCGACCGCCAGCGGGCGCGCGAGTAGGCCGCGCGCACCGTCACCTTATCGCCCCGTCAGGCGAACCAGCGTCGGGCGGCAGCGCGACGATGATGGCCTATGATGCGTCGCGCCGTCTGTCGAGCGAAAGGTGGACAAGCTGCGTGAGGGCCGAAGTGTGGGACGGCTCACGCTGGCGTCGCTAAAGGCGTGTCCGATCAGTAATTTGAAAGCGTTGAGGACGGACACCGCTTCCGCCGAACGATAAGAAGGCCCGCCGCCTGGTGTCCGCGAACGGCACGATCGATCGCGCTTCACTGGGTACACGCCTTTGCGGTAGGTGAAAGCGTCTGCCGAACGCCGTGAGGAGCTGTGGGAGCGGCACATCGAGCCGCTGGTCGCGTCGTCGGGGAGCTGCGTGCGAGGTCGTCGGCGGGCGTCCAGCTTCGACTCCTGGCGTGGAGGCGCCGAGGAAGTGCCTCTTCCTGCTCGAGGTGTCAGGCACTAGGGCCGTCGCGTCCTGCTTCGTCTCGCGAAACATCGTGACGAGACGACGAAGAAATGCTCCGGCACGAACGTTGGGGCCGGGCTCGATCGCTTCGCGCGGTGACTCGAATGCGGTGCCGTACCAACACGCGCATTCGTCCGCCAACGCCAGACGGTCGACCCCAGCATTCGCCCGTCCTTGCTACGGCCTCGAATGTATTCAGGCACGGTCCTACCGTCGCACGCGCCAACGGCTCCATTCTGCCGATCCGGCGAATCACTAACGTGGCGATCCGTGACTTCAGAAACAAACGAGGAGGTTCGATGAACCAGAAACTTATCGCCGGTGCCGTAGCGGCGCTCGTCGCGTCAGGGGTGTTGGCGCAGACCACGACTTCGACCGCTGACCGTCCGAAGCCAGTCGCGACGTCGCAGCAGACAGCTGACGAAGCAAGTCAGAAGGCGGCGCAGGAAGGTGTGAAGACGGCGAAGTTCGTGCGTACCGGTCCGTCGGCTGTCGACCACGCTTCGAATGCCGCTGCGAAAACGAAGCACAAGGCGACGCAGGCGAAGGACAAGGTGACGAACGACACCGAGTCCGCAACCAACACGAAGTCCACGACGCAGCAGTGACGCGGCCGGGACTCAGAACAGGAGAAAGTGATGACGAACACTTATGAAACGACGAGCGCCTCGACGACGCCATCGACCGCCGGTAGCGGCCGCCTCGTGACGGGTCTGTTCCCGGACCGGGACAGTGCCGAGACGGCCTACGCGACGACACATTCCCGCGGTTACGGTAGCGACGATGTCAACGTCGCGATGTCGGACGAGACGCGCAAGCGTCACTTCGGCACCGATGCCGGACCAGGAGAGAGTGATCTCGGTAGCAAGGCCGCAAAGGGCGCTGGCATCGGCGGCACGATCGGTGCCATCGCGGCCGCCATTGCGGCAGTCGGGACGTCTCTGGTGTTGCCGGGCCTCGGGCTCGTGGTCGCGGGGCCGCTTGCCGCGGCTGTCGCCGGCGCCGCAGGTGGCGGCTTGATCGGCGCATTGATCGGCTGGGGATTGCCGGAAGAGCGGGTGAAGGAGTACGAAGAAGGCGTCAAGAACGGCGGCATCCTGATGGGGGTTCACGCCAAGAACGACGAGGACGCGGCACACTTCGAAGATCAATGGCGCACGGCCGGCGGCCAGAAGGTGTATCGCTGAAGGTCTGCGCCGCACGGTGGGATGCGAGATCGCGCGGGAAGACGTCCCTGACCTGTCGCTAATTCAGGTCTTGCCCGCGCGTGACGTCCACGCGTTGGACGTATTCGGTCGAGGGCGCATGGAGTTCATGGCGCCTGATCAGGCGGCGACGAGGCCCTCCGCCGTCAGGATCCCGACCGGCGGCCCGCGGTGCGTTGCGTCGAGGACGCGCCAAGCCTGCAACGGACCGCAGATCTCCGGCTCACGAAACCGCGACGTCATCCACACGACGTTGCACGCCTGCGGCGGCCGCTCCTCTTCCATCCGCATGACTCGCTTCGCAAGCCCGTGCGCGTACCGCTCGAGGTGGTCGTTCTTCGCCTTCAGCGCTCGGTTCTCGGCCCGCAGCGCGAACGCGTCCTGCTCGGCCAGGTCAGCGCGCGCGGCACGATCGACGGCGCGCTGGTAGCGGCAGACGAGTTGCACGAGCAGCCAGAGTCGCTCGCGCGGTGATATCGGCTCTTCGCCGCTGCAGACGGCCAGGAAGTGCTCTTCCTTCTCGTTGCCCGGGTTGGATCGAAAGCAGGCGAGCTCGTCGAGCCGCGCGCCGTAGCGCGTGATGAAGGCCCGTTCGTCGCGCGTGAAGTAGCGGCGGCGCAGCTTCTCGTCGAGCGACCACCAGGCCGACCAGACGGAGCGCGACTTGTACTCATCGACCGCGTGCTGCGTGTCGGCGGTCAGGCGCTTGATGCTGTAGCGGGAGGGGTTATGGCCCATGAGGCAATATTAGCCTCCGTGCGTTGACTCGGCCGCCACGATGAGGTCGCCTGAAACTAAAGGACCGGACCGATGGGGAAGAGATCGGTGACGAGTCGGCAACGTCCCGAGTGAGTTCAGATCAACGAGTTCTGCTCGCGTACGACGGACGCCACTCGTCCGGAACGCGCCGCCGGCCACGCTCAGCCGGCTTCTTCATCATCAGTCAAGTGAGGTCGATCTTTTGATACACGTATCGCAGAGGGCGCCAGAGGGCGCGAGCAAGTCGAACCGTCGAGACGGTACGATCGCCGCTTCTTCGTCACACGGGCCGCTCTCGACAATGCGAGCACTGCGAACGCTTCGCCACGGGGCACTGGCCCTCGTCGTCGTCATCCTGGCCGCATGCGGCGGCAGCAAGAGCGACACCAGCGGCACCAACGCCATCGCCACGGCGCCGCCGACACCGAGCGCCACGTACTCCTCGACCGTTCCCACGACCGCGATCGTGACGTTGGATGCGAGCGGCAGCACCGCCACGAGCGGCGGCACGCTGACGTACGCCTGGGCGCTGACGAGCCTTCCGGCCGGCAGTGCCGCGACCATCAGCAATCCGACCGCCGTCCAGGCCACGTTCACGCCCGACGTCGTCGGGACGTACAAGTTCACGTTGACCGTGAACGACGGGTTCAAGTCGCAGAGCGTGGCGTTCAACGTGGGCGCCGTCCAGTTCATGCCGCCGGCCATCCTCTCGAACCTCGTGGAGCCGGTGTCGGGTGCGGTCCAGCTGTTCCTGTCCGTCGACGAAGGGACCGCCACCATCAACTGGACGGTGGACGGCGTCGCGATCGGGACCGGCGCCATCGTGAGCTGGGACACGACGAGCGTCGCCAACGGCAGCCATGTGATCGTCGCCCAGATCCAGTCGGTGTTGAAGTACACCGTCAGCGTGAACCGGACCATTCAGGTCACGCAGACGCCGGTGAGCTTCACCAGCGCGACGATTTCGGAGAGCGCGGGCGCGTTCACGGCGGTCGTCGGCGCGCAATCCGTCAACGGCATCCTGCACGTCGACGCCACCCTCGACGGCGTGGCGCTCGGCACGCTGGGTGCACCGAACGCCTGCACCGACCCGACCGGTGCGGCCTGTGCCACCACCGGCCCGAACGGCTACTCGTTCAGCGGCACGGTCGGGTCGGGCGCACACGTTGTCGTCGTCACCGCGACCGACGGCATCGGCAAGAACCTGGGAATCCAGCTTCGGCTGAACGTCACCGACGTTCCGTAGGAAGCGGTGGGCGATCGGCTCGAGCGCGATGCGTTCTCGACGTCGCGCCGGGCCGGACGTTGGTCCCGGCTAGGGCTTCGTCGCCGCCCGCGCGACTTCCTGGGGAGCGGACGCGAGGCCGCCTCGGCAGCCCTTCGCGTCCTTGCCGGGTTCGTTCCTCGACACGGTGCAGTCCGCGGACTTCGGCGGCGATGAGGACCCCGGCGGTCCGGGACGCGCATCCGCTTTCGTTTCCGGACAAGGTTGGTCCTGGAACGTGTTGCCGCACCGATAGATCGTCCTGGCGACGGCTGGCGTCGCGAAGGTGCCCGACACGGCCGCGACCGTCACGACGAGGGCCACATGCCTGCGGATCCGCGCCGAAGCCGAACGCGGCGAGCGCGATCGAACCGTCGGGCGTGATGGATGCGAGAAGGACGGACGTTCCAAGGAGCCCCCACCGGCGGATCGAGCGAAGGTCGATGAAAGGCAATGTCCATGCCGAGTGATTCGCTTGATGCGCGCCGTTCGTCGCGTTGCTGCAGCGACGTCCCCCGACACGCGTTTCGGGCACGCGAAGGTATCGAAGAGGTAACGGCACCGCCCGGGGCGGCGTCGCGATGCGACCGCTGTAAGACGGATCGACAGCGAGTCCGTCGAGCCGTCGACCCTGCGACCGATCGCTCGTGCCGTGTCCGTGCCGACCCGGCGTCGAGCTGCGGTCGAGCGCTCATCGTCGTCGGCGGTCCGTCGAACAGCCGACGACGAGCCGGTCGACGACCGTCACCCCATCGTCGGACTCATCCCCGCAACCCGTCGTCTCCCGCGAGCTTCGCTTCCGCCTGCGGTCGCACCGCCGCCACGAACTCGTCCCAGCTGTACGTCCTGGACGCGTCGAGATAGGCCGGCGCCGGGGCGATCGGACGGATGCGGTCGGCGTTGCCGGCCTTGTCGTGCGTCCACACCGCGAAGATGTACAGCGCCGGCACGCGCAACACGCGCATCTCCCAGTCGCCGGTCGCGAAGGTCGGGTCCTTCGAGACCGACGCGAACGCCTGCGTCGTCCCGTCGACGAAGGGACCGGCGTTGACTGACGCGAACCGCGCTTCGCCGCCCGCGCCGCCGTCGAGCGTCTCGGCCGCGCTGACCGCGGCCGTTCCGCTGCCGACGATGAAGCGCCACGACGTCAGCGGCAGTCGTGCCAGCGGCGTCCCGTGGACGAGGTCGTTCAGCCCGACGTTGTAGACCGGGTGGCCGGAGTCGAGTCGGATCTGTTCCGGCTTCGCCGCGACCAGCGCCTCGACGCGGAAGTCGTTCTGCCGGGCGATCTGTTGCATCCGGTCGCGCGTCACTTGCTCGACCGCGTGCGGAGGCTGTGCGAGGGAGACCGTCATCGCGCGCTCCTCAAGGTTGGCTGAAGTAGGTATGCGTCCACGAACCGGTCCCCTGGTACTTCGTCGCGAGCGTGTTGTAGACGATGTCGGACGTCCCGTAGATCGGATCCTGCACGTGCAGCAGTCCGCTCGAGTTGACCGAGCCGGTCACCGTGATGAAGTGCGCGCCGCCGCCCGACCACGCGATGCGGACGCCGACCGGTAGCGAACGCAGGACGTCGCCGTCGAGCGTCGCGGCCGGCACCGTGCCGGTCTGCCACGCGTCGAGGTTGCCCATCGTGGTCATCGCCTTGTCGAGGTAGCCGGTCTGGTTGCACGACGCGGAGCCGGGCGCCACGCAGCAGGTCGTCTGCCCGAGCTGCTGGTTCGCGACGCCGCACTGCGTCCACGTGCTGCCGCCGTTGTAGTAATGGCTGATGCTGGTCGACACCGCGGCCCAGCACCAGTTCGTCTGGGTCTGCGACTGCATCGTGAACGGCAGCTTGATGTTGGTCGTCGTGTCGTCGTACAGCGTCGACCAGTAGATGCCGTCGTCGCCGGGGATGCCCTGCCACGCCGCGTAGAGGAAGTTTCCGAACGGCGCCACCGACGGGCCGACGCTGCTGCCGACGCCGGCGATGTTCTGCTGCGGCGTCCAGCCGTTGCCGTTGAAGCTCGCGTAGTAAAGGCCGTTGTCGCCGGCGATGCCTTTCCAGACGGCGTACAGCTGGTTGTTCGCCACGCCGAGTGCCGGACCGAGCGTCGTGCCGACGCCTCCGATGTGCTGTTGGCCGGCCCAGTGCGCACCGTCGAAGCTCGACCAGTAGATGCCGCTGTCGTTGTCGATGCCCTTCCAGGCCGCATAGAGGCGGCCGCCATAGACCGCGAGCGACGGTCCGGCGCTGCTACCGACGCCGCCGATGTTCTGTTGCGGCGCCCAGTTCGCGCCGTCGAAGCTCGACCAGTAGATGCCCTGGTCGTTGTGGATGCCCTTCCAGGCGGCGTAGAGCCGATTGCCGAACGTCGCGAGCGCCGGGAACAGGCTCGTTCCGACGCCGGCGATCTTGCGTTGGCCGGCCCAGCCCGCGCCGTTGAACGACGACCAGTAGATGCCATCGTCGCCCGGGATGCCCTGCCAGGCGGCATACAGCTGATTGCCGAAGACCGCGAGGCCGGGACCGACGCTCGAGCCGACGCCGGCGATCTTCTGCTGCGGCGTCCAGCCTCGACCGTCGCTGCTCGCCCAGTAGAGGCCCGAGTCGTTGCCGACGCCCTTCCAGGCGGCATACAGGCGTCCGCCGTAGAGCGCCAGCGACGGGCGAAAGCTCGTGCCGACGCCGGCGACCTTGCGCTGCCGAGCCCAGGTCCAGAGGTCCGCCATGGTCCTTCCCCTCCCTCGTCTCGCGAACGATCGGGCATGCGGTGGTCCCGCATGCGGACGTCCGTTTCGGCACGCACGGCGCGTCGCCACCGGAGCGCGCACGGTTCGTGCATTCTGCGCCGGGACCCGGCGCCGGTCACGAATGCTTGCGGTAGCTCACGCCCGAGCGGTCGTCGTTTCGAGCGGGCCGGGCGGGGCGGACGTCGAGGTCGTCGGGTGACGAGTGCCCTTATCATCGAAGCGGATGCGCGTCGCCGCATTCTTCCACCGCAGGATGTCGTGCCAAAAGAAAGGGTCGTATGCAGATCAACGTCGGCTTCGAGATGGGCTACCAGTTCCACCAGCCCACGCCCGTCCTCGCGGCGCTCAACGTGCACTACACGCGCGCCTCGGATCTCGTGAAGCCGGACACCATCCAGACCACGCCGCCGGTGCCGCTGACCGGCTACCGCGACCTGTTCGGCAACTGGTGCACGCGCTTCGTCGCGCCGGCCGGCGACTTCCTGATCCGCTCCGACGCGATCCTCGAGGACGACGGATCGGCGGACCCGCTCAACGTGTCCGCGACCCAGACCTGGGTCGACGCGCTGCCCGACTCGACGATGCTGTACCTGCTCGGCAGCCGCTACTGCGAGACCGACCAGCTGTCGCCGACCGCATGGAACCTGTTCGGCTCGACCACGCCCGGATGGAGTCGCGTGCAGGCGATCTGTGACTTCGTCCATCGGCACATCGAGTTCGGCTACGCCCATGCGCGCCGCACGCGCACCGCGCTCGAGGCGTATCAGGAAGGCCGCGGCGTCTGCCGCGACTACGCGCACCTCGCGATCGCGTTCTGCCGCTGCATGAACATCCCGGCGCGCTATTGCACCGGCTACGTCACCGACATCGGACAGCCGCCGCCGTACGCGGCGATGGACTTCGCGGGCTGGATGGAGGCCTACATCGACGACCGCTGGTACACGTTCGACCCGCGCAACAACCAGCCGCGCATCGGGCGCGTGCTGATGGCCTACGGCCGCGACGCGACCGACGTCGCGCTGACCAACACGTTCGGCTCGAACGTGCTGACGCATTTCAAGGTCTGGGCCGACCGGGTCGCGAGCTGACGTGACGATCGACGCGCGCGGAAGCACGCCGGCTGAGGCTCGCCGCGTTCGATGAGCGTTCGATGAGCCGTGCGCGCACGACGCCGGCGTGAAGCTCGCGACGTGGAACATCAACGGCGTCAATCGTCGGCTCGAGCTCCTGCTGCGGTGGCTCGACGACGCGCGACCCGACGTCGTCGCGCTGCAGGAGACGAAGGCGACCGACGCCGACTTCCCGCGCGAGCGCCTCGAAGCCGCGGGATACGGCGTGCTCACGGTCGGCCAGCGGACCTGGAACGGCGTCGCGCTGCTCGCCCGAGGAACGGAGCCGATCGTCGTGCGTCGCGCGTTGCCTGGCGACCCCGCCGACAAGCAGGCGCGCTACGTCGAGGCCGCGATCGACGGCGTGCTGATCGCGTCGATCTACCTGCCGAACGGCAATCCGTGGCCCGGTCCGAAGTTCGATTACAAGCTCGCCTGGTTCGAGCGACTGATCGTCCATGCGCAGTCGTTGTGGGACACCGGCCTGCCGACCGCGCTGCTCGGTGACTTCAACGTCGTGCCGACCGATCGCGACGTCTACGCGACGAAGTCGTACGACGACAACGCGCTGCTGCAGGAAGAACCGCGCGACGCGTATCGACGGCTGCTCGCGCAGGGATGGACCGATGCGCTGCGCTCGCTGCATCCCGACGAGACGATCTACACGTTCTGGGACTACCTGCGCAATCGCTGGCCGCGCGATGCGGGCCTTCGCATCGATCATCTGCTGCTGAGCGATGCGCTGGCGAAGCGGTTGCGCGAAGCGAAGGTCGATCGCGACGTCCGTGGCTGGGACGGCAGCAGCGACCACGCGCCGGTCTGGGTCCGCGTGACCAGGCCTCGATGACGAGCGATGAGCCTGTCCTTCGCATGGCCGACGGGTCGACGCTCGATGCGTCGGTCGTGCGACCCGGGGTCGCGCCGATCGCGGCGTACGTCTTCGCGCACGGCGCGGGCGCGGGGATGCGTCACGCGTTCATGACGGCTTTCGCCGAAGGCCTCGCGACGCGCGGCGTCGCGACGCTGCGCTTCCAGTTCCCGTTCATGCAGAACGGCTCCAAGCGGACCGATCCGCCCGCGGTCGCGCACGCCGCGGTGCGCGTCGCATGCGACGAGGCGTCGCGCGTGTTCAGCGGCGTCCCGCTGTTCGCCGGCGGCAAGTCGTTCGGCGGGCGCATGACGTCGCAGGCCGCGGCCAACGGATCCATCGATCCGTGCGGCCTGGTGTTCGTCGGGTTCCCGCTGCACCCGGCCGGCCAGCCATCGACGAAGCGCGCCGATCACCTCGCGGGCGTGCGGTGTCCGATGCTGTTCCTGCAGGGGTCGCGCGACGCGCTGGCCGATGCGGCGTTGATGGAAGACGTCGTCGAGCGCCTCGGTCCCGCCGCGTCGCTCGCGATGTTCGACGATGCGGACCACTCCTTCCACGTCCGCAAGCGCAGCGGCAGCGACGACGAGGCCGTGCTCGCCGCGATGCTCGACACGATGGTGCGATGGATGACCGACGTCGTCAGCCGCGGCGCTCGAACGTCTGGTTGAGCCGCGAGCCGGGCATCGCATCCGCAAGCCCCTCGAACGACCCGGCCTTCAGTTGTTCGGCCGCGTTGAACATCGCGGCCCACGCGACGCGCGACAGCGCGCCGCCGACGCTGATGCGCCGCACGCCGAGGTCCGTGAGCTCCGCGACGGTGAAGCGAGGACTCGACATGACCACGTTGACCGGCTTCGGCGCGACGGCGCGAACCACCGCGACGATGTCTTCCTTCGTCGTCAGGCCCGGCGCGTAGAGGCAGTCGGCTCCCGCGTCGGCGAACGCGACGAGCTTGTCGATGGCCGGCGCGACCGCGCTCGCATCGAGCAGCAGTCCTTCGGTGCGAGCGACGAGCAGCACGTCGTGGCCGGACCGGTCGATCGCCTGTCGTGCGGCGCGCAGCCGCTCGAGGGACGTCGGCAGGTCGTAGAGCGCATCGTCGTTCTCGAACGTCTTGTCCTCGATCGACAGG
Organism: uncultured beta proteobacterium; assembly: GCA_963795885.1. Lineage (GTDB taxonomy): Bacteria > Pseudomonadota > Gammaproteobacteria > Burkholderiales > Burkholderiaceae_D > CAHJXF01. The sequence continues at coordinate 448,477 of CAWCJI010000001.1, read as the reverse complement.
CCGGACACGCCGGTGTCGATCGCGCGCGTCACGTTCGCGGCCACGCCCTCCGCGTCGCGTGCGAACCCGGACTCGAAGTCTGCGTTGACCGGGATGTCGACCGCGTCGCAGAGCTTCGTCAGGTGCGCCAGCACGTCCTCGCAGCGCACGCCGTAGTCGGGGCGGCCCGTCGACCAGGCGAAGCCGGAACTCGTCGATGCGAGCGCCAGGAAACCGAGACGCTCGAGGACGCGGCCGCTACCGACGTCCCAGGGGTTCGGCAGCACGAAGCAACCGGCGGCATGCAGGGCGCGAAAGGCCGCGCGCTTGTCGGCGACGTTGCGGGTCAAGGCGAGCTCCTGGCGATGCGGGACGCCCGCAAGATCGGCCGATCGAAGGGCGGCGCGAAGCCTACCACCGGACGGGACGTCGGCGCTTCGTCTGTCGACGAAGCGAGTCCGTCAGGCAATCTCCTTGCGCATCTCGACCGCCGGGATCCGCATCAGGCCGCGATACTTGGTCACGGTCCGGCGCGCCACGCACAGCCCCTGGTCGGTCAGCCGTTTCGCCAGCGCGACGTCCGACAGCGGGTCGCAGCGGTCCTCGCCGTCGATCAGCTCGCGCATCGCGGCGCGGATCGACGTCGCCGAGCAGCTGCCGCCGCTCGTCGTCGCGAGCTTCCGCGAGAAGAAGTGCTTGAACGCGAACACCCCGCGCGGCGTCGCCATGAACTTGTTGCCGATGGCGCGCGAGATCGTCGACTCGTGCAGCTCGAGGCGGTCCGCGACCTGCCTCAGCAGCAGCGGCTTGATCGCGATGTCACCGTAGTCGAGGAAGGCCGACTGCTCCTTGACGATCACGCGCGCGACGCGGCGGATCGTCACGAAGCGCTGGGCCGCGTTGCGGACGAGCCAGCGCGCTTCCTGCAGCTGCTCGTCCATCGGCGCGCGATCGGTGCCGTGCGCATCGTGCAGCAGTGCGGCGTAGACGCGGTTGAGCGCGAGGCGCGGCACGACCGCCGGGTTGATGTCGGCGCGCCAGCCCGCCTTGCCGCGACGGACGATGACGTCGGGAACGATCGTCTGCGCGACCTCGCCGCCGAACGCGGAACCCGGACGCGGGTCGAGGCTGCGAATGAGTTCGGCCGCGGCGGCGAGGTCGACGCCCGCACATCCGACAGTCCGCTCCAGCTTGACCCAGTCGCGGCTGGCGAACGCCGCCAGCTGGTCGCGCACGATCTTCAGCGCGAGGTCGACGACTCGCGATTTGCGCACGGACGACCGGCCGGACGACGCGCCTCGAGCTGCAACACCAGGCACTCGCAGACCGAGCGCGCCGCGATGCCGGTCGGACCGAGCTGCTGCACGAGCTTGAGCGCGATCGCGAGCTCGTCGTCGTCGACCGGCGGATCGAACGTGAAGCGGGCCGCCGCATCGCGCAGGTCCTGTCGCAGGTAGCCGTCGTCGTCGAGCGCCTCGATCACGAGCAACGCGATGTCGCGGTCCCGCGCCTCGAGGCGATAGGCCGACAGCTCCTCGCGCAGATGCTCGCGCAACGACGACACGGCTTCGGCCCATTCGCCGACGTCGCCCGCCTCGCCGTCGATCGCGTGGCGCGATCGGGTCGCTTCGGCATACGGCGTGAAGTCGCCGGGGTCACCGTCGATCGCGACGGTGCCGCTGTCGACGGCCGCATCGGCCGCAGGGGCGGCGTCGTCGCCGGCCACCGCGCGGGTCGCGGCATCGGTGCCGGCCCACGCACTGCCGTCGACGCCGTCCGCGCCGGCGTCCTCGGGCTGGGGAACTTCGAGGAACGGATTGCTGGCGACCGCTTGCTCCAGCTCCTGGATGAACTCGTGTGACGACAGTTGGAGAAGGCGGACCGACTGTTGCAGGCGCGGTGTCAGGGCGGTCTGTTGCGTGGCGCGCAGAACGAGCGTCGCTTGATTCAATGAAGCTCCTGGAGACGGTGATCGAACGGGCATCGCTTCGAACGCATCGCGATGTCCGGGACGGCGAAGCCGCATCGCAATCCGCATGCCATGTCGCATTGCGGCGTGTAGCTCGACACGAGGCCGTGCAAGGCAGGCATCGCTTACAACGCTGCGAAAACTTTTCTTGCGCTGTCGATGCCGCCATGGAAAGGTCAGCGGAGGCCTGACCATTCGACGCAGGGCATGCCGATTGCGCCTGCGACCGAAGGCGGAAACCATCGCACGACGACTCGATGACGGAGGACGACATGCCAGCAGACCCGATCGACAAGGACGAACCGAACGAATTCGGCGCGTCGTCCGACTACGCGCAGGGACAACCGGTCGGCCGCTATGCCGGCGGGGGTCCCGACGACTCGCAGGAGCCGGCGCCGAAGCCGAAGGGCGAGCAGACGTGGCAGGCGGGTGCGGGCGGCGGTCCGATGCGCGACGACCCGAACGCGTTGCATCAGGCGGCCGGCGGCGACGATGCCGTGCGCAGCCGCAGCGCCGACCCGGGCCAGAGCAGCTACGGCGGATTCAAGAACGAAGGTGGCGCGGACGCGACGCACGACGATCTCGGCGCCCCGCGCGACGCATCGAACGTCGGCGGGATCGCGACGAGCGACGCGAATCTCGGCGCCGGGCTGCCGGATGCTTCGCGAGGTGCCGAGGCCGGGACCGACCGCGACGACGACACGCAGGGCGCGCCGTCCGGTGCGACCGATCTCGACGACGCATCGTCGGGCCGCCTGGTCGACGCGGAAGCAGGCGCGTCGGAGAAGACGGAGTCGCCGGGGTCGCAGGCCGACAACGGCACGCGCGAACGCTGAAGCCAGGCGGCGGGCGCGCCCGCCGGGACGGGTCGAACGCCGCGAATTCCGGATGCCTCGACCGCGTTGGCGGCGCGATGACGACCGTGCGTCGCCATCCGACTCCGCGCGTGGGAATCCGCAGAGACTCGGCGCCACGGAGGCCCGATCGACACGACGCAGGTCGGGCGCGCGGTCGTCGTGAATTCGTGACCTGATTCGACGGAGATGCGCGCGATGGGCAGCCCGCGACGCGCGCCTGTAACGCTTACCCGCGGTTGTAGAAACGTTCCGACTCGAGGCGCGCGATCGATCGCAATCCGACCCTCTCGATGCGAAGCGCTGCTTGTTCGCGAGTTGCTGCAAGACGGACGCATCTGGCGGGCAGCGGGCACAGCCCGTGCTACCCGTCCGCGCCGCTGAAGCAACCGACGCGACGAGGCGAAATCTCGTCGCACCGGTCACGCGAACAGCACCCACTGCGACCGGACGCCCCATGCAGCGTATCGCCCTCGTCAGCGAGCACGCTTCCCCTCTGAGCGCTGCCGGCGGTGTCGACAGCGGCGGCCAGAACATCTACGTCGCCGAGCGTCGCGCGCGAGCTGTCGCGACGCGGGCATCGCCGTCGATGTCTTCACGCGGCGCGACAACCCGTTGCTGCCCGCGATCGTGCACGATGCGACCCGGCGTTCGCGTGATCCATGTGGACGCCGGACCGCCGCAGACACCTGCCGAAGGAAGCGCTGCTGCCGTTCATGCCGGCGTTCGCGCGATGCGCTCGCGCGAAGCATTCGCCGCGACCCGGCCTACGACTGCGTGCATGCGAACTTCTTCATGTCGGGCTTGGCGGCGTTGCGGCGCCACGCGACGCGTCGCCGCTGCCGCTCGTCACGACGTTCCATGCGCTCGGTCGCGTGCGTCGCCTGTCACCAGGGCGACTGCGACGACTTTCCCGACGAGCGCTTCGCGATCGAGGAGGAACTCGTCGCGTGCTCGCATCGCGTCGTCGCCGAGTGTCCCGCAGGACCGCGCGACCTGCTCGTCCTGTATCGCGGCGACGCGTCGCGCATCGACGTCGTCCCTTGCGGCTACGACGCGTCGGAGTTCCGGCCGTTGCCGCGCGGCGCGTCGCGCGCGGCGCTCGGCTGGCCGCTCGATGCGTTCATCGTCCTGCAGCTCGGGCGCCTCGTGCCGCGCAAGGGCATCGACAACGTGATCGACGCGATCGGCGTGCTCGAGCGCGACCATCGCTGCGAAGCGTCGCTGTACGTCGTCGGCGGAAGTTCGAGGCGCGCGAGTGCGGATCGCGACGCCGGAGATCGGACGCCTGAGCGACCGCGCCCGCGCCGCCGGCGTCGCGAGGCGGGTGAACTTCGTCGGCCGTCGCGATCGCGACGAGCTGTCGCGTTACTTCAGCGCGGCCGACGTGTTCGTGACGACGCCCTGGTACGAGCCGTTCGGCATCACGCCGGTCGAGGCGATGGCGTGCGCGACGCCCGGTGATCGGCAGCGACGTCGGCGGCATCCGCACGACCGTCGTCGACGGCGTCACCGGCTTCCTCGTGCCGCCGAAGGATCCGTGCGCGCTGGCGGAGCGGCTTGAACCTGCTCGCCGGCAGTCCCGCGCTGCGGCGCGCGATGGGCGAGGCGGGAAGCGGCGCGCGCGGACGCGACCTACACGTGGTCGGCGGTCGTCGATCGGCTCGTGGACGTCTACCGCCACGCGATCGCCGATCTGCGCGGCGAGGCCTTCGTCCCGTCGATGCCGAGCCGGCGGAACGACGCCGAGGACATGATGGAGATCGCAGGCATGAAGGCGATCGACTGCGCTTCGCCTGCGATGCCAGCGACGCATGCCGAGCGCAGTCGCCGCATCGATGCGCAAGACGTCGCGACCGTGATCGCCAAGCGCGTGCGGGCCGTGCGGCGATCTTCCTCGACAAGGACGGCACGCTGCTCGACGACGTGCCTTACAACGTCGATCCGAGCAGATGCGCTTGCGCCGCGCGCCGCGTCGGCGCTGCGCCGGCTCGGCAGGCTCGACGTGCCGCTGATCGTCGATCACGCAACCAGCCCGGCGTCGCGCTCGGCGTTCTTCGACAGCGACGCGCTGCAGGCGGTCGAGGACGCGGCTCGGCGACGATGTTCGCGCGTTGCGGCGCGACGCTCGCAGCGTCTACGCCTGCCCGCATCATCCGCAGCGGCCGCGTGCCGCGATACGCCTGCGCGTGCCTGTGTCGCAAGCCGATGCCGGGCCTGCTGCGGCGGGCGGCGGTCGACCACGACGTCGACCTCCAGCGGTCCTGGTTCGTCGGCGACATCCTCGACGACGTCGAAGCGGGCAGTCGCGCCGGCTGCCGCACGATCCTGATCGACAACGGCAACGAGACCGAATGGCTCGTCGATCCGCGCAATGCGTAGCTGCGCACGCCGGACCACATCGTGCGCCGACCTCGAAGCGGCCGCCCGCATCATCGACGGCAGCGCGACGGACCGACGCGCGGACCCGGATGTCGCGACGCTGCGCCGGGCCGCCGCGGCCCGCGGCAGCCGAGCGTCCACGTCGACGGAGCGCGCATGACGGCGCGACCAGCGGCGATGGCGCCAGGTCTCGCGCATCCTCTGCGTGCGGCTCGACAACCTCGGCGACGTGCTGATGACGACGCCGGCGATCCGCGCGTTGAGCTGCCGTCGCGCGGCGACGCCGGCGCCGCCACCGCACATCACGCTGCTCGCGCTCGACGGCGGGCTGCGAGATCGCGCGCCATGTGCCCGAGATCGACGCGACGCTCGACCTACGACGCGCCGTGGGTCGCGGCCGGTCGCGAGCGCGCCGCTGCGGCGTCGACATCAGTCGCGCGCTCGCGGCGTACCGCTTCGACGCCGCGGTGATCTTCACGTGCTACAGCCAGAGCGCGCTGCCGGCCGCGATGCTCTGCGGACAGGCCGGCATCCCGCTGCGCCTCGGCCCATTGTCCGCGAGAATCCGTACGGCGCTGCTGACCGACTGGGTCCGCGATCCGGAGCCGCGGACGGCATCCGTCACGAGGTCGAACGCCAGCTCGCGCTGGTCGCGACCGTCGTCGGCTGCACGACTGCCCGGACCGATGACGCGACTGTCGCTGCGACGCGGCGCCGGCCGCACGCGAGCGGCTCGACGCGATCGCTGATCGCACGCGACGCGACGTCGACGACGAGGCGCGGCTCTACCTCGTCGTCGCATCCCGGGTGCGACCGCCGCGTCGCGGCGCTGGCCGGCCGAGCGCTTCGGCGAGGTCGCCGCGCGCCTCGTCGCGACACCTGCCTGCCGGTCCTCGTCACCGGCACGGCAGGCGAACGCGAGCCTCGTCGCAGGCGGCGTCGTGTCCGCCGGCGCGGCCGGCCACGCGCCGATCGTGCACGATCTGTCGGGCGCGCTCGCGCTCGACGAGCTGATCGCGGCGATCGACGGGGCGGCGCTGCTCGTGTCGAACAACAGCGGACCGGTGCACATCGCCGCAGCGCGCCGCACCCCCGTCGTCGATCTCTACGCGCTCACCAATCCGCAGCACACGCCGTGGCAGCGTGCCGCACCGCGTGCTGTCGAAGGACGTGCCGTGCGCGAACTGCCAGCAGCAGCGTCTGCCCGGAAGCACATCACGCCTGCCTGACCGGCGTGTCGGTCGACGAGGTTGTCGCACGCGGCGCTCGATCTGCTCGACCGCAACGCCGACGGTCGCGCCGCGTCGCGGAGCGCTCGCCGTTCGACGCGACCGCGATGCGCCGGCGACGCTGGCGCCGACGCGGATTCGCGACGATGCTGACCCTCGGGATCAACGCGGTCTATCACGACTGCGCCGCCGCGCTCGTGCGCGACGGCGTGGTCATCGCCGCCGCCGAGGAGGAACGCTTCACGCACGTCAAGCACGGCAAGCGACCGGTGCCGTTCACGACCTGGCAGCTGCCGTTCCACGCGATCGACTACTGCCTGGCGGTCGCCGGCGTGTCGACTCGGCGACGTCGACCACTTCGCGTACTCGTACGACCCGACGCTGCTGCTGCAACGGATCGCACGGCGACGCGACGATCGCGCTGCCTCTCGAGCCGTCGCTGAACCCGAGCGGGACCGCGCCGTGGGATCCGCTGTTCCTGTCGTACGTCGTCAACGCGCCGCGCCAGCTCGTCGACGGCGCGCCGCATCACCTGGCGTCGCGCTTTCGCGGCGCGTCGATCGCCGACGTGCAGTCGCGCTGGCACTTCGTCGAGCATCACCTCGCGCACGAGGCGAGCGCGTTCCTGGCCGCGCCGTTCGACGACATGGCCGTGCTGACGATGGACGGGCGCGGCGAGAGCGCGACGACGAGCTTCGGACACTTCGACGGCCGACGCCTATCGCCGCATCGGCAGGTCGACCTGCCGCATTCGCTCGGCCTGCTGTACGAAGACCGTGACGCGCTATCTCGGCTTCCTGCATTCGTCCGACGAATACAAGGTGATGGCGCTCGCGTCGTACGGCAAGCCGGTCCATCGTCGAAGCCTTCGACGACGATCCTGCGAGGTCGGCGACGACGGCACGCTATCAGCGTCGAGGACGCTCGACTCGTCGAACGCGCTTCGGACCGGCGCGCGATGCGCGGCGGTCCGCTCGAGCAGCGCCACTTCGACGTCGCGCGTTCGCTGCAGGCGCGCGCTCGAGAACGCGGTGCTCCGGCTCGCGAACTGGCTGCGCGCGCAGACCGGCTCGAAGCGCCTCGCGATGGCCGGCGGCGTCGCGCTCAACTGCGTGATGAACGCGGCGCTGCGCGACCGAGGCCCGTTCGACGAGGTCTGGGTGCAGCCCGCCGCCGGCGACGCCGGCACCGCGCTCGGCGCCGCGCTGTGGACCGACCACGAAGCGCGCGACCGCGCGCCGCGCCGCTGGTCGATGCACCACGCGTACCTCGGGCCGGCATTCGACGACGACGAGATCGACCGGTTCCTGACGTGGACCGGCGTGCGCTACCGCCGCGTCGACGACGTCGCGTCGCGAAGCCGCGAAGCTGCTCGCGAGCGATCGCGTGATCGGCTGGTTCCAGGGCCGCATGGAGTTCGGTCCGCGCGCGCTCGGCGCGCGATCGATCCTCGCGTCGCCGGTGCAGGCATCGATGCAGGCCCGGCTGAACGAGATCAAGGACCGCGAGGACTTCCGTCCGGTCGCGCCGATGGTGCTCGAGGAGAAGGCGCACGAATGGTTCGTCGCGCGCGGCAGCGCGGACGACGGCACCGACGGCTGTACGCGCCGTTCATGCTGTTCGTCTACGACGTGCGGCCCGACAAGGCCGACCGCATCCCCGCCGTGCGCCACGTCGACGGCACGGCGCGCGTGCAGACCGTGGCGCGCGCACGCAGCAACCCGCTCGTGCACGCGCTGCTGACCGCGTTCGATGCACTGACCGGCGTGCCGGTGCTCGTCAACACGTCGTTCAACACGCGCGGCGAGCCGATCGTCTGCACGCCGCGCGACGCGTCGAGAGCTTCTGGACGTCGCCGCTCGACGCGCTCGTGATCGGCTCGTTCATCGTCGAGAAGGGCGCGTCGATGAAGAACGACGCATCGACATCGCCCGACGTCGTCGTGATCGCGACCTATCGCCGGCCCGACCTGCTGCGGCGCTGCCTCGACGCGCTGCTGCGCGCAGACGCTGGATCCGTCGCGCTACGAGATCGTGCATCGCCGACGACGACGCCGGCGGGCCGACCGCGGACGCGATCGCGTGCGCTCGTCGACGCGCTCGCGGCGCGACCGGGCGCGCCGGCGATGCGCTACGTGCCGGTCGTCGCGACGCAGGGTCCGGCCGCGGCGCGCAACGCGGGCTGGCGGCACACGACGGCGCGCGTCATCGCGTTCACCGACGACGACACGATCCCCGAGCCCGGCTGGCTCGCCGCCGGTCTCGACGCGCTGGCCTCGGGCCTCGACGCGGCCGGCGGCGCGATCCGCATGCCGTTGTCGCCGAGGCCGACCGACTACGAACTCGACGCGGCGGGCCTGTCGCGCGCGGAGTTCGCGACGGCCAACTGCTTCGTCGTCCGCGAGGCGATCGCGTCACTGGGCGGCTTCGACGAGCGCTTCACGTCGGCGTGGCGCGAGGACTCGGACCTGCACTTCTCGCTGATGCGCGCCGGCTACCTCGTCGGGTTCGCGACGGACGCGGTCGTCGTGCATCCGGTACGGCCCGCGCGCTTCGGCGTGAGTCTCTCGCAGCAGAAGAAGGTCGTGTTCGACGCGCTGCTCTTCAAGAAGCATCGCAAGCTGTACCGCGCCCGCATCCTGCCGAAGCCGCCGTGGCTGTACTACGCGCTGCGTCGCGTCGCTGCTCGTCGCGGCCGTGCGCCGCGATCGCCGGGGCTCGCACGACGGCTCGCCGTCGCCTGCGCATCGTGGCTGGCTGCTGACGCTGCGCTTCGCGCTGATGCGCCTGCGCGGCACGTCGCGACGCTGGTCGCACGTCGCCGAGATGCTGTGGACGTCGATCGCGATCCCGCCGCTCGCGATCGTCTGGCGGCTCGTCGGCGCCGTCCGCTATCGGGTGCTTTCCTGTGACGACCTCGATGCGCTACCTCGACGCATCAGCGGCCGCGCCGCGTCGCGGTGTTCCGCGCGCTGCAGCTCGGCGACATGCTGTGCGCGATGCCCGCGCTGCGTGCGCTGCGAGCGACCGCTGCCCGACGCGCACATCGCGCTGATCGGATTGCCGTCGATGGCGCGGCTTCGCGCGCGCTATCCGCACTACGTCGACGAGTTCATCGACGTTCCCCGGCGCGACCGGCTTTCCCGAGCAGCCGACGACGCGACGACGCGCTGCCGGCGTTCATCGACGACGATGCGGGCGACGTCGCTTCGACCTCGCGATCCAGCTGCACGGCAACGGCGGTCCGGCGAACGCGCTGGTGCGCAAGCTTCGGCGCCGCGACCATGCGCCGGCTTCCACCGGATCTCCGACGCCGGCGACGCGTCGACGCGGACCTGCTTCGTCGACTGGGACGCCGACGTGCGCCGGAGCCGTCGGCGCGACTCGCGCTGATGCGCGGCGCTCGGCGCGGACCCGACCGCCGTCGCCGACGCTGTCGCTCGAGCTGCCGATCCTCGCCGCACGAGCAGTGCCGAGTGGCGCGCGCTCGCGCGAGCCGCACGGCTCGCGACCGTCGACGTTCGTCTGCATCCACCCGGGCGCGCGCTGGCCGTCGCGTCGCTGGCCGCTCGAGCGATTCGCCGCGGTCGCCGCGCGGCTCGCCGAAGCGCGGCGTCGCGCATCGTCGCTGACCGGCAGCGGCCGACGAGCGCGACGCTCGTCGCCGCGCTCGGCGCGCGCTGCGCAGCGCGGCGTGCAGTCGCGATCGACCTGGCGGGACGCACGTCGCTCGGCGCGCTCGCCGCGCTGCTGCGGCGACGCGGCGCTGCTGATCTGCAACGACACCGGCATCTCGCACGTCGCGGCCGCGGCCGTGCGCGCGCCGAGCGTCGTCGTCGCGTCCGGCAGCGACGTCGCGCGCTGGGCGCCGCTCGACACCGCCCGCCATCGCGTGCTCGCGCACGACGCGCCGTGCCGGCCGTGCATGTATCGCGACTGTCCGATCGACCATCCGCTGCGCGACCGGCACGTACGGTCGACGCGGTCGTCGACGCGGCGCTCGCTCGCCTCGCGCGACGCCGCGACGGATGATGTCGACCATGCTGCTTGAACTCGACACCCGCGCGCCGATCGTCCGGACGCGCGGCCGTCGCCGCCTGCGCATCCTGACGTGGCACGTGCACGGCAACTACCTGTACTACCTGACGCAGGCGCCGCACGACTTCTTCCTCGTCACGCGGCCGGGGCATCCGCCCGGCTCAGCGGGCAAGGTCGGCGCGCTGCCGTGGGGCGACAACGTGCACGAGGTCGCCGATCGACGCAGGTTGCGGACGAGCAGTTCGACTGCGTGCTGATCCAGTCGCGCGTCCATTGGGACGAGGACCGGCGACACGTCCTGAGCGACGCGCAACGGCGCGCTGCCGACGATCGTGCTCGAGCACGACACGCCGCACGACCAGGCGTTCGACGTCGAGGCACTGGATGGACGATCCCGACGTCGCTGCTGGTCCACGTCACGCCCTTCAACGCGTTGATGTGGGATAGCGACGGCGTGACGACGCGCGTCGTCGAGCACGGCATCGTCGTGCCGCCCGACGTTCGCTACGACGGCGATCGCCCGCGGCATCGTGGTCGTCGAACCATCTCGCGCGACGCGGTCGACGGCTCGGGCCATGACCTCTTCGAGCGGGCACGTCAGCGCGTGCCGCTCGATCTCGTCGGGATGGACGCCGAGGCGGCCGGCGGCCTCGGCGAGATCACGAACCCGGAGGTGCCGGCGTTCATGGCCTCGCTATCGCTTCTTCTTCCATCCGGTGCGCTGGACCAGCCTCGGGCTCGCGGTGGTCGAGGCGATGGCGATCGGCATGCCCGTCGTCGGACTCGCGACGACGGAACTGTCGACGGTCATCGAGAACGGCCGCAACGGATACGTCGACACCGACCTCGAACAACTGATCAGCGCGATGGACGAACTGCTGGAGGATCACGACCAGGCGCGCGTCTGGGGCGAAGCGGCGCGACACACGATCGAGGAGCGCTTCTCGATCGATCGCTTCGTGACCGACTGGAACGATGCCTTCGCGATGGTGACCGCATGACGGCGGATGCGATCGTGCCGGGCTTCTTCGCCGGCGGCTTCGAGTGCTCGACGCAGCGGCTGCGCGATGGCCGGCGTCTCGATCTCGTGACGTCGACGCGGCACGACGAGTTCGCCAACGCCGACTACCGTCGCCTCGCGGAACACGGCATACGGGTCGCGCGGGACGGATTCGCCTGGCATCGCATCGAGGCCTCGCCGCATCGCCGCGACTTCTCGTCGTTCGTGCCGCTCGTGCGGGCCGCCCGTCGTCACGGCGTTCGCGTGATCTGGGACCTGATGCACTTCGGCTGGCCCGAAGGGATCGACATCTTCATGCCGCAGTTCGTCGAGCGCTTCGCGTCGTTCGCCGGCGACGCAGCCCGTGTCCTGGTCCACGAGGGCGACGAGGCGCCGTGGATCTGCCCGATCAACGAGATCTCGTTCCTGGCATGGGCCGGCGCCGACGTCGCGGCGTTCAACCCGTTCGTCGAGTGCCGCGGCTTCGAGTTGAAGTGCCAGCTGGTGCGGGCGTCGATCGCGGCGATCGAGGCGGTGCGGTCCGTCGCGCCGGACGCGCGCATCGTGATCCACGACCCGGCCTTCAACGTCGCGGCGGCGCCGGACCGACCCGATGAGGTCGACGCGGCCGAGGCGTCGCGGCTGCTGCAGTTCCAGGCGTGCGACATGCTCGTCGGGCGCACGTGGCCGCAGCTCGGCGGCCGGCCCGACTATCTCGACGTGATCGGCGTCAACTACTACCCGTGGAACCAGTGGACGTTCGGCACGACGTTGCGGCCGGCCGAGCGCATCCTCGAAGGCGATCCGCGCTACCGGCCGCTGTCCGACATCTTCGTCGAATGGCACGAACGGTATCGGCGGCCGATCTACATCGGCGAGACCGGTTGCGAAGGCCACCTGCGCGCCGGCTGGCTGCGCACGATCTGCGACGAGGCGGCCATCGCGATCGAACGCGGCGCCGACCTGAACGGCATCTGCCTCTATCCGATCGTCGACTTTCCCGGCTGGGGCGACGACCGGCACTGTCAGAACGGCTGCTGGGGTTACGCCGACGACGACGGCAATCGCGCGGTCCACGAGCCGCTCGCGGCCGAGCTGCGCGTCCAGCAGCGGCGCTTCGCGCATCGACGCGTCGCACGACGGAGGACCTCGCTCGAGGTCGACACCGGCGGCCGGACTGGCGCACGACGTGCCGGGCGCGGCATGAAGGGCGATCGCAAGCGGGTGCTGGTCACCGGCGGCGCCGGCTTCCTCGGCTCGCATCTGTGCGAGCGGCTCGTGGCCGAAGGCCACGACGTGCTGTGCGTCGACAACTTCTACACCGGCACCCGCGCGAACATCGCGCATCTGCTGCACGAAGCCGAACTTCGAGCTGATGCGCCACGACGTGACGTTCCCGCTGTACGTCGAGGTCGACGAGATCTACAACCTCGCGTGTCCCGCGTCGCCGATCCACTACCAGCACGACCCGGTGCAGACGACGAAGACGAGCGTGCACGGCGCGATCAACATGCTCGGTCTCGCGAAGCGCCTGAAGGCGCCGATCCTGCAGGCGTCGACGAGCGAGGTGTACGGCGATCCGTCGGTCCATCCGCAGACCGAGGACTACTGGGGCCACGTCAATCCGATCGGCCCGCGCTCGTGCTACGACGAGGGCAAGCGCTGCGCGGAGACGCTGTTCGCCGACTACCGGCGGCAGCACGGCCTGTCGGTGCAGGATCGCGCGCATCTTCAACACGTACGGTCCGCGCATGCATCCGAACGACGGTCGCGTCGTGTCCAACTTCATCGTGCAGGCGCTGAGCGGCCGGCCGCTGACGATCTACGGCCGCGGCACGCAGACGCGCTCGTTCTGCTACGTCGACGACCTGATCGACGGCCTGGTGCGGCTGATGCGGACGACGTCGAACGACGGCGAGCCGGTCAACCTCGGCAACCCGTACGAGTGCTCGATGCGTCGACATCGCCGAGCGCATCGCTCGCGCTCACCGGCTCGTCGTCGACGATCGAGCATCGCGACCTGCCGGTCGACGATCCGCTGCAGCGGTGCCCCGACATCGTCGCTCGCGCGGCGTCTGCTCGGCTGGGAGCCGACGGTCGCGCTCGACGAAGGGCTGAAGCGGACGATCGACTACTTCGTCGATCGCGTCACGCCCGTGCCGCGACGACCGCGCGCGCCCACGGCCTGACCAGATCGCCGCGTCTCGGCGCCCGTCGTCCGGCGTCGGATCGCGCCGTAGCAGGCGAGCCGGTTGTAGAGCGTCTTCAGGCTGACGCCGAGCGCGCTCGCCGCGTCGCGGCTCTTGTCGCCGTGGAATGCGACGAGCGTCGCGAGGATGATCGCGCGTTGCGCGTCGGCGAGCGCCGTCCCGACCGACGACGTCGAGCGTCTCGCGCATGGACCGTCGACGGTCGCGGCGCGCGGACGATCGGGTCGGCCAGCTCGACCTCGTCGTCGGCCAGGATGAACCCGCGCTGGACGGCGTTGCGCAGCTCGCGGACGTTGCCCGGCCAGCGATGCATCGGGAGCCCGTCGAGCGTGCGCCGCGCGAAGCGCTTCGCGGTCGCGGACTTCGGCGTTGAGTTCCGCGAGGAAGTGCTCCGCGAGCGCGAGCACGTCGGTGCCGCGTTCGCGCAGCGGCGGCACGTGGACCGGAAACACCGCCAGTCGATACAGGAGGTCGTCGCGGAAGGCGCCCGACAGCGCGGCCTCGCGCGGATCCTTGTTCGTCGCCGCGATGATCCGCACGTCGACCTGCACGGTCTCGGTCCCTCCGACCCGGTGGAAGCGGCCGGTCTCGAGCACGCGCAGCAGCTTGACCTGCATCTCGGGCGCCATCTCGGTCACTTCGTCGAGGAACAGCGTCCCGCCGCGATGCGCGCTCGAAGTAGCCGGCGTGCTGCTGATGCGCGCCGGTGAAGCTTCCCTTCTCGTGCCCGAACAGCTCCGCCTCGAGCAGATGGCCGGGGATCGCGCCGCAGTTGACCGCGACGAAGTCCCGATCGCGCCGACCGCTCGTGCGGTGCAGGGCCCGGGCGACGAGCTCCTTGCCGGTGCCGCTCTCGCCGACGATCAGGACCGTCGCGTCGGTCGTGGCGACCCGCTCGATCTCGGCGAACAGCGCCTTCATCGGGGGGGAGGAACCGAGCAGGTCTCCGCAGCGCTCGAGCGATGCGTTTTTTTCGGAATCCTGCGGCACCTTCGGGGGACGAATGCGGGTCTCGACCATCATGCGCGTATTCTGCACCAACCAGTGGCGCGTCGGGCGCCGCCCGAGGGCTCCGGGCGCGGCGGACGAGTCGAAGATGGTTTGCTGTCCGAGCCACGCGCGACGCCGACAGCGCTTACGGTTGCGGCTCCCGAACCTGCGCCGAAGTACCGATGTCCCACGTCCTGATCGTCGACGACGACGACAACACCCGCGAGGCGCTGACCCAGATCGTGATCGCCGAGGGGTTCACGGTCGCGGCGGCGCGCGACGTGCGCGAAGGGACGATCCAGCTCGGCCGGCAGACGCCGGACGCGATCCTGAGCGACCTGCGCCTGCCGGACGGCAGCGGACTCGACCTGCTGCGCAGCCTCGACCCGAAGAGCGGCGTCGAGATGATCCTGATGACCGGCCATGCCAGCGTCGACAGCGCGATCGACGCGTTGCGTCTCGGCGTCGCCGACTACCTCGTCAAGCCGGTCAACATCCAGCGGCTGCGCGCGGTCCTCGCGCGCATCCGCGCAACCGGTCGACCTGCGCGCCGAGATCTTCGCGTTGCGCGAGACGCTTCGGCAGTACGGACGCTTCGGCTCGATGCTCGGCAATTCGCCGGCCATGCAGAAGCTGTACGACGAGATGATGCGGGTCGCGCCGACCGAGGCCACGGTGCTCGTCGTCGGCGAGAGCGGGACCGGCAAGGAGCTGGTCGCCCAGACGCTGCACGAGCTGTCGCCGCGCCGCAAGGAGACGTTCATCGCGATCAACTGCGGCGCGATCTCGCCGAACCTGATCGAGTCCGAGATGTTCGGGCACGAACGCGGCAGCTTCACCGGTGCCGAGCGGCAGCACAAGGGATTCTTCGAGCGCGCCAACGGCGGCACGCTGTTCCTCGACGAGATCACCGAGATGCCGCTCGAGCTGCAGGTCAAGCTGCTGCGCGTGCTCGAGACCGGCCTGTTCATGCGGATCGGGACGACGAAGGAGACGGCGGCCGACGTCCGGGTCGTGGCGGCGACGAATCGCGATCCCGAGGAAGCGGTGCGGCAAGGGCGGATGCGCGAGGACCTCTATCACCGCCTCAACGTCTTCCCGCTCGCATTGCCGCCGCTGCGCGATCGCGGCTCCGACGTCCGCATGTTGGCCGACTGGTTCCTCGAGCGGCTGAATGGGGAGCGCCGGACCTCGAAGACATTCCACGACGACGTGCTCGCTGCGCTGATGTCGCACGACTGGCCCGGCAACGTCCGCGAGCTCAAGAACTACGTGCAGCGCGCGTTCATCATGGCCGACGGCGACGTGCTGACCGCGCCGGTGGCGCCGGTGTCGCTGACGCTCGGTTCGCGCAACGCGTCGGACACGGTCGCGATCCCGATCGGCACGTCGCTCGCGGAGGCCGATCGCCGGCTGATCTTCGCGACGCTGCGGCGCTGCGGCGGTGTCAAGAAGCGCGCCGCGCAGATGCTCGGCGTCAGCTCGAAGACGCTCTACAACCGGCTCGAGGAGTACGCGGCCGAGATCCCCGCCGACGCACTCGTCGGCGGCGACGACGATGACGAAGATCCGGCTGTCGTCGCGCGTCCGTTGCAAGCCCGCTCGCTCGACTGATCAGGCACGTCCGCGCGGCGATGCGGCAGCCGCGGCAGCAGCCGCGGGGGTCGGGCCGGGTCGCGCCAACTCGTGGTCCGGCTCGGCCTCGACGCTCGCGAGCGCCGCGCGTCGCGCCGGGCGCAGGACGGTCGGCGTGCCGTGCGCGAGCGCCGCGAGTCGCGCCGCGAGCTTCGCCTGTCGCGAGGCGAGCGAGAAGTGGACGATCATCCGCTCGCGTGCGGCGTGCGAGAAGCGTGCATGCATCTGCGGGTCGTCGAGCAACGTCGTGATGCTGTTCGCGAGCGCCTCCGCGTCGCCCGGCGGCACGAGCAGACCGGTCTCGCCGATCACGACGATCTCCGGCACGCCGCCGACATGCGTCGCGACGACCGGAACGCCGCTGGCCTGCGCCTCCATCACCGACAACGGTGTGCCTTCCGCATGCGAGGTCGACACGACGATGGTCAGTTCGTGCAGGCACTCCGCGATGTCGGAGCGCACGCCGGGCAGATGCAACCGCGACGAAATGCCGAGCTCGTCCGCAAGCGCCAGGACCGACGGTCGCATCGGCCCGTCGCCGATCATCACCGCGTGGAGCTCGGGCCGCTGCATGAGCGCGAGGGCGGCCGCGCGCACGAACAGGTGCGGTCCCTTCTCGGGCGAGAGCCGTCCGACGAAGCCGATCAGCGGAACGTGCGGATCGAGTCCGCACGCGGCATGCAGACGGCCGTCGGCCTCGCCCGGCCGGAAGCGATCCGCGTCGACGCCGTTGACGATGCATTCGATGCGATCGCGCGCGACGCCGGCCAGCAGCGCCTGATACAGCGACGCGCGCGACACGACGTGCAGGTGCGTGTCCGTGAGTCGATGCATCGCGAGGTCCTGTGCAAGCACGTCGCGGCCGTGGATCGTCGCGAGCACCGGCGTGCCGGTGAGCTTGCCGACGATGCCGGCCAGCAGATGACCGTTGGTCAGGTGCGCGTGGATGACGTCGATGCCTTCGTCGGCGACGAGAGCCGACGCGTACTCGATGCCGCGCCAGACCGGCTCGTCGGGCATCGGCGCGACGTGGATCGCGCAGCCGAGGGCGCGCAGCACGCCGGTCGTCGCACTCTCGTACGGACACAGGCAGACGACCTCGAACCCGCCGTCGCGCTGCAGGTAGTCGCAGAAGCGGATGACGAACGTCTCCATGCCGCCGACGATCGCATTGCCGATGACCTGGAGGACGCGCAGGCGACGCGGGGTCACGATGCTCATGCCGCGACGGCGGCCGTGGCGTCGACGGAGATGCCGAGCCAGTTGGCGGCGGTTCCGCAGACCATCCGCTGTCGCGCCTCGGCGCTCGCGCCGATGCGATCGAGCACGGCGTCGAAATCGTCGAAGCCCGACCGGATGTGCGCGCCGTCGCAAGGGAAGAAGCGATCGGTCCCGAACTGCAGCAGCTCCGGACCGAGCACCTCGAGGGCGCGACCGATGACCTCGACCCGATACGCCGGCGGCGGGCCGAACGACAGGTCGAAGCGGATCTGACATCGGTCCGCCGGCACGCCGTTGATGCGATCGATCAGCCCGACCGCAATGGCTTCGTCGCACCACGGCCAGCCGAGATGCGCGAGCGTCACGCGCATGCCGGGATGGTCGCGGACGGCTTCGAAGAAGGTCGGGCGGCAATAGCGGCCCGAGCGACCGTCGATGAAGATGCCGGTGTGGAACAGCACCGGCAGCCCGTATTCGGACGCGACCTCGTAGACGCGATGCGCGCAGTCGTCGTACGGATACCATCCCCCCGGCGCGAGCTTCAGCCCGGTGAGGTGCAGGTCCTCGATCGCGTAACGCAGGTCGTCGGCCGCATCGTCGAACAGCGGATTGACGACCGCGAGACCGACCAGTCGGTCCGGATGCGGCGCGACGAGGTCCGCAAGGAAACGGTTGCCCGCGCGAAGACTCTCGGCATCGCGCAGGTGGTGCCGCTCGTTGAGGAACGGCGCGAGCAGGACGCCGATGTCGACGTCCGCCTCGTCGAGCGCGTTCAACACGTCCGCGTCCGACTCCGTGCCGGTCGTGTTCAGGTGCGCATCGATGATCATGCAGCGCCGCTCGCGCGTTCGACGATCTCGCCGCGGACCTCCATCGCGGCGCGCCGGCCGGCCAGAAACGCATGATCGGAGTTGTAGTACTCCCACTCGCTGTAGCGGCCCGCGAGCACGACGCCGAAGTGCGCCAGCCATTCGCGGATCAGCGCGACGTTCGCGGCGCGTGCATGGTCGTAGACGACGTACGCGTAGTCCATGTCGACCTGGTTCGCCGCGAGCAGCCGGTCGTCCTCGCGCAGCAGGCCGACGCGCACGAGGTCGTCGAAGCAGCGCTTGATCAGCGCCTCGCCGTCGCAAGGCAGCGGCTTCGTCGGCGAGTGGCTGATCTCGCAGGTCAGGCCGAAGCCCCCGGGCGGATTGCAATACGGG
Organism: uncultured beta proteobacterium; assembly: GCA_963795885.1. Taxonomy (GTDB): domain Bacteria; phylum Pseudomonadota; class Gammaproteobacteria; order Burkholderiales; family Burkholderiaceae_D; genus CAHJXF01. The sequence continues at coordinate 429,766 of CAWCJI010000001.1, read as the reverse complement.
CTCGTGTTCCCCTGCACGAAGATGCGATGGAAGACGGTGTCCTCCGGGTAGTAGATCCAGTGCTTGTCGGTGACGTCGGTGCGGGCGACGCCGAGGTTCACGCAGCGAACCGACACGTGGCGCAGCCCGGCCGCGGCGGCACGCACCGACGCGGGCGCGGCGTCGCCGATCAGCGAGATCAGCTTCGGCAGCGGCATCGTGCTGATCAGGCGGTCGTAGGCATAGCAACGGCCATCGGCGAGCGCGAGGCGGCGCCGCTTCACGTCGAGCGCGACGACGTCCGCATCGCACTCGAGCTTGCCTTCGAGGTGCGGCAGGAAGCCGTCCATCAACGCCTGGAAGCCGCCGCGCAGCGGATAGCCGAAGCGCGCGTTCGGCCCGACCGGCTTCTTCGACGGCTCCACGGCGCCTTCGATCATCTCGGCGAGGTCGGGCAGCGGCACGCGACCGCCGAGCCACGACGTCTCGATCTCGGTGAGCGGCACGGTCCACAGCTTGCGGTTGTACGGCAACGCGAAATACTTCCCGACGCCGGCGCCCCAGACCTTGTTGATGAACTCCTCGAAGTTGCGCGGCGTGCTCGGCAACGGCAGCACGACCGCCGCGCCGGACGATCCGGTGTCCGGGCGCGTCATCTCACCGTCGCCGCAGCAGTCGTCGTCCGACGGCGGCGTGGCACGCGGGGCCGCATTGGTCGGATGCGCGTTGCGATCGGTCGATCCGTTCAGCGACCCGAAGCGCGCCTCGATCGCGCCGACCAGGCATTCCTTCAGGACCTTCGGCGGCAGTCCGTACAGCGCGCCCTGGAACGGGTAGCGCGTGTACACGCGCTGGCTGTAGATCCACGCCTCGCGATCCTGCCAATGCACGTTGTCGCCGAGCAGCACGCGATACATCTCGTGCACGATCGGATCGTTCGAGAACATGATGTGCCCGGCATGATCGAACGTGAACCCGTTCTCCTGGATCGAACGACACCATCCGCCGACGGTGGCATGGCGCTCGAACACGACCGCGTCGGACGGCAGGTGGTAGCCGGCCGACAGGCCGGTCGGGCCGGCGCCGATCACCGCGCAGCCGATCTGGATCGGCACGGCGGTGCGCAGCGCGTCCGGCGGCGACGTCGGCTCGGCCCGTTCGTCGTTGGCGGGACGGCCGCGGGCCAGCACGCCGTCGATCAACGCGGCCATCGCATCGACGGTCGAGTCCCACGACGTCGACGACACCAGTTGCCGCATGTCGTCCTGGCGCTGGCGTGTGCGTGCGGGCGTCTCGGCCAGCGCCGACTGGCAGGCCTCGATGAAGTCGGACGCATGGTCGGCGAACGCGACGACGCCGGCATACGGATCGACGACGTCGCGGATCGACGTGCTGACGATCGGCTTGCCGGCCGCCATGTATTCGAGGATCTTCGTCGGGCTCACGAAGCGCGTCGACTCGTTGTGCGCGAACGGCAGCAGGCAGACGTCCCAGCCCGCGATCAGCGCCGGCAATTCGTCGTAGCTGCGCATGCCGAGGTAGTGCAGGTTCGGGCGCCGCGGCAGCGTCGCCGCGTCGACCTTCACGATCGGCCCGACCAGCACGATGTGCCAGTCCGGATCGGCGTCCGCGAGGGCGCCGACCAGCGCCGCATCGAAGCGCTCGTCGATGACGCCGAAGAAGCCGAGACGCGGCGTCGGGATGTCGCGTTGCGCCGGGTGCGGCGCGCGGCCGTCGGCCGTGAAGTGGGCCGCGTCCACGCTGCTCGGGAAACAGTGCACCGACGGATGCAGGTCGCGCTTCGCGCGGTACAGGCTGCGACCGCCGGTGAAGACGAGATCGGCACGCTGCAGCAGCGCGTGTTCGCGTTGCGCGAGCTGGCGCGGCGCGTTCATGAACGTCGTCAGCTCGTCCATGCAGTCGTAGACGATGGCCGACGCGTCGAGGTCGCCGAGCAGCGGCAAGGCCATCGGCGTGTAGAGCCATGCGACCGCACCCGCGTATTCGGCGAGCACGGGCGCGAGCAGGCTGCGCATCACCGCGAGATGGGCGTCGTGGAAGCCGGTCGCGCCGGCGTTCGAGTGGACTCGCACGACGGTGACGTTCGGTGCGGCGTCGATCCGTTCGAGCCACGGCTCGCGCGTGTCGTAGACCGGCTCCTCGACATAGAGGACCGGTGCGCGGCGCGCGAGACGCGACAGCAGATGTTGCGGTCGCTGGTAGACGAAGTCCCAGCGCAGATGGCAGAACGCGACGACCGGCGTCATCGGGACCACGCTTCGGTGCGGGCTGCGCGGGGCGGTACGCATGCGACGTCCGCATCGGTGCTACGAGGCATCTTCCATCTCCGTCGGGTTGAGGCCGACCCCGGCGCAACCGCCATGCCCGCCTGTGCGGCCGCCCCGATGGATGCGTTCGATGACCGCCCCCACGAGCGACTCGCCTCGGTCGCGGTGTCCGGCGGCACCCGCAGGAACGTGCGCGTAAACCTTGCTCGGGCGTGCAGTTGTTACGCCTGCGCTCGAGGCACGAGCGGGCGGCGAACGGCGCCGACGCCGCGGCATGCTTCTTGTGTGCCGTGGGGCTGCATGACCCACGAGCGACCGCCGGGCGACGATCTCGAGATCAGCGGTCCGCTCGACCGTGACCTCCAAGCATTCGACCGGACCCGACGCCATGCCAGACGCATTGCCTGACGGTACGACACCGCTTCGCGCGATCGCCGACTCGATGCCGGTCGGGATCGTGCAGCTCGATCTCGACGGGCGGGTTCGCTTCGCCAACGACGCATTCGTCGCGATCTGCGGCGCGCGCGACCTCCACTTCGCCGAGCCGCTGGCCACGTCCGTCGGAAGCGACCTCGCCGCGGTCCTGCAGCCGCTGATCGCCGAAGCGCTCGCCGGCGCGACGTCCCAAGGCGACCTGCGCATGCCGGTCGGCGACCGCTCGTGCGACGTGCTCGCCTCGTTCGCGCCGCTGCGCGAGCGGGCCGGCGGCGACATCGTCGGCGCGGTCGGCACGCTGACCGACATCAGCGCCGGGAAGCATGGCGAGCGCGCGAAAGCCGAGTCGGCCGCCCGCATGCGCGACCAGATCCTGGCGATCGTCTCGCACGAGCTGCGCTCGCCGCTGAACAGCGTGCAGAGCTGGTCGCACGTGCTCGAGAACCAGTTGAACGCGAGCGGCACGAACAGCCCCATCGCGACGCGTGCGCTCGAAGGCATCCGTGCCGGCGTCGACCAGCAGGTGAAGCTGATCGAGCACCTGCTCGATGCGAGCGCGGCGATCGCCGGCGAGCTCGAGATGGCGTTCGGGCCGATCGTCGCGCGTCGCTGCGTCGAGGCGGCGGTCGCCGGCATCGGCAGCGCCGCCGACGCGAAGGACATCGCGTTGCATGTGGACAACCGGCTCCGCGAAGAGCGCATGAGCGGCGACGCGCAGCGCGTGCAGCAGATCTTCGCGTTGCTGCTCGCGAACGCGATCAAGTTCACGCCGGGGGAGGCAGCGTCTGGCTGACGGCGACGCACGACGGCAGCTCGATCCGCGTGTCGATCCGCGACAGCGGCAAGGGACTCGCGCCCGACTTCGGCGACTGGTTGTTCGCGCCGTTCCGCCAGGCGGACAGCTCGAACACGCGGCGCAGCGGCGGCATCGGACTCGGCCTGGCCCTGGCGCGCAAGCTGGCCGAACGCCACGGCGGCTCGATCGACGCCGCCAGCGCCGGACCGCATCTGGGCGCGACGTTCACCGTGACCTTGCCGCTGTCGAGTCCGGCGACGGTGCTGCCGATGGCCGCGCCGGCCGACGGCCGCAATGCCGCGCTCGAACTCGCCGGCCTCGCCGCGCTCGTCATCGACGATCAGCTCGAAGCACGCGAGGCGCTGAGCGCGCTGCTCGTGCAGTACGGTGCGCGCGTGCAGCTCGCGGGATCCTCGCAGGCCGGGCTCGCGGTGATGCGGCACGATCGGTCGATCGACATCGTGATCTGCGACATCGCGATGCCGGAAGAGGACGGCTATGCGTTCGTGAAGCGGCTGCGTGCCTACGAGGGCAACGGCGGACACGTGCCGGTGATCGCGCTCAGTGCGTTCGCGGAACGCCACGAGGCCGCGCGGCCGGCCGGCATGACGTTCGATTTCTTCCTGTCGAAGCCGGTCAGCCCGCAGGACCTGTTGACGACGATCGCGGCCGCCCGTCGCGAGGCGGCGTCATCGGCGACGCATGCGTCGATGGAGGCGGCTGCTCGCGACGGTCGTTGACATGCAGGCGCGTCGAGGCGGGCGCTCGTCGACGTCGACCTCGTCGAGCATCGCAGGGTCCGCGAACGCATCGGCCTCGTGGGGATCGTCGAACAGCGCTTCGCACGTCTCCATGCCGGCGTCCGTCGCGTCCGACGGGCCGCCGCTCGGCCACGCTTCGATCTCGAGCTCGATCTGCTCGCCGTCGTCGCACCAGCGAACGATCAAGGCCCCGGAGCCGCGCATGTCGCTGCCGCGCAGCCGCAGCGTCGCGATCAGCGCCGTGACCGCGGCGGCGCTGATGCCGTGTGTCTCCGGCAGCGCCTCGGCCTCGTCTTCGATCGCTTCGTCGACGTCCGGCACGACGATCTCTCGCATGAATCCCTCTGTCGATGACGACTCTTCGATCCTTGCTCAGCAGGCGCCGTGCCTGTCGGGAGTGGGAAGGCTCCGTCGACCGGCGACGACAAGACGATCGGCGCTGATCCGACCGGCGCTGCCGCGCCGCGGATGAAAAATCGGCGCATCACGTCACCGATCGAGGATGCGCCATGAATGACATCAAACCGCCGTTCGATACACCTCATCAGGCAATGCCCGGAACGACCGATGCGATGAAACCGCGGCCCGACCACGGCGAGACCAGCTATCGCGGATCGGGCCGGCTCGTCGGCAAGCGCGCGGTGATCACCGGCGGCGACAGCGGCATCGGCCGCGCCGTCGCCATCGCGTTCGCACGCGAAGGCGCCGACGTGCTGATCGCTTATCTCGACGAACACGACGACGCCGACGGAGACGAAGAAGTGGGTCGAGGACGCGGGCCGCAAGGCGGTGCTCGTCGCGGGCGACGTCAGCGCGCCGGGCCACTGCAGGAAGATCGTCGACACTGCTGTCGCGGAGCTCGGCGGCCTCGACATCCTCGTCAACAACGCCGCCCATCAGGCGACGTTCGAGTCGATCGACGACATCAGCGACGAAGAGTGGGAGAAGACCTTCGCGGTGAACGTCCACGCGATGTTCTATCTCGTGAAGGCCGCGGCGCCGCACCTGAAGAACGGGGGCGCGATCATCAACACCGCGTCGGTCAACGCGGACATGCCGAGCCCGAACCTGCTGGCATACGCGACGACGAAGGGCGCGATCCAGAACCTGACCGGCGGCCTCGCGCAGTTCCTGGCGGAGCAGGGCATCCGCGTCAATGCGGTCGCGCCAGGCCCGATCTGGACGCCGCTGATCCCGTCGACGATGCCCGACGAGAAGGTCAAGAGCTTCGGATCGCAGACGCCGATGAAGCGCCCCGGGCAGCCGGCGGAACTCGCGACGGCCTACGTGATGCTGGCCGACCCGGCGTCGAGCTACACGTCCGGTACGACGGTCGCGGTGACCGGAGGCAAGCCGTTCATCTGATCGTCGCGATCGCGGCGATCGCGACGTCGCCTACAATCGCCGCATGACCCGTCCCGACCCGTTCGGCAACGCGCGGCGCAAGTCGCTGCGCTCGCGAGGGGTCATCGCGCTCGCGGCGTTCGTCGCGGCCGTCGTCGTCACGCTGCTCGCGCCGTTCGTCCATCCGGTCGCGGACGCGCTGGTCTGTTCGGCGCAGGGCATCAAGGTCGTCGAGCAAGGCGGCCTGCCTTCGCCGGCGCACGACCACGCCGCGCATTGCCCGCTGTGCATGCCGGCGGGTGCGCCGCCGCCGACCGCGTTCGCGACGGACATCCCGTCGCTGCCGACACCGTCGTTCGTCGCCGTCGCGATGCCCGTCGCGCGGCGCACCACGCCCGTCGGCGCTCCTCTCCCGCCCCGCGGACCCCCGCTCGTCTCCTGATCCGTCGGCCTCGTTCGAGGCCCCGCACGCCGTTGCCGACGCATGACCCGCGTCGGCGGCGGTCCGTCATCGGACAGGAGTTCCCATGCATGCGTTCCGCTTCGCCGCTCCGGCGAGGTTGTTCATCGGCGTCGCGCTCGTCGCGCCGTGCGCCGAGTCGGTCTTCGCCGACGAGCCCGGCCGGCTCGACCCCGTCACTGTCACCGGCCCGCGTCCGTCGTCGCTGCCGACCGAGATCCCGACGACCGTCGAGACCATCACGAAGCCGCAGATCGACGACGCGATCAACGCGACCGACGCCGAGGACGCGCTCAAGTATTTCCCGAGCCTGCTCGTGCGCAAGCGCTACATCGGCGACTACGACCACGCGGTGCTCGGCTCGCGCGCGTCGGGCACCGGCAACAGCGCGCGATCGCTCGTCTATGCCGACGGCATGCTGCTGTCGAACCTGCTCGGCAACGGCGCGACGTTCACGCCGCGCTGGGGGCTCGTCGTGCCGGAGGAGATCGAGCGCGTCGACGTGTTGTACGGGCCGTTCTCGGCCGCGTATCCCGGCAACTCGGTCGGCGCGGTCGTCGACTTCGTGACGCGGATGCCGACGGCGACCGAGGCGCACATCAAGCTGACCGGGTTCGGCCAGCACTTCGACGGCGTCTATGCGACCGACGGTCGCTACGGTGGCGGCGAGGGCAGCGTCGCGATCGGCAGCCGGGCCGGCGCGTTCGCCTGGTGGGTCGACGTGGACCGCCTCGACAGCGAGGGCCAACCGGTGTCGTTCGCGAACCGGCTGCTGTCGGCGGGCGTTCCAGGCGGCGCGGGCACGCCGGTGACGGGCGCCGTCTTCGACCAGAATCCGAAGGACCAGAACTGGTACGTCCTCGGCTCGACGACGCAGACGCACACGACGCAGGACCATGCGAAGGTCAAGCTCGCCTACGACGTCGCGCCCGACATGCGCGTGACCTACGTCTTCGGCACGTGGCGCAACGACGGCGTCCGCTCGACCGCGTCCTACCTGCGCGACGCGGCCGGCAATCCGATCGTGTCGGGCAACGTCGTCATCAACGGCCTGGCTTTCGCGTTGACCCCGTCGGACTTCGCGCCGACGCGCACCGCGCTCGTCCACGACACGCACGGGCTGTCGTTCAAGACCGACACGCGCGAACGCTTCGACGTGTCGCTCGATGCGAGCCTGTACGACTTCCGGAAGGACCAGGTGCGCACGCCGACGGTCTTTGTCACGTCGGCATCCGCTCCCGGCGCCGGCACCATCACCGACATGAAGGACTCGGGCTGGACCACGCTCGCCGCGAAGGGAACCTGGCGCATGGAGCCGGGGAGCGATCGCCAGGTCGTCGAGTTCGGCCTGCAGCGCGACGCGTTCCGTCTGCGCACGCACGTCGCGGCCACGAGCGACTGGATCGCAGGCGGGCCGCAGGGCACGACCGGCATCTTCAACGGCGACACCGACCTGACGAGCGCGTGGCTGCAGGACGCTTGGCGCTTCGCCCCGGACTGGAAGTCGATCGTCGGCGCGCGTGCCGAACGCTGGACCGCGCACGACGGCCAGCTCGGCAATGCGACGACGCTGTCGACGTTCGCGCCGCGGCGCCAGGGCGACGTCTCGCCGAAGGCCGCGATCGGCTACGACGGGATCGACGACTGGCACCTCAAGGCGTCGCTCGGCCGCGCCATCCGCTTCCCGACCGTGTCCGAGCTTTACCAGGGCGCGATCGTCGGCAACGTCGTGACGAACAACGATCCGAACCTGCGGCCGGAACGATCCTGGACGACCGAGTTGACGGCCGAGCACACGTTCGACGGCGGCAGCGCGCGCTTCACGTTCTTCCACGAACGCACGCACGACGCGCTGTACTCGCAGACCGACGTGACGGTCACGCCGAACGTGACGAACATCCAGAACGTCGACCTGATCCGCACGAACGGACTCGAGTTCTCGGGCGTCGTCACCGACTGGCCGCTGAAGGGGCTCGACGTGGCCGGCAGCGCGACGCGGGCGATCTCGAAGATCCTCGCCGACGCCCGCTTTCCGGCCGCCGTCGGAAAGGATCAGCCGCGCGTCCCGGACTGGCGCGCGAACCTGCTCGTGACCTGGCACGCGACGTCGCAGCTGACCGCGACCGTCGGCGGCCGCTACAGCGGGCGGCAGTACAGCACGCTCGACAACAGCGACCCGAACGCGTTCAGCTACACGGGCTTCTCGCGCTTCCTCGTGTTCGATGCCCGCATGCGCTATCGCTTCGACCGGCACTGGACCGGCGCCATCGGCGTCGACAACCTCAACAACGAGAAGTACTGGGCATTCCATCCGTATCCGCAACGCACGTACGTGGCGGAACTCGGCTTCGATCTTTGAACACGACAGGAATCACGACGATGAAAACCACTTCGACCATCGCGGCGATCGCTCTCGCTCTCACGACCACCGCGTTCGCGCACGGGTACACGAGCGGTGATCTCGCGATCCAGCATCCGTACGCGCTGCCGACGCCGCCGGGCGCGACGACCGGCGGCGCTTACCTGAAGCAGATCGACAACAAGGGCGGTGCGCCGGATACGCTGGTCGGCGCGAGCTCGCCGGTCGCCGACCGCGTCGAGATCCACACCATGCAGCTCGACGGCAACGTGATGCGGATGCGGCAGGTGCCGTCCATCGCGATCGCGCCCGGCAAGCCGGTGACGATGGCGCCGGGCGGCGGCTATCACCTGATGATGATCGGCATCCATCATCCGCTCGCGGTCGGCGACCGAAGTGCCGATGACGTTGCAGTTCGAGCATGCCGGCAAGGTCGACGTGGTGCTGCACGTGCCAGGAGCGCGGCGCCGCGATGGACCACAAGATGTGATCGAACCGAAACGGACCGAAGTCCGCGCGTCAGGCCGACGCGAGCAGTTCGCGGCGTGCTTGCGCGTCGTCGTCGTGATCTCGATGCCGCCCAGCATCCGGGCCACCTCGTCGACGCGCGTCGTCGCGGTCGAGCTTTCGATGCGGGTCAGCGCCCGCGCGTCGTCGTCCGCCGCCCGTTCGCGAGCTCGACCTGCTTGCGGACCGCGAAGTGATCGTTGCCGAGCGCCGCGACCTGCGGCAGGTGCGTCACGCACAGCACCTGACGCGCCTCGCCGAGCCGCCGCAGCAGCCGGCCGACGACCTCGGCGACCGCGCCGCCGATGCCGCTGTCGACCTCGTCGAAGATCAGCGTCGGCACCGTGGTCGCGGCGCTCGCGATGACCGAGATCGCGAGGCTGATGCGCGCCAGCTCGCCGCCCGACGCGACCTTCGCGATCGCGCGCGGCGTCGCGCCCGGATGCGCGGCGACGCGAAACTCGACGTCCTCGACGCCGTGCGCGCGCCGGCTCGCCGCCGGCAGCAGCGCGACCTCGAAGCGGCCGCCGGTCATGTTGAGCGTCTGCATCGCATCGGTGACCGCCGCCGACAGCTGCGTCGCGCGCCGCCGCGCGACGCGCCGACAGCGTCTTCGTCAGCTCGCGATAGCGGTCCGCGGCCTCGGCTTCCTTCGCGCGCAGCGCGTCGACATCGCTGCCCTCGTGAGCGCGGCCAGCCGCGCGCGGCGTTGCTCGAGCTCGTCGGGCAACGCCTCGGGCGCCACGCGCAGCTTGCGCGCGGCCGAATGCAGCGCCTCGATGCGCGACTCGACGACCGCGAGCCGCGCGGGGTCGAGGTCCACGCGCGACAGGTAGTCGTTCAGCGCACGCGCCGCCTCTTCGATCTCGATCTGCGCGGGCTCGAGCGACGCGAGCACGTCGTTCAAGCGCCGCGTCGATCGACGCCAGCGTTCGCAATCGACTCACGATCGTCGCGAGCTGCGACGCGATCGCGCCGTCGCCGTCGGACGAGCGCGTCGACCGACGCCTGCGCGCCCTCGATCAGCGAAGCCGCATGCGCGAGCCGCCGATGCTCGTCGCCGATCGCATCCCATTCGCCTGGCTTCGGTGCGAGTGCCTCGAGCTCGTCGACCTGCCACGCGAGCCGCTCGCGTTCGTCGGCGAGCGCGCGCGCGTCGGTCTCGAGCCGCTCGAGGCGCTGCGTCGGAGCGCATGCCACTCATGCCACGCGGTCGCGACGTCGGCGGCGAGCGGTTCGAGGCCGCCCTGCGCGTCGAGCATCGCCCGTTGCGCGCCGGAGCGCAGCAGCAGCTGGTGCGCATGCTGGCCGTGGATGTCGACGAGCCGGTCGCCGAGCTCGCGCAGTTGCGCGAGCGTCGCCGACACGCCGTTGATCCACGCCTTCGAGCGGCCGCCGGCATCGATCGTCCGGCGCAGCAGCAGCTCGCCGCCTTCGCGCCATCTCGCCGTCGTTCATCTCGTTGCTCGCCAGCCACGCGTCGATCGTCGCGTCGGTCGTGAAGGCGGCCGACAGGTCGGCGCGGGGCCGGCCCTCGCGCACGACGCCCGCATCGCCGCGCTCGCCGAGCAGCAGCGCCAGCGCGTCGATCAGGATCGACTTGCCGGCGCCGGTCTCGCCGGAGAAGACGGTGAAGCCGGGCTCGAATTCGAGGTCGAGCGCGTCGACGATGACGAAGTCGCGGATCGAGAGCGTCTGCAGCATCGGGTCAATGCGGCGCGATGAAGCGCATCGTCGTTCGACTCGACGTCATGAGCGCCGCGTCGCCTTGCCGTCGACCGGAACCGGCGGCTCGTTCCAGTGCAGCTTCTGGCGCAGCGTCGCGAAGTAGCTGTAGCCGGCCGGATGAAGGAAGCGGATCGTCATCGGCGCGCGCTCGATCGACACGCGGTCGCCGAGCTGCAGCGCGGTGAACGACTGCATGTCGAAGTTCGACGCCGATGTCGCGGCCGCCGGTCACCGTGATGTCGATCTTGCAGCCGTCGGGCAGCGCGATCGGCCGGTTCGACAGCGAGTGCGGCGCGATCGGCACCATCAGGAAGCCGCGCAGGCCCGGATGCATGATCGGTCCGTTCGCGGACAGCGAGTACGCGGTCGAGCCGGTCGGCGTCGAGACGATCAGGCCGTCGGAGCGCTGGCTGTACATGAAGCGGTCCGTCGACGTCGACGGTCAGCTCGACCATGCCCGACACCGCGCCGCGCGACACGACGATGTCGTTCAGCGCGAGCGCACGGAACACCTCGCCGTCCGCTTCTTCGGCGCCGCTGCGGTGGACGCTGCCCGACAGCAGCGTGCGTTCCTCGACCTCGTATCGACCGGCCAGCATGTCGGTCAGCGCCTCGACCATCGAGTCGAGCGGGATGTCCGTCATGAAGCCGAGCCGGCCCTGGTTGATGCCGATCAGCGGCACGTTGTACGGCGCGAGCTGGCGCGCGATGCCGAGCATCGTGCCGTCGCCGCCGACGACGATCGCGGCAGAGGCCTGCGCGCCGATCTCCGCGTGGTCGAGCGCCGGATAGTCCTTCAGCGCGCACAGGTGCGCGGTGTCGCGGTCGACGACGACGCGGTGGCCGGCCGCCGATGACGATCGCCGCGATCTCCAGCAGCGTGTCGGCGATGCCTTCGGCCTGATACTTCCCGACGATGCGCGTACGGTGAGGGACGGCATGTTGCGGATCTACTGCAGGCCATGAGGCTAGAATGCGGCTCATGGTCGCAAGACGCATGCTCGACCGCCGTGCACAGACCCTGCTCAAGACGCTGATCGAGCGCTACATCGCCGACGGCCAGCCGGTCGGCTCGCGCGCGCTGTCGCGGTTCTCCGGACTCGACCTGTCGCCCGGCCACGATCCGCAACGTGATGGCCGACCTCGAGGACCTGGGCCTGATCGCGAGCCCGCACACGTCGGCCGGCCGCGTCCCGACGCCGCGCGGCTACCGCTTCTTCGTCGACACGCTGCTGACGATCAAGCCGCTCGAGGAGCGCGACGCGTCGGCCGTCGAAGGACCGCATGCAGCCCGACCAGCCGCAGCGCGTGATCTCCGCCGCCGCGCAGGTGCTGTCGAACCTGTCGCAGTTCGCCGGCGTCGTGATGACCCCGCGGCGCGACTCGTGTTCCAGCACATCGAATTCCTGCGCCTGTCCGACAAGCGCATGCTGCTGATCATCGTCACGCCCGACGGCGACGTGCAGAACCGCATCCTGTTCCCGGAGCGGCCTACACGCCGTCGCAGCTGATCGAGGCGGCCAACTTCCTCAACCAGAACTTCGCGGGCCTGTCGTTCGAGACGATCCGCGCGCGCTTGCGCGACGAGCTCGACATGCTGCGTCAGGAGACCGGCAAGCTGATGCAGGCGGCCGTCGAGGCCGGCTCGGAGGCGATGGCCGATGACGGCGGCGTCGTGTTCCACGGCGAGCGCAACCTGCTCGAGAACATCGGACCTGTCGTCGAACATGCCGAAGCTGCGCCAGCTGTTCGAGCTGTTCGAGCAGAAGACCGGCCTCATGCAGCTGCTCGACGTGTCGAGCCGCGCGGAGGGCGTGCAGATCTTCATCGGCGGCGAGTCGAAGCTCGTGCCGATGGACGACATGACGATCGTGACGTCGCCGTATCGCGTCGACGGCCACATCGTCGGCACGCTCGGCGTGATCGGGCCGACGCGGATGGCCTACGAACGCGTGATCCCGATCGTCGACATCACGGCGAAGCTGCTGTCGAGCGCGCTGAGTCAGCACTGAGGGCGGCCTCTCGCGCCTGCCGGGTCATCGCTTCGCGCATCTTCAACGCGCCTGGCGACAGCGTCGCGACGAATCGCGCCGCCGCCTCGCGATCGGAAAGGTGCGACGCCCGCAGATAAACCTCGTCGCTGGCCCGCTCGCCTTGTTCGACCCGCGTCTGGAGTTCGGCGTTGCGGCGATCGAGCGTCTCCTGGTCTTCGATGTCGTCCTGTGCGCGGGCGAGCTGCGTCGACGCCCAGTGCAGTGCATCGCTCTTCGTCCGCAGCGCCGTCACCGCCTGCTCAGACGCGTTCGCACGCGCGGCCAGCGGGGCCGACAACGTCTGTGAAATCAGCGTGTCGCCGTCGCGCACCATGACGTCGATGATCCGCAGGCATGCTTCGCGCGACGGGCCCGTCTCGTGGCAGAACGCCGACAGCGTTTGCGTCGCATGGAATGGGATACCGGTGCCGGCCACTCGCAGCGACGTATGCAACGCCGCGTTCCGTTGCCTTGCATCGGCGTCGACGGGGATCGCTTTCGCGATGAGGCGCGCGATGTCGTTGTAGTGGTCATGCCATTCGAACGCCTGCGACGCCCGGAGAACCGCAGCTCTCGCCGCCTGCACGTCTCCGCGCCCACGATGAACCGCGGCGAGCGCCAGCCAGGCGACCATGTTGCCGGTGTCGACGGCGGTCCAGCGCCGCGCGATATCCAGGCGATCGCAAGGCGGCCGCGCCGCCGGAAGCGCACACCGAGTGAGCAGCAGGTCTAGCACGAGCGGATCGGTCGAGCCGCGCGCCTGCTCGTAGAGCGTCGAGGTGGGTACGGTCTCGACCGCGATCCACATGCCGTCCGCCCGCTGCTCCATCCCGGGCGCGCTCAAGGCCATCCTGAGCCGCAGGTCCGAGGACGCCCGTCCCGCGTCCACGAAATGGTCGAGCCAGCGTTCGAGCGCCTGCTGGTCAGGTGAGGGCGCGGGCTCGTCGCCTGTGGCAGCGGCTGCCATCGAGCAGCACGCGGCAACGAAGAGAACGGCGAGATAGCGGAGTGGGCGTGCGGCCGTCATGAGCCGGTCCGATGACGGTGATCGGCTAGGATGTACCGCCCGATGCGCACCGTCAACCAGCCGGCCGGCCACGCGCAACGATCGATGCGGCGCCCACCGACGCCATCCCATGAAATCCGCCGTCCTCCTGATCAACCTCGGCACGCCCGATGCGCCCACCGCACCCGCGGTGCGTCGCTATCTGAAGGAGTTCCTGTCGGACCCGCGCGTCGTCGAGATCCCGCGGCGTCGTGTGGTGGCTGATCCTGAACGGCATCATCCTGCCGATCCGGTCGAGCCGCTCGGCCGCCAAGTACCGCATGGTCTGGATGGCCGACGGCTCGCCGTTGAAGGTCTGGACCGAGAAGCAGGCGAAGCTGTTGCGCGGCCTGACCGGGATGCGCGGTCGCGAGTTCGCGGTCGACTACGCGATGCGCTACGGCAACCCGTCGATCGCGAGCGCGCTCGACCGCCTGCAGGCGCAGGGCTGCGACCGCATCCTCGTGCTGCCGCTGTATCCGCAGTACTCCGCGACGACCACCGCCTCGACGTTCGACGCCGTCGCGCAGTGGGCGGCGAAGGTCAGGGACGTGCCGGCGTTCCGCTTCGTCAAGGACTTCCACGACGACGCGGGCTACGTGAAGGCGCTCGCGGCCCGCGATCGTCGCGACGCGGATGCGCGACGGCACGGCCGCCGACGCCGACGCGACGCTGGTGATGAGCTTCCACGGGATCCCGAAGCGCTCGGTCGCCCGGGGCGACCCGTATCAGAAGCAGTGCCTGGAGACGGCGCGTCGCGTCGCCGCGGCGCTCGGCCTCGAACCGCATCAGTGGCGGGCGACGTTCCAGTCGCGCTTCGGTCGGGCCGAATGGCTGCAGCCGTACACGGTCGACGTGCTGCGCGAGCTCGGCGCCGCGAAGGTCGCGAACGTCTGCATCTGCTGTCCGGGCTTCCCGGCCGACTGCCTCGAGACGCTCGAGGAGATCGCCATCGAGGGCAAGCAGACGTTCGTCGACGCCGGCGGCGGCGCGTATCACTACCTCCCATGCCTCGACGACGATCCGCGCTGGATCGAGGCACTCGCGGCCATCGTCGATCGTGAAATGGCCGGTTGGGATGACGATCGCGGCGAATCGTCGCTTGAAATCGGTCGGCCAGCCGCGATCTCGCGAAGGCAGATCGGCCGTTAGGCCGGCCCTTCGACACGCGGAGCGAACACGACATGAACCGAGCGACCGACACCACCGAACCCGAAACCGGCCGCGCGCCGGCGGAGGCCCCGCGATCAGGGAGCGTGCCGCCGCCCGCCGCCGACGGCGACCACCGGCTCGCCGACGAACAGGGCGACGGCTCGACGCCGGGCACGTCGCAGCCTGGCTTCGACGGCGCCGCCCAGCAGGCGGCCCTGGCCGCGGCGGAAGCGAAGGCCTCCGAGTACTACGACGCGCTGCTGCGGGCGAAGGCGGAGGCCGACAACGCGCGCCGTCGCGCGCAGGAGGACGTGGCCAAGGCGCACAAGTTCGGCATCGAGAACTTCGCCGAGTCGCTGCTCCCGGTGATGGACAGCCTGCAGGCGGCGCTGGCCGACACGACGAGCGACGTCGCGAAGCTTCGCGAAGGCGTCGAGCTGACGCGCAAGCAGCTGCTGGCGGCGCTCGAGCGCAACCGGATGACGGCGCTCGACCCGGTCGGCGAGAAGTTCGATCCGCACCGGCACCAGGCGATCTCGACCGTCCCGCCGACGCCCGGCGTCGCGCCGAACCACGTGGTCGCGGTGCTGCAGCAGGGCTGGACGCTGGCGGACCGCGTGCTGCGCCCGGCGTTGGTCACCGTCTCGAGCTGATCGGGGCGCGCGAAAATTTCGCGCGATTGCGTGGGAAAGACCCTTGAATTGCGAGGGGAATCCACCAAGTGCGGGTGCAACCGGCCGGGTGCCGACCACGAAGGCGCCCACGGCCACCAGGCAACACGAACACACGACTAGAACACCGGAACGACATTCGGAGAACGACGAACATGGCAAAAATCATCGGCATCGACCTCGGCACCACGAACTCGTGCGTCGCCATCATGGAAGGCGGCCAGCCCAAGGTGATCGAGAACTCGGAAGGCGCGCGCACCACGCCGTCGATCATCGCGTACATGGAAGACGGCGAGATCCTCGTCGGCGCCCCGGCCAAGCGTCAGGCGGTGACGAATCCGAAGAACACGCTGTACGCGGTCAAGCGCCTGATCGGCCGTCGCTTCGAGGAGAAGGAAGTCCAGAAGGACATCAACCTGATGCCCTACACGATCGTCAAGGCCGACAACGGCGACGCCTGGGTCGAAGTGCGCGGCAAGAAGCTCGCGCCTCCCCAGATCAGCGCCGAGGTGCTCCGCAAGATGAAGAAGACCGCCGAGGACTACCTCGGCGAGGAAGTGACCGAGGCCGTCATCACGGTCCCGGCGTACTTCAACGACTCGCAGCGTCAGGCGACGAAGGACGCCGGCCGCATCGCGGGCCTCGACGTCAAGCGCATCATCAACGAGCCGACGGCGGCGGCGCTGGCATTCGGCCTCGACAAGCACGGCAAGGGCGACGCGAAGATCGCGGTGTATGACCTCGGCGGCGGCACGTTCGACATCTCGATCATCGAGATCGCGGATCTCGACGGCGAGAAGCAGTTCGAGGTGCTGTCGACGAACGGCGACACGTTCCTCGGCGGCGAGGACTTCGACCAGCGGATCATCGATTACATCGTCTCCGAGTTCAAGAAGGAGTCCGGGGTCGACCTGTCGAAGGACGTGCTCGCGCTGCAGCGGCTGAAGGACTCGGCCGAGAAGGCGAAGATCGAGCTGAGCTCGTCCGCGCAGACCGACGTCAACCTTCCGTACATCACGGCCGACGCGTCCGGACCGAAGCACCTCAACATCAAGCTGACCCGCGCGAAGCTCGAGTCGCTCGTCGAGGAGCTGATCGAGCGCACGATGGAACCGTGCCGCACGGCGATCAAGGACGCCGGCGTGTCGGTCGGCGACATCCAGGACGTGATCCTCGTCGGCGGCATGACGCGGATGCCGAAGGTACAGGACAAGGTCAAGGAATTCTTCGGCCGCGAGCCGCGCCGTGACGTCAACCCCGACGAGGCGGTCGCCGTCGGCGCGGCGATCCAGGGCGGCGTGCTGAAGGGCGACGTCAAGGACGTGCTGCTGCTCGACGTGACCCCGCTGTCGCTCGGCATCGAGACGCTCGGCGGCGTGATGACGAAGATGATCAAGAAGAACACGACCATCCCGACGAAGTTCAGCCAGGTCTTCTCGACGGCCGACGACAACCAGCCGGCGGTCACGATCAAGGTCTACCAGGGCGAGCGCGAGCTGGCCGCGGCGAACAAGACGCTCGGCGAGTTCAACCTCGAGGGCATCGCGCCGGCCCCGCGCGGCATGCCGCAGATCGAGGTCAGCTTCGACATCGACGCGAACGGCATCCTCCACGTCGGCGCGAAGGACAAGGCGACCGGCAAGGAGAACAAGATCACGATCAAGGCGAACTCCGGCCTGTCGGAGGGCGAGATCGAGAAGATGGTCAAGGACGCCGAGGCCAATGCGGAAGACGACAAGAAGGTCATCGAGCTCGTGACCGCGCGCAACCAGGCCGACGCGCTCGTGCACTCGGTGAAGAAGTCGATGACCGAGTACGGCGACAAGCTCGATGGCGGCGAGAAGAAGGCGATCGAGGACGCCATCAAGGCGACCGAGGACGCGATCCGCAGCGACGACAAGGCGAAGATCGAGTCGTCGAGCGAGGCGCTGATGACGGCGTCGCAGAAGCTCGGCGAGAAGATGGCCGCCGATGCGCAGGCGGCGCAGGCGGCCGCCGGTGCGGCGGCGCAGTCGGCGAACCAGGGCGCCAACAACGCCGGGCAGCAGCACGCCGCGGCGGACGACAATGTCGTCGATGCCGAGTTCAAGGAAGTCAAGCGCGGCTGATCGTTGCCCGTGTGGGCTACAGACGCAAGATGCAGTAGAAATACGCGTGACGAGACGGCGCCCTCAACGGCGCCGTGACGAGACGGCGCCCTGAACGGGCGCCGTCTTCTTGTCGGGCACGACGGATTGGCATCCGACTTGCTCGACTTTGTCGTTTCGATGCTCAACGAACGTCGACCGGAACCAGCATGGCCAAGAGGGACTACTACGAAACGCTCGGCGTGGCGAAGAACGCGACCGACGAAGAGATCAAGAAGGCGTATCGCCGCCTCGCGATGAAGCATCACCCCGACCGCAACCCGGGCGACAAGGCATCGGAAGAGAAATTCAAGGAGGCGAAGGAAGCGTACGAGATGCTGTCCGACGCCGACAAGCGCGGCGCGTACGACCGCTACGGCCATGCGGGCGTCGATCCGAACTCGGCGGCCGGCGCCGGCATGGGCGGCTTCGCGGAGGCGTTCGGCGACATCTTCGGCGACATCTTCGGCGGCGGCGGGCAGCGCCGCGGCGGCGGGCCGCAGGTCTATCGCGGCGCGGACCTGCGCTACTCGATGGACATCACGCTCGAACAGGCCGCCAACGGCTACGAGACGCAGATCAAGATCCCGAGCTGGAATCCGTGCGAGACCTGCCACGGCTCCGGCGCGAAGCCCGGCACGAAGCCGCAGACGTGCCCGACCTGTTCGGGCTCGGGCACCGTGCGCATCCAGCAGGGCTTCTTCTCGATCCAGCAGACCTGCGGGCGCTGCCACGGCACCGGCAAGATCGTTCCCGGAGCCGTGCCCGACCTGCGAAGGCGCCGGTCGCGTCAAGACGACGAAGACGCTCGAGGTGAAGATCCCGGCCGGCATCGACGAGGGCATGCGCATCCGCTCGTCGGGCAACGGCGAGCCCGGCGTCAACGGAGGTCCGAACGGCGACCTCTACGTCGAGATCCACATCAAGCAGCACGCGGTCTTCCAGCGCGACGGCGACGACCTGCACTGCGAGATGCCGATCGCGTTCGCGACGGCCGCGCTCGGCGGCGACCTCGACATCCCGACGCTGTCGGGCAGCGCAGCGATCTCGATCCCCGAAGGCACGCAGAGCGGCAAGACGTTCCGGCTGCGCGGCAAGGGCATCAAGGGCGTGCGGTCCGGCTATCCGGGCGACCTCTACTGCCACGTCGCGGTCGAGACGCCGGTGCGGCTGACCGAGCACCAGAAGAAGCTGCTGAAGGAGTTCGACGCGTCGACGCGCGAAGGCGGCGCGAAGCACAGCCCGCAGACCAAGGGCTGGGCGGAGAAGGTCAAGGCCTTCTTCGCCTGATCGGCGCGGACCGCGTCGACGCGTACGCGTCGGTCGCGGTTCCTCCCGTCGGTGCTACGCCGGCGGCAGCGGCGATGCGAGCCCGTTCGGCGGCGGGGACGCGGACGTCGCGGCCTCCAGCAGTCCGTGCTCGACGACGAACGCGACCACGTCGTCGAGTCCCGCGCCCGTCTTCAGGTCCGTCATCACGAACGGACGCGTGCCGCGCATGCGCGCCGCGTCGCTCGCCATCACCGCGAGCGACGCGCCGACGTACGGCGCGAGATCGGTCTTGTTGATGATCAGCAGGTCGGCCTTCGTGATGCCGGGTCCGCCCTTCCTCGGGATCTTCTCGCCGCCCGCCACGTCGATCACGTAGAGCGTCAGGTCCGACAGTTCCGGGCTGAACGTCGCCGCGAGGTTGTCGCCGCCCGATTCGATGAAGATCACGTCGAGGTCCGGGAAGCGCTTCTGCATCCGCGACGACGGCCTCGAGATTGATCGACGCGTCCTCGCGGATCGCGGTATGCGGGCAGCCGCCGGTCTCGACGCCCATGATCCGCTCGGCGGGCAAGGCCTCGGCCGCGACCAGCAGGCGCTCGTCTTCCTTCGTGTAGATGTCGTTGGTCACGACGGCGAGTTGATAGCGCGCGCGCAGCCGCTTGCAAAGCATCTCGACGAGCGTCGTCTTGCCGGAGCCGACGGGACCGCCGATGCCGACGCGCAGGGGACCGGATGAGCCAGAAGCAGCGTGGGGAGATCGGTTCGTCATCGCATCAGGACCGGAAGAGTCGCGAATACTGGCTTTCGTGTCGTGCGCTGGTGATCGCATAGCCGGGGGCCTGCGTCGCCAGCTCGTCGTCGGAGATGACCGCCGCGGACGCGACAACGGCGGCGAGCGACGGCCGCAGGGTCTGCAGCATCCGCTGACCGGCGAGCTGGCCGTACGGCAGCGCCTTCATCCCGGCGACGACCTGGTTCTCGAGCCAGCCGAACAGATAGCCGTTCAGCGCAGAACGCGACGCGATGCGCCATGCCCGCGACGCGAGGGCATGCGCGGCGGGCCACGTCCACGCATCGATCGTCGTGCCGACGTCCATCGGCATCGCGAGGCCCTGCAACAGCTCGATCATCGAATGGCCCATCTGCAACGTCTCGGCGCGCAGCTCCGCCGTCTCGCGGGTCGCGAGGAAGTCGTCGTTCCAGTCGCGGAAGGCGTCGGGATCGTCGTGGTCGAGCGCCGCGCGCAGCCGCCACCAGACCGGCGCCTCGTAGCGTCCGAGCACGAGCACGAGCACGTCACGGATGTGCCGCTCGACATCCGCGGCCGTCCGCAGTCGTTCGTCGGCGATCGCCGTCTCGAGGCCCTGCGAATAGCTGAAAGCGCCGACCGGCAGGACCGCACTGGACAGCTGCAGCAGCGCGGATTCGGCTTCGAGCAGTTCGTTCACGACAGTATGTCCGGCCCATGCGTCGGCCGTGCGTGCGCGAGCCGCGACAACGCTTCGCCGATCGAACCGCCTTCGGCGTCCGCGTCGTGTCGATGCCCACCGCCGTAGGCGCCCGGCTCGGGATCGAACGGCTCGAAGGCATTCGCGACGGCCATGTCGAGTCGCAGCAGCAGGTCGCGCAGCACCGGATCGCGTTCGATCTTCAGGAACGTCGGGCCGAGCTCGACCGGGACGTGCCGATTGCCGAGATGGTAGGCGGCCCGCAGCAGGTCGAATGCCGGGTCGACGCTGCCGACGGCGGCGGCGACGCGATAGACCTGTTCGGACGCGGCGATCACGTCGACCATTTCGCCGCCGTCCGCGACGAGTCGCGACCCGGGCCGCACGGCGCTGCCGCGCGGCAACAGGATCACCGCGTCGGTCCCGTCGGAGAGCGTCGCGCGAAAGCGCGTCTTCGCGCGTTGCTCGCGCGTGAGGACGACGTGGCGCGTCGCGGTCGTCGACGCCGCGGGACCACCGTTCGCCAGGACATCGACGAGACGCAGCGACGGCGACGCCGTGTCGGCGTGCGGCGCGCCCATCAGAACAGGAAATAGCGCTGCGCCATCGGCAGTTCGGTCGCCGGTTCGCACGTCAGCAGTTCGCCGTCCGCCACGACCGCGTACGTCTCCGGGTCGACCGTGATCTTCGGCGTCAGCGCGTTGTGGACCATGTCGCTGCTTGGTCACGGTCCGGCAGCCGCGCACCGCGACGACCGTGCTTGTCGAGCGCCAGGCCGCTCGCGCAATGCCGGCCGCCACGCGGCCTGCGACATGAACGTCAGCGAGCCGCGCGCGACCGCCCTGCCGTGCGCGCCGAACATCGGCCGGTAGTGCACCGGCTGCGGCGTCGGGATCGACGCGTTCGGGTCGCCCATCGCGGCCGCGGCGATCTGCCGCCCTTGACGATCAGTAACGGCTTGACGCCGAAGAACGCCGGCTTCCACAACACCAGGTCGGCCAACTTGCCCGACCTCGATCGACCCGACCTCGTGCGCGATGCCGTGGGTGATCGCCGGGTTGATCGTGTACTTCGCGATGTAGCGCTTGACCCGGGCGTTGTCGTGATGCGCCGGATCGCCGGGCAGCGCGCCGCGCTGCACCTTCATCTTGTGCGCCGTCTGCCACGTGCGGATGATCACCTCGCCGACGCGGCCCATCGCCTGCGAGTCGGACGAGATCATCGAGAACGCGCCGAGGTCGTGCAGGATGTCCTCCGCGGCGATCGTCTCCGCCGGATGCGCGACTCGGCGAACGCGACATCCTCGGCGATCGCCGGCATCGAGGTGATGGCACACCATCAGCATGTCGAGGTGTTCGTCGAGCGTGTTGACGGTGTAGGGCCGCGTCGGGTTGGTCGACGACGGCAACACGTTCGGCTCGCCGCAGACGCGGATGATGTCCGGCGCATGGCCGCCGCCCGCGCCTTCGGTGTGATACGTGTGGATCGTGCGGCCCTTGAACGCGGCGATGGTCGCCTCGACGAAGCCGGCCTCGTTCAACGTGTCGGTGTGGATCGCGACCTGCATGTCGGTCGCGTCCGCCACCGTCAGGCAGTTGTCGATGGCGGCCGGCGTCGTGCCCCAGTCCTCGTGCAGCTTCAGGCCGATGGCGCCCGCCTCGACCTGCTCGTGCAGCGGCCCGGGCAGGCTCGCGTTGCCCTTGCCGAGGAAGCCGAGATTCATCGGATAGGCCTCGGCCGCCTGCAGCATGTTGGCGAGGTGCCACGGACCCGGCGTCACGGTCGTCGCGTACGTGCCGGTCGCGGGCCGGTGCCGCCGCCGAGCATCGTCGTCATGCCCGACATCAGGGCTTCGTCGATCTGCTGCGGGCAGATGAAGTGGATGTGGGTGTCGATGCCGCCGGCCGTGACGATCATGCCTTCGCCGGCGATGACCTCGGTGCCCGGGCCGATCACGATGTCGACCGCCGGCTGGATGTCGGGGTTGCCGGCCTTGCCGATGCACACGAAGCGGCCGCCCTTGATCCCGATGTCGGCCTTGACGATGCCCCAGTGGTCGACGATCAGCGCGTTCGTGATCACCGTGTCGGCGACGTCCTTCGACATCCGCTGGCTCTGGCCCATGCCGTCGCGGATCACCTTGCCGCCGCCGAACTTGACTTCCTCGCCGTAGACCGTGTGGTCGCGCTCGACCTCGATGACGAGCGCGGTGTCGGCGAGCCGCACGCGGTCGCCGGTCGTCGGCCCGTACATCTCCGCATACGCCTGCCTCGAGATCCGCGTCGCCATCAGGCGCCTCTCGAGGTGGTCGGGTCGAGCGGGCCCATGACCGCGCCGTTGAAGCCGAACACGACGCGGTCGCCGGCGAGCGCGACGAGCCGGACCGTGCGCGACTGCCCGGGCTCGAAGCGCACCGCGGTCCCGGCGGCGACGTCGAGCCGAAAGCCGCGCGCCGCCGCGCGATCGAACGCGAGCGCGTCGTTGACCTCGAAGAAATGGAAGTGCGAGCCGACCTGCACCGGTCGATCGCCGCGATTCGCGACGACGACGGTCACGGTGTCGCGACCGGCATTGAGCTCGACGTCGCCGTCGACGGCCATCAGTTCGCCCGGGATCATCGCCTGTTCGCTCGCGTCATCGGCCGCGTCACGCGACCGGGTGATGGACGGTCACGAGCTTCGTGCCGTCCGGAAAGGTCGCCTCGACCTGGATGTCCGGGATCATCTCGGGGACGCCGTCCATCACGTCGTCGCGCGTCAGCAGGGTCGTGCCGAAGTGCATCAGGTCGGCGACGCTGCGACCGTCGCGCGCGCCTTCCATGATCGCGGCCGAGAGGAACGCGACCGTCTCGGGATAGTTGAGCTTCAGTCCCCGCGCGCGGCGGCGCTCGGCGACGAGCGCAGCGGTGAACAGCAACAGCTTGTCCTTCTCGCGCGGCGTCAGTTCCATGTCGTGTCTTCGCGTCTCGCCGGTTCGTCGTGTTCAGGTGGCCCAGATGCGCGGCGACGTCGCGTCGCGCGCCGTCAGCGCTGGCCGGATTATCGTCCACAGCTCGTGGAACAGCCCGCGGACGTCTTCGGCCGAGTCGGACAGCGCGCGGGCGACGACAAGCCCGTCGGCGAGTCGGCTGACGCCCGCGTCGCTCCGCGCCATCGTCGCGACCCGGC
This sequence comes from uncultured beta proteobacterium, assembly GCA_963795885.1. Taxonomy (GTDB): domain Bacteria; phylum Pseudomonadota; class Gammaproteobacteria; order Burkholderiales; family Burkholderiaceae_D; genus CAHJXF01. Next base: position 406,195 of record CAWCJI010000001.1, on the reverse strand, counting down.
AGCGCTCGAAGTCCGCCTCGGCAAGCGTCGCGCCCCACGCCCACAACGTCCCGCCGACCGCACGCCCGCTCCATCCGACCGGCGAGTCGAGCAGCGCATCGCCGCCGCCGACGCGGGCCCGCTCCCGCCACACCGTTCGCCCGTCGCACGACAACGCGAGGTCCTGGCGCACCGTGCCGCGCAGGAAGCGCTCGCCCGACGCGGTCCGGCCGAGCACGACGATGTCCCAGCCGATGCAGGTCGCGCCCGACTCGCACGCGATCGTCGTCGAGGCGTCGACGTCGGCGCCATCGAAGACGATGTTCTCCTGCGGCAGCCATTCGAGGACGGCGCCGCGACCGACCGCGAGCGCGACATCCTGACGCGCGCGCGCGCCGTCCGATCGATACCATTTGGTCGCACCGGGCGTCGTGACGAGCGCATGTGCGCCCCTCGCGACGTCGACGTAGACCTCGAGCCGGTCGCCGCCGGCGATGCCGGCCGGCGGATGTACGACGAGCAGGTGGGCGACGCCCCGTCCTTCGGGATAGAGCGGCTTCTGCAGTCGCAGTGGTCCGCGATGCCGCCGATGCGTTGCGACGCTGACATCGCCGCGCCGCTCGACGCCGACTTCGAGACGGGCGTCCCAGCGCCTCGCTTCGGCAGCGGTCGGTGACGCATTCGGGAAAAAGCCGTCCATCGTTCGATCGTGAGATGCGACGAGGCTAGCCCGGCACGCGCAGACCGGACGGCGCGCGCGTCGCCATCTGCAGGCCGTGCAGCGTGATCTTCCGGACCTCCGCCTTGCTCGCCTCGATGTGCGCCCGAAGCAGCCGCCCCGCCTCGTCGGCGCTGCGCTTCAGGATCGCGCGCAGGATCTTGCCGTGCTCGTCGTACGTGATCGCGATGCGGACGGCCTGCGTGAAGTCGAGGCGCCGGATGAGGCGGATGCGCTCGGTCACCTCGCGATGCACGCGGGCGATCTCGGGGTTGCCGGCGGCCGCGACGAGCGTCCGGTAGAACGCCTCGTCGAGCTCGGCCACCCGCTGACCGTCGGTGACGCGGTCCTGCGGCGCGACGAGCCAGACCTGCTGCAGCATCTCGAGCCCGTCGTCGTCGAACGCAACTTGCGGGTCCTCGTCGACGCCGATCCGATCGCACAGGCGTTCGACCGCCGCGGTCTCGAGCACCATCCGCAGATCGTACAGATGATCGAACAGCTCGAAGTCGAGCGGCAGCACGACCCATCCGCTGCGCGCCGTCACGTCCAGATAGCCTTCGCGCTGCAGCCGGAACAACGCTTCGCGGACCGGCGTCCGCGAGATGCCGAGGCGCTCGGCGACCTCGGCCTCGGAGAAGCGGTCGCCGGGCACGAGGCGGAAGTCGAAGATGTCCTGCTTGATCTGCGCGTACGCGCGGTCCGCGAGCTTGGCCGGCGCCGTGATGCGGGCGCCGACGTGGCCCGACGCGACGATGGCGCCGGTCATGACCGGTCGCGTCCCGCAGGTCCGCCGCGATGCGGGCGGCCCGCCGCGGTCCCGTTCGCGATCGTCGTGCCGACATCGGAGGGGACCGTGCACCCGCTGCGGCCGTCGCGACTCGGCCGCGATCGGCGATCTGAATCCCTCCGGAGGCGGCGGACTCGGCGTTGGGTCACGGGATCTGAGGCTTCGTCGGGACGTCCGTTGCCGAGGGGAGGTCCGCGTCAGACCGCCAGCAGCTCGCGGACCTCGTCGCCTTCCATCTCCGCGCGCGTGCCGGCCCGCACGACCGCGCCGCGCGACAACACCACGAACTGGTCGGCGAGCGCGCGCGCGAAGTCGTAGTACTGCTCGCACGAGCACGATCGCGATGTCGCCGCGTTCGCGCAGCATGCGGATCACGCGCTCGATGTCCTTGATGATCGATGGCTGGATGCCCTCCGTCGGCTCGTCGAGGATGATCAGCTTCGGATCGGCGACCATCGCGCGTGCGATCGCGAGCTGCTGCTGCTGACCGCCCGACAGGTCGCCGCCGCGTCGGCCGAGCATCTCCTTGAGCACCGGGAACAGCTCGAAGACCGTCGGCATTGATGCGCTTGGCGCGCTGCCGACCGGCTTGGTCGCCATCCCCATCAGGATGTTCTCCTCGACGGTCAGCCGCGGAAAGATCTCGCGGCCCTGCGGCACGTAGCGCGATGCCGCGCGCGGCGCGCGCGTGCGGCGACAGCTTCGTGATGTCGGCGCCGTCGAACACGATCTTCCCGCTCGAGACCGGCAGCACGCCCATCATGCATTTGAGCAGCGTCGTCTTGCCGACGCCGTTGCGGCCGAGGAGGGCGGTGCAGCGGCCCGGCTCGGCGGTGATCGACACGCCGCGCAGCGTGTGGCTGCCGCCGTAGTACTGGTTGATGTTCTCGACGCTCAGCATCTCGACCCTGCCGCCCCGGCGAAGGCCGGGAGCCGATTGTTCGCCGCACGATGCCAATGGGTCCCGGCCTGCGCCGGGACGACATCAGCGCTTCGCGTCGAAGGCTCTCATCGTCCGAGGTACACCTCGATCACCCGCTCGTGCGCCTGCACCTCGTGCATCCGGCCCTCGGCCAGCACCGAGCCTTCGTGCAGCACCGTGACCTTGCCGTTGCCGGCGATCGCGGTGACGAAGTCCATGTCGTGCTCGACCACCATCATCGAGTGCTTGCCGCGCAGCTCGTTCAGCAGCTCGGCGGTGCGCTCGGTCTCGGAGTCGGTCATGCCGGCCACCGGCTCGTCGAGCAGCAGCAGCTGCGGCTCCTGCATCAGCAGCATGCCGATCTCGAGCCACTGTTTCTGGCCGTGCGACAGCAGGCCGGCGGGCCGCGACGGCCGAGTCCTTCAGCTCGATCAGCTCGAGCATCGCGTCGATCGCGTCGCGCTGCGCGCCCGACAGCTTCGCGAACGAGCGTGGGCCAGACGCGCTTGTCCGTCTTCATCGCGAGCTCGAGGTTCTCGTAGACGCGTGTGATTCTCGAACACGGTCGGCCGCTGGAACTTCCGGCCGATGCCGGCGCGGGCGATCTGCGGCTCCGACAGCTTCGTCAGGTCGATGGTCTGGCCGAAGAACGACGGTGCCGGTGTCGGGCCGCGTCTTGCCGGTGATGACGTCCATCATCGTCGTCTTGCCGGCGCCGTTCGGTCCGATGATGCAGCGCAGTTCGCCGACGCGATGTCGAGCGTCAGCGGTTCAGCGCCTTGAAGCCGTCGAAGCTGACGCTGATCTCGTCGAGATAGAGGATCGCGCCGTGACGTCGTGTCGACGCCCTCGCCGGCCACGCGGCCGTAGCTCGCCTCGCCGTCGCCGAACGCCGCGGTGGGCCGGGGTCCGGATTCGCGCGATAGCCGATCACGTCGGTGTTCATCGCGGCACCATCGCCTGGCATCGGAGGCGTCCGTCGCCGGCAGCGCGGATGGCGGCTCGGCGGCCGGTGCGCGGCGGCGCGTCGGTCGCGATCGCCTCGGCCGCGGCTTCTTCGCACGGACCAGCTTGCGGAACAGCCCGACGATGCCCTGCGGCAGGAACAGCGTGACCAGCACGAACACGAGGCCGAGCGCATACAGCCAGATCTCGGGGAACGTGGTCGTCAACCAGCTCTTCAGCCCGTTGACCGCGAACGCGCCGATGATCGGCCCGATCAGCGTGCCGCGTCCGCCGGTCGCCACCCAGATCACCATCTCGATCGAGTTCGGCGGCGACATCTCGCCCGGGTTGATGATGCCGACCTGCGGCACGTACAGCGCGCCGGCGATGCCGCACAGCACGGCCGACAGCGTCCAGACGAACAGCTTGAACCAGAGCTGGTCGTAGCCGACGAACATCAGCCGGCTCTCGGCGTCGCGCACCGCCGTCAGCACGCGGCCGAACTTGGAACGGATCGAGCAGGCGCGCGCCGATCAGCGTCGCCAGCAGGAACGCGAGCGTGACGAGATACAGCACCGCGCGGGTCGACGCCGCGGTGATCGGAAAGCCGAGGATGCGCTTGAAGTCGGTGAAGCCGTTGTTGCCGCCGAAGCCCGTCGCGTTGCGGAAGAACAGCAGCATCGCGGCGAACGTCAGCGCCTGCGTGATGATCGAGAAGTACACGCCCTTGATGCGCGAGCGGAACGCGAAGAAGCCGAACACGAACGCGAGCAGCGCCGGGCACCAGCACCACCAGCAGCATCGCGTAGGCCAGAAGTGGTCGGTGAACGACCAGTACCACGGGATAGGCCTTCCAGTCGAGGAAGACCATGAAGTCGGGCAGGTCCGACTGGTAGGCGCCCTCGCGGCCGATCGCGCGCATCAGGTACATGCCGTGCGCATAGCCGCCGAGCGCGAAGAACAGGCCGTGGCCGAGCGACAGGATGCCGGTGTAGCCCCACACCAGGTCGAGCGCGAGCGCGGCGATCGCGTAGCACATGAACTTGCCGATCAGCGCGACGGCGTACGACGAGACGTGCAGCGCGCTGTCCGACGGCCGTGAAGACGTTGAGCAGCGGCAGCAGCGCGAGCGCGACGGTGACGACGACGAGCCCGGTCCACACCGGCCTGCGTGAACAGGCCGGGGCGGGGCGGGGCGTACGAGACGGTCCTCATCGGTGCACGGCGTTCAGTCGACGCTGCGGCCCTTCAGCGCGAACAGGCCCTGCGGCCGCTTCTGGATGAACAGCACGATGACGACGAGGATCATGATCTTCGCCATCACGGCGCCCGCGACCGGCTCGAGGAACTTGTTGACCTCGCCGAGCCCGAGCGCGGCGATGATCGTGCCGGCGAGCTGCCCGACGCCGCCGAGCACCACGACCATGAACGAATCGACGATGTAGTTCTGTCCGAGGTCGGGGCCGACGTTGCCGAGCTGCGAGAGCGCCACGCCGCCGAGCCCGGCGATGCCGCTGCCGAGACCGAACGTCAGCATGTCGACGCGGCCGGTCGGCACGCCGACGCAGTCGGCCATGCGACGGTTCTGCGTGACCGCGCGCACGAACAGGCCGAGCCGCGTGCTGGTTCAGCATGCACCCACACCAGCAGCACGACGAGCGCCGCGAAGACCACGATCGACGATGCGGTTCCACGCCAGCACGACGCCGCCCAGCACCGTGATGCCGCCCGACATCCAGTCCGGGTTCGGCGACCTCGACGTTCTGCGCGCCGAAGATCGATCGCACCGCCTGCTGCAGGATCAGGCTGATGCCCCAGGTCGCGAGCAGCGTCTCGAGCGGACGCCCGTACAGCCAGCGGATGACGCTGCGCTCGAGCGCCATGCCGATGGCAGCCGGACACGACGAACGCGACCGGCAGCGCGGCGATCACGTACCACTCGAGCGCGGCCGGGAAGTAGTGGCGAAAGACGCTCTGCACCAGATAGGTCGAGTAGGCGCCGATCATCAGCAGCTCGCCGTGCGCCATGTTGATGATGCCCATCAGGCCGAACGTGATCGCGAGGCCGAGCGCGGCGAGCAGCAGGATGCTCGCGAGGCTGATGCCGTAGAACGCGTTGCCGAGATACTCGGCGCGCTTGACGCGGCCGTTGACGGCCTTGAGCGACGATCGGCGGCCGCGCTGCGCACGTCGGCGTCGGGCTCGCCGTAGCGGCCCTGCGCATCCGGGCTCGGCGAGCGCGGCGAGCAGCGGCCGCACCGACGCGTTCGGGCTTTCGGCGAGCCGCTCGGCGGCGACCTCGCGCACCGCCGCGTCCGGGCTCTTCAGTTCGAGCACCGACGCGGTCAGCGCCAGCGACTCGCGCGTCTTGCTCGTCCTTCTCGGTCGGCCAGCGCGCGCCGGATCAGCGGCAACTGCTCGACGTCCGCGCCCTGCTCGAGCGCCTTCGCGCCGCTGCGGCGCTCCGCGACGTCGGCGGACAGCAGCTGCAGTCCGGAGTCGGCCGCTTCGAGCGCGCCGCGCAGCCGGTTGTTGATCGTGATGGTGTCGGCGCCTTCGGGCAGCGCCAGTTTCTCGTTGGTGACCGGGTCGGTCGGCATTGCCGTCGGCGTCGGAGACGAGGACGCGGCCATCGGTCGTCACGTAGACCGTCTCGTCGCGCAGCGCCTTCAGCATCGCGATGGAGTCGGGCGTCGCGAGCGTGCCGAGGCGTGGCGATCGCGGCGATCTTCTGGTCGGAGTCGTCGCTCGCGAGCAGCTTGACCAGCGCCGCGTCGAGCGCGGCGTGCGCCGCGGTGACAGTGCACAGCGAGACGGCCATCAGCAGGCACGGGCCGACCCGACCGGCCCCACCCCGCCGCTCGAGGGGACGCGCCTCGGGCGAGCGCGGCGAGCGACCGTCACCCGCACGCGACGGGCGACCTCCCGCAGGACCGCCGGCAGGCGGAGAGGAGACCGAACCACGCGGCTTCGCGTCGACATCGCCCGCATCCTTACTTCGCCGCGACCGGCGCCATCTCCGGCTCGTCCTTCTTCTTCTCGTTACCCGCGACGAACGGGCTCCACGGCTGCGCCTTGATCGGCTCCTTGGTCTTCCACACGACCTTGAACTGACCGTCGGGCTGGATCTCGCCGATGAACACCGGCTTGTGCAGGTGGTGGTTCTTCGGATCCATCATCGATCGTGAAGCCGTCCGGCGCCTTGAAGGTCTGGCCGGCCATCGCGGCGATGACCTTGTCGGTATCGGTCGACTTGGCCTTCTCGACCGCCTGCTTCCACATGTTGATGCCGACGTACGTCGCTTCCATCGGATCGTTCGTCACGACCGTGTCCGCGTTGGGCAGGTTCTTCGCCTTCGCGTAGGCCTTGTACTTCTTGATGAACTCCGTGTTGGTCGGGTTCTTGATCGACTCGAAGTAGTTCCATGCGGCGAGCTGGCCGACGAGCGGCTTCGTATCGACGCCGCGCAGTTCTTCTTCGCCGACCGAGAAGGCCACGACCGGCACGTCGGTCGCCTTGATGCCCGAGTTGCCGAGTTCCTTGTAGAACGGCACGTTCGAGTCGCCGTTGATCGTCGAGACGACCGCCGTCTTCTTGCCGGCCGACGAGAACGTCTTGATCTTCGCGATGATCGTCTGGTAGTCGCTGTGACCGAACGGCGTGTAGTCCTCCATGATGTCGTCGTCGGCGACGCCCTTCGACTTCAGGAACGCGCGCAGGATCTTGTTGGTCGTGCGCGGGTAGACGTAGTCGGTGCCGAGCAGGACCCAGCGCTTGGCGCTGCCGCCTTCCTTGCTCATCAGGTATTCCACGGCCGGGATCGCCTGCTGGTTCGGCGCGGCGCCGGTATAGAACACGTTCTTCTCGAGCTCTTCGCCTTCGTACTGGACCGGGTAGAACAGCAGCCCGTTCAGTTCCTTGAAGACCGGGTTCACGGACTTGCGCGAGACCGACGTCCAGCAGCCGAACACGACCGGCACCTTGTCCTGCGAGATCAGCCCGCGCGCCTTCTCCGCGAAGAGCGGCCAGTTCGAGGCCGGGTCGACGACGACCGGCTTCGAGCTTCTTGCCCATCACGCCGCCCTTGGCGTTGATCTCGTCGATCGTCATCAGCGCGACGTCCTTCAACGACGTCTCCGAGATGGCCATCGTGCCGGACAGCGAATGCAGGATGCCGACCTTGATGGTGTCGGCCGCGTTCGCGACGATGGCCGTGCCGAGCCCTGCGACGGCCATCGCCACCGCCAGGGTGGTGTGGATGAAACCTCTTCTGCGCATGTCAGTTCCCCTCTTGATCGATGGGCCCGCCGGATTGCAAGCAAGCGTCCCTGCGGCGGGCATCCGGCAGGGAGCCCCGAGATGAAACGGAGAAGAGCGCGGGTCGCTCATCGGCGGCTCGCGAGGTAGTCGCGCCAGCTGCCATGACGGCTGATGTCGGCAGCGTCGATCGTCGCGACGCCCTCGCAGACGAAGCCCTGCACGAACGATCCGTCCGACAGCTCGATCGAGCCGATGCCGAGCGGGGCCGGGATCGCGGCCACGAACGAGCCGTAGTGCTCGATCGGCATCCGCCAGACCTCGGCCGCGATCGACATGCCGTCGTCGGCGACGCGGACGAGGCCGGGTTTCGGCGGGACCGTGCCGGGCAGCGCGAAGAAGCGGTAGCGCGGCGCGGTCGCGACCGGACCGACCAGCGTCGCGCCCCGATCGGTCAACTGGCCATTCAACGGGAGCCCGGCCAGATGCGCGCCGACGACGACGACGTCGACGGTCGCGGCGCTCGTGGCGCCAGCGGGCCGGGCCAGCGGCCGCGGCGGCGGCATCGGCTTGCCGGTCGCGCCGAGCGTCAGGCCGGTCGCATGGTGATAACGCTGCGCGAGATCGGCGAGGCGCAGGTCGCTGCCGGCAGGCCCGATCAACGTGATGCCGAACGGCATGCCGTCGCCGAGCATCGACGACGGCACCGCGATCGCGGCCATGTCGAGCAGGTTCACGAAGTTCGTGTACGTGCCGAGGTTGCGGTTCAGCCCGACGGGGTCGGCCGCGACCTGTTCGATCGTGTAGATCGTCGGTGCGGTCGGCACGACGAGCACGTCGAACGCGTCCCACAGCGCGGCGGCGCGCCGCTTCGCGAGCTCGATCGACTCGATCGCCGCGAACAGGTCGGTCGCCGAGTAGCGCCGGCCGTTGCCGATGATCGAGCGCACGACCGGGTCCACGTCGTGCTCGTGGGCGTCGAAGAACGGCTTGATCGCGGCGTAGCGCTCCGCGACCCAGGCGCTCTCGTACAGCGACCTCGCGACCTCGGTCATCGGCGCGAAGTCGAACGACGCGATGCCGGCACCGTGCACGGCGAGCCGCGCCAGCGCGTCGTCGAACGCGCCGGCGTAGGCGGTGTCGCCGAAGAATTGAAGATGGGCCGAGTCCGGGATGCCGACGCGGAACGCGGACGGCATCGGTCGGGTGTCGAGCGTCAGCGCTCGCGCATACGGATCGTCGACGTCGAGTCCGGCCGCGGCGGCGAAGACGTCGACCGCGTCGGCGACCGTCGTCGCGAAGATCGAGATGCAATCGAGGTGTCGACAAGCCGGGACGACGCCGCGCGTGCTGAGCAGCCCGCGCGACGGCTTCAGCCCGACGATGTTGTTGAAGCCGGCGGGCACGCGCCCGGAGCCCGCGGTGTCGGTGCCGAGCGACGCGTCGACGATGCCGCGCGCGACGGCGACGGCGGAGCCGGAGCTCGAGCCGCCGCTGACGTAGCGGCCGTCGAAGCTGTTCGGGACCGCGCCGTAAGGCGAGCGGGTGCCGACCAGCCCGCACGCGAACTGGTCGAGGTTCGTCTTGCCGACCATGTGCGCGCCGGCGGCCTGCAGCCGTTCGACGACCGGCGCCGAGCACTCGGGTTCATAGCGATAGGCCGGACAGCCGGCGGTGGTCGGGAAGCCGGCGACGTCGATGTTGTCCTTGACCGCGACGCGGACGCCGGCGAGCGGCCCGTCGACTCGCGGCGCCTGCACGTGTTCGTCGTAGGCGATGAAGATCGACTCCGCGTCGGTCGCGCTCTTCGAAAACACGGAGGGCCTTGCAGACACGGGCATCGGTCGGAACACCAGCTGGTATACGAGCCCGCAAGCTTTAGCGAAAGGCGTGCCATGGATCGCATATCGGTGACGATTTGATGACGCGCGCCCGTTCTCCCGGGCACGGCAAGCGAAGCCGGTCGCGCGGCGGGGCACACGCGTCGGTGCCGAGCCGCGTCGAGCTGCCGCGCGCCGGGCGACGGGCGCACCGTCTTGCGGCTCGCGGACGGGTCGGTGTGCGTCCGACACCTTCGTCGGCGCTGCGCTGGTGCAGCCGATGCTGCTAGAGTCGCGCCTCGACTTCAGGAGGACGGCGCATGCCCATCGGTCTCTACGAGGTGTCCGTACCGGTATTCAAGCGAATGCTCGGCAACCTGTCGACGCTGCTCGACAAGATGGTCGCCGATCTCGCCGCGCGCGATGTCCCGCCCGCGGTGCTGCTGCAGTCGCGGCTCTACCCGGACATGTTTCCGCTGCTGCAGCAGGTACAGCTCGCTTGCGACTTCGCGAAAGGCGCATCGGCGCGACTGGCCGGCGTGCCGGTTCCGGCGTTTCCCGACGAGGAGCAGACCGTCGACGAGCTGAAGGCGCGCATCGCGAAAGTTCTCGCGTTCATCGACAGCGTCTCGAAGGCCGACGTCGACGCCGGTGCCGACCGCGACATCTCGATCAAGCTCCGCGACCGGACCCTCGAGTTGAAGGGCCTCGCCTACCTGAACCACATGGCGATGCCGAACTTCTATTTCCACTGCACGACGGCCTACGCGATCATGCGGCACAACGGCGTGGTCGTCGGCAAGCGGGACTTCGTCGGGACGACGTGACGTCGACCCGACGCGGCGTCGATCAGCTCTTGTAGAAGCGATAGTCCGCCGAGTACCGCGTCGCCTTCTTCGTTCCCGCGAGCGACGCGTTGCAGGGCTCGGACGGCGCGGTGCCCCCGCTCGTCGCGATGCGCTGGACATAGGTCGTGCCGGCGAACGCGCCGTTGCCGCTCGAGGTTCCCTTCAGCAGCAGCCACGGGATGCTGCCGGAAGCCGGCGCCGCCGCGTCGGCGACCACGGTGCCGGTCACCTTGCTGCCGTCGGCGTATTCCCAGGTCGGTCCTGCGTAGTGTCGGCCGACCAGCGCGTCGCTCTTGTCGCGCAGCGCGGCCTCCGGACCGAGCAGCGTCCAGTCGAAGCCGCCGGCGACGCCTGCCTTCGGACGGCACTCGTAGTTCTGCAGCCCCGACCCCTTCAGCGTCATGGCCAGCTTCGCGCCGGTCGGGGCGGCGATCGCGGCGGGGACTCGGTCGTCGGCGGCCGACGGCGAGCTGCTCGAGAGCGGCCCGCCCGAGGTGCTGCAGCCCGCCACCGCGAACACGACCGCGGCGTACATGATGTTCCGGTTCTTCACGATCGACCTCCGTTGACGACGTTGCAGATGGACTCCACGCGACGATCGTGACGCTCGAGCGACGGCGATATCCGAACGCTACTCGCTCGCCATCGACCGATCACATCGAAGCCTCGCCGCCCTTCGCCTCGAGGCGGCGCTTGTGCAGCAGCGGCTCGGTGTAGCCGTTCGGCTGTGCGGCACCCTTGAAGACGAGATCGCAAGCCGCCTTGAACGCGATGCTATCGAAGTCGGGCGCCATCGGCCGATAGTACGGGTCGCCCGCGTTCTGCCCGTCGACGATGGCCGCCATGCGCTCGAGCGTCTCCATCACCTGCGCTTCGTCGACGATCCCGTGACGCAGCCAGTTCGCGATGTGCTGGCTGGAAATGCGCAGCGTCGCGCGGTCCTCCATCAGGCCGACGTTGTGAATGTCCGGCACCTTCGAGCAACCGACGCCCTGATCGATCCAGCGCACGACATAGCCGAGAATGCCCTGCGCGTTGTTGTCGAGTTCGTCCTGCGATCTCGCGCTTCGCCAGTCGGCTGCCGGCACCAGCGGGATCGTGAGCATGTCCGTCGAGCGCTCGCGCGACGGCCGCCCGCGGCCAGTTCCTGCTGCCGCGCGAACACGTCGACCTGGTGATAGTGCAGCGCGTGCAGCGTCGCGGCGGTGGGCGAGGGCACCCAGGCGGTGTTCGCGCCGGCCTTCGGATGCGCGATCTTCTGCTCGCAGCATGTCGGCCATCAGGTCGGGCATCGCCCACATGCCCTTGCCGATCTGCGCCTTGCCGGGCAGGCCGCAGGCGAGGCCGATGTCGACGTTGCTGTCCTCGTAGGCGGCGATCCACGGCTCGCGCTTCATGTCGCCCTTGCGCATCATCGGCCCGGCCTCCATCGACGTGTGGATCTCGTCGCCGGTGCGGTCGAGGAAGCCCGTGTTGATGAACGCGACGCGCTCCTTCGCGGCCGCGATGCAGGCCTTCAGGTTGACGGTCGTGCGGCGCTCCTCGTCCATGATGCCGATCTTGATCGTGTTGCGCGGCAGGCCGAGCAGGTCCTCGACGCGCGTGAACAGGTCGTCGGCGAAGCGCGACCTCGGCCGGCCCGTGCATCTTCGGCTTGACGATGTAGATCGAGCCGGCGCGCGAGTTGCGATACCTGTGCGCCCGTCGAGGTCGTGCAACGCGATCGAGGCGGTGATCGACGCCGTCGAGGATGCCTTCCGGAATCTCGTGCCGTCGCTGTCGAGGACCGCCGGCGTCGTCATCAGATGGCCGACGTTGCGCACGAACATCAGGCTGCGGCCGGGCAGGGTGAGCGTCGCCGCCGTCGGGCGCCGTGTATCTCGCGGTCGGGATTCAGCGCGCGGACGATGGTCCTGCCGCCTTTTTCGCAGCGACTCGGCGAGGTCGCCCTGCATCAGTCCGAGCCAGTTGCGATAGACGCGCACCTTGTCGTCGGCGTCGACCGCCGCGACCGAGTCCTCGCAGTCCATGGATCGTGGTCACCGCCGCTTCGAGAAGCACGTCCTTCACGCCTGCCGCGTCGATGGCGCCGATCGCGCTCGTGCGGTCGATCTGGATCTCGATGTGCAGGCCGTGGTTCGACAGCAGGACGGCGGTCGGCTTCGCCGGGTCGCCGACGTAGCCGACGAACTGCCCCGCATCGACCAGCGACAGCGGGCCATTGCGCCCGGAGACGACAGCGCACCGCCCTCGATCGCGTAGCCCGTCGCATCGGCATGGCTGCCGCCGGCGAGCGGCACGGCCTCGTCGAGGAAGGCCTTCGCATACGCGATGACCTTCGCGCCGCGCACCTCGTTGTAGCCCGGACCCCTTGCCGCGCCGTCCGCCTCGTCGATCACGTCGGTGCCGTACAGCGCGTCGTAGAGGACCCCCAGCGCGCATTGGCGGCATTGAGCGCGTAGCGCGCGTTCATGACCGGCACGACCAGTTGCGGACCGCATTGCCGCGCGACCTCCGCATCGACGTTCTGCGTCGTGATCGAGAAGTCCGCCGGCTCCGGCTGGAGGTAGCCGATCTCGGTCAGGAAGCCCCGGTATGCCGCCGCGTCGTGCGGCTTGCCCGCCCGCTCGCGGTGCCAGTCGTCGATGCGGGCCTGCAACTCGTCGCGCTTCGCGAGCAGCGCATGGTTGCGCGCGCTGAGCGCATCGACGATGTCGGCAAAGCCCGTCCAGAACGCGTCGGGCTCGATCCCGGTCCCGGGAAGGATGCGCCGTTCGATGAGATCGACGAGGACGTCGGCCACCTCGAGGCCGCCTTTGGTGCTGCGTGCAATGGACATCCGTGCTCCGGTCGTGTCGCGCGATGAAGTCCGACCGTCTTCCGGCTCCGTCGGCAAGTTGCTGATCTGCGGCGAGGGCGCGCGGCCTGCGATCTATCGAGCCGGCGTCCCGCCAGGGGCCGCATTATGCTGGTTCACGAAGGCCAGCACCTCGCGCATGCTGGGCCCCGAGGCGGCCGGCTCGACGCCGAGCGCCTCCGAGCGGCATGCCGGCGCGGTTGATCCAGAACGTCGTGTAGCCGTACCACGCCGCGCCGCACGCGTCCCAGCCGTTGCTCGAGACGAACAGGATCTCGTCGACCTGAAGCCGAATGCCTGCGGGCCGAGCGCGTACGCACTCCGGCGCGGTCTTGAAACGACCGACCCGATCGACCGACAGCAGATGATCGAAGACGCCGTCGAGCGCCGGCGTTCGACACGACCGCCTCGAGCATCGGCGGGTCGCCGTTCGACAGGATCGCCATCGGCATCTGCATCGCCCGCAGCTCGCGGAGCGCGGTCGCCGAGTCCGGAAAGACCGCGAGCCGGTCGTACTCGATCATCAGCGCCTCGGCCTCGGCGGTCGCCGAGCGCGAGGTCGAGGGCACGCGCCGCATAGTCGAGCGCGTCGCGCGTGACTTGCGAGAACGGCGCGTAGCGGTCGGACATCGTGCGCAGCCGCGTGTAGTCGATCTGCTTCACGCGCCACAGCGCCGCGAGCTCGGCGCCTCGTCCGGGAAAGAGGCGGTCCGCGAGCGCCGCGACCGAGTGGACGTCGAAGATCGTGCCGTAAGCGTCGAACGCGATCGCCTTGATCATCGGGATGTGCTTGCGGTCAGACCAGCACCTCGGCCGCCGCGGGATGGCTGAGGAAGCGTGCCGGGGCTCGCGGTCAGGCCGTACGCGCCCGACTGGAAGACCACGACGAGGTCGCCGACGTCGGCGCGCGCGAGGTCCATGCGGTCGGCGAGCAGGTCGAGCGGCGTGCACAGCGGCCCGACCACCGACGCGACCTCGCGTTCGCCGCTCGTGCGCGCGCGTGCCGATCGCGACCGGATAGTTCTTGCGGATCACCTGGCCGAAGTTGCCCGATGCCGACAGGTGATGATGCAGCCCGCCGTCGGTGACGAGGAACACCTGTCCGCGCGAGACCTTGCGATCGACGACGCGCGCGACGTAGACGCCGGCCTCGCCGACGAGATAGCGGCCGAGCTCGACGACGAGCTCGGCCTCGGGCAGCGCGCGCTTCGCCTCGTCGACGAGCCCGTGCAGATGCCGGCCGACCGACGCGACGTCGAGCGCGTTCCTCGCCCGGGAAGTACGGGATGCCGAAGCCGCCGCCGAGGTTCAGCGTGCGCACCGGCGCCGGGCGCGTGCGCGGCGAGCCTGCACCGCGAGTTCGAGCGCCTTCGTCTGCGCGTCGACGATCGATTCGGCCCGCAGGTTCTGCGAGCCGCTGAAGATGTGGAAGCCCTCGAACACGAGCGGCGCGGCGATCGTCGGCAGCAGCTCGGGCAGCGTCTCGGCATCGATGCCGAACTGCTTCGGCCCGCCGCCCATCTTCATGCCCGACGACTTCAGCTCGAAGTCCGGATTGACGCGGATCGCGACGCGCGCCGACAGGCCGAGGTCGGTCGCGAGCGCGCGCGATCGTCGCGAGTTCGGTCGGCGACTCGACGTTGATCAGCACGCCGGCCGCGATCGCCTGGCGCGAGCTCGCCGGCGCTGCTTGCCGGGACCGGCGAAGCTGATCTCGCGCGGGTCCATGCCGGCGTCGAGCGCGACGCGCAGCTCGCGGCCCGACGCGACGTCGATGCCGTCGACCTCGCGCGCCATGTGCATGACGACGGCCGGCATCGGGTTCGCCTTCATCGCGTAGTGCAGGCTGATCGACGACGGCAGGTGGCTGCCGCAGCTCGGCGACGCGCAGCGACAGCAGCGCGCGGTCGTACGCGTAGAACGGCGTGCTGGCCGACGCGCGCGGCGAGGCGGTCGAGCGGGATGCCGCCGACGGTCAGCCGCCGTCGACGACCGGGAAGCCTTCGGTCGCCGCATGCAGCGGCTTCGGCGCGATCGTTCATGCGCGCGACCGCGCTCGACGCGGCGCTCTCGACGAACGGATTGACGAACTCCGTCGCGACAGCGCCTTGCGGTCGATCTTGCCGTTCGGGTTGCGCGGCAGCGCGCGCGTCGCGCAGCTCGACCACCGCGGGCTGCATCCACGCCGGCAGCGCATCGCTGGCACGCGCGCTTGACGCGCGTCGACGTCGACCGGCTCGTCGGCCGTCCGTCGGCCATCGCGATCACGACGATCGCCTGGCCGAGCACCGGATGCTCGACGCCGAACGCCGCGACCTCGGCGACGCAGGCCGGTCGCGTACAGCGCCTCCTCGATCTCGGTCGGGCTGACGCGATAGCCCGACGTCTTGATCATCTCGTCGCGACGGCCGATGAAGTACAGGTAGCCTTCGGCGTCGCGGCGCACGGTGTCGCCGGAGAAGACCGCGATCTCGGGCATCACGAGGCCGCCGGTCGGCGAGTCCGTCGCGCGCGGCAGCGGCTTGTAGCGCTCGGCCGTCTTCGCCGGATCGTTCCAGTAGCCCATGCCGACGAGCGCGCCGCGATGGACGAGCTCGCCCGGGCTCGTCGGGCGCGCATTCGCTGCCGTCGTCGCGCAGCACGAGGATCTCGGCGTTCGGGATCGCGCGGCCGATCGAGTCGGGCCGCGCGATCGACCTCGTCCGGCGGCAGGTAGGTCGAGCGGAACGCCTCGGTCAGTCCGTACATCAGGAACGGCTTCGTCTCGCGGCAGATGCGCGCGCAGCGCGTCGAGCGTCGCGCGCGGCATGCGGCCGCCGGTGTTCGCGATGTAGCGCAGGTGCGTCGTGATCGATGCCGGCCACGTCAGCGCGGCGAGCTGGATCCACAGCGGCGGCACCGCGGTCAGGCCGGTGATCTTCTCGGCGTCGAGCGCGTCGAGCACGTCGCGCGGCAACAGGTAGTTCATCAGCACCGTCGTCGCGCCGCGACGCGAACGCGGTCGTCAGCTGGCTGAAGCCCGCGTCGAACGACAGCGGCAGCACCGCGAGCAGGCGGTCGCCGGGACGGTTCTCGAGATAGCTCGCGACGCTCTTCGCGCCGGCGACCATGTTGCGATGGGACAGCACGACGCCCTTCGGCTTGCCGGTGCTGCCCGACGTGTAGAGGATCGCCGTCATGTCGGTGTCGATCACGCGATGCGGCGTGCCGCGTGTCGTCGATGAACTCGGTCCATGCCGAGCACGCGCGGTACGGCTTCGACGCGTCGCATCGACCCGTCGTCGAGGCCGTCGACCAGACGACGTCGTCAGCGACGTGCAGGCCACGCAGCGCATCGCGCAGCCCGAGGTAGCGATCGCGCGACGTGACGAGCACGCGGACGTCGCAGTCGGCGAGGATGTACGCGACCTGGTCGCTCTTCAGCAGCGGATTGACCGGCACGAACGCGCCGCCCGCCGCCGCGGTGCCGAACACCGAGACGACGAATTCGACGCGCTTGTCGAGGTAGACCGCGACGCGCTCCGAGCGCGCGAGGCCGGCTGCGACGACCGCGCCGGCGAACGCGCTCGACGTCGCGCCGCGAGCGTCGCGTAATCGAGCGTCGCGTCCCTGCGCGCGCAGCGCGGGCGCGCTCGGGCGCGCGCGCGGCCGCGCCGGTGATCAGCTGATGGAGCAGGTGGTCGTTCATGCGGAGGCCGGCTCACGCGGGGTGGTCGCGGCGCGGTTCGGTGACCGCGGTCGGCATCGCGGGCCGACACGCGCGCGTCGCATCGCGTCGAGCTTCGCGACCAGCGGCCAGCGATACGTCGTCGCGTGATACAGCGTGCGGACCTCGTCGCTCCACTTCGTGTGCCACTCCATCACGCGGCCGTAGAACTCGACGCGCGCCAGTCGCCGGACGCGAAGATCGCCGGCAGGTAGTCGTGCCGCATCAGGAACGCCGGCGACGTGCCGCGGATGGTCTCGTCGAACGCGGTCTTGAGGATCACCATCGCGCCGTGATGCTCGATGCACAGGTCCATCGCGGCGAGCTGGTCGCCGTAGAAGCAGCGATAGATGCGGGCCATCCCGCGCGCGGCGAAGCGCTCGAAGACCTCGCGATAGAAGCGGCCCTGCGCGTTGTCCGCCGAGACCGCGGTGCCGCCGCGCGCCTTCCATCCGGCGCTCTCGAGCCGGCCGTACGTCGACGATCGCGGCCGCGACGTCCGCCGGGTCGCGCGAGGCAGTCGAAGCGCAGCGTCGACGCCTTCGGCCTCGAGCTTGTTGCGCTGCTTCTTCATGTTCGCGCGCAGGTTCTTGCCGCGCGCGGCCCAGTAGTCGTCGAACGTGACCCGACGATCGTGACGCGCGCGGTGTCGATGTAGTCGCTCGTCATGCGGTCGTCGCCGGCGCGTCGCGTCGCGCGCGACGTGCTCGGGATCGAGCTGGCTGAAGCCGACCATCGCGGTCGTCGCGCCGAGCGCGGCGGCGAGCGCGCGACCTCGTCGGCGCGGCGGCAGGCCGAGCGTCCCGTCGTCCTGCAGCCACGGGCCGATCGGCGCCTGCGACGGCTGGAACAGGTCGTGGACGAACGCGCTGCCGCGAACGAAGACACCGGCGCGCGACCAGCGCCCCGCGGCCTTCTCGACGAACGCGATGCGTTCGCCGCCGTCGCCGAAGTGCGTCAACAGCGGCCCGACGAAGTCCGCATGCAGGACCGGCGAACGGAAACCCGCGTCGTTGAGCGCATTCCATCGCGTTCGCCATCGTCGCGAACGTCGATGCGGGGACGACCCGCCAGCGCGCGCGGTCCGCGGTCACGGCAAGGCCACCGCGAACGCGGCCCGCACGCGCTCGATGATCCAGCCGAGGTCGTCGTCGGTCAGCTCCTGATGACAGGGCAGCTGGAAGATCTCGGTCGCGTAGCGTGCCGACAGCGGGTCGATGCGGACCGCGTCCTCGTTCCACAGACGCTCCCAGCGAAACAGCGGCACGCCGTCGTTCTTGAGGCGCACGAACACGCGTTCGCGGCCGATCGACCCAGCAGCGGGAACACGTACGGCACGACGCCGTCGGGCAGGTCGGGAAACAGCGGACGCGCGCCGGGCAGGTCGCGAAGCGCGGCCGACGAGCCGGAGATAGTTGCGACGGCGTCGGGCGACGATGCGCGCGACCGGCAACCGTTCGACGAGCTTCTGCGATGCGAACGAGATCTGCCGATCGAGCCACGCGGGATCGAGCCCGTTGACGCCGTCCGACGCGGCCGGATCGTGATACGCGAACGGTGCGGTGGTTCGCGTCGAGCGCAGCTTCTTGATGCCCCGCCACATCGCATCCTTCATCACCAGCGCCGTCTTCGCCGCGGCCTGCATGCCGGGAAAGCGCTGGTAGAAGAGGCCGCGCTCGATCGAGTTCAGGAAGGCCTTCGCCTCGAAGCGGCTCGACGGCCGCTGCAGGACCACGTCGTCGAGCGAATGCTTCGCCGACACGAGGCAGCCGCCGTCGTAGACCGGGAAGAACTTCATCAGGCTGACGGCCGCGTAGTCGCCCCACGACCCGATCGGCCGCTGGTCCGCGCAGCCGAAGATCGCATGCGCGCAGTCCTCGATGATGCGGATGTCGTGCTTCGCTGCGCGAACGCGCAGATCGATGCCATCGCCTGCGGGAAGCCGAAGTAGTGAGTGACGAGCATCGCGCGCACGCGCGACAGGTCGAACCGTTCGAGCGCGTCGAGCGGGACCTCGAGGTCCGGCGTCAGCGGGAAGAAGCACGGCTCGGCGCCGCAGAAGACGATCGGCTCGACCATCGACAGGCAGTGGTAGGCCGGCACCAGCACGCGGTCGCCGGGTCCGACGCCGAGGCGCTGCAACGCGAGCGCGATCGCGACGCGGGCGCTCGTCACGTAGCGCTTGTGCGGCAGCGACAGCACGCTCGGCGCACCGCGGCCGTCGGCGTCGGCCGCGCGTCGCGCCGTGCGACCGCGCGAGAACGACGACCAGCCGAGCACCGGATTCTTCGGGACGCGCGGGATGGGAAATCGGGCGACAACGCGTCTTCCGGCGGGCGTGCCGCATCTGCGTTCCTGCGTGTGAGGTGCATCGAGCGGTCGCCGTCGCGGCGCGGGCTCGCGTGGTGGGTGACGGCCTGCGATGCGCCGGTGCGGACGGTGCCCGGCACCGCATCGGCGACGCGTGGCGGCATGTCGCGCATGCCCGGCGCGCAGCGACGGGGCGTGAAATTATACTATCGCCCTCGCGTCGGCCAAACTGAAGCGTGCGCGAGGTCGTCGCGAGAGCCGGGCGCTACAGTCGGCCCCGCCACTGCCGATACTGCGTGGGTCGCAGTCGCATCGCAGCAGCGTGCGGCGGGCCACGCGACCCAATCTCATCGAAGAATCATCTTGAACGTCGACGCGGAACTGAAGAACATCCTGGGCGAGATCCTGAGCCTCGGCGACCGCGCCGATCGCATGACCGACGCAGACGCGCGCTGCTCGGCAGCCTCCCCGAACTCGATTCGATGGCCGTCGTCTCGGTCATCACGACGATCGAGGAGCGCTTCGGCATCGCGGTCGGCGACGACGAGATCAGCGCGCAGACGTTCGCGCACGTTCGGATCGCTGCGGCACTTCGTCGAAGAGAAGCTCGACAGGACGTGACGTGTCCGGCCCGCCGGCCACCGGGCCGTTCTTCCTGCGCGTCGCCGACCGGGCACCGACGGGCCCGGCGGCGAGCGCTTCTGCTTCTTCCACGCGCCGGCCTGGAGGCCGGACGGCCGCCGCGCGGCTGCGGTCCTCGCGGTGCACGCGTTCGCCGAAGAAATGAACAAGACGCGCGCCGCCGCCGCCGACGGCGCGCGGGCGCTGGCGCGCAGCCGGCTTCGCGGTCCTGCAGATCGACCTCGCCGGCTGCGGCGACAGCGCCGGCGACTTCGCCGACGCGACGCTGGGCCGCCGTGGCTCGCCGACCTCGACGAGGCCTGGCGCTGGCTCGGCGCGCGCTGCCCGGGCGCGCGCTGGCTGTGGGGCACGCGGCTCGGCGCGTTGCTCGCCGACCGGTTCGCGAGCGCGTGCGTCGCCGGCCAGCCGACGGGCTGCTGCTGTGGCAACCGGTCGTCAACGGCGCGCAGCATCTCGGCCAGTTCCTGCGGCTGAAGACGGTCGGCGCGCTGCTGCGCGAGCGGCGCGCGCGCAGAACGCGACGGTCCACGCCGGTCGCGCGGTCGCGCAGCCGTCGCCGCGCGCCGACCTCGCGGCGGGTCTCGACGATCGAGGTCGCCGGCTATCGCCTGACGCCGCTGCTCGCCGACGCGATCGAGGCCGCGCGCCTCGGCGCGCGTCCGCGACGGCCGTTGACACGCACGCGTGCGCTGGCTCGAGGTCGTCGTCGCAGCCTTCGCCGTCGATCGCGCCGGTCGCGACCCGCGTGGTCGAGCGCTGGCGCGACGCCGGCAGCGACGTCGCGGTCGGCACGTCGCGCGGCACGCGTTCTGGCAGACGCAGGAGATCGAGCGCTGCGACGCGCTGGTCGACGCCACCGTCGCCGCGCTCGCCGGACCGGTCGCGGCCTCGTCGGCGGTCGCGTGACTGGCGTGCCCGGCCAGGCCGCGGGCGCGCGGCCGACGCGTATCGCGAGGATGCGTTCCTGTTCGCGTCCGGCGACGCGAGCCTCGTCGGCATCGTCACGCGCACCGCAGCCCGGACCCGACGACGCCGTCCCGTGCGCGCGGCTCGGCGTGCTGATCGTCGTCGGCGGGCCGCAGTATCGCGTCGGCAGTCATCGGCAGTTCGTGCTGCTCGCACGCGCGCTCGCAGCCCGCGGCTTCGCGGCGATGCGCTTCGACTGCACCGGCATGGGCGACAGCGACGGCGCTCGAGCGCGCCGTTCACCGACCGCGACGGCGACATCGCGCGCGGCGATCGACGCGTTCATCGCGCACGTGCCGACCGTCGACGAGTCGCGATCTGGGGCCTGTGCGACGCGGCGTCGGCCGCGCTGCTGTACGCGCCGCGCGACCCGCGCGTGCGTCACCTCGTGCTGCTCAACCCGTGGGTGCGCAGCGACGCGGGCCTCGCGCGCACGCACCTCAAGCACTACTACACGCAGCCGACTCGCCGATCGCGTCGTTCTGGCGCGACCTGCGTGCGCGGGCGGATCGGCGTGTTGCGAGCGCTGAAGGGCTTCGTCGCGACGCTGTTCGCCGCGCGCGGCGCTGCGTCGGCCGGCGACGAGGACGACGGGCTCGGCTTCCAGGCGCGGATGGCGCGCGGCTGGAAGCGCTTCGCGCGGCGACATCCTGCTGATCTGCTCGGGCGACGACCTGACGGCGCGCGAGTTCGTCGACCATGCGGCGCGCGATGCGGATGGGCCGGACTGCTCGACGAGCGCCGCGTCGCGCGCTGCGAGCTCGCCGACGCCGACCACACGTTCTCGCGCGCCGAATGGCGCGACCGCGTGGCGCGAGCTGACGGCCGACTGGCTCGACGTCGCGTCGCAGCGCGCCGCCGCGCGCGATCGCCACGCGACGCGACGCACGCGCGCGGCGGCCGCACCCGCGTGGCCGCATGAGCGTCCGCGCGACGGCAGACCGCGCCGCCTGCTGATGGTCGCCTATCACTTCCCGCCGCTGCGCGGCAGCAGCGGCATCCAGCGCACGTTGCGCTTCGTGCAGCACCTGCCGAAGTTCGGGTGGGAGCCGCTCGTGCTGACCGCGAGCCCGCGCGCGTACGAAGACACCGGCGACGACCAGCTGCGCGAGATCCCCGACGGCACCGTCGTGCGGCGCGCGTTCGCGCTCAACACCGCGCGGCACCTGTCGCTGTTCGGCCGCTATCCGGGCGCGCTCGCGCTGCCCGATCGCTGGGCGACCTGGCGCTTCGACGCGGTCGCGACCGGCATGTCGATGATCCGGCGGTACCGGCCCGACGCGATCTGGTCGACGTATCCGATCGCGACCGCGCACGTGATCGGCTCGACGCTGCGCGAAGAAGAGCGGGCTGCCGTGGATCGCCGACTTCCGCGACCCGATGGCGCAGGACGGCTATCCGTCCGATCCGCGCGCGTGGCGGGCCTATCGCGCGATCGAGGAGGACGCGTTGCGGGCGTCGCGGGCCGCGGTCTTCACGACGCCCGGTTGCGCCGAGCTCTACCGCGAGCGCTATCCCGACATCCCGACGGACCGCAGCGTCGTGATCGAGAACGGCTACGACGAAGAGACGTTCGCCCGCGCCGAAGTCGGACCGCGGCGCGGCCCGATCGACCGGACCGCACGAGCGCTTCGTGCTGCTGCACAGCGGCGTCGTGTATCCCGACGAGCGCGATCCGCGGCCGCTGTTCGAGGCGCTCGGCCGGCTGAAGGCGGCGGGCACGCTGACCGCGGCGAACTTCTGTCTGCGGCTTCGCGCGAGCGCGTACGACCCGATGCTCGCGGAGCTCGCCGCTCGCCACGACGTCGCCGACCTGATCGCGCTCGAACCGGCGATCCCGTATCACGCCGCGCTGCAGGAGATGCTCGACGTCGACGGCCTGCTGATCCTGCAGGCGAGCAACTGCAACCAGCAGATCCCCGCGAAGCTCTACGAATACGTCCGCGCGCGAAGCGGCCGGTGCTCGCGCTGACCGATCCGATCGGCGACACCGCGACGACGCTGCGCGCGCGGGCCTGACGTCGATCGCGCGGCTCGACGATGCCGCCTGCGATCGCGGCCGCGATCCCGGCGTTCATCGCGCGGGTGCGCGAAGGGCGCGAGCCGCTCGCGACGCCCGACGCGATCGCGGCGAGTTCGCGCGAGGGCCGCGCGCGCGACCTTCGCCGCGCTGCTCGACCGACGTGGTCGCCCGCGACACGGCCCGCTAGACTACGCATCACTCGAGAGGAACGACGATGACACAACGCCGCTCGATCGCGACCGCGATCACGCTGTCTGGCCTCGCTGCTGGGCACGATGATGGCCGTCGACGATGCGCATGCGCAGTCCGGCGCGATCAACCCGTTCGCGTGCGGCCCGCTGAACCCGCCCGGACAGTTCGGTCCGTTCGATTACCGCACCGTGCCGTCGGACATCAAGCATCGCGTCGAGGACTACCACTTCACGTCGAAGGTCGAGCAGGCCATCGACGGCGCGACCGGCGGCTTCGGCGGCGACATCGACTACACGCTGCGCGCGTTCCCGAACAACCCGCGCGCGCTGCTCGCGATCTCGCGCTACGCACTGAAGCACCGACAGGAGAAGATCCCCGGCACGCACTACGTGACCGAGTGCTACTTCGAGCGCGCGTTCCGCTACATGCCGGACGATCCGATGCCGCGCCTCATGTACGCCGTCTACCTGAAGGACCGCGGCCGCACGGCCGAGGTCCGGCAGCAGCTCGACGACGCCGAGCGCCTGCGCGGCGACCAGACCAACTTCGACTTCGACTACAACCTCGGCATCCTCTACACCGACGTCGGCGACTACGACAAGGCACGCGTCGCGGCGAAGCGGGCCTACGCGCTCGGCGCCCCGTTGCCGGCGCTGCGCAACAAGCTCGCGAAGGCGGGCAAGTCGATCGACTGATCGCGTCGTCAGGGGCGCTCGACGATCAGCGTCCGGCGGCGCGCACCTGTTCGATCGCCCGCGCGAACCAGATCGACGGGATCGCATAGCTGATGCCGCTCGGCTGCGTCAGCGCCGCTTCCTTGCCGGCCTTGACGAGCGTGCTGTTGACGACGCCGACGACGTCGCCGGTCTCGACGTCGAACATCGGGCTGCCGCTGTTGCCCGGATACGCGGTCGCGTCGAGCTGGAAGATCGGAAGCGTTCGGCGCGCAGCCGCTTGACCATCGCCGGGTCGAGCGTCCGCGCCGTCGGCTGCGTCAGCACGACCGGCGTGATCGCGGAGATCAGCGCGCGATGCGTCGTCGGGAACAGGCCGATCACGCTGCCGATCGGGAAGCCGGTGAACGCGTAGGTCTCGCCTTCGCGCACCTTCGTCGAGTCGCCGAAGCGCAGCGGCCGGCAGCGCCGGACCGCCGATCCGCAGCACGCGCGATGTCGTGCTCGGCGTCGCGCGCGACGATCACCGCGCTCGCGGACGACGGCTTCGCCGCCGGCCTGCGGCATCGCGACGCTCACGACCTCGCAGCTTGCCGTCGTCGATCGCGACCGGCAGCACGTGGTTGTTGGTCGCGACGCAGCGTGCCGTCGCCGACGACGAAGCCGGTGCCGCGGAACTGGAACGGCGGGTTGCGCGTCGGCTCGTTCGTGCCGACGGCGACGATCGCGGGCCGGATGCGGTCGATCGCTGTCGGGAAGCGGCGTCGCCGCCGTCGGCGCCGCCGAGCACGGCGACGCACGCAGCGGCGATGCACGCGCACGAGCGCCGCCCGTCGCGGCGCGACGCTCATCGGCCGTCTCGCGGTCCGCCGACGGTCAGGCGCTGCAGTCGCCTGCAGCGACGACCATCGGCGACGGGTCGACGACCATCGGGTCGAACTTGTGCGTCGCCTTGCCGTACACGCCGGTCACGCGCGCGACGTACTGCGCGCGTCTCGGCGTACGGCGGCACGCCGCGATAGCGCTCCACCGCGTGCTTCGCCGGCGTTGTACGCGGCCGTGACGAGCGTCACGTCGCCCTCGAAGAACGACAGCAGCCAGCGCAGGTACGCGAGGCCGCCGCGGATGTTGTCGCGCGGGTCGTTGATCTTGCTTGACGTTGAAGCGCTCGGCGGTCTCGGGGATCAGCTGCATCAGCCCCTGCGCGTTCTTGTTCGACTTCGCGCTGACCTGGAAGCCCGACTCGGCCTGGATGATCGCCAGCGCGAGGCGCGGGTCGACGCCGAAGGCCGGCGCGAACTCGCGTTGACGATGTCGACGATGCGCGCGCGCTCCGGCGTCGCCGTCCACGCGACGGCAGCGGATGGCTGTCCTCCGCGATCACCTTCGGCGGAAGCATGCAGGCGGGCAGCACCGCCTCCGCCGTGTTGACGTGCGTCAGCATCCGCTTCGCGTACTCGTGCGATCGTTCTGCTGCATAACGAAACAGGCCGGTCGCGATGCGATCGTCGCGCAGCATGCCGCGGCCGTTCGCGTACATCCAGCCGAGCCGGTAGGCCGCGTCCGCGTCGCCGAAGCGCGCCGAGCGGCAATAGAGGTCGGCGGCCATCGCGTAGTCGCGGCCGATGCCTTCGCCGTTCTCGTAGCGGACGGCCTCGGCGGTCAGCCCGGTCGGCGGCGGCGCGCGCGGCGGCAGCGGCTCGTCTGCTCGTGAACGCCGGCAGCTTCCAGTCGTGGTCCGTCTCGTGCGTCCGCACGCGCGCCGCTCGAGACGACCGACGAGGCCGGCCGCGAGCGACGAGCAGGAGTCGACGGAAGACAGGCGACATGCGGACGATCGGACAGGAAGACGCGGGCCGAACGAAACGCAACAACCATGCCGCGGCGACGGTCGGGCGGCGGCGCGCGTCGCGCGACGTATTTCGTCCGGCGGCACGACGCTTTTCGTCAGACTGCGACGCGAATGGCGCGCCGGGACGCGTCGCGGTCCGGATGCCGCATCGATGCCTCGCGGGAGGGCGGTGGCATCGATCCTGCATACGCCGGTGGCGATCAGAATGCCTGCGCTTCGCGAGTGGTCGCTCGGCTACGCGATCGCGCGCCCGCGTCGGGGACGCGCGCGCGCGATCGGATCAATTCGGAGAACAGGATGAGTGTCGTCGCCGTGGTCGGGCTCGGCTACGTCGGATTGCCGCTGGCCGTCGAGTTCGGCAAGCAGCTTCCGCACGATCGGCTTCGACCTGTCGGCAGAAGAAGATCGACAGCTATCGGCGCTTCGTCGATCCGACCGGCGAGTGTTCGACGCGAGAACCTCAAGGCCGCGACGCTGCTCGAGGTGACGACCGACGCGGCGAAGCTCGCCGACGCCGACTTCGTCGTCGTCGCGGTGCCGACGCCGGTCGACGCAGGCGCACCAGCCCGACTTCATCGCCGCTCGTCGGCGCGAGCGAGGCGGTCGGCGCGCAACCTGAAGAAGGGCGCGATCGTCGTCTACGAGTCGACGGTCTATCCGGGCGCGACCGAAGAGGTCTGCGTCCCGATCCTCGAGGCGAAGTCGGGCCTGAAGTGGATGCGCGACTTCCACGTCGGCTATTCGCCGGAGCGCATCAACCCGGGCGACAAGGAACGCACGCTGACGAAGATCACGAAGGTCGTCTCCGGCGACGACGCCGACACGCTGAAGCAGGTCGCCGAGCTGTACGGAGCGTCATCACGGCCGGCGTCCATCCGGCGTCGAGCATCAAGGTCGCCGAGGCCGCGAAGGTCATCGAGAACACGCAGCGCGACCTCAACATCGCGCTGATGAACGAGCTCGCGATCATCTTCGACAAGATCGGCATCGACACGCTCGAGGTGCTGGAGGCCGCCGGCACGAAGTGGAACTTCCTGCCGTTCCGGCCCGGGCCTCGTCGGCGGCCACTGCATCGGCGTCGACCCGTACTACCTGACGCACAAGGCCGAGATGCTCGGCTACCAGCCGCAGGTGATCCTCGCCGGCCGGCGCATCAACGACGGCATGGGCAAGTTCATCGCCGAGCAGACGATCAAGCAGATGATCCGCAACGGCTCGCAGGTCAAGGGCGCGGCCGTCACCGTGCTCGGCCTGACGTTCAAGGAGGACTGTCCCGACCTGCGCAACTCGCGCGTGATCGACGTGATCCGCGAGCTCGAGTCGTACGGCGTCGACGTGCACGTGCACGACCCGATCGCCGACGCCGACGAGGCGGTCCACGAATACGGCGTCAAGCTGTGCAGCTGGGACGACGCTGCCGCAGTCGCGATGCGGTCGTCGCCGCGGTCGCGCACCGCGAGTTCAAGGCGCGCGCGACGGCCGACTACGTCGCGAAGATGACGCAGGCCGCGCCGTTCATCGACGTCAAGTGCGCGTTCGACGCCGACGCGATCCGCGAGGCAGGCGCGACGGTCTGGCGGCTGTGAGTCGCGCCCGATGCGCGACCGCATGACGTCGACGGCGATGCGACGTACGCTGCGCCGCGCGCGCTCGTCGCCGCGCCGCGCCGCTGGCTCGTCACCGGCGCCGCCGGCTTCATCGGCTCGAACCTGGTCGAGGCGCTGCTCGCGCTCGACCAGCACGTCGTCGGCCTCGACAACTTCGCGACCGGCCATCGACGCAACCTCGACGAGGTGCTCGACGTCGGTCGGGCGCCGAGCGCGCCGCGCGCTTCACGATGATCGAAGGCGACATCACGCGCCCGGCCGACTGCGCGCGCGGCCTGCGACGGCGTCGACGTCGTGCTGCACCAGGCGGCGCTCGGCTCGGTGCCGCGCTCGCTCGAGAACCCGGTCGCGACGAACGCGGCGAACGTCGACGGCTTCCTCAACATGCTGGTCGCGGCGCGCGACGCGAAGGTCGCGCGCTTCGTCTACGCCGCGTCGAGCTCGACCTACGGCGACCACCCGGGCCTGCCGAAGGTCGAGGACCGCATCGGCCGTCCGCTGTCGCCGTACGCGGTCACGAAGTACGTCAACGAGCTGTACGCCGACGTGTTCGCGCGCAGCTACGGGCTCGCGTCGATCGGCCTGCGCTACTTCAACGTGTTCGGCCCGCGCCAGGATCCCGACGGCGCGTACGCGGCCGTCATCCCGAAGTGGATCGCCGCGTTGCTCGCGGACGAACCGGTCGCTGATCAACGGCGACGGCGAGACGACCCGCGACTTCTGCTACGTCGACAACGTCGTGCAGGCCAACCTGCTCGCGGCGACGACGACCGACGACGCGAGCATCGACCAGATCTACAACGTCGCGGTCGCGGGACGGACGTCGCTCAACGAGCTGTACGCGATGCTGAAGGCGACGCTCGCCCCATTCGCGCCGGACGTCGCCGACCGCGCCGCGACGTACCGCGACTTCCGCGCCGGCGACGTGCGCCATTCGCAAGCCGACATCTGCAAGGCCGAACGCCTGCTCGGCTACGCGCCGACGCACGACCTGCGCCGCGGGCCTCGCGGCGGCGATGCCGTGGTACGTCGACCATCTCGCCGTCGGGACGGCGAACCGTTCGGTCGCGGCGAACAGCGGCGACTGACGCCTCGGGCGCCCGGCACGCGGCACATGCTCGCGATGCGCCGCCGCTGTCCATGCGACGGTGCGGCGGCCGATGCTCGGCCCCCGCGGCGCGGGACGCCGGTCCGCCGTGCGCGTTCACATCTCCGAATCCATCGGCAGCACCGTCATCGCCTCGACCCGCAGCTTCTGCAGCGCGGACTTCGCGGGCTCCTCGTCGTAGCGAACGGTCAGCCCGTGCTCGACCGTCGTCCAGGCGAGCTTCGGCGGCAACGGACCGTTGCCCTCGAGCGTCACGTGATATGCGTTCTCGGGCGCCGTCATCGCATCGAAGCGCGCCACCACCTGGCGGGCGATCGCCGGGCTGTCGATGATCAGGCCGATCTCGGTGTTGAGGTGCATCGATCGCTGGTCGAAGTTCATCGACCCGATGAAGACGCGGCGCCGGTCGAACACGTACATCTTCCCG
The DNA here is from genome assembly GCA_963795885.1 of uncultured beta proteobacterium. Lineage (GTDB taxonomy): Bacteria > Pseudomonadota > Gammaproteobacteria > Burkholderiales > Burkholderiaceae_D > CAHJXF01. The sequence goes on along the minus strand of CAWCJI010000001.1, from coordinate 377,551 downwards.
TGCAGCGAGTAGTTGCCGAAGCGCGAGATCGCGGCCGACTGGCCGCTGCCGCGCGTGCTGCCGAGCAGCGATCGCACTTCGAACAGCTCGACGCCGTCCTTCAGCAACGGGATGCGGTAATGCATGTAACTCGCCTGCGCGGGCGGGACCGTCTGCGACTCCAGGGAGTTGGTGAGGATGCCGAGACGCGCGCCGCGTTCGCGCACGCCGTCGAGGAGGCGCATGCCGTCCTCGCCGGGGACGAGGTACGGCGTGATCATCAGCAGTTCGTGCTGGACCTCGTTGGTCGCTTCCGCGACCGGGCGCTCCATCAACGCGCCGACCCGCCAGCCCTTCTCGATGTCCTTCTTGTCAGGGCTGTCGACGACGAGATGCCACGTCGCATATTCGAGCGGCAGCTGGCCCGACGTCATGCCGTTCAGCGGGTCGCCCGCCGCGACGCGGCCGCGATAGTCCTGGCCGTCCGGCAGCGGCTCGTCGCGATCGGCGACGAGTTCGCGGCGGTAGTCGGCGAGCGCATCGGGCGTGGACTTGGCGCCGTACAGCGCCGGCACCGGAATCGACGACGCGTCGTTCCAGTACCGGTCGAACGAGTGCGAGAGCTCCGAGACGACCGGACCGACGGAGAACACGTCGTCGTCGGCGAACTGCGTCTTCGGGTCGATCTGGAAGTATTCGTCGGCGACGTTGCGGCCCCCGACCAGCGCGATCGCGTTGTCGGCGACGAACAGCTTGTTGTGCATGCGGTAGTCGAGGCGGCCCCCGCTCGCCGTGAACTCGATCGCGCGGATGAGCGGCGAGTGACCGCGATACGCGAACGGGTTGAAGACCCGGACCTCGATGTTCGGATGCGCGTCGAGCAACGCGATCTTCTCGTCGCCGGGCATCGTCTCGCCGTCGTCGACGAGGATGCGCACGCGGACGCCGCGATCGGCCGCGCGCAGCAACGCATCGGTCAAGGCGCGGCCGCTGCGATCGGCGCGCAGGATGAAGTACTGCAGGTCCAGCGTGCGTTGCGCCTGATCCGCGAGTTCGATGCGCGTCAGGAACCCGTCGATGCCGATCGACAGCAGCCGGAAGCCGGAGGTGTCGACGTGATCCGCGGTGCGCGCGCGCGCGGCCTCGCCGAGACGCGTCTCTTCCGGATGCTCGAAGGCCTTCGAAGCGGTTCTGGGATAGCTCGATCCCGGCGGCAGCGAGGCGCAGCCGGCGACGGCGAGGGCGAGGCTGGACAGGACGATCGACGCGTGGCGAATGGGCATGAGATAGCTGGTCCATCGCGCGAACGGGATGGACGTCGGTGAGCTCGGATCGGCGTGCGACGGCCGATCAAAGGCACCGAGTGATCTCGATGCGATCGGCCGCGAGCGAAGCGCCGGCGTCGCGACGTCGATGGATCGCTGCTCTGCCGCATCGAGCGGATGCGGCGTCAACGATCAACGGCGTGCGCGTGGTCCCGTTGACCTGCAAGGAGCAGGCCAAATGCGACGATTTGTAAGCAGCGCCTTGATCCTCCGGGATTTCACGACTCGGGCGTCGCGTCGTCGCTGCGGGAAGGTGACGGAAACTGTCAGATTCCGCCGCGACGTCTCTCGCTTACGCGCCGGCGCACGACCTCGCGGCGAATCTCGCAACGGCGATGGCGTGATCCGTGCGGCACTCTCGTCCGCGTGGTCACTGCACGTTGATCCACTCGACCCGCACGTTGTTGCTCGACATCGGCACCGGCACGACGTTCTTCTTCGCGATCCACGCCAGCTTCTGCCGGTGCAGCACGATGTAGCGGTGCTCGCGCGTCTCGAGGTCGAGCGCGTCGACGATCAGCTGCTTCCGCTTGTTCGCGTCCATCTCGATCGACGCTGCGTCGATCAGCTTGTCGAGCGCCGGGTCCGAGAAGCGGCCGTAGTTGTAGAAGCCCTTCTGGCTCGCGGCGTCGTAGGTGTGGACGATCGGATCCATCACGACCTGCGCGTCGGTGATGCCCCCGCCCCAGCCGAGCAGGTACATGCTCGTCTCGTGTCTTTCGAGCTTCGGGAAGTAGACCGTCTTCGGCATCGCGTTGACCTTCAGCGTCACGCCGATGCGCGCCAGCATGCCGACGGCCGCGATGCAGATGTCGCGATCGTTGATGTAGCGGTCGTTCGGGCAGTCGAGCGTCAGCTCGAATCCGTTCGGGTAGCCGGCGTCGGCCATCAGCTGCTTCGCACCGGCGACGTCGGCCGGCGGATGCTTCTCGAGCGACGGATCGAGGCAGCCGATCGGCGCCGTCGTGAAGCAGCCGGTCGCGACCGACTGGCCGCGCATGATCTTCGACTGCAACGCGTCGACGTCGATCGCCTTGTAGAACGCCTCGCGCACGCGCTCGTCCTTGAACGGATTGCGGCCGGTCACGTTCGACCCGTCGAGCGCGTCGCGGTACTGGTCCATGCCGAAGAACAGCACGCGATTCTCCAGCCCGCTGTAGACCTTGAAGTCCGCGTTGTTCTCGAAGCGCGCGATGTCCTGCGGCGCGGGATCGGACACGAAGTCGATCTCGCCCGACAGCAGCGCGGCCATCCGCGTCGGGTCCGACGCGATCGGCGTGTAGACGAGCTCGGTCACGTTGCCTTCGGGCTTGCCCCACCACGTCGGGTTGGCGACGAGTACCGTCTTCACCGACGGCTCGCGCGTCTTCAGCATGTACGGGCCGCTCCCGTTCGCGTTGCGTGCGGCGAACGTTTCCTCGCGCGCCTTGAAGTCGAGCGGCTTCTCGGCATGGTGCTCGATGCACCACGACTTCGACATGATGAAGACCGTGTTCAGATGCTCGAGCAGCAGCGGGTTCGGCTTCTGCTGGCGCAGCTCGACCGTGTAGTCGTCGATCCGGACCGGCTTGCCGAGCGCGAGCGCGTATTGCGCGATTTGCGACGGCGGCGTCTGCGCGCGTTCGATCGAGAACACCACGTCGTCGGCGGTGAACGGCCGGCCGTCCTGGAACTTGACGCCGTGGCGCAGGTTGAAGCGCCAGGTCGTCTCGTTGACGACGGTCCACGACGTCGCCAGGCTCGGACCGATCGTGCCGTCGCGGCGGCGCTCGACGAGCAGGTCGTAGATCAGGTTCGAGAAGTTCGACGTCAGCAGCTCGTTCTGCGAGTACGGATCCATCGTCTGGATGTCGCCGCGGGTCGCCCAGCGCAACGTCTTCGCGCCGGCGTCGCCGAGGCCGACGATCGACGTCGCCGCGACGACGATCGCCACCAGTGCTGCTCGCTTCAGGATGCTCATCGATGGCTCCGGTCGACTGTCGCTCGCGTGTCGCAGGGATCATGCCATGCGCTTCGCACCGCGCTGCTAGACTCCGCGACCGATGAGCGCATCGCCTCCGAACGAATCCGCCGCGCGCTTCGAGCGCGCCTTCGCGCTGCACGGCGAGGGCCGCGAGCTCGAGGCCCTCGCGCTCTACGAGTCGTTGCTCGCCGTCGAGCCGGACCATGCACCGGCACTGCATTTCTCCGCGCTGGTGCTGCATCGGCAGTCGCGCGATCGTGAGGCCCTTCAGCGCATCGAGCGCTCGCTCGCCGTCGATCCGTCGGTGCCCGACGTCTGGTCGAACGCAGGATCGATCCTCGGCGCGCTCGGTCGCCATCGCGAGGCCATCCGCGCGATCGAGCGTGCGGTCGAGCTCGAGCCGGAGCTTCCCGAAGCCTGGATCAACCTGTCGTCGCAACGCCTCGCGGTCGATGACGTGCTCGGCGCCGAGGCGGCCGCGCGGCGGGCGGTCGCCTTGGCGCCGATGCGCAACGCCTGGTTCAACCTCGCGCTGGCGCTGGCCGCGCAGCGACGGGAACGCGAGGCGCTCGAGGCGCTCGACGTGCTCGACGCGGGCGCGGCCGACGCGCCGATCGACGCGGCGCTCGTCGGTCTGCGCGCACAACTGACGAGGACGACCGGCGACCGGCTCGCCGCACGCGAGCTGCTCGACCGCGGACTCGCGCAGGTCGACGATCCGATGCTGCGCTTCGAGCGCGCGCGCCTCGCCGAGTCCGAAGGCGACGTCGCGGCGTCCATCGCCGACTATCAGGCGCTGCTGAGGCCGACCTTCGGCAGCGACGGCACGCGCGAGCTGGCGCTCTCGGAGCTGATCTTCCTCCGCAAGCAGCGGGTCGTCCTAGATGGGCTGGCGCCGCTGCAGGATCTCTTCCGTCGTCGGGTCGGGCAGCATGCACGCGCGGGGACCGCGAGCGCGCTGACCCCGTTCTCGTTCCTGTCCGATCCGTCGACGCGGGCGGAGCAGCGCGCGGCGGCGGAGGCGGCGTCGCGGCGCCATCGCGTCGCGACGCGACCGGCGCGCGCGTTGTCGACCGGCCGGCTCAAGGTCGGCTACCTGTCGGCGGACCTGCATGCGCACGCGACCGGCGTCCTCGCGGTCGGCCTGTTCGAGCGCCACGACCGCGAGCGCTTCGAGGTGTTCGCCTACTCGACCGGGCCCGACGACGGCAGCGACCTGCGGCGCCGCATCGTGGCCGGCTTCGACACGTTCGTCGACGCAGCGGGCTGGTCGGCGGCGCGCCTGGCCGGCCGCATCGCCGACGACGGCATCGACCTCCTCGTCGACCTGAAGGGCCACACCGACGGCGCGTCGATCGGCGTGATGGCGATGCGGCCGGCGCCGATCGCGGTGTCCTATCTCGGCTACCCCGGCACGATGGGCGCGCCGTTCATCGACTACCTGATCGGCGACCGCATCGTCACGCCGCTCGCGCATGCGAACGACTACAGCGAGACGCTGGTACACCTGCCGCACTGCTATCAGGTCAACGACGATCGCCGCGAGATCGCCGAGCCACCGACGCGCGCGGAGGTCGGCCTTCCGGACGACGCGGTCGTGCTGTGCTGCTTCAACCAGACGTACAAGATCAACGCGGAGGTGCTCGACGTCTGGGCCGACATCCTCGGGCGCACGCCGCACACCGTGCTGTGGCTGCTCGCGCGCGCGAACGATGGCGACGTGCGCGAGCGCCTCACGAAGGAGCTCGCGTCGCGCGGCATCGCCGCGGACCGCGTGGTGTTCGCGAGCCATCGGCGGCACGCCGACTACCTCGCGCTCTACCAGCTCGCCGATCTGTTCGTCGACACGTGGCCGTACAACGCGCACACGACGGCTTCCGACGCGCTGTGGGCGGGCTGTCCGCTGTTGACGATCGCCGGCGAGACGTTCGCGGGTCGCGTCGCCGCGAGCCTGCTGACGGCGGTCGGCCTGACGGCCGGCATCGCGCCGGATCGCAGCAACTACGTGTCGCTCGCCGTCTCGTGGGCCAACGATCGGCCGCGGCTCGCCGCGATGCGACGGCAGCTCGACACGTCGGTACGCAAGTCGCCGTTGTTCGACACGGCGACGACGACGCGCGCGCATCGAGGCCGCGTACCTCGCGATGGCCGATCAGTTCAGGAGCGGGCGTCGCGCCCCGATCCTGCTGCGTGCGGAGGATGCGGCGGTCGCCTGACGCGAAGTGGCGTCAGCGCTTCACTGCTGCGCGTCCGGATTGCTGACGCGCACGGTCGGGCCGTCGACGAGCTGCGGCGGGCTCGTCGGATCGAAGTCCTCCCACGTGCCGCCGGCCCACGTGCCGTCGGCCTGTTCGATGTCGACGGCGCCTGCATCGCGGAGCGCGGAGATCACGTCGGCATCGGCATCGCCCGCGTCGACCGCGACCATCATCCCGGCGTGCCGGATGTGGTCCTTGCCCGGATCCTCGGTCGCACTCATCGCGCCCGCGAGCGATCCGCCGTACGCACCGGCCGCCGCCGCGCCGAGGCCCGCCGCGACGACGACCGGCGCCGCGAGGCCGGCGGTCGCGCCGATGACGGCGCCGGCGACGCCGAGCGTGACGCCGGCCGCCGCGCCGCGCCCGGCCCCGCCTTCGGCCCCTTCGAGGCCCGACGACTTCTGCCGGTCCCCGCCGACCGGCGTCGCGTCGTGCTGTCCGGGCGGCGTCACGAAGAACACGCTGATGCGGTCGCGTGCGATCGATCGATCGACGAGCGATCGCGTCGCGGCCTCGGCCTCGTTCGAAGTCTGAAAACGTCCGGCGATGATGCGGGTCATGTGGGCTCCTGCGTTCGGATGACCGGTCGCGCGACCGGCTCTCGCTATAATTCCGCGCTCTCTCTGTAGTTCAATGGATAGAACGGCCGCCTCCTAAGCGGCAAATCCAGGTTCGATTCCCGGCGGAGGGACTGGTCCGCCGAGTCGCCTTGCATGATCCGCCTGCTCGTCGTTCGCCTGCTTGCCGGTCGCCAGCGTTCCTGCCGAAGCCGCGTGATGGGCAACCGGCCCGGCCGCTGAAGCAACTTAAGCGGCGAGCCGTCACGCGCGCATGAGACGGTCTGGCAAAGCGCTGTCGGAGATTGCGCGATGGTCGTCCCCGGACGGCTCGCACATCGACGCCGGGCACTGCAGGCAGGAACGACGACCTCACCCCTCATCAGGAGAAACGCATGGCCGACCTGTCGACGCTCGTCAATCACCAGATCCGCCTGGCTTCGCGCCCGAACGGCTTGCCGACCCGCGACAACTGGTCGTTCACGAGCGCACCGGTGGTCGAGCCCGATGAAGGCGGACTGCTCGTCAAGACGTTGTCGCTGTCGCTCGACCCGGCGATGCGCGGCTGGATGAACGAAGGCAAGAGCTACATCGCACCGGTGGGGATCGACGAGGTGATGCGAGCCGGCGGCGTCGGCGTCGTCGTCGCGTCGAAGAGTCCGGCCTTCGCGGACGGCGACTTCGTGACCGGCGCCCCCGGCGTGCAGCAGTACTGGCCGGTCGGCGAGAAGCAGGTCGCGCGCGGCGACGTCGTCGAAGATCGACCTGCAGGCTCGGCACCGTCGAGCAGTGGCTCAACGTGCTCGGCATGCCGGGCATGACCGCGTACTTCGGGCTGATGGACGTCGGCCAGCCGAAGGCCGGCGAGACCGTCGTCGTGTCGGGCGCGGCCGGCGCCGTCGGGCAGACGGTCGGCCAGCTCGCGAAGATCAAGGGCTGCCGCGCGGTCGGCATCGCCGGCGGACCCGAGAAGTGCGCGTGGGTCGTCGACGAGCTCGGCTTCGACGCGTGCATCGACTACAAGGCGGGCGACGTCAAGGCCGGCCTGAAGCAGCACTGCCCGGACGGCGTCGACGTCTACTTCGACAACGTCGGCGGCGACATCCTCGACGCGGTGCTGACGCGGATCACGCGCGGCGCGCGCATCGTCATCTGCGGCGCGATCAGCCAGTACAACAACACCGGCCCGGTCAAGGGCCCTGCCAACTACCTGTCGCTGCTCGTCAACCGCGCGAGGATGCAGGGCATCGTCGTGTTCGACTACGCGCCGCGCTTCCCGCTGGCGATCGCCGAGATGGCCGGCTACCTGAAGGACGGGCGCCTGAAGAGTCGCGAGGACGTCGTGACGGGGTTCGACACGTTTCCCGACGCGCTGCTGAAGCTGTTCCGTGGCGAGAACTTCGGCAAGCTGATCCTCAAGGTCGCCGACGCCTGACCGGGCGACGGCGAAGACGCATCGATGGCCATCCTCTCGCTGCACGACGTCGAGCTCGCGTTCGGGCACGTGGCGCTGCTCGACCGCGTGTCGTTCTCGATCGAGCGCGGCGAGCGCATCGGCCTGATCGGCCGCAACGGCGCCGGCAAGTCGTCGCTGCTCGTCGATCGTCGCGGGCGACCGCGAGCCCGACGACGGCAGCATCGTCCGCGCGTCCGGCGTGTCGGTCGCGCTCGTCGAGCAGGAGCCGGACCTGCCGCAGGACGCGACGCGTGCTCGAGGCGGTGACGAGCGGACTGCCCGCGGCCGCCGACGTCGTCGGCCTACGAGCGCGCGGCGCGCGCGCGTCGCGACCGACCACTCCGACGAGGCGATGAACGGCGCTCGCGCGACCTGCAGTCCGCGCTCGACGCCGACAACGGCTGGGCGGCCGCGCATCGGCTCGAGCGCGCGATGACGCGCTTCGACCTCGATCGCGAGGCGCGCATCGCGGGCCTGTCGGGCGGGCAGAAGAAGCGCGTGGCGCTGGCGCGCGCGATGGTCATCGACCCCGACCTGCTGCTGCTCGACGAGCCGACCAACCATCTCGACATCGAGACGATCGGCTGGCTCGAGGAGCTGCTGCGCGAGTTCGCCGGCAGCGTGATCTTCATCACGCACGATCGCGCGTTCCTCGACGCGGTCGACGACGCGCATCGTCGAGCTCGACCGCGGCAAGCTCGCGAGCTATCCGGGCAGCTATGCGGCGTATCGCGCGCGCAAGGCCGAGGAGCTCGAGGTCGAGCGCGTCGAGAACGCGAAGTTCGACAAGCGGCTCGCGCAGGAAGAGGCGTGGATCCGCGCAGGGCGTCGAGGCGCGGCGCACGCGCAACGAGGGCCGCGTGCGACGGCTCGAGCAGCTGCGCGTCGATCGCGCGGCGCGGCGCGAACGCTCGAAGGACGTGCGGCTCGCGGTCGATACCGGCAACCGGTCCGGCAAGCTGGTCGCCGAGCTGACCGACGTGACGAAAGGGTTCCGGGTCCGAACGGCGAGCGCCGCGTCGTCATCCGCGATTTCTCGGCGACGATCATGCGCGGCGACCGCGTCGGCCTGATCGGCCGAACGGCGCCGGCAAGACGACGATGCTGAAGCTGATCCTCGGCGAGCTCGAGCCCGACGCCGGGCAAGGTGCGTCGCGGCACGAACCTGTCGGTCGCGTACTTCGACCAGACGCGCGCGGCGCTCGACCCGGAGAAGACGCTGCTCGAGACGATCAGCCCCGGCTCCGACTGGATCGAGATCGGCGAGGGCGCCGACGCCGAACGCAAGCACGTGATGAGCTATCTCGGCGACTTCCTGTTCGCGCCGGAACGCGCGCGCTCGCCGGTCAAGAGCCTGTCGGGCGGCGAACGCAACCGGCTGCTGCTCGCGCGCCTGTTCGCGCGGCCGGCGAACGTGCTCGTGCTCGACGAGCCGACCAACGACCTCGACGTCGACACGCTCGAGCTGCTCGAGGCGCTGCTGATCGACTACCCCGGCACGATCTTCCTCGTCAGCCACGACCGCGCGTTCCTCGACAACGTCGTCACGCAGACGATCGCGTACGAAGGCGACGGTCGCTGGCGCGAGTACGTCGGCGGCTACGCGGACACCGAGGCGGCACGCGCGCGCGCGCGCCGGGCGCGGCGCCGGCACCGGCGCCGGCGCCGGCGTCGAAGCCGTCGCCTGCCGGCATCGAAGCCGCCGAGGTCCGTCGCTCGGCTTCAAGGAGCAGCGCGAGCTCGCGGCGCTGCCGGACCGCATCGGCGAGCTCGAGACCGAGCAGGCGGCGATCGCGGCGCGCCTCGCCGACCCGGTCTTGTACCGGACGGACGTCGCCGCGGCCGAGGCGCTGCGGCGAGCGGGCGACCGAGGTCGACGCCGAACTCGCCGCGGTGACGGCCCGCTGGGAAGCGCTCGAACGCGGCGTGCGCGCCTGACCCGGCTGCCTGATTTTTGACCAGCGATCGAGAAAGCCGCGCCGACCAAGGAGTTACGCCGTTTGAACGCTGTCTTTTCCACAGAAAGTGGGGATAAGTCCTACACCTTGTCGGACGGATGCCGCACAAGGATCGGAGAACGACGCCGTGACGCGCCCGCATCGCCGGCGGCCGGCGCGCTACTCCGAAGCATCGATCCGGGTCCTGAAGGGGCTCGAGCCGGTCCGCCAGCGGCCCGGCATGTACACGCGCACCGAGAACCCGCTGCACATCGTGCAGGAGGTCATCGACAACGCGGCCGACGAGGCGCTCGGCGGCTTCGCGTCGAAGATCGACGTCGTGCTGACGCGGCGACGGGCGCGTCGTCGTCGAGGACGACGGCCGCGGCATCCCGGTCGGCCTGCATCCGGACGAAGGCGTCCCGGTCGTCGAGATCGTCTTCACGCGGCTGCATGCCGGCGGCAAGTTCGACAAGGGCGCCGGCGGCGCCTACAACTTCTCGGGCGGCCTGCACGGCGTCGGCGTGTCGGTGACGAACGCGTTGTCGAAGATCGCTCGACGTCACGGTGTGGCGCGACGGCGGCGTCCACGAGATCGGCTTCGCGAACGGCGACGTCGCGAAGCCGCTCGTCTCGCGGCCGCTGGAGCGTCGCGACGACCGCGGCGTGCGCAGCACCGGCACCCGCGTCGCGCTGCGGCCCGACCCGAAGTACTTCGACGTCGAGGCCATCCCGCTCGCCGACCTGCAGCGGCTGCTGCGCAGCAAGGCGGTGCTGCTGCCCGGCGTCACCGTCACGCTGACCGACGAGCGAGCGAAGGGCAAGCCGCCGACGGTCGAGACCTGGCGCTACGAGCACGGGCTGCGCGGCTATCTGGTCGACGCGCTGGCGCAGTCGAGCGGCGCCGAGCCGCTGATCCCGCTGTACGAAGGACGCCGGCACGCCGCGACGGCAGCGGCGCCGACGACGGCGGCTTCGCCGAAGGCGAGGGCGCGGACTGGGTCGTCGCCTGGACCGACGACGGCGCGCTGCTGCGCGAGTCGTACGTCAACCTGATCCCGACGCCCGCCGGCGGCACGCACGAGGCCGGCCTGCGCGAGGGCTTGTTCGATGCGGTCAAGCGCTTCATCGACCTGCACGGACTGCTGCCGAAGGGCGTGCGGCTGCTGCCGGAAGACGTCTTCGCGCGCGTGTCGTTCGTGTTGTCGGCGAAGGTGCTCGACCCGCAGTTCCAGGGCCAGATCAAGGAACGGCTGAACAGCCGCGACGCGGTGCGGCTCGTGTCGCAGTGCGTGCGGCCCGGACTCGAGCTGTGGCTGAGCCAGCATGTCGATCAGGGCCGCAAGCTCGCCGACCTCGTGATCCGGCAGGCGCAGGCGCGGCAGCGCTCGGCGCAGAAGGTCGAGAAGAAGAAGGGCTCGGGCGTCGCGGTGCTGCCGGGCAAGCTGACCGACTGCGAGTCGACCGACATCGCGCGCAACGAGGTCTTCCTCGTCGAGGGCGATTCTGCCGGCGGCTCCGCGAAGATGGGCCGCGACAAGGTGTTCCAGGCGATCCTGCCGTTGCGCGGCAAGGTGCTGAACGCGTGGGAGACCGAGCGCGACCGGCTGTTCGCGAACAACGAGATCCACGACATCGCGGTCGCGATCGGCGTCGATCCGCACGGGCCGAACGACACGGTCGACCTGTCGTCGCTGCGGTACGGCAAGGTCTGCATCCTGTCCGACGCGGACGTCGACGGCTCGCACATCCAGGTGCTGCTGCTGACGCTGTTCTTCCGGCACTTCCCGAAGCTCGTCGACAACGGACACCTGTACGTCGCGCGGCCGCCGCTGTACCGCGTCGACGTCGGGCGCGCGGCAAGCGGCCGGCGCAGAAGCTCTATGCGCTCGACGACGGCGAACTGGAGGCGATCGAGGACAAGCTGACCAAGGACGGCGCGAGCTGCCAAGTCGTGGTCGATCTCGCGGTTCAAGGGCCTGGGCGAGATGAGCGCCGAACAGCTGTGGGAGACGACGATGAACCCCGACACGCGGCGGCTGTCGCAGGTGGCGCTCGGCACGCTCGACTTCGCCGCGACCGTCGGCGCGCATGAACATGCTGATGGGCAAGGGCGAGGCGGCGGCGCGCCGCAAGCTGGCTCGAAGAGCACGGCAACGAAGCCGAAGCCGACATCTGATGCTTCCGGGAAGCCCTCTTGTACGTCAACGTCAACGACACGCGTCTTTTCTTCGACGTCGCCGGTCCGGGTCTGAGGCCGCGCGACGGCGTGCTCGCCGAAGTGCCGACGCTGCTGCTGCTGCACGGCGGCCCCGGGTCCGACCACAGCGCGCGTCAAGGCGCCGTTGCTGCCGCTCGCCGACGACTATCAGCTGGTGTGGATCGACCATCGCGGCAACGGCCGCTCGGCGCAGAGCGATCCGTCGCACTGGACGCTCGACCAGTGGGCCGACGACGTCAAGACGTTCTGCGACACGCTCGGCATCGTCAAGCCGATCGTGCTCGGGCAGTCGTTCGGCGGCACGGTGGCGCAGGGCTACGGCGCGCGTCATCCCGGTCACGCGGGCAAGCTGATCATCTCGTCGATCGGCGCGCGCTGGGACTTCGAGTCGTCGATGCAGCGCTTCGCGAAGCGCGGCGGTCCCGAGGCCGAGCGGGTCGCCCGCGACTTCTGGAGCCGCATGGACCACGACGACGTCGTCGCGTATCGCGAGACCTGCCTGCCGCTGTACGCCGCGAAGGCGAGCATCGAGGACGCACGCAAGATGGTCCTGAACAAGGAGGACGTGATGCGGCACTTCCTTCGACCCGGCGGCTTCTTCCAGCACGATGGACCTGCGCGCGTCGCTGGCCGCGATCACGTGCCCGACGCTCGTGCTCGCGGGCCGCGAGGACCCGGTCATCCCGTGGGAGCTGTCGGAGGAGTTGTCGCGTTCGCTGACGTCGTCGGTCACGCCGGCCGACGAGCGCTTCGTCTGCATGGACGGCTGCGGTCACGGCGTCTGGCGCGACGAGCCCGAGGCGGCGCTGAAGGCGATCCGCGCATTCATCGATGGTTGAAGCGGACACGTTCCGGATGCGGCGCTTGTCGAGCGGCGGCGGAACGACTCGCCGTTGCGTACGGCGTCCTCCCGCTCGCGCGCGCACGCGCAAGGTCTTGCGATGACGCGGTTCCGCGCACTCCTGCTGCTGCTGTCGCTGCTGCCGATGTCTGCCGCGCGCGCCGACGTCTACGGCTACGTCGACGACACGGGCACGATGCATCTCGCGACCGAGAAGCTCGACGATCGCTATGCGCTGTTCATGAAGGCGCGCGACGGCGCGGCGCAGACGGTCGAGGTCGTGCCCACCACCGCGCCCGATCCCGCGCTGACGAGGACGCGGCTCTTCAAGCGGCTCGTCGACGACCCGAACATCGCGAGCTACGAGCCGCTGATCCGCGCATGCGCGCGAAGTCGCACGGCCTCGACCCCGATCTCGTCAAGGCGGTCGTCGCGGTCGAGTCCGGCTTCGATCCGCGACGCCGTCTCCGACAAGGGCGCGGTCGGCCTGATGCAGGTCCTGCCGGCCACCGGCGAGCGCTACGGCGTGCGGTCCGATCGGCGCAAGTCCGTCGACGCGAAGCTCGCCGATCCGAAGCTCAACCTCGCGATCGGCACGCGCTACCTGTCGGACCTGGTCGCGATGTTTCCCGATCGCCTCGACCTCGCGCTCGCCGCGTACAACGCCGGCGAGAACGCGGTGAGCCGCCGCGGCAACGCGATCCCGCCGTTCGCCGAGACGCAGGCGTACGTGAAGCTGGTCGACCAGTTCCACGCGTTCTATCGTCCGCCGGCGACCGCATCGACCACGACGTCGGTTCCCGCGCGCATTCGCGTCATGATCCCGGCGCGCCGCAACCTCCCCGACGCCGACAGCATCCGCCTGCCGGTCCCGGCGTTGTCGAGCGACGCGGCCGCTCGCGAGACCGACTCGACCGATGAACGATCAAGGCTCGTTGTTCCCGTCCGAAGACGCGTCCGACGACGCGTCGGCCGAGGTCCTGACGCTCGGCAACTACGCGGAGCGCGCTTATCTCGACTACGCGATCTCGGTCGTCAAGGGTCGTGCGCTGCCGGAGGTGGCCGACGGGCAGAAGCCGGTCCAGCGTCGCATCCTGCATGCGATGAACGAGCTCGGGCTCGGCGCCGACGCGAAGCCGCGCAAGAGCGCTGCGGTGGTCGGCGACGTGCTCGGCAAGCTGCATCCGCACGGCGACCAGTCGGTCTACGACGCGCTCGTGCGGATGGCGCAGGACTTCAGCCTGCGCTATCCGCTGATCGACGGACAGGGCAACTTCGGCTCGCGCGACGGCGACGGTGCGGCGGCGATGCGCTACACCGAGGCGCGGCTCACGCCGATCGCGCGGCTGCTGCTCGACGAGCTCGACGAGGGCACCGTCGACTTCGGCCCGAACTACGACGGCTCGTCGACCGAGCCCGACCTCCTGCCGGCACGCCTGCCGTTCGTGCTGCTGAACGGCGCGTCGGGCATCGCGGTCGGCATGGCGACCGAGGTGCCGTCGCATCATCTGGCCGAGGTCGCCGCAGCGGCGGTCGCGATGGTGCGATCGAACGGAAAGGCCACGACGGCCGAGCTGCTCGAGCACATCAAGGGTCCCGACTTCCCCGGCGGCGCGCAGATCATCTCGTCGGCCGACGAGATCGCCGCCGTCTACGAGAGCGGCCGCGGCAGCATCAAGCTGCGCGCACGCTGGACCGTCGAGGAGCTGGCGCGAGGCCAGTGGCAGGTGGTCGTCCACGAGCTGCCGCCGAACACGTCGTCGCAGAAGGTGCTCGAGGAGATCGAGGAGCTGACGAACCCGAAGGTCAAGCTCGGCAAGAAGGCCTTGACGTCCGACCAGCTGGCGACGAAGCAGACGATCCTCGCGTTGCTCGACGGCGTGCGCGACGAGTCCGGACGCGACGCGGCCGTGCGCCTCGTCTTCGAGCCGAAGTCGCGCAACGTCGATCCCGACGCGTTCGTCCGCACGCTGCTCGCGCAGACGAGCCTCGAGGCGAGCGTGCCGCTGAACCTCGTGATGATCGGCATCGACGGCCGGCCGCGGCAGAAGCCGCTCGCGGACATCGTGCGCGAGTGGGCCGAGTTCCGGCAGCAGTGCGTCACGCGGCGCACGCGTCATCGTCTCGACCGCGTCGACGAGCGCATCCACATTCTCGAAGGCCGCCGTCTCGTGCTGCTGCGGATCGACGAGGTGATCCGCATCATCCGCGAGTCCGATGCGCCGAAGCCCGCGCTGATCGACGCGTTCGGACTGTCCGACCGCCAGGCCGAAGACATCCTCGAGATCCGCCTGCGCCAGCTCGCGCGGCTCGAATCGATCCGCATCGAACAGGAGCTGGACGAGCGGCGCGCCGACAAGGAGAAGCTCGAGGAGCTGCTCGGCAGTCCGGCCGCGCTGAAGCGGCAGATCATCAGGGAGATCGAGGCGGACGCGAAGGCGTTCGGCGCGAAGGATCCGCGTCGCACGCGGATCGAGGAGGCCGAGCGCGCGTCGGTCGAGGTCAAGGTCGTCGACGAGCCGGTCACGGTGATCGTGTCCGAGAAGGCGTGGGTCCGCGCGCGCCCCGGTCATGGCCTCGACGCGTCGCAGTTCGCGGTCAAGCCGGGCGACGCGCTCGACGCCGTCTACGAATGCCGCAGCGTCGACTCGCTGGTCGCGCTCGGGTCCGACGGACGCGCGTACTCGGTCGCGATCGGCACGCTGCCGGGCGCGCGTTCGGCGCGCGAGAAGGCCGAGTCCGTGCCGATCAGCTCGCTGGTCGACATCGCGAGCGGCACGCGCATCGCGTCCACGATGGCGGGCCCCGCCGAACGGCCGATCCTGATCGCGACATCGAACGGCTTCGGCTTCGTCTGCCAGCTCGGCGACCTCGTCGGCCGCCAGCGCGGAGGCAAGAGCTTCGTCGCGATCGCAGGCGACGACGAGGCCGGTTCCAACGCCGGCCATCCGCTGCGGATCCGGCCGATCGATGTCGCGACCGACACCGACGTCGCGTGCCTGTCGAGCGACGGCTACCTGCTCGTCTTCCCGGCGCCGGAGATGAAGAAGCTGTCGGGCGGCGGCCGCGGCGTGACGCTGCAGTCGCTCGGCGCGGGCGCGTCGCTGGTCGACGCGTTGCCGATCGGTGCGAAGGGCGTCGTCGTGTCGGGTTCGTCGCCGCGCGGCAAGTCGCAGCAGTGGCGTGCGGTCGGCGCGACGCTCGACGAGTATCGCGGCCATCGCGCGCGCAAGGGCCGCAAGGTCGGCGCGAAGCTGTCGTCGCCGCGACTGTCGAAGCCCGGCGACGATCCGATCGACGGGTCGTCGCCACGATGAGGGCCGGCGTGCGGCGTGGCGTCCTGTGCGTCGCGCTCGCGATCGTCGCGACGTTCGCGCTCGCCGTCGAGGCGCCCCCGGCACCCGCGTTCGGCCCGGCGCCGCACCACGACGGCAAGTACGCCAACCTCGCCGCGTTCCAGCTGCCGACGTGGGGCGACCTCGCGAACTGGTACTGGCACTGGTGGCTGCAGGGCGGCACGCAGCCACCGGCCGGCGGCTACGACCACGTGCCGGTGCTGCGTCCCGATCTCGCGTATCTCAAGGCCAACCGCAGCGACACGACGGTGACCTGGATCGGACATGCGACCGTGCTGCTGCAACTCGCCGGCGTCAACGTGCTGATGGATCCGATGTTCTCGAAGCGCGCGTTCTTCGTCGACTTCATGGGACCGGAGCGCAAGGTCCCGGTGCCGTTCACGATCGCCGAGGGGCCGCGCATCGACGTGGTCCTGATCTCGCACAACCACTACGATCATCTCGACGCGCCGTCCATCGATGCGCTCGCCCGGCAGCCGGGCGGCCCGCCGTTGTTCATCGTGCCGAAGGGCGTCGATGCATGGATGAACAGGCGCGGCATCACCAACGTCGTCGCGATGGACTGGTGGGACGAACGATCGCTGCCGGCCGTCGGCGGCGAGCGCGTGCGCGTCACGATGGTCCCTGCCGCGCACTGGAGCGCGCGCTCGCCGTTCGACCGCTTCGAGACGCTGTGGGGCGGCTACGTCGTCGAACGCGTGCAACCCGCCGACGCGGTCGCGTACCGCTTCTACTTCGCCGGCGACACCGGCTATGCGCCGCTGTTCCACGACCTGATCCACGCGCGGTTCGACCGCTTCGACTTCGCGGCCATCCCGATCGGCGCATACGAGCCGAACCGCTACCTGCATGCGCAGCACGTGACGCCGGCCGAGGCCGTGCGCATCCATCAGGAGCTGCACGTCAGGCAGTCGATGGGCATCCATTGGGGGACGTTCGTGCTGACGACGGAGCCGTTCGACCAGCCGCCGAAGGACCTCGCCGCCGCGCTCGAGAAGGCGCAGCTGCCGGCCGACCAGTTCGTCGTGTTCAAGCACGGCGAGATGCGCGTGCTCGAGCGACGCGACGCGGATGCGCACGTCGCGATGCGAGCCTCACCATGATCGAGGAGACTTCGATGTTGCATCCCCAAGCCCGAGCGCTGCTCGACCTGATGGTCGCGCGCGGCGTGCCGCCCACCGAATCGCTGCCGCCCATCGAGGCGCGCACGCTGTATCGCGAACGTCGCGCCGTCCTGCAGCCGGTGCCGACACCGGTCGCCGACGTGCGCGAGCTCGCGGCCGACGGACCGCACGGGCCGATCCCGATGCGCCTCTACCGGCCGCAGCCGGCGCTCGACCGCGGCGCGCCGGGTCCCGCGCTGCTCTACTTCCACGGCGGCGGCTGGGTGATCGGCGACCTCGACACGCACGACACGCTGTGCCGCGAGATCGCGACGCGCGCCGGTCAAGTCGTGATCGCGGTCGACTACCGGCTCGCGCCCGAGCATCGCTTCCCGGCCGCGTACGACGATGCGCTGGCCGCGTTGCGCTGGGTGCATGCGCAGGCCGCCGCGCTCGGCATCGATGCGTCGAAGCTGGCGGTCGGGGGCGATAGCGCCGGCGGCAACCTCGCGGCCGCGGTCGCCCTCGAAGCCCGCGACGCCGACCCGCCGTTGCCGATCGCGTTCCAGCTGCTGATCTATCCGGCGACCGACATGCGGCGCGGCCATCCGTCGCACATGTCGAACGGCGAGGGCTATCTGCTGACCGCGAAGACGATCGCGTACTTCCACGATCACTACATCGTCGACCCGGCGCACGACCTCGACTGGCGCGCGTCGCCGCTGCTGCACACGGACCATGCGCGGTTGCCACCGGCGCTCGTCATCACGGCCGGCTTCGATCCGCTGCGCGACGAAGGCCTCGACTACGCGCGTGTCCTCTCGGCCGCCGGCAACCACGTCTCGGCCGTGACGTTCGAGCGGCAGATCCACGGCTTCATCACGATGGGGCGCGTGCTCGACGAGGCGAACACGGCGGTCGCGCTGTGCGCGAGCGAACTGAGGCGCGTGCTCGACGCGTGACGGACCTGCGACGAGCGCCCGACGGCGGCGTCGGGTCCGTCAGGGCACGACGCCGCAGGCGACGCGACCGCCGCCGCCGCCGAGCTTCGTCGGCTGGTCCGAGTAGTTGTCGCCGCCCGCGTGGATCATCAACGCGTGGCCCGCGAGGTCGGCCGTCTTCAGGTGCGGCGCGACGACCGGTTGTGTCGCGGAGCCGTCCGCCGCGACGACCAGCGCCGGCAGGTCGCCCTTGTGGCCGGCGCCATCCGGCCCTTCGTGCTTGCCGGTCTTGTCCGGATCGAAGTGGCCGCCCGCGCCGAATGCAGCCGCCATCGCGCCGCCCTTGTCCGGATCCGGACCGGGCGCGCAGGTCGCCCCGGTCGTGCAGGTGGAAGCCATGCTCACCGGGCGCGAGCCCATTCAGCGAAGGGGCGAGGCGCAGCCCCTGCGGCGTATCGGTCGCCGTGACCGTCCCGACCGGCTTCCCGATGCCCTCGGCACCGACGATCGTCATCGGGATCTCGACCGCCGCCGCTTGGACGGGACCGATGCAGGCGAGGCCGAGCGCGATGGCCATCGCGGCGGCGCGCGGCCCGCGAGCGATCGGAGCGAGACGAGCGGAGCAGGGGGACGAGGCCGATGTCTTCATGAGAGCTCCTGCGACGAGTGCACGACCGGACCATCGCGCGACGTGCATCATCGCATGCGCATCGCGAGGTCGGAACGCCGCGCGCGATGGTCGTCGTGGACACATTCGCTCACGACTTCGGGCGTTCCGCGACGGCGGCCACGGAACATTCGTGGTTCGAAAGCGTCGGAACTTGCGTCCGATCCCGGGCGATGACAACCAGGAGAGACCATGAAAGGGAAACCGCTGCTGCTGGCGGCGCTGATCGCCGCGCCGCTGTTCGTTTCGCAGGCCGCGCAGGCGCAGTCGTTCGATCTCAGGATCGGAACGCCGCCGCCGCCGCCGCGCGTGATCGCCGCGCCGCCGCCGCGCCCGGGCTTCGTCTGGGCGCCGGGCTACTGGGCCTGGAACGGCCGTCGGCACGTCTGGTACGACGGGCACTGGGAGCGCGTGCGTCGCGGGTATCACTACGTCGAGCCCGGCTGGGCGCACGACCGCGACGCCTACGGCTTCCGGCGCGGCCACTGGGAACACGACTGATCGGCTGAAGAACGCTGGTTTGCCGGACGCGACGTCCGGGTCGACGCCGGGCCTCGCGCCCGGCGTTTTTCATGGCGGCTCTTGATTGCGCCGGCATCGCCCCGACGTCTGGGCGCGACGCGCGGTTCCAACGTTGTTCGACCGACGCGTCTCCTTCCCTGCTCCGATCGACCACCGATGACCACTACGACCGAACCCGTCAAGGAAACCCGAGCCTTCCAGGCCGAGGTCAAGCAGTTGCTGCAGCTGATGATCCACTCGCTGTACAGCAACAAGGAAATCTTCCTGCGCGAACTGATCTCGAACGCTTCCGACGCCGCGGACAAGCTGCGCTTCGAGGCGCTCGACCGACCGGAGCTGTACGAAGGCGACAGCGACCTCGCGATCGACGTCTCGTTCGACAAGGCCGCGCGCACGATCACGATCGCCGACAACGGCATCGGCATGAGCCGCGACGAGGCCGTCGAGCATCTCGGCACGATCGCGAAGTCGGGGACCCGCGAATTCTTCTCGAAGCTGTCGGGCGACCAGCAGAAGGACGCGGCGCTGATCGGCCAGTTCGGCGTCGGCTTCTATTCGGCCTTCATCGTCGCCGACAAGGTCACCGTCGATTCGCGTCGCGCCGGCCTGCCGGCGGACGCAGGCGTCCGCTGGGAGAGCGACGGCTCCGGCGAGTTCAGCGTCGAGCAGATCGATCGCCCGAAGCGCGGCACGTCGATCACGCTGCACCTGCGCGACGACGAGGACGACTTCACGTCGAGCTTCCGGCTGAAGTCGGTGCTGAAGAAGTATTCGGATCACATCTCGCTGCCGATCCGCATGAAGCGCGAGGAATGGGACAAGGACAAGAGCGAGTACGTCACGACCGACGACGTCGAGACGATCAACCAGGCCAGCGCGCTGTGGAGCCGGCCGAAGAGCGAGATCACCGACGAGCAGTACCGCGAGTTCTACAAGCACGTCAGCCACGACTTCGCCGATCCGCTCGCGTGGACGCACAGCCGCGTCGAGGGCCGCACCGAGTACACGCAGCTGCTGTACATCCCGAAGGAGGCGCCGTTCGATCTGTGGGATCGCGAGCGCCGCGCCGGCATCAAGCTGTATGTGAAACGCGTCTTCATCATGGACGACGCCGAGCAGCTGATGCCGGTGTACCTGCGCTTCATCAAGGGCGTGATCGACTCGAACGATCTGCCGCTGAACGTCTCGCGCGAGATCCTGCAGGAGAGCCGCGACGTGAAGGCGATCCGCGAGGGCAGCACGAAGAAGGTCCTCGGCATGATCGAGGACCTCGCGACCAACAAGCCGGAGGAGTTCGCGCAGTTCTGGAAGGCGTTCGGCCAGGTCCTGAAGGAAGGCCTCGGCGAAGATCACGCGAACAAGGACCGCATCGCGAAGCTGGTCCGCTTCGCGAGCACGCACAACGAAGGCGACGAGCAGAACGTGTCGCTCGCCGACTACGTCGCGCGGATGAAGGAAGGCCAGGACAAGATCTACTACGTGACCGGCGAGTCGTTCACGGCGGCGAAGAACAGCCCGCATCTCGAGATCTTCAAGAAGAAGGGCGTCGAGGTGCTGATCCTGTCGGACCGCGTCGACGAGTGGGCCCTGAACTTCCTGCACGACTTCGACGGCAAGGAGCTCGTCAGCGTCGCGAAGGGCGGCCTCGACCTCGGCCAGCTCGAGGACGCCTCCGAGAAGGCGGAGCAGGAGAAGGAGTCTGGCGAGTTCGCCGACGTCGTCGCGAAGATGAAGGCGTCGCTCGGCGATGCGGTCAAGGACGTGCGCGTGACGTTCCGTCTGACCGACTCGCCGTCATGCCTCGTCGCCGACGACGGCGCGATGAGCGCGAACCTCGCGCGGATGCTGAAGGCCGCGGGCCAGCAGGCGCCGGAGACGAAGCCGATCCTCGAGATCAACCCGCATCACGCGCTCGTGACGAAGTTGAAGGAAGAGCGCGCGGACCAGACGCGCTTCGACGACTGGACGCACGTGCTCTTCGACCAGGCCACGCTCGCTGAAGGCGGCCAGCTCGAGAACCCGGCGGCATTCGTGCGCCGGATCAACTCGCTGCTCGGCGCCGCGGCGTGACCCGAGGCGCGTTCGATGCGCCTCGCATCACGCTTTGACGGCGACCCCCGTTCGATCGGGGATCGCGGCGCTCGCTGCCGCGGCCCGGTCGGCGGGCCGCCAGCGGAAACTGGCGCAGACCAGGATCAGCACGAGCATCGTCACGACGAGGTGGATCTCGGCGCCTCTCGGCGAGTCGCTCGTATAGAAGAGTCCGGCGCGGACGATGGCGGGCGTGCTGACGCCGTGCAGGACGTTCAGCGCGAAGTCCCACGCGAAATGGATCGCAACCGGCGGACCGAGCGCGCGCCAGCGCAGCCAGACCGTCGACAGCAGCAGCGTCGAGACGGCCATCGATGCGACGTTGATGCCGGTCGATCGCGCGGCGATCACGTGCAGCCCGCCGAAGACGACGATCTGCACGACGAGGGCCGCCCAGGTCGGCATCGCGGCGATCGACGCGCGTAGCAGGAGATCGCGAAACAGGATCTCCTCGTAGACGGCCGGCACGAGCGAGGCCGCCGTCGCGCAGATGATCAACGAGCCGTCGAGATTGTCGACGTGTGCCGTCTCGAACGATAAGAAATACGAGCCGATCAGGATCGCCGCGTACACCGCCGCGCCGACGACGGTTGCCGCGACGCCGACGATGCTCGACCCGACGCTGACGATCCTGCGGCGGTGAACAGCCGTCGCGAACAGCCGTCGTCTCGCGATCGCATACAGGACGAAAGTCGCCGCGGCCGATGCCGTCCAGCCGATGGCGGCATGCACGCTGTCGTGTTTCGCATCGACGAGGCTCAGGATCGCTTTCACGACCGGTAGCGGCGCCACGAAGCATGCGGCGACGACCGCGGTCCGCGCCGTCCATCGTACGAGCGGACGGACGGCGGCTAGTCGGTTCATTCGAGTCGTCGACGATCCGGTGGACGCCGACGCGGCCGCTGCGAAGACGGTCGGCGCCCTGTCAGAAGGCGTAGTGACTGGTGTTCATGATGAAGTTGACCCAGTCACCCATCGCCTCCGAGAACGTCTGGTCGCCGATGTTGCCCGTGTATTGATAGGCGGACTCGTGGGTCTGGCCCACTTCGCCGCCGCCGACCTGCATCGCTTCGGTCGTGTCGAGATGTCGCATCGCTTTCTCCGGATCCGTGAACGTGTCGGGATGTCGAGGACGACTGTTCGTCTTCGACCCTGTTGCAACGATATCGCCGGCCGCGGCAGGGCTCAATGAAGCAATCGGTGGATGTCGATCGAATGACGACAGTCACGCCGATGCCATGGCGATCGGCTGATCGATCGGGCGGCGCCGCCCTTCGACCGCCGCGCGATCAGACGACGGTCAGCACCACGTCGATGTTGCCGCGCGTCGCGTTCGAGTACGGACAGACCTGATGCGCCTTCTCGACGATCTGTTCGGCCTGCGCGCGATCCATGCCGGGGATCGTCACCTTCAGCTCGACCTGGACGCCGAACGGCGGAACCTTTCGGCCCGATGCCGACGCTGCTGTCGATGCGCGTGTCGGCCGGCAGCACGATCTTGTCGCGTCCGGCGACGACCTTCATCGCGCCGACGAAGCAGGCCGCGTAGCCGACGGCGAACAGCTGCTCGGGATTCGTCCCGGTCGCGCCGTTGCCGCCGAGCTCCTTCGGCGTGGTCAGCTTGACGTCGAGGACGCCGTCGGACGACTTGCCGGTGCCTTCGCGGCCTCCGGTCGCGGTGCCGTGGGCGGTGTAGAGGACCTTGTCGAGGGCCATGAGAACTCCTGGTGTGGTCGGGTCAGGGCAGGGTACCGATCGCGGCCGCTTCGTCTGCGGTGCCGTACTCGGCGGGGCGCGCCGACGGACGCAGTCCGATCGGGGCGCCCATGATGTAGACCTCACGGACCGCGCGATCGTCGCCCATCGTCATCAGCATGAAGAGCAGGTCGTCGATCGATCGGCACAGGTTCATCCGCAGCTTCGTCAGCGGCGAGTGCCCGAGGTCGAGCACGACGAGATCGGCTTCGAGACCGGGTGCGATCGAGCCGATGCGGTCGTCGAGCTGCATGGCCTTCGCCGCGCCGCGCGTGGCCGTGTACAACGACTGCGCGGCGGTCAGCGGATGGCCGCCGAGCTGCGCGATCTGATGTGCGGCGCCCATCGTCGCGAGCATCGACAGCGTCGTGCCGCCGCCGACGTCGGTCGCGAGCGCCACCGACACCGGACGATCCTGGCGCTTCGCCGTGGACCAGTCGAACAGGCCGCTGCCGAGGAACGCGTTCGACGTCGGACAGTGGACGATCGTCGTGCCGCTCTCGTGGCAGCGCGCCCACTCGCGCTCGGTCAGGTGGATGCCGTGGCCGAGCAGCGTGCGCGGACCGATCAGGCCGTAGTGGTCGTAGACGTCGAGGTAGTCGCGCCGGTCGGGGAACAACGACCGGATCCACGCGACCTCGTCGAGCTGCTCGGAGATGTGCGTCTGGCACCAGGCATCGGGATGTTCGGCGAGCAGCGCGCCCGCGAGCTCGAGCTGCTCCGTCGTGCTGGTCGCGGCGAAGCGCGGCGTGACGGTGTAGCCGAGCCGGCCGCGACCACGCCATCGTTCGATCAGCGCCTTCGATTCGTCGTAGCCGCGTTGCGCGGTGTCGAGCAGCGCCTCCGGCGCGTGGCGGTCCATCAACGTCTTGCCGGCGTTCATCCGCAGCCCGCGGCGCTCGGCCGCCGCGAAGAACGCATCGACCGATGCGGGATGCACCGTGCAGTAGACCGACGCCGTCGTCGTGCCGTGCGCGAGGCAGGCGTCGAGGAAGAGGTCCGCGACGTGCCCGGCATGCGCGACATCGGCGAACTGCTGCTCGGCGATGAACGTGCAGTGGTTGAGCCAGTCGATCAGCCGCTTGCCGCCGGCGCCGATGATGCCGGTCTGCGGATAGTGGACGTGCGCGTCGATGAAGCCGGGGACGATCAGCGCGTCGCGATGATGTTCGACCGGCGTGCCGGGCGGCAGCTCGTCGACCGTCGACGCGTGGTCGCCGAACGCGACGATGCGGCCATCCCGGATCACGATCAGCGCGTCGCTCTCGTAGCGAAGCGCCGCGTCGCCGACCATGAACGGATCGTCGACGAGCGTGACGGCCGCCCCGCGCAACGCGCGCGTTCGCGACGACGGTTCGAGGACCACGGATTCAGCCATGCGCCGATGCGGGCGGACGGCCGACGGCCGACGGAACCGCTATCGTAGCGGCCTTCTTCGAAACACGAAGTCGGGGACGATGCGAACGACGATGCAGGCGATCGAGACGGATGCGAAGGACACGGCGCCGCCGCTGGAGGGACTCGCGCCGATCGGCGACGTCCATGCGCGACTGCTGATCCTCGGCAGCTTTCCCGGCGAGGCGTCGCTCGTCGCGCAACGCTACTACGGCCATCCGCGCAACCAGTTCTGGCGGCTCGTCGGCGCCGTCATCGACGAGCCGCTGCACGACCTCGATCCCGACGAGCGACTCGTGCGGCTGCGCGCGCACCGCATCGCGGTGTGGGACGTGATCGCCCGATGCGAGCGGCAGGGCAGCCTCGACGCGGCCATCCGCGGCGAGGTCGCGAACGACATCGGCGGCCTGCTGCGCCGCTGGCCGGACATCGCGACCATCGCGTTCAACGGCGGCAAGTCGGCGTCGTATCGCAAGCGGGTCGCGGCGATCCCCGAGGCCGCGCGCTGCGCGCTCGTCGCGCTGCCGTCGTCGAGCCCGGCGAACGCCACGCACAGCCTCGCGGTCAAGCAGGCCGCGTGGATCGCCGCGCTGCGGCCGGCGATCGGGATGCCTCGATGACGCGCCGCAAGGCGCCGGACTCCGTCGCACGCCGCAGGATCGTCCAGGCGCCGGTCACGTTCTCCGAGGAGGACGGCGTGCGCTACCTGCACTTCGGGACCGAGTGGATCCAGGGCGCGATGCGGCTCGACGACCCCGACGCGATCGAGCTCGAATACGCGCAGCAGATGATGGCGTGGACGCTGTTCATCGAGCGCGCCGCGGGCGATCGCGCAGCTCGGCCTCGGCGCCGCCGCGCTGACGAAGTTCTGCCATCGCCACTGGCCCGATGCGGACGTGGTCGCGGTCGAGCTCAACCCGACGGTCGTCGTCGCGGCCCGCACGATGTTCGGGTTGCCGCCGGACGACGCGCGGCTGTCGGTCGTGCTCGGCGATGCCGAGCGCGTTCGTCGACGA
Source organism: uncultured beta proteobacterium (assembly GCA_963795885.1). Lineage (GTDB taxonomy): Bacteria > Pseudomonadota > Gammaproteobacteria > Burkholderiales > Burkholderiaceae_D > CAHJXF01. The sequence continues at coordinate 352,168 of CAWCJI010000001.1, read as the reverse complement.
ACCCGGGAACCAGGGTCGCTTCGACGCGCTGCAGGTCGACCTCTACGACGCGACGGCCGCGCGGCCCGGTCCTCGAATCGACCGACTTCTACGCCGCATGCCGCGCCTGCCTGCGGGCGCCCGGCGTCCTGACCGTCAACCTCTTCGGCGCGCACGCGAGCTTCGCCCGCAACGATGCGCGCGCTGAAGGCCGCGTTCGATGGCCGCGTCGTCGCGCTGCCCGAGGTGCACGAAGGCAACCGCGTCGCGATCGCGTTCAACGGTCCGCCGCTCGCCGTCCGCTGGATCGCGGTGCGCGAGCGCGCGGCGTTGCTCGCGCGAACGCTTCGAAGCTGCCGGCGTCGACATGGGTCGACGGCCTGCGCGCGTCGTGCGGCACGGCGACCACGACCGTTTCGCATCTGACCCGGGATGCGAGCCCGCCTATAATCGGCGCTCGTCTTTCCAATGCCGAACGCACCGATGAGCGCGCTGCCGACCACGAACGCGAAGGACCAGCGCCTCTCGCTCGCGCAAGTGCTGCAGTGGGCTGCGCGCCGACGGGCTGGTCGAGCCCCGACAGGCCGACGCGGTCCAGCGCGATGCGATGCGACTGCGCAGCGACACGCATCCGCTGGTCGTCGTCGCCGAGGCGAAGCTGAAGTCGCTTCGCGCCGCCGCATCGTCTGCTGACGCTCGACGTGCTGTCCGAGTGGCTGGCCGGCAAGGTGGACCTCGCCTACGCGCGCATCGATCCGCTGAAGGTCGACTTCTCGCGCGTCGCCGACCTCATGTCGGTCAACTACGCGACGCGCTTTCGCATCCTGCCGATCGAGATCAAGGCCAGCGAGGTCGTGATCGCGACGTCCGAGCCGTATCTCGTCGAGTGGATGCCGGAGATGCAGCGGATGTGGCGGAAGCGACGTGCGCCGCGTCTTCGCGAACCCGAACGACGTCACGCGCTACATCGCCGAGTTCTTCAGCCTCGCGCGGTCGGTCAAGGGCGCGGCCGCGAAGGGCGGGGCCGCGCGCGCAGAACAGCTTCGAGCAGCTCGTCGAGCTCGGCAGCGCGAAGGCCGGCAGCCGGCAGTACGACTCGAACGACGCGCACATCGTGCAGATCGTCGACTGGCTGTGGCAATACGCGTTCGACCAGCGCGCGTCCGACATCCATCTCGAGCCGCGTCGCGAGTCAGGGCGTCGTGCGCTTTCGCATCGACGGCGTGCTGCATCAGGTCTACCAGGTGCCCGACGTGCCGTGATGTCCGCGATGACGAGCCGCGTCAAGCTGCTCGGCCGCATGGACGTGATCGAGAAGCGGCGGCCGCAGGACGGCCGCATCAAGACGCTGACCGCGAGCGGCGTCGAGGTCGAGTTGCGGCTGTCGACGCTGCCGACCGCGTTCGGCGAGAAGCTCGTGATGCGGATCTTCGACCCCGACGTCGTCGTCAAGGACTTCGCGGAGCTCGGCTTCTCCGACGACGACGCGCGCCGCTGGAACGCGATGACGGCGAACGACCGTACGGCATCGTGCTGGTCACCGGTCCGACCGGCTCGGGCAAGACGACGACGCTGTATTCGACGCTGAAGACGCTCGCGACCGAGGAGGTCAACGTCTGCACGATCGAGGACCCGATCGAGATGGTCGAGGGCGCGTTCAACCAGATGCAGGTCCAGCACGGCATCGACCTCGGCTTCGCCGACGGCGTGCGCGCGCTGATGCGGCAGGACCCGGACATCATCATGGTCGGCGAGATCCGCGACCTCGAGACCGCCGAGATGGCGGTGCAGGCCGCGCTGACCGGCCACCTCGTCTTCTCGACCGTGCACACCAACGACGCGCCGTCGGCGATCACGCGCCTGCTCGAGCTCGGCGTGCCGCCGTACCTGCTGAACGCGACGCGTGATCGGCATCATGGCGCAGCGCCTCGTGCGCACGCTCTGCCCGCACTGCAAGGCGCCGGGCACCGTCGAGCCCGATACCGTGGAAGGCGCTGATCGCGCCGTTCAAGACCGAGCCGCCGCCGCAGCTCGCGAAGCCGGTCGGCTGCATCGAATGCCGGATGACCGGCTACCGCGGCCGCACCGGCATCTACGAGATCCTGGAGATGACGCCCGGGGTCAAGACGCTCGTGTCGCGGCGAGCCGGGCATCGACGCGATCCGCAAGCGAGGACTGCGCGAAGGGATGCGTCCGCTGCGCGTCTCGGGCGCGCTGAAGGTCGTCGCGGGGACGACGACGATCGAGGAAGTGCTGAAGGCAACGCCGAGCGTCGAGGCTTGAGTCCTTCCGCCCGACGCTCGTTTCTGTCGCGGCGTCAGTCGGTTTCCCAGCGCCCCGGCACGTAGGTCCACGTCGGTCCGCGCTGCACCCAGTGCGCCGACATCCAGTGTTCGTTCTCGTGCCGGCGCTCCCAGCGACCGGCCTCCCACACGTATTGGCCGTGCTCGTACCGCCAGTGGCCGTTGATCCAGATGAACTCGATGCCGGGCGGCGGCGTGATCGCCTCGATCCGCGGCGCCGGCGGCGCGGCGGGTGCCGTCGCGACCGTCACGCCCGGCGGATTGCGCGACGCCTGCCAGTGTCCCGCGTGGTAGATCCATTCGTTGCCGCGCTGCGTCCAGTACGCCTGCACGTAGACCTGGTCGGGTCGTGGCTCGATCCAGCGCCCGGGCTCCCACACGTAGCCGCCGCCTTCCCACTTCCAGTGGCCGCCGATCCAGTAGAAGTGCGACGCCGGCGGCGGCGGGACGACCTCGGTCCGCGGTGGCGGCGGTGCTTGCGCGATGCGGACCGCGACGACCTCGCGATGCGGCGGTGGTGGGGAGGCGCACGCGCCGAGCGCGCAGGCAACGACCAGCAGCAGCGGAAGACTGCGTTTCATCGGACTCTCTCTCGAAGGTTCGGGCATCGGCTCGGCCCGCAGGAACGGCGTGGTCGTCGACCGACGACCACGCCCGCTTTGCCGATCAGCCGCGTTCGACGTGTCCGTCGACGATGCGCACGCGCTCGCCTTCGCGATACGGGAACGGCGCGGCCTGCGTGAAGGTGCGGGTCCGGCCGTTGTCGAGCCGCACGACCATCTGGTGCTCGACGTCGGAGCGCACGTTCTTCTCGATCGCGTTGCCGCCGAAGCCGCCGCCGACCGCCCCGGCGACCGTCGCCAGCGCCTTGCCACGACCCGAGCCGACCATGTTGCCGAGCAGCCCGCCGACGACCGCGCCACCGACGGCCCCGACGCCGGTGCCCTGACCCTGGACCTTGATCTCGCGGATCGCATCGACGACGCCGCAGTCACGGCAGATCGGCGCGGCTTGCGCGACGGGCGGCGGCGCCTGGTAGGCCGGGTGCGCTCGGCGCGCCGTAGTTCGGGGTCACCGGTGCCGCCGGTGCCGGCGAAGCAGCGGTGCTCGCGACCGGCGGCGCGGCTTGCGGCACCGGCTCGGGTGCGGCTTGCGGCGCCGGCGTGTTCGCGAGCGAGGTCGGCGCCGGCGCGTCGTACGGCGACGGCGTCGCGCTCGAACGATTCATCACGAGCGCCGTGACGCCGACCGCCGCGAGCACGATCACCGAGATGGCGGCCGTCGCGACCAGCGGATGCAGGCGCGGTCGCGGCGAGACGCTGCTCGCGCCCTGGTTCATCGGGTCGTTCGGATCCATGGTGCCTCCTGTAGTCGTTGCGAGCGTCGGGCACGGAGCGCCGACGATGCTGCGACGATGCCGGCTGCGTTTCGTCAGGCGTATCGGAGAGTTGCTGAATCGCCGCTGCGTCGCGCGTGTCCCTTGAACGCGGGACGCCCCGAACTGGTCGACGCGCAAACGCGACGCGACCGTTTCAACTGTAAGCGGATGTGCGCTACTTCGACAGCATCCGCATGCCGCGCTCGAGGCCCTCGATCGTGATGGGCACCATCCGCTGCGTCATGATCTGGTTGATCACCGAGATCGACTGGCGGTACTGCCACAGCGGCTCCGGCTCGGGATTGAGCCAGACGAATTTCGGGAAGTGATCGGTCAGGCGCTGCAGCCACACGGCGCCCGCCTCGTCGTTGTTGTACTCGACGCTGCCGCCCGGCTGGAGGATCTCGTACGGGCTCATCGTCGCGTCGCCGACGAAGATCAGCTTCGTGTCGGGCGTGTACTTGCGCAGCACGTCCCAGGTCGGCGTGCGCTCGGCATGGCGCCGGCGGTTGTTCTTCCACAGGTAGTCGTACACGCAGTTGTGGAAGTAGAAGAAGTCCATGTGCTTGAACTCCGCCTTCGCGGCCGAGAACAGCTCCTCGGTGCGCGCGATGTGATCGTCCATCGTGCCGCCGACGTCGAGCAGCATCAGCACCTTCACCTTGTTGCGGCGCTCGGGGACCATCTTGATGTCGAGCCAGCCGGCGTTGCTTCGCGGTCGCGCCGATCGTGTCGGGCAGGTCGAGCTCGAGGTCGGCGCCTTCGCGGGCGAACTTGCGCAGCCGCCGCAGCGCGATCTTGATGTTGCGGGTGCCGAGTTCGACCTGGTCGTCGTAGTCGCGGTAGGCGCGCGACTCCCAGACCTTGACCGCGGTGCGGTTGCCGCCGGCCGGCCCGCCGATGCGGATGCCTTCGGGGTTGTAGCCGCCGTGCCCGAACGGCGACGTGCCGCCGGTGCCGATCCACTTGCTGCCGCCCTCGTGGCGCTCCTTCTGCTCGTCGAGGATCTCCTTCAGCCGCTTCATCAGCGCGTCCCAGCCGCCGAGCGACTCGACCTGCGGCCTTCTCCTCGGCCGTGAGCTCGCGATCGAGCTTCTTCATCAGCCAGTCGAGCGGCAGCTCGCGCTGCAGGTCGACCTGCGCGACGCGGCCGTTGAAGTAGGCGCCGAACGCCTGGTCGAACTTGTCGTAGTTGCGTTCGTCCTTGACGAGCGACGCTGCGCGACGAGATAGTAGAAGTCGTCGATCGATGCGCCGTTCGCGCTCGACGGCCCGATCACGTCCTTCCGCAGTCCTTCGAGGAGGATCAGGTACTCCTTGATCGAGACCGGGATCTTCGCGCTCTTCAGCGCGAAGAAGAAGTCGATCAGCATCGTGGTCTCCTTTCGGCGCGCGTCACGACGGACGTGCGAGCAGGAACGTCAGGTGGCTCTTCACCGCCGGCCACTCGGACGCGATGATCGAGAATACGACGGTGTCGCGCAACGTGCCGTCGCGGCGCGATCTGGTGGTTGCGCAGCACGCCGTCCTGCTTCGCGCCGAGCCGCGCGATCGCCGTGCGGCTCTGCTGGTTCATCCAGTGCGTGCGGAACTCGACCGCGATGCAGTCGAGCGTCTCGAACGCATGCGTCAGCAGCAGCAGCTTGCCTCGGTGTTGAGCGGCGTGCGCTGGACGCGCTTCGCGTACCACGTCGAGCCGATCTCGACGCGACGGTTCGTCGCATCGACGTTCATGTAGGTCGTCATGCCGACCGCGCGACCCGACGACGCGTCGATGACGGCGAACGGCAGCATCGTCGCCGCTCGCGCTGCAGCGCGAGACGTCGTTCGATCTCGGCGCTCATGCGGTCCGGCGCGACGACCGACGTGTACCAGAGCTTCCAGAGCTCGCCGTCCGCGGGCGCGGCCGCGAGGTCCGCCTCGTGCGTCGGCGCCAGCGGTTCGAGCACGCACGTGCGCGCCCGTCAGCGTCACCGGCTCGACGAAGCGCCACGATCGCTCAGCGGTTGTTGCGCGCCATGAACACGAGCCGCTCGAACAGATGCACGTCCTGCTCGTTCTTCAGCAGCGCGCCGTGCAGCGGCGGCACGATCGCCTTCGTGTCCTTGCTGTGCAGCGCCTCGGGCGGGATGTCCTCGGCGAGCAGCAGCTTCAGCCAGTCGAGCAGCTCGGACGTCGACGGCTTCTTCTTCAGGCCCGGCACGTCGCGCATCTGGAAGAACGCGGCGAGCGCCGCGGCGACGCAGCTCCTTCTTGATGCCCGGGATAGTGGACGTCGACGATCTGCTGCATCGTCTCCTTGTCGGGGAAGCGGATGTAGTGGAAGAAGCAGCGGCGCAGGAACGCGTCCGGCAGTTCCTTCTCGTTGTTCGACGTGATGACGACGAGCGGCCGGTGCTTCGCCTTGATCAGCTCGCGCGTCTCGTAGACGTAGAACTCCATGCGGTCGAGCTCGCGCAGCAGGTCGTTCGGGAATTCGATGTCGGCCTTGTCGATCTCGTCGATCAGCAGCACGACCGGCACGTCCGACGTGAACGCCTGCCACAGCACGCCGCGCACGATGTAGTTGTGGATGTCCTTGACGCGCTCGCCGCCGTCGATGTCCGCGAGCTGCGAGTCGCGCAGGCGGCTGACCGCGTCGTATTCGTACAGGCCCTGCTGCGCCTTCGTCGTCGACTTGATGTGCCACTGCAGCAGCGGCATGCCGAGCGCGGCGCGCGACCTCCTCGGCGAGCATCGTCTTGCCGGTGCCGGGCTCGCCCTTGATCAGCAGCGGCCGCTGCAGCGTCAGCGCGGCGTTGACGGCGAGCTTGAGGTCCTGGGTGGCGACGTAGCTGTGCGGAGCCTTCGAAGCGCATGGCGGATAGATCGTGGTGTGCGGAGGAGGGGCGCCCGCTCGCGTCGCGCAGAGTCGACCGGCAGGCTGCGGGTCGAGTATAAGGCTTGGTCTGCCGCTGTCGGGACCACGCCACGAACGCGGCGCGGAGCGATGGTGCCGCGCCACGGCTCGGCTACAATACGCGCCGCCCGACGGTGGACGCGTCCGGCGATACTCCATGACGGTCCGGCTCGTGTCGCGGACCCTGCCGTGCATTCACCATCCTTCGCCTCGACGATGATCTTTCTGCCGACGCTACGCAGACGTTCCGCCGCGCTGGTCCTGACGTTCGCCGGTCTCTCGATCTGCGCAGTGACGGGCATCGGTTCCGCCGCCGCGCAGGGCGCGCCGTCCACGGCGAGCCGCACCGGCCGCCGCACCGGCCACGTCGACGCCGTCCGCGCCGGCCGAGCCTTCCGGCGACGCCGCAGCGCGGCCATGCGCAAGGCCGCGACCTGCCTCGGCTGTCACGCGGTCCCGGGCTACAAGGCCGACTTCCCGATCGTCTACCGCGTGCCGATGATCGGCGGGCAGAACGCGAAGTACATCGAGAACGCGCTGAAGGAATACCAGAAGGGCGAGCGGCGCTTCCCGAGCATGATGGCGACCGCGAAGTCGCTGTCGGACCAGGACATCGCCGATCGTCGCCGCGTACTTCTCATCGCAGCGCTGAGGACCGGTCGATGATCTCGCGCGACTCCATCGCAACGCAATGGCAGTTCGTCGTCGTGGTCGCCTTCGCTGGTCGCGGGTGCCCGTCCTCGCGCGCGGCAACGCCGACGCGGGCAAGGAACTGGTCACGAAGAAGTACGCCTGCGCGTCGTGCCACGGCGCGAACTTCGCGACGCCGATCGACCCGAGCTATCCGAAGCTCGCGGGCCAGCACGAGGACTATCTGCGCCAGGCGCTGCTCGCGTACCAGAAGGGCGACCATCCGACGTTCGGCCGCAGCAATCCGGTGATGGCCGCGCAGGCGAAGCCGCTGTCGGCGCGCGAGATCGACGACATCGCGGCCTACCTCGGCAGCCTGCCCGCGTCGGTGATCCTGAAGCGCTGATCGCGCCGTTCAAACGGCCCGTCCGGTCGTCCGAGCTGCATCGGGCGAAAGCCGGGTTCACGATCCCGCGCGCGGCGCTCGACGCAGCGCACATATGCGTCGCCGTCCGGCTGCGGCCCGCGCGCTGCGCGGTCCACAGCATCTCGCCGAGGCATTCCATCACCTCGTGATGCGCGTCGTGCAGCGACCCGTGCGCCGCGCGAGCCGATCGACCGCCGCGCGGATGCCGGGCGGCTGGTCGATCGCGAGCTGCTCGGCGATCGACAGATGCATCGACAGATGCAGGAACGGATTCGGCTGCGCCTTCGCGCGGCTCGTACGGATCAGGCTCGCCCGGCGGGACCGGCGCGAGCGCCGGCAAGTACTCGGGATGCTCGTCGATCCAGTCGCCCGCGATCGTCTCGATCGGCGTGAGGACCGCGCCGTCGCGGCGCTTCGCGAGCAGGTCGCGAAAGAAGCGACGCACCTCGTCGCGAGTCGGATTGAACATCGCGCGAGTGTAGCGAGACCTATCCGAGATGACGGCGTTGCCCGTCAAGGTCGACGCGGACCCGCTCGGTCAGCGCGCGCGATGCGACGGTCGGATGCGATGCGCGTGAACGCGAGGTCGAACGGCAGGACCCAGACCCGCTTCCAGCCCATGTCGACGGCGCGCTCGAGCAGTCCGACCGCCGACTCGCCTTGTCCACGCAGCGCCGCGATGCGTGCCTCGAGGAACGGGATCGTATGGAAGACGTTCCCTCGCGTCCGCAGTCGATCGAGCATGGCCTGCGACTCGTCGAGCAGTGCACGCGCGGCATCGCGGGCGTCGATGCGGTCGTAGAGCGCCGCGAGATCGATCGAGACCATCCGTCCGAGGAAGACCCAGTACGACCCGATCCACGGTGACGCGTCAGCCCGCATGGCCGCGACGATCGAGCCGATCGCAGAGCTCGACGGCGCCCGTCCGGCGATCGCCCGCACGCGCAGGCGCTCGATCTCCGCGACGCCCCCGGTCGGCTGCTCGAGGCCCGCGGCGTCGAGCATCGCAGGCAGGCGATCGAGCCCGCCGTCCACGAGCAGCACTTGCGCCTCGTCGAGCGCAGCGACGATCGCATTCCCGTGGAAGGACGTCTTCTTTGCGAAGGCCGCTCGTGCTTCCGTCGTCATGCCGAGGTCGAGATAGAACCAGCCGAGTTCGTCCCACACGTCGGGCCGCCGTGGGTCCTGCTCGAGCTGAAGCCGATAGTTCGCGACGGCATCGTCGAGGCGCCCTCGCGCGTAGTCGGTCTGTCCCGGTCCGAGGAAGCGCCACGGATACTTCGGCATCAGCGTGCCGGCGCGCGCGAAGTGAGTCCGCGCGGCCTCGTAGTCGCCGCTGAACGTGGCGTCCTGCCCCCATCGCGAGTGGATCAGATAGTTGAGCGGATCGAGCGCGAGCGCCGCCGCGTAATGGGGGATCGCCATCGTCGGCTGCGCGTCGTATGCATAGCTGACGCCGAGGTCGAAGCGCGCCTCGGCACTGCCCGGATAAAGGTCGACCGCCTTCTGCACGAAGGTTCGGCCGCGCACGATCTCGTTCCAGCGCGTCAGGAGGAACAGCTTGCCTTGCGCGAGGAGTCCTTCCAGCAGGTCGGGATCGATCGACAGCGCCTTGTCGATCAGCGGTTGCGCGCGCGTGTTGACCTCGACCCAGTCGACGCCGACGCCGTAGAGCGCCTGCGCGATCCACGTGTTCGCGAGACCGGCGTAGGCGCGCGCATAGCCGGGATCGGTCGCGATCGCGTGCTCGAAGTGCTCGCGCGCCTTGCGGATGCCTTCGATCGTCCGCTGCACCTGCAACGCGTTGGACCCGAGCAGATAGAGCTCGTACGCGTCGAGCGGATTCGTCTCCGGGGCCTTCGGCTCGGGCAAGCGCAGCGCCTTCAGCGTGCCGCCGGCGATGGCGCCGGGCAGGTCGGCCAGCCGCGCATCGGGCTCCTCGAACGCGCTCGTCCAGATGGCGGCGCCGCTGGGCAGCTTGAACAGCTGGACGTCGACGCGCACCCGCGCGAGCGCGCGCGTCAACGCGCCGATCAGCGCGTAGTCGGCGTTGAGCTGCTCGCGGACGGCGCTCAGCAGTGCCGACTGGTCCGGCGTCGCACGGAACGTGAATGCCGAGTTGCGTGCGAGGACGTGGACGCGCCCGACCCCCTCGAAGCGGTGGATCACGTCGTTCGCGAGGCCGTCGGCCGTCGCCTGCTCGAGATGCGCCGCGCTGCGGTCCTCGAACGGCAACACCGCGATCCGAACGAGGTCCGGCGTCGAACCGGCCTGATGCCACCACCACCATCCGCCGGCGGCCGCGGTCGCGGCACCGGTGCCCGCAGCGACGAGCCAGCGACGCCTCGCGCTGTTCGTCGCCGCGCGCGGCGGCTCGCTGCGAGCGACGGGTCCCGGCAGCGACGTCGGCTCGTCGACGAACGTCGCCAGGCGCTCGATCTGCGCGTCGATCGGTCCGGCGAACGCGTCGAACCACTGCGACGTGCCGAGGAAGTATTCGAGGCTGCCGGTCGGCACCGTGTCGCGGATGCGGAACGGCACGACCGGCAGGTCGCGGGCGACCGCCCGCTCGACTTCGCGGCGGACCTGCGGCGACGCGTTCGACGCCGGCGAGAACACCAGGACCATGAGCCGCGCGGACTGGATCGCTCCGACGATCTGCTCCGCCCAGTCGCTGCCGGGCGCGATGTCGCGCGGCGCGATCCAGCAGCGATGGCCGCGCGATTCGAGCGCCCGGCCGATCGCCTCGGCGATCCCGCGGTCCTGCTGCGCGTAGCTGATGAAGACGCGGCCGGTCTGATCGATGACGTTCATCGGTGGCGCGTACGAGTCGTCTCGCCGTCATGGCGGACACGCGCCCATTAGACAGCAGGCTCGTCGCCGAGGCAGCACGTCGACGCGGGCGGCGACTGCGCGCGCCCGGCTCGCGGTCAGGCGACGAGTCGTGCGATCGCGAACGCGGCTGCCGCGGCCAGCCCGCCGATCGTCAGCGTCTGAAGCGCGGAGCTGAACGGCCGCGTGCCGGTGTAGCGGCCCTTCAGCCAGCCGAACGCGAAAAGCGCCGCGAGGGTCACGGCGATCGACCATCCGAGCGCACGAGGGACGACATCGATTGCCAGGTACGGCGACAGCGGAACGAGTCCGCCGACGACATAGGCGCCGGCGATGGTCGCGGCGCTGCGCCTCGCGCGACGCGGGTCCGGTTCCTCGAGGCCGAGCTCGAAGCGCATCATGAAGTCGCGCCAGCGCGTCGGGTCGCGCTCGAGCGCGGCGATCAGCGGGGCGCTGTCCGCGGCGCCGACGCCGTAGGTCTCCATGATCTCGACGATCTCGCGACGTTCGTGCGCCGGCTTCTCGACGATCTCCGCTTCCTCGCGCGACCGCTCGGCCTCGTAATGCTCGCGTTCGGCGCGTGCCGACAGGTAGCCGCCGAGCCCCATCGCGATCGCGCCCGCGGTGATCTCCGCGAGGCCCGCCGTCACGATCAGCGACGTGCCGTGCGTCGTCGCCGCGTCGAGCGCGCCGCTGATGCCGGCGGCGAGCGCGAACGGCACCGTGAGCCCGTCCGCCATGCCGAGCACGACGTCGCGGACGGTCTCGCTGCCCTCGAAGTGCCGCTCCGCATGCGGCGCCGCGGGTGCGACGGGAGTGATCGTTCGCATGGGTTCGATCAATGACCGGTCGCGGCCGGCGGCGGCGTCTTCGGCCGGTACGGGCACAGATCGGCGACGACGCAGTGCCAGCATTCGGGCACGCGCGCCTTGCAGACGTGGCGGCCGTGCAGGATCAGCCAGTGATGGGCCGCCGAACAGGTAATGCTTCGGCACGACCTTCATCAGCTTCGCCTCGACGATGCTCGACGGTCGCGCCGCGCGCGAGGCTCGTCCGGTTCGCGACGCGAAACACGTGCGTGTCGACCGCCAGCGTGTGCTCGCCGAACACGACGTTGAGCACGACGTTGGCCGTCTTGCGGCCGACGCCGGGCAGCGCTTCGAGCGCGGCGCGATCGCAGGGCACCTCGCCGCCGTGCCGTTCGATCAGCAGGCGGCTCATCGCGACGACGTTCCTCGCCTTCGTGCGATAGAGCCCGATCGTGCGGATGTACGGCTCGAGCCGTTCGACGCCGAGCGTCGACGATCGCCGCCGGCGTGTTCGCGACCGGGAACAGCTCGATCGGTCGCCTTGTTGACCGACAGGTCGGTCGCCTGCGCGGACAGGATCACCGCGACCAGCAGCTCGTACGGCGATCCGATAGGCCAGCTCGGACGCCGGCTCCGGATTCGCGGCAGCGAGCCGGGCGAAGAACGTCTCGCGGTCGGCCGGCTTCATCGACCGCTGTCGCGCGCGGCTTTCGACGCGTCGAGTCGGCGGGCGACGTTCGTCTGCGCGCGCGCGATCGCCGCCGCGACGATCGCACGCCGTCGAGCGGCCGGGTCGTCGACGGCGGGCACCGTGTTCGTCTGCCGGTTCGCCGCGAGACGCTCGTCGCGGGCGCGATGCCGGATGCGTGCATCGCGGGCATGCGCGTCGTCCCACGCGAAGCCGGCCGGCACGAGCGCGATGCAATCGACGGGACACGGCGGCAGGCAGAGCTCGCAGCCGGTGCACAGCGTCGGCGACCACGTGTGGATTCGCTTCGCGCCGCCGACGATCGCGTCGACCGGACACGCCTGGATGCAGAGCGTGCAGCCGATGCAGATCGACTCGTCGATCCTCGCGAGCGCGAGCGGCTTCGGCGAGCCGCGCGTCGGGTTCGAGCGGGATCGGCGTCGCGCCCGAGCAGCGCGGCGAGACGGACGACGCCGTCGTCGCCGCCCGGCGGGCAACGATCGATGTTCGCCCGCCCGTCGACGATGGCCAGCGCGTACGGGCGGCAACCGTCGAAGCCGCACTGACGGCATTGCGTCTGCGGCAACACCGCGTCGATCGCGTCGGCCGATCGATCATGCCGAAGTGCTCGCGTTCAGGCGTGCCCGCGGATGAAGTCGTGGATGCTGCGGATAGATGACCTTGCGCCAGCGCGAGCCGCTGAAGATGCCGTAGTGCCCGCACTCCGGCGCCGTGAAGTGCTGCTTGCAGTTCTTCGGGATGCCGGCGCACAGCGCGTGCGCGGCCTCGGTCTGGCCGCTGCCGGAGATGTCGTCGAGCTCGCCTTCGATCGTGAACAGCGCGACCGTGCGGATCTTCTCCGGCGCGACCTTCTCGCCGCGCACGACCCACGTGCCGTTGGCGAGCGCGCGTTCCTGGAAGACCGTCCTGATCGTGTCGAGGTAGTACTCGGCCGGCATGTCGAGCACCGCGTTGTACTCGTCGTAGAAGCGGCGATGCTGCGCGGCGTCCTGATCGTCGCCGCGCACGAGCTGCAGGTAGAAGTCGTAGTGCGAGTTGACGTGGCGGTCCGGGTTCATCGCGACGAAGCCGGCATGCTGCAGAAAGCCCGGATAGACGTTGCGCATGTAGCCGGGGAAGTTCGCCGGCACCTTGTAGATCACGTTGTTCTCGAACCAGGCGTACGGCTTCGTCGTCGCGAGGTTGTTGACCTGCGTCGGGCTCTTGCTGGTGTCGATCGGGCCGCCCATCATCGTCATCGTGCGCGGCAGCTTCGGATCGTTCGCGGCCGCCATCAGCGAGATCGCGGCGAGCACCGGCACGGTCGGCTGGCACACCGAGATGACGTGCACGTCGGGCCCGAGCCGGCGAATGAACTCCTGGATGTAGTCGATGTAGTCGTCGAGATGGAACGGGCCTTCGGCCACCGGGACCATCCGCGCATCGGACCAGTCGGTGAGGTACACGTCGTGCGCCATGATCATCTGGCGCACGGTGTCGCGCAGCAGCGTCGCATGATGACCCGACAGCGGCGCCACCAGCAGCACCTTCGGATCCGCGGCACGACCCGACATGCCCTTCGTGAAGAAGCGCTCGAAGTGCAGCAGGCGGCAGAACGGCTTCTCGACCTCGACGCGCTCGAGGACCGGTACTTCGGTCGCCGTCGACCGTCGTCGAGTGAAGCCCGAACTCGGGCTTTTCGTAATCCTTGTTGATGCGATAGAAGAGTTCGTAGCCGGCGGCGACGCGACTCGCGAACGGCATGTACGACAGCGGGCTCTGCGGGCTCGAGAACATCTTGGCCCCCGCAGCCGCGAACGCCGTCATCGGGTTCAGCATCGCGCGCTGCATCTCGTGGAGTTGATAGAGCATCGGGTCCTTCGTTGACAGCGGCGCAGGATGCGCGACCCGTCGATTATCGGTGCCCGGGCCTCCCGGCGGCAAGCGGGCGCATTCGCTGGTTCGCGCGTGCGGGATCGCCTACAGCATCACCAGAAGTTCTCGACGATGAACTGGCCGGGCGTTTCGCGTCGCACCGGCGTCATGCCGCGTGCCGCGAGCAGCGCGCGCGCCTCCTTGATCATCGATGGATTGCCGCACAGCATGAGTCGCGAGTCGGCCGGTGCGATCGTGCAGCCGGACGCGCGTTCGAGCGTGCCGTCGTGGATCAGCGCCGGGATGCGCCCGTGCAGCGCGCCGGCCATCGGAGCGCCGGTCAGCGTGGGGAGGTACGTCAGCCGCGCGCGACCCGCCGATGGCTGCGACCAGCGTTCGAAGTCGTCGCGATACGCGAGCTCGGCCTCGGTCCGAACGCTATGGACCAGAACGATCTGCTCGAAGCGGCTCCAGACCGCCGCATCGGCCAGCATCGAGCGGAACGGCGCGATGCCCGTGCCGGTCGCGAGCAGCCACAGGTGTCGACCGCCGTCGAAGCGGTCGGTGCGCAGGAAGCCGTAGACCGTCGGATCGACACTGATCGAGTCGCCGACACCGAGCCGCGCGAACGGTTGCGTGAACGGACCGTCGGGCACGACGATCGAATAGAACTCGAGCTGGTCGTCCGCCGGCGCGGATGCGATCGAGTACGCACGCCGAAGCGCCGAGTCGACGAGGCCGATGCGCACGAACTGGCCCGGAGCGAACGCGAGTCCGGCCGGCCGCTCGGCTCGGATCGAGAACAGGTGCGGCGCCCAGTCGCGACGCCAGGTGATCCTGCACGGCTCGGATCGGTCCGCGGTCATCGCCGGCCCGCGGGACGCGCCTCGGGCCGACGACCGCGGATCACTTCTCCAGGTACTGGAGCTTGTCCTTCACGTCCCGCCACGCATCGGCGTCGGGGAAGTGCGGCTTCATGCGCGTGATGCTCGGCCAGCCCTTCGCGAGCTCGACGTTCATGTCGATGAACGCTTCTGGTCGGCGGGGACGTCTTCTTCGGCGAAGATCGCGTTGACCGGGCATTCGGGGATGCAGACCGCGCAATCGATGCACTCGTCGGGATCGATCGCGAGGAAGTTCGGGCCTTCGCGGAAGCAGTCGACCGGACACACGTCGACGCAGTCGGTGAAGCGGCACTTGATGCAGGATTCGGTGACGACATGCGTCATGCGGGGTACTCCGGAACAGCGGGCGAGCGCCGTATTCTAGCGCAGCCCCTGCTCGTGGCCGGACCGCAAGAAGGCGGTCCGCCGACCGCCTCGCCTATAATCGGGCCCGGTTCGCGGCGCGCTCGACCGATGGCGCGACGCGACGCTCCTCAAGCTCGGCCGACACAGCATGCCGCTCAATCTGCCGATCCTGCTCACCTGGCTGCGCATCGTCCTGATCCCGCTGGTGGTCGGCGTGTTCTTCCTGCCGGACCGGTGGATGAGCGGCGCCGACAAGAACGTCACCGCGACCGTCGTCTTCGTCGTCGCGGCGCTCACCGACTGGCTCGACGGATGGCTCGCCCGGCGGCTCGAACCAGACGTCGAGCTTCGGCGCCTTCCTCGATCCGGTCGCCGACAAGCTGATGGTGACCGCGGCGCTGATGATCCTGCTGCAGCTGTCGCGCATCAACGCGCTGATCGCGCTCGTCATCGTCGGACGCGAGATCGCCATCTCGGCGCTGCGCGAATGGATGGCGCAGCTCGGCGCCGGCCGCAGCGTCGCGGTGCACTGGCTCGGCAAGATCAAGACGATCGCGCAGATGGTCGCGATCCCGATGCTGCTCTACGACGACTGGTTCCTGTTCTTCGATTCGCATCGCGTCGGCACCTGGCTGATCTGGATCGCGGCACTGTTGACCGTCTGGTCAATGGTCTACTACATGCGTCGCGCCTATCCGAAGATCCTGGCCCGGACGCGGACGAAGGAGCGGCGCGGCCGCTTCCGTCGACGCATCGGCAACGTCGAGCCGCCCAACGTGGCTTCGGACAAATGATGCGTCGACGCGCGTCGTGAGCGATCGCCGCTACTTCGCGGTGATCCCCGCGGCAGGGACCGGCTCGCGCGCCGGGGCGTCGATGCCGAAGCAGTACGTCGAGGTCGCCGGCAAGCCGATGCTCGTCCGCACGCTCGACGCGTTCGCCGCGGTCGCCGCGATCGAGCGGATCGTGGTCGTGATCGCGCCCGGCGACGCGCTGTTCGACGGCGCCGTGCCGGCCGCTGCGCGAAGCGACCGCGTGACGGCCGTCCGCACCGGCGGTGCGACGCGCGCGCTTCGGTCGAGAACGGGCTCGCGGCGCTCGACGGGATCGCGTCCGACGACGACTGGGTGCTGGTCCACGACGCCGCGCGCTGCGGCATCACGGTCGAGCTGATCGAACGATTGATCGAGCGCGTGGCCGACGATCGGGTCGGCGGGCTGCTCGCGGTCCCGCTCGACGACACCGTCAAGCGCGCCGCCGCCGGACGACGACGCGACGCGTGGCCGACACCGTCGATCGACACGGCCTGTGGCGGGCGCAGACGCCGCAAATGTTCCGTTATCGATTGCTCGTCGACGCGCTGACGCAGCGCGCGCGCGAACGGACTCGTCGTGACCGACGAGGCGAGCGCGCTCGAGGCCGTCGGCCGTCAGGCATTGCTGGTCCAGGGCTCCGCGCGCAACTTCAAGGTCACCACGTCCGACGACCTCGCGATGATGGACCGGCTGCTGCTCACGCGACGACGGCCCTGCAACCGGCCGCGCGAACCGCCGACGAACCGACATGATCATCCAGTCGCTGCTCGACACCGACCTGTACAAGTTCACGATGATGCAGGTCGTGCTGCACCAGTTCCCCGGTGCGCAGGTCGAATACCGCTTCAAGTGCCGCACGCCGGGCATCGACCTCGTGCCGTGCATCGCCGAGATCGAGGAGGAGATCGAGCGCGCTGTGCTCGCTGCGCTTTCGCGACGACGAGCTGCGATGGCTGCGCAGCCTGCGCTTCATCAAGAGCGACTTCGTCGACTTCCTCGACCTGTTCCAGATGAACCGCAAGTACGTGCGGATCGCGCCGTCGGCGAAGGACAACGGCGAGATCGACATCGTCGTCGAGGGGCCCGTGGCTGCACACGATCCTGTTCGAGATCCCGTTGCTCGCGATCGTCAACGAGGTCTACTTCCGCCGCACGCAGCCCGATCCCGACGTCGCCGAAGGCCGCAGCCGGCTGCGGGCGAAGCTCGCGTCTGATCACGCGACGACGCCGGCCTCGTCGACTGCAAGATCGCCGACTACGGCACGCGCCGGCGCTTCTCGCGCGCCTGGCAGGAAGAGGTGCTGCAGATCGCGCAGCAGACGCTCGGACCGCAGCTCGCCGGGACCAGCAACACGTGGTTCGCGATGACGCACAACCTCGTGCCGCTCGGCACGATGGCGCACGAGTATCTGCAGGCCTGTCAGTCGCTCGGACCGCGGCTGCGCGACTCGCAGACGTTCGCGTTCGAGCGCTGGGCGCACGAATATCGCGGCGACCTCGGCATCGCGCTGTCCGACGTCTACGGCTTCGACGCGTTCCTGCGCGACTTCGACATGTACTTCTGCAAGCTCTTCGACGGCGTGCGCCACGACTCGGGCGACCCGGTCGCGTGGGGCGAGCGGATGATCGCGCACTACGAGCGCTACCGGATCGACCCGCGGACGAAGACGCTGATCTTCTCCGACAGCCTCGACATCCCGCGCGTCATCGAGCTGCATCTGACGCTTCGCGCCGCGCGCGCGGCTCGCGTTCGGCGTCGGCACGAACCTCACGAACGACCTCGGCTACACGCCGCTGCAGATCGTCATCAAGATGGTCCGCTGCAACGGCCAGCCGGTCGCGAAGCTGTCCGACACGCCGGCGAAGAACATGTGCGACGACGAGGCCTACCTCGCCTACCTGCGGCAGGTCTTCGAGATCCCCGCCACGCAGGTCTGAACGAAGGCCGCCGCTCGGACGGCGCCATCGGGCCACGTCGAACGGCTGACCGTTTGGCCGTTCGTCCTACTACTCCGTCCCCATCGGCGAAATGCGCCCGCTCGCGTACGTTGCGTGTGTCGGCAACGGGCCGACGATCCGGTCCGCGAGGGGAAGCGACGATGGCAGTTCAGGCGGCAGTGCACGACGACGGACGGACGCAGGCGGCCGAGGCCGCGCCACGCGGCGCATCGGTGGCGGGACGACCACTCGCCGGCGGAACCGTTCGCGGCAGGGGGCGATCCGCTGTGGCACGTCGTCGGCACGATGCGGATGGGCGCGGCGCTGGTCGGCGTCGACGGACGAACGGCGTGGCTGAACGACGCCGCGCGCGAGGCGTTCGCCGAAGACGCGGGCCTCGTGCTGCGCGACGGTCGCGTCGTCGCGACCGGCGGCGACATCCGGCGCAAGCTTGCCACTGCGCTCGCCAATGCCTGCCGGTCTCCGTTCGTCGACGGCGCGGTCATGCTCGGACCGCGGCGCGGCGGCACGATCGCGAGGCCGCTCCGCGTCCTGTCGGTCGAACGGATCGCGGGCCGCGCGCGGCGCGACGGGGAGGGCCTCGCGCTGCTTTGCATCGGCAGCGCGCGGCAGCGTGCCCCCGACCCGACCACGCTCGTGCAACTGTTCGGGCTGACCGCGGCCGAGGCGACGCTGATGGCGGGCATCGCGGGCGGCGAGCGCTTGCAGCGATGCGCGGAGCGACGCGGCGTCTCGCTCGCGACGGTGCGTGCTCAGCTGCGCAACGTGTTCGTCAAGACCGGCGCGGCCACGCAGGCGGACCTGACGTACATCGCATGGTCGATCCCCGGGCTGTGGATCGACTGACGTCGCGTTCGGTCCGCGACGTCCCGATCACGCGTCGCGCGGCCGTCGTCCGACCTTCAGCATGCGCAGCACCGGACCGAGCGTCGGCGCCTGGACGAGCAGGCTGAACAGAACGACGGCATAGGTCGTGGTAATGAAAATCTCGCGACCGTCGAACGACGGGAGCGACAGCGCGAGCGCGATCGAAATGGCGCCGCGCAGGCCGCCCCACGTCATCAGCTTGACGGCGTGCGGCGTCGCCGGCAGCCACGATCGCATCGCGAGCACGGGCAGGCCGACGCTCGCGAATCGCGCGGCGAGGATCAACGGCAGCAGCATCGCCGCCGCGAGCACCGACAGGTTGTCGGCGCCCAGCGACAGCAGGCGGATCCCGATCAGTCCGAACAGCATCAGGTTCAGGATCTGGTCGAGCAGGTCCCAGAACGAGAAGAGATGCTCGCGGGTGCGTTCGCTCATCGCATGCCGCGCGCCGTCGTTGCCGATCACGAGCCCCATCACCACGACCGCGAGCGGGGCGGACACGCCGAGCCGCTCGGCGAGCGCGTATCCGCCGGTCGCGAGCGCGAGCGTGATCAGGATCTCGACCGGGTAGCTGTCGACGCCCTTCAGCATGAAGTACCCGACGTAGCCGAGCGCGAGTCCCACGATGCCCGCGCCGACGACCTCGCGGGCGAGCAACAGCCCGACCGACGAGAACGACGGCTCGGCCGCGCCGCCGACGATGTCGAGCAGCACGAGGAACGCGACGACGCCGGTGCCGTCGTTGAAGAGACTCTCGCCGGCGATCACGACCTCCAGCGACTTCGGCGCCTGCGCCGTCTTCAGCACGCTCAGCACCGCGATCGGGTCGGTCGGCGAGATCAGCGCGCCGAACAGCAGGCAGTACTGCAGCGCGATGTGGACGCCGATCGCCGACAGCATCCAGTACGTCCCGAAGCCCACGATCGTCGACGACAACACGACGCCGACCGTCGACAGCACGAAGACCGGCAGTCGTTGCCGCGCGAGATCGCTGATGTTGACGTGCAGGCTGCCGGCGAACAGCAGGACGCTCAGCAGGCCGTGAAACACGATCTCGGTCACGTCGAGTCGTGTGGCGAAAGACGAAGCCCAGTGGACGGCGCCGGGAACGACGCGGCCGATGCTGGTCAGGACCAGCGTCGCCAACAGGCCCATGAACGTGATGCCGACGGTGTCGGGCAGCCGGATCCAGCGGTGATTGACGTAGCCAAGTACCGCGGTGGCGGTGATCAGAAGGCCGATCAATTCGAAGAGGGACATCGGCAGCGAAGACGTGGCTTGCCTCGACTTGCGGGATTCGAGTATCCCATTGGCCGATGGTCCGACCATACGGACGATGGCACGCATGATCGATGGCTCGGCGCGAGACGAGCGCGAACCCGCCGGCGATCACGAGCGGATACCATGCGTCGCGTCTTGTTCGACCTCGCGATCTGCCGACGTCGACCGTCTTCCGCTCGATCGATGACTTCCACTGCCTCGAAACCGCGCGTGCTCGTCACGCGGGCCATCTTTCCCGAACACGTCGAGCGGCTGACGGCCTCGGTCGACGCGCTGCTGAATCCGTCGGACGAACCGATCGGGCCGTCCGAGCTCGGGCATCGGCTGGCCGGCATCGACGGGCTGCTCTGCGCGAGCGGCGACACGGTCGACGAGGCGGTGCTGAGCCACGCGACGCGCTTGCGATGCGTGTCGACGATCTCGGTCGGCACGAACCACGTCGACCTCGCGGCCTGTCGCGCTCGCGGCATCGTCGTGACGAACACGCCGGACGTGCTGACGGAGACGACGGCCGACTTCGGATGGGCCTTGATGATGGCCGCGGCGCGCCGCGTCACCGGAGTCGGAGCACTGGTTGCGGGCCGGCCAATGGCGACGCTGGAGCCTCGACCAGCTGCTGGGCGCCGACGTCCATCACGCGACGCTCGGCATCCTCGGCATGGGACGGATCGGGCAGGCGCTCGCGCGGCGCGCGTCGGGCTTCGCGATGCAGCGTCGTCTATCACAATCGGTCGCGACTGCCGGTCGAGATCGAGGAAGCCTGCCGAGCGCGCTACGTGGCTCGCGACGCGTTGTTCACGGAGGCGGACCATCTGATCCTCGTGCTGCCGTACACGCGCGACAACCATCACACGGTCGGCGCGGCGGAACTGGCGCTGATGAAGCCGACGGCGACGCTGACGAACATCGCGCGCGGCGGTCTCGTCGACGAGGAAGCGCTGGCCGATGCGCTCGAGTCGGGCCGGCTCGGCGGCGCCGGCCTCGACGTCTACGAAGGCGAGCCGTCGATCAATCCGCGGCTGTTGACGCTCGACCGCGTCGCGTTGACGCCGCACCTCGGCAGCGCGTCGCGCGCGACGCGTCGCGCGATGGGCATGCTCGCGATCGAGAACCTCGTCGCGGCGCTCGAGGGGCGCGAACCGCCGAACCGCGTCGCGTAGGCACACAAGAAAGGGCCGGCGTATGCCGGCCCTTCGTCGTTGCCTCACGAGGCCGACCCTCGCTCCTCGCAACGCCCATCGCATGAAGAAGGGGCGAGCGGATCCGCCCCTTCGTCGCTTACTGCACGCGTCGTTCGATCGTGACGTCCTCGACCTCGACGCGACGGTTCGGCTCGAGACACTTGATCAGCGCGGCGCGGTTCTTCTCGCTGCACTGGACGACCGGGTCCGCCTCGCCCTTGCCGGCCGTCGTCAGCCGCGATGCGTCCATGCCCTGCTGACGAGATAGGCCTTGACCGCGTCGGCGCGACGCTGCGACAGCTTCTGGTTGTAGGCCGGCGAGCCGAGCCGGTCCGTGTAGCCGGTGATCCGCACGTTCGCGACGTCGCGGGTTCGCCTTCAGGGCGTTCGCGATCTCGTCGAGCTTCGGCGCCGGCTGGCGAATGCGTCGCGCGGTCGAAGTCGAACATCTTGTCGCCGACAGCGTCTGCTTCTCGAACCGCGGGGCGGGCGGCGGCGGGGGCGGTGGCGGCGCGGCCTGGCGACGGCGGCGGCGGCAGCGGCGCCGCTTCGGCGCGAGCCGCGCCGGCGTCGGCGTCTTGTCGAAGTAGTAGGTCAGGCCGACCGTCGCGTAGTTGTTCTCGTTGCGGCGGAAGCCGTACACGTCGCTGCGCTGGAAGCCGAACACCTTCTTGTATTCGATCTCGGCCGCGAACTGGTCGCTGATCGCGTACTGCACGCCGACGCCGGCCGCCGCATACGGCGACGTGCGCGAGTTCTGATGATTCGGCAGGTTGCGCCGATCGTTCTCGGCGCCGACGCCGAGCGACACGAACGGACGCAGCCGATCGCGCGTCAGGAAGAGCAGGCCGTCGATGCCGCCGAGCGCCTGCTGGTAACGCACGTTCGTCGTCGTCGCGCACGGGCGTAGCTGCCGCCGACCCGCACGTCGAACCACTGGTTGATCGCCTTGCCGAACTTGAGGCCGGCATCGGAGCCGGTCGCCTGCGTACCGAAGCGGTTGTCCGGATTGAAGTAGCCGCCTTCCGGCCTACGACATAGACGGACGGGTTGTACCTCAGCTCCTGCGCGTGGGCGCCGGCGACGACGGCAGCCGAGAGCCGCGGCCCCCAGCACGAATCGAATGTTTTTGTTGGGCATTGCGGTGCTCCTCGTTGATGCATGCGACGAGCGCGCACTATCGTGTGACGTTCAACGGCTGCGGGTCGGTGCAGCCTTGCATCATCTGTAGGAGTCCGCCGAGTTTGCGGTAGCGACCGTTGCTCGAAGCGATCACGACGCGGTCACGCCGCGGTTGCCGCCGTGACGCCGCCGTGACGTTCAGTGGCCGAGCGCCTTGCGCTGCTGCGTCGCCGTCGACGTCGACGTACGGCCACCAGCCGATCAGGTCCGGGTGGCGGTGGTATCCGTACACCCACGGCTGCAGCAGGTCGGTGTAGATGCGATGCACTTCCAGCTTCCACGGCGCATACGACGAGCATCAGCTTGTTCATCCGGCGATAGAGCGCGTTGCGTTCCGGCCCGTCCGGCATCGCGCGCGACTTCTCGAACAGCTCGTTGTATTCGGGCAGGTTGAAGCGCGCATGGTTGGTCTGCCCGATGCCGCCGCCGTAGAGCATCGCGAAGAACGTCTCGGCCGTCGGGGCGTTCGCCGACCATGCGAGTCCCCACATCATCAGCTGGCCGGCCTTCGACTGCTTGATCAGCTCCGGGAACTGCTGCTTGTTGACCGTCATGCGGATGCCGATCGCATCCATGTCCTTCTTCCACAGCTCGTCCATCTCCTTGTAGACCTGCGTGGGTTGCGACGAGCGGACGATGACGAGCGGCTTGCCGTCGGGCATCTCGCGGTAGCCGTCGCCGTCGCGATCGACGTAGCCGTACATGTCGAGCAGCGCGCGCGCCTTCGCCGGGTCGTACTCGGGACCGATGCTGCGGAAGTCGGGATCGTAGCCATCGGCTCCGGGGCCGATCGGCGTCTGCGCCGGGATGGCCTGGTTGCGGCGGATGACGCGGATCTCCTCGCCGACGTTGTAGCCGAGGCTGATCGCGCGTCGCAGCGCGACCTTGTCGGGCGTGTAGCCGCCGATGACCGGGTTCTCCATCGCGAAATACGTGAACGTGACCTCCTCTCCGGGATTGCGCTCCAGCTTGATGCCGCGCTTCGCGAGGTTGGGGGCGAGCTTGCCGTTCGGAATCGCGACGTTCGCGAACTCTTCGGGCAGCCGCTCGATCAGGTCCGCCTCGTCGTTCAGGAACGCCAGCCAGCGCGGCTGCGTCTGTTCGATGATGCTGATCTCGACGCGCGGCGTCATCGGCAGCCGGCGGCCCTTCATCTGCGCGTAGATCGCCTGCGCGACCGCATCGTCGGCAGCCGGCTCGGCGTCGTAGTAGCACGTCGCGGTAGTCCGGGCTCGCGACCAGCACGATGCTTCGACGACCGACGCCATTCCGACAGCACGTACGGACCGGTGCCGACCGGATGCTCCATCGTCTTGTCGGGCGCGGCCTCGATCACTTCGCGCGCGACCGCGCAACTACGTGAAGCAGTAGGTGAGGTTGTGGATGAAGTTGAAGTACGGCTTCAACAACCGGATGCGCAGCGTGTAGCGGTCGAGCGCGCGCAGCCCCTCGACCGGCGTGTCGTAGTCGAACTTGCCGGTCTTCAAGCGCCTGCGCGCGCATGCTCGTCCATGCCGACGATGAAGCCCTCGACAGTATAGAGCTGCGGCGACTTCCAGCTTCGGGTCGTAGACGCGCTTGATGCTGTAGACGATAGTCCTGCGGCGACCAGCTCGCGCCGCTTGCCGCCGAACGCCGGATCGTCGGTGAAGTAGATGCCCTTCTTGATGCGGAGCGTCCACGTCAGCCCGTCGGGCGAGATCTCGGGCAGCGCCTCGGCGGTGTTCGGCACGACCTTGACCGGTCGCGCGAGGTAGTCGTACGTCAGCGGCGTGTCGAAGACGTTCGGACGTGATGAAGTTCGAGTACAGGTCGAGACCTGCGCCGGATCGAAACCCGTCTCGGCGATCGGGAACGCGTAGCGCAGCACGCCGGTGCCGGGCGGCACCTCGGCGCATGCGCCGGTCGAGCCGGCGGCGATGCAGACGCCGAGCACAGAGGCAACGAGTCGAAGCATGGTCGATCCCGGGAGCATCGATGACGCATCGCCGGCGGTCGCGGCGTGCGCGTCGATTGTAGCGAGCACGCGACCCGCCCGGCACGAGGCACGCGAATTGCAATGAAACGACCGTCGTGCCGGGCATAATCGTCCGACCGACGCCAGCCGCCGCTCCGACGACGCTCCGCCCACTCGTGACTGCCTACCTCTTCCGACGCATCTGGCAGATCATCCCGACGCTGGTCGGGCGTCATCCTGCTCGTGTTCTTCCTGTTCAACGCGGTCGGCGGCGATCCGGCCGAGCAGCTCGCCGGCCTGATCTCGAACCCGGCGCAGATCGCCGCGATCCGCCGCGAGCTCGGCCTCGACCAGCCGGTCTGGCGGCAGCTGTGGATCTTCGTCACGCAGGTCGTGACGTTCGACTTCGGCAACAGCTGGGCGACGAACGAGTCGGTCGCGCACATCTTCGCGACGCGGCTGCCGGCGACGCTGACGATCATGGTGCCGGTGCTGATCCTCGAGACGGTCCTCGGCGTGTTGCTCGCGCTCGCCGTCGCGGCCGTGCGCGGCTCGCTGACCGACCGCGCCATCATGATCGTGTGCACGGTGGCGGTGTCGATCAGCTTCCTCGTCTACATCATCGTGTTCCAGTGGCTGTTCGCGTTCCAGCTCGGCTGGTTCCCGGTGCAGGGCTGGAGCGACAGCACGTCGATCAACCTCGTGCAGTACGCGCCGCTGCCGGTGATGCTGGCGGTCTTCGTCAGCCTCGCGCCGCAGCTGCGGCTGTACCGCTCGTTCCTGCTGGACGAGACCGGCCAGGACTACGTGCGCACCGCGCGCGCGAAGGGCCTGTCCGAGCGCACCGTGATGCTGAAGCACGTGCTGCGCAACGCGATGATCCCCATCCTGACCAACGTCGCGGTGCAGGTGCCGGCGCTGTTCGTCGGATCGTTCCTGCTCGAGGTGTTCTTCTCGATCCCGGGCCTCGGCCGCGAGGTGATCATCGCGGTCAACCGCAGCGACTTCCCGGTCATCAAGGCGATCACCGTCTACCTCGCGATCCTGACGATGCTCATCAACCTGCTCGCCGACGTGCTGTACAAGGCCGTCGACCCGCGCGTGTCGTTCAAGTAGCGATGGCGACCGTCCGACGACATCGAGCCGCATCATCGCGCCGGCGCCGGCGAACCGGGCGGTCTCGCCGTCGTGGACGACTGCGGCTCGATCCGCCGACCCGCGCGACGTCGCGAACGTCCCGTCGGCCAGCGTGTGGCGCGCGTCGTGCGAAGCGGCTCACGCGCGATCGCGTCGGCATGACCGCGGCGGCCGTCGTCGCCGTCTACCTGCTCGTCGATGCATCGCCGCGGCGGCTCGGATGGATCGCCGCGCGACTGGGGCGTCGAGCGCGGCGTCTCGTACGCGAGCCCGACGTTCCTCGGCGACGTGCGAGAACCTCGAGGCGCGTCGGGTGCCGCGGCGGCCTCGGCGAACGCCGCCGACGGTCGACCTTTCGGCGATGTCGATCCGCTCGCGCCGCGCTACCAGGAGTGGGCCGAGCGCACCGCGAAGATCGCGACGGTCGTCGCGCCACGCGCGCGAGACGCTGCCGTTCGGCGGCGACAAGTGGGGCCGCGACGTCGCTCAAGAAGGCGATCAAGGGCGCGCAGATCTCGATCTTCGTCGGACTCGTCGGCCGCGCTGGTCGCGACGCTCATCGGCACGGTGCTCGGCGCGCTCGCCGGATACTTCCGCGGCTGGGTCGACGACGTGCTCGAATGGTTCTACAGCGTCTTCACGTCGATCCCGTACATCCTGCTGATCCTCGCGTTCGCGGCGGTGTTCCGCAGCAATCCGGTGCTCGCGCATGCCGGCGTCGCTGACGATCATCGCGGTGCTCGCGCTGACCGGATGGACCGGCGTCTACCGGCTGATGCGCGCCGAATACATCAAGCACGCGTCGCGCGAGTACGTGCGGGCCGCCGAGGCGATCGGCGCCTCGAACGCGGCGCGGATGTTCGTGCACATCCTGCCGAACGCGAGCCACGTCATCCTCGTGCAGCTGTCGCAGCTCGACGGTCGCGTTCATCAAGGCCGAGGTGATCCTGTCGTTCCTCGGCCTCGGCGTGCCGGTCGACGTCGTGTCGTGGGGCACGATGCTGGCCGAGGCGCAGAACGAACTCGTCATCGGCAAGTGGTGGCAGCTGTTCGCCGCCGGCGCCGGCATGGCCGTGCTCGTGACCGCGTTCTCGCTGTTCACCGACAGCCTGCGCGACGCGCTCGACCCGAAGCTCAGGCTGACGATGACGCGCGTTCACCGACGCCGCTGCTGTCGGTCGCCGATCTGCGCGTCGACTTCCGCGTCGACCGCAACCGGCGTCTTCCACGCGGTCAAGGGCGTCGAGCTTCGACGTGCCGCCGAACCGGACCGTCGCGCTCGTCGGCGAATCCGGCAGCGGCAAGAGCGTCACCGCGATGGCGATCCTGCGCCTGCTGCCGGACAACGCCGTCGTCCGCGGCGCGATCCGCTTCGACGGCCGCGACCTGGCGCGAGCCGACCTGCCGGCGATCCGGCGCATGCGCGGCAACGACATCTCGGTGATCTTCCAGGAGCCGATGACGTCGCTGAATCCGGTCTTCACCGTCGGCGACCAGATCGCCGAGACGCTGCGCGCTGCACGACGGGCTGCGCGGCGCAGGCGCTGCGCAAGCGCGTGCATCGCGCTGCTCGACGAGGTCGGCATCCCGGACGCGAAGCGCGCGGTCGCGTCGCTATCCGCACGAGCTCTCGGGCGGGCAGCAGCAGCGCGTGATGATCGCGATCGCGATCGCGTGCAACCCGCGCCTGCTGATCGCCGACGAGCCGACGACCGCGCTCGACGTGACGATCCAGAAGCAGATCCTCGACCTCATCGCGCGGCTGCAAGCGCGAGCATGCGATGAGCGTGCTGTTCATCACGCACGACCTGCGCGTCGTCGGCGAGTTCGCCGACGACGTCGTCGTGATGCAGAGCGGCGAGGTCCGCGAGCAGGGCAGCGTCGCGGCGATCTTCGACGTGCGCCGCAGCACCCGTACACGCAGGCGCTGCTCGCGTGCCGGCCGCCGCTCGACCATCGCCCGGCGCGGCTGCCGGTCGTCGCCGACTTCCTGTCCGGACGCGTGTCGGGCGCGCACGTCGTGGACGCGCTGCCCGATCGCGCGCCGCGCGCCGACGGCGAAGTCGTGCTCGAGCGTCGAAGCGTCTGTCGAAGAGCTTTCGCTCGCAGCGCGGCCTGTTCGGCAGCGTCGACGTCCCGGCCGTGAAGCGACGTGTCGTTCGCGCTGCAGACGCGGCCGGACGCTCGGCCTCGTCGGCGAGTCGGGCTCCGGCAAGACGACGGTCGGGCTGTCGATGATGCGCCTGCACGACGCGAACGCCGGCGAGGTCTGGTTCGAGGGCCGCGACCTGATGACGCTGTCGCGGCGACGACCTGACGTCGATCCGGCGGCGCCTGCAGATCGTCTTCCAGAACCCGTACGCGTCGCTGAACCCGCGCTTCACGGTCGGGCAGATCCTGCTCGAGCCGATGCGCATCCATCGCATCGAGGCCGACGACGCGGCGCGCGTCGCGGTGGCGACGCGCTGCTGAAGCGCGTCGGCCTGCCCGAGTGCCGCGCTGAACCGCTATCCGCACGAGTTCTCGGGCGGCCAGCGTCAGCGCATCGCGATCGCGCGCTGCCTGACGATGAAGCCCGACGTGCTGATCTGCGACGAGTCGGTCTCGGCGCTCGACGTGTCGGTGCAGGCGCAGGTGCTGAACCTGCTGCTCGACCTGCAGGACGAGTTCGGCCTCGCATACCTCTTCATCTCGCACGACCTCGCGGTGGTGCGCTACATCTCCGACGACGTGATGGTGATGAACCGCGGCGAGGTCGTCGAGATCGCCGACTCCGACACGATCTATCGCAGCCCGCAGAACCCGTACACGCAGCGGCTGCTCGCGTCGATCCCGCGCGGCTACGTGCGCTCTGGCCGCGGACGCCTGAGCGTCGGACGCGCCGGTCTCGAGCGCGTCCAGCCGCGCGAACACGATCGTTCGAACGCGCCGGTCGTACAGCAGCGCCACGTGCCCGCAGCCGCCGATCGCGACGACCTCGGCGCCGTCGAGCGCGCCGGTCGTCTGCGGATAGACGATGTCGTCGTGCTAGCTGAAGATCGTCGTGTAGGCGGCTCGCGGCAGTCCTCGATCGCCGATCGACTTCACTCGCCGCGAGCGCCCGCGAACCACGGGCTGTCGACGCGCATCTGCCGCACGCTCGGTGCGCGGCCGAAGCGCGGCGCTGCAACGTCCCGGCGTGCGGCGTGCCGAGCGTGAACACGCGCGCGACGCGCGACGCGTCGATCCGTTGCGAGCGCCGCGCGCGCGACGAGGCCGCCCATGCTGTGCCCGACGATCGACGGCCGCGTCGGCACCGCCGTCGACGAGACGATCGATCGCCCGCCGGACCGCGTCGGCATGCCCTTCGATCGGGCCGAACGGATCGTCGAGCGTGATCGCCTCGCAGACGTAGCCGCGCGACGCGGCGTCGCGCATGAACGACTGCCAGACCGCGCGATTGCAGAGGTAGCCGTGGATGAACAGCAGCGCATGACGACGCGTCGGCGCGCCCACAGGCGGCCGCGGCGCGGGACGCGCCTCGAGGAACGGCGTCGCGAACCACACGCCGCGCATCGACGCGTCGATCTCCGCGTCGTACGTCGAGCAGCCGCCCGTCGCCAGTTCAAGCGATGCTCGGCCGGGACTGGGTCGCCGGCGAGTCGCGACAGCACGAAGTTGCATGCGATCGCGAGCGGATGCAGCGCCGCGACCGACGAAGACGCCGACGAGCGCCGCGGCCCACGGACCGATGCGCGGCACCGAACAGTCGAATCGATGCCCAGGCGGCCGCTCGCCGCGACGACGAGCGCAGCCGGCCCAGAGGCCGCGCAGCAGACGCGCGATCACGACCGCGTCTCGACGACGAGCCGCGTGCCGAGCGAGCGGTCGTGGAGGAACTGCCGGTCGCGATCGAAGAGCGCGTAGAACGGCGGCAGCAGCAACGCGGCGGCGAGCGCGGCGACCGCGGGCCATCCGCTCAGACCCGCGAGCCACACCGCGGCCGAGCGTCGGCAACACGAAGATCCACAGCAGCAGGTAGCGGACGATCGCGCGCAGGTACGCGACCGGCGCGCCGTCGCGACCCACGAGGCGGATGCGCCACGTCTTCATCGCGAGGGTCTGGCCGCCGTGGATCCAGAACCAGACGAAGTAGAGCCGACGACGACGAAGAGCCACGCCTGCCGGGCGTGGCGCAGCATCAGCGCGTTGCGGCTCTGCGTCAGCGTGTCGAACAGGTAGCCGGCCACGAACACGACGGCGAACAGCAGCATCGCCTCGTAGACCATCGATGCGAAGCGGCGACGCAGCGGCGAGCGCGCCGGCTCGTTCGGCGCGGGGTCGGCGTCCGGGACCACGGTCATCGAGCGGGCAGGGCCCGCCCGCGACCACCGGGCGTCACGACGCGGGAACGCGCCGGGGCGGGCGCGCCGCCCGGTGCCGCCGTCGGAGCCGGCGTCACCGCCGGCGCAATCGCCGGTGTGGTCGCGGCCGGCGCCGAGGTCGCGGCGGGCACCGCGGCTGCCGCCGGCTTCGCCGCGACATGTGCCGGTCGCGACGATCGGGCTCGCGCTCTTCTGCGCCGCGACCGCCGGGATTGCGAACGCTCGCGCCTTCGCGGATCTGCGTGCGACGCGGCACCGGCGTCGTCATCGGCTTCGGTACGACGAGCGGCTTCGCCGCGCGGCCCTCGTTCGCGAGCGCCTCGCGCTTCTCGGCCGGCAGCTCCTGATACTTGCGCAGCATCTCCGCGCGCTGCTCCGGCGACATCGCGCGCGTACGCGCGATAGCTGTCGCGGGCGACGCGCCGCTGCTCGGGCGTCAGCATCGCCCACTCGCGCATCCGCTCGCTGGGTCCGCGTCTGCTCTTCGGGCTGCATCTTCGGATAGCGGTTCGCGATCTCGACCCACTTCTTCTTCGTCTGCAGGTCGAGCCGCTCCCAATCGTCGGCCAGCGGCGCGAGCGCCTCGCGCTGCGCGATCGTCAGCTCCG
Organism: uncultured beta proteobacterium; assembly: GCA_963795885.1. Lineage (GTDB taxonomy): Bacteria > Pseudomonadota > Gammaproteobacteria > Burkholderiales > Burkholderiaceae_D > CAHJXF01. The sequence continues at coordinate 321,747 of CAWCJI010000001.1, read as the reverse complement.
GCCAGTACGGGCGGGCCGGTCTGAGCAGCGGCGTCGAACTGGCCTCCGCGGCGACGCCCGCCGCGATCAGGCCGCCGGTGCCGGGCAGGCCGACGGACGCCGCCGCCGCGAGGGTCACGACGGCGGTCGCGATGGCAAAGCGGAGCGGCATGCGCAAGCGGCGCTTGCGCCGGAACGTCATGGGTTCTGCTTGAGGTACGCGTTGAAGCCGTGGTCGGCGTAGGCGCTGATCGGCAGGTCGTCGTTCAGCACCGCCGAGTCGACGTCGGCGAGCTCCTCGATGCGACGGTCCTGCTCGAACTGATACAGGCCGGTCAGGCACGCGCCGACGAGCAGGATCGCGGACGCGACGAGACTCGCGCGGCCGAAACCGAGTCGCGGCGACAACCGCGACCCGTCGATGCCGGCCGACGCCGTCTCGTAGGCCGGCGACAGACGCATCGCGGGCACCTGACTGGGCCCGAAGCGCGGCCTTGCGCGCCAGCTGCCAACCGGCTCACGGTCGTCGCGGGCAGCGCTTGCGCGGACGCGTCGAGGGCCTGACGAATCCGGCCGACGAAGCGACGCTCCGCGCGCTCGCGCGGGTCGCCGGCGGGCGATCCTGCGGTCGTTCGAGATGTCGTTGCGCTTCATAGTCTGATCCCCTTGGCCTTCAACGCCTGTGCCAGTGCGTGCGTCGCGCGGGAACAGTGCGTCTTGACGCTGCCTTCCGAGCAGCCCATCGCCGCGGCCGTCTCGGCGACGTCGAGCTCCTCCCAGTAACGGAGGACGAACGCTTCGCGTTGACGCGCGGGCAACCGCTGGATTTCCTGGTCGATCGTCGCGAGCATCTGGTTGCGCTCGACCTCGTCCGCGGCACTTTCGGAGCTGCCGGCTGCCGTCTTCGGCTTCGAGGCTCTCCAGGAAATCAAACTCCTCGTTGTCCTTTCCGGTTGACAGGTCGGAGAACAGGGTCGTCCACGTCGAGCGCACCTTCTGTCGCCGGAACCAGTCGTGGATGACGTTCTGCAGGATCCGCTGGAACAGCATCGGCCATTCGGCGGCCGGCTTGTCGCCGTAGCGCTCGGCGAGCCGGATCATCGCGTCCTGGACGATGTCCAGAGCGGAGGCGTCGTCGCGCACCGCGTACGCCGCCTGCTTGTAGGCGCGCCGTTCGACCGATTCGAGGAATTTTGAGAGTTCGGCGGAGCTGGCCATGAGGCAGCGACGGTTCCGGACACGTCGCCAGGGCGGCGTCGCCCCGCGTCGTCCGTCGTCCGCGTCGGGGTCTCGGCCATCGAGAAAGGCGGCAATCGTAACAAAAGCGCCACGGATGCACGGTCGTTGATCGCTCCGGGCGCGGCCGGCTTGACCCCGCTCTCGATGCTGGGCTATGGTCCGCCTCCCCGGCCGGCCTCCTGGCCGCCGGTGTGCCGCGAGCGGTCCGAGGCCGCCCGCGCAGTTCGAACCCGTGCCACGAGCGCGGCGGAGAACGTCCGATCAATCTCCTGTGGACCTTGAAAGGAAGCATCGATGACGATGCCGAAATCACCGGCGCAGAAATCGTCGTGCGTTGCCTCGCCGAAGAAGGCGTCGAACACGTGTTCGGCTATCCCGGCGGCGCGGTTCTGTACATCTACGACGAAATCTTCAAGCAGGACCAGTTCCAGCACATCCTCGTGCGGCACGAGCAGGCGGCGCTGCACGCGGCCGACGGTATTCGCGATCGAGCACGCAAGATCGGCGTCGCGCTCGTCACCAGCGGACCGGGCGTGACGAACGCCGTGACCGGCCTCGCGACCGCGTACATGGACTCGATCCCGATGGTCGTGATCTCCGGCCAGGTGCCGAGCCACGCGATCGGCCAGGACGCGTTCCAGGAATGCGACACCGTCGGCATCACGCGGCCGTGCGTCAAGCACAACTTCCTCGTCAAGGACGTCAAGGACCTCGCGCTGACGATCAAGAAGGCGTTCTACATCGCGCGCACGGGCCGGCCCGGTCCGGTGCTGGTCGACATCCCGAAGGACATCACGACGCACAAGGCGGTCTCGAGTCCGATTACGCTCGATGCCGATCGAGATGCGCTCGTACAAGCCGGCCGACAAGGGCCATCTCGGCCAGATCAAGAAGGCGCGTGCAGCTGCTGATGGCGGCCGAGCGGCCGATGATCTACGCCGGTGGCGGCGTGATCCTCGCGAACGCGTCGACCGAGCTGCACCAGCTCGTCGACCGGCTCGGCGCGCCGTGCACGACGACGCTGATGGGCCTCGGCGGCTTTCAAGCGAGCGATCCGAAGTTCGTCGGCATGCCGGGCATGCACGGCACCTACGAAGCGAACATGGCGATGCAGCACTGCGACGTGCTGCTCGCGGTCGGCGCGCGCTTCGACGATCGCGTCATCGGCAATCCCGGCGCACTTCGCGCAGAACGTCGCGCAAGATCATCCACATCGACATCGACCCGTCGTCGATCAGCAAGCGCGTGAAGGTCGACGTGCCGATCGTCGGCAACGTGCGCGAGGTGCTGATCGAGCTGATGGCGCAGCTCGATCGTCGCACAGCGAGAAGGCGCGCGATCGACAGACCGCGCCGACGCGAAGCGGATGTCGGCCTGGTGGGCGCAGGTCAACGAATGGCGCAAGCAGCGACTGCATGGCGTACGCCGGCTCCGACGAGCTGATCAAGCCGCAGTACGTGATCGAGAAGCTGTGCGAGGTCACCGGCGGCGACGCGTTCGTCACGTCCGACGTCGGCCAGCACCAGATGTGGGCCGCGCAGTACTACCGCTTCGACCAGCCGCGTCGCTGGATCAACTCGGGCGGCCTCGGCACGATGGGCTTCGGGCTGCCGGCCGCGATGGGCGTCGATCAAGGCCAACCCGGGCGCCGACGTCGCGTGCGTGACCGGCGAAGGCAGCATCCAGATGTGCATCCAGGAGCTGTCGACCTGCAAGCAGTACCACCTGCCGATCAAGGTCGTCAGCCTCAACAACCGCTATCTCGGCATGGTGCGGCAGTGGCAGCAGATCGACTACTGCGAGCCGCTACAGCGAGAGCTACATGGACGCGCTGCCGGATTTCGTCGCGCTGGCCGAGGCGTACGGCCACATCGGCATCCGCATCGATAAGCCGGCCGACGTCGAGCCGGCGCTGAAGGACGCGTTCGCGAAGAAGGACCGCCTCGTGTTCCTCGACATCATCACCGACCAGACCGAGAACGTCTGGCCGATGGTCAAGGCGGGCAAGGGACTCACCGAGATGCTGCTCGGCTCGGAGGACCTGTGAGATGGAGTCGAAAAGCCGACACATCATCTCGGTGCTGCTCGAGAACGAGGCCGGCGCGTTGTCGCGGGTCGTCGGCCTGTTCTCGGCCCGCGGCTACAACATCGAGACGCTGACGGTCGCGCCGACCGAGGACCCGACGCTGTCGCGGATGACGATCGTCACCGGTGGTTCCGACGACGTCATCGAGCAGATCACGAAGCACCTGAACCGGCTGATCGAGGTCGTCAAGGTCGTCGACCTGACCGAAGGCCAGCACATCGAGCGCGAGCTGATGCTGATGAAGGTGAGGGCGGTCGGCAAGGAGCGCGAGGAGCTCAAGCGCACCGCCGACATCTTCCGCGGCCGCATCATCGACGTGACCGAGAAGAGCTACACGATCGAGCTGACCGGCGCCGCCGACGAAGCTCGACGCGTTCATCGAGGCGATCGATCGCGCGGCGATCCTCGAGACGGTCCGCACCGGCGCGTCCGGCATCGGCCGCGGCGAACGCATCCTGAAGGTCTGAGCCTCGGATGCATGCGGTCGAACGCACAACATGGGACAGAAGAACGCATGAAGGTCTATTACGACAAGGACGCCGACCTCTCGCTGATCAAGGGCAGGAAGGTCGCGATCATCGGCTACGGCTCGCAGGGCCACGCGCATGCGCAGAACCTGAAGGACTCCGGCGGCGACGTCGTCGTCGGCCTGCGCAAGGGCGGCGCGAGCTGGGACAAGGTCGCGAAGGCCGGCGCTGCAGGTCGCCGAAGTCCGCGACGCCGTCAAGGGCGCCGACTTCGTGATGATGCTGCTGCCCGACGAGCACATCGCGCAGGTCTACCGCGAAGACGTCGAGCCGAACGATCAAGGAAGGCGCGACGCTCGCGTTCGCGCACGGCTTCAACATCCATTACGGCCAGGTCATGCCGCGCGCCGACCTCGACGTCGTGATGATCGCGCCGAAGGCCCCGGGCCACACGGTGCGCGGCACGTACACGCAGGGCGGCGGCGTGCCGATGCTGATCGCGGTGCATCAGGACACGTCGGGCCACGCGCGCGACATCGCGCTGTCGTACGCGGCGGCGATCGGCGGCGGTCGAGCCGGCGTCATCGAGACGAACTTCCGCGAGGAGACCGAGACCGACCTGTTCGGCGAGCAGACGGTGCTGTGCGGCGGCGCGGTCGAGCTGATCAAGGCCGGCTTCGAGACGCTGGTCGAGGCCGGCTACGCGCCGGAGATGGCGTACTTCGAGTGCCTGCACGAGCTGAAGCTGATCGTCGACCTGATCTACGAGGGCGGCATCGCGAACATGAACTACGGCATCTCGAACAACGCCGAGTACGGCGAGTACGTGACCGGCCCGAAGATCGTGACGCAGGCGACGAAGGACGCGATGCGCCAGTGCCTGAAGGACATCCAGACCGGCGAATACGCGAAGAACTTCATCCTCGAGAGCCGCGCCGGCGGACCGACGCTGCTGTCGCGGCGGCGGCTGATGGCCGAGCATCCGATCGAGCAGGTCGGCGGCCAAGCTGCGCGAGATGATGCCGTGGATCCGGCAGAACAAGCTGGTCGACCAGACCCGCAACTGAACGCGCCGGTGTTCGACGCGACCGCTGGAAACGCTTCGATTTGACGAACGATCGTCCGTCGCCACAATGACCGCATGACCGACGACGACGTCCACGACGTCCAGCGTTTCTATCCGCAGATCTATCTCGCGTGCCATCGCGCGCACGTCCGCGCCGGCTCGACCGCATGGCTGCTGTCGTCGCACGATGCGGCGATCCTGTCGCATCTCGATCGGATCGACGGCGTCGCGCCGAGCCGGCTGGCGAGGCATCTCGGGATCGCGGCGTCCACGCTGTCGGCATCGATCAAGCGACTGACCGGGCTCGGCTATCTCGAGCGACGGGTCGCCGCGGCCGATCGAAGGCGCCACGAACTGCTGCTGACGGCCCGGGGCGCGGAGGCGATGGCGTCGGCCTCGGTCCTCGACGAGATGCGCGTCCGCCTGCTGCTGAAGCGACTCGCGACCGACGACCGGCGGGCGGCGCTCCGCGGGCTCGGCCTTTTGGCGCGCGCCGCGCGCGAGCTCGGCGGCAACGGATGAGGACGACGCTCGCTCGTCGGCGGCGTGGTGGCCGTGCTGGCGGCGCTCGTCGCGGTCGTCGCGGCGATCGGAGCGATGCTGCCGCGACAGCACACGGCCACGCGCTCGATCGTCGTGCGCCGCCCGATCGCCGACGTGCGTGCGGTGATCCGCGACTTCGCATCGATGCCGTCGTGGCGAAGCGACGTCCGGCAGGTGGATCTGATCGACGCGACGCATTTCCGCGAACACGGCAAGCAAGGCGCGGTGACGTACGAGATCGTCGAGGATCGGTCCGATCGCATCGTGACGCGCATCGCCGATCGCGACCTCGATTATACGGGATCGTGGACCTATCGCCTCGAACCCGAAGACGATGCGACGCGCGTCGCGATCACCGAGGACGGCGACGTCGGCAATGTCGTGTTCCGGTTCATGTCGCGCTACGTCTTCTCGAACGCCGCGACGATCGAAGCCTATCTTTCGGCGTTGCGGCGACGGCTCGGGTAGCGAATCGCCCGGCGGCCGCGCACCGGCGGCGTCGGACGTGCGTGATATTCTTGATTGCCTTTGTCCGATGGTCGTTCGGCCGGTGGTCGACCGCCTCGCGGCTCGACCGACGGACGATCGATGGCGGCTCGACGGACCGGTTCCGCACGATGACTTCTCGACTCGTCTGCGCCTTGTTGATGATCGTCGCGCTCGCGGGCTGCAAGCGCAGCGAGCCGCCGCCCGACTACCTGAAGACGCAGCGCGACGCGATGGAGCGCGCGAAGGAAGTCGGCAAGACGATGCAGAAGGGCGTCGACGCCGAAGGCAAGAAGGCCGACGACGAAGGCCGCTAGCTCCGCGGCGTCGCGCGCCGCGCGCCGCGACCTGGACACGAATAGACCGACGATGGCGCGCTTCACTCGACGTCGCATCAAGGACCCGGCAGCGGGGCGCATGTGGCGACGCCGGGATCGTGCCGCGCGGACCGTGCCTCTGGCGGGCGACGACGACCTGATGACGTCCCCGGCCGGCGCCTCGGTGCGGCCGCATCCGGGCATCTACCTGCTGCCGAACGCGTTCACGACGGCTGCCCTGTTCAGCGGCTTCTTCGCGATCGTGCAGGCGATGAACCTGCGCTTCGACTCGGCCGTGCTCGCGATCTTCGCGTCGATGGTGCTCGACAGCCTCGACGGCCGCGTCGCGCGGATGACGAGGACGCAGAGCGACTTCGGCGCGGAGTACGACAGCCTCGCCGACATGGTCTCGTTCGGCGCCGCGCCGGCGCTGGTCATCTACGAATGGTCGCTGCGCGGGCTCGGGCAGCTGGGGCTGGGTCGCCGCGTTCGTCTACGTCGCCGGCGCCGCGCTCCGGCTCGCCCGCTTCAACACGAACATCGGCGTCGTCGACAAGCGCTACTTCCAGGGCATCCCGAGTCCGGCGGCCGCCGCGCTCGTGGCCGGCTTCGTCTGGGTCTTCGACGACCTTCGCTACGTCGGCAGCGACCTCGCCTGGCCGTCGTGGATCGTCACGGTCTACGCGGGCCTGACGATGGTCAGCAACTCGCCGTTCTACAGCTTCAAGGTCTTCAACCTGAAGAAGAGCGTGCCGTTCATCGCGATCGTGCTGATCATGCTGGTGTTCGGCTTCGTATCGAGCGACCCCCCGAAGTGGCTGTTCGCGATGTTCGTCGTCTACGGGCTGTCGGGTCACGTGCTGTGGCTGTGGCGGCGCGCGCGTCATCAGCCGGCGTCGCCGGTCGTGCGGCCCGACCCGACCGACGGTTGAAGCGGCGAAACAACAGAGACTTGCCGGCCGGGAGCCGCGTGGTACAGTCAAGCCGATGACGTATCTCGCGCGCCCGCTGCTATCGCTAGCCATCGAGGTCTTCCGGGCCCGCTGAGCGTTCACGTCTTTCGCTTTCGCCAACGGCCCGACTGCTTCCGCACCGGGCCGTTTTGTGTTTGTCTCGCCGCTCCCGCTTCACGCGTCGTTCGAAAGGAAGACCATGCTGACCGATCCTTCCACCAAGTACCGCGCGTTCCCGCCGGTCCGCCTCGCCGACCGCCGCTGGCCCGACGTGGTGCTCGCCGAGGCGCCGATCTGGCTGTCGACCGACCTGCGCGACGGCAACCAGGCGCTGATCGAGCCGATGGATCCGGAGCGAAAGCTGCAAGCTGTTCAAGACGCTGGTCGCCGATCGGCTTCAAGGAGATCGAGGTCGGCTTTCCTTCGGCTTCGCAGGCGGATTTCGATTTCGTGCGGCTGCTGATCGAAGGCGCCCACGTGCCGGACGACGTGACGATCCAGGCATTGACGCAGGCTCGCGAGCCGCTCATCGAGCGGACGTTCGCCGCGCTCGAGGGCATCGCCGCGTGCGATCGTGCACTTGTACAACGCGACTGCGCCGATCATGCGGCGGGTCGTGCTCGGCCTCGACGAGGACGGCGTCGTCGACCTCGCCGTCACGCATACGAAGCTGATCCGCGCGATGGCCGAAGCGCGGCCCGAGCACCGAGTGGCGGCTCGAGTATTCGCCGGAGATGTTCTCGGGCACCGAACTCGCGTTCAGCAAGCGTGTCGTCGATGCCGTCAGCGACGCATGGGGCGCGTCGCCCGACCGCAAGCTGATCGTCAACCTGCCGTCGACCGTCGAGCACAGCACGCCGAACATCTTCGCCGACATGATCGAGTGGATGCATCGCAACCTCGAGCGTCGCGACGGCATCGTGCTGTCGGTCCATCCGCACAACGATCGCGGCACCGGCACGGCCGCCGGCGAGTTCGCGTTGATGGCCGGCGCCGATCGCATCGAGGGCTGCCTGTTCGGCAACGGCGAGCGCACCGGCAACGTCGACCTCGTCAACCTCGCGCTGAACCTGTACACGCAGGGCGTCGCACCCGAAGCTCGACTTCTCGCGAGATCGACGAGATCCGTCGCGTCGTCGAGCATTGCAACCAGCTGCCGGTCCATCCGCGCCATCCGTACGTCGGCGACCTGGTCTACACGTCGTTCTCCGGCTCGCACCAGGACGCGATCAAGAAGGCGTTCGCCGCGCGTCGCGACGGCGACGTGTGGGACATGCCGTACCTGCCGATCGACCCGATGGACCTCGGCCGCAGCTACGAGGCGGTGATCCGCGTCAACAGCCAGTCGGGCAAGGGCGGCATCGCCTACCTGCTCGAGACGGTGTATCACCTGGAGCTGCCGCGGCGACTGCAGATCGAGTTCAGCCGTGTCGTGCAGGCCGTGATGGACGACGCCGGCAAGGAGCTGACGGCCGCGCAGATCTGGGACATCTTCGAGCGCGAATACGGACTCGGATCGACGAGCTGGCGGATCGAACATGCCAGCATCGCCGACGACGACGACGGCAAGGTCGCGATCCGCGCCGATGTCGTCGGTCGCACGAGGCGGGTCACGATCGAAGGAACCGGCAACGGGCCGCTCGACGCGTTCGTCGACGGGTTCAACGCGGTGAGCGGCCAGCGCATCGAGGTGCTCGACTATCACGAGCATGCGGTCGGCGGCGGCGCGCAGGCACGCGCCGCGGCCTATCTCGAGGTCCGCGTCGACGGCGAGCCGGCGCTGTTCGGCGTCGGCATCGACGCGAACATCGTCCACGCGTCGATCAAGGCGGTGTTGAGCGGCGTGATGCGCAGCGACCCCGAGGGCCGCGGCATCGCCGACCTGTTTTCGAATCGCGAAGCCGTCGCCGCATAGCGGCTAAACGATTGATCGCAAAGCCGTTGCTTGACGCGACGGCTCGAAGCCCGCTATCATCGCGGGCTTCGTTACTTCCTTGCCGCACCGCGCACGCATCGCGGGCGGCCATCCAAGTCCACAAGGAGAATTCATGCGTCATTACGAAATCGTCTTGATCATCCATCCCGATCAGAGCGAGCAGGTTCCTGCGATGCTCCAGCGCTACAAGGGACTGATCACCGGCAAGAACGGCAAGATCCACCGCAGTCGAAGACTGGGGTCGTCGCCAGCTCGCTTACCCGATCGACAAGATCGCCAAGGCGCACTACGTCTGCCTGAACATCGAGGTCGACCGCGCGACGCTCGAAGAGCTCGAGCACGGCTTCAAGTTCAACGACGCCGTCATTCGCCACCTGATCGTCACGACGAAGAAGGCCGAGACCGCGCCGTCGCCGATGATGAAGGAAGGCCGAAGGAGCGCCAAGGAAGGCTCGCGCGACGGCGGTCGCGACGACTCGCGTCCGTGCGTCGACGCCGGCGCCGGCCGCCGGCACCGGTCGTGCGGAGGCGGCCCCGGCGGCCTGATCGCCGCCGCGCGGCCGCCCGACGTCGTTCGTGGCCGCCATCGCGAACGCGTTCGAGCTCACCGCGACGCTGATCCAGCGCGACGTGATGCGGTACACGCCGTCGGGCATGCCGCTCGTCGATTGCGTCCTGCATCACGTGTCCGAACGTAGCGAGGCCGGCGTCAGCTGCGGCAGGTCGAGCTCGAGGCGCCGGCGCTGGCGTTCGAGAGCGTCGCGCTGCGGCTCGCGGCCTGCCGCTCGACGCGACGTACCGCTTCCGCGGCTTCCTCGCGAACCGCAGCCGGACGCAGCAAGCGGACCGTTTTTCACATCACCGATTTCGAATCAGCTGAAAGGAAACACGACATGCCCTCCCCACGACGCTTCGGCAAAGGAAAAGGCAAAGGCAAGGACCTGAAGAAACGCCAGCAGCAGAACCCGCTGTTCAAGCGCAAGCGCTTCTGTCGCTTCACGGCGGCGAAGGTCGACCAGATCGACTACAAGGACGTCGAGCTGCTGAAGGACTTCGTCCAGGAGAACGGCAAGATCATGCCGGCGCGCCTGACCGGCACGAAGGCGCATTACCAGCGCCAGCTGAGCAGCCGCGATCATGCGCGCGCGCTTCCTCGCGCTGCTGCCGTACACCGACCTTCACAACTGAGCGACGGAGACGATCATGCAAATCATTCTTCTCGAGAAGGTCAACAACCTCGGCGGCCTCGGCGACGTGGTCCGGTCAAGGACGGCTTCGCGCGCAACTTCCTCATCCCGCAGCGGATGGCGCGTCGCGCGACCGAAGCGAACATCGCCGAGTTCGCGGCCAAGCGCGCCGACCTCGAAAAGGCCGCCGCCGACAAGCTGGCCGCCGCGCAGGCGCGTCGGCGAGAAGCTGTCCGGCCTGACGGTCGCAGATCTCCGGCGAAGGCCGGCGTCGACGGCCGCCTGTTCGGCTCGGTCACGAACTTCGACATCGCCGAGGCGCTCGGCAAGCAGGGCTTCAAGGTCGAGAAGGCGCAGGTGCGCCTGCCGACCGGCCCGCTGAAGACGGTCGGCGACTTCCCGGTGTCGGTCGCGCTGCACAGCGACGTCGTCAGCGAGATCACCGTGTCGGTCGCGCGGCGAGCACGCCTGAGCCGTCGCACCGGTGCGCGACGAGAAGGCCGGGTTCGCCCGGCCTTTTTGCATCCCTCGCAGGCGCCGTCGGACGGCTGTCCACCGAATCATCCACCGCAATCCCAGCAAGTCTTGTTGCACAGACCTGCGCACAGCCCGGCCGCTCGCCGTGATCTATAGTGATCGCCGACGGGACCAGCGGCGCCGACGATGCCGTCGCGCCCGCGGACTCAATCCGACTTCGATGAATACACCGATCCCCCTGCGGCCCGAACGCGGCCAACGACCGCGCACGGACGACGACGTCGGCGTCGATACGCTGCGGCTGCCGCCGCATTCGGTCGCAGGCCGAGCAGTCGGTGCTCGGCGGCCTGCTGCTCGACAACGCCGCGCTGGGACAAGATCTCCGACTACCTGCGCGGCGACGATTTCTATCGCCACGACCACCGGCTCATCTTCGAGCACATCGCGCGGCTGATCGACCAGACGCGGCCGGCGGACGTGATCACCGTGTTCGACGCGCTGACGTCGTCGGGCAAGATCGACGAGGTCGGCGGCCTCGTCTACCTGAACGCGCTCGCGCAGAACACGCCGTCGGCGGCGAACATCCGTCGCTACGCGGAGATCGTGCGCGGTCGATCGGTGATGCGCCGCCTCGTCAGCGTCGCGACGAGATCGCCGAGTCCGCGTTCAACCCGAACGGCCGCGAGACCGACCAGATCCTCGACGAGGCCGAGTCCAAGATCTTCGCGATCGCGGAGGAGGGCGCGCGCGGCGCGCAGGGCTTCGTCGAACTGCAGCCGCTGCTGGCGCAGGTCGTCGAGCGGATCGACGAGCTCTACCACCGCGACAACCCGAGCGACATCACCGGCGTGCCGACCGGCTTCGCCGACCTCGACGGCAAGACGTCGGGCCTGCAGCCCGGCGACCTGATCATCGTCGCGGGCCGGCCGTCGATGGGCAAGACCGCGTTCTCGCTGAACATCGGCGAGCACGTCGCGATCGATCAGGGCCTGCCGGTCGCGGTGTTCTCGATGGAGATGGGCGGCTCGCAGCTCGCGATGCGGATGCTCGGTTCGGTCGGGCGGCTCGACCAGCACAAGGTGCGCACCGGCCAGCTCGGCGACGACGACTGGCCGCGCCTGACGCACGCGATCGCGAAGATGCAGGACGCGCAGCTGTTCATCGACGAGACGCCGGCGCTGAACTCGCTCGAGCTGCGCTCGCGCGCGCGGCGGCTGTCGAAGAAGTGCGGCAAGCTCGGGCTGATCATCATCGACTACATCCAGCTGATGGCGGCGACGTCGAGCGGCGAGAACCGCGCGACGGAGATCTCGGAGATCTCGCGGTCGCTGAAGGCGCTCGCGAAGGAGCTGCAGTGTCCGGTGATCGCGTTGTCGCAGCTCAACCGGAGCCTCGAGCAGCGGCCGAACAAGCGGCCGGTGATGAGCGACCTGCGCGAGTCGGGCGCGATCGAGCAGGACGCCGACGTCATCCTGTTCATCTATCGCGACGAGGTCTACAACCCGGACTCGCAGGACAAGGGGACGGCCGAGATCATCATCGGCAAGCAGCGCAACGGACCGATCGGCACCGTGTCGCTCGCGTTCATCGGCGAGTACACGAAGTTCGAGAACCTAGCGAGGCATCGGTAGGCGGCTGAACGCCAACGCGGGTGGCGCAGCGCCCGCCCAAACGGACGTGGCTCGACGACGTCGAGCCACGTGAAACGGTCGCGGCGGAGCCGCTCAAGAACCTTTCAATGCCGACAGCCGCAGGATCAGCACCTTCATCTGATCGCTCAGCCGCTCGATCCGCTCCTGGAAGTGGTTGAAGAACAGCAGCCCGAACAGCGCCACCGAGATGCCGAGCGCGGTCGCGAACAGCGCCGTGCCGATGCCGGCCGACACGCCGGACGGGTCCGAGATGCCGGACCGCGCCAGCGCCGTGAACGTGTCGATGATGCCGAGGATCGTGCCGAGCAGCCCGAGCAGCGGCGACGCGGTCACGATCGTGTCGAGCATCCACAGGTGCTTCTTCAACTCGCGTCTGCGCGTCGATGAACACCTCCTCCGACAGATCCTCCAGGTCGTGGCGCGACGCACGGTCGGCAGGCGCTCGAGCATGTGCTTCGACGCGCGAGCCGGCACGTTCTCGGCGTCGACCAGCGCCGGCGGGCGGCGCCGCGCCGTGCTCCACGGCGTCCTCGAGTTCGCGGGTGCGCCGCGACGTCGTGCCGAAGAAGATCAGCCGTTCGATCGCGACGAAGACGGCGATCGCCAGCGCCGCGTACAACGCGTAGAAGGTGATGTCGTGGAGGATGTTCAGGTTCATGGTCGATGCTCGTCGCGGCGTCAGAACGATGCGCCGACCGACACGCGCGAACGTGATCGGCGAGCCGACGTAGAAGGTCGGAATCTCGGCCGCCTTGGTCCGCTCCAGGCGTCACGATCGGCACCGAGTTCAACTTGAACGAGCTGCCGCTGCCGGAGTTCAGGCTCAGGTACTTCTTGCTGAACAGGTTGAAGATGTTCGCGCGGATCGTCGGGTCCTTGAAGAAATCCGTCGACGGCGAACTTGTAGCCGGCGCCGAGATCGACCAGCGTGTAGCCGGCGATATGGTCGTCGTTGACGAGTGTCGAATAGATCTTGCCGGTGTACTTCGCGTTGCGCGAACGCATAGAACGGGTCCTGCGCGAACTGCACCTGCAGCGGCGCCGAGCCAGCGCGGCGAGCCGGGGAACTGCTTCCCGGTGGTCGGCAGGTAGATGTTCTGCGCGAATCGATAGTCGTTGTCGAGCTTGCTGTCGAGGTAGGTCGCCGAGCCGTACAGGCTGATCTGGTTCGTCGAGCTTGTAGCTCGGCTTCGATCTCGGCGCCCTTGCGACGTCGAGCTGACCGACGTTGTAGTCGGTGCTGATGCCGCGTGTTCGGGTCGTACGACGTCGCGATGCGATGGTTGTAGTTGATGTAGAAGACGGTACCCGAGAACGTCCAGCGCTCGCCCGCGTAGCGATACCCGACGTCGCCGTTCCACGACGTTTCCGGGATCACGTCCGGGTCACGCAACGTGTATCCCTGCAGCACGCCGTTCACGTAGGTGCCGCCGGTGACGAGCCCGGACAGCGCCGTGTTGTTCGGCGCCCGTGCGTTCTTCGCGCCGCTGAGGAACACCGACTGCTCCGGCGTGAAGTGGTACGTCGCACCGAGGCTGCGGCAGCGTCTTCGCGTACTCGCGATCGATCGTGTAATCGGCGCCCGCACCGGTGCCCTGGTTGGCGGAGTTGACGAAGTTGCGCTCGTAGCTGTTGTGCTTGACCCCGGCCTGGATCGTCAGCTTGTCGTCGAAGAGTCCGATCGTGTCCTGGATGAACGGCGACTTGACGGTGTTGCGCGTGTACCAGTCGCGGAACTCGAGCGGCTGGCCGTCCTGCTGCTTGATCCAGTACTTCGGATCCGCTTCCCACAGGTCCGGCACGTTTCCGGCGCTGTCGATCTGCACATACGGCGCCGTCTGCTGGTGGCGGGTCTTCTCGTACCAGTAGCCGAGCTCGATGTGGTTGTTGTAGAGGTCGAGATTGAACTTCGCGATCGTGCCCGGCCGATACGTCTTCGTGACGCTGCCGTTGTAGAAGTAGCGCGTGTCGAGGACGTCGCCGTCCCCGTTGAAGTCCCGCACCGCCGCCGTGCGAGGCGGTGTTCCGCCAAGGCTCTCCGACGCGGTCTGCAATTCGTTGCCGCCCGTGCCGTACCCGTACCACATGTACGGCATGCAGCTCGGCGCTCATGATCGGCGCAGATCTGCCAGTGCGCCGTCGCCGATGCGATGTAGTTCTTGAACGGGTTCAGGTTGAAGCCGTAGTACCCGTCGGCCGAGTTGGTGCCCGGCGCGTTGGTGCTGATGCTGTTGGCGACGTTCGGCGCGAACGTCGTGTCGTTCTGCGCCGTGCCCGCGACGGCCGTCTGATGGATCGGGGCCGGTCGTGCCGAAGTCGGCGTAGTAGCCCTCCTTCTGCGATGTCCGGCCTTCGACAACGCGCGGTAGTTGTTGTTGAGCGCGCGGTTGTAGAGGAAGCTCGCGTCGACGAAGCTGCCCTTGCCGAGGTCGAGGTCGCGCGCCGAAGTCGGTGTGGTCGCGGAATCGCGCCGCCGGAGCCCCGGAACTTGTCGGCCTCGGCGTGCGACTGCGACGACGTAGAACTTCACGCATGTCGTTCAGGAACTTGCCGGAGTCGAGGCGAACGAAGTTGTAGCGCAACGAATCGGAGCCGAACGTCGTGACGACCCGCCGCGCCCAGCGTGTCCTTCGGCGGACAGCTCTGCGACGCCGATGTTGCCGCCGGTGGCGCCGACGTGCGGCGCGTCGCGTGTCGGTCGACGCCCTGCGTGACGAAGATCGAGCAGATGTTGTCCTGGTCGAGGTACTCCTGCGGGAAGACGCGCGAAGTTGCCCGAGTCGTTGACCGGCGCGCCGTTGATCGTCAGGCCGATCTGGTCGCTGTTGAAGCCGCGGACGCGGATGTTGCCGCCGAACAGGCCGGTGCCGTCCTGGCCGAACGCGTTGACGCCGGGCAGCAGGTTGATCAGCTGGTAAACGGGTTGCCGATCGCGCCCTGCTTGCTCGATGCCGTCGCGATTGACCGAGCTGCGCTGCCTTCGCCGACTCCTCCTGCTGGATCAGGCCCGTGCCGGTCCCGCCGGGCGCGCCCTGGACGTTGATCGTGCCGACGTCGGTCGTCGACTGCGCGTTCGCGCCGGCGGCCAGGAACAATCCCGACACCAGCAGCGAGACTTGCGTGAGTTGAAACTTCATGAATTGCTCCGTGGCAGATGAGAGGAGGTGGAGGAGGAGGTCAGGACGGGCTTGAAATCGAGGTCGACCGTGAAGCGATGCGTTTCTTCGTTGCCGAACGCGCGCCTCGAACGGCGGCATCGATCCGCGCCGGACGGTCGCGAGGCCGGCGTTGTCGAGCAGGATCGAGTTCGACGAATCCTCGATGCCCGCGTCGACCAGCGAGCCGTCGCGCCGCAGGACGAACCAGATGCGCACCTTGCCTTCGGGTCGCTGGATGCTCGCCTCGCGACCCGTCGGGTAGCGCTTGACGCGTGTTCAGGTACGCGCGGACCCGGCCGGTGTAGGTCGCGCTGGCGTCGGCGGTCGGCGCGCGGCGGCGGTGGCGGCGGCGCGGGCGGTGCCGGCGGCGGTGGGCGGCGGCGGCGGTGGGGGCGGCGGGCGGCGGCGGCGGCGGCTCCTGCCTTCGCGACCGGAATCGGATTCGGGCTCGGCACCGGCGCCGGCTTCGCCTCGATCGGTTCGCGGCGGCGTCGGGCGTGGGCGGCGTCGGCCGCGGCGGGGTCGGCGACGGCGGCGGCGGGGTCGGCCGGCGGCGGAGGAACCGGCGCCGGCGGCGGCGGCGGCTCGACCAGCGCGACCGTGATCGGCTCCTGCGGATTCTCTCGCTTGATCGGCGGCGCCCGATGGGTCTGCGAGTAGATCGCGAGCGCGACGACCGCGCACGCAGCAGCGCTGGCCGGAACGTTCCGGTGCCTGTAGATGAAAGCCATCGTCCAGGCGGGCTCAGGACTTCTTCTTCGACGCGATCGAGAACGATGCGAAGCCGTTGCCCTTCAGCGCGTCCATCACGTCGATCAGCCGCTGGACCTCGACGCCCTTGTCGCTGTTGACGATCACCGCGACCTTGTTGTCGGGTCGCTCCAGCGCGTGGATCGACGGCGCGAGCTGATCGAGCGCGATCGCACTTGCCGTTCAGCTGCAGCTCGTCGTTCTTGCCGAGCGTGACGAGCGCGTTGACGACCGACTTGATGTCCTGCGCCTGCTCGGACGTCGGCAGCATCGTCTTGACGCCGAGCGCCGGGATGACGTTGATGCTGATCAGGACGAAGAAGACCAGCAGGAACATCATCACGTCGATCATCGGAATGATCTCGATGCGCGCCTTCGGTTTCCTAGGGGTTTGCCAATGCCGCATCGAGGATGAATCCGTTCACGAGACCGCGAGTGTCGTAACGGCATCTTACAGATTCATGACGCGTCACAAGGCTGGAAATTTTCGTGGAAGGATGGTGCAGAGCCGCATCGTCGATAGTCGATGTCCTATAAACAATGGCTTGACGCGATGACCTCGAGTGGTTTCTAGCTCTCACAGCGTGACAAGTTCGCGCGATAGTTGCGTCGCAACAACGCGGAATCGTCAACCGCCGATGTAGGACATTTCGATCTTCTGCGCAGTCGACGGCGCAGTCGTGCTGCGCAACTCCGAATAGCGGTCGGCGCGTCGCGACCACACGGCGCCGATGGCCCGGGCCACGTCGTCGTCGCCCGCCGGGGAGCGCACCCGCGTCGAAGGTCGGTTCCTTGTCCGGCGAAGAGGCAGGTGTACAGCCGGCCTTCGGGCGACAGCCTCGCTCGCGAGCAGTCGCGGCAGAACGGCTGGCGTGACGCTGGAGATGAATCCGACCTCGCCGGCGCCGTCCCGATAGCGCCAGCGTTCGGCGACCTCGCCGGCGTAGGCCGGCTCGATCGGCTCGATCGGGGAACAAGCGATCGATGCGACGGACGAGTTCCGCGCTCGGGACAACCTCGTCGGACGTCCAGCGGTTCGACGCCGCCGACGTCCATGAACTCGATGAAGCGCAGCGTCCGGCCGTCTCCGCGGAAACGACTGGCCATCGCCTCGACCTGGTCGTCGTTGACGCCGCGCTTGACGACCGTGTTGATCTTGACCGACTCGAAGCCGGCTTCGCTGGCCGCGTCGATCCCGTCGAGCACGTCCGCCACCGGGAAGTCGACGTCGTTCATCGCACGAAAGCGGGCGTCGTCGAGCGCGTCCAGGCTGACGGTGAGGCGCGTCAGTCCGGCCGCCTTCAACGCGCCGCGCCTTGCGGCGCAGCAGCGAACCGTTGGTCGTCAGCGTCAGGTCGAGTCGCCCGTCCGGGGCGGCCCGGAACTTCGATCGTCGCGAGCATCGCGACCAGCCGCTCGAGTTCCTTGCGCAGCAGCGGTTCGCCGCCGGTCAGGCGGATCTTCTCGACGCCGTGCGCGACGAACGCGCGTGCGAGCCGGGCGATCTCCTCGAACGTCAGCAGGTCGGTGTGCGGCAGATAGCGATGGTCGCGGTCGAACACGTCCTTCGGCATGCAGTACGTGCAGCGGAAGTTGCAGCGGTCGGTGACCGAGATGCGCAGGTCGTGGAGCGGGCGGCCCAGGGCGTCGCGAAGCGAGCCGCTCGGCGCGTGCTCGGACGCCGGCGCCGCGGTCGACGCACGACCGCTGTCCGCCACGATCGGAATCGATCGATCCGGTATGGCGGGAGCGTCACGGGGCGCGAGTCGTCAGGCATCGGTCAACGGTATACGCTTCTCGCGCATCCAGCGCGTCGCGATCCATTTCTCGCCGGCGGCCACCGGCGTGCCGCCATGCAGCGTACGGCTGGCCGGCGTCGGCCGCTCGTACGCGAAGAACACGGCGTTGCCGCGGATGGCGGCGACCTCGAGCCCGATGTCGGGAAACACGGTCGCGCCGCCCGCCTCCGGCGTGTTCAGATAGGTGATCAGCGTGCGCGACGCGCTGCCCGCCGTGCGTCAGCAACGTCGGCGTGCCGGCATCTTCCGGCGAGAAGTAGTCGTAGTGCGGCTGGTATTCGGCGCCGACCCCGTAGTGCAGGATCTGCAGCGGCTCGCCGTGCGCGAGCGGCCAGCGCGTGACCTGTGCGATGCGCGCGGTTGATCCGTTCGAGCAGCGGCGACGCGTCGTGGAAGAAATAGGTGCCCTCGCTGGTCCGGGCCGCGTTGAGCTCGGTGCCGCCGCTCGCGCGGTTGACGGTCTCCGACCGTGCGAGCTTCGGACGCGATGCGGCGATCAGCTCGTCGCACTCGTCGTCGCGTCAGCAGGTTGCCGAAGACGATGACCCGCGGATGGTGGATGTTGACGAGGACGTCCACCCGGTGTCCGTCGACGTCGAGCGAGCTCGCGCCCGACGCGAGCGGGGCAGCGAGCGGCTCCGGCACGACGAGGATCGCTTCGTCGACAGCTGCCGCGGCCGGCCCGACGGTCGCCGACCGTACGCGCTTCCTGCCGGAGCTCTGGCCGATCGACGCCCTCCGCGAAATCGCGGGTGTGCCCGACGGTCACCATCGCTTCGATCATCTCGGCCGGGTCGCAGCCCCGGCCGAGCTGCTCGTCGACCCAGCGTAGAAGCTCGGGCGTCGGCTGGAGAGCATGGTCGCTAATTCGTGAGGACGTTCCTAGTGCTTGCGAGTCTCGACCTGGGCCAACGGTTCCGCAGGAGGCGGCGCCGTCCGCTTGCGCTCGCGCGGCGGCCGCATCGTCGGCGCGGTCGAGGCGCTCGCAGCGCGCGCATCCTCCAGCTTGCGCGCGTCGGTGTTGACGAGCTGCAGGCCGGCCTTCGACAGCACGCCGTCGAGGTCCGGCGTCGACGGGGCGGTCGCCGGCGGCGGCGATGCCCTCATCGCCTTCGCGACCAGCGGCTCCGGTGTCGGCCGGGCCGCAGGTTCCGCGACGACCGGCTCGGGCGCCTCCTGCAGCGGCCTCGGCGACGACCGGCTCGGGCGCGACCGGCGCTGCGTCCTCCGGGTCCGGCGAACGTTCCGCGAGCGCCGTCGCCGCGTCGGTGTCGCCGACGATCGGGGCGGACGTGTCCGCTTCGAGCGTCGATGCCGATGACGTCTCGGCCAGCGGCGCCGCGCTCTCGGGTGCGAGCTCCTCCGCAGGCAGCACGACCGGCTGCGTGTCGAGGATCGCTTCGTCGCGCGGGTCGGAGACCTGCGTCTCGTGCACCGGAGGCGGCGTCAGCAGCGGCTCGCCGGCTTCGTCTTCCGATGAGAACTCCGCGGTCGCGCCGGCGTCGGTCTCGCCTTCGCCGGCGCGCCGTGGCTTCGCCTTCGACGCGATCGCGACGATTGCGGCCGCGGCCGCCGCGACGCCGACGGCGTCCGGTGCCCGCCGGGCCGTTCGTCGCATCGCCGGCCTCCGCGCTCGGGCTCCGGTTCCTCGATGCCCTGAACGGTGATGCCGAGCGCCGCCGTGTCGGGAAGGCTCGTCTCGATCGGCGCGGACTCCTCGCCGAGCGCGGCCGTCGCGCGCTGCTCGAGCAGCGTCTCGCTCGTCACGTCGACGTCGGCAGCCGGCGTCTGCGACGTCGATCGGCGGACGTGGCTTGCGCCGGCGGTCACCGCGAGCGCCGGGCTCGCGGTTCGGCGCGTCGGCCGACACCGGGGCGTCGGCCTTCGGCGGACGCGGGGGACGACGGCTCGTGCCATCGCGGTCGGGGCGCGCTTCGCTGCGCCCGTCGGCGCGCGACCTCGCCGCGCGCGGCGCTCGCGGTGCGCGTTCGTCGCCGTTCTTCGCGCTCGCCGCGCTCGCCGTCGGCGCGCGGCCGATCGCCGCGTTCAGCCGGCGGGACGCCCGCCGCGGCCGCCGCGATTGCCGCCACGGCGCCTCGCGCGGTCTCGCGGGGCGGCCGTCCGGCCTCCGCCGCGACCGGCGGGCTGGCCGGCACGACGATCTGCGGGACCGGCGGCGGCGGCGCACGGGGCCGCGTCGGGTCCCTTGAACCAGCTGACGATGCGATCGAGGATGCCGCCGGCGGGCGCCGCGAGCGGCGCGGCCGGTGCCGGTGCAGTCGCCATGATCGGTGCCGGGGCGGGCGCCGGCGCCGCGACCGGTGCCACCTTCTCGACGATCGGCGCCGGCTGGTCCGGCGTGATGCCGCGCACGACGGCTTCCTGACGCGGCTTCGCGTTCGGATCGACCAGCTTCTTGTGATACGCGTCGCGGCTCGGCTCGGCGCCTCGACCATGTCGTAGCTCGCCTTCGTCGTCTCGAGGCGCGGATCGTCGTGCTTCAGGCGCTCGAGCGTGTAGTGCGGCGTGTCGAGGTTCTTGTTCGGGATCAGCACGACGTTGACCTTGAGGCGCGCCTCGATCGTCGCGATGTCGGTGCGCTTCTCGTTCAGCAGGAACGTCGCGACCTCGACCGGCACCTGCGCATGGACGGCGGCCGTGTTCTCCTTCATCGCCTCTTCCTGGATGATGCGCAGGACGTGCAGCGCGGACGACTCGATGTCGCGGATGTGGCCGGTGCCGTTGCAGCGCGGGCAGACGACGTGGCTGCCTTCGGACAGGCTCGGACGCAGCCGCTGCCGCGACAGCTCCATCAGGCCGAAGCGGCTGATCTTGCCGGTCTGCACGCGGGCGCGGTCGTAGCGCAGCGCGTCCTTCAGGCGCTGCTCGACCTCCTTCTGGTTGCGCGCCGACTCCATGTCGATGAAGTCGATGACGATCAGGCCGCCGAGGTCGCGCAGCCGCATCTGGCGCGCGGCCTCGTCGGCGGCCTCGAGGTTCGTGCGGGTCGCCGTCTCCTCGATGTCGCCGCCGCGCGTCGCGCGCGCCGAGTTGACGTCGATCGAGACCAGCGCCTCGGTGTGGTCGATGACGATCGCGCCGCCCGACGGCAGCGGCACCGTCCGCGAATGCGCCGTCTCGATCTGGTGCTCGATCTGGAAGCGCGAGAACAGCGGCACGTCGTCGCGATAGCGCTTCACGCGATTGACCATGTCCGGCATCACGTGCGCCATGAACTGGCGCGCCTGCTCGTAGACGTCGTCGGTGTCGATCAGCAGCTCGCCGATGTCCGGCTGGAAGTAGTCGCGGATCGCGCGGATGACGAGGCTCGACTCCTGGTAGATCAGGAACGCGCCCGACTGCGAGTTGCCGGCGCCTTCGATCGCGCGCCACAGCTGCATCAGGTAGTTGAGGTCCCACTGCAGCTCGGGGGCGCTGCGGCCGATGCCGGCGGTGCGCGCGATGATGCTCATGCCCGGCGGCAGCTCGAGCTGGTCCATCGTGTCGCGCAGTTCCTGGCGGTCCTCGCCCTCGACGCGGCGCGAGACGCCGCCGCCGCGCGGGTTGTTCGGCATCAGGACGAGGTAGCGGCCGGCCAGCGAGATGAACGTGGTCAGCGCCGCGCCCTTGTTGCCGCGCTCCTCCTTCTCGACCTGGACGAACAGCTCCATGCCTTCCTTGCACGCTTCCTTGACGGTCGCGTTCTTCGGGTCGGCGCCTTCGCGGAAGTACTGGCGGGAGATTTCCTTGAACGGCAGGAAGCCGTGGCGTTCTTCGCCGTACGAGACGAAGCACGCCTCGAGGCTCGGCTCGACGCGGGTGATGACGCCCTTGTAGATGTTGGACTTGCGCTGTTCGCGACCAGCGGCTTCGATGTCGAGGTCGATCAGCTTCTGACCTTCGACGATGGCGACGCGCAGCTCTTCGGCGTGCGTCGCATTGAACAACATGCGTTTCATAACGGCTCCCTCGCGGACGGGACGAAGCCCTGTCGGCGACCAGTTGCGTCAAGCGCGAGGAAAGCGAAGAGAGCGGCAGGAATTGCCGACGGACGGCGCACCGGTCGCCGCGGCTGCGCAGCGATGGCACGCGCCTCGAGGCGCTGGCCGAAGCGGCAGGACGGCTCGTCGTCACGACGCAGCGCTGGCGAACCGTCGGCGCCGCGGCGCACGACGCGCATTCGAGACCGGCGCGCGGACCGGGATGGTCACGACGTTCCGACGAACGAGCTACCGCATTCGTGCCGGAGCGTCGAGACGCCTCGACGCTCCGTGAAATTCTTGACGACCGCTCTCTGTTCTTTCCGCATCCGCCGCGCGCATCGACCGAACGGCGCTCCGGCGCCATCCCTGCCTGCGCGCGACGTTCGCGCGCGTGCCCGTCACGGTGGGCATCACGACCGGCATGTAAACTGCGCTTCGACGCGCCGGCCGGTTCGGCAGAGCGCGCGGTGACGAAGGTCCCATGCATCTGTCGTTGTCAGGCACCGCTCGGCGAATCTGCCGCGCAGCGAGGTCGTCGACCGATGTCACCATCGACTCCATCGCCGTCGCCGCGGCCGTCGCGCGCCGGATCATCACTTCGCTCCGACGCGCCGGTCCTGCCAACGCCGCAAATTATAGTTCAGGATGAACGGCTTAGGCGAACGGGTCGCGGAGGCACTCCGGAAGGCGTCGAGCAAGGCCTCCACGAGCGCTCCGGAACGCCCGCCGACCGGCGCCGCCCGCGACGCTTCGGCCGATCGCGTCACGCAGTGGTCGATCGGCGTCGACGAGGCCGGCCAGCGCCTCGACAACTTCCTGTTCCGCCGCGCGAAAGGCGTTCCGAAGAGCCACGTCTATCGGATCGTCCGCGGCGGCGAAGTGCGCGTCAACGGGCGCCGCGTCGAGGTCTCGCAGCGGCTCGAGGCGGGCGACGTCCTGCGGATCCCGCCGATGCGGGTCGCCGGCGCCCGCCGACCGCGCCGGCGGCGTCGCCGCGAGAAGGACGATCGCCTTCGCCGATCGTCCACGAGGACGACGCGCTGCTGGTCGTCGACAAGCCGGCCGGCATGGCGGTGCACGGCGGCAGCGGCATCAGCTTCGGCGTGATCGAGCAACTGCGCGCGGCGCGGCCGGACGCGCGCTTCCTCGAACTCGTCCACCGGCTCGACCGCGAGACGTCCGGACTGCTGATCGTCGCGAAGAAGCGCAGCGCGCTGGTCGCGTCTGCACGCCGACTGGCGCGACGGCCGCGTCGCGAAGCGCTACTGTCGCGTGCGTCGCGGGCGCGTGGCCCGAGGCGCGGCGGCAGGTCCGCGCGCCGCTGGTCAAGTTCACCGGCGCCGACGGCGAGCGCCGCGTTCGCGTCACCGACACCCGAGGATCCGGACGGCATGGCCGGCGCACACGATCTTCACATCTCGTCGAGCGCTTCGCGGCCCGGCAGGCGACGCCTTCGCGCTTGCTCGACGTGGAGCTGAAGACCGGCCGGACGCACCAGATCCGCGTGCACCTCGCGCACCTCGGGCGTCCGATCGTCGGCGACGACAAGTACGGCGACTTCGCGCTGAACCACCGGCTCGCGCGGGCGACCGACGCCGCCGGTCCTGAAGCGCATGTTCCTGCACGCGGCGTCGCTCGCGTTCGCACATCCGGTCGACGGCGAGCCGCTGCTGCTGTCCGCGCCGCTGCCCGTCGAATGCGCGGCGTTCCTCGACGCGCTGCGCGGCGCGACGCGCGTCATGACGGCGCCGGCCCAGGCGAGGGCGCCGCGGCCCCGCCGCGACCGCCGCTTCGACCTGATCGCGTTCGACTGGGACGGGACGCTGATGGACTCGACCGCGCGTCATCGCGTCGAGCATCCAGCGCGCCTGCGCCGATCTCGACCTGCCGGTCCCGTCCGACGAGCGCGCCAGCCACGTGATCGGCCTCGGCCTCGCCGATGCGCTGGCGTACGCGGTGCCCGAGCTGCCGAAGCATCTGGTGCCGGCGATGGTCGAGCGCTATCGGTTCCACTACCTGTCGCGCGACGCCGCGCTGCCGCTGTTCCCCGGCGTGCGCGAGATCGTCGTCGCGCTGAAGGAGGCCGGACACTTCGTCGCGGTCGCGACCGGCAAGAGCCGGGTGGGCCTCGATCGCGCGCTCGATCACTGCGGCCTGCGGCCGCTGTTCGATGCGACCCGCTGCGCCGACGAGTGCCGCTCGAAGCCCGACCCGCAGATGCTGTGGGACCTCGGCGACGAGCTCGGCGTGCGCAGCGACCGCACGCTGATGATCGGCGACACGACGCACGACCTGCATGATGGCCGCGAACGCCGGCGCGCGCGTCGCTCGCCGTCAGCTACGGCGCGCATCACGAGCGAGTCGCTCGAAGGGCAGGGCGCGCTCGCGATCGTCGGCTCGCCGGCGCAACTCGCCGCATGGCTCGAGAGCAACACATGACGCGCAGCCGGACGCCGAACACGCGTCGCGAATGCCGTCCGCCCGGTTGCGCCGGCCTATACTCGTCGCGCGCGACGCCGGTCTCGTCGCGCGACCCGCAGCGGCCGCCGCGACGGCCTTCGACTCCCTGAACGCAGCACCAGCTCCGCATCATGTCCGACGTCCGCATCGATCCGCCTTCCCCCGTTCCGGCCGCCGGCTACGGACCGCCGTCCGCGACGTCGACGGCGGCACGCAATGCGCCCGGCTGGGAACGCGACGTGCTCGAGCGGCTGATGTTCGCGACGCTGCGCGAGCAGCGCGACGCGCGGCGCTGGCGGATCTTCTTCCGCCTCGTCTGGCTGCTGCTGTTCGCGTTGTTGATCGCCGGTCTGTGGGCGGCGGCAAGAGCGCCGACAAGGGCGACCTCGCCGACGCGACACACCGGCGTCGTCAGCCTGCGCGGCGTGATCGACGCCGACGGCGACGCGTCGGCCGAGAAGATCAACGAATCGCTCGAGGCCGCGTTCAAGGACGGCACGACGGTCGGCGTCATCCTGCGGATCAACAGTCCCGGCGGCAGCCCGGTCCAGGCCGGGATGATCTACGACGAGATCCGGCGCCTGCGCGGCGCCTATCCCGACAAGCCGCTCTACGTCGTCGTCGAGGAGCTGTGCGCGTCCGGCGGCTACTACGCGGCGGCGGCCGCCGATCGCATCTTCGTCGACAAGGCGAGCATCGTCGGGTCGATCGGCGTGATCTCCGAAGGGCTTCGGCTTCACCGGCGCGATGGAGAAGCTCGGCGTCGAGCGCCGGCTGATGACGGCCGGCCGCAACAAGGGCATCGGCGACCCGTTCAGTCCGGTAGACCGACGAGCAGAAGGCGCATCTGCAGGCGATGCTCGACGACATCCATCAGCAGTTCATCAAGGTCGTCCGTGACGGCCGCGGGACGCGGCTGCACGAGTCGCCCGATCTCTTCTCGGGACTGTTCTGGACCGGCGACCAGAGCATCGCGCTCGGGCTCGCCGACGACTACGGCACGGTGCAGAGCGTCGCGCGCGACGTCGTCAAGGCCGAGGACGTCGTCGACTACACCGAGAAGCAGAGCCTCGGCGAACGGCTGGCCCGGCGCTTCGGGACCGAGGTCGGCCGCACGATCGGCACGTCGTTCACGGGCGGTTTGCTCGACGGCGCGACGCGGTTGCGCTGACCGGCCGGCGCGCGGCTCCGCGACCTCACATCAGGATGATGTCGTACTGCTCCTGCGTGTAGAGCGACTCGACGTTGCAGCGAGATCGGCTTGCCGATGAAGTCGCCGAGCGCCGCCAGGCTCTGCGATTCCTCCTCGAGGAACAGGTCGATCACCGTCTGCGACGCGAGCACGCGGAACTCGCGCGGATTGAACTGGCGCGCCTCGCGCAGCAGCTCGCGCAGGATCTCGTAGCAGATCGTCCGCGCGGTCTTGATCTGACCGGTGCCCGAGCAGGTCGGGCACGGCTCGCAGAGCACGTGCGCGAGCGACTCGCGCGTGCGCTTGCGCGTCATCTCGACGAGGCCGAGCTGCGTGAAGCCGTTGACCGTCATCTTCATGCGGTCGCCGGCGAGCGCGCGACGCAGCTCGGCGAGCACCGCATCCCGATGCTCGGCGTTCTCCATGTCGATGAAGTCGAGCGACGATGATGCCGCCGAGGTTGCGCAGCCGCAGCTGCCGCGCGATCGCGTGCGCCGCCTCCAGGTTCGTCTTGAAGATCGTGTCGTCGAACGATCGACCGCCGACGAAGCCGCCGGTGTTGACGTCGATCGTGGTCATCGCCTCGGTCTGGTCGATGATCAGGTAGCCGCCCGACTTGAGGTCGACGCGGCGCGCGAGCGCGCGTTCGATCTCGGCGTCGATGCCGTAGCGCTCGAACAGCGGCCGGTCGCCGACGTAGTGCGTGATGCGCGACGGCGACCTTCGGCGTGTACGCGTGCGCGAATTCGACGAGCTTCTCGAAGCTCTCGCGCGAGTCGACCTGGATGTGTCCGGTCGCGTCGCCGGCGAAGTCGCGCAGCATGCGCTGCGCGAGTCCGAGGTCCTGGTACAGCAGCGTCGGCGCGCGCGCGGTGCGGCTCGTCGTCGAGGATGTCGTCCCACAGCTTGCGCAGGTACGCGATGTCGGCCGCGAGGTCCTCGTCGCTCGCGTCCTCGGCGAGCGTGCGCACGATGTAGCCGCCGCGTCTCGCTCGGGCGGCAGCAGCCGCTGGCACGCGTGCGCGCAGCTGCTCGCGGCCGGCCTCGTCGCCGATCCGCTGCGACACGCCGATGTGCCCGGCGTGCGGCTCCTGCGGCAGATAGACGAGCAGGCGGCCGGCGATCGACATCTGCGTCGACAGCCGCGCGCCCTTCGTGCCGAGCGGCTCCTTGACGATCTGCACGAGCAGCGACTGGCCTTCGTGCAGCAGCCGTTCGATCGGCTCGTGGTTGCCGTTGACGCCTTGCGCCGCCAGCGACCGGCGCCGAGCGCGCTCGTCGGGAACGCCGTCGGGCCGCGCCGGCGAATCGCGCTGCGGCTCGTGACGCCAGATGTCGGCGACGTGCAGGAACGCGGCGCGTTCGAGGCCGGCGTCGATGAACGCCGACTGCATGCCGGGCAGCACGCGGACGACGCGTCCGAGGTAGATGTTGCCGACGATGCCGCGCAGCACGTGTGCGCTCGACGTGCAGCTCCTGCGCGATGCCCTGGACGACGACCGCGACCCGCGTCTCCTGCGGCGTGATGTTGATCAGGATGTCTTCGCTCATCGCTCTGGCCTGCACGAGGGCGCTCATCGAGGTTCGATGCCGAAGCCTCGCAGCAGCTGCCATCGTCTCGAACAGCGGCAGGCCGACGATGCCGCTGTGGCTGCCGGCGATGCGCTCGACGAAGCCGGCGGCGCGTCCCTGGATCGCATAAGCGCCGGCCTTGCCGTACGGCTCGTCGGTGGCGAGGTAGCGATCGATGTCGTCGTCGCTCAGCGTGCGGAAGCGCACGCGCGACTCGGACAGCGCCTCTTCGAGACGCGCGTCGCGTCGGCGACCGCGATGGCCGACAGCACGCGATGCGCGCGTCCCGACAGGCTTCTGCAGCATGCGTCGGGCGTCGTCGGCGTCGACCGGCTTGCCGAGGATCGTCTGCCCGACGGCGACCGTCGTGTCGCCGACCAGGACCGGCGCGTCCGGCAGCGCACGACGCGCGATGCGACGCAGCGCCGCCGTCGGCCTTGAGCCGCGTCACGCGGCGCACGTAGGCGCGCGGCGGCTCGTCGTCGATGTCGCGCCTCGAGCGCCTCGGCGTCCTCGTCGTCGTCGGGCAGCAGCAGCGCGTGCGGGATGCCGCAGCTGGTCGAGCAGTTCGCGCCGGCGCGGGCTCTGCGACGCGAGGTAGACGAACGGCGCTTGCGCTTCGGAGACGTCGGTCGTCATCGTCGTCAGGCGCGATGGTACGGATGGTTCTGCGTGATCGACCACGCGCGATACAGCTGCTCGGCGAGCAGCACGCGCGCCATGCCGTGCGGCAGCGTCAGGCTCGACAGGCGCATCGTCGACGTGCGCCTCGGCCTTGAGCGTCGCGTCGAGCCCGTCGGGGCCGCCGATCACGAACGCGACGTCGTCGCCGGCGGCTCGCCATTCGCCGAGAGACGTCGGCCAGCGCCGACGACGTCAGATCGCGGCCGCGTTCGTCGAGCGCGATCCGCGGACCGCGCTTCGGCAACGCGGCGCGGATGCGGTCGGCTTCGGCGCGCGTCATCGCGTCGACCGTCTTGCCGGCGGTGCGCGGCTCGGGCCGGACTTCGCGCAGCACGATGCGGCAGTTCGGGCGGCATCCGCGCCGCGTAGTCGTCGAACGCCGCGTCGACCCAGCGCCGGCATCCGCGACCGACGGCGACGATGACGAGTTGCATGCGACGCGCCGTTCAGCGAGCCCGTCGCGACGCGTACTCACTGGCGGCGCCGGTCTTGCGTGCGGCGCGACTTCGTGGCGCCGTCTTCGCCGCGGCCGGCGTCTTGCGACTGTCTTCGCGGACCGGTCGTCGCCGCGCCGTCGCGACGACGCGCTGCGCGATCGCCGTCGGCGAGAGCCTTCATCGCGACCGGCTTCGCGCCCCAGATCTCTTCGAGGTTGTAGTACTGACGGATCGCCGGCTGCATCACGTGGACGATCGCGTCGCCGAGGTCGACCAGCACCCACTCGCCGGTGTCCTCGCCTTCGACGCTGACGATGTGCGCCGCCGGCGGCCTTGACCTTGTCGCGCACCGAGGCGGCGAGCGCCCGCGTCTGCCGGTTCGACGTGCCGCTCGCGATGATCACGCGGTCGAACAGCTGCGTCAGGCCGGTGCTGTTGTAGACCTTGATGTCCGCGCCCTTGACGTCTTCGAGCGCGTCGACGACGAGGCGCTGCAGTTTGCGGATGTCCATTCAGCTCCGATAGAGATGGTTCGCCCGAATATAGTCGAGAACGGCGGGCGGTACCAATCCGTCCGAGCTCGCTGCTCGCGCGTCGGGCGCGCGCAGCGCCGCACGGATGTCGGTCGCCGACACGTCGAGCGAGAGCGTCTCGAGCAGGAAGCTGCGGCCGGCGGGCGTGCGCGCCGCAGCGTCGCCGCATCGCCGCGCCGCGACGACCACTCGGCCTCGGCGACCGTCGCGCGGCAACGCCGTCGACGTCGAAGCCCGGACGCGTGACCGCCGCGAGATGCGCGTAGTCCCACAGCTTCGCCAGTCGTGCCACGTGTCGAGGTGCACGAGCTGGTCGGCGCCGAACAGGAACACGAGCGGACGTCGTCGGGCCGAGCTCGTCGCGCAGGCCGCGCAGCGTGTCGACCGTGTAGGTCGCGCCGCCGCGGTCGAGCTCGCGCGTGTCGATCGACGTAGCGGCCGCGCGGCGGACGGTGATGTTCGAGCGCGACGTTCGAGCATCGCGAGGCGCTGCTCGGCCGTCGCCGCCAGGCCGTGCTTCTGCCACGGCCGCGACGCGGGCAGGAAGCGCACCTCGTCGAGCGCCAGCGCCGTCGACGAACGCGTCGGCCATCGCGAGATGCGCGGTGTGGATCGGGTCGAAGCTGCCGCCGAGGATGCCGATCATGCGGAGCGTCGGCCAGCCAGTCGCGCGGCACGAGGTAGCGCGCGGCGAGCAGCGCCTCGGCGCTGCCGGGTTCGGGTCGCACGTCGTAGCGCCATGCCGCGCTGCGGCGGCATCGACATCAGGATCGACTCGGTGCGGCCGCCCGATTGCAGCCCGAACAACGTGCCGCGGTCGTAGACGAGGTTGAACTCGACGTAGCGGCCGCGCCGCAAGCGCCTGCCAGTCGCGTTGCGCGTGCGCCGTACGGCATTGTCACGGCGGCGTTCGAGGATCGGCAGGTACGCGGCGAGGAATGCGTCGCCGACCGCGCGCATGCAGCGCGAAGCAGCGGTCGAAGCCGAGATGCGTGAAGGTCGTCGAAGAAGATGCCGCCGACGCCGCGCATCTCGTTGCGATGCTTGAGGAAGAAGTAGCGGTCGCACCAGGCCTTGAACTGCGGATGCAGCGCGTCGCCGAACGGCGCGAGCGCGTCGCGACAGGTGCGATGGAAGTGGATCGCGTCGTCGTCGTAGCCGTACGCCGGCGTCAGGTCCATGCCGCCGCCGAACCACCAGACGTCGGCGGCACGTCCCGTCGCGCGCGCGCGACGAAGAAGCGGACGTTCAGGTGGACCGTCGGCGCGTGCGGATTGCGCGGATGGATGACCAGCGACACGCCCATCGCCTCGAAGCCGCGGCCGGCGAGCTCGGGCCGCGTCTGCGGTCGCGGACGGCGGCATGCGCGCGCCGTGCACGTGCGAGAAGCCGACGCCGGCCGCGCTCGAACACGGCGCCGTCCTCGAGGATGCAGGTCACGCCGTCGCCGCCGAGCGCCTCGCCGGCGGCTTGCGTCCAGCGGTCTTCGCGCGAAGCGGCCGCCGTCGACCGCTTCGAGCGCCTCGACGATGCGTCGCTGCAGGCCGCGCA
Organism: uncultured beta proteobacterium; assembly: GCA_963795885.1. Taxonomy (GTDB): domain Bacteria; phylum Pseudomonadota; class Gammaproteobacteria; order Burkholderiales; family Burkholderiaceae_D; genus CAHJXF01. The sequence continues at coordinate 291,240 of CAWCJI010000001.1, read as the reverse complement.
GATAGCGTCTCGACCGCGCGCGCGTCGACGGTCGCGGTCGACGTCGTCATCGGCGCGAGTCAGCGACGCGCGGCGGCGCGCCAGCCGATGTCGCGCCGGTACTGCATGCCGTCGAAGCGGATCGTCTCGACGACGTCGTAGGCGCGCTTCTGCGCCATCTTCACGCTGTCGCCGAGCGCGGTCACGCCGAGCACGCGGCCGCCGGCGGTGACGGTCGTGCCGTCGACGCTCGCCGTGCCGGCATGGAAGACGATGCGCATCGTCGCTCGTCGTTCTTCGGCAGGCCGCCGATCGCGTCGCCCTTGCGCGGCGCGTCGGGATAGCCGTCGGCGGCGAGCACCACCGTCAGTGCGGTGCGGCGGTCCCACTCGATCGTCGACCTGGTCGAGCCGGCCGTTCAACGCGCCGTCGAGGACCGGCAGCAGGTCGGACTTCATCCGCGGCAGGATCGCCTGCGTCTCGGGATCGCCCATGCCGCGCGTTGAACTCGACGACGCGCGGCTGTCCCTGCGCGTCGATCATCAGGCCGACGTACAGGAAGCCGGTGAACGGCCGGCCCTCGGCGGCCATGCCGGCCATCGTCGGCCGCACGATCTGCTGCATCACCTTCGCGTGGACCGTCGGGCGACACGATCGGCGCCGGCGAGTACGCGCCCATGCCGCCGGTGTTCGGGCCGAGGTCGCCGTCGAGCAGCCGCTTGTGGTCCTGCGCGGTCGCGAACGGCAGCGCGGTGCGGCCGTCGCAGATCAGGAAGAAGCTCGCCTCCTCGCCGTCGAGGAAGCCTTCGATGACGAGGCGCGCGCCGGTCGACGTCGGGCGGCAGCCAGCGGTCGATCGCGCGATGCGCCTCGCCCGCATCGTCGCGACGACCACGACACCCTTGCCGGCCGCGAGCCCGTCGGCCTTGACGACGACCGGCACGCCGGGCCGCGCCGCCAGCTCGGCATCGACGTGGCGCATGCGCGTCGGCCGCGTCGTCGAACGTGCGATACGGCGCGGTCGGGATGCCGTGGCGTTCCATGAAGCCCTTCGCGAAGTCCTTCGACCATTCGAGTTCGGCCGCGGCGCGCGTCGGGCCGAAGATGCGCAGGCTCGCTCGCCTGGAACAGGTCGACGATGCCGTCGGCGAGCGCCGCGTCGGGGCCGACGACGGTCAGGCCGATCTTCTCGCGCTCGGCGAACGCCGCGAGCACGCGGGGGTCCGTCGATCGGGAAGTTCTGCAGTCGCTTGTCGAGCGCCGTGCCGCCGTTGCCGGGCGCGACGTAGACGCGCTGGACGCGCGGCGACTGCGCGAGCTTCCAGGCCAGCGCATGTTCGCGGCCGCCCGAACCGACGACGAGGATCTTCACGCGCGAACGGTGGTCCGGTCTGCGGTCGGTCGCAGCGATCAGTCGGCGATCACCGCGGACGTGTAGACCTCCTGCACGTCGTCGAGGCTCTCGAGCGCGTCGATCAGCTTCTGCATCCTCGCCGCGTCGTCGCCGGTGAAGACGACCTCGTTCAGCGGCTTCATCACGATCTCGGCGACGTCGGCCTTCAGGCCCGCCTGGTCGAACGCGTCCTTGACGTGTCGCGAAGTCGGCCGGCTCGCTGATCACTTCGACGCCGCCTTCGTCGTCGGTCACGACGTCCTCGGCGCCGCCGTCGAGCGCGATCTCCATGACCTTGTCCTCGGACGTGCCGGGCGCGAACAGGAACTGTCCGCAATGCTTGAACAGGAACGCGACGGAGCCGTCGGTGCCGAGGTTGCCGCCGAACTTCGAGAACGCATGGCGGACGTCGGCCACGGTCCGGACCTTGTTGTCGGTCATGCAGTCGACGATGACGGCCGCGCCGTGGATGCCGTAGCCCTCGTAGCGGATCTCCTCGTAGTTCGACGCCGTCGAGCGCTGCCGGTGCCGCGGTCGACCGCGCGCTTGATGTTGTCGGCCGGCATGTTCTGCTCCTTGGCCTTGTCGATCGCGAGGCGCAGCCGCGGATTGGTCGCGACGTCGCCGCCGCCGAGCCGCGCCGCGACCGTGATCTCCTTGATCAGCCGCGTCCAGATGCGGCCGCGCTTCTCATCCTGGCGCCCCTTGCGGTGCTGGATGTTGGCCCACTTCGAATGTCCTGCCATCTGCGTCGTCTCTTCGTGCGGAGCCGCGCCGCGCCCGCGGCATCGACGCCGGGTTCTCGCGTTCGGTGGGCGGCGATTCTAGTCAGCGGCCCGCGTCGACGGTGGCGTCGACGTCCGTCGTCAACGACCGAAAACGATCGCCTCGCGCCGCAGCAGCCGCGACAGCAGCGCGAGGCCGACGACGGTCACGGCCGCCGCGACGCCGAGCGGCACGAGATAGTCGATCGCGCCGACGCGGTCGCCGCGCAGGATGCGCGACATCACGAGCTGCTGCGCGAGGCCGGGCACGAACAGTTGCCAGTTCGCCTCGGTCGGCGTCGAGGAAGATCGTGTCATCGGAACGAAGTTGACGGCGAGCACGAGTAGCTCGCATACGTCTGCGCTTCCTTGTACGTGCGTCCGAACGTCGCGATCAGCATCAGCACCGAGCCGATCATCGCCGCGAACGGCGCGGCGAGCGCGACGAAGCGCACGAGCTCGGGCAGGCCGAACGCGAACAGCGTCGCGAGCTTGTCGCTCGTCACGAACCGCGTCGCGACCGCGAAGCCCGCGAACATCAGCAGCGACGACCGTCGACCCGAACAGCGCGACGACGCGTCCACTTGCCGGCCACGATCGCGCCCGGCGGCGACGGGTTCATCAGCAGCGGCTCGAGCGACCCGCGCTCGCGCTCGCCGGCCGTCGTGTCGAGCGCGACGCCGAGGCTGCCGATCACCGAGCCGAGCAGGCCGAACATCGGGATGATGAACAGCAGGAACGCGGCCTGCTGCTTCGGCGTCGCCATGTTGATGCGTTCGACGTTGACCGGCTGCAGCAACTGCGGGCTGATGCCGCGCGCGATCGCGCGGACGACGCCGGTCTCGCGCGCGAAGCCGCGCAGCGCCGTGTCGGCCAGCCGGATCGACGGCTGCGCGCCGTTGCGCGAGTCGTCGAACACGAGCAGCACGTCGATCGTCTGGCCGCGATCGAAGCGCGACGTGAAGTCGGCGCGGCACGACGACGACGGCTTCCTGCAGCGATGCCCTTGCGCGATGCGCTCGCGTAGTCCGGCGGCGGCGCGACCGGCCGTGATGCCGTTGCGCGCGAACTAGTTCGCGAGCTGCGGCGCGCGCTCGATGCCGTCGACCATCACCTTCTTCGCCGCGCTCTTCTCCTCGATCCCGAGACGTAGTTCGCCATCAGCAGAGCGCGATCGGACCCATCGCGATGCCGGTGAAGAGCATCGTCAGGATCGTGCGCCGGTCGCGCAGCCCGTCGACGAGCTCCTTGCGGACGACGGCCCACCACGTCGCGATCATCGCCGTTCGTCCATCGACGCGGTCGCGATGCCGGCGCGTCGCCTGCGCGGTCGCGTCTCGGTCAGCCGGAAGAACGCGTCCTCGAGATTGCTCGCGCCGGCACTCGGCGATGCACCGCTCGGTCGTTCCTTCGGCGACGGTGCGGCCCTCGGCGATGACGACGATGCGGTCCGCCAGCGCGGCGACCTCCTGCATCACGTGGCTCGACATCGACGATGCACTTGCCGGCGTCGCGCAGCCGGCGGATCAGCTCGCGCAACGCGCGCGTCGCGTTGACGTCGAGTCCGTTGGTCGGCTCGTCGAGCATGAGGTTCTGCGGGTCGTGCACGAGCGCGCGCGCGATCGCGACCTTCATCCGCTCGCCTTGCGAGAAGCCGTCGGTGCGGCGATCGAGGATCGGCTTCATCTCCATCAGGCTCGGCCAGCCGCTCGATCGATGCGTCGATGCGGTCGTCGCTCAGGCCGCGCAGCCGACCGTAGTAGCGGATGTTCTCGCGGGCGGTCAGCCGGACGTACAGGCCGCGGGCATCGGACAGCACGCCGAGCCGCTCGCGCACGGCCACCGGCTCGATCGACGCTGTCGTGGCCGTCGACGCGCGCGTGGCCCGCGTCGGGCGCGCACCAGCGTCGCGATCATCCGCAGCGTCGTGGTCTTGCCGGCGCCGTTCGGCCCGAGCAGGCCGGTCGTCTCGCCGTCGGCCGCGGCGAAGGACACGCCGCGCACGGCCTCGACGCGCGCGCGGCCTTGCCGCGTCCTTCGCCGTCGCCTTTGGCGACGAAGGACTTCGCGAGGCCGTCGACCTCGATCACGGCATCGGCCGCCGTCTCGCGTCGCGCCGCGCCTCGACGATCGGCGCGTAGAACAGCGGCCGCGGGATCGACTGCGAGGCAGCCCCCGTCGATCGCCTTCGGGTCGGCGCGTCTCGACGAATCGCTCGATCAGGTCGGGCGCGCAACCGTTGCATCGAGACGCCGTGGCCGACGTTCGGGCGCGATCAGATGATGGACGCGCGTCAGCGTCTTCGCCACCGAGTCCGCCTGCGGCCGGCGGCGTCGCCGGGTCGATGCCGCCGGACAGCAGCAGCGTCGGCACGTCCGCGCCCGGCTTGCCGGTCGACGGCTCGAAGTAGCCGGCCGGCGCGGTCCCGCGCGGCCAGTGCGCGCAGAGCTGCCGGTACTGCGTCGATGATAGATCGTCGCGAACGGATCCGGACGTCCGTCGACGACGCTGTGCGCCGCCTCCGCGCGCGCCGCCTCGAGCGTCCGCGCCGGTGATCGCCGCGACGTCCTCGGAGCAGACGACCGACAGTGCATGCCGAGCGCGAGATGTTCGTCGAGGCCGCTCGCGATCGTGACGCTGAGCGCGGCGAGCGCGATCGAAGTCGTCGCTGGCCGGCCGCGCTCGATCGCGGCCGGCAGCAGCGCTCGCGGTGAGGCCGACGTAGAGCGGCGTGCGCAGCATCTGCGCGAGGCCGGTCGCGGTGACCGTGCACCGCTCGCGACGGCCGGTCGACCGGGATTGCGTGACGTCGACGACGAGGCGCGGTCGTGACGAGGCTTCGCGAACAGGGCATCGACGTCGTCGCCGAGATGCGGATAGCAGCCGCGCGCAAGCGCGCCTCGTGCGCGCAGGCCGCGACGAGGCGACGATCGGCCGCATGCGTGTCGACGCCGAACGACAGCGGCAGCTTCTGCCAGGCCGGCGCGACGCCGTCGAGCGTCATCGTGCGGACGCGCTCGGGATGCTGCCGCACGTACTCGAGCGCCGCACGCGTGCCGTACGAGGCGCCCCACAGATCGATCGTCGGATAGCCGAGTCGTTCGCGGACCTCGTCGAGGTCCTGCATCGCGATCGTCGTCGTGTATTGCGTGAGGTCGGCCGTCCTGCCGAGCCGTGCCGCGCAGCGTGCCGCGCGCGCGGCCGGCCCGCCGTCGCGATCGGGATCGAACGCGTCTGCCATGCCCGCCGACGCCGCCTCGTCCGCGCATGACAGGACGTTCGACATTCCCGTGCCGCGCTGGTCGACGAACACGAGGTCGCGGGCGCGATTGATCTTCGCGAACAACGGATAGACCAGGCCGGCGACGTCGGTCGCCGACTGCCCCGGCCCGCCGGCCAGCACGAACAGCGCGTCGGGTTCCGGCTTGCTCGCGAGCGCGGGGATGACCGCGACGCGGATCGGGATGCGGCGCGAGCCGACGGATCGCGTCGCGCGACTGCGGTCCTCGGCGACCATCGATCGTCGCGCATCGCACCGCGATCTCGACGCCCTTCAGCCGACAGGCGGACGTCGTGAGCTGCGGTGCCGCGACGGGGTCCGCATGCCGGTCCGAGCAGGCGGCGAGCAAGGCCGCAAGGAATGCGACGCATGCGCCCGTGCCGCACGTCCGGGTCAGGCGCATCGGAGATTGGCGGCGGTCGTGCGATCGTGTCGAGGGTCGTCGGATCGACCCGCATGGTAAGGCGCCGCGTGGCCGCGGGCACCGATCAGGCCTTCTTTGTGTCAACGAGTAACATCGGTCAACGTCGGCCGTGCCGCGATCGTTCGTCTCGCTAACGGCCATGCTGGTCCGTTGCGGGCACGGCGTCCATCGTCCATTCAGGCACTCGAGAATGAAGCACACCAATCGTTTCGAACGCTTCGTCGCATCGCGGTCGGCGCGTCGCTGTTCGCGGCCGCGATGCTGGCGTCGTCGCATGCCCTGGGCCGACGTGCCCGGGCGCGTCGGACGCATCGCGTTGATGGAAGGCGACGTCCAGTCGTATTCCGAGACCGATCCCGAGTGGAAGGTCGCGTACGTCAACGAGCCGATCACGTCGCGCAACTCGCGTCTTCGTCGGCGACGCGGGACGCGCCGAGATCAGCGTCGGTTCGACGACGCTCGCGATGGACGCCGGCTCGCAGGTCGACATCCAGCAGCTCGACGACAACACGTTCAATGCCAACGTCGTGCGCGGCCGCGTCTCGGTGAGCATCCGTCGCCTCGACCCGGGCGACGCGTACAACGTCGCGGTGCCGGGCGCCGTGTTCGCGCTGCTGCAGCCGGGCCGTTATCGGGTCGATGCGCTCGATGGCGCGAGCGGCATCACGGTCTTCGCAGGGCAGGCGAGCGTGCAGGGCGAGCAGGGTCCCGTCGCGGTCGCCGCCGGCAATGCGCTGCGGGTCGTCGCGAACGCGCAGGACCCGAACGCGCCGCCGCAACTGATCGCCGCCGGCGCCGGTCGTCGGTGCCGCTCGACGACTGGGTGCGTCGCGCGCGAGAGCCGCTTTCGCGACAACCAGACGCGAGCGCTACGTCTCGCCGAACATGACCGGCTACGAGGACCTCGAGGCCAACGGCCGCTGGGCCAGCGAAGCCAGACGTCGGGCCGGTCTGGTATCCGACGACCTACGTGCAGCGCGGACTGGGCGCCGTATCGCTACGGCCGCTGGGCCTACGTCGCGCCGTGGGGCTACACGTGGATCGACGATGCGCCGTGGGGCTTCGCGCCGTTCCATTACGGCCGCTGGCTGCAGGTCGGCAATCGCTGGGGCTGGTGCCCGGGCGCCTACGTCGCGCGACCGGTCTATGCGCCGGCGCTCGTCGGCTTCTACGGCGGCTCGGGCTTCTCGGCGTCGTTCTCGGTCGGCGCCGGCCCGGCCGTCGGCTGGTATCCGCTCGCGCCGTGGGAGCGCTTCTCGCCGCACTACGCGCACAACAGCGGCTACGTGAATCGCGTCAACAACATCACGGTCGATCAACCCGCCGCCGCGCTTCGCGCGCCAGCGCCGGCTGGAATCGCGAGCACGGCGCGACCGTCGTGCCGCGCGACGCGTTCGCCAGCCAGCGCTCGATCTCGCGCGTCGCGATCGCGGCGCCTCCGGGGCTGACCGCGCGCGCCGCCGCGGTCAATCCCGCCGAGCTGCCGCGTCCGTCCGCGGTGCCGGGCGCCGTGCGGCGCGGCCCGGACCCGAGCGTCGGTATCCCGCGTCCGGAATTCCGTCAGCCGCGCGAGTTCGCGCAGCGCGCGCCGATCGGCGAGCCGCGTGCGGTCGAGGCCGCGCGACCGGGCGGGCCCGGTCAGCTCGAGCGGCCGGTCGAACGCGCCAACCTGCCGTCGAACTATCAACGGTTGCCCGAGACGCCGCGTCCGTTCGCGGGTCAGCCGGAGCGCGCCGCGCAACCGAACGTGCCGGCTCAGGCCACGCAGCTTCAGCAGCCGCGCGGACCGAACGTACCGAACTTCAGTCGCGAAGGTCGGCCGGTGGTCCAGCCGAATGTCCAGCCCGCGGCGCCGGCGCCGCAGGCCGAGGTTCCGAATCCACGGTCGCCGAACGTCGAGCGCTTCAACGCGCGACAGCAGGCGATGCAGCGCGAGCAGGCGGACGCGGTCGCGAGGCAGCCGGTCCCAAACGCCGAGCGGAACTCCGAGAGGCCGACTCGCGAGTTCCGCGCGCCGCAGGCACCGCAGGCACCACAAGCGCCGCAGCCACCGCAGGTCCAGCAACCGGCGATCGCCCGCCCGCAACCCGCCGAGAGGCCGCAGCACATCGAGCAGAGGGCGGCGCCCGTCGCGCCGGCGGCGCCGGCCCCGCCGGCCGCTCCGGCCGCGGCGCCGAGGGCCGAACGGGGTCCGGGGGGCGGTCGCGAGGTTGAGCGCGACCGTTGATCGCGTCGCCGGACGCGGTGCGGTCTAACGGCCGCAGAACGCGAAGTCGACGTCGGGCTTCCGGCCGCCGATGAGGTCCGCGATCGCACGGCCCGAGCCGGCCCCATGCGTCCACCCGAGCGTGCCGTGGCCGGTGTTCAGCCACAGGTTGCCGAGGCGGCTGCGCCCGATGTACGGGACGTTCGACGGTGTCGCGGGGCGAAGGCCGGTCCAGTACTCGACGCGTTCGACGTCGAGCACGCCGGGAAAGATTTCCTCGGCGCGTCGCGTCAGTTGCTTCGCAGCGGCGGCGGTTGAGCTCGGTGCCGTAACCCGACAGCTCGGCCGTGCCGGCGATGCGGATGCGATCGCCGAGTCGCGAGAAGACGATCTTCAGCTGGTGGTCGGTCAGGCTGACCGTGTTCGCGACGGCGCCCGGCTTGATCGGCAGCGTCGCCGAGTAGCCTTTCGCCGGATAGATCAGCGTCGACACGCCGACGCCGCGCAGCAGCGGTGCCGACCACGAGCCGAGGCACACGACGTACGCGTCGGCCATCAGCGTCTGTTCGCGGCCCGGGCCGCTCGGGCTGGCCTTCCTTCACGACGACGCCCGCGATGCGGTCGCCGTTCGATTGCAGCGAGACGACCTGCGTGCCGTAGCGGAACTCGACGCCGCGCTCCGCGGCCAGCGCCGCCAGCCTCTGCGTGAACTTGAAGGCATCGCCCGACTCGTCGTCGGGCGCGTGCGCCGCGCCGACGAGCCGCGGCTTGTAGAACGCGAGCGACGGTTCCATCGCGACGATCTCGTCGGGACTCAGGAAGTTCATCGAGCAGCCGAACTCGCGCATCAGCTCGAGCCCGGGCCGCGCGGCGTCGAAGTCGGCGTCGCTCTCGTAGAGATGCATGATGCCGCGGCTCAGCTCGTCGTATTGGATCGCCGGTCTCGGCGCGCAGCGCGATCAGCGTGTCGCGGCTGTAGATGCCGAGGTTCGTCAGCTGGATCGTGTTGAAGCGCGTGCGTCCCGGCGTGCAGTTCGCGAGGAACGACAGGCCCCAGACCCACTGATGCGGGTCGGCGTTCAGCCGGAACAGCAGCGGCGAGTCGTCGCGTGCCGAGCCACTTCAGGATCTTCAGCGGCGCGCCCGGGTTGGCCCACGGCTCGGCGTACGAGACCGAGATCTGCGAGCCGTTCGCGTAGCTGGTCTCGAGGCCGGCACCCGGCTGTCGATCGATGACGGTGACGTCGTGACCGTCGCGACGCAGGTACCACGCGGACGTGACGCCGAGGATGCCGGCGCCGAGGACGATGATGTTCATGGCGGATCGAGAGGGGATGCGTCGACGCGCCGCCGAGGCTGATCGACCGTGCGTGCGCATTATTGCAGGCGGCCGCGGACGGCCCGCGGCGCGTCGTCCGTGAACGGGGCGGTATAGTCCCTGCCTCGCGCACGACGACCGTTCCGCTTCGTTCGTCGCTTCGCCGTCGAACCCATGTCCCGCCTCACCGAACCGCCGTTCCCGACCGTCGTCGCCGATCGATCGGGCGACCACGCTCGACCGCGCGGCCTCGGCGCCGGCATCGCGCTTCGCGGCATTCGGCGCGATCGCGTTCTCCGGCAAGGCGATCATCGTCAAGCTCGGCTATCGCTACGGCGCCGACGCGATCACGCTGATCGCGTTGCGGATGGCCTTCGCGCTGCCGTTCTTCGCGGTGATGGCCGCGGTCGCGTCGCGCAGGCCCGGCATCGTCGCCCTCTCGAAGAAGGACCGCTGGGGCGTCGCGGCCCTCGGCTTCCTCGGCTACTACCTCGCGAGCTACCTCGACTTCCTCGGACTCGAATACGTCGGCGGCGTCGCTCGAGCGGCTGATCCTCTATCTGAACCCGACGCTCGTCCTGCTGATCGGCGTGGCGTTCTTCGGGCGACGGGCGACCGGGCGGCAGGTCGTGGCGCTCGCGCATCGGCTATGTCGGCGTGGTGATCGCGCTGCGCGCACGACTTCCGTGTCGGCGGCGACCGGCATCGCGCTGGGCAGCGCGCTGGTGTTCGCGAGCGCGCTGTCGTACGCGATCTACCTCGTCGGCAGCGGCGAACTGGTCGAGCGCGTCGGCACGTTGCGACTGACCGCGTATGCGAGCTGCGTCGCGTCGCTGTGCTGCGTGCTGCACTACTTCGTCACGCGACCCGCCGGACTGCTGCTCGCGCTTCCCGCGCCGGTCTACGGCCTGTCGCTGTTGAACGGAACCGTCTGCACGGTGCTGCCGGTGTTCGCGGTGATGGCCGGCATCGAACGGCTCGGCGCGAGCGTCGCATCGCAGGTCGGCATGATCGGTCCGGTGTCGACGATCGTGCTCGCCGATCTGCTGCTCGACGAGCCGATGGGACCGACGCAGATCGCGGGCACCGTGCTCGTGTTGATCGGCGTGTTCATCGTGTCGCAGAGCAGGGCCGAAACAGCGCGACCGGTCGTCCCGGGCGGCGCCCCCATTCGCTGAAGGAGAAGGCATGGCAACGAAGAAGACCAAGGCGGCGGCGCAGGCGCGCGCGATCCGCTTCCACGAGACCGGCGGCCCCGACGTCCTGAAGCTCGAGGACGTGCCGGTCCCGCCACCGGGCAAGGACGAAGTCACGATCGCGCAGGAAGCGATCGGCGTGAACTTCATCGACATCTACTACCGCACCGGGCTCTACCCGGCGCCGATGCCGTCCGGCCTCGGTTTCGAGGGCGCGGGCGTGGTCGAGGCGGTCGGCCCGGGCGTCGCGCACGTCAAGGTCGGCGACCGGGTCGCGTACGGGCAGGGACCGCTCGGCGCCTACGCGACGCGACGGACGATGCCGGCGCTGCAGGTCGTCAGGCTGCCCGACGCCGATCTCGTTCGTGGCCGGTGCCGCGATGATGCTCAAGGGCCTCACGGTGCAGTACCTGTTCCGGCAGACCTATCGGCTGCAGGGCGACGAGACGATCCTGCTGCCATGCGGCCGCCGGCGGCGTCGGGCTGATCGCGTGCCAGTGGGCGCGCGCGCTCGGCGTCAAGGTGATCGGGACGGTCAGCTCGCCCGAGAAGGCGGCGCTCGCGAAGAGCTCACGGCGCGTGGGAGACGATCGACTACACGCACGAGGACATCCCGAAGCGGGTGCTCGAGCTGACCGGACGGCAAGAAGGTCCCGGTCGTCTACGACGGCGTCGGCAAGGACACGTGGGAAGCGTCGCTCGACAGCCTGCAGCCGCGCGGTCTGATGGTGAGCTTCGGCAACGCGTCGGGCCCCGTCACCGGCGTCGCCCTCGGCATCCTCGCGTCGAAGGGCTCGCTGTACGTCACGCGGCCGACGCTCGGCACGTACGTCATGACGCGCGACAAGCTCGAGGCCGCGGCCGCGGAACTCTTCTCGATGGTCACGTCGGGCAAGGTCGAGTTCGACGTCGACCGGACCTATCCGCTCGGCGAGGCGGGGCGCGCGCACGAGGATCTCGCATCGCGCAAGACGACCGGTTCGAGCGTGCTGCTTCCCTGACCGCCTCGGCCGGCGCGATGACGACTGTCGAGGTGCCGGCCGTCGACGAGCCGGCGCCCGGCACCGGTCGCGTCATCGTGCTGCTCGCGCTGATCGCGTGCGGCAGCGCGATGTCGATGCGCGTGATGGATGCCGCGATCCCGAAGCTCGCGAGCGATTTCCACGTCACCATCCGGCAGGCGGCGAACGTCGTGACGGTGTTCGCGGTCGCGTACGGATGCCTGCAGATCGTCTTCGGCCCGTCGGGCGACCGCTTCGGCAAGCTGCAGGTCATCCTGCTCGCCTGCATCAGCGGGTCGCTCGCGTCGGTCGCCTGCGCGCTGTCGTCCGACTTCACGCTGCTGCTGTTCGCACGCATGTGGGCCGGCGCGTCGATGGCATCGATGATGCCGCTGTCGATGGCATGGATCGGCGACAACGTCGCTACGGCAATCGTCAGCCGGTGCTCGCCAGGTTCCTCGTCGGCCAGATCAGCGGCATCGCGCTGGGCCAGGCCGCGGGCGGCATCGCATCGGACCTGCTCAGCTGGCGGGCGCCGTTCGTCGTGCTCGCGCTGTGGTTCGTCGTGATGGCCGTGCTGCTGTTCCGCGTCGTGCGGCTGCCGCGCCATCGCAACGTGCCGGCGTCCGGGCCGACGCCGAGCCTGTTCGCGCAATGCCGCTCGGTGCTGGTCCGTCCGTGGGCACGTCGCGTCCTCGTGACGGTCTTCATCGAAGGCGCCGCGCTGTACGGCCCGTTCGCGTTCTTCGCGACGCACCTGCACATCAAGCACGGACTGTCGCTGTCGCTGTCCGGCTCGATGCTCGTCGCGTTCGCGGTCGGCGGCATCTCGTACTCGTTCGGCGCGGGCCGGCTGGTCGGGCGACTCGGCGAGGCCGGTCTCGCGCGCGGCGGCGCGCTGCTGATGTTCGTCGGCATCTCGGCCGTGGCGCTCGGACCGCCGTCGCTGCCGACGGCGCGTGTTCGCGCTGCCGGGCCTGTTCGCGATGGGTCTCGGCTTCTACATGCTGCACAACACGCTGCAGATCAACGCGACGCAGATGGCGCCCGAGACGCGCGGCACGGCGGTCGCGCTGTTCGCGTCGTCGTTCTTCCTCGGGCAGTCGACCGGCGTCGCGCTGGCGGCCTCGCGGTCGAGCACGTCGCGACGACGCCGGTGCTGATCGCAGGCGCGATCGTCCTGCTCGCGGTCGGACTCGCGTTCGGCGCGCTGCGCGCCCGTCGCGACTGATTCGATCGCCGCCTGACGCATCGGTCGATCGCCGATGCCGGTCGACCGGCATCGGTGCGTCAATCGCGGCTTTCGAACCGAACGGAGACGACATGAAGACGACCCGCATCGCATGGCTCGCGGCGACGTTGCTCTCGGCGAGCGCATTCGCCGCGGATCCCGCCGCGACCGATCCCGCGAAGGCGCAGTACGACGCCGAGCGCGCTCGCTGCATGAGCGGCACGACCGGCCAGGACCAGGCGTCGTGCCTGCGCAGCGCCGGCGCCGCGTACGAATCGACGAAGCAGGGCCGGCTGCGCAACCCGAACACCGACTACACGGACAACTCGCTCGCGCGCTGCAAGTCGCTGCCGGCGAGCCGACCGTGCGGACTGCGAGTCGCGCGTCGATCGGCCGGCACGAGCAGCAGCGACGTGAAAGGCGGCGGCTCCATCAAGGAGACCGTCACGACGGGCATCCCCGCCACGCCGACGACGAAGTACGGTCGCGCCACCGCGCGCCGTCAGGCGCGTGGTAGCCGGTGACGCGCTCGACCTCGTTGCGCGACCCGAGGAACACCGCGACGCGCTGATGCAGGCTTGTCGGGCACGACGTCGAGGATGCGTGCGCGGCCGTCGGTCGCCGCGCCGCCCGCCTGCTCGACGATGAAGCTCATCGGATTGGCTTCGTAGAGCAGCCGCAGCTTGCCGGGCTTGTCCGGCTCGCGCGCGTCGCGCGGGTACATGAACACGCCGCCGCGCGTCAGGATGCGATGGACGTCGGCGACCATCGACGCGACCCAGCGCATGTTGAAGTCCTTGCCGCGCGGGCCGGTCTTGCCGGCCAGCAGCTCGTCGACGTAGCGCGTCCACCGGCGGCTCCCAGTGGCGCCGGTTGCTCATGTTGATCGCGAACTCCTTCGTGTCGTCGGGGATGCGGACCCGATCGTCGGTGAGGATCCACGACTGCGTCTCGCGATCGAGCGTGAAGATCGCGACGCCGCGTCCGACGCGTCAGCACGAGCTGCGTCTGCGGACCGTACACCGCATAGCCGGCGGCGACCTGCCGCGAGCCCGGCTGCAGGAACGCCTGCTCGTCGGGCGTCACGATCCGTCGGCGCACCCGCAGGACCGAGAAGATCGTGCCGATCGACACGTTGACGTCGATGTTCGACGAGCCGTCGAGCGGGTCGAACAGCAGCAGGTACTCGCCGCGCGGATAGTGCTCGGGGATCGGGAAGACGGTCGCCATCTCCTCGGACGCCATCGCGGCGAGGTGGCCGCCCCATTCGTTGGCCTCGAGCAGGATCTCGTTGGCGATCACGTCGAGCTTCTTCTGGGCCTCGCCCTGGACGTTGCCGGTGCCGGCCTCGCCGAGCACGCCGCCGAGCGCGCCCTTGCCGACCTCGAACGCGATCTGCTTGCAGGCGCGGGCGACGACTTCGATCAGCAGGCGCAGCGCGGGTTGCAGCGCGGGCGTCGACGCCGATCCTGCGTGATCGCGCTCCTGTTCGATCAGGTAGCGGGTCAGCGAGATGCGGCCGCGCGAGCGGATGGTTCGGCCATGAGGGTCTCGGAAGGAAGGAAGAGGGATGCCCGCGCGTGCGATCGCGCGAGGGTCAGACGGACAGCGCCTTGTCGACGATCTCCAGCACGTCGTTCGACAGGCCCTTCGCGCGCGCGCACCGACTCGAGCGCGTGCTGCGCGGACGCCTGCAGCGCCGGGCCGAACTTGCGCCAGCGCTCGAGCGCACGCGCGAGGCGTCCGGCCACCGACGGGTTGATCGCGTCGAGCGAGCAGGATCTGGTCGGCCCAGAACGCATGGCCGCGTCCGTCGGCGCGATGGAACGCGGCTGCGTTGCCGTTGAAGAAGCCGCCGAGCAGCGCGCTCACCTTGTTCGGATTGGTCGCCGCATACGACGGATGCCGCGTCAGCGCCGCGACGCCGTCGAGCACGCGATCGTCGGACTCGAAGGCGGTGGCCTGGACGCGCAGCCACTTGTCGACGACCAGCGGGTCGCCTGCGGAAGCGTCGATAGAAGCCGGCCGACGCGCGCGCTGCTTGCGCTCGGCGATTCGCGCGTCGTACTCCGGCGCGTTGACGATCGCGATGAACGCGCACGAGCAGGTCCGTCATGTTGTCCGGCCGTCGACCACTGTCGCTCGAGCAGGTCCTGCGCGTCGCGATCGTCGAGCCGCGCGAGATAGAACAGCGCCGCGTTCTTCAACGCAGCGCGGCGCGCTCTGCGCCCAGTCCGGCGAGTACGGCCCGTCGGTCCGGTGTCGCGCGGTAGGCGGCGTGCCAGTCGTCGGCGAGCGACGTCGCCAGCGCATCGATCACGAAGACGCGCGCCCGGCGCACCGCGGCCGGGTCGTAGACCGGCAGCTGCTCGCCGACCATGCCCTCGGACGGCAGCGTGATCGCCGCCTGCTTCAAGCCCGCGTCGAGCCGTTCGTCGCGCAGCGTCGCGCGGAAGACGTCGATCAGCGCGGCGCCGACCGTCATCGCGGCCGCCGCTCTGCGCCGCCTGCGTCAGGCGGATCAGCTCGCGCGTCGCGAGGCGCTGGCCGGCCTCCCAGCGATTGAACGGGTCGTCGTCGTGCGCGGCGAGCAGCGCGAGGTCGTCGTCGCCGTACGGATAGTCGACGATCACCGGCGCCGAGAAGTCGCGCAGCAGCGACGGCACCGGCCTGGCCGGCACGTCGTCGAACACGAAGCGCTGCTCGTCGTTCGACCAGATCGAGGACGACGGTGCCGGCCGTCGCGTCCGGGCCGCCGTCGAGATGCAGCGGCACCGGGCGGCCCTCGCGGTCGACGAGTCCGATCGCGAACGGGATGTGGAACGGCTGCTTGTCGACGGCCGCCGAGCTTCTCGACGCCGACGCGCGGACAGATCTGCCGCAATGTCAGCGTGTAGCGCTTCGCGCGTCCGCGTCGTAATCGTCGCTCGCCGTCACGCGCGGCGTCCCGGCCTGGCTGTACCAGCGACGAAAGCGCTGCGAGGTCCGCGCCCGGATGATCGCCCGAGTAGACCGACTCCATCGACGTCGACGAAGTCGTCGCACGACACCGCCGACGCCGTCGTGGCGGCGGAAGTACTCGTCGAGGCCCGCGCGCAGGCCGTCGCGGCCGAGCAGCGTCTGCTGCATGCGGACGACCTCCGAGCCCTTCTGGTAGACGGTCGCGGTGTAGAAGTTGCCGATCTCCTGGTAGCTCTCGGGCCGGATCGGATGGGCCATCGGTCCCGCGTCCTCCGGGAACTGCGACGCACGCAGGTTGCGGACGTTCTCGATGCGCAGCGTCGCGCGCACGCCGGCCGCGCGCGCATCGTCGCGTGCCTGGTCGCCGAGCTGCGCGATCGCCATGTCGGCCGAGAACTCCTGGTCGCGGAAGACCGTCAGCCCTTCCTTCAACGTCAGCTGGAACCAGTCGCGGCACGTGACGCGATTGCCGGTCCAGTTGTGGAAGTACTCGTGTCCGACGACCGCCTCGACGTTCGCGAAGTCGGTGTCGGTCTCGGTCCGCGGATCGGCCAGCACGTACTTCGTGTTGAAGATGTTGAGGCCCTTGTTCTCCATCGCGCCCATGTTGAAGTCGCCGACCGCGACGATCATGAAGCGGTCGAGGTCGAGCTCGAGGCCGAAGCGCTGCTCGTCCCAGCTTCATCGCCCGCTCGAGCGAGTCGAGCGCGTAGCCGGCCTTCGGCAGGTCGCGCGCCTCGGTGTAGACCTGCAGCAGCACCGGCCGGCCGCTCCGCGTGAGGACGCGTCGCTCGATCGACGACAGCTTGCCGGCGACGAGCGCGAACAGATAGCTCGGCTTCGGGAACGGGTCTTCCCACTTCGCGTAATGCCGGCCGTCCGGCAGGTCGCCGGACTCGACGAGATTGCCGTTCGACAGCAGCACCGGATAGTCGCGTCGATCCGCACGCAGCATCACGGTGTAGCGCGCCATCACGTCGGGCCGGTCGGGGAAGAAGACGATCTTGCGGAAGCCCTCGGCCTCGCATTGCGTGAAGAAGTTGCCGGCCGACAGGTACAGCCCCGATCAGCGACGTGTTGCGGGCGGGCGCGATGCGCACGGCGATGTCGAGCCGGCAGCTGTCGGGCAGGTCGTCGATCGTCAGCGTCTGCCGTTCGCCGCGCGCGGAGAGTCGGTAGGCTCGCGACGGCCGCGGGTCGCCGTCGATCGCGAGCGACAGCAGCGTCAGGCCTTCGCCGTCGAGCGACAGCGGTCCCGGCGCCTGACGCACGAGATACAGGCGCGCCGCGACGATCGTCTCGTTCGGATCGAGGTCGATGCCGACTTCGATCCGATCGACGCGGAACGTCGGCGGTCGATAGTCCTTGCGGTAGATTGTCTCGTGGTGTCCGGGCTTCATGCGGTCGTCGTCGATGGCCGCGATCGCGCGCCAGGTTCGTTCCGCATTTTACGTGGCGCCGCTCGCGGGCGGCATATCGACGCGCGACGCGGAAACCTCCCGGCTCGCCGTGCGGTCGAACGGGCGTTGCAACCGCACCACGAAGAGATCGTCATGAATTCCACGCGGCTCGTTCCCCGTCACCTCGCCTCGGCTTCGTTGTCTGGCCTCGCCGTCGTCATCGCGCTCGCCGGTTGCGCGACCGGACCGAGAGTCGTCCACACCGAAGTCACGAGCTTCGACAACTGGTCCACGTTGCCGGAAGACCGGAGCTACGCGTTCGCGCGCACGCTCGAATACCGCAACAGCCTTGAAGTGCAGTCGTACGAGGACATCGTGCGCGACGAGCTCGCGCCGCGCGGCTTCCGTCTGGCATCCGATCCGTCGCAGGCCAACCTCGTCGTCACGCTGCGTCCGTCGGTCACCGGGACCTCGGTGCGGCTGAACGGCGGCTGGCCGGCCGATCCGTTCTGGGGACCCTACGTCGGCCGTACGGCGGCGCCTACGGTCGCTTCTACGGCGGCTACGGCTGGTCCGGCCCGTTCTGGGGAGGCTCGTACGGACCGATCGGCGACTACACGCTCGACATCTACAAGCGACGCCTCGAGCTCGACATCGATTCGCGGGTCGAGGCCGGCAAGCGCTACTACGAGGGTCGGGCCGAGAGCACCGGCAACGGCGACTCGCTGCCGCGCGCGATGCCGGCTGCTGATCCGGGCGCTCTTCGTCGACTTCCCCGGCAACAGCGGGCAGACGCGGCGGGTCGACATGCGGTCGACGCGTCCCGCGGACAAGGGCAGGTAGCGCGATGCGACCGCATGGACGCTGACGCTGCGCGCGGTCGTGAGCTCGAAGCGCTGCGACCGGCGCTGCTGCGCATCGCGCAGCTGCATCTGCGCAACGACGCGTGGGCCGAGGACTGCGGTCTCCGAGACGCTGCTGGCGGCGCTCGAGAACCGCACGGGCGTTCGAGGCCCGGTCGAAGCTGAAGACCTGGGTCGTCGGCATCCTGAAGCACAAGATCGTCGACAGCTTTCGCGCGCATCGGCGCGAGGAGCCGCTCGCCGACCCGGACGACGACGACCTCGAGGACGGCATCTTCCAGCCGGACGGCCACTACCGCGACTGGCCGACGGACTGGGTGACGCCGGAGTCGCAGCTGTCAGCCGCAACCAGTTCCTCGAGACGCTCGAGATCTGCGTGCAGGAACTGCCGCGCGCGCAAGGGCGGCATCTTCCTGATGCGCGAGTGGCTGGAGCTGCCGACCGCCGAGATCTGTAAGGAACTCGCGATCACCACGACCAACGCCGGCGTGCTGCTGCATCGCGCGCGGCTGCGGCTGCGCGAGTGCCTTCAGTTGCGCTGGTTCGAGACGGCATCGTCATGAGGTATTCGCCGTTCCTCAGCTGTCGGCAGGCAGCTCGCCTGATCACCGCGCGGCTCGACCGACCGCTCGATCCGCTCGAACGCCTCGGGCTGCGGCTGCACCTGTCGATCTGCGACGCGTGCCCGATCGTGATCCGGCAGCTCGACGCAGATCCGTGAGTCGATTCGTCAATGCGCGCGATGCCGCCGCGGAGATGAGACCGATGAGCCGCGTGAAGATCGTTCCGTTCGATCGCGAGTGCCACTCCGCGACTGGCGTCGCCGCGTTCGCGTCGATGCCGTCCCGCGGCCCGCGGCCGCCTGCGTCGCGAACTCGGGCAACGTCCGCGCGCGCTGGTCGAGCTCTACACGTCGGAGGGCTGCTCGAGCTGTCCGCCGGCGGACCGGCAGCTCGGCCGGCTCGTGACGGGCCGGACCGCGGGTCGTGCCTCTCGCGCTGCACGTCGACTACTGGGATTCGATCGGCTGGAAGGATCGCTTCGCGCAGCCATCGTTCGCGCGATCGGCAGGCGCTGGGAAGTCCATGCGAACGGCGCATCGCACGTCGTTCACGCCGCACTTCTTCGTCAACGGGCGGGAGGTGCGACGACTGGCGAGCCGACCTCGACGCGCAGCTGCGGCCGGCGGGCCGACCGTCGGTCGCGCATGTCGCCATCGTCGCCGAGCCGAAGGGCGGCGACGCTGCATGTCCGGGTCGACGGTGACGTCGACGCGGCGGCGACGTCTCGCGGCCCGCTGCAACTGTTCGTCGTCGTGACCGAGGGCCGCCTGAGCTCGCAGGTCTCGAGCCGGCGAGAACCGCGGAGCCCGGCTCGACCACGATGCGGTCGCGCGGACACTGGGTCGGCCCGATCGCGATCCGGGCAATGGTCGCGTCGCGTCGATCGCATCCTGACGTGCCGCAACTCGCCGACGGCCACGTCGGGGTCGTCGCGTTCATCCAGGACGCGACGACGGCGGAAGTGCTGCAGGCCGTCGGCACCGGCGTCTGCAAGACCGGGCTGAGAACGATGGCATCGACGACGAACCTGTCGCTGTCGCCGCGCGCGCTTCCCGAAGCGCCGTCGGGGCCCGGTCTTCCCGCTGTGGCTGCGCATCTCGCACTGGCTCAACGCGGTCGGCGTCGTCGTGATGGTCACGAGCGGCTGGCGCGTCTACAACGCGTCGCCGCTGTTCGGCTTCACGTTCCCCGGACCAGTTCACGCTCGGCGGCTGGCTCGGCGGCGGCGCTGCAAGTGGCACTTCGCGGCGATGTGGATCATCGTCGTCAACGGCCTGCTCTATCTCGCTGGCGAACGTCGCGTACCCGGCGGCTCTGATCACAGCTTCTTTCCGCTGTCGCCGAACGGCCGTCGTTCGCGACGTTCGCGACTGCGCTGCGCGGCGAGCTCGTCGCACGACGACCTGCGGACGCTACAACGCCGTGCAGCGCGCCGCATACCTGTTCGTGATGCTCGACCTGCTCGTGCTCGTGCTGTCCGGCCTCGTGCTGTGGAAGAACGTGCAGTTCCCGCTGCTGCGCGACGCTGATGGGCGGCTACGAGACCGCGCGGCGCATCCACTTCTTCGCGATGGCCGGCGTCGTCGCGTTCCTCGTCGTGCACGTCGTGATGACCGTGCTCGTGCCGCGGACGCTCGTCGCGATGATCCGCGGACGATAGATCCGATGAACGCCGAGCCCGCAGCCACCGGACGTCGACGACGGCGACCTCATCGTTCGCGACGCGCTGCGCGACATCGAAGGCGCCGGCGCGCCGGCTGTTCCTGCAGCGCGGCCTCACGCTCGGCGGCCTGTCGCTGCTGACCGGCTGCGCGCTCGACGACAGCGCGTCGGTCCAGAAGGCGCTGACGAGGATCTCGTTCTTCAACGATCGCGTGCAGGCCGCGCTGTTCGATCCGAAGGCGCTCGCACCGACCTATCCGGAGTCGATGATCACGCGGCCGTTCCCGTTCAACGCGTACTACGGCGATCGACGAGGTGCGTCACGTCGACGGCGACGCGTTCCGTCTCGAGGTCGGCGGCCTGGTGGCCGACAAGAAGACGTGGACGCTCGACGAACTTGCATGCGATGCCGCAGACCGAGCAGATCACGCGGCACATCTGCGTCGAGGGCTGGAGCGCGATCGGCCGCTGGGGCGGCGTGCGCTTCGCCGACTTCCTCGACCGCATCGGCGCCGACAAGACCGCGAAGTATGTCGGCTTCAAGTGCGCCGACGACTACTACACGAGCATCGACATGCCGACCGCGCTGCATCCGCAGACGCAGTTGACGCTGACGTACGACGGACGGGTCGCTGCCGCCCGAGTACGGCTTCCCGATGAAGCTGCGGATGCCGACGAAGCTCGGCTACAAGAACCCCAAGCACATCCAGGCGCTGTTCGTCACGAACCGCTACCCGGGCGGCTACTGGGAAGACCAGGGCTACAACTGGTTCGGCGGCAGCTAGCCGCCGGCCTCTATCATCGGGGCTTCGCGAGACCGGGCCTTCGCATGTTCACGACCGACAAGCAGATCCGCTTCCACCACTGCGACCCTGCCGGGATCGTCTTCTATCCGCAGTACTTCTATCTGTTGTCGGAGGCGATGGAGGACTTCATGGCCGCCGCCGGCAATCCGCAGATCGACAGGTCCGCGCTGCGGCGGGGGTGGCCGATCGTCAAGCTCGACGTCGACTTCGTGCGGATGAGCCGCGACGGCGACCGCGTCGCGATCGACGTCATCGTCCGTCGCGTCGGCGGCGCGAGCCTCGGGCTCGACTACGTGATCCGCGGTCCGGACGGCGATCGGCTGAGCGCGTCGACGACGCTCGTCCACGTCGACCTGGCGGCCGACAAGCCGATCCCCATCCCCGACGACGTCCGTGACGCGTTCCTCGCATGCGGCGCACCGGGCTGATTCCCGGCGCCCGCCTTTCGGATAAAATGGCACGATCGTTCGTTTTCCAGCCGCGCCGCACGACGGCCGGCCCGCAGCCGACATGAAGGTGTTCGATCTCACCTGCCGTCACGGCCATCGCTTCGAGGGGTGGTTCGCCTCGAGCGAGGCGTTCGCGACGCAGTCGGACGCGTCCGAGGTCCACTGTCCGCTGTGCGACTCGGTCGAGGTCGAACGTGCACCGTCGGCGCCGCGCCTGAATCTTGGTTCGGGCAACCAGACGCGGCGATGCGACGGTCAGCGCGGCCGACCGGACGCCGGTGCCGCAGCGGACCCCGGCGGAGGTGCTCGTCACGCTGCGTCAGTTGATGGCGGCGGTCGAGAACGTCGGACCGCGCTTCGCCGAAGAAGCGCGCCGCATCCACTACGACGAAGCCCCGCCGCGCGCGATCCGCGGCACCGCGACCGATCGCGAGCGCCTCGAGCTGCACGACGAGGGCATCGACACGCTGACGATCGCGCTGCCGCTGGCGCTGACCGGCACGCTGCAATGACTGGCGGCGCGAGCGCCGCACGAGGAGACGGGATGGACCTGAACTATTCGGAAGCCGACGACGCGTTTCGCGCAGGAGGTCCGTGCGTGGCTGCGGGCGAACCTGCCGGACGACCTGCGCTTCAAGGTGCTCAATCATCGGCGCATGCAGAAGGACGACATCGCGCGGTGGCACCGGATCCTCGCGTCGCGCGGCTGGTCGACGGTCGCGTGGCCGGTAGAGTTCGGCGGTACCGGCTGGAACGCGACGCAGCGCCACATCTGGGACGAGGAGTGCGCCGCGGCCGGCACGCCGATGGTCCTGCCGTTCGGCGTCGCGATGGTCGCGCCGGTGATCATGAAGTTCGGCAACGATGCGCAGAAGCAGCACTACCTGCCGCGCATCGCCGACGGCACCGACTGGTGGTGCCAGGGCTATTCGGAGCCGGGCTCCGGGTCGGACCTCGCGTCGCTGAAGACGCGGGCCGAGCGCGCCAGTCCGGCGACGAGTACGTCGTCAACGGCCAGAAGACGTGGACCACGCTCGGCCAGCACGCCGACATGATGTTCTGCCTCGTGCGGACCGAGCAGACCGAGCGTCGCCAGGAAGGCATCTCGTTCCTGCTGATCGACATGAAGACGCCGGGCATCACCGTGCGTCCGATCATCACGCTCGACGAGGATCACGAGGTCAACGAGGTCTTCCTCGACAACGTGCGCGTGCCGGTCGCGAACCTGGTCGGCGAAGAGGGCAAGGGCTGGACCTACGCGAAGTACCTGCTCGGCCACGAGCGCACCGGCATCGCGGCAGTCGGTCGCTCGAAGCGCGAGCTCGGCTTCCTGAAGCGGCTCGCCGGCGATCAGGTCAAGAACGGCAGGCCGCTGATCGACGACCCGCTGTTCGCGGCGAAGGTCGCGTCGATCGAGATCGAGCTGATGGCACTCGAGATGACGGTGCTGCGCGTCGTCTCGCAGGAAGGCGCGAAGAAGGGCCCCGGTCCGGAGGCGTCGATGCTGAAGATCAAGGGCACCGAGATCCAGCAGGGACTGAGCGAGCTGATGCTCGAGGCCGCGGGACCGCTCGCGATGCCGTTCGAGCCGGCGCTGCTCGAAAGCGGCGAGGCCGATGGTCGGCGTCGACCAGGAAGATTTCGACGCGGCGCCGCTCGCGCCGCATTACTTCAACTACCGCAAGACGTCGATCTACGGCGGATCGAACGAGATCCAGAAGAACATCATCTCGCAGATGATCCTCGGCCTCTGACGGAAGGGACGCGCATGGACTTCGACTTCACCTCCGAACAGACGCAGCTCGCCGACTCGGTTCGGCGCCTGGTCGAGAAGGACTACGGCTTCGAGACGCGCAAGAAGATCGTCACGTCGCAGGACGGGCACGAGCGCCGACGTCTGGGCGCAAGCTCGTCGACCTCGGCCTCACCGCGTTGCCGATGCCGGAGGCGCACGGCGGCTTCGACGGCACGGCGGTCGACCTGCTGCTGGTGATGCAGGAGCTCGGGCGCGGCCTCGTCGCCGAGCCGTACTTCGCGACCGTCTTCGCGGCGGAGTTCGTCAAGCGTTCGGCCGTCGCGGTCGCACGACGACGCTGCTCGAGAGGTCGCGGCGGGTACGCTCGAAGATGGCCGCCGCGCTCGGCGAGCGGACGTCGCGGCACGACCTGTTCGCGCTCGACGACGAAGGCCGAGCGCATGCCGGCGACGGCTTTCGCACTGGCCGGCGCGAAGACCGTCGTGCTGTTCGGCGCGCAGGCCGATCGCCTGGTCGTGTCGGCGACGCACGTCGGCGACGGCGACGACGGGCTCGCGCTGTTCGTCGTCGATGCGAGGACTGGACGGCATCACCCGCCACGACCTGCGCACGCTCGACGGCCAGCGCGTCGCCGCGCATCGTCTTCGACGACGTCATCGGTCGGCCGCGATGCGCTGCTGGCCGAAGGTGCCGCGGCGCGCGAGCTGCTCGACGCGGTCGCCGACTACGGCATCGCGCTGCTTTGCGCCGAGGCGGTCGGCGTGATGGAGGCGCTCAACGCCGCGACGCTCGACTACGCGAAGACCCGCAAGCAGTTCGGCCAGCCGATCGCGCGCTTCCAGGTCCTGCAGCACCGGATGGTCGACATGTTCATCCACCTCGAGCAGGCGCGCTCGATGGCCTACCTCGCCGCGGTCAAGCGCGTCGTCGAGCGATGCGACCGAGCGTCGCCGCACGGCGTCGGCCGCGAAGGTCCGCGTCGGCCAGGCTGCCCGCTACATCGGCCAGCAGGCGGTGCAGATCCACGGCGGCATGGGCGTCACGAACGAACTGCCGGCCGCCCATCTGTTCAAGCGGCTGACGATGATCGAGATGACGCTCGGCGACACCGACCATCACCTGCAGCGCTTCATCGCGTCGTCGGCAGGCGACGGACGACGCGATCGAGCGCGACATCCCGACGACGAACACGGCGCCGGCGCCGCTGCAGCGGGCGGCCTGACGTCGGACGACTGCGCCTCGCCGCGCTACGCATTCGAGGACTTCGAGGTCGGCAGCGTCATCCCGTGCGGACCGCGGACCGTCACCGCCGACGAGATCGTCGCCTTCGCGACGCAGTTCGACCCGCAGCCGTTCCACGTCGACGAGGAGGCCGGCCGGCGCTCGATCTACGGCTCGCTGATCGCGAGCGGCTGGCACACCGCGTCGATGGTGATGCGGATGGGCTGCGACTGCGTACCTGCTCGACTCGACCAGCGCCGGCTCGCCGGGCGTCGACCAGTTGCGCTGGATCAAGCCGGTCCGCCCCGGCGACACGATCCGCGCCGACATCGAGACGATCGAGGCGCGGCCGTCGCGCAGCAAGCCCGACCGCGGCGTCGTCGTCACCGAGTGGCGGGTCTACAACCAGCACGACGAGCTCGATCATGACGATGCGCGGGATGGGCCTGTTCCTGCGCCGCCGGCCTGACGCTCGGACGATCGAAGCAGGCGACCAACAACAAGACCCGAGGAGACCGCATGCGCACGTTCGAATCGGTCGCCGACCTCGAGGCCGTCGTCGGCCAGGACGTCATCGTCGGCGACTGGATCACGATCGACCAGCAGCGGGTCGACCGCTTCGCCGATGCGACCGACGACCGCCAGTGGATCCACATCGATCCTGAGCGCGCATGCGCGGGCCCGTTCGGCGGACCGATCGCGCACGGCTTCCTGACGCTTGTCGCTGCTGCCGCACCTGATGTCGAGGCCATCGAGATCCGCAACACCGTGATGGGCGTGAACTACGGACTGAACAAGGTCCGCTTCCCGTCGCCGGTGCCGGTCGGCAGCCGCGTGCGGGCCCGCTTCCGGCTGCTGTCGCTCGAGCACCTGCCGGCGCAGATGGGCCATGCCGGCGTGCAGCTCGTGTGGGAGACGACGATCGAACGCGACGGCAGCGACAAGCCGGTCTGCGTCGCCGAGAGCGTCGCACGTCGCTACGGCAAGTGACCGCTGCGATCGACCGGCTTACCGGTCGACGATGCGCCAGGTCTCGGGCAGCCCCACCCAGCCCACTTTCTTCGAATGCGTGACCGACGTCGTCGGCTCGCCGAGATCGGCTTCCCCGAAGCAGCCGCCCGCGATGCCGACGAGTTCGGGAAGCGCTGACAGCGTCCAGTAGAGGGTCGTTCCGCAATGCGTGCAGAAGTGGCGCGACTGGTCGTGGTCCTGGACGGAACGGAACGCGTAGGTATTCGTATCGCCGGCCGAACCGACGACCGCCGTCCGCGGAAAGTATGCGGAGATGCCGAACGCGCTCCCGGTGCGCTGCTTGCAGTTCGTGCAATGGCAGACGCCGTGGAGTACGGGCTCGCCGGTCACCGTGATCGTCGCTCTTGCACAGGCGCAGCTCGCGGTCTTCGTCATCGTCGACGGCTCGACAGGCACACGCCGAACGCTCAGCGTTTCTGGTACTGCCCGGCGCCGAACAGCAGGTCGCGGGCCTGGTCGTCCGTCAGCGGCTTGCGCGCCTTCGCGAGCACCTGCACGCCGCGCTGCGCGGCCGCCCTCGCGCCGATCGTGTCGAACCATCGCTTCACGTTCGGGAAGTCGTCGAGGTCGATGCCCTGGTTCGCGTGCGACCGCGTCCACGGCCACGTCGCGATGTCGGCGATCGTGTACTCGTCGCCGGCGAGGAAGCGCGACTGCCCGAGCCGCTTGTCCATCACGCCGTAGAGCCGCTTGGCCTCGTTCGTGTAGCGGTTGACCGCGTACTCGATCTTCTCCGGCGCATAGATCCGGAAGTGATGCGCCTGGCCGAGCATCGGGCCGACGCCGCCCATCTGGAACATCAGCCACTCGAGCATCTCGTAGCGACCCCGGTCGGTCGACGGCATGAAGCGGCCGGTCTTGCGCGGCGAGGTAGATCAGGATCGCGCCCGACTCGAACAGCGAGATCGGCTTGCCGTCGGGACCGTCGGAATCGACGATCGCGGGGATCTTGTTGTTCGGGCTGATCGCGAGGAACTCGGGCTTGAACTGGTCGCCGGCCCCGATGTCGACCGCGTGCACGGTGTACGGCAGCCCGCACTCCTCGAGCATGATGTGGACCTTGTGGCCGTTCGGCGTGGCCCAGCTGTAGACGTCGATCATCGCTCCCTCCGGTGTGCATGGCGACGCGCTCGGCGGTCACGGTCCGACCTTCCGTGCGTACGTCCAGCCGAGCTCGGCCATCGTCCGCGCGCGTGCGCCGGCGGCCGCGGCCTGCGCGCTGGCGGCCGTGCCGTCGACGACGCGCTTCATGATGCCCTGCAGGATGCCCGGCGATGCGGAACATGTTGTACGCGAGATAGAAGTCGACGTCGGCGATGCCGTGTCGACCGGTCGCCTTGCAGTACATCGCGACGTACTGCGCCTGCGACGGGGATGCCGAGCGCCGCGAGGTCGAGGCCGGCGATGCCGCGAAAGCCGGACGGCGCGATGTGCCAGCTCATCAGGTGGTACGAGAAGTCGGCGAGCGGATGGCCGATCGTCGACAGCTCCCAGTCGAGGATCGCGAGGATGCGCGGCTCGGTCGGATGGAAGATCAGGTTGTCGAGCCGGTAGTCGCCGTGGACGATCGAGCGTGCGCGCCGTCGTCGGCGGGAATGTGCTGCCGGCAGCCAGTCGATCAGCCGGTCCATCGCGTCGATGTGCTCGGTCTCCGACGCCTTGTACTGCTTGCTCCAGCGGCCGATCTGGCGCGCGAAATAGTTGCCCGGCTTGCCGAAGTCCTCGAGCCCGATCGCGCGATAGTCGACCGTTGTGGAGCGCGGCGATCACGCGGTTCATCTCGGCGTAGATCGCACGCGCGTTCGACGGCGTCATGCCCGGCAGGCTCTGGTCCCACAGCACGCGGCCGTCGACGAAGTCCATCACGTAGAACGCGCGGCCGATCACGCTCTCGTCCTCGCACAGCGCATGCATCCGCGCGACCGGCACGCCGCTGTCCTTCGAGCGCGTCCATCACGCGGTATTCGCGCTCGATCGCGTGCGCCGACGGCAGCAGCTTCGCGGCCGGCCCGGGCTTCGCGCGCATCGCGTAGGCACGCGACGGCGTCGTCAGCTTGAACGTCGGGTTCGACTGGCCGCCCTTGAACTGCTCGATCGTCAGCGGACCCTCGAAGCCGGCGACATGCGCGGTCAGATACGCCGCGAGCTTCGCGGGATCGAAGCGTTGCCGATCGTCGACCGGTTGCGTGCCGATGAACTCCTCGTACATGAATCTAGCTTGCCTTTCGAGAATTTCAGGTACTGCCCGTACAGCACCTCCATCGTCGTCTCGCGCTCGCCCGGCTGCAGCAGGTCGGACGGTGCGTAGTTCGTCATCCGCACGACCCAGTCGGCCGGCTCGGCGCCGACGTCGAGCGCGTTGATGCAGCCGGGCGCCTGCGACAGGTTGCCGAGGAAGTAGCGCTGCCGCCGGTCAGCGCGTACGAGACGATCGCGCGGTTGACGCCGCCGTGCAGCACCAGCAGCACGGTCTCCCAGCTCGCGTCGGCGCGCAGCCGCTCGATCGCCGGGCAGCACGCGGTCGAGCAGCTCGCCGATCGTCTCGCCGCCGAGGAACTGCCGATGCTCGGCGACCATCCCCTCGAACGCGCCGACGAACGCGTCGCGCAGCGTCTCGTCGGGGATCGCCGACAGCCGGCCGCCGCGGATCTCCTCGCAGCGTCGGGCCACGACCTCGATGTCGATCGACTGCCGCGTCTCGGCGAGCACGCGCGTGCGCCGTCTCGACGGTGCGCGGCAGGCCGCTCGTGATCACGCGGTCGAACGTGCAGGCCGAGCTCGCGCGAAGACGGCGCCGGCCGCGCTCGCCTGCATGCGGCCGGTCTCGTTCAGCGGCACGGCTTCGGGAAGGAACGGCTTGCCGCCGCGCGTCGAAGTACGTGACGCTGCCGTGTCGCATCAGGAAGATGCGGCGTCGCGCCGTCGTCGGCGGTTCGTTCGTGACGTCGGTCATCGATTCATTCGAAGCGAGCGCGGCGCTTCTCGAGGAACGCGGAGACGGCCTCGCCGCCTTCGGCGATGATGCAGGCAGGCGACGAACGAGTCGCGCTCCGCGATCGAGATGCGTTCGTCGAGCGGCGCGTCGTCGCCGCGCGCGATCAGCCGCCTTGATCCGCGCGACCGCATGCGGCGACAGCGCCGCGATGCGGTCCGCGTGATCGAGCGCCGCGTCGAGCGCATGCCCGTGATCCTCGACGATCGTGTTGACGACGCCGAGCGCGTGCAGGCGCTCGGCGCGTCCAGGCGCCGCCTTCGAGCAGCAGCTCGGTCGCGGCCTGCTCGCGGCAGCGCGCGCGTCGCGAACCACGAGCCGCCGCCGTCCGGCGACAGGCCGACCTTGACGTACGCCATCACGAACTTCGCGCCGTCGGCCGGCGACGATCAGGTCGCACGCGAGCGCGAGCGACATGCCCGGCACCCGGCCGCGGCGCCTTCGACCGCGGCGATCACCGGCCTCGTGCAGCCGGTGATCGCGCGCGTCATGCGATGCAGCCCGTCGATCGAGTCGGCCTGCACCTGCGGCGGCTGCGCGCGGTTCTCGAGCAGGCGGTTGAGGTTGCCGCCGGCGCAGAACGTGCCGTCGGCGCCGGTCAGCACGACGGCGCGGATCGACGGATCGTGCCGCGACGTCGTCGAACGCCTTCATCGCCGGTTCGTAGATCTCGGGGCCGAGCGCGTTGCGCGCGCCCGGGTTCGAGAACGTCAGCACGAGCGTGCGGTCCGCGTCGCTCGAGCGAGCAGTTCGGCCGGTCCATCGTCAGCGCTCCTCGGTGGTCAGCGAGACGCCGAGCAGCGCGCGGCGCGTCAGCCACGGCGACGGGCGATAGCGCGGGTCGCCGTAGAACGTCCTGCATCGCACGCAGGATCGTCAGGAGCTTCAGCGGACCGAGCGCGTCGCCCATCGCGAGCGGGCCGTTCGGATAGTTGAGGCCGAGCCGCACCGCGAGGTCGATGTCGGCCGGCGTCGCGATCTTCTGCTGCGCGATGTCGCACGCGATGTTGACGATCGTCGCGAGGATGCGCTGCGCGATGAAGCCGGGCGAGTCGCCGATCAGGTGACCGGCACGCCGTCGGACGCGAACAGCCCGTGCGCCTCGTCGCGGACGTCGGGTCGCGTGACCGGCGTCGTCATCAGCGTGCGCCGCAGCGCGAGCGGCACGAGCGTGTCGATCGCGACGGTCCGCTCGGGGTCGAGCCCTTCGTCGATCGCGCTCGTCGTCGCGTCGATGCCGAGCGGCGTGACGACGATCAGTGCGTCGTCGGACGGGACCGGTCCGGTCTCGACGGTCGCGCCCATCTTCTCGAGCATCCACGTCAGCTCGCTCTGCGCCTCGACGCGCGTGCGGCTGATCCACACCGACGCGGGCAACGCGATCGGCGCCGGCGGCTCGGCGACCGGCGCGGCATCGTCGCCGTAGTCGTAGAAGCCGCCCTTCGTCTTGCGGCCCGAGGCGGCCGCCGGCCAGGCGCTGCGCGGTGATCACCGACGGTCGGAAGCGCGGCTCGTCGTAGAACTGCCGGTAGATCGACTCCATCACCGGATGCGACACGTCGAGCGCGGTCAGGTCCAGCAGCTCGAACGGACCGAGCCGGAAGCCGGCGGCATCGCGCATCACGCGATCGACGTCGACGAAGTCGCAGATGCCTTCGCCGACGATCCGCAGCGCCTCGGTGCCGTAGCCGCGGCCGGCATGGTTGACGATGAAGCCCGGCGTGTCCTTCGCGCGGACCGCGGTGTGGCCGAAGCGCCGCGTCAGCGTCATCAACGCGTCGCCGACCGCGCGCTCGGTCAGCGAGCCCGTCGATCACCTCGGCCACCTTCATCAGCGGCACCGGGTTGAAGAAATGCCAGCCGACGACGCGGGCCGGACGCCTGCACGTCGCGGCGATCGCCGTGATCGACAGCGAAGACGTGTTCGACGCGAGGACGGCATCGGGCGCGACGACCGCCTCGAGCTGCCGGAACAGCTCGCGCTTGACGTCGAGCTTCTCGACGATCGCCTCGACGACCAGCGCGCGGTCGGCGAGTGCGTCGAGCGACGGCGCGACGGCGAGCCGCGCGATCGTCGCGTCGCGCTTCGCCGCGTCGAGCCTGCCCTTGTCGACCAGCTTGCCGAGCGCGTCGCCGATCGAGGCGATCGCCTTGCCCGCGGCGTCCGGCGCGGCGTCGTGCAGCAGCACCCGGCATCCGCAGGTCGCCAGCATCTGCGCGATGCCGCGGCCCATCGCACCGGCGCCGATGACGGCGACGGGAAGGTCGGAAGCTTGAGGATCGAAGGGCATGGAGGCAGCGTCGAGAGCGCCGATTCTAAGTCACCGGGTTCCGCACCCGTCGTCGGCCCGGTGCCGCTCGCGCGCCGCAGGCGAACGGATGGCCGACGGCGGCGCGGCGTCGACCGGCGCAATGCCTACAAGCCGGACCCGCATCGCGCGTTAGACTGCGGCCCGTCGCCGTCGGCGCACCTCTTCATTCCATGATCCGAGACCCAGACAGTCATCGCCTGCTGCTCGACACCGTCGAACGCTTCGTTCGCGAACGGCTGATCCCGGCCGAGGAAGAGGTGGCCGCGACCGACGCGATCCCGGAGCCGATCGTCGACGCGATGCGCGAGATCGGTCTCTTCGGCCTGACGGTGCCCGAGGACTTCGGCGGCTTCGGCCTGACGATGGAAGAGGAGGTCGAGGTCACGTTCGCGCTGACCCGCGCGTCGCCCGCGTTCCGGTCGATCATGGGCACGAACAACGGCATCGGCTCGCAGGGCATCGTGATCGACGGCACGCCGGAGCAGAAGGCGAAGTGGTTGCCGCGTCTCGCATCGGGCGAGCTGATCGGCTCGTTCGCGCTGACCGAGCCCGGCTCTGGCTCCGACGCCGCGTCGCTGACGACGACGGCGCGACGCGACGGAGACGCGTACGTCGTCAACGGGACGAAGCGCTACATCACGAACGCGCCCGAGGCCGGCATCTTCACGCTGATGGCGCGGACCGATGCGGCGCAGAAGGGCGCGGGCGGCGTCTCGGCCTTCATCGTCGAGGCCGGTTCGCCGGGCATCACCGTCGGCAAGCCGGACCGGAAGATGGGACAGCGCGGCGCGCACACGGCCGACGTGATCTTCGAGAACTGCCGCGTGCCGGCCGAGAACCTGATCGGCGGCCGCGAAGGGCAGGGCTTCAAGACCGCGATGAAGGTGCTCGACAAGGGCCGCCTCACGATCGGCGCCGCCTGCGTCGGGTCGGCGTCGCGGATGCTCGACGACACGATCGCCTACACGATGCGAGCGCAAGCAGTTCGGGGAGGCGCTGTCGAGCTTCCAGCTGGTCCAGGCGATGCTCGCCGACAGCCAGTCGGAACTCTACGCGGCGCGTTCGATGATCGTCGACGCCGCGCGCCGCCGCGACGCGGGCGAGGACGTCAGCGTCCACGCGTCGTGCTGCAAGCTGTTCGCGTCCGAGATGTGCGGTCGCGTCGCGGACCGTTGCGTGCAGGCGCATGGCGGGGCCGGCTACATCGCCGACTACGCGATCGAGCGCTTCTATCGCGACGTCCGCCTGTTCCGCATCTACGAAGGGACGTCGCAGATCCAGCAGCTGATCATCGGTCGTGCGCTGGCGAGGAGCGGAACGTCGCTTGCCTTCTAGCCCGCGGTCGCGGCGTCCCTCGTGCCGGCCCGTTGCGGTCGCGTGACGCTTCGCTGTGCAGTCCGGGGCCTTTGCGGCAGAATCCGTCCGTGATCGAGCCCCGGGAGCGACCGGGGTCGTCCGGGCAGGGGGGAAATTGACGTCGCGTCGAAAGCCGCTGAAATCGGGTCGCGTGGAGTCCGGGCTTTGACGGACCATCGTCCGCCGTGCCGCGCGCGACAGCGCGTCGACGGCGGTCCGCTCGACCACGGTATCGGCAGGCTTCGGTCCTTCGCCCGAGCTGCCTGGCTCGCCGGTTGGTCGCTCGGGTGGTCGTTCGTCGCGACGAACGCGGCGGCGATCGGGCTCGGGACCGCGACGCTCGACTCCGGGCTCGGCGAGCCGCTCCGCTTCTCCGTGCCGGTCATGCTGCAGCCCGACGAGGACGTCGGCTGCGTGCAGGTGCGCGGCCGCGGCGACGACCTGCCGGCCGTCTTCAACACCCGCAACCGGGTCGTGCACAACGGCTCGCAGGCGCAGATCGAGATCAGCAGCGCGCAGGCCGTCAACGACCCGGCGATCGGCGTCGTCGTGTCGGTCGGTTGCACGGCGCCGGTCGCGCGCGAATTCGTCTTCTTCCTCGACCCGCCCGTCACCGCGCCGACCATCGCCGCGAGCCCGTCGACCGCACGCAGTGTCGTCCAGCCGACGGTCCCGGCGCGTCTCGCACGGCCGGCACCACGCCGGCCAGCGGCGAGCGGGGCGCGCTCGAACGCGCACGCGGTCGCGTTGGCGGCGGCGCGCGCCCGTGCCGCGCGGGCCGCACGCGCCCGACCGCCGGTGCCGACCGCTGCAGTCGACGCGGCGCGGCCGTCCGACGCACCGACGAGCGCACGAAGCGCGCCTGCGCCCGCCGCCGGTACCGATCGTCTGAGCGTCGTGCCGACGGAGCCACCGATCGCGTCGGCCGCGCCGTCCGGGCCCGCGACCGGGCTGCCGGCCGACACGTCGTCCGCGACGACGGCGGGCGCGTCCACGCCGACCGATCCGGCGGCCGCGGCGCACGAACAGGTGCTGCGTGCGCAGCAGGACGCGCTGCAGGCGCAGCTGAAGGCGCTCGGCGACCAGGTCGCGGCGCTGCGGGCGCAGACGGCCGCCCTCGCGGAGCGCAACGCCGTGCTCGAGCAGTCGAGCGGCCCCGACGCATGGCAGTGGCTGCTGATCGCCATCGCGGTCCTGGCGATCCTCGTGGCGGCGTGGATGGCCCGGCGCTATCTGCAGTTGCGGCGATCGCTCGAGGGGTCGCCGTGGTGGAGCGGCAACACGATGCAGGCGGCCACGACAGGCGACGCGCAGGCCGGCGCGCCGACCAGCATGTTCGCGCCGCTCGAAGGCGGCACGCGCTTCGCGCCGCGTCCGGCGACGCGTACCGACGTGCGCGCGTCCCCGGTCGCGCCGCAGCCGCCGGCACCCGCACCGGAACGGTCGCGGCCGACCGCACGGTCGCAGAGCTACCCACCGGCGATCGAGACCGACTTCACCGTCTCCGACATCGAGGCCGCGATGGCGGCCGTGCGTACGGTGTCGCCGCCGCGCAAGCCGGCCGGCACGCTGACCGAATCGGATCTCGGCCCGCTCGGCGGGCCGACGATGCCGTCGCCGTTCAGCGACCCGCCCCCGCCGGCTCCGCAGCCCCGAGCGCACGACCGACGACGGCGCCCGCTTCGTCGATCTCGAGATCCCGCCGCGGCCGCAGGCGGCGCGGGGCGGGCCGCCGTCGCCGCGCCTGCAGCCGAGCGCGCCGCTGGACTTCAGCCTCGACATCCCGACGCACTTCGATCCGCTCGCGACCGACAGCCACAAGCGGACGATCATCGAGCGGGACGAGCCGGCCGCGGTCGACTTCGAGCTGCCCGCGACGCCGACGGCGCTCGACTTCGAACTGCCGTCGGCGAGCGCGATCGAGTCGATGACGCAGGCCCGCGACGGCCCGACGCCGCGCCACGGCGCGTCCGCGCTCGACGACCTCTTCGCGTCGGACACCGGGCGCCTCGGTCCCGACACGATCCTCGACCTCGACGATCGCCACGGCTCGCCGCTGAGCACGACCGAGGTCGACCGCCTGACGGCGGCGATGCCGGTCGACGGGACGACGGTCGAGCCGCAGTCGATCCAGGGCCGCATGACGCGCTTCGCCGATCTGATGAACCAGGTCGACGAAGCCGCGCCCGGCGATCCGCTGCGCGCGATCGCGCAGCTGCGTCAGTACGTGCTACGCGACGAGACGATCCCGACGCTGTTGTGGTTGCGGCTGTTCGAACTCTACAAGGCGGTCGACAAGAAGCCGGTCTACGAGGCCCTCGCCGAGCATTTCGCGCGGCGCTACGACCGGCCGATGGTCGGATGGAACGAGATGCTCGCGGATCGAACGCCGCAGACGCCGCTGTCGGCCATGCGCAAGCTCGATTCGGAGATCGAGGCGTCGTGGGGAACGGAGTCGGGGCTCGCGCGGCTGCAGTCGTTGCTGTGCGACCGCGATCAGGACGACGCGATCGTGTTCAACGCGGTCCTGCAGCGCGACCTGCTCGACGCGGCGAAGATCTTCCTGCTGGGTCGCAGCGCCACGCGGCTCCTGAGCGAAGCCGCGGTCGTCGCCGCGGTCAGCGACGCTTCAGCAGCGGCTGCAACGCAGGCCACACGTTGTCGAGCAGGCGCACTTGCGCGGCCGCCGTCGGATGGATGCCGTCGGGCTGGAACAGCTCGTTGCGGTCCGCAAAGCCGGCGAAGAAGAACGGCGTCAGCGCCGTCTTGTATTGTCTGGCCGTCGCGGTGAACGACGGCGGCGAAGCGGTCGCCATACGCCTTCCCGTAGTTCGGCGGAATCTGCATGCCGACGATCAGGACCGTCGGCATGTCGCGTCGCGGGCACGCGCGACGATCGCCTCGAGGTTCTTCTGCATCGCGTCGAGCGACAGGCCGCGCAGCGCGTCGTTGCCGCCGAGTTCGACGATCACGATCGACGGCTTGACGCGCGAGACGAGCTCGTCGATCCGCGTGCGGCCGCCGATCGTCGTCTCGCCGCTGATGCTGGCGTTGACGATCGAGTAGTCGTAGTGCTGCTCGCGCAACCGTTCGCTTCGAGAAGGTCTACCCAGCCCGCGCCGGTCTGCAGCCCGTATCCCGCGGAGATGCTGTCGCCGAGCACGAGAAGCGTCGGGCGCGGCGGGCCGAACTCTCGGCGGCGACGGCGGTCGACCCTGCGGTCGTCGTGACCGATGCGATGGCGCACGAGGCGAACAGGCCGGTGGCAAGGCGACGCAACGCGGTCGCGAACGTGGAGAACGAGGTCATGGGAAAGGTCGAGATGAATGATGCCGTAGCGGCGCATGTCGAGGCGGGTTCGCGGATGGCAAGCGCGTCGCTCGCGACACCGGGTCGTCGAGACCCATGGGCTTACGAAGCGCGTCGTCGACGCGGTCGGCACGCTGACGATCCTCGACGACATCGACGCTCTCGATCGGCGCGCGCGAGACGGTCGCGATCGTCGGCGCGTCCGGTTCCGGAAAGTCGACGCTGCTCGGACTGCTGGCCGGACTCGATCGCGCGACCAGCGGTCGCGTCTCGCTGCTCGGCACCGACCTCGCGTCGCTCGACGAGGACGGGCGCGCGAAGCTGCGTGCGCGCGGCGTCGGCTTCGTGTTCCAGTCGTTCCAGCTGCTCGGCCATCTCAACGCGCTCGAGAACGTGATGCTGCCGCTCGAGCTGGCCGGCGCCGACGGCATTCGCGCGAAGGCGTCGGCGATGCTGGCGCAGGTCGGCCTGTCGGCACGCGAGCGTCACTATCCGAAGACGCTGTCGGGCGGCGAGCAGCAGCGCGTCGCGCTGGCCCGCGCCTTCGTCACCGAACCTGCGGTCCTGTTCGCCGACGAGCCGACCGGCAGCCTCGACGCGGCGACCGGCGACGGCGTGATGAGACCTGATCTTCGAGCTCAACCGCACGCACGGCTCGACGCTCGTCATGGTCACGCACGACCCGGCGATCGCCGCGCGCTGCGACCGTCGCATCACGCTCGTCGGAGGGCGCATCGACGTCGGCGCCGCTTGACGCGTCAGCGCAGGCCGAGCACGTCCTGCATGTCGAACAGGCCGCGTTCGCGCGCCGCGACGAAGCGCGCCGCGACGAGGCTCCCTTCGGCGTAGCCGGCGCGGCTGGTCGCGCGATGCGTGATCTCGATGCGCTCGCCGCTGCCGGCGAACAGGACCGTGTGATCGCCGACGATGTCGCCGCCGCGGATCGCGCTAGAAGCCGATCGCCGACGGCTCGCGTGCGCCGGTATGCCCATGACGATCGTAGGTCGCGACTTCGCGTCGAGCGCGACGCCGCGCGCCTCGGCCACGATCTCGCCGAGCCGCAGCGCCGTGCCCGACGGTGCGTCGACCTTGTGGCGATGATGGGCCTCGATGATCTCGACGTCGTAGCCCGACGCCAGCGCGCGCGACGCGTCGGCGATCAGCTTGAACAGCACGTTGACGCCGACGCTCATGTTCGGCGCGAAGACGATGCCGATCGTCTTCGATGCGTCGGCGATCGCCCGCCGTCCGTCGTTGTCGAAGCCGGTCGTGCCGATGACGACGTTGACGTGCGCGGCGACGCAGGCGGCGAGATGGGCCAGCGTGCCTTCGGTCCGCGTGAAGTCGATCAGCACGTCGGTCACGGCGAGCGCCGCGTCGACGTCCGATGTGATGGCGACCGCGTCGTCGATCTGCGTCCCGATGGCGTCGCCGACGCCGGCATGTGCGGTCGAACGCAGCGGACAGCACGAGGTCCGGCGCCTCGCGCGACGGCGTCGATCAGCATGCGGCCCATGCGTCCGGACGCACCGGCAACCGCGATCCGCAGCATCGCTTCGCTCGTCGGCGCCGTCAGCCGCCGGGCGTCGTCGGCGGCGTCGGCGTCTGGTCGGCCGGCGCCGACGGCCGGCCCGGCGTGACGTTGACTCCCGGCGTGACGGTCGTGTTGCTGATGTCGGACGTCGTCCCGGTCACCGGGGCGAGCGGTCGCCCGGCCGGCGGCGGACCGCGGACGATGCGCGTCGTCGCGAAGTTCCGGCTGCTTCGCGAACTCCTCCTCGGTGGGCAGCGAGTCGCCGTTGTAGCCGGTCAGCTTGTCGTCCGCGAAGTAGACCGTGAAGCGCCGCTCCTCGACCGCACCGCGGCCCGGCTGGAAGCGGAACGGGTAGTCCCAGCGGTTCGCATGGAACGGGTCGGTCAGGATCGGCGTGCCGAGGACGAAGCGCACCTGGTCCTTCGTCATGCCCACGTTCAGCTGATCGGCCATCTCCTGCGTGACGACGACGCCCTGCTGGATGTTGATCCTGTAGGTCAGGCTGAAGTTGTCGAGCGCCTTTGCCGAGAACGGGTTCGCGCAGCCGGCGAGCGTCGTCACGAAGGCGGCGACGGCGACGACGACGGTCCGGCGACGGACGAGAGGAAAACCGAGGATCATCGATGGAACGGCCGGCGCGGCCGTGGCAGTGGGCGGAGCGCGCCGATCCGGCAGGGCGTCCGACTGGGAGGCGCTATGATATCCGCAAGGCCGAGGGCGGGCGAACGGGCTCGTTGCCCCGCATGCCGCGCCGGACCGATCGAGGAAGCCATGTCACATCCGAGCGAACTGAAGACGATCGGCCTGAAGGCGACGTTGCCGCGTCTGAAGATCCTCGAGATCTTCCAGACGAGCGACCGTCGGCACATGAGCGCCGAGGACATCTACAAGCAGTTGCTCAACGCGAACATGGACATCGGCCTCGCGACCGTCTATCGCGTGCTGACGCAGTTCGAGCAGGCCGGCCTCCTCGCGCGCAACCACTTCGACAACGGCAAGGCGGTGTTCGAGCTCAATCAGGGCACGCATCACGATCACCTCGTGTGCCTCAACTGCGGTCGCGTCGAGGAGTTCTGCGACGCAGAGATCGAGAAGCGCCAGCAGCGGATCGCCAAGGAGCGCGGCTTCTCGTTGCAGGAACATTCGTTGTCGATGTACGGCATCTGCAGGGATTGCGTCGGCCGTCAGCCGTCGCACGCGCATAGTTGAGCGCGGCGCCCACGTGACGGGTCCGCGGATCGGACAGGGCTTCGACGTCCACGCGCTCGTCGCCGAACGGCCCCTGATCATCGGCGGCGTGACGATCCCGTACGAGCGCGGCCTGCTCGGCCATTCGGATGCCGACGTGCTGCTGCACGCGATCACCGACGCGCTGCTCGGCGCCGCGGCGCTCGGCGACATCGGCCGCCATTTCCCCGACACGTCGCCCGACTACGCCGGCGCCGATTCGCGCGTGCTGCTTCGTCGCACGCGCGAGCTCGTCGCGGCCGCGGGCTACGCCATCGGCAACGTCGACGCGACGATCGTCGCGCAGGCGCCGAAGATGGCGCCGCACGTCGACGCGATGGTCGCGAACATCGCGGCCGACCTCGGCATCGACCGTGGCTGCGTGAACGTCAAGGCGAAGACCACCGAGCGCCTCGGCTTCACCGGTCGGGGCGAGGGCATCGCCGCCGAGGCGATCGCGCTGCTGACGAGCCGCTAGGCCTTCTTCGCGAACACGATGCGGGCGATCAGCCCGCCGCCGTCGCGAGGCAGCAGCTCGAAGCGTGCGCGATGCCGCTGCGCGATGCGGTCGATGATCGCGAGGCCGAGGCCGGCGCCGTTCGCCTGGCCTCGCGCCGGGTCGAGCCGCGTGAACGGCTGCTTCATCCGCTTGATGGCGTCCGCCGGAATGCCGACGCCGCGATCGGCGACCTCGATGCGCGTCGGCTGGTCGCGGGTGCGCACCGTCAGCTCGACGATGTCCGTGCCGGGCGTCTGGCCGTAGCGCCGCGCGTTCTCGACGAGGTTGAACAGCACGCGACGGATGTCGGTCCGATCGGCGCGAACCGGCGTCGTCGGCTCGAGGTCCGTCTCGATCGACAGCTGCGCATCGCCCGCGAGGTCGGCGATCGTCTCCTGCACGAGCGCGGTGAGGTCGACCTCGTCGAACGTGCGATCGGCGTCGAGCGGACGCGCGTAGTCGAGGAACTGGTTGATGATCGCGTCCATCTGCTCGACGTCCGCCTGGATCGCCTGACGCGCGTCGTCGTCGGCGATGCTGAGTTCGGCCTCGAGACGAAGACGGGTCAGCGGCGTGCGCAGGTCGTGCGAGATGCCGGCCAGCAGCAGCACGCGGTCGGCCTCGATCCGCGCGAGATCGTCGACCATCGCGTTGAAGCTCGCGTTCGCGTTGCGGATTTCGCGCGGTCCGGTCTCGGGCAGCGGCGCGGGCCGGCCGCCTTCGCCGATCACGAGCGCGGCGGTCGCGAGCCGCTTCAACGGCAGGTTGATGAGGCGGCTCATCGCGACCGCGCCCGACCAGCGACAGCCCGAGCGCGGCCGCTCCCCAGCCGAGCCATTGCAGTCCCGCGACGGCTTCGAGGCGGTCCGGCTCGAACGCGACCCAGTAGTCGTCGTCCTCGATCGAGAAGCTGACCCACAGGCCCGCGCGTCCGTTGACGTCGCGGACCATCCGCGTCTCGCGGCCGAGCCGCGCGCGGACGTAGTCGAGCATCAGCCGGTTCGACGCCGTCTCGCGCAGCGGCTCGACGACGTCGCTCGGCTCGAGCGGGTAGATGCGGATGCTCTCGTTGTTCGCGAGGTCGGCGAGCAGGTCGGCACGCTTCGCAGGGTCCGAGTGGACCAGCGCCGAGCGGGTGACGTTGACGACCGAGACGATCGTCTGCGCGATCTGCTGCGCGCGCGGCGTGCGCTCGAAGATGCGAAAGCTCTGGTACCACGCGGCGAGGCTCGCGCCGATCAGCAGGACGAGCAGCAGGAAGGTGCGCCAGAAGACGCCGCCCGGCATGGCGACGCGCGGCTAATGCCCGGTCATGGCGCGCACGGCATCAATCACGCGGTTCGCTCTCGGCCGATTCGGCCGTCGGCTGCGGTGCCGCGCCGGCGGTCTCCGGCGGTCCGTCGGGGATGAAGACGTAGCCGAGCCCCCAGACGGTCTGGATGTAGCGCGGGCTCGACGGGTCCGCCTCGATCAGCTTGCGCAGCCGCGAGATCTGCACGTCGAGGCTGCGATCGAACACCTCGTACTCGCGGCCGCGTGCGAGCTCCATCAGCTTCTCGCGCGACAGCGGCTGACGCGGATGCCGCGCGAACGCCTTCATCACCGCGAACTCGCCGGTCGTCAGCAGCTTCGACGTGCCGTCCTTCGTCAGCGTGCGGGTCTGGAGATTCAGGACGTACGGTCCGAACACGAAGCTCTCGAGGTCGGCCGACGGCGCGCCTGGCGCCTCGGGGGCGCTGCGACGTCGCAGCACCGCATGGATCCGCGCCACCAGCTCGCGCGGATTGAACGGCTTCGGCAGATAGTCGTCGGCGCCGAGCTCGAGTCCGATGATGCGGTCGACCTCGTCGCCGCGCGCCGTCAGCATGATGATCGGGGTGGTGTCGCCGGTACCGCGCAGCTTGCGGCAGATAGCGAGCCCGTCCTCGCCGGGCAGCATGAGGTCCAGCACGAGCAGATCGAACCGTTCGCGCGTCCACAGCTTGTTCATCGCCGACGCGTTCTCCGCGAGGAAGACGTTGAAGCCCTGTTCGGACAGATAGCGGCGCAACAGGTCGCGCAGCCGCTGGTCGTCGTCGACGACGAGGATCTTGCTGGTCATGAGGGCTGCCATGGGCGGATGGTAATGCCCCGGCCTAGCTGTCGCCATCCTTCGCCGGGCCGGAGGCGCATTCGAAGATTGCGAAACATGTCGAGCGGATGCGGTCGTGCCGTGCGGCTGGTCGGGTCATGCGACTGTCGAAGGCGCGCCACACGCGGACGCGTCGGGACACAAAGGGTTACAAAACGTCGACAGCCAGTCTCACGTCGAACCGGGGTCGGCCCTAACATGCATCGACGCCATGAAACTTGCCGAGACAGCCGATCCGACCGGTCGACGACGCGCCGTCGTGCGCTTCGCCGCGCGCGCGTG
This sequence comes from uncultured beta proteobacterium, assembly GCA_963795885.1. Lineage (GTDB taxonomy): Bacteria > Pseudomonadota > Gammaproteobacteria > Burkholderiales > Burkholderiaceae_D > CAHJXF01. The sequence continues at coordinate 250,093 of CAWCJI010000001.1, read as the reverse complement.
CGTCGTTGCGCTGCTGTTCGCTTCGGACGCCCCGCCTGCCGACGCCGGTCAGGGGCGAATGGGGGGCCGGGCTCCGCGAGGCGGCGGCTTCCACGCCGCGCAGATGAACAACCGGATGATGCGGCAAGAGCGCATGCAGAACGGTTCCCCGCGCGGTCCGCTGGCCCGCGAGGCGATACCGCAGCCGGCGCCGCCAGTGCTGGAACGTCCGCCTGAGCCCGCCCCGGTCGATCGGGGTGGTCGGCCGGGCCGGCTGACGCCCGAAGAGCGCCGCGCGCTGCGTCAGCAGATCAACGACGCCGGTCGCGACATCTACCGCGCGCCGTAGCGCGAGCCGAGCGCGCTACTGCTGGTTGACCGTCGCGAGCAGCTTGCGGCGCGAGACCAGGAGCCCGTTGGCATCCATGTCGCGCAGGTGCAGTTGCGTCGACGGCGGCACCGCGTTCGAGCCGACATGGCGCTCGAGGACACGCAGGAACGGCGTCAGCAGGCGCGGATCGAAGTGCACGCCCGACTCGCACATCATCTGCTCGACCGTCGTGCGATGCGGCCATGCGCGTTTGTATGGACGCGCGTTCGTCAGCGCGTCGTAGACGTCGGCCAGTGCGCAGATGCGCGCCTCGAGCGGGATGCGATCGCCGGCCAGCATGGTCGGATAGCCGGTCCCGTTCCACCATTCGTGGTGGTGACGCGCGATGCTCGCGGCCATCTGCAGCGTCGGGTCCTCGGAGTACTGCAGCAGATACGCACCGGCCTCCGCATGGGCGCGCATCGCGATCAGCTCGCCCGGGTCGAGCGGTCCCGGCTTGAGGAGGATCAGCTCGTTCACGGTGATCTTGCCGATGTCGTGCAGCCGCGCCGCATGCTCGATCCGCATGCAGTACTCGGCGTCCATCCCGATCTCGGCTGCGAGCAGCCCGCGAGACGACCGACGCGAAAGCAGTGCTGACCGGTCTGGTCGTCGAAGAACTCGGCAGCCAGCGCCCAGTTCTCCGCCATGTCGTAGGCGACGGTCCGGATCGACGCCTTCAACGACGCGGTGCGCATCGATGCGAGGTCGTCGTGGATGGCCGTCAACTCGTCGTGCTTGCGGATGTCGTGCGACAGCGAGCGGGCGTCATGCTGTCCGGCTTCGGGCAGCGCCGAGCCGGCCTCCTCGGCGAGCCAGCGACGCACGTTCGCGAAGACGTCGTAGTTGATCGTCTCCTCGACGCGCTCTTCAGGCTGCGGCGCCGGCGACGTGCGCACCGCGACGCCGTTGTCGCTCATCTGGCGATAGAACTTCGCATGCTTGACGCTGGTCGTGAACTCGATCAGCTCCTTCGCGTAGGCGAGGCCGACCTCGGCGTCCTCGCGCGACGTCGGCGTGCTGTGGACCTGCATCAGCGCGCGCAGCACGTCGTCGTGATGCAGACGCGTCTGGCGACTGCGGTGATAGAGCTCGCGAAGCTTGCGACGCGCCTCGTGCTGACGATGCGGCACGCGACTGGCCCACGCGCACAGCGCCGACGCCGTCGACAGGAAGAGGTCGACGCGCGCGTTGCGGCCGGCGGGTCGACGGCGCAGTGCCGCATCGATCAGCATCTCGGCGGTCTCGCCATCGTCATGCGACAGCAGGTAGAGCGCGCGGTAGTACTCGAACGCGGCGCGGGTCACGACGTCGACGAGCGGGTTGTCGGCCGTCGCGGCCGCGATCGTCATGTATCGCAGCGCGGCCTGCTCGTCGTGCAGCCGGTGCGCGCAGAACAATCCGTTCGTCGCGTTCGTGAAGCGGGCATGTTCGCCCTCCGGCGTGTCGAACTGCATCTCGAGCGCCTTGTCGATGATGGCCATCGCATCGACGTAGCAGCCCATCTCCTTGAACAGGGCGCCGGTCGTCGCGTAGGCCACGCACAGCAGGAACGGATTGCCGATCTCGCGCGCGAGCACGAGCGACCGTTCGAGGCACTTGCACGCCTCCTCGAAGTTCGCGCTGTCGAGATAGACGCCGCCCAGCACGTTGCACGCGCGACGTTCGTGATTGGCGAGTCCATGGCGTGCCGCGAGTTCGCGCGCCGCCTTGCCGCGCGGGATGCCGTCGAAGCTGCAGCCGATGCGCTGGTAATAGAAGCAGGCACCGGCGAGCGCGGCACAGCGCTGCTCGACATGGTCGTCGCCGCTCCAGTTCATCAGTAGATTCGTCAGATGGTCGACGTGCCGCCGACGGTCGGGATCGAAGCCGGTCGTGGCCTCGGTGAGGCCGCGCTGGACGTCGTCGAAATCGACCGACTGCGCCGACTCGGGCCGGTCCGAGCGAACGCCTTCTGCGAAGCTGTGGCCGGAAAACAAATCGTCGCCGCCGGAATGACTCATCGATTCACCAACCTCGCGTAACTACCCTAACCTGACGATGTCGGTGACCCACCGGCCCCTGTCACCCTGCAGCAAACTTCGCGGAGCTAGCATGAACATCGACCTGCACACGTCCGACCTCGCCGTCAACGAAGAACCGATGCAATACCAGTTCGTCATCGATGCGGATCTCGTCCATGTCGGCGGCGGCACCGGTCTCCTCGACTACTGATCGGTCGAGCTCGGGCCCGGGTATCCCGGGCCGAGCCGTGCTCGAATCTCGCGGGTCGGGCGATCGGCTGTACCGCACGCCGCACCGCTACGCCGAGCGAACCTCCCGTTTATCATAGTTCAGCCGGTTCTCAAATTTGCTCGCAGCGCCGGGACCTCGTCCTGTCGGTCGCCCGCAACGCTGGTCTGGCGTCACATCATCCGACCGCCGCCCGTCGCGCCCGATGCTCCGGCCGTCGTGCCTGGATCGTAACGGGCACACCGGCGTCCGCATCCTCTAAAATGCGCGGTCATTGCCGGTCTGTTCGCGATCGGCTCGACCTCCAGCGCCGCGCCTCCATGCTTCCCGCCGTCCTCGCCATCGATACGTCGGGAACCTGGTGCTCGGCCGCGCTGCTTCGCGGCGACCGATTGACATGTCCGCCGGGCCGAGGTCGGCAACGCCCATTCGGACCACCTGCTCGACATGGTCGACGCCGTGCTGCGCGACGGCGCGCTGACCGTCGCCGACTGCGACGCGATCGCGTTCGCGGCCGGACCCGGATCGTTCACCGGCCTGCGCGTCGGCTGCGCGGTCGCGCAGGGTCTCGCGTTCGGCGCCTCGCGTCCGGTCGCCGCGATCGGCACGCTCGACGCGATCGCGCAGACCGTCGCGGACGAGCCGATCGAGTCGCTGCTGGTCGCGCAGGACGCGCGGATGGGCGAGGTCTATTGGGCGATCTTTCGCAGGCGCGACGGCGTGCTCGTCCGCGAGGCGGGGCCGGCGCTGACGTCGCCGCGCGCGTTGCGCGAGATGCTGGGCGACGGCCGCTTCGAGCTCGGGTGCGGCAACGCCTGGTCGCTGCATGCCGAGGTGCCTGGCCGCGCTGGTCGAGCGCGTGATCCCGCGCGCGGGCGCCGACGCGGTCGACGTCGCGCGTCTCGGCCTGCTGGCGTGGCGCGACGGACTGCTCGTCGATCCCGCCGACGCCAGCCCGATCTACGTGCGCGACGAGGTCGCACGCACGACGGCGCAGCGGGCCGGCGACGCGGCACGGATGGCGGCCGCCGCATGAGCGCGCAACCGATCCCCGCCGCTCGCGCGGCATCGGACCGGCTGTTCGCGCCGATGCAGTTGTCCGACATCGCCGAGGTCGCGTCGATCGAGCGATCCATCTATGCGGCCCCGTGGACCGAAGGCAACTTCATCGATTCGCTCAACGCCGGCTACTGCGCATGGACGCTGCGCGGCGGACCGCCGACGAAGCCCGCGGCACGCGCTGCGCTGATCGGCTACTTCATCCTGATGGCCGCGGTCGACGAGGCGCACCTCCTGAACGTCAGCGTCGCGATGCCGTCGCAGGCACAGGGCCACGGTCTCTTCCTGCTGGAACGCGCGGTCGACGTCGCCCGCGAACACCGGGCGGCGGCGATCATTTTGGAGGTGCGGCCGTCCAACCGCCGAGCCCTCGCGGTCTACCGCCGATTCGGCTTTCGCGACCACGGCCTGCGCCGGCGCTACTACCCTGCGAGCGCATCGGATCACACCACGCGCGAGGACGCGCTGGTGATGCGGCTGGCGTTGTGATCGACCCGCTCGCGAGGCGTCGTGCGGTCGACGCGATGGGCCTCGGCCCGCTGTGGGTCCGGCGCGACCGTCCGGTCGAAGTCGACGACGAGACGATCGATGCGCGTGCCGCGCGGATCGCGAAGCTCGACTGGGAGTCGCTTCGAGCCGAGGTCGCCGGCTGCCGCGCATGCCGGCTGTGCGAGACCCGCACGCAGACGGTCTTCGGCGTCGGCGCCGAGCGGCCCGACTGGCTCGTGATCGGCGAAGGTCCGGGCGCGGACGAGGACGCCGTCGGCGAGCCGTTCGTCGGCAAGGCCGGCAAGCTGCTCGACGCGATGCTGACGTCGGTCGGCTTCTCGCGCGCGGATCGGCCGGACCGCGGACGCGCCTACATCGCGAACGTCGTCAAGTGCCGGCCGCCCGGCAACCGCGATCCGCTGCCGGTCGAGGTCGAGAGCTGCCGACCGTTCCTCGAGCGACAGATCGCGCTGCTCGCGCCGAAGATGATCCTCGTCGTCGGCAAGGTGGCGAGCCTCGCGCTGCTGAAGGCGGAGGGGTCGATGGCGAGCCTGCGCGGCAAGGTCCACCGGATCGAAGCGGCGGGCCGATCGATCCCGGTCGTCGCGACCTATCACCCCGCTTATCTGCTGCGCTCGCCGGAAGAGAAGGGCAAGGCGTGGGCCGACCTGTGCTTCGCGCGCTCGTTGCACGAGCGGGCGGCGACGAACGAGACGGGCTGACCCGTCAGTGACGCACGTCGCGGATCAGCGTCAGCGGGTCGCTGATGCCGGTCCGTCGCAAGTTGCGCCGGTGCCGGCGCATCACGAGGAACATGCTCGACACGACGAACAGGCCGAACAGGATGATGATCGTCGGCACCGACAGGTCGTAGCGGACCAGCACGGCGTAGACGCACAGCATCGTCAGCACCGACAGGTTCTCGTTGAAGTTCTGCACCGCGATCGAATGGCCGGCGCTCATCAGCACGTGCCCGCGATACTGCAGCAGCGCGTTCATCGGCACGACGAAGAAGCCCGCGAGGCCGCCGATCAGCGTCAGCAGAAGGCTCGCGGCGACGAGGTACAGCGGCACGTGCAGTCCGGCCGCATGGATCACGTAGTGCGGGAACGCGTCGCGGCGGAAGAACGCGAGCGACATCACGAGCAGCCCCATCGCGATCCCGTACGGCAGCACCGACAACGCGCGCTTCAGCGGGATGCGCGCGGCGAGCACCGCGCCGGCCGCGATGCCGATCGCGACGACGGCCTGCAGCGTCGCGCCCTGCGTGAGGTCGAGCCCGAGCGACGTCGCGGCCCAGCGCAGCACGATGAACTGCAGCGTCGCGCCGGCGCCCCAGAACAGTGTCGTCACCGCCAGCGAGATCTGCCCGAGCTTGTCGCGCCACAACGTCGAGAAGCACTGCGCGAAGTCGATGATGAGCCGCGCGGGATTGCGTTCCTGATGCGCGTAGCGCACGCCGGTATCGGGAATCCGCAGGTTGATGATCGCGGCGATCGCGTAGATGAACGCGATCACGGTGATCGCGGCCTGCGGCGGCGTCTCGATGCCGGTGCTGATGTACGGCAGGTCGATCGACAGCATCATCGTCGACAGCTTCTGGCCGACGAGCTGGCCGCCGAGCACGGTGCCGAGGATGATCGAGCCGACCGTCAGCCCCTCGATCCAGCCGTTCGCCTTCACGAGCTCCTCGGACGGCAGCAGCTCGGTGAGGATGCCGTACTTCGCCGGCGAATAGGCCGCGGCGCCGAGTCCGACGATGGCGTACGCGATCAGCGGATGCGCGCCGAACAGCATCGCGAGGCAGCCGACGATCTTGATCGTGTTCGTGATGAACATCACGCGGCCCTTCGGCAGCGCGTCGGCGAACGCGCCGACGAACGCCGCGAGCAGCACGTACGACAAGCCGAAGAACAACTTGAGGAGTGGAGTCATCCACTCCGGCGCATCGATCTCGATCAGCAGCGAGATCGCGGCAATCAGCAGCGCATTGTCGGCGAGCGACGAAAAGAACTGCGCCGCCATGATGGTGTAGAAGCCACGCTTCATCCGTAAGGCCCGTCTCCGATTGGCCGGATCGCCTTCGTAGCTGCCGCGATCCGCATCGCATCGCGTTCCGCTGAAGCCGGCTCGCCGATGACATGGTTCCCTGCGTTTGCGGCACGCTGCACCCGGTGGCCGAGGTGCGCCGCGACGGGGATCGTTCGTCCCCTTTGCGGGCAGGGTTATAGCATGAATCGTTCACGCGACCGGCCCGTCACGAGCCGCTGCCGTCGTCGTCGATCCCGACGATGAAGCGGCCGTCCGCAGCCCTTATGATGGCGCCGCGGCACGGACCCGACGCCGATGCCGCGCACCTTCGCGCCTTCCTCTTCCCATCGTGTCCCGACCCATCCAGGCGCTGTTGTCCCGGCAGGCGATCGCCGACAACATCGACGTCGTGCGCCGTCACGCGCCGACGTCGAGGGTCTGGGCGGTGCTGAAGGCGGACGCGTATGGCCACGGCCTCGAACGCACGGTCGCCGGCGACAGCCCTGCGCTCGCGCGTGCCGACGGCATCGCGATCCTCGAGACCGAGACCGCCGCATCGCTGCGCGAGCTCGGGTGGCGCAAACCGATCCTGCTGCTCGAAGGCTGCTTCGAGCCCGCCGACCTCGCTGCGGCGGCTCGTCTCGACGTGACGATCGGCGTCCACGACGACGAGCAGATCGCGATGATCGAGGCGGCGCGCGTCGACCGTCCGCTGTCGATCTACCTGAAGATGAACAGCGGCATGAACCGGCTCGGCTTCGTGCCGGACCGCTATCGCGACGCGCATGCGCGGCTTCGTGCGATCCGATCGGTCGGGACGATCACGCTGACCACGCACTTCGCCAACGCGGACCGGCCCGAAGGCTGCATGGAGCAGCTCGCGGCCTTCGAGCGTGGGGCCGCGGGACTCGACGGGCCGCGCTCGCTCGCCAACTCGGCGGCGATCCTCGCGCATCCCGAGACGCATCACGACTGGGTCCGACCCGGCATCATGATCTACGGCGCGTCGCCGTTCGCGACGCGCGGCGCTGCCGAGTTCGGACTGCGGCCCGCGATGACGCTCGCCAGCGAGCTGATCGCGGTCCAGCATCTGGAAGCCGGCGACGCGGTCGGCTACGGTCATCGCTACGTGGCCGAGCGCGCGATGCGGATCGGCGTCGTCGCATGCGGATATGCCGACGGCTATCCGCGCGTCGCGCCGTCCGGCACGCCGGTCGCGGTCGACGGCATCCGCACGCGCGTCGTCGGTCGCGTGTCGATGGACATGCTGACCGTCGACCTGACGCCGGTGCCCGAGGCTCGCGTCGGCAGTCCGGTCGAGCTGTGGGGGAGGGTGGTGCCGGTCGACGAGGTCGCGCAGGCCGCAGGCACGGTCGGCTACGAGCTGCTGTGCGCGCTCGCGCCGCGGGTGCCGAAGCGCACGATCGACTGATGCGCGATCCCACGATGAACACGCGCTGATGGCGAAGCCGAAGACGCTGTACGTCTGCACCGAGTGCGGCGGCCAGACCGGCAAGTGGCAGGGGCAGTGCCCGCATTGCCAGGCGTGGAACACGCTCGTCGAGGGCGTCGCCGAGGCGCCGGCCGGCGCGCATCGCTTCGCGGCGCTGGCGGGTCCGGCGAGCGGCGCGTCGACGGTCCGCGCGCTCGCCGACATCGAGGCGGCCGAGGTGCCGCGCTTCTCGAGCGGCATCGACGAGTTCGATCGCGTGCTCGGCGGCGGACTCGTCGCGGGCGCGGTCGTGCTGATCGGCGGCGATCCCGGCATCGGCAAGTCGACGCTGCTGTTGCAGGCCTTGTCGCAGCTGTCGGCCACGAAGAAGACGCTGTACGTCAGCGGCGAGGAGTCGGGCGCGCAGATCGCGATGCGCGCGCGGCGGCTCGCCGGCGACGAACGCGCGCGCGGTCCCGCGGCCGGCGGCGGCGTGCTGCTGCTCGCGGAGATCAACGTCGAGAAGATCCTCGGCGCCGTCGCCGCCGAACGCCCCGACGTCGCGGTGATCGACTCGATCCAGACGCTGTACTCGGACGCACTGACGTCGGCGCCGGGCTCGGTCGCGCAGGTCCGCGAGTGCGCCGCGCAGCTGACGCGCGTCGCGAAGCAGCTCGGCACGACGATGATCCTCGTCGGCCACGTCACGAAGGAAGGCACGCTCGCCGGGCCGCGCGTGCTCGAGCACATCGTCGACTCGGTCCTGTATTTCGAGGGCGATACGCACTCGAGCTTCCGGCTCGTCCGCGCGATCAAGAACCGCTTCGGCGCGATCAACGAGCTCGGCGTCTTCGCGATGACCGAGCGCGGGCTGAAGGGCGTGTCCAATCCGTCGGCGCTGTTCCTGTCGCAGCACGGACCGGACGGCAAGGGCGGCACGGTGCCCGGCTCGTGCGTGCTCGTCACGCAGGAGGGCACGCGGCCGCTGCTGGTCGAGATCCAGGCGCTCGTCGACGAGGCGCACAACCCGAACCCGCGGCGCTTGTCGGTGGGCCTCGAGCAGAACCGGCTCGCGCTGCTGCTCGCGGTGCTGCATCGACATGCGGGCATCGCGTGCTACGACCAGGACGTGTTCGTCAACGCGGTCGGCGGCGTCAAGATCGTCGAGCCCGCGGCCGACCTCGCGGTGCTGTGCGCGATCCAGTCGTCGCTGCGCGGCAAGCCGATGCCGCGCGGCATGGTCGTGTTCGGCGAGGTCGGACTCGCCGGCGAGATCAGGCCGGCGCCGCGCGGTCAGGAGCGGCTGCGCGAAGCGGCCAAGCTCGGCTTCGGGACCGCGCTCGTGCCGTCGGCGAACGCGCCGAAGGGACGCGCCGGAAAGATCGAGGGCATGGAAGTGATCGCGGTGTCGCGGATCGACGAGGCGCTCGACGCACTGCGCGGCCGTTGATCGCGGCCGACAAATCAGTCGGCTAGCAGCGCGACCAATCGCTCGGCCGCGCGGCGTCCCGCGACGACGGCGGCCTCCAGCGTCGCCGGGTAGTGCGTCGCCGGATCGGCGTGGCCGACGTAGTCGCCGGCCAGCACGAGCCGCGGATGCGGCGTCGCGACGTCGGGTCGTGCGAGCGATGGCGTCGACGCGTACGTCGCCCGCTTCTCCACGATCACGCGCGACTCGATCGGCCTGCTGGGCAACCCGCACTCGGTCGCGAGCTGTCGCGCGATCGACTCGACGAGCACGTCGTTGTCGAACTCGCGATGCGGACCGTCCGCGCTGATCACCGCGGCGACGAGGCCGTGACCCGACGCCGGTGCCGCGTGATGGACATCGGTCGTCAGCCGCTCCGACCGATCGAACACCCATTGCGCGTAGTGGTCGACGTGCGGCGCGGACTCGAGCGCGAGCATGCGGCTCGGCCATCGCGGTCGTTCTCGATAGCGCAGATACGCCGTCACGATCGGCTGGAACACGAACGCGTCGCAGGTCGCGACGAGCGGCCTGAAGCGGGCATCGTGCAGCGCCGGCGACGCCATCAGCCGCGCCGCGTCCGACGGTGGCGTCGCGAGCACCGCGGCGTCGAAGCGTTCCGGCGTGCCGAGGTCGGTCGCCGTGCCGCACGCGATCGCGACGCCCGCGTCGTCGAGCGCCACGTTCTGCACGCGCGACCCCATGCGGATCGCGGGCGCATCGAGCCGCTCGCGAACGGCATCGGGCAGCAGGCTGCCGAGGTCCACGCGCGGCAGCAGCAGGTCGGAGTCGGTGTTCGCGGCGCCGAGGCTGTCGCGCAGCACGTTGAGGAAGACCTGTGCCGACGCGATCGCGAGCGGCGTGTTGAGCGCGGCGACGCAGAGCGGTTCCCAGAGCTTGTGAGTCAGCAGCGCCGGCTGATTCCATGCGGCCAGCAGCGCGGCGACCGTGCGGTCGTCGTCGAGTCGCCAATGGATCCGCTTCGCCTTCGACATCATCGACGCGATCGCGATGCGCTCGTCGATCGACAGTCCCTTGGCCGTGACGATCATCGACACGAGATGCCACGGCGCACGGTGCGTCGACGCGCGCAGCGACATGCCGTTCGCGGCGACGAGGTGCAGCGGCGTGCGCTCGAGCGCCTGCTCGAGGTCGATCTCCAGCCGCTGCAGCAGGTTCAGCGTCTCGCGATACGCGCCGATCAGGATGTGCTGGCCGTTGTCGAGCACGATCTCGCGACCGTCGCCCGCGATCCACGGCACGCGCCGCGCGCGGCCGCCGAGCGTGCGCGACGCCTCGAACAGCGTGCAGTCGATGCCTGCATCGACGAGATGCGCCGCGGCGGCGAGCCCGGCCCAGCCGCCGCCGATGACCGCAACGCGGCTCGAGCCCCGGGTCACTTCTTCAGGCCGACCCAGGTCCGCCACGCGATCCACAGCTTCCGGATCGGCGTGAGCGAGATGCGCTGGTTCAGCACCGCGAAGTTCTCGCGCTCGATCTCGTCGAGCACCGCGCGATAGATCGCGCCCATGATCAGGCCGGTCCGCTGCGGCCGACGATCGGCCGGCGGCAGCAGCGCGAGCGCCTCCGCGTAGATCGCCTTCGCGCGGTCGGCCTCGAAGCGCATCAGCTCGACGAAGGCCGGGCTGCTCTTCGCGTTCAGCAGGTCCGAGGCCGGCACGCCGAAGCGCTTCAGGTCCTCGATCGGCAGATAGATGCGGCCCATCCTCGCGTCCTCGCCGACGTCGCGGATGATGTTGATGAGCTGCACCGCGAGGCCCATCTTCTCGGCATACGCCACGGAGCCCGGATCGGTCGCGCCGAAGATGTTCGACGACAGGATGCCGACGACGCCGGCGACGTGATGGCAGTAGTGAGCGAGCCCCGCGAAGTCGAGGTACCGCGTCTGATGGAGGTCCATCTCCATTCCCGCGACGATCTCGAGCAGGCGTTCGCGCGCGATCGAGAACGGCACGACGTGCGGTGCCAGCGCGCGCGTGACCGGATGCGTCGGCGCGCCTTCGTAGAGCCGATCGATCTCGCTTCGCCACCACGCGAGCTGCTGTGCCGCGAGCGTCGGGTCGCTGCTCTCGTCGACGACGTCGTCGACCTCGCGGCAGAACGCGTACAGCGCGGTGATCGCCGCGCGCCGCGGCGGCGGCAGGAACAGGAACGCGTAGTAGAAGCTCGAGCCGCTCTTCGCGGCCTTGTCCTGGCAATACTGTTCGGGCGTCATCGCGGCTGCGAACGATCCGTCGCGGTCGTCGACGGCGTCGCGTTGCGTCGCGTGCGCGACGGCATCGCGAGGGCGCGGGCCGCCATCGCGAGACCGTCGCCACGCTTCAGCGTCGGCCGCCGGAAGAACACGTCGTAGTCGACCTGCTCGATCTTCTCGAGGATCCGCAGGCCGCCCTGGACGACGAGCCGCAGCTCGAAGCCGGCGCGGCCCGGCAGCGCCGACGCGAGCGGACTGCCCTCGATCATCATCGCCCGCGTGCGGACGACCTCGTGGCGCATCAGCGACTTCCACGCATCGCTCGCGACCAGGGTTCGTGCATCGCCGAACAGCATCGTGTCGGTCACGCCGAAGCGCTCGCGATCGACGCGCGGCAGATAGACGCGGTCCTTGTCGCGATCGACCGCGACGTCCTGCCAGAAGTTGATCCACTGCAGCGCCGTGCAGATGCGGTCCGACCACCAGCGATGGGTCTCGGTGTCCTCGCGATACAGCACGATCAGCAGGCGGCCGACGGGGTTCGCCGAGCGCCGGCAGTAGTCGAGCAGCGACGGCATCGTCGTCGTAGCGCGACACGACGCAGTCCTGCATGAAGGCGGACAGCAGGTCGTGGAACAGGCCGATCGGCAGGTCGTGCGCGCGGATCGCGTCGGCGAGCGCGACGAACACCGGACCCGCGGGTTCGCTGTCAGGCGCCGACCCGGCGGCGATGCGGTCGAGCTGACGATCCCACGACGCGAGCGCCGCTCGACGCTCGGCCGGCGTGGCCGTGCCTTCGTCGGCGAGATCGTCGGCGCCGCGCGCGAAGCGATAGATCGCCTCGACCGGACGGCGCAGGCGTCGCGGCAACAGCAGCGACGCGACCGGGAAGTTCTCGTAATGATCGACCGGCATCGGCGGACCGCGGTCCCGACGAACGAAGAGGCGCGAGTATAGGAGCGATGGGCCGCAACCGCGACGATGTGGCCCGCGGCCAGCAGGACGGATCGTGCGGAGTCATCACGTATAATCGCGCCGCGTTCGACGCCCGCCGGGTCCGCAGAACGGGTCCGGAACGTCGCGGAAAGACGCGGCGCGCGAGCGAGCGGCGGCGCCGCCGCGAGGGTGGCGAAATTGGTAGACGCACCAGGTTTAGGTCCTGACGCCAGCAATGGTGTAGGGGTTCGAGTCCCCTCCCTCGCACCGGTTCGCAACACCCTCGACCTCCGGTCCGCCGCCGTCCGCTGACCCGCAACGAATCGCCTTCGGCGGTCACGCCGACGCGGCCGCGCGCCGCTCCATCGATCACGGAATGCTCATGCAAGTGGAAAACCTGGGAAAGCTCGAACGTCGCGTCCACCTGTCGGTCCCGCGCTCCGAGATCGAACGCGAGGTCGACACGCGGCTGAAGCGCCTGTCGCGCACCGTCCGCATGGCGGGCTTCCGGCCCGGCAAGGTGCCGATGAAGATCGTCGCGCAGCAGTACGGCTTCCAGGTCCACAACGAGGTCCTGAACGAGAAGGTCGGCAGCGCGTTCAGCAAGGCGGTCGAGGAGAACCAGCTGCGGGTCGCGGGCTCTCCGAACATCACCGCGAGCGCGACGACCGACGCCGACGAGGCGGTCGCGTTCGACGCGACGTTCGAGGTCTATCCGGAAGTGCAGCTCGCGCCGCTCGAGTCGACCGAGGTCACGCGCTCGAACACGACCGTCGACGACGAGGCGGTCGACAAGACGATCGACATCCTTCGCCGCCAGCGCGGCCACTTCCATTCGAAAACGCCGCACGGCCACGAGGGCCACGATCATGGCGGCCACGATCACGATCACGGGCATGCGGCGCCCGCGGGCACGTCGTCGGCCGCCGAAGACGGCGACCGCGTGACGGTCGACTTCGTCGGCACGATCGACGGCGTGCCGTTCGACGGTGGGGCCGGTCACGACTTCTCGTTCATCGTCGGCTCCGGCCAGATGCTGCCCGCGTTCGAGTCGGCCGTACTCGGACTGTCGACCGGCGACACGAAGGCATTCGACGTCACGTTCCCCGACGACTATCCAGGCCGCGAGGTCGCCGGCAAGACGGCGCAGTTCACGATCACCGTCAAGGACGTCGCGTGGGCCCACGTGCCCGCGGTCGACGCCGAGTTCGCGGCCTCGCTCGGCGTGAACGACGGCGACCTCGATCGCATGCGCGCCGACGTCCGCGCGAACCTCGAACGCGAGGTCAGGAAGCGCCTCGCGTCGCGGACGAAGGACAGCGTGATGAACGCGTTGCTCGGCGCCTCGCAGATGGAGACGCCGAAGGCGCTCGTCGACGCGGAGGTCGAGCGATTGATGGAGAACGCGCGCGAGGAAGTGCAGCGTCGCGGACTCAACGTCGAGACGATGCCGTTGACGCCGGACCTGTTCGTCCCGCAAGCCGAACGCCGCGTGCGCCTCGGGCTGATCCTAGGCGAGCTCGTCAAGCGCGAGGACCTGCAACCGAAGCCGGAGCAGCTGCGCGCGCACGTCGAGGATCTCGCGCAGAGCTACGAGAAGCCGGCGGAGGTCGTGCGCTGGTATTTCGCGGATCGTGCGCGGCTCGCCGACGTCGAGGCTCTTGTGCTCGAGGAAAACGTCGTCAACTTCATCCTCGGCCGCGCGCGCGTTGCCGACGTCGAGGTGCCGTTCGATGAGCTGATGGGCAGCAACTGACGCACCCCCAACCGAGCAAGCAAGGATCCCGACCGATGGACAAGCCCCAGTCGTTCAGCGCCACCGAACCCGTCGGCCTCGGCATGGTGCCGATGGTCATCGAGCAGTCGGGCCGCGGCGAGCGCGCGTACGACATCTACTCGCGGCTGCTGAAGGAACGGATCATCTTCCTCGTCGGCCCGGTCAACGACCAGACGGCGAACCTCGTCGTCGCGCAGCTGCTGTTCCTCGAATCGGAGAACCCGGACAAGGACATCTCGCTGTACATCAACTCGCCGGGCGGGTCGATCTACGCGGGCCTCGCGATCTTCGACACGATGCAGTTCGTGAAGCCGGACGTGTCGACGCTGTGCACCGGCATGGCCGCGAGCATGGGATCGTTCCTGCTGACGGCCGGCGCGAAGGGCAAGCGCTTCAGCCTGCCGAACTCGCGGATCATGATCCACCAGCCGTCCGGCGGGTCGCAGGGTCAGGCCGCCGACATCGAGATCCAGGCGAAGGAGATCCTGTATCTGCGCGAGCGGCTCAACGGCATCTATTCGGAGCGGACCGGGCAGCCGATCGACAAGATCGCTCGCGACACCGATCGCGACACGTTCATGTCGCCGGAGCAGGCCAAGGAGTACGGCCTGATCGACGAAGTTCTCACGACGCGCGCGACCGAGACCTGACCGCGGGGCCGGCGGCGGCCGTCGAGCGGCGGCCCCGACGCCGTCCGCGCAGTCGCTCCTGCAGGTGTTGCGCCGCGCGGACGCCACGCTTCGCGGGCATCCCGCCGGTTCGGCCGGTCCGCAAATCCACGGTATAGTTATTTCGCGTTCATTTCGCGGGGCATGGGCGGTATGTCGGAGAAAAAGGGTTCGAGCGGCGAGAAGCTGTTGTACTGCTCCTTCTGCGGGAAGAGCCAGCACGAGGTCAAGAAGCTCATCGCCGGTCCGTCGGTGTTCATCTGTGACGAGTGCATCGACCTGTGCAACGACATCATCCGCGACGAGGCCGCGCAGGCCGACCCGTCCGGCACGATCACGCGCTCGGACCTTCCGACGCCGCAGGAGATCGGCGACATCCTCGACCAGTACGTGATCGGTCAGGAGACGGCCAAGCGCATCCTGGCCGTCGCGGTCTACAACCACTACAAGCGCCTGAAGCACATGTCCAAGAAGGACGATGTGGAACTGGCGAAGAGCAACATCCTGCTGGTCGGGCCGACGGGCTCCGGCAAGACGCTGCTGGCGCAGACGCTGGCGCGCCTCTTGAACGTTCCGTTCGTGATCGCCGACGCGACGACGCTGACCGAGGCCGGTTACGTCGGCGAGGACGTCGAGAACATCATCCAGAAGCTGCTGCAGAACTGCAATTACGAGGTCGAGAAGGCGCAGAAGGGCATCGTCTACATCGACGAGATCGACAAGATCTCGCGGAAGTCGGACAACCCGTCGATCACGCGCGACGTCAGCGGTGAAGGTGTGCAGCAGGCGCTGCTGAAGTTGGTCGAGGGCACGCTCGCTTCGGTGCCGCCGCAGGGCGGCCGCAAGCATCCGAACCAGGACTTCGTGCAGATCGACACGACGAACATCCTGTTCATCTGCGGCGGCGCGTTCGACGGCCTCGAGAAGGTCATCCGCAACCGCTCGGAGAAGAGCGGCATCGGCTTCTCGGCCGAGGTCAAGAGCCAGTCGGACCGCGCGGTCGGCGACGTGTTGCGCGAGGTCGAGCCGGAAGACCTGATCAAGTTCGGTCTGATCCCCGAGCTCGTCGGCCGGCTGCCGGTGGTGGCCACGCTGAACGAGCTCAACGAGGAGGCGCTGATCCAGATCCTCGTCGAGCCGAAGAACGCGCTGGTCAAGCAGTACCAGAAGCTGCTCGCGATGGAAGGCGTCGAGCTCGAGATCCGGCCGGCCGCGCTGCTGGCGATCGCGAAGAAGGCGCTGAAGCGCAAGACCGGCGCGCGCGGCCTGCGTTCGATGCTGGAGGCGGCGCTGCTCGACGTGATGTTCGAACTCCCGAGCTCGAAGGGAGTCGTACGGGTCGTTCTCGACGAAAACCAGATCAGCGGGGGCGTGAAGCCGCTGCTGATCTACGGCGACCAGCCGAAGGTCGCCGGGCTCAGCTGACGCGGTTCAAGTTTGTGCGACACGCGCCGATCGAAACAGCATCGGCGCCTGTCCGGCAGTCCAGGGAAATCGCCGCCGGTCGAGCGGCAATCTCATCCGGCTTCAATCGAAAAGCCGTTCATGCCAGTCGCGTGAGCGGCTTTTTGTTTTCGGCCGGCCGGCGCGGCGCGGACGGGGCGGTTCTCTTGCAAGCGGGGAGCGCGGCTTCATCTGTGACGGCGTACGAGCGGTTCGTGCGAATGAACTGAAAGGAAGCAAATGGCCTTGACCACCAGCCCGTCGGAAGAAAGCATCCAGCTGCCGCTGCTGCCGCTTCGCGACGTCGTGATCTTTCCCCACATGGTGATCCCGCTGTTCGTGGGTCGCCCGAAGTCGATCAAGGCCCTCGAGACGGCGATGGAAGCCGGCAAGAGCATCATGCTCGTCGCGCAGAAGACGGCGTCGAAGGACGAGCCGTCGCCCGAGGACATCTACGAGATCGGCTGCGTCTCGAACATCCTGCAGATGTTGAAGCTGCCCGACGGTACCGTGAAGGTACTCGTCGAGGGCGCGCAACGCGCGCGCATCCACAAGATCGAAGAGCTCGACACGCACTTCGTCTGCGACCTCACGCCGGTCGCGTCCGACGACGACGCGAACGCGGAGCTCGAGGCGATGCGCCGCGCGATCGTCCAGCAGTTCGACCAGTACGTGAAGCTCAACAAGAAGATCCCGCCGGAGATCCTGACGTCGCTGTCGGGCATCGACGACTCGGGTCGGCTCGCCGACACCATCGCCGCGCACCTGCCGCTCAAGCTCGAGCAGAAGCAGGCCGTGCTCGAGATGTTCAAGGTCAGCGAGCGTCTCGAACACCTGTTGACGCAGCTCGAGACCGAGCTCGACATCCTGCAGGTCGAGAAGCGCATCCGCGGGCGCGTCAAGCGCCAGATGGAGAAGAGCCAGCGCGAGTACTACCTGAACGAGCAGGTCAAGGCGATCCAGAAGGAGCTCGGCGAAGGCGAGGACGGCGCGGAGATCGAGGAGCTCGAGAAGAAGCTCAAGGCCGCCCGCATGCCGAAGGAAGCCAAGATCAAGGCCGACGCCGAGCTGAAGAAGCTCAAGCTGATGAGCCCGATGTCGGCCGAGGCGACCGTCGTGCGCAACTATCTCGACACGCTGGTCGGGCTTCCCTGGAAGAAGAAGTCCAAGGTCACCAACGACCTGACGCGTGCGGAGTTCGTGCTCGACGAGGACCACTTCGGCCTCGACAAGGTCAAGGAACGCATCCTCGAATACCTCGCGGTCCAGCAGCGTGTCGAGAAGATCAAGGCGCCGATCCTGTGCCTCGTCGGACCTCCGGGCGTCGGCAAGACGTCGCTCGGCCAGTCGATCGCGCGTGCGACGAACCGCAAGTTCGTGCGGATGGCGCTCGGCGGCGTCCGCGACGAAGCGGAGATCCGCGGCCATCGCCGCACGTACATCGGATCGATGCCCGGCAAGATCCTGCAGAGCCTCGCGAAGGTCGGTGTGCGCAATCCGCTGTTCCTGCTCGACGAAGTCGACAAGATGGGCATGGACTTCCGCGGCGACCCGGCGTCGGCGCTGCTCGAGGTGCTCGATCCGGAGCAGAACCACACGTTCCAGGACCACTACATCGAGGTCGACTTCGACCTGTCGGACGTGATGTTCGTCGCGACGTCGAACTCGTTCAACATCCCGCCGGCGCTGCTCGACCGGATGGAAGTGATCCGGCTGTCCGGCTACACCGAAGACGAGAAGACCAACATCGCGCTGCGTTATCTGCTGCCGAAGCAGATGAAGAACAACGGCGTGAAGAAGGAAGAGCTCGTCGTCGCGGAGAGCGCGATCCGCGACATCATTCGTTACTACACGCGCGAGGCCGGCGTGCGCGCACTCGAGCGCGAGATCTCGAAGATCTGCCGCAAGGTCGTCAAGACGCTGCTGCTGAAGAAGCACGAGGGCAAGGTGCAGGTCTCGGCCCGCAACCTCGACAAGTTCCTCGGCGTGCGCCGCTACACGTTCGGCATGGCCGAGAAGCAGAACCAGATCGGCCAGGTCAACGGGCTCGCGTGGACCGAGGTCGGTGGCGACCTGCTGACGATCGAGGTCGCGGTCATGCCAGGCAAGGGAAAGATCGAACGGACCGGATCGCTCGGCGACGTGATGAAGGAATCGGTCGAGGCCGCGAGGTCGGTCGTGCGCGCGCGCTCGCGCCGTCTCGGCATCGCGGACGACGTCTGGGAGAAGCACGACATCCACGTGCACGCGCCGGAGGGCGCGACGCCGAAGGACGGTCCGTCCGCCGGTGCCGCGATGACGCTCGCGATGGTGTCCGCGTTGACGAAGATCCCGGTGCGGGCCGACGTCGCGATGACCGGCGAGATCACGCTGCGCGGCGAGGTCCTCCCGATCGGCGGCCTGAAGGAGAAGCTGCTCGCGGCGCATCGCGGCGGCATCAAGACCGTGCTGATCCCCGAAGAGAACGTCAAGGACCTGCACGAGATCGCCGAGAACGTGAAGAACCGGCTCGAGATCATCCCCGTCAAGTGGATCGATCGCGTGCTCGAGATCGCGCTCGAACGGTTGCCGGTCGCGCTGCCCGACGAAGAGCCGCTCGCGACACCGGCCGCACCGGTGATCGCGACCGAACAGCGGCCCGACGACGGCAATCTCGTCAAGCACTGACGTCGCGTCGCATCACGAAACGCGTGGCTTCGGCCACGCGTTTTTTTTGCGCGTCGCATCGGGTCGAGCCGGCTTGACACTGCTCCACCCGCATTGCTTAATGGTTGCGCGATCGTGGCCCTCGACAGACATCGATCGCTCGACTCCACCGGCGCGCAGACCGGTCGGAACAACCGCGGACCAACCGCGAGAAGGGATCTCGATGAACAAGTCGGACTTGATCGAACACATCGCCAAGCAGGCAGACATCTCGAAAGCGGCCGCCGGCCGCGCACTCGAGTCGGTGGTGGGCGGCATCAAGACGACATTGAGAAAGAACGGCAGCGTGACGCTCGTCGGGTTCGGCACGTTCACGGTCGGCAAGCGCGCCGCGCGCACCGGCCGCAACCCGCAGACCGGAGCCGAGATCAAGATCAAGGCAGCGAAGGTCCCCAAGTTCCGCGCTGGAAAGGCGTTGAAGGATGCGTTAAACTAAGCGGCTGCCTGCGGGTGACAACGCAGGCGGTGCCGAAGGTCGGCGCGTCGCTCGACGATGGCGCGAAGGCTCGGCCTAAGGCAGTGGCGCGGGCGGCGACGGGTGCTTAGCTCAGTTGGTAGAGCGGCGCCCTTACAAGGCGTAGGTCGGGAGTTCGAGCCTCTCAGCACCCACCAGCGATCGCGCCCGAGTTCGTCGTCGTCGATCCGCCGGATACAACGCAGCAGCATCGGTTTGCAGGGGAGTGGTAGTTCAGTTGGTTAGAATACCGGCCTGTCACGCCGGGGGTCGCGGGTTCGAGTCCCGTCCACTCCGCCAGAAGCACCTGAAGGGCCGCCATCGAGCGGCCCTTTTCATTGGCCGCTCGGGCCTGCCTCGAGTGCTCGTCCGTACCGAAGTCGCGGCACCCGGCCGCGTCGATTTGCTTTACATGCGTCGCCCCGGCATGCCTGCGCATCCGGTAGTCCCGATCGCATCCATCGAGAGGGAATCGGATCGACGAGTCATGAAAAACGCGCCGGGCGCGGAAAGTGCTTTTCCTGTGCATCTTTCGCTAACGGGAATCAAACCATGTCCAGATCGTTCCGATGCTCGCTCATGCGTGGCCTTTCCGTCGTGACGGCTGGCTGCGCGCTGCTCGCGATGGCGCCTGCGTCGGCCGCGGTCATCGCCAGCTTCGACCCGCTGTTCGGGACCGCCATCCCGTTCCTCTATTTCAGCGGCTCGGTCACGCTCAACGTCTCGGGGTGCTCGGGGACCGGCGTCATCGACACCGGCAACGGCTGCGACATCACGCCGACGACCGGTCAGCTCGACTTCTACGACGTCCGGAATCAGGCCACCACCAACACGATCGTCCCGCTGGGAATGGCCGACTTCCCGCCGGACTACGTGTTCGACGGCTACTTCGTGAACGGTCAGCTCCAGGGCCTCGACACGGACTACAGCAACGTGTTCGCGGTCACGGTGCCCTCGGCCGTCGGAGGAAACCTCTACCAGGGCTACATGCAGCTGTTCTTCTCGTCCGGCTATGCCAATACCGACCCTGCCTACCTGGTGACCTGCCCGAACTACGACGGCGAGTCGTGCGGCAACCAGCAGACGTCCGCCCCGGCCACGGTGACCTTCACCGACGTGCCCGAGCCGAACAGCATCGCGCTCGCCGCGCTCGGTCTCGGCGCCCTGGTCCTCAGTCGTCGCCGCCGGGCTCCGATCGCACGCTGAGCAGGTCAGCGGGCACGCGGACCCTCGCTGTCGTCGCCGCTTCGGGCACTCGCCCAAGCGGCGATGATGGCGCGGTTCGGCGGCACGTTCGTCAGGAAGTTCTCGCGTAACGTCGCATCGTTCAGTTCGGCGGCACGGGCTTCGAGCGCCGCGTTCGCCTGCTCGAGCAACGGCAAGGCACGCGCGTCGCCGGACCGTTCGAGCACTTGCCAGCACACCGACTGGATCGACGTCGCGCCGAAGGTGCCGTCGAGGCTGCCGTCGACTTCGAGTGCCGCGAGGACCGGCTCGAGGGCCGTCGAGGCGGCAGCCAGATGGCCGCGCGCGAGTGCGATACGCGCCCGGCCGGCGTTGGCATCGTGCTGCTGCGGACTGTGCGCCGCTCGCGCGAGCTCGAAGAGGCGCGCATAGGCGGCATCGGCGGCATCGAGGTCGCCCGACAGCTGCTCGGCATTGCCGAGGCACCACAGCGCGAACAGTTCGAAGGCCTTGGCCCGGACCTCCGCCGCGATCTCGAGCGCGGTCACGGCATGCATGCGGGCGGCTGCGGCGTCGCCTTCCCACAAGGCGAGTTGCGACAGGTTCGCCAGCACCAGCGGTTCGAGCGGTCGGTCGCCCATCGCCCGCAGCAGTCGCAGGCACTCGTCCAGGTCGGAACGGGCCTGCGCGAAGTCGCCGAGGTCGAGCCAGGCGGCGCCCAGACTGGCCAGGCCGATGGCCTCGTTGCGCCGGTCGCCGAGCGCCCGCTTGATCGCCGTGGCTTGCTGACTAGTCGTCAGCACCGTGGCCGTGTCGTGCCGCTGGGCGGCGATCACGCTCAACGCATTGAGGAAGCGACTCTCGGGACCGAGCAATCGGAGCACGCGCGCCTCGGCGAGCCCCTCCCGCGCCATCGCCTCGCCGGCCGCGACCTGGCCCTGGCGCGCCAGCGCGTCGGCCAGCAGCCGCATCGCGTTGAGACGCAACGGCGTGTCGCCGCATCGTTCGGCGAGCGCCATGCCCTCGCGAGCGCCGCGCTCCTGGCCGACCAGGTCGCCGCTTCGGCCGGCCAGCAGGCTGCGACGCGTGGCGACTTCTGCGCGCCGCTGGTCGTCGTCGAGGCGATCCGCGAGGAGCGCTAGCGCGTCGAGGTCGGTGTGCTGGTCGGGCCGTCGCCCGAGGAGCTCGCAGGTCCGCTCGCGCGTATCGAGCAGGCGCCAACGCAGCGAGAGCGCGTCGTGGTCCGGGTCGTCGTCGGTTCGCAGCAGCCGGAGCGCATGCGCGACGTAGTTCAGCGTCGCTTCGTGCGCATAGCGCCCGCGCGCGTCCTCCGCGGCGCGGGTGTAATGCTCGATGGCGCGGGCCGTGTCTCCGCCCTGTTCGTAGTGCCAGGCCGCCGACCCCAACAGGCCGGCCGCGCGCACGCCGGTCAGGCTCGCGAACCATGCGGCGGCGCGGGCGTGCAGCTCGCGGCGCGAGCGCTTCAGCAAGGTCTCGTAGGTGACCTCGTGGAGGATCTGGTGCTTGAAGCCGTACTCGTGCTCGCCGTCCACGCTGGTCTCGAGGTGCGGCCGTGCGAGTTCGCGGCGGACCAGCGCCGGCAGCGCGCGCGGCGCCTGGTCGTCGAGCGCGGCCAGCGCCTCTTCCCAGAACACCATGCCGACGACGCTCGCCTCCTGCAGCGCGACGCGCTCGGCCGCGGGCAGGCCGTCGAGCCGCGCCTGGAGGATGCCGATGAGCGTCGGGGGGACGGCGTCGCCGACGTTCCGCTCCGCATCCAGCGACCAGCCGTCCGCGCCGGCCTGCAGCACGCCGCGGTCGAGCAGCATCATCACCAGCTCTTCCATATAGAACGGATTCCCGGCCGCGCGGGCGATGAGCAGGTTGCTGAGTGTCTCGGGGATGGCGGGCAGACGCTTGAGCAGCTCGTGCGCCAGGTCCCCGCTGGCCTGCTCGTCCAGCGGAAGCAGGTCGATCCGCTGCTCCGGTCCGAGACCGGCCGCGATGTCCGGTCGACGCTCGAACAGGGTTGGCCGCGTCAGGCCCAGGAGCAGCATCGGGACGTCCTGATTGACCTGCATGAGCAGCTTCATGAACTCGAGCGACCCATCGTCGGACCAGTGCAGGTCGTCGAGCTGCAGCACGATCGGGAGCCGACTCTGTGCGCTGAAGCGACGGAACGCTTGCGCGGCCGCGTGGAAGGCGCGCGTGCGAATCTGCTTCGGGTCGTCGAGGATGCCCCGCACATGCGGGCTGTCGCTGAAGTCCAGGCCGATCAGGTGGCCGAGCAGGTGGGCATGGGCCTGGGCCAGTTCGGGGCCGTCGTCGTCGACGAAGAGCGGCGCGATGCCGTGTTCGATCTTCGCCTTCGCCTCGGCCATGCTGTCGGTGTCCGAGATCTGCAGCCGCCACGCCAGCACGTCGCGCAGCAGGCCGAACGGCTGGTTCTGCGTACGCGGGTCGGCGCGGCCGTGGAAGCTGAAGAACTTCTCCGGCCGCAACTCGGCCCAGTCCGTGAACTCGTAGAGCAGGCGGCTCTTGCCGACGCCGGCTTCGGCGACCACCAGCAGCAGCTCGAGCCGCCGATGCTCGATCAGCCGCTCGAAGGCGGACTGCAGTCGCCCGAGCTCCCCGTCGCGACCCACCATGCGGGTCGCGACGCCGTCGATCCCGCGCGCCGCCACCCGGAATGCGCGAGGCTTGGCGCGCAGGACCAGATAAGAGGCGATCGGCTCCTCGATGCCCTTGACCGCGATCGGGGGCTGCGCCTCGAATTCGAAGACGCCCCGGACATGGCGCCAGGTGTCCTGGCTGATGCGCAAGGCACCCGGCGGCGCGGTCTGCTCCATCCGCGCGGCGATATTCACGGCCATGCCGCGGATGGTGCCTTCGGCATCGACGCCGCCCCCGAGGAGCACGCCGCCGGTATGCACGCCCACGCGCACGTCGAAGCCCTGGTGGCCATGCTCGCGCAGTACGGCCTGGCCGAGCAGGCGTCCCTCCGCGAGCATGTCCAGACCGGCGTGGACCGCCCGCTCGGCGCCGTTCTCGTCCGCCTCGTCGGAGGTGAAGATCGCCAGCAGGTTGTCGCCGGCGTACTGCAGGACCCGACCGCGATGCTTCTGCACCGTCGCCGTACAGCGCGCCAGCGCGCCGTCCATGACTTCGTGTGTTTCCTCGGGATCCAGGATCTGGCTCAACGAGGTGGAGCCGACGATGTCCAGGAACAGGATGCTGACCCTGCGCAACGTCTGTTCGGGTTGCGCGGCAGGCACCGGCGCCGTCGGCGCGGCCGTCGCGGCCTCGAGCGCCGCGAGCTGCGCGCGCAGCGGACCCAGGGCGGCGTCGACGACGAGGTCGCCCAGCACGCCTCGCTGCGCTTCCAGTGCCGCGACGGCAGCCTGCAGGGCGGCAACGGCGGGCGAGATCATGACGCGCGGAAACCGGATGCCACGGCAAGCCCTCTCCGCCATCGGCGTCCATCGAGCGCCCAGCGGATCGTCGCGCCCGTGCTGCGCGTACGACTCCGGCAATGACGCGCTCGGGCGACGGGTCCTTCGCTCGGTCGGTCGCGCGGCCCCCTTGTCGAGGTGTCGGTCGAACGTCCGACACTCACCTCTTCGCGCACGTCGCGACGCGTGTTCCCGCGGCCTACCGACGCGTCGAGCGCGACGCAGGAGGCGCGTCCGACGAGCGACGCGTTGCCGCGAGCGCTGCAATCATAGCAGCCGGGTCCCGCGGCGCCTCGACTGATCCGCGAACGATGAAGTCGACGGCCGAGTCAAGCCGGAGCGGACCCCTCGACGTCGCGTGGGCCGGCGATCGCTCGTCGACGACGCGGCGCGATGCGCGTGGACGCTCGCTGGACGGCGATGCGAGCATCCGCTGCCGATCGGCACGCAAAGCGCCGATGACGTCAGGCGCCGGGATCGGTGGGCTCGTCCGGCACCAACCGCGAGATCGAACCCGGGAGCGCGTCGATCAGCTCGCGGAGGGCCGCGGCCGCCCGCTCGACGCTCGCGCTCAGGTCGCGCGCCGCTTTCGACGCCGCCTCCCTGCCGCCGCCGTACGTCTCCGCGATCTGGCGCAGCAGCTCCTGCTTCTCGGTCAGCGTGCGCAGCGTCGTCCACATCGCCTCGGAGGCGGACTTGGCGTGCGCGTGCTCGAGGCTGCGCAGCGTGAACGCGTGCCCGGTGTGGCAACGAAAGCGTCGCGGGACCGAATCGTCGAGCTCCCACAGCGTGCCGCCGCACTCGGGACACGTGAGCGTCGACAGGTGTCCGATCCGATGGAGGATCTCCACCGCGTTGCCGTGGCCGAGCGTCAAGGCCAGTTCGCTGTCGACGGCCTGCGGGGGCTTGCCAGGAACGGGAGTCATCGGATTCCTGACGAGGGAAGTGAGAAGGGCGCCCATCGCCGCGAGCGGCACGCAATGGTCGACGTCGGCGGCCGCCAGCGCGGCTTTCGGCATGCTCGGCGAGTCGCTGTCGTCCGGATCCTGGACGACGGCGACGCCGCCGCACTGCTTGAGGACGCGCAGCCCGGACGCGCCGTCGTCCAGCATCCCGGTGAGGATCACGCCGATCAGCGGCCCGTCCCAGGTCAACGCCGCCGACCTGAACAACGGATCGATGGCCGGCCTTACGTAGTTCTCTTTCGCGCTCTGGGACAGCCGCATCGTCCGGCCTTCGAGCATCAGGTGATGGTCCGGCGGCGCGAAGTAGATGTGACGCGGCTCGATGCTGTCGCCGTCGGTGCCGTAGCTCGCGACGAGTGCCGAGCGGCGCGACGCGAGGGCCGGCATGTGACTGTCGTAAGAGTCGATGTGCAGCACGACCAGGATGGCCGCGTCGAGGTCGTCCGGCAACTGCTCGACGAGGTCGAGGATCGCCCGCACGCCGCCGGCGGACGCGCCGATGACGATCACCGGGAACGATGGAAATCCGGAGACGGGCGGCTCGGACACGGTGTGCTCTCCTGTTCGGCGGTGGATCCGCTTCGGGGCCACGTCAGCATCCGACGTTCCCGCTCGCGCGTTGCGATGGTCGTGCGCGCGCCGCGCGAAGCATCGAGTCGCCGTTCGCTCCGGTCGTGTGCATGACGCGGCTCGCCACCTCGACGAGGTGCGGCATCGCCGCTGGTATCATCGCGTCCCGCTTCTTGCGGCGCCTCCACGCGGGACGGGCTCACCGTTCGATCGGCGAGGCCGTCGGTTCATCGCGCCGCCGGTCGCACGCGCCGCACAACCTCGGTCGTTCTCATGTTCGATTTCATTCGTTCGCATCAGCGTCTGATGCAGCTGCTGTTGCTGGTGCTGATCGTGCCGTCGTTCGTCTTCTTCGGCATCCAGGGTTACGACCGGATGCGCCAGCAGACGCAGAGCGTCGCGAAGGTCGGGGGCCAGGCGATCAGTCAGGCGGAGCTCGACAACGCGCAGCGCGAGCAGGTCCAGCGGATGCGGCAGAGCTACGGCGGCAGCATCGACGCGTCGGTGTTCGACACACCGGAAGCGCGGGCGCAGACGCTCGACAACCTGATCTCGCAGCGCGTGCTGATGGTCCAGGCGCAGAAGGAGTCGCTCGGGACGTCCGATCGCAAGTTGCAGGAGGCGATCCTCGCGATCCCGGCGCTGCAGGTCGACGGTCATTTCGACCGCGATCGCTACGAGGCGCTGGTCGCGCAGCAGGGCATGACGCCGGCGATGTTCGAGCAGCGGATGCGCGAGGACCTGTCGCTGCAGCAGCTCGACTCGGCGATCGAGAACTCGGTGATCGTGCCGAAGCAGGTCGTCGACCGCTTCGCGACGATCGTCTCGCAGCGTCGCGAGGTCAGGCCGATGACGTTCAAGCCGGCGGACTACGCGTCGCAGGTGAAGCTCGCGCCCGACGCCGTGCAGAAGGACTACGACGCGCATCCGGACGCGTTCATGACGCCGGAGAGCGCGAAGGTGGAGTACCTCGTGCTGTCGGCTGACGCGCTGGCGAAGCAGACGCCGGTGTCCGATCAGGACGCGCGCGAGTTCTACGAGCAGAACAAGAAGCGCTACGAGGTTCCGGAGCAGCGGCGCGCGAGCCACATCCTCGTAGCGGCCGCGAAGGACGCGAACGAGGCCGACAACGCGAAGGCGAAGGCGAAAGCCGAAGACCTGCTGAAGAAGCTTCGCGCGACGCCGCCGGCCGACGTCGCGGCGACGTTCGCGAAGCTCGCGAAGCAGAACTCGGACGACCCCGGATCCGCAGCGAAGGGCGGCGACCTCGACTGGCTCGGGCGCGGCGCGACGGTGCCGCCGTTCGAGAACGCGCTGTTCGCGTTGAAGGACCAGCAGATCAGCGACGTCGTCCGCTCGGACTTCGGCTATCACATCATCGAGCTGACCGGCGTGAAGCCGGCCGAGGTCAAGCCATTCGACGCCGTGAAGGGCGAGATCACGGCGGAGATCGGGCGGCAGCTCGCGCAGAAGAAGTACGCCGACGCAGCCGAGGCGTTCGCCAACGGCGTCTACGAACAGGGCGATTCGCTCGCGCCGACCGCGCAGAAGTTCGGCCTGACGGTGGCGACCGCGGACAAGGTCACGCGGACACCGGCGCCCGACGCCGACGCGACGAGCCCGCTCGCGAACGGCAAGCTGCTCGCGGCGCTGTTCTCCGCCGACTCGATCAAGAATCATCACAACACCGAGGCGATCGAGACGTCGCCGGGAACGCTGGTCTCGGCGCGGATCGTCGACTACGCGCCGGCGAAGAAGCGGCCGCTCGCCGAAGTGGCCGACGGCATCAAGGCACGGCTGGTCGACGCGGAGGCCCGCAAGCTCGCGGTCGCGGCCGGCCAGGCCGCGTTGGCGAAGCTGCGCGCGGGCGACGCGGCCACCGTCGACGGCAAGTCGTTCGGAGCGCCGGTGAGCGTGTCGCGCGTCGAGCGTTCGGAGGTGCCGCAGCCCGCCGTCACCGAGATCTTCCGCACCGATGCGTCGAAGCTGCCCGCGTTCAGCGGCGTCGAGGTCCCGTCCGGCGACTACGTCGTGTACGAGATCACCGCGCTGACGAGCAAGCCCGACCCGAATCCGAACGCGCGCGGCGCGCTGGCCCAGAGCATCTCGAAGCAGCTCGGCTCGATCGAGTTCGGCGCGTACCTCGCCGACCTGCGCCGTCGCATCAAGGTGCAGGTGTCCGAGCCGTACGCCGACCTGATCGAGAAGCGCGAGGCGGGCCAGCCGAAACCGGTGTCCTGATCGCCGCGTTGACAGCGCAGCACCGTTGCGCAAGCATCCGAGCGGCGCCCGTCCCGAATGCGCTCACGAGGTGTCGCATGTTCAAACGGATCCTGCTGGCCTACGACGGATCGGAGTCGGGACGACGCGCATTGCTCGAGTGCGGCGAGGTCGCCGGGCTGACGCGGGCCGAGATCAAGCTGCTCGCGGTCACGCCGTCGATGCCGCCGGTCTACGTCGGCGAGGGCTTCATCCCGACCGACTCGCTCGATGCGGAGAAGGAGCGCTACCGCGACGTGCTCGACGACGGCATCCGCCAGCTCGAGGCGAAGGGCTTCGCGTGTCAGGGTCAGCTGTCGTTCGGCGAGCCGGTCGACGAGATCGCGCGCGTGGCCCGCGAGTGGGGTGCCGACCTGATCGTCATGGGACACCGTCGTGCCGCGTCGTGGGCCGAACGGTGGTGGCGAGGCTCGCTGTCGAAGTCGCTGGTCGAGATCTCGCCTTGCAGCGTGCTGATCGCCGTGATCGCGACGCCGCAGCCGACCTGAGCGCGAAACGCGCGAAGCGTCAGGCCGCGCGCTCGAGGAGCGTCTGCTGCTCGAGCCATTCGGCCTCGAGCGTCTCGATGTCGCGCGTCACGTACGCCTGATCGACCAGGCACTGCTTCAGCCGATCGCGGGCCGCTTCGTCGTAGATGCCCGGCTCGGCGAGCATCGCATCGATCGCCCGCTTGGCCGCCTCGGCCTCGGCGAGCTTCGTCTCGATGCGCCGGATGCGCTGCTCGATCGGCTTGCGGCGTTGCGCGAGATCGTTGCGCGTCGACGCGTCGACGCGACGCTGGTCGCGGCCGCGCTCGCGCGGTCGCTCGACCGGCGCGGGCGCAACCTTCGCCGGCGGCTCGACCGTCGACTTCTTCAGCGACCACGCGCGATAGTCTTCGAGGTCGCCATCGAACTCGGTACAGCGGCCGTCGGCCACGAGCAGGAAGCGATCGGTCGTCGCGCGCAGCAACGCGCGGTCGTGCGACACGAGGATCAGCGTGCCGTCGAACTGCGCGAGCGCCATCGTCAGCGCCTCGCGCGTCTCGAGGTCCAGGTGGTTGGTCGGCTCGTCGAGCAGCAGCAGGTTGGGCCGCGTCCAGATGATCAGCGCCAGCGCGAGCCGCGCCTTCTCGCCGCCGGAGAACGGCGCGACCGGCGCGGTCGCCATCTCGCCGCGGAAGTCGAAGCCGCCGAGGTAGTCGCGCAGCTCCTGCTCGCGCGGCGCGGCGCCGTCGGGGCGGCTCGCGATCGCGACGCGCTGCAGCTGCAGCAGCGGCGACGCGTCGAGGTCGAGCATGTCGACCTGATGCTGCGCGAAGTAGCCGATGACGAGACCCTTGCCGGTCGTCATCGTGCCGGCGCGCGCGGGCAGCGTGCCGGCGATCGTCTTGATGACCGTCGACTTGCCCTGGCCGTTCGCGCCGAGCAGGCCGATGCGTTCGCCGGACGCGATCCGCAGGTCGACGCCGCGCACGACGACCCGCTCCGCGCCGTCGTCGAGCCGCGTAGCCGCAGTCGAGATCCTCGACCACGACCATCGGGTCGGGCGACGACAGCGGCGCACGAAAGCGGAACGAGAACGGCGACGCGTCGATCACCGGCGCGAGCAGCGTCATCCGCTCCATCGCCTTCACGCGGCTCTGCGCCTGCTTCGCCTTGCTCGCCTTCGCCTTGAAGCGGTCGACGAAGCGCTGCAGGTGCGAGATCTCGCGCTGCTGGCGGCCGTAGGCGGCGTCGGCCTGTCGCAGCCGCTCCGCGCGTTGCAGCTCGTAGGCCGTGTAGTTGCCGGTCCAGCGCACGAGCTTCTTCTGTTCGAGCGCGAGCGTCACGCCGCAGACCGCGTCGAGGAACTCGCGGTCGTGCGAGATCACGATCGCGGTGCCTTCGTAGCGACGCAGCCATTGCTCGAGCCAGACGATCGCATCGAGGTCGAGGTGATTGGTCGGCTCGTCGAGCAGCAGCAGGTCGGACGGCGCCATCAGCGCCTGCGCGAGCTGCAGCCGCATCCGCCAGCCGCCGGAGAACGTCGCGACCGGTTGTCGCGCCTGCTCGAGCGTGAAGCCGAGGCCGAGCAGCAGCGACTCGCCGCGCGACGCGGCCGTGTAGCCGCCGGCGTCGCCGTACGCGACGTGGAGGTCGGCGAGCGCATGGTCGTCGGTCGTCGCTGCCAGGCGGGCTTCGATGTCGCGCAGCGTCCGGTCGCCGTCGATCGCGAAGTCGAGGGCGCTGCGTTCGCTCGCGGTCGTCTCCTGCGCGACGTGCGCGATCCGCCACGATGCCGGCATCGACAGGTCGCCCTGGTCCGGCGCGAGCTCGCCCTGCAGCATCGCGAAGATCGTCGACTTGCCGCTGCCGTTCGCGCCGACGAGGCCGACCTTCTCGCCGGGATGCACGACCGCGGAGACGGCGTCGAGCAGGAGCTTCGTGCCGCGACGAAGCGACAGGGCGGTCCAGCGGATCATCGAAGGTCGCTCGCCAGGACCGCGAAGACCGCGTCGTCGCCGCCGCTCGTCGACAGCCACGTGCAGGGCAGGTCGGGGAACGCGGCCTCGACGTTCGCGCGCTCGTGGCCGACCTCGACGACGAGCAGCCCGTCGTCGGACAGGCGCTGCGCGCGCGGCCGCGAGGATGCGCCTCACGACGTCGAGGCCGTCGCGGCCACCCGCGAGCGCGACGCGCGGCTCGCGTCGGTACTCGTCGGGCAGCGAGGCCATCGAGTCGTCGGTGACGTACGGCGGGTTGCTGACGATCAGGTCGTAGCGGCGCGGCGGCAGCGCGTCGAAGAGGTCCGACTCGACCAGGCGGACGCGTTCGGCCAGCGCATACGCGTCGACGTTGATGCGCGCGACGGCCAGTGCATCGCCGGACACGTCGACGGCATCGACGTCGGCATGCGCGAAGACGTCGGCCGCGATGATCGCGAGGCAGCCCGATCCGGTGCACAGGTCGAGGACCGCCTCGACCCGTCCCGGATCGGCGATCCACGGCGCGAGACCGTCGACGAGCAGCTCCGCGATGAACGAGCGCGGCACGATGACGCGCGGGTCGACGACGAAGCGGTAATCGCCGAGCCATGCTTCGCCGGTGAGATAGGCGGCCGGCACGCGATCGTCGACGCGGCGGTCGACGATCGCCAGCACCGCGTCGCGTTCGGTCGACGTCAGGTGCGCGTCGAGGACCGGCTCGAGCCGATCGAGCGGCAGGTGCAGCGTATGCAGGATCAGGTAGGCCGCCTCGTCCCACGCGCTCGCGCTGCCGTGGCCGAACGACAGGCCGGCGGCACCGAAGCGGCTGACCGCATGACGCAGCAGGTCGCGGATCGTGACCAGGACCCGTCGTTCGTCGTCCACGTCCATCAGGTCGCGAGCAGCGCCGCCAGCGTCTCGCGGTACACGTCCTTCAGCGGTGCGATGTCGGCGACGGCCACGCGTTCGTCGATCTGGTGGATCGACGCGTTGACCGGTCCGAACTCCATCGTCTCGCGGCAGATCGCCGCGATGAAGCGGCCGTCGGACGTGCCGCCGGTCGTCGACAGCTCGGCGGTCACGCCGGTGACACGCGCGATCGCGTCGGCGAGCGCGGCCGACAGCTCGCCGACCGGCGTCAGGAACGGCAGCCCGCCGACGGTCCAGTCGAGCTCGTAGTCGAGATCGCGTTCGTCGAGTACGTCCCGGACCCGTCGCTGCAGCGACTCGACGGTGCTGGCGGTCGAGAAGCGGAAGTTGAAGTCGACCGTCGCGTCGCCCGGGATGACGTTCGTCGCGCCGGTGCCCGCATGGACGTTCGAGACCTGGAAGCTCGTCGCCGGGAAGTACTCGTTGCCGCGGTCCCATTCGATGGCCGACAGCGCGGCGATCGCGCCGGCCATCTTCGGGATCGGGTTGTCCGCGAGGTGCGGATACGCGATATGGCCCTGCCTGCCCTTGACGACGAGGCGGCCCGACATCGAGCCGCGGCGGCCGTTCTTGATCGTGTCGCCGAGCCGATCGCGCGAGCTCGGCTCGCCGACGATGCAGTAGTCGAGCGCGTCGCCGCGGGCCTTCAGCCGTTCGCAGACGCGGACGGTTCCGTCGGTCGCCGGACCTTCCTCGTCGGACGTGATCAGGAGCGCGATCGAGCCGCGATGGTCGGGATGCGACGCGACGAACGCCTCGATCGCCGTGACGAACGCGGCGATCGACGTCTTCATGTCCGCGGCGCCGCGGCCGTACAGCCAGCCGTCGCGCACGTCGGGACCGAACGGGTCGGACATGCCAGCGCTCGCGAGGACCGGTCGGGACGACGTCGGTGTGTCCGGCGAACACGAACAGCGGACGGGCGGTGCCGCGCCTGGCCCAGAGGTTCGTGACGCCGTTCGATGCGATGGTCTCGCAGGCGAAGCCGAGCGGCGCGAGCCGCGCCGCGATGATCGCCTGGCAACCGCCGTCGTCGGGCGTGATCGAACGCAGGCCGATCAGCTGCCGTGCGAGCGCGAGGGTCGGCTCGTCCGCGACCTCGCGAGCCATCGCCCGCGCGGCGGACGAGACCGACGCTTCAGGCATTGAGCGTGAATTCCTGGAACGACGTGACGTCGTGCGTGCGCGACTGCTCGAGCGACTCCGGCGGCGGCAGCACCGGCGGCGCGTTGTTGATCAGCCAGAGCAGGTTGGTCGGCGAGTCGGCGTACGACAGCGCTTCCTCCTCGGTGATCTGCTCCTCGCGGATCATCCGGTAGAGCGCCTGCTCGAACGTCTGCGACCCCGGCGACAGGCTCTTCTCCATCGCCTCCCGGATCGAGTTGATCTCGCCGCGTTCGATCAGCTCGGCGATGTGGCGCGTGTTGAGCAGCACCTCGACCGCGGGCATCCGTCCGCCGGAACGGGCGCGCACGAGGCGTTGCGAGATGATGCTGCGCAGCGCGGCCGACAGGTCGGACATCAGCGTCGCGCGGTTCTCGAGCGGGTAGAAGCTGACGATGCGGTTCAACGCGTGGTAGCTGTTGTTCGCATGCAGCGTCGCGACGCACAGATGGCCCGACTGCGCATACGCGATCGCGGCCGTCATCGTGTCCTTGTCGCGGATCTCTCCGATCAGGATGCAGTCGGGCGCCTGGCGCAGCGCGTTGCGCAGCGCGACGTCGAGGCTGACGGCATCGGTGCCGATCTCGCGCTGGTTGACGATGGACTTCTTGTTGCGGAACACGTACTCGATCGGGTCCTCGAGCGTGAGGATGTGGCCGGTCTTCTTGGTGTTGCGCAGGTCGAGCATCGACGCGATGGTCGTCGACTTGCCGGAGCCGGTCGCGCCGACCACCAGCACCAGGCCGCGCTTCTCCATGATGATGTCGCCGACGATCGGCGGCAGGTTCAGCGTGTCGATGGCCGGGACGTCGCTCGCGATGTAGCGGATCACCGCCGAGACCGAGCCGCGCTGCTGGAACGCCGACAGGCGGAAGCGGCCGACGCCGCTGACGCCGAAGCCACGGTTGAGCTCGTGCGTGGACGTCAGGATGTCGAAGTCGGCCGGCGAGACGATCTCGGACAACAGGCTCTTGATCATGCTGTTGTCCATCAACTGCTGGTTGATCGGGATCGACGTCCCGTTCACCTTCATGTGGACCGCCGAGCCGACCGCGATGAACAGGTCCGAGGCCTTCTTCTCGGCCATCAGCTTGAACAGACGTTCCATCGCCATCGTGAGTCCCCGGTCGTGAAGCTGCGCCGTCGGCCGACGTCGTCAGTCGCCGCGCAGCAAATCGTTGATGCTCGTCTTCGCGCGCGTCTCGGCCGTCACCTGCTTGACGATCACCGCGCAATACAGGCCGTGCGTCCCGTCGGACGACGGCAGCGTTCCTGGAACCACCACCGAGCCGGCAGGCACCCGGCCGTAAGCGATCGTCCCGCTGCGACGGTCGTAGATCTTCGTCGACTGCGACAGGAAGACGCCCATCGACAGGACGGAGTTCTCCTCGACGATGACGCCTTCGACGACCTCGGAACGCGCGCCGATGAAGCAGTTGTCCTCGATGATCGTCGGGTTCGCCTGCAGCGGCTCGAGCACCCCGCCGATGCCGACGCCGCCCGACAGATGCACGTTGCTGCCGATCTGGGCACACGAGCCGACCGTCGCCCACGTATCGACCATCGTCCCTTCGCCGACCCGCGCGCCGATGTTGACATAGGACGGCATCAGCACCGCGTTCTTTCCGATGAACGAACCGTGACGGGCCACGGCCGGCGGCACGACGCGCACACCGGTCGCCCGCATCTCGTCGTCCGACAGCTTCGAGAACTTCGTCTGCACCTTGTCGAAGAACGCCAGCTCGCCGGCATGCATCAACGCGTTGTCATGGAGTCTGAACGACAGCAGCACGGCTTTCTTGAGCCATTGATGCGTGATCCATTCGCCGTCGATCTTCTCGGCGACCCGCAGCCGGCCGTCGTTGAGCGCGTCGATGGCGGCGTCGACGGCCTCGCGGACCTCGGCCGGCGCACCGGTCGGCGACAGCGTGGCGCGCGCTCCCAGGCGCGCTCGATCACCGGACGGGCTTCGACCGGATCCATGGACGGCGACGATGGCAGGGACGAAGAGTCCACGGACGACGCGTTCACAGGACGACGCTTTCGCGCTCGAACGACGGCAGCGAGACCGGCGGCGCGGGCGCCCACCCCGACTGTCGATGTTCGACGACGACGTTCGTGAAGATGCCGCCGCGCACGCCCCAGCGCGCGGTCACGCGCATGAAGCGCGGCTTCGCGGCGCAGACGCCAGGTCGTCGAGCACCCGGTTCGTGACCGCCTCGTGGAACGCGCCTTCGTCGCGGAAGCTCCACGCGTACAGCTTCAGGCTCTTCAGCTCGACGCACAGCTCGTCGGGCACGTAGTCGATCGTGAACACCGCGAAGTCGGGCTGTCCGGTGAGGGGACACAGGCAGGTGAACTCGGGAACCTGCATGTGGATCAGGTAGTCGCGCCCGGAATTCGGATTGGGGAAGACGTCGAGCGACTTCGACGGCTGCGTGCGGGCCGGCGACGGCGCTCGGCTGCCGATGGAGACGGGGACGTTCTTGCGGCTCGAGACCGCGATCGCGCGAGGGTGCCGACATTGTCGTTGGAGGTGGCGTCGGCCGAAGACGGAGGAGGCCGGGCTGTTATTATACGAATCGCCCGCCGGCCCCATCGAAGCCGCTGCCGAAGCGACTGCGGCGCGGGTCTCGCGAGCCGCCGTTTCGGTCGTCATGCGTGTCGGTGTTGCTGCCCGTTTGCCTGCCGCGTCAGCGAGTCGAGTGCGAGCGTCGGTACCTGCGATCCCCTTTCATCCACGCTTCATCGACCCGCGCTTGACGCTCCCTTCCCGACTCCGTTCTTTCCTCGCCGTGATGCCCCCGACGTGCGTCTGACGCAGATCAAGCTCTCCGGGTTCAAGTCGTTCGTCGACCCGACGCAGTTCACGTTGCCCGGCCGGCTCGTCGGCGTCGTCGGTCCGAACGGTTGCGGCAAGTCCAACATCATCGACGCGGCGCGCTGGGTCCTCGGCGAATCGAAGGCGAGCGAGCTGCGCGGCGAGTCGATGCAGGACGTCATCTTCAACGGCTCCGGTCAGCGCAAGCCGGCTGGCCGCGCGAGCGTCGAGCTCGTGTTCGACAACGCGCCCGACGCGTCGGGCCGACAGGTCGGCGGCCCGTGGGGCCAGTACCACGAGATCGCGGTCAAGCGGGTGCTGACGCGCGACGGCACGTCGACCTACCTGATCAACAACCAGGCGGTCCGTCGACGCGACATCCAGGACATCTTCCTCGGCACCGGTCTCGGCCCGCGCGCCTACGCGATCATCGGGCAGGGCATGATCAGCCGCATCATCGAGGCGCGCCCCGACGAGCTGCGCGTGTTCCTCGAGGAGGCCGCCGGCATCTCGAAGTACAAGGAACGGCGCCGCGAGACCGAGAACCGTCTCGCCGACACCCGCGAGAACCTGACGCGCGTCGAGGACATCCTGCGCGAGCTGACGGCCAACCTCGATCGCCTCGAGCAGCAGGCGGTCGTCGCGCAACGCTATCGCGACCTCGAGCGCGACGTCGACGTCAAGCAGAAGCAGCTGTGGCTGCTGCGCGCGAACGAGGCCGCGGCGCAGGCCGATCGTCATGGTCAGGAAGCCGATGCCGCGCAGGTCGCGCTCGACGCACGCGTCGCCGACCTGCGACGCGTCGAGGCCGACCTCGAGCGCGTGCGCAGCGCGCATCAGGCCGCGAGCGACGGCGTCCACGCGGCGCAAGGCCGCTACTACGAGGCGGCGTCGGCCGTGACGGCGATCGAGTCCGAGATCCGCGTCGTCGTCGAGTCGCGCAACCGCCTGCAGGCGCAACTCGCGCAGCTCGCGGCACAGCGCGACCACTGGGATGCCGAGGTCGCGCGTCTCGACGTCCGCGGCCGCCGAGCGCCGAGGCGACGCTCGACGGCATCGCCGATCGCATCCGCGCCTGCGACGAAGCGCGTCGACGACGCGAACGTGCGTTGCCGGCGGCCGAGGAGCGCGGCGCGCGCGTGCGACGCGGAGGTCGATCGGCTGCGCGACGCGACGTGTCGGCGTGCAGAAGGACCTCGAACTCGAGAGCACGCACCAGCGCAACGCCGATCGGCATCTGCAGTCGATCGCGCAGCGCAAGTCGCGGCTGACGACGAACGTCGGCGGCTCGATGCGCCCGACGCCGACGGCTGGTCGGCGTGCAATCGCGAGGTCGAGGTCGCATCGGCGCGCGCTCGCCGATCGCAAGGCCGCGCTCGACGACTGCCGAGCGCGCGCTGCCCGATCTCCAGGCGGCGCGCTCGTCGGCGCACGAAGCGCTTCGACCGCGACAGCCGCGACACGCGCAGATCGAGGCGCGACTCGCGGCGCTGAAGGAACTGCAGCAGCGCGTCCAGACCGACGGCCGCCTCCAGCCGTGGCTCGACCGCCACGAGCTCGGCCGCCTGCCGCGACTGTGGCAGCGGCTGCAGGTCGACGGCGGCTGGGAGACGGCGATCGAGGCGGTGCTGCGCGAGCGCATCGGCGCACTCGAGGTGAGCCGGCTCGATCGTGCGCAGGCGCTCTTCGGCGACGCGCCGCCGACCAAGCTCGCGATCTACGCGGAGCAGGTCGCGGCCGGCGACGCCGGTCGTCGATCGCGATCCGTCGCTGAAGCCGCTGATCGACCTCGTCGAGCTGCGCGACCCGGCGCTGCGCGTCGTGCTGGCCGAATGGCTGCGCGACGTCTACGTCGCCGACGACGAGGCCGACGCGCTCGCGCGGCGGCGAGTCAGCTGCCGCCGTGCGCGACGTTCGTCGCGCGGGCGGGCCACCAGATCGGCCGCAATCATCTGCAGCTGCACGCGGCCGACTCCGAGCAGGCCGGCATGCTCGCGCGACAGCACGAGATCGACGACCTCGACAAGCAGGCGCGCGCGCAGGCGCTGCTCGCCGACGACGCCCGCGAGCCGCTCGGTCCGCGCCGACGCCGCGGTGACGAAAGCCACGTCCGCGCTCGCGATGATGCGCGACGAGCTGTCCGCCGCGACGAGCGACCTGCATGGTCGGCAGATGACGCTGCAGCGGCTTCAACAGCACGAGGCGCAGAGCCGCAGCCGCGATCGTCAGATCGCCGACGAGCTCGAGCATCTCGCGGCCGAGGAAGCGCGCGAGAGCGAGGCCCGGGCTGCCGCCGAGGCGAGCGTTCGAGCGGCTCGATGCATCGCTCGCCGACGTGCAGGCCCGGTTCGAGCAGGCGCGCGAGGCGGCGCAGGCGGCGAAGTCGAAGGTCGACGAGGCGCGTGCGCGCGACGCCGACCTCGAGCGTGCCGCGCACGAGGCGCGTTACGAGCACAAGACCGTCGTCGCACGCGTCGCGGACCTGAAGCAGCAGGCGGCGCTCGCGTCGGAGCAGCGCGTGCGCGTGACGGCCGGCGAAGGCCGGCTCACGTCCGAGCTCGCGGGCCTGACCGACGAGGCGGCGCGTGCCGGCCTGCAGGACGCGATCGCCGCGCGCGTCGCGAGCGAGGCGCGACTGGCCGATGCGCGCGCCGAACTCGACGCGCTGTCGGGTCGCATCCGCGCATTCGACGAGGAGAGCGTCGTGGTCGAGCGCGACCTCGACCCGCTGCGCGCGGCCATCGCCGACGCGCAGATGAAGGAACAGGCGGCGCGGCTGACGCGTCAGCAGTTCGACGAGCAGCTCGCGGAGGCCGGGCGCCGACCGCGACGCGCTCGCGGCCGAGCTCGCGCCGAGCGACGACGGGCGCGCGCCGAAGCCGGCGGCCTGCAGGCCGAGGTCCAGCGGCTGCAGCAGACGCTCGCCGTCGCTCGGCGCGGTCAACCTCGCCGCGCTCGACGAGCTGACGACCGCGCGCGAGCGCAAGACCTTCCTCGACGCGCAGTCGACCGACCTCGGCGACGCGATCTCGACGCTCGAGGACGCGATCCGCAAGATCGATCGCGAGACGCGCGCGCTGCTGCAGGAGACGTTCGACGCGATCAACCTGCATTTCGGCAAGCTCTTCCCGGCACTGTTCGGCGGCGGCGAGGCGAAGCTCGTCATGACCGGCGACGAGATCCTCGATGCCGGCGTGCAGGTGATGGCACAGCCGCCGGGCAAGAAGAACAGCAGCATCCATCTGCTGTCCGGCGGCGAGAAGGCGTTGACCGCGACGGCGCTCGTGTTCGCGATGTTCCAGCTCAACCCGGCGCCGTTCTGCCTGCTCGACGAGGTCGACGCGCCGCTCGACGACGCGAACACCGAGCGCTTCTGCAACCTCGTGCGGACGATGTCGGCGCAGACGCAGTTCCTCTTCATTTCGCACAACAAGATCGCCATGGAGATGGCCCAGCAGCTGATCGGCGTGACGATGCAGGAGCAGGGCGTCTCGCGGATCGTCGCGGTCGACCTCGAGGCGGCGGTCGGCTTCGCGAACGAGCGCATCGAGGAAGCGGCATGACGACGCGCATGCAGACGCCCGGCTGTGCGCGCGAAGGGCATCGGTCGTGAGCGACCTGCAGGTGAGCCTGATCGTGCTGGCGCTGATCGCGATCGCCGGCGTGTGGCTGTTCAATCGCGTCGTCGAGATGCGGCGCACGCGCGTCTTCGAGCAACGGCTGAAGCCGCGGCCCGCAGCGCGGACTTCCGAACCGGAGGCCGGACCGGTCGAGCCGGTCCTTCGCTCGGAGCCGACCTTCGTCGATCCCGAGACCGGCCAGGCGACATCGCTCGCCGCCGGCGATGCCGAGACCGGAGCGGAGGACGGACGCGGACCGGCTCGACGCCGCAGGCTTCGCTGATCGACGACGAGATCCAGGCCGTCGTGACCCTCGAGCCCGAAGGCCTGCTGTCCGGCGAGCGCGCGTGGACGCTGCTGCATCCGTTCCGCCATGCAGGCCGGCAGCCGGTCATGCTGGTCGGCGTCCGCGGCGATCTGCAGGAGCCGATCCGCGCGGGTCAGCGTTACGAGGCCGTCCTCGTCGCGGTGCAGCTCGCGAACCGCAGCGGCCCGCTCAACGAGATCGAGTGGTCCGAGTTCGTGGCCGCGCTCCAGCACGTCTGCGAACAGATCCCCGCGACCTGCGAGATCCCCGACATGCGCGAGACGACGGCGCGCGCTCGGGCGCTCGACGCGATCTGCGTGCCGCTCGACGCGCAGATCGGCATCAACCTCGCGACGCTGTACAACGGCTGGTCCGGCCAGCACGTCGCCGATCTCGCGCGCCGGCACGGCCTGATCCTGCGGCCCGACGGCCGCTTCCACGCGCTCGACAGCGACGGCGCGACGCTGTTCGTGCTGCAGAACGGCGACGGCGGCGCGTTCCGCGCGGACACGCTCGACGCGCAGCAGACGTCGCGTCTGACGCTGCTGCTCGACGTGCCGCGCGCGCCGCAGGTGCAGCACCCGTTCGATCGTCTCGTCGAGTTCGCGAACGAGCTCGCGAGCGCGCTCGATGCCGCGATCGTCGACGATCAGTCGCGACCGCTGACGACCGCATCGCTCGCGTCGATCGGTCTTCAGATCGAGCCGGTCTACACGAAGCTCGCCGAGGCCGGCATGCCTGCCGGGTCGCCGCGCGCGCTCGCGCTGTTCGGCTGATCGTCGTCGCGGTGGCCAACGCTCGAGCACGCCGGTGACGCCGGCGAACGCCGCATCGACGAATGAAGTGGACCCGGAGGTCGTCGACGCCGCGCTCGTCGAACGTGCGGCGACGTTGCGCGCCGAGCTCGAGCGCCTCAACCATGCGTATCACACGCTCGATGCACCGCTCGCGACCGATGCCGAATACGACGCGCTGTTCCGAGCGCTGCAGGCGCTCGAGGCCGAGCATCCGGCGCTGCAGACGCCCGACTCGCCGACGCTGCGGGTCGGCGGTGCGCCGCGCAGCGACCTGCCGACCGTGCGTCACGACGTGCCGATGCTGTCGTTGTCGAACGCGTTCGACGACGCCGGCGATCGTCGCGTTCGACAAGCGCGTCAGCGACGGCCTCGGCGTCGCGATCGGCGACGTCCGCTACGCGGCCGAGCTGAAGTTCGACGGCCTCGCGGTCACGCTGCGCTACGAGGACGGCGTGCTGACGCGGGCCGCGACGCGCGGCGACGGCATGGTCGGCGAGGACGTCACGCCGAACGCGCGGACGATCGCGTCGCTGCCGCTGCGCCTCGCGACGACGAAGCCGCCGGCGCTGATCGACGTCCGCGGCGAGGTCCTGATGTTCCACGCCGACTTCGAGGCGATCAACGCGCGGCAGCGCGAGGCGGGCGGGCGCGAGTTCGTCAATCCGCGCAACGCCGCGGCCGGCGCCTTGCGGCAGCTCGACGCGCGCATGACCGCTACGACGGCCGCTGCACTTCCTCGCCTACGGCATCGGCCGCTTCGAGGCCGGCGCGTCGGGCCCACGAGCCCGGCACGCACAGCGCGCTGCTCGACTGGTACGCATCGATCGGACTGCCGGTCGACACGCGACCGCGACGTCGTCGTCGGCAGCGCGGGGCTGCTCGCGTTCTATCGACGCGTCGGCGACGAGCGGCCGACGCTGCCGTACGACATCGACGGCGTCGTCTACAAGGTCGACGACTTCGACGCGCAGCGGCGGCTCGGCTTCGTCGCGCGCGCGCCGCGCTTCGCGATCGCGCACAAGTTCCCGGCCGAGGAGGCGACGACCGATCGTCGAGGGCATCGACGTGCAGGTCGGCCGCACCGGCGCGATCACGCCGGTCGCGCGGCTCGACGCCGGTGTTCGTCGGCGGCGTCACGGTCACGAGCGCGACGCTGCACAACGAGGACGAGGTGCGTCGCAAGGACGTGCGGATCGGCGACACGGTGATCGTGCGTCGCGCGGGCGACGTCATCCCCGAAGTGCTGCGCGTGCTGATCGACCGGCGTCCCGCCGACGCCCGCGCGTTCGAGATGCCGACGTCGTGCCCGGTGTGCGGCTCGGCGATCGTCCGCGAGGACGGCGAGGCGGTCGCGCGCTGCAGCGGCGGGCTCGTCTGCGCGGCGCAGCGCAAGCAGGCGCTGCTGCACTTCGCGCAGCGTCGCGCGCTCGACATCGAAGGCCTCGGCGACAAGATCGTCGACCAGCTCGTCGAACGCGGCCTCGTGCACACGCCGGCCGACCTGTTCGCGCTCGATCGCGACACGCTCGCGTCGCTCGACCGCATGGCCGAAAAGTCCGCGGCCAACCTCGTCGACGTCGATCGAGCACGCGAAGTACGACGACGCTCGCGCGCTTCCTCTATGCGCTCGGCATCCGCCACGTCGGCGAGGAGGTCGCGCGCGTCCTGGCGCGCGAATTCGGCAGCCTCGACGCGCTGCTCGGCGCGGACTGGCAGGCGCTGATGGAACGCAAGCGCGCCCGCCAGAAGGAGAACGCGTGCCGCCGCAACAAGGGACAGCCGCCGCGCGCGGTGCCGCTCGAAGGCATCGGCGACGAGATCGTGCGAGGCGCTCGCGCAGTTCCTCGGCGAGCCGCACAATCGCGAGGCGATCGCGCGGATGCGCGAGGCCGGCGTGACGTGGCCCGAGCATGCGGGCACGATCGACGACGCCGACGCGGACGCGCGGCCGGGCCCGTCGGGCCGCTCGCGGGCAAGATCTTCGTGCTGACCGGCACGCTGCCGGACCTGACGCGCGACGAGGCGAAGGAACGCATCGAGGCGGCGGGCGGCAAGGTTGCTGCTGCGGTTTCCAAGAAGACCGACTACGTCGTCGCCGGCGCGGACCCCGGCAGCAAGGCCGCCAAGGCCGTCGAGCTCGGCGTCGCGGTCATCGATCAGGACGCGCTGCTCGCGCTGATCGAGAAGAAATGATTTCCCTCTAGGAGCAACAGATGCGCGTCAGAAAGGCGGTTTTCCCGGTGGCCGGCATGGGCACCCGTTTCCTTCCGGCGACGAAGGCGAGCCCGAAGGAGATGATGCCGGTCGTCGACAAGCCGCTGATCCAGTACGCGGTCGAGGAAGCCGCGGAGGCCGGCATCACCGACATGGTCTTCATCACGGGCCGCAACAAGCGGGCGATCGAGGACCACTTCGACAAGGCCTACGAGATGGAGACCGAGCTCGAGGCGAAGAACAAGCACGAGCTGCTGGAGATCGTCCGCAACACGGTGCCGCGCTCGGTCAACTGCATCTACATCCGCCAGAACGAGGCGCTCGGGCTCGGCCACGCGGTGCTGTGCGCGTTGCCGGTGGTCGGCTACGAGCCGTTCGCGGTCCTGCTCGCCGACGACCTGATGGACGCCGGACGGCGAGCCCGGCGTGCTCGAGCAGATGGTGAAGGTCTTCGACGTCAAGCAGGTCGAGCGTGCTCGCCGTGCAGGACGTGCCGCGCGCCGACACGAAGTCGTACGGCATCGTCGGCACGAAGATCGGCTCGCGCGATCGCCGGCAGCGACAAGCGGCTCGAGGAAGTCACGCAGCATGGTCGAGAAGCCGAAGCCGGACGAGGCGCCGTCGACGCTCGCGGTCGTCGGCCGCTACATCCTGTCGGGCGACGTGTTCGATCGCCTGCGCAAGATCAGGCCCGGGTCGGGCGGCGAGATCCAGTTGACCGACGGCATCGTCGCGCTGCTCGACGACGAGCCGGTGCTCGCGTACCGCTTCGACGGCGTGCGCTACGATTGCGGCTCGAAGATCGGTTATCTCAAGGCGTCGGTCGAGCTCG
The DNA here is from genome assembly GCA_963795885.1 of uncultured beta proteobacterium. GTDB lineage: Bacteria > Pseudomonadota > Gammaproteobacteria > Burkholderiales > Burkholderiaceae_D > CAHJXF01. The sequence goes on along the minus strand of CAWCJI010000001.1, from coordinate 207,251 downwards.
GCCTCAAGCATTCCGAGGTGGGCGCCGAATTCGGGCGCTACCTCGACGGCCTGCACGCGACGCGCTGACGCGGAGCGCACGCCACTCGGTCTTCGCCATTCGAAAGGGGAGCATGTTCGGCATCCTGGGAGGCAGCGGACTGACGTCGTTCGCGGAGCTCGCGATCGAGCGCCGCGAGGTCGTCCGCACGCCGTGGGGCGAGCCTTCGGGGCCGGTCACGATCGGTCGCGTCGACGACGTGGCGGTGGCGTTCCTGCCGCGCCACGGGCATGGCCACACGATCCCGCCGCATGCGATCAACTATCGCGCGAACATCCATGCGCTGAAGGCGATCGGCGTCGAGGGGATCATCGCGGTCGCATCGACCGGCGGCATCCGTAGCGACATGACGCCGGGCGCGATCGCGCTGCTCGACCAGATGCTCGACTACACGTGGGGCCGCGACTCGACGTACTTCGACGGACCCGAGTATCCGGTCACGCACATCGACTTCACGCTGCCGTACGACACCGCGCTGCGCGCAGCGCATGCCGAAGCGTCGCGTCGAGCGTCGGGCATCCGCTGATCGACGGCGGCTGCTATGCCTGCATGCAGGGCCCGCGGCTCGAGACCGCGGCCGAGATCGATCGCGTCGAGCGCGACGGCGCCGACGTCGTCGGCATGACGCTGATGCCCGAGGCCGCGCTCGCACGCGAGCTCGACCTGCCGTACGCCGCGCTCGCGGTCGTCGTCAACCATGCGGCCGGTCGCGGCGACTCGAAGCTCGCGATCTCGACGGCCGACATCACGCGCACGCTCGAGACGGCGATGAACAACGTGCGCGCGCTGATCGTCTCGTTCGTCCGCACGACCGGGGGCATCGCATGATCCATCCGATCCTGCGGATGGGCGACCCGCGCCTCCTGCGCGTCGCGCAACCGGTCGAGCGCTTCGACACACCGGAGCTGCACGCGCTGATCGCGGACATGTTCGAGACGATGCACGACGCGAACGGCGCCGGCCTCGCCGCGCCGCAGATCGGCGTCGACCAGCGGCTCGTGATCTTCGGCTTCTCCGAGACGAACGCAGCGCTACCCCGACGACCCGGTGCCCGAGACCGTGCTGCTGAACCCGGTCATCGAGCCGCTCGACGACGTCGTCGAGGAAGGCTGGGAAGGCTGCCTGTCGGTCCCCGGCATGCGCGGCCTCGTGCCGCGTGCGACCCGCATCCGCTATCGCGGCTTCGATCCGTCCGGCGCAGCCGATCGATCGCATCGCGACCGGCTTCCACGCGCGCGTCGTGCAGCACGAGGTCGACCACCTCGACGGCGTCCTCTACCCGATGCGCATCCGCGACTTCACGCGCTTCGGCTTCACGGAAGAGCTGTTCCCGGGCCAGGACATCGTCGACGACTGAGGCGTCGGCGCTTGCAAGCGCCACTTCGCGAGCCGCGCTTAGAACCGTTCGTCGCGGCCGAGATAGCGCCACTGCCCGACCGGCAGGTCGCCGAGCATCACGCGACCGATGCGCACGCGGCTCAGCCCGACCACCTGCAGTCCCACCAGCTCGCACATGCGGCGGATCTGTCGCTTGCGTCCCTCGCGCAGCACGAAGCGCAGCTGGTCCTCGTTCTGCCACGCGACCTGCGCGGGCCGGAGCGGAACGCCGTCGAGCATGAGGCCGTGACGCAGCCGCCGCAGGTCGGCGTCGGCCAGCGTCCCCTCGACGCGCACGAGGTATTCCTTCTCGATCCGCGAGTCGTCGGAGATCAACTGTCGTGCGACGCGACCGTCCTCGGTCAGCACGAGCAGCCCGGTCGAGTCGATGTCGAGCCGGCCGGCCGGCGCGAGCGCGCGCGGCGGCCGCCAGTTCGCCGCGAGCGTGCGCGGGTCGTCGCTCCAGTGATGCGTCGGGCACGATCAGCGTCGCCGCGGGTCGATGGCCGTCCTCGGCCTGGCCCGACACGAAGCCGATCGGCTTGTTGATCAGCACGGTCGCGCGCTCGTCGCGCTCCTTCTCGGCGGCGCGCGTGACGCTGATCTTCTGATGCGGCAGCACCTTGCTGCCGAGCACGTCCGTCTTCACGCCGTCGACGAAGACCCAGCCGCGCGCGATCCACTCGTCGGCCTCGCGCCGCGAGCACAGGCCGAGCTCGGCCATCCGTTTCGACAGGCGCAGCGGTGCTTCGGATCCGTCCTGCCGCGGCTCGACCGGGCCGTTCATGCGGCGAGCACCTCGAGCAGATCGGTCTCGAGCTTGATCTGCTGCTTCGCGTCGGCGAGCTCGCTGCCGTCGACGAGGAAGAAGTCCTCGACCCGCTCGCCGAGCGTCGTGATCTTGGCCGCCTGCACGTTGACATGATGGCGGCGAACGTCCGCAGGATCGCGTACAGCAACCCCTCGCGATCCGACGTCGACAGCGTCAGCAGGAAGAACCGACGGCGCTCGTCGGGTCGCAGGTCGACCGTCGGCGCGATCGGGAAGCTGCGCGACTGCCGCGACGGCCGGCCGGTCGCCGGCGGCGGCAGCGGCGCGGCCAGCGCGAGGTGCAGCGCGAGGTCGCGTTCGATGCTCGCGATGCGATCGCGATAGTGGTCGCCGCCGGGGTCGAGCACGTGGAAGGTGTCGAGCGCATGACGCGTCGCCCTCGGCACCGAGCGTCGTGTGGACGCGCGCATCGACGATGAAGAAGCGCTGGCGATCGAAGTACTGGCAGATGCGCGCGAGCAGGTCCGGCTGGTCCGGCGTGAAGACCGCGATCTGCAGTCCTTCGCCCGCCGGCGACAGACGCGCCCGCACGCGCGGCCGCGTCGCGTCTCGGACCATCGCGAACGCGCGCGTGATCCACGCGATGTCCTGCGCGTCGTGCCGCATGAACCACGCGACGTCGAGACGCTTCCAGAAGTGCTCGATCGCGTCGCGGTCGTAGGCATACAAGCCGAGGATGCGCAGCGCCTCGGCGCGGCGCGCCTCGAGCTCGGTCGCATGCGCCGTCGACGCTGCCGCCGCCCGCGGCCACGACGCGCAGCGCGCGGAAGTACAGGTCCTCGAGCAGCTTGCCCTTCCACGCGTTCCAGACCTTCGGGCTCGTGCCGCGGATGTCGGCGACGGTCAGCAGGTACAGCGCCGTCAGCGTGCGCTCGGTCCGCACGATGCGCGCGAACTCGCCGAGGACCTTCGGGATCGCTCCAGTCCTCCTTCTGCGCCACGCTGCGACATCGTCAGGTGGTGCTCGACGAGGAACGCGAGCAGGTCGATGTCGCCGGCGTCGAGCGCGTGGTCGCGCGCGAAGCGGCGCACGTCGGCCATCCCGAGTCGCGAATGGTCGCCGCCGCGGCCCTTCGCGATGTCGTGGAACATCGCCGCGATGTACAGCAGCCACGGCCGTTCGAAGTTCGCGATCAGCCGCGAGCACAGCGGATATTCGTGCGCGAACTCCGGCATCGTGAAGCGCCGGATGTTGCGGATCACCATCAGGATGTGCTGGTCGACCGTGTAGACGTGATACAGGTCGTGCTGCATCTGGCCGACGATGCGGCGGAACACCGGCAGGTAGCGCCCGAGCACCGACAACTCGTTCATCCGCCGCAGCGCATGGACGATGCCGCGCGGCTGCTTCAGGATCGCGAGGAACAGCGCGCGGTTGCGCGGGTCGCGGCGGAACGCGGCGTCCATCAGCGTGCGTCCGTGCCAGACCGCGTTCATCAGCCGCGCCGTCATCCCCTCGATCTCGGAATGCTGCTGGATCAGCAGGAACACGCGGAGCAGCGCCGACGGATCACGGAAGAAGACGCCTTCGTCGACGAGGTCGATCAGGCCGCCGGCGTTGACGAAGCTCGCGTCGAGCGGGATCGGCGCGACGTGCCGGGCCGGGATCAGCGTCGCCTCGATCGTCTGCAGCACGATGGTGTTGAGCTGCGTCACCGCCTTCGCGGTGCGGTAGTAGCGCTGCATCAGCACTTCGCTCGCGCGACGGGTCGCGGTCTCGTCGAAGCCGAACTGTTCGGCCAGCGCGGTCTGAAGGTCGAAGACGAGGCGGTCCTCGCGGCGTCGCGCGACGCGATGCAGGCGGATCCGCAGCCGTTGCAGGAACGTCTCGCAGCGCCGCAGCTGGCGCGCCTCGAGCGGCGTCACGAGTCGGCGCTTCTCGAGGTCGGACCACGACGATCCGAAGCCCGCGGCGCCGGCCGTCCACAGGATCATCTGCAGGTCGCGCAGGCCGCCCGGACTCTCCTTGATGTTCGGCTCGAGCGCGTACGGCGTGTCGTGGAACTTCGCATAGCGCTGCTGCTGCTCGAGGGTCTTCGCGCGGAAGAACTGCAGCGGATCGATCGACGCACGCAGCCGGTCGAGCATCGACGCGGCCAGCGTGCGGTCGCCGGCGACGTGGCGGGCCTCGAGCAACGCGGTCGCGACCGTCACGTCCCGGCCGGCCTCCTCGATGCATTCGGCGATGGTCCGCACGCTGTGGCCGACGTCGAAGCCGAGGTCCCATAGCAGCCCGACGAAGCGTTCGATCGCCGCGGCCTCGGCCGTCGTCGGCGTCTCGCCGAGCAGGACCATCACGTCGACGTCCGAATACGGGTAGTGCTCGTGGCGACCGTAGCCGCCGACCGCGACCAGCGCGGCGGACCCGCGGATCGCGGTCAGCGACCAGCAGTCGCGGAGCGCGACGTCGTGGGCGGCCGCGAGTCCGCGGAGCAGCCGCTGACTGCGCCCCGACGCATCGAACTCCGCGAGCAGTCGCATGCTCTCGCGCTGCAACGCGTCGCGGATCGCGAGCGCGGCGCCATCCGAGCGCCGGGGTCGCCAGGACGGGGATGGACAGGAGCGTGGTGGCGGACATGGAACGAGCGGAATCGTCGAGCCCGCGGGCGCTGCGTCCGGCGTGGGCGCGCCGCCGCGCCGCGCCGTCGTCAGGCGGCGACCGGAAGCTGCGCAGGCGCGGGCGGCGTGCCGGCCGACATCGTCAAGACCTCGAAGCCGTCGTCGGTCACGAGCACGGTGTGCTCCCACTGCGCGGACAGGCTGTGATCCTTCGTCACGATCGTCCAGCCGTCGTTCATCTCGCGGATCTCGCGACGCCCGGCGTTGATCATCGGCTCGACGGTGAAGATCATGCCCGGCACCAGCAGTTCTCGAGCGTGCCCGGGCTTGCCGTAGTGCAGGACCTGCGGCTCCTCGTGGAAGCGCTGCCCGATGCCGTGGCCGCAGAACTCGCGGACGACCGAGAAGCCGTTGCGCTCGGCATGCCGCTGGATGACGTGGCCGATGTCGCCGAGATGACCGCCCGGCCGGACCGCGTGGATGCCGAGCCACATGCATTCGAACGTGACGTCGACCAGACGCTTCGCCTGGATCGATCGCCTCGCCGACGATGAACATGCGGCTCGTGTCGCCGTGATAGCCGTCCTTGATGACGGTCACGTCGATGTTGACGATGTCGCCGTTCTTCAGCACGCGGTCGCCGGGGATGCCGTGGCAGACCTGGTGGTTGACCGACGTGCAGACCGACTTCGGGAACGGGCGATAGCCGGGCGGCGCGTAGTTGAGCGGCGCCGGCACCGTGCCCTGGACGTCGACCATGTACGCGTGGCAGAGCGGTCGAGCTCGCCGGTGGTCACGCCGGGCTTGACGAACGGCGTGACGTAGTCGAGCACCTCGGCGCCGAGGCGGCCGGCGACGCGCATCCGGTCGATGTCCGTCGCGGTCTTGATCGCGGGTTTCGAGGTCGGTCGGGGCAGGGAACTCATGGCGGGCTTTCGGCAGCGGTTGCGGCGTTCGGGGCCGGCGCAGTCGTCGCGGCGCCGTTCCGGACAGATGGCGCCGGGCGCCGTCCGATCAAGCGACACCGACGACGACGCATGCGGTCGTCGAAGCCGCTATAATAACGAGCTTGCTGCCGGGCGCGACGCTTTCCATGCGGTGCGATGTCGCGTCGGCGCAAGTTCGTGACGGAGTCGACGACCGCTGTCGGCGACGCCGTCGCGGATCGTCGTCCATCCCCGAACGCATGCACCCGAGGGTGCCGGCCCGCCCGCGATCCACGATCGCGTCCGTTGCCGGTGCGGCGTGCGTTCCAGACCCAACCCTTCAGGAGATTTCGATGTCGACCAGCATGCGTGAAATGCTCGAGGCGGGCGTCCATTTCGGACATCAGACCCGCTTCTGGAACCCCAAGATGGCCCCGTTCATCTTCGGCCATCGCAACCGGATCCATATCGTCAACCTCGAGAAGACGCTCAACAGCTACAACGAGGCGATGAAGTACGTGCGGCGTCTGGCCGCGAACCGCGGCACGATCCTGTTCGTCGGCACGAAGCGCCAGGCGCGCGACATCATCGCCGAGGAAGCCAAGCGCGCCGGCATGCCGTACGTCGACCAGCGCTGGCTCGGCGGCATGCTGACCAACTTCAAGACGGTCAAGGCGTCGATCAAGCGGCTGAAGGACATGGAAGCCACGATCGCCGACGGCGGTCAGGAGCGCATGTCGAAGAAGGAAGCGCTGACGTTCACGCGCGAAATCGAGAAGCTACAGAAGTCGATCGGCGGCATCAAGGACATGAACGGCGTGCCGGACGCGATCTTCGTGATCGACGTCGGTTACCACAAGGGCGCCGTGACCGAGGCCGCCAAGCTCGACGTGCCGGTGATCGGCATCGTCGACACGAACCACTCGCCGGACGGCATCGCGTACGTGATCCCCGGCAACGACGACTCCAGCAAGGCGATCCGCCTGTACGCGCGGGGCGTTGCCGACGCGATCCTCGAAGGCCGCAACAACGCGTTGAACGACGTCGTCGAGCAGCCGGAGAACGGCGAGGAGTTCGTCGAGGTCGCCGCCGAGGCCTGAGCGCGAGTCGGCGCGGCGACGAGGGGTGTCCGCGACGGCGCCCCTTTTTGGGGCCCGCGCCGGCACCACTTTCCTGCCGCCGCCAAGCGGCCCGATGCTTTCGGCCGCTCGGCGAGCGGCCCCAACGCTTTCAGTGAGGAGAACGACATGGCGGAAATCACCGCGGGCATGGTGAAGGCGCTGCGCGAGAAGACCGACGCGCCGATGATGGAGTGCAAGAAGGCCCTGACCGAGGCCGGCGGCGACCTGGCGAAGGCCGAGGAGCTGCTGCGCGTCAAGCTCGGCAGCAAGGCCAGCAAGGCGGCGGGCCGCGTCACGGCGGAAGGCATCGTCGTCGCGCACGTGCGGTCGGGCGACCTCGACAACGTCGGCGCGCTCGTCGAGATCAACTGTGAGACCGACTTCGTCGCGAAGAACGACGACTTCCTCGCGTTCGCCGGGCGGGTCGCGGAGGCGGTCGTCGGCCAGAACCCCGACAGCGTGGAAGCGTTGTCGCTCCTGCCGCTCGACGGCAAGACCGTCGACGAGGTCCGCGCCGCGCTGGTCGGCAAGATCGGCGAGAACCTCGCGATCCGCCGCTTCGTGCGCTACGAGACGAGCCGCAAGCTCGCGAGCTATCTGCATGGCACGCGCATCGGCGTGCTGGTCGAATACGACGCGTCCGACGAGCAGGTGGGTCGCGACATCGCGATGCACGTCGCCGCGAGCAAGCCGCTGACGGTCTCGAAGGACGAGGTCCCGGCCGACAAGATCGAGGCGGAGCGCAAGGTCTTCGCCGCGCAGGCCGCCGAGTCCGGCAAGTCTCCGGAGATCGTCGCGAAGATGGTCGACGGCCGGATCTCGAAGTACCTGGCCGAGGTCGCGCTGCTCGGCCAGCCGTTCGTCAAGAATCCCGACGAGACCGTCGAGAAGATGCTGAAGGCGAAGGGCGCGACCGTGCAGCGCTTCACGCTCTACGTCGTCGGCGAGGGCATCGAGAAGCGCAGCGACGACTTCGCGGCCGAGGTCGCCGCGCAGGTCGCCGCTGCGCAGAAGTAGCGACCGCAGCCGTCGCGCAACCGCCGGGGCGCCCGCAAAAATCGACGATAATGCGGCGGTTTGGCGGGACCGGACGGCGTTTGCGGCTGCCGGCTCGTCGAGGTCGTGATCGCGGCGCCGTCGCGAGCAAAGGGGATAGGGGCGGGATGCCTTTGGCCTACAAGCGGGTGTTGCTGAAGCTGTCGGGCGAAGCCCTGATGGGCGACGACGCATTCGGCATCAGCCGCGCGACGATCGAGGCGATGGTCGCGGAGATCGCCGCAGTGGTTCACGGGGGCCTCGAGCTCGCGATCGTGATCGGCGGCGGCAACATCTTCCGCGGCGTGGCGCTCGGCGCGTCCGGCATGGACCGCGCGACGGCCGACTACATGGGCATGCTCGCGACGATGATGAACGCGCTCGCGCTGCAGGACGCGCTGGTGCGCGCAGGCGTCGACGCGCGCGTGCTGTCGGCGCTGCGGATGGACCAGGTCGTCGAGCCGTACATCCGGCCGAAGGCGATGCGGCATCTCGAGGAAGGTCGCGTCGTGATCTTCGCGGCCGGCACCGGCAACCCGTTCTTCACGACCGACACCGCGGCCGCGTTGCGCGGCGCGGAGATCGGGGCCGAGATCGTGCTGAAGGCGACGAAGGTCGACGGCGTCTACAGCGCCGACCCGAAGAAGGACCCGACCGCGACCCGCTACCAGACGATCACGTTCGACGAGGCGATCGGCCGCCACCTCGAGGTGATGGACGCGACCGCGTTCGCGCTGTGTCGCGACCAGAAGCTGCCGATCAAGGTCTTCTCGATCGTCAAGTCGGGTGCGCTGATGCGCGTCTGCGAAGGCGGCGACGAGGGGACGCTGGTTCACGTCTAGCAACGTCACATCACACAGGAACGCCGGCCGTCGAGCCGGCGACAGGAGACCGTTTCATCATGGCGATCGCTGAGATCAAGAAGAACGCCGAGCAGAAGATGCAGAAGTCGCTCGAGACGTTGCAGGCCGACCTCGCCAAGGTCCGCACCGGACGCGCGCACACCGGCCTGCTCGATCACATCCACGTCGACTATTACGGCTCGCCGACCGCGCTGTCGCAGGTCGCGAACGTCACGCTCGTCGACGCCCGCACCATCGGCGTGCAGCCGTGGGAGAAGAAGATGGTCCAGGTCGTCGAGAAGGCGATCCGCGAGTCGGACCTCGGCCTGAACCCGGCCACCAGCGGCGACATGATCCGCGTGCCGATGCCGGCGCTGACCGAGGAGCGTCGGCGCGAGCTGACGAAGGTCGTCAAGAGCGAGGGCGAGGACGCGAAGATCGCGATCCGCAACCTCAGGCGCGACGCGAACAACCACTTCAAGGACGAGCTGAAGGCCAAGACGATCTCGGAAGACGAGGAGCGCCGCGCGCAGGACGAGGTGCAGAAGCTGACCGATCGCAACATCGCCGAGATCGACCGGATGGTGGCGCAGAAGGAAGCGGAGATCATGACGGTCTGAAGGGCCTGTTCCTCCGTGAACAGGACCGCTCCGACCGCCCCGCGAACATGAACGACGAACCGGCCCCTGGCTCGATCGACGGACGCCGCCCGCGACGCCCGCCCCGCTGACCGACGATGGCGCAGAAACGACCGGTCAGCTCGACGCAGACCATCCCCGACGCGTCGCGACGTGCCGCGCCATGTCGCGATCATCATGGACGGCAACGGGCGCTGGGCGACCGAGCGTCATCTGCCGCGTGCGGCCGGCCATTCGAAGGGCGTCGACCGTGTCGAGGAGATCGTCGAGGCGTGCATCGTCCGCGGCATCACGCATCTCACGCTGTTCGCGTTCAGCTCCGAGAACTGGCGACGGCCGGCCGACGAGGTGTCGCTGCTGATGCGGCTGTTCGTCGGCGCGCTCGAGCGGCAGGTGGCGCGCCTGCATGCGAACGGCATCCGCTTGCGGGTCATCGGCGAGCTCGATCGCTTCGAGCCGCGCTTGCGCGAGCTGATCGTCAACGCGCAGCAACGCACCGCCGACAACGACCGGCTGACGCTGACGATCGCGGCCAACTACGGCGGACGCGCCGACATCCTGCCGGCGATGCGGCGGCTGCTGGCCGAGCATCCGGAAGTCGCCGACGATCCGTCGCGGATCGACGAGGAGGCGCTCGCGCCGTATCTCGCGATGCACGACGCGCCGGAGCCGGACCTGTTCATCCGCACCGGCGGCGAGCAGCGCATCAGCAACTTCCTGCTGTGGCAGCTCGCGTATACCGAGCTCTACTTCACCGACGTCTACTGGCCGAACTTCGACGCCGGCGAGCTCGACCGCGCGATCGACTCGTACCGCATGCGCGAGCGCCGTTTCGGCCGCACGAGCGCGCAGGTGAGCGCGTGAGCCGCCGAGGGCGAAGCGAACGACGCGGGTCGCTTCGGCGGCCGTCCACGACGACCGTCGATCGATCGAGCCGCACGTGCTGAAGCAGCGCATCGCGACGGCGCTGGTACTCGTGCTGATCCTCGCGCTGACGCTGACGGTGGCGGCGCCTTACGGCTTTCCCGTCTTCGTGCTCGCGATGGCTTGCCTGGTGATCTACGAATGGCTGCTGCTGCTGTCGCTGTCGCGCACGACCGCCGTCGTCGCCGCCGCGGTCATGGCGTTCGTGCTGTGGGTCGTCGACGGATCGCGGTTCGGCGAGCCGGTCGCGGTCGCGGGATGGGCGGCCGCGGCGGTGGTCTGGATCGCGCTCGCGGCCGGGTTGTTCGCGCGCGGTCGCTTCCCCCCGTCGGATCGCTGGCGTCTCGCGTATGCGCTGCTCGCGCTGCTGGTTCCGTCCGCCTGCTGGTTCGCGCTCGTCGCGGCCTATCGCGCCGGGCTCGTCGACCTCGTGCTCGATCCTGGCTGCCGTCTGGGCCGCCGATGTCGCCGCGTACTTCGCCGGACGGGCCTGGGGCAAGCGCAAGCTCGCGCCGTCGATCAGTCCCGGAAAGACCTGGGCCGGCGCGGTCGGCGGCGCGGTCGCGGCGATGCTCGTCGCGTTGGTTTGCTGCGAAGTCCCGATGCTGTCCGACAGCTTCTTCGCGACGATCGGCCGACGCTGGTCGCTCGGGGCCGCGCTCGCGGTAGCGCTGGTGCTCGCCGCGTTCAGCATCGTCGGCGACCTCTTCGAGTCGCAGTTGAAGCGGCAACGCGGCGTGAAGGACAGCAGCAACCTTCTGCCGGGCCACGGCGGCGTCTTCGATCGCGTCGACGCGCTGTTGCCGATCGTCCCGATGGCGCTGCTGCTGCAACGTGCCGCATGATCGTGGCGACCGGCGAAGCTCTCACACGATGACCGAATCCACCAGCACGCGGTCGATCACCATCCTCGGCGCGACCGGTTCGATCGGCGCGAGCACGCTCGACGTCGTCGCGCGCCATCCCGATCGCTGGCGCGTCCATGCGCTGACCGGGCACACGCGGATCGCGGAACTCGCGGTTGCGTGCGAACGGATGCGGCCGGCCCGCGCGGTCGTCGCGACCGCGAGCAACGCGACGCAGCTGCGCGCGCTGCTGGGTGCGACGGCGCAGGCGATGCAGATCGATCACGGCCCCGAGGCGCTCTGCGACGTCGCGCGCGAGGCCGACGTGGTGATGGCCGCGATCGTCGGGGCCGCCGGCTTGCCTGCCGCGATGGCCGCGGCGCATGCCGGCCGCCGCGTGCTGCTCGCGAACAAGGAAGCGCTCGTGATGGCGGGCGCGCTGTTCATCGAGGCCGTCGAACGAGGCGGCGCGACGCTGCTGCCGATCGACAGCGAGCACAACGCGGTCTTCCAGTGCCTGCCGAACGGGTCGGCCGGCGGCCGCGGCATCGCGAGGATCCTGCTGACCGCGTCGGGCGGTCCGTTTCGAACGATGCCGCTCGAGCGGATGGCCGACGTCACGCCGGACCAGGCCTGTGCGCATCCGAACTGGTCGATGGGCCGGAAGATCTCGGTCGACTCCGCGACGATGATGAACAAGGGTCTCGAGGTGATCGAGGCACGCTGGCTGTTCGGCATCGAGCCCGATCGCATCGACGTCGTGATCCATCCGCAAAGCGTGATCCATTCGATGGTCGAGTACGTCGACGGATCGGTGCTCGCGCAGCTCGGCAATCCGGACATGCGCACGCCGATCGCGCATGCGCTCGCTTATCCGGAACGCGTCGCATCGGGTGTTCGTGCGCTCGACCTCGCGGCCATCGGACGGCTCGACTTCGAGCGTCCCGACCACGACCGCTTTCCGTGCCTCGGACTCGCATACCATGCGCTTCGCGCCGGCGGCAGCGCGCCCGCGACGCTCAACGCCGCCAACGAGGTCGCGGTGGCCGCGTTCCTCGACGGGCAGATCCGCTTCGGCGACATCGCGGACGTCGTCGGTCGGGCGCTCGATGGCGATCGCATGGCGTCGCCGACAAACCTCGACGACGTGTTCGCGATCGATGCCGACGCGCGGCGCCGTGCGGCCGGCATCGTCCGCGAGCGCGGCGCGGGCGGTCGACCGACCTCGCATCCGACCGTTTCACGTGCCGCCTGACGGGCGGCTTCGAACCAGGAGCATTCGATGAACATCGCCTGGACCCTCGCGGCCTTCGTCCTCGCGCTCGGACCGCTGATCGTCTTCCACGAACTCGGCCACTACACGGTCGCGCGACTCGCCGGCGTCAAGGTGCTGCGCTTCTCGGTCGGCTTCGGCCGGCCGCTCGTCCGATGGGTCCGCGGACGCGATCGAACGGAATGGGTCGTGTCGCTGATCCCGTTCGGCGGCTACGTCGCGATGCTCGACGAACGCGAGCTGCGCGACGGCGCGACGATCGATGCCGCCGACCTGCCGCGCGCGTTCAATCGTCAGCACGTCGCGAAGCGCATCGCGATCGTCGTCGCGGGTCCGCTCGCCAACCTGCTGCTCGCGATCCTTCTCTACGCCGGCGTCAACATGGTCGGGGTCGAAGAGCCGCGCGCGTTGTTCGCGGCGCCGGCGGCCGGCAGCGTCGTCGCCGAGAGCGGCATCGCGACGCCGTTCGAGGTCGTCTCGCTCGACGGCAAGCCGCTGCGCTCGATGGTCGACCTGCGCTGGCGACTGTTGAAGAGCGGCGTCGATCACGGCGTCGTCACGGTCGGACTGCGCGGCGTTCCTTCGGCGGACGGAACGACGGACGCTGCAGCCAGTGTCGATCGCACCGTCACGCTCGATCTCGGCCGCTTCGAGACGAAGGACTTCGAGGGCGACTTCATGCAGAAGCTCGGCCTCGCGATGCTGAGGCCGCGGCCGACGATCCGCGACATCGCCGATCCGCAGGGACCGGCGGCCGCCGCGGGGCTGAAGCCGGGCGATCGCATCGTCACCGTCGACGGACGGCCCGTCGCCGACGTCGACACGCTGCAGCACACGATCGCGGCATCGCCCGACCGGCCGCTCGCGTTGACCATCGAACGCAACGGCGCGACGCTGTCCACGTCGGTGACGCCGGCTGCGACGAAGGGCGCGCCGGGCGAGGCGCCGGTCGGCCGCATCGGCGTGCAGTTGCGCGCGCAGATCCAGACCGTGCTGGTTCGTTATGGACCGCTCGCGGCGGTCGCTCACGGTGCCGAGCAGACGTGGGACCTGTGCACGTTCTCGCTGCGGATGATCGGCAAGATGCTGTCCGGCGAAGTGTCGCTGAAGAACATCAGCGGACCGGTCACGATCGCCGACTACGCGGGGCAGTCGGCGCGCCTCGGACCGATCGCGTTCATCAGCTTCGTCGCGTTCATCAGCATCAGTCTCGGGGTGATGAACCTGTTACCGATCCCGATGCTCGATGGGGGCCACTTGCTGTATTATTCGGCCGAAATTGTGAGGGGGCGTCCGCCATCCGAACGGTTTCTCGAGTGGAGTCAGCGCGCGGGCATGTTCGTCCTCGCAGGCCTGATGGTCGTGGCCCTGTTCAACGACTTCATGCGCTTGCTGTCCTGATTCCGACCCGGCCCGGTTCCTCGCGGCGCCGATCTCTCCCCTCCCTGACGATTCCGGAACCCGGCGGTTGACCCGACGCATCTCCTGATGACGATTCCTCGCTTGTCGCGCAGGGCGGCGCCGTTCGCAGCACGCCGCCGCCTGATCCCAGCGTCCGTCTTCCTGTCGTCCGCCATCCTGTCCACCCCGCGCCTCGCGACGCTTCGTTCGTCGACTCGTTCGTCGCTGCTTCGTCCGCTGCTCGTCGCGACCGCCGTCGCAGGTGCGCTCGCGTCGGCCGGCGCGCAGGCGTTCACGCCGTTCGTCGTGCGCGACATCCGCGTCGAGGGCATCCAGCGGACCGACGCCGGCACCGTGTTCAGTTACCTGCCGGTCAAGGTCGGCGAGACCTTCACCGACGAGAAGGCGACCGCCGCGCTGAAGGCGCTGTATGCGACCGGCTTCTTCAAGGACGTGCGCATCGACCAGGACGGCGACGTGCTGGTCGTCATCGTCGACGAGCGGCCCGCGATCGCGGCGATCGACTTCACCGGGATGAAGGAGTTCGACAAGGACACGCTGAAGAAGGCGCTGCGCGACATCGGCCTTTACGAGACGGCCATCTTCGATCGCTCGGCGCTCGACCGCGCGGAGCAGGAGCTCAAGCGTCAGTACCTGATGCGCGGCAAGTACGGCGCCGATCTGACGACGACGGTCACGCCGCTCGAACGCAATCGCGTCAACGTGACGTTCAACGTCAACGAGGGCGACGTCGCGACGATCAAGCAGATCCACATCGTCGGCAACAAGACCTATCCCGAGAAGGAACTGCTCGACGAGATCGTGCTGACGACGCCGGGCTGGTTCACGTGGTACTCCAAGAACGATCAGTACTCGAAGCAGAAGCTCAACACCGACCTCGAGTCGATCCGCAACTTCTACCTGAACCGCGGCTACCTCGAGTTCAACGTCGAGTCGACGCAGGTCTCGATCACGCCGGACAAGAAGGACATCTTCGTCACGATCAACATCTCGGAAGGCGAGAAGTACAAGGTCTCCGACATCAAGATCGCCGGCGAGGCGCTCGTCACCGAGGAAGAGTTGCGCCGGCTGGTCCAGCTCAAGGCGGGCGAGACGTACTCGGGCGAGAAGCTGACGAACTCGACGAAGGCGATCCAGGACCGTCTCGGCGCGCTCGGCTATGCGTTCGCGAACGCGAATGCGCAGCCCGAGCTCAACCGCAGCGCGCACGAGGTCGCGTTCACGATCTTCGTCGACCCCGGCCGCCGCGTGTACGTGCGTCGCATCAACGTCACGGGCAACACCAAGACGCGCGACGAGGTGGTCCGTCGCGAGATGCGGCAGGCCGAAGGCGGCTGGTACGACGTCGACGCGATCAAGCTGTCGAAGGAACGGCTCGAGCGTCTCGCGTACTTCAAGGAAGTCAACGTCGAGACGCCGCAGGTGTCGAGCACGACGGACCAGGTCGACGTCAACGTCGCCGTGACCGAGAAGCCGACCGGCACGTTCAACATCGGCGCCGGCTACTCGGCGCTCGACAAGGTCATCCTGACGACGTCGATCCAGCAGGGCAACCTGTTCGGCAGCGGCCAGAACGTCGGCCTCGACGTCAACACGAGCTCGCTGAACCGGACCGCGGTGCTGTCGGCGACCGATCCGTACTTCACCGACAACGGCGTGTCACGGACCGTGGACCTGTTCTATCGGACGACCGACCCGTCGAACACCGACCTCGGCGACTTCTCGTTGAAGACGGCCGGCGCCGGGCTGTCGTTCGGCGTGCCGTTCACCGAGTACGACACCGTGTTCTTCGGGCTGCGCTACGAACACTCGCGTCTCGACACGTATGCCGACAGCCCGCAGTCGTACATCGACTACGTGCAGCAGCTGACCAACAACGTCGAAGGCTGCGCTGCCGACCCGACGACCTGCAACACGAGCGGGCAGAGCAACTCGGTCATCGGCACCATCGGCTGGCAGCGCGACAGCCGCGACAGCGCGCTGACGCCGACGCGCGGACGGTACCAGCGCGTCAACATCGAGGCGACCCTGCCGCTCGGCGCGCTGCGCTACTACCGCGCGAGCTACCAGCAGACCTACTACTATCCGATCAACCAGAACTACACGCTGTCGCTGAACGGGGAGTTCGACTACGGGCGCGGGTTCGACGGCCGCAGGCTGCCGATCTTCAAGAACTTCTATGCCGGGGGCATCGGCTCGGTGCGCGGCTTCGACACGAGCACGCTCGGCCCGGTCGATTCGACCGGCAACCCGATCGGCGGCGCGAAGCGGGTCAATCTCAACGCCGAACTGCTATTCCCGTTGCCGGGGACCGGCAAGGACCGCTCGTTCCGGGGCTTCATCTTCGGCGACACCGGCGGCGTCTTCGCCGAGGGACAGAAGATCCAGGCCGGCGCCAAGACCATCAACACGATCAGCAGCGCGTCGACCACGGACCCGAACACCGGCCTCACGACGACGGTGCCGGCGACGGTGACGCAGACGCTCGGGTCCGGCATCAAGTACTCGGTCGGCTTCGGTCTCAACTGGTTGTCGCCGCTCGGCGCGCTGCGCGTGAGCTATGCGGTGCCGCTGCACACGAAGCCGGGCGATCACCTGCAGCGGCTGCAATTCACGATCGGCAACGGGTTCTAGTGTCCGTCCCGACCTCGTCGTCCGCGATTCGCGCGCCGATCGGTCGCCGTGGCAACATTCATTCTTGTTCGAGGTTCGAGGTATGGAAATGCAATTGATTCGACGCTGTTTGACGACCACCGCGTTCGTCGCCCTGATGGCGGTCGGCGTCACGACGGCGGCCGCACAGGAGACGTCCAAGATCGGCTTCGTCAGCCTGGATCGCATCCTGCGCGATTCGACGCCCGCGAAGGCGGCGCAGACGAAGCTCGAGTCGGAGTTCTCGAAGCGCCAGAAGGACCTCCAGGACACCGGCGCGCGCCTGAAGGCCGCGGCCGACAAGTTCGACAAGGACTCGCCGGTGCTGTCGGACAGCGACCGTTCCCGCCGGCAGCGCGAGCTCGCCGACATGGACAAGGACTTCCAGCGGCGCCAGCGCGAGTTCAACGAGGACATCAACCAGCGGAAGAACGAGGAGCTGGCCGCGGTCGTCGACCGGGCGAACCGCGTGATCCGGCAGATCGCCGAGAGCGAGAAGTACGACATCGTCTTCCAGGACGCCGTGTACGTGAACCCGCGCATCGACATGACCGAGAAGGTGTTGAGGCAGCTCAACGCCTCGCCGGCGCCGACCGCCGCGCCGACGAAGTAGACCGTCGATGGCAGGACCGCTGAGGACGTCGCGACCGGCCCGACGCCGCGCATGACGGCGACGGCGCCGACGGCCATGTCTTCCGCCGCGCCGTCGACCGCAGTGCCGCGACCCGAGTTCGCGCTGCACGAGCTGGTCGAACGCTTCGGCGGCCGCTGCGGCGGCGATCTCGACCGTCGCGTCACCGGCTTCGCGACGCTGCGGTCGGCGACGCCCGCGCACCTCGCGTTCGTGACCGCGTCGCGCTACCGCGCGGAGGTGCCATCCTCGCGGGCGAGCGCGGTTCTCGCGAGCCCCGACGATGCGGCGGCGATGACCGACCAGTCGGAGCGTCTCTGGGTCTGTCCCGACCCTTACCTGCAGTTCGCCCGCGTCGCCCAGATGTTCGAGGCCGCGACGCGCGCGCCGGCGGTGCCCGGCATCGCGGCGAGCGCCGTCGTGTCGCCGTCCGCGCGCGTCGATGCGTCCGCCACGATCGATCCGTACGCCGTCATCGACCGCGACGTCACGATCGCGGCGAACGTGCGGATCGGTGCGGGCACGACGGTCGGCGCCGGCACCAGCATCGCCGTCGACTCGACGATCCATGCCGGTGTCGTCGTCTATGCCGGCTGCACGATCGGCGCGCGCTGCATCGTCCATGCGGGCGCGGTGATCGGCGCCGACGGCTTCGGCTTCGCGAAGGACGCGTCGCACTGGGTGAAGATCCCGCAGACCGGCGGCGTCGTGATCGGCGACGACGTCGAGGTCGGCGCGAACACGACGATCGACCGCGGCGCGCTCGACGACACGATCATCGGCAACGGCGTCAAGCTCGACAACCAGATCCAGATCGCGCACAACGTGCAGATCGGCGACGACACCATCATGGCCGCGTTCGTCGGCGTCGCCGGCAGCGCGATCATCGGCAAGCGCTGCCTGATCGGCGGCGCGGCCCGCATCATGGGACACGTCACGATCGCCGACGACGTCGTCGTGTCGACGCAGACGTTCGTGAGCCGTTCGATCGCGAAGGCCGGCCGATACACTGGCTACTATCCGATGGCGGAGCACGCCGGCTTCGAGAAGAACGCGGCGGTGCTGCGGCGTCTCGACGGGCTGCGCGAACGCGTGCGCCGTCTCGAATCCGTTCGCGACACCGACACTCCCTCCGCGCCCGAAAGGCCAGCATGACGTCCCTCGACATCCATCAGATCCTCGAGCACCTGCCGCACCGCTATCCGATGCTGTTGATCGATCGCGTGCTCGAGCTGGAGTCGGGCAAGCGCATCAAGGGGCTGAAGAACGTCACGATCAACGAGCCGTTCTTCCCGGGCCACTATCCGGTGCAGCCCGGTGATGCCCGGCGTGCTCGTGATCGAGTCGATGGCGCAGACCGCGGCGATCCTGACGTTCGTCACGATGAACGCGAAGCCCGATCCGCAGTCGGTCTACTACTTCGTCGGCATCGACAACGCGCGCTTCAAGAAGCCGGTGATGCCGGGCGACCAGATGATCCTCGACGTCGAGCTGACGCGCTCGATGCGCGGCATGTGGAAGTACGCCGCGACGGCGTCGGTCGACGGCGTGTTGTGCGCCGAGGCCGAGCTGATGACGAGCTATCGCGTCAACGTCCTGGGCAAGTGACGGGTCTCGAATGGCCGGCCTGCAGGTCCGCATCCATCCGACCGCGCTGATCGACCCGCGGGCCGAGCTCGCCGACGACGTCGAGGTCGGACCGTACAGCGTGATCGGACCGGACGTCCGGATCGGCGCCGGCACCACGATCGCTTCGCACGTCGTCATCGAAGGACGCACGACGATCGGCGCGCGCAACCGCATCGCGCCGTTCAACTCCATCGGCGGCGACCCGCAGGACAAGAAGTACGACGGCGAGCCCACCGAGCTCGTGATCGGCGACGGCAACCTGATCCGCGAGTACTGCACGTTCAACACCGGCACCGTGCAGGGCGGCGGCGTGACGAAGGTCGGCGACGACAACTGGATCATGGCGTACGCGCACGTCGCGCACGACTGCATCGTCGGCAGCCACACGGTGTTCGCGAACAAGGCGCAGCTCGCGGGCCACGTCGAGATCGGCGACTGGGTCGTGCTCGGGGGCGACGTCGGCGTCTATCAGTTCGTGCGCGTCGGCGCGCATGCGATGGTCGGTGCCGACGTGCTGGTGCTGCGCGACGTGCCGCCGTTCGCGATGATCGGCGGGGAGCCGGCCGGACCGCACGGCATCAACGTCGAAGGGCTCAAGCGACGCGGCTTCGCGCCGGAGGTCGTGAGCGCGCTGCGGCAGGCGCACAAGACGCTGTATCGGTCGGGACTGTCGCTGGCCGAGGCGCGCGACGCGATCGCGAAGCAGATCGACGAGACGCCGTCCGCCGCCGAGCCGCTCGCGCTGCTCGACGATTTCCTCGGATCGGCGTCGCGCGGAATCCTGCGCTAGACGCCGATGCGATGAGCACGCCGATCGCGATGGTGGCGGGCGAGGCATCGGGCGACCTGCTGGCGAGCCGCGTGCTCGGCCCGCTGCGCGAGCGGCTGCCGGACCTCGCGGCCTACGGCATCGGCGGCCCTCGCATGGTCGCCGAAGGCTTTCGTGCCGACTGGCCGATCGAGCGGCTGTCCGTGATGGGATACGTGGAAGTGCTGAAGCACCTGTTCGACATCGTCGGCATCCGCAACGCGCTGCGCCGCCGGCTGCTCGCGGAGCCGCCCGCCGCGTTCGTCGGCATCGACGCGCCCGACTTCAACTTCGGACTCGAGCTCGCGCTGCGCGACGCATGGCGTGGGCGGCGGCGCCCGGTCGTGCACTTCATCGGGCCGTCGATCTGGGCGTGGCGCGGCGAGCGCATCCACAAGATCGAGCGGGCCGTCGATCACATGCTGGTGCTGTTCCCGTTCGAGACCGAGATCTATCGCAAGGCTGGCGTCGCGGCGACCTACGTGGGCCATCCGCTCGCCGACCTGATTCCGCTCGTCGCCGACCGCGGCGCGGCGCGTGCGTCGCTCGGACTGCCGGTCGATGGTCGCGTGATCGCGATCCTGCCGGGCAGCCGACTGCCGGAGGTCGAGCATCTCGCTGCGACGTTCGTCGACACCGCAGCGATGGTGCATGCGCGTCATCCGGACGTGCGCTTCGTCGTGCCGCTCGCGAACACCGCGACACGCGCACGGTTCGAGTCGATCGCATCGACGCGTTCGAACCTGCCGATGACGATCGTCGATGGCCGCTCGCACGATGCGCTCGCCGCGGCCGACGCGGTGCTCGTCGCGAGCGGGACCGCGACCCTCGAGGCGGCGCTGTTCAAGCGGCCGATGGTGATCGCGTACCGGGTCGCCGCGCTCACCGGCCTGCTGATGCGCCGTCGCGGCACCATCCCGTGGGTCGGGCTGCCGAACATCCTCGCGGGCCGCTTCGTCGTGCCCGAATTCCTGCAGGACGCCGCGACACCCGCCGCGCTCGCGGACGCGCTCGACCGGCAGCTCACCGACGATGCGAACCGGCGCGAGCTCGAGACGCGCTTCACCGAGCTGCATCACACGCTGCGACAGGACACCGGTCGTCGCGCGGCCGATGTGATCTGCGAGTTGCTGGCAACCGCAAAGACGATGGCATGAAGATGAAACGAAACCGCACGCTGTCGCTGCGCTTCTTCACGTCGGCGGTCAACGTCTGCGGCGTCGACGAGGCGGGCTGCGGGCCGCTCGCGGGCCCCGTCTACGCGGCCGCGGTGATCCTCGACCCGGAGCGGCCGATCCGCGGGCTGCGCGACTCGAAGGTGCTGCCGCCGCACACGCGCGAGCGGCTCGCGGACCGTATCCGCGA
Organism: uncultured beta proteobacterium; assembly: GCA_963795885.1. Lineage (GTDB taxonomy): Bacteria > Pseudomonadota > Gammaproteobacteria > Burkholderiales > Burkholderiaceae_D > CAHJXF01. The sequence goes on along the minus strand of CAWCJI010000001.1, from coordinate 186,334 downwards.
GCGTGCGCTGTCGTGGTCGGTGGCCTTTGCGTCGGTCGACGAGATCGACGAGATCAACATCCTGCAGGCGAGGCTGCTCGCGATGCGGCGCGCGGTCGAGGGCCTGTCGGTCTCGCCCGGCCATGCGCTCGTCGACGGCAACCAGTTGCCGAAGCTGTCGTGTACCTGCGAGGCCATCGTCAAGGGCGACGCGAAGGTGGCCGCGATCTCGGCCGCGTCGATCCTCGCGAAGACATCGCGCGACGCGCTGATGAAGCGGCTGCACGACGAACATCCGCAGTACGGCTTCGACCGCCACGTGGGCTATGCGACGCGGCAGCACCTCGCGTCGCTGGTCGAGCACGGCGCGTCGGCGATCCATCGTCGCAGCTTCGCGCCGGTCCGCGCGGTGATCGAGGCGCGCACGGCCGGCACGTCGCTGAGCTCGGAGGTTCTGGCCGCGTGGGTCGAGGAACCCGAGCGTTGAAGGTCACGCCGAAGCGTCGCCGATGAAGCGCATCGAGTCGCGCGCGAATCCGTTCTTCAAGCGCTTGCGCGCGCTCGGCAACGACGCGACCGCACGGCGCGACGCGGGTGTCATCGTGGTCGAAGGCGTCCACCTGTGCGACGCGCTGCTCGCCAGCGGCACGTCGCCGATCGAGGTGGTCGTCGGCGACGCCGCGCTGCTCGATGCGCAGGTCGTCGACCTGCTCGACCGGGCGGGCCCGGCGGACCGCTACGTGCTCGACGACGCGCTGTTCGCCGCCGCGAGCGGCCTCGCGCAGGGCGTCGCCATCCTGATGACGGTCCGGCGTCCGCAGCCGGTCCCGCCGGATCGCATCGAGCGCGGCGCGGTGCTGCTCGATCGCGTGCAGGATCCGGGCAACGTCGGCTCGATCCTTCGCAGCGCGGCGGCGGCCGGCATCGGCGACGTCTGGCTGTCGCTCGGCTGCGCGGGTGCATGGTCGCCGAAGGTCGTCCGCGCCGCGGCCGGCGCGCATTTCCGTCTGCGTCTGTTCGACGAAGCCGACCTCGCGTCGCTGCACGAACGAACGACGCTGCCGTGGATCGCGACCAGTCCGCATGCGACGCGCTCGCTGTTCGACGTCGACCTGACGGCGGACGTGGTCTGGCTGTTCGGGCACGAAGGGCAGGGTGTCGATCCGGCGCTGGCCGACGAGGCGTCGACGGTGCGCATCCCGCAGCCGGGCCCGGTCGAGTCGCTGAACGTCGCGGCCTCGGCCGCGGTCTGCCTGTTCGAACAGGTGCGCCAGCGTGCCGGCGCGGGCCCGCGTCAGTCCGCGACGACGGCGGGCACGGCCTGATCGTCGGGCCGCTGATCGAGCTCGGCCTCGAACTGGCCTGTACCCACCAGCGTACTGACCTGCGACACCAGCAGCTCCTCGATGTCCTCGACGACGATGGCCGGCGAGAACAGGAAGCCCTGGTAGTAGTCGCAGCCGGCCGCGCGCAGCACCTCGAGCTGTCGCTCCTGCTCGACGCCCTCGGCGGTCGTCGACAGGCCGAGCCCCTTCGCGAGGCTGATGACCGACGTCGTGATCGCCGCGTCGCCCGCGTCGTGCAGCATGTCGCGGATGAAGCTCTGGTCGATCTTCAGCGTGTCGACGTCGAGCTGCTGCAGGTGCGACAGGCTCGAGAAGCCGGTGCCGAAATCGTCGATCGCGATCCGCATGCCGCGCTGCTTGAGGTCGGCGATGACGCTCTTCGTGACGCCGAGGTCGAACAGCATGCTGGTCTCGGTGATCTCGACCTCGATGAAGCGCGCGTCGACGCCGGTCTCCTCGATGACGCGGGCGACCTCGTCGATGAAGCTCGAGACCAGCAGCTGATGCGCCGAGAAGTTGATCGACAGCACACCGAGCGTGACCCCGCGATCCTGCCAGTCACGGAGCTGCCGGCACGCCTTGCGGAAGACGTACAGCCCGAGCTCGTGGATCAGCCCCGACTCCTCGGCGATCACGATGAATTCCTTCGGCGACACGACGCCGAGCCGCGGGTCGGTCCATCGCAGCAGCGCCTCGGCGCCGACGATCCGCCCGTCGGAGATGCGCACGCGCGGCTGGAAGTAGAGGCGCAGCGCCTCCTTCTGCAGCGCGAGCTTCAACGCGCCCTTGACGGCGGCGCGGCGCTCGCTGCGCTGCGCGAGCATCGCCGAGAAGAACTCGAAGCGGTTCTTGCCGTTCTCCTTCGCGCGATACATCGCGAGGTCGGCGCTGCGGATCAGCGCCTCCGGCGCACGGCCGTGGTCCGGGCAGATCGCGATGCCGATCGACGACGTGACCGACAGCCGCTGGTTGTCCACGCGGATCGGCGTGCTCAGCGCCGCGAGGATGCGCTGCGCGGTCTCGTGCGCGATCGCCTTCGGCGACTTGTGCTCGATGACGACCATGAACTCGTCGCCGCCGATGCGCGCGACCTGATCCTCGGCGCGGACGCTGTGCCGCAGGATCGCCGCGACCTCGATCAGCATCAGGTCGCCGACGCGATGGCCGAGCGTGTCGTTGATGTTCTTGAAGTGGTCGAGGTCGAGGAACATGACCGCGACGCCGGTGCCGCTCTGCCGCGCGCGCTCGATGAACGCGCGCAGCGTCGGCTCGAGCGCGTTGCGGTTCAACAGACGCGTCAGCGTGTCGCGATGCGCGATCTCGGTCAGCCGACGCTCGGCCTCGACGCGTTGCGACACGTCCTGGATCAGCGCGAGCGTCGACGCGATGCGGCCGGACGCGCCGCGTAGCGCCGCGATATGCCATTCGCACGTGACGGTGCTGCCGTCGCGACGCTTCGTCTCGACGACGTGCAGCCGGGTGTTGCCGAACGTCGTGTCGGGATCGTCGTCGTTCGGCAGGAAGTCGGGCGCGTGCTCGGTGTCGACGAGGTCGAGCTCGTCGAACGATCGTTCGATCGCCTCGTCGCGCTGCCAGCCGAACAGCATCTCCGCCTGCGACGACCAGCGCGTCACGCGCCGCGCGTCGTCGAGCGTGAACGAGGCGAGCGGCGTGTTCTCGAAGTGCGCGGTGAGAAGACCGTTCGCCTGCTGCAACGCGATCTCGTGCTTCTTGCGCGCCTGGATGTCGGTCGCGGTCGTGTAGAAACCGGTGACCTGGCCCTCCTCGTCGCGGGTCGCGACGTAGCGGATCAGGACCCAGCGCCGCGCGCCGTCGTGATAGCGCATCTCGCGCTCGTACTGGACCGATTCGCCGGCGAGCGCGGCGTCGACGTAGGGTTTCGCGAACCGGTAGTCGTCGCCGGACATCAGGTCCGCGAGCCGCATGCCGATCAGCTCTTCGGTCGTGCGGCCATGCCAGGTCGTCGTCGCGCGGTTGACGAAACGCAGTCGCTCGTCGCGATCGACGAAGCTGATCGGCAGCGCGACGCTGTCCATCGCCCGCTGCATCTCGCGCAGCGATTCCTCATAGGCCAGTCGGGCCAGCTTCGCCTCGTTGATGTCCTGCACGATCAGGTAGACGCCGCGCACGGCGCCTGCCTCGTCGACATCCGGCAGCCAGTCGGACGAAACGAACCGCTTCGGTTTGCCGGCGAGCGAGACGGCGTGCTCCGCGTGAGCACGCTGTCCGACGAGCGCCTGCTGGAACGGTCGGTCGAAGTCACGGGCGACGTCGCGTCCGAAGACCGCCGCGCCGGTGAGGCCGACGGTGGCCGTCTTCGAGCGGTCGATGAACTCCTCGTATGCCCGGTTCGTGTGGCGATGCACGCCGTGCGGGTCGAGGTAGGCGAGCGGCTGCGGGAAGTTCTCGATGAAGGCCTCGATCAGCTGCTGCTGACGAATGCGGTTGCTCTCGCTGCGCTTCGAGTCGCTGATGTCATAGGCGATGATGTAGACGCCGCGGGGCTTGCCGTCCTCGCCGAAGTCGCCCGAGATTGACACCGAGACCCAGCGCTGGTCGGCCGGATCCGGCGTCATCGGCCATTCGTAGCTGACGCGCTCGCCGTGCATCGCGGCCGCCGACATCTCCCGCACCTTCGCGGCCGCTTCCGGGTCGATCAGCTCCTCCGGCGACTTGCCGAGGGCCTCGTCGAGGCGCGTCATGCGATGGTCGGCGAGGAAGCGCGAGTTGCCGTACTGGACGCGCAGGTCGGCGCCGAGATAGACGATGTGCGCCGGCAGGTTGTCGGTGAGGAAGCGGATGCGCTCGTCGCGCTCCCGCACGGCGCGTTCGGCTCGAAGCTCTTCCTCGGCCGTGCGCGCTTCGACCTCATGCACACGCGCCACGGCCAGACGCGACTCCGTGACGTCGGACAGCAGCATGTAGACGCCGTTCTGCACGTCGTCACGGTCGAAGCCGGGAACGAAGTCGATGCGATACCAGCGCGGGTCGCCGCGCCCGAGCGACAGCTCGGCCTCGACGCTGTGCGGACGGCCGGTGTTGGCCGTCGCCAGTCCTTCACGGGTCGTCGCCGCCGGAAGCCCGGCGAGCTTGCGTGCCGCGACGCCCGCGACGTCCTGTTCGGGGATCGCGAACGCGTCGCTGAACGCGGCGTTGCCCCACTTGCAGCGACCGTCGTTGCCGATGAAGACGAGCGGCAGCGGCAGGCTCTCGATCAGCTCGCGCTGCTTGCGCTCGCGCTCGACGACGTCGTCCTGCGCGAGACGAAGCGCGGCACGCAGTGGCGCATTGACGGTGCCGCCGTCGAGCGGCAGCAACGCCCCGTCGAGCACGCCGTCGCCGCCGTCGGACGCCTCGTCGGAGCCCGCCGGTTTCACGCCCTGGTCGGCCTGTCGTCGACCCAGCCGATGCAGCACGCAGACGGCGCCGATGACGTCGCCGTCGGCATCGCGCTGCGGTCGGTACTGCATGCGGCTGATGCGATCGAGGACGCCGTCCTGGCGATGCGCGATGTCGATGTCGACGCTTTCGCCGGCGAGCGCGCGGCGCGCATACGGCTCGGCGCTACCGCCGACCAGCCCGGCGAGCGATCCGTCGATCGCCTGCCCGATCAGGTCGTCGCGCGAACGCCCGGCGAGCGTGCAATAGGCCGCGTTCGCGAACTGCACGACGAGGCTTCGATCGAAGAAGGCGAGGGGCGCGTCGACCCAGTCGATCGCCAGATGGATCAGGTCGCGCTGCTGCGGCGTGATGTCGTCGAGACCGTCGGGAAACGCCTCGATCGCCGACGCCTCGTTCGTCGGTTGGCCTTCCGACGGTCCGCTGCGATTGATGCGATTGATCAGTTGTGCGAACACCGGCGCCTCCACGGCCGATTATAGACAACGATCGTCGATCGCTCGACATGCGCATCGCGCGTCGCGCCAATCATCGCCGGCGACCGGCAAACGCCGGCATCGGCCGATCAGAACGAGCGGCGCTCGAGCCGGATTTCCTGGAGGATCGTCGCCGCGATCTCCTCGATCGACTTGGTCGTCGACGACAGCCAGCGGATCCCTTCGCGACGCATCATCGCCTCGGCCTGTGCGACCTCCTCGCGACAGGTGTCGAGCGACGAATAACGACTGTTCGGCCGCCGCTCGTGCCGGACCTCGGCCAGCCGCTCCGGCGCGATGGACAGGCCGAACAGCTTCGCGCGGAACTTCGGCAGCGCCGACGGCAGCGTCCGCCGTTCGAAGTCCTCGGGGATCAGCGGGTAGTTCGCGGCCTTGATGCCGTACTGCATCGCGAGGTAGAGGCTGGTCGGCGTCTTGCCGCTGCGCGACACGCCGACGAGGATCACATCGGCATCCGCGAGCCCGCCGTGCGTCTGACCGTCGTCGTGCGCGAGCGAGAAGTTGATCGCCTCGATCCGCTGGTTGTATTCCTTGGAGTCGGCGATCGTGTGCGACCGGCCCATCGAATGCGTCGACTTGACGCCGAGTTCCTTCTCGAGCGGCTCGACGAAGGTCTGGATCATGTCGAGGAACAGGCCGTGCGCGCATCGCACCGCGTAGTTGATCTCGGTGTCGACCAGCGTCGAGAACACGATCGGCCGCAGCTGATCCGCGCGCGACGTGTGGTTGATCTTCTCGATGACGTCGGCGGCCTTGTCCATCGTGTCGATGAACGGCAGGCGGATCTGCTTGAACGGCACGCCTTCGAACTGCGCGAGCAGGCTGTGCCCGAAGGTCTCGGCCGTGATGCCGGTCCCGTCCGACACGAAGAAGACGGTGCGGATGGCGGGCTTCGTGCCGTTCGACGGAGGACGGGTGGAGGGCACGAGGATTTGGCTGTCCGAAGCGCTTCGGCACGGGGATTGCTTCGATCCTCGTGTCATGACCGGGGGTTAGAATCGCCGCGCGGCGGATCCACCCCCTCTGCAGTGCCGCAATCTACCACCACGAAAGTGCAGCTTCCATGTCCCAGTCCCCGAGAGTGATCGATTTCACGCAGCTGCGGTCGCACGACGTCGATTCCGTCGGCGGCAAGAATTCCTCGCTCGGAGAGATGATCAGCCAGCTCGCGTCGGCCGGCGTGCGGGTGCCCGACGGGTTCGCGACGACCGCGTCGGCGTACCGCGAGTTCCTCGCGCAGAGCGGTCTGAAGGAACGCATCGCGGCCCGCCTCGCGACGCTCGATGCCGACGACGTGCGCGCATTGGCCGTGGCCGGCAAGGAGATCCGCGGCTGGATCATCGACACGCCGCTGACGCCCGACTTCGAGGCCGACGTCCGCGCGTCGTTCGCGCGGCTCGCGGGCGCGGACACCGCGACGACGTCGTTCGCGGTCCGTTCTTCGGCGACGGCCGAAGACCTCCCCGACGCGTCCTTCGCCGGTCAGCAGGAGACGTTCCTCAACGTCGTCGGCATCGACGACGTGCTGCATGCGATCAAGGAGGTCTTCGCGTCGCTCTACAACGACCGCGCGATCTCGTATCGCGTCCACAAGGGCTACGCCGAAACCGAGGTCGCGCTGTCCGCCGGCGTGCAGCGGATGGTCCGCAGCGACACCGGCGCGGCCGGCGTCATGTTCACGATCGACACCGAGTCGGGCTTCGAGGACGTCGTGTTCATCACGTCGAGCTACGGTCTCGGCGAGACCGTCGTGCAGGGCGCCGTGAATCCCGACGAGTTCTACGTGCACAAGCCGATGCTCGCGGCCGGCAAGCGCGCGCTGATCCGCCGCCAGATCGGCTCGAAGCTGATCAAGATGGAGTTCGCGCCGGCCGGCTCGAGCGAACGCGTGGTCACGGTCGACGTGCCGGTCGCGGAGCGCAACCGCTACTCGCTGACCGACGACCAGGTGCTCGAGCTCGCGCGCTATGCGGTCACGATCGAGAAGCACTACGGTCGTCCGATGGACATCGAGTGGGGCCTCGACGGCCGCGACGGCAAGCTCTACATCCTGCAGGCGCGTCCGGAGACGGTCCGCTCGCAGATGAAGGCCGGCTCGTCCGAGCAGAGGTTCCGGCTGAAGGGGACGTCGCAGGTGCTCGCGAGCGGTCGCGCGATCGGCCAGAAGATCGGCACCGGCCATGTCCGCATCGTGCAGGACCCGTCGGAGATGGAGAAGGTCCAGCCGGGCGACATCCTCGTCGCGGACATGACCGACCCGAACTGGGAGCCGGTGATGAAGCGCGCGGCCGCGATCGTGACGAATCGCGGCGGACGCACGTGCCACGCGGCGATCATCGCGCGCGAGCTCGGCGTGCCGGCGGTCGTCGGCTGCGGCAACGCGAGCGACACGCTGCAGGACGGCGCCGAGGTCACGGTCTCGTGCGCGGAAGGCGACGAAGGCCACGTCTACGCGGGCAGGCTCGAAATGGAGATCACCGAGGTCACGCGCGGCGTGCTGCCACCGATCCCGGTCAAGCTGACGATGAACGTCGGCAATCCGCAGCTCGCGTTCGACTTCCGCGCGATTCCGAACGAAGGCGTCGGCCTCGCGCGGCTCGAGTTCATCATCAACAACAACATCGGCGTCCACCCGAAGGCGATCCTCGACTACCCGGACATCGACCCCGACCTGAAGCGGGCGGTCGAGAGCATGTCGCGCGGGCACGCGTCGCCGCGCGCGTTCTACGTCGACAAGCTCGCCGAAGGCGTCGCCACGATCGCGGCGGCGTTCTGGCCGAAGAAGGTCATCGTGCGGCTGTCGGATTTCAAGTCGAACGAGTACAAGAAGCTGATCGGCGGCTCGCGCTACGAGCCCGACGAGGAGAACCCGATGCTGGGCCTGCGCGGCGCATCGCGCTATCTGTCGCCCGATTTCGCCGAGTGCTTCGAGATGGAATGCACGGCGATGAAGCGGGTGCGCGACGACATGGGCCTGACGAACGTCGAGCTGATGGTGCCGTTCGTGCGCACGCTGACCGAGGCGGCGAAGGTGATCGACCTGCTCGGCCACAACGGCCTCGAGCGCGGCGACGAGCGGCGACAGCTCGGCGACGGCGCTGCGGATCGTGATGATGTGCGAGCTGCCGTCGAACGCGATCCTCGCCGACGAGTTCCTCGAGCACTTCGACGGCTTCTCGATCGGGTCGAACGACCTGACGCAGCTGACGCTCGGCCTCGACCGCGACTCCGGGCTCGTCGCCGAAGGCGTTCGACGAGCGCGACCCCGCCGTGACGGCGATGCTGCAGCGGGCGATCCAGGCGTGCATCGCGAAGGGCAAGTACTGCGGCATCTGCGGGCAGGGACCGTCCGATCATCCGGACTTCGCCGAGTGGCTGATGAAGGAAGGGATCGAGTCGATGTCGCTCAATCCGGATACCGTCGTCACGACCTGGGAGCAGCTCGCGAAGCTGACAGCGCCTGACTCGGCCGGCGAGCGCGATTGACGAGACTTGCGCGTCGGCGCAGCATCCTCGGCGCTCGCCTGCTTGCCGGGGTTCGTCAATGAACGACATGACTGGTCTGGTTCGCGGTCGCGTTCGGCCTGCTGGTCGCCGAGCTGCTGACCGGTACGTTCTACCTGCTGATGGTCGCGATCGGCTGCGCGGCCGGCGGTCTCGCGGCGACGGCCGGCGCGGCGTTGCCGCTGCAGTTCACCGTCGGCGCGGCGGTCGGCATCGCGGCGACGATCATCCTGCGCCGCACGCGCTGGGGCGTGCGGCGCACGCACGGCGACGCGACCGCCAACCGCGACGTGATCCTCGACATCGGCGAGGTCGTGCAGGTCGCCGCGTGGCACGACGGCACGGCGCACGTCCGCTATCGCGGCTGCCAGTGGGACGCCGCGCTCGAGCCGGGCGCCGTCGCGAAGACCGGCGCGCAGGTCATCAAGGCGGTTCGCGGCAGCACGCTCGTCGTCGCACCCGTTTCGTGACGGTCCGGCCCGCCGGCCGGCCTCCCATCCCGCTTCCTCGAAAGGCGCAGCCATGCAAGGCGTCGGCATCGTCGCAGTCGTTCTCTTCGCCATCTTCATCGTCTTCGTCATCAAGACGATCAAGGTCGTCCCGCAGCAGCACGCCTGGATCGTCGAGCGGCTCGGCAAGTACCACGCGACGCTCGCGCCCGGGCTCAGCATCGTCGTCCCGTTCATCGACCGCGTCGCCTACAAGCACGTGCTGAAGGAGATCCCCCTCGACGTCCCGAGCCAGGTCTGCATCACGCGCGACAACACGCAGCTGCAGGTCGACGGCATCCTGTTCTTCCAGGTCACCGACCCGATGCGCGCGTCGTACGGGACGTCCGACTTCATCGTCGCGATCACGCAGCTCGCGCAGACGACGCTGCGCTCGATCATCGGCAAGATGGAGCTCGACAAGACGTTCGAGGAGCGCGATCACATCAACGCGCACATCGTCGCCGCGCTCGACGAGGCGGCCGCGAACTGGGGCGTGAAGGTGCTGCGCTACGAGATCAAGGACCTGACGCCGCCGCGCGAGATCCTGCACGCGATGCAGGCGCAGATCACGGCCGAGCGCGAGAAGCGCGCGGTGATCGCGACGTCCGAGGGCGCGCGGCAACAGCAGATCAACGTCGCGTCCGGCGAGCGCGAGGCGCAGATCCAGCGCTCGGAAGGCGACCGGCAGGCCGCGATCAACCGCGCGCAGGGCGAGGCATCGGCGATCCTCGCGGTGGCCGAGGCGAACGCGTCGGCGATCCGGCAGATCGGTGCTGCCATCGACGACCCGGGCGGCATGGCGTCCGTCAACTTCAAGATCGCGCAGCAGTACGTGGCCGCGTTCGAGAAGCTCGCGAAGAGCGGCAACACGCTGATCGTGCCGGCCGACCTCTCGAACGTCGCGACGCTGATCTCTTCGGCGATGGCGACGGTGCGCGGCACCTCGACGCCTCCCGTCGCGACGCGCTGAAGGGATCGACCATGAACGACCTGTCGACCATCGAACACGCCGAGCGCGTCGAGGCGCGCGTCATCCCGACGATCGACGTCGCGACGTATCGTCGTGGCGACGACGCCGCGGCCGGCGCAGCCTTCGTCCGCGCGTTGGGCGAGGCCGCGGAGGCGGACGGCTTCGCGCTGATCGTCGGGCACGGCATCGCGCCGCCGACGATCGCCGCGGCCTTCGACGCCGGGCGTCGCTTCTTCGAACTGCCGGACGCCTACAAGCGCAGCATCCAGGAGCGGCGCTCGAACCGCGGCTATCAGCCGATGTACGACAACCTGCGGCACGACGGCAAGCCGAGCGCGCAGGAGGGCTACACGATCGGACATCCGAAGCCGCCGACCGATCCGGCGCTGCTCGCGCTGCCGTTCCACTCGCACGACGCCGTGGCCGCCGCTGCCCGATTTCCGCGAGCCGCTCGAGGCGCTCTACTGGGCGCTGTTCGATCTCGGGCAGGACCTGCTCGGCGCGCTCGCCCGGCATCTCGACGCACCGACGGACTTCTTCCGCACGGCGGTCGTCGACACGTATTCGCATCTGCGGATCAACCACTATCCGCCGCAGGAGATCGTCTCGCACGTCGCAGACGAAGGCGTGTTCGCGCATCGCGACGAGAGTCTCGTGACGCTGCTGCTGCAGGACGAGAACAGCGGTCTGCAGGTGATGGGCCGCGACGACGTCTGGATCCCGGTCGCGCCGAATCCCGAGGCGGTCGTCGTCAACGTCGGCAAGATGCTGCGCCACTGGAGCGGCGGCCGCTTCAACGCGGCGCTCCATCGCGTCATCAATCGTTCCGGTCGTGATCGCTACTCGATCCCGCTGTTCGTCCATCCCGGCTACCACACGGTGGTCGACCCGCGCGACCTGGTCGGACCCGATGCCGACCCGGCCTATCCGCCGATCGTCGCCGGCGACACCGTCAACGCGAGCTTCGCCGTCACGCGCAAGTCGTGGAACGAGGAGCCGTCCGGGACACCGGCCATCGGCTGACGACAGCGGCGCGGGTCGTCACCGACCGCGAGGCACGGCAACACGACGTGACGGGCGCGCGTCGAGGCCCTGCAGGAATCGGCGCTTGTCCCATACCGATTGGTGGGGCGGTACCGCTACGTTAAGGCGGCGCCGCGAACGACTGCCGCGCTCGGTCCTCGACCGATGACGACCGACGGCCGCCGGCTGTCGTCCCCGAACCGACGCCATGTGGATCGTCCGCCTCGCCCTCCGGCGACCCTATACCTTCGCCGTGATGGCGATCCTGATGCTGGTCCTCGGCATCGGATCGATCGTCGCGATGCGCAAGGACATCTTCCCGTTCATCAACATCCCGGTCGTCAGCGTCGTCTGGTCGTACACCGGCATGCCGCCGCAGGAGATGGCGGATCGCGTCGTCACGATCGACGAGCGCGCGATGACGACGACGGTCAACGACATCGAGCACATGGAGTCGACGTCGTACCCCGGCGTCGCCGTCATCAAGGTCTACCTGCAGCCGGGCACGAAGGTCGAGACCGCGATCGCCGAGATCACCGCGCTGTCGCAGACGATCCTGCGGCCGCTGCCGCCGGGCATCTTCCCGCCGAACGTCATCCAGTACGACGCGTCGAGCGTGCCGATCATCCAGCTCGCGCTCAACAGCGACACGCTGTCGCAGCAGGAGCTCTACGACCAGGGCCAGAACTTCATCCGGACGCAGCTCGCGACCGTCGAAGGCGCATCCGTGCAGCTGCCGCTCGGCGGCGCGACGCCGACCATCATGGTCGACCTCGACCCGGCGTCGCTGTACGCACGCGGCATGTCGGCGACCGACGTCTCGAACGCGCTCGCGAACCAGAACCTGATCGTTCCGGCCGGCACCGCGAAGATCGGCATGCGCGAATACCAGGTGCAGCTCAACAGCAGCCCGCTGAAGGTCGAGGGTCTCAACGCGCTGCCGATCCGCCTCTCGAACGGCTCGCTGATCTACCTGCGCGACGTCGCGCAGGTCCGGCAGGGACACTCGGTCCAGACCAACATCGTCCGTCAGGACGGCCGTCGCGGCGTGCTGATGACGATCATCAAGCACGGCGAGACGTCGACGCTCGACATCGTGTCGAACATCAAGAAGAAGCTCGACCAGCTCGGCGCCGACATGCCGAAGTCGCTGCACGTCGAGCAGCTGTTCGATCAATCGGTCTTCGTGCGCGCCGCGATGAACGGCGTGCTTCGCGAGGGCGCCATCGCCGCGGGCCTGACGGGGCTGATGATCCTGCTGTTCCTCGGCAGCTGGCGCAGCACGCTGATCGTGTTCATCACGATCCCGCTGTCGATCCTGACGTCGCTCGCGGTGCTCGCGGCTGCTCGGACAGACGATCAACATCATGACGCTCGGCGGTCTCGCGCTCGCGGTCGGCGTGCTCGTCGACGACGCGACGGTCGAGGTCGAGAACATCCACCGCAACCTCGCGATGGACAAGCCGCTGACGCGCGCCATCCTCGACGGCGCGCAGCAGATCGCGGTGCCGGCGTTCGTCTCGACGCTGTCGATCTGCATCGTGTTCGTGCCGGTCCTGCTGCTGACCGGCGTCGCGCAGCTACCTGTTCACGCCGCTGGCGGGCGCCGTCGTGTTCGCGATGCTGACGTCGTATCTGCTGAGCCGTACGGTGATCCCGCCGATGATCCGGCTGATGCTTGCCGAAGGAGCTCGACGATCGCGGCGGGGGGCGAAGGTAAGGCGCAAGGGCAAGGGCAACTTCCTCACGCGCATCCACGAGCGCTTCGACGAGCGCTTCGAACGGGTCCGCGACCGCTACAAGGGCGCGCTCGCATGGGCGCTCGACCATCGCGGCTGGGTGCTGATCCCGTTCCTCGCGTTCGTCGTGCTGTCGATGGGCCTGATCTTCGCGATCGGCCGCGACTTCTTCCCGTACGTCGATTCGGGCCAGATGCGGCTGCACGTGCGGGCGCCGACCGGGCACGCGGATCGAGGAGACCGAACAGGTCTTCGCCGAGGTCGAGCGCGAGATCCGCCGGCAGATCCCGGCCGACGAGCTGCAGACGATCCTCGACGACATCGGGTTGCCGACGGGGACCATCAACCTCGCGCACCGGCGACATCTCGACGCTCGGTACCGGCGACGGCGAGATCCTGATCGCGCTGCAGACCGGACCATCGGCCCACGCAGGACTACGAGCGGATGTTGCGCGACGACCTCGCGCCGAAGTTTCCGGACGAGACGTTCTTCTTCCAGGCCGCCAACATCACGAACCAGATCCTGAACTTCGGCCTGCCGGCGCCGATCGACGTGCAGGTCGCGGGCCGCGACCGCGAGCAGAACCTCGAGGTCGCACGCAGCATCATGGCCGACATCCGGAAGATCCCCGGCGCGGTCGACGTCCATCTCGGGCAGGAGACCGACACGCCGACGATGCGGGTCGACGTCGACCGCGACAAGGCGCAGATGGCGGGCCTGACGCAGAAGCGACGTCGCGAACAGCGTGCTGATCTCGCTCGTCGTCGAGCGGTCAGATCGCGCCGACGCAGTGGCTCGACCCGGACAACGGCGTCAGCTACCAGATCGCCGTGCAGACGCCGCAGAACCGCGTCGACTCGCTCGACGCGCTGCGCCGCACGCCGATCACCGGCGCGGCGCCGGCGTCCGACGCCGCAGCTGCTCGGCAACCTCGCGACGATGCACCGGACCACGTCGACCGCGTCGGTCTCGCACTACAACGTGCAGCCGGTCTACGACATCTTCGCGAGCAACGATCGTCGCGACCTCGGCGGCGTCGCGGCCGACATCGACAAGATCGTCGACCGCCACCTGAAGGACATGCCGAAGGCGCACGCTGATCAAGACGCGCGGGCAGGTCGACACGATGCGCACGTCGTTCGCAGCGTCTCGAGCTCGGCGATCGCGTTCGCGATCGTCTTCGTCTACCTGCTGATCGCGATCAACTTCCAGTCGTGGGTCGATCCGCTGATCATGCTGGCCGCGGTGCCCGGGGCGTTCGCCGGCGTGCTGTGGATGCTGTTCCTGACGCTGACGACGTTCAGCGTGCCGTCGCTGATGGGCGCGATCATGTCGATCGGCGTCGCGACGTCGAACAGCATCCTGATGATCGTGTTCGCCGAGGACGAGCGGCGCGGGAAGAAGGACGACCGGCAAGCGGACGCGAAGAAGGACGACGCGAAACAGTCCGACGGCGAAGACGCGCAGGCTTCGAAGAAGGAGGCGGCACGACGACGAGGCCGACGACCAGCGCGAGGGCAAGTCGCCGCGCGACGCCGCGCTGTCCGCCGGCTACACGCGGATGCGGCCGGTGATCATGACGGCGCTCGCGATGATCCTCGGCATGCTGCCGATGGCGCTCGGGCTCGGCGAAGGCGGCGAGCAGAACGCGCCGCTCGGCCGCGCGGTGATCGGCGGGCTGCTGGTCGCGACCGTCGGGACGCTGTTCATCGTGCCGGTGCTCTACAGCTGGCTGCGCACGAAGCCGCCGCGCGACCGCGATCGCGAGGTCGAGGACGAATACGAGGCGGACGCGAAGAAGGGTTCGGCGCCCGACGGCGCCGAGCCGCCAGGGCGCATGACATGACCGAAGAGACGCTCGCGCTGCCGGCGCCCGAACAGCCGCTGTTGCTGCCGGCGCCGCCGAACGCACCGAAGCCGTCCGACGGACATCGCGACGACCCGCGGCGTCGCACGCAGGATCATCGCGATCGTCGCGATCGTCTCTCGTCGTCCTCGTGCTGATCGGATGGTTCTTCCATCATCGTCGCGAACAGCAGGCGAAGGAGGCCGTCGAACGCGCGCAGAACCGGCTTCCGACGGTCAGCACCGTCGTCGTCCAGTCGTCGCCGCCGCTCGCGGACCTGCGGCTGCCGGGCTCGATCACCCCGCTGACCGAGGCGTCGTTGTACGCACGCGCGTCCGGCTACCTGAAGGCACGCTACGTCGATATCGGCGACCACGTGCGGAAGGACCAGGTGCTGGCCGAGATCGACTCGCCCGACCTCGACCAGCAGGTCGTGGCCGCGCGACAGCAACTCGCGCAGGCACGCTCGGCCGTCAACGACGCGAGGGCGCGTGTCGACCTGTCGCGCGTCACCTACCTGCGGCTGCTGACGCTCGTGAAGGACCAGGCCGTCGCGCAGCAGCAGGTCGACCAGGCCAAGCAGGACCTCGACACGGCGAACGCGGGCCTCGCGTCGAGCAACGCGAACGTCGGCGCATCGCAGGCGAACGTCGCGCGGCTGACGGTGCTGCAGGGATACGAGAAGCTGCGGGCGCCGTTCGACGGCGTCGTCACCGCGCGCAGCGTCGACGTCGGCGCGCTCGTCAACGGCGCCGGCGCGAGCAGCGGTCAGAGCGGCACGTCGGGCGTGCCGTCGACGTCGTCGTCGAGCACGTCGGGCGGGTCGTCGTCGAGCGGCGCTTCGAGCGGTTCGACGACGTCGGGCAGCAGCGGCAGCGACACGCAGAGCTCGAACGGCGCGGCGACCGAGCTGTTCCGGATCGCGCAGGCCGACCGCGTCCGCGTGTTCGTCACCGTGCCGCAGGAGAGCGCGGCGTCCCTCGAGCGCGACAACGCAGCTGCCGTCTTCGTCGAGGGGATCGGAGAGCCGTTCGACGGTCGCCTGACGCGCACGTCGCAGTCGCTGGATCCGTCCGCACGCACGCTGCTGGTCGAGGTGCAGGTGCCGAACCCGCAGGGTCGGCTGGTCCCCGGCATGTACGCGCAGGTGCGGTTCCGCAGCCCGAGGCGGGGGACGCCGATCCTCGTGCCCGGCGAGGCGGTGATCGCGCGCGCGCAAGGACTGCAGGTCGCGGTCCTCGAGGACCTCCGCCCCGAGGACCGTCAGCGGTTGCCGAAGCGCGAACCGAAGTCCGACGACGCGAACGGAGACCGGAAGGGCGACTCGTCGTCGAAGGGCGACGGCAAGGGCGGCGGCAAGCAGGACAAGGGCGGCAACAGCAGCAGCGGCGCGCAAGGCAACGCGAAGAAGGGTCAGAAGGAAGACGATCAGGGCAAGGCCGGCGGCCAGCAGGGCGACGGTTCGGACGACGAGGACCCGTCGGAGGCGAAGCGCATCCACCTGCAGCAGGTCGAGGTCGGACGCGACTACGGCAACGAGATCGAGATCACGCAGGGCCTGCGTCCGGGCGCGACGGTCATCGCGAACCCCGGCGACGAGGTGGCCGAGGGGGCGCTCGTGATCCCGCATCCGCGCAAGCCCGCCGGCGGTCAGGGCGGTCATGCAGGACAGGGCGGCCAGGGTGGCGAAGGCGGCCAGGGCAGCAACCAGAACGGCGCGGGCCAGCAGCAGGGCGGCGAGACGAAGCTCGGCCCCGATACGCCGCCGCAGGGCAACGGGTCGCCGAGCATGGAGGCGCCGACGAAGGGTCGCCACTAGCGTCCCTCCGGCTTCGCGAATCAGGTCCGGTTGGTCTTCATCAGCCGTTGCTGCTCGCGCTTCCAGTCGCGGTCGCGATCGGCGTCGCGCTTGTCGTGCAGCTTCTTGCCTTTCGCGAGGCCGACCTCGAGCTTGATGCGGCCGCCCTTGAAGTGCAGGTTGATCGGCACGAGCGTGTAGCCGGCGCGTTCGACCTTGCCGATCAGCTTCTTGATCTCTTCGCCGTGCAGCAGCAGCTTGCGCGTGCGCGTCGGGTCGGGCGTCGTGTGGGTCGACGTGCTGATCAGCGGCGTGATGTGCGCGCCGAACAGGAACACCTCGGCGTCGCGCACGAGGACGTACGCTTCCTTGATGTTCGCGCGGCCGGCGCGGATCGCCTTCGCCTCCCATCCTTCGAGGACGAGGCCCGCCTCGAAGCGATCCTCGACGAAGTATTCGTGAAAGGCCTTGCGGTTGTCGACGATGCTCATCGGAAAGAGGGCGCGCTGCCGGGCAGCGACGAAGGAAAGGAACACCACGTCGGCAAGCACCGGCAACCGTACTAAGATGCAATCACGGATGCAGTGAGCGGATCCACACGCCGGCCGCGAAGACGAAGCATAGACCGGCGCCGCGCCATCATCGGGGAGAAGACATGCGACGACTGATCGTGTGCGCGGACGGGACCTGGAACACGCCCGACGAGAAGACCGACGACCAGCCGGTCCCGACCAACGTCGTCAAGATCCAGCGCGCGATCAAGGCGATCGGGTCCGACGGCGTGTCGCAGATCGCGTACTACCACAGCGGGGTCGGCACCGGCGGTCTCCTCGACCACTTCGCCGGCGGCATCACCGGCGCGGGGCTCGACCGCAACATCCTCGACTGCTACGAGTTCCTCGTCAGCAACTTCGTCGAGGGCGACGAACTCTACTTCTTCGGCTTCAGTCGCGGCGCCTACACGGTGCGCAGCCTCGGCGGCCTGATCCGCAACTCCGGAATCCTGAAGCCGGTTTACGCGAGCATGGTGAAGGAAGCCTTCAGCCTCTACCGCGATCGCGACCCGGCGAAGCATCCGAACGGGGATGCGGCGACGACGTTCCGCAGCGCTTTCTCATACGAGACCGGCATCGAGTGCATCGGCGTCTGGGACACCGTGGGCGCGCTCGGCATCCCGGTCGGCGTCTTCGAGGATCTCAACGAGCTGCAGTATTCGTTTCACGACGTGTCGCTCAGCAGCCGCGTCAAGAATGCGTTCCATGCGCTCGCGATCGACGAGCAGCGCAAGCCGTTCGCGCCGACGCTATGGACGCAGGACAAGGCGGACGCCGACGCGAACGCGAACTGGCTCGAGCAGGCATGGTTCGCCGGGGTTCATTCCAACGTCGGCGGCGGCTATGCCGACGCCGGGCTGTCGGACGTCGCGTTCGACTGGATGATCGCCCGCGTGCGCGAGCGCTGCGCGCTCGAGTTCGACGACGACTACATCACCGGACACCTGAAGCCGTCATGCCTCGGCCGGTTGTACGACTCGATGAACGCCGCTTACCAGGCGCTCGGGCCGAACATCCGCAACATCGACGCGAGCGGTGCGTTGATGCCGCCGCCCGGCTGCTTCACGTGGGAGTACGTGCACAAGAGCGCGCGCGACCGCTCGACGCAGACCGAGGTCACGCCGCCGGGCTATGCGCCGGTGAACCTCGCCGCCTACATGAAGCGCGCCGCGCCGACGCCGATCTTCGACATCGCGCGCGTCTGGCCGACCTGAGTCGTCTCGCCGCGCCGCGGTCGTGCGGCCCTCGCGATTTCCGTCGAAGACCTCGATCGGATAAAGTCTCGACGGACGCATCGTGCCGTCGAGCCGCGTTGCGCATCCCGTTCGCGGACGTCGAAGTTCGGGCGCGAGCGGCATCCTCTCCCCGCAGCGCATGGCATCGATCGAGAAGTCCGTCCTGGTCTCGCACAGCGCCGGCGCGATGTTCGCGCTGGTCGCGGACATCGAGGCCTATCCGCAGTTCCTGCCGTGGTGCGGCGGCGCGACCATCGTCGAGCGCGACGGCGAGCGCGTGACCGCGGAGATCGTGATCGACTTCCACGGACTCAAGCAGAGCTTCACGACGGTCAACGAGCAGCACCCGGTCGACCGCATCGACCTGCGTCTCGTCCGCGGTCCGTTCTCGAATCTCGATGGCAGCTGGCGCTTCACCGCGCTCGCGGACGACGCCTGCCGCGTGGCGCTGACGCTCGACTACGCCTTCGACAACTTCCTGCTGCGCGGCCTGGTCGGGCCGGTGTTCCAGCAGATCGCGACGACGATGGTCGACAGCTTCGTGCGTCGCGCCGACGAGGTCGCAGCCCGGCCCGCCTGACGATGGACGTCGAGGTCTGCTATGCCGAGCCGATGAATGCGACGCAGATCGCGGTATCGCTTCCCGACGGCTCGACGGTCGCGGACGCGGTCGAACGGAGCGGCATCGCCGCGACGCTGACCCTGGACCTCGCCCGGCTGTCGTTCGCGGTCTTCGGACGCCGGGCGGTCGCGAGCACGCGGCTGCACGACGGGGACCGTGTCGAGCTGCTGCGCCCGCTGATCGTCCATCCGATGGAGGCGCGCCGGCTGCGCGCGGTGACGAAGGCGGCGCGCTCGGCGAAACCGTCGTCATGACGGCCGAAGCGTGAGGGACGGCTGGAGCGTGAAGGACCGGCCGCGGGCGACGCGGCTTCGCCGTGACGCGACCTACGACGACTTGCAGTACTGCGCGACCTGCGCCTGCTGCTTGTTGATCTCGCTCTGGCGATCCGCGTCGTCGATGTAGACCTTCTCGCCCTTCTCGTTGAAGCGCGAGGCGCGACCGCCGGCCTGCAGCGCCGCGAGGTTGCCGCGCACGGCGGAGCAATTGTCCTTCAGCGCCTGCTGACGCGCCGCGTCCTCGTCAGCCTTCTTCGCGGCGTCGGCCGCTTCCTTCGCGCGCTGCTTCGATTCGAGCTCGCGGTCGGCGAGCGACTTCGGCGCGTCGGTCTTCGCGGCGTTCGCAACCGTCGCCGGTGCGGGGGCCGGCGCGCTGGCCCGCGGCTTCGGCTGCCTGATGATCTGCGACTGCGGCACGGTCATCGGCGGCGGCTGGTCGCTCGCGAACACGTGACCGGTCTCGTCCTTCCAGACCCACTGCGCGACGGCGGTCGAAGCGGCCGTCGCGAGGACGGTCGCGATCAACAGGTTGCGGACCACTCTGTTCGGGGCGTGCGTCATCTCTTTCCTCGTGGTTCGCCACGGTACGTCATGCGCGCGCCAAGCGTCAACGCCACGACGATGACGTGTCGATCCGGCACGACGCCGCATCGCATGGCTGCACGCCTTCATCGGCCGACCGAAGGGGAACTGGAGGTCGCAGCGTCGAAAACCGCATCGGTATAATCCGCTTTTGGATAAAAAGGGAACGCAATGCGCTTGAGTCAAAAAGCCCTGACGTTCGACGATGTCCTCCTGGTTCCGGCCTATTCGGCCATCCTCCCCCGCGATACCGATCTCACCACGCGCCTGACGCGCGGCATCACCCTCAACATCCCGCTCGTCTCCGCGGCGATGGATACCGTCACCGAGGCCCGCCTCGCGATCGCGATGGCGCAGGAGGGCGGCATCGGCATCGTCCACAAGAACATGCCGCCCCGCGATCAGGCGCGCGAGGTCTCGCGCGTCAAGCGCTACGAGTCCGGCGTGCTGCGCGATCCGATCACGATCCCGCCGTCGATGAAGATCTCGGAGGTCATCGCGCTGACCCATCAGCACGGCATCTCGGGCTTCCCGGTCGTCGAAGGCAGGAAGGTCGTCGGCATCATCACGAACCGCGACCTGCGCTTCGAGGAAGAGCTCGACGCCGAGGTCCGCGAGAAGATGACGCCGCGCGAGAAGCTCGTCACCGTCAAGGAAGGCGCGACGCTCGACGAGGCGAAGCGGCTGATGAACCGCCATCGGCTCGAACGGGTCGTCGTCGTCGACGGTGACGACGAGCTGCGTGGCCTCATCACCGTCAAGGACATCCAGAAGGCCGTCGAGCATCCGCACGCTGCAAAGGACGAGCAGGGCAAGCTGCTCGTCGGCGCCGCGCTCGGCATCGGCGACGATACCGACGAGCGGGCCGAAACGCTGGCGGCGGCCGGCGTCGACGTCTTCGTCGTGGATACCGCGCACGGCCACAGCGCGAACGTCCTCGCCCGCGTCAAGGCGATCAAGTCGGCGTATCCGCACATCCAGGTCATCGGCGGCAACATCGCGACCGGCGACGCCGCGAAGGCGCTCGCCGACGCCGGCGCCGACGGCGTGAAGGTCGGCATTGGGCCGGGCTCGATCTGCACGACGCGGATCGTCGCCGGCGTGGGCGTGCCGCAGATCACCGCGATCGCGAACGTCGCGAAGGCGCTCGACGGCAGCGGCATCCCGTTGATCGCCGACGGCGGCGTTCGTTATTCGGGCGACATCTCGAAGGCGATCGCGGCCGGCGCGTCGACGGTCATGATGGGCAGCATGTTCGCCGGCACCGAGGAGGCGCCCGGCGAGGTCATCCTGTTCCAGGGACGGTCGTACAAGGAGTACCGCGGAATGGGATCGCTCGGTGCGATGACCGAGGGCTCGGCCGACCGCTACTTCCAGGACGCGTCGAACAACATCGACAAGTTCGTGCCCGAAGGGGTCGAAGGTCGCGTGCCGTACAAGGGCTCGGTCGCCGCGATCCTGTTCCAGCTCGTCGGCGGGCTCCGCCAGAGCATGGGTTATTGCGGCTGCACCTCGATCGACGACCTGCGCGGCAAGGCCGAGTTCGTCGAGATCACGACCGCCGGCATCCGCGAGTCGCACGTGCACGACGTGCAGATCGTCAAGGAAGCGCCGAACTACCGCGTCGAGTGATGCGCGCGGCGACGATCGACCCGCGCGCACCGCGCGCCGTGCGCGCTTCGCTGTCGAGCCTGGCGGCCGTCGTGGCGCCGCGCTTTGCGGCGCTGCTGTCCGCGAACGTCTTCTTTGGCCGCGGCACTCGTCTCGGGCCAACAACGGTGCCGCGTTGATGCACTCGAAGATCCTGATCCTCGACTTCGGGTCGCAGGTCACGCAGCTGATCGCGCGTCGCATCCGCGAGGCGAAGGTCTTCTGCGAGGTCGTCGCGGCCGACGTCGACGACGCGTTCGTCCGCGACTACGCGAAGGACGGCGCGCTGAAGGGCGTGATCCTGTCCGGCAGCCACGCCAGCACGTACGAGGACCAGGACCTGCGCGCGCCGAACGCCGTCTTCGAGCTCGGCGTGCCGGTGCTCGGCATCTGCTACGGCATGTTCGCGATGACGGTGCAGCTCGGCGGTGCCGTCGAGCCGAGCGCCGCACGCGAGTTCGGCTTCGCGGAGGTCCGCGCGCGCGGCCACACGAAGCTGCTCGACGGCATCGCCGATCACGTCACGCCCGACGGCCACGGCATGCTCAAGGTCTGGATGAGCCACGGCGACAAGGTCACGGCGATGCCGCCGGGCTTCCGGTTGATGGCGTCGACACCGAACTGCCCGATCGCCGGCATCGCCGACGATGACCGGCGCTTCTACGGCGTGCAGTTCCATCCCGAGGTCACGCACACGGTCCAGGGCCGCGCGATCCTCGAACGCTTCGTGCTCGACCTGTGCGGCGCGAAGCCCGACTGGATCATCCGCGATCACGTCGAGGACGCGGTGGCCGCGGTCCGCGCGCAGGTCGGCCGCGACGAGGTCATCCTCGGGCTGTCGGGCGGCGTCGACTCGTCGGTCGCGGCCGCGCTGATCCATCGCGCGATCGGCGACCAGCTGACGTGCGTGTTCGTCGACCACGGGCTGTTGCGTCTCGGCGAGGCGGAGCAAGTCATGCGCACGTTCGCCGACCACCTCGGCGTCAAGGTGATCCACGTCGACGCGGGCGAGGTCTTCCTCGGCAAGCTCGCGGGCGTCGCCGATCCCGAAGCCAAGCGCAAGATCATCGGCCGCGAGTTCGTCGAGGTCTTCCAGGCCGAGTCCGCGAAGCTGCCGAACGCCAAGTGGCTCGCGCAGGGCACGATCTATCCGGACGTCATCGAGTCGGCATCGAACAAGGTCGGCAGCGCGAAGAAGGCGACGACGATCAAGAGTCATCACAACGTCGGCGGCCTGCCGGAGACCCTGCACCTGAAGCTGCTCGAGCCGCTGCGCGAGCTGTTCAAGGACGAGGTCCGCGAGCTCGGCGTCGCGCTCGGACTGCCGCGCGAGATGGTGTACCGGCATCCGTTCCCCGGTCCGGGCCTCGGCGTGCGCATCCTCGGCGAGGTGAAGCGCGAGTACGTCACGCTGCTGCAGCGAGCCGACGCGATCTTCATCGAGGAACTGCGCGTGGCGCGCTTCGAGCCCGCGATCGGCACGGCCGCCGAGGAGACGATGCGCAACTGGTACGACGCGACGAGCCAGGCGTTCGCGGTGTTCCTGCCGGTCAAGTCGGTCGGGGTGATGGGCGACGGCCGGACCTACGAATGGGTCGTCGCGTTGCGCGCGGTGCAGACCACCGACTTCATGACGGCGCACTGGGCACCGTTGCCGCACGACCTGTTGGGGCGCGTCTCGAATCGCATCATCAACGAGGTCCGCGGCATCAACCGCGTGGTCTACGACATCAGCGGCAAGCCGCCGGCGACGATCGAGTGGGAATGAAATCGACGGATGACCGGCAGTGATGCGAGCGACGGTTCCCTTGGTGTCGCTGCGCTTGGCTCGCGCGACGTGCGGCTCGATCCTGATCGCCGTCGCGCTCGGCGTTCCTGCGAGCGCCGCATCGCTGCCGACCGATGCCGAGACTCGCGCGTGGTGGGCGATCACCGCCGCGCTGTCGAACGACGCGATGGAGGGTCGCGACACCGGCTCGCCGGGCTACGACCGCGCCGCGCGACTCGTTGCCGATCGCTTCGCCGGCGCCGGCCTCGTCCCGATGGGCGAGCGCGGCGGCTGGTTCCAGGATGTGCCGATGGACGAGATCCGGCTCGAGAGCGCCATCGTCACGGTCGGCCGACGTCCGCTGCGGCCGCTCTTCGACTTCACGCTGAACCCGACCGAGTCGCTGCCGACGACGATCGACGCGCCGCTCGCGTATCGCGGCTACTGCGCAGCCGATGTGCTCGGCGACGTCCGCGGCAAGCTCGTGATCTGCCACGGGACGCGGCGTCCCGGACTGACGAGCCCGTCCGAGCGCGAGGCGGCGGCGAAGGCGGCCGGCGCCGTCGGCCTCGTGTCGATCGCCGACCCCGGATTCGCCGTCGAGCCGCCGCGCTGGCCGTTCGCGTACGCGCGCACCGTGCGGTTGGCCGGTGCGAAGCGCGACGCGGATCCGTTCGTGCGCATGACGCTGAACGCCGACGCGCTCGCGAAGTTGCTCGGGCCCGGCCGACGGGACGCCGCGGCGCTGGTCGCGGCGGGTAGCGCCGGCGCGCCGTTGCCGTCGTTCGACGTCGCCGATCGCCTGCATGCGACGTTCGCGACGACGACGCGGCAGATCGTGTCGCCGAACGTCGTCGGCCTGTTGCCCGGGACCGATCCCGCGATGGCCGACCAGGCGATCGTCGTGTCCGCACACCTCGACGGCTACGGCTACGGCACCCCGGTCCGCGGCGACGCGATCTACAACGGCACGCTCGACGACGCCGCGTACGTGGCGCTGCTGATCCGCCTCGCCGAACAGCGCCATGGCCGGGGCTATGGACGACCGGTGCTGTTCGTCGCATGGACCGGCGAGGAGAAGGGACTGCTCGGGTCCGAGTGGTTCGTCTCGCACCCGACGGTGCCGCTCGCGCGCATCGCGGCCGACCTCAACCTCGACCAGCTGCGCCCGATCTTCCCGCTCGAGTTGTTGACCGTGCACGCGCTCGACGACACGACGCTCGGCGACGACGTCCGCGCGGTCGCCGCCTCGATGGGCGTCGCGGTCCAGCACGACCCGGAGCCGGAGCGCAACCTGCTGCGCCGCTCCGACCAGTGGAACTTCCTGAAGGCCGGCATCCCGGCCACGGCCTTCGTGTTCGGCTATCGACCGGGCAGCGAGAGCGAGCGCATCTATCGACAGTGGTACCGGACCGGCTACCACAAGCCGCAGGACGATCTGGAGCAGTTGATGGACTGGAAGGCCGCGGCGGACTTCAATCGCTTCTTCGTCGACCTCGTGTCGCGCGTCGCCGACCAGTCGACGTCGCCGTCGTGGAAGCCGGGCAGTGCGCTGCGGCCGAAGGCGCCGCAGGCGACCGACGGTCCCACACGTCGTTAGCCCACCGTCGTCGCGATCGATCGACGCGCCTCGTTCGAGCGGCGTCGCGCCGGACGATGACCTCGACGCCGGCGCCGGTTACTCTTCGATCCGCAGCGGGACGACCCGCAGCGCGAAAAGGGGGTGCCGACTTGAGTTCGACCATGCCTGTTGCCGGGCTCGTTTCCGAACGCTCGACGTTCTACGTCTGGATGGGCGTCGCGTTCGTCCTCGTCGCGTTCGGCGGCTTCGTGCCGACCTACTGGGCGCCGGTCGTCGACGGCACCTTCAAGGCGCCGTCGGTGATCCACGTCCACGGCGCGCTGATGTTCGCGTGGACGCTGTACTTCCTGTCGCAGACCGCACTCGTCGCGGCCGGGCGGGTCCTCGATCATCGCGCGTGGGGACTCGCGGGGATCTCGCTCTTCACGATGATCGCGTGCGCGGTCCTCGTCGGCGAGATGGCGGTGCTCAAGCGCGACGAGGCCGCCGGATTCGGCGAGGCCTCGCTGCGCTTCGCCGCCGTCACGCTGTGCGGCTTGCCGGTGATGGTCGGGCTCTTCGCGACCGCGATCGTCAACATCCGGCGCCCGCAGGTCCACAAGCGCCTGATGGTGCTGCTGATGGCCGCGATGATGACGCCCGCCATCGCGCGCGTGTTCATCACGGCGCTGGCTCCGCCCGGCGCCGCGGCCGGCGGTCCGCCGCCGCCGTTCGTGTCGTTGCCGCCGTCGCTCGTAGCGGACCTCTTCATCGTCGTGGCGATGGTGCGCGACTGGCGCGTCCGAGTCCGGCCGCATCCGGTCTATGTCGTCGGCGGCGCCGTCGTGCTGCTGCAGCAGGTGCTGACGGTGCCGTTCGCGGGCACGTCGACCTGGATGTCGATCGCGCGGGCGTTCGAGCGCCTCGCCGGCTGACCGCGTTCATTCACCAGCAGCACGCGATGCGGCTCGACGAATACGCGCGGTTCGACGCGCTCGGTCTCGCCGGACTCGTGGCCGCCGGCGACGTCGCGCCGCGCGAACTCGCCGCGCTCGCGATGCAGGGCGTCGAAGCGGTCGATGCGGAGGTCAACGCGGTCGTCGAGACCTATCCCGATCGCATCGACGACCTCGACGATGCGACGCTCGGGCACGGTCCGTTCCGCGGCGTGCCGTTCCTGATGAAGGACGTGTTCGGCCACGAGGCCGGGCGAAAGATCGAGTTCGGCAGCCGGCTGTGCCGCGGGATCGTCGCCGACGTGGACAGCGCCTATTGCACGCTCGTCAAGGCGGCCGGCGTCAACGTGATCGGCCGGTCGGCCGCGCCCGAATACTCGATGTCCGGCACGACCGAGGGCGCGCTGCACGGCGACACGTCGAACCCGTGGCGCGCCGGCTACAGCGCCGGCGGCTCGTCGGGCGGCGCGGCGGCTGCGGTCGCGGCCGGCATCGTGCCGATCGCGCACGGCTCCGACATCGCCGGGTCGATCCGCATCCCCGCGAGCTTCTGCGGTGGTGTCGGGCTGAAGCCGTCGCGCGGCCGCATCTCGTTCGCGCCGACGCTCGACGAGAACGGCTACGGGCTCGGGCAGACGTTCGTCCAGACGAAGACGGTCCGCGACGCCGCGTCGATGCTCGACTGCCTCGCGGTGCCGCAGGTCGGCGATCCGTTCGTGATCCCGAAACCCGCCGAGAGCTATGCATCGCTCGCGGCGAAACCGGCGGCGCGTCTGCGGATCGGCTGGTCGACGGCGTTGCCGAACGGCTTTCCCGTCGATCCCGAAGTCGCAGGCGCCGTCATGAGCACGGTCGCGCTGCTCGAGCAGATGGGCCACGCGGTCGACGAGGTCGCGCCGGACTTCGACGGTCTCGCGGCGATGCAGAGCATGATGGACGTCTGGTTCTTCGGGCTCGATGCGAGGCTGTCCGGCTATGCGGCCCGGACCGGTCGATCGATCGGTCCCGACACGCTCGAGCCGGTCGTGCTCAAGCTCTTCGAATACGCGAAGACGCTGACCGCGTCGCGCTTCCTCGCGGCGATGACGTCGCTCAACGTCTCGCGCCGGCGTCTGGCCACGGTGTTCTCGGACCACGACGTGTGGATCACGCCGACGACGCCGCGCGTGGCCGAGCCGTGGGGCCACTACAATCTCGGGCGTCACGACGTCGAGGTCGCCGATCTCGCCGAGACGCTGTTCCGCCCGACCTGTCAGTTCACGCTGCCGCACAACATCATGGGAACGCCCGCCATCTCGCTGCCGCTCGGCGTCCATTCGACCGGACTGCCGATCGGCGTCCAGCTCGCCGCCGGCCCGGCGAACGAGCATCTGCTGCTGCAGCTCGCGACGTCGCTCGAAGAGGCGAAGCCCTGGATCTCCCGGGTTCCGCCGCTGCACGCGTCGATGCGATCGGCGATCGCTTGAGCCGAGCGGAGCACCGATGAGCGCGACGCGTTTCGAGCCGCTGCGGCGCGAGCCGTTGTTCGAGGCGGCGTTGCCCGCCGCCAACCCCGAGGTCAAGCTGGTCCGCGCGGCGCGCATCCGCTTCGCGCCGGGCCAGCCGACCGGCCTGCATCGGCATCCGATGTCGACGGTCGGCGTCGTGACCGAAGGCAGTTTCGTCCTCGAGGTCGAAGGCAAGCAGCCGCAGCGCCTCGAGACCGGCGACGGCTTCTTCGAGCCGGCAGGTCACACCATCGTCCGCTTCGACAACGCGTCGCCGAGCGAGTCGGCGGAGATCGTCTGCTTCTATCTCGCCGACACGCCGGAGCGCCCGCCGATCGAGATGCTCGGCGACGGCATGAGCCGTCAGGTCGGGGCCTCGTGACGTCCGCGATGACCGACCCGATGACCGACCACCCCGACACCACGTCCGCATCGATCGACGCGAACGCCACCGACGCGCCGCCGGACCGGCTCGCCGTCGACCCGAAGAGCCGCTGGCACGACGCCGCCGCGCTCGAACGCGGCGTGGGCATCCGCTTCAACGACGTCGAGAAGACGACCGTCGAGGAATACTGCGTCAGCGAAGGCTGGATCCGCGTCGCGGCCGGCAAGGCGCGCGACCGTTTCGGCCGTCCGGTCCTGCTGACGCTGAAGGGTCGGGTCGAGCCGTACTTCCTGGACTCGCCGCCGACGGCCGAGGCTTGAGCGGCGCGCTGCGGCGTAAATGCGACGCTCGTTCGGCGCACGCACGCCCGGTGTCCTCTTTCTGTGACAATCGGTCCTTCGCGCAAGAAGGGAATCGATGGCCCGCAAGACGCTTCGGCATCTGATCGAGCGTGCGGTCGGCACGGAGTGGGAACGGCTGCTGCGGCGTCTGCGGACCGGCGGCAAGCGCCACGTGCTGATCTGCTGGAACCGGGGTCTCGGCGACGTCGCGCTCGGCCTCTACCCGGTCATCGACGAGCTGCGTCACGCCGTTCCGAGCGTCTCGATCTCGATCCTCACGCGGCCCGACCTGGCCGAAGCGTTCACGCTGCTCGACATCGACGAGCTGATCGTCGATCCGCTGCTGCGCCGGCGCGACCCGATCCGGCTCGAGAGCACGCTGCCGCGCCTCGGCGTCGACGCGGGTCGCTTCGACGCGGTCCTGAAACGGCCCGACCCGACGCACTGGATCCGCAACCTGCCGTCGACGCAGCCGCGACTCGGCTGGCCGCTCCATTGCGATCGGCTGTCGACCCGCTTCGACGACGCGTTCGACGACGCGAGCCCGGTCGATGCGTCCCATCCGCTCGACATCGGCATCCACCTGCAGTCGGAGACCGGTCACTACTACCGGTATCGCAAGGACTGGCCGGTCGAACGCTGGCGGGCCCTGTTCGACGAGATCGCGCGACGCCACGACGTGCGCTTCGTGCTGTTCGGTCACGTGCCCGAGCCCGCGTTCACCGGGCGCGGCTTCGTGGACCTGCGCGGCAAGACGTCGCTGCTCGAGATGCTCGCGGTGATCAAGGATCGCTGCAGCATGCTGATCGCACCGGACAGCGGCGTGCTGACGATGACCTACTATCTCGACGTGCAGACGCCGCTCGACGTGATCTCGCTGTGGGCCGACCCGCGCCAGGGCGTTCTGAAGCGCGACGTGGCGTCGCCGAATTCGTTGCTGCGACATCGGCCGCTGCGAGCGCCCGACGAACAGATCGAGCGGCTGCAGGTCGAGACCGTCGCGGCCGCGGTCGACGAGATGCTGACCGACCGGTCGGAGCGGCGGCGCGCGCCGCAGGCGCCGCGTCCCGCGATGCATGCGCCGTGATGCCGCGCGTGACGTCGGCCTGACGTCGACCAAGTGATGCAGATGGCGGGCCGACGCGTTCGCTGGGAGCTGGTCGCTCCCTGCATCGTCCTCTTCATCCTGCCGGTCGCGCACACGACGCCGCTGCGCTTCGTGTGCATCGGGTTGTCGGTCATCGCGGCGCTCGCGACGCTGCGTCATCACCGGGCCGCCCGCATGCCGCCTCGGCTCGTCTTCGCCGCGATCGCGCTCTGGTTCTGCGTCTGCATCGCGGCATCGCTCGCGAGCATCGAACCGGCGTATTCGTGGGGCGAGTTCCGCAACGAGGCACTGACGCCGACGATCGCGTTCGCGGTGTTCTTCTGGCTGACCGACGACGTCGCGACGTGGCGGCGCTTTCGCCTCGTGCTGCTGGCGTCGTTCTTCGCCGTCTCCGTGATCGCGATCGTCAGCTACCAGCGCGATGCCGACTGGTTGCGCAGCAGCTTCGTCGGCGACCGCAACGCGTTCAGCACGTACGTCGTGCTGATCGTCCCGTTGCTGCTGCTGTCCTGGGTATCGCCGGACCTGACCGGTCGGACCTGGCGTGCGGTGCTGGCGGCGGCGCTGCTGCTCGCGGTCGTCGCCGGCGCGTCGACGCAGAACCGCAACATGTGGTTCGCGATCGCCGCCGAATGCATCGTCTTCGCCGGCGTCGTCTGGCTGCGCGCGCCGGCGGCCGCGAAGCGGCGCCTCGGCCTGCGACTCGTCGTCGTCGGCGCCATCGGTGCCGTCGCATTCGTCGGCCTGATGGTCGTCGTGATCCAGCAGAAGGCGATCGTGTCGAAGACGAGCACCGAGGAGCAAGCCCGCTTCGATCGCGACCCGCGCTTCGAGATCTGGCGCTACGCGGAGAGCCGCATCGCCGAGCGTCCGTGGACCGGCTACGGCTACGGTCGCGGCATCCTGCGCCGCGACTTCCGCGCGCGCTTCGGTGACCCGCTCAAATGGCACGGGCACAACATGGCGATCGACGCGGTGATGGAGGCCGGCGTCGCCGGCGGGATCGCGATCGTCGCGCTGTTCGCGGCGCTGTTCCGTCAGGCGTGGCGCGTATCGCGCGACGCGCGACCCGAGGTCTGGCCGCTCGGCGCGTGGTCGCTCGCGATGCTGACCGGGACCGTGCTCAAGGTCATGACGGACGACATCCTCGTACGCGAGAGTTCGCTGCTTTTCTGGTCGTGCCTCGGGATGTCGTTCGGGCTCGCGGCGATGACGACCCGCGCCGTCGAACCGGGAGCGCTCACGCGCGCGTGAAGAGCAGGACCGAGTTCGTCCCGCCGAACGCGAACGAGTTGCTGATGGCGGCCTCGAGGTCCGGCGCGTCGTGATCCGGCTCGACGACGACGGTCGAGGCGGCAGTCGGGATCGACCTCCGCGCAATGCATGTTCGGCGGCAGTCTGCGTTCGTGGACCGCGAGCACCGTGATCAGCGCCTCGAGCGCGCCGGCCGCGCCGAGCAGATGCCCGTGCAGCGCCTTCGTCGAGCTGACGCGCAACGAAGCGAGGTCGTCACCCCACACGTCGGCCAGCGCGTTGCGCTCGACGACATCGCCGATGCGCGTCGCGGTGCCGTGCGCGTTGCAGTAGCCGACGTCGCGCGGATGCAGGTCGGCGCGCTTCAGCGCCGCGCGCAGCGCACGCGCCTGCCCGGGCGCGTCGGGCTTCGTCAGATGCGTCGCGTCGCACGACGTGCCCCAACCGGCGAGCCGCGCATAGACGCGGACGTCGCGCGCACGAGCCCGCGCCTCGCTCTCGATGATGACGAAGGCGGAGCCCTCGCCGAGCGCGAAGCCGCTGCGGTCCTTCGCGAACGGCCTGACCGACTCGCGATTCGCGGCCCGGCTCGACGGCCCCGAGCGTCTGCATCGCCTGCCATGCGACCACGACGCCGGGCACGATCAGCGCCTCGCTGCCGCCGGCGATCGCGACGTCGAGGTCGCCGCGCTCGACCGCGGCCGCGGCCTCGGCGATCGCGACCGCCGACGACGCGCACGCGACCGAGTAGGTGAGGACCGGACCGAGCACGCCGTTGCGCATCGCGACGTGTCCGGCCGGCGCGTTCGGCATGAAGGCCGGGATCGTCAGCGGCGGCACGCGCGCGCCGCGATAGGCGGTCTCGAGCGACGAGGCGCCGCCCATGCCGCAGCCGACATACACGCCGACGCGCTCGCGGTCGACGTCTGCGAGGCCGCCGGCGTCCTTCAACGCGAGATCGGCTGCCGCGACGGCGAGCTGGCTCACGCGGTCAACGCCGGGCAGCTGCAGCTTCGTGAACCACCGGTTCTGGTCGAATGCGACGGTCGCCGCGACCGCGGGCTTCGGCAGCAGGTCCGCGAAGACCGGCGCGATCGCCGAGCGGCCCTGCATCAACGCCGCGAACAGCGACCCCGTCTCGTCGCCGTGCGGCGCGATCGCGCCGAGGCCGGTGATCGCGACGGCCATCAGTCGACGGCGGTCGGCGCGGCCTCTTGGGCGACGGTCGGCGAAGACGGTTCGACCGCGCCCGGCGCGGCCTCCTTGGCGGTGATCGTCTTGTCGACCAGCACCGACAGCTTGCGCAACGTGTCGATCTCGGGGTCGTCGTCGGTCAGGCGAATCGCGAAGTGGTCCTCGACCTCGAACAGGTACTCGGCGATCGCCAGCGAGTCGAGGCCGAGCTCCTGCATCGGCTTGTCGGGGTCGATGACATCCGACTCGAGCCCGTACTTCTCCTGGATCAGGTCCTGCAGCTCGGCGAGGGAGCTTCTCTGCTGCACCTCGGCGGGCGCTGCCTCGTCGTGGGAACTCATCGTGCGGAGCTCATCGTCGTTTTCCTGTCGTTCTTTTCCGTCGCGCGCATGATAGCCGGATGCCGACGCGCGCCTCGGCCGGGACGCCATGCCAGCGACGCCCACGCGAAGGCCGCGCCCAGCGCGGCGCCGGCCATCGCGTCGATCGCCACGTGCTGTCGGATCGCCAGCGTGGCGAAGGTGATGGACGCGAACCAGAACCAGTTGATGACGCGCAGCGCGACGGGCGTGCGGCATTCGCGTAGCAGCACGTCGACCCAGATCGCGGTGAACATCGCGATCGCCACGTGCATCGACGGGCAGGCATTGCCGGCCGCGTCGATGCCCTCCAGCAGGGCGAAGCCCGGGAAGCCGCCGGCGTCGAACACGAACGCGGGGATGCGCGTCGGCCATCGATAGAAGATCGCGAGACCGGCGGCGCACAGCAGCGCGGCCCAGCCCCCGTACGCGAGCAGCTCGCGAAACGTCCGCTGCAGACCCGGCGCGACGCCGACGTACAACCACAGCGACAGGTACGGCACGATCGCGCTCGGCACGAACGGCACCCACGCGTCGAGCCGCGTCAAAGGCACGGTCGCGACCGGATAGACCGCGTGGCGCAGCAGGTGGAAGTACGCGATGAAGAACACCCACACCCACAGCGTCGTGCCGGCGGCCTTCAGCAGCAGATGGCGCCGCGCGCGCCACACGAGTTCGTCGAGCCAGGGGGCGGGTGGGGGGGTCGACATGAAAGGACAAGAGCCGGCGATGCGAGAGTCTAGCGCCCGCATCTCCGGTCGATCCGCGGCGCCGCGGCGACGACGCAGAAGCATCGTCGGCATCGTTCCTGCTAGCGTAGCGCTCAGTTTCTCGACATCGGGCACAGGGCCTCGGAGGGGCGGGACATGACGGACGCACGGATCGACGGCTACGCCTCTGGGCGAGTCTCATGGAGATGGCCAAGCATCGGCGCGACGCCGAAGGGTGGCGTCTGCCGCCTTGCGCTGACCGACCTCGACCGCGACGGTCGCGACCTGTTCGTGCGATGGTGCAAGGAAGCCGGATGCACCGTCAAGATCGACCGGATGGGCAACATCTTCGCGCGCCGTCCCGGCCGTAACGACCGCCTCGCGCCGGTCGTCACCGGCAGCCACCTCGACAGCCAGCCCACCGGCGGCCGCTTCGACGGCGTCTACGGCGTGCTCGCGGGTCTCGAGGTGATCCGCACGCTGAACGACCTCGGCATCGAGACCGAGCGACCGGTCGAGGCGTCGGTCTGGACCAACGAGGAGGGGTCGCGGTTCGCGCCGGCGATGGTCGCGTCGGGCGTCCACGCGGGCGTGTTCGCGCTCGACTACGGGCTGTCGCGCGCCGACGCCGACGGCAAGACGATGGGCGACGAACTGCAGCGCATCGGCTACGCGGGCAGCGAGCCGGTCGGCGGCCGCGACATGCATGCGTTCTTCGAGACGCACATCGAGCAGGGTCCGATCCTCGAGGCCGAGGGCCGGACGATCGGCGTCGTGACCGATGCGCAGGGACAGCGCTGGTACGAGCTGACGCTGACGGGGCAGGACTCGCATGCCGGTCCCGACGCCGATGCCGGTGCGTCGCGACGCGCTGCTCGGCGCCGCGAAGGTCGTGCAACTCGTCAACGAGATCGGCCTCGCGCACGCGCCGCTCGCCGTCGCGACGGTGGGCATGCTGAACGTGCTACCCGAACTCGCGCAACGTGATCCCGGGCCGCACGTTCCTGACCGTCGACTTCCGCTGTCCGATCGACGAGGAGCTTGACGAAGATGGACGCCGAGCTGAAGGCCGGCGTCGCCCGCATCGCGACCGAAGGGCGGCTCGAGCACGACCTGAAGCAGATCTTCCAGTACGACTGCGTGCACTTCGACGAGAGCTGCGTCGCGATGGTCCGCGACGGCGCGACGCGGCTCGGCTATGCGACCCGCGACATCGTGTCCGGCGCCGGCCACGACGCGTGCTACCTGTCGAAGGTCACGCCGACCGCGATGATCTTCGTGCCGTGCATCGGCGGCATCAGCCACAACGAGATCGAGGACGCGAAGCCCGAGTGGATCGAGGCCGGCGCGAACGTGCTGCTGCAGGCGGTGCTCGCGAAGGCGAACGAGGTGCCCGCGGCCGCGACGGTCGCGGTGGATTCGCCGGTGGCCGCATGAGCGCGGTCCCGGTCCGCGGCGGCGCGGACCCACGCGGTCTGGGACAAGGCAGGTCAACGGCCCGAGGTCGTCGCGGCTCAGCAGCCCGACGTGCACTTGCCGTCGCCGGCGAACGCCATCGGCTTGCCGGACAACGGCACGTAGACCGGGGCCTTCGACGCCTTGACGAACGCGGCCGTCTTGCTGTCGGGCAGCAGCTTGCCGTCGACGGTCGCGCCTTCGTTGGCGTGCGACGGGATCACGCTCTTCGGCTTGATGAGCTCGTTGACGACGTAGGCGGCCTCGGTCGGCCCGGTCGTGAAGCCGCCGCCGATGTTCAGCACGACGAGGTTGGCCTTGTACTGGTCATGGACGATCGTCTGCTGCTCCGACATCACGCCGGTGTCGCCGGACAGGTAAGCGACGAGGCCGTTCGTGAACCGGACGACGAACGCGCCGGCCGGTCCGACGTAGGCCGTGAGGCCGTTGGCCTTCATCGACTGCGCGGCATCGCCGTCGAGGAACCCGGGGTCCAGTCCGTTCGTATGCAGCGCGGGCACGCTCGCGATCTCGACGCCGCCGACCTTCGTCGACGCGCCGAAGCGCAACACGATCAGCTGCGACGCCTCGCCGCCGGCCGTCTTGATGCGGTTCGCGAAGAACGTGTTGAGCTCGCCGCCGACCGGGAACTTCGCCTTCTTCGCGACGACGATCGCCAGCGTGTTCGACGACGGCTGGTCCTTCACCGCGAAGTCGGGTTTCGCGCAGGTGCCGGCGTTGGCCGTGGCCGAGTGCACGTCGCCGAGGTGGTCGCCGTGCACGTGCGACAACAGCACGACATCGATCTTTCCGAGGCGCGGATCGTCGCCGCCGCGGACCGTGCGGCCCGGGTCGTAGAGGATGCGCGTGCCGTTCGGGTCCTCGAAGATCATCGCGCGGTCGAGCGCACAGAACTCGCCGTCGTGGCTGCCGAGCGGCGTGACGACGACGTCGCTCCCGGCGGCGTGCGCGACGGGCGACGCGATCGTCGCGATGCCGGCGAACGCGACGACGACGGCAGTCAGGCTTCTGAAAACGGTCATGCAGGGTCTCCTCGATTGTTAGAAACCATAACGAATTGCGCGCACGATCATGCGAACGCGTCGGCGTGCCGCGCCCAGAACGACGGGTCGGGCGGATCGGCGAGACCGGCCGCCGCATTCTCGGCCATGTGCGCCGGGTTACCCGTGCCGGGGATCGCGCAGGTCACGGCCGGGTTGGACAGCACGAACTTCAGCAGCACCTGCGACCAGGTCGTGGCGCCGATCTCGGCGGCCCATGGTGGAAGCGCTTGCCCGGCGAGCCGCTTCAGCAGTCCGCCGCCGCCGAACGGGCGATTGACGAGCACCGCGATGCCGCGGTCGCGCGCGAGCGGCAGGATGCGTCGCTCGGCGTCGCGGTCGTCGAGCGCGTAGTCGACCTGCACGAAGTCGAGCGGCTCGGCCTTCATCACGGCCTCGAGCGCGTCGTAGGCCGACGACGTGTAGTGCGTGACGCCGACGTAGCGGATGCGTCCCTCGGCCTTCCAGCGCCGCATCGTCGGCAGGTGCGTCTTCCAGTCGAGCAGGTTGTGGACCTGCATCAGGTCGACGCGGCCGAGCAGCCGCATCGAGCGCTCCATCTGTTCGATGCCGGCGGCGCGGCCGCTGGTCCAGACCTTCGTCGCGACGAACGCCCGGCGCGGCGACGCGGCCAGCAGCCGGCCGGTGACGGCCTCGGAGCTTCCGTACATCGGCGAGCTGTCGAGCACCGTCCCGCCGGCCGCGAACAAGGCGTCGACGACCTGGCCGAGCCGCGCGAGCGCCGCGGCGTCGTCGCCGACGTCGAAGCCGATCCACGTGCCGCAGCCGATCACCGGCAGCGCCTCGCGCGTCGACGGGATCGGTCGGTTGATCATCCGCGCCGCGTCGCCGGTGGTCCGTTGCGCGGCGGCGCGACGCGGCAGCACCGCGGCGAGAGCGAGCGCGGCCGCGCCACGAACGAAGCGATGTCGTCGCGGATCGTGCGGGCCGTCCGGCATGCGGGTCCCTCCGGTCGATCGGCGCGAACGCGCCGGCGTTGTATCCGATGCACCATCGTGTCACGTCCGGGCGCCGGATCGGTACAATCGGCGGACCCCGTCCCCGATCCGACCCCCCGATGGCCGTCGACGCCGCCGATCACACGTTCATGCTCGCTGCCCTCGAACAGGCGCGGAACGCGCAACTGATCGGCGAGGTGCCGGTGGGTGCCGTCGTCGTCCGCGACGGGCAGATCATCGGCACGGGCTTCAACCAGCCGATCGGCAGTCACGATCCGACGTCGCATGCCGAGATCATCGCATTGCGGCAGGCGGCGCTCGGCAGCCGCAACTATCGCCTGCCCGACTGCGACCTCTACGTCACGCTCGAGCCGTGCGCGATGTGCGTCGGCGCGATGCTGCACGCGCGGCTGCGGCGCGTCGTCTTCGGCGCGTTCGACCGCAAGACCGGCGCCGGCGGCAGCGTGCTGAACCTGTTCAACGAGGGCGCGATCAATCATCACACCGAGGCGGTCGGCGGCGTGATGGCCGCGGAGAGCGTCACGGTGCTGCGCGCCTTCTTCGAGGAGCGCCGCGCGAAGCGGCAGCAGGCCCCGCCGCGCCGCGTGGCGACGCCGTTCAGCTCGCCCGGTCCGGACCTGTCGACGACGATCGTCACCGATATCGACATGGCCGAATGGAATGCCGCGAAGCAGTAGGGCACCCGAACCGGTCGCCGGCATCCGAACGATCTCCATCTTCGCGCCCGGCGGCTACGACCCCGACCCCGAACGGCTGAACGCGGCCCGCCGCTATTTCACGGCACGCGGCCATCGCGTCGAGACGAAGCTGGCCGAAGGCGGCCGGCACGAACGCTTCTCCGGCAGCGACGACGAGCGGCTCGGCTGGCTGGCCGCGGCCTGCGGCGAGCCCGGCGGCATCGCGATCGCGCTGCGCGGCGGCTACGGCGCGACGCGGCTCCTGCCCCGCATCGACTTCGCCGCGATGGCCGACGCGGTCGCGCGCGGCGTGCGCTTCGTCGGCCACAGCGACTTCACCGCGATCGAGCTCGGCCTGCTGGCCACGACCGGCGCGATCAGCTTCGCCGGACCGATGGCCAGCTTCGGGTTCGGCCGCGACGCGGTCGACCCGTTCACCGAGGAACACTTCTGGCGCGCGATAGACGAGGACCGTGTCGACGTCGAGTTCGCGACGCCGTTCGACGGCTCGATCGCCGCGCGCGGCACGTTGTGGGGCGGCAACCTCGCAATGTTGACGAGCCTCGTCGGCACGCCGTGGCTGCCCGCCGTCGACGGCGGCATCCTGTTCGTCGAGGACGTCAACGAGCAGCCGTACCGCGTCGAGCGGATGCTGCTGCAGCTGCAGCAGGCCGGCATCCTCGACCGGCAGCGGCTCGTGCTCGCCGGCGACTTCTCGGGATACCGTGCGGCCGACTACGACAACGGCTACGACATCGCGTCGGCGCTGGCGCGGGTGCGGCAGGAGACGTCGGTGCCGATCGTGTCGGGCCTGCCGTTCGGCCACGGCCCGAAGACGCTGACGCTTGCGGTCGGCGCGCCGGCCGACGTCGAGATCGCGAACGGCCGTTGCCGACTCGCGCAGCGCTGGGCGACGACGGCCTGACGACGGGTCGCTAGTCCGGCGCGACGTCGAACCACTTGTTCAGCGGCGCGGCCATCGGCTCCATCAGCCGGTCGAGCAGCGCGTCCGGATCGGTCCCGACGTTCAGCAGCGCACGATGCTCCGGCCGCACGAAGCGCTCCGTGATCATCTCCTCCGCGAACGCGAGGAAGCCGTCGAAGTAGCCGTCGACGTTCAACAGGCCGATCGGCTTCGCGTGGATGCCGAGCTGCAGCCAGGTCAGCATCTCGGTCAGCTCCTCGAGCGTGCCCCAGCCGCCCGGCATCGCGATGAACGCGTCGGAGAGGCCGGCCATCGTCATCTTGCGTTCGTGCATGTCGGCGACGACGCGCAGGTCCTGGATGCCGATGTGCCCGAGCTCGCGGTCCATCAGCGCCCGCGGGATCACGCCGGTGACGTGGCCGCCGCCGGCCAGCGTGCCGTCGGCCACCGCGCCCATCAGGCCGACGTGTCCGCCGCCGTAGACCAGTCCGAGGCCGCGCTGCGCGATCGCCCGTCCGAGCGCGTCGGCCGCTGCGCGGTACGCGTCGCGCGCGCCGATCGAGGAACCGCAGTAGACGCAGACGCGCCGGATCGTCGATGCAGGCATGGGGGAAGGCAGAAGGAACGGAGGTGGGGGAGCGATCGAACAGCGCAATGATAAAATGCGCGCTGCCCCGACCGCCGGCCGTCGACTTCGTCCGGTCCCGCCGCCCGCATCCCGGTCGGGCCCGCTTTCCCGGCGCCTCCCGCCGCGGCCCTCCCTCTTCTCGACGCTTCGCCTGTGCTGTCCACCGCCAACATCACGATGCAGTTCGGCGCGAAGCCGCTGTTCGAAAACATCTCGGTCAAGTTCGGCGACGGCAACCGCTACGGCCTGATCGGCGCGAACGGCTGCGGCAAGTCGACGTTCATGAAGATCCTCGGCGGCGACCTCGAACCGTCGGCCGGCAACGTGATGCTCGACGCCGGCGAACGGCTCGGCAAGCTGCGCCAGGACCAGTTCGCGTTCGAGGACATGCGCGTGCTCGACGTCGTGATGATGGGCCACGAGCAGATGTGGGCCGCGATGACCGAACGCGACGCGATCTACGCGAATCCGGACGCGACCGACGACGACTACATGAAGGCCGCCGAGCTCGAGGCGAAGTTCGCCGAGTACGACGGCTACACGGCGGAGGCGCGCGCCGGCGAGCTGCTGCTCGGCGCCGGCATCGCGATCGAACAGCACCAGGGCCCGATGAGCGCGGTCGCGCCAGGCTGGAAGCTGCGCGTGCTGCTCGCGCAGGCGCTGTTCTCGAACCCCGACATCCTGCTGCTCGACGAGCCGACCAACAACCTCGACATCAACAGCATCCGCTGGCTCGAGGACGTGCTGAACGCGCGGTCGAGCACGATGATCATCATCAGCCACGACCGTCACTTCCTGAACCAGGTCTGCACGCACATGGCCGACATGGATTACGGCAAGCTGACCGTGTGGCCGGGCAACTACGACGATTACATGCTGGCCTCGGCGCAAGCGAAGGAACGTCAGGCGAACGCCAACGCGAAGGCGAAGGAGCGCGTCGCCGACCTGCAGGAGTTCGTGCGGCGCTTCTCGGCCAACAAGTCGAAGGCACGCCAGGCGACGAGCCGCATGAAGATGATCGACAAGATCAAGATCGAGGACTTCAAGCCGTCGAGCCGCCAGAACCCGTACATCCGCTTCGAAGGCGAGAAGAAGCTGCATCGCCTCGCGGTCGAGGTCGAGCATCTCGCGAAGTCGTACGACAAGCCGGTGATCCACGACTTCAGCATCATGGTCGAGGCCGGCGAGAAGATCGCGATCGTCGGCGCGAACGGTGCCGGCAAGACCACGCTGCTGTCGTGCACCGCGAAGGTCGTCGAGCCCGACGAGGGCCGCGTCAAGTGGGCCGAGAACGCGAGCCCGGGCCTGATGCCGCAGGACCCGAGCGAGTACTTCACGAGCGACGAGAACCTGACCGACTGGATGGGCCGCTGGACGCAGGAGGGCGACGACGACCAGTCGGTGCGCGGCATGCTCGGCCGTCTGCTGTTCTCGGGCGACGAGGTCAAGAAGCCGGTCAAGGTGCTGTCGGGTGGCGAGAAGGGCCGCATGATGTTCGGCAAGCTGATGCTCGGCCGTCACAACGTGCTGTTGATGGACGAGCCGACCAATCACATGGACATGGAGTCGATCGAGTCGCTGAACCTCGCGCTCGACAAGTACAACGGGACGCTGCTGTTCGTGTCGCACGACCGCGAGTTCGTCAATTCGCTGGCGACGCGAGTCGTCGAGGTCCGGCCGGAAGGCATCGCCGACTTCCACGGCACCTACGACGAATACCTGACGTCGCAGGGCGTGCAGTAACCGCGCCGCGAAGAGGTGTCGCCCCGGCGGAGACCGGGGCCCGATTCCCCCGCGCCACAACCTGGGCCCCGGCCGCCGCCGGGGGACGACGA
Source organism: uncultured beta proteobacterium (assembly GCA_963795885.1). Taxonomy (GTDB): domain Bacteria; phylum Pseudomonadota; class Gammaproteobacteria; order Burkholderiales; family Burkholderiaceae_D; genus CAHJXF01. The sequence goes on along the minus strand of CAWCJI010000001.1, from coordinate 146,115 downwards.
TGATCCGGCGTCTCGTTCGCTTGCTGCTGTGGACGATCGCGATCGTGGTCGTCGCCGTCGTCGGCCTCTTCTTCGCGTGGCGCTCGCTCGAGCTGCCGACCATCGACGGCAAGCTCACCGTCGCCGGACTCGGCGCTCCGGTCGACGTCGTCCGCGATGCGGCCGGCATCCCGCACGTCTACGCCGCGAGCGACGACGACGCGTGGTTCGCGCTCGGCTTCCTGCACGCCGAGGACCGGCTGTGGCAGATGGAGCTCAATCGCCGCATCGCGGCCGGGCGCCTCGCCGAGGTCCTCGGGCCCGGCGCGCTCGACACCGATCGCTTCCTGCGCACGCTCGGCGTGGCGCGCAACGCGCAGGCGATCGCTGCACGCCTCGACGAGCCGACCACGCGTGCGCTGGCCCGCTATGCGGCCGGCGTCAACGCCGAACTCGCCCGGCGCGCGACGCGTTCGCGGTTCTTCATGCCGCCCGAGTTCCTGCTGACCGGCGCGCCGCGTCCGGAGCCGTGGACGCCGGCCGACTCGATCGGCTGGGCCACGATGATGGCGTGGGACCTCTCGGGCAACTCGTCCGCCGAGATCGCACGGATGCGGCTGGCAACGCGTCTGACGAAGCAACAGATCGACGAGTTGATGCCGCCTTACCCCGGCAACCCGCGCGTCGACGCGACGGGCCATGTCGTGCCGGCGACCGCGGACCGGCCGCTGCCGGTCGCCGACTATCCCGCGCTGTATCGTCGCCTCCAGGTCGACACGGCCGCGCTGTCGTCGAGCGCGGCGATGCTGTTCGCGCGGGCGCCCGATCGCAGCATCGAAGGGATCGGCTCGAACGACTGGGTCGTCTCGGGCGCGCGCACGGCGTCCGGCAAGCCGTTGCTCGCGAACGACCCGCACCTCGCGTTGAGCGCGCCGTCGATCTGGTATCTCGCGCATCTGTCGACGCCGACGATGAACGTGATCGGCGGCACGCTCGCCGGGCTGCCGTTCGTGGTCCTCGGCCGCAACGACCGCATCGCATGGGGCGCGACGAACACCGGACCCGACACGCAGGACCTGTACATCGAGGCGCTGCGCGAGCGCGACGGCGCCGTCGAAGCGCGCACGCCCGACGGCTGGCAGCCGCTCGAGACGCGCGACGAGGTCATCCACGTCAAGGGCGCGGCGGACGTCACGCTGCACGTGCGCACGTCGCGGCACGGACCGCTGGTCTCCGACGCGTTGCGCAGCGCGCACGACGCGGTCGCGACGTTGCAGGGTCACGTTCAAGAAGGCGACTACGCGCTCGCGATGCAGTGGGCCGCATTGCGGCCCGACGACCGAACGGTGCAGGCCGCGCTCGCGGTCAATCGGGCGAGCGACTGGTCGAGCTTCGTCGCTGCGATGCGCGACTTCCACGCGCCGCAGCAGAGCTTCGTGTACGCCGACACGATGGGCAACATCGGCCTCGTCGCGCCGGGCCGCGTCCCGGTGCGACGCGCCGACAACGACCTGATGGGGCAGGCGCCGGCGCCCGGTTGGGACGCGCGCTACGACTGGCAGGGCTTCGTGCGCTTCGAGCGGCTGCCGCAGCGGCTGAACCCGCCGGAGAACCGCATCGTGACCGCGAACCAGAAGATCGTCGCGGACGACGACCCCACCTTCCTCACGTCCGAGTGGGCCGCCCCGTTTCGTGCGCGACGCATCGAGGCGCTGCTCGATGCGACGGCCCGCCACGACGTGGCGTCGTTCGCGGCGATCCAGGCCGACGTGCGATCGCTCGCGGCCGTTCAGCTGCTGCCGCTCTTGATCGACACGCGGCCGCCGGACGGTCCGATGCACGACGCGGCCCGCGATGCGCTCGACCGCCTGAAGACGTGGGACGGCACGATGGCCGGCGACCGCGTCGAGCCGCTGATCTTCGCCGCATGGATGCGGGCGCTCGTCGCAGGTGATCGCCGACGACGAGCTCGGACCGGAGCTGTCGAAGCGCTACCTGCAGTCGCGCACGATTTTCCTCGTCAACGTGCTGTCGGATCGCGACGGGCAGTCGCGCTGGTGCGACGACGTCCGCACGCCGGTCGTCGAGACCTGCGCCGACATGAAGACGAAGGCGCTCGACGTCGCGCTCGCCGACCTCGTCAAGCGGCTCGGGCCCGACCGGTCGACGTGGCGATGGGACGCACTGCATCGCGTGCGCGCCGCGCATCGGCCGTTCTCGAACGTGCCGTCGCTCGCGCGCTTCTTCGAGCTCGACGGACCGGTCGGCGGCGATGCGAACACCGTCGACGCCGCGGCCTACAGCATCGACGACGACGCGGCGCCGTATGCGGACCGGCATGGCCCGAGCCTGCGGATGATCGTCGACTTCGCGGACCTGGAGCATTCGCGCTTCGTGCCGTCGACCGGCGAGTCGGGCAACCGCCTGTCGCCGTTCTACGCGAATCTGTTCGAGCCCTGGCGGTCCGGCGAGACGGTGCCGATGCAGATGCGTCGCGACGCGGTCGAGCGCGGCGCGGCCGGCACGCTGCGGCTCGTGCCGTGACGCCGTCTTCGACCGGTCGGATGTCGTTCGCGATTGCCGGATGTCCCCGAATCCGCTAAACAGGACGCCCCGCCGCTTCGAGCGTCCACCGCATGCGACCGATCGATCGTGCCTGCCGCACATGCCTCGCGATGCTGCTCGTCGCCGGGCTGTCGGGCTGCGCGAACCTCGAGGCCGTGCGCGACTTCACGGCCAGCTCGGCCAGGCTGACCGACTACAAGGCCGTCACCGAGCGCTACTTCGCGAGCGTCGATCACGTGCTGGCCGAGATGCCGGACACGCCGGACTTCACGAAGGACCGCAACGACACCGAGGCGCTCAGGCGCGCACAGGCGGCGCAGAAGGAGACGCTGCTCAAGCTGCACGACACGGTCACCGGCTATCTCGCCGCGCTGGCCAGGCTCGCCGGCGACGACACGTTCGACCTGTCGGGCAGCATCGATGCCGTGTCCGGCAAGCTGGTCCTCGTGCCGAACCTCGGGATCGACTCGACGCACGTCGACGCGTACGCGAGCATCGCGAAGACGGTGACCAGCTGGACGCTGGCCGCGGTCCAGGCCAGGGACGTCGCGAACCTCGCGCGTCAGCACGGCCCGGCGATGGACACGCTGCTCGGCGGCCTGCAGACGGTGACGTCCGTCTACGAGACCGGGCTTCGCAACGAGCGCGGCCAGATCCTCGCGTTCGAGGAGGCGCGCGAGGTCAGCTGGAAGTTGCCGCTCGACGCCGAGACCGGACCCGCGAACAAGGATGCCGCGGAGATCGCCTTCCGGCGCGAGGCGGTCGTCGCATGGGGGCGCCGCGGCTACGCCTTGCTCGCGCAGGAGGAGAGCGCGGCGGTCGACGACGCGCATCGGGCCGCGAACGGCATCGCCGAGATCCGGCGCGGGCATGCGGAGATGCTGAAGAACCTCGATCATCTCGACCGCAAGGAGCTGGTCGCCGAACTGAAGAAGGCCGCGGCCGACCTCAAGGCGATCCGCGCGTCGCTGAAGCGGCTCTGACGCGTCGCGCACTGCACGCCGGCCGAATCGAAGCGAGTGACCCCAGGATGCCGACGACCACCAACCCCTTCCTCGACGACGCCGCGAAGCTCGCGAAAGCGGCGGAGCTGCTGCGGCAGTCGGCCGATGCGATGCATGACCGACGGCAGAAGCTGCTCGCGACGGGCGCCATCACCGCGATCGAGTTCCGCGCCAACGTCGTCACCGAGTCCGAGTTGCGGACGCAGGTCAGCGAGATGGTCCTCGCGGCGCTCGCCGAGGTCGTCATCGGCGGCACCGACTCGCAGGAGAACCTCGAGGACGCGATCGCCGCTGCCAACGCCGAGATCGCGACGCTTGCCGAGATCCGGCACGGCGTGGCGATCTTCGCGTCGTTGATCGGGCTCGCCGCGGCGATCGCGGCGATGCAACCGGCGCCGATCGCGACCGCGCTGGTCGCGGTGCGGGGCGCCGTCGAGACGGGCTGAACGGCGGCGGCGTCCGCGGCCCGCGCCTTCCGGCGCGAGCGTCAGACGGATTGCGTCTCGCCGGTTCCCGCGGGGTCGGCCTCGCGAGCGAGCGCCGCGGGCTCGATCCTCGGCAGCGTCTCCGCCTCGTCGGTCGTCGCCTCGCGGATGAAGACCATCAGCAGCACGAGGATCACCGGACCGATCACGAGGCCGACGACGCCCATCGCGATCACGCCGCCGAAGATGCCGAACAGGATCGCGAGGAACGGCAGGCTCGTTCCTCCCTTGATCAGCATCGGCCGCACCGTGTAGTCGATCACCATCACGATCAGCATGCCGGCCGAGAACACGACGACGCCGGAGACCGTCCGTCCCGACAGCCCGAGCCCGACGGCGATCACGGCCAGCACGAGCGGCGCGGCGCCCGGCACGAAGGCGAGGATCGCGAGCGCGGTGCCGAGCAGCACCGCCGACGGCACGCCGGACAGGTACAGCAGCGAGCTCAGGATGATCGCCTCGGCGAAGCCGACGATGACGAGTCCGTTGACCGCGGCCCGCAGCGCGTTCGGGACGTGGATCACGTACTCGCTCCAGCGCCGTCCGAGCCAGCGGTTGCCGATCTTCCCGATGCGCTCGATCAGACGCGGCCCGTCGCGATAGAAGAAGTACAGCACCCACAATGCGAAGATCAGCGTGACCACGCGCGCGGTCAGGCTGAACAGCAGGAACTGCGCGGCGGCCTGCAGCACGTCGACGCGGGTCGCGGCCGTGCTGCGCAGGACCGCCGACAACTGGTTCGGCTGCGCCAGGTAGATGTTCCATCGCTCGACGAGGAACGAGCCGAACCACGGCACGTCGCCGAGCCACGTCGGCGCCGGCGCGCCGTCGGCGTTGACCTTCACGAGATAACTCGCGACCGACACGATGTCCTGCAGCACGAACACGATCAGCAGCACCATCGGCCCGACGAGCAGCACGCAGATCAGCGCCGTCGTCAGCACCGACGCGATCGGCCGCCGGCCTCCGCAGTGCTGCTCGATCGCGAGGTAGAGCGGCCACGACGCGATCGCGATGATCGCGGCCCAGATGATCGCGAGCAGGAACGGCTTCAGCACCGCGAACGCGCCGACCAGGATCAGCAGCGTGAACAGCAGGCTGACGAGCTGCCGTCCCGACAGGCGGGTCTCCGGCGCAGGCACGAAGGATCGCGGTTCGAACTTCATCGGACGGACAGACGGCAGCGGTTGATCGCCGCGGGACGGGCGAGGCGGCGGCGTACCGCCAGTATCGCCGCGATCAATGACGCGGGGGCGACCTCGCGCGCGGCGGCGAACCGGCGGCGGTGAGCGGGCAGCCGGCGAACGGCGCCAGCGAGCCGCGCCCGGCCCGCCCGCGCACCGGACGTCCGACCGGTTCCGGGCGATTTCGCAAGTCGCGCTCGAACCCGGTACGATGCGCGGCGCTCGCCTCGTGCGCATCGACCGACGCGCTACCAAGGACCCCGCATGACCGTCGGCAACCCTGCCAGCGTCAAGATCCTCCTCGTCGACGATCTCGAGAACAACCTGCTCGCGCTGTCGGCGCTGCTCGCCCGCGACGGCGTCGAGCTGCTGCTGGCCCATTCCGGGCCGGAGGCGCTCGAGATGCTGCTCGCCCATCCCATCGCGCTCGCGCTGATCGACGTCCAGATGCCCGGCATGGACGGCTTCGAGCTCGCGGAGCTGATGCGCGGCAGCGAGCGGACCCGACACGTGCCGATCATCTTCGTGACCGCCGGCGCCAGCGACGCGCGACGCGTCTTCCAGGGCTACGAATCGGGCGCGGTCGACTTCCTGTACAAGCCGATCGATCCGCACATCCTGCAGAGCAAGGTCGGCGTGTTCATCGAGCTCGAGCAGCAGAAGCTCGCGCTCGCACGCGAACTGCAGAAGACGACCGAGACGCTGCGCTTCAACGAGATGTTCACGGCGATGCTCGGCCACGACCTGCGCGGCCCGCTGTCGGCGATCGTGATGGACGCCATCCTGCTCGAACGACGGGCGAGCGACGAGAACGCGAAGAAGTCGGCGGCCCGCACGCTGAAGAGCGCGAAGCGGATGAGCCGCATGATCGGCGAGATGCTCGACCTCGCACGCGGGCGGCTCGCGGGCGGCATCCCGATCCTTCGTCGGCCCGTCGACCTGAAGGTGCTGACCGAGCAGATCATCGCCGAGCACCGGACCGTGGCCCCGACGCGCCGCATCGAGCTGCGCACGACCGGCGACCTGTCGGGCGAATGGGACGGCGACCGATGCGGCCAGCTCATCTCGAACCTGATCGACAACGCCACGCGGCACGGCAGCGACAAGGGGCCGGTGGAGTGCCTGCTCGACGGGACCGCCGGGAACGCGGTGACGATCGACATCGCCAACGACGGGCGCATCGACGACGACTTGCTGCCGCATCTGTTCGATCCGTTCCGCAGCCGTCAGGGGCAGCGCAGCAAGGGCGAGGGCCTCGGCCTGGGGCTCTACATCGTCGAGCAGATCGCGGTGGCGCACGGCGGCTCCGTCGACGTCACATCCGGACCCGACGATCGCACCTCGTTTCGCGTCGAGCTCCCGCGCGTCTGACGACGATGCTGTTCCGCAGTCGGAAGGAGCGGCGACGCGTCCTGATCGTCGAGGACGACTGGGCCGTGCTCGAAGTCCTCAAGCTGATGCTCGAGGACGCGGGCTATGTCGTCGTGACGGCCGAGCACGGGTCGCAGGCGATCGCGTCGGCGGCCGCGAAGCCGTTCGACCTCGTGCTGATGGACATCTCGATGCCCGGCATCAACGGCGTCGAGGTCGCGCGGACGTTGCGCGCGGAGGCGAAGACGCGCGACGTGCTGATCGCGATCCACACCGGGCTCGACGAGCACTGGGTCCGCGAACGGTTCGACGACTACGACCTGTTCCTGACGAAGGCCGCCGACACCGACCTGCTGGTCGACGAGATCGGCAAGCTGTTCGAGCGGCCGCGGACGACGCGCGCGACGCGCAACGTCGACCCCGACGAGCATCGGCTGACGATGACCGAGGCCGTGCGTGCGCAACAGGCGCTGCGCGATGCGATGAGCCTCGGCGCGGAGCTGCTGACGTGGGAGGCGCTCGTCGGCATGCTCGGCGACGAGATCGACCAGCTGCGGCGGCTCGGCGAGTCCGACCTGCAGATCGCGCAGCGGATCGAGGACGCGGTCGGCAAGCCGGTGCCGGCCTCGGCGCTCGGGCGCTGATCGATCGACCGGGCCGCGCGACGACGATGACCGGAACGGTCTACGGCGTGCTGTTGAACGACGCCGGCAGCGCACGCACGGCTGTCGCGCCGCGTTCGGCGCAGCCGCCGTACCGGGCGCCGCCGGTCGCGCCGGTGCTGTACATCAAGCCGCGCAACACGTTCGCAGCCGACGGCGCGACGTCGCTGTGCCGGCCGACCCGGGCCTGCGTGCGCATCGACGCCACGATCGGCGCGGTGATCGGCCGTCGCGCGACGACGCGTGGCCGCCGCCGACGCGCTCGTCGTACGTGTCGGGGTACGCGATCGTCGGCGACGTGACGCTGCCGCACGCGTCGGTCTATCGCCCCGCGATCCGCGCAGCGTTGTCGCGACGGCTTCTGTCCGATCGGCGACGTCACGCCCGCGGCCGGCTTCGACCCGCCGACGCGCGACGATGGCGATCGCGATCGACGGAATCGAGGTGCATCGACGCGACGCTTGAGCGGACTCGTGCGCCCCCTGCCGCGTCTCTCGCCGACGTCACGGCGTTCATGACGCTCGAAGCGGGCGACGTGCTGCTGCTCGGGCGGTCCCGACGAGGCGCCGCTCGCGCGACCCGGCGACACGATCGCGATCCGCGTGCCGGGCCTCGCGACGCTGACGAACATCGCTCGTCGCGGAGGCGGCGTCATGAGACGCGGCGCGCGTCGCGATCGACGGCCGAGCCGGTCGACGTCGTCGCGTCGGACGACGGCAGGCGCGCTGTCCGACGGACGCGTCGTCGACGAGGCCGACGTCGCCTGGCTGCCGCCGCTCGACTTCGGCACGATCTTCGCGCTCGGCCTCAACTACGCGGACCATGCGAAGGAACTCGCGTTCGGCACCGCACCGGCCGAGCCGCTCGTGTTCCTGAAGGGCCCGAACACGCTGATCGGCCATCGACGCGGCGACGCGCCGGCCCGCCGGCGTCGCGTTCATGCATTACGAATGCGAACTCGCGGTCGTGATCGGCACGCACCTGCCGCAACGTCCGTCGCGACGACGCGTACGACGTCGTCCGCGGCTACACCGTTGCGAACGACTACGCGATCCGCGACTATCTGGAAAACTACGAGCGACCGAACCTGCGCGTGAAGAACCGCGACACCTGCACGCCGATCGGCCCGTGGCTCGTCGATGCGGCCGACGTCGCGGACCCGATGAACCTGCGCGCTGCGCACCTGGGTCGACGGCCGTCTCGTGCAGGACGGCAACACGCGCGACATGATCAACGACGTGCCCGCGCTGATCGAATACCTGTCGAGCTTCATGACGCTCGCCGACGGCGACGTGATCCTGACCGGCACGCCGGAGGGCGTCGTCGACTGCCCGGTCGGCGCCGAGGTCGTGACCGAGATCGACGGCATCGGTCGACTCGTCAACACGATCGTCGCGGGATGAGCGGAGCGAGCCGCGGTGCGGATCGACCATCTGATCGACGGCAGCGCCGTCGCCGGCGCCGACTACTTCGAGACCGTCAACCCGGCGACGCAGGAGGTGCTGGCCGAGGTCGCTGCCGGCGGCGCACGCGAGGTCGACGCGGCGGTGGCGGCGGCGAAGGCCGCGTTCCCCGCGTGGGCCGCCATGCCGGCGCCGCAGCGCGCGGCGCGCATCCGCAAGCTCGGCGAGCTGATCGCGGCGCACGTGCCCGAGATCGCGCGGACCGAGACCGACGACAGCGGCCAGACGATCGCGCAGACCGGCAAGCAGCTCGTCCCGCGCGCGGCCGACAACTTCCACTACTTCGCCGAGATGTGCGTGCGCGTCGACGGGCACACGTATCCGACCGAGACGCACCTCAACTACACGCTGTTCCATCCGGTCGGCGTCTGCGCGCTGATCTCGCCGTGGAACGTGCCGTTCATGACCGCGACGTGGAAGGTCGCGCCGTGCCTCGCGTTCGGCAACACGGCGGTGCTGAAGATGAGCGAGCTGTCGCCGCTGACGGCGGCGCGGCTCGGCGAGCTCGCGCTCGAGGCCGGCATCCCGACCGGCGTGCTGAACGTCGTGCACGGCACCGGCCGCGAGGCCGGCGAGCCGCTGGTCGCGCATCGCGACGTGCGCGCGATCTCGTTCACCGGTTCGACCGCGACCGGCAACCGCATCGTCCGCGCGGCGGGGCTGAAGAAGTTCAGCATGGAGCTCGGCGGCAAGAGTCCGTTCGTGATCTTCGACGACGCCGACCGCGACCGCGCGCTCGACGCCGCGGTCTTCATGATCTTCAGCAACAACGGCGAGCGCTGCACGGCCGGCTCGCGGATCCTCGATGCAGCGATCGATCTACGCCGACTTCGTCGAGCGCTTCGCGGCACGTGCGCGAGCGATTGCGGTCGGCGACCCGCTCGACGCGCCGACGATCGTCGGACCGATGATCTCGAAGGCGCATCTCGCGAAGGTGCGCAGCTACATCGAGCTCGGGCCGAACGAGGGCGCGACGCTCGTCTGCCGGCGGCCTCGACGCGCCGACGCTGCCCGACCGCGTGAAGGACGGCAACTTCGTCGTGCCGACGGTGTTCGCCGACGTCGACAACCGCATGCGGATCGCGCAGGAGGAGATCTTCGGACCGGTCGCCTGCCTGATCCCGTTCGACGACGAGGCCGACGCGATCCGGCTCGCGAACGACATCGACGTACGGGCTGTCGAGCTACGTCTGGACCGGCAACATCGGCCGCGCGCATCGCGTTGCCGCGGCGATCGAGGCCGGCATGTGCTTCGTCAACAGCCAGAACGTCCGCGACCTGCGGCAGCCGTTCGGCGGCACGAAGGCGTCGGGCACGGGACGCGAAGGCGGCACGTGGAGCTACGAGGTCTTCCTCGAGCCGAAGAACGTCGCCGTGTCGCTCGGCAGTCATCACATCCCGCACTGGGGCGCGCCGTGAGGCGGCGGACCTTCATCGCGACGATGTCGGCCGCTTGCGTGATGCCGCTCGCGACGGCGCGCGCGGACGCGCCGTGGCCGTCGGCCAGGCCGCTGCGCGTCGTCGTGCCGTTCCCGCCCGGCGGCACGACCGACAACGTGACGCGGCTCGTGATGGTCGAGGTCGGTCGCGCGCTCGGCCAGCCGGTCGTGATCGAGAACCGTCCCGGCGCCGGGACCGTCATCGGCGTGTCGAACGTCGCGCGGTCGGCGCCCGACGGCTACAGCTTCGTCACGGTCGCGAACAGCTTCGCCGCGAACGCGACGCTGGTGCGGACGCTGCCGTACGACACGCGTCGCGACCTGCGCCCGGTCGCGCTGATGGGGATGTCGGAGCACGTGCTCGCGACGCATCCGGACAGCGGCATCCGGTCGATCGCGGACCTCCGCAATCAGGCGCGGACCAAGAGCCTGAGCTTCGCCTCGTTCGGCAACGGCACGTCCTCGCATCTCGCCGGCGAGATGCTGAAGGAACAGCTGCACGTCGACCTCGTCCACGTGCCGTACAAGGGCCAGGGGCCGGCGATGACCGACCTGATGGGCGGCCACGTCACGATGATGTTCGGCAACTGGCCCGAGTTCCGCGGGCCGATCGGCAGCGGCAGGCTCGTCGCGATCGGCATGGCGACGGTGCGCCGCTCGCAGTACGCGCCCGACATCCCGACGCTCGCGGAGCAGGGCGTGCCGCTCGAATCGAACTCGTGGAACGGGCTGCTCGCGCCGGCCGCGACGCCCGACGCGATCGTCGGCCGGCTCAACGCCGAGGTCGACCGCGCGCTCGCGGCGCCGGCGGTCGTCGACGCGTTCCATGCGGGCGGCATCGCGTCGCTGTCCGGCTCGCCGGCGCGCTTCGCGCAGTTCCTCGACGACGAGGTGGCGAAGTACGCGGCCGTCATCCGCGCGGCGAACATTCCGCTCGAGGGCTGACATGAGTCTGTACGGCGCGCAGAAATTCCTGTTCGAGGTCAATCGCGACCCGGCGCTGCAACGCGCCTATCGCGACGGCGGGGTCGACCGCGCCGCGCTGCTCGATCGCTACGAGCTCGACCGCGAGGAACGCGAAGCGGTCGAGGCCGGCGACATCGGCAAGCTCTACGTGCTCGGCTGCAACGGCCAGCTGCTGATGCACTTCGCGCCGCTGCTCGGCATGCCGTGGGCCGACTACATCGCCGCGATGCGCGACGGCGTCGTCAAGCACGGGCCGGTTCGTGCGGGCGTGTATGCGATGACGACGCGCGCCGACGAGAAGGTCGCGGGGGTCTGATGCCGCTCGTCTTCGCCGCGGTCTGCAGCCATGCGCCGGGCATCACGGGCCGCGCGCATCTCGCCGACGCCCAGATCAAGGACGAGTTCCACGCGCAGTTCGGCCGCCTCGGCGAGGCGCTGCGCGATGCGCGGCCGGACGCGGTCATCGTCGTCGCCGCGGAGCACTTCGCGAACTTCTTCATGAACAACATGCCGGCGTACGCGATCGGCATGGCCGACCATTACGAGGGACCGATCGAGGACGAGGCGTGGCTCGGCATCGCGAAGACGCGCGTGCCCGGCGACGCCGCGTTGTCGCGACGGATCATCGGCGAGGTCATGCAGACCGTCGACGTCGCGTATGCCGAGGAGTGGAAGTTCGACCACGGCATCATCGTGCCGTTGTCGTTCCTCACGCCGGCGTTCGACACGCGGATCATCCCGGTCAACATCAACTGCCAGGGGCCGCCGCTGACCCCGCTGCCGCGCGCGTGGGCGTTCGGCGAGGCGCTGCGCCGTGCCTGCGACCGCGTCGACGAGCGGATCGCGCTGGTCGGCACCGGCGGCATCTCGCACTGGCCGGCGACGCCGGACTCGGGACGCATCAACGAGGCATGGGACCGCGAGTTCATGACGCGCTGGTGCGCCAACGACCGCGATGCGCTGCTGTCGTACAGCGACGAGGCCACCTATCGCGACGCGGGGCAGGGCGGCTTCGAGATCCGGACCTTCATCACCGTCGCGGCCGCGGCCGGCGGCGTCGGTACCATCCTGCACATGAAGCCGATCCCGATCTTCGCCGTGACGTGCACGGCGGCGACGATGTCGATCCACTGAGAGCCGTCGAACCGCATGCCGCACATCGTCGTCCTCTACACCGGCAACCTCGAAGGCGCCACCGACATGCCGGCGCTGTGCCGCTCGCTCGCCGACACGTTGATCGCGCAGCGCGACGAGGCCGGCGGCGCCGTCTTCCCGCCGGGCGGCACGCGGGTGTTCGCCGTTCCGTCCACGCATCATGCGGTCGCCGACCGCGATGGCGACCACGGCTTCGTGTACGTCAACCTGCGGATGGCGAAGGGACGGTCGGACGCGGTCAGGAAGGCCGTCGGCGACGCGTTGTCGGCGGCGATCAGCCGGCACTTCGCCGACCTCATGGTCGAGCGGCGCATCGGCATCACGCTGCAGATCGACGAGAGTCCGGGCCAGGTCTACGACGCGAAGCTCGGCAACCTCCACGGCGCTGTTCGATGTTCGACACTGACCGCATCGACGCCCTCGCGGCCGAGCTCGACCGCGCGGAGAAGGATCGCGTGCAGGTCGAGCACTTCTCGAAGCGCTTCCCCGAGATGACGATCGCGGACGGCTACGCGGTCGCGCGCGCATGGGTCCGCGCGAAGGTCGCCGCCGGCCGCGTCGTGCGCGGCCACAAGATCGGCCTCACGTCGCGCGCGATGCAGCAGTCGAGCCAGATCGACGAGCCCGACTACGGCACGCTGCTCGACGACATGTTCTTCGCCGAAGGCGACGTCCCGTCGAGCCGCTTCATCAAGCCGCGCGTCGAGGTCGAGCTCGCGTTCGTGATGGGTCGGCGGCTGAAGGGACCCGGCGTCACGATCTTCGACGTGCTGAAGGCGACCGATTACGTCGTGCCCGCGATCGAGATCATCGACGCGCGCATCGAGCAGTTCGACCGGCACAGCGGCGCGATGCGCAAGGTCTTCGACACGATCTCCGACAACGCGGCGAACGCGGGCATCGTCCTCGGCGGGCGGCCGGTCAAGCCCGATGCGATCGACCTGCGCTGGGTCGGCGCGCTGCTGTTCAGGAACGGCGTGATCGAGGAGTCGGGCCTCGCGGCCGCCGTGCTGAACCATCCGGCCAACGGCATCGCATGGCTCGCGAACCGGCTCGCGCCGTGGGACGAGTGCCTCGATGCCGGCGAGGTCGTGCTCGCCGGGTCGTTCACGCGACCGGTCGTCGCCACGACCGGCGATGCCTTTCATGCCGACTACGGGCCGCTCGGCTCGATCGCCTTTCGCTTCGCCTGACGCCATGCAGACACCGACCAACGAGTTCAAGCAGGCCCTCGCCGAGGGCCGCACGCAGATCGGCCTCTGGGTCGGCCTCGCCGACGGCTACGCGACCGAGGTGCTCGCCGGCGTCGGCTTCGACTGGCTGCTGATCGACGGCGAGCACGCGCCGAACGACCTGCGCTCGACGCTGCATGCGCTGCAGGCGGTGTCGAGCGCATGGTCCGCGCATCCGCATCGATCGCATCCGGTGGTCCGCATCCCGGTCGGTCGCGCCGACCTGATCAAGCAGGCCCTCGACATCGGCGCACAGACGATCCTGGTGCCGATGGTCGACACGGCCGCGCAGGCGCACGAGCTCGCGCGCGCGATGCGCTACCCGCCCGACGGCATCCGCGGCATGGGCGCCGCGCTCGCGCGCGCGTCGCGCTGGCAGGCCTATCCGAACTATCTGCACGAAGCGAACGCGCAGACCTGCCTGCTGGTTCAGGTCGAGTCGGTCGAGGGGCTGGCCGAGCTCGACGCGATCGCCGCGGTGCCCGGCGTCGACGGCGTCTTCATCGGGCCGGCCGACCTGTCGGCGTCGATGGGCCATGTCGGCGCGCCCGGTCATGCGGACGTCCAGCAGGCGATGGCGGATGCGATCGCGCGCATCCGCCGAGCCGGCAAGGCCGCCGGCATCCTGTCGACCACCGAGGACCAGGCGAGGAAATGGCTCGACCTCGGCGCGACGTTCGTCGCGGTCGGCATCGACACGATGCTGCTGACGAACGCGGCGAAGCAGCTGCTCGCGCGCTACCGCTGACGTCGGTAGCGACGCGTTCTCCGACGCTTAGCTCGACGATCGTCCGCGCTCGGCGACCAGCGCGGCCATCGCGTCGTCGATGCCCTCGTCGCGCAGCGCCGCCTCGACGCCGCGACGGTCGGCCTCGGGCCGGTTCTGGCTGACCTTCCACTTGCCTTCGATCGATTCGAGCGGGATCTCGATGCCGATGATCGCGCGCAGCTGCATCGCGATGAAGTCGGCCGGCGCGTCGTCGACGTGCCACGGCGTTGCACGACGACCTTCCTGGCCCGCGGTCAGCAATCCGATCTGCGTGCGGACCCACGCGGCATCGTCGATGACGCGCGAGCGTCCCTTGGCCTGCACGACGACGTAGTTCCAGGTCGGCACGACCTTGCCGTGCTCCGCCTTCGACGCATACCACGACGGGCTGACGTAGCACTGCGGACCCTGGAACACGACCAGCGCCTCGCCGCCGGTGCGCAGCGGCTCGACCTGATCGTTCGCCTTCGCGATGTGCGCGCGCAGCGTGCCGCGGCCGCCGTCGTCGACGAGCACGAACGGCACGTGGTTGGCGACCAGCGAGCCGTCGGCCGCAGTCACCAGCAGGCCGAGCGGACGGTCGCGGATCAACGCGTGCAGCACGTCGAGCCGGCTTTCGTCGAATAGCGCGGGGCGATACATGGACGTTTCGAAAGAAGTGCGCGGATCGCGATTGTCGACGATCGTCGATCGGAACGATATGGCCGCGGCGGCGACGGCTTCCTCGACCGCAACGTTGTTTTGAAGCTTCGGCCGACTTCCGGCCCGATGCGGCATGCGCTAGAGTCGCCGGTCCGGCACTGCGTCATGGCCCGCAATCCACGGAGCTCGCATGGCAGCACGTTCGATCGCATCGCTTTCCCTGACCTTCGGCCTCGTGTCGATCCCGGTCCGGCTGTTCTCCGCGACCGAGAGCTCGGCCACGATCCGCTTCAACCTGCTCGCGAAGGACGGCTCGCGCGTCAAGCAGCAGTACGTGTCCGAGAAGGACCAGACGACGGTCGTCGAACGGCGCGACATGGTCAAGGGCTACGAGTTCGAGAAGGACCGCTTCGTGCTGTTCACGCCCGAGGAGCTGAAGGCGCTGGAGGAGGGCGCGCGGCATACGGTCGACATCGTGTCGTTCATCCCCGAGAAGGCGGTCGACCCGATCTACTACGACAAGGCCTATTTCCTCGCGCCCGACAAGCGCGGCGGCAAGCCGTATGCGCTGCTGCAGGCCGCGATGACGAAGAGCGGCCGCTGCGCGCTCGCGACGTGGGCCTGGAAGACGAAGCAGTACGTCGTGCAGGTCCGGGCGGCCGACGACGGGCTCGTGCTGCAGCAGCTGCTGTATGCCGACGAGGTCCGCTCGCTGAAGGATCTCGACATCGAGCACGTCGACGTGTCCGACAACGAACTGAAGCTCGCACTGCAGCTGATCGAGCAGATCTCGCAGGACACCTACGACCCGACGCAGTTCGTCGACGAAGAGAAAAAGCGCGTGCTGGCCGAGATCGACCGCAAGGTCGCCGGTGAGCAGATCGTCGCGTCCGAGCATCACGAGGAAGCGACCGGCTCGAACGTCATCGACCTGATGGCCGCGCTGCGGGCCAGCCTGTCGAACAAGCCGGCGAAGACGAAGCCGGCGGCGTCGAAGTCCGTCGCCGAAGCGCGAGCGCCGGTGGTCGACGCGCCGGCGAAGACCGTCGCGGCCAACGATGCGACCGCGAAGGAACGCAAGCCGATCCGTCGCGCGACGAAGGCGGCTGCGGCCGAGCCGGTCGCGGCGCCGGTCCGCGCAAGGGCGAGGAAGTGACGGCGACGACGCGCTGACGTCGATGCCTTGAAGCCTCTGCAGTGACGCACCCGAAGTGACGACGCGGCGGGGCGCGCGCGTCGCCGAAGCCACCGGCGACGAAGCGATCTATTCGATGCGCGGCATCCAGGAGATGCTGGGTCTCTCGCGCCGCGACGTGCTCGAGTTCGTCGAGGCCGGCTTCGTCACGCCGACCCGCGGCCCGCGCAACGTCTATCGCTTCGGCTTTCGCGACGTCGTGCTGCTGCGGACCGCGCAGACGCTGCGCGACGCGCAGATCCCGACGCGTCGCATCGTCCGCGCGCTGAAGCGCCTGCGCGATCAGCTGCCGGTCACGGTGCCGCTGTCCGGACTGCGGATCACGGCCGTCGGCGACGACGTCGCGGTCCGCGAGGCGGGCCAGGACGTCGCGCTGGAATCGGGACAGCTGCTGTTCGATTTCGACGTCGCGTCGGCCGGCGCGGTGCTCGCGTTCCCGTCGCGCGTCGACGAGGACGCGGGCGACGATTCCGACGCGCTGCTCGCGCAGGCCGCGGCGATCGAGGCGACCGACCCCGAGGCGGCCGCCGGACTCTACGGTCGTGCGATCGCGATCGGCCCCGACGACCCGAACCCGTACCTCGCGCTCGGCGCGCTGTTGTACGAGCACCGTCGCTTCGACGAGGCGCTCGCGATCTACGACCGCGCGATCGCACGGTCCGCCGACGAGGCCGAGCTGCATTACAACCGTGCCATGGTGCTGGAGGACCTCGGGCGTGCCGACGAGGCCCTCGACGGCTACGAGATGGCGATCCGGCTCGATGCGACGTTCGCCGACGCGCACTGGAACGCGGCGCGGCTCTACGAACAGCAGCGGATGCCGAAGATGGCGCTGCAGCACTTCAGCGCGTATCGGCGACTGCGGCGGTGAAGGCGGGCGCATATGGGGGCTTGGCCAATCGAACGAGCGTCGGAGCCAGACCTGAAGCGCGGCGGGCTGCTGTTGAGCTCCCGATCGTTGCATCGATGAGTGAGTTGACATAATACAAATTATGCGCACCCGATGATCAAGGTCCGCGTGCATTGCTGACAAGCCTGTCAGTTACGGGACAGCCGTCCGCGCCGCGACGACGGCTACATTGCGCAGCGATGACACGCTCGTCCTTACCCAACCGCGCCGGTCGAGGCCGTCGCTTGCCGCTGCGCCATGCCGTTGTGGCCGTCGCGATCGCATGCGCCGGCTGCACCGTCGGCCCCGACTACCATCGCCCCGACGTCGCGACGCCGAGCGCCTAGCGCGAGAACCCGCCGTCGACCGGCGGCGACTGGAAGCCGGCGCAGCCGCGGCCGGCCGACGGCTCGACCGACGTCTGGTCGGTCTTCGGCGACGCGCAGCTCAGCGGCCTGATCGCCGACTCCGTGCGGGCGAACCAGTCGGTTGCGCAGGCCGAGGCCAACTATCGGGCCGCGACCGCGCTGATCTCGCTGGCGCGCGCCGCCTATTACCCGAGCGTCGGGCTGTCGTTCGGCGAGTCGCGGTCGTCCGTGCAGACCAGCAGCCGCTCGGGCGTGATCGCCAACGCGCATACGTTCTCGCTGCAGGCGGCCTGGGAGCCCGACCTCTGGGGCGCGGTCCGCCGCGCCGTCGAGGCGGCCGACGCGAACGCGCAGTCGAGCGAGGCGACGCTCGCCGCCGTGCGGCTGTCGATCCAGGCGCAGGTGGCCCAGGCTTACCTCGGCCTGCGGGTCAACGACGAGCTGCGGGATCTGCTGGCCGACAGCGTCGCGTCCTATCAGCGGGCGCTGAAGCTGTCGCAGAGCCAGTTCAAGGCCGGCACGGTCTCCCGGAGCGACGTGGCGCTGGCGACCGCGCTGCTCGCGTCCACGCAATCGCTGCTGACCGACGTCGAGGCGACGCGCGACCTGTACGAGCATGCGATCGCGGTGCTGCTGGGCCGGCCGCCCGCCGGGTTCTCGATCCCGCAGGCGCCGCTGCAGGCGGTGCTGCCGGCCGTGCCGGCCGGCGTGCCGTCCGAGCTTCTCGAGCGCCGGCCCGACATCGCGGTCGCCGAACGGCTCGCCGCCGCCGCGAACGCGAACATCGGCGTCGCGAAGGCGGCCTATTACCCGGTGCTGACGCTGGGCGCGAGCGGCGGCGACAGTATCGCGAGCTTCGGCGAGTTCTTCACCGCACCGGGCCGCGTGTGGTCGCTCGGCGCGACGCTCGCGCAGACGCTGTTCGACGGCGGCGCGCGGCGCGCCAGGACCGATCAGGCGATCGCGAACTACGACGCGACCGTCGCGCAGTACCGCCAGACGGTACTGGCCGGATTCCAGGACGTCGAGGACAATCTCGCGACGCTGCGCGTGCTGGCGAACGAACAGGGAACCGACGACCAGGCGGTCGCCGCGTCGCGCGACGCCGAGCGCATCGCGCTCAGTCAGTACCGCGCCGGAACGACGACCTACCTGTCCGTCATCACCGCCGAGAACACGGCGCTGTCGAACGCCCGGGTCGCCGTGCAGCTGCGTGGCCGCCGCTATGCCGCGAGCGTCGGGCTGATCCGCGCGATCGGCGGCGGCTGGGACGCGACGACGCTGCAACCGGCGCTGGCTTCGGCGCAGGGTTCGTCGTCCATGACCTCTGATGCGAGCCCCGGCTCGACCGCACGATGAAGCCACTGTCGTTCAACGAACCTCCGGCGACCGATACCCCGATCGACGACCGGCCGCGCCGATCGAACCGCCGCTGGATTCTCGTGCTCGCGCTGGCGATCGTCGTCGCGCTGCTCGTCTGGGCCGCGTTCAAGTACTTCGGCGCGAGCGACAAGACCCCCCCGCCCCCGCCGCCCGTGCAGGTCACGTTCGCGACCGTCGTGCAGAAGGACTTCCCGGTCTACATCGCCGGCGTCGGCAACGTGATTCCGAACCAGTCGGTCACGGTCAAGGCGCGCGTCGATGGGCAGCTCCAGACGCTCGGCTACACCGAAGGCCAGGACGTCAAGCAAGGCCAGCTGATCGCGCAGATCGACCCGCGGCCGTTCCAGGCGCAGCTCGCGCAGGCGCAGGCGACGCGCGGTCGGGATGCGGCGCAGCTCGGCAATGCGCGGCTCGACCTGCAGCGCTACCAGGACCTGATCAAGGACGAGGCGACGTCGCAGCAGCAGCTCGACACGCAGAAGGCGCTGGTCGCGCAGCTCGAGGCCGCGGTCAAGACCGACGATGCGCAGATCGCCTATGCGAAGACGCAGCTCGACTACACGACGATCACCGCGCCGATCTCGGGCCGCACCGGACTCAGGCTCGTCGACGTCGGCAACATCGTCCACGCGGCCGACACGAACGGCCTCGTCGTGATCGACCAGATCGACCCGATCGCCGTCGTCTTCACGCTGCCCGACGCGGCGTTCCAGCAGGTCAACGCGGCGATGCGCACGACGTCCACGCCGCTCGAGGCCCTGGCGTATTCGCGCGACGACAGCAGCAAGCCGATCGCCCGCGGCCGTCTCGTGCTCGTCGACAACCACATCGACACGACCAGCGGCACCGTGCAGATCAAGGCGATGTTCGCGAACGGCAACCACGCGCTCTGGCCGGGCCAGTACGTCAACGTGCGGCTCTACACCGAGACGCGCCGCCAGGCGACGCTGATCCCCGCGGCCGGCGTCCAGCGCAGCCAGAAGGGCACGTTCGCGTTCGTCGCGGACGCGAACCAGAAGGCGCAGATGCAGCCGATCGGCGTCGCGCTGATCCAGGACGGGATGGCCATCATCGACCGCGGCCTCGCGCCCGGTCAGAAGGTCGTCGTCGACGGCGTCTACAAGGTCAAGCCCGGCGTCGCGTTGACGACCGCGCCGGCCGGCACGCCGTCATCGACGCCGGCCGGGACCGGCAGCGCGTCGAACGCCGCGGCCGCATCCGGCAACCCGGCCGAGGCGACGGCGCCGGAGAACAGCTCGAGCACCACGAAGTGACGAGGCTCCGCGTGACGAACCGCTCGGCGATCAGACGAACTTCGAAGTGAGACTGCGATGAACATCTCCGCGGGATTCATCAAGCGGCCGATCGGCACGACGCTGCTCGCGATCGCGCTGATCCTCGTCGGTGCGGCGCTGTGGCCGCAACTGCCGGTCGCGCCGCTGCCGCAGGTCGACTTCCCGACGATCCAGGTGTCGGCGTCGCTGCCGGGCGCCAGCCCCGAGACGATGGCCTCGAACGTGGCGCAGCCGCTCGAGCGACAGTTCTCGCAGATCGCCGGACTGTCGCAGATGACGTCGCAGAGCGCGCTCGGCACGACGCAGATCACCGTGCAGTTCGACCTGAACCGCAGCATCGACGCGGCCGCGCTCGACATCCAGGCCGCGATCAACGCGGCCAGCGGACAGCTTCCGACGAACCTGCCGTCGCCGCCGACGTTCCGGAAGATCAACCCGGCCGATTCGCCGATCCTCGTCATGGCGGTGCAGTCGGACACGCTGCCGCTGACCCAGGTCAACGACTACGCCGACAACATCCTCGCGCAGCAGATCTCGCAGATCAGCGGCGTCGGCCTCGTCAGCATCGGCGGCGCCCAGAAGCCGGCGATCCGCATCCAGGTCGATCCGACGAAGCTCTCGGCGCTCGGCATCGCGCTCGAGGACGTCCGCGGCGTGATCGCCACGACGACGGTCAACGCGCCGACCGGCAACATCGACGGCAAGGCGCAGAGCTTCACGGTCTACACGAACGACCAGGTGCTCGGCGCCGCCCCGTGGAACGACGTCGTGCTCGCCTATCGGCACGGCGCGCCGGTGCGCGTGCGCGACCTCGGCGTCGCCGTCGACGGCCCGGAGAACGTGAAGGTCGCCGCGTGGGCATACCGCGGCGCCGGCGCGCCGGCCGACAGCGAGCTTCGCAACGATCGCACGATCATCCTCGCGATCACGAAGCAGCCGGGTGCGAACGTGCTCGAGACGGTCGACCGCATCAACGCGGCGCTGCCGCGGCTGCGGGCGGCGATCCCGCCGACCGTCACCGTCAGTTCGATCAGCGACCGCTCGCAGAACATCCGTGCGTCGGTCAAGGACGTCGAGTTCACGCTGTGCCTGACGATCGTCGCGGTCGTGCTCGTGATCTTCGTGTTCCTGCGCGACGTCGCCGCCACCATCATCCCCGGCATCACGGTGCCGCTCGCGATCCTCGGGACCGCGGCGATCATGTACATCGTCGGCTACAGCCTCGACAACCTGTCGCTGATGGCGCTGACGATCGCGGTCGGCTTCGTCGTCGACGACGCGATCGTGATGCTGGAGAACATCTACCGGCACGTCGAGGACGGCATGTCGCCGATGGACGCCGCGCTGCAGGGCGCGGGCGAGATCGGCTTCACGATCATCTCGATCTCCGTGTCGCTGGTCGCCGTGTTCATCCCGTTGCTGCTGATGGGCGGCATCGTCGGACGACTCTTCCGCGAGTTCTCGGTCACCGTCACGTTGACGATCGTCGTCTCCGTGCTCGTGTCGTTGACGCTGACGCCGATGCTGTGCTCGCGCTTCCTGCGCAACCAGCACGACAAGAAACACGGCCGGATGTACCAGCTCTTCGAGCGCGGCTTCGACGCGATGCTGGGTGGTTACCGGCGCGGCCTCGACGTCGTGCTGAAGCACTCGTTCGCGACGCTGTGCGTGTTCCTCGCGACGCTCACGCTGACCGTGCTGATGTTCATCTGGATCCCGAAGGGCTTCTTCCCGCAGCAGGACACGGGATTCATCTTCGGCTTCGTCGAGTCGTCGCAGGACACGTCGTTCCAGGCGATGTCGAAGCGCATGCTGCAGATCGCCGACATCGTGCGAGAGGACCCGGACGTGGCCGGCTTCGCGATGCCGGCCGGACAGACGACGGCCAACACCGGCAACCTCTTCATCGGCCTGAAGCCGAAGGACGAGGGCCGCAAGGCGAACGCCGACGAGATCATCGCGCGGCTGCGACCGAAGCTCGCGCAGGTCGAGGGCGTCACGGCATTCCTGCAGGCCGGCCAGGACATCAACGTCGGCGGCCGGCTGTCGCGTACGCAGTACCAGTACACGCTGACCGACGCCAACCTCGACGAGCTCAACACGTGGGCGCCGCGGATGCTCGACCGGTTCCGCAAGCTGAAGGAGATCACCGACGTCGCGTCCGACCAGCAGAACGCGGCCGGCGCCGCGACGCTGACGATCGATCGCGCGCGTGCGTCGAGCTTCGGGATCACGCCGTCGCTGATCGACGCGACGCTCTACGACGCGATCGGCCAGCGTCAGGTCGCGCAGTACTTCACGCAGCTCAACAGCTACCACGTCATCCTCGAGGTCACGCCGCAGATGCAGGAGGATCCGTCGATCTTCGACAAGCTCTACGTCACGTCGCCGATCACGCAGCAGCAGGTGCCGCTGTCGTCGTTCGTGCACATCGACACGACGAAGACCGCGTACCTGTCGATCGGCCACCAGGGGCAGTTCCCCGCGGTCACGCTGTCGTTCAACCTCGCGGCCGGCTACGCGCTCGGCGACGCGACGAAGGCGATCGATGCCGCGCAGCGGGAGATGAACACGCCGCCCGCCCTGCTCGGCAGCTTCCAGGGCACGGCGAAGGCGTTCGGCGACTCGCTGTCGTCGCAGCCGTACCTGATCGCGGCCGCGCTGATCGCCGTCTACATCGTGCTGGGTCTCCTCTACGAGAGCTACATCCATCCGCTGACGATCCTGTCGACGCTGCCGTCGGCCGGTCTCGGCGCGCTGCTGATCCTGCGGATCGGCGGCTACGACCTGTCGGTGATCGCACTGATCGGCATCATCCTGCTGATCGGCATCGTCAAGAAGAACGGCATCATGATGATCGACTTCGCGCTGGTCGCGGAGCGCGAGCGCGGCCTGTCGTCGCGCGACGCGATCTACGAGGCGTGCCTGCTGCGCTTCCGGCCGATCATGATGACGACGATGTGCGCGTTGATCAGCGGGTTGCCGCTGATGCTCGGCCACGGTGCCGGCTCCGAGCTGCGCCGCCCGCTCGGCTACGCGATGGTGGGCGGGCTGTTGCTGTCGCAGGCGCTCACGCTGTTCACGACGCCGGTCATCTATCTGTACCTCGACGGCGCGCATCACTGGTACGTGCGGCGCAAGGAGGCGAAGCGCGAACGCAAGCACAGCCGGCGTGCGGCGCTGCTGCGGCCGGCCGCCGAGCCGACCGCCCACTGAACGAGCCGCGATGAAGATCCTGGTCGTCGAGGACGAACTCAAGATGGCAGACTACCTGCGGCGCGGCCTGACCGAGCAGGGATATACCGTCGACGAGGCGCACGACGGCATCGATGGACAGCACCTCGCGCTGGAGTTCGACTACGACGTGATCGTGCTCGACGTGATGCTGCCGGGTCTCGACGGCATCTCGGTGCTCCGCTCGCTGCGGGCGGCGCGCCGCACCCGCGACACGCCGATCATCCTGTTGACGGCGCGCGACCGCGTCGAGGATCGCGTGCTCGGATTGCGCGAAGGGGCCGACGACTACCTCGTGAAGCCGTTCTCGTTCCTCGAGCTGGTCGCGCGTCTGCAGGCGCTGACGCGTCGCGGACGATCGCAGGAGACGCCGCAGCTCAAGGTCGGCGACCTGACGATCGACCTGCTCGCGCGGAAGGTCTCGCGCAACGGCACGCGGATCGATCTGACCGCGAAGGAGTTCGCGCTGCTGTCGGTGCTCGCGCGCCGTCAGGGCGAGGTGCTGTCGAAGACCGCGATCGCCGAGCTCGTGTGGGACATGAACTTCGACAGCAACACGAACGTCGTCGAGGTCGCGATCAAGCGGCTGCGCGCGAAGATCGACGGTCCGTACGCGACGAACCTGCTGCACACCGTCCGCGGGATGGGCTACGTCCTCGAGGCACGGCGCGAGGGCGCGACCGCGACCATCGGCTGACGTGCTCGCCGCCGTGCTGCATCCGCGCTCGATCGCCATCCGCCTCGCGGCGCTGTTCGCCATCGCGGCGCTCGGCGTCTTCGCGCTGATCGGCGTCGAGCTGCTGCACGTCTTCGAGCGGGCCATCGACGCGCACCAAGAGGAGCAGCTCGACACGAAGTTCCGCGACGTCGAGTACTACATCCGCAACGTGCGCACGCCCGAGCAGTGGGCGCGCATCCACGCGAAGCTCGATGCGTTGACGCCACCCGACGGCAGCACGCGTTACTGGATCTGGAGCGACGACCCGCGACCTGCAGTACGGCGCCGCGCGCGCCGAGATCACCGGCTTGAGCGGCGACCCGTCGGGTCGCGGAGAGGTGACGATCGAGAATCATCCGGTGCCGATGAAGGCCCGCAGCGAATACTTCGCCGCGGACGGGGCGCGCCCTGCCCTGCGGTTCATGGTCGCCATCGACTCCGCGCCGTTCGTCCACACCGAGCGCCAGTTCGAACGCGAACTGATCGCCTGGTCTTCGTTCGGCGTCGTGCTGGTCGCGGTGCTCGGCTACTGGGCCGCGCGCCTCGGCCTGCTGCCGTTGCAGCGCATCTCGCAGGACGCGCAGCGCATCGATGCGTCGAACCGGGCACCGCGGCTCGACACGG
Source organism: uncultured beta proteobacterium (assembly GCA_963795885.1). GTDB lineage: Bacteria > Pseudomonadota > Gammaproteobacteria > Burkholderiales > Burkholderiaceae_D > CAHJXF01. The sequence goes on along the minus strand of CAWCJI010000001.1, from coordinate 121,493 downwards.
CCGCGCTGCCGACGGAACTGTCGGACCTCGGACGGTCGTTCAACGGCGCGCTCGACCGCCTCGACAGCGCCTACCAGAAGCTCGAAGCGTTCAACGCCGACGTCACGCACGAGTTGCGCACGCCGCTGGCGAACCTGATCGGCCAGACGCAGGTCGCGTTGTCGCGCGAGCGCACGGCGGCCGAGCTCGAGGAGACGCTGCAGTCGAACCTCGAGGAGCTCGAGCGCCTGCGGACGATCATCGCCGACATGCTGTTCCTCGCGCGCGCGGACCAGGGCGAGAAGGCGATGAGCCTGGCGCCCGCATCGCTCGACGACGAGGTCCAGAAGACCGTCGAGTTCCTCGACCTCATCACCGACGAGGCCGGCGTCACCGTGCGCATCGAAGGCGCGCGCACGCGCCGATCGAGCGGTCGCTGCTGCGTCGCGCGATCACGAACCTGCTGCACAACGCGATCCGCCACACGCGGCCGACGACGAGATCGTCGTGCGGTTGTCGGAGACGTACGTCGGACGCGTCGATCGCGATCTCGAACCCGGGTCCCGAGATCCCGCGCGAGCATCTCGGCCGCATCTTCGACCGCTTCTATCGCATCGACGCGGCCCGCCCGAACAGCGGCGAGAACCACGGACTCGGCCTGTCGATCGTCAAGGCGGTCGCATCGATGCACGCCGGAACGGTGTTCGCGTCGAGCGAGCACGGCGTCACCACGGTCGGCTTCACCGTCGCGCGCTCGGCCGTCGCGCGCTGACGGTCGGCGCTCGATCGATCAGTCGCTCAAGCGGCGACCGATCCAGTAGAGCGCGATCGCGATCGTCGCGGCGATGAACAGCGCGCGCGGGCTCGCGATCGGCGCGCTCAGCGACATGCGACTGCATGACGTAGCGGCGCGTCGGCGAATCCGATGACCCGCGCCTCGATCCGCCGTTCGACACGATGCCCGGCAGTGCCGGTCCCACGTCTCCGATCCGGTCGTGTTTTCATCATCGACCCCCGTATAAGCTCAGTCGCGGCCCACGCTCAGTTTCGCGAGGCCGGCTCGGCACCCGGTGACGTCCCGTATTTTGCACGCCACGCGACCGCCTGCGCGTCGAGCCATCGGCGAGCGGTGCGGTCGCCGGCGCGCCTGGCGAAGTCGGACGCCGTCAGGTCCCTTTCGTTCACCGGCGTCGGATCGGCGCCTGCCGTCGACGAGCTGCCGGCAGAGCTCGTCGAACCCGCCGCGCGCCGCCATCATCAGCGGCGTCGTCCTGTTCGGCGACTCGGCGTCGATGTAGGCCGCGTGGTCGAGCAGCAGCGCGACGATGTCGCGGGCGCCGACCGACGCCGCGTAGTGGAGCGCGGTCCAGCCGACGCGATTCACCTCGGCGTCGTGCGCGAGCAGCTTCTCGACGAGTCGCGCCGACTTGCGGTATGCCGCGATCATCAGCGCCGTCTCGTTCGACCGCGTTCGTCGCCTCGAGGTCGGTCGCCGCGATCGGCCAGCAGATAGTCGACCACGCGCGTCGCGTTCGTCGCGGATCGCGGCGATCAGGAGCGTGTCGCCGCGCGCGTCGAGTCGATCTTCGGGTCGACGACCCGATCCTGTCAGCAGCCGCCGCACGTCGCGCAGGTCGTCGATCGACGACGGCCTTGAACAGGTCTTCTCGTCGGCGTCGTCGCATGCCGCGTGCCGGCCCGATCGACAGCTGCGGCAAGCAGCGCGGCGATGACGATCGCACTGCAGCCGGCGCGTCATGCGGCCTCGCGGCGCCGGAACAGGCGAAAGAAGTTGCGCGGTCGTCGCGTCGCCGATCTCGTCGACCGTCGTGCCGCGCAGCTCGGCGACGCGCGCCGCGACGTGCGCCACGAACGCCGGCTCGTTGGTCTTGCCGCGGAACGGCACCGGCGCGAGATACGGCGAGTCGGTCTCGATCAGCAGGCGGTCGAGCGGCACGCGCCGCGCGACGTCGTGCAGGTCCCGCGCGTTCTTGAACGTGACGATGCCCGACATCGAGATGTAGAAGCCGAGGTCGATCGCCGCCGCCGCGACGTCCCAGGTCTCGGTGAAGCAGTGCATCACGCCGCCGACCTCGGCCGCGCCCTCCTCGCGCATCACGCGCAGCGTGTCGTCGGCGGCCGCGCGCGTGTGGATGACCAGCGGCTTGCCGGTCGCGCGCGCCGCGCGGATGTGGACGCGAAAGCGCTCGCGCTGCCATTCGAGGTCGCCGCGTCAGCGCGGTAGTAGTCGAGTCCCGTCTCGCCGATCGCGACGACCTTCGGATGCGTCGGCCAGCGCGACGAGCTCGTCGACCGTCGGCTCGTCGGTGTCCTCGTAGTCCGGATGCGTCGCCGACCGACGCGAACAGGTGCGGCGCGCTCTCGGCCACCGCCAGCACCTTCGGGAAGTCCGTCGAGGTCGACCGAGATGCACAGCGCATGCGTGACGCGATGGTCGGCCATGCGCGCCGAGCACCTCGGGCATGCGCGCGGCGAAGTCCGGGAAGTCGAGATGGCAGTGGGAGTCGACGAACATCGTTCGGCGCGTGCGGCTCGGGCCGACCGCTCACGTCGAGTCCGCAGCAGCCGACGATGACGAGGTCCCGTTCGACGCCGTCGAGCACCGCGACGCGCGGCAGCGTGCCCCAGCGCGCGAAGCCGAAGCGCTCGAACAGCGCGAGGCTCGGGTCGTTGTGGCCGAAGATGAAGCCGAGCAGCGTGCTGCACGCCGTAGCGCGGCGCGCGATCGATCGCGTTCTGCAGGAACGCTCGTGCCGAGCCCGCGGCCGCGCGCGCGCCTCGGCCAGATAGATGCTGACCTCGACGCTCGGCGCAGTAGGCCGGCCGTCCGTAGAAATCGGAGAAGCTGAGCCAGCCGACGACGGCGCTCGTCGACTCGTCGCGACCCACAGCGGCCGCCGGGCCGGGTCGTGCGCGTCGAACCAGGCGAGGCGGCTGTCGACGCTGACCGGCTCGAGGTCGGCGGTGACGCCGCGCCCCGGGATGGTGGCGTTGTAGATCGCGACGATGGCCGGCAGGTCGGCCGTCGCATCGCGATCGCGGACGGCGGCCTGCGGCTCGCGACCGGGTGCGCGCGCTTCGCGGACATCGTCAGACCGTGTGCGTCGTCCGCGACGACTTGAGCGCGGCGCCGAGGATGTCTTCGATGCTTCTTGCGCGCCGCGCGACCGCCGTCGTCGTCGGCGAAGTGGACGCCGATGCCCTGCGCCTTGTTGTTGTGCGCGCCCTGCGGCGTCACCCAGGCGACCTTGCCGGCGACCGGGAACTTCGTCGGGTCGTCCATCAGCGACAGCAGCAGGTACACGTCGTCGCCGATCGCGTAGGCGCGGCCGGTCGGCACGAAGATGCCGCCGTTCTTGAGATACGGCATCCAGGCCGCGTACAGCGCGGCCTTCTCCTTGATGTTCAGCGACAGGACGCTCGGCCGGGCGACCGGCGGCGGGGACTTGACGTCGTCGCTCATGGACTCACGGGTCGGTCGGGTGGTCAGGCTCGCTTCAAACCGGGACGGCGATCGGCATCATCGCATCCGCGTAGGCGAGCAGCAGCGCTTCGAGCATCAGGCGCACGTTGAGCGGGTGATCGATCGTTCGACGAGCCGCCGCCAGCCGCTGCATCGAGCCGCAGCAGCGCATCGAGTCGGCGCGCGCCGGCCAGTCGCGCGATCGCCTCGGCCTGCGCGGATGATAGCGTACCCGCCCCGTCAGACGCACAGCGACGCAGTCGGCCAGCCACCGTTGCAGACCATGCACGAGCGGCGCCGGTGCGCTGCGAGCGAACTGCTCGGCGGTCGCCATCGCGGCGTCGCGGTCGGGCGCGGCGAGAAAGCGCATCAGCGTGCGTTGCGCGTCGAGCGCCTCGGCGTCGCCGGCGAGCGCCAGCGCCGCGAGCGGCGCGCCGCCGGCCAGCGCGAGCGCCGCCATCGGCGTCGCCGACGCCCTGCTCGCGCGCAGCCAGGCCGCGGCCGTCGCGCGCGGCGGGGCCACGAGCGGCACCTTGCGGCAACGCGAGACGATCGTCGGCGGCAGGCGGCCGATGTGATCTGCGACGAGCGACGAAGACGGTCGCCGGCGGCGGCTCCTCGAGCATCTTCAGCAGCGCGTTCGACGCGACGTCGTTGAGCGCTTCGAGCGGGTAGATCAGCACGACGCGCGAGCGGCCGCGGTGGGTCGCGACGCCGAGGAAGCGTTGCAGCGCGCGGATCTGCTCGACCTTGATCTCCCGGCTCGGCGCCTTCTTCGACGCGCGACGGGCCCTCGTCGTCGTCGCCGGCCTCGTCGTCGGTCGCCTCGTCGCGCGTCCCTCGGCCGCGGCGATCGCTTCCGACGTCACGCGCGCGGAAATCGGGGTGGTTGCCCTGATCGAACCAGCCGCACGCGGCGCAGACGCCGCAGCCGCCGGCGCCGCGCCGCGGCGTCGTCGCGATTCGCACAGCAGCGCGCGGGCCAGCGCCCGCCCAGCGCTCGCTTGCCGACCCCGGCCTGGCCGTGCAGGAGCAACGCATGCGGCATCCGATCGCCGGCGGCTATCAGACCTCGCAGCACGCCTTCGAACCACGCAATTTCCATTGTTAAATCGTTGTAGAGTCAAATACTTATGTCAATCATCTCGAATCCGCCTGTGCCGACGAATCGAAGACGTCAACATAGCTGTAAAATTCGTCCTTCAAGTACAGATACTTACGAATTATTTCATCAAGTACTTTGCGAACAGCCGTCATCGTTTTCGGAACCATCGACGACATGGTAGCGGCCGGGCTCGTTGCGCAGCGAGTTGCAGGTAAGTCTCACGCACCCGGGCGAAGAAGGCGTTCCGGCTCCGTCTCGAAGCGATCCTTGTCGCGCGCCGCGTCGAGCCGCGCCTTCGCGATCGACGGCGGCAGGTCGAACAACACGGTCGTCGCCGGCTCCAGGTCCGGATGAACCCACGCCGCGAGCGCGTCGATCTTGGCGTCGCGGGAGCCCTCGCCCACCGCCCTGGTAGGCTACGGTGGCGTCGGTGAAGCGGTCGCAGACGACCCACGCGCCACGCGCGAGCGCCGGCTCGATGACGTCCTCGACGTTCTGACGACGCGCTGCGAACATCAGCAGCGCCTCGGTCTCCAGGTGCATCGGACGTTGCAGCACGAGTGCTCGCAGCACCTCGCCGAGCGGCGTGCCGCCGGGCTCGCGCGTCAGGACGACCTCGCCGCCGCAGCGCGCGGCGAGCGTCTCGGCGAACCACTCGAGATGGGTGCTCTTGCCGGCCCCGTCGACGCCTTCGAATGTGACGAAGCGCGGGTGGCCTGCCTTTCGGGCGGGCTCGCTCAAGGGCGGGGCCGCGACAGGCCGGCGCGCTGGTAGCGATCGACCGCGCGGTTGTGATCGTCAGCCTGTCCGAGAATTCGCTGGTGCCGTCGCCGCGCGACGACGAAATACAGCGCGTCGGAATGCGGCGGATTGACGACCGCCGCGAGCGCGGCCGTGCCGACCAGCGCGATCGGCGTCGGCGGCAGCCCGGGCCGCGTGTACGTGTTGTACGGCGTGTCGGTCTCGAGGTCGATCTTGCGCAGGTTGCCGTCGAAGCGCGCACCGAGCCCGTAGATCACCGTCGGGTCGGTCTGCAGCAGCATCCCGCGGCGCAGGCGGTTGATGAACACCGCCGCGACCTGCGGGCGGTCCTCCGCACGCCCGGTCTCCTTCTCGACGACCGACGCCAGCGTCAGCGCCTCGTACGGCGTCGCGAGCGGAAGGTCGGCCGCCCGCGACGCCCAGGCGTCGCGCGAGCCGCTTCTCCATCGCGTGGTAAGCGCGCCGATACAGCTCGACGTCGGTCGTCCCGCGCGTGAAGACGTAGGTGTCCGGAAAGAACTGGCCTTCGGGCCGCTCGCCGTCGGCGCCGATCGCGGCCATCAGCTGCGCGTCGCTCGAGTCCCTGCGCCGTCTGGCGGATGTCCGGGTGGCGCGAGAACGCCGCCCGCATCTGCGCGAACGTCCATCCTTCCGGGATCACGAGCGGCGACCTTCATCACGTCGCCGGATTCGAGCTTGGCGAGCAGCACTTTCGGCGTCGAGGCCGGCGCGATCGCATAAGTGCCCGCCTGCAGATGCTTCGCACGACCTTCGATGCGCGCGTAGGTCGCGAACAGCCAGGCGTTCATCGGCAGGCCTGCCGCGGACACCTTTCGCGCCGATCGCGCGCACCGACGCGCCCGGTCGGGATGGTGACCTCGACGTCGGGAAGCAGCCGGTCGGAGGCGACGAGAGGCTGCCCGGCCCAGCGACTGAGGCCGAGACCGGCGACGATCGCCAGGGCGACGACGAGAAGCAGTGAGACGCGCGAGGGCTTTCAACGATGAAGCGGGGTTCGCGGAGAGGACATAATGATAACGGCGCGCCGTGGAGCCCATGCCGTCGCTTGCGATGTGGCGCGACCGCCGCGAACTGTTTCCACCATGAACGACACCACGCTCGCCGAAGCCGTCCATCCCGAGGCCGCCGCCGCGATCGCCGTCGCGCCTGCCACTTTCGCTGCTCGTGGTGCGACGGCCCCGACGCCCGAGGCTTCCTCGACAGCCAGCTGACGCGCAACGTGCCGACGGTCGACGACCTCGCATCGCCGGTCGGCTACTGCTCGCCGAAGGGCCGGCTGCTCGCGACCTTCGTGATGTGGCGCCGACGGCGACGATGTCGCGCTGCTCGTGTCGCGCCGAACTCGCCGCATCGATCGCGAAGCGGTTGCGGATGTACGTGCTGCGCGCGAAGGTCACGATCGACGACGCGACGGGCGGTCGCGCGTTCGACGGCTTCGTCGATCCGCGCGTACGCGCCGGCGCCGAGCCGAACCATGGGGCGTCCAGCACGACGGCGATGCGACCTGGCTGCGCTATCCCGACGTCGAGGCGCACCGTCGCTTGCTGCGCATCGCGTCGCCCGACACGTGCGACCGGGCAGACGCCGTCGACGCGGCGACGTGGCGATGGCTCGACGTCCGGCCGGGCCTGCCGACGATCGCGGCCGCCACGCAGGACCGCTTCGTGCCGCAGATGCTGAACCTCGAGGCGCTCGGCGGCGTCGACTTCAAGAAGGGCTGCTACCCGGGTCAGGAAGTCGTCGCGCGCAGCCAGTATCTCGGGCAAGCTGAAGCGGCGCATGGCGCTCGCGTCGCTCGCCGACGCGGCCGAGGTCCCGGCACCCGGCACCGACGTCGTCAGCGCCGACGCGCACGAGCCGGTCGGTCTCGTCGTCGACGCCGAGCGCGCGGCCCGGACGGCCGGATCGCGCTGCTCGCCGAACTGCCGGTCGCGGCGTTCGCCTCGACGCGCTGCACGTCGGCGGCGTCGACGGTCCGCGACTGACGATCGAGCCGCTGCCGTATGCGCTTCCGGACAACGAGGTGTTCGTGCGCCCGAAGCTGTAGTCGCGGCGCGTGCAGCTCTTCGTCTATTACACGTGCACCGCGCGACCGATCGAAGGCCCGGTCATCGAACGGCGTGCGCATGCTCGCGCCGCGATCTCGGGGCGCAGGCGCCGCGCGTGATGCGGCGGCCGCGCTGCCGACGGCGACAGCGTGGATGGAGTTCTACGACGACGTCGACGACGCCTTCGAGGCGACGCTCGCCGCCGCGTCGACGCGACGGGCCTCGCCGCGTCGGACCGGCCCGCGTCACGTCGAGCGCTTCGACGACTGTCCGATCGGTCCCTGACGTGTGCCTGATCGCGTTCGCGTGGCGCGCGCATGCCGACTTGCCGCTGGTCGTCGCCGGAACCGCGACGAGTTCTTCGCGCGGCCGACCGCGTCCGCCGCTGGTCCGCCGACGGCCAGCGGCTGTCGCCGGCCGCGACCTGCGCGGCGGCGGCACGTGGATGGGCGTCGTCGCGCGACGGCCGCTTCGCGGCGCTGACGAACTATCGCGACCCGGCAGCGCGTACGCCCGGACGCGCCGTCGCGCGGCGAGCTGGTCGATCGCTTCCTCGCGTCGCCGGACCCGGCGACGCGGCGCTCGACGCGATCGCAGCGACGCGCACGGCTTCAACGGATTCAACCTGCTCGCCGCGCCGTGGTCCGACGACGCCGGACGCATGGCCGTCGTGGCCCATCCGGGCCGGCCGCGGTCGAGACGCGTCGCGACCGGCATCCACGGCCTGTCGAACGCGTCGCTCGACACGCCGTGGCCGAAGGTCGATGCGTCGATCGACGGGACTCGCCGACAGCGCTCGCGAGCGCGCGCGATGCCGACGACCTCACCGGAGCGCCTGTTCGCGCTGCTGGCCGACCGGCGCGTCGCTGCCGGACGACGCGCTACCGGCGACCGGCATCCCGCTCGACGTCGAACGCGCGCTGTCGGCGACGTTCATCCGCATGCCCGGCTACGGCACGCGATCGTCGACGGTGCTCGTCGTCGACCGGCGACGGACAGCGCGCTGTTCGTCGAGCGTCGCTGCGAACCCGACTGCCCACGGACGAACGGCGCTTCGCGTTCGCGGCGGCGGTGCCCGGCGCGCGGACGCTCAGCGCAGCTCGCGCATCATGAACGTGTATTCGAGCGCGCTCATCCGCGCCTGCTGACGATTGTCCGCCGCACCGGCGTGACCGCCTTCGGTGTTCTCGTAAGTAGAGGACGTCGTGCTTCTGGTCGAGCATCTTCGCGGCCATCTTCCGCGCGTGACCCGGATGGACGCGGTCGTCGCGCGTCGACGTCGTGAACAGGATGCGCGGATAGCGTCCGATCGGCGAATACGTTCTGGTACGGCGAGTACTTCGAGATGCAGCGCCCATTCGTCGGGCACGTCCGGATCGCCGTATTCGCCCATCCACGATGCACCGGCCAGCAGCTTGTTGTAGCGGCGCATGTCGAGCAGCGGCACCTGGCAGACCACCGCCTTGAAGAGGTCGGGCCGCTGCATCGCGACGGCGCCGACCAGCAGGCCGCCGTTGCTGCCGCCCATGATGCCGAGGTGCGCCGGCGACGTGATGCGCCGTTCGCGATCGAGGTCTTCGGCGACGGCGATGAAGTCGTCGTACGCGCGCTGCCTGTGCTCCTTCAACGCGGCTTCGTGCCAGTCGGGACCGAACTCGCCGCCGCCGCGGATGCCGGCGACGACGAAGACGCCGCCGCGCTCGAGCCAGGCCGCGCCGGTTGCCGGCGCTGTACGCGCGCGGCAGCATCGGGATCTCGAAGCCGCCGTAGCCGTACAGGATCGTCGGCGCCTTGCCGTCCGGCCGATAGCCTTGCGGCTCGACGACCACGTACGGAATGCGCGTCCCGTCGGCGGAGCGCGCCTCGCGCTGGTGGACGGACATGCCGCTCGCGTCGAAGAACGACGGCAATGCCTTCAGCGGCTCGCGCCCGCCGGTCGCGCCGTCGACGAGGAAGAGCGTCGTCGGCTGCAGCGCGTTCGACAGATACACGAACCAGTCGTCGCTTGTGTCCGGATCGACCGGTGCGATGGAGACCGTTCCGTCCTCGCGGCAGGTCGAGCGGTCGACTGCTCCATCGACCGTCGCGATCCGGCGTCCACTCGAAGACGTGGTTGCGGACGTCCGACATCGCGTTGACGAGCAGGTGTCGGTACGTCCCCGCGATCTGGCCGAGCGACGCGACGCGGGCCGGGTTCGAACAGCATCGGTGAAGTCGCGAGACCCCGCCATGAATCGATCGAAGTCGATCGCGAGCGCCGAACCGGATGCGATGTCGCGATCGCCGATGCCATGCGTTCCCGCGAGCCACGACTTGCGAAGCGTGATCAGCAGCTGATCGCGCCACAGGCTCGCTTCGGCGTCGTCCGGCATGTCGAGCCGCACCAGCGCGTCATGGCCGTCGTGCGTCGACAGCAGGTACGTCTCGTTCGTGAAGAAGCTCGTGCTGCGGACGACGAGCGTGCGATGGACCACGGTGTCGTCGCCGACGTGCAGGTGGTACTGCGTCGCGTCGACGCTAGACGTCCGTCTTGCTGCCGGCATAGACGTCCGTCGCCGACGCGAGCGGCGTGCCGCGCGTCCAGCGCTTGACGATGCGCGGATAGCCCGAGTCGGTCAGCGAGCCGGGACCGAAGTCGGTCCGCACGAAGACGTGGTCGTCGTCGATCCACGACAGCGCCGCCCTTCGCTTCCGGCAGGAAGAAGCCGCCGTCGGCAGGCGCGCACGAAGCGCTCGGCATCGAGATCGAACTCGCGTGCGACCGTCGCGTCACCGCCGCCGCGCGACAAGTAGACGATGCAGCGCCGATAGTCCGGATAGCGGCAGGTCCAGCCCTTCCAGACCCAGTTCTCCTGCTCGGCCGCTGCGAGCGCGTCGACGTCGATCACCGTCTCCCAGTGCGGCGTCGGTCTGCGATATTCGTCGAGCGTCGTGCGACGCATGATGCCGCGGACGTGGTCCGCGTCGCGCCAGAAGTTGTAGTACCAGGGTCCGAGCTTCTGGACTGCGGGGATGCGGTCCTTCGAGTCGAAGATCGACAGCAGCCGGTCGTACAGCGGCGCGTAGGCCGGGTCGCCTTCGAGCTCCTTCGTCGAGATCGCGTCGTGCGCCCGGACCCAGGCGAGCGACGCCTCGCCGTCGACGTCCTCGAGCCAGCGATAGGGGTCTTCGTCGGCGGCGACGGCTTGCGACAGCATGAGGGGAACGATGACGAGGAGGACCGCGACGCGGAAGCAGACCCGGGACCACGGCCGCCCGCCGATCGCATGCGAGACGGATGCGGAAGGAGTCCTCACGAACGCAGTGGACCGAAGCGAGGCGAGTCTAGCATCGCCGTCCCGCGTTGATCAGCGCCGGTGCAGGTCGGCCTCGCCGAGGTGCGGAGGAGACCGGCTCGAGCGGCCTCTACTCGCTCGTCCCGGGCGACGAGCCGACGCGTCGATGGGCATGTGTCTTGCACGCCCTCGCGCGTTTTCACCATCCGCGTCGCCGCGGACACCATCACGCGATCGCCGATGACGGCGATCGCCCGACCCACCTGACGGAGCCTGCGATGACGAGCCTGACCGACCAGCTGCACATGACCAGCATCACCGACCGGGGCCAGGTCACCAACATGATCCTGATGGCCAAGGTCCGCAAAGGCATCAAGTGGGCCGACGTCGCGGCGAAGGTCGGCGAGAGCAAGGAATGGACGACGGCGGCCTGCCTCGGACAGATGACGCTGACGAAGCCGCAGGCCGAGGTCGGTCGGCGAGATCTTCGGCCTGCCCGACGAGGCGGTCGCATGGCTGCAGATCGTCCCGTACAAGGGTTCGCTGCCGACGGCGGTGCCGACCGATCCGCTGATCTATCGCTGGTACGAGATCGTCAGCGTGTACGGCACGACGATCAAGGAGCTGATCCACGAGGAGTTCGGCGACGGGATCATGAGCGCCATCGACTTCTCGATGGCATCGCATCGCAAGCCGGACCCGAAGGGCGATCGCGTCGAGGTCGTCCTGTCCGGCAAGTTCCTGCCGTACAAGACGTACTGACGGCCGCGCCGTCGCGGCCGCGGACTACAGCCGCCGCGCGTCTTGCCGTCGTTGGTCGGATCGTTCGGGCTCTTGCCGGTGGTCGCCGGGCTGCTGTTCGAGTCGCCCGGCCTCGGTGCGTGCTCGGGTTCGTCGCTCGCGGCATTCGGCGTCGTGCCCGACGGCGCGCTCGGCAATCCCGTGGCCGGCGTCGCGTTCGACGCCCGTGGTGCCGGTCGGCGTGCTGCCGGCGTCGGTCGCCGCCATCGACGACGTAGCCGCTACCGGTGCTCGTCGACGCGCTCGGCGACGATGGCGATGCGCTGGTGTCGACGACTCGACTGCGGCGTCGTGCTCGCCGGGCTGCTCGGCGTCACTCGACGTGCTGCCGGTCCCGCTGCGTGCTCGACGGATTCGACATCGAGCTGTCGGTCTTCGGCGTGATCCGGCTTGCTGCAGGCGCCGAGGACGCCGCTGCGGCGACGGCGGCGGCCGATGCGGCCATTGTCATCGATCGATGCATGATCGCTCCTCGCGGTTGGGTGAGGGCGCCGAGCGTGCGCGACCGCTCGACGGCGGCTCGTCGGTCGCCCGCCCAACGGCCATGTCGGCGATTGTCGCGAACGCGCGCCCGCCCGACCGGTCCGGGCGACGCTGCAGATCAGCTCCGCGATGAAGCCGCGGATCAGCGCGTTGACGCGGTCCGGTTGCTCGTGGACGACCCAGTGCGATCCCTCGGGAATCCGTTGCAGCTCGAGGTCCGTGCAGACCAGCTCGAGGCCGTCGACGAGGCCGGTCGTCAGCGCGCGATCCGTCTCGCCCCAGATCACGCGACCGGCACGGGACCTGACGTCCAGACGTCGGCGTCGGGTAGCGGGCGCGCCGGCTCGTCCTTGCCCGGCGGCCTGCAGCGGCGTCGCGCGATAGAAGTTGCAGCCGCCCGTCATGCAGTGCGACGGCGTGCCGTCGGCCTTCGGCGCGCCGGGCACCGACCACATCGCGCGATAGCGCGCGCGAACCGTCCGGCGTGTACCAGGCCGGCGTCGTGCCGTCCTCCGCATCGAGGAAGCGCTCGACGACCTTGAAGTCGTTGGCCACGAGCGCCTTCCTCCGAGCCCGGCCTGCGCAGCCAGCTCATGTACGCCGACGCCGCCTGCTGCGCCGGATTGTTCGCGAGCTCGCGCATGAACAGCCACGGATGCGGCGAATTGATCACGATCAGCTCCTCGACGAGCTCGGGATGGAAGATGCCGAGATGCCATCCGACCGCGCCGCCCCAGTCGTGGCAGACGACGATCGCCGACTGCGTAGCCGAGGTATTCGATCAGCAGGCGGATGTCCTCGGCGATGTGCTTGATGTGATACGCCTCGACGTCGACCGGCTTGGCCGAGAGGTTGAAGCCGCGCAGGTCGGGCGCCACGCGAAATGGTCGCGGCCGAACTCCGCGAGCTGCGCTTCCCAGGCGAACCACGCCTCCGGGAAAGCCGTGCAGGAACACGATCAGCTTGCGGTGCTCGGCGCCTCGCCGGCGCTCGCGTAGTGCAGGCGGATGCCGTTCGGCAGGTCGGCGTAGCGGCCGTGTCGTCGATGCGTGCCTTGCCGCGTCCGGTCGCGATCACGCGTTGCTCGCTCCGGCGACCTGCGCCGCGATCTGCGCCATCGCATCGCGCAGGCGCGTCCGCACGTCGGGCCTGGCGGCGAACGGATCGCTCGGGTTGCGCATGTCGACGATGTCCTTCATCCGCGTCTCGACGTTGCCGAGCGCATGCGGATGCGAGAACACGTAGAAGCGGTCCTCGCGGATCGCATCGAAGACCGACAGCGCGACGTCTGCGGCCGTGACCTTGCCGGAGCCGACCGCCTTCTGCGACATCATCTGCTGCGCACGCTTCGACGGCGTCGGCGGCTCGCTCGTGACGTCGGCCGGCGCGTTGCGATGCGACTGGCTGATGCCGGTCGGCACGAAGTACGGGCACAGGACCGACGACGCCGATCGGCGCGTCGACGAGCGCAGGTCCTGGTACAGCGTCTCGGTCATCGACACGACCGCGTGCTTCGAGACGTTGTAGACGCCCATGTTCGGCGCGTTCAGCAGGCCGGCCATCGACGCCGTGTTGACGACGTGGCCGGCGATACGTCGCGTCGGCTTCGCCGGCGGCGAGCATCCGCGGCACGAACGACCGGATGCCGTGGATCACGCCCCACACGTTGACGCCGAGCACCCACTGCCAGTCGCGGATGCTGTTCTCCCAGATCAGCCCGCCGGAGCCGACGCCCGCGTTGTTGAACACGAGATGCGCGGCGCCGAACGCCGCGTCGGTCTCGGCGGCGAGCGCCTCGACCGCGTCGCCATCGGACACGTCGACCTTGCGGGCGACGACCTTCGCGCCCTTCGCCTCGAGCTCTGCCGCGACGCGTTCGAGCGCGTCCTGCTGCACGTCGGCGATGACGACGTTCATGCCGAGCGTCGCCGCGACGTGCGCGAACTCGCGGCCGAAGCCGCTGCCGCCGCCGGTGATGACCGCGGTGCGGCCGGTGAAGTCCTTCATCGTGTCTCCTCTTCTCCTGCGGTCGCTGCGTTCGCCGCCAGCCGCATCTGCACGTGGTCGATGCCGTCCTCGACGTACGGCGCGCCCTCGCGCCGGAAGCCGAGCGATCGTAGAACGCGTCGAGCCGTCGCTGGGCGCCGATGACGACGTCCGAGCCGGGCCATGCCGCCCGCGATCGTGCGATTCCTTCCATCCATCAGCGCGCGACCGAGCGCCCCGCCGCGCCTCGCCCGCGCGACGACGACCCGTCCGATCGACGGCTCCAAGTACTTGAGGCCCGCGTCGACGCAGCGCAGATAGGCGACGAGCGATCGCCATCGTCGGCGCGCGAGCCGAGCAGATGCCACGAGCGCTGGTCGAACCCGTCGGGATCGAGGAACGCGCAAGCCTGCTCGACGACGAAGATGTCGGCACGCAGCGCGAGCACATCGTAGACGTCGGTCGGCGCGACAGCTGCGTCGAAGCGCCGCCAGCTCCAGGCCGACGGCGACGTCACGTCGACCGGTCGCCGATCGTCGACGCCGCGGCTCGACGGCGACGCATCACTCGGCGCGCTTCATCTCGAAGCCGATCCGCGGGAAGTGCACGATCAGTTCGCCGACGCGATCGTCGAAGCGTCGCACCGCGAGCTCGTCGCGCATCGCGAGGACCAGCTCGCCCCGCACCGGGTCGCAGCCGGTGTCGGTCGGCGTGATCGTGACGTCGTCGCCGAGCGCGATGCCGTGCGTGTCGGTATAGAACTCCGACTCGGTCTCCTGCGGCTGCTCGTCGGACGCGTGGCGCAACGCGGCCGCGCTCGTCATGTCCGCATGCGGCGGCTGCACGAGCCGTCGCATCCGCTCGTACCAGCCGGCCACGTACGGGAAGTCGTCGATGATCGACGCCGAGCGGACCGGCGCGACGGATGAACCACAGGCAGTGATAGACCGAGAAGTCCGCGATCGACGCCGAGCTGCCGAGCAGCCAGACGCGATCGTCGATCAGCATCGTCTCGAAGCGGCGCAGGTAGATCAGCAGCGCGGCCGTCGCCTCCGCGGCCGCCATCCGTGGCTGCTTCGCGCGGAAGACACGGCGGTCCTCGGCGAAGCGCTGCTTCTCCTCGTCGCTCAGATGCGCGAGGATCGCCGCGGCGCCTTCCGGCTGGAAGACGTACGACACCGTCGTCCAGAACAGCGTCGTGTCGGCCCACTGCGCGAGGAAGCGCGCGACGCCCGCCGACTCGGCCGGATAGATCGCCGGCGTCGGCGCCAGGCGTTCGAGCACCTCGGCGATCAGCGCCGTGTCGCAATAGATGTGCGCGCCGATCTGCATCACCGGCGTGCGACGGTAGCCGCCGGTCAGCGCGACGAGGTCCGGCTTCGGCACGATCGCCGGGAATCTCGACCGCGGTCCACGGCACGTCCTTGAAGCTCAGGATCGCGCGGATCTTCTCGGAGAACGGCGAGATCGCGTACTGGTGAAGGATCAGCTGGTCGACCTGAACGATCTGGCTGTCCGAGAACGACGGGTTCATGAGGCGACGACCGTCGAAGGAATGTCGGGGTCGATGAGCGAGGTCCTCGAGCCGTGGACGAAAGGACGCGGCATGTCAGTCGAGCAGGTCCGGTTGTTCCTTGACGATGCGCGCGTACAGCGGCTGGAACTGGAACCAGCCGGCGAACGGGCTGCCGACGATGCCGAACGACTGGCGTCGCCGACACGTCGCCGATCTGCGCTGCGGCACCGTGCCGCATGCCGGCGCCGCCGCCGCTTCGGCCAGCATCTGCACCTGGCACGAGCGCTCCATCGTGATGAACCACCACACGGCCTCGTCGACCGTCTTGCCGACGGTGATCAGCCCGTGGTTCGCGAGGATGGCGGCCTTGTGGCTGCCGAGCGCGGCCGCGATGCGCGAGCCCTCGTCGAGCTCGACCGCCACGCCGCCGAAGTCGTCGTAGATCGCGTGATCGCCGTAGAACGCGCAGGCGTCCTGCGTCAGCGGGGCGAGCGTGCACGCCGAGCGTCGAGAACGCGCGGCCGTAGGTCGAATGCGAATGGGCGGCGCCGACCACGTCGGGACGCGCGCCGTGGACGCGCGAGTGGATGACGAACGCGGCGGTGTTGACCGGATGGTCGCCTTCGACGACGTTGCCCTCGTGGTCGCAGCGGATCAGGTTCGACACGCAGACCTGGCTGAAGTGGACGCCGAACGGATTGACCCAGAACGTGTCGGTGAACTCCGGGTCGCGTGCGGTGATGTGGCCCGCGACGCCCTTCGTCGAAGCCGAACTTCGAGAACAGCCGGAAGCCGGCCGCGAGCCGCTGCTTGCGATGCAGCCGCTCCTCGGCGTGCGTCGCGAAGACCGGCGGCATCGGCAACGTGCCGCGCCCGGCCATGTTCGGCGGCGACCGGCCGCGCTTCGCGGCAAGCGTTCTGGTGCGTTCATGAAGGTCTCCTGGTCGCGGACTGATGCCCGGTATCGTAGCGATCGTTGGTGCCGAAGCCGCGTCGCCACCGTGCGAAGTGCGAGGGTGCCGTAGGTTGCGTTCGGTGGATAGAGCCGGTCGACGGCAGCTCGCGATCGATCGTCGAACGTCCGCATCAGGCGAGCCTGACGAGTTGCTTGCCGAAGTTGCGGCCCTTCAGCAGTCCGATGAACGCGTCGGGCGCCGACGCGATGCCGTCGGCGATCGTCTCGCGATACTTCAGACGCCCGGTCGCGACCAGCGTGCCGAGCTCCTTCAGCCCCTGCGGCCACAGCGGCAGGTGGTCCGACACGATGAAGCCCTGCATCTTGAAGCGCGCGACGAGGAACATCCCCGGGTTCTCGATCGGCGTCGGCGCCGCCGGCATCGTCGTAGCCCGAGATGAGGCCGCAGACCGCGACGCGCGCGAACGGGTTCAGCCGCGCCAGCACGGCGTTCATCACGACGCCGCCGACGTTCTCGAAGTAGCCGTCGACGCCGTTCGGCGCCGCCGTCCTTCAGCGCCGCGTCGAGCGCGGCCCGGTCCGACGCGGCCTTGTAGTCGACGCACGCGTCGAAGCCCAGCTCGCCGGTCACGTAGTCGCACTTCTCGCGGGCCGCCGGCGATGCCGACCGTCCGGCAACCGGCGAGCCGCGCGAGCTGGCCGACGACGCTACCGACCGCGCCGCTACGCGGCGCTGACGACGATCGTCTCGCCGGCCTTCGGCTCGATGACCTTGTTGAGGCCGTACCACGCCGTCATGCCCGGCATGCCCACCGGTCCGAGGTACGCGGACTCGGGCACGTGCGTCGTGTCGACCTTCATCAGGCCCGCGCCGTCGGAGCAACCGTACTCGGACCAGCCGTACATGCCGACGACCGCGTCGCCCTTCGCGAACTTCGGGTTGCTGCGACTCGACGACCTCGCCGACGGTCGCGCCGATCATCGTCTCGCCGATCGGCTGCGGCGTCGCGTACGACTTCGTCTCGTTCATGCGGCCGCGCATGTACGGGTCGAGCGACAGGTAGTGATTGCGCACCAGCACCTGCCCGTCGGCGGCGTCGGCAGCGGCACGTTCGTCGAGCCGGAAGTGCTCCGGCGACACCGCGCCTTCGGGACGCGCCGCGAGCACGATGCGGCGATAGGTGGTGGTCATCGGGTCTCCGTCTGCTCTGTCGTTGTCGGTCGAATCGAACCGCCGTCGCTGCCGCGCCCCACCCTCGGGCGGCGCCGCGACCGGATCGCGCGCGTCGATCGCGGCCGGTCGAGCGCGCTTGATCGACTTGAAGGTGCCGATCGCCTTCGCGATCAGGCGATCGTCGAGTCGCGCACCTCGCCTTCGCAGAACGACATCGTCGTCGAGCGATGGAACGCGCGGCCGCTCGCGACCAGGCGGCGTGCCGGCGGGGCCCGGCTGCAGGAAGCTCGTCTTCATCTCGACGGTGACGCCGCCGCGCGACCCGGGGTCGACCGAGCGACCGGCGACGGCCATCGCGATGTCGAGCATGCGTCATCAGCACGCCGCCGTGCGCGACGTGCCAGCTGTTGAGATGGCGATGCTCGAGCTGCAGCGCGACGCGGCCCTCGCCGATCGGCGCGTCGAGGAACTCGATGCCGAGATCGTCGATGAACGGCACGACGAGACGGGGTGGGCTTGACGCCATGGGTCGGTCTGCGGGGAGGGAACGCCGGCCGCCCGCCGGTCGAATGCGAACGATCGTGCTAAACGGACGGCGATTCTACCGTGCCGCCTTCCGGTATCGACGGGTCGCGCGACGGCTCGGCCTCGCACCTCGATCAGCGCGCTGTCGTCCTTCAGCGCGACGCCGGACAGCGCGAGCCGCAGCGACGCGCGGATCAACCAGGCGAGGCGCACCGCCGCGAGCGCCGGCGCGAGCCCTGCCGGCCGCACGTTCGAGATGCAGTTGCGTTCGGCGTCGTGGCGGCCGACGCTGCGGCGTCGAACGTCAGGTAGCAGCCCGACGCTGTCGGGCGACGTGAGCCCCGGGCGCTCGCCGATCACGACGACGACGAGCGCGCGCGCCGAGCAACTCGCCGACCTCGTCGCCGAGCGCGACGCGCGCCTGCTCCGCGATCACGATCGGCCCGAGCGCCAGTCCTTCGAGCCGCGGCGTCAACGCCGCGATCAGCGCCGCCGCATGGCTCTGCACGCCGAGCGCGGACAGGCCGTCGGCGACGACGAGGACGACGTCGCATCGCTCGTGCGCTTCGGCCTCGAGCCGCGCACGACTGTCGTCGTCGAGTCGCCTGCCGAGATCGGGACGCAGCAGATAGGTCGCACGATCGCCGGCGGCGCTGTGCGACCCGCAGCGGTCGTCGGGCCGTCGCCGGACAGCGCCGCCGCGAGCGCTTCGACGTCGAGCGTCCGATGCACGGCATCGCGGGCCTTCGCATGGTCGAGTTCGAACGCGAGCAGCGCGTGCGTCGGCAGCGCCGATCCGGCGCGCCCGAGCGCGACGCGCGCGGCGGTCGCGTCGCGCAGCGCGTCCCACGGATCGCGTGCCGCGACGAGCGTCGGGACGTCGCTCATCGCGTCCAGCGAGCCGAGAAGTCCGCAAGCAGCGGATGCGCCGGCGACGCGTCGACGAGCCGACCCGTCGCGTCCGCGAGTCCCATCTTCGCGAGCCATGCCTCGAACTCCGGCGCGCGCCGAGCCCGAGCAGCGACCGCAGGTACAGCGCGTCGTGGAACGACGTGCTCTGGTAGCCGAGCATCACGTCGTCGGCGCCGGGCACGCCCATCAGGTACGTGACGCCGGCGGTCCCGAGCAGCGTCATCAGCGTGTCCATGTCGTCGGAGTCGGCCTCGGCGTGGTTCGTGTAGCAGACGTCGCAGCCGAGCGGCACGCCGAGCAGCTTGCCGCAGAAGTGGTCCTCGAGACCCGGCGCGGATGATCTGCTTGCCGTCGTACAGATACTCGGGTCCGATGAAGCCGACGACCGAGTTGACGAGCAGCGGCGCGATACGCGCGCGCGACGGCGTAGGCCCGCGCCTCGCAGGTCTGCTGGTCGACGCCGTGATGCGCGTTGGCCGACAGCGCACTGCCCTGCCCGGTCTCGAAGTACATGACGTTCGCGGTCGACGCGTCGCCGACGGTCGCGCGACTTCAGCGACCGCGCCGCGTCGCGCGCCTCGCCGAGCATCGCGAGCGTGATGCCGAAGCTCGCGTTCGCCTTCTGCGTCCCGGCGACCGACTGGAACACGAGGTCGATCGGCGCGCCGCGCTCGATCGCGGCGATCTGGCTCGTCACGTGCGTCAGCACGCAGGTCTGCGTCGGGATGTCGAAGCGCGTCGCGGACCTCGTCGAGCGCATGCCACAGGCGGATCAGCGCCTGCACGTCGTCGGTCGCCGGGTTGATGCCGATGACCGCGTCGCCGGCGCCGTACATCAAGCCGTCGAGCATCGAGATCGCGATGCCCTTCGGATCGTCGGTCGGATGATTCGGCTGCAGCCGGATCGCGAGACGACCCGGCAGGCCGATCGTGTCGCGAAAGCGCGTGACGACCGAGCACTTCTTCGCGACCGCGATCAGGTCCTGGTTGCGCATCAGCTTCGAGACCGCCGCCGCCATCTCGGGCGTGATGCCGGGCGCGACGCGCGCGAGCGTCGCCGTGTCGGTCGTGTCGAGCAGCAGCCAGTCGCGGAAGTCGCCGACGGTCAGGTGCGCGATCGCCGCGAACGCGGTCGCGTCGTGGCGGTCGACGATCAGTCGCGTGACGTCGTCGTCCTCGTACGGGATCAGCGCCTCGTCGACGAACGTCGCGAGCGGCAGCGCGGCGAGGCACATCCGCGCGGCGACGCGCTCCTCGGCGACGTCGCGGCCGCGATGCCGGCCAGGACGTCGCCCGAGCGCAGCGGCGATGCCTTCGCGAGCACGTCCTTCAGGTCGGCGAACGACCAGACGGCGCCGCCGACGGTGTGCGAGTAGCGCATGGACGGACCATAGCCGATGCGAGGCCGCCGCGACGTCAGCCGGAGTCGCAGTGCGGCTGCATACTGCGCCCGCCGCGATCCCGAGGAGACCATGCATGCCGCTGACCGACGCCGAACGCCGCGCGCTGAGGCGACGCTGCACGACGATCGTGCCGGGGTTTCGACGGACGTCGCCCGACGAGGAATTCCGCGCGATGGCCGACTGGTGCGCGCTGCACGACGTCGAGTTCGACGTCTACGGCGACGGTGCGATCGTCGGCGACTTCGAGGCGCGCATCGCGGCGATGCTCGGCAAGCCGGCGGCCGCCGTCGTGCCGAGCGGCGTCATGGCGCAGCTCGCGGCGGTCCGCGTGTGGTGCGAGCGAGCCGGCCTCGACCGCTTCGGCTTCCATCCGACGTCGCATCTCGCGGTCGCACGAGGACCAGGCTTACGCCGCATTGATGCGGCTGCACGCGGTGCCGGTCGGCGACCGTCTGCGACCGATGACCGCCGACGACCTGACCGCGGTCCGGCAGCGGCTCGCCTGCGCGATCGTCGAGCTGCCGATCCGCGAGGCCGGCGGCCAGTTGCCGACCTGGTCAGAGCTCGACGCGTTGAAGACGGCGGCTCGCGAACGAGCGCTGCCGTTGCACATGGACGGCGCACGACTGTGGGAATCGGCCGCGTTCTACGGACGCAGCCACGCGGAGATCGCGGATGGGTTCGCGTCGGTCTACGTGTCGCTGTACAAGGGCATCGGCGCGTTCGCCGGCGCGGTGCTCGCGGGTGACGACGACTTCGTCGCGGAGGTCCGCCTGTGGCGGCGACGGATGGGCGGCACGCTGCATCAGATGGCGCCGTTCGTCGTGTCGGCCGCGATGCGCTTCGACGCGCGGATCGCGATGATGCCGGCGCTGTTCGAGCGGACGAAGACGTTCGCGGCATCGCTCGCAGGCGTGCCGGGGCTGCGCGTCCGGCCGGCCGTGCCGCACGTGAACATGCTGCACGTCCACGTCGACGCGCCGGTCGATGCGCTGCTCGAGACCCGCGACCGCATCGCCGACGAGGTCGGCGCGTGGCTGATCGACCGGCCGCGCGCGGCCGACGTGCCGGGCTGGTCGTTCGCCGAGATCTACGTCGGCGACCAGCTGCTCGCGCTCGACGACGACGCGCTGGCGCCGCTGTTCGCCCGGCTCGTGACCGACGCTCGGCGCTAGACCGCGACCACGCCGCCGTCGACCGCGAGGATCTGTCCGGTGATGTGGCGACCGGCATCGCTCGCGAACAGCAGCGCGACGCCCTTCAGGTCCTCGCTGCCGCCGATGCGGCCGAGCGGCGCGCGTTGCGCGAGGCGCTCCTCGCCGAGCGTCGCCATGATTCCCTTCGTCATCTTCGACGGGAAGAAGCCCGGCGCGATCGCGTTGACGTTGATGTTGTACGGACCCCATTCGCCGGCGAGCGCGCGCGTGAAGTTGACGACCGCGCCCTTGCTCGTGTTGTACGCCAGCGTCTGCATCGTGCCCGGCGTGTTGCCGCGCAGGCCGGCGATCGACGCGACGCTGATGATGCGGCCCGACTTGCGCGGGATCATGCTGGCGCGGCCGACCGCCTGGCTCGTCAGGAAGATGCCGCGGACGTTCAGGTTCATCACCTTCTCCCACGCCTCGAGCGGATGATCCTCGGCCGGCGCGCCCCAGCTCGCGCCCGCGTTGTTGACGAGGATGTCGATCTGGCCGAGCTGCTTCATCGCTTCGTCGACGAGCTTCTGCGCGCCGTCGGTCGTGCCGAGATCGGCCACGACCGCGCCGGCCACGATGCCCATTCCCTTCAAATGCTCGACAGCCTCGTCGAGTTCGTCCTGCTTGCGCGACGACAGCACGATCCGCGCGCCCTGCTCGCCGAGCGCCTCCGCGATCTGCAGCCCGAGGCCGCGCGAGCCGCCGGTGACGAGGGCCGTGCGGCCGCTCAGGTCGAACAGTTGCTTGATGCTCATCGATGTCTCCTCGTTCGTCGTTGTCAGCCGGCGGGTGGGCCGTCGCTGGTGAAGTCGATCACGGTCCGGCTCCTGGCCATCGTCCGCAGCCGCTCGACGACGCCCTGGTGATGTGGATGCACGACATAGGCCTTCAGTGCCGCGGCATCGTCGAACGTCGACACGAGCACCACGTCGCAATTGGCGTCGAATCCTTCGTGACGCGTCCCGACGTCGAACTCGCGCATGCCGGGCACCAGCCCAACGCAGCTGCGCAGCTCGGCCGCGAAGCCGTCGATGTTCGCCGGATCGTGCAGGGACCACATCACGACATGTCGCAGCATCGCTCCTCCCGTTCGTTCAGAACCACGCGTCCTGCATCGTCAGCGTCGTCGTGTCGAGCGATGCGAGCAGGTCGAGCATCGGCCCGACCTTCGGCACCTCGTACGCGAAGAAGTAGCGGCAGGCCGCCAGCTTGCCGAAGTAGAACGCGTCGTCGCCGCCTTCGTGATCGCTGGTGCCGGTGATGCTGCGACCGGCGACCAGCGCCTGCTCGAGCCACATCCATGCGACGACGAGGTGGCCGAACGCTTCGAGATAGACGGTCGCGTTCGCGAGCGTGCGGTTCGCGTCGCCGGCGGCGTGCAGCGTCTTCGTGACGTCCTCGAGGCGCGTCCACTGCGCGTCGAGCTCGCCCGCGAGACGCTGCGAGCCCGGATCGTGGATCGCTCGACAGCGCGCGATCGTGTCGCGAACACGCGCGGTCAGCGCGCCCATCGCCGCACCGCCCTGCATCACGACCTTGCGGCCGAGCAGGTCGAGCCCCTGGATGCCGTGCGTGCCTTCGTGGATCGGGTTGAGCCGGTTGTCGCGATAGAACTGCTCGACGTTGTAGTCGCGCGTGTAGCCGTAGCCGCCGTGCACCTGGATCGCGAGGTTGTTCGCCTCGAGGCACCACTGCGACGGCCAGCTCTTCGCGATCGGCGTCAGGATGTCGAGCAGCAGCTTGGCCTCGCGGCGGATCGATTCGTCTTCGGCGGTCCGTTCGTCGTCGACGAGCTTCGCGCAGTACAGGTTGAGCGCGAGCGCGCCTTCGACGTACGACTTCTGCGCGAGCAGCATCCGCTTGCACGTCGGCATGCGCGACGATCGGCACCTGCGGCTGCGACGGGTCCTTGCCGCTGTGGCGGACGGCCCTGCGGACGGTTGCGCGCATAGTCGAGCGCGTGCAGGTAGCCGGTGTAGCCGAGCGCGGTCGCGCCGAGGCCGACGCCGATGCGCGCCTCGTTCATCATGTGGAACATCTGCGCGAGGCCACGGTTCGGCTCGCCGACCAGGTAGCCGACCGCGCCCGCCTCGCCGTCGGGCCGGAAGCGACCCTCGCCGAAGTTCAGCAGGCAGTTCGTCGTGCCGCGGTAGCCCATCTTGTGGTTCAGGCCGGCGAGCACGACGTCGTTGCGCTCGCCGAGCGCGCCGTCGTCCGCCACGAGGAACTTCGGCACGATGAACAGCGAGATGCCCTTCACGCCGTGCGGCAGCGACGCCGTCGGCCTCCGGGATCTTCGCGAGCACGAGATGGACGATGTTCTCCGACAGGTCGTGCTCGCCGGCCGAGATCCACATCTTGTTGCCGAAGAGACGATAGGTCCCGTCGTCCTGCGGCACCGCGCGCGTCTTGACGTCGGACAGCGACGAGCCGGCCTGCGTCTCCGACAGGCACATCGTGCCGAAGAAGCGGCCGGTCATCATCGGCTTCACGAACTGCTCGACCTGCTCGTCGGAGCCGTGCGCGAGCAGCAGGTTCGAGTTGCCGATCGTCAGGAACGGATACGACGACGTGCCGACGTTGGCCGCCTTGAACCAGGCGAAGCCGGCCTTCTCGACGACCGCAGGCAGCTGCATGCCGCCGAGCTCGTAGTCGCGGCCCGCGGCCATCAGCCCCGCGTCGTTGAACGCCTTCAGCGCCTTCGCGACCTCGGGGATCATCGTGACGCGCTCGCCGTCGAAGTGCGGCTCGTTCTGGTCGCTCTTCTTGTTGTGCGGCTCGAAGAGGTCGGTCGCGATGTCCTCGCAGGTCTGCAGGGCCGCATCGAACGTCTCGCGGGAATGGTCGGCATAGCGCGGCCGCTTCGTCAGCGACTCGACGTCGAGCCACTCGTACAGGAGGAACGCGATGTCGCGACGCGAGAGGATCTTCGAGGTCATCGGCTGATGAGTTGGCCCAGGCAGACGAACGTCGCGTCGCACGACACTTGCCGAAAGAACGCGCGAACCCGGCCACCCATCGCTCAGGGCGCAGCGCCAGCGGTCGTGCTACCGACCGTGACGCCGCCGGTCTTCGTCGGACTTTCGTCGTCGGATCGCAGCATCGTGAAGTGCCACGGCGTCACGAACGCGACTGCCGGGTCGACGACGTCGGGCCGTGGCAGCCCTGCGATCGCGTCCGCATAGGCGCTGCCGACCGCCTGGGTGAACACGAACGAACGGGACACGTTGCTGCCGATGGCGATACCCGCCTTGATGTTGCGGAACGCGACCGTGCCGGTCGCCGGGACGAAGACCGCGTCGAAGTTCGCGGTGACGCCGTCCTTCTCCATCTGTCGGGGATAGCGCATCTTGGCGAAGGCCACGCGGACCACGGTCATCGCGTAGCCGGCCACGGTCGCCTGCTGCCGGTCGACGAGCGGGGCGGCGCTGCCGGCCGACGTGGTCCCGGCCACGAACCAGCGATCCGCCTCTGCGTAGTCGCGCGTCACGCCGCGACCGAGACCGTACAGCGTCCCGAGCGCCATCGCGGCGTCGGCGTAGCCGAGGTCTGCCGCGCGGCGGAAGAAGCGCGCGGCGCGTGCGGGGTCGTCCGCGACGCAGCCGGTCCCGTCATACAGGTAGCCTGCGAAATAGAGCGCTTCCGGATCGTTGCGCTCGATGCCGCTGTTGACCGCATCACCGGCGGTCTTGCAATCGCCGCTCGCGATCGCCGCCCGCACGTCCGGTCCGGCGCCCGATGCGAGCCCAGTGAATGCAGCGACGCAGACGACCGCGAGTGGCCGGATGACGTGACGCATGAAACGAGGTGAGGATGGCGAACGCAGCATCGGACTCTCCAGGAGACGCGGCCGGAACTGGGGCCGCAAGGGACGCGAGTCCGCCGATCATCCGGTAGGCGCGGTCGTCTCGTCCATTGCCCGATCCGGGGGCTGGCGCGTTCCCGTCGTCAGACCACCTCGAACAGCCCCGCCGCGCCCATGCCGCCGCCGATGCACATCGTGACGACGACGAACTTCTCGCCGCGGCGCTTGCCTTCGATCAGCGCGTGCCCGACCAGGCGCGCGCCGGTCACGCCGTACGGATGGCCGACCGCGATCGCGCCGCCGTCGACGTTGAGCCGGTCGTTCGGGATGCCGAGCTTGTCGCGGCAATAGATCACCTGCACCGCGAACGCCTCGTTCAGTTCCCACAGGCCGATGTCGTCGACCGTCATGCCCGCCTTGGCCAGCAGCTTCGGGATCGCGAAGACCGGACCGATGCCCATCTCGTCGGGCTCGCAGCCGGCGACCGCGAAGCCGCGGAAGATGCCGAGCGGCGTCAGGCCCTTCTGCTCGGCGGTCTTCGCGTTCATGATCACCGCGGCCGACGCGCCGTCGGAGAACTGGCTCGCGTTGCCGGCCGCGATCACGCCGCCCGGCATCGCCGGCTTGATCTTCGACACGCCTTCGTAGGTCGTGTCCGCGCGGATGCCTTCGTCCTCGCGAGATCGTGACCTCCTTGATGCCGAGCATGCCGGTCGCCTTGTCGGCCGACGCCCATCATCGTCGTCATCGGCACGATCTCGTCGCTTGAAGCGGCCCGCGGCACGCGCCGCGGCGGCGCGCTGCTGGCTCTCGCACGCCGTACTCGTCCTGCTGCTCGCGCGAGATGTCGTAGCGCTTCGCGACCTGCTCGGCCGTCTGCAGCATGGTCCAGTAGATCTCGGGCTTCTTCGCGATCAGGTTCGGGTCGCGCGATCATGTGCATGTTCATCTCGCTCTGCACGCACGAGATCGACTCGACGCCGCCGGCGACGAAGATGTCGCCTTCGCCGGCGATCACGCGTTGCGCGGCCGTCGCGATCGTCTGCAGGCCCGACGAGCAGAAGCGGTTGATCGTCATGCCGGACGTCGTGACCGGGCAGCCGGCCGCGAGCGCGATCTGCCGCGCGATGTTCGAGCCGGTCGCGCCTTCGGGGTTGGCGCAGCCCATCACGACGTCGTCGACCTCGGCCGGGTCGATCTTCGCGCGCTCGATCGCGTGCTTGACGGCGTGCCCGCCCATCGTCGCGCCGTGCGTCATGTTGAAGGCGCCCTTCCACGACTTGGCGAGGCCGGTGCGGGCGGTGGAAACGATGACGGCTTCGGTCGTAGAAGACATCGGAAAAGTCCTTCGAAGATCCGCGGCGCGCAGCGCCGCGTACGTGTGTCAGTTGAACGTCTTGCCTTCGGCCGCGAGCTTCGCGAGCAACGGCGCCGGCTTCCACGAGTTGCCTTGCCGCTCGGCGTTCGGCCCCTTGCGCGAACTGCTCCATCTTCATCACGACCTTCTGCAGGCCGACCGTGTCGGCGTAGAGCATCGGGCCGCCGCGCCAGACCGGGAAACCGTAGCCGGTCAGATAGACCATGTCGATGTCCGACGCGCGCTGCGCGATCTTCTCGTCGAGGATCTGCGCGCCTTCGTTGACGAGCGCGAACACGAGCCGCTCGACGATCTCCTGGTCGCTGATCTTGCGACGCGTGATGCCGAGGCGCTTCGACTCCTCGACGATCATCTCGTTGACCTTCGCGTTCGGGATCGGCGTGCGGTTGCCCGGCTTGTAGTCGTACCAGCCCGCGCCGGTCTTCTGGCCGTGCCGACCCATCTCGACCAGCAGGTCGGCCGTCTTCGAATACGTCATGTGCGGCTTCTCGACGTAGCGGCGCTTGCGGATCGCGTAGCCGATGTCGTTGCCGGCCAGGTCGCCCATGCGGAACGGTCCCATCGCGAAGCCGAACTTCTCGACCGCCTTGTCGACCTGCTCCGGCAGCGCGCCCTCCTCGAGCAGGAAGCCGGCCTGGCGCGAGTACTGCTCGATCATCCGGTTGCCGATGAAGCCGTCGCAGACGCCGGACACGACGCCGGTCTTCTTGAGCTTCTTCGACAACTGCATCGTCGTCGCGAGCACGTCCTTGCCGGTCTTGTCGCCGCGCACGACCTCGAGCAGCTTCATGACGTTGGCCGGGCTGAAGAAGTGCGTGCCGATGACGTCCTGCGGGCCGCTTCGTGAACGACGGCGATCTTGTTGACGTCGAGCGTCGACGTGTTCGAGGCCAGGATCGCGCCCGGCTTCATCACCTCGTCGAGCTTCTTGAACACCGCTTCCTTGACGCCCATCTCCTCGAACACCGCCTCGATCGACGATGTCGGCGTCCCTGATGTCGTCGTAGCTGGTCGTGCCGCTGATCAGGCCGACGCGCTGGTCGAACTTGTCCTGCGTCAGCTTGCCCTTCTTCATCGTGTTCTCGTAGTTCTTCCGGACCGTGCCGAGACCGCGGTCGAGCGCTTCCTGCTTCAGTTCGAGAACCTTGACCGGAATGCCGGCGTTCGCGAAGTTCATCGCGATGCCGCCGCCCATCGTGCCGGCGCCGATCACCGCGGCCGACTTGATCGGCGCGCGTCGGCGTGTCGTCGGGCACGTCGGGAATCTTCGACGCCGCGCGCTCGCCGAAGAACGCGTGCCGCAGCGCCTTCGATTCCGGCGTCTGCACGAGCTCGAGGAAGCACGCGCGCTCGAACGCGAGGCCGTCGTCGAAGCGCTTCGTGACCGCCGCCTCGACCGCGTCGACGCACTTCAGCGGCGCCGGATAGTTCTTCGCGACCGCCTTGACGGTGTTGCGCGCGAACGCGAAGAAGCCTTCGTGCAGCGGGAAGTCGATCTCGGATGTCGCGGATCTTCGGCGGCGGCAGCTTGTCGGCGACTTCCTTCGCGAACGCGACCGCGCTGTCGACGATGTCGTCGTGCGAGTCGACCATGCGGTCGAACAGCGCGGTCGGCGCCAGCATGTCCGACGGGACCGGCGTGCCGCTGACGATCATGTTGAGCGCGATGCTCGACGCCGACCACGCGCGGCAGCCGCTGCGTGCCGCCGGCGCCCGGCAGGATGCCGAGCTTGACCTCGGGCAGCGCGATCTGCGCGCCGCTTGACCGCCACGCGATAGTGGCAACCGAGCGCGAGCTCGAGGCCGCCGCCCATCGCGGTGCCGTTGATCGCGGCCACGACCGGCTTCGGCGAGTTCTCGATCAACGTCGATCACCGTCCCGAGCGACGGTTCGGCGAACGCGGCCGGCGTGTTGAATTCCTTGATCTCCGCGCCGGCGCAGAACGACTTGCCCTTGCCCGTCAGCACGATCGCCTGGACCGACGGATCGGCGAGCGCCTGCTGCATGCCGGCGGCGATGCCCTGGCGCGCCGCGAGGCTCATGCTGTTGACCGGCGGGTTGTCCACCGTGATGACGGCGACGCCGTCCCGGATTGCGGTTGATGCAGTCATGGGCCTCCTCGATGTTCTTCGTGTCGCGGCGCGCGGTCATGCCGCGGCCTCGTTCGGGTGGCGGCGATGATAGCAAATAGAACGACCGTTCGCTTTTTTCGGATACCCCCGAACGCGGCGGTCAGCCTCGTCGGGACCTCAGACCTCGAGCCACTCCTTGCGGATCGTCGGATTCGCCCTTCAGTTCCGCAGGCGTGCCCTCGAACACGATCTGGCCGTGGCCCATCACGTAGACGCGCTGCGAGATCTCGAGCGCGATCGCGAGCTTCTGCTCGACCAGCAGCACCGAGATGCCGCGGTTCTTCAGTTCCTTCAGGTAGTCGGCGACGAGCTCGACGATCTTCGGCGCGAGGCCCTCGGTCGGCTCGTCGATCATGATCAGGTCGGGGTCGCCCATCAGCGTGCGGCACAGCGTCAGCATCTGCTGCTCGCCACCCGACAGCACGCCGGCCGCGACGTGTTCGCGTTCCTTCGAGCCGCGGGAACATCCGGTACATGTCGGCGAGCGACCAGCGCGTCGGCCTTCTTCGTGCCCTTCTCGCCGAGCATCAGGTTCTGCTCGACCGTCAACCGCGGGAACACGTCGCGGTTCTCCGGCACGTAGCCGATGCCGCGATGCGCGATGCGAAACGCCTTCTCGCCGCGCGATCTCGTCGCCCTTGAAGACGGATCGAGCCGGTCGTCGCGACCTGGCCCATGATCGACTTGACGGTCGTCGAGCGGCCGACGCCGTTGCGGCCGAGCAGGCTGACGATCTCGCCGGCGCCGACGTGCAGGTCGATGCCGTGCAGCACGTGGCTCTTGCCGTAGTACGCGTGCAGGTCGCGTGACGTCAGCAGCGGCGCGGCTCATGCGTCGGGCCTCGCCCTGCGACTCGTCGGCGTGCGCGCCGAGATAGGCTTCCTGCACCTTCCGGTTCGAGCGGATCGCGGCCGGCGTGTCGGTCGCGATCGACCTCGCCGTAGACCAGCACCGAGATGCGGTCGGCCAGGCCGAACACGACGCTCATGTCGTGCTCGACCATGATCAGCGTCTTGCCCGCCGTCACGCGCCGGATCAGCTCGACCGCGTGGTCCGACTCGGAGCGGCTCATGCCGGCCGTCGGCTCGTCGAGCAGGATCACGTCGGCGCCGCCGGCGACCGTGATGCCGATCTCGAGCGCGCGCTGCTCCGCGTACGTCAGCAGGCCGGCCGCGACGTCGCGCGCGGCGCTTGAGGCCGATCAGCTCCAGCACCTCCTCGGCGCGGAGCGCGCGCATCGCGCAGCTTCGTCGAGCGAGTGCCAGAACGAATACTTGTAGCCGAGCGACCAGAGCACCGCGCAGCGGATGTTCTCGAACACCGACAGCCGATGGAAGATGTTCGTGATCTGGAAGCTGCGCGACAGCCCGAGCCGATTGATCTCGAACGGCGTGAGACCCGCGCGTGCTCGCGGCCGTTCAGCAGGATGCTCGCCCGACGTGACGCCGAAGCGCCCGGAGATCAGGTTGAACAGCGTCGACTTGCCGGCGCCGTTCGGGCCGATCACCGCGTGCCGCTCGCCGGCCGGGATCGCGAGCGTCGCGCCGCGGATGATCTCCGACTTGCCGAAGCTCTTGCGCACGTCGCGCAGTTCGATCGCGCAGGCGCTGCGTCATGCCGGCAGCGGCGCTTCATGCGAGGCTCCTTCGACTGCCTGGATCTCGGCCTGCGCGCTGCCCCACGCGCTGCCTGAACCACCGCGACGCGTAGCGCATCAGCGCGGCACCCGACGGCGACGAGCACGACCGGCGACGATCCACGGCGCCGGCGTCGCGGTATCGACCGGCGATGCCGAACAGCGGCATCGTCGTCCCGTTCGCCGACTCGAGCTGGTAGTGATAGATCATCTCGATCATCGACACGACGCCGACGAACAGCGGCAGCGCCGGCGCCGATCACCGCGAGGTACGGCAGCCACAGCCGGCGGAACTTGCCGAAGCTGCGCGACGCGCAGGTTCATCATGACCAGGCTCGCGATGCCGCCCGGCGCGTACATCACCATCAGCAGGAAGAAGATGCCGAGGTACAGCAGCCACGCCTTCGTGAACTCGGACAGCATCGACGAACGACAGCACGAACATGCACGGCGCCGATGATCGGTCCGAAGAAGAAGCCGACGCCGCCGAGGAACGTGAACAGCAGGTAGGCGCCGGAACGCACGGTGCTGACGTTCTCGGAGCTGACGATCTCGAAGTTGATCGCGCCGAGCCCGCCCGCGATGCCCGCGAAGAAGCCGGCGATGATGACGACGAGGTAGCGCACGCGCTGCGTGTTGTAGCCGACGAACTCGGCACGCTCCGGGTTGTCGCGGACCGCGTTCGCCATGCGGCCGAGCGGCGTCGCGTGAACGCGTACATCGCGACCGTGCAGACGAGGCACCAGATCGCGATCAGGTAGTAGACCTGGATCTGCGGACCGAACGTGATGCCCAGCACCGGCTTGCCGATCACGCGGTTCGTCGTGATGCCGGCCTCGCCGCCGAAGAACTCCGGCAGCATCAGCGAGCTCGACGCGACGAGTTCGCCGATGCCGAGCGTGATCATCGCGAACGTCGTGCCGGACTTCTTCGTCGTCACGTAGCCGAACAGCACGCGCGAAGAACGCGCCGGCGACCCCGCCGACGAGCGGCATCAGCGACGATCGGCATCCAGAACGCGCCGTGGCCGACGGCGTTCATCGCGTGGATCGCGACGAACGCGCCGAGGCCGACGTAGACCGCGTGGCCGAAGCTCAGCATGCCCGACTGCCCGAGCAGCATGTTGTACGACAGGCAGACGATGATCAGCGTGCCGATCTGCGACAGGATCGTCAGCGACAGGCTCGAGCGGAAGATCGAGCGGCGCGATCAGCAGCACGAGCACGAACGCGATCCACAGCGCCCATTGCCCGACGTCGAGCGGCACGAACCGGAGCGTTCGACCGCGCGTCGCGCGTCGCCGCGCGCGGTCGCCATCACGCCTTCGCGCTTGCCGAGCAGCCCGCGCGGCCGGAAGATCAGGATCAGCACCAGCAGCAGGTACGGCAGGATCGGCGCGACCTGCGCGATCGTCAGCTTCAGCACCGGGTAACCGAACGAATCCGGCGTCAGCACGACGCCGTGCCGCGCGAAGAACGTGACGAACGAGTAGTCGAGCGCGACCGCGAACGTCTGCACGATGCCGATCAGCAGCGACGCGACGAACGCGCCGGCGAGCGATCCCATGCCGCCGACGACGACCACGACGAAGATGATCGAGCCGACCGTCAGCGCCATGCCGGGTTCGGTCACGAACGCGTTGCCGCCGATGACGCCGGCGAGCCCGGCGAGCGCGCAGCCGCCGCCGAACACCATCATGAAGACGCTGCGGCACGTTGTGGCCGAGCGCCTCGACCATCTCCGGATGCGTCAGCGCGCCCTGGATCACGAGCCCGATGCGCGTCTTCGTGAACAGCAGCTAGACGCGCGACCAGCATCAGCACCGCGATGCCAGCATCATGAAGCCGCGATAGGTCGGGAAGGTCGTCGTGTAGATCGTGAAGAGCGGTCCATCGAGCGACGGCGGCATGCGATAGTCGACCGGCGCGCGGCCCCAGATCAGCTGGACGAACTCGCTGATGCAGTACGACAGTCCGAACGTGACCAGCAGCTCCGGCACGTGGCCGAACTTGTGGACGCGCCGCAGCCAGTAGCGTTCGAACGACGCGCCGGCCAGCCCGACGACCAGTCGGCGCGATCACCAGCGCCGGCCAGAAGCCGATCCACTGCGCTGATCTGGTACGCGATGTACGCGCCCGAGCATGTAGAACGCCGCGTGCGCGAAGTTCAGCACGCCCATCATGCTGAAGATCAGCGTGAGCCCGGACGACAGCATGAACAGCAGCAGCCCGTAGCTGACGCCGTTCAGCAGGGAGATGAGGAAGAACTCCAAGGACGGGCCTTCTGCGGGGCTCTTCGTCGCCGCGCGTCGGTCGGCGACGAATGCGGTCCCGTCGTGCGACGAAGAGGTCACCGCGGCCGGCTGCGGCGCGCGGAGACTCGGCCGATCAGCTCTGCGTCGGCCTCTGCATCTGGCACGACGTCGGCGTCGACGACACGTACGGATCGAGGACGACGTCGGTCTTGAACGTGTAGCCGGTGTTCTCGACGTCGTACTTGAGCTTGCCGCCGGCCTTCGTCCACGTCGCGATGTAGAGCGTCATCTGCAGCTGATGGTCGCTCTTGCGCATCGTGTCCTCGCCCGCGCCCGGACCCTTCTCCGTCCATGCCCTCCATCGCGAACGCGACCTTCGTCGGATCGGTCGACTGCGCCTTCTTGATCGAGTCGGCCAGCATCTGCAGCTCGACCCACGCGTTCGCGACGTACAGCTCGTCGTTGTACTTCTTCTTGAACTCGACGTAGAACGGCTCGAAGGCGTTCTGGTCGACGTTCTGATGCCAGTACGCGATCATCTTGACCTTCTCCGCGCCCGACGCGCCCATCACGGTCGGCGTGCCGGTCACGCCGGCGTAGTACGTGTAGAAGTTCGCGTCGAGGCCGGCTTCCTTCGCGGCCTTGATCAGCAGCGTCAGGTCGGCGCCCCAGTTGCCGGTGATGACCGTGTCGGCGCCCGACGCCTTGATCTTCGCGATGTACGGCGCGAAGTCCTTCGTCTGCGCGATCGGCGTCAGGTCCTCGCCGACGATCTGGATGTCGGGACGCTTGCGCGCGAGCTCTTCCTTCGCGTACTTCGCGACCTGCACGCCGTGCGCGTAGTTCTGTCCGATGATGTAGACCTTCTTGATCTTCGGGTCCTTGGCCATGTAGGTCGTCAGGCCCTCCATCTTCATCGACGTGTCGGCGTCGAAGCGGAAGTGCCAGAAGCTGCACTTGCTGTTCGTCAGGTCCGGATCGACGGCCGCGTAGTTCATGAACAGCATCGTCTTGTCGGGATTGCGATCGTTGAACTTGTTGATCGCATCGATGATCGCGCCGGCCGCGCCCGACCCGTTGCCCTGCGTGACGAAGCGGATGCCCTGGTCCTGCGCCGACTTCAGCGCGGTCAGGCTCTCCTGCGGGCTCGCCTTGTTGTCGAACGGCACGATCTCGAACGTGATGCCCGCACCGGCGCGCTTCTGCTGGTTGATCTTGTCCGCCAGGAACTGGAAGCTCTTCAGCTGGTTCTGGCCGACGTTGCCGAGCGGCCCGGACAGCGGGTCGATGAACGCGATCTTGACCACCTCCGCCGCATCGGCCGTCGCGGGGATCGCGAAGGGGGAAAGTCCGACCGCGAGTGCGATCGCGCTGCCGCGGGCCAGCGCGCCGAAAGTGTGTTCCATGGTGTCTCCGTCCGTTGACGCGGGCCTGCGTAGAAGGTCGCGGCCTCGCATTCCAATGCCGATTCGATCGATCGTGCGGCGACCTTCGGCGAGGCCGCCGTGCCTTGCGAGGGACCGAGCCGGTCGCTGCCGCAGGCCGGCGCAGTCTACTGAAATCGCGGCCCTTCCATATCTGGGAAATACCCCAACGCCCCAAGCGCGCAGATCCGGCGTCAGGCCGTCGGAAGCTTGTGGTCGCGAAACGTGTCGCGCAGCTTCGCCTTCAGCATCTTGCCGGTCGCGCCGAGCGGGATCGAGTCGACGAACACGACGTCGTCCGGCGTCCACCACTTGGCGATCTTGCCTTCGTAGTGCGCGAGCAGGTCTTCCCTGCAGCAGGTCGCGTCCGGCTTGCGGACGACGATCAGCAGCGGCCGCTCGTCCCACTTCGGATGCGGGACCGCGATCACCGCGGCCATCGCGACGGCCGGATGCGCCATCGCGATGTTCTCGAGGTCGATCGATCCGATCCACTCGCCGCCGGACTTGATCACGTCCTTGCTGCGATCGGTGATCTGCAGATAGCCGTCCGCGTCGATGTTGCCGACGTCGCCGGTCGGGAACCACGACGTGCCGTCTTCGTCGGTGACGAGCGGATCGCCGCCCTCGCCCTTGAAGTACTCGCGCACGACCCACGGTCCGCGGACCAGCAGGTCGCCGAACGCCTTGCCGTCCCATGGCAGGTCGCGACCGTCGGGATCGACGATCTTCATGTCGACGCCGAAGATGACGTGCCCCTGCTTCTCGAGGATGCGGCGCTGCTCGTCCCGCGGCAGCGACAGATGCTTGTTCTGCAGCTTGCAGGTCGTGCCGAGCGGCGACATCTCGGTCATGCCCCACGCATGGATGACCTCGACGCCGTAGTCGTCGGTCAACGTGTCGATCATCGCCGGCGGACAGGCCGAGCCGCCGATCACCGTCTTCCTGAACGACGAGAAGCGCAGGCCGTTCTGGCTGCACGTGAGTTGAGCAGCCCGAGCCACACCGTCGGCACGCCGGCCGAGAACGTGACCTTCTCGCTCTCGAACAGCTCGTACAGCGACTTGCCGTCGAGAGCAGGCCCGGGGAAGACGACCTTGCAGCCGACGAGCGCCATCGAGTACGGCAGTCCCCACGCGTTGACGTGGAACATCGGCACGACCGGCAGGACCGCGTCGCTCGCCGAGATGCCCATCGCGTCGGGCATCGCGGCGCCGAACGCATGCAGCACGCTCGATCGATGCGAATACAGCACGCCCTTCGGATTGCCGGTCGTGCCCGACGTGTAGCAGAGCGACGACGCGGTGTTCTCGTCGAACGTCGGCCAGACGAAGCTCGTCCGGACGCGGCCGCGATCCGGTCCTCGTAGCACGCGATGCCGTCGGCGTCGGCCGGCATGCGCTCGCGACCGCGTCATCTGGCATCCAGCTGCCGACCGTCGGACACTGCGCCGCGATGCCCTTGACGATCGGCAGGAAGGTCGTGTCGAAGAACACGTGACGATCCTCGGCATGATTGACGATCCATGCGATCTGGTCGGGATGCAGCCGCGGATTGATCGTGTGCAGGATGGCGCCGATGCCCGAGACGGCGTAATACAGCTCCAGATGCCGGTAGCCGTTCCATGCGATCGTCGCGACGCGGTCGCCGGGCTTCACGCCGAGCGCGACGCAGCGCGTTGCGCGAGTCGCTTCGCGCGGCCGTGCGACCTCGACGCCAGTCGGTGCGGTGGATGTCGCCTTCGACGCGCCGCGAGACGATCTCGGTGTCGCCGTGATGACGACTCGCGTGGTCGATCAACGACGAGATGAGCAGCGGTACGCCATCATCAGGCCTTGCATGGGACTCCTGTCATGGAGCGAGCGTCCTCGTGGCTGCGCGACGCGACGTCGCCGGAACGGCGCCGCATGGGGGGGTGCGCATTGTCGAGGTCGCGTATTGCGGCGCGTCAATCGGTTTCCATGTTGCAGCGCAAGCCGGCAGCGCGGCGCCGCGTTCGAACGACGCATAGAATCGCGGCATGCCCGATTCCTCCACCGCGCCGGCCGACGTCGACCGGCCGCGTTCCCGAAGCAGCCACGCCGTTCGACGGCCTCGCCTGGCGCAATCGCTTCGCCGCGCTGCCGGCCGACTTCTACACGCGGCTCGACCCGACGCCGCTGCCCGACCCGTACTTCGTCGCGGCGAGCCGCAGCGCCTGCGATCTCGTCGGCGTCGATCGCGACGCGTTCGCGCACGCCGGCCGCCGTCGCGGTGCTGGCCGGCAACCGCATCGCCGCACGGTGCGGCGCCGCTGGCCGCCGTCTACAGCGGCCACCAGTTCGGCGTGTGGGCGGGGCAGCTCGGCGACGGTCGCGCGCATCTGCTCGGCGGCGTCGACACCGCGAACGGCCCGCTCGACCTGCAGCTGAAGGGCGCGGGCCGCACGCCGTATTCGCGGATGGGCGACGGCCGCGCGGTGTTGCGGTCGTCGATCCGCGAGTTCCTGTGCTCCGAAGCGATGGCACGGGCTCGGCATCCCCACCACGCGCGCGCTGGCGGTCGTCGGCTCCGACCAGCCGGTGATCCGCGAGATCGTCGAGACCGCGGCGGTCGTGATGCGGATGGCACCGACGTTCGTGCGCTTCGGGTCGTTCGAGCACTGGTTCTCGCGCAATCGCTACGACGCGCTGAAGACGCTCGCCGATCACGTGATCGACGGCTTCCATCCCGAACTGCGCGACGCGAACAATCCGCTATCTCGCGCTGCTGGCCACGGTCGTCGATCGCACGGCTCGCCTGATGGCGCAGTGGCAGGCCGTCGGCTTCTGTCACGGCGTGATGAACACCGACAACATGAGCATCGTCGGCCTCACGCTCGACTACGGGCCGTTCGGCTTCCTCGACGCGTTCGACGCCAATCACATCTGCAATCACACCGACGAACAGGGTCGCTACGCGTACGCGCGTCAGCCGGCGGTCGCACGCTGGAACCTCTACTGCCTCGCCGAGGCGCTGCTGCCGCTGATCGAGGACGTCGATGCGACCGAAGGCGCGCTCGCCACGTACCAGACGACGTTCGGCGACGCGATGGATGCCGCGCTGCACGCGAAGCTCGGCCTCGCCGAACGCAGGCCCGACGACCAGAAGCTGACGAGCGACCTGTTCGCGCTGCTGCAGGATGCGGCCGCGGACTTCACGCTGTTCTTCCGACGGCTCTGCGACCTCGACCGTCCCGAGGAGCCTGCCGCGCCCGGCCGCGCCGTCCGCGACCTGTTCGTCGATCGCGAACGTTTCGATCGCTGGGCGGTCGATTACCGGGCGCGCGTCGCGCAGGAAGGCCGGTCCGACGACGAGCGTCGCGTTGCGATGCGCTCGGTCAACCCCAAGTACATCCTCCGCAACCACCTGGCCGAGGAAGCGATCGTGAAGGCACGAGGCGGCGATTTCTCCGAGGTCGATCGCCTCTGCCGGCTGCTCGAACGGCCGTTCGACGAGCAGCCCGAACACGAGCGGTATGCGGACCTGCCGCCGACCTGGGCGAAGAGCCTCGAGGTCAGCTGCTCCTCCTGAACGACCATGTTGGAAGGAAACGCGATGAGCGAAGTGAAGGACGAAGACCGCAAGGTCGTCAAGGACGACACCGAGTGGAAGAAGCAGCTGACGCCGATGCAGTACCAGGTCACGCGCCATGCCGCGACCGAGCGGCCGTTCACCGGCGAGTTCAACGATCATCATCAGCACGGCATCTACACCTGCGTGTGCTGCGGCACGCCGCTGTTCGAGTCGGACACCAAGTTCGATTCGGGCTGCGGCTGGCCGAGCTACTTCAGGGCGCTCGACCCGGCGAACGTCCGCGAGATCACCGACGTCAGCCACGGCATGCGCCGCGTCGAGGTGATCTGCAACGTCTGCGACGCGCACCTCGGCCACGTCTTCCCCGACGGCCCGCCGCCGACCGGACTGCGCTATTGCATCAACTCCGCGTCGCTGAGCTTCGACGCCGAAGTGACTCGCACGCGCGAGCGCATGAAGTTCGTCTCCGACTTCTTCTCGCTGCTGCTGTTCTTCGCGGTCTACCTCGCCGGCGAGCAGTTCCCGGCGCAGGCGCATGCGCTCGCGTCGTCGCTGCTCGGCGGCGTGACGCGCGGCGGCGTCATCCCCGACGACCAGTCGTCGATCCTGCTCGCGATCGCGGTCGCGATCGTCGCGTTCACGATCCAGATCGCGTGGCTGCTGCTGCGGCGACGCAAGGTCAGCGTCGTGCAGTGGCTGAGCTTCGCGATCCTCGTCGTCTTCGGCGGCGCGAGCATCTACTTCCACAGCGACGCGTTCATCAAGTGGAAGGTGACGGTGCTGTACTGGCTGTTCGCCGCGACGCTCGCGGGCGGCGCCGTCTGCTTTCGCCGCAACCTGATCCGCGCGCTGATGGAGCCGGGCGGCGTCGAACTGCCCGACCTCGTCTGGAAGCGGATGAACGAGTCGTGGATCGTCTTCTTCGCGGCGCTCGGCGTCGCTGAACCTGTTCGTCGCGTTCAATTTCTCGCGGACGACGTGGGTCACGTTCAAGTCGTTCGGCCTGACGGCTTTGACGATCGTGTTTCGCGCTCGCCCAGGGCGTGCTGATCGCGCGCTATCTCGACCGCGTCGAGGCCGACGAGGCCGGGCGCGGGCCGCGGCCCGATCCGCACGGCAAGCCGAGCGCGGATGCGATCGCGACCGAGGAACACGCCTGATGGCCGCGACGTTCGACGCGATCGAGCGAGCGCCTCGTCGAGCGGCTCGCGCCGGCCTCGATCGCGCTCGTCGACGACAGCGCGAAGCACGCCGGCCATGCGGGCGCGGCGTCGCGGCGGCGGGCACTACCAGGTCCGCATCGTGTCGCCGCGCTTCGCGGGCCTCTCGCGGATCGCCCGGCATCGCCTTGTGTATGATGCGCTGTCCGATCTGATGCGCGGCGCCATCCATGCGCTCGCGATCGAAGCGGCGACGCCCGACGAAGCCCGCGGCGACGTCGGGTGCGGCAGCCGCACGATAGCGGCGCCGGATCTCCGCTGGCCCTTCTGCATCCGATCCGTATCCGATCGACATCGAACCCTGTTCGTGGACCCGTCCGCGGGACTTCGCGCCCGTCCGGCGACCACCGCCAATCCACCCGAATGCCACTGCGAGACATCCCATGACGACGCGTTTCCGATCGACCCTCGACGTCGCCGCCACGGCGATGTCCACCGCGGCCGCGCGGCCGCGTTCGTTGCGCTGGCCGCGCTGCCGTCGGTCGCCGCCGCGCAGAACCTCGCCGTCGTCAACAACAAGCCGATCCCGAAGGCGAAGGCCGACGCGGTCGTCGCGCAGCTCGTCCGGCAGGGCAGCAGGACTCGCCGGAACTCGAGAGCGCGGTCAAGCGAAGATCTGATCTCGCCGCGAGATCCTGATGCAGGAAGCCGAGAAGAAGGGCCTGGCCGCCGACCCCGACGTGCAGGCGCGCGCTCGAGAAGCAGCGCCAGCAGGTGCTGATCAGCGCGCTCGCGCAGGACTACTTCAAGGCCAACCCGCCGACCGACGCCGAGGTCCGCCAGCAGTACGACCTGCTCGTCAAGGAGACCGGCGGCAAGGAATACGACGCGCGCCACATCCTCGTCGAGAAGGAAGCCGATGCGAAGTCGATCATCGCGAAGCTGAAGGCCGGCGCGAAGTTCGAGGACCTCGCGAAGCAGAATCGAAGGATCCGGGCTCCGCGGCGAACGGCGGTGACCTCGGCTGGGCGCCGGCCTCGACCTACGTCAAGGAATTCGGCGACGCGCTGGTCAAGCTGCGGAAGGGCGAGTACACGCAGACGCCGGTCAAGACGCAGTTCGGCTATCACGTGATCCGGCTCGACGACGTCCGCGACGCGAAGATCCCGAGCTTCGACGAAGCCAAGCCGCAGATCGCGAACGCGATGATGTCGAACCAGCAATGGCAGCAGGCGAAGTTCCAGCAGATGATGAAGGACCTGCGCGACAAGGCGAAGGTCGAGTGATCGGCGAGGCGGCGACGCCTCGATCGACAGCGGGCGCTTCGCGCCACGATGAAAAAGGCGCCCTCGGGCGCCTTTTTCGTTTCGACCGCGATGCGCTAGCGCTCGAGACTCGGGAACCACCGCGTCAGCACGGGCGGCAGGACCTTTTCGAGCACGAGGATCAGACCCGCGGTCGACCCGAGCGCCAGGACCTGCAGGCCCCAGAACGCGCCCGTCCGCCCCTTCGGGATCGCTTCGAACACCACCCAGAACGACAGCCACGTCAGCAGCAGCGCGATGACGCAGTTCATCGCGACGAACCAGCGTCGACGCTCCAGTGGCTTCTGTTCCATTGCTCCTCCGTCGCGTCTTTTTTTGATCGAGCGACGCTATTCCGTCCTTGCTGCCTCGTCAACGCCGAAACGGACCGTTTCGTCTGCGGCGCCACAAGTGCTTCTACCGACCCCTGCGATAAACTCGATCGATGGATGCCGGCCACCCGACCCTCGTCAGTCCGCCGCCGCGCAAGCACGCCACGCGACGCGCCGGCGATCAAGGCGGTGCGCTGGCGGTCGCGCAAGTCGTGCTGTGGGGCTTCAACAAGCACTACCGGCTGTTCCGCGAGACGACGCAGGCGGCCAAGCAGCGCTTCGAGGCAGGCCGCTGGCGTGACGTCGCAGGAGGCGTCGCGCGAGCGTCTGCAGTTCTACGACCGGCGCGTCGCCGAGGCGGTGCGACGGCTCGAAGGCGAGTTCAACGCCGACGAACGCGTCGCGGCGCGTTCTGGCAGCAGGTCAAGTTCCAGTACATCAACCTGCTGCTCGACCACCTGCAGCCCGAGCTCGCCGAGACGTTCTTCAACTCGGTGTGCTGCCGCATCCTGCATCGCAACTACTACAACAACGCGTTCCTGTTCGTGCGGCCGACGATCTCGACCGAGCACCTCGACGCCGACCCGCCGGCCTATCGCGCGTACTACCCGGACCGGGCCGCGGGTCGCGACGGGCTGCTCGCGACGCTGCATCACGCGTTCGCGGACTTCGGCCTGAACAAGCCGTTCCAGGATCTCGACCGCGACCTGCGGCTCGTCGTCGATGCGGCCGAGGCGCAGCTGCCGCAGCCGTTCGACGCGGCGCCGAATCATCAGGTGCAGCTGCTGTCGTCGCTGTTCTTCCGCAACAAGGGCGCGTACGCGATCGGCAAGATCATCAACGGCGGCCTGATCATGCCGTTCGCGATCGCGCTGCTGCACGCGCCCGACGGCACGCTCGCGATCGACGCGGTGCTGTTCGACCGGGTCGATCTGCTCAGTCTCTTCAGCTTCTCGCGCGCGTACTTCATGGTCGACACGCCGGTGCCGGCGGCCTACGTGCAGTTCATCCACGAGATGCTGCCGCAGCGGCCGAAGTTCGAGCTGTACAACATGATCGGCCTGCAGAAGCACGGCAAGGCGCTCTTCTATCGCGACTTCCTGCATCACCTCGCGCACTCGAGCGACTCGTTCGTCGAGGCGGCCGGCATCCGCGGGCTCGTGATGACGGTCTTCACGCTGCCGTCGTTCCCGTTCGTGTTCAAGGTCATCAACGATCACATCCCGCGGCCGAAGGAGGTCGACCGGGCCGGCGTGATGGCGAAGTACTGGATGGTCAAGCTCCACGATCGCGTCGGCCGCATGGCCGACACGCTCGAGTACTCGCACGTCGCCTTCCCGCGCGCCCGCTTTTCGCCGGCGCTGCTCGACGAACTGAAGACGAAGGCGCCGTCGATGGTCGCGGAAGAGGACGACACGATCGTCATCAACCACTGCTACATCGAGCGGCGCATGACGCCGCTCAACCTCTATCTGCAGACCGCCAGGCCCGACGAGGCGCGTCGCGCGCTCGGCGAGTACGGCCTCGCGATCAAGCAGCTCGCCGCCGCGAACATCTTCCCCGGCGACATGCTGTACAAGAACTTCGGCGTCACCCGCAATCGCCGCGTCGTGTTCTACGACTACGACGAGATCGAATACATGACGGCATGCAACTTCCGCACGGTGCCCGAGCCTCGCAACGACGAGGACGAGATGGCGAGCGAGCCGTGGTATTCGGTCGCGAGGAACGACGTGTTCCCCGAGGAGTGGAAGACGTTCCTCCTCGGCGATCCGCGCATCCGCGACACGATGATGGAACTCCATCCGGAGATCTTCGACGCGCGCTTCTGGCAGGAGTTGAAGGGCCGCATCGAGGACGGCTTCATCGAGGACGTGTTTCCCTATCCGGTCGAGATGCGCTTCGACCCCGGCCGGCTCTCGTCGAAGGTTCTGTCCCCAGGAGGTTGATCATGGTCAGATATGCATTGCTTGCGCGCGTCGAGGCGAAGGCCGGGCGCGAAGGCGACGTCGAGCAGCTGCTCGTCGGGGCGCAACCGCTCGCGCAGGCCGAGCGCGGCACGCGGACGTGGTACGCGTGGCGTACCGGGCAAACGACGTTCGGCATCTTCGACACGTTCGACGACCAGGTCGGTCGCGAGGCGCATCTGTCCGGCGAGATCGCGCAGGCGCTGATGGAGAGCGTGGAGCTGTTCGCGAATCCTCCGGTGATCGAGAAGCTCGACGTCATCGCCGCGAAGTAGCCGCGCGCGATCAGGCGAGCAGCGCGCGACGCACCGTGCCGCGTCGCGCAGACGCTTCGAGGAACCACTGCATCGCCTTGCCGCGCGCGCCGGTGTTCCACGAGTAGTACAGCGTGCCGACCACGCGCGACTCGGCGAGCAGCTTCGGCACCAGCCGACCTGCCTCGATGTGCGGCAGCGCGTCGCGGACCGGGAGGTTGCCGCAGCCGAGGCCGGCGACCTGCGCGGCGACCTTGTCGCGCATCGTCGGGACCGTCAGCACGTCCTGCCCGCCGAGCAGCCCCACCGTCACGGCCGGCAGGTTGCGCGCGCTGTCGCCGACCGCGACCGCCCGGTGACGTCGGACGAGTGTCCGGCGTCAGCGGCTCCGCGCGCGGTCGCGAGCGGATGGCCGGCGCGACCGCGAACACCATCTCGAAGTCGCCGAGCGGTTGGCTCTGGTAGCCGCTCGCGACGCCGGTCAGGCCCGGTGCGCTCGAGAACGTGCCGATCGCGAGATCGGCGCGGCCCGAGACCAGAGCCTCCCACGTGCCGGACAGCACTTCGCCGACGATGCGGATGCGCGTGCCCGGCTCGTCGCGATAGAAGTCCGCCACGATGTCGAACAGCGCTTCGGTGCAGATGA
Source organism: uncultured beta proteobacterium (assembly GCA_963795885.1). Taxonomy (GTDB): domain Bacteria; phylum Pseudomonadota; class Gammaproteobacteria; order Burkholderiales; family Burkholderiaceae_D; genus CAHJXF01. The sequence goes on along the minus strand of CAWCJI010000001.1, from coordinate 78,059 downwards.
TCGTGTCGACCGCGATGCGCAGTTCGACCTCCCAGCCGTCGCCCGACGCGCCGCACGCGACGCTGCAGCTCGTTCGCCGCCGAACAGCAGGTGCCGCCCTTCGTCCAGCAGCTCGACGCCCGGCCGGCGTCAGCTTCGCCTTGTGGCCGCGTCGGTCGAACAGCAGCACGTCGAGGTCGTCCTCGAGCTTGCGGACGAGATAGGTGAGCGCCGACGGCACGCGGCCGAGCTCCGCGGCGGCTCGCGCGAAGCTGCCCTTGCGGTCGATCGCGTCGATCGCGCGAAGTGCGTCGAGGTCCAGGGCCATCGTTCAAATTAGTTGAATGAGCTCGTCAGACGCCGGAGCCTATCATTTCCGGCCGCATCGGCACTATCTTCATGCCTCGTGCCGCCGGAAGTCCGCGGCCCACCGGATGCGAAAGGTTGAAAATGGTTGAAGTCATCGAACGCTCCGAAGTGCGCCGCGGGCCGACGCGCGGTCATGCGGATCACGGCTGGCTGAAGAGCCTCCACAGCTTCTCGTTCGCCGACTACCACGACGCCGAGCACGTCCACTTCGGTCCGCTGCGCGTGATCAACGAGGACTCACATCGCGCCGTCGTCGGGCTTCGGCACGCACGGCCATCGCGACATGGAGATCATCACGTACGTGCTCGAAGGCGAGCTGACGCACAAGGACTCGATGTCGAGCGGCGGCAGCGCGGGTGCGGTGATCCGCCCCGGCGACGTGCAGCGGATGAGCGCCGGCCGCGGCGTGCTGCACTCCGAGTTCAACCGCTCGAGCGATCGCGCAGGTCCACCTGCTGCAGATCTGGATCATGCCGAACGTGTCCGGCATCGCAGCCGAGCTACGAGGAGAAGCGCTTCGCCGACGCCGACAAGCGCGGCCGTCTGCGGCTCGTCGCGTCGCCGGACGGTCGCGACGGCTCGGTGACCATCCATGCCGACGCGGCGCTGCACGTCGGTCGCTTCGACGGCGACGAGCGCACGAGCTTCAACGTCGCCGACGGTCGGCTGGCGTACGTGCACGTCGCGCGCGGGTCGGTCGTCGCCGGCGGCATCCGGCTCGAGGCGGGCGACGCGCTGAAGGTCCGCGATGCGGGCGACGTGACGATCGAGTCGGGCCGCGACGCGGAAGTCCTGCTGTTCGATCTCGCGGCATGATGAAGCCGTGCGGACGCGTCGGGCCCGCGATGCGTCCGCTCCCGGGATCGTCGCTGCGATGAGCGCCGACGATCCCGCGAAGCACTACACGCGGACGGCGATCGCGCTGCACTGGGTGATGGCGGTCTTCATCCTGGCGAACCTCGCGCTCGGCTGGTACGATGGCGGACCTGCCGTTCTCGCCGGCGCGCATCCGCCTGTTCAACTATCACAAGTGGATCGGCATGACGATCCTGTCGCTCGCGGCCGGCCGCCTCGTCTGGCGGCTGTTCCACCGACCGCCGGAATTCCCGTCCGGCGTGCCGCGTTGGCAGCGGCGGGCCGCGCACGTCGTGCACGGCTGCTCTACGCGTTCTTCTTCGCGGTGCCGCTCGCGGGCTGGGCGTACAGTTCCGCGACCGGCTTCCCGATCGTCTACCTCGGACTCGTTGCCGTTGCCGGACTGGGTGCCGGTCGACCCGGTGCTCGCGAAGCGGTTGATGACCGCTGCACGCGTCGCTCGCCTACACGCTCGGCGGCCGTGGTCGCTGCTGCACGTCGCGGCCGCGGTCCAGCATTCGACTCGAAGAGCCGGTCGGTTACCTGCAACGGATGGCGCCCGGCGCCTGAAGGTGCCCGACCCATCGACTTCACGGATCGTCCATGTCCCTCCATCGCACGCCTGTCCTCGGATCGCCGTCGTCGCGCTCGGCTCCGCAGCCCGGCTGGTCCGCGCAGAAGCTCGTGCCCGGCGCAGAGCGAGATCGGCTTCGTCAGCAAGCAGATGGGCGTCCCGGTGCAGGGAAAGTTCGAGCACTTCGACGGCACGATCAACGTCGACCCGGCGAAGCCCGAAGGCGGACGCGTCGCGTTCACCGTCGATCTCGGCAGCGTCGCCGATCGGCACGCCGGAGACGGCGGTCGAGCTGAAGAAGCCCGAATGGTTCGACGTCGGCGAAGAATCCGAACGCCGACCTTCCAGTCGACGTCGATCAAGTCGACTCGGCGGCGGCAAGGTCGACGTCATCGGCAAGCTGACGATCAAGGGCATCACGAACGAGATCCACGTCCCGATGACGCTCGCGCACGCAGGGCGACCTGCTGAAGGCGACCGGCGAATTCACGATCAAGCGGCTCGACTACAAGATCGGCGCCGGCGAATGGGGCGACACCGGCCTCGTCGCCGACGAGGTGGTGGTTCGACCGCAGCTCACCGTGCAGGGCACGCGCCAACCCCGTGACTCAACGCGACGCTCCGACACCGATTCCGAGGAACCCATGAAGAACCGCATCGCCACGACGTTCGCGCGTCACGCTTCGCCTTGACCACGCCTCGCGATTCGCCGCGCCGACGACCTACACGATCGACCCGACCCACACGTCGGTCACCGCCGAATCGCGCCACTTCGGCACGTCGACGGTCCGCTCGCACTTCGACGCGAAGAGCGGCAGCATCACGATCGATCCGGCCGCGAAGACCGGCAGCGCGACGATCGACATCGACATCACGTCGGTGCAGACGGGCGTCGCGAAGCTCGACACGCACCTGAAGAGCAGCGACTTCTTCGATGCGAAGACCTTCCCGGACGCGACCTTCACCGGCACGCAGTTCACGTTCGACGGCGACAAGGTCGCGTCGATCACCGGCGACCTGACGATGCACGGCAAGACGAACCCGATCACGCTGACGTCGACGAACTACAACTGCTACCTGAGCCCGATGTCGAAGAAGTCAGGTCTGCGGCGGCAGCTTCGAGACGACGGTCCAGCGCAGCCTCTGGGACGTGAGCTACCTGATCCCGTTCGTGTCCGACGAGACGAAGCTGAAGGTCGAGATCGAGGCGATCAAGGATTGACGCTTCACTCATCGATGAAAGAGCCCGGCGTTGCCGGGCTTTTTTTCGTCGGATGCCGGAGGTTCGCCGCCCGCGGCACCGCTTCCTGCCGCGGCCGGCGATCGGCTAGAATCGCGCCCTTTTTTCCGGCGGATCGATGACGCCTTCTTCACGCGGCCCGTGTTGCGGCATCGACTTCGGGACGTCGAATTCCGCGGTCGCCGTCGTCGAACGCGACGGGACCATGCGACTCGTGGAGCTCGAGGCGAACCAGCCGACGATGCCGACCGCCGTCTTCTACGACAGCGACGACGGATCGCGCCGCTACGGTCGCGCCGCGGTCGCCGCGTACGTCGAGGGCCACGAGGGTCGGCTGATGCGGTCGCTGAAGAGCATTCTCGGCTCGTCGCTGGCGACCGAGACGACGCAGCTCGGCGACGGCATCGCGGTCCGCTACATCGACGTCGTCGCCGGCTTCCTGAAGCAGCTGAAGGCAACCGCGGAGCGCGCCGTCGGCGCGTCGATCGACCGCGTCGTGCTCGGCAGGCCGGTGTACTTCGTCGACGACGACGCAGCGGCCGACCGGCGCGCGGAAGAGGCGCTCGCGGGCGCCGCACGGAGCATCGGCTTCGTCGACGTCTCGTTCCAGTTCGAGCCGATCGCCGCGGCGCTCGACTACGAGCGGACGATCGACCGCGAGCGACTCGTGCTGGTCGCCGACATCGGCGGCGGCACGTCGGACTTCTCGGTGATCCGCGTCGGCGGCGCGCCACGGGCCGACCGATCGCGCGACGTGCTCGCGAACCACGGCGTGCATGTCGCCGGCACGGACTTCGACCAGCGCGTCGAGCTCGACACGATCATGCCGCTGCTCGGCTTCGGCGGTCGCACGCCGGAAGGTCGCGAGGTCCCGAATCGCGTCTATCACGATCTCGCGACCTGGCACCTGATCAACGGCGTCTACGCACCGCGACGCGTGGCCGAACTGCAGGCGATGCGCTGGTTCTACGAGCGGCCGGAGCATCACCGGCGGCTGATGCGCGTCGTCCGGCAGCGGCTCGGCCATCGACTCGTCGCGCGCGCCGAAGCCGCGAAGATCGCCTTGTCGGACCTCGATGCGTTCGAGATCGAGCTCGACGACGTCGAGCCGGCGCTCGCGGCGACGGTCGATCGTGCGGGCCTCGCCGCGTCGCTGGCCGGACCGCTCGAACGCGTCGTCGCGGCGGCGCGCGAGACGGTGCGGCGCGCCGGCGTCGCCGACGACGCGATCGCCGCGCTCTACTTCACCGGCGGCTCGACCGGACTGCGCGTGCTGTCGGCGCGTCTGTGCGACGCCTTCCCGATGGCCGAGCCGGTCAGCGGAGACCGCTTCTCGAGCGTCGCGCGCGGCCTCGGGCTCGAGGCATTGCGGCGCTCAGCGTAGCGCCGCGAGCGCGACGCGCGCCGCCGCGAGATCCCATGCCGCGCAGCCGACGCTCTTGAAGAGCGCCGCGCGGTCCGAGGGCGGCGGATCGCCACGCACGAGGTTGGCGAGCGATCCGACGTCGGACCAGTCGATGCCGGCGCCGATCAGGTCGCCCGCCTCGTGCTGCGCGCCGACCGGATCGTCGACCCACGACCGCGCTGCCCCGGACCGTCGCGGCGGCGATCTCGGCGATGTGCGGCCGGAACGAGCCGACCGCGATCACGAGCGTGCCCGCCCGCGCCGGCTCGCGCCACACCGGCACCTCGCTGGTCGTCAGCGTGATCACCACGTCGGGTTGGTCGTCGTCGTCCGCGGGCGCCAGGTCGGCGGCGAGACCGCGGTGCGCGTCGCAGAACCCGATCGCACGTTCGCGAGACGTGCCGCGCACGCGCACGCGGCAATCGGGTCGCAGCGACGCGATCGCGCGCAGGTGGCAAGCGGACTGCACGCCGGTCCCGATCAACAGGACCCGCGTCGCATCGGCCGGCGCGAGTCGATGCCATGCGGACATCGATACGGCGGCCGTCCGCATCGCCGTCACCGTCGGGCCATCGAGCACGAGCAGCGGCCGTGCGGTGACCGGATCGAACACGGTCACCGTGCCGTGGATCGTCGGCAGCCCGCGAGAAGCGTTGCCCGGCGCGACCGTGATCAGCTTGTGGATCGCGACGTCGCCTGCGACGGCCGGCATCGACAGCATCGTCGCGCCGCCCGCCAGCGGCACGACCTGCCGGTCCGGGCAGGCGATCTCTCCCGCGTCGCGCTCGATGGCCGCGCGTTCGACCGCCTCGACCAACCGACCGAAGTCGAGCAGCGACGCGGTCGCGGCCGCGTCGAGCACGCGTCCGTCCCGGATCGCGGCCACGTCGCTCAGCCGACGTGGCGTCGCGCGTTGCGGAAGATCCGCATCCACGGGCTGTCGCCGGTCCAGTCGTCCGGATGCCACGACATCTGGATCGCGCGGAACACGCGCTCCGGATGCGGCATCAGCGCCGTGAAACGGCCGTCCGGCGTCGTGACGCCTGCCAGGCCGCCGACACTGCCGTTCGGATTGAACGGATAGCGCTCGGTCGGCGCACCCGCGTGGTCGACGAAGCGCAGCGGCACGTCGATGCGGGTCGCATCGCCCTGCCTCGCGAAGTCCGCGCGCCCTTCGCCGTGCGCGACGGCGATCGGCGCGATCGTGCCGTCCATGCCGTCGAAGAACAGCGACGGCGACGGCTCGACGACGACCGCCGATAGCCGCGCCTCATAACGCGACCGGTTGTTCGTGAAGCGCGGCCACGCGTCGGCGCCGGGGATCAGCGGCGCGAGCGACGCCATCATCTGGCAGCCGTTGCAGACGCCGAGCGCGAACGTGTCGGTCCGTTCGAAGAACGCGGCGAACATCGCGGCGAGCCGCTCGTCGAAGCGGATCGCCTTCGCCCAACCTTCGCCGGCGCCGAGCACGTCGCCGTACGAGAAGCCGCCGCAGGCGACGAAGCCGACGAAGTCGGCGAGCGTGCGGCGGCCCGACGCGAGATCGCTCATGTGGACGTCGACGCTGTCGAAGCCGGCCTTCGCGAACGCGTAGGCCATCTCGCTCTGGCTGTTGACGCCCTGCTCGCGCAGGATCGCGAGCGGCGGGCGTCGGCCGGTCGCGACGAACGGCGCGGCGACGTCGTCGTCGAGGCCGAACGCCACCTTCGTCGGCAGGCCGGGATCGTCGGCGACGATCGCCGCATGCTCGTCGTCGACCGAAGACGGCTCGTCGCGCAGCCGTGCGATCCGCCAGCTCGTGTCGTCCCACGCCTGCTGCAGCTCGCCGCGCGGCTTCGCGTAGATGCACTTCGCGTCGCGATAGACCTCGATCACGTCGCGATCGTTGACGCGGCCGACGTCGTGCGCGAACGCGCCGAGGCCGTGCCGGCGCAGGACGTCCATCGCCGCCGAACGATCCGCGACGCGGACCTGGACCACGGCGCCGAGTTCTTCGGCGAACAGCGCCTTCAGCGTCGCGGCCTCGCGCCGCGCCGCGACCTGCGTCGCCCAGTTCTTCGAGTCGCCCCAGTCGTCGCCGCCGTGGCCTTCGAGCGTCAGGATGTCGACGTTGATCGACACGCCGGTCCGACCCGCGAACGCCATCTCGCAGAGCGTCGCGAACAGCCCGCCGTCGGAGCGGTCGTGATACGCGAGCACGAGGCCGGCCGCGCGCAGCGTCGGCCATCGCGGCGAAGAACGACTTGAGCCGCTGCGGATCGTCGACGTCGGGGACCGCGTCGCCGACCTGCCCCGTGACCTGCGCGAGGATCGACGCGCCGAGACGATTGCGGCCGCCGCCGAGGTCGATCAGCAGCAGCGACGTCTCGCCGGCCCATCGTCGCGGCGTCCGCAGCTGCGGCGTCCACGCGGGCCGCACGTCGCGCACGGCCGCGAACGCCGAGACGATCAGCGAGACCGGCGAGACGACCTCCTTCGCGATCCCGTCGGCCGCGCCTTCGTCGCGCCACGTCGTGCGCATCGACATCGAGTCCTTGCCGACCGGGATGCCGATGCCGAGCGCGGGACACAGCTCCATGCCGACCGCGCGCACCGTGTCGAACAGCGCCGCGTCCTGGCCCGGCCGATCGCCGCAGGCCGCCATCCAGTTCGCCGACAGCTTGATGTCGCCGATCCGCTCGACCGGCGCGGCCGCGAGGTTCGTGATCGCCTCGCCGACGGCCATGCGGCCCGACGCGGCCGCGTCGATCGCCGCGATCGGCGTGCGCTCGCCCATCGCCATCGCCTCGCCGGCGTAGCCCGCGTAGTCCATCAGCGTGACCGCGCAGTCGCCGACCGGCACCTGCCACGGCCCGACCATCTGGTCGCGCGACGGTCAGGCCGCCGACCGTGCGGTCGCCGATCGTGACGAGGAAGCTCTTGCTGCCGACGGTCGGATGCATCAGCACGTCGCGCGCGATCGTCTCGAGCTCGAGGCCCGTCGAGATCGATCGGCGCGGTGCACCGTGGCGACGTGCGTCGCGTCGCGATGCATCTTCGGCGGCTTGCCGAACAGCACGTCCATCGGCAGGTCGATCGGCGACGGCGCCGTGTCGCGCATCGAGCTTCAGCACGCGGTCCGTCGCGTCGCGACGCCGACGACCGCGTACGGGCAGCGCTCGCGCGCGCAGATCGCGGCGAACTGCGTCGAGACGCGTCCGGCGCGATCGCGAGGACGTAGCGCTCCTGCGACTCGTTGCTCCAGATCTCGCGCGGCGACAGGCCGCTCGCATCGAGCGGCACGCGCGCGAGGTCGAAGCGCGCGCCGCGATCGCGCGCCTTCGACGAGCTCGGGGAACGCGTTCGACAGCCCGCCGGCGCCGACGTCGTGGATCGACAGGATCGGGTTCGCGTCCATGCCTCGTCGTCGACTGCCTGCCAGCAGCGATCGATGACTTCCTGCGCGCGCCGCTGCATCTCGGGGTTGCCGCGCTGGACCGAATCGAAGTCGAGCGCCGCCGTGTTCGCGCCGGTCGCCATCGAACTCGCCGCGCCGCCGCCGATGCCGATGCGCAGACCCGGGTCCGCCGATCTGGATCAGCAGCGCGCCGTCCGGCACGTCGGCGCTTGTGCGTGTGCGCGTCGCGGATGTTGCCGATGCCGCCGGCGATCATGATCGGCTTGTGATAGCCGTAGTCGACGTCGCCGACGCGCTGCTCGAAGACGCGGAAGTAGCCGCCGAGGTTCGGACGGCCGAACTCGTTGTTGAACGCGGCGGCGCCGAGCGGACCGTCGATCATGATCTGCGAGCGGCGACTGCGATTCGCGCCGGCCGGCCGATCGATCCGCTCCCACGCGCGCGCCGCGTCGGGCAGGCATCAGGTTCGACACCGAGAAGCCGGCGAGGCCCGCCTTCGGCTTCGCGCCGCGACCGGTCGCGCCCTCGTCGCGGATCTCGCCGCCGGCGCCGGTCGACGCGCCGGGAAACGGCGCGATCGCGGTCGGATGGTTGTGCGTCTCGACCTTCATCACGACGTGCACCGGCTCGATGCGCGGCCGTGCAGGTGCCGTTCGCGACCGGGAAGCCAGCGCTCCGCGAACGCGCCTTCCATGATCGCCGCGTTGTCGGCATACGCGACGATCGTTCCGCCCGGCGACACGGCCTCGGTGTTGCGGATCATCGCGAACAGCGAGCGGTCCTCGCGCGACGCCGTCGATGGTCCACGACGCGTTGAAGATCTTGTGGCGGCAATGCTCGCTGTTGGCCTGCGCGAACATCATCAGCTCGACGTCGGTCGGATCGCGGCCGAGCCGCGTGAACGCGTCGAACAGGTAGTCGATCTCGTCGTCGGACAGCGCGAGGCCCCACGCGCCGTTCGCGTCGACGAGCGCGGCGCGCCCGCGCGTCGTCGACCGCCACGTCCTGCATCGGCTCGGCCGTCGACCGGCGTCGAACAGCCGCGCCGAAGTCGAAGTCCGTCGTCGACGACCGTCTCGGTCATGCGGTCGTGCAGCGCGGCGGCGATGCGTCGCGCGGTCCGCGGCGTCGACCTTCGTGCGGCCGAGCAGCCCGGACTTCGATCTCGACGCGTACACGACGCCGCGCTCGATGCGCGTCGATCGCGTCGAGGCCGCAGCGATGCGCGATGTCGGTCGCCTTGCTCGCCCACGGCGACAGCGTGCCGAGCCGCGGCATGACGACGAGGGTCTCGGCGCGCTCGTCGTCGGCGAGAAGCGTCGCGTCGTCGATCAGCAGCGAGCGGAGCTTGCCGAGCTCCGCACCGTCGAGCTCGCGCGTGGCGGCGACCCAGTGGACGTGACGCGCGGCCAGCGAGCGGACCGCGACGCCTTCGGCGCGCAGCCGCTCGACGATCCGCTCGATGCGGAACCCGCCGAGCGCCGCGCCGCCATCGAGGCGAAGGACACGCAGGCGGGGAGATTGCGGGCGACTCATCGAGTCCGGAGACGGGGCGAACGGCAAGCCCGCGATTATAGCGAGCGCATGCGGCGCCCGGCCGCCCGGCGGACGCCTCGCTTCGGATCGTCAGCGAACGCGCGACGACGGCGGCCGGTCGAGCAGCACCTCGACGCGCGCATCGGGCTCCCTCGCCCGCACGAATGCGATCACCGACTCGACCGTGACGGCATCGATCTGCCCCGCCATGCGGCGATCGAACGGATGATCGTCGAACGCGACGTTCGCTCGGAACAGCCGTGCGCCGAGGCGCGTCGACGCCGGGATGTCGAGCGTCGTCGGGCGATAGGCGTTCTGCCGCAGCCACCGCTGCGCGGCAGTGCGATCGTCGATGAGCGGATCGTTCGCCATCGCGACGGCCGTGACCTCGAGCAGCCACTGGTTCGAGTTCTGGTAACGCGTGGAGAACGGATAGGCCACCACGTTGTAATGGTCGTCGTGCAGCGCCTCGGGCAGCGTGCCACCGAGGATCGTCACGAGCCGGCGCTGCGTCGCCGCGTCCGGCACGACGATGACCGCTTCGTAGCGGAACGGCGCATCGAGGAAGAAGTTGCCGAGCCCTTCGTCGAACAGCGCCGACGACGCGCTGCCGCAGTCGTTGAGCTCGTGCACGACCGTCCAGCGGCCGTCCGGATGGTCGCGCCAGACGAACGCCATGTGCGACCAGCGCAGGCCGTATTGCGTGAGATCCTGACCGGCACGCGCGACGAACGCGACCTCGGCGCCGCTCGCATCGAGTGCGTCGCGGACCCGCTTGCCGAGCTCGAGTCCGCGCGAGACGGCCGCCGGCGTCGGCACGACCGGTTCGCAGGTCTGGCCGGCATGCGCCGTCGTCGCGATCGAAGCGGCGAGCACGACGGCGGCGAGCGGAGCGGCCTTCATCACCGGTCTCCGGCACGAAGCGCGGTCGTCCGGCTCTGACGCACGAGCTCGCGACCGACGGCGTTCGGCACGAACGCGATCATCCGGCCCGCGGCGACGATCGCGCAGCCGGTGCTCGTCGCGACGACGCGCACCGCGGTGCCCACGCCGACGCTGACCGCGCCGGCGACTCGGATGGACGCGGTCCCGGCGTCCGACGCGCCGCGCAGCACGATGACCGTCCCGTCGGCCACCGTCTCGACGCTCGCGACGACGGCCTGCCCGCTCAGCTGCAGCGCGCCGAGGGTGCCGGCGACGAGCACGCCTGCCGCGACCGACGGCGCCAGCGCCGATGCGGCCGACGCGCGGGTGGACGCATCGAGCGGGCCGTCGGCGCGGGCCGCGAGCGGCATCGCGCCCATCGACAGCGACGAGGCCGCGAACGCGGTGATCACAGCGATCTTCGAGGTCTTCATGACGTCTCCTTCGTGAACATGCGTCGCACGACGCGGAGATCGCACGTTGGAGCGGGACGCTTGCTGCCACCAGCGGCACGGGCGAAGATGCAACCCGTGGTTCTGCGGGTATCATCTTTCGATACCTTGATCCGGACCACGGAGCGCCCATGTCGCAAGCGGCCCTGCTGATCGATCGGCTGAAGCTCGAGTTGAAGGCGCGCGGCATCACGTATGCGAAGGTCGGCCAGTCGATCGGCCTGTCCGAGGCGAGCGTCAAGCGCCTGTTCTCGAAGCACGACGTGACGCTGTCGCGCCTCGAGTCCATCTGCGCGGCGGCGGGCATCGAGCTGACGGACCTGACGCGCGGCATCGATCCGGAGGAAAAACTGCTGTCCGCACTGACCGCGAAGCAGGAGGCCGCGCTGGTCGACGACCCGACGCTGTTCGTCGCGGCGATCTCGGCGCTGAACCTGGTGCCGTTCCGGCAGATCCTCGATCAGTACACGATCGACGAGGCGGACCTCGTGAAGGCGTTCATCGCGCTCGACCGGACGGGCTTCCTGCGATTGCTCCCGAACAACCGCTACCGGCTGCTGATCGCGCGCACCTTCCGCTGGTTGCCTGACGGTCCGATCCAGCGTTCGTTCAAGGAGCACGCGAACGAATACTTCGACAGCGCGTTCGACGGTCCCGACGAGTTCATGGTGTTGCTCAACACGCGGCTGTCGAAGGCGCATGCGGCGACGCTGATCGATCGCCTGCAGCGCCTCGCGAAGGACATCTCGGAGCAGCACGGCGACGATGCGCAATTGCCGCCCGCGCAACGGCGTCCGATGAGCCTGCTGCTCGCGGTGCGGCCGTGGCAGCTCGACTTCATGCGCGCGCTCGAACGGCCGCGGCCGCCGCCTGCGCGCCGCGTCGTGCGAAGCCGATGATCAGCGCGGCCGGTACAGCCTGAAGAGCTGCGACGGGCCGATGTCGAAGTAGTCCGCGGGACCGCCGCCGCGCAGCACGTGACCGGCATGCGCCGTGTCGTACGTGCCGTCGACCAGCGACGACGCGCGCGATGTGGACCGCGACGACCTCGCCGAGCGTCAGCCAGCTGTCGACCGGTTCGCCTGCGGCCGTCGTCAGCTGCCGGACATCGATCGCGCGGCACTCGAACGTGACCGGGCTCTCGGCCGACGCGCGGCACGTCGATCAGCGTCGACGCGATCGGCGTCAATCCCGCGAGCGCGAACTCGTCGACGTCCGGCGGGCACGGCGGCGCAAGTCGCGTTCATCCGCTCGACGAGCGCGCTTCGTCGTCAGGTTCCACACGAACTCGCCGGTCGCCTCGACGTTGCGGACGGTGTCCTTGTAGCCGATGCTCGAGAATCCGACGATCGGCGGCGTGTAGTTGAACGCGTTGAAGAAGCTGTACGGCGCGAGGTTCGGCGTGCCGTCGGACGCCCGCGACGAGATCCAGCCGATCGGCCGCGGCCCGACGATCGCGTTGAACGGATCGTGCGGCAGGCGGTGGCCGTCCTTCGGCTCGTACGAGTGGAAGTCGTCCATCACGCGCCGGCCGCGTTCGAGACGTCCGACGCTTCGGCGGCGTCGGTCGCAGGACCCCGCCGCACGAGCTCGTCGTGCACGCGCAGCGCCGCGTAAGCGTCGTTCGCCGCGTACAGCAGCTGGTTCGCGTCGAGCGTCGGCCGCGCCCAGTTCGACGTCGTCTGCCGCTTCGACTTCAGGAAGCGCCTCTCGAACAGGATCGCGACCGCGGCCCGAACGCCGGTCGCGGCACGAAAGCCGGCGGCGCGGAACACGGCGTTCAGGTCGACGACCGACGCGAGCTCGACGCCGAAGCGGGTGCGGATGTGACGCAGGTCCGACGACAGCCCGAAGCCGACCTTGATCACGTCGGGCGACTGCAACAGCGCGAGCAGCGTCGGCAGGCCTTCGGCGCGATGGACCTGGAAGATGAACGCCTCGTCGCGCGTCGCGAACTGCACGACGTGCGGACCGTCGCTGGCGACGCCTGCGATGAAGACCGGCTTCGACTCGGTATCGAAGCCGACGGTCCCCGCGGCCTCGATCGCGGCGCCGGCGGCCGCGAACTCGGCCGCGGTCGATCGGCACGCGGACGCGATCGAGCGGCAGCCCCTCGAACGGCGGCAGCGCCGCGATCTCGTCCTTCGTCGGTGCCGCCTGCTTCATCCGCTGGTTACGACTTGGACTTGCGCGCCTCGATCGCCTCGATCTCGTCCATGATCCGGTCCATCCGCGCCGCGATCGAGCGGTACGGCGCAGGCGACGCGAGGTCGACGCCCGCCTTCTTCACGAGCTCGTACGGATAGTCGGAGCCACCCGCGCGCAGCAGACCGAGGTAACGATCGCGCGCACCCGGCTCGTTGTTCGAGCACGCTGTCGGCGAACAGCGAGCTCGCCGCGATCGACGTCGAGTACTGGAACACGTAGAACGCGTTGTAGAAGTGCGGGATGTACGCCCACTCGATCTCGTCCACGTCGGATCGATCTTCAAGATCCCCTGCGCGTCGCCGTGGTAACGCTTCAGGATCTCGCCGTAGATTCTCGTCAACTGGCGGCCCGGACAGCGTTTCGCCCGCGATCGACCTTCGCGTGCACCGTCGCGCTCGAACTCGGCGAACATCGCCTGGCGGAAGAAGGTGCCGCGCAGGTTCTCGAGCGCGGAGCCGAGGTACAGCAGCCGCTCGTCGTCGTCCTTCGCGATGTCGAGCATGTGCTTCAGCAGCAGCGCCTCGTTGAACGTCGACGCGATCTCGGCGACGAAGATCGGGTAGTTCGCCGTCGCGAACGGCTGCGCCTTGTTGGCCTGCACCGAATGCAGCGCGTGGCCCCACTCGTGCGCGATCGTCGTGACCGACTCGTAGTCGCCGTTGAAGTTGAGCAGCACGTACGGATGCACGTCGTACGCAGAGCCGGCCATGTGCGCGCCCGACAGCTTGTGCGGCCGCGGATACGCGTCCATCCAGCGATGCTCGAAGCCCGTTCTTCATCGCGGCCACGTAGTCGGGACCGAGCGGCGCGACCGCCTCGAGCGTCAGGCGCTCGGCGTCGTCGACGCTGTACTGCCGGTCGACGTTCACGAGCGGCGGATAGATGTCGTAGTAGTGCAGGTCGGTCACGCCGAGCATCTTCGCGCGCAGCCGGAAGTAGCGATGCAGCGTGTCGAGGTGCGCATTGGCCTCGCTGATCAGCGTGTCGTACACGGCGACCGGCACGGCGCGCGCGTCGAGCTTCGCCGTGATCACGTCCGGATAGCGTGTGGACCTTCGCGTCGACCGAATCGGTCTTCATCTGCCCGTACAGCGTCGAGCCGAACGTGTGCTCGAACTGCTTCATCGCGCCGAAGAACGCGTCCATCACGATCTTTCGGTCGGCGCGGTTCTGCGACGCCGCGGTACTTCGTGTACGCCGACCTGGTCGAGCGTGACCTGCGTGCCGTCCGACAGCGTGACCTTCGGCCACGGCAGGTCGGCCGTCGACAGCAGCGTGTAGTCGACGACTGCGCGTTGTCGCTGGTCAGCCCGAACCGCGCGACGATCGCCTCGCTCGTCGCATCGAGGGTATGCGGCGCCCTGCGCAGGATGTTGTCGATCATGTGGCGATAGACCGCCAGCGACCGATCCTTCGCGAAGAAGCCGTCGAGCTTGCTCTTGCCGATCGCGAGGACTTCCGGCGACAGGAACGACGTGGCCTCGCCGACCTGCGCAGTCGAGCAGCTGCGCACGCTGGTCCAGCTCGATGCCCGCCGCGTTGCTCGGTGTCCTGGTTGTGCTCCTCCGAGCCGTACACGCCGAGCCGTCCGAAGCGCTTCTGGATGTCGGCATAGAGGTCGAGACACGACTTGAAGCGCGCGGCCGAAGCGCCGAGCTGGCCCTTGCAGCCGCGCGAACTCGGTCGAGCTCCGACTTCACCTTCGCGGCGTCGGCGTCCCAGTCGGCCTGTGGTCGCGTAGAGGTCGGCGAGATTCCAGCGATCCTGCTCTCGCTCGGCCGGGGACTGCGGCGTGAACCACGCCGCACAACGCTGCGGCCGACACGGCCGCGAGAAATCGGATCTGCACGAGTGAACGCTCCATCGAAGGAACGTCCCGGACGCGGATTCTCGTCGATCTTCGGGCGTTCAGCGAACGGCGCCGAACCCGCCGCCGCCCGGCGTCTCGATGACGAACACGTCGCCGGCCCGCATCTCGCGCGCTGCCGACGTGCGGGATCGTCTCGACGCTGCCGTCGACGCGCTCGACGGTGTTGCGTCCGAGCGCGCCCGGCGAGCCGCCGGCCATGCCGAACGGCGCGACGACGCGGCTGTTCGACAGCATCGCCGCCGTCATCGGCTCGAGGAAGCGGACGCGGCGCACGCCGCCGTTGCCGCCGTGCCAGCGACCCGGCGCCGCCGGAGCCGTCGCGGATCGCGTAGCTGTCGAGCCGCACCGGGAAGCGGAACTCGAACACCTCCGGATCCGTCAGCCGCGAGTTCGTCATGTGCTGTCTGCACGACGTCGACGCCGTCGAAGCCCGTCGCCGCGCGCGTCGACGCCCGCGCCCGAGCCGCCGGAGATCGTCTCGTAGTACTGGTAGCGCGCGTTGCCGAACGTGAAGTTGTTCATCGTGCCCTGCGCCGACGCCATCACGCCGAGCGCGCCGTACAGCGCGTTCGTGATGCAGCTCGACGTCTCGACGTTGCCCGACACGACCGACGCCGGATAGCGCGGGTTCAGCATCGAGCCGTCGGGGATGATCACCTGCAGCGGCTTCAGGCAGCCGGCGTTCAGCGGGATGTCGTCGTCGACGAGCGTGCGGAACACGTACAGCACGGCGGCCATGCAGATCGCCGACGGCGCGTTGAAGTTGTTCGTCTGCTGCGGCGACGTGCCGGTGAAGTCGATCGTCGCCGAGCGCCGCTCGCGGTCGACGCGTGATCGCGACCGCGATCACCGCGCCGTTGTCGAGCGGCAGCGTGAAGCGAGCCGTCCGTCAGCGCGGTCACGACGCGGCGCACCGACTTCCTCGGCGTTGTCCTGCACGTGCCTCATGTAGGCCGTCGACGACCTCGAGGCCGAAGTGCGCGACCATCTGCGCGAGCTCCTCGACGCCCTTCTGGTTCGCCGCGATCTGCGCGCGCAGGTCGGCGATGTTCTGGTCCGGATTGCGGGCCGGATAGCGCGCCGCCGCGAGCCGCGCGCGGATGTCGTCCTCGAGGAATCGCCCGCTCGCCCATCGTGCCGCTGCCGTCGACCAGCCTGACGTTGTCGAGCAGCACGCCCTCCTCCTCGACGTGCGTCGAGCCGGGCGGCATCGAGCCCGGCGTGATGCCGCCGACGTCGGCGTGATGGCCGCGCGAGCCGACGTAGAACAGCGGCCGGTCGCTGTCGCGTCGCCGTCGATGCCACGACCGGCGTGATGACGGTGATGTCCGGCAGGTGCGTGCCGCCGTGATACGGATCGTTCAGCACGAAGACGTCGCCGGGCTTCATGCCCGGCGCGACCGTCGACGTTCTCGCGGATCACGGTCTTGATGCTTTCGCCCATCGAGCCGAGGTGGACCGGCATGTGCGGCGCGTTCGCGATCAGGTTGCCGTCGGTGTCGAACAGCGCGCACGAGAAGTCGAGGCGCTCCTTGATGTTGACCGAGTACGCGGTGTTCTGCAGCGCGACGCCCATCTGCTCGGCGATCGCCATGAAGAGGTTGTTGAAGACCTCGAGCATCACCGGATCGACGTCGGTGCCGACCGCGCGACGCGTGGTGCGCGCCGTCGACGCGCGTCATCACGAGGTGGTCGAGCGTGCGTGACCTCCGCGCGCCAGCCCGGCTCGACGACGGTCGTCGCGTTCGCCTCGGCGATGATCGCCGGGCCGTCGATCGACGTCGCCGGGCCGCAGCGCGTCGCGCACGTACAGCGCGGCGTCGTGCCAGCTGCCGGCGCCGTACATGCGGCACTCGATGCGACCGGCGCGAGCGGCGCTCGTCGCGCGGCGGCTTCTCGACGACGCCGCTCGTCGACCGCGTCGGCCCGGCCGATCGCTTCGACCGACGACCGCCTCGACGATCAGCTCCGCGGTCCGGCATCAGGAACGAGTAGCGCTTGCGATACAGCGCCTCGAAGCCGGCGCGCATCGAGTCGGCGTCGCCGTACGCCGACGACGAGCGGCGAGTCGGTGCCCTGCGTAGCGCAGGTGCACGCGGCGGCGGGTCGTCGATGCGGTCGAGCTCGACGCCCTGCGCGACGAGCTCGTCGCGCGCGACGCTCGCGAGCGCGTCGATCGCGTCGTCGAGCGTCGCGAGCATGTCGTCGGCGAGCGGCGCCTCGACGGCGCGTTCCTTCAGCACCGTCCGGTCCGCGAGACCCATGCCGTACGCGGACAGCACGCCGGCGAGCGGATGCACGAACATCGCTCGTCATGCCGAGCGCGTCGGCGACGAGGCACGCGTGCTGACCGCCCGCGCCGCCGAACGTCGCGAGCACGTAGTCCGTCACGTCGTGGCCGCGCTGCACCGAGATCTTCTTGATCGCGTTCGCCATGTTGCCGACCGCGATGTCGATGAAGCCTTCGGCGATGGCCTCCGGCGTCATCCGCGCGCCGCCCTCGGCGACGATCGCGTCGGCCATCGCGGCGAAGCGCTCGCGGACGACGTCCGCATCGAGCGGCTCGTCGGCGTTCGGTCCGAAGACGCGCGGGAAGTGATCCGGCTGCAGCTTGCCGAGCATCACGTTGCAGTCGGTGATCGCGAGCGGACCGCCGCGGCGATAGCTCGCCGGACCCGGGTTCGCGCCGGCCGAGTCGGGGCCGACGCGCAGCCGCGAACCGTCGAAATGCAGGATCGAGCCGCCGCCCGCCGCGACCGTGTGGATGCTCATCATCGGCGCGCGCATGCGGACGCCGGCGACCTGCGTCTCGAACTCGCGCTCGAACTCGCCGGCGAAATGCGACACGTCGGTCGACGTGCCGCCCATGTCGAAGCCGATCACGCGATCGAAGCCGGCGCGTGCGCAGGTGCGCGCCATGCCGACGATGCCGCCGGCCGGACCCGACAGGATCGAGTCCTTGCCGTGGAAGCGCCGCGCGTCGGTCAGCCCGCCGTTCGACTGCATGAACTGCAGCGGCACGCCGGGCAGGTCGCGCGGCGACGCTGTCGACGTAGCGGCCGAGGATCGGCGACAGGTACGCGTCGACGACCGTCGTGTCGCCGCGCGGCACGAGCTTCATCAGCGGGCTCACGCGATGCGAGACCGAGATCTGCGGAAGCCGATCGCGTTCGCGATGGTCGCGAGCCGGCGCTCGTGCTCCGTGATAGCGATAGCCGTGCATCAGCACGATCGCGATCGCACGGATAGCCGTCGTCGAACGCGGCCTGCAACGCCGCTCGCGCCGCCGCTTCGTCGAGCGGCGCGACGACCTCGCCGTGCGCGCCGACGCGCTCGTCGATCTCGACGACCTTCGAATACAGCAGCTCGGGCAGCACGATCCGCCGATCGAACAGCCGCGGCCGGTTCTGGTAGGCGATCCGCAACGCGTCGCGAAAGCCCCTTCGTGATCGCAGAGCACGGTGCGTTCGCCGCGTCGTTCGAGCAACGCGTTGGTCGCGACCGTCGTGCCCATCTTCACGGCATCGATGCGGTTGGCCGGCAGCGGGTCGCCGTGCGGAACGCCGAGCAGGTGGCGGATGCCGGCGACGGCCGCGTCGCGATACTGCTCGGGGTTTTCGGACAGCAGCTTGTGCGTGACGAGCGATCCGTCGGGACGACGGCCGACGACGTCGGTGAACGTGCCGCCGCGGTCGATCCAGAACTGCCAGCGCTGCGCGGTCTGCGTCACGACGTCGCGATGAGGGTCCGGGTGATGGTTGTCTTCGGCTTCGGCGCCTGCCTGCAAGCGGCCGATCGGTTCACGGGGCCGATCGTATCGCGCGAGGAACCGTGAAGTTGATGGCGTCGATCATCGGTCGATGCTTCATCGGCTCGACGTCGAGCGACGTCATGATCACGCGCCTGTCGGACCTCGAGACGCCTTCGCCGGGCGCGGTACGCCCGGTTTGTGGGAGCGCCGCCGATTCCGGCGCCGGACGCGAGGCGGCGCAGCCGCGGCACCGTATGATCGCCGCATGACCCGGCCGACCTCCTCCTGACGCATGCGCGTCGTCGTCGTCGGCGCCGGCATCGTCGGGGTCTGCACCGCGTGGGCGCTCGTCGAGGCCGGGTGCGAGGTGACCGTCGTCGAACGCAACCGCGGCGTCGCGCAGGAATGCAGCTACGGCAACGCCGGGATGATGGCGCCGGCCTACGTCACGCCTTGGGCCGCGCCGGGAATGCCGCGCAAGGTCCTGTCGATGCTGTTCGCCCAGCATGCACCGGTCCGTTTCAGCCCCGCGGCGGACCCTGCACTGTGGCGCTGGATCGTGCGATGGCTCGGCGAATGCGGCGCCTCGCGTTTCCGGCAGAACAAGAGCCGCATGCAGCGCGTCGCCTATTACAGCCGCGACGTGATGGACGAGCTGCGCCCGCGCTTCGGGCTGTCGTATGAACGGACCGTCGGGCTGCTGCAGCTGTTCAGGACCGAACGCGACCTGGCGCTCGCGAGGAGCACGATCGCGTTCCTGACCGACGCCGGCATCGCGCACCGCCTGCTGTCGCCGGAGGAGTGCCGCATCCAGGAGCCCGGGCTGTCGGACATCGTCTTCCAGGGCGGCCTTCACCTGGCGGACGCCGAGGCCGGCAATTGTCCGCTGTTCGCGCGGCAACTGAGGGAACTCGCCGAGCAGCACGGTGCCCGCTTCGAGTTCGGCCGTGCGGTGGACGCGATCCGTGCCGACAACGACGGCGTGACGTTGCAGCTGCGCAGCGACGGCGGCCGCGACGATCGGCGCTTCGACGCGGTCGTCATCGCGGCCGGCATTGCGAGCGCGCCGCTGCTGCGGCGCTTCGGCGGCGCCCCGCCGCTGTATCCGGTCAAGGGCTACTCGGCGTCCGTCGCGATCCGCGAGCCGACCTACGCGCCGCTGGCCTCGGTGATGGACGAGACCTACAAGGTCGCGATCGTGCGGCTCGGCAATCGCATCCGCGTCGCGGGCACCGCGGAACTCGGCGACCGCGTGCTGTCGCTCGACTCGAAGAACGCCGAGCGCGCGTTCGCGACGCTGCTGAAGGTCGCGCGCGACTGGTTCCCCGGTGCGGCGTCGTACCAGTCGTCGAGCTGGTGGGTCGGCGCGAGGCCGATGCTGCCGGACGGCCCGCCGGTCATCGGTCCGACGCGTCATCCGCGCGTGTTCGTCAATGCGGGCCACGGCTCGACGGGCTGGACGATGGCGGCCGGCTCCGGTCGCGTCGTCGCCGACGTCGTGATGCGGCGTCGTCCGGAGATCGACCTCGAAGGACTGACGCTCGCGCGCTATGGCTGAACGATCGTCGACGCGGTGCGACACCGCTGTTGCGGGTCGCGGCCATCCGCGCACTCGAGGCGGCGATGCAGGCGCGCGATCCGGGCACGAGCCTGATGGAACGGGCCGGCGACGCGATCGCGCGCGCCGCATCGCAGATGGCCGCGGCGCGCGCGCAGCCGATCCTGTTCCTCGTCGGTCCGGGCAACAACGGCGGCGACGCGCTGGTCGCCGCGCGCGTGCTGCACGAGCGCGGCATCGACGTGCGCGTCGCGTTGCTCGACGACCCGGCACGCTTCAAGGGCGACGCGGCCGAGGCGTGGAAGCGCTGGTCGACTCGTGTCCAGGCGACCGTCGATCCGCACGATGCGATCGACGACGCATCGCTCGTCGTCGACGGCCTCTTCGGCATCGGCTTCGCACGCGCACCGACGGGCCGGGCTCGCGAGTGGATCGAGCTCGTGCAACCGGACCGATGGTCCGGTGCTCGCGATCGACGTGCCGAGCGGCGTCGACGCCGACACGGGAAACGTCGCGGACATCGCCGTTCACGCGGATCGCACGATCACGTTCCTCGCGAACAAGCCGGGGCTGTACACCGGCGATGCGGTGGACCACGTCGGCGACGTGGTCGTCGATACGCTCGGCGCCGACGATGCGACGATCGAAGGTCTCGACGTCGACGCCGATCGGGTCGGCTCGCTCAACGACCCTCGCTGTTCGCGAAGCTGCTCGAACCGCGTCGCCTCGACAGCAACAAGGGCACCTTCGGCAGCGTCGCGGTCGTCGGCGGCGACCACGGCATGGTCGGCGCGGCGCTGATGGCGTCGCGGACCGCGCTGCACGTCGGCGCCGGCCGCGTCTACGTCCGGCTGATCGCGTCGGACGCGCCGAGCTACGACGTCGTCCAGCCCGAGCTGATGCTGCGCGACTCGCTCGACGGCGTCGATGCGACGGCCGTAGCGATCGGGCCCGGGCTCGGCCACGGCGACGAGGCGATGGCGCTGCTCGCGCACTGGCTCGCCGAAGCGCCGGCGCTCTGCGTCGACGCCGACGCGCCTGAACGCGATCGCGCGAAGCGCCGCCGACCTCGGCGACCTGCTGCGCGCGCGGTCCGAGCCGGCCGTGCTGACGCCGCATCCGCTCGAGGCGGCACGTCTGCTCGGCTGCGACGTGAAGGACGTGCAGCGCGACCGGCATCGCGCGCCGCGGCGCGGCTCGCGTCGAACTTCGCCAGCGTCGTCGTGCTGAAGGGCGCGGGCACGGTCGATCACGGAGCCCGGCGGCGCGTGGGTCGATCAACACGACCGGCAACCCGGCGTCTCGTCGACCGGCGGCACCGGCGACGTGCTGTGCGGGACTCGTCGCAGGACTGCTCGCGCAGCGCTTGCCGCCGGCCGAGGCCGCGCGGGCCGCCGTGTGGCTGCACGGCACGCGCGGCCGACGACTCTGGTCGCGTCGGGCATCGGGCCCGTGGGACTCGGCGCGACGGAACTGATCCCCGCGATCCGCCGGGCGCTCAACCCGTTCGTGCGCGCATGACGATCACGTGACGAGGCCGTGCCGCCGATGCCATTCGGCGAGCGACTCGACGGCCACTGCCCGCATGCGCCGATGACCCTTGCCGCCCGGCACGTCGACCCAGTCCGGGCAGTAGTCGAGCGCCGCCTCGACGACCTCGGGCGGCTTCGGCAGCGGCGTGTCGATCGCCGACGCATGCGGATGGATCAGGTCGGGCCAGCGCGGATCCCACAGCCACAACGCGCTGCCGCACTTCAGGCAGAAGCGACGCTCCGCCTTCGATCGCGTCGACGCGCTTGCCGGGCTCGCGCATCACCGCGTGATAGTTGCCGAGATGCTCCTCGCCGCGGCACCTTCATCGACTTCGCGTCGCCGCCGAGGTTGATCGCATAACCGCCCGAGCCGGCGGTCTTGCGGCAGATCGAGCAATGACAATGCAGGAACGGATAGGCGCTGTCCGAGTCCAGACGGGAAGCGGACGGCGCCGCAGTGACAGGAACCTTCGAGTTTCATGGCGACCTTCGATGAACGACGACGGACCGCAGTCTGCAGCGGCTCGCGGTCGTGCTCGCCATAGGCCGCCGCCCTTCCGACCCGCGCCATCAACACCTGACGAAGCGATCCCATCGATGACTGCCCTGCCCCCGGCCTGGTCCGACCTGAAGAGCGCGGCCGACGCCGTCGCGCCGATGCGCACGCTGTTCTCGACCGATACCGAACCGACTCGCGAAGCACACGCTCGAAGCGGCCGGGCTCGTGCTCGACGCGTCGAAGAATCGCGTCGACGACGCCACGCTCGCGGCGTTGTACGCGCTCGCGCGCGCGTCCGGCGTCGAGGCGCGTCGCGATGCGATGTTCGCCGGCGAGAAGATCAACGTGACCGAGGACCGTGCGGTGCTGCACGTCGCGCTGCGGGCGCCGCGCGACGAGGCGTTCCGCGTCGACGGCCACGACGTGATCCCCGACGTGCATGCGGTGCTCGACCACATGGCCGCCTTCGTCGGCGAGGTCCGCGACGGCTCGTGGACCGGCCACGACGGCCGCGCGATCACCGACGTGATCCATATCGGCATCGGCGGCTCGGACCTCGGTCCGCGCTTCGTCGAGGCCGCGCTCGCGTCGTACCGGCACGAGCGGCTGTCGGTCCACTTCGTCGCCAACGTCGACGCGCATGCGCTCGACGACGCGGTGCGTCGGCTCGACGCCGCGACGACGCTGTTCATCATCGCGTCGAAGACGTTCACGACCGCCGAGACGATGATGAACGCGCGGTCCGCGCGCGACTGGTCGCTCGCGCAGCGGCGTGCCCGAGGCCGAGCTGCATCGCCACTTCGTCGCGGTGTCGACGAACGAGAAGGACGTCACCGCCTTCGGCATCGACGCGAAGAACATGTTCGGCTTCTGGGACTGGGTCGGCGGCCGCTACTCGCTGTGGTCGGCGATCGGACTGCCGATCGCGCTGTCGGTCGGCATGGACCGCTTCCGCGAACTGCTCGCCGGCGCCGCGGCGATGGACCGGCACTTCCGCGACGCGCCGCTCGAAGCCAACATGCCGGTGCGGCTCGCGCTGATCGGCATCCTCAACGCGAACGTGCTCGGCGCGCGCAGCGTCTGCATCGCGCCGTATCACCAGCACCTCGAGCTGCTGCCCGCGCATCTCGAGCAGCTCGAGATGGAGAGCAACGGCAAGTCGGTCACGCTCGACGGCTCGCCGGTCGCGACGGCGACGGTGCCGGTGATCTGGGGCCAGCCGGGCACGAACGCGCAGCACGCGTACTTCCAGTGCCTGCACCAGGGCACCGAGTGGGCGCCGATCGACTTCGTCGCGGTGATCGAGCCCGCGCATCGTCACCTCGAGCATCACCGCGCGCTGCTCGCCAACTGCTTCGCGCAGAGCGAGGCGCTGATGCGCGGCAAGACCGCGCGACGAGGCGAAGGCCGAACTGGTCGCGTCGGGCACCTCCGCCGACGAAGCCGAGCGGCTCGCGCCGCACAAGACGTTCCCCGGCAACCGGCCGTCGAACACGATCGTGCTGCAGCGGCTCGACCCGGCGTCGCTCGGCGCGCTCGTCGCGCTCTACGAGCACAAGGTCATGGTGCAGGGCGCGATCTGGAACGTCGATTCGTTCGACCAGTGGGGCGTCGAGCTCGGCAAGGTGCTCGCGAAGAGCATCGTCGACGAGCTGACGTCGGGGCAAGACGCGCGGACCACGACGCGTCGACGACCGCGCTGATCGAGCGGGCGCGAGGCGGACGCGTCGAGCTAGCGCCGGAGCGCGGATGGGACGGCACGCGTCGCGGCTCGAGCGACGCCGGGACTTGCAGACGACGAACGGATGATTGATAATCGTTCTCGTTTGCATTCCCAATTCGCCCCGCCGATGATCGTCTGCGTCTGCAACGCCGTGAACGACCGAGCCATCCGCCGCGCCGTCGCCGACGGCATCGACACCTTCGACGAGCTGCAGTTCGAGCTCGGCGTCGGCACGTGCTGCGGCAAGTGTGTCGCCACGGCCTGCGAGGTACTATGCGAGGCCCGCGCCGGCGTGCTCGGCGAAGCACACGCGTCGCCCGTTCGACTGGTGCGCCGCCCGTCGGGCGTCGAGTCGCGCGAAGCCGCACTCGCCTGACCCCGCTCCCCTGAACGGGAGCGCCGATCGCGTCGTCCGCGCGGCATTCGCTCCGGCCGCGAACATGGAGTGCCCGTTGATCGGCGATCCCGGCGTCCTCGCGTTCCTCAATCGCCAGCTCACCAACGAGCTGACGGCGATCAACCAGTACTTCCTCCACGCCCGCATCTATCGGCACTGGGGGCTGTACGCGATCGGCAAGCACGAGTACGACGAGTCGATCGAGGAGATGAAGCACGCGGACCTGCTGATCGAGCGGATCCTGATGCTCGGCGGCCTGCCGAACCTGCAGGACCTCCACAAGCTGCTGATCGGCGAGATCGACGCCCGAGATGCTCGGCTGCGACCTCAAGGTCGAGCTGGCGTCGCAGGCCGTGCTGAAGGACGCGATCGCGCATTGCGAGACGCGTGCAGCGACTACGTCACGCGCGACCTGTTCCGCACATCCTCGACGACACCGAGGAACACATCGAGTGGCTGGAGACGCACATCGAGCTGATCGATCAGCGTCGGGCTCGAGAACTTCCAGCAGTCGATGATCGGCGAGATGGAGTCCGACTGACGCGATTGCGATCGGTCGCCGGACGGCTTCAGGACGCGCGGCGGATCGGGATCGAGCGATAGCCGGTCGATGACGCGACGTCGGCATCGCGCCTTCGCGGGCGTCGCGCAGGCCTTGCACGAGTCGCAGCTGCCGCAGGCGCCACCGCTCGCGAGCTTGGCTTCGACGCGGCGCGCGGTGACGGCCGAGAGCCCGGACCCCGCCGCCCAGTGCGCCGCGGCCGCCGCGACGCGCTTCCGCCAAGCGGCCGGCATCAGCTTCAACGTCGCGTAGCCGCTCGCGCACGCGACGATCGTCGCGACGACGACGACGCTGGACGAAGGCGTTCATCAGGCGCCCGCCCAGAGCGACACGCGATACGTCACGAACGACGCGAGGTAGGCGAGACCGAACAGGTAACCCGCCATCGCGAGCGGATAGCGCCACGAGTTCGTCTCGCGCTTGACGGTCGCGAGCGTCGAGATGCACTGCGGCGCGAAGACGTACCACGCGAGCAGCGAGAACGCGGTCGCGAGCGACCAGCCCGACGCGATCATCGGCGTCAGCTGCGCCGCGACCTCCTCGCTGTTCGCCGACAGCGAATAGACCGTCCCGAGCGCGCCGACCGCGACCTCGCGCGCCGCGAGTCCCGGGATCAGCGCGATCGAGATCTGCCAGTTGAAGCCGATCGGCGCGAAGACGACCTCGAGCGCGCGGCCGATCATGCCGGCGAGGCTGTACTGGATCGCCGGGCCCGTGGCGCCGGCCGGCGGCGCCGGGAAGCTCGACAGGAACCACAGCACGATCATCAGCGCGAGGATGATCGTGCCGACCCGCGACAGGAAGATGCGCGTGCGTTCGACGAGGCCGATGAACAGGTTGCGCGGATTCGGCCAGCGGTACGACGGCAGCTCCATCAGCAGCGGCGCGTGGGTCGTGCGGCCGCCGATCAGCTTGAAGACCCACGCGACGGCCATCGCGCCGACGATGCCGGCGACGTACAGCACGAACAGCGCGAAGCCCTGCAGGTTGAAGACGCCCCACGACGGTCCGCTGCGGGACGAATGCCGAGATGATCAGCGCGTAGACCGGCAGCCGCGCCGAGCACGTCATCAGCGGCGCGATCATGATCGTGACGAGCCGGTCGCGCCAGGTTCGCGATCGTGCGCGTCGCCATGATGCCGGGGATCGCGCACGCGAAGCTCGACAGCAGCGGGATGAACGATCGACCGGACAGCCCCACCGTGCCCATCAGGCGGTCGAGCAGGAACGCGGCGCGCGGCAGGTAGCCGGAGTCCTCGAGCGCGAGGATGAAGAGGAACAGGATCAGGATCTGCGGCAGGAACACGAGCACGCTGCCGGCGCCGGCGATGACGCCGTCGACGATCAGGCTCTGCAGGATGCCTTCGGGCAGCACATGCGCGACGCCCTGGCCGAGCGCCTCCATCGCCGGCCTTGATCGCGTCCATCGGCACCTGCGCCCAGCTGAACACCGCCTGGAACATCAGGAACAGCGCGACGCACAGGATCGCCATGCCCCAGACCGGATGCAGCACGATGCGGTCGATCGATTCGTCGACCCGTGCGCCGGCCAGCGCGTCGGCCGGCGGCTCGCGGACCGCGATCGACAGCATGCGTCGCACCTCGGCCTGCGCGGCCAGCACGTCGTCGATCGACGGCTTCGCCCACGGCAGCTCCGTCGCGGCCGGTGCCTCGAGACCGCCGCGCGCCTCGATCGATTCGATCAGCCGCTCGGCACCGTCGCGCCGCATCGGCGACCGTCTCGACGACCGGCATGCCGAGCTCGCGCGACAGCGCCTGCGACGTCGATCGCGATGCCGCGCTTCTTCGCGACGTCGCTCATGTTGAGCGCGAGCAGCATCGGCACGCCGAGCCGCTTGACCTCGACGACCATCCGAAGACCCGAGCTTGAGATTCGTCGCGTCGGCGACGCAGACCAGCAGGTCGGGTCGGCCCTCGTCGGCCCGTGCGCCGCGGACGACGTCGCGCGTCAGCGCCTCGTCGGCGCTGACCGCGTTGAGGCTGTACGCGCCCGGCAGGTCGAGCACGCGCACGTGCCGTCCCTGCCGGCGTGACGAAGGTGCCTTCCTTGCGCTCGACGGTCACGCCGGCGTAGTTCGCGACCTTCTGCCGGCTGCCGGTCAGCAGGTTGAACAGCGCGGTCTTGCCGCAGTTCGGATTGCCGAGCAGCGCGATCGACAGCGCGTTGCCGAGTCGCGGCGTCGCTCATCGCTTCGACGTCGCGTCCGCGTCCGGAACGACGCGGATGAAGTCGCGCCTCGTGCCGACGCATCGCGAACGTCGTGCCGGTCACGCCGCCGCGTCCGCTGCTGCCGGCCGACGAGACGCACGGCGATCGGCTCGCGTCCGGGCCGCCCGACGGCCGTCACGCGCACGCGCTCGCCGGGAACGAAGCCGATCTCGATCAGCCGCATCACCAGCTCGCGCTCGGCGTCGTCGCCGGCCGGCAGCACCGCATGGATCGTCGCGAATTCGCCGATGCCGAGGTCCGACAGCGCGATCGCGGCCGGCTCCGCGTCGCCGTGCGCGTGCAGCGTCGCCGACACCGGCGCCGAAAACAGCGCGGATGTCAACACGGCGGACGGCACGTCGAGCAGGTTCATCGTGGAAAACGGCCGGCGCGCGCACGTCGGCGTAACGAGAATGGTTTGCATTCGTAGTATAGACCGGCTCCCTCGGGGCGTCTTCTTCCGCGGAACGAAAAAGCGACGGCCAGTCGTGTCGGGACGTCACGCGTACGCCCCCGCTAGACTCGACGGATGCCGCGTCCATTCCTGCCCGTCGTCTGTCTCGCGTGGCTGCTGTCGATCGCCGCAGCGCACGCGGCGGTCGGCGTGCACGACGACAGCGGACGCACCGTCGCGCTCGATCGTCCGGCGACGCGCGTCGTCAGCCTGGCGCCGCACGTCACCGAGCTGCTGTTCGCGATCGGCGCCGGCGAACGCGTCGTCGGCGTTACCGCGTTCAGCGACTATCCGCCGGCCGCGAACGCGCTGCCGAAGGTCGGCGGCCTGTACGCGCTCGACGTCGAACGCATCGTCGCGCTGAAGCCGGATCTCGTCGTCGCCTGGCGGAGCGGGACGTCCGAAGCCGAGCTCGCTCAACTCGAGCGCGTCGGACTCGCGGTGTTCCGCAGCGAGCCGCGCACGCTCGACGACGTGGCGACGACGATGGAGCGCCTCGGCGTGCTCACCGGCGATGCCGCGCAGGCGACCGCCGCGGCGAGCGACTTCCGCGCGCAGGTCGCGGCGCTGCGCTCGACCTATGCATCGCGGACGCCGGTCCGCGTCTTCTATCAGGTCTGGAACGATCCGCTGATGACGGTCGGCGGGCCGCAGCTGATCACGCAGGTGATCGAACTCTGCGGCGGTCGCAACGTCTTCGCGTCGTTGTCGATGCTGTCGCCGGTCGTCGATGCGGAAGCCGTGATCGCGTCCGACCCGCAGCTGATCGTGACGTCGGCCGAGAACGCCGACCACGCGCGCGACATCGCCGCGTGGTCGCGCTGGAGCGGCGTGTCGGCGGTCCGCGCGAAGCGCTATCTGTTCCTCGATCCCGCGCTGATCACGCGCCACACGCCGCGCGTGCTGCTCGGCGCCGCGCAGTTGTGTCGTGCGATCGACGAGGTCCGACGTTCGCGGACCTGAGGTGCGACAACGCCGGCTCGTTGCGGACGGCCAACCCGCTCGGTCAACGCACGCGCGGCACGCGTCCCATCAAGTAGAACTCGTCGTTCGGCCGCATGCCGGTCACGTTCGCGATGCGGTTCGACAGCCCGAAGAACGCCGTGATCGCCGCGATGTCCCAGATGTCCTCGTCGTCGAAGCCGTGGCCACGCAGCACGTCGTGGTCCGCGTCGCCGATCGTGTCGGACGCGACGCAGACCTTCATCGCGAAGTCGAGCATCGCCTTCTCGCGCGGGCCGAGGTCGGCCTTCGCGTGATTGACGGCGATCTGGTCGGCGAGCAACGGCTGCTTCGCGTAGATGCGGACGAGCGCACCGTGCGCGACGACGCAGTACAGGCAGCGGTTGCGCGCGCTGGTCGCGGTCACGATCATCTCGCGGTCCGCCTTGGACAGGCCGCCGGTCTGCTTGTCCATCAGCGCGTCGTGATACGCGAAGAACGCGCGGAACTCGGCCGGCCGATGGGCCAGCGCGAGGAACACGTTCGGCACGAAGCCGGCCTTCTCCTGGACCGCGAGGATGCGTTCGCGGATGTCGTCGGGGACGTCGGCGAGCGCTCGGGACCGGCCAGCGGCTGATCGGCTGGGCCATCGGCTGCGACGGCGGCTGTTCGAGCGGTGCGTTCATGTCGTTCCTTTCGGAGTGGGCATCCCGACTCGGGATGCGGCGCGGAACACCGCCTCCATCCGGTCGAGCATGCCTTCGATGCCGTGGCGCTCGCGGACCAGCGCGAGCGCGGCGGCGGCCATCGACTCGCGCCGCGGACCATCGTCCTTCAACGCGACGATCGCTTCGGCAAGTTCGGCCGCGCTCTCCTTCGCGACGACGACCGCGGTCGCCGGTGCGTCGTCGCCGCCTTCGTGCGCGACCTCGGCGATCGCGCCGGCGTCGGTCGTCACGACCGGCACGCCGCACGCCATCGCCTGCAGGATCGCCTGCGGCACGCCTTCGTTCGCATACGACGGCAGCGCGAACAGGTCCATCGCGTGCAGCCACGGCACGACGTTCGGCTGGTTGCCGGCGAAGCGCACGTGCGGCCGGATCGCCGAGCGTGTCGACGAGCGCCTCGAGCGCGTCGCGTTGCGGCCCGTCGCCGACGATCACGAGCTCGCATCGGTCGCGCGTCGGCGTGCCGGCGAGTGCCTCGCGCGAAGCCTTCGATCAGGTAGCGATGTCCCTTCCAGCTGCGCAGCGTGGCGACGATGCCGACGACGAACGTGCCGGCGTCGGCGCCGACCGCGTTTCGAGCGGCCTTCCGTTCGCGCGCGGTCGGCGGACGGAACGCCTTGCGTGTCGATGCCGGTCGGGATCGACAGCACGCGCGACGCGTCGAGCCGCAGGCGCTCGATCAGCTGCGCGCGCAGCGACTCGCCGGTCGTGACGACGAAGCGCGACGCGTCGCGATACAGCCAGCGCGTCGCGAGGTTGTCCGGCACCGGTGCCGAGATGTGGCGCGTGCGGACGATCGCCGGCGGACGCGCGCAGCGACGCCCACGCGAGCGCGACGAGCCAGCTGTCGGTCGAGCTGTGCGTGTTGACGACGTCGCGCCGGATGGCTGCCGCAACCAGTCGCGCAGCGCGCCGACGCCGCCGAGGCGCTTCTTCTCGATCGGCAGCGCGGTCACCGGCACGCCGATAGCGCGACGCCTCGGCGAAGATGCGCGCGGCCGACCGGCGCGATCAGCGTGACGCGATGGCCGCGCGCGATCATGCCGCGCGCCTCGGCGAGGATGCGGAGTTCCTGGCCGCCCCAGCCGCACGACGACTCGGTGTGCACGATGTGCATCGGCGACGTCGACGACCCCGGCCTTCCGCGACGTCATGCCGCCGTCAGCGTGTCGCACGCGCCGCGTCGATCGTCTCGCTCGGCGCGTCGCTGCCGTCGAGCGCGTACTGGATGCGATACAGCTTCGAGTAGATGCCGTCGGCCGCGAGCAGCGCGGCGTGCGTGCCGACCTCGACGATGCGGCCGCTGGTCGAACACCGCGATGCGGTCGGCGTTCTCGATCGTCGACAGCCGATGCGCGATGACGACCGTCGTGCGGCCGCTGCATCAGGTCCGACAGCGCCGCCTGCACGTGGCGCTCGGACTCGGAGTCGAGCGCCGACGTCGCCTCGTCGAGGATCAGGATCGGCGCGTCCTTCAGCACGGCGCGCGCGATCGCGAGCCGCTGCCGCTGGCCGCCCGACAGGCGCACGCCGTTCTCGCCGATCATCGTGTCGAAGCCGTCCGGCAGGTCCTCGATGACCTGCAGCGAGGTGCGCCGCGTCGGCGGCCTTGCGGACGGCCGTCTGCAACGCGTCGCCGCGTCAACGCGCGCGACGCGGCCGGCGCCGTACGCGATGTTCGCGGCGATCGTGTCGTTGAACAGCACGACGTCCTGGCTGACCATCGCGACCTGCTCGCGCAGGCTCGCGAGCCGTGATGTCCTCGATCGGCACGCCGTCGATCAGGATGCGTCCGCGCGTCGCGTGATAGAAGCGCGGGATCAGGTTCGCGAACGACGTCTTGCCGCTGCCCGACGGGCCGACCAGCGCGACCGTCTCGCCGGCCGCGATGTCGATGTCGATGCCGTCGAGCGCGGCGCGGCGCACATGCTCCGCCCGCACCGACCTCGTCGCCTGCGGCGCTCGTCGACGCGACGTGCGGCATAACGCAGCTCGACGTCGACGAACTGCACGGCGCCCTTCGCGCGACCGAGCGCGACGGTGCCGCGATCGTCCTCGGCATGCTCGTCGATCAGCGCGAACACGCCCTCGGCCGCCGCGAGCCCGCGCTCGAGCGGGCCGCTGATCTCGGCCAGCTGCTTGATCGGCTGCAGCAGCAGCGACGCCTGCGTGACGAACGTGATGAAGTCGCCGGCCGTCATGCCGCCGCCGCGCGACAGCTGCAGCGCGAAGTAGATCATCGCCGACATCGCGACGGCCATCAGCAGCTGCGTGACCGGTACGGTCGTCGAGCTCGTGACGCTGATCCGCATCGCGTTGCCGCGCAGCCGGTTCGATCATCGTCGCGAAGCCGTCCCGCGCCTCGGTCTCGCCGCCGTAGATCTTGACGACCTTCTGACAGTCGATCGTCTCCTGCACGACGCGCGTCAGCTCGCCTGTCATGTGCATGTTCCGTCGCGACAGGTCGCGCATGCGCCGCGACACCTTGCGCGAGATGATCGTCACGGCCGGCAGCACGACGACCGCGAACAGCGTCAGCCGCCAGTTGATCCACAGCAGGCTCGCGAGGATCGCGATCGCCGAGAACGTGTTGCGGATCACGTTCGTGATGACGCCGGTCGTGCTCTGCATCACGTTCTGCGCCTCGAACACGATCCGCGACACGAGGCTCGACGACGAGTGCGCGTCGAAGTAGTGGGCCGGCAGCGCGACGAGGCGATCGAACATCTCCGTCCGCAGCTTCGTCAGCACGCGGTTGCCGATGTACGCCATCGCGTACGAGTTCAGGAACGTGAAGACGCCGCGCAGGACGAAGAGGCCGATGATCGCGGCCGGATAGATCCAGATGTTCGTGCGCGGCGCGCGCTGAAGCCCTGGTCGATCAGCGGCTTCAGCAGCAACGCGAACGCGCGCGTCGGTGGTCGCACGCGATCAGCGAGCACAGCGTGCCGATCAGGAAGATGCCGCGGTACGGCAGCAGATAGCCGGCGAGGCGTCGGAACAGCGGGCCGGTACCCGTCGACGCGGGCGCGCGCGGGCGGCTTCGATGCGACGGACGGCGATGGATCAGGCATGCGGGCGGCCGGTCGACGCGGCGAGCCGGCGGCGCCCGGAACGAAGGGTCGGCGAGTTTAGCATCGGCCCTGCGCCGTCACGATCCCGCGAGCAGCGTTCGATACAGCGCCGCGAGCGCTTCGGCGAGGGCCGGCAACGACAGCGGGAGCGCAGTGCGGCGCGCGGCTTCGGACATCGTGCTCGCACGGATCGCGCCGCGCGCCGCCGCGTCGCGCATCGCGGCGATCAGCGGTCCGCGATCGTAAGCGTCGACGATCCAGCCGTTGACGCCTTCGTCGATCAGCTCGGCGGCGCCGCTCGCATCGCTCGTGATCACCGGCAGCCCGACGGCCCACGCCTCGAGCGCGGCGTTCGGGAACGGATCGTAGAGCGTCGGCAGCGACGAAGGCGTCGGCCATCGCGAGGTACGGCAGCGCGTCGTCGACGGGCCGACGAAGCGGACACGCGTCGCCGATGTCGCGCGCCAGGTCCCGATACCGGGCCTCGTGCTTGTCGGCGCCGACGACGACGAGCATCGCGTCGGGCACGTCGCGCGAGCGCCGCGATCGCCGCTGCGACGCCCTTGCGTTCGAAGCCGGACCCGACGAGCACGAAGACCGGCACCGACGCGTCGATGCCGAGCGCGCGTCGCATCGGGCCGCGGTGCACGGCGCGTGCGTCGGGATGGAAGCGCGCGACGTCGACGCCGTTGCGGATCAGGACGAGCTTCGCCGGATCGATCGCGAAGCGCGCCGCGATCTCGTCGCGAACCATCGTCGAGTTGCAGATCACGGTCGCGCAGCGCGGGATGCTCGAACATCGCGCGCTCGGTCGCGCACGCAGATAGCGATGATGCGGGTCGAGCGCGACCGCGAGCCGGCCCGTCGGCGACATCGCACGGCCGCGCGCGCTCGAGCCACGCCGCATGCACGCCGTCGCCGGCGCGGTAGACCGGCAGTCCGACGATGCGCTCGTGGCTCTGCACGAGATCGAAGGGCTCGGACGACGAGTCGCGCGCGGACGGCGGACGCGAACGACGCGTCGCGCCACGTGCTGCCGACGTAGAACGGATCGCAGCGGATCACGCGCACCGCCGCCGCGCGTCGATCGGTTCGCCAGCGGCGCGCGAGGATCGCGACGTCGATCGCCTCGTCTTCGACGCCGCGAGCGCCTCGCATCGCACGCGCCGCGAAGCGTTCGGCCCCGCCGTGCGCGCTGTAGCGCGCGCGGACGAACGCGACCTTCAAGGCGCCCGGTCCGACGCGCCGATCATGCGAAGCGCAGCGGATCGCGTCGCTCGCTCGACCTCGCGCATCAGGTCGTCGATCGCGGCGAGCACGTCGCCGACCGGCAGGTGCACGAGGCAGTCGCTGACCTTGCCGCCGCCGCAGCCGTCCTGCCCGCACGGCCGGCATGCGATACGCGTCGTTCGTCACGACGCGATGCGCGACCTGCCACGGCCGCCAGTTGAACTCGCCCGACGGACCGAACAGCGCGACGGTCGGCGTCCCCATCGCGGCCGCGATGTGCATCGGCGCCGAGTCGATGCCGACGAACAGCTTCGCGCGGCCGATCAGCGCGGCGAGCCGATTCAGCGTGCCGTCGTCGTCGGCGACCGCGAGCCGTGTCGATCGGGACGCCGGCATCGCTCTGCACGGCATCGACGATCGCCGCCAGCATCGCGCGCTCGCGCGCGTCGGGCGCGCACGACAGCACGACGGTCTCGCCTCGACGCAGCAGCGCGGCGACCAGCGCGGCGTTGCTCGCGACCGGCCAGCACTTGAACAGCCAGCGCGACGTCGGCTGCATCGCGATGAACGGCCCGGTCGACGCCGAGGCGCGCCAGCAGCGCCGCGGCATCGCGCTCGCCGTCGTCGCCCGCGACCATCGACAGCGGCGGCGGTCGGTCGATCGCGAGACCGAGACGGCGCAACGCGTCGAGGTTCTGGTCGACCGTGTGCCGTCGGCCGAGCGCCGACGCCCGGCGCGACCGACGACCCGTTCGCGATAGCGATGCGTGAAGCTCGCGTCCCAGAAGCGGCTCGCCCGATCGGCCGCGACGCTTCGGCGCGACCGACCAGCGCGGCGCGAGCCCGCGCACGAGCCATGCGCCGCGTCGATGATCGGTCAGGTGGATCACGAGGTCGTAGCGGCGCGCCTTCAACGCGCCGAACAGCCGCCACTCGCGGCGCACCTTCTCGATCGCGCCGTCGCGATCGCCGCGATCGATCGTGTGGACCGTCGCGACGTCGGGATTGAACGCGAGCATCGGCAGCGTCTCGCGATAGACCAGCGCGTCGGCCTCGGCCTGCGGCGCGGCGCGTCGCAACTCGGTGAAGACCGGCGACGTCAGCAGCACGTCGCCGTGATGACGCAGCATGACGACGAGCACGCGGCGCAGCGAGCCGAAGTCGATCGCGTCGGCCGGCCGCTGCAGCGCTGCCGGGCTCGCGGCGCGTGCCGCGCTCACGGCGCGAGTCGCGGCGACGCCGTCGCGTCACCCATGAATCCGCACGTCTCGCGCGCTAGCCATAGACGACCTGGACGTTCTCGGGCGCGAGCCATTCGCGCAGGCCGCCGACGAGCGCCTCGTCCGGCGACGACGCGCCATTCCTCGCCGAGATCGATCTCGCAGACCGCCCCGGGCGGCTCGTGCGACGTGCGGTACGAGATGACGATGCGGCAGCCGTCGCCGGATTCGGTCGGTCCTTCGCGCGCCGCGCGATGCGGCGCGAGCAGCTGTCGCAGCCGCACGTCGTCGGAGGCGCCGTTCATCGACAGCCGCAGCCCGCGCGCGTAACGCGCCCGCGCGAGGCCGAGGTCGTACACCGCGTCGGCGTTCATCCGCATCCCGCCCGAGAACTCGTCGTTGCGGACGACGCCCGACAGCACGACCAGCTCGTCCTCGCGCAGTCGCGTGCGATGCGCGTCGGCGAGCGCGTTGAAGACCGTCACCTCGAGCTGGCCGCTGCCGTCGTCGAGCGTGACGATCAGCATCTTGCCCCGCCGCGTCATCGTCGCGCGGGCACGCGGCCACGATGCCGGCGACGGTCTGCGGCTCCCGCGACGGCTGCACCGATGCGAGCGGCGTGCGCGCGAAGCGGCGCACCTCGACCTCGTATTCGCGGAACAGGTGGCCCGACAGGTAGAAGCCGAGCGCGAGCTTCTCCTCGCCGAGCGTCTGCTTCTCGGTCCACGCCGGCACGCGGACCGGCTCGGGCTTGTGCGCGTCGTCGTCGAGCGCGCCGAACAGGCTGACCTGGTTCGCGTGCAGCTCCGCGTGTTCGGCCGCATCCATCGCGCGACCGATCGTCGCGAACAGCGATGCGCGGCCGTCGCGGCCGTCCGGCGTCAGCGAGTCGAGTGCGCCGGCGCGCACGAGCGCCTCGACGACGCGTCGATTGACGAGACGCTTGTCGACGCGCGCGCAGAGATCGAAGAGGTCGCGGTACGGACCGGCCTCGCGCGCCGCGACGATCGCGTCGATCGCGGCGCCGCCGGTGCCCTTGACCGCGCACAGGCCGTAGCGGATCGCGGACGCGCGCCGCTGCGGGTCGTCGCGAACCGGCGTCACGATCGGCGTGAAGCGCGCATCGGATGCGTTCAGGTCCGGCGGCCGGATCTCGAGACCGTGATGACGCGAGTCCTCGATCAGCGACTTGACCTTGTCGGTGTCGTCCTGTGCGGCCGACAGGTTGGCGGCCATGAACTCGGCCGCGAAGTGCGCCTTCAGCCACGCGGTCTGGACCGCGAGCAGCGAATACGCGGCCGCGTGCGCCTTGTTGAAGCCGTAGCCGGCGAACTTCTCCATCAGGTCGAAGATCTCGTTCGCCTTCGACCGCGTGACGCCGTTCTTCGCGGCGCCTTCCGCGAAGATGACGCGATGCGTGGCCATCTCGTCGGCCTTCTTCTTGCCCATCGCGCGACGCAGCAGGTCGGCGCCGCCGAGCGAGTAGCCGCCGACGATCTGCGCCATCTGCATGACCTGCTCCTGATAGACCATGATCCCGTAGGTCTCTTCGAGGATGGCCTTCACGCGCGGGTCCGGATACTCGAAGCGCTCGCCCTTCTTGCGCGCGATGAAGTCGGGAATCAGGTCCATCGGTCCCGGCCGGTACAGCGCGTCCAGCGCGACGATGTCGCCGAACCGGTCGGGCTTCGCCTCGAGCAGCATGCGACGCATGCCGGGACTTTCGAACTGGAACACCGCGACCGTCTCGGCGCGCCGGAACACGTCGTAGGCCCGCGGATCGTCGAGCGGGATGCCTTCGAGCGTGAAGTCGCGCTGGTCGTCGTAGAGGCGGCGGATGTGCTCGACCGTCCAGTCGAGGATCGTCAGCGTCGTCAGCCCGAGGAAGTCGAACTTGACGAGGCCCGCGGCCTCGACGTCGTCCTTGTCGTACTGGCTGACGACGATGCGGCCACGTCGTGCGCGCCCGGCTGCGCATAGAGCGGGGTGAACTCGGTCAGCCTGCCCGGCGCGATCAGCACGCCGCCGGCATGCATGCCGACGTTGCGCGTGATGCCCTCGACCTGCTCGGCGAGTGCGAGCACCTCGCGCACCTCGTCCTCGTTCGTCTCGCGCTCCGCCAGCAGCGGTTCCTCGCGACGCGCGTCGGCGATCGTCACGAGTCGGCCCGGCTTGAACGGGATCAGCTTCGCGATGCCGTCGACGAAGTTGTACGGCAGGTCGAGCACGCGACCGACGTCGCGCACCGCGGCCTTCGCGGCCATCGTGCCGAACGTCGCGATCTGTGCGACCGACTCGGCCCCGTACTTCTTCTTGACGTAGTCGATGACCGCGTCGCGTCCCTCCTGGCAGAAGTCGATGTCGAAGTCGGGCATCGACACGCGCTCGGGATTGAGGAAGCGCTCGAACAGCAGGTTGTACGCGAGCGGATCGAGGTCGGTGATGCCGAGCGAATAGGCGACCAGCGACCCGGCACCCGACCCGCGGCCGGGCCCGACCGGCACGCCGTTGCGCTTGGCCCAGTTGATGAAGTCCGCGACGATCAGGAAGTAGCCGGGGAAGCCCATCGCCGAGATCGTCCCGGCCTCGAACGCGAGTCGTTCGGCATAGCGCGGCCGCTCGCTCTCGCGCACGACCTCGTCGGGATAGAGGCGACGCAACCGATCCTCGAGGCCGGCCTCGGCTTCGCGCAGCGAGGTGCTCGTCGAGCGTCCGCCCGTCCGGCGTCGGGAACAGCGGCAGCCGCGGCCGGCCGAGCTCGAGCTGCAGGTTGCAGCGCTTCGCGATCTCGACGGCGTTGACGAGCGCCGACGGGATGTCGGCGAACAGCGCGGCCATCTCGTGCCTGCGTCTTCAGATACTGCTCGGCCGTGAAGCGTCGCTGGCGTCGCGGATTCGCGAGCATCTCGCCTTCGGCGATGCAGGTGCGCGCCTCGTGCGCGACGAACTCGCCGCGCGTCAGGAACTGGATCGGATGCGTCGCGACGACCGGCAGCGCGAGCTCGGCCGCGAGCGACGTCGCGGCGTCGATGTGGCTTTCGGCGTCGGGCTGCCCGTAACGTTGCAGCTCGAGGTAGTACGCGCCCGGGAAGCGCTCGGCCCAGCGCGTCGCGTGCGCGACGGCCTGCGCGCGGCGACCGGTCGCGAGGGCGCTGCCGACGTCGCCCGCGTGCGCGCCGGACAACGCGATCAGGCCCGACGTGTCGACGTCGTCGAACCACTCGAACCGCAGCTCGGCGCGACCGTGCGCGGCGTTCTCGAGATAGGCGCGCGACAACAGCTCGCAGAGCGCGAGATAGCCGCTCCGGTTGCGTGCGAGCAGCAGCGCGCGGCCCGTCACCGGCGCGCTGCCGACGTCGCGATGCTGGACCCAGATGTCGCATCCCGCGATCGGCTTGATCCCCGCGCCGCGCGCCGCCTTGTAGAAGCGGATCAGCCCGAACACGTTGGCCAGATCGGTCAGCGCGAGCGCCGGTTGCTCGTCCGCGGCGGCCGCGGCGACGGCGGCGTCGAGGCGGACGATGCCATCCGAGATCGAGTACTCCGAATGCATCCGCAGATGCACGAACGTCGGGTCTCGGGACGGGGAGTCGGCCATGCGTCAGTTTAACGTGCGACCCGACTCGCCCCGTCGATCGCGGCGCTCGCGAGACGTCGTCGGTCCGTCAACCCGACACCGGTTCGCCGGGCTCGTCCAGCGCCGCGAGTTCCTCCGTCGTGAAGCCGGCCGCACGGCGCGCGACGAGGTTGAACGGCCCGCGCGGACGCGGCGCGCCGTGACGCGCCGCGAGCGCGCGATACGTCGTGCGCGGGTCGAGCCCGTCGCGTTCGCACAGCCATGCGAACCAGCGGTTGCCGATCGCGACGTGACCGATCTCGTCGCGCAGGATCACGTCGATGATCGCGGCGCCGTCGACGTCGCCGACCGACTGCAGCTTGTGCCGGACGGCCGGCGACGCGTCGAGGCCGCGCGCCTCGAGCGTGCGCGGCACGAGTGCGATCCGCGCGACGACGTCGCCCTTGGTCCGCTCGGCCATCTGCCACAACGCGTCGTGCGCCGGAAAGTCGCCGTAGGCACGACCGAGCGTGGCGAGATGCGCGGTCAGCAGCCGGAAGTGCTGCCCCTCCTCCCGCATCACGCGCGTCCAGTCGACGTAGAACGCGTCCGGCATCCCGCCGAAGCGCCAACAGGCGTCGGCGGCGAGGTCGATCGCGTTGAGTTCGATGTGCGCGAGCGCGTGGATCAGCGCCGCGCGTCCGTCGACCGTGGCGATCGACCGCATCGGCACCGAGCCCGGCGGTACCAGCGGCGGCCGCGCGGGGCGGCCGGGGAGGCCCAGGGGCTCGTCGTGCGGGTCGGCGGCTCCGCTCGCGAGCGTCGCATCGGCACCGGCGGCGAGCGCGGCCTTCGCGGCGGCGTCGCACGCCTGCACGACGCGCATCGCCTGCGCACGCAGCGTGCCGGACGACGGCGGCGATCGCTCGTTAGAATCGGGGCTCATATCGACATCGAGGCACATCCGCGGACTCGCGAGTCCCGTGGGCGCCGGCATCCATCCATGGCCATCTACAGGATCGGCGAGCGGGTTCCCGAGATCGCGCCGACCGCGTACGTCCACGAGTCGGCGACCGTCGTCGGCACGGTGCTGCTGAAGGATCGCGTCAGCGTCTGGCCGCAGGCGGTCGTGCGCGGCGACACCGAGACGATCACGATCGGCGCCGGCAGCAACGTCCAGGACGGCGCGGTGCTGCACGCCGACCCCGGCGTGCCGCTGACGATCGGCGAGGACGTGACGATCGGGCATCAGGTGATGCTGCACGGCTGCACGATCGGCGACGGCGCGCTCATCGGCATCCAGGCCGTCGTGCTGAACAACGCGGTGATCGGCCGTGGCTGCCTCGTCGGCGCCGGCTCGCTCGTCACCGAAGGCAAGGTCTTCGGCGACAACATGATGATCGTCGGCGCGCCGGCGCGCGCGATCCGCGAACTGACGGAGCAGGACGTGGCGCGGGTTCGTCATGCAGCCAATCACTACGTCGAAGAGGCCGAGCATTATCGCGCGCACGCGGTCCGCATCGACGTCCCGACGGACAGTGCCGGATGAGCGACACGCTGCACAAGTTCCTCTTCGACGCGGGCTCGGGCAGCCGCTCGCCGGTCCGCGGCGAGATCGTCTCCCTCGCAGCGACCTGGCGCCAGATCAAGGAGCGCCATCCGTATCCGGAGCCGGTCCTGCGGATGCTCGGCGAGATGGTCGCGGCAAGCACGCTGCTGTCGGCCAACCTCAAGTTCAACGGCGCGCTGATCATGCAGATCCACGGCGACGGACCGGTGCGGCTGCTGGTCGTCGAGTGCAACGCCGACCTGACGGTCCGGGCGACGGTCAAGCTGTCGACCGACCGGCCGATCGCCGACGACGCGACCTTCGACGATCTCGTCAACGCCGGCGGCCACGGGCGCTTCGCGATCACGCTCGACCCGCGCGACCGCTCGGAGGGCCAGCGACCCGTATCAAGGCATCGTGCCGCTCGAAGGCGGCTCGGTCGCGGCCGCGCTCGAGGGCTACATGCGCCGGTCCGAGCAGCTGCAGACGCAGCTGTGGCTCGCCGCCGACGACGAGCATGCGAACGGTCTGCTGCTGCAGAAGCTGCCGCTCGAAGGCGGCGGCACCGGCGGCGCGTTCGACATCGAGGCCGAGAGCCGCGCCGAGGAAGTCTGGGAGCGCGCCGTCACGTTCGCGAACACGCTCGAGCGCGGCGAGCTGCTGCGCGTCGACCCGCCGACGCTGATGCGCCGGCTGTTCTGGGAGGAGACGCTCGCCGTCTACGATCCCGCGCCGTGCGCGTTTCGCTGCAGCTGCACGCGCGAACGCGTCGCCGCGATGCTGGTCTCGCTCGGTGCGCCGGAGATCGAGGACCTGCTGTCGGAGATGGGCAACGTCCACGTCGATTGCGAGTTCTGCAACAAGTCTTACGACTTCGATACGGTCGACTGCGCGCAGCTGTTCGCGACGTCCAATACGATGGACGGCGTACGCGCGCCGGTCCAGCAACGTCACTGATGCGCGACCGTTGAAGCGAACCGGTCGGGCACCATCTGCGTTGCGCGCGGCGAGGACCTCGCCGCGCTGGAACCGGAAGCCATATGACCGCTCTAATCGCGGTCGTCGAACGATCGAATCAAAGGAATCACGATGCGGACCCATGCACTTATCGCCGCCGCCGTCATGTCGGCGGCCCTGACCGGCTGCTACACATATCCGGTCTATCAGCCGGCGCCCGTCGCGCGCCTCACGCCGGAGCAGTCGGCCGCGCTCGCCAACCAGCAGAACCAGAACCTGTCGCAGGCCGACCGCGATCGTCTCGCACGCGACAACGCGCAGGTCGCGAGGGACGATCAGTCCGCGCAGTCGTCGGCCTACGCGGTCCCGGTCACGCCGTACTACGTCGACCCGTATCCGTATTACGGCTACTACGGGTCCCCGTACTACTACGGCGGCTTCTATCCGTTCTACCCGGGCGTGTCGCTGTCGTTCGGCTTCGGACGCTACTACGGCGGCGGGTTCCATGGCGGCTACCGCGGCGGCTATCGGGGCGGGTACGGCGGCGGCTTTCACGGGCATCGCTGACCGCCGCGGCGTGAAGCGGTCGACTCTCGTCGGCCGGCTTCGCGCCCGCGGAACGACTCACGACGGCGGACGATCGACGTCCTCGCCGTCCCAATAATCGCGGACCGGTTCGCTCGAGACGATCAGCCGGCTCGCGCCACGGACGTACACCTTCTTCGAGTCCGGATACAGGCAGACGTCGTCGGGGACGTTGGCGCCGATGACGAGATAGCGGCACACGTCGTCGCTGTCGTTGACGATGCAGTGTCCGATCGGCCGTCCCGCGGGAAAGCACACGTAGTCGCCGGCCTCGACGCCGTGACGTTCGTCGCCCAGCCGCAGCGTCGCGCGACCCGCGAGGAACCAGACGTGCTCTTCCTCGGCCGTGTGCCAGTGCAGCGGCGCCGACTGCTTGCCGGGCGGCAGTTCCTCGATCAGCACGCCGATCCTCGCACCGCCGGCGGCCGCGCCGACGCGGCGCGCGCGACCGCCGAAGCGGACACCTGCGGACCATTCTTCCCACGCCAGGTCGTCGACGCGGATCGGTCCGGTCGTCGGTCCATCGCTCATACCGCTCCCCAAATGAAAAAGCGCACCCGAAGGTGCGCTCTCGTCGAATCGCCGCGTACGGGACGCGGCATCAGCGACCGCTTACAGCGGCGTGATCTTCGAAGCCTGCAGACCCTTCGGGCCCTTGGTCACTTCGAACGAGACCTTCTGGTTCTCCTGCAGCGACTTGAAGCCGCTACCCTGGATTTCCGAGAAGTGCGCGAACAAGTCGCCGCTGCCTTCGTCCGGGGTGATGAAGCCGAAGCCCTTCGCATCGTTGAACCACTTGACGGTACCGGTTGCCATATTGCTTTCCTTGCAAAGATTAATCGTGCGTCGTCAAGCCAAACGCACAGGTAGGGCGCAGAACGATCAAGGGAAGGACTGGACAACCGACGAACCACGGAAACTGCAACCGCTGTCGACGAACGAGCCAATTGCTCGTCTTGAAAATTTTGCCGCGCCTTTATACTCCAGACGCCCGTCCGACGCAAGAACTTTGCCTGTTCGCCATTTTCGATGCCCCTTCGACCCGACCAACAACCCGCGTCATTCCAGGCACGCCAGGCCGGCACGCTGCCCGACCTGCTCGGTATCCGCGTCGACTCGATCGTCGACGGCGCGGTCACGCTGTCGCTCGCGATCGAGCCGCAGCACCTCGCGCCGAACGGCTACCTGCATGCGGCGAGCGTGGTCGCCCTCGCCGACACGGCGGCGGGCTACGGCTGCTACGCGCATCTGCCCGACGGCGCCCAGGGCTTCACGACGATCGAGCTGAAGAGCAACTTCCTCGGCACGGCGCTCGAAGGCCGCATCAGCGCGCGTGCCGCGTTGCTGCACGGCGGCCGCACCACGCAGCTCTGGGATGCGGTCGTCACGGACGCGAACGGCCGGACCATCGCGCTGTTTCGCTGCACGCAGCTGATCCTGTGGCCGAAGGGCTGACCCCTCAGTAGCGCGTCGCGAGCGTGACCATCGTGATGCGACCGGCCGTCTGGTATCCGTCGACGAGTTCGTAGCGACGATCGAACGCGTTCGTGACTGCGATGCCGACGCGTCGTGCCTCGCACGACTGTCGTAGCGCACCCCGAGGTCCGACGATGCCGTAGCCCGCGACCGTCGGTCGGCGCGAACGTCACGATGTCGGTGTCGGGCCGCGAGCCGGCGGCCTGCACGTCGCCGGTGAAGCGCCACGGCCCGAAGCTCTTCGCGATCGCGAGGTTCGCGCCGTGCGTCGAGCGGCGCAGCAGCCGCTGCTGCGTGTCCTCGTCGATCGGCCGATCGAGCGTGACGTTGCCGGTCACGAGCCAGCCGTCGATCGACGTGCGGACCGGTCAGTTCGACGCCCTTCACCCGCGCCCGGTCGACGTTGTTCGCGAGTTGCAGACCGGGATCGAAGACGATCAGGTTGCGCGTGTGCGTCGTGAACGCGGAGAGCGAGCGAGCGTGCCGCCGTTCGCGCCCTCGGTCGCGTACTGCATCGCGACCTCGATGCTGCGGGCTCGTTCGGCCTTCAGCGCGGGATTGCCGAAGAACGGGAAATAGAGATCGTTGAAGCTCGGCGCCTTGAACGCGTTCGAGACCTCGGCGATCGCCTTCCAGTCCTGCGCGAACTTGAGGCCGTAGGCCGCGAGCCCGGTCGTCGCGTCGCCGAAGTCGCTAGTAGCGATCGTGGCGCGCGTTGAGCTGGAACTCGTTCCACGTCGGCGACAGGAACAGCGGACCGGTGTAGCCGGCCATCGCGCTGTCGACGTTCCGCGAGAACGTCGCGCCGTCGACCCCGTCGCCGTACGACGTCGAGAAGCCGGTCTGATCGAGGCGTTCGACGCCGAGCGTGAACACGTGCGCATCGAGCCGGACCGTGTTGTCGAAGCGGTATTGCCGCTGCCGGCTGACGGTCGTGCCGGTCACGAACGAATACGGGAACGACGCCGTGTTCGCGCGACAGGTCGCGCGCCTGGCCGGCCGAGCAGGTCGATCGTCCAGGCGGCCAGCGGCCTGATACGTGCGTACAGCGTCGCGTCGGTCTGGCGCGACCGCTCGTTCTGCGTCTGCACGCGGCCGTTGTACGACGGGTCGATGTAGCTGTAGTCGCTCGCCTCGTCGTAAGTCGAGATGACCGTAGCTCTCGAAGTAGCGGAAGCCAAGTTCGTTGTCGCCGAGGTGCTGTGCGAGGTGCGCCGACAACGACGTGTTGCGATAGCCGTCGTAGTCGGGGTTCGCGGTGGCGACGCGATCGGCGTCGATCGCCGAGAAGCCCTTCT
Source organism: uncultured beta proteobacterium (assembly GCA_963795885.1). GTDB lineage: Bacteria > Pseudomonadota > Gammaproteobacteria > Burkholderiales > Burkholderiaceae_D > CAHJXF01. The sequence continues at coordinate 33,929 of CAWCJI010000001.1, read as the reverse complement.
GCGTTCGATACGACGCCGACACGCCGTAGTCGGTACGCGCCGTGTCGGGGCCGAACGACTGGCCGCACGTCGGCCGACAGCGCCGCGCGTGTGCTCGGTGCCGTACGTGCCGCTCGCGCCCGCCGTGATCGCGCCGTTCGCCTCCTGGCCTCCGCGCGTGAAGATCTGCACGACGCCGCCGATCGCCTCCGAGCCGTACAGGCTCGACACGTTGCCGCGGACGATCTCGACGTGGTCGATCTGGTCGATCATCAGATGCGCGATCGACGCGGCGCCGCTGTTGACCGCGTTGATCCGCAGGCCGTCGACCAGGACCAGCACCTGGTTGGAATTCGATCCGCGCAGGAAGAGCGACGTCTGCGAGCCGAGGCCGCCCGACTGCGCGACGTCGAACCCGGCCTGCGCGCGCAACAGCGTCGCGAGGTCGGGCGCATGGCTGTCGTCGATGTCCTCGCGCGTGATGACCGTGGTGGCCGGCAGCGCGTCGGACAATGGCTGCGCGGTGCGCGTGGCCGTCACCACGACCGGATCGAGTTCGGTCGCCGGCGACTGCGCGGCTGCGACGGATGAGAACGACAGACCGCAAACCGCGACGACGAACGCCGCGGCACTTCTTCGACGATGAATCATGTGAACGCTCCCCTGTCCCCGCATCCCCGCGGGGCGATTGGCAAGAGGGAACGAAACGGCCCGCCGCGAAGCGCGACGGACGACAGGACGCGACCGGCGAGTCTGCCGAACGGGAGACGGCCGGAGCGTCGCCCACCGCGACGTTCCCGACGATTGCCTGGCCGGTATCCGGGCTGGCAGGACGACCGCTTCGGCCTTCCCATGCGCGTGTCGAGACACGCGGCACAGTGGCATTCGAAGCGACTGCATCGCCAAGCGATGCGCCTGCTGACCGTTGCGGGGGCAGCACAGGTTGCGACGGCGAACCGACGACCCTGTTTCCCGTTTTCCCGCGACGACGAGAGGTCGTCGCGAGCACCAAGCGCGACCAGTCTAGGGGCGCGACGACTCGGGCGTCAAACGACGACGCGCGTGCGCGTCCAACGCACGAATCGCCGTCGCGCCTTGACGCTCGTTCGTCATCGCACCTAGCATCGCGTCATGTCCACCGCTCTCGAACAAGACCTCGATCGCATCGCCGAACGCGTCGCGACGCTCGTGCGACTCGTGCAGACGCTGCGCGAGGAAAACAATCAACTCCGCGTCGCGATCGATCAGCGCGACGGCGAGAACCGCTTGCTGCGCGAGCGTCTCGACATGGCGCGAGAGCGCGTCGAGACGCTGATCGCGAAGATGCCGGCCGACTCCTGAGGACCGCGATGGAACAGGTGAACGTGAAGATCCTCGACCGCGACTATCGGCTGTCGTGCGAGCCCGCCGAACGCGAACAGTTGATGGCGTCGGTGGCCCATGTCGACGCCACCATGCGGGCGATCCGCGACCAGGGTCGCATCGCCGGCGCCGAGCGCATCGCGGTGTTCGCGGCGCTGAACATCGCGAGCGATCTGCTGAGCCGAACGACACCGCGAAACACGCGGCGACCCACAGCCCGCGGCACCGAAGTCGGAGGTTGCCGACGACGAAATTCTGCGTAGAATGCGCTCCATCAACGCGCTGCTCGATACCGCGCTGGTCGACCAGGAACGGTTGTTCTGAGACGTCGTTCCGAGTCGATGCGGGTCGTGAACCACGCGGCCGTTGATCGCTTTCGTTCAACCCTGCTGTGTTTGCTTTAGACCGGATAGTCCTGTACCAACTTGTGTTGCTTGGTTGTGGAACATCGTGGTGCCGTTGCGATCGTCCCTCGTTGGATGAACCTGAAGCACCATTGACTGCGACCCCCTGGACCTACCGGTTCAGGATAATGGTCTGGCGGCATCGGCGGGGCCTTATGTCGACGGCCGACGAGTCCCTCGTCGGCCGTTCCTTTTTGGACGATCGCCCGATCATGGTTCCTGCGTTCGAAGCTCCCTCGCTCGAAGCTCGCGCAGTCGAACATTCATGAAGCACTGGCTGATGAAGTCCGAGCCGTCGGACGTTTCGATCGACGACGTGCTCGCGATGCCGAATCGGACGGTGGCGTGGTACGGCGTGCGCGGCTTCCAGGCGCGCAACCTCATGCGCCACGAGATGGCGGTCGGCGACCTCGTGCTGTTCTATCACTCGAGCTGTCCGGAGCCGGGCGTCGCAGGTCTCGCGAAGGTGGCGAGCGCCGCGTACCCCGACGACACGCAGTTCGATCCGAAGAGCAAGTACCACGACCCGAAGTCGTCGCGCGAGAAGCCGCGCTGGTACATGGTCGACGTGCAGGTCACGAAGAAGACGCGCCTCGTCCCCATTCCCGAACTGCGCGCGACGCCGGGCCTCGAGCATCTGCAGACGCTCCGACGCGGCAACCGCCTGTCGATCACGCCGGTCACGCCAGACGAGTACGAGATCATCGTCGGGCTCGCCGGCTGAGCCGGGCCGCCGGTCGATGAGCCCGCTCCTCATCGCGTCGCTCGTCGGACTGGGTCTCGTGACGGGCTTCCTCGCAGGACTGCTCGGCGTCGGCGGCGGCATGCTGCTGGTCCCGTTCCTGACCTATGTCTTCGCAGCGCACGACGTGCCGCCGGCGCACGTGCTGCACATGGCCGTCGCGACCTCGCTCGCGACGATCCTGTTCACGTCGATGTCGAGCATCCGTGCGCATCATGTCCGCAAGTCGGTGCGATGGGACGCGGTGCGACCGATGGCACTCGGCGCCGTCGTCGGGACGTTCGCCGGCGCGCAGTTCGCGAGCCGCATCGGCACGCGCTGGCTCGCGATCGTCTTCGCCGTCTTCATCGGCTGGTCGGGCGTCTCGATGCTCACGAAGGCGCGACGCCCCGCCGCGGCCGTCAAGCACGCGCTGCCGGGAGCCCCGGCGCTGCTCGGCGTCGGCGGCGGCGTCGGATTCCTCGCCAGCATGCTGGGCGCGGGCGGCGCGTTCCTCACCGTGCCGTTCCTGCAATGGCGCGGCGTCGCGATCCGCGAGGCCGTCGGCAGCAGCGCCGCGGTCGGCTTCGCGATCGCGCTCGGCGGGCTCGTCGGCTATGTCTACGCCGGTCGCGACGTGCCCGGTCTGCCGCCCTACTCGATCGGCTTCATCAGCGTGCCCGCGCTCGTCTGCTGCGCAGCCGCGAGCATGGCGACGGCGCCGCTCGGCGCACGCACGACGCATCGGATGAATCCGTCCGCGCTGAAGACGCTGTTCGCGACACTGTTGATCGCTCTCGCGCTGTCGATGGCTTGGAAGGCCTGGCAGTCGTGAGCGACGTCGCGGAACTCGTCGAGGCGCCGATCGCGACCTGGCATCGACAACCGGCCGCTCCCGCGCTGCAGTCGGTCATCGAACGCGGCGGCGTCGTGGCCTGTCCCGCGCTCGCGTTCGACGTGTCGCCCGACGAACGTCGTCTGTTCGACGCCTCGCTCGCCGACGATCGTCGCAAGAGCATCTACGTGCGCGCCGGTCGGGCCGGCCTGACCGGCACGACGGCCGAAGGCGCGACGCGCGACGTCGTCGCCGCGATGATCGAGCGGTACGCGGCACGCGAGCCACGCGTTGATCGACGGCCTCTTCCCGGCGTATCGCGCGGCCGCGCATGCGACCGGCACGAGCTTCCGGCCGCGTGCGATCGGCGACACGACGTCGGGTCGAGCGCTGTCGTGGCGGAAGGACGACACGCGGCTGCACGTCGACGCGTTCCCGTCGAACCCGACGCATGGCGCGCGCATCCTGCGGGTCTTCACGAACGTTCATCCCGGCACGATGCCGCGCGGCTGGCGGATCGGCGAGCCATTCGCGACGATGGCCGGACGCTTCCTGCCGAAGACGCGCGCGCTGCCGCCGGGCGGCGCATGGCTGATGCACCGGCTCCGCATCACGAAGCGGCCGCGGTCGGCGTACGACCATCTGATGCTGCAGCTCCACGACCTGGCGAAGGCCGATCTCGACTACCAGCGCACGTGCCCGCAACGCGCCGTCGACTTCATGCCGGGCACGACGTGGATCTGCTTCTCGGACCAGGTGATGCATGCGGCGATGTCGGGGCAGTTCATGTTCGAGCAGACCTATCGACTGCCGCTCGACGCGATCGCCGACGTCGAGGCGTCGCCGTTGCGCACGCTGGAGCGGCTGACCGGACACGCGCTCGTCTGATCGCGGCGTGAAGCCGCGGCGATGGCCGGCTCGCGTATCCTGCCGGGCGCAGTCGGGTTGCTTCGTCTTCGGCACGACCCTCGAGCGATGGACACGCGATGGCGCTTCGGACGATCCGGATCTTCATCTCGTCGCCCGGCGACGTCGCCGAGGAGCGGCTGCTGGCCCGTCGTCTGATCGGCCGCCTCGACGCGCAGTTCGGCGGCGCGCTGCAGTTCGAGTCGATCCTGTGGGAGCGCTCCCCGCTCGTCGCCACCGCATCGTTCCAGGAGCAGACTGGTCCGGCCGAGCGACAGCGACATCGTCGTCGTCATCCTCTGGTCGCGTCTCGGCACGCCGCTGCCGTCGCACCTCGTGCGACCGGACGGAACGACGTATGCGTCGGGCACCGAGTTCGAGTTCGAGGACGCGATCGGCCGCTATCGCGTCGAGGGCCGGCCGCACATCCTGACGTACCTGAAGACCGCCGCGATCATGTCGGCCGGTCATCTCGCGTCGCTCGAGGACGCCGCGGCGCAGAAGCGCGCGCTCGAGCGCTTCGTCACGCGCTGGTTCCGCAACGAGTCCGACGGCACGTTGAAGGCCGCGTTCCACAACTTCGCGACGCCCGCCGACTTCGAGGACCTGCTCGAAGCGCACCTGATGCAGCTCGCCGAGTCGTTCGTGCCGCCCGGCGTCGCGCGTCGCACGAGCGCGCCGACCTGGCTCGGACGATCGCCGTTCCGCGGGCTGCAGGCGTTCGAGCCCGAACATGCGCCGGTGTTCTTCGGGCGGACGGCCGCGACCGCGAGCGTGCTCGCGAAGCTGCGCGTGCAGGGTCAGGCGGGCCGCGCGTTCGTGCTGATCGTCAGCATGAGTGGCGGCGGCAAGTCGTCGCTCGTGCGCGCCGGCGTGCTGCCGCTGCTGCTGCAGCCGGGCATCGTCGGCACCGCGACCGCATGGCGGCGCGCGGTGATGCGGCCGTCGGATGGCCAGGGTCGACCGCTCGACGCGCTCGAGGCGGCGCTGCTCGATGCGACGGCCGATGCGGACGCCGATGCGATGACGGTCGCCGACCGCTCGGACGTCGAGGCCGATCAACACGCGAACGCGGCTGCCGCCGAGCGCTTCGCGCGTCGCATCGTCGATCGCCTGCGCCGGATCGATGCACGCGACGTCGCGACGACTCCGGGATCGTCGTCGGATGCAGCGCCCGCCTGTCACATCGCGCTCGTCGTCGATCAGCTCGAGGAGATCTTCTCCGACGAGCGGGTCGGGGTCGCGGAGCGCGACGCGTTCTTCGCGGCGCTCGACGCGCTCGCGAGGTCGGGCGTCGTGTGGGTCCTCGCGACGATGCGCAGCGACGCGTATGCGCGCATCGCCGACGCACCGGTCCTCGTCGCGCTGAAGGAAGGCGACGGCCAGTTCGACCTGTTGCCGCCCAGCGTCCGCGAGATCGGCCAGATCATCCGACTGCCGGCGGCCGCGGCGGGCCTGCGATTCGAGGCGCGACCGAACACGGCCGAGAAGCTCGACGACGTGATCCGCGACGATGCCGCGCGCAACCCTGGCGCGCTGCCGTTGCTGCAGTTCCTGCTCGAGGAGCTGTACCAGCGTCGCAACGCGGACGACGTGCTGACGTTCCATGCGTACGAAGAGCTCGGCGGTGTCGAGGGCGCGCTCGTGCAGCGTGCGGAGACCGTGCTCGCGAACGTCGGCGACGCCGCACGCGACGCGTTGCCGAAGGTGCTGCGCGAGCTGGTGACGTTCGGCATCGACGACGAGTCGCGCGCGTTGCGGCGCGTGGCGCCGCGCGATGCGTTCGCGGACCCCGCATCGAACGAGCTGGTCGAGGCGCTGCTCGACGCGCGACTGCTGGTCGCGGGATCGAGCGCGGACGGAACGCCGGTCGTGTCGCTGGCGCACGAGGCGCTGCTGCAGTTCTGGCCGCGGGTGAAGACGTGGGTCGACGAGGACCGCGAGTTGTTGATGGTCCACGCGCGGCTCGAGGCGGCGACGCGGGAATGGGAGCGGCATGGGCGGCGGTCGGACTTGTTGCTGCCGCGGGGGAAGCCGCTGGCGGAGGCACGCGAGCTCACCGGCTCGGGCGTGCGGCTTCGCGACGACGAACGTGCGCTGCTCGACGCGTCGATGCGCCGCGCACGCCGCTTCGCGATGCTGCGCGCGAGCGCCGTCGCCGCGCTCGCGCTGTTGACGGTCGCCGCCGGTGTCGCGGCGTGGCGGGCCAAGATCGAGTCGAGCCGCGCGCAGGTGCAGGCGACCACGGCACAGCGGACGACCGACTTCATGATCGGCCTGTTCGCCGAAGCCGATCCCGATCAGAGCAAGGGCGACAAGATCACGGTTCGCGAAGTCCTCGACCGTGGGGTCGAGCAGATCGACGCGGAACTGTCGGGGGAGCGTGCCGTAAAGGCGAACCTGCTGCGGGCGATGGGTCAGGCCTACACCGGGCTCGGCCTCTTCGACAAGGGTCGGCTCGTGCTCGGGAACGCCGTCACGGAGAGCACCGGCGCCGCACAACCCGACGCACTGATGAGCGCGCGGCTCGCGCTCGCGGACAATCGCTATCAGGCCGGACAGTATGCGGAGGCCGAGTCGTTGTATCGCGCCGCGCTCGCGCAGGCGACGCGCGCCGACGGCCGGGCCGGCGACGTCGTCACGACTGCCGAAGCCGGCCTCGCGGAGACCCTCGCCATCCTCAACCGGCCCGACGAGGCGGAGCGCTTGTTTCGCGACGCCATGGCCCGCGATCTGAAGGACCACGGCACGGAATCGCTGGCGTACGCGCGGGACCTCGACGGGCTCGGGCGATCGATGTTCACGGAAGCCCGCACCGACGAGGCGATTCCGTTGCTTGAACAATCGCTCGCCATCCGACGCCGCCTGCTCGGTTCGAACGACGGAAGGGTGGCGATCAGCCTCAACAATCTCGGCACGCTCTTCTACCAGGCCGGCCGGCTCGAGGACGCCGCCTCGACTTACGCCGAGGCATTGCCGACGTATCGGCATGTCTTCGGGCCCGACCATCCCAACGTCGCCTCCGTCCTGAACAATCTCGGCCGCGTCGAGCTGATGTCCGATCGGATCGGCCCCGCGCGTGGCCATCTCGTCGATGCGCTCGTCATCCTGCGCAAGTCGATGGACGACTCGAACGACCAGCTCGTCCTGCCACTCAACAGTCTCGCCATGGCGCAGATCGAGTCCGGCGAACTCGGCGCGGCGCGCGCGTCGCTCGAGGAGGCCCTGCGGATCGCACGCGAACGACGGTACTGGGCGCTGAACCAGGTCGTCGGCAATCTCGCGGCGCTGGACGAACGCGAGGGCGATTGCGCACGCGCGCGCCGAGATCTCGTTGAAGCGGACAGGCTGCTCGCTTTGCAGTACGAAGCCAAACTGCAGACCACCGAGCGATGGCGCACGGCCGTGCTGGACCTGACGCGCGCGGCCTGCGCTGCGCGGGACGACCCCGCGCAGGCAGCCCGGCTGCTGTCGGAATCCTTGCCACTCCTCGACGCGCATTTCGGTCGCAGCAACCTGTACGACATCCAGGCGTCGCGGATCAACGCGAAAATCGCTGGCGAAACAAGGGTCGCTCCACGTCCGATCACCGCCGCACGATAGTTCGAAGGGGGTGGCTTGGAAATTGCGTCAAGCGTGCGACCAACAACGGGGAGTCGACATGCTGAAGAGGTTCGCACTTTTCGTTTTCGTCGTGACGTCGCTGCTCGCCTCGGGCCACGCATTCGCGCAGCGCAGCCTGATGGCCGACTTCGGCGACAACTACGCGTCCGACGGCCAGAACTGGTTCAACGATCCGACGACGGCCTTCGGCTTCACGCCGCCCGCCGCGATTCCGTTCGCGCTCGACTTCGGTAGCGGTCCGATCACCGGACTCAAGGCCGCTCCGAACTTCGTCGGTCAAGCGGTCTTCTACGACAGCCTCGGGAATCTGCTGCCCGACTCCATCAACGTCGCGAAGGCCACGCTGCCCTGGAACCCGCAAGGCAGCTACGAGAAGGGCGCGGGCATGGTCGATCGTAGCTACCTCGACAACTATGTGTACGACCCGCTCAGTCCTTCGCCGCTCCAGGCCTTCCGGATCTTTTGGAACGGCGTATGCCGCACCGGCGACACGACCTGCGCCAGCGACACGCAGGGATCTCAGTTCCAGGCCGTGTTCTTCTATCTGAGCGATGAGGCCTTCGTCCTCCAGCTCAATTACGGTGTCTTCGCGACGACGAACGTCGATGTCGGCTTTACGCTCGGAGACAACGTCGATTCGATCTTCACCAACGCCACCCTCTCCGGCAATGGCCCGGAATACTGCTTCGCCGACGGCCATCAGATGTCGTTCACGTCGAGTGCGGCCTGTCTCGCGGCGGCGAGCGGCAGTACGACATCGGTTCCCGAGCCCGATGTAGCATCGCTGCTTGCCCTCGGCGGACTCGGCTTGGCGCTGCGTGTCGTCGCGACGCGTCGCCGCGCCTCGCGAGCGGCCGCGGCCTGATCGTCGCGTCGGGGCGCGTCCCCGACTCGCGACGATCGCCATTGAATCGCAACGCCGCCCTCGATCGCATCCGTTCCCTGCTGAGAAGCGGCGCCCCGTGGGCCGCGAGCGACGCCTATCGTGCGGCGATCGTCGACTCGGCGGACGACGCCGAGCTGATCTACTGGGGCGCCCTCGCCTGCGCGCGCTGCGGCTCGACTCGCGAAGCGCGCGGGCTCCTCGACCGCATTCGCGACGACCCGTCGGCACCGCCGGCCATCCGTCGCGAGAGCCTGTGCCTGAGCGGTCGCCTGTGGAAGGACCGCATCGATCGCACCGGCGTCGACGGACCGGCCGGCGACGATGCGACGCGTCGCGCACGCGACGACTACCTGGCCGCCTATGCGGTCGACGGCGCGGCCTATCCCGCCGCCAACGCCGCGTCGCTGTCGATGCTGCTCGGCGACTCGTCCAGCGCGACGTCGCTCGCGTCCGAGACCGTCGCACGGCTCGCGTCGCACGACGAGCCTCCGTCCGCCTGGGACGACGCGACGAAGGGCGAGGCGCTGCTGCTGCTCGACGACGTCGACGGCGCACGCCGCTGCTACGAGCGGGCCCGCGACGCGGCACAGGACGACCTCGGCGCCATCGCGACCATGCGACGGCAGCTGGTCCTCCTCGAACGCGCGGTCCCGGCCGCGCGCGACGTGCTCGCCGTGCTTCCGGCGACCGCGGTGATCGCGTTCGCGGGACACATGATCGATGCCGCGGGCCGTCCCGTTCCGCGCTTTCCGGCGTCGCTCGAGGCGTCCGTCGCGGACCGCTTGCGGTCGCGTCTCGCCGCGCTGCATCGATCGATCGTGGTGTACGCGTCGGCCGCCTGCGGCGCCGATCTCCTGTTCATCGAGGCGGCGTTCGCGCTCGATGCCGAGGTCAACATCGTGCTGCCGTTCGACCGCGACGACTTCGTCGCGACGAGCGTCGCGTTCGCCGGCGACGCGTGGGTCGCTCGCTTCGATCGGGCGATCGCCCGGGCCGCCCGCGTCATCCAGGCGACCGACGAGCGCCACCTCGGTGACGACGTCCTCTTCGAGCACGCGCAGCATCTGGTCGGCGGCCTCGCGGTCCTGCGCGCGTCGCAGCTGCAGACCACCGCATCGTTGCTGTGCGTCCTCGACGCGCGTTCAACGGACGTCGTCGGCGGCACGAAAGGCTTCTGCGAGCGGTGGACGCAGGCCCGGCGATCGATCGACGTCATCGCGCTCGATGCGCCGAGCGACGCCATCACGGCAGCCGGCGGCGCCGATGCTCATGCGCCTTCGACGATCGTCGCTCCCCCGCCCGTCATCGACCGGCCGCCGCGCAGCCTCAAGGTCACGCTGTTCGCCGACATCGCGGGCTTCGGAAGCCTGCGCGACGCGATGGCGCCGCGGTTCCGTTCGCGCTTCCTCGGCATCGTCGCCGATCAGATCGCGGCCGCCGCGAGGCCGCCGCTGGAGGCCAACACCTGGGGCGACGCGCTCTACGTCGTGTTCGAGGACGTCGAGGACGGCGCAGCCTTCGCGCTCGGCCTCGTCGAGCGGATCGACGCGGTCGACTGGACGACCGCCGGACTGTCCGAGACGAGCCACATCCGCGTCGCGCTGCATGCGGGACCGGTGTTCTCCGACTTCGACCCGATCGTCGGGCGAATCAGCCACTTCGGCACCAGCGTCACCAAGACCGCGCGAATCGAACCGATCACGCCGCCCGGTCTCGTCTATGCGAGCGAGGCGTTCATCGCGACGCTCGCGGCACGCCCGACGAACGCGTACGTCTTCGAATACGTCGGCGACATCGCGCTCGCGAAGAACTACGGCACGACGCGCATCTACCGGCTCGAACGGCGCTGACCGGCTGCGACCGTCGGCCCTGGTCTGCGCTCAACCCGACGACAGCACGAACGTGTTGCCGTCCGGATCCCGGAACTTCGCGAACGTGCCCCACGGCTGCTTCGTCGGCGGCTCGATGAATTCGACGCCGCGCGCCGACAGCTGGCGGTGCGTCGCCTCGACGTCGTCGCACGCGAACGAGCCGTTGAAGAACGAGCCGATCCGGTCCTCGTGACCGTCGGGCGTGAACAGCACGACGCGGGTCGACGCATGCGCGATGCGCAACTCGATCCAGCGGCGACCGGGGCCCATCGGCTGGTCGGTCGCGACCTCGAATCCCATCTGCTTCGTCCAGAACGCCAATGCGCGATCGGCGTCGGCGATCGGGATGCCGGCGAACTTGAGCTGCGTGATCATCGGAGCGATTCCTCGAATTGCGATCCGGCGATCATAAGGACGCTGAAACCGGTCGTGTAGCAATGGCTGCTATAGTCATGAACACTACGGCGTCGATGCTGACCATGACCACATGACGACGATCGCGATCGACGCCTACATCCTCGACGTGCTGATGGCCGACCTCGTCGGCCACGACCGCAAGCCGTCGGCCTTCATCGTCTACCTGCATCTGGCGAAGGCAGCGCAGCGTCGCGGGACGGTCGCCGCGAGCCTGCAGACGATCGCCACCGAGACCGGGCTGTCGAAGTCGTCGGTGCAGTCGGCGATCCGGCACCTGAAGCGCCGTCAGCTGCTCGAGACGCCGTCGGGTACCGCCGTCGGCGAGCCGCTGCGTCGCGTGCTGAAGCCGTGGCTGCGCACGACCCCGTCCGAGCGCGGCCGGCGCGCCGGTTCCTGATGTCCTCGGACCTGCGAACGCTCGTCGAGTGCATGCGGCTCGATGAGAGGCCGACCCCGGCGTTGCTTGCATAATCGGCGCTTCGACGCCGCCCCGACACGACCGCGCCCATGACCGTCCTGACCGACTTTCCCGCCGACAGCGCGACCGCCGTCCCCGACCGTCATCCGCCCGCGTTGCGCATGCTGTTCCTCACGGAGATGTGGGAACGGTTCAGCTACTACGGGATGCGCGCGCTGCTGGTGCTGTATCTCGTCAACTCGCTGCACTACGAACGCAAGGACGCGCTCGCGCTGTACGGCACGTACACCGGCGCTCGTCTACCTGACGCCGATCATCGGCGGCTATCTCGCCGACCGTTACCTCGGCCGCCGCAAGGCGATCCTGATCGGCGGCCTGACGATGGCGCTTCGGTCACTTCGCGATGGCGTTCGAGCCGCTGCTGCATCTCGCGCTCGGCCTCCTGATCATCGGCAACGGCTTCTTCAAGCCGAACATCTCGACGCTGCTCGGCACGCTGTACCGGCAGCACGACCCGCGTCGCGACGGCGGCTTCACCATCTTCTACATGGGCGTCAACCTCGGCGCGTTCCTCGCGCCGCTCGTCGCCGGCACGCTCGGCGAGAAGGTCGGCTGGCACTACGGCTTCGCGTCGGCGGGCGTCGGCATGCTGTGCGGGCTCGCTGCAGTTCACGCTCGGCCAGGACAAGCTCGAGGGCCAGGGGCTGCCGCCCGGCAAGCCGAAGCTCGATCGCGCCGACTGGCTGCAGATCGCGGTGATCGCGGTCGCGATGATCCCGCTCGTCTATCTCGTCCTCGCGCGGCGTCGAGCGTGGTCGGTCCGTTCTGGCAGGCGCTCGGCGGCATCGGGCAGCTGTCTGACCGTCGCCATCGTCTGCACGTTGCTGTGGTTCGCCGGTCGCACGCGCGGCACGAAGGCCGGCGTCGAGCCGCTGACCCGCGAGGAATGGCAGCGGATCGTCGCGATCGGCATCATGGGTCTGTTCGTCGTGTTCTTCTGGATGGGCTTCGAACAGGCGGGCGGCACGATGAGCCTGTTCGCCGACAAGCAGACCGACCGCATGGTGTTCGGCTGGGAGATGCCCGGCGTCGTACTTCCAGGCGATCAACCCGCTCGCGATCGTCGCGCTCGGACCGCTGCTGTCGATGATGTGGACGCGGCTCGACTCGTCGCGCTTCGCGATCCCGACGCCGGCGAAGATGGGACTCGGGATGATCATCCTCGGCCTCGGCTTCATCGTGCTCGCGATCGCCGACGCGCGCTCGCAGGCGGTCGGCAAGGTCGGCCCCGAGTGGCTGTTCTTCGTCTTCGTGATCCACACGGTCGGCGAGCTGTTCCTGTCGCCGATCGGGCTGTCGATGGTCACGAAGCTCGCGCCGGCGCGGCTGGCCGCGATGCTGATGGGTCTCTGGTACACGGCGAACGCGGTCGCGAACTATCTCGCCGGTCGCTCGAGGAGATGCTGAAGTCGACGCAGATCCCGCTGTACTGGTTCCTGGTCGGGTCGTCGGTCGGGGCCGGGCTCGTGCTGCTGGCGATCACGCCGCTGGTGAAGAAGCTGATGCACGGACGCGACTGAGGACAGCGCGCGGTCGACGCGCAAAAGGCGTTGACGGTCGAAATTCGCGATGCTATCGTTTGGTGAACGATCGTTCACCAGCGGTCCGCGGCATCGGCAACGAGATTCTCGTTGATTCTCGTCTCGATGCCATCGCGGATGAAGCGGGTGACGTCGCCTTCACGTCATCGACCGGCTTCGGCCCCTGCGCATCATGCCTCGTCCGCGTTCCGACCTGTCCGGCCATCTCGGCGCCCTGCAGGATTACTTCGTCGCCAACGGCGTCATCCCGTCGCTGACCGAACTCGGCAAGCTGTGGGGCATCGCCGGTCGCGCATGGACGCATCGCGTCGTCGCGCGACTGAAGGAAGAAGGCTTCCTCGAGGAAGCGGCCGGCAAGCGCCTCAAGCCCGGCGAACGCTTCTTCGAGCGCACCATCGCCGATACCGTCCGCGCCGGCCTGCCGCAGGCCGCGAACGAGAGCGCGCGCGAATCCTGGGCGATCGACAAGTTCCTGATCGACAAGCCGTCCGAGACCGAGCTGTTCCAGGTCCGCGGCGACTCGATGATCGACGCCGGCATCCGCGACGGCGACTTCGTGGTCGTGCAGAAGACGCTGTCGGCGATGCCGGGCGACGTCGTGCTCGCGTACGTCGACGGCGAATTCACGCTGAAGACGCTCGCGCGCGACGAGCACGGCTTCTATCTCGAGCCCGCCAATCGCGCCTTCGCGCCGATGCGACCCGAGCACGGGCTCGAGATCCACGGCGTCATGGTCGGCCTGTTCCGCAAGACCGCGTCGCCGCGCGTCGGCCACACGCGTCCCCGGCGTTGATGCCGCTCGCCGACCTCTCCCGACCTCGGCTCCCATGGCATCGTTGCCCCTCTTTTCTCCGTCGTTCATGCCGCGCGATGGCGCGGCGTTCGTCTCGACCGCCGGCGACCGACGCCACTGACCGCACGACGCGGCCGGTCGATCGCACAGCCGAACCGAAGCCGCCTTCTCGTCAATCGACCGCCCGGTCGCCGGGACGGTCGCCGCTGTCGCCGGCCATCCCCGCGTACGACGCCGCAGACCACCTCGAAACGCCAACCGTCTCGACGGTCGAGCGCACCGAAGCCGCGTTGCGCGAGGCCGGGCTGGCCGGTCGCTTCTGGCGCGGCGACGCGATGTCCGCGTCGCCGCTGCCGTCGACGCCGAGCGGCTTTCGGGTGCTCGACGAGCAACTGCCGGGCGGCGGCTGGCCGTCGCGCTGCCTGACCGAGCTGCTGCTGACGCGATCGGGCGTCGGCGAGATCCGCTTCCTGGCGTCGACGCTCGCGTCGCTGACCCAGGCGGGTCGCGAGATCATCCTGCTCGGGCCGCCGCACATCCCCGACCCCACCGGCTGGGAGCAGCTCGGCATCGACATGCGGCACGTGCTGGTCGTCCGCACGCCGCATCCGGCCGATCGGTTGTGGGCACTGGAACAAAGCCTGAAGAGTTCGGCGTTCGGCGCGCTGGTCGCGTGGCTGCCCGAAGAACGGACCCTCGCGCGCCACGACGCGTTGCGTCGGTTGCAGCTCGCGGCGGCGTCGGCCAGCGGGCTGACGTTCCTGATGCGACCGTTCGCCGCGCAATACCATGCGTCGCCGGCGCCGTTGCGGCTGACGCTCGCGACCGGCAAGTCCGACGGCTCGCGCCGGACGTTATCGGTCCGCCTGCTGAAGCGTCGCGGGCCGGTCCTCGCGCAGCCGCTGACGCTGCTGTTGCCCGAGGTCCATCGCGGCATGAAGGCCTTCAGCCTGGTCGACGAAGAGACGTCGTCGCCACGACCGGTCGCTGCTGCGACGTCGCGAGTCAGGGCGCCGTCGACCGCGCCGTCCGCCGCGCAGGCCTCGAAGGTCGTATCCACCGGATCGTCGATCGAGTCTGCATCGACGGCTCCATCCCGTTCGTCGCCGGATTTGTCCGCGTCAATGGCTCCATCCGCGTCGATGGCCCTGTCCACGTCGACGGCCCTGTCCACATCGACGGCTCCATCCGGTGCGTCACCGGCCCTGTCTGCGTCGATGACCGCATCCATCGCGTCGTCGTCTTCATCCGCAGCGACGGCCGCGATGGCTGCATCCGCCGCGTCGCCGAACTCATCCCTCTCGATGGCAGCATCCATCGCATCGTCGGCGTTGTCCGCATCGGTCGCATCCGATGCGGCGCCGTCGACGTCGTCCGCAGCGAGCGCCTGGCGACCGGCGTCCCACCGCTCGCCCCGCACCACGGTCTCGGTCGAAGGGCTGGCAACGCGTATCGCGACGGCCCGCACGTCCGTCGTCGCATCCCGCGTCCCGTCGTCCACCTGGCCGGCTCCTCATGCTCTGGCTGGCCCTCTACTGTCCGACGCTGGCGCTTGACTGCCTGCTGCGCCGCTGGCCCGACGGGATCGAACCGGCGATGGCGGTCAGTGACGTCGACGGCACGCGGCGTTTCATCGCAGCGACGACGCGCACCGCGCAGGCCTGCGGCGTCTTCGCCGGCCAGTCGGTCTCGACGGCGCTCGCGCTGTTGCCGGACCTGCTCGTGGTCGCCCGCAAGATCGAGGACGAGCGACGCGCGTTGACCGAGGCGGCGCTGGCCGCGTTGCGCTTCACCCCGACCGTGTCGCTGCGTGCGTCCGGCCTGGTGATGGAGGTCTCGGCCAGCCTTCGTCTGTTCGGCGGCCGACAGGCGCTGAAGAAGAGCATCGCGGCCGCGATGCGAGTCCAGGGCCTTCGGATCGCAGCGGCCGAGGCGCCGACGCCGCACGGTGCCTGGCTGCTGGCGAAGGAGAAGGCACGCCGGCGTTTCGAGGCGGCGCAGGACGCGCTGCGACCATCGCGGACGTCGACGAAGCGGCGACGTCCGGACGGGAGGCCGGCGAATCCCGGCGTCACGACGAGTCCCGATTCGACGACGATGCCCACGTCGACTACGACGCCCAAGATGCCCACGTCGACAACGATGCCCACGTCGACAACGACGGCGGGTCCCCGTGCACGCGGAAACGACGAGACCAGGCAGATGCCGATGGCAACGTCAACGCCGTTGCCGATGGTGTTGTCCGCATCGATGCCGGGATCGCCGTCGAGTCCGACGCCCACCGCAACCCGTCGTTCCCGCGAAGGCGGGAACCCGGCGGCGTTCGACGACACCGTGACGATGCCGAGACCGACGCTCGTGCCGATGTCGGCACCGGTCGCGACGTCGAGTCCATGCGTTCTCGCGGACGATGGCCTCGCACCGATGTCGATGTCGTCGCAACCGCCGAGGTCGATCGCGTCGCCGACCTCTGCAACCGTACCGTCACCGGCATCACGACCCGCCCCCGCAACCGCAATCGAGACCCGCACTCACGACCCACCACTCCGACCGCATCCCCCGCACCGACTTCCTCACCGCCATCCGCGACCACGACCCCCGTCCGACCGCACCGCGTTCGATCTCGTGCTCGACACGTTGCCGATCGCTCATCTCGAATCGCTCGGGCCGTCGGCGCGACGGATGCGCGGCATCGGCCTGTTCACGCTCGCGGACCTGCGACGGTTGCCGTCGAAGGGCCTCGCGCGTCGCTTCGGACCCGCATTGATCGACGAGCTGGCACGTGCCGCCGGCGACGAGCCCGATCCGCAGATCGTGTTCGAGGCGCCGACGCGATTCGATGCGCGAATCGAGCTGATGGCGCGGGTCGAAAGCGCCGAGGCCCTCGTCTTCGCGAGCCAGCGGCTGCTCGGACAACTGAGCGGCTGGCTCGCCGCGCGCCGCGCGGCCGTGCGGCGCTTCACGCTGGTCCTGCATCACGATCGCTGGACGCGCGACGCGATCGAACCGACGCGGGTCGACATCGCGCTCGCGACGCCGTCGAGCGATCACGCGCGGTTGCTGACGCTGGTCCGCGAGCGACTGTCGCGACTGGAGCTGAAGGCGCCGGTGCTCGAGCTCGCGCTCGAAGCGCCGGTCGTCGTCGAGGAACGGGAGACGCATCACACGCTGTTCCCGGAACGCGAGGAAGCCGCCGAGACGCTCGCGCGGCTGCTCGAGAAGCTGACCGCGCGGCTCGGCCCCGAGGCGACGGCCCGGATCGAGCGCGTGGCCGACCATCGGCCCGAACGCGCATGGCGCGAAGTCAGCGGCGACCTGTTGGAAGCCCGGCTGATGCAAGGTGCATCGCGACAGTCGCGTCCGCGGACGTCGGCGCCCTCGTCGAACACGACCGGCGCTGTTCCGAAGCGCACGAAGTCGGCGAAGTCGCGTCCGGCCGCAGCAACGCTCGATGCCGATCCCGACATCGGCGTGCCGCATCGTCCGCTGACGCCGGGTTGCTCGAGCGGCCCTCGGCCGGCGTGGCTGTTGTCGGAGCCGATGGAGCTCGAAGTCCGCAACAACCATCCGCGGTACGAATCGCTGCCGCTCGATCTCGTGGCCGGTCCGGAACGGATCGAGTCCGGCTGGTGGGACGACGCGACCGTGACGCGCGACTATTTCATCGCCGAGAACGCGGCCGGCCATCTCGTGTGGGTCTATCGCGAGCGGCTGATCGCGGCCGATGAACGACCGACGTGGTACCTGCAGGGGCTGTTCGCCTGATCGCGATGAAGCCGCCGATCACCGGTTCGTCCGCGAGACGATGAACGACGCGAAGCCGAGGGTCTCCGTTCGATCCGGCCGCCTCGAAGGCGCGGCGAGCTGCTGCGTGGCCGGCACGGTGCGGCGATCGTCTCGCCATCCGGACAGCGGCCGCAGCAGACGCTTCGGTCCGAACGACAGCCATCGCCGCACGAGCTTCGCGAGTCGCGCCATCCGATGCTCCGCGAATCGCGCCATTCGATCGAGTCCCGCCCTCGGCGTTTGCCGATCGCCGCGACGCATCGGATCATGACGATGTTCCCGTACACCGCCTCACGCCCCGCCCCTCATGCGCCTCGCCTTCGTCGACCTCGAAACCACCGGCGGCTCGCCGTTCGAGGACCGCATCACCGAGGTCGGCATCATCCAGGTCGATCTCGATGCGCTCGCGCTGTCGTCGTCGGGTCTGCCGTCGTTCGATCGGTCGCTCGATGGCCTGTCGTCCTGGCGCCCGATGTCCGGCCATTCGACCGGTCTTTCGTCGCCCGATCCTTCGATGTCCGGCCTGCCGACCACCGGCTCGGCGACGTCCGACCTGTCGATGTTCGACCATTCGTTCGATCGGTCGTCACGCGGCCCGTCCGGTCCGGGCCCGTCCTTGGACGCATCGGATCGATCGATCGCCCACCTCGCCGGCGGCATCGACGCGCACGGCGCGCCGATCGCGGCGCACGGTTCGTCGAACCGTTCGGCAACCGGGCTTCCGATCGATCCCGGGTCGGCGCCCGGGCATCCGATCGATCGCGGCTTCGCACCCGGACACCCGATCGATCGTGGCTCGGCGACGAGACGTCCCAACGATCGCGGACCGGCATCGCGACTCGCCCGACTCGGCCTCGCAACGAACCTCGCCTCCACCGACGGCCGCTCGTTGCCGCCGATCCGCGAGTGGTCGACGCTCGTCAATCCCGATGCGCCGATCCCGCCGTTCATCGAGACGCTGACCGGCATCACGAATGCCATGGTCGCCGACGCGCCGCGCTTCGAGGACCTGGCCGAGGACATTCTCGCCAGGCTCGATGGCCGGCTCTTCATCGCGCACAACGCGCGCTTCGACCACGGCTTCCTGAAGAACGCGTTCCGTCGCCTCGGCCATCCGTTCCGACCGCCGGTGCTGTGCACGGTCCGGCTGTCGCGCAAGCTCTATCCCGGCTATTCGCGACACAACCTCGACACGCTGATCGAACGGCATCGGCTCGTCGTCGACATGCGTCATCGCGCGCTCGGCGACGCCCGCTTGTTGTGGCAGCTGTGGCAGCGCTTCCACGATGCATTGCCCGCCGAGCAGATCACGAAGGCGATCGACCAGCTGACCGCGCGGCCGAGCCTGCCGCGGCATCTCGACCCCGACGTGCTCGACACGCTGCCGAAGACGGCCGGCGTCTATCTATTCCACGGCACGCCGGACGATGCCGTTCGGGACGGTGCCATCCGGGACGATGGAATGCGGGTCGATGGAACGCGGCTCGAGGCGACGCGAGTCGAGGAACCGCGGCCGCTGTACATCGGCAAGGCGAAGAACCTGCGGCAACGCGTGATGGCGCATTTCACCGGCGACCATCTGTCGGCGCGCGAGATGGAGATCTCGCAGCAGATGACGCGGCTCGAATGGATCGAGACCGGCGGCGGCACGCAGCACGACCTCGGCGCGCTGCTGACCGAAGCGACGCTCGTCAAGCGGCTGATGCCGGCCTACAACCGGCAGCTGCGGAAGAGCGACGACGTCTGTGCGTGGCGGCTCGTCGTCGATCCGGGCCGGCGCGGCGGTCGGCCCGGCTGGCGACTCGCGCTCGCGCGGCCCGACGACCTCTTCTTCGCGCAGGACCCGGACCTCTACGGCCCGTTCGCGACGCCGCGCCAGGCCGGCGTGACGCTGCGTGCGATCGCCGACGCGCACGGACTGTGTCCGGCGCTGTTGAAGCTCGACAAGGCGCTGCCCGGCAAGCCGTGCTTCGCGCATCAGGTCAAGCGTTGTCGCGGCGCCTGCGTCGGCCGCGAGACCGTGGCCGAGCACACGCGTCGGCTGCGGGACGCGCTCGCGTCGCTGGCGATCCGGCCGTGGCTGTTCGACGGCGCGATCGCATTCCGCGAAGGCCGCAGCTTCCACGTGCTCGATCGCTGGGCCTACCTCGGGATGGCATCGACCCTCGACGAAGCCCGCGCGCTCGCGGTCCAGCAGCGACTGTTCGATCCCGACGTCTATCGGTTGATGGCGAGGCGGATCGATACGCTGGAGGTCGTGCGGCTCGATCGAGACCGATCGGATTCGAGGTGGACCGAGGCACCCCCTTCGCCGGCATCGCGAGGACGATGGGTGCCGAAGGCGCGTTAGAACGCAGGTCGACGCAACAGGGCGCTTTGATGACCTGTCGCCCCGGCGAAGGCCGGGGCCCAAGTCCGTGCCGCGCATCGGTCGAAGCCTTCAGGTCCGGCGTTCATCGGGACCATGCAGCGGAAGCGTCATCACCTGTTTCCTCGGCGTGCCCGCAAAGGCAGAACCCCGTGGAGCGACCGACTCATGACGGCGGGTGTGATCTCGCACCCAACTTCATCCGGTCCAAGGCCCGCTCGGAGGGGTTCTCATGACCATCGCCCTCCCCCGCTACGCCGAGCTCCACTGCGTGTCGAACTTCAGTTTCCTGAAGGGCGCGTCGCATCCCGAGGAGCTGGTGCTGCGCGCGGTCGAGCTCGGCTATGCGGCGCTCGCGATCACCGACGAGTGCTCGCTGGCCGGCGTCGTCCGCGCGCACGCGCGAGGCGAAGCAGACACGGCCTGAAGCTGCTGATCGGCAGCAGCTTCGTGCTCGACGACGGGCTGCAGCTGGTCGTCATCGCGCTCAATCGCGAGGGGTACGGCAACCTCTCCGAGCTGATCACGCTCGGCCGCATGCGCTGCGAGAAAGGCACGTATCGACTGACGCGTGCCGACTTCGACGGCAGCGCGCAGCCGTCCGACCGGATCCCCGAGGCGGCCGGCACGATCGATCACCTGGCCGGCCTGCCCGACTGCATCGCGCTGTGGATCCCGTCGCGCGATGCGAGCGACGACGCGCTCGAGGCCGACGCGCGCGTGGTTCGCATCGACGTTCGGCCTGCGCGAACGAACGCCTGCCGACGACGAGACGTTCGACCCGCGTCGCGCGTGGATCGCGGTCCAGCGCACGCATCGAATGGACGACAGGCTCGTCATCAAGCGGATGCTCGCGCTCGGCGAGCGGACGGGCCTGCCGTGCGTCGCGACCGGCGACGTGCAGATGCACGCGCGGTCGCGGAAGCCGCTGCAGGACACGATGACGGCGATCCGTCTCGGCCGGCCGGTCGGCGAATGCGGCGACGCGCTCGCGCCGAACGCCGAGCGGCATCTGCGGTCGCGCTGGCGGCTGTCGATGCTGTTCGATGCGGCGCGCTCGAAGCGTCGGTCACGATCGCGAATCAATGCCACTTCTCGCTGACGCGAGCTCGGCTACGAATATCCGCGCGAGATCGTGCCCGACGGCGCAGACGCAGACCAGCTAGCTGCGCCATCTGACCGAGGAAGGGCTCGTCACGCGCTATCCCGCAGGGCACGCCCGACAAGGTCCGGCAGCAGATCGAGCACGAGCTCGTGCTGATCGCGGAGCTGCGCTACGAGGCGTTCTTCCTGACGGTCCACGACATCGTGCGTATGCGCGCAGCGTCGGCATCCTCTGCCAGGGTCGCGGCTCGGCGGCGAACTCGGCGGTGTGCTTCTGCCTCGGCATCACCGAGGTCGAATCCGGCGCTGCAGGAGACGCTGTTCGAACGCTTCCTGACGAAGGAGCGCAACGAGCCGCCCGACATCGACGTCGACTTCGAGCACCAGCGTCGCGAGGAGGTGATCCAGTACATCTACGACAAGTACGGCCGCCATCGCACCGCGCTGGCCGCGACCGTGATCGCGTATCGCACGCGCTCGTCGATCCGCGACGTCGGCAAGGCGCTCGGCCTCGATCCCGAACGCGTCGACCGGCTGTCGGCGTCGCATGCGTGGTGGGAAGGCGGCGAAGAGGCGCGCGAGCGGCTCGAGGAGAACGGCTTCGACCCCGACAGCCCGGTCGTGCACAAGCTGATCGAGCTGACGGCGACGCTGCGCAGCTTCCCGCGGCACCTGTCGCAGCACGTCGGCGGCTTCGTCATCAGCGCGCGACAAGCTGTCGCGGATGGTGCCGATCGAGAACGCCGCGATGGAGCGGCCGAAGGACTGGGACGACGAGCTGGGGCGGCGTGCGGTGTATGCGGGCCACGTCGCGATCGAGTCGGAAATCGACGGGACTGGTGAGCACACGGCCGTCGGGCCGGACCCGTTCGCGACGATCGAGCCGATCGCGCTCGAGGGAACATCGCCGTTCAGATCGTTCGCCGTTCTCGCGAAGGCGGGAACCCGGCGTCGTGGAACTGCGATGCGAACGGCGCAGCCGGGCGAACGATCGGCAGCAGCGGGCCCGATGCGGACGCGGTTCGGCGATCGCCGGCGAGCGAATCGGATGCGGACGAATCGGTCGAACGGATCACGATGACGCGATGCCGCGACGAGATCGGCTGCGAGTTCGTCGGTCCATGACCTCGCGCATGACGGCCGAACCCGCGACCGCCGCTCGACGGTCGTCGAGCAGCTCCTCGGACGCGCCGACCCTGTTCCCCACGTTCCGCTCGGTGATCCAGTGGGACAAGGACGACCTCGAGGAGCTCGGGCTGCTGAAGGTCGACGTGCTCGCGCTCGGCATGCTGTCGGCGGTGCGGCGCGCGCTCGATCTCTGCAGCCAGCGCTACGGTCGGCCGTTCCGGATGATCGACGTGCCGAAGGAAGACGCCGAGACGTACGACATGATCTGCAAGGCCGACACCGTCGGCGTCTTCCAGATCGAGAGCCGCGCGCAGATGAGCATGCTGCCGCGCCTGCTGCCGCGAACGCTTCTACGACCTCGTCGTCGAGGTGGCGATCGTGCGGCCGGGGCCGATCCAGGGCGGCATGGTCCATCCGTACCTGAAGGCGCGCGAGGACGTGCGCCACGGCAGGGCAGATCCGGATATCCGAAGCCGGCCGTGAAGAAGGCGCTCGAACGCACGCTCGGCGTGCCGATCTTCCAGGAGCAGGTGATGCAGCTGATGATGCTGGCGGCCGACTTCACGGCCGGCGAGGCCGACCAGCTGCGCCGCGCGATGGCCGCGTGGAAGCGCAAGGGCGGCCTCGGCCCGTTCCAGGAGCGCATCGTCGAAGGGATGGTCAAGGAACGGCTACGAGCGCGACTACGCCGAGCGCATCTTCAAGCAGGTCGAAGGCTTCGGCGAATACGGCTTCCCCGAATCGCACGCGGCGAGCTTCGCGTTCCTCGTCTACATCTCGTGCTGGATCAAGTGCCACGAGCCGGCGGCGTTCCTCGCCGCGATGCTGAACAGCCAGCCGCTCGGCTTCTATTCGCCGTCGCAGCTGATCCAGGATGCGAAGCGGCACGGCGTCGAGGTGCGACCGATCGACGTGACGGTCAGCGCGTGGGATGCGGTGCTGGAGGACGCGACAGACGAAGTCCGGTCGGCAGGACGCCTTCCGGATTCGGTCGATGAGCCGACTCGGCGTAAGGGGAGGGAGCGCGCGCGCGGAATGGCGAGCACTCGGATCCGATCGCATCGATCGGGCTGGCGGCCGATTCGGTCCCGTCGATCGAACGGTCAGACGGTTCATTCTCGGCCGGTTCGAGTCCGGTCTCGGGAACGGGCATGACCGCTGCCCGATCGGCCCGACGATCCAGCGAACCCGACGAGCCCAAGCGTCGGCAATCATGCGAGGAATCGGGGAACACCAAACCGCGGCAACCCGCGGTTCGTCTGGGCCTGAATCGCGTGGGCGGTTTCAATCTGGACGCCGCGCAACGGGTCGTCGCCGCGCGCAGACAAAAACCATTTGCCAGCATCGACGACCTCGGCCGACGGGCGGCGCTATCGGCGCTCGAGCTCGACGCGTTGGCCGCCGCTGATGCGCTGACGACGATCGCCGGCCACCGCCGCATCGCCCGCTGGCAAGCGGCGCCGCACCGGTTGGAACAGCGACCTGATGCAGACGACGGCAATCGACGAATCGCGAGTCGAGCTCCCGCTCGCGACCGAAGGCCAGGAGATCGTCGACGACTATGCGGCGACCGGCTTCACGCTGCGGCGCCACCCGCTGGCGCTGCTACGACCGCGATTGAAGAAGATGGGTCTCTTGAGCGCCCGCGAACTGCACGACCTCCCGAACGGCAGCTACGTCCGCACGACCGGCATCGTGACGGTGCGGCAACGCCCGGGAACGGCGAAGGGAACGATCTTCATCACGCTGGAAGACGAGACGGGCGTGATCAACGTGATCGTGTGGAACCACGTGATCGCCGAGCAGCGGCGGACGATGCTGGCTGCGAGGCTGCTAACGACAGTGGGCGTGTGGCAGCGGCAGGGGGACGTACGACATGTGGTTGCAAGGCGGTTTTTTGATCAGTCGAGATTGATTGGGAGATTGGCGACCCCGAGTCGCGACTTTCATTAATCAACTGGCTTTTAAATGTAGTCATCGTAATCTATTACCGATTGTGGCGGCAATAGCCTAAGCATCGGCATTGCTAAAGCGACGATCTCCGCACGGCGCGTCGCACCAATCTTTGCCCCCGTCCGTTGCACCTGCGTTTTGACCGTCGAGTCCGAAACGCCTCGACGCCGCGCAATCTCCTTATTCGATAACCCTTGTGCGAGAAGTTCGACAATATGCAGCTCAGTCGGCGTCAGGCCCAGCGTCGGATGGCCAACCAAGCGACCACCAGCAACAGGACGCGCATCTATTATCGACCAACCAACCATGCTCATGACTCCAACTAAATCGTTGACAAGTCGCGCGACCTCAACAGAAGCGCCTGCATAAGGATTTGCGATCTGAAATGTGGCAAATCGACGTCGAGCATGGTCTAATACTCCGTGAATCAGCATGCTTCGAAAGCCATAGCCCTCGATCGCCGTACGCCACTGCGCATCATGAGGACTAGTCAAACTACCTACATTAACATGCCTAAGCTTCTCTGTTTTGAACCATCCAAACAATAGAGGATCGTCGAGCGCCCCAGAGCTGCTCTTCAGATCTTCAATGATGCTTAGCGGAAAGTTAACTTCAATTCGATGAGTTGGCACACTTCCCGATCCATACAGCCTGCCAAACGTAGCCAAGAACGACGAGTGCGGTAAGCATCTACGCAACTCGTTGCGTATCCAACCTCGGAACAGTACGACTGATGACACAGTTCGCAGCGACTCTAAGAGTTCAGCTTTTTCAACGTTCACGCCAGTCCTTTCGATTAAGTCGCTAATAAACGACTTGCTCAACAACACTAAGCATCCTGTCCTTTGCCCTCTTAAGCGAGTTGCTCTCAATACCAGATACTTCATCGCGCAACAATTGTAGTATCGTTTCGGATGAATCCATATAAAGTTTCTGCAACGCGTTCACTACCAATGGATCGAATTGAACTCCTGCCATCGCGTTTAGTTGCAGAAACACAACTTCGGGCGACCACTCGCGGTGCGGTGCAGCGGTTGCAGCTAATTCCAGAAAGGCGTCGACCACGCAGCAGACGCGTGCCTCAATTGGTATGTCTTGCCCGCTAAGGCCATCTGGGTATCCACACCCATTCCACCACTCATGATGATGTAGCGCTATCTCCCTTGCTCGTTGCAACACAGGATCGTCAGATTGCGCTAGGAGGGCGGCACCGACTACCGTGTGGTCACGAAGGACATGCTCGTCTAGCTTGCCCGCTCTTACGTCTCTCTGAATCGTTCCGTCGAGCGCAATCTTCCCTATGTCATGTAGTCGACTTGCCAACTCTGCACGCAGCGCGTCGCACTTTGAAAAGCCTAATTCTCCAAGAACAAGGCCCACGAGCCGCGCAACCTTAAAGCAATGGCCCTCCCTCCGGTCCATAAAGTAGTCTGCTGCCACAGCCCAGTCCTCAGCAACTGAGTAAGCGGACGTACGTAACGAAGCTTCTAGCTCTCTCGTTTCGAGAGGCCCGAAATCCGACGCCTTCCAAGTTGGCGAGTGCTGGTCCCGAGTCACGGTTGACGACTCTCTTCGTATATCAACCATATCAAGGATGTACGTCGGCAGACGGTAAGTCGGCTCCCGCAAGACTGGCGGACAATCAGTAGGATTACTTGTTGCAGCGCGCGTAACACCTTCGAAGAACTGCCTGTGCTTAACATTTACGATCAAATCACTAAATAGTTCTGAGTATTGGGACGCCAACTTCTGACTCACTTCGCTTTTCTCGCTTGCCAGAATGGCGACGATGAGTCGCAGTAAGTCCTCCTGATCGCTGTACGCTTCGGCGCGGGCATGCAGCGCTATTAAGTCTCTCTTAGATTCGGCTAGCCTGCTGGCTGTCGAGGCGACCAACGCGCACTCGGCCCTCGCAGAGAACAAGACTACATCAGTCCTTGTGTTTTCTTTGTCATCCCTGTGCTCAATGTAGGCGCTTGCCTGACGATAGGCTATGTCCGGATCGCCAGTTCTCAACAAGAACCTTACATGCTGCGCGCAAAAATGCGCGGTACTTAAACTAGATACGTTGGATCCTAACTCAGCAATTTTTGCCCGCGAAATGTAGAACGATTTCCGCAATAGCAAATCATCGCCTACAAGGCCTGCGATTGTTCCGCCGTTAAGAGAGTTCTGAAGCTGTAACACTTTCATCGAAGAAGAGCTATCTTCGATGGATTGAAGCTTTATGACGAGCTTTCGTGCTTCCTCTAAAAGTCCCATATTTATAAACGTCGAGACGACGTTCGATAGTATTGCGAAGCGCGCTACTTCGCTGCTCATAGTCGATGCAAGCCGTAAGGCTTGCTCAAAATGCCACAATGCCTTCCCAAAATTGCAGAGGTGCAGGCAGAGTATTCCGGCGACGTTGTGCGCCTTTCGCTGTATGTCCACACTGCCACGCGCCGATCGTTCCAATCCTTGCGAGCAGAGTTGTGAAGCCGTCTTTGTGTCTCCAATGCTGTCGAAATAAACGACTGCATTCAGTATCACGAACGTGTGTTTCTGATTATCAGCACTTAGCAGTGTCGGCAGTGCTGAGTGCACGATGTGTTGGTCTCTCTTCTGACCTTGATACATGACACCCATAAGCTCTTCCAGGTCAAGGCTGCTAGAGATGTGTTCGGCGGTGATTTGATAGAAGCCGGCGATATCTGACCGCAATTCATTCGCTTTCATCTAACGCCTCTAGTTCAAGTTGTCGACTTACGACCCGCATAGGTGGTACCCGAGACCGGTATCGCGCTTTGCACCGAAGGGCCTGTTTTTGCGGGAATATGCGGGCTGGCCGCCAGCTTTCTACCCCGGTTTGTCCCCCCCCCCCCGTTGCTTCCCTTGACGAGGGGTGTGCGGCATCCTTGCTCCGTTGGTCAACCGCCGGGGGAATGATGGCTACTGCGAAGAAGGCTGCTGCGAAGAAGGTCGCGAAGAAGGCGCCTGCGAAGAAAGTCGGAAGAAGGCGCCTGCACAGAAGAAGGACGGCGGAAATTGGCCTGGACCCCGCCTGTGACGAGCGAGGCGCCTCCACCACTATCGCCACCGGATGCTTCGAAAACAATCCGGGAGGATCTTGATTTCGTTTCTAACCGGATCAGCGAGCAAGTTCGTCAGATCTCGCTCGGCATCCTGGCCTTCGTCTGGCTCTTTCTTAGCGGAGGGGAGAAGGCGCCGATTCTCCCCTCCAAGCCGGACACCGATGTCCTTCTGTGGGCGGCGCTTCTTTCACTCGGGGCGATGGGCTTCGACTACCTCCAATACGTCGTTTCGTTTTTCAACAGCAGCGCCGCCTTGCGGCGCGCCGAGGCGGACGACGACGAGACGTCCGAGGAGGCACCTGTGCTCTACGACTACGGCAGCGCCCTATACGTAGGCAGGACAGTGCTTTTCTGGCTAAAGCAAGGCAGCGTAGTGGCGAGCAGTGTCCTGCTGGTCTGGTCTGTCGTTAAGGCTCTGCAGATTTGACCTCGGCGATGGGCCACAACCCCTCCCGCTACACCCTGAAGCGCCTGCCGGCAGACGCAGCGAGAGAGTATTGGCTCATGATGAAGAAGCTACTTAGTCTGCTTTTCGCCGCCACCGCGTCTGCGCACAGTGCGCCACTCTCGACTGAACAACTGTTCGGCTATATGAACCTGCAATCGACGAAGCCGCCCCTACAGCGCGATGCGGAGAGCCTTTATGCTATCGGCTACGTGCAAGGAGTCGTTGATGCCCAAGAACAAGCTGCGGGCGACATTTACGATGCGATGAAGGGCACGGTGGCGGCATACTGCGTTCCGCCAGATACCGACCGCGTGGTTGTGGCCGGCGTGGTTTATCAGTGGCTTGCGGCCCGCCCTGAAGTGCTCAAGAATGGAACCAGTACGTCTGGCGCGATCATGGCAGCGCTGCACGCCAAGTGGCCGTGCCTGAAGCCGGAGTCGCCTCCTTGAAATCTAGTCCGTTCGGGACCGTGCTGAGCGTCAGCGCTCGTCTTTCGCGCCCTGCTACCCTTGCGTCGGCTGATGATTGCAGCACGGCCTGCGCGGCCGTTCCTCATTCCGCTGATTGGCCGCCTTCGCCATCGCTTTCTATCTCAACGGGTTCGTAGCCTTAGCGAGAGCGACGGGCCGCAGGTGACAGATGGGCCATAACCCGTCCCGATATACGCTGAAGCGCCTCTCGGCCGATACGCAGCACGCCGTCGACGAGTACAAGTCGCGCTCGGTGTGGTCCGCCTGGTGGTCGCTCGACGAAAAGCTGCGCCGGCGCTACTTCACCCGCGACGAGCGAGCCTTCATCACGCGCTACGGCGCCCGGCTCGACGAGCTCGCGTGCCATCGCTCGAACCCGCGAACGACAAGGAAGCGCACTTCCTGCGCGTCTGTGTCGGCGAAGAAGAGCCGACGTCACCTCGCGAGCGACTGTGGCTGCTCGTGCAGCTCGTATGCCGCTACCAGCGCGCTGTTGATCGCGCTGCACGCGCCGACCTGGCCGAGCAGGACGCCTTCGCTCTGCGGGCCGAGAATCGCGCCCTGAAGGCCAAGAACGACCATCTCGAGCGGTACGCGCACGGACTGGCGAAGAGGGTCCAACGCATGGACGAGGAACGGCCGCCGTCCGTCTGCAACGTCGTGTGGGTGACACCACGGTTCCGGCGGCCGGAGGTCTGCGGGCCGGTGCAGCAGTGGCGAGTTATGTCGGAGGCGCAGCGCGGCGTGCCTATCGGCGTGCTGACCGCCAACGGGTTGCGGACAGCTTAGTGTTCCGATTCAGCAGCCGTTCACCTCCACAATGAGCGCAAATGAGGCGCATAGATTCGAACGGGCGTGCAACCTCTTAGAAGGAAGCGACGGAATGGGGACGAAGGATGTTCAGCCGGGATGGATGAAAGCGTATCTCGAATTTCTTCGCAACCTAACGCCCCAAGTGCTACTTGGCTCCGTGGCCGCGTACTTGATAAGCCACCTCGAATTGCGATTCGATCCCAGTAATTGGTTGTTGACGACCTATGCTGTCACGACTGCTGCCGCTACCGTGGTCGCATGTATTGCTAACCTCCGCGTCTTCGCGGACGCCTTAGTTGCCGAACAAGACTCTAAGCGGGTGGCTATCTTGGTCGCCATCCTCGTATGGTTGGCCGTCATGGTTGGGCTATTCACTGTCGTTATCGCGATCCTGCGAACAATCGCGCAAATTCCGCACTGACACATGCGGCCGAGACGCGCTCCTAGGCACTATGGACCAGTCCCATCAATGGCGAACAGACCGGCCACTGGCAGGTGGTGCGCACCGCCCGGCCCCGGTTCCGATGGCGACACTGGGGTGTTTGTCGCCCTAAAGTCGGCGTGAAGCGTAAACGCTCTTACCGGCTCAGCAGCGCGAAGGATCCGAGGAGTGCGGCCGTCACATCAGCCGTGGCTAAATTGGTGAAGGCGCGATGTCGGCGCATCGCGGCAAGGACGTGGAACGATTCTGCTGACGCTTGGGCCGGGGCCAAGAGGACGTCCGCTACACTTTTCGTGGCGTTGCCGGTGCCGGCGGCTATGGCCCCGCGCCCCGTAGCAGCTTCATCCATCGGTCCGCCGTCCCTTCAACTCGACGATGAGTCCGAGCGGGCCGATCCCTATCAGGGAGAACGACTCCTCGTCGCTCGAGCCGTTCAGTTCAACCGAATAGTGGGCCGGGATTCTAGAGTTGTGAACGACGTCAGGCGGCATATCGATGACTGCGTTGGCGCCGCATCGGGCGCCGAAGTCGTTGAAGTTGAGCGCGATCTGCCAGACTCCGTCGCGACCCTCTCCTCGTCGTCCCTCCAGGCTGAGCAACGCGTCGCCGTCGTAGCTGTCGGCGCTGAGGTGCACGCTGTAGATGCCTTCCTTCATGTGGCCCTCACCAAAGGTCGAGCACCTCGAATTTATTACTTGCCCTGGGATGGCGGTGTCCGACGATTCAGCGCAGATGTAGGTCTGCGCTGAGGCCCAGTGGAAACGAAATGTCGAATGACGACCCGGAAGTCACGCTCGATGCTCTAGTCGTCGAGCTCAAGGCCAACGCCGAGACCGAGCACGAGTTTGCCCGGCGCGTTGCGCTCGTCTGCGCGGAACTCGCCGACCGGTCTCTTGGATGCAGCGATGACTTCCAGCACGGCGATTCGACGGGTCTTTCACTCAACTTGACGCCGGTGTTCGGCAGCCACGATCGACGAACCATGGACGCCGCCCCAGCACGTCGTCCGCGGCTTTGAAAGTGTGCTCGGCGCCCGGCTCGACGTGCTCGCCTGCTTCCGGTCGAACCCGGGCAACGAGAAAGGAAGAGCACTTCTTGGCCGTCTGCAGCGGCGTAGAGTCGACGTCTCGGTGAGCGGCTGTGGCTGTTGGTCAGTTGTGCCCTACCAGCGGGCCGTGGATCGGGTTTGCAACGTCGTGTGGACGACGCCGCGCTTTCGGGAGCCGGAGATGCGCGGACCGGTGCAGGCGTGGCGCGTAATTAATGAAGCGTACCGCGCGCCGCCAATCGGTGTATTACCCAAGGGGCCGCCTTAACCATCTATAGGAGACCACATGCCAGAGCGCGAAGCATTCGAAAGGAACATGCCGGCGAAGAAGTTTATTCTCTTTACCGCGACTACATCAAGCACGAAGACGACCTGATCCACCATCGCACGACGGCGCACGCGATGATCCAATCCTTCGTAATTGCTACGTTTGGATTTACCTATCAGAAGAAGTACGAGGTCGCATCGCGAGTTGCTTACCCTTCGCCTCCGGAGACTCCCGCATCCCCTACCGGAACGGCGACTCTTGCTCAATCAACAGCCGAATCGGCAACCGTGAAGGCATTCGAACGCACTGAAGCCGAATATAACGCTTTCTTATATGCCCTATGCTTTGTGGGTATCGAATCGGATTTATAGCAAGTTGGTCGATTAGAAGCTGCAAACCGCGCAATTCGCCGAGTGCGGGATAAGTGGCACATCGGCTTAGAAAATCCTGATGGTCATTTGTCGCCCGCGGTTAGTTTGCTGCTAGGCGCGACGGATTACTTGCCAGCTACTGGTGGCGGGGACAGCCTTGCTACCAGCAGGGGTACTTGGCTTGCACTCCTGGCGCCCTTCCTAATGGGCCTGTTTTGGCTACTTATCTTGTTTGTTTTGGCCTTCTTACTATCACTTGCATATCACTTGGTCCTGAATGTGCGGCCGCTACGAACTCCACGAGCTGTGGACCGAGTACGTCCAGTGGATGGACATCAACCGCGCCGAGTGGGACGTCTCGTTCAAGGTCGGCAGCCCAGAAGCGCGCCCGACCGATCGCCTGCCGATCATCCGTCGGGACGACAGCGGCCAGTTGATCCCCGAGCTGCGCCGCTGGGGCTTCATCAAGCTGGTCGACGGGAAGACGATCGACAAGGCGACGGGCAAGCCGAAGAAGCTCGCGAAGCCGGTGATCAACGCCATGTCCGAGAAGCTCACGTCGAGCTTCATGTGGAAGTGGTCGTTCGCGGAACGCCGCTGCCTGATCCCGATGTCGAGCTGGGACGAGTGGCCCGAGACCGGCGCCGGCAAGCAGCGAGTGCGCGTCTCGATGCCGAGCGAGCCGGTGTTCATGGCGGCCGGTCTCTACGACGTGAACACCGACCCGAAGACCGGACAGAAGTTGCCGGTCTACACGATGTGCACGGTGCCGCCGAACGAGTTCCTCGGCACGGTCCACGACCGCGCGCCGATGGTCCTGCTGCCATCGCAGTACGACGCTTGGCTTGACGGCGGTCCAAGTGCACTGGCGCTCGTTGGGACGCATCCGGACGCTGATGCGTTCGTCGTACGCCCGGTCTAGGTCATGGTCTCGTCCTTAATTGCGGCACGCCGCGTGCTGCGGAGCGGTGATTACGCCGATGGACGACAAGCTCCGTTCCGACCTTGCGCACGTCTTAAACGCTGCACGAAGCGTCCAGGTGGCTGCAGCTGTCGACGCTGCGGCGATGCGGCTGGTTATGGATCATCGGGACGAGCACAGTCTCGCTGTCGTCCATACCGCACACCTGGTTGAGCTCGATGCGGTTCAGACGCTCATCCTGCAAATCGACATCTTCGAGCGCAAACATGCGACCACTTCCGAGACATCAAAGTGGCGCCTAGAGCCGCTGACCTTAACCGGGGTTACCCATCATGGCAAACGTCTTTGTCGAACCCGTCAGCGATGGGAAGTACCAGATCGAATTCGCAGATGGCTCGCCTACTGAAGGGCCCTTTCGACAGCAGGAGGAAGCGATCGACGAGGCCAAGAAGTTAGGCCATAAGCCCCTTATCGCTCGCGTGCGCAATCTAACGACAAGAGCATCCCTGACCACTGGCGCGCCGCAGACTGACGCTCCTGAATCGACCCGTCCAGCTTCTCGCGATCAGCACGCTGACCCATCCGCGACCTCCTTCAGGAATGCAGGCGTGCTCGATCTCAAGGACCTGACGTACGACGAGTGCGATAGTTTGTTCGACGCTTTGGCTCAGTGTGAGACACGCGAGCAAGCTCAACCCGTCATCGCAAGAGCATTCGAAAAACACACGCTGATTAGCATTGGGCTCACACGAGGGTTGACATTCTGGCGTTGTCGAAAATGCGAGACGGCACTAGGGTGGCAGACTGTCGACGATTTGAGCTATCCACCTCCCGATAAGACACCTATTGGAAGGCTAAACGAGGCCAACGAGCCCGTACTGTACTGTTCTACCAATCCGCTCACCGCACTTAACGAAGTCCGAGCCGAACCGGGGGACTTTGTTCAGGCGATTGCTTTCCGGCATATATTAGGCGAAGAGACGCGACTAGCCACAATTGGCGATGCATATCGATTGTTTCGTACCGGAACAATGAGCGTGAATCCTGGTCAAGAGACGGCTCGATATTTGCTCAATATGCTCCGAAGCCGCTCTTCGGACCGTCGATTTATGCCGACTTTTTCACTTAGATGCCCTTCTTGCCGATATCCTTCGTGATCCGACAGCGGTTCAAAAGGGCTATGTCGAAACGCGCGCGATCGCTACGGAAGTGCTAGGAAATAGAGAGGAGATCGAAGGACTCATTTACCCTAGTGTTGCTGAAGGCGTAGGAAGGAATGTGGCTCTCAAACCGCTCGCCCGGAATAAACTTGCTGTGATCGCTTCATGCATATTCCGAGTATCGCGTCGGCGTCGTCTTGGCTTTTACGAATTTCACCTATTAAATACTGTGGAGAGGGTTATTGAAGATCGCTTCGTGTGGGACCGCAAACTGCCGCTCCGTTGGAAAGTATGAGGATTCGATATTTCAACATGACGCCCGATGAGATGGCTATCGATCGGGCAACCCATAGCGACGCGGGGCTGCCCTTCAATTAGGAGGCCCGACTAAGACGTCAAACACCGTTCGCTGCAGCAACTACGCGAGCAGCGAACTAAGGAGGGTTGGGTGGCCGTTCTGACGGCTGGACCTGAGCTTGGCGACGAGCGCCTCGTTCCCGCGACGCGAATGACTGGCCGCACGCCCGCGTCAGGCTGGGTGCCTACTGAAGGGGCGCGTCGGGCGCTTCTTTCGTCGCGAAGACTTCCTTCCAGACAACCTCAGCGTGCGGATTGCAGACACACGGGGAGCCAGCGCCACTGCAGCGGTCATGCTGCCATGGCTTGTCGGGATGATCTTCGCAGACCCAGCGTTCGTCATGGCAGATTGGGCAGTTCATGGAGCCATTCTGCATCAGGCCAACGTCGCCCGTTCGGT